>JAAWWE010000023.1 GCA_021404525.1 Rhodobiaceae bacterium
CATGTTTCCGAGCCTATATCAATTGTGCCACGAAAGGACAAATTTTTTGTAATGGCGGGGGGCGGCAGCGGGTGTGGAGAGTTGTCTTATGGTAGCGGAAAGCGCCGCCACGGGATAGTCTTGTGCCATGATATGCCAACCCACAGCCATCTCGGACGACCTTTGTACGCTACTGCACCTGCCGGGCTGGGTCACCTCGGCGCGGCCCGAAACCCCCGAAGATGTGGCCTTTCGGTCCGGGGCCGCGCTCAACCATCTGCATCTTGTGTTGAGTGATGAGAGCGTGCCTCACACCTTGCTCAGACAGCGGCTCGCACTGCGCGTAGCGGAGGCCTGTGTTGCTTATACCGGTCGGGTTGAACGGGCAGGGGAGTTACGTGATGAGTTGGCTTTTTTGCAGCCGGGTGACAGGCCAGGGCCATCGGGTGAAATCTATAAGTTATGGCAAAGGGCTGTGGAGAGGGAGATTGGCATTGGCGCATTAAATCGTGCTTTGCTCGAGATTGGCGCTGAGCAGATCGGGGCTTGGCTGGATGCACAGGTTTCGCGTGGCGCGGGGCAAGCTAGCCCGGTTGGTCGCGCTGCTGCTGTTTTGGAAGCGGTGATTCGCGACGACCCGAGAGCTATCTCGGCTGCCCTGCTATTGGCGGATGCCACCCTGTCGCAGTCTCTGAAGTGGGGCCATGTTGTTCCGCTGGTATCGCTGAAACTCAAGCGGACGGAGTCTAAGCTGACAGGTGACGATCTTCGTTTGGCCTGCCACAAAGCAATTTCTGTCAGTGTTGTTGAAGCTTTGCGCGAGGCAGCTGACTTAACCGGTCGTGCTGCGAAACTGAACGCGATTGCCGCCCAGGCTGCGTGCCAAGGGATCGGATGGGGCCGTTGCTCTGTTCCTGTCGCGGGATGCCATCGCACCGACCACGTTAACCTCATTGCAATCGGACCGTGGCCGTCGCCCGTTCTGTGACCGCTTGGTCGAACTTGGTGCGGCGCGTGAACTGACGGGTCGGGACACGTTCCGGCATTATGGGATTTGAGCATGGCGAAGGACGATGCGGATCAAGCGCTAGACCGCGAGCTTGAAGATCTGCCGCAAGACCTGCGATGGCGCGAATGGATGCGCCGGATCGAGGCCATGCTCTTTGCCTCCGCCTCGCCGGTCCCGCGCGAGGACCTGGCCCGCGTGGTCGGGCAGGGCGTCTCGGTCGATCTCCTGATCGACGATCTGTTGGCTGATCTCGAGGGGCGGTCGTTTGAGCTGGCCAAGGTGGCCAGCGGATGGATGCTACGGAGCCGACCCGCCTATGCAACGGTGATCCGGACGGCTGCCGATGTGGGCGACCAGGATCTCGATCTCCGCGAATACGATGTTGCGGTGCTGGCGGCCATCGCCTACCACCAGCCGATCACCCGGGAAGGGCTCAAGGACATCTTCGGCAAGGAGATCAGCCGCGATCTCATTGGGCGGCTGCATGCCAGGGGGCTGATCGGGACCGGTCCGCGATCTCCGTAGCAAGGGGCGCCGTATACCTACGTGATACCTACGTGACAACGGATCAATTCCTCGTCGCCTTCGATCTGGAGTCGCTGCAGGATTTGCCCGACCGGGAGCATCTGGAGGATGCGGGGTTGTGAAAGGCTGAAATCCTGCGTCCTATGGGTCAACCAACGAACCTTTTAGCGGACAATTCGTGGCTCTCCTGATGGACATTTCGTGAAGCCCTCAGTAGTCATCCCGTGACATGACACAAAACGATGATTATCTACCTCGGCATCTGACTTCCGAACTCCGCGATGCACTGGGCGCAGCTCGGGTGGTGAACCTGATTGGGTCGAGACAGGTCGGCAAGACGACCCTCGTGCGCGACCTCTTCGATCAAGGGCGCTTCATCACGCTGGACGATGAAAACGTCCTGGCCGCCATCGAGGCAGATCCACGCGGGCAGCTTGCCAGCCTTGCCGATGGTCAGGGAGGCGCGCCGATCATCATCGATGAGGCGCAAAGGTCGCGTAAACTCGCGCTCGCGATGAAAGCGATTGTCGACCAGGACCGGCGCAAGGGACAGTTTGTCCTAACGGGGTCATCGAACGTGTTCACGACGGCTGAAGTGGCTGACTCCCTTGCAGGCAGGATGCGAACACTCAAACTCTGGCCGTTGGCGATGTCCGAAGTCAGCCGGGCGCAGCCAAGTCGGCTGATGGATTGGGCGATGCAGGACAACCCGTCGCTGGCGCAACTTTCGCCTGCCCGAACACTTGGCCGGAAAGACTACATCAACCTTCTGCTGTCCGGTGGATTCCCGGAGATCCGCGAACTGCCACTCAGAGCGCGACAGAGGCAGTACCGTGACTACATCGATGCCGTCGTCGATCGTGACGTGGCCGATGTCATGCCGATCCGTAAGCCGGACGCGCTCAGGTTCTTGATAGATCAGATGGCGGCGCGGACGGCCCAAGAGATCAACACCTCTGAATTGGCGAAGCTTGCGAAGCTCAAGCGCGAGACCGTTGATCAATATCTCGACGTTCTTTTGAGGCTTTCGATGATCGGAAAGCTGAGCGCCTGGACACCAGGCAAGGGCAAGCGGGATATCAAGCAGCCAAAGTTCCACTTCGTCGACACCGGAATCGCCACGGCCCTTCGCCGACTCAATGACCGCTCTTTTGAGATCGGCAACAGCCCGGAAGCCTTGGGCGGGCTTCTTGAGAGTTTTGTCGTCGGCGAATTGCAAAGGGCCCTCCCTCTGCAAGAGGGCGACTATCGCTTGTATCATTGGCGCAGTGCGGATCGGCGCGAGGTGGACGTTGTGATTGACGGTGGGCATCGGCTCGTTGGGGTTGAGGTCAAATCAGCTGCCACTGTCTCGGCTGATGATTTTCGGCACCTGAGATGGTTTGCGACCGAAGGGCCAGGAAGGGGGCGCTCGGTGGTAGGCCTCGTGTTCTACCTCGGTGAGCAGGTTCTGACGTTCGGCGATGGAAACTTTGCGTTGCCGGTGACTTCTCTGACAAGCGCGGTCTCGTTTTAGGAACCAGGTTGGCCAGATCCAGTGGCCTGACCCTTTGCTGACTCAGGCGGCGATGTACAGAATGGCGACCGTTGTGATCTAGGGTGGCCGACCGATCATCATCTAGAATCAAACCGAGTCAGAGGATTCAAGATCATCATTGGACCTGTGCACATCACTCATCAGATACTTGGCGCATGAGTGACCCTGACAATCCCCATCTGGATCTTGTCCGCATCGTTCCATCGCAGAACATGGCGAGGTTTTACGGTATCACGCTTCAGCCGACACTGTTTGGCGAAGTCGCTGTCGTGCGGTGCTGGGGCCGGATCGGCACGCGCGGACGTGTCATGAGCGTCACGTATTCTGACGCGAAACGCGCATCCGATGCCTGCAACGAGCTCGAACGCCATAAGCGCCGCCGAGGCTATATCCCGACGAGCACGTAGGTATGGGCGTATTTCGTTGAAAAACTCCCGCTTGATCGATGCGCGGGTGGCTGATTCGATTCTCCCGATGAATGGGAGGAGCAGCCATGATGGGACCGAGACAGGAAGCACAAGCGGCGCTATTCTATGAGTTCTCGCTCGAGGATCACGTTCCCCAAGATCATCTCCTGCGGTCGATTGACCGGTTTGTCGATCTGAGCAGCATTCGCGCCTATCTGGCGGAGTTTTACAGCCACACGGGTCGCCCGTCTGTCGATCCAGAACTTCTGATCCGGATGCTGCTGGTCGGCTACTGCTTCGGCATCCGGTCGGAACGGCGGTTGTGTGAAGAGGTGCATCTGAACCTCGCCTATCGCTGGTTCTGCCGTCTCGATCTGAATGACCGGGTGCCAGATCATTCTACGTTTTCCAAGAACCGGCATGGCCGTTTCCGCGAGAGCGAACTGCTGCGTCATCTGTTCGAGACGACCGTCGCCCGCTGCATTGAAGAGGGCCTGGTCAGTGGTCAACGCATGGCGATTACCGCGTTTCGCGCATACAGATTAAGAGGCTAAGACAAGGCCGCCAACTCGACATCGCTCATGGTTCAGATAACGCCCCACGAGTTGGTCGATCAAAGCATCTCTTAGTTGGCTTCCGCTCCATCGATGTCTTGCGTCATCTAACTTTGCCTCTATTGATGCGTATCGGTCCAAACCGGCTGCATGCAGTCGGGTATCTGTTCGCTTTTCCGCAATTCCGACGGCTTCTTGTGTGACACTGTATGCACTTCGAGCGTTTTGGGTCAGCCAGTAGGAAAGGAATTGACGTAGCTCTGTTTCGCCTTCCACCTTTCGCAAAGTCGCTACAGTTGTCTGCTCGTCGTTAAGCAGGTGGTGTTCAAAGTCTGCTAGCCTGTGATTCATGACCGCAAATAGAGATGGGTCATCATAGGCACGGTAGTTTCGCTCTTGGTCGAATATTCGGAATACCGAGGCATTCATAGCCTCGGGTTCCGATATGTTCGCCGCCAACTCTGTAGCCATCTGTTTCAAACGGTCAGTCACATGCGCGAATTCGGGCATTGCAGACAATTCGTAAAGCACCAACAGCGTTCTCGGTGACTTCTTGGAAGTAAGGATGCTCAGAAGGTAACCGCGTGCTTCCTCGGCGTGGTCTCGAGTGTTCGGTGTAAAGGTGCCTTCATGTTGCTGATCCTCTTGCGGGCGCACCGTTTGGTAGGCTCTTGTAACCAGCTGGGTCAACAAATCGAGGCGACGGCCATTCTCCACCCCATCAAAACTCGGTTGCCCGCCCCAGTGGCGATCACCGAAGATTGCAGCAAATATTGAAATTGCGGCTTCTCGGGACTCTTGCGTCGATAAGTCAGCGGTCGCTGCCAGCACGGTTTCGCACCCTTGCTCTAGGCTCAGTTGGGTCAACATTATCAGCCAGAACCGTTGGCTTTCAGCAGTCATTTGGTTGGATGTGTCGATATGATTTTGGATCGCTCCAACAGCATTCGAAATGGCCTCATCCGTGCCATGGCCCGCAATCAGTTCGAAGGCGTATTTGAGGTCGGTCTGAGTATTTTGCCCCATCGCATTCTCAAATGCCGGTAGGCTATCCGTAGCCGCTGCGGCTGCGATGTCGCGCATGAGCGGTTTGCCATGGTGGAGTGCGTCGTGCAAAATGGGCGCGCGTCCTACATCTATCAGATTAGCGAGTTGTCGGTTGACTTCAGCCCCAACGACTTCTTCGATGGCGTTTGGATGTGCCGCTTCCAACTGTGGCAGAAAGGCTCCGAAACCGTTCAGCTCCAATGTTGAAATGCGCGTCACCCTTACTGCTTCATCATGCGAAAGGACTTCGGCCCAATTCGCGGTCTCAGCCTCGCATTTGAGCGCAGCAAGTGCCATAAGGCTGGCGGCTGAATAACTATTCCGATCTTCTTCTGCACGCTCACTGAACAGCGATACGTCGGTGCGTCGCCAGAAATCAGAGAGACCTTCTCTTACACCGGCGAGAAATTCCGGAGAAAACGCCGTCTCAACAAACTGTGCATCCCAATACCCCCACGTATTGTGGTCGCGTTCCGTGTGCTGCATGACATTGTGCAGGTTATATAGCGTGTTTTCCCGGTCTGCTTCCCCCAGCATTAGATCTTCAGCAGCAAGAACCTCCTGCCGCCATTGTTTCCAACCATCCTGCCGCTCAGCTTCTTCGATCTCACGTTCACGCTGCCAATTTTGGTGTTCAATCTCGTGCTCGTCGGGTTCTTGAGGTGGAGGATTCAACATCCGCTCAAGTTCTTCTTGGAGGTCCTCTCGGTCGGAGATTAGCTCTGCTATTTCGACCGCAAGTTGGGCATTTTCGCCGCCTCGGACGAACATGCTCAACGTATAGAACGCTACGCCGCGACGGTCCTCTATTGCTCCATTCGCAACTGCGCGAAGAAGCCAAGGGAAATCCAACTCCGTAAAAGGTCGTAGGATCCGCCCATAGTCGGATCGGGGAGTGGGCATAACCCCCAGCTTTTGCCCACTCCCGTTGCCGACCGCGCTTGCCGCTCGGCGGTGGCACCCAAACCATCTCCCGATCAAACCAAATCGATAGCGATCTGCGTCGCTTCAGGCTGTCATTGTAAGCCGACCAGTTCGTGGTCTTGTACTTTGTAGGGTCAGACCTCGCGGCCCTTTTCCTTCCAAAGGCGATGCACCTCGTCCCAATCGGGAATGGCTGCGCTGTCGTAGCCATAGGTCTTGCCGGTCGCGATCCTGGGAAAGACACGCATCGCCTGTAAATGCGCGCCCGCGCGGAGATAGGTTTTCATCGCCTGCCGATCGCGCCAGAGGCTTCGCGTATGGTGAATGCCCGCGATGGTGCGGGCGTCGGACCCCAGGCATCCATCGGCGGAACGTGCTTGAACCATTGCGGCCGTGGCATGCCGCCAGAACGAAGGCGCATGCCAGAAACGCTTGAGCTTGAGGCCAGTGATTGAAACGTACATGGCGGCTTCGCTTTGAATGGGTTGACAGCGTCTACCATATCACGCATTCAGTAGACACTGTCAACCCAGCCGGAGATCGTGATGAACATCGACAAAGAGACGTTCCAGCGCAAATACGGACCATGGGCGCTTGTGACCGGGTAGAGCGACGGGATCGGCGCGGCAGCGGCAGACCAGATATCGGCACTTGGACTTAATGTGATGCTGGTAGGACGTCGGCTCGAAAGGTTGGAAGCGCAGTCGAAATCATGCGCGGCGCAGGGTGTCGAGACCCTGGCGGTTGCTGCTGATCTGGGCACAGCGGATGGCATCCGCGCTGTCATCGCTGAAACCGAGAGCACTGAAGTTGGTCTCTACTTCGGTGCTGCCGGGTATGGCAGCGCGGGTTCGTTCTGTGACCTTCCAATTGATGACGAACTTTCCATGATTGACGTCAACTGCCGCGCACTGACCGCGTTAGCCCACCCGCTGGCGCGACAAATGCGGGCGCGAGGGCGGGGTGGCCTGATCCTGATGAGCTCCATCGTCGGCTTTCAGGGCGTTCCGCATTCGGCAAACTACGCCGCGACGAAAGCCTATGTGCAGTCGCTTGCGGAAGGCTTGGCCCTGGAACTGAAACCAGATGACGTCGATGTGCTGGCGAGCGCACCGGGACCCGTGGCAACGGGGTTTGCCAGACGCGCGGACATGGCAATGTCCGGGGCTGCGGAACCGGCCACAATCGCTCACGAGACGCTGGCGGCCCTTGGTCGTCGCAGCACGGTCCGTCCCGGCACCCAGTCAAAGCTTTTGGGCTATGGGCTTGGCGCCTTGCCACGCGCCCTGCGAAGCCGGATACTCGGCCAGGTAATGAGGGGCATGACGAAACACCGCGATGGCTGAACCGGACACCAGGCCGCTGAAGGATCAGGTTGTGTCCGAAGCCTTCAAAGTGATCGCCGAGGCCGGTGTCGAGGCGCTCAGCTTGCGTGCCATCGCCAAGCGATTGGGTGTGTCGCACCAAGCACCCTACAAGCACTTTGCGTCCCGCGATCACATCCTGGCTGAGGTAGTCGCGCGGAGTTTCGAAACCTTCGCGACTCATCTTGAGGCGCGCCCGCGCAGCGAAAATGGGTTCGAGGACCTGGGCTTCATGGGCCGCGCGTATCTTGAGTTCGCCATGACGCACCCGTTGCAATACAGGCTCATGTTCAACACCGCCCTGCCGGACATTGATGACCATCCGGATATGCTGGCAAAGTCACAGAGAGCGTTCTCCATTCTGCATGAACGGCTCTACACCATCCCTCTAAGCGATCCTGGCGGCAACCTTGATCAACCCGCTAAACATGATGCGATGTTCATCTGGGCGACACTACACGGGTGTTGCAGCATTCTGAGCTCGGACGTGGCAAAGACCCTGCCGCTTACTGATCAGGACAAGGCCGACACGATGGATCGCATGATGCGGCGTTTGAGTATGGCGTTGGGAGAGCATGACACGAAATCAACCCACGAGGCCAAGAGTTAATTCTGATGCTTCTAAAGCGGCAAAATAGCAATTTACGCATCCCCATAGCCAGAATTTAGCCCGGAGAGGTGGGTTCAGATAGTAACGATAATGGAACCCAAAAATGGGACCAAATATCATTGCCTCCACATACTGAATGCGAGCTGATAACCGGGAGTCAACGGACTGGAGCAAAGGCTATGCGGGCCGGCTGCGGGTTAGAGTTTTGCTCAGAACCAGAAACGTCATCATGCCAAGCGGGGGTAGCGTTTTTTGTTCTTCGACCGTCAGTGTCGGTTCCTGCAAGACGGTTTCGATCGCGAAATCGGAATGCCAGCCGATGATGTTGGCAAAGGGCGCAGATATCCGTTCGAGCAGCGCCAATGTTCCTTTCGTGCGCATGAAGTGGTTGGTGATTACCACCTTGCCGCCCGGTTTTAACACGCGGGCGATCTCAGACATCACGCGTTCCGGTTCGGGCACAACCGAGAGGACATGCATCGTGGCAACCGTATCAAAGCAGTTGTCCGGGAAATCCAGTGTCCGTGCATCCATCTGGCGCAGAGCCACCACCTGGTCCAAGTGCAAGCACTCGACCTTGCGTTGCGCTTTGGCCAGCATCTCCGCGCTGAAATCAATCCCTGTGACCTGCAGATCGGGTTTGTAATGCTGCAAGGAAAGCCCGGTGCCAACGCCAACCTCCAGCACGCTGCCTCTCAGGCCATTGATGTATTCAACCGCCCGGCGCCTGCCGATATTCGTCACTGCGCCAAAAGTCCTGTCATAGACCGGGGCCCAGCGGGCATAGGATGTTTGAACAGCTTCGATATCCAACCTATTTTCCCCGTTTGAGTTTTGGAGGCGGTTTCGCGACCAGGCACCAAATCACCATGCCAATGTAGCCGACACAAAGCACCACCAAGGTGATCCAAGCATAGGTCAGCAGGGCAGCACCGACAAAGGCGAAACCGACGAGAAAGAACTTTACGTTTTTACGGGATATGCGGGCGGTTTTGAGTGACCAGGTCGGGATCCCGCTTATCATCAGCAGCCCGACCAGGACCATGTGGGCGCAGATGATCACATCCGGCAGCAGCGGCGCATCGGCAAAGGCAAAGGAGACGAACATCGGCAGCATCACCAGCAGCGCACCTGCAGGGGCCGGGACGCCGCTGAAATAGGCGTTTGGCGTGTTCTCGCAATCGGCCTTGCTGTTGACGTTGAATCGAGCGAGGCGCACGACGCAGCAGATCGCATAGACCAGAACCGATATCCAAGCGGCACTTTGCATATCCTGCACGGCCCAGAAATAGATGACCAGTGGCGCGGCGACTCCGAAATTCACGAAATCTGCCAGCGAGTCCAGTTCCGCTCCCATTTTACTGCCGCTGCCGAGCAGGCGGGCAAGCCGTCCGTCCAGACCGTCCAGCACGCAGGCCGCCACAATCAGCTGCACCGCCAGCGTGTAATTTTCCTGCACGCCGAATCTGATGGCCGAGAGACCTGCACATATCGCCGCAATTGTCAGCATGTTCGGGATCAGCTGCACCAGCGCAAAATCGGATATCGTTTTTTCGGAGGGCTCGTTCATTGATCTGCCGACTGCCAGCCTTCCGATCCTTGCAAGTCCGCAAGAACGGTTTCGCCCGCAACCATGGTCTGGCCGATGCTGACCCGCGGCACCACGCCAGGGGGGAGATACACATCCAGACGCGAACCAAAGCGTATCAAACCAAACCGCTCCCCCGTTTGCATCCCATCGCCTGGTTTGACGAAGCAGACGATACGACGAGCAACCAGGCCCGCGATCTGAACAACCGCCAGCTCTTGACCCCCCGGACTTCGGATACAGAGGCTGTTGCGTTCATTGTCGGCGCTGGCCTTGTCCAGTGACGCATTGAAAAACTTGCCCGGGCGATAGGCCACCGCAGTGATCTGACCTGCAATCGGAATCCGGTTCACGTGGCAGTTGAAAACGTTCATGAAGACGCTGACGCGGATCAGGGCCGTGTTTTCCATCCCCAGTTCGGCAGGCGGTACCGCCTGCTCGATCAGCGATACGATACCATCCGCAGGGCTGACGATCAATTCCGGAGACTTCGGCGTCACCCGTTCAGGATCACGGAAGAAGTAATAACACCAGATGGTTAGACCAACACCAATCCAGCCCAGGATCGGTGTCAGCAGAAACAGGCCAATGGTAGTGGCAGCAAATATCGCGACGAATTTAAGGCCCTCCGGGTGCATCGGCTTGATGAATGTGCCAAGCATATTCATATGCGACTTTCCCCGACCCTGACGTGCAGTTCTGTCATAAAGCCACCAAGTCTGAACGCAAGGTCATTTCAGAATATGTCCCAATGCAGTGCAATGGTCGGTACGTCGTCAGAGTATTTGGGTTGCACCCCCGCCGCTCTGCCCTTCCGTCGCCGACTTACAGCGCAAGAAGCCGCGCTGCGGTGATCGGGCGTGCGATGAATAACCTCAATGATCCATATGATCCCGCCTTATTGCAACTGGCTCGTGTGGTCTGGTTCAGGGTCACGATTGTTGCAGTGTAACCGGCCTTCTTAACGACAATGGCAAACGCAGTGATAGATCCTTTTCGGGAGACAATCCATTGGCCCTGCAGCCGGTGGACGCGGTGCGGATATCGCAAAGCAGACCCGATCAGGACCTGTCTTGCGCGCCGGTCAGTCGATCCTGACCGGGATCAGCACTTCGTTGCGACGGAAGGGCGGCAACGTCCAGGGCGGATTGTAGCCCGCAACCTCCGCAGGGCCGTCAGGTTGCAACCCTTCGGTCTCCAGCCACGCCCGCAATCGGGCTTCCTGGTTGGCGGCCCCGGCGTTCAGCGCACCGGAATAGCGGATCACCGCGAGGCGGCGCGGTGGCAGGGTGGCCAGCGAGACCTTCGGATCGGTGGGCAGCGGCGCGGTCTCCAGGGTGAACCCTTTCGTCAGGACAAAGATCATCTCACCCACACCCTCGACGCTTTGAAACACTGGTGTGGTCATAGCGATCTCTGTCCCGGCGTCCGCGGTGGCGTTCAGGACGGGCGCGGTCATGGCGATCTTGCGCTCAGCCTCGTTTTGACCCGAGATGTAATCGAAGAGACGGCCGAACGCCGATCGTGAGCCATCCGCCATGGTGGTTTTCACCACGACCAGTGCGTCGTAGTCACGGACTTCGAAAGCGCCCTCTTCGAGAACGACGCGGTAGTCGGGTTCGGGTGCTGCTTCGCCGCCGAAGAGAGAACAGGCCGCAAGGCTAGACAGGCCGATCAACATCACGACACTCTTCAACATAGGCAACACCATCAGGCTCCCAGGCGGTGTAACGTTCCTCCGGAAGAGATATCGCAATCTCTGCCGAAGGCCAGCCCCGGCCCGTTCGGGCGACACAGCAGCAGATAAAAACAGAGCGGCCCCTCTGGGAGGAGAGGGCGCCGCTCACCTGAAACGGATGCCGCGGGAGGAGGTGCAGCAGCCAATTCGGTGTTTGATGACCCCTCGGGAGAAGGATGAAGGTCCATCATGGCGATGTCAGGATCTCAGGGAGGAGAAGTTGCCGACATCAGTACATGGTCTCAGATAACTTCAACTGCTGCGCCGCAACACTGGATAATGCCGCTATGCAGCTATGCGCATCGGCGTGCATCAAAAACCATCATATGTTCAGATGCATGCGCAGAATTTGGTCATTAACTTTATTGAGGCGATATGCGGCGGCAGTCCCGCAGTTCCGCGCCAGACACGTGAGAGAAAGAGAGAGACAGCCGCTGCAACCTGAAGAGCGCGCATCGGGCGGTTCGGGGCGTCCTTGAAGTGGTTTCGCCATGGACCGGTTTTGGGCAGTCCTGGATACAGAGTTCTTCATCCGCTCAGTTGAATTCGATATACTGATCGGCATGACACAGAACATTCTACAGCGCTGCCTTTCCGAACGTCCGACACAAGAAGACGACCGCGCCGTCTTTCGCTGGGTGGATTTTTGGGCGCCGCACATCGCAGCCGATACCAGCGCGGTATCCGACATGCTCGGGCAAATGGATGAAGAGGCTGACCTGCCGGACGACCTTCTTGCGCTCTTTGGCGGGGTTCTGGACGCCATGCGTATGAACCGCGAAAACCTAGAAAAAGACGCGGTGTTGGTTTTTGCGCTGATCGACGAATGGCTTGGGGCAAAAGCGGCGTCGGGCCGCCTGGACAACCCCTGCAAGATGGCGCTGTGCCAGGCCTTCATCCGCGCCGGGTTGGAGCCTCCCGATTCGATCCGGATTGGCCCGGACGCGCCCGACTCCGAGGAAAACCCCGGCGGTATGGAGATGCCGGACATCGAGGCCCTGGTCCGTGATCTGATCCCGGACGACGTCACGGGCTACGCGGCTTACATGGTCCTGCGCGAGGGTATCGGCGCGATGCCCCGCGGGGCTGCCGCTCTGCTGGTCTCGCACATGGTGGTCCAGGCGGCTCCGAAACTGATCTCTCTCGGGCGTTACTTTCTGCTCGACCCGGCGGCTGAGATGCGCGTGGCCGCAGCCGAGGGGTTTGCCGAACTTGCGCATGCGGGCGCGATTGATGCCGGCACGCTCTCTGATCTGATCCGGTTGCGCAAGTGGCTCCCCGATAAGGAAACCAAATCCACATTGGATCGCGGTATCAGCGAGGCGCTGCTGCGGGAAGCATCCGGCGGTCTGGTACCACGTCCATGGCGGCGCCACAGGCTCCTGTCCTCCCTGCCGGATGGTACCGGCAGCCAGAGCATCGTGGCCAGTGTCAGCCGGGGCAGCCAGAAATGCATCGCGACGCTGCTCCTCAAAACGGGTCACGGCATCAAGGACGCCTATGCCATCCCCTGCACCAGCGCCAGCGATCAGCGCGGCACCCTCGCCGAGATCGAAGAGGCGATGCCGGTCTACGAAGTGACACCTGAGTATTTGCCATTGGCCTTGGCCGCAGCCCTTGGCGAGGGTCTGGCCAAGGGGTTGACCCCTGCGCCGGGCTTTGTGGATGTGTCAGAGATGATGGGACTGGGCGATCTGAGCCCGCAGGAGCACGGCTCCGTTTCCCGTCTCGGTATCGCCGACCCGGAGGGCCACCTGGACGGACTGTCCGCTGCGAAACGCGGGCGCCTTATCGGGCAGAGCATCAAATGGGCGCGCGACCACGAGATGTCATCGAGCTGGTTTGTCACCGATGCAAGCCTCTCAGCAGCTCTGGACGCGGCCAGAACCGAACGAGAAGCCGAGAAGGTGGTCTGGGCGACGCTGGATGCGCAGAGGGGCTTTTGGTCATCTCACTTCGCCAGGTCAGCCGCTATTTTGCGCCACGCGGGGGAAGACGACTGGCTGTCCTTCGCGGGCGTCGTGCAGGGGCTGGAGAACGGCCGCTCCCTCAAGCGGATACCGATCTTCGAGGTCATCGCAGCTTTAACTCTTGATGTCGCGGAGCAGAACGGCATCGAAGATCTTGCCATGGACGAGGGCTTGCCGGACGGACCGTTTGCATATGAGGGCTTTGATCAGGGCATTGAACCCGAGGCGACGGGAGAACTGGGTCGGCTTTTGAGAAAGGCTCCCCTCAGCCCCGACATGATTGACGGCTACCTGACCGCCACCATAGTGGCTCCGCGTTTCATAACGCCAGCCGACTGGCTGCCACCCCTCCTGGATGGGATAAATCTGCCGGAGGGTGACAAACTGCAGCGCGTGCTCGATATCATCATGTTGCGGTACGGCGAAATCCGAAACGGCCTCTTTGACAGGCAAACCGGTTCGGGTATCAAAAAACGTTCTGCGCGCAAATTCGCGGACTGGCTCACCGGTTTTGCTCATGCCACTGCCCTCACCGCTGCATGGCCAAAGCGCGCGCTGTCCCGGGACGACCAAAAAATCCTTGAGCTTATAAACCGCGGTGCCCAAGGCGAAGACATTCGGGCCACGCTGAAACCACTCCTGCCGGGTTGGCTCGATGCAATGGCCGCAAAAGCGGTGGACTGGTGAGCCATTTGCCAATGATGGCCTCATTGGGAGTGCGCGAGAAACGACCCCGGCGCGCATTGCAACTTGTTTGCAACGGGCAGCCGTGGTGTTCTGCGCATCTCGTGCGACGGTCTGCATTCCCATAACTCCTGAGAGGACCTTTCAATGCCAAACTCGGTCATTGCCGAAGATCTGACCATCGACGGCCATATCAAATCAGGCGAAGGCAGCGTTGAGGTCAAGGGCAAGGTGATCGGCGATGTTGCGGCACTTTCGGTCGTCATCCGGGCGGGTGCATCCGTCAAAGGGGCCGTGGCGGCCAAGACGACCATCATTGAAGGCAAACACAAGGGCAGGCTGAAATCCGATGATCTGTCCCTGTCACCGACGGCCAGTGTCCAGGCAAATGTGTCGGCCCGAACGATCACCGTCAAAAGTGGCGCAGCCATTGACGGCGCCATGCATGTATCCGGCAAGACGTGATCTTCTATCGAGGCGGTGTGCTTGACGAAATCGTCCACTCCCGTTTCACAATGATTTCTTGCCATTCCTGAATACTGCGGATCAATCCGACTGTCCGGCAACATTTTCCGAATGCGCGGCTTACACTGATTAGATGAAGGGTTGGCTGAGGTTTGGCAATCATCCGTTTTGCGTCAATCTTGGAAACGAGCGTTGTCCAACAACCAGGTTTTTAATTCTGTGTGGTACCTTTCCCAGCTCCGGAGAATACTCGCCTTTGCGTTTCTTCAGGGCAGAGATACTTCCGGTACCATAACTTCCATATCACCTTCACTTCACGCGTCGCCAGGATAGTAAGCACGCTGGGCGAGACCGTGGAATGCACCTGCCAAACATCGTCCGCGTCAGCCTGCCATCTTGATGATGGCATTCACGAGGGGGCCTTGGTCTCCGGCGAAGCTTGATATCATCGCGTTCATAAACTCGCCCTCATCAATGTGGTCTTCGATCATCTCAATCCCTGCAACTTGCATGAGGATATCGAGCAACGTGAGTTGGCAACGCCCATTGCCTTCTCGAAAAGGGTGGACGGCGTTGACGTCTGCAACGTAGTGGGCCGCGCGCTCGGCGAAGTCTTGCAAACTGACCGTGTCGCCCAAATGGTTCTCTTCACCAAGTTCGCGAAAGATGCGGTTCATCTCGGCATCAATATACTCTGGGTTGTTGAATGTCACTGAGAACTGACCCGGTATGCCCATAAATTGTCACTGAGAATTGACCCATGTGAACACATTGCCCCGACGGTTTTGGTTGGGGAGATTTGGAGTGATCGACATGGGATTTTTGAGTGTCATTCGACGCTGGGTATTGCGTGATAAAATGCCAATTCGAGAGATTGCCCGTCGGACGGGATTGTCTCGCAATACGATCAAGAAGTCCCTGCGCGAAGGCGCGGTAGCACCGAAGTTCAAGACGCCTAAGCGCCCAAGCAAACTGGACCCCTATGCGGATCGTTTGTCTGCTTGGCTTCTGGCGCAGACCCGCAAGTCGCGCAAAGAGCGGCGGACAGTGAAGCAAATGCACGCGGATCTTGTGAAGCTGGGATATGATGGGTCTTACGAACGCGTGGCGGCTTTTGCCCGGGCATGGCGAGAAGATCGGCATCGTGCGGAACAGACGACGGGTCGCGGGACCTATGTGCCTTTGGTGTTCCAGCCAGGTGAAGCTTTCCAGTTCGATTGGAGCGAGGATTGGGCCAACATCGCAGGCGAGCGGGTCAAACTGCAGGTGGCGCATATCAAGCTGTCGCACAGCCGGGCGTTCCTGGTGCGGGCGTACCCACTACAAACGCATGAGATGCTGTTCGACGCCCATTGGCATGCGTTCCGTGTGTTTGGCGGCGTTCCCGGACGTGGGATCTACGACAATATGAAGACAGCAGTTGATCGTGTTGGCAAAGGCAAACAGCGCGACATCAATGCACGATTCAAAGCGATGGCGAGCCACTACGTGTTTGAACCTGAGTTCTGTAACCCAGCTGCTGGTTGGGAGAAGGGTCAGGTCGAGAAGAACGTGCAGGATGCGCGTAACCGCATGTGGCAGGTTATGCCTGTCTTCGCTGATCTAGCTGAACTGAACCAGTGGCTTGAAGATCGTTGCATCGCTTTGTGTGCGGAGACACCACACAAGGCTTTGCCGGGTTCCATCGCGGACGTGTGGGAAGCTGAGAAGCCCTTGATGGCTCTGCCGCCCGCCTTTGACGGCTTCATAGAGCACAGCAAACGTGTATCTCCGACGTGTTTGATCACCTTCGAGCGCAATCGCTACAGCGTGCCCGCCAGCTTTGCGAACCGCCGGGTGAGCCTGCATGTCTACCCCGAACGGCTGGTTGTCGTTGCTGAAGGGCAAACGGTTTGTGAACATGTACGCATCATTGACCGGTCACATCGCAAGCCTGGCAAAGTCATCTATGACTGGCGCCACTATTTGGCTGTCATTCAACGCAAACCCGGCGCTCTGCGAAATGGCGCGCCGTTTACAGAGATGCCGGGTGCTTTCCGTCAGCTGCAGGATCACATGCTACGGAAGGATGGCGGAGACCGAGAGATGGTCGACATCCTGTCATTGGTTCTTCAGCACAATGAAGAGGATGTTTTGCGAGCTGTAGAGCTAGCCCTCGAAGCAGGCGTGCCCACCAAGACGCACATCCTGAACCTGCTGCATCGATTGATTGATCGCAAACCAACAGATCATCCCAAAGTTGATCCGCCTGATGCGCTGACATTGCAGACAACGCCAGAGGCCAACGTAGATCGTTATGATGGGTTGAGACAAGCTGGGGAGAAGCGCCATGCGTCATGATCCAGCCGGAGCCTCTATCGTCATCATGCTGCGCAGCCTCAAGCTCTACGGCATGGCAAATGCCCCCTCTCACACATGCAAGCATGTGTTGCCGGGCAATGGTCGAAGACTTGGTCGCCCAGGGTGCGCCAGCATTTGAGACTGCCACGCCAATGCTGTCACAGCTGCTTAAGGCTGAAATTGCCGAACGTGAGGTGCGCTCCATTGCCTACCATACCAAGGTAGCACGCTTCCCAGCATATAAGGCGGCCGGGTTACAATTTCTCCGGGGGGGCAGACCAGCGACAAATGC
>JAAWWE010000064.1 GCA_021404525.1 Rhodobiaceae bacterium
ATTTTCAGACCCTTTCGGCTTGTGACGCCGTCGACATCGGGTTTAATCAGGGCTGGCCCCGGTTCAACAATCGGTGATCCGCTCCGTCGGCCACCATTTCGGATTGAAAGAATAAAAAAGTACCCGCGCCGGCTCCCCCCGTGACCGTGTCGCGACCTCTCCCGCCAATCAGTTTGTCATTTCCCGTTTCGCCAAAGATCTGATCATTATCATTGCCACCATACAGGACGTCTTGGCCATCACCCCCGAAAAGCGTGTCAGCGCCCGCCCTGCCATAGAGTTTATCATTGCCAAGCCCTCCCTGAAGCTCGTCATCGCCATCCCGGCCGTCAAGCGCGTCGGCCCCTGCAAATCCGAAAATCTTATCAACGCCATTCGTACCCACAAGCGCCACGTCGTTTCCATTCGTCCCGTTGACGATATTGACTTGTGACAACTCATAAGTGATTTCAATCACTTCGTAGGGCTTGAATGTCACCGTCAGATCTGTTCCGCCCCCAAGTTGGGTCTCGTTCAACTGGGTTATTTTCGCTCGAACGTCGTGTTCATTCCAATAAAAGCGCGTGCCATCAATGGTCACGAATTCAGATGCAATATTGGTATCACCATTCCAATGCTGACCGTTCGACGAGGCTGGATCATATCCCAACTGTATTCCCGACACGCTATCGTAGGCACCGATCATCTGACTGAAGTCGAGATCGACTGTTTGCTTTTCTAAAGATCGGGAAGAAACATAGAAAACCACCTTCTCGTTGGATTGAAAGGTGTTGATCTCAATGGAACCGTTATCATTTGAAAAGTCAGCTTCGACCCTTTCCATCCCGATGATACTATTGGTCATCATGTCGAATATGGCCCCACGCACGGTGTTGAGCAGGATGCCCGTGGCCTAGTCTATCACAAGATTGTCTCCCGGATGACCGGCGAGGTCGGTTCGTGTGTTCATCTGGACGGGCCAAACGTAGGCGCTGTCAACACCGAGGTCTAACATGTATTCGAATTGTTCAAGAATGGTCGATGCAGCACGGATGCCATTTAGGTGGTTTGAGTCTCGGTTGATATTCCACTCCGTTATGTGCAAACCAAAATCGGAGCCGAATGTTGCGTTCCACCGCGTCATGGATTTATCGATCCAACCCATTTCTCGACTGCTGCCATCGAAGGTAATATCTCCGTCATCCTTGAAGTAGTAATGCTCGATGACGCCATCCAGCGCGCCTCTGGCAGCGGGAGAGAGTTGGTTGATGATCGTTTGGTTCGCGCTTTCAGTGCGGGGTTCGAAGTTGTCTGAAGGGCCGTCTGGGCGGGGGAATTCGGAGTTGGATGCCGTGACATTTGCCATCTGAATTAGGATGTCAGGATCATGACCAGACCCCGTTATGACATTCTGGATTGCAATGATTGACGCGTTGGCTCGCTGGCCATATAGAGTTTCGCCCATTTCGCCCCAGAATTCATTGCCGATTTCAAACTGCGCGATCACATCGCCATAGTTCTGCAGCACAAGTTCAACGAAATCTGTCAGGTCCTGAATATTTTGCGGGAAGATGCCGTTTTGTATAGGTGTAACGAGTGATACTTTCTTGCCGTTCGCCTGCGCCCAGTTTAGGAAATTGGTGACTTCGTCAATCAGTTCTCCATTGGGTTTGAGCAGCCCGTTCTGATACAGGCTCTGCGTATCCCCACCTGGAAAGCGAACATTTGTAATGCCTATAGCTGTTTGCGCACTCGTGAATTCAGAGGTTGGAGTCCCTGTGTTGGTGTTGGGACCGATGACCGCGTTACCGCCAAATAGTTCAGCTGTGGCCATTTGACTTGTAAGAGTAAAGTTGGTGAGTGTCATTTGCACGTTTGGCATGACAAAACCCTTTCAATCATACCTACCTGTCATTCTCTCGAATGACTGTTCATGCGATGGGAATTTCTCATAATTGAATCTAATATCACCGCACGACTTATGGTAGAATTTCCTTGTGAAGACAGTCAAGTGCTCGGCTTGGGTGACGCGGATGTTTCTATCCGGCACATATCAAGGGCTAACAGGTATTTATCCGGAGGCCATGCCACTCTCTCGGCGATAACTGGTTGTTAGTGCGCGCTTTGCGGGTCCGGAACGACCCCACGACGTAGATACTTTGTCAAATCATGCAACGAAGATTAGGTAGGCTACGGCGGTTGCGTCCTCCCGCAACCATAAATACTATACTTTGCATAACCTCCTGTTCAAGGGAGGTTTTTTGCTGTCCGGACTTCCCCGCACCCCCAAGGCTCAATGCCAGAATGCCAGAATGCCCGCAAGTGCGCCGTGCAGGTCCAGCTGCGGCTCCATGCGCTTGCCGCCCGTGGGCACAGGCGGGACCACGACCCTGTCAAACAGGCCCAAGACCCCGCGACCCTCCCTCACCAACACGTTTCATCCCGGCGCAGACTTCAAAAAAAAAACAACACTCAAGA
>JAAWWE010000011.1 GCA_021404525.1 Rhodobiaceae bacterium
CCACCCTGATCCCGCCCGCCGCAGCAGAACCGCCGCGCCTGAGCGCCCCTGAACCTCAACCGATTGCCCGCAGCTCAGCGCCAATTACCCTGCGGGCGCCGCCTGGAATTGATGCGCCGCGCGCGCCTGCTGATTTCCAACCATCCCAACAAGTGATTGTGCGGCCTGCAGCACCCTCGACCCAGGAACCGGGCACAATGCTGCCAATTCCTGATGACGCGCTGGGTGGGTAAAAGGTCCTTGCGAGAATTGCCCGGACTTCCGATGATTGCGCCAAAGCAACAAGGAGACACAGGTCCATGACATTCCAGGACATCTACTACTATTCCCAGGAAGGCCTGAAACTCTATGCCCGTGACTATGGGTCACGCACATCGCCAAAGACACCCGTTCTCTGTCTTCCGGGCCTGACAAGAAATTCTAAGGATTTTGCCGGTCTCGCCGAGAGGCTCTCCACCGATCGTCGTGTTCTCTGCCCTGACTTTAGAGGGCGCGGCAAATCGGAATATGCCAAAGGCTGGACCGATTACACACCGCTGAATGAAATGCGCGATACGCTGGATCTCATGGCGGCCGCCGGTGTGAACCATGCGATCATCGTCGGCACCTCGCGCGGCGGGCTTGTCGCCATGAATATGGCCCTCCATCGTCCTACCGCTATCAAAGGTGTCGTGTTGAACGACATTGGACCGGAGGTCGACAAAACCGGGATCGAGCGCATCATGGGCTATGCTGGCAAGATGGAAGTTCCCCCCACCTGGGAAGATGCCGCTATTACAATCCGACAGATGAACGAGCGCTACTTCCCAAACATGCCTGGGGAGAAATGGCACGACTTTGCACGCATGACCTTTCGTGATGACAACGGCAAACCGGCAATGGACTATGATGCCGCCATTGGCACAGGTCTCCGCCGAGCGGCGAAACTCATGCGCGGCAACATTCCAACCATGTGGAGTGAGTTCCGCGCCCTCTCCCACGTGCCGGTGCTTCTGGTGCGCGGAGAAAATTCAGATCTGCTGTCAACGGCGACGGCTGAGAGAATGGCCAGCGAACATCCTGAGCTGACGCTGGCAACAGCAAGGGATCGCGGGCACGCCCCGTTCCTAGACGAGCCGGAAATCACGGACGCGATCGACGCATTCCTCACAAAACTGCACTAGCAAACCTACTGCGGGAAGAGCACCACCTCTTCCCACATAGGAAAGAGCGCAGCATCAATGCCATCATTGCGGGCATTTTCCAGCGCATAGTTCACTCCCGCTTCCGCCTGGAAGTCCAATACGCGCGACCAAAGCAAGTTTGGCATAACAGGCTCGTCTTGCAGCGGGTCGGTTAAACTGTCCCAATGCACGGGAAACACACGGTCAGGGCGAAGCACACGGACAATCTGTTCCCAATAATCCTGCTGGTAGGACCTTGTCTGGGCAGCAACGCCGCCGACACCAAGAATGACGACATCAGCCCGATATTCATCAAGCGCACCGGTCACATAACCAGCGCTTCCTTGCAGAAGAAATGTCCCCAACGGGTGGGCAACATGTACGGAATAGGCCCCGCCCATTTTATAGTCGAGAGCATTGACCGGCGGGACAAGAGGTTCGGTAATGACCGGGTCTTCAAGCGCCGCTGCGGCCATATCAGGGTCGGGGAACTGGAAATGCTGTGACTTGATGAGCGTTACTGTGAAGTCCCCAAACCGGATCGGTTCTTCAGAACCGACAACGCGGATCTGTTCTTCCGGCAATCCCCAGCCCCGGCCAATATTCGCAGTCGATTCAGAGCCAACAAGCAGAGCACCTGTTCGTCGTGCAACCTCAGGCGAGTCCATCGCGTGATCATAATGGCTGTGGACGGGAATAACCGCAGTAACCTCACCGATATTGCCCTTGGTCATCGCATCAGAGATCGCATCCAAATCTGGCGCAATCTTGCCGAACAAAAGCTCGCTCGTCGACGGACGGCTGAACCAGCCATCTGTCAGAAGCGTCGTGGTACCATCTGATATCAGCAGGTTGGTATTGCCCATATAGCGGACGGTGATGGCGGGGGTGGTTGGCTCTTGGGAGACAATGAACTGCCTGTCAAACGAACTCAGATCGTCTCGTACGAGCATCAGCGTCGCAAGCCCTACGCCCAGCGCAACTGCGACACCCCCGAATACAAAAAGCCCTATCCGTAAAAATTTCATGGCTCCCCCAAGCCTTTCTCATGCCTTCTCTTTTGTGACCTCGCCTTACACATCCAGACGATAGGCATCGCCGTCTTTCTTAATATGCCCCGCTGTCGGGGTCGCAAAATGTGTCCCAATAACAAGCATCGGTGTATCCGCATACCGCGAAAAGACGTCCCGGCGCGTCGCCTCACTCTGCGTGGGATCATAGTCAACAACAGCACACCAGTCTGGACGGGCCAGTTGACAAGGATGGTGAACAAAATCTCCAGTGATGATTGCGTCTTCACCTTTAGAACTCAGGCGCACGCTTACATGGCCCGGCGTATGTCCCACCGTCGGCTCCAGCCAGATACCTTCGCAAATCTCATGATCCAGTGAGATGAGATCAACAAGACCGGCGTCAAACACCGGCCTGACCGAGTCAGCAAAGACAGCTTTCTGCCCAGCATCACTCTCCTGGGTTTGCCAATAGGTGAACTCCTTCTCAGCCATCAGGTAGCGTGCATTCGGGAACGTGGGCACCCACTTGCCATCAATCAGCATCGTGTTCCAACCCACATGATCAACATGAAGATGTGTGCACATGACAGTGTCGATGTCCTCGCGGGCATACCCCGCCTCTTGAAGGTCATCCAGGAAGGGAAGATCAAGATGACTCCAGGTAGGAATTTCCCGCTCCTTGTCGTTTCCAATGCAGGTATCGACGACGATCTTGCGCTCACCCGTGTCAATAACCAGGGCATGGACACTCATGATGAGGTGCCCATCAGGAGTCATGAAGTGTGGCGCCATCCACTTGAAATCCCGAACCGCTTCTGGAGTTGCCTGCGGCAGAAGGAATTTTGTCCCGCCCGCGACCTCTATCTCAATCACCCGCGTCACGGTGAAGTCACCCACCTGCCACTTATTCATGCTTCCCCCCTTTGACCCGGTGCCCCTGCCCTTTATCGTCTGAGAAACCGTAAACAGATTGGCAGGCGCCGTCCATGCCGACAAAGGAGACCCCAGTGACCTACGAAGACATTCTTTACGAGGAAGCCAACGCGACAGCCTACATCACCATTAATCGGCCAGAAAAATACAATGCTTTCCGCGCAGAAACCGTCGAAGAGCTAATCCATGCGGTCAACCGAGCAGGATGGAACAAACAGGTCGGCGCAATCGTCTTGGCTGGCGCAGGGGAAAAGGCATTCTGTACCGGCGGTGATCAATCTTCCCATGACGGTGGCTATGGCGGCAGGGGCACCATCGGCCTTCCTGTAGACGAACTCCACGCCGCCATGCGTGATGTACCCAAGCCTGTCATAGCAAAGGTTCAGGGCTTTGCCATCGGCGGTGGCAACGTGCTGTGCACCTTATGCGACTTCACCATTGCCGCCGATACGGCAGTCTTCGGACAGGTAGGTCCTAAAGTCGGTTCCGTTGACCCGGGTTTTGGGACGGCCTACCTCTCAAGACTGGTTGGTGAAAAAAAGGCTCGAGAAATGTGGTATCTCTGCCGCCGCTACAGTGCCGCCGAAGCGCTCGACATGGGCCTTATCAACACGGTTGTCCCCCGCGATCAACTGGACGCCGAAGTAGACAAATGGTGCGCTGAGATCAACGAGAAAAGCCCCACTGCCATCGCGATCGCCAAGCGCTCCTTCAATGCTGACACCGACCACATCAAGGGGATTGGATCCCTCGGGTTTCAAGCCTTGGCGCTCTATTATGACACGGACGAAGCCCATGAGGGCGTTGCAGCATTTAATGAGAAACGGGCGCCGGATTTCAAAGCTCACCTGAAGTGAGAAATCCGTCCTGGCACCTCAACCTTTGTCAGGCACAGCTAAGTCCGTGTTGGGTAACGACATGAAAGTGCTCACCACCGACAGCCTTGTCTTTTGCCGAAGGCTCTGAGCCTGCAGAATCGTGCCGAGTACCATTGCGCATGACAGCATCATTGCCGCGCCTTCAAGGCCCATGGTGGGCACAAGAAAAACATTGCCCACGATCAACACCAGCAGTGCAACACCGTAACTCACAAGGCTGCGCATTTGCGCGCCTGCCACGGTGAGTACTTGAGTGACCGGACCAAAGGCTGATCTCACCACCTGCCCGACAACCAAAAAGGTCAGAGCGCTGGCGCCTGTAGTAAAAGTCTCTCCAAACAAAAGAAGGAGCCATTCGCCCAACAAAGCAACGCCACAGAGCGCCACCAGCGTGAAGCCAAACGTCGTGTGTTGGGCCCGTCGCATGGCAGCTTTCATCAAAGTTGAATCATCGCGCGCCTGCGCCTCCGCCAGATCCGGCGTCGTCATCTGAAAGACCGTCTGGATGCCAAACTCGATCAACAGCATAATCCGTAAGCACACACTGAAAATGCCGACCTGGTCCGCCGGAAGAAGTGTGCTCAACAGTAAGATGTCTATGTCGGCCAGGAATGAGGTGAGCAAGGTGACAAAAATCATCGGCGTCGCAGCCCGGCGCCAGGTGCTGCTATCTGTGACCGGCTCAACACCTTCAAGGCTAAACTGGCGGCGGGGGCGCAGACACATCCAGAGCACAAAACAAGCGGCAAACAGCACCGCGAGATGAACCAGCAACACATTGGTGGTCGTCAAGGGATAGGCCAGCACGTATATGCCAGCCAAGCCCGCTACCAGAAGTACCGGTTTAAACATCACATCAGGAAGGTAGGTCAGATAGAACCGTCGCGCGGCATTCGAGAGAGCACCGCCAAATCGCATCGCGGCGAGCACAGGACCGATCAAGCAGGCCAGGACCAAAGGCACCTGGTAGGATGTATCAATCAGGCCGCTCCACACAGTCACGATTGCAACGAGAGCGATGAGGGCTGACATGCCCGCAATACTGCCCAGGGAACTGCGAAGGAAACCGGCTAGCCGTGCCTTGTCCCCTGCCTCCTGATACGCCGCAACGAACCGAGCAGCCACCGACGGCATTCCAAAAGCGCAAACAATGGAGAGTACCGCAGCCAGCGACATGGCGACGACGTAAATGCCGTAATCCACTGGGGGCATAAGGCGGACCAGTGCGAGCTGAATGAGAAACCCAAGTCCGGTGCCTCCAACCCGCGCGGCCATCAATATGCTTGAGGTTTTCAAAAACCCCGAGATTGCAGCGGGCGGCTTCATGCCTCCCTCGCAGGGCGGTCGTCACCCAGTAAATCTGAGAGACCAGGCGCGTCCGTTTCGCGCTTAACCGACGTCCCGGACAGACGCTCAAGCGATGGAAACACTTGCCTCGCGAATAACATCAATGCAGGCAGCGGGTCATGCCACACCCACGACATATGATGATCAGCCCAAAGCGCGGTCCAGAAAATTTTGAGCGCCCAGAGCGCCGCGCCACCAATGCCAACCTCACCTTGCGCCCACGCAGCGCGCAGCCCTCGAACATCACCATAAACCCAGGCATATCGAAAACCTGATCGTATTCCCCGCACCCGTTTTGGCGGCTGAGGTTCAAGCCCAACGGCAAGGTCGACTGCAATGCGACTCATCTCAAAGCCCATTTGCTCCGTGATTGCCTGGCTGCCTGCAACACGCGGGTTAAGCTCAAGAAAGCATCTCTCACCTGTTTTTGGATCGACAATGAACTGCGCAATACCGATGCCCGTATAATCGAGAGCTTTCACGAGCTTCTTGCAGTCCTCAAGAAGCGCCGCCGACGTAGCCATTGTGACCCCATCAACCGCGTAGCCCGTCCCATCAAGTGAGTCTGTTCGCCGTATATATGTCTGAAGATCGTTGATCAGCTCGCCGTTGCGGGCTGTAAAGAACACATTAATCCGCGGGCCAACGGCCTTGCGCTGAATGAGAATTGGAAAGTTCGGCTTGCACCAATCTGCAACAAACTGCAGATAGTCCGGCCAGGTATCGATGATGACGGCCTTCTTCTCGTTGATCTTGGCACCGGGCGTTAAGGGTCTTGCGACGATTGGCAAGCCCACCTCACGCCCGAGAGCTTCATTGTCGCTGTCAGCGACCAGGACAGCGCAGGGCAAGACCGGCACGTCTTCCTCCACAGCTGTGTAAAGCATGGTCACTTTGTCCGCACAGGTCTTCACAAGATCTGCTCTTGGTGACACCAGTGTCGCTCCACCGGGCAAAGACAGCATGCGCTCTGCAAAAAACATCACAAACGCTTCGCTTATCGGAAAGACAAACTGGATGTCATCCCGCTCGATCAGAAATTCTGTGAGCGCCGTCTGTAAACCAGCTGCGTCGGTCTCAACAGGAGGATGATCCCAGGCCTCTTCAACAAAGCGGGAATATTCGTTAAAGCCCTCCCCGCCCCGTTTGCCCATGACAACACGAAAGCCCTGATCTCGCAGAACACGCGCAACAGCGAGTGCCGGCCGGTAGTTCCCAAGCAAAAGAATGGATGGCCGATTGTCCGTGACCTCGGCAAAGAGCTTGCTGGCAACAGATGTCATCTGGTGCCAGCCTGTTGCGCAGGGGTAGAGCCAGTTTCGCACAAGCGCTGGATGGTGCACGCGGCAGCTTCTGCATGAAAGCTGAGCCAGGCAGCGATGCCCATCAGTTTCGCTCCATCCTCAATCAGAAGCCGAAAATCATTGTCGAGATTCAGAAAGACGTCGATTTTCACGCTGAGAGCAAGACAGGCCACGCTGATAAGGAACATCAGCCACCGTGCAGCCAGAATTTCGCGTCGCGCATACCAGACATAGATCGCGGCAATTGTCGCATACACTGCGTAAGCAAGAGTTTCTGAAAAGCCAAGCTTTGGCAGAACAATGTCATGCACCAGAAAGAAATCATCAATGCACAACAGCATCGTGAGACCTCCGGCGAGGAAAAACTGAATAATGTGGTGACGGTTCTCCTGGCCACCAATAAGCGCTACGACAAGAGCGGAAAAAATCAGGACCGCCGCTGCCGATGCCCACAACAACACGCCTACATTGGAGATAGCGCCATAATAGATGTGACAGCAGTCTTGCGACACCTCCGCAACAAGCAGGCTGTCGCGCATCAACTCGCCAAGGGGCACAAACGGCTGGAACCAGGCGGCGGTCAGCAAGACGAGCACCGGCACCAATGTCACAGCGTAAATAGCGGCAGCCCAGATCGGACCAGGCAACAGAGTACGTTCGCCTGGCAGACCAAAACGGTGTGCCAGCTCTTCAAATCGTCCCTGTCCTGCAGCCAATGGTGTGGCCATTGCCGACTACCTTCTACGCAAATACGGCGCTTAGGTTAGGCATATGGACTCAATATTTTATTAAGGTCTGACCTCCAACCCACTGAAAAAGCTAGAACTTTAGTTTCTAGCCGTCCGCGTAAGGCTCCATTTTGGTGAGATTCAGCGTATAAGCCGCGCTGCCGAGCTGGTTCATATGGGTTTTAGTCTCAAGTACGCCCTCAAGCCATACGGGCTCCCATCCAAAAGGAACCGCGTCCTCAGCTGTTACATAGACGATCTGGTTCGGTGGCGGTGGCGGCACATGGATGCAGGCGCCGAAATACGGCACCAGCAGAAACTCGGTTACTTCATTCATTTGGTCAATATCAAAGGGCACCATGAAGCCGGGAATACGAATGGTTTTCCCGTCGAGCTCCTCGACCACGTCAAATGTTCCAAATTGCGTGGCAGGCGGCCGAGAGCCTGTTGGATCATCTGGATCAGCACCGGGGACAATATCGCCATCCTCTGGCAAATCAGCCAGATCCGCTGGTGTCTGGTCCACCTCACCGAGCGGCTCTGCTGCCGCCGCAGCGGCCGCATAGGCCTCTTCGAGAGCCTTCAACCCTTCGGGCGGCATTAAATCCTCCCAATAGATCACCTCAGGCTCCGCCGCCATAACAAGGGACCCGACTGAACTAAAGCCAAGCGCCACACAAACAGCCAATAGCAACTTCATAACATCGCTCCTTAAACGCGGATCGTCAGTCCGTCCGACAGGGACTGACGGTAAGCCCGCCAGGCTGGGAACGCGGCGAGGGCCGCCGCGAAGCCTATCACAGCACCCACAGTTATAAGATCAAATGAGGTAACACTTGGACCACCGACAAAAACGCCCGTTGCGTCGACAATTAGGGGCCCCGCCACCGCCAGAAGAACCTGCACCAGACAAAGCCCCAACAGGGCGCCGGCGCTCGCCAGAAACGCAGATTCGCTGACAAGCAACAAGGCGACATGCCCCGCACCTGCCCCGACCGACCGCAAGATCGCCATCTCTCGGCGACGCTCGTTAAGGCTCGTCAGAACATTTGTCATGAGGCCCAATAGCCCGGTCAAAATCACAAACGTCGAAATCGCACTAAGCGCGGTTTCAGCGACGCCGACAACATCCCAAAGTTGGGTCAAAGCAACGCCTGGGATGATCGCCATCAGCGCTTCTTGCCTATAGGTGTTGATATCCCGCTGAAGCGTAAGGATCGCAATCCGGCTCTTCAGGCCCAAAAACACCGCTGTGACCGATGTTGGCTCGAGATCTGCAGCACGAACGTCTTCAGCACTGGGCGCACGACTCCCGACAGGCGCCGCCCCACCCGACCACCCCAGATGAATGGCCTCGATACCTTCCAGTTTCACATGCAGTGTCCGGTCAATAGGCGTGCCCGTTCGCTCTAGAATACCGACAACGCGAAACGGCAGATTGTCATGTTTGGCGAAACTTACGGAGCCAATGCCGTGGGCGATGACAATTTCCTCACCAAGCCCGTAGGTAAGCTCTGAGGCCACATCCGATCCCAACACAACATCGAAGATATCTTCGAACCGTTTACCTGTCGCAAATTGCAGGGTCTGTTTGTCGCCGGTCTTATAGTGATCAAAATAGGCATCTGTTGTACCCATCACACGAAACCCACGATGACTGTCGCCAAGAGAAATAGGTACTGCCCAGGCCACTTCCGGCCGCGCCGCAATATCCTCATAGCTTTCCCAGGTCACATTGTTAGTCGCGTCTCCAATCCGGAACACCGAGTAGAGCAAGAGGTTGAGTGCTCCACTCCGCGCACCAACAATCAGATCCGTTCCCGAGACTGTGTTAGAAAACCCTGTCTGCGCGCCAGAACGGATTTTTTCAACGCCCAGAAACAAGGTAACGCTCAGCGCAATCGAAAAGACCGTGAGCAGTGCCGTGACGCGCCGATTCACCACACTTCGAAACGCGATCAAAAGGAGAGCTGACAATGGCATCAGACAACCCCCTTCATGTCAGCCCGGTTGATCTCGCCAAGAGCGACCGTCTGATCGAAATTTTGCGCCAACGACAAATCGTGGCTCACAAAGATCAATGTAGCACCGCTCGTGGCACACTCCGCTGACAGCAGATCAATGAATACATTCCGGTGATCGGCGTCCAATGCTGACGTCGGTTCATCCGCGATAATGAGTTCCGGTTGCCCGATCAAGGCGCGGGCAACGGCCACCCGCTGTTGTTGCCCCACGCTCAGATCCGTCACCGGGCGCGTCATTGCTTCATCAGGCAGTCCAAGGTTCCTAAGAAGCCGGTCGGTTTCAGCGCTGACGCCGCCTGCCTCCTCCGCCCGGTTGGATCGCACCTTTGAAAAACGACAGGACAAGGCGACGTTATCAGCTACTGAGAGGTAAGGAAGGAGATTGAACATCTGAAAAATGATGCCGAGATGATCCGCCCTAAACCGATCGCGCGCGCGGCCACCAAGACCTGCAAGATTGTGCCCCAGAACAGTTAGATCGCCTGCGTCTGGCAGCAATACACCTCCAAACAGGCCGAGCAATGTGCTCTTGCCACTACCGCTGGGCCCATGGAGAAAGACACGCTCTCCCCGTTTAATTTCCAGGTCAGCAATGTCGAGCAGAGGCGCTCCCCCATCCCAAGAAAACATGAGGTCTTTCATGACCACCGCTGCCTCGGTCGGACTGGGAACCACCTCTGCCTGACTATTCGCCATCTATTTGACCTCAAACACCGCTTTCTCTGCGGTGAGCTCGACAGACTTTTGATGATCGCCACTGAGGAAAACAGTCTCGATTTCCTCGATCCCGGGCCATTGCTCAAAAAACGCGACGGAGACACCTGAGAGTTGATCTGGCGTTGCGCATTCGAAAGTATATTTCACCTCGAACTCCGCATGAGCATCTTCACCTTCGTGCGCGTCTTCATGATGTTCATGTTCGTCATCATGGTGCTCATCTTCATGGTGCTCATCTTCGTGGTGCTCGTCATGATGAGCTTCAGCGAGGAGCCCTTCAGCCTCAACATCGGCCTCGGCAAGCGTACACCCTGCCCCTTCAACCTGTATCAGAGCGGAACCCATCTTCAGTTTTTCTATTGCAGCCTTAACCGCGGCAATTTCGTCGGCTTCTTTTGCTTCATGCTCGAACCCGACAATATTGGCACCCGGCGACTTGAACTCCACGGCCAACTGATTTCCATCTAGGGCAAAAGCGAGTTCTGCAGCCCCATGTACATGGGACTCTGCATGACGTTTCTCATCATCATGGTCGTGGTCATGGTGGCCATGCGAAGCAGCAAGAGCCGGCGCACCAAGGAGACAAGCACCAAGAGCTGTAACAAGGGTGCCAGGATAGATTTTTGGACGCTTGATTCCGCGTCCCATTTTCAAAACGATAGTCATTCTTTTCTCCACTTGCCCTCAAAGGGCGCTGATTAAAATTCAGGACGAGAGAAAAGATGGGGGTCCTCTGGCAACGGCTTTCTGCCACTCTGCACCATGGAGCGCATCACGACCGGATTGATCAACACCCGAGTCAAACGCCCATTCAATGCCTACCATGACAGGAACAAAGGCAAGCTTGTCCAACTTGTCGCAATACATATCAAGGTCGCAAAAGCGGTCCGGCGACCGTTCGTTTGAACGATCTGATGTGTCATACCCAAAAACATCCAGGACCGGCGTGTCAAAAGCGATCAGAGTTTTGGGAGCATGGCTGTGGGCGGCAAAACCATAAGTCGCCCCGTGATAGAGGGACGCGATTTGAAGCCCCACAAACAGGAGGGCCAATCCGATGGAAAACGGTCTCGACACAGAAAGCCTACGATAAGAAACGAACCCGCGCATTGAACTCGAAAAACCGCTGAAAAGCTAGCCTTATCCTTCAGGCCAGGCTGTTCTGCGTGCACTTTCCCTGCTTGCCAGAAAGGACATCCATCGGGTCACGTTCGGGGAATGATGAAGCATTACCTTCCCCTCCTCTGTATGAGCAACTGCCATCCAGGTACAGAACAGATAAATATCAGCAAGAGTTAAGCGCTCTGATGCAACAAAGGCACGGTCTGCCAGTCCGGCTTCAAGGAGCCCAAGTTGATATTGGATGGTTGGGAGCGACTTCTGGACTCGGGACTCGTCGACCGGTCGCCCCATCATGGGCGCAACAAGCCGGGGCATCACCAAGCCAAACTCAGTTGTCGGGAACATGTAGGCCTGAACAAAACTCATCCATTTTGTCATCTCTGCACGCTCTAGCGGATCCTCCGGTACAAGCGCAGGGCCATCATAGGCATCATCCAAATATCGACAGATCGCATCGCTTTCGATGAGCAAATGCCCATTCACCTCCACAGCTGGCGTTTTTCCGAAAGGGTGACGAGAAATATGCTCCGCAGACGAGGAATCTGTTGGAACCAATGACCAGTCGATCCCCTTCTCAATCGCCACCATCGCGACGATCCGCCCAAAGGTCGAGACTTCCGCCGCATAAATCGTAATCTCAGACAAGTTAAGCCCCTTTGTTTCTGCCGGTTTTGAAACATGGACCAAAACCCGTCTATCCTGAAGGTCCAAACCGGGAGGAAGAACATGACCACAATTGGCGGACTGCCACTCATCACCCTGTCAGGCGGACCCGCTGAGCGCGGCGAACAACACGGCGCGGCGCTGAAAGACCGCATCCAGGGCATGGTCGACGTGTACGGGACTTTCTTTGGACGCTCTGAAAGCGACGTCTTCGATATCGCCGAGCACTTCAAAAAGGTGATCAATAATTTCGAACCAGACTATGGAACGGAGATTGAAGCAATTGCAGGCGCGGCTTCTGTAAATCCTCTCTGGATCTATGCGCTGAACGCAAGAAGCGAATTTCTGTCTTTCGTCCCCGCGACTGAGTGCACGGTCATGCATTTCGCGGGCACACCAATCCTCGGCCAGAATTGGGACTGGGAAGAACGCCTCGAACCCCTCATCACCCTTGCCAGAATTGAACGAACAGATGGCCCATCCATCCTCATGATGACGGAGCCGGGCATTCTCGGGAAGATTGGACTGAACAATGCGGGCGTTGGTGTCTGCTTCAATTTCCTCCACATCAACCGCCCCACCAATGGCGTACCGATACACATTCTGCTACGCGCAATCCTTGAATGTTCGTCCATCGACGCTGTCCGAAAAACAATCAGCCGGGCGGGAACAGGACGGTCAGCCAATATTTTGGTGGCTGACGAGAGCGGCGCCCGATTTGATATGGAGTTTGCCGCAACGGAGCAAATTGAAGTGGATGATCCCGGCGACGTCATTGCCCACACCAACCACTACCTGGATCCGGACATGTTCTCGATGCCGCATGTCTTAGAGAACTCGACCCTCCGGCTCAACCGTGCCTACGCGCTCGCGCAACACCATAAAACGCGAGACCGCGAAACCATGGTTCGCATGCTTTCAGACACGGAAAACCCAGGCAATGCCATCTGTCAAACCTATCGCCCCCGTGAACCACTGGGCAACATGGGAACCGTCTGCACCCTCACCATGGACCTGGCGGCACGCAACATGGACATCCGACTAGGAAATGATGCAACCGGCACCCTGAACCGCGTCGACCTTCACCCCCAGCGTGCAGCGGCGGAATAGCCTGAATCCAGCTGGGAACACCGAACCAATATACCCTGATCCTGTTAATCTCATCGGCCAGCATATAGCTTTGCCTGTCGCTTGTGATCGAACAGGAATTTCGACAGCCCAGTGGTGGTCCTCGCGATGGCCTAAGACCATCACACCGGATAACCCACCTGTGAGGGACCTTGAATTGCCGCTCTAGGTCCCCTCATCCATCCTCGTGACAAATGAGACAGTCTCGGGTGGATGATGAACCAACGTCTAAGAATTGCAGGGTGCCTTTCGCTTCTTCTTGTAAGTTCCGCGCAGGCCGACAGCCTGAGCTTGTCTGACGACAGATGGGAGACCATTGGAGTCCCTGGCGAAGCCGAAACACAATTTGAGATCAAACCGGACGGTTCGCTCCATGTGGTCTCTGAGGACTCCGTCGCATTCAGATACAGAGAACTCGACATCTCTGGCCAAACCCTCACCTGGCGTTGGCGGGTCGACGCGATGGGCCCTGCCAGCGACCCCATGCAAGTCGGCGCAGACGACCGCGCAATTGCGGTACACCTTTGGTTTCCAGAACAGGACGATCAAGACTCTCTCTTTGGTGGCCTGGCAGAGCTGTTTGGCTATCCCCAGGTTGGCAATGCCCTGACCTACACATGGGGCGGATCTGCCTCCGAGCCTCGGATCATGCCCAATCCCCACCTGGCAGAGGGACAAGGCGCCCTGATCGTCCTTCAGACGAAACCAAGTGCGCCTGGCGAATGGTCTCAGGAAACCATCGACTTCCGGCAAGACTTTCGCAAGGCATTTGGGAAAGAAGCGCCCCCGCCTAGTCACATCGCTATCTCAGGTGACAGCGACGATCTCGGCGGCTACAGGGCCGGCCGCATTGCAGACCTGAGGTTCATCAATGACTGAGCGCTTCAACCACACCTACTCTGTCATCATCCCGACCTTGAATGAAGCGCATCAGATAGGGGACCGGGTCGCACACGTTCGCCATCTCAACAAAGAGGCCGAGATCATCGTGGTCGATAGCGCGAGCACGGACAACACCGTTGAACTGGCCAAAGCCGCGGGAGCCAGTGTCTACCTGTCGCCCGAGCCGGGCCGTGGCCAACAATTGAAGGTGGGCGGTGAGCGTGCGAACGGAGACATTCTCATCTTCCTTCACGCCGACACGCGCCTGCCAGAAAACGCGTTCCTTGCCATGGACAAGGAGCTTTCAGATAGCGCAATAATCGGCGGCAATTTCAGAGTGCTGTTTGACGGAGAAAGCGACTTCGCAACCTGGCTGAATGATTTCTACGCCTGGTTCCGAAGCAAGGGCCTCTACTACGGTGACTCCGTCATCTTTCTCAGGCGCACAGTCTATCAGGATCTTGGCGGCATCATGCCCTACACCGTCATGGAAGATTTCGACCTGAGCCGCAAAATGGAGCGAAGGGGTGGCACCATCTGCATCGAAGAAGAGCCGGTCCTTACCTCATCAAGGCGCTTTAAGAACCGGCATCCTGTTGCGATCTTCACCGGGTGGTGCGTCCTGCACGCCCTCTATTATATCGGGCTGTCGACCCGCGCACTTGGATGGGTATATGACACAAAACGCCGACGCACCTCTGCCCGCTAAAAACCTACATACTTCTCAGCGAGCGTCGTTTAGCGACCAGTCATATGCTGCATCATCAAGCTTCCCAATCGAGCGAAGCTCTGAGGCGAGGTCATCGTCCGCATAGGCAAGCAGATGCGCCAACACATCCTCTTCCGACGTTCCGAAGTCTTCAAAGAACCAGTCATAAATACTGGAAACGGTGACCTTGCCCTCTGAGATAGATACGCCACGCGGACTGTTCACGTAGGAACGCGCGCCGGTCTCCAGAAGGCGCTCTACATTGTCCGCAGTAAAAGCTTCTGCCTGCAAATTGGGGCATCCGACGGATGCACAATTGACCGCATAATGGATCCGCGCATCGTTCCAGATCGGCCGCAGGATACGATGCTCAATATCATTGAGGGTCAAATCTTCGCCTTCAACGGAAACGAGTTCCTTCCCCCAAGGACCATCGGCAAACAGGCCGGGCGAGATATCAATCTCCCGAATGCTCTCCACCGGGTAGGCGTCAAGAACCACATCCACGGTCACTGCATTGTAGAGATTGATCCAGTATGCCTTTTGTGCTGGCCGTGAATAGTCACTTACAGGCAGAGCCGTTTGTTCCGCAATAAACTGCTTGAGCCTTTCCCTGTTCGCAGGCGACACGTCGCCATAAGCGAAGCGATTAAGCCCGTCTATGTCCTGAATCACATAAGCAGCGAGGATGTCGTTCCAAGCAGAAACGTCCACTACCTCTACTCTTTGCGGATTATGCGCTTCCCAGCGGGACCAAAGATCTGAATCGGGGGCAAAATTCGCTTCAAAACTTCGAAACCCACTCAAACTGACCAAAGCAATGCCAGCTGCGGCCAAGCGAATAAGCCCGGAAGACCGGGTACCTTGAGAGAATACGGACATAGATAACCTCCAATATGATTGGAGGTAGAGTGCCGCGTCCCTCGATCAACTGGAAATCACATCCCAGCCAGACGCGTGTGAAGTGCGACAACATTGCGGTTCTGGCTATTTTGGGGTCGCTAGGCCTTCGGCAGCAACTGGGACATCTCAATAAGCCGACTATCTTCCAGCGCGGCTGCGCGGATTGGCGCGATCATCAAATAGTCAGGGTCCCGCATCATATCGACAAACTGTCTGCGAGCCGGATATCGAACAAGCATCACCACATCCCAGTCTTCATCGCCAATAATGGAGTTGAGGCCTCTGCCCATCCAGATAGGCTCACCACCAAATCGGGGATGTAGCTTCGCAAAAGCCTGACCATAAACCTCGTAAGCCTCACGCCCTGTTTTTCCATCAACGCCAGCGCCTGCGGCAGCGACCTCTCGATACTTCAGAAGGTTGAGCATCACGACGGGTGCGTCGAGATCCCCTGCCGCCATAGATGCCAAAGCTTCTTCATCTTTATCCACCTGACCCATCTAGTCCCCAAATCTTATTGAATACCAATGATCTGACTATCCCTTTGCCAAGACGTCAAATCAACAGCGGCTCATTCACATGAACGTGCTTGGCCGCGATTTATGATTGCGAAGGTCCGCCAGCCCGATAAGCTCTGGCGAGAACCCACCCCCTTATCACCTGATCAGGAGTGCGCTATGTGTGATGAAGAAACCGTCAAGGACAATGAAGCCTATCTCTCGCGGCGACAGGTCACCCTTGCCGGCAGCGCAGCCATGATAATGGCGACCTTGCCACGGTCAGCCAATGCCATGGACGTCACCGAGACGGATGTAACGATTACAACGCCCGACGGTGACGCAGATGCCTACTTCGTACATCCCTCGTCTGGATCACACCCAGGCATCCTCATCTGGCCGGACATTTTAGGTCTGCGCCCGGCCTTCCAACAGATGGGCAAACGCCTGGCTGAAGCCGGTTATTCTGTCCTGGTGATCAACCCCTACTACCGCGAAGCGACATCTCCCGTGGTTAGCGAAGGCGCAAGCTTTCAGGATGAGGAAACCCGCAACCACGTCTTGCCCATGGCACTGGCTCTCTCCGCGGAGACCGTCATCACCGATGCAAAGGCTTTTGTCAGCTTTCTGGATGCACAAACCGCAGTTGATAGCGCAAAACAGATAGGAACAACCGGCTACTGCATGGGCGGGCCTTTCACCATGATTACGGCAGCGACCCTCCCCGACCGCGTTGGCGCAGGTGCCTCGTTCCATGGAGGTCGTCTTGTCCTGGACACGCCCGACAGTCCACATCTGCTCGTTCCTCAGATGAAAGCCGATTTCCTCTTCGCCATTGCAGAAAACGATGATGAGAAACAACCGGAAGCGAAATCGGCACTTCGCGCAGCTTTCGACAATGCGGGCCTCAAAGCAGAAATTGAAGTCTATGAAGGCGCGCTCCATGGTTGGTGCCCACCTGACAGCCGCGTTTATAACGAGGCTCAAGCAGAGCGCGCCTGGGCCCGCATGCTTGTTTTGTTTCAGGGGGCCCTTGCATAACCTGAGAAACCACCATGCCTTTTGACACCCATCAATGCGATTAGTGCCTCGGACGCTGCAAGCTGTCAAAGATGCGACGTAGTTGCTTCTACGGAGGTGATGAGATGGACAGGCACAATGCCACCACCAACGACCAAACAGTTCCAGGTGCAGAGCCGCCCATCAAAGCTCTTCATGTCCTGAGTTCTGGTTGGGCCGAACAGCACAAAGAACATCGCTATGGCACTTGGATGCCCAGAACCATGTGGGCATTGCTCTCCCGCAGCTGGGTAAAACTACCAATCAACTATTTCTTGATAGAACACCGGGACGGATTGGTCTTATTTGATACCGGGCTTGATCCAAGGCTCACCACCGACCCGACCTACATCGACAGTCCAATTGGGCGCTTCCTTCTTCGGCGCATATTTCGCTTTCATCTGCTGGCTGAGAGCCGGCTCGACAATGTGGTGACTGAAGCGGGCTTCAGGCCGTTTGAAATCAAAAAGGCCGTCATTTCTCATCTTCATTTTGACCATGTGGGAGGTATTGAGCAAATTCCACAAGCCAACCTAATCGTCAGCCAAACCGAATGGGATCAGCTATCAGAGCCACACCCGGAACATGATTGGATTTTGAAAGAGCATATCCAAATACCGGGGGCGCGCTGGACTCCCATAAAGTTTGAACCAGTCGACAACCCGCTATTTCAGGAATTTGACGGTGCATATGATGTCGCGGGTGATGGATCTATGGTGCTGCTACCCACGCCAGGACACACACCAGGATCGCTTTCAATGCTCATTCGCCGTGACGGTTGGGACCCTGTACTGCTAGTGGGCGACTTAACCTACGAAGCAGAGCTATTGGCAAACGACATAACGCCGGGAACTGGCGACACCGTCACACTTCGCAAGACCTACGCAAAGGTCAGAGGCCTGCAAGAAGAGCTACCAGGTTTGGCGATAGTACCAGCGCACGACTTCGCGGCATCGGAAAGCATCAGCCGGGCGATCAGAGGCCAGACCTAGCTATGCCCCTTTTCAGAGGTCAGACGCATAATCACCTCTGTTTCTTCGCTGTCATAGGGGCGTCCATCGGGCAACAGCACGTCATGAAACCAAACTGACGGCTCGCCGCCGCCCGCCTTGTCCGTCCATGCGAATTTAGTTTGAGTCTTGCCATCGACCAGCCCCCAGTTGAAGCACCCGATCTTCTCTCGTTTGAACACAGGCAGGTGCGTCTGAAACAGGGATCCGCCGCGTCGATTTAAGTATTCGGTACATAGAATCGGACGGCCATTGCTTTGCAATTTCGCAATAAGCCGCTCCAAGGCATCTACCGGGCCGTAATGGTGAAAGCTGACAATGTCGGACAATTCGATAAGCTGCGGATTCAAATCATCGTTTTTCATGAAGATGCCCGCCGTAAGCGGCTGCGTCGGACCAACTTCCCTGGCCCAGCCAAATGCAGCTTTTGCAAGCTCTACGCCGGCAGCAGCCTGGGCTGTCCGGTCGCGCTCTATTCTGCGCACGGCATCATCTCGCTCTTCGTCGGACAGGCTGAGCGACGGCATCAGGCCATTGGTCACTTCATTGTAGATATCCCAACCAAGCACCCTCACGTCCTGCCCAAAATACCCGACGAGGTCGATGACATAGGCTCTAAGCTGCGCCCAATGGGATCGGTTCAAAAGTTTGGTTCGGCCTGGACATCTGGCCCAGCCTGAATTGTGCACGCCGGGTCTGGGTGCAGGCTGAACACCCGCGACGGGCTCGTGCCAACAGTCATCAAACAGGACGAAAAGCGTTCTGATTTTGTGGTGCTCAGCAATTTCCAGATATCGAGTAACGCGATCCAAAAACCCTTCACGGTCATCAATCCATGGCTGATCATGGAGATAGACCCGCATCGCATTAAAGCCGACCCGAGATGCCCATCCAAGCTCCCGATCTATGGTCTCGGGATCAAACGTGTCTGCGGACCACATTTCAATCTGGTTGATCGCATTGGAGGGGATGAAGTTGCATCCTCTGAACCAGGGTTGCTGGTCGTACCAGAGCCAGGACTTGTCCCGATCCCATCGCTCAGACATATGGAAAATCCCCACTATGAATAATAAAGCTTCAAAATCGAGGGAATGGCGGAGAGGAAGGGATTCGAACCCTCGATACGCGATTAACGTATACTCCCTTAGCAGGGGAGCGCCTTCAGCCACTCGGCCACCTCTCCACCGCCGTGTATGCCGCACAACCCCTTACGTTTCAAGAGCATATTTCGAGGGTTTCAGTGCCCAATTCAGACCGCCTCAGCCCCTCCTACACAATGAAGTTACGCCGACGCGGGAATCGGGCCAAACTGCACCCACCAAAAAAACGGGGGAAAATCTATGTTGGCACGTATTCTGGCCGCCCTGCCCGGGCTTGCGATGGGCATCAATGCATTCATGTGGATCACAAATCCAGCGGCCGCCGCTGAGAGTCTCGGTATGCCCTTGCTCGAAGGTCTTGCCCTAAGCACTCAGGCGGGGGACTTCACCGCCTTCTTCTTTGCCTGCTCAGCTATGGCCTTCCTCGCCGCCTGGAAGCAGAACGCCACTTGGGCCTATGGCGCTGCCCTCATCCTAGGGGGCGCGGCTGTGTTCCGGACGCTCGCGTGGGCGGTTCATGGCGCCGAATTCGCGACTGTCTTCATTGTGGTCGAAGCGGTTTTGACACTGATGCTCGTTGCCTCTGCACAAATGATGAAAAGCAACGCTTAAGAATCGAACGATAGACACAAAAGAACCCGGCCCTGCATATTCGCAAGGCCGGGTTTGTTTTGAACTCAGCTCTCTTTAGCGGGCGATATTGATGATCTTGAGCTGCGTGAACTCTTCCAGACCTTCTTCGCCCAGTTCGCTACCGAGGCCCGACATTCCCGCACCGCCGAACGGAATGGCAGGATCAAGCTCTGCATGCTTGTTTACCCACACAGTGCCAGACTCCATCTTGTCGGCCAGCGCATAGGCCTTGTCAGCATCTGACGACCAGATAGACCCGCCAAGACCGTATTCAGAGGCATTGGCCCGGTCGATCGCATCATCAACATCTGCATATTTGATCACTGGCAAGACCGGACCGAACTGCTCTTCGTCCACAATCCGTGACCCTTCAGCGACATCACGCACAATGGTGGGACGGATGAAATAGCCGGGCTTGTCTGGCACCTCACCACCGGCGATGATTTTGCCATCTTCATCAGCGGCCTTGATGAGCTCTTGCACTTTTTCAAACTGCATTTTGTTCTGGAGCGGCCCAAGCTGGGTGCCCTGCTCCAGCCCATCTCCGATGATCGCATTATCGGCAATGGTCGCCAGCTCATCGCACATCTCATCATAGATCGATTCATGAACGTAGAGCCGCTTCATGGCGATGCAGACCTGCCCACTGTTCTGGAAAGCGCTGTCAAAGAGCTTTGGTGCCGCTTCTTTCGGATCAACATCGTCTAGAACAATCCCGGCATCATTCCCGCCCAGTTCGAGTGTAATCCGCTTCAGCAGGCCGGCAGCACCCGCCATCACTTTGGCACCCGTCGCCGTTGACCCGGTAAAAGAGATTTTCCGCACATCCGGGTGGGCCGTCAGTGGCGCGCCAAGATCATTGGCATCAGAAATGATGTTCACGACTCCGGCTGGAAGAATGTCTTTGATCAGTTCGCCTAGTTTCAAACTTGTCAGTGGTGTTGTTGGCGCGGGTTTCAGCACAACGGTGTTTCCTGCAAGCAATGCAGGCGGCAATTTAAACGCCATAAGGATCATCGGGAAATTCCAAGGTACGATGGCCCCAATAACGCCCAATGGCTTTCTGTGAGCTTCTACGCGGCGTCCTTCGCTATCATCAAGCACCTTCACCGGCAAATCGAGTGACGTGAAGTACCGGAAAAAGGCGGCCGTTCCAAAAACTTCGCCTGTCGCATCTGCAAGTGGCTTGCCCTGCTCCTGGGTCAGCAGGCGGGCAAGATCTTCGCCATTCGCCTCAATGGCATCTGCAATTGCATTAATTACCTTCTTGCGCTCGTCAATGCTTGTCGCTGACCACGCTGGAAACGCTGCCTTTGCTGCAGCAACCGCACTCTCAAGCTGGGCTTCAGAAGCACGGGCGCAGGTAGCAACCGTCTCTTCAGTCGCCGGATTGACCACATCCATTTCCATGTCGCCATCCACCAGGTCGCCATTGATCAAAAGTTTAAATTCACTCATTTCGCCTCTCCCTGTGCCGGACTCATTTCGTCTGCATCCAACACAGACATGTCCTTTGCCCGGGAGCTTTCCACCTCAGCCGGTCTATTTCAATGACATTCGTTCCTTAGACCCCACGTTGACGTAGCGTGTTCAAGGATGAACACCAAAACAGCTAAGACCCACAGAACAGAATGGCTGGTCTCAGGGCAGAAGATAGATACACTTCCCCAAAATACATTTCGTTTGGGAGGACAAGATGGCGACAAAGGTACGCGTGGCGGTAGTGGGAGCAGGTCTGGGCGGTGTTGCCGCTGCTGTGAAGCTAAAAGAAGCAGGTATTGACGACTTCCTTGTCTTCGACAGGAATAAGAAAGTCGGTGGCGTTTGGCACGAAAACAAATACCCCGGCTGCTGTTGCGACACACCTGTCGCACTCTATGAGTTTTCCTTTGCGCCCAACCCAGGTTGGACGCACCTCTTCCCCAGAGCCGCTGAAGTTCAGGCTTATGCCGAAAACATAGTCGAGAACCATCAGCTCAGCAGCCATATGAAGCTCGGCGATGGCATGGCAAGTGCTGTCTGGAACGAAGCGAGCAACACCTGGACCCTCAAGACAGAAAACGGCGCCGAGTATGAAGCCGATGCCGTGATTGCTGGCATGGGTCAATTGAACCGTCCGTCTTATCCAGACATTGAGGGACGCGACGCCTTCGCGGGCCCCTCAATGCACTCCGCCCGATGGGACTCCAACGTGTCCCTCAAAGGCAAACGGGTCGGCGTCATCGGATCTGCCGCAAGTGCCGTGCAGCTCATTCCGGAAGTCGCAAAAGAAGCCGCGCATATGACGGTCTTTCAACGCACGCCCAATTGGGTGATCCCGCGCAATGATCGGGAAATCACCGACGAAGAAAAAGCGCTCATGATGACCGACATCGAGCTCGCGATGGACCTGGGCAAACGGAACCGTGACCTGCTTTATGACAATGCTGATCACTTCTTCTGGAAAGCCTTTGAGTGGACACCAGAAGGCCGCGCGTCCTTTACACGACAGGCGATCAACCAGCTGGAAGCACAAATCCCCGATCCAGAACTGAGGAAAAAGCTCCTGCCGGACTATCCGATCGGCTGCAAACGCATTTTGATCTGCGATGACTTCTACCCAACGTTGATGATGGATCATGTGGAGCTGGAGACAAACGGCATCTCCAGCATCAACCCGAATGGTGTTGAAACTACAGACGACGTTCAGCACGATTTTGACGTTCTGATCTATGCGACGGGGTTTGAGACCACCGGGTGGCGCTGGTCTATGGAAGTCACCGGTCAGAACGGCCAAAACCTCAATGAACTCTGGGAAGAGAGCCCTGAGGCCTATTTAGGCGTCACCGCAACTGGCTTCCCCAACCTCTTTGTTTTGTATGGCCCCAACACCAACCTCGGTCACAACACCATTACCTTCATGTTGGAGCACCAGGTTGCCTACACCATCAAGGCACTCAAAGCACTTGAGGAGGCCGGCGCTAAGGCCCTGATGCCGAGTAGAGCCGCACAGGACCGTTTCAACGACGAAATCCAGAAAGACCTCGCAGGGACTGTCTGGGCAGACCCGCACTGCGCCTCCTGGTACAAGAACGCCGACGGACGCATCACGCAGAACTGGTCGAGCCACACCCGTGCTTATGCGGCGGCAACGGCAAATGTCGATATGGCAGATTACGAACTAATCGGCTGAGGACGGTCGGGCTTATCCGCGATAGCGGATGAGTCCCTCCTGCGCGACAGAGGCAACAAGCAACCCTTCGCGGGTATAGATACTCCCGCGATTAAATCCACGCGCGCCTACAGCGTTGGGACTGTCCTGATCGTAGAGCAGCCAGTCATTCGTTTTAAACGGATGATGGAACCACATAGCGTGATCCAGACTTGCGGATTGAAGTTTGCCTGACATCCACGTGACACCATGCGGACGAATACAGGTGTCGAGCAGGGTCATATCGGATGCATAGGCCAGCACGCATTGCTGCATCGCAATGTCTTCTGGCATCGGGCTTGTAGCGCGAAACCAGACTTTGAATTCCGGGTCAGCAGGCTCCGGGTCGAGATATTGCTGCGGATCAACCGCCCGCATCTCAATCGGTCGTGGGCGCGTGAAATGCGTACGCACTGCTTCGGGCAGCCGGTCCATGATCGCTTCTCGACGTTCGCGCTCTGTGGGGAGGTCTTCAGGGGCCGGTACATCAGGCATGTTAAGCTGATGCTCAAACCCTTCTTCTTCCACTTGAAAGGATGCCGCCAGGTTGAAGATCTGCTTGCCATGCTGAATGGCAACAACTCGACGGGTTGTAAAACTACGACCATCCCGTGCCCGGTCTACTTCATAGAGGATCGGCACCTTTGGATCACCAGGACGAATAAAATAGGCATGAAGGGAATGACAGACACGCCCCTCATCAACCGTACGATAGGCTGCCATAAGAGCCTGGCCGATCACCTGTCCGCCAAACACCCGCTGCCAACTCGTTTCAGGGCTGTGCCCCCGATATAGATTGAGCTCAATCTGTTCGAGGTTCAAAAGCGAGATGAGATCTTCAACAGCGTCGGTCATACGGGGGGATCATCCTTTTTGTCTTGGTTTGCGCTGCAACATAAGCGCTTCCATAAGACCTGTCACGTCAGCTTTCTCGTCAAAAACGCCTGGTGTAAGCACGACAAAACCCGCGAGCGAACAAACGTTCGCGCGGGCTTTACCCAATAAATTCAATGGCTTATAGACGCTACCGGACTTATCGGCTTGAAAGCCACTCGCGCGCCAGACGTTGAGCTTCAGCGATCTGAGAAGAATTCATCTCCAGCGCCACATCTGAACGGCTATCGCGTGCAGCATGGCTGCCCCGCATCGCGGCCAGATTGAACCATTTATGTGCATTGACGAAATCGACGTCGACACCTTTGCCGGTCGCATAAATGAGACCAAGGCTGTAGAGCGCCTCAGGGGCACCCGCTTCTGCTGCTAGTTCGCATTTTTCCAGCTGATCGATATCCCGACGGGCCATCTCGCTGTCCTCCAGTGTGGCGCACGTAAACTCCAACTCACCGTGTGCGCATCCTCCAACCGCAAGGCTCTTCCTTGCCTAGATGTAGGAAATCATCTGGCCACTGAAAATTTGGTTAACGTCAGGGACGAAAAAACGGCGGGTTTCTGCGCCCGCCGCTTTCAAAACTGCTTCAAATTGGATTTTTTTGGCTACGAAGAGGCAACTTCAGGAACAGCCATCCCTTTAATCACGGCGGGCCGCTCTCCGATCGTCTTGATCCAGCGAGCGACATTCGCCCCCTCACCTATCACATCCGGTTTTGCCGACTTAATCAGATCGAACCCAAGGATCACCCACGGATAAGTCGCCATGTCGGCGATCGAATAATCGCCAGCCATGAATTCCGTTTTGCCCAACTGAGTATCGAGCACTTTAATCAGACGGGCTGATTCAGAGATGAACCGGTCGATGGCGTAAGGCACCTGTTCAGGTGCCTGTGTTGTAAAGTGGCCGGCCTGTCCCATGATTGGGCCAATCCCGCCCATCTGCCAGAACAGCCATTCAAGGGTCTTTGCTCGCTCGGCACCTCCAGAAGCGAGAAATTTGCCGGTCTTTTCAGCAAGGTGAACCAGGATTGCGCCGGACTCAAAAACAGACACCGGGCCGCCAGAAACATCGTGATCAACAATGGCCGGAATTTTGTTGTTAGGCGCAATTGCCAAAAACTCCGGCTTGAATTGTTCTTCTTTCTGCAGGTTCACCGCATGTGTTGTGTATTCAAGCCCACATTCTTCAAGCATCACCGAAATCTTGCGCCCATTCGGTGTCGTCCACGTATAAAAATCAATCAAACCCAGCCTCCTATTGGCAATAAGCACAGCGCGCCATGCTGAAAATCAGCACAGCATATAGGGAGCCAGTGAGCGTATTGCGAGCAGACTTAGTACTCGACGGTCACTTCAACGTGATGATGAAGGTGCGTGCGGCAAGTAAGCGGAAAAATCTTGTAGTCACCTGCCTGGAGGTCAAACCCGACCGCGTCATCGGGAAACAGGAAGTCACCAACAACATTGTCGTTCATATCGCGGATCTGGAACCCATAAGTGCCCCCCATCACGCGTACAATGGTTCCTTGATCGCGAACGTTAAGCGACCGCCCCCAATGTTTGACGGAGCCGAATGTCTGGTTTTCAATAATTGTACCTGTGCCGGTCACTCGGTCTGCAGACCAAGCCGATGTCGACGCCATGATCAAGAGCGCAAGCACCCCGGCAAATCCACTAAAACGCATTACTATCCCCATCAATTCGCACAACCACCCTGCCAAACAGGCTATCACGCTCCAAACGCCATGAAAAACAGCCAAATCGGTGAATGGTTTATGGGAGTTGGGGAACAGAACCGGACATTTTCCGGGTTCTCAAACAAAAACGGCGGCACGCAGACTGCGGAAAGGCATATGACCGGCCAAAAAGCCTGAATCAAAATGCCTCTGGGCTCCTACCGCATCCCCCCGGAAGCGGCAGGTACCCTCAACGCAGTCAGCGTGCGCACCGTCAGATGCTAATTGGCGGACATAAGCCCGCCAATTCAGATTTTTACCGTCTCTTGCGAGCAGGTGCTTTCCGCTTAGCGGCTTTGCGCTTAGGAGCTGCCTTCTTCTTGGCAGTTTTCTTCTTAGCGACTTTCTTTTTAGCCGTTTTCTTCTTAGCGGCCTTGCGTTTAGGAGCTGCCTTCTTCTTGGCAGTTTTCTTCTTAGCGACTTTTTTTTTAGCCGCTTTCTTCTTCGCGGCTTTCCGCTTAGGAGCTGCCTTCTTCTTGGCAGTTTTTTTCTTTGCGGCTTTGCGTTTCGGCGCAGCCTTTTTCTTCGCTTTAGGTCTCGTAGCCATATTCGTCCTCGTTCCTGATGTGCCGTTTTCTACAACGACGAAACTTGAGTCATAAAACGCACACTAACGCGCCCCCTCGAATGCAGGACGCACAACGCAATTACTATGAGCACTTGAACTCAAGCAGGCAACACTTTGCTTTATGCAAACAAAGCCTGCCGCACACAACATGTCCGAGAAAGTATTGATAAAAGGTTGATCGCAGCAAACGAATTCACTCGTCCGTGCGCGAACTACAGGCCGAGTTTTTTTGCCAATAGTTCGTTCACGGATTTTGGATTTGCCTTACCACCAGTGGATTTCATGACTTGTCCGACAAACCAGCCGGCCATCTTCGGCTTCTCTTTTGCCTGCGCAACCTTGTCGGGGTTCGCTGCAATTATTTCATCAATAGCCGCTTCAATCGCACCTAAATCAGTTACTTGCTGCAATCCCTTTTCTTCGACGATTTTCGCCGGATCATCGCCAGTTTCGAACATTATCTCGAAAACATCCTTAGCGATTCGCCCAGAGATTGTGTCGTCGGAGATCAGATTAATCAGATCACCAAGCTGTTTTGCACTCACTGGAGAGCTTTCAATTTGCAAACCAGCTTTGTTGAGCGCGCCAAAAAACTCACCCGTCACCCAGTTCGCAGCAAGTTTTGGATCACGTCCATCTGCAACTTCTTCGAAGAAGTCACACGACGCTTTTTCCGAAACAAGAACACCGGCATCGTAGGGAGACAAACCATATTCGCGAACGAAACGCGCTTTCTTTTCGTCAGGAAGTTCCGGTAACTCCTCACGCAGTTTGTCGACCAATTCTTGTTTGATCACCAGAGGCAAAAGGTCAGGGTCAGGGAAGTAGCGATAGTCGTGCGCTTCCTCTTTAGACCGCATGGACCTTGTTTCGCCGGCACGCGGGTCAAAAAGCCTTGTTTCCTGGTCAATCGATCCACCATCTTCAAGCACATCGATCTGCCTGCGGGCCTCATACTCGATGGCCTGGCCGATAAAACGGATGGAGTTCACGTTTTTGATCTCACAGCGCGTGCCCAGATCTTCACCAGGCCTGCGAACAGACACGTTCACATCAGCGCGCATGGATCCCTGCTCCATATTGCCATCGCAGGTGCCCAGATAGCGCAGGATTGAGCGGAGTTTCTTCACATAGGCCTGTGCTTCTTCTGCACAACGCATATCTGGCTTCGACACAATCTCCATCAGCGCCACACCAGACCGATTGAGATCCACAAAGCTCATCGAAGGATGCTGATCGTGCATACTCTTACCCGCATCCTGCTCCAGATGAAGCCGTTCAATGCCCACACGCTTCACAGACCCATCTTTCAGGTCGATCTCAATCTCCCCTTCCCCAACAATCGGGTCTTTGAACTGTGAAATCTGATAGCCCTGCGGCAGATCGGGATAGAAATAGTTTTTCCGATCAAAAACAGACCGCAAATGGATTTCCGCGCCAAGGCCAAGGCCCGTGCGCACCGCTTGCTGCACGCATTCTTCGTTGATGACGGGCAGCATGCCGGGCATGGCTGCATCAACGAGACTTACCTGACTGTTTTGCTCCGCACCAAACTCCGTCGGCGCACCTGAGAAGAGTTTCGCGCTCGAGGCAACCTGCGCATGCACCTCAAGCCCAAGAACAATTTCCCAGGACCCGGTTGCCCCTTCAATAAGGTTTTTGTTCTCACTCATGCTTCTGTCCACCATTTGGAAGGTTCAGCGCTAAATCCTGCGGCCTCTTCAAGCACACCGGCAGCGCGCAACAATGTTTCTTCATCAAACGTGCGCCCTATCAACTGAAGCCCAAGCGGCAGTCCGTTTGAGCTCAAGCCTGCAGGCAATGAAATACCCGGCAACCCGGCCAGGTTCACCGGCACGGTGAACACGTCATTCAAATACATTGAGAGCGGATCATTGACCTTTTCGCCAATAGCGAACGCGGGCGATGGTGCTGTTGGCGTCAAGAGAAGATCGACTTTCTCATAGGCCTGCTTGAAATCCTGCGCAATCAAGGTGCGGATCTTCTGCGCCTTAATGTAATAGGCGTCGTAATAACCCGCAGACAGCACATAGGTGCCGATCAGAACACGTCGGCGCACTTCATCTCCAAACCCTTCCGCACGGGTCTTCTCATACATGTCGGTAATGTCTTGCCCCGGAACCCGAAGGCCATACCGCACGCCATCATACCGGGCGAGGTTCGACGAGGCTTCGGCTGGCGCAACAATGTAGTATGCAGGAAGCGCATATTTTGTGTGAGGAAGGCTGACATCCACAATTTCAGCGCCCGCACTCTTCAGCCAGTCGATACCCTGCGTCCAGAGTTTCTCAATCTCATCCGACATGCCCTCAACGCGGTACTCCTTCGGAATACCAATCTTGAGGCCACGAATGTCCCCGGTGAGGGCCGCTTCATAATCCGGCACCTCAATGTCGACACTGGTGGTGTCTTTGTCATCATGCCCCGCCATGCTGCCGAGCATGATCGCCGCATCACGAACCGTGCGGGTGATGGGTCCTGCCTGATCGAGAGATGAGGCAAACGCCACCGTCCCCCACCGTGAACACCGCCCGTAGGTCGGTTTCATGCCAACAGTCCCGGTAAAGGAAGCAGGCTGACGAATAGAGCCGCCTGTGTCGGTCGCCGTCGCACCAAGTGCCAGGTGAGCGGCGACAGCGGCAGAGGAGCCGCCGGAAGAACCGCCAGGCACGAGATTGGCGTCACTATCAGATGCTTTCCACGGATTGACACACGGGCCGAAGCGGCTGGTCTCATTTGATGAGCCCATTGCAAACTCATCATTATTGAGTTTGCCGAGCATCACCGCGCCATCATTCCAAAGGTTCGCCGTAACCGTGGACTCATAAGTCGGCGTAAAATCATCCAGAATGTTGCTGCAGGCCGTCGTTCGCACACCGTCCGTGCAAAAGAGGTCCTTAACACCGAGAGGCACGCCCTCTAGAGGCCCCGCTTCGCCTATTGCAAGGCGTGCGTCAGAGGCCGCTGCCATTTCCAGCGCCACATCTGGCGTCAGCGTGACATAGGCGTTGAGCTTGTCAGACGCCTTGGCGGCAGACAAATGCGCCTCCGTGAGCTCGACGGATGTAATTTCTTTGGCCGCAAGCTTGGCACGCGCCTCAGCAAGCGTAAGTTTTGTCAGGTCTGTCATGTCAGCGCCCTACTCGATAACTTTTGGCACAGTGAAGAAGCCGTCTTCAGATTGAGGTGCATTTTGCGTCACCTGCTTCTGGAGATTGTCATGACGCACAATGTCTTCGCGCATCTTGATTTCCATCTCCACGACGCTGGTCATCGGCGCCACATGGTCTGTGTCCACCTCTCCCAACTGCTCCACCCAATCAAGAATGGTGGAGAGATCTTTGGTAAGTGGAGCCACTTCTTCTTCCGTCACCGCAATGCGGGCAAGCTTTGCGATGCGCCGGACTGTATTTTCGTCGACCGACATAGGCCTCTCTTTTCTGAAATTGGGGGGTCAAATGGCAGCAATTTGCCCAGATAACCTGTTTCGACACCCTGATTTGGCGCGGAAAATATCAGACAGCCCCCACCCTCGCAACACATGCGCCGATTGGCCGTCGGATGGGCATGCCGGTTTGCCGTGCGCAGGATATTCCACTAGAACCCTCATCCCATGGCAGCCGACATCATAGAAATAGACGCTCTGAAAGAGCGCGCCGCCGGAAAAGCCCTGATTGGGCTCGACCTTGGGTCAAAAACCATAGGAATTGCGACCTCAGACCCGCTCTGGACGGTTGCCACCCCCCGCGAGACCATCAAACGGACCAAGTTCAAAGCTGACTCTGAACGCCTCGTGGAGATCATCAATGAGATAGGCGCTGGCGCCCTCATTCTGGGCCTCCCGCTGAATATGGATGGATCAGAGGGACCAAGGGTGCAATCCACCCGGACCTTTGCACGAAACCTGTCACCTAAGATCGATATCCCGATCTTTTTCTGGGATGAGCGCTTGTCCACCGTCGCTGTCACCAGAACGCTGCTGGATGCCGATACAAGCCGGAAGAAACGCGCCGAAGTCGTCGACAAGATGGCTGCCTCTTTCATCCTGCAGGGTGTCCTCGAGCGATTGCGGTCCATGTCATGATCGCAATCCTCAACTCTCTGATTCCGGTCTTTTTGGTAATTGCGCTGGGCGCCGCCATTAAGCGGTTCGATTTTCCCGGCGATGGCCTCTGGCAACCGCTTGACCGGCTGACCTACTACATCTTCTTTCCAGCCCTTTTGCTGCACACGCTTGCGATGGCAGACCTCGCAAACTTTGATGTTTGGCCCATGGCCTACACCCTGTGGGCCGGCCTCTTTTCCATGGTTGGATTGCTGATGGTGTTGCGCGCAACCTCCAATCTCACCGGCCCTCAATTCGCAAGTGTGTTCCAGGGTGCGGCCCGATGGAATGGCTTTGTCGCTCTGGCAGCGATTGCGCAACTCTTTGGGCCGGAAGGTGTCACCCTCGCCGCCGTTGCCTTTGCAACGCTCGTTCCGACCGTAAATGTTCTCTCTGTAACGATCCTGACACGCTACGCAGGCGATGAACCGGCGGGAATGGGCACAGTCCTGCGTCTGCTCTCAAAGAACCCGCTGATCCTTGCCTGCGCCGCTGGCATCTTCCTGAACATCACCGGACTGCGTTTACCCGGACCACTTGCCCCCACTGCGGACATATTAGGCCAGGCAGCTTTGACCCTCGGCCTTCTTGCAATCGGTGCAGGACTAAGGCTTGACCACGCCTATGAAACGAAGGGCATCGTCCTTCTCACCAGCGCGCTAAAACTCATCGTCATGCCTCTCCTCATGCTCGGCTGGTGTTGGGTATTTGAGATAGAGGGTCTCGCCCGCCTCGTGATCCTTCTATGCGGTACCGTACCTGGAGCCACCTCATCCTATATCCTGGCCAGACAGTTGGGCGGTGATGCAACGCTTATGGCAAGTCTCATAACTGGCTCCACCATTCTGGCGGCTTTCACCATGCCGCTCATGCTCTACCTTTTTACCTAGAGCTTTTCAGGATCTGACCAAACGATGCACATGAGAATTCACCCACACCCTGGGGCGAATTCTGATTCCATTAATCCTGAAAAGATCTAAAGCGCGCGTTTCTGCCACAAACATCATTCATTACTTGCGCGACACCCGTCCCACTCCTATAAGATGCGGCTTTAATGACCAGCTCGGACGCAAACCAAACACCGCTCTTCCCACACCGGCATTTGATCGGTATCGAAGGCCTTTCCCAAGCTGATATCACCTCCCTTCTTGATCTTGCTGATGGATATGTCGACCAAAACCGGCAGATCGACAAAAAGGGGTCTGTGCTGCGCGGTCGTACGCAAATCAATCTTTTCTTTGAAGCCTCAACGCGAACGCAAAGTTCTTTCGAGCTTGCGGGAAAACGCTTAGGCGCCGATGTCATGAACATGTCGGTCAGTTCGTCGTCCATCAAGAAAGGCGAAACCCTGATCGACACGGCAACGACACTGAATGCCATGCACCCGGACTTGATCGTGGTACGCCACGGAGATAGTGGCGCCGTAGAGCTGCTGTCCCAGAAAGTCAGCTGCTCTGTCCTAAATGCCGGAGACGGCAGTCACGAACATCCAACACAAGCCCTTTTGGATGCGCTCACCATTCGTCGCCGCAAAGGACGCCTGGAAGGTCTGACGGTCGCTATCTGCGGCGACATTCTTCACAGCCGCGTGGCCCGTTCCAACATCCTTCTGCTCAACATTATGGGCGCACGAGTGCGCGTGATCGCACCGAAAACCCTCTTGCCCATCGGCATTGAGCGGCTGGGTGTAGAAGTCTTCAATGACATGACCGAAGGCCTGAAGGATGTCGACATCGTCATGATGCTTCGCCTTCAGTTGGAGCGCATGCACGGTTCCTTCGTCCCATCAGTTCGTGAATATTTCCGTTTCTTCGGGCTCGACTATGAAAAACTCAAAGTCGCAAAACCGGACGCTCTTATCATGCACCCTGGTCCCATGAACCGTGGTGTTGAGATCGACAGTGCTGTCGCAGACGACATCAACCGGTCGGTCATTCGCGAGCAGGTGGAGATGGGTGTGGCCGTTCGCATGGCAGCACTCGATGCCCTCGCCCGCAATCTCCCGAACGAGCAACCAGCGGGGAATGACGCATGACCCGCACCGCGTATACCAATGCGCGCCTCTTCGACCCGGCAAATGGGTTGGATGAAACGGGCGCCCTTCTCATCGAAGATGGAAAAATCGCAGACCTAGGTGCATCTCTCCTCTCCGGCGGCCTGCCGCAGGACGTGGAGACCATTGATTGCGGTGGCAAACTCCTCACACCCGGTCTCATCGACATGCGGGTCTTCACGGGAGAGCCCGGCACGGAGTATCGTGAGACCCTGGGCAGCGCCAGTCAGTCGGCAGCTGCAGGCGGCGTCACAACCATCATTGTGATGCCGAATACCGATCCCGTCATCGATGATGTTGCCCTGGTGGATTTCGTGGAACGCCGCGCCAGAGATACAGCGATCGTCAACGTGCATCCCATGGGCGCCCTGACGCGCGGCTGTGCAGGCGAACAGATGACCGAGATCGGTCTCTTGAAAGATGCGGGCGCTGTCGCATTCACCGATGGTGACCGCCCGCTTGCTGACCCATTGGTCATGCGCCGCGCACTTTCTTATGCGCATTTCTTCGATGCGCTCATCGTCCAACACGCCGAAGACCGCGCCCTTGCAGCAGGCGGCGTCATGAACGAGGGCGAACTTGCAAGCCGCTTAGGATTGTCAGGCAGACCATCAGCGGCTGAGACCATCATGATCGAGCGGGACCTGCGTCTGGTCGAGCTGACAGGCGCGCGCTATCACGTCGCTCAGGTTACCTGCAAAGCCTCGGTTGATGTGATCCGCCGCGCAAAACAAAACGGCCAGCCGGTAACCTGCGGTGTTTCCGCACCTCACCTCACCTTGAACGAGAACGATGTCGCGAGCTACCGCAGCTTCATGAAACTCTCTCCACCGCTCCGCCATGAAGACGACCGTCTGGCAGTCGTTGAAGGTGTCGCCGACGGCACCATTGACGTCATCGTGTCCGGCCATGATCCGCAGGACCCGGAAACCAAACGGCTCCCCTTCGCGCAGGCTGCCTTTGGGGCTGTCGGGCTGGAAACGCTTCTGCCAGCGACGCTTTCACTGGTGCATGCCGGCACACTGTCGCTTGAGCGGGCTGTCGAAGCACTGACATCAGGCCCAGCATCCCTTTTGGGTTTGGACTCCGGTCGTCTCACCAAAGGCTCCCCCGCTGACGTCACTTTAATTGACATGAATGTGCCTTGGGTACTTGATCCAGAGAAGCTCAAGTCAAAGTCAAAAAACACGCCCTACGACGAACGCCGCTTGCAAGGCCGCGCCGTTCGCACGATCGTAGGCGGAAAAGAAGTCCACCTTCCCGGAGGGAACTGACAATGCCTGATCCCATCAGCTGGTCAGCGGCAATGCCCTATTATGCCGCCGCTCTTTTCGTCGGATACCTTTTGGGATCGATCCCATTTGGCTTGATCATCACCCGTTTCGCTGGTCTCGGCGATATTCGCGACATTGGATCAGGTAACATCGGCGCAACCAACGCGTTGCGTACCGGCAATAAATGGGTAGCAGGCGGCACCTTCCTTGGCGACATGGCCAAAGGCGCTGCAGCTGTCCTCATCGCCCGACAGTTCGGGCCTGACCTTGCCGTGATTGCTGCCTTCGGCGCCCTTGTAGGCCATCTCTTCCCCGTTTGGCTCAGATTCAAAGGCGGAAAAGGCATTTCTACCTATATCGGTATCCTTTTGGCGCTGGCCTGGCCCGTCGGATTGCTCTTTTGCGCAACCTGGCTCGTTGTCGCCCTCATCTTCCGAATGTCTTCTTTATCCGCCCTGGTTGCTTCACTGCTATCACCAGTTTACTTTGTATGGGTCGACCAGTGGCAGATGGTCGAATTGAGCGTATTGCTGGTGATCCTCGTCTTCTATGCGCATAGAGAGAACATCCAGCGCCTGCTAAGTGGCACAGAGCCGCGTATTGGACAAAAAGAAGACGCCTGACCCCACCGTGGCCTGAGTTCTTCGTGGTACCAGGGCGTTAAGCCCTGGAGGCGGAATGCCAGCAACTCTATCAGAGCAGGAAAGACTGGATCGCCTCAGGCTGATCCGGAGCGAGAATGTGGGTCCTGTTACCTTTCGGGATCTCCTGCAGCAGTTTGGGTCTGCCGGCGACGCCCTAGACGCCTTGCCAGAACTTGCAAAGCGCGGTGGGCGAAAGCGCGCGATCAAGATCGCAAGCAGCACCCTGGCAAAGCAGGAAATGAACGAGGCGCATAAACTAGGTGCTGAGCTCCTGTTTGTCGGCGAAAAAGCCTATCCGCCGCTTCTTTCTCAAGCAGATCCACCGCCGCCTGTCATCGCGGCTCTCGGTGCCCTTCACCTCCTTGAAAAACCCAGCCTGGCAATCGTTGGCTCCCGCAGCGCCTCTGCAGCGGGACTTCGCATGGCAGCCACGCTCTCCCGCGATCTTGGCGATGCGGGCTATGTCATTACCTCAGGCCTTGCGAGAGGGATTGACGCTGCCGCCCACAAAGCAACGCTGGCGACCGGCACCATCGCCGTCGTCGCCGGTGGGCTAGACATCGTGTACCCGGAGGAAAATCGGGACCTCTATGAGAAAATCAAAGAACAAGGGGTGCTCGTGAGTGAAATGCCGCCTGGCACCCGCCCTCAGGGCCGCCACTTCCCGCGGCGCAACCGGATCATCGCGGGCCTGTCGCAGGGCGTGATCGTGGTAGAGGCAGCGCTGAGATCGGGATCGCTTATTACGGCGCGATTTGCCCTGGAACAGAATCGAGAGGTGATGGTGGTGCCAGGGTCCCCCTTGGACCCACGCGCAAAAGGTGGCAATCGGCTCATAAAGCAAGGAGCCGCCTTAGTAGAAAGTGCCGACGACATACTGAACTGGTTGGAACAGTCACCACCGCCTCTCTTCTCAGAAGGAGCCGAAATGCCCTATGCCAGCCCCCAAGCGCCACCGCCCGAGCCTTCAAACTCCGAACGGCAGCACTTGTACTCACTCTTGGGTCCGACACCGGTAGAGCAAGACGAGCTCATCCGTCTTTCCGGCCTCCCGGCCAGAACGGTTATCGCGCTGTTGCTAGAAGCTGATCTCGCGGGTCGGCTTGTAAGAGAGAGCGGACAACGCGTCTCTTTTCTTGAGGAACAACCTGAGGAAGTGGAATGAAGCCTCTTATACTTCAGTGCTTTTTTGCAGTTGACCCGCTTTGAGGCCGTTTCCCAAACTGGGCAGCTGTGCTGGGAAGACCTTCAGACAAACGCTGCGCTTCTTCAGCGGCCATACCGATCAGGTAAGACAAAAAGTGATGCTGATCTTCTTTACAGGCGTCACGGAGCGATCGCAGCATATCAAACGCGTAGGCTGCAAATTCATCTCGCTCCATCGAAGACTTTTTGCAGGCTTGTGTTTTCTTGAGTTCTTCACTTCTGCGTTCGCTCATTAAACAGTCCTTATGGAGGCGCACCTACCAATTCGATCTAATGGTAGAATCAATATTCCAAATATATTTACCTATAGTTGCATGGGAATTACAACACCCGTTTTACGATTGTTTGGACAATGATGCTTCAAAGGCCGCCGACGACCTGGTTCCGGGAACATCGACAAGCCGGGTTCAGGACCTATTTGACAGGCAGGAACGTTTTCACCATGTTCCAGCCGTTATGAAATCAGCTCCAAATCTGTCGCCAATTTAGGAAATGGCAGAAAATGGGCAGTTTTTGCACCTTCAACCCGCGGAAATTTGGGACCATCAATGGACGTTGTCATTGTTGAATCGCCTTCCAAGGCGAAAACGATCAACAAGTATTTGGGTAAAGACTTCACCGTTCTTGCCTCTTATGGCCATGTGCGAGACCTGCCGTCCAAGGACGGCTCGGTTAAGCCCGACGAAGATTTCTCCATGGCCTGGGATGCAGATGCCAAGTCCCAGAAGCGTCTGAATGACATCGCAAAAGCGGTCAAAGGCGCGGATAAACTGATCCTCGCGACTGACCCCGACCGCGAAGGGGAAGCAATTTCCTGGCACGTTCTTGAGGTGCTGAAGAAAAAGAAGGCGCTCGGCGACAAGCCGGTTGAACGAGTGGTCTTCAACGCCATCACCAAACGGGCCGTATTGGCGGCAATGGATAGCCCTCGAGAGCTCGACACACAGTTGATCGATGCTTATCTCGCCCGCCGCGCCCTCGACTATCTGGTGGGCTTTACCCTCTCCCCGGTCTTGTGGCGCAAATTGCCAGGCAGCCGCTCTGCCGGTCGCGTTCAATCTGTCGCTCTGCGTCTGATCTGTGACAGAGAACTGGAAATCGAAGCCTTCAACGCTCAGGAATACTGGACAGTTGAAGCAGACATGACGACCGGCAATGGTGATGAGTTTGTTGCCCGCCTTGTATCTCACAATGGCGAACGGCTGGATAAGTTTGATCTGCCAAACGAAAAAGCCGCTGAAGCGGTCCGCGCACGGGTCGCTGTCGAGCCTTTCGCGGTCCAGTCGGTAGAGAGCAAGCCTGCACGGCGCAACCCGCCTGCCCCCTTCACCACGTCTACATTGCAACAGGAAGCATCGCGCAAGCTCGGCTTCTCTGCGAGCCGAACCATGATGGTCGCCCAGCGTCTCTATGAAGGGATCGAGATTGACGGCGAGACCACTGGTCTTATCACCTATATGCGGACAGATGGCGTGCAGATTGCTGAAGAAGCGATTGCCCAGTCCCGCACAGTGATCACCAATGAGTTCGGTGAAGCCTATCTGCCTGACAAGGCGCGGGAATACAAAACCAAGGCAAAGAACGCTCAGGAAGCCCACGAAGCGATCCGCCCGACAGACCTTGCCCGCCTGCCAAAAGAGGTCAAAGCCCTGCTCGACAACGATCAGGCCCGCCTCTACGAACTCGTATGGAACCGGACCCTTGCCAGCCAGATGGAAAGCGTGCGCCTGGAACGCACAACCATTGAAATGGCCTCTGAAGACAAGACCCTCGGCCTCCGTGCCAGCGGCTCTGTCATCGTGTTTGATGGCTTCCTGAAGCTTTACCAGGAAGGCACCGACGATAAAGACGACAGCGAAGAAGATGGCCGCCTGCCCAAGGTCGCGAGTGGGGACCGGTTGGGAACCAAAGAAGCCCGTGCAGACCAGCACTTCACTGAACCACCTCCCCGTTTCTCTGAAGCCTCGCTGGTTAAACGGATGGAAGAGCTCGGCATTGGTCGCCCGTCGACCTATGCGAGCATCCTGGGCGTTCTTCAGGACCGCGGCTACGTTGCGCTGGACAAAAAGCGTTTCATCCCAGATGACAAGGGCCGACTGGTAACGGCCTTCCTCGAAAGCTTCTTCACACAATATGTGGAGTTTGGCTTCACGGCCGACCTGGAAGAGAAGCTCGACAAGATCTCTGCTGGCGAACTGAACTGGAAAGACGTTCTGCGTGAATTCTGGGACGGCTTTACGGCCCACGTGGATGGCACAGCCGACCTACGCATCACCCAGGTTCTCGATCGTCTGAATGAAGTTCTTGAGCCTCATGTCTTCCCCGAAAAAGAAGACGGCAGCCCAAGACGTGGGTGTCCGTCCTGCGAAGGCGGTGAACTTTCACTCAAAGTCGGTCGCTTTGGCGCCTTTGTCGGGTGCTCTAACTATCCAGACTGCAAATTCACCCGTCAGCTGACCAAAGGCATGGACGGGGACCCTGCCGCCGCTGACCGCATCCTCGGCACTCATCCCGAAACCGGCAAAGATGTCGAGCTCAAAAATGGGCGCTTCGGTCCCTACATCCATATGGACCCTGTCGAGGAAGACGAGAAACCCAAACGCGCAGGCATTCCCAAAACCTGGGCGTTGGAAGATGTCGACCTGGAGAAAGCGCTTCAACTGCTCTCCCTCCCCCGAGAAGTGGGTCTTCATCCAGAGGATGGTCAACCGATCACCGCAGGCCTTGGGCGCTACGGGCCCTTCGTGCTTCACAACAAGGTCTACGCAAACCTGGACAGCCCCGACGAGGTCTTCACCGTCGGTCTGAACCGTGCTGTTGCAGCGATTGCTGAAAAGAAAGCAAATCCCGGCCGCAGGCAGGTGGCCAAACCGCTGAAAGAACTGGGCGAACACCCAGAACTTGGCGGGCCGGTCAATGTCATGAATGGTCGATACGGGCCATACGTGAAACATGACAAGATCAACGCCACCCTTCCGCGCGGCAAAAAGCCGGAAGAAGTGACCATGGAAGAAGCTGTTCAGCTCATCGCTGAGCGCGCCGCCAAAGGACCGGCAAAGAAAAAAGCCGCGAAAAAGAAAACGGCGAAGAAAAAGGCAGCAAAGAAGAAGACCGCTAAGAAAAAGACAGCGAAAAAGAAGACTGCAAAAAAGAAAACCGCCAAAAAGAAAACGGCGGCAAAGAAAAAGGCAGCTCCAAAAAAAGATGCGGACAGTGACACGACGGCTGAGGCGACGGACTAAGCGCCTTGGCCTCACCCAAAAAGCCACCCACCAAAAAGAAGCGCGACCGCAAGCCCAAAAAGCCTGACGTGACGCTTCCGACCCGCGACCAGATCATGGCCTTTGTGACAGAGTCGCCAGGCAAGGTGGGCAAGCGCGAAATCGCCAAGGCCTTCGGGATTTCTGGATCCCAGCGCATCGGCCTGAAGCGCATTCTAAAAGAACTCACTCAAGAAGGTCTGCTCAAAAAGGAAGAAGGTAAGTCTCTTTCCAAACCGGGCGAGATGCCTCCTGTCGCGGTGATCGACATCACCAAGAGAGACCAGGATGGTGAGCTCATTGCCACGCCAAACAATTGGTCAGATGACACACCGGTCCCGCAAATCGTCATTGTCCCTGGCGATGCAAATGAACGCCAGCGTGGCGCACCGGCCGGTGTTGGTGACCGCGTATTGGCGCGCATTACCAAGACAGGAGAAGAAGGCCCGGCTGACTACGCCTATGAAGCCCGTGTAATTCGCCGCATCGGTAAGGGCAATGAGAACTTTCTCGGCATCTTCCGCAAGACGCCCACCGGCGGACGCATTGTCCCGGTCGACAAAAAAGCCCGCAACGAATACGAAGTCACCCGCCCCCACATTGGCGAAGCGGAAGAAGGCGACCTTGTTCTGGTCGAAGCCATGCCGGGACCGCGCTACGCCCCTCGCCGCGCGAAGGTCAAAGAAACCTATGGCCGCGGCGACGAACAGCGCTCCATCAGCCTGATCGCCATTCATGCCCATGGCATTCCAGACGAATTCCCTGATACCGTCATCGCAGCAGCGGACGCGGCAAAGCCGGTACAAATCAGCAAGGCGCGCGATGATCTGCGCAACGTGCCCCTCATCACAATCGACCCGCCAGATGCACGCGATCATGACGATGCGGTTGCTGCACTCTCAGACGATGATCCTAAAAACCAGGGTGGCTGGATCGTCTATGTCGCCATCGCTGATGTCTCCCACTATGTGCAAAGCGGCGGACTTCTGGACAAGGAGGCGCTGAAGCGCGGCAACTCGACCTACTTCCCGGATCGGGTCGTGCCGATGCTGCCCGAACGCATCTCAAACGATCTCTGTTCGCTCCGCGAAGGTGAAGACCGGCCCTGCCTTTCGGTCCGCATGGTATTTGACAAAAACGGCCAGAAGAAGAGCCACAAGTTCATGCGCGGCATAATGCGCTCAGCGGCAAAGCTCTCCTACGCAGAAGCCCAGGCAGCGTTTGAAGGCAATCCGGATCCGCGCTTTGCAGAGCTCCAGCGCGAAGTAATCGAACCGCTGTGGCAGGCTTATCAAGCCATGTCGAAAGCAAGGGACAAACGCGGGCCCCTCGCATTGGACCTGCCGGAACATAAGATCGTCATTGACCGGCAAGTTGGCAAAATCAGTGAGATCAAAATTGCCGACAAGTTTGAATCTATGCGGGTCATCGAAGAATGTATGATCCAGGCGAATGTCTGTGCGGCAGAGTCGCTTGAAGCGAAAAAATCTCCACTCATCTACCGTATCCACGACGCACCAAGTCGCGAGAAGCTCATGGCTTTGTCCGAGTTTCTTGAAACACTGGACATGAAAGTCGCCAAAGGTGCGGTCATGAAGCCCGCCCAGTTCAATCAGATCCTGGCAAAGGTGAAAGACACCGAATACGCCCAGATGGTGAGCGACGTGGTGCTGCGAAGCCAGGCGCAAGCGATCTACTCAACCGACAATCTTGGGCACTTTGGATTGAACCTGCGCCGCTATGCGCACTTCACCTCGCCCATCCGGCGATATGCTGACCTTATTGTTCATCGCAGTCTTATCAGCGCGCTGAAGCTCGGGGATGATGGGCTGAGCGACGATGATGTTAAGCTGATGTCGCAGACAGCCGAGCACATTTCGCAAACCGAACGGCGCTCCATGGTCGCTGAGCGCGATTCAAATGATCGCTACATCGCGTCCTATCTGGAAAAACAGATTGGCGCTGAGTTTACAGGGCGCATTTCCGGCGTGACGCGCTTTGGCCTTTTCATCCGCTTGAGCGATACCGGTGCCGACGGGCTCATCCCCATCGCAAGTCTCGACAATGATTTCTATCACCATGATGAGGGCGCCCATGCACTCATCGGCGACAGGACCGGCATTCGCTATCGGATCGGGGACCCAGTTCGCGTTCGACTGGAAGAAGCAACACCGGTAACCGGTGGCCTGCGCTTCACCATGCTCGAAGGCGGGACAGAGGGAACAGGCAAACGCCGCGGTAAAAACGGTGGGCGTCCAGGTGGAGGCCGCAAACCCTTCAAACGCAGCGGCGGACGAAAAGGCAGGCCCCAAGGGCGAAAACAGGGGAAAAAGTGACTTTTGGCGGGTTTTGCCGCGCGTCACCCTGCCACATTGGCTAAATCCTTGCTGCCGACCATGTTATCGTCACAACGGTCGGTCGGAGAAAGCCCATGACAAGTATTGCAGATGCACCAGTCGAACATCGCTCAGTCTGGCAATCCATCCGCAGAGGGGCTGCCTTCAAATGCCCGTCCTGCGGTGAAGGACAGGTTTTCCGGAAATATCTAAAAGTCGCCGACAATTGCGGTGAATGTGGCGAAGAACTTCATCACCACCGCGCAGATGATGCGCCGCCCTATTTCACCATCTTCATCGTCGGCCACATTGTGGTGCCTGCCATGCTCTGGATTGAAATGGCCTATCGGCCCGACGCCTGGATCCATGCCGCGGTCTGGGGCCCGCTGACTTTGGCACTTACGCTCACTATCCTGCCCATCACCAAAGGGGCCGTTGTGGGCATGCAATGGGCGGTCAGGATGCACGGCTTTGGCGGGCACGAGGACTAGCAAACGTAGCGTTTTGCTTGGCTCTCAAGCGCATCTAGACAGACTCAGACGCAAAAGGCACATTGACGATAAGGGCGTGACCGCCGGTCGCGCCTTTTTCACGTTTGGAGGGTGCGATGGCGACGAACAAAAAAAGCAGCAAAACAGCCAAGGGGGCATTTGACCCTAAAGAGGCCCGCAATCAGGAATACCGGCAGGACAAAACGCCTGCTGTCCGCCCAAAGGAAGCCGCAACCCTCATCATCGTGCGACGCGATGCGGCAAAGCCCCGCATTCTCATGGGAAAGCGGGCCGCTGGCCACAAATTCATGCCCAACAAGTTCGTCTTTCCAGGCGGACGAATGGATGCAGCTGACAGCCGGGTGAAAGCCCATAAAGGCCTGCGTGCGCCCGTGGAACGTCGCCTTCTGGATCGTATGCGCGGCACACCCAGCCCCAACAAAGCACGTGGCCTTGCCATGGCAGCTATCAGAGAGACATTTGAAGAAACAGGCCTTGTGATCGGTAAAAAGGTGAGCGAACCGCTGCAAACCCGTAACCCCGAATGGCAGGCATATTACAACGAGCATGTCGCGCCCGACCTGTCCGCGGTGGATTTCATCGCCCGTGCCATAACGCCTCCCTACCGGAACCGCCGCTTCGACACCCGTTTCTTCATGATCGATGCCGATCAGATCCAGGGGGATCTTCATGATACGGATCGCGCTTCCGGCGAGCTTCTAGAGCTGCACTGGTTGGAAATCAGCGACGCCTTTGACCTTGATCTGCCGAACATCACGCGGATGATTTTGAGCGAAATGCAGGAACGGTTGGACCTGCCCAAACCTGCCCAGGCTCGGCGACCCGTCCCCTTTGTTCATTTTCGCGGTGCGAACCCTGTCAGAGACACTCTATGAACATAGCCAAACCCAACACAGGCAAAGCGGTAAAACCCCGCGACGCTGCCTCGCTGGTGCTTGTTGATGAAACAGGCTCAGAGCCACGCATCCTCATGGGCAAACGCCACGCCAAAATGAACTTCATTCCGGATGCCTTCGTGTTCCCGGGCGGCAAGCTCGACCCGCATGACCATGAGGCCCTTCCCGCGACCCCGCTGCCTGGCGACCCAAGTCTCGGGCACACTGGTGCGCCTAAAGCCAAAACGCTGGCGCTTGCAATGGCAGCGGTGAGAGAGACCTTTGAAGAGACAGGTATGCTGCTCGCGGACAAAGGCGATATTGGTCCAGCGACAGGTGAAACCTGGGGTCAGTTCCGAGATATGGGCGTGGCACCGGCGCTCCACCACGTGTCCTTTATGGCGCGTGCCATTACGCCTGTGCAAAGCCCGATCCGGTTCCATGCGCGTTTTTTCAAAGCCAATGCGTCAGCCCTCACAGGCATACTCAAAGGCAGTGGGGAACTCAGCGAGATTGACTGGTATCCCCTGTCAGAGGCTTTGAAACTGCCCATCATCGACGTCACCGAATTTGTGCTTACAGAACTCAAAAACGCAGCGGAAGGTAATCCCCGAGCTCTGCCGCCGCTTTATTGTTACCTTAACGAAAAACCCAGGGTCCTCGAACCGAAGAGACCATGAGTCCCACCCCGCCAGCAGGAACGTGAATGGCAGACATTGCTAACATTGCAAAAGACCTGACGCCACGCGAGCGGACCATCAGTCTTGCTGCAGTCATTGCCTGCATCACCGCGGTCGGGATCGGCATGGGTGTTTCGATCCCTCTGCTCGCAATCCTGCTGGAACGTCAGGGTGTATCGAGCACACTCATTGGCCTCAATACGGCAATGCCGTCGCTTGCCACCCTGGCAATCACCCCCTTCATTGCCCCACTGTTGCGGCGGATTTCCACGGGATCGTTTCTGCTGCTGTGCCTCGCAACATCCGCGATCTGCATGCCGCTCTATTTTGTGTTCAACAACATCTGGATCTGGTTTCCGCTGCGCTTCATCAATGGCCTTGCGCTTACCGGCCTCTTCGTTGTGAGCGAATTTTGGATCAACCAACTCGCGACGGACAAAAACCGCGGCTTCCTGATTGGGATTTATGGCACCATCTTGTCCGCAGGGTTCGCAGTCGGACCATTGGTTCTCCTCACCATCGGTCCGGACGGAATCACACCCTTTCTGATCGTGAGTACACTGACACTGCTGTCTGCTATTCCCATCATCCTTGCGCGGAAACTCGCTCCGCAGGTGACGGAGAAGCCAAGCCATGGCTTGCTGGCGTTCCTTACGGTAGCACCTGCTGCAACATTGGCGGGATTGGTCTACGGGGCAACAGAAACCAACATGTTCAACATGTTGCCCATCTATGCCCTGAGGGTCGGGCTGACAGAAAACCTCGCAGCACTCATCCTGACGATTTTCGCGGCCGGCAATGTTCTCTTTCAGATCCCGATCGGCCTGGCATCTGACCGGTTCGACAGACGCACCGTTCTGCTCATTTGCGCAGGTTTCGGTTTTGCTGGCACCGCTCTTCTTCCAGTCGTGTCTCAAAACATCTGGGTGTTCCTACCAAGCCTCTTTATCTTTGGCGGCGTTGTTGTCGGCATGTACACAGTCGGCCTGGCGCTGTTGGGAGAAAGGTTCAAAGGGGCTGATTTGGCGGCGGCCAACTCCGCCTTTGTCCTCATGTTCTCAACAGGTGGCCTCTTGGGCCCCCCAATCGCTGGCGCTGCAATGGACGTTTGGGATCCCCATGGCCTCGCCATCGCCATGGCAGCCATATGCGGTATCTACCTCCTCATTGTGGGCTGGCGCTGGTCAGGCGGGAAATCCACAGAAAAGCTCGAATAAGTGCCCAAAACTGGCCAAATTCCGGCCTCTTGACTTCTCCGCTCCGCTGGTTAGTCTGCGGCAACTTTTTCAAGGGCGCGGGAATCTACCCAAGCGCCTGTTTTATTTGAGGATTTGGTGATGGCGAAGCCAACCACGATCAAGATCAAGCTGGAAAGCACAGCTGGCACAGGCTTCTACTATGTAGCCAAGAAAAACGCGCGGACCATGACCGAAAAGATGGTCGTAAAAAAATATGACCCGGTTGTCCGCAAGCACGTTGAATTCAAGGAAACCAAAATCAAATGATTTTGGCCGACCTTCCGAAGGTCGACACAACGAAAAAGGCAGGCCATCGCGCCTGCCTTTTCTTTTGTCCAAAATTTGACAACCAGGGGCTTTGACAGATGCCACTCGCCTCCTTCGATGCCGTCTTGTTTGACATGGACGGAACCCTCATCGACACAGAAAGCCAGTATCTCGAGGAATGGGTCCGCGCGGCGGCGTTACAAGGTTTCGAACTCAAGCAGGACCTGTGGCATCAAATGCTCGGTCGCCCGACGGTTGATTGTCATCGGTTGGTGCAAGATGCGTTTGGTGCCGGTTTCCAGCTGGACGTGTTTGCAACGGAATATAGGTCGCGCCTCAATCAGAGATTGCAAGATCACGTGCCGGTTATGCCAGGTGTAGTGAATTTGCTGCATGACCTGAAAGCTCAAGGCACCCCTCTCGCTGTCGCAACTTCTGCAACGCGCAGAAGCGCTGACACCTATCTCGCAACAGCAGGCTTGAGAGACTTTTTCAGCCACGTGGTAACCAGAGATGATGTGAACCAGGGAAAGCCCCACCCAGAACCCTTCCAAAAGGCAGCAGCGGCCCTTTCAATCGCTCCTGAGCGCTGTATCGCATTAGAGGATACGGAAGCAGGCATACGTTCAGCGCACGGCGCTGGCGCGATCCCCATCATGATCCCGTCTATCAAGCAGCCGGCAAACGATGTTGCGGAGCTCTGCCATCTCGTCTGCAAAGACATGAGCGAGGTTCATGAGCACCTGAAACAGGCGCTTTAAAGAAAAATTGGAAAAAGGGGTGGCCGATCGAAAACGTGACGTAACAGAGGAGGCCACTCCTACCACGCCCCGATCGGCCGGTCCCGCGGACCCAGGAGATGCGGCGGACCCAGGCACACGCGAGAACAAACTCTATCTTCAGTGGAAAGCCCCAGCTTGCCTTACGCAAAGCCTGCCAGATATTGCGGCCCCCAACCGTCACACTATGGTGAAAAGAAACTATAGCACAGCCCCTGCCGAACATGAAGAATCGGTAGAGCACCCAGCGCTAAGGCGTTGGATTATAATAAAAAATTAAGGTTAACAACGAAGGTTTTTGGCTAAATACCTGACCTAGAACGGTATTTCGGCACCAGCGCAGGCAAACGAAAAACTTAAGCGGCTTCAGTATTCACCCGGTTTCGGCCATCCCTTTTGGCCTTGTAGAGCGCCTGATCAGCTCTCTCAAGCAGCGCCTCAGCGCTGTCATAGGGCCAGATCGCACCGGCAAGGCCGATGCTCACGGTCACCTCAATAGCCTGCTCGACTTCTGTCTTGAAAGCCCGCTCCGCCACACGCGACCGCAGGCGCTCTGCGATCGCAATTGCAGTGTCAGCATCCGTATCAGGCATGACCACCACAAACTCCTCGCCGCCCAACCTGCACGCGAGGTCAATGCCTCGGACATTGTCGGAGATCCGGCTGCCAAATTCCTTCAGAACCTCATCACCTGCACCATGACCATAAGTATCGTTCACCGCTTTGAAATAGTCGATGTCGAGCAGCATAAGCGAAAGTGGTTTCCCGCTATGGGCGCCCTCTTCCACCAATGTTGTCAGGTGGTTTGTCATGTAGCGGCGGTTATAAAGACCCGTTAGCGAGTCCGTGAAGGCCATTTCAAGACTGCGCTGGAAATTGTCCTTCAACTGATCCTGATAGCGCTTGCGACGCAGCTGCGTGCGGCACCGGGCCATCAGTTCATTCCGCTCAACCGGACGCATCAGATAGTCGTTCACGCCCATGTCCAGAGCACGAACCAGCTTTTCCATATCGCCTTCTTCCACCATCGCAAGGATGGGGGTTTGCCGTGTCGCATCGAGAGATCGCATCTGCGAGCAAAGTCGAAGGCCATCTTCTTCCTTCAACGATAGGGAAATGAGAACCAGATCAAATTCGTCGGTCGCAGCTCGCTCCATGAGGTCCGCGGAGCTTTCAGCAACCGTAACCTCGTGCTGCTCACTCAACATTTCGCACAAACGGGCTCTCTGGCGTTCCCTGTCATCAACTACAAGGCACCGGCCGCCAACATCACTTGGTAAGTCGCTCGCGGACGAATCTATGCCGCCAATCCGCTGACCAGTCGACTCCCGCATACGCAGTTCGTCTGTCAGTGTCTTTAGACGCACAAGGCTTTTAACCCGCGCAAACAAGGCAATGTCATTGATCGGCTTGGTCAGAAAATCGTCGGCACCGCTCTCCAGGCCTTTGACCCTGTCAGATTGTTGGTCGAGAGCCGTCACCATGACGATGGGGATATGGTGTGTTTCAGGGAGCTGTTTCAGCCGCTCGCAGACCTCATACCCATCCATGCCAGGCATCATGACATCCAGCAGGACAATATCCGGCTGTTCGCTCTGCGCCATCTCAATGGCAGTGGGTCCATCCGGTGCCTGAATGACATCGAAATACTCAGCCGTGAGCTTTGCTTCCAAGAGCTTCAGATTGGCAGGAATGTCATCAACAATGAGAACTCGGGCGGTCACGGCTTACCCCAAAAAACGCTGAACCGTTTCTAGGAACTGCGTCACCGAAATCGGTTTCGCAATATAGGCCTCACATCCGCCTTCCCGGATCTTCTCTTCGTCGCCCTTCATGGCAAACGCCGTAACGGCAACGACGGGGATTTCACGCAGATTGTCGTCTTCTTTGATCCATTTAGTGACTTCGAGGCCAGAGACCTCCGGCAGCTGGATATCCATGAGAATCAGGTCTGGATGGTTGGAACGAGCGATTTCCAACGCTTCGATACCATCCTTCGTTTGAAGGGTCTGATATCCATGCGCATCGAGAAGATCGTGAAAGAGCTTCATATTGAGCTCATTGTCTTCAACGATAAGAACCGTTTTCGACATCGCTTTCATAACTCCAACACCCCATACTCTACCTGCTAGGATCAGCAGCGCTGCCGGGCGGAGGCAGCTTGTGACACAAAAATGATCGACTTTTCAGTCTCCCATCTGACCTCAATATCCTTAACCAATCCTTTAAGATTTGGGGGATATCCGCCAATATCCGTACTTGATCAGCACTTCATAAATATTTGGTTTCAAAACGAAAATGCACACACCCCTACCTCCCGAAACAGCTGAAGCGGTCGCCCTTCAGGCCCTCACTCATATCGCCGCAGATGACGACCTGCTTGGCGCATTTCTGGCCCAAACTGGCCTTGCCGTTGAAGAGCTGAAGTCCCAAGCAACCGATCCAGCTCTTCTCGGCGGCGTTCTCGATTTCCTCATGAGCGATGAGGCGGGCCTTATAGCGTTCTGTGAGGCGGTCAGCCTGGAACCCGAAATGCCAGGCCTCGCCCGGCGGTCTCTGCCTGGCGGCGAAGAGGTACATTGGACATGAACACTTCATCTGATCTGGACACAGGCGTCCGCGCAGCCCTCAATGAACTTAAACTGGACCCCACTCAGCCGCTCATCATTTCCGATGCGGACGAAGTTTTGCTTCAGTTTGTAGCAGGTTTAGAGCGTTACCTGGACGGCCAGGGCCTGTGGCTCGACCTTCAGACGTTTGCCCTGTCTGGCAACATAAAACACAAAGAGACCGACGAACCTGTTCCGGTTGAAAAAACACCTGACCTTCTCGCCGGTTTTTTTAAAGCCGAAGCAGGAAATCTCACCGCCGTTGATCATGCGGCCGAGGCACTAGACGCCTTGTCCAACCGGGCGCAAATCATAGTCCTGACCAATGTACCCACCGCTCAGCGAGACGCGCGCGCCGAAAGTCTGGCACGCCAAGGCATGAGCTATCCGGTCATCGCCAACAAGGGACTCAAAGGACCGGCGGTAAGCCACATTGCCGATGCATTCACCGCGCCGGTGTTTTTCCTGGATGACATTCCCCATAATTTGAAATCGGTCGCCGAGTCACACGAAGAAAGCCGCAGATTGCACTTCATCGCCGATAAAAGGCTCGCCAAGCTGCTACCACCTTCTGAGCACAGCCACTTCCATTCAAGCCATTGGCCGGACGCACAAGCCTTTATGGAAGCAGAACTTGCGGCCCAAGGGTTCTAGGAGGGCCGATCATGCGACTTGGGGTCGACCTGGGAGGGACGAAAATCGAAGCCATCCTGATGGACCGGGATGGTGAGATCGTCGAGCGCAAACGCGTCGCCACGCCACGGGGAGACTATGAGAAAACCGTTCTAGCTATCCGTGACCTTGTTGAGGAGACAGCCGGATCTGCGCCACGACAGACACCTGTTGGCATCGGCATCCCCGGAACGGTGTCACCGGCGACTGGGCTCATCAAAAACGCAAACTCCACTTGGCTGATTGGCAAGCCATTCGATACAGACCTGGAAGCAGCCCTGAACAGGCCCATACGCTTGGCAAACGATGCAGACTGTTTCGCCCTATCAGAGGCAGCGGACGGAGCAGGCAAAGGCCATGCGTCCGTCTTCGGTGTTATCCTCGGGACTGGTGTGGGCGGCGGCATCGTGATCAATAGCACCCCTGTTACCGGCCCGAATGCCATTGCGGGCGAATGGGGCCACAACGCCCTTCCCTGGCCAACCGCGCAAGAACTCCCAGGGCCCATATGCTATTGCGGAAAAACAGGCTGCATCGAAACCTGGTTGTCTGGACCTTCCTTGGAGCAGCAAGCCACACCTGGACCTCTTTCTGGACTGAGCGCTTTGGAACTCGCCGATGCAGCCCAGTCGGGCATAGAGGAAGCTCAAACCCTCATCGAGCAATATGCAGGCCGGTTGGCCCGCGCGCTTGCCGGTGTGATCAATATTATTGACCCCTCGGTGATTGTCCTTGGCGGAGGCCTGTCTGCCATTCAGCAGCTCTACACCTCCGTTCCCCAGAAATGGGGCCCTCACGTTTTCTCAGATACTGTTGTGACCGAACTGAAACCAAACAGGCACGGAGATTCAAGCGGCGTCCGAGGTGCAGCATGGCTTTGGCCAGAGTCTGAGGATCACTGAAATGCCTTCGCCCACCCATGGTTTTTGTCGGGATTGTCTGGAGCCTGTCCCGGCGGGCAAGAACAGGTGTCCGGCCTGCAGGCGGCCGAGAGTTCTGCACCACCCTGAACTCCACAAGCTCAGCATTGCTCATCTCGACTGTGATGCTTTCTACGCAGCTGTCGAGAAACGCGATAACCCAGACCTGAAAGACAAACCCGTCATCATTGGCGGCGGCAAACGCGGTGTCGTCAGCACAGCATGTTACATCGCCCGTATCCGCGGCGTCGGGTCGGCCATGCCCATGTTCAAAGCCCTCAAAGCCTGCCCGGAGGCCGTTGTGGTGAAGCCCAACATGGAAAAATACGCCAAGGCCGGCGGTGAAGTCCGGGCTCTCATGCGAGAACTCACCCCACTCGTCGAACCCCTCTCCATCGACGAAGCTTTCATGGACTTGAGTGGAACCGAGCGCCTGCATCACGCCCCGCCCGCCCTCACCATGCTGCGGCTGGTGAACCGCATTGAAGAAGAAATCGGCATCACCGTCTCTGTTGGCCTGAGCTTCAACAAGTTCCTGGCGAAAGTGGCGTCCGATCTCAACAAACCGCGCGGCTTCTCCATCATTGGTGAAGAAGAAGCCATGGACTTTCTGGGTGACAAACCCGTCTCAATCATCTGGGGGGTTGGCAAGGCCTTCAATGCCAAACTCAAGAAAGACGGCATCACACTGGTGCGCCATATAAGACAGTACGAAGAAAGTGCACTGATGGCTCGCTATGGATCGATGGGGCGCCGCCTTTGGCAACTCTCCCATTGCCAGGACAGCCGCCGGATCAAGCCTCATGGCGCGGCCAAAAGCATCTCTGCAGAAACGACCTTCTTTGATGATATATCCGATATCGAGGAGCTGAAGAGAAAACTTTGGCCGCTCTGCGAACGCGTCGCCAAGCGCGCCAAAAAAGCTGAAATTGCCGGAAAGACAGTGACACTAAAACTGAAAACAGCGAGCTTCAAATCGCGCACGCGCAGCCAGACCTTGCCAAACCCGACTCTTCTCGCTGACGTCCTTTATGAAACGGCCCTGCCTCTGCTAGAGCCAGAAGCCGACGGCACCCCGTTCCGTCTCATGGGCATTGGCATCTCATCCCTGACAGACGCAGACCTCGCAGACCCCGCCGACCTTCTTAACCCAGGCGCCACCCGTCGTGCCGACGCAGAACGTGCAATGGACAGTGTACGCGCAAAATTCGGTGAGGACGCCATCAAAAAAGGGCGCGGACTTAAACGCTAGGTGCTAGCAGGGATCCGAGACCAGGTAGGTCAACTCCGTCAGCGTCCCATTTATAACAATGTCGCCATAGTCCAACACGAGATTAGACGAAACGCCATTGTCGTAGAGACGATAAGAAACCTGATACTCAGGCAATCCCTCTTTTGCATTTGGCAAAAAATAGCTCACCTGCACCGGCCAGGACGATGCGCTCTCGAGCGCAAGCCCCTCCCCGTCAGTTGCAACCTCTTTGATCTCTGCAACACTTGGCTTCCCGATAAATGAACTCACCAAAAAATACTTGTCAGTTTCCGCACCTTCAAAAACAGGCGCACTAAACAATGTCTCCCCTGCCTGCGCCGCCTCAACAAGGTTTTTCATAAACTCACTTGGAAAAATAATGTCCTGAGGGAGTTGAAGGGTAAGATCGCCGGGCTCGGTGAAAGACGCAACAAGCGGACTTTCTGACCTGTCTGCAAAACCCGAGATCGTATTGACCAGAGAAAGCCCTGCGAATTGTTGCACTTCAAAACGAAACTGATCTCCGTCAGCGCTCTCCCAGGAAGTCATGCGAACATCAGTCACTTCAGCGCGACCGTCTGTATCAACAATTTCCGTTACAAGTCTCTGTGAGAGCGTGTACCCGTCGCAGGAATTGCCATCCCACTCAAGGACCATTCGACCACTTAAAGCTCCCACATCCGCGCTGGTTTTTACTTCTGATAGTTGAAGCTCATAAACAGCACGGTGAGCAGCAAGTTCCTCCGCGTGAACATCGGTGCTCCAAAACAGTGCCAGGAGCGCGAGACCGCCAGTTGCGAGGGAAGAAATTTGAGGCGATGCTAGGCCAGCCTTGCCGTTCCGGCGCCCATTTTCAGATCGAATTAAATCCATGTCCAAACCAAAAATCCTTGTTACGCGAAAGCTCCCGCCAGCCGTCGAAGAAAGACTTCAAAAAGACTATCTGCCTGACCTTAACGCAACAGACGAGATTTATGGACAAGAAGAACTGATTAAACGCGCAAAAGACTGCGACGCACTTCTTGTGACGGTTACCGACTCAATCAGTCGCACCGTAATTGAGCAACTGCCTGAATCTATCAGAATGATAGCTACTTTCTCTGTCGGGTTTGACCAGATTGATATCGCAGCCGCACAAGATCGTGGAATTACCGTGAGCAACACGCCGGGCGTGCTAACAAATGCAACCGCCGATATTGCCCTGCTTCTTCTGCTGGGCGCGGCGCGGGGTGCGGGCAACGGGGAGCACGCCGTTCGTCAAAATAGCTGGAAGAACTGGGCTCCAACGGGGTTTTTGGGCCGCGACCTCACGGGAAAACGCCTGGGCATCCTTGGTATGGGACGCATTGGACAAGCGGTCGCAAAGCGCGCACGAGCCTTCGATATGGAGATCCATTACCACAATCGAAGCCGCCTGCCCGCGGAACAAGAGGCTGGCGCTCACTACCATGCAAGTCTAGAGGCCCTCCTCCCGTACTGCGATTTCCTGTCGATTCATGCCGCTTCCACACCGCAGACGCGCGGCATAATCAATGCAGAAACCTTGCGGGCTTTACCCGCCGGAGCAATCGTTGTGAACACCTCACGGGGTGACCTGGTAGACGATGACGCGCTCATACATGCGTTAGCGTCTGGTCATTTAGGCGCGGCCGGTCTCGACGTCTTCAACAATGAACCCGATTTGGACCCTCGCTATCGCGCGCTGCCCAATACATTTCTGCTCCCCCATTTGGGCAGTGCGACGCTTGAAACACGCAACGCTATGGGGTTCTGCGCGCTCGACAATCTGGACGCCTTTTTCGCTGGAAAGCCCCTTCCAACACCCGTCACGCCCTAGGCAAACAACTACGCCTCGCCCCCACAGCGCTCGGCAAATTCTGCCGCCATGGACGGGCTCACCCAAATTTCATCAAGGAAACCGCCATTCTCGTTTTGGCACGTGGTTTGCGACCACCTCTCCAAACACATGCGCGCAATCCGTCATCGGTGCGCCTTTAGGAGACCTGGCTATGGGCCAACAGATACCAAACGAGCGACCTATGGACGCTTTGCGTGAGAGCATTCATCCCGTGATCGACACCATGGAGATGCGTCTTCGTTGTGAACTGCTCCGGGAAGCTCAAGAGTCAGTAGACCCAGACACTGTTGTCGTCAAAGCGCTGGAATATGCGGCAGAAGCCGAACAGCGCATTGCTGAGCTCAACGCCCGTGTTCGCACGTTGGAGTCTCTGGCGAAGACAGACGAACTCACAGGCCTTCTCAACCGCCGTGGTTTTTATGACGCCGTACGCCGCGAATTGCAGCAATCGTCCCGCCACAAAGAGACTGGTGTCCTTGCCTATATCGATCTCGACGAATTCAAACCCATCAACGACAATCTGGGCCATGCCGCTGGCGACGAAGTTCTCCAGTCGGTCGGCAGGCAACTAGGCACAAACATCCGAGCAACAGACTTTGCAGCACGCCTTGGTGGCGACGAATTCGCTGTCCTGTTCGTACGCGCAGAACATATTCCTGCCCGTAAACGGGCGCGTGTCATGCTGGAAGAATTGAACAGCCTGACGGTGACCTGGAAACGTAAGAAGATTCAGGTACGTGCAAGCATGGGTCTGGCCAACTACACAGGCGAAACCGCTTTCGAAGAGCTGCTGGCACAATCCGACAGGGCCATGTACCGAGAGAAGCGCAAAGCGTCAGAAAGCCGCTCAGCCGCCGCCACTCGGTAGCGCCGGTTCTGGTTGAGTTAGGCGTCGGATCGCGCCCCCGCCTTTGGCTAGGACAGGCGTTGGAACCTGGATCACCTTTCTGTCCGAATAGACAGCGCCGATGATTGAGGCAGCAATCCCGTCATTTGGGTCACCATAAGACGGCACGATAACCGCCCCATTTGCGACATAGAAATCAAGATAGTTCGACGCTAGCCGCGTTCCATCAAAACCAATCTGCGGGTTCTGCGGGAGCGGTACCGACGTGATCGTGAGACTTTCTCCCCGCGCCGTCACAGCCGACTCCAAATGCGCCCTATTGTCAGCCAGCGTTGCCCGGTCGAGATCGTCAGGGTCAGATACTTCAGAAACAAGTACCCTACCTCTCCCCGCAAAGACTGCAACGCGGCTCACCTGACCCTGCGTGGGATCAGCGGCAAGCCCCCCTCCAAGCCAGATCACTTTTCGAGCGCCCAAAAAGAGAGCGAGCCGCTCCTCAATCTCGGGACGGGTCAACTCAGGATTACGATCTTCATTGAGAAGACATTCCTCCGTCGCAAGCACGGTGCCATATCCATCAGCGCTGATCGCCCCGCCTTCCAACACCATGTCTGCCGGGAAGCTCTTTGTTCTTTCGTGGTGGAGAATTTTTCCTGCAAGAGCCGCATCCCGGGCAAACCCATGCACAGAGTTACCCCACCCGTTGAACTGCCAGGCAATGCCAGCGACGGCGTCCTCACCATTGCTCACATACATAGGCGCAGTGTCCCGCGCCCAACAGTCATCGATAGGAAGCTCTAGAAACTCGACATTTTTGTTGCGCCCGCAGGCAAATCGCGCTTGCGCGGCATCCTCTTCACGAACGACCACCACGACCGGTTCATATTCAGCGATGGTCCGAATGACCTCGGCTGCTTCTGTATAAGCCTGCGGCATCAAATCACGCCAGCGGTCGGTCCTGGACGGCCATTGGACCCAACACCGCCTGTGCGGTTCCCACTCTCCTGGTAGAAAAAACCCCTCACCCACCGGAGAGTGCAAATAATCGTCCATAAGTTCCCCTAATCTGACTCAAAATACTGCGCAGACGAGCCATTGTGCCGTAAACTGGCCAGAAAGAAAAACTCACTGACAGGACGCCGAAATGAGTGAAAGCACCGCAGAAAAGTTGAGCGCGCTGGGGATCACCCTTCCCAAACCAACACCTGCAGCAGGGACATATTCCCCCTACATCATTTCAGGCAACCTTGTGTTCATCTCCGGGCAGGTGCCGGTGGGGTCCAAGGGCCTTGAGTTTCAGGGCAAGGTCGGCAGCACATTTGACGTGGACGAAGCAAAAGCCGCCGCGCGTCTCTGTGCGATCAATATTCTGGCTCAACTCTCGACCGCACTCGACGGCAATCTTGACCGGGTAACCCGCTGTGTGAAGCTGGGCGGGTTTGTGAATTCGGTGCCTGAATTCGGCGACCATCCAGCGGTCATGAATGGCGCCTCCGATCTTATGGTCGAAGTCTTTGGAGACAAGGGCAAACATGCCCGTTTTGCTGTCGGCGCCCCCTCTCTGCCATTCGATGTGGCTGTCGAGGTTGAAGCAATCTTCGAGATTGCGTGAGCACCAGGTCCGCGGAAAACGAACATGGGTGATGCCGAACAAGTGGTGATGAAGGTTGTGCCGCGGATGGAAGAAATTCCAGCAGCAGCCTGGGACGCCTGCGCCAATCCCGGCGGAGAGGTTCCAGACGTCCCCTTTCTGTCCCACGCGTTCCTGAAGGCACTAGAAGAGAGTGGATCGGCAACAGCCCGAACCGGCTGGGCTCCGCACCACCTTGTTCTCGAAGAGCCCGATGGCAGTCTTGCCGGTGTGGTTCCCATGTATATGAAGAATCACAGCCAGGGAGAATATGTCTTCGACTATGGTTGGGCAGATGCTTTTGAGCGTGCCGGTGGCAACTACTACCCAAAACTACAAGTCTCCGTGCCTTTCACACCCGCCACAAGCAGACGCATACTGGCGCGACCTGGGCTGTTTCAGGAAAGAACCGAAGATCAGCTGACGGCGGGCATGATCGAGCTGGCGCGTCAGCTCGAAGTCTCGTCGGTCCACCTCACCTTTTTGCCGGAGAAGCAATGGGCGAGGCTCGGCGAGCTCGGCTTTCTTCAACGCACAGACCAGCAGTTTCATTGGCTGAACAATGGCTATGAAACTTTTGACGATTTTCTGAACGATCTTGCGTCCCGCAAACGCAAAAACCTTCGCAAAGAACGAGCGCGTGCAATTGAGAACGGCATTGAAATCGAATGGATAACAGGCACCGATCTTACCGAAACCCACTGGGACGCCTTTTTCGAATTCTACACCGACACAGGCATGCGGAAATGGGGCTCTCCCTATCTCACCCGTGAGTTCTTCTCGATGATCGGCGAAACCATGCCCGATGAAACACTTCTCATCATGGCAAAGCGTGACGGGCGCTATATTGCCGGCGCGCTGAATTTCGTGGGATCAGAAACCCTGTTCGGCAGAAACTGGGGCTGCATCGAACATCATCCGTTCTTGCATTTTGAAGTTTGCTACTATCAAGCCATTGATTTCGCAATCTCCAGAGGACTGAAGAAAGTAGAGGCCGGCGCCCAAGGGGCACACAAACTCGCTCGGGGATATTTGCCAACCCACACCTATTCCGCCCACTATATTTCTAATCCGAGCTTCCGGGAAGCAGTGGAGCATTATCTTGAGCAAGAGCGACGTCATGTAGACCATGACATTGCAGCCCTGAGCAAACACGCTCCTTTCAGACAAACGGCCGACGAGAACTAGGAAACATTCATGGCGTATGACGACGACAACATTTTCGCAAAAATTCTGAGAGGCGAAGCGCCTTGCATCAAAGTCTATGAAGATGACAAGACATTCTCGTTCATGGACGTGATGCCACAGGCCGATGGTCATACCCTTGTGATTCCCAAGGCACCTGCAGAAAATCTGTTTGATCTCGAGCCGGAACACTACGCAGCGCTCGCCCAGGTAACCCAGAAAATCGCAGCAGCCGTTAAACAGGCGATCGGCTCACCGGGGGTCATGATTGCACAGCTAAATGGAGCGGAAGCAGGACAGACCGTCTTTCACTTCCACAATCATATCATTCCACGCTGGAGCGGTTTGGAGATGAAACTCCACGCGCGCGAGATGGCCGATATGGAAAAACTCGAAGAACAAGCACAAAAAATTCGCGCGGCTCTCTAATCGCCAGCGCCTGAACATGTCTATTGGGGGATAGGATTATGTTAACCAAAAAGCTCACGGCAACACTCATGATGTCCGCAGGCCTTCTGCTGCCCGCACACGCCGCAGAAGGTGTGTCGGGGTACACCCTTGAAGAAGTCGTACCAGGTTCAGCCTTTCACGGCATTCACGGCATCACCTTCACATCAGACAATCGCATTTTGGCAGGCAGTGTCTTGGGTCGGGCAATATACGAAATTGATCCTGAAACCGGTGACACATCCATCTTCATTGATGCGCCTGAAGGCATGGCGGACGACCTGGAAGAAGGCCCAAACGGCGAACTGGGATGGACCGCGTTTCTTGAAGGCAAATATTACCTGCGCACTGCACAGGGGGAAACGCTGACCCTGGCAGAAGGCCTGTCCGGCCTGAACTCTACTGCCTGGTCACCAGATGGACGCCTGTTCACCACACAAGTTTTCTTAGGCGACGCCCTATACGAACTCGACCCGGCAGGAAACGCCCCACCTCGCAAGATAATGGAAAACATGGGCGGACTGAATGGCTTCGACTTCGGACCTGACGGCAAGCTCTACGGCCCTCTCTGGTTCAAAGGTCAGGTCGCGAAGGTCGACGTGGACACGGCAGAACTCGAAATCATTGCGGACGGGTTCGACGTTCCCGCTGCAGTCAATTTCGACTCCAAAGGAAATCTCTGGGTCGTCGACACAGCCCGCGGCGACGTCGTGCGGGTTGACGTCGCCACCGGTGAGAAAACTGTTGTAGCTAGTGTGAACCCCTCCATCGACAATCTGGCGATCAGCGCAACCGATGAACTGGTGATCACCAACATGGCCGACAACGCGGTGATCAGGATCAACACGGAGACCGGTGAAAGCACGCCCCTGACAAGCGGCGCCCTCGCCGTGGCAGCAGACCTTGCCATGGTCACCGGCGAAGACGGCAAAGAAACGCTCCTGATCGGCGATCTCTTTTCCTTCCGCGCTCTCGACATCGCCAGCGGTGATGTCTCCGAAGTGGGGCGTGTCTTCGGCTCCAATATTGACTATCCAATAAGCGTCGGAGCCAATGGTACGGACATTGCCTTGGCGGGCTGGTCCGCAGGCATGGTTCAACGGTACGACATGGAATCCGGCGAGCTTGGCGAAATCCACCACAATTTCACAACACCTTTAGATGCCTTGCCCCTGCCGGGGGGCGACACGCTGGTGTCAGAATATGCACGCGGCGCTCTTGTCCGGGTCGATGGGTCGGATTGGAGCAAACGAACGGACGTGGCAACAGAGCTTGCAGGTCCATCAACTTTATTGGCGCTTGAGAACGGAAACGTTTTGGTTTCAGAGAACCTTTCGGGCACCATTTCCGAGATCAATCTGGAGACGGGTGAAAAAACTGTGATTGTAGAAGGGCTCGCTGGGCCAGAAGGGTTTGACCAAGGCGCAGACGGCACACTTTATGTGGCCGAAGTTGGCGCAAAACAAATCTCCCTGATCACTGCTTCAGGTGAGAAGTCAGTGATCGGCACAGATTTACCCATCGGCTTTGCAGGCCCGGAAGACGGCCTACCCATCTATGTCCCAACAGGACTTGCAGTATCTGCAGCGGGCGATGTTTACTTCGCCTCTGATATGGAAGCCGCAATCTATAAGTTGAAACGCCAATGATCGATGTTTTCCCGGAAGCCGATACGCTTCCAATTTTTCCCAGCCGAGACTTCAAAAACACCATCGCCTTCTATGACAAACTCGGCTTTGGCGTGCACCTGCATGTGCCGGGTCCAGAGGGATACCTCATCCTGACCAGCGGGCCCATGGAGATACACTTCTTCCCTTGCCCTGATTTGGACCCAACGACAAGTATCGTCGGCGTCTATATCCGCTCCGACGACGTGGACACCTTGTTCGACATCGTCGCGCCAGAGTTCCTACCCACAGAAGGCATCCCCCGCTACGAGGCCCCAGCGGACCGTCCATGGGGCATGCGGGAGTTCTACGTCGTCGATGAAGACGGCAGCCTTCTCAAATTCGGGCAAGAAATCAAGAAAAGCTAAGGCGCATAACTGGACCGGCACTTAATGCCCCATTGCCCGTCTTCCAAGGTCACCACATAGATCGAGTCAAAATGACCGATCACACTGCCGTCTTCACGGTAGCGCGTGAACCGGGTGTCAAAATGAACCTTGTCTTCACCAGAATGGATGACCTCTCTTCGATCCCAACCGGAATGGTGCCACCCATCGCCAAGGTTCTTGTCGAACATGTCCGGCTTATGCCAGCCCGGCCCGTCGATGATCACCATCGTGTTGGAGGCAAGACGAATACTCGGGAAATTGAAGGTCTTTTCCCACGCAGGCAAGTCCCGCGCATTAAACGCAGTCATAAACGCATCGAGACAGTCTTGCGCCCCGGCGATAGCTGTTTCGTTTCCCATCATCCCCTCCAATGAAAAAGCCGACCCCTCAATAAAAGGGGCCGGCTGCTTTGTTCAGTATGCGTTTGATTAGTCGACCAGAAGTGGAACCTTCGGCACGGACCCTCCGTCTCCACCATCATCTGGTTTGTCCGGCCCTTTACCATCGCCCTTGTCGGCGCGGGGTTTGCGGGCTCTCGGTGGCGTCGCTTCACATTCAAACGCCAATTCGTCCTTGTCGGCATCCACAGTGACCCGAACGATACCCCCTTTGGTCAATTGACCAAACAGCACCTCATCCGCAAGCGGTTTCTTGATGTTTTCCTGAATGACGCGCGCCAATGGCCGCGCACCCAATTGCTCATCATATCCGCGCTCGGCAATCCAGCGGTTCGCCTCTTCTGTCAGCTCAATCGTTACATTGCGATCTGCGAGCTGCACTTCGAGCTGAAGAACAAACTTTTCGACCACACGGGCAATGACGTCTTCCGGCAGGTTCTGGAACGGTATGGTCGCATCGAGCCTGTTTCGGAATTCAGGAGTGAAGAGCTTCTTGATTGCGTCTTCATCCTCACCTTCCCGCTTGGTCCGACCAAACCCAATCGGCGCCTTAGCCATATCAGAAGCACCCGCATTGGTTGTCATGATCAGAACGACATTGCGGAAATCAATCTTCTTACCGTTATGGTCCGTGAGTTTCCCGTGATCCATAATCTGCAACAGAATATTGAAGAGATCAGGATGGGCCTTTTCGATCTCATCAAGCAGCAGCACACAATGCGGATGCTGATCAACCCCATCTGTAAGAAGACCACCCTGGTCAAAGCCAACATAGCCAGGAGGCGCCCCGATAAGACGGGAAACTGTGTGACGCTCCATATATTCCGACATGTCAAAGCGCAGCATCTCCACGCCCATAATGTCGGCCAATTGACGTGCTACTTCTGTCTTACCCACGCCGGTCGGACCAGAGAACAGGTAAGAACCAATTGGTTTCTCAGGTTCGCGCAGCCCGGCCCGCGCCAGTTTGATGGAGGACGCAAGCGCTTCGATCGCCTGATCCTGCCCATAGACAACCCGCTTCAGCTCAACATCTAGATCCTTGAGCTTCTCCGTATCGGTTTTCGAGACAGATTTTGGTGGGATGCGCGCCATGGTGGCGACAACTTCCTCAATCTCTTTCACACCAACGGTTTTCTTGCGGCGTGTCTCTGGCTTCAGCATTTGCCGCGCCCCCGCCTCATCAATCACATCGATTGCTTTATCGGGCAGCTTGCGGTCATGCATATATTTCGAGGACAGATCAACAGCTGACTTGATCGCATCATTCGTGTAGCGCAGCGAATGGAACTCTTCGAAATAAGGCTTCAGGCCTTTCAGAATTTTCACCGCATCTGGAATGGATGGCTCAGTCACGTCTATCTTTTGGAAGCGGCGGACAAGTGCCCGGTCTTTCTCAAAATGCTGACGATACTCCTTGTAAGTGGTCGACCCCATGCAGCGAAGCGTTCCGCTGGCCAGAGCAGGTTTCAGCAGGTTGGACGCATCCATCGCGCCACCACTCGTTGCACCGGCGCCGATGACGGTATGGATCTCGTCAATGAACATTACCGCGCCGGGATATTCTTCCAGCTCCTTGATCACCTGCTTGATGCGTTCTTCAAAGTCGCCCCGATAGCGCGTGCCAGCGAGCAAGGTCCCCATGTCGAGCGCAAAGATCGTGGCGTCTTCCAGCACCTTCGGCACTTCGCCCTGCACGATTTTCCGGGCCAATCCTTCTGCGATAGCCGTCTTGCCAACGCCTGGATCACCAACGAACAGCGGATTGTTCTTGGACCGCCTGCAAAGGATCTGGATCGTTCGCTCAACTTCCTTGTCACGACCAATCAGCGGATCAATCTTTCCGCTCTTCGCCTTCTCGTTCAGATTAACGCAATAAGCATCAAGTGCTTCAGTCGTGCTTTTTGCACCACCAGCTTCTTCCGTCGAAGACGGAGTTTCGTCATCTTCCGACGCACCACGCGGTGTGCGCGTTTCGCTCATATCGCCGCGCTTGGCAATGCCGTGCGAGATATAATTGACTGCATCGTAGCGTGTCATTTCCTGTTCTTGCAGGAAGTAAGCGGCGTGGCTCTCCCGTTCCGCGAACATGGCGACGAGCACATTCGCACCCGTTACTTCTTCGCGGCCCGAAGATTGAACGTGAATAACAGCACGCTGAATCACCCGCTGGAACCCAGCGGTCGGCTTCGCCTCTTCCTCTCCGTCCACAATCAGACTGGAGAGTTCATTGTCGATGTAATGCAGTAACTGTTGGCGAAGAGCATCCAGATCCACATTGCACGCCCGCATAACGGCGGCTGAGTCCTGGTCATCAAGCAGCGAGAGCAGTAAATGCTCAAGCGTCGCGTATTCGTGGTTGCGCTCATTTGCAAGCGCCAGCGCGCGATGAAGGCCTTCTTCCAAACTACGAGACAGTGATGGCACGTCGTCCCTTTCTGTTGGCTGTGACCGAGACGGGCCGTCCCGATCAAACTCTTTTACCCCGCCCTCTTCAGAATCTGTGCTCCGTTAAGAATCTAGGAACTATAAGAGTCTGGAGATTAGCTTAGCCGCATTCAAGCCCCTGTCCATGCAGATTTTCTGCAGAAGGTAGGGATTTTCTGCGGAAGGTGGGGCCAATTGAGACCGGCGGCACCGACTCAATCGCGCTCCATGGTGCATTGAAGCGGATGTTGGTTCTGGCGGGCAAAATCAACGACCTGCGTCACCTTGGTCTCTGCGACTTCGTAGGTATAGACCCCGCAAATACCCACACCATTCTGATGGACATGCAGCATGATGGTGGTCGCTTCTTCCATGCCCTTATTGAAGAACTTCTGGATGACATGCACCACGAACTCCATCGGGGTGTAGTCGTCATTCAGGATTAAAACCTTATAGAGAGAAGGTTTTTTGGTCTTCGGTTTGCTGCGGGTAATGACTCCGGTATCGGATCCATTTCCCCCATCAAAATCATCATCGCGGTCATTATCAGCCATACGGCGCTCAAAAACTCTTCTAAGGGCTCAACCAGCCGATATGGCACCTGATCAGGCACACGAAACCGACCGGTCTGCCGCCGGTAATCTTTGGAGCATAAGATAATCCATGTCGGCTGATTTGTAAGGGACCTTGCTCCGCAAAATTCTCCGAATACTGCGGCTTACCGTCCAAAAACCACCGACCGACAGCACAACCACCTGTCAAAGGACGTCTCGCGTTGACGTTACCCACAGGCGCCCGCAATCGTTAACCTTACAGTAACCGCTGAGGCGTAACTTGGACCCTTGTAAAAATGCCTGAGTTTCTGCGCTTTTTTTTGCGCATTAAGGCGAGTAAGGGACACGTTCTTGGGGCTCTGGCTCAAAGCACGTGCGTTTTGACCATGTTGATGTTGATCCTGCCGGAAGCGATCGAAACAGCGAAAGTCTATGCGGAGTTAGCTTTTTTGGGAGACCCAGTTGAATTTGCACTGGGTGTCGCCCTGTCCGCCTTGGCACTTCTATCGCTTCAGTAAGACCGGAGGGGCTGGTGGCTTTGGAAATAACCCACAAAATACCGACGGCAAAATCGGTCGATTCGGGCCATACGAGACGATCTCTTAGGCATTTCTGGGCTTTCTGCTTCGCCATTCTTATTGGTCTCACTGCACAGGTTTCCTCGCCTGCCCACGCAAACAACAAATATGCAGCCGTCGTGATTGATGGCCATACAGGGCGCATTGTCTATGCGCGGAGCGCTGACAGGCCCCGCTACCCTGCTTCATTGACCAAAGTCATGACCCTTTACGTCCTGTTTGAAGAACTAGAGGCTGGTCGTGTCAATCTGAATACCCGCATGCAGGTTTCGCCCCGCGCAGCGGGTCAGCCCCCATCCAAACTGGGTGTCCGCGCCGGCACCACCATCACCGTTGATGACGCCATCAGAGCGCTCGTGACAAAATCAGCCAATGATGTCGCCGTAGTTGTCGCCGAACACATCTCCGGCAGCGAATATCGCTTCGCTCAACGCATGACGACACGTGCCAGATCGCTCGGCATGCGCCGCACCCGTTTCATGAACGCTTCAGGCCTGCCGAACAACAGGCAGCTCACCACCGCCCGTGATATGGCCACTTTGGCTCAGCGGGTCCAGCGTGACTTCCCTGACTATTACAGCTTTTTTTCCGTTACCGAGTTCCGCTTTAACGGCCGTCGCTACACCAATCACAACCGGCTCGTTGGTCGGTATGCAGGCACCACAGGCCTCAAAACGGGCTACACACGGGCTTCCGGCTTCAACCTGACCGCCACCGTTGAGCGCCAGGGAAAATACTTGATCGGTGTCGTCCTCGGTGGTCGAACCGCTCGCTCCCGCGATGACCACATGGTCTCCATTCTTGATCGCGCATGGGGAAGCGCCATCGCAATGAACACCTCACGGACACGCCTCGCCTCTACGCCGACACCGCGCGGCCGTCCTGGAACAAGAACCACCAGATATGTACTTGCTTCAGCTGTAACAACGCCGCTACCGGCCCCTCCTCCACAGGGTGATACGAGCCTCGACATCGCCTTCTCCGGCCCTGAGGATCTGGCTCTTGTTGACACAACAACCCTCCGGTCCACGGCGCTCGATGCCGAAAGCGACGCTTTCAATCCGACCAGCTGGGTCATTCAGGTTGGGGCATATGCCAAGCCCTCAGAGGCAGTTGCGCGCATCAGGCAAGCTGTGAATGCAGCACCCGTCTTGCTCGCGAACGCTGTTCCGATCACGATGCCGGTCTCATCGGCCGATCAGACGCTCTACAGGTCGCGGTTCGGGGGATTGAACGAAACGAACGCCCGCAAGGCCTGCCGTGAGTTGTCGCGTGCAGCAATTAGCTGTATCGCCATACCGCCCCACGGATGGGGTCGTTCCGCAAGCGTCGAACGCTAAGACTCAGTCTCCGAGAAGAAGATCTTTTGCGGCATTCACCCGCGCGGCCAATAGCGTAGATCCGCCATGGTCCGGGTGCAATTTGAGCATGAGCTCCTTGTGCGCTTTGCGAACGGCATCAGCCGTCGCCCCAGGCCGAAGCCCGAGAACATCATAAGCCTCTTCCCGCGTCATTGCGCCAAATGAGCCTGTCTTCCGTCCGCCAGCCTGCCCGGCATCTTCACGCCAATCGGGACCGACATGACGATCGAGATAAGCTTCCAGTAAGCGCGCACTGTCTCCATCAACCGAGATTTCCTTTAGGAGCTGATAAAGATCAGACAGACTGAGATCACTCAGACGCGTACCCACAAACCGGCCCTGGAGCACTTTACCCTCCATCTCCCCGCTATCATGGTCGAGTGACATGGAAAGGAACGCGGTTTCGATGTCTGACGCTTGGCCAGGTGTCTTGGGCCCACCGCCGAAGCCGCCTCCTAAGCCACCAGGAAAACCACCGCCCATGCCAGGAATGGGCAGCCGCCGTCCCATGAGCCAAAAGCAGAACATGAAGACTGGTACAGCAAAGCCAAAGCGACCAGTGAACAGCAACACCAATCCAAGGAGCCCCGATACGCCAATCCCGACATATCGGATGATCTTCGCCAGGGCTTTGGGGTCCGCTCGGGCAGCCAGTTGCAGGATCACAACTAAACCAAGAAGAAGAGCAACAACCAGAAGGAAAGTACTCATCGTTTAACCTGCGTAATCAACTGTTGCACTTCTCTGCTTTGATTAGACGCGATACGTGTTAGCGCAGTGTGGCCACCAGACGCATAAACAGCAACCGCCCGCAGCAGGTCCTTCAACCGCGTCGCTGAACCCGCATCCAAGTGGCAATAGGCTCCACCTGTCAGGCGGGCTATCTCCTGAAAGGCACGGGCCGATGTGCCATCGCCGCCATCCTGAAACAGGAATGACGGAAGGCCAAGCAGCCCAAGTTGTCCTGCTGTCGCAGCCAGATCGTCCACATTCTCTTCAACGCAATCGCCCACATAGACCAGCGCATTGACCTTTGACGTCTTGGTTTCCTGTAGTGCGTGATTGAGCACACGCCCGATCTGCGTATGCCCACCGCGACAGCCAACCCGGGTCATGGCCTGCCCCAGGGATTTTGCATCCGAGGCCCAAGGGCTCGCCGAGAACTCTCCGAAGCCGCGAAACCAGACGAGCTGTACATCCAACCCGCCAAGATCTGCGGCGGCATTAAACATCTCGCTTTGAATGCCGATGGCCCGATCCCAACTCGGCTCACGGCTCATCGTCGCATCCATCGCAAAAATGAGCCGACCACGGGAACCAAGCTTAGCCGGAGGCGGCGTCGCCTTCACCTTTGCCAGGAAGCTGTCCACGCTGGACGCTGTTTCCTTAGCGGGAACTCTATGTCGGTCCTTAGCCATCAACTCTCATTCTGAGCAGAAATATCGCTTACTTCTACTGTAAATGGGGCGCAAAACGCCTCTGGCCAAGCCCAACGACGGCGCAATTCGCCTCAAGCTTGAACTTGTTGCACCTGCTCCGGGTGAAGATCAGGCAGCTCCAGTGTCGCGATGAGCTGGCGCACCTCGGCCCGTGCCGCGACATGGGACATGGAAAGTCCGCCACCGGCACCCTTTTCCCGAAGATCCAGCAGCGTCAGCCCTGATGGGAACATTTCACGGAAGATCACCCGCTCACCAAATCCCGGAGCAATCCGAAAGCCGATCCGGTCGCTCAAAGCCGCAAGCCCTGCTTCGACCCGTCGCTTGTTTTTGGCATCCAGTGAAGACAGGCGGTTCCGCATCACGACCCAGTCAATGGTACCGCCATCGGCAATGGCGCGTCGTTTGCGCGCATCCCATACCATCTCGGCATAGAGGCTCGGACGTTTCACCTCATACGTGTCTGGGTTGACCTGCGCCAACAAGTCAAAGTCCACAAAGCTATCATTCATTGGAGTGATGATCGTGTCGGCGACAGCATGCCCAAGGCGCGAAAGAAAAGTGTCACTGCCCGGGCTGTCAATGACGATCACGTCGTTGGAGGCGGTCAGCTTCGCATAGACAGTTTCAAAAGCCTGACGCTCTGCGCGGTGCTGCTCGGTCAATATATCCGCGTCGGAACGATCGACAACATGATGGTCGGGCATGGCAAGCGGTACATTATTGGCGTCACTCCAATTGTGTCGGTTTTCAACATAGCGAGAAAGCGACCGCTGACGGCTATCAAGATCAATCGAGCCCACGCGCAATCCTTCAGCAAGAAGCGAGGCAATCACATGCATGGCCGACGTAGTTTTGCCGGAACCACCCTTCTCATTCCCAAGGACAATCGTATGTTTTTTGGTGAGCATTTCAGGCTTTGTCACAATTGGTCATTCACAAACAGACGGCACGACTCAGAAGTCGAATTTTGCGGAGTGTCTGCCCGCCACCAGATCAAGTCAACCAGCCTCAGAAGACTAGTTTTTGGTATTTCTGCCTGTTCCCGTTTCAACATCACCGCTACACTGAGAAGACCGCAAAAAGATCAGATCTGAGGCCAAAAATTTCTACACTGTTCCTCTCCCTCAAACAGCTTTCGGCTTTCCTGCTCTTTGTGCTGAGCGTCAGCTTTGTACCCAGCCTATACGCAACACAAGCACGCGCTGATGTGACTTATGACGTCACGAACGTTACCGCCGACGATCAATTGAATGTCCGCGCTGCACCGTCGGCGACTGCCGAAAAAATCGGAGCTCTTGGGTTCGATGCAAAAGGGATCAAAGCCACCGGAGTCTCTCGACAGATAGGACAGGCAACCTGGGTTGAGATCATTCTTGAAGGGCGCAAAGGATGGGTCAATGCGGCTTTCATGACACAAACGCGCAACGCCTCCTCCCTATTCAGAGAACCTCTTGCCTGTAGTGGCACTGAACCATTCTGGGCGCTTCAGCTAGACGACACAAAAGGTGACTTTGACTCACTCGCGGAGGGAAAGTCCGTCATCAATTTTGAGAGCGTCAGATCGGCCCATGGCGTGCCAATCATTTGGTCTCTCAAGGGCACCACGGGTCCTGCTCATTCACCAGTTTTTGCGCTTCTCGAAGAAACAAATCAATGCTCAGATGGCATGTCGGATCTCACCTATCGGTATTCGATTAGGATCGATATTGAGGACGGCCCATTCTATGCTGGGTGCTGCAATCCACATCCCGGGCAACCTGCCCCATAAGTCACACTGTTGGCGTCTGCCAAGGAACAAGAAAGAGACCTCATGAACGGTAAGCTCGACCTTGATCAACTGACCAATCTTGTGACGTCAGGAGAAATAGACACCATCATTGTCTGCATGCCCGACATGCAAGGCCGCCTGGTGGGCAAGCGCGTAACAGGTGCCTTCTTTCTGGACAGCGTCGTGGAAGAAACCCATGCCTGCAACTATCTGCTCACCGTCGACATGGATATGGAGCCAGTACCGGGCTACAAGGCCGCAAGCTGGGAGAAAGGCTATGGCGACTTCACTCTGAAGCCCGACCTCGCCACCCTACGCCGCATCCCCTGGCTTCCGGCAACCGCGCTTGTGATCTGCGACACACTGGATCATCACGGAGAAGACATTCCGGTCTCTCCCCGCGCGATCCTCAAGAAACAGCTCAAACGTTTGGCTGAAAAAGACATGATGGCCTACATGGCCTCGGAGCTTGAATTCTTCCTCTTTGATGAGCCTTTCGAGTCAGCACACGAGAAGCACTACAAGGACCTGAAAACAGCCAGCTGGTACATTGAGGATTACCACATCTTCCAGACGTCAAAGGAAGAAGGCATCATGCGCGCGATCCGCAATGGCTTGGACGCCGCTGGCATCCCCGTTGAAAACTCAAAAGGTGAATGGGGCCCCGGCCAGGAAGAAATCAATGTGCGTTACGCCGAAGCTCTCGATATGGCAGACCGGCATGTGATCCTGAAAAACGGCATCAAAGAAATCGCCCATCTGCATGGCAAGTCCGTCACATTCATGGCCAAATGGAACCAGAAGCTCGCAGGAAATTCCTGCCATATCCATTGCTCGCTCTGGGACAAGGACGGCAAAGGCTCTGTCTTCCACGACAAGTCAGACGCAAAGGGCATGTCACCTCTGTTTAAGAAATTCATCGCAGGCCAACTCTCCGCCAGTCGAGAGATGAGCTATTTCCTGGCCCCCAGCATAAACTCCTACAAGCGGTTCGCGGATCAGTCATTCGCACCGACAACAGCGGTTTGGAGCATGGACAACAGAACGGCAGGATACAGAGTTGTGGGCAGTGGCAACGCGACGCGGGTTGAATGCCGCATCGGGGGCGCCGACCTCAACCCCTATCTCGCTTTCGCCGGTATTATCGGCGCCGGGCTGAACGGGATCGAAAAAGGCATGGAGTTGGAGCCTGAATTCCAGGGTGACGCTTACGCGACCGAGGACATTCGTTCCCTTCCCAAATCGTTGAGAGAAGCCCTTGAGCTTCTCGACAATTCTGAGACGATGCGCGCCGCCTTCGGCGACGAGGTAATCGATCACTATCTGCACACGGGACATTGGGAACAGGCGGAGTATGACCGCGCTGTGACCGACTGGGAATTGACAAGAGGTTTTGAACGCGGATGAGCAACACGCTGCAACTCATTACACCCATTGACGGGTCTGTTTATGTAGAACGGCCCTATGCCACAGAAGCGGAAGTCGCTGCCGCCTTTGATCGCGCGAGCGAGGCGCAGGCCGCATGGAAGCGGGTGCCGATCCCGGAACGCGCGGCGCTCATGACAAAATTTGTCGATGCCTTTGTCGCGATGAAAGACGAAATCGTTCCGGAACTTGCCTGGCAGATGGGCCGCCCCATTGCCTATGGTGGCAATGAAGTGAACGGCTTTGCAGATCGCGCACGCCACATGATCAAGATCGCACCAGAGTGTCTGGAACATGTGCGTCCCGATCCCATTGATGGGTTTGACCGCTACATTAAGCGCGAACCGCTCGGCGTCGTCTTTGCCATTGCGGCCTGGAACTTCCCCTACATGATTGCGGTGAATTCCGTCGTCCCCGCCCTCATGGCAGGCAACACAGTCGTGTTGAAACATTCAGGCCAAACACCCCTCTGTGCGGAACGCATGGCCGAAGCTCTGGACAAGGCAGGCGCGCCAGACGGGCTTTTTCAGGTCCTGCATATGGGCCACGACCTTACCGAAAAAGCAATCCAGCACCCTGCTTGCGCTTACGTGAATTTCACAGGCTCAGTTGCCGGTGGACATGCCGTCCAGCAGGCGGCAGTCAATCGCTTCATAAATTTGGGATTAGAGCTCGGTGGCAAAGACCCGGCCTATGTCCGCGCCGACGCAGATGTTGCATTTGCAGTTGAGAACATTGTCGACGGCGCCTTCTTCAACTCTGGCCAGTCCTGCTGCGGCAAAGAACGCATCTATGTGGACGCCAGCGTCTATGACAGCTTCGTGGAACAGTTTGTCGAGACCACGAAAGGCTACAGGCTCGGCAGCTCCCTCGACGCAGACACCACCATCGGCCCCATGGTGCGCACCAGTGCCGCAACCTTTGTCCGTGGTCAGGTGGCCGATGCCGTCAGGGACGGGGCAAAATCGCTCATTCCAGAAAGCCACTTCCCGGAATCAAAAGATGGCACTCCCTATCTCGGTCCCCAGGTTGTCATCGACGTAAACCATTCCATGAGCCTCATGAAGGATGAGACCTTCGGCCCGGCGGTCGGCATCATGAAAGTCTCAAGCGATGAAGAAGCCATCCGGCTCATGAATGACAGTCCCTATGGCCTCACCGCCTCCATCTGGACATCAGATATAGACGCCGCGGTCCATATCGGGGATCAGGTCGAGACCGGCACCTGGTTCATGAACCGCTGTGACTATCTGGACCCGGCGCTTGCCTGGACAGCTGTGAAGGACAGCGGACGCGGCGCGACGCTGTCTGCGGTGGGCTATGAGTTCCTCACCCGCCCAAAGAGCTACCATCTCCGACTGAAGACCTGACCATGATCGATTCATATCAAAGCTTGATCGCCAACTGGAGCTACCCAACCTCTATTCGGTTTGGCCCCGGGCGCATTTCAGAACTGGCCAATGCCTGCCGCGGCGCAGGCATTCACGCTCCCCTCCTCGTCACCGATCCAGGACTGGCGGCGCTGCCAATCGTGACTGATGCGCTGAATGCGCTCGAAGAGAATGGCCTTTCAACCGTGCTCTTCCACAATCTGCAGGCAAACCCGGTTGCCGCGAACGTCGAAGAAGGCGTCGCAATTTACAAACGCGGCCACCATGATGGCGTCATCGCCTTTGGCGGCGGCTCCGCGCTCGACACAGCCAAAGCTATTGCCTTCATGTCTGGACAGTCCCGGCCCATCTGGGACTTTGAAGACCGGGAAGACTGGTGGACACGGGCGGACCCGGCAGGCATCGCCCCTATCATCGCCGTACCAACAACCGCTGGGACCGGCTCAGAAGTCGGCCGCGCTGCCGTCATCACCGATGAAAGCGACCACACCAAGAAAGTTATCTTCCATCCGAAAATGCTGCCGGTGGAAGTCATCGCAGACCCGGCCCTCACCACCGGTCTCCCGGCACCCATCACCGCGGCAACAGGCATGGATGCCCTCTCCCACGCCCTGGAAGCCTATTGCAGCCCCTTCTGGCACCCCATGGGCCAAGGCATCGCGCTCGAAGCCATGCGTCTTGTGAAGGAATGGCTGCCAGAGGCCACCGCTAATGGGGAGAATGTCGACGCCCGCGCCTATATGATGGCGGCCTCCTCTATGGGCGCTGTCGCCTTTCAGAAAGGTCTCGGCGCGATGCACGCCATGAGCCATCCCTGCTCCAGCCTCAAAGGCACCCATCACGGCCTCACCAACGCCGTGGTGATGCCATATGTGCTGCATCACAATCTGAATGCGATCGATGAAAAGCTCGCTGCTGCCGCCCGCTATTTGGGAACTGGCGACCATGCCACAAGCTTCATTGACTGGGTTCTCCGCCTGCGCGAAGAACTTCAGATCCCAAACACGTTGCATGATCTCGGCATCACCCCGGACCTGATCAGCCAGATGGCCCCGATGGCACTGGAAGACCCGTGCACTGGCGGCAATCCGGTTTCCATGACAACCGGCACCTACGAAGGCCTTTACGACAAAGCCATTAACGGCACCCTCGGTTGATTCCATGGCGATAGACACGACGACATATGCGGTGCCTTTGGCCCGCACCATTTCCGACATGCGCGAGCAGGTCGCTTCCTGGCGCGCGGCAGGAGAGAAGATCGCCCTCGTGCCCACCATGGGTGCGCTACACGAAGGACACCTCTCGCTCATTGAGGTTGCGAAAGCGCATGGGGCGACGAAGGCGATTGTCTCGATCTTTGTAAACCCCACACAGTTTGGACCGGGCGAAGATTTCGACGCCTACCCGCGCACGGAAGCAACCGACGCAGAAAAGCTGGTGGACCGCGCGGACCTCATTTTCGCGCCCAATGGTTCTGAGATGTATCCGGACGGCTACGGCACAACCGTCTCCGTCAAGGGCGTCACCAATACACTCGAAGGCGAAGCCCGCCCCACCCACTTTGACGGCGTCGCAACCGTGGTGAGCAAGCTCCTGCTCGCGGCCCTGCCAGACTGCGCGGTCTTTGGCGAAAAAGACTATCAACAGCTTCTGACCATCCGCCGCATGGTGACGGACTTGCGCATCCCGGTTGAGATACTGGGCGGTCCTATTCTCCGCGAGCCCGACGGCCTCGCCATGTCGTCCCGCAACGTCTACCTCACAGAAACAGAGCGCAAAGCCGCCGGTCAGCTGAACGTGATCCTGAAAGAAACCGCTGACGCAATCACTAATGGCGCTGACCTCAAGACAGCCACAGCCGACGCAGAATCAAAACTCCTGGAACTAGGCTTCGACAAGGTGGACTACCTGACCGTCCGCGACACCACAACGCTGCAGCCCGTTGAGAAACTAGCGGAAGAGGCCCGTATTCTCGTCGCCGCCAAAATCGGCCAGCCCCGTTTGCTGGACAATATGCCGGTTGAGTTTAGAGGCTAGGCTTCAAAACAAACCTGTTCCGCTACCAAAAATAAGACGCCCAGCAACGCAATTCCAACTGCAAAGTATCTTCTGAATCGCAGATGCATGCGTCCGCTCTTGTTGAATGCAGCTAGCGCCTCATCAAGCACGAAATTTGATGCAATCAGAGAGTTGGCCCGACTCTCTGATACATTCTCCAATCTTTTGGGGGGAAGGATCACACTCAATGCTAACGAATACACCAGGTACAATGGAACTAGGTATATCAGTAGATCAAAACTGAGGTCCGCCAACCCTCCTCCAAATGCGCACAAGCCTGACATTATTGTTCCTCCGCTCGAGCCCTACTGGCAAATTCTACAAACACAAACTAAGCATCAAAACAAATTTGGTGAGTGACGAGAAACAACACCAACAAAACAATGACATATATCGTGCCAAGGTTCTCTGCCCGGATCATGCGTTGACCCGTTTTGTTAAACGCTTCCAACGCCTTTTCCGGCTGGAGCATCGAACTCTGGTGGAGTTTTCTAGCTTCCTTCTTGGATACACCTGGTAGCCGGTTGTCAGGAACAACTAGGCTTGCAGCAACAAAGAAAAGCAGAAGCAGGAAGAACAAGTACCTCAACAACGTCCCAAGCGTTCCCACAAGATTCAAATCGGGACTACATACATCCAAAATCTTGTCCTTTCAGCTGTATACTTCAGACTGTGGGCACATCGGCATAAACTGACATCAAGCCGGTTTGTTCCCCTGAATCAAATTGCAATCAAACAACCAATGAATGCAAGTCCACCAACAGACCAGAAAAGTTTCTTACGCCAGCGCCTTGTCAAATACAGTCCGGAGTCATTTAACTTTGACTGATTGCGCGGATGTGAAAGTCCATCCCATAGATAGCGGAGCCAATTGCGACGCCACGGATCTTTCAAATACCTTATGAGATAGATGTCAAACAGGAATAAGAACACCCACATCGATAGAAATGGCCCTATTACATAGAAGACTTTCGGCTCTCCGGTGATCGTGATGTATTCGCCTAGATCCATCCTGACCTCAGTTCAAAGCAGCCCCAGCTCACGCAGCTCTTCGCGCATTTTAGCCGGCATGTCGTCTTCGCCTTCAACTGCTCGAGCATCGCGTGGGGCGTTCTCCGGCTCCAAATAGCGCCAGCCCTGGAAAGGTCGCTTAGCTAAGCGTTCGGTCATGATGAGTTCCGGGTCCAGCACCAGACCGCAATGCTTCTTGCCCTCATCATCCACGAGGGGTTTAAGCTCAAGCACCTTCTGACGACAGCGCACCACGCCCTTCATGACCCAGTAGATCGATCCACCATCAGTGAGTTCGTCCGCGCGCTTCGGCGTCATGCGGGTGACGTGCATCACCTCCACCGGCTGCCCGGCCTTTTTCTTTTGCGCCAAGCGCATGGCCTGATAGTCCCGAAGCGTCTCCGGGTCTTCCACACCAACACAGAGTTTAATGAGATGAACGGTCACGTGAGGCGCTACTCTGCCGCCTCTTCAAACGCAACGAGCAAAGCGCCGGCTTCCACCTGATCACCTTCAGCCACGCCAACTGTCTCGACAGTACCCGCGCTCTGCGCCTGGATGGTCTGCTCCATCTTCATGGCTTCAAGCACCACAAGCGGCGCGCCAGGACGCACCTTGTCCCCCGGCTTTACGAGCACCTGAATGATTTTGCCCGGCAGCGGCGCCACAAAGCGATTGCCGCCCGCCTGCTCCTGCAGATCCACATCCAGCGGGTCAGGCCGCGTGAATTCATATGATGCACCCTTGTGCATCAGCACAAACCCGCCGCTGAGTTCAATCACCCCAACAGCAAAGCGCTGACCGTTTACTTGCGCTGTTAGGCGCCCGTCCAGCAAGTGCCCCTTCGCCGTAAACGAGGCGCCATCCATATTGATCTGCCAGGCACCCTCAACAGCGTGTGCCGAGAGAGCAATCGCATCCCCGCCAAATTCAAGCGGCACCGGCTCCGTGCGTCCCCCACCAAGGGTCCAGCTGTCTGTCGCCTCCCAGGGCGACTGACCATCAGCGTCTGCGCCGCGTCGGAGAACCTCATGAAGCGCCGCAACAGCGATCAGCGGTGCAGGCAATCCAGTGGACGGCACAAGCACGTCCAGATGCGCGTCGATAAAGCCCGTATCAATGTCGCCAGAGATAAAGTCCTTGTTCTGGACGATCTCGGCCAGAAACGCGGTGTTCGCCCGAAGGCCCGCAATCTCTGTCACCTCCAGCGCCCGCGCCATCTGCCGCAGTGCCCCGTCCCGCGTTTCATCCCAGGTGATGAGCTTCGCGATCATCGGGTCATAAAACATGGAGACCGTGTCGCCTTCACGCACGCCGGTATCAACACGCACGCCTTCTTCCTCCGATGGCAGACGCAGTCGGTGCAACGTCCCTGTGGACGGGAAGAACTTCTTCGCCGGGTCTTCCGCGTAAAGACGCACTTCCACCGCATGTCCGTCGATGAACAAGTCATCCTGGGTCGCAGGCAGCTCTTCACCCGCGGCAACACGCAATTGCCACTCCACCAGGTCCTGGCCGGTGATCATTTCCGTGACCGGGTGTTCCACTTGCAGCCGAGTATTCATTTCCATGAAATAGAAACCGTCGGCCTTAAGGCCTTCCGACGCATCGGCAATAAACTCAATGGTTCCGGCACCGCGATAATCAATGGCCTTCGCTGCCGCCACGGCAGCTGCCCCCATTGCTTCGCGCATATCGAGCGGCATGTCTGGTGCCGGGGCTTCTTCCACCACCTTCTGGTGGCGCCGCTGCAACGAACAGTCCCGTTCGAACAAGTGCACCGCATTTCCGTGGGTATCCGCAAAGACCTGAATCTCAATATGTCGGGGCCGGGCGACAAACTTCTCAACCAGTACCCTGTCATCGCCAAAGGCGCTTGCAGATTCCCGCTGGGCAGACGCGAGCGCCTTTTCAAACTCGTCTGGCGCATCGACACGGCGCATGCCCTTGCCGCCCCCACCTGCAACGGCCTTAATCAGAACCGGATAGCCGATCTTGCCCGCTTGCTCCGCAAGGAAGGTCGGGTCCTGGTTATCCCCGTGATAGCCAGGCACCACAGGTACATTGGCCTTTTCCATCAGTGCCTTCGCAGCGTCCTTCAAACCCATTGCGCGGATGGCAGACGCCGTCGGACCGATGAAGATGACGCCCGCTTTTTCGCAGGCGTCTGCAAACTCCGCATTCTCAGACAGGAACCCGTAGCCGGGGTGAATGGCCTCAGCGGCACTACGCTTGGCGACATCCAGAATGACGTCTGCCTTCAAATAGCTCTCATTCGCTGGCGACGGGCCAATATGGTGGGCCTCATCCGCCTCCGCCACATGAGCGGCGTTGGCGTCCGCGTCGGAATAAACAGCAATCGTGCGCAGCCCCATGGCTTTGGCTGTGCGGATGACACGACAGGCGATTTCGCCGCGATTGGCGATCAGGACAGAAGAAAACATGTTTGGCCTCACATCCTGAACACGCCGAACTTCATGTCCGGTATGGGGGCGTTAAGAGTGGCAGAAAGCGAAAGGGCCAACACACGGCGGGTTTCCTGGGGGGTGATGATGCCATCATCCCACACCCTGGCCGTCGCAAAATAGGGATGCCCTTCATCTTCATACTGAGCGCGAATAGGCGCTTTGAAAGCCTCTTCCTCCTCCGCGCTCCAGTCCTCACCCCGTGCTTCCATACCGTCCCGCTTGACCGTCGCCAGCACGCTGGAAGCCTGTTCGCCACCCATTACAGAGATACGCGAGTTTGGCCACATGAAGAGGAAACGCGGTGAATAGGCCCGACCGCACATGCCGTAATTCCCCGCACCATAGGACCCACCAATCACCACCGTGATCTTCGGCACCTGGGCCGTCGCCACCGCGGTTACGAGCTTTGCCCCGTCTTTGGCGATACCACCGGATTCATATTCCCGACCCACCATGAAGCCCGCAATATTCTGCAGGAACAGAAGCGGCACTTTCCGTTGGCAACAAAGCTCAATGAAGTGTGCACCTTTCAGCGCCGACTCTGAGAAGAGAATGCCATTGTTGGCAACAATCCCCACGGGCATGCCGTGAATATGGGCAAAGCCGGTGACCAGCGTCTCTCCGTAAAGCGGCTTGAACTCATCAAAGTCCGAACCATCCACCAGCCGTGCAATCACTTCGCGCACGTCATATTGCACCGCCAGCGATGATGGCACGACACCATCAAGCTCCGCCGGGTCATAGAGGGGCTCTTGTGGATCCTGCAGTTTGACTTGCGGCTCTTTGCGGCGGTTGAGCGTGCCCGCGATCTGTCGCATCAGCGCCAGCGCATGATCATCATCAAGCGCATAATGGTCCGTGACCCCACTGGTGCGCGAATGCACATCCGCCCCCCCAAGGTCTTCCGCACTCACCACCTCACCTGTCGCAGCCTTCACGAGCGGCGGCCCGCCAAGGAAGATCGTGCCCTGCTCTTTCACGATGATGTTTTCATCCGACATGGCTGGCACATAGGCCCCACCCGCGGTACACGATCCCATCACGATAGAAAGCTGCGGAATGCCCTTCGCGGACATGTTCGCCTGATTGTAAAAGATCCGGCCAAAATGTTCCCGATCAGGAAAAATATCCGCCTGATTTGGCAGGTTCGCGCCGCCGGAATCCACCATATAGATGCACGGCAGATTGTTCTCGAGCGCGACTTCCTGAGCGCGAAGGTGCTTTTTCACTGTCTCTGGGTAATAGGTCCCGCCCTTGATCGTCGCATCATTGCAGACAATCACGCACTCCTGATCAGCGACCCGTCCAATACCGGTAATGATGCCAGACCCGTGGATCTCGCCGCCATGCATCCCGTGGGCCGCCATAGGTGACAGTTCGAGAAACGGGCTCCCGGCATCCAGGACCCCATAGACGCGATCCCGCGGCAACTTCTTGCCCCGTGAGACATGCCGCGCCCGCGACCGCTCATCGCCACCAACGGCATGCTTTGCCCGTTGGGTCTCAAGGTCAGCAACCAGCTCAGCCATTGCTGCCTGGTTTTCCTTAAAGCGGTCGTCACGTGAGGAAACTTTGGTCTTTAGAACGGCCATGCGCCGCACACTCCCTGGATTCTTCTTGTTTTCTGCTCTGGAGAATAAGGTGCCTGCCGGCAATGCCAAGCGCTTTCTAAGCCAGCAACCCGCGACAAATAAGCGTTCAGTTTCAGCGGCTTAACGGTCCGCGCTCAGACATTGATTCAAGCAGCCGGTCGCTCCAGCGCCACAGCTGTCGCTTCTCCCCCACCAATACAAAGGGACGCCACACCCTTCGTCGCGCCTTTTTGCGCCATCGCATTGAGCAAGGTCACGATGATCCGGGCGCCCGATGCCCCGATCGGATGGCCGAGCGCACAGGCACCGCCATAAATGTTCACCCGCTCATGATCAAGGTCGAGCTCTTGCATGGCCGCCATCGCCACCACGGCAAACGCTTCATTGATCTCGAAAAGGTCCACATCGCCAGAAGACCAACCCACCTGTTCCAGGAGCTTACCCATGGCGCCTACTGGCGCAGTTGTGAACCAGGCCGGCGCCTGGGCATGCATCGCCTGCCCTTTGATGATCGCCAGCGGTGCGAGACCCCGCCGGTCCGCTTCCGAGCGCCGCATCATCACCAGAGCCGCCGCCCCGTCTGAGATAGAAGATGAGTTCGCCGCCGTGACGGTCCCGTCAGGCGCGAAGGCTGGCTTCAGCGTCGGGATTTTGTCTGGCCGCGCCGACAGCGGCTGCTCATCTTGCGCCACCTCAACCTCGCCTTTCCGCCCCTTGATCGTCACCGGCACAATCTCGGGCACGAATGTCCCATCTTCTGTTGCTGCTTTCGACCGTGCCAGAGAGGTCAGTGCGTATTCATCCTGGGCTTCGCGCGAGAATTGGTAATGCTGGGCTGTATCCTCCGCATAGGTGCCCATCAGACGCCCTTCATAGGCATCCTCCAGACCGTCAAGGAACATATGGTCCTTTGCAGCCCCGTGTCCGAGCCGCATGCCTCCGCGAGCATTAGGCAGCAGGTAGGGCGCATTGCTCATGCTTTCCATGCCACCTGCGACAGCGACACTTGCCCGGCCCATTGCGAGCGCATCAGCCGCCAGCATGACCGTCTTCATGCCGGAGCCGCAAACCTTGTTGATCGTCGTCGCGGGCACGCTCTGCTCTAGCCCACCGCGAAGGGCGGCCTGACGCGCAGGTGCCTGCCCTACACCGGCAGGAAGTACGCACCCCATAAAGACTTCATCCACCTCGTCAGACCCGAGAGAGGCCCGTTCAACAGCACCGGAAAGCGCCCGCGCGCCAAGCTCTGGGCCAGACACCGCCGCAAGCGCGCCTTGAAAACCACCGAGCGGCGTCCGCGCAGCACTTACAATCACAATCGGGTCTTTCTCCAAATCACTCATCAAACTCTCCCTCTCATATTCAGTCGCCTGTTGAAAATCAGGCTGTCTCGTTGAACAGTTCCCGGCCAATCAGCATCCGCCTGATTTCGCTGGTGCCAGCGCCAATCTCATAGAGCTTGGCATCCCGCAACAACCGTCCTGTTTCATATTCATTGATATAGCCATTGCCGCCGAGCGCCTGGATCGCCTCCAGCGCCATCCAGGTTGCCTTCTCAGCTGAATAGAGAATGGCCCCAGCAGCATCCTTCCGCGCTGTCTCGTCCCGGTCGCAGGCTTTCGCCACGGCATACACGTACGCCTTACAGGCATTCATGGTTGTGTACATGTCAGCAATCTTTCCCTGCATCAGCTGAAACATGCCGATGGGCGTGTCGAACTGTTTGCGCTCATGCACATACGGCAACACCACATCCATCGCTGCCTGCATAATGCCCAGAGGGCCGCCTGACAGCACCGTGCGCTCATAATCAAGGCCACTCATCAACACGCGCACGCCGTTATTCACGCCGCCCATTACGTTCTCTTCCGGGACTTCACAATCTTCAAAGACCAGCTCGCAGGTGCTCGACCCTCGCATGCCCAGCTTGTCGAGCTTCTGGGCAGTCGAGAAACCCTTAAATCCCCGCTCGATCAGAAAGGCAGTAATCCCCTTCGGGCCAGCATCAGCGTCCGTCTTTGCATAGACCACCAGCGTGTCGGCATCTGGCCCATTAGTGATCCACATCTTGTTCCCATTGAGAACATAATGATCCACCTTTTTGTCTGCGCGGAGTTTCATCGAGACAACATCGGATCCAGCACCTGGCTCGCTCATGGCAAGAGAGCCCACATGCTCGCCACTCATCAGCTTAGGCAGGTACTTGTCTTTCTGCTCTTGCGTCGCCCAGCGACGGATCTGGTTGACACAGAGATTAGAATGCGCCCCGTAAGACAACCCCACCGAGGCAGACCCACGGGAGATTTCCTCCATTGCAACGGTGTGAGCCAAATAGCCGAGGCCAGAGCCGCCTTGCTCCTCCTCCACCGTCAGGCCCAACAAGCCAAGCTCACCCAATTGGGGCCAGAGGTCTCGGGGAAACTCATTGGTCGCATCGATCTCCGCCGCCCGCGGCGCGATTTTGTCAGCCGTAAAGGAACGAACCGTATCGCGGATCATGTCCACGGTTTCGCCAAGATCGAAATTGAGAGTGGGATAGTCGTTCGGGATCATGAAATTTCCTTACGGCCGATAGATACTAACCAAGTCAGAAACGGTGAAGACGGTATAGACGCCGGGACCTGTCGCACCACCAATGGCAAACAATCGGCCTTCCGACACGGCGACCGCAGCCCCATGGCGCGGTGTTGCCAGCGGCTCAGCACTCTCCCAGCCCGTGCCCGCACTATTAAGCACATTATGCTCACTGAACGTCCGAGGCGGCGACACCTGTTCGCCACCGACAACATGGATGCGCCCGTCCAGGACCGCGGCACCAATGCCTGCACGTGCCTCAGGCAGAGCTGGCCCACGACGCCATTTGCCTGCGGCAGGGTCAAGGATATCGACCCGCGCCGACGGAGAGCCATTCGGATTACGTCCACCAATCACATAAATCTCGCCAGCATGAACGGCCAATGCCAAGGCAGAGCGTTCCGCGGGAAGACTTGCCGACAGCGCACTCCATTCGTCGCTAATCGGATCAAACACGAAAACACGGTTGGCCCGCGGACCAACGCCGCCAATCACATAAAGCTTTCCACTAACACCAACCATCTTATGCCAAGCACGAGCGCCCGGCATGTCCGGTCCCCTCACCCAGACTCCAACGGAGGGGTCGAACTGATAGAAAGCAGCATTGTCTGGACCAGGACTTTCGGCTGTGTAGCCGCCGGTCACATAAAGCCGACCATTCATCGACGCCATCGCTGCCTGTTGCAGCCCAAGCGGCAAGGCAGGCAGCGCCCGCCAGATATCACCAATCGTGTCATAGGCATCAACGGAGGAGACCGGCTTGCTGATACCAGCACCGCCCGCGATATAGATTTCTTCGCCTAAGAGAGCAGACGCGGCAAAAGCACGACCCGACGCGCTCGGCGCTCCTTCAATCCACTCACCGGCCAAAACGGGTGTGAAAACAAGAGACATCAGTCCCGCAAACATCCAACTCCGAAACACTCTACGCATGAGCTACCTTTCTAAGAAAACTCACCCCTACAACAACACAATTGCCGCCAACCCCAGGAACGCAAAAAAGCCGACCACATCGGTGACTGTGGTCACAAAAACGCTGGAGGCTACAGCCGGGTCGATGCCAAAGCGATCAAGCCCCAGTGGCACCAAAATACCAGCAAGCCCCGCAACGATCATGTTAATCACCATCGCCGCGGCAAGCACGCCTCCAAGAAGCGGGTCCTGAAACCAGAGCGCGCCCACGATCCCCATCAGGATCGCAAACAAGACTCCGTTCAAAAAGCCGACAAGAACCTCACGTGTGATGATGCGGCTGGTATTGATCGGCACCAGATCGCGTGTCGCCAGAGCCCGCACCGCAACAGTCATGGTTTGTGTGCCCGCATTGCCGCCCATCGACGCCACGATCGGCATCAGGACTGCGAGCGCCACCATCGACTGAATGGTACCTTCAAACAGTGCGATGACAACTGATGCTAGTATCGCCGTCAGCAGATTGACAAACAGCCAGGAAAAACGGTTGCGTGTTGTCTCCACGACTGTGTCCGACACACTCTCCTCTGAGACGATACCACCCAAACGACGGATGTCTTCGCTCGCTTCGTCAGCAATAACAGCGACCACGTCATCCACCGTGACCACACCAACAAGCCGTTCATTCTCGTCCACGACAGCCGCAGAAATCAGGTCATACTTCTCAAACTGCAGCGCCACGTCTTCCTGATCGGTCTCTGCTGGAATGAGTGTTTGTTCCACATCCATCATATCTTCGATGGGAACCGGCCGCTTGGTCCGCATAATTCTCGAGAGCGGCACCGTACCAATGGGTCGATAGGAAGGATCAACTACGAAGATTTCGTAGAACTCATCTGGCAGGTCTTGCGCTTCCCGCAGATAGTCGATGGTCTGCCCCACATCCCAGAATGGCGGCACAGCGACAAGGTCGCGCTGCATGATGCGGCCCGCGCTATCCTCAGGATATTCAAGCGAGCGCTCAATTGCGGCACGCTCCTGCGCAGGGACCTGCTCGAGCACTTCACGTTGCTCTTCCGCGGGCATGTCTTCCAGGATGTAGACCGCATCATCAGAGTCCATTTCCTGGACGGCAGCGGCAATATCTTCCGGCGCCATAAGCTCAATGACGTCATCGCGAACGGCTTCTTCAAGCTCACTAAGAACATCTGGCTCAAGATCTGAACCAAGCGCTTGTACCAGCGCCCGAAGTTCGTCTGAGCGAACCAGCTCCAAGAGCTCTGCCTGGTCAGCAGGCCGGAGCGGCATCACCAGGGACCGAACCGCCTCATCGTCCCCCCGGTCCAACGCACGCACAACCTCCCCAACAAAGGCAGGGGTCAATGGCGTGTCCCACTCCTCCGTCTGGCTTGAAAGCTGTGTTGTATCTGTCACGTGAACAATGTCCTTGAAAGAGCGCTGATCAAATGGAGACGATGCGTCAATCCGGACACAAGAGCCCGATTCACCCGCTGCCGGAGTGTGCGCGAAACAAGCCCCATATGCTACCGCAGGCCTGGCGCTTGAGACGAAATTCCACAAAAAAAGCCGAGGCGAACCCCGGCTTTTTGTCAGTCATGGTGCGGACGAGAAGACTCGAACTTCCACGGGTTTTACCCCACAGCGACCTCAACGCTGCGCGTCTACCAATTCCGCCACGTCCGCAAATCACATGACTGGTAGGAAGGCGCTCATGTAACAAATCAAAGGCCTGTCGGCAAGCCTTCTCTTCCACGCAAACCAGCTTTTAGTCGCCTGAATTTGCTTGGCTTTTCAACGATTAGATGCCATCGCCATCCATATTGATCGGCAGATGGATGCCACATTCGTCTTTGTCACTGCCCTTCCAGCGCCCATCGCGATAATCCCCGCCTTCAGGAACCCGGTCTGTGCATGGCATGCATCCAATAGACCGGTAGCCATCTTTGACCAATGGGTGTTTCGGCAACCGATTGTCCACCAGATACTGGTTGAGCTCATCCTCGCCCCAGAATGACAACGGATTGATTTTGAACCGCGTGTCACCTTGGTGGCGAACGCCGTCGACAGCACGCACCACCTCTTCTTCAATCGGGTCCATTGTCGTGCGTGTGGATGTCTGGAAACGCTTGCGGCCGGTGATCGACGCCTTAAACGGCGCCAACGCCCGCTCTAACGGCAGAACTTTCCGCACGAAACAACAGGCATCCTGATCCTGGTTCCAAAGGCCACCATGGGGATCTTTCGCTTCCAAATCAGCAGGAAGAGGCCCGATGGCACGCAGGTCAGTGAGACCCAATTTCTCCTGCAACCTGTCGCGATACCGCAGAGTCTCGCCAAATAGCTTGCCTGTGTTCAGAAAGATAACCGGCACCGTCGGGTCAATCTCCGCCACCATATGAAGCAACACGGCCGATTCAGCGCCGAACGACGAAACAACGGCAATCTCGCCCGGAAATTCCTCCTTGATCAAGGCTTCCAGCAATGGACCACCGACGAGCCCGGCATATTTTTCACGCAAAACGCTCAACTCACCAGATGACACAGTTTCCGTGTCCATCATTGCCGGGCGTTCTTGTGGCTCCTTCAATTCAGCAACACTCATGACAGCCATCCTTGTTGATCAATGAAAGAATCTGTTTTTTTCGAAACTTCTTCGAGCGGCAATCCTTCCGCGCGCCACGACTGCCGCAACTCTCCAATTTGGTCCAGGTGTCCTGCCCACTCGGGGCCAAATAGAGCTTCCAGATGTCGCCTCAAACGCCGCGCCAACCCCGGAGACTTCCCGCCGGTAGAAATTGTCATCGTAAGATCACCGCGGCGAACCATAGAGGGCACGTGGAAGTCACAGAGCGGTTTCACATCTTCAATATTGACCATCGCACCCAAGGAACGTGCACGCTTGGCCAGATCCTCACCTTCGGCATCTGAGAGCCCCGCACCAAACACAAGCGAGGCGGCTTCAAGCGCAGCATTATCGGGCCTGCCGCCCACCAAACGCTGCCCAGCCTGCGCCACAAGCTCGTCGCACGGCGTTGATGAATACACCCGAACGGAGGCATTGGCCGCGTCCAGCAGCTCCAAGCGGCGCAAAACTAGCTCGCCCTCGCCAACCAGAACGATCGCACCATTACTTACGTCAAACACGATGGGCAGCATTGTGCCTACCTCCGAACCGCTACCAAACCTGTCTGGCAGCCAATATTGTCCACAGAGATAGGCTGGAAATTAACAAATTTCAACCAAAGAACGTGAAATAGATTATATTACACCATTATTATGTAATAATAGAACAAGACAATACGCTTGAAGCGCCATTCTTCGCTGGAAATCGGTGTTTAGCGAATTGACGTCGCCTGACTGATCTTTTCGGTAATTGAAACCGCGATCCGGTCTTCTTGGACGACAATTTCGCCCCGCGCGATCGGAATATTATTGGCCATAATCCAAACTTCGTCGTCCTGATGCGCGTCCAATTCAATGACGGCACCCCGCCCCATCTTCAGAAGCTGGTTGATGGGCATTTTCGAGCGTCCAATGACGACCGAGAGCTCAACATAAACTTTGTCTACAGCGTTCACAGATAGAGTTCCTAAAACGGACAGAGAGCATGGGGCATATCCCACACTTGGATCAAAAGGCAGTTTTTCATGCTAGAGTTAGCGCATGGTTAATCCCTTGAATACAGCCAAAAAAACTCCTGTTCAATCACTGGACTGGATTGTCTCCGATACCTTGGTCCCCTATGCAGAAGCGCTCGATTTCATGGAGAACCGGGCGGCAGAGATTGCAGCAGGCACAGCAAATGAGTGCGTCTGGTTGCTAGAGCATCCGCCGACCTACACCGCCGGAACGAGCGCCAAATCAGAAGATTTGCTTACACCAGAGCGATTTCCGGTGTTTGAAACCGGCCGTGGAGGTCAATACACCTATCACGGGCCGGGCCAGCGTGTTGGCTACGTGATGTTGAACCTGAAGGAACGCGGACCAGACGTAAGGGGTTTTGTCCGCAATCTGGAAGAATGGCTGATTCAGACCCTCGCCACCTTCAATGTAAAGGGCGAGCGCCGCGATGACCGCGTGGGTGTCTGGGTGCGCCGACCAGACCTCGGCCCAACAAAAGAGGACAAAATAGCCGCAATCGGAGTTCGTGTCCGCAAATGGGTGACGTTCCACGGCGTCAGCCTCAATATCAACCCGGATCTGGAACACTTCTCAGGCATTGTTCCCTGCGGTGTTTCAGAACATGGCGTCACAAGCCTGGAAGATCTTGGACAGATCGTCTCCAACGCCGAAGTCGACATCGTGATGAAGCAAAAATTTGAAGAGATTTTTCAGAGCGCTTCATAACGGACCCGGCCCGCGATCAAAATGCCGCCAATGCCGAGCGCAATTGAAACAAACCAGAAAAAGCCCCCAAGGACAGGAACGCCGGCACCGGCCCACAGGACGAATGAGCCCACCACAACCAGGGCTAGGCGCCGGCCAGACCCATCCCCGAACTCAAGGCCAGCAAGGTCTACCAAGAAACCACCGATAATAATCGCAGCAGTAACCATGCCCGCACAGAAGACGACCCCATAAAGGACGATCAACAGAAAAGCAAAAGGCAAACCGATGATCGTGAAGGCGGCAAACAGGGTAACGATCGGAAGCCCAAGCATCCAGACAAGACCGTAAAAGATGGCAAGGGCTGGACTGTCAGATGCAGCCACTTGAAGCTTGTCGGACCACTTGGGAGCGGCAAAAACCAGAATGCCCGCAAAGATCGCCAGAACAAGTGCACCGGGAAGCGTGAGCTCCAGCGCAACATTGTCCGTCCCGTCTCCCTCCCAGCGTCCGCGCCAGTCGTCTGGCATCTCAGGCGCCTCCGTTGCGTCAGAAAAGAAGTGACTCTCCGTCTCTCCTTCAACACGAGCATCCTTGGCAATCTCAGCAGATGAGCTCGTGTAGTAGGACAGGTTTCCATCAATAACTGTGTCAGGTCCTAAAACCAGATCCACCGCCCAAACCGAGACATCCCCATCAACCGGACCGTTGAGCAATACCGACTGACCGCGAATATCCAGATCACCATCAACGACACCATCCACAACGATGCGCCGACCCGCGAGCCAAGCATCCCCGTCGACCGTTGCATCGTCGGCGATCACAATCGAATCCCCAGACGCCCGCAGATCGCCTTCAATATCCTCTGATACAACAACGGCCGCACCAGCCAGGAATAAGGCCCCCTCGCTCTGCCAGCGAACGGTCGACTCCTCCGCGAGAGCTAATGTCGGCAACAATACAAACGTAAGAAGCAGACCTAAAAGTGAATTTCGCACCATCTGTTTAGAATCCAGCCCTAACTAGGTTTCCTCTGGCTGAGCACGCGAGCCGAAACAAAGCACCGCAAGCACGAGCATGACGCCATCAAGATACATCATAACAAAGATATTTACGCCTTCTCCCATTCTCAACCCTTGGAGATAGATCAAGCCTGATCTCAAGGCTATGGAAGCCAGCCAAGCAGCACAAACGCCACCAAGCGTCGCAATAACCAGCGACAGTCTTTTGCCAGAAGGAAACCACAATGGAGCATATTTCGCGATTGATCGCGTTACCTCGATGCTAAGGGTTGCTCCAATAGCAAGTGCAATGGGCAAAAGAAATCCATTATGCAACACAGCGAATGTAGTAGTCACGATTTGTACGCCTTCGCTTGTCGTGGCTCCCATACCGATCACAAAAACTGGAATAAATAGCAAAGCCGCGCCGCCAAGGCCCAAGCCGAGAATCAAAAGCAATGCTGGAAAAACACTTTTGGGACGGGCCAATTGCAGCTGTCCTACTGCAACCGGAAAAAGAAGACATAACGAGGCAGCGACAACGGACAACCATAGAGGATATATGCCAAACACGTATCCCCCAGAAATAGTTATCACTGCTTAGGCTCCGGTTTATCTGAGAGACACTATAAATTTAATCGCTAAGCCAGGAAAAACAACGCCCGCCAGGTCAAACCGGGCGGGCGTCAACACATTGATCTGAACGACGATCATTCAAACTCGATAATAACTTCATCAACCTGCAGACTATCGCCTGCTGCGGCAGAAATTTCAGCCACAACACCATCGCGCTCAGCCCGGAGGATATTTTCCATCTTCATCGCTTCAACGACGGCAAGTGTCTGACCAACTTTCACTTCCTGGCCAACCTCAACATTGATGGAGACCACCAGACCCGGCATCGGACAGAGGAGGTATTTCGACGTATCAGCCTCCACCTTCTCTGGCATGAACTGCACAAGGTCGTGCGCATTCTTCGTCCGCACCGCCGCGTTCACCGTCGACCCTCGATAGGTGAGATTATAGCCCTGAAGGCCACGGGCGCGCTCAGCTTGAAGCACGATGGGCTCACCGTCGATGGTCCCTTCGAAAACAACATCTCCCGGACGCCATTCACTCGCAACAGTATGACGACTCCGTTCGCTGCCATCTTCATTTTGAAGGGTCACAACGAGCCAGTCTTCCTCGGGCTCTGTTTTGAGGCGGATAGTGTGCTCTTGATCCAGCGCTACAACCCAATCTTCCGGAAGGAAGCGCGGACGATTAGGCAACTGGCCGGTAATCTCCGTTGCACGAAGAGCATGAATTTCGTTCATGAACGCCGCAACAAGAACAAGCTTGTCAGCGCGATCTTCGGTCACAGGAACGCCTGCAAACCCATCAGGATATTCATCCGCAATGAAGCCAGTTGTCAGGTTCCCAGAGCGAAAACGTTCATGCTCCATGATCGCACCAAGGAACGGAATATTGTGTTGAATGCCTTCAATATAAAAGGCGTCCAACGCATCCGACATGGCATCGACCGCTTCTTCACGCGTTGCCGCGTGGGTACAAAGCTTAGCGATCATTGGGTCGTAATAGAGCGAAATTTCTCCGCCTTCATAAACGCCCGTGTCGTTACGCACCGTGATGCCATTCTCCGACGTCACCTCAGCCGGTGGCTGATAGCGGCTCAAGCGGCCGATTGACGGGAGAAAACCACGATAAGGATCTTCTGCGTAAATCCGGCTTTCAATGGCCCAACCATTCAGCTTGATGTCACCCTGCTTGATTGAGAGTTTCTCGCCTGCAGCAACACGGATCATCTGCTCGACAAGGTCGATGCCTGTGATGAGCTCTGTCACAGGGTGTTCAACCTGGAGCCGTGTGTTCATTTCCAGGAAATAGAAATTCTTGTCTTTGTCGACAATGAACTCAACGGTACCTGCGCTTCGATAGTCGACAGCCTTGGCGAGTGATACCGCCTGCTCCCCCATCTTCTTGCGCGTTGCTTCGTCAAGGAAGGGGCTCGGTGCCTCTTCAATCACCTTCTGGTTACGGCGCTGGATAGAGCATTCGCGCTCTCCCACATAGACCGCATCCGTCCCATCGGCCATCACCTGGATTTCAATGTGGCGCGGTTCGGTGACGAACTTCTCAATGAAGACACGGTCATCGCCAAAGCTCGCCTTGGCCTCATTGATCGCGGATTGGAAGCCTTCGGCAACTTCGCTTTCGCTCCAGGCAATCCGCATGCCCTTCCCGCCGCCGCCGGCAGAAGCTTTCATCATGACCGGGTAGCCGACTTCGCCAGCGATCTTGATGGCTTCATCTGTGTCTTTGATGACGCCGAGATAACCTGGAACCGTGCTTACCTTTGCATCGTTCGCGAATTTCTTCGACTCGATCTTGTCACCCATTACCTGGATGGCTTTGACATTCGGGCCGATAAACGCAATGCCTTCTTTCTCCAGAGCCTCAGCAAATGAGGCGTTCTCTGAAAGAAAGCCATAGCCAGGATGCACCGCTTCAGCGCCCGTATCTTTGACCGCTTGGATGATCTTTTCGATCACAAGATAGGATTCAGCTGATGCTGCAGGCCCGATGTTGACCGCCTCATCCGCCATCTCCACATGCAGCGCGTCTTTGTCTGCATCGGAATAGACAGCAACCGTCGCAATGCCCATCTTCTTTGCCGTCTTCATCACCCGGCACGCGATTTCGCCTCTGTTGGCGATCAGGATCTTCTTAAACATTTGATCGCCCCCTTAAAGCGGAATGTTGTCGTGTTTTTTCCAAGGATTATCGAGTTGCTTGTCTCGCAACACCGCCAAAGCCCGGGCAATCCGAGGCCGTGTATTGTGAGGCATGATCACCTCATCAATGTAGCCACGCTCCGCCGCCTTAAACGGGTTCAGGAAGCGGTCTTCATACTCCGCCGTATGCTCGGCGATTTTTGCTTCGTCATTAATGTCCTTGCGGTGAATGATTTCCACCGCGCCTTTCGCCCCCATGACAGCGACTTCAGCTGTAGGCCAGGCATAGTTCACATCACCACGAAGGTGTGTTGATGCCATCACAACATAGGCACCGCCATAAGCTTTCCGCGTAATCACCGTGATTTTGGGGACAGTTGCCTCTGCATAGGCATAAAGAAGCTTGGCGCCATGCTTGATAAGGCCGCCATATTCTTGCGACGTCCCAGGAAGGAAACCTGGAACATCCACGAGCGTGACGATCGGAATGTCAAAGCAATCACAGAAGCGCACAAAGCGGGCTGCTTTCCGGCTCGCATCACTATCCAACACGCCGGCCAGCGTCATAGGCTGATTGGCGACGAAGCCTACTGTCCGCCCTTCAATACGTCCAAAACCGGTGATGATGTTCTTGGCAAAACTCTCCTGAATTTCGAAGAAGTCACCCTCATCAATAAGCTTCAACACCAACTCCTTCATGTCGTAGGGCATGTTGGGGTTGCTCGGGATCAGAGTATCGAGCGAAGGCTCAACACGATCCTGATCATCAAAGAAGGGCCGCTCCGGAACATCCGAGCGGTTAGATGAAGGAAGGTAGTCAACGAGGCGACGAACCTGGCTCATGGCCACCACGTCATTCTCAAACGCGCCGTCCGCCACTGACGACTTGGTCGAGTGAACAGATGCACCGCCCAGTTCCTCTGAAGTAACCTCTTCATTGGTCACCGTCTTCACAACGTCAGGGCCGGTCACGAACATGTAGGACGTATCTTTTACCATGAAGATAAAGTCGGTCATCGCCGGCGAATAGACATCACCACCAGCACAAGGCCCCATGATCACCGAAATCTGGGGGATAACGCCAGATGCCAGCACATTGCGGCTAAACACTTCGCCATATCCGCCGAGCGCATCCACACCTTCCTGGATGCGGGCACCGCCAGCATCAAACAGGCCGATAATCGGAGCGCCCATTTTGAGCGCCATGTCCTGGACCTTGTTGATCTTCTTCGCGTGGTTTCGCGACAGAGACCCGCCCATGACGGTGAAGTCTTTCGCGAACAGGTAGACAGGACGACCATTCACAGTGCCCCAGCCGGTCACGACACCGTCGCCGGGCACCTTTTGGCCATCCATGCCAAAATCGTAGCAATCATGCTCAACAAACATGTCGAACTCTTCGAAGCTCCCCTCATCCAGCAGAAGGCTGATGCGCTCACGAGCGGTGAGCTTTCCTTTGCTGTGTTGGGAGTCGATCCGCCGCTCGCCGCCACCTAACCTGGCGACCGCGCGTCGTTCTTCTAGCTGCCGAATAATCTCTTTCATGAAGCCCCCTCTGCGCTGCTCGAGGCTTATCCTCAACAGCCGGCTTATTGTTTTGGAAGACCACCTTAGACGAATGCTACCCAGGCTTCCAAAGCCGCCCGGTCCGGGTCCATAAGGCGCTTTGAATAGCACCGAAAATGCCCATTTGCCAATGGGTTATCGCCTTTTCGTGGGTTTCTGCGACGGGCGTGAAATGACGTAGCGATTCAGAGGAGTTCCAGGTATCTCGCAGTCGCATTCAGCATCTTGCGGCGTTCCTCAAGGCGCGCCTGAGCCTCCTCGTCCCATCCCCAGCGCTCCGCCTGCCAGGCTTCATCCAAATGGGCCAGATCGTGGGCCTGATCAGCGCTGAGATGGGCCTCAATCAATGCCAGGCCCAAAACAAGCGAGCCGCACAATGAAACCGCCTGATGCAGGCCCGCAAGCTCAAACGCAGACCGGGCAGCAACGACCTCATGCAACCGCGCCAGCACATCGGCCGGCTGATCCTTGAAAATCACACCAGCTGCCAGCTCAAGGCGGGCATTGTGGGTAGAATCCAACCAATCGAGCACTGGGTCCCATTGCTCAGCCTGGCGCGCCACGAGACTCTCTGGGTCTTCTGCCCGATAGCACAGCAGGTCAGACGCGCCGAACGCGGCTATTTCATCCACTATTTCATCGAGACGAGGCCCCACGCGGTCGAGCGCAGTATTTGCGAGCTTCGTAACCAGCATGGTATCAGGATCAATATGTGTGTCCTGCGCGTTCCACTCCTTGGCGATCGCCTCGCCGAGCGCTGCCGTTGGAACACAAAGTGCAGCCCTCGCAGGTGTTTTGATTGGGCGGCCGTCTAGCTCAATCACAAAGCCATCGTCCACAGCCCGTGAAGCCGCCTCTTTGTAGAAACGCTTGCGTAGATTGGCCTTCGCGCCATCCCCTGGATGCGAGACAAAGCGGTCCGCGTTCAAAATCTTGTCTTTATCGTCCGTCACGGCCAATCCTATTTGAATGGAGAGGTGAGTACATCGCCAACGCCTTCAATAAGGGAACCGGCTCCCTCACCCGCATCTCTCAAAATGTTTCCCTCGGTGGAATCACGAGAGTTCGTTGCGTCTCTAGATCCGATCACTTCGAGGCAAGCGCTCGCTTCATCCGCGTCGAAATGTTCGGTACTGACAAGCGGGAGCAATGCGCCGATGCCGCCTGTCAGAGCGCCAGCACCAACCGCCACCGCAATATCGCCAAGCAAGGCGCCTGTGTCCGGCAGGACGCTCGGTGACACAAGCGGGCCGGACACATTCACCGGCGTCGCAAGGCTCAACAAACCTGGGTCGTTTGGTCTTGGATTTAGGCGCATCTCTATCGTCTCATCACGCAGATTGATCTTGCCGGAACCTGAAGTCCGCATCTCGCTTGTGACAAGTGCGAGTGCCGCAATAGTGCCGATGCCATCCTTGAAGTCCACTTCGCCAATGAAGCAGGTAAGGTCGGCGACACCCGTCTCGCCCCCCTTTGGGATCAACGCCCAGATCAGGTCTTTGGCGATCCATTCAAATGCACTCGAGTGAATATTTCCGCGCCCTGTCGCGATGTCGACTTTGCCATTGAGATTGGAGGCAAGTTCGGCCGGTGATTTGCCTGTCGAGACAAGATCCAGACCTATATGCCCGTTAACCTCGACAAGATCCGTCGCACCGACCTCCTGCAAAAAGGTGCCAATATCAAATCCAGGTGCTGACAATGAGAGACTTGCCCTTGGCGAACTCGAGTTGGCAGCGCTGAAAGTTGCTTCTACACGTCGTTCCCCATAGGTGGCAAAGATAGGTGCGGTCAGAGACCCATCTTTAAGAGTGATCGCGGTCTGGAAATCCGTGAACTCAAGGTCCCTATAAACGAGGGTATCAACTGTAACATCAACCTCGCCATTCACCACACTCAGAGCCCCAAAAGGAAGCTGTGCTTTGCTGAACAAACTCTCCTGATCTGACTCAACCGAGTCCCCGCCAACAACGGCGCCCAGATCAATACCCACCGCTGATAACTCACCATCAATCGTGACGGGCGCGCTTGAGCTGTTGCGGCTCCCTTTGAGAGAACCGGTGAGTTCAATCGCATCATAGGAAAGCTTGAGGTCACTGATCCGAAACGCATTCTCATCACCGACAATCAACGCGGAGGCCGATGCAGGATTGGAGTCAATATCACCAAACACTCCAACGGCAACACCGTTGCCCTTCGGCTCAATATCAGCCCTGGTCAGCTCCACCTGCGTTGCCTCACCTCGCCTGCCACTCCGGTACGTAATGCTTACATCGTCCAACACAACACGAGGAAGCACAGCCGTTGATGGCTGCGCTTCCGACTCCGCCGATGCTGTCTCTGAGGCAGCACCATCCAAAACCCAGTTTCCCTTGCCCTGAGGTCCTGTTTCCAGCAACACGGTTGCTCCCCGAACATCGAGTTGGGCGACATCAAGACTTCCCGCGAAAAGACCAAAGAGAGATAGGCGAATTGCGACGCGGTCCGCAGTGAACATTGTGGGGTCGGCACCCCAAGATGCATTGCCAAAGCGAACGTCTCTAGCAACGATTGTAGGTGTCAGAGAATATCCAACCTCCAAGGGTCCGGCCAACTCCAGCTTTCTGCCCGTCTGTTGTTCGGCAAGCGACGCAATTTCGCTTCTGTAAGCATTGATGTCCAGAAAAGTGAGCGCGTAAAGACCGCCTGCCAGAAGCAGCACGATAGCAAGCAGAACAAGACCAAATCTTTTCATGACGCGCCTCCTTCAATCTCCAGCAGAGCGTTTCGTGGCGGCAGCACCCGACCAGTGCCGATCCAGATAAGGAACAAGATCATCAAAATGATCCAACACGTGAGGGGCACCATACTCGATGAGCTCCTCCCGATCATGATACCCCCAGGAAACACCGACGGCATGTGCGCCTGCATCGCGCCCCATAACGATATCGTAGCTCGTGTCGCCAAATATTACCGTCTGCGAAGCAGTGACTCCTGCCTCGTTCATCGCTTGCTGCATCATTGACGGATGCGGCTTGGAGGGATGTTCGTCGGCCGTCTGAAGAGTCATGAAATGATCACGGATATCATGCAGCTCCAGAATGTTCCGCAATCCCCGCTGCGACTTTCCCGTAGCAACCCCGAGCAAAACATCGTCCCGTGCAGCGAGCATGTCTAGCGCCTGCTGCGCACCAGGAAAAAGCGGTTCGTGAAGAGAAGGGTCCTGACGCAGATGGAAAAAGGCTTGCCGATAGCTCTCCTTCACAAGCGACACAGTCGCTCCGTCTTCATGCGGAAGCAGTTTTCTGATCGCTTCCTCTAGTGAAAGCCCGACAATGGAAAGAACTTTTTCCCGTGGGAGAAGCGACAGCGAATGCGCTGAAAAAGCTCGGTTCATCGCTGCGACGATCATGTGCTGGCTGTCCACCAGTGTTCCATCGCAATCAAAAACAACGAGCTTTAACTCACTCACAATTCTAACTCCGCGAAGGGATCATCATCATCTTCTGGGTCCAGCGCAAGGAGGTCCCAGCTTTTGTGCATATGCTCAGGCAGCGCAGCTGATATCGAAAACCGGCCGCCCTCAGGGTGCGCAATGTCTATGGAGCGGGCATGAAGATGTAAAGACGACGAGATCTCTCCTCCAGGATGCGCGTCTGCACCTCCATATTTTCCGTCGCCGACGATCGGGCATTCCAGAGCCTCCACCGAATGCACACGCAGTTGATGCGTACGACCAGTCACCGGCATGAAAGACACCCAGGCAAGCTTTTGGCCTGCCCGCGCCACTGTTGCGTAATGGGTTTCAGATGCCTGGGCGCCCGGTGTCCGGTCGGGTACCGGCACCATGCGCTCACCGGATCGACCAGCCTGTTTTGCCAGCGTCATGCGGATGGTACCGCGTTCCGGTCGCGGAACTCCCACGGTCAATGCCCAGTATATTTTCCTCGTATCTCTTTCCTTGAAAGACTTGGCCAACTTCGATGCAGCCTTTGCTGTGCGCGCGAGAAGCAAGACGCCACTCGTATCTCGGTCGAGACGATGGACCAACCGTGGACGTTCCGGGAAATCAAACTTAAGGCCTTCCAGCATGCCGTCCAAATGCCGCTCGGTTCCCGTCCCCCCCTGCACTGCCAACCCGCTTGGCTTGTTCACAACAATGATGGACGCATCTTTGTGAAGCACGAGACTTTGCACAAAGGCTGCTTCTTTTTTGTCAAAAGACGGTCGCTTGGGCTTCTTGTCTGGCACGAAACCTTCGCGGTCCCCGAAGGGAGGAACCCGGACCGTTTGTCCTGCTTCCAGTCGAACATTCGCTTTGACGCGGCCACCATCCACGCGAACCTGCCCCTTGCGGAGTAGTTTCTCCAAACGAGAATGGGCAAGTTCTGGGTAATGCCGTTTGAACCAACGATCCACGCGAAGTCCGTCATCATCCTCGCTTACATCGACATGCGCCACACCACTCATGAGACCACCAGCCGGGTTAGCCAAATACCAAAGAACAAGGCCAGGACGGCACCGCCCAGAGATCCAAACGCGTAGAAAGCAGCAACGCCAATATCCTTGCGCTCAAGCAGGAGCGAGATATCGAGCGAAAAAGCAGAGAATGTGGTGAACCCGCCCAGCACACCCGTCACGAGGAAGGCGCGCACTTCAGGCGACACCTGGAACCGAAGCGCGAAGCTCTCAACAATCACGCCGATCAGAAAGGAGCCGATAATATTGACGCCCAGGGTTCCCCACGGAAAACCCGGCCCAAACCACCGCAATGTCTGAGCAGCAAAAAGATAGCGACCGGTAGCCCCAACAGCACCGCCAAGCGCCACGGCAATCAACATTTTCAAGATCGCCTCTCCTCTCTCAACTTCTGCCAATAGGCCAGTCGCTTCGCGATATCCCGCTCAAATCCGCGTTCAACAGGTTTGTAGAAACGCTGCCGGGTCATTTCATCAGGGAAATAATTCTGTCCGGAAAATCCATCCGGTGAGTCATGGTCATACTCATATCCGGCGCCATACCCAAGCTCTTTCATAAGCTTTGTCGGTGCATTGAGTATGTGGGCGGGCGGCGCTACGGACCCGGTTTCTTTCGCCGTCTTCATCGCCCCCTTAAAGGCCGTATATTGTGCATTCGATTTGGGCGCGCTTGCGACATAAAGCACCGCCTGTGCAAGGGCGAGTTCCCCCTCTGGGCTCCCTAAAAACTCGAATGTGTCTTTTGCCGCAAGCGCCTGAACAAGCGCCTGCGGGTCAGCGAGGCCAATATCCTCAATCGCCATACGCACCACCCGCCGCAAAATGAAGAGCGGATCTTCTCCCCCATCCAGCATGCGCGCGAGCCAATAGAGCGCTGCGTCGACGTCAGACCCGCGAACGGACTTATGAAGTGCGCTGATGAGGTTGTAATGTCCCTCGCGCGACTTGTCGTAGATCGGTGCCCGCCGTTGCATCAGTTTTGTAAGGCTCTGCGTATCGAGAGCTTCCGCTGGCGCCAGAGCGAGAATTTCTTCAGCCAGGTTGAGCACAAAACGCCCATCTCCATCCGCCATAGCTCGAAGCGCTATTCGTGCATCATCTGTGAGCGCCAGCTTCTCACCCACAAATGCTTCAGCCCGCGACATCAGCTCTTCAAGCGCCTCATCATCCAGCCGGTTGAGCACGAGCACCTGTGCACGGGACAAGAGCGCCGCATTGAGCTCAAATGACGGGTTCTCCGTCGTCGCCCCGACAAGGATAACCGTGCCATCTTCCATCACCGGCAGAAAGCTATCCTGCTGCGCTCGGTTGAACCGGTGGATCTCATCCACAAACAGCAAGGTGCTACGGCCTTGACTTCGCCGCAGCCGCGCAGCCTCGAAGACCTTTTTCAGGTCTGCCACGCCTGAAAAGACGGCAGAGACCTGTTCAAAGGCCAGACCCACTGCATCGGCCAAAAGGCGCGCTGTGGTGGTTTTGCCTGTACCCGGGGGTCCCCAGAATATGATCGAGGATAAGTGCCCAGACGCGACCATCCTGCCGATAGGCCCATCAGGACCAATCAGATGGGCCTGTCCAACAACTTCTGAAAGCGCAGCCGGCCGCAGCCGGTCGGCGAGCGGTCGCGGAGCCTCATCTACATTGCTGGACGGGTCATGGAAAAGATCGGACATAGGCAAGATTTAGCATGTTTTACCGCTTGGCACCGACGGTCGGGCTCAAGATTCTTCTATTTGTGCGTGAGGCCCATTGCGATCCGACTGACAACCCATCGATTGAAATCGGCGCGGCTTTTATCGTCGCCTTTAAGGCTGACACTCGCCAAAAAGGCGCCTCCGACAAGGTCTTCGCCTATCAAGAAGGTGTTTAAAAGCGCCAGCGAATACCGCACATCACTTTCCCTCCCCACGTTCTGTGGTTCTGCACAGAGCTTCTCGACAATGGGGTCAAAAAGGCCTCTCCCTTCACTTTCCCATCCTTCGGCGGCCAGCCAGGTAGCCAAACGTCCAAATTTACGCCCTTGGTAGAGCTCGGTCAGCTTTGCCGCTACCTCAGTGACCATGTCGGCACTCGAAACCATAGAGTTCGCAATATCGGCGATCTCGCTTTGCAGCTTCCGCCCAGCCTCTTTTAAGAGGGCTGTCATCAGACCCTTGCGGTTTTTGAAATGATAATGAATGGCTGCATCTGTGATGCCCAGATCATCTGCAACCACCTGAACCCGAACAGCATCAGGCCCACCTATGATTAGGTAGTGCTCTGCCCTCGCGAGAATGTTCTGCCGCGCAGCTTCAGGGCTCAGCCGTTTTCGTTCAGCCATCTTCTCGCGTCCTTACTTGACTCTTCAAGATACTTAGAATACTCAAAGTAACAACATTGGCAAGTCTAAGTAGGAGATCCGCATGACAGCTGAACTCAATCACCTTTCCATGGTTGCCAGCAAAGCCGGCGTGAACCTGCAGGTCGAGCTCCCAACAAATCATCATGTTCTGCTGAGCAATCGCCGGTTTCACTATGTTGAATGGGGTGAAGCAGGAAACCCGCCTCTCCTATTCCTCCATGGCGGCAACCAATCCGCCCGAACCTGGGACATTGTATGTCTCGCTCTCTCGCAGCAGTTTCATTGCATCGCTCTTGATCAGCGCGGACATGGCGATAGCGAATGGTCCTATGAGGGACACTATGCGCCCGAAGACCACAGCGCAGACATTGAGGACCTTGCCTCTCACCTGGGCTGGGATCGTTTCGGACTGATCGGCATGTCGATGGGCGGCATGCATGCAATCACCTACGCCGCTCACAACTGGCAAAAACTCACCTCGCTGGTCTGCGTCGACGTAGGCCCCTTTGTCCAAATGAACAAGTCAAAGGAGCTGGTTTCCTTTGTGGAAAGCAACGGAACGCCGCAATCCTTCGATGATTTTGTGCACGCCGCGCTGGCCCACAACCCACGCCGCAAAGAAGAGCTGCTCCGCCATAGCCTTACCCACACCACACGGAAGCTTGCAGACGGAACATGGACCTGGAAAGCAGACAGACGCAAAAGACTTGATCTGGTTGAGATGCAAAGGCGATTGGACAAACTGGCAGACGAATGTCGGCATATCCAATGTCCAACGCTTGTGGTCCGCGGAGAACAAAGCCCCACCTTCAGTGAAGAAGACGCGGATCGCTTTGTCGCCCTCCTGAAGGACGGCACTCATGTAACGGTTCCGGACGCAGGCCATACAGTACAGGGCGACAATCCCAAAGGTCTGATAGAGGTGCTCGAGAAATTCCTCTAGCGAGCGAAGTCCGTCTTAGCCACGCACGCGGGCTGAGAAACGCTCTCCGCCCCGCTCAATCGTAAACTCCCACTCCCTGCGGCGCTCATCCGTCAGACGCTGAAGCTCATCGACACTATCAACCTCATCTGCACCAACAGCCCGGATCATATCGCCCGGCTGAATGCGAAGCCGATGGGCGGCACTCCCCCTCTTCACTCTCAAAACCACCACGCCGCGCATAAAGGGATCGAGCTGCAGCTCTTCTGCAAAGGCTGGTGACAAGTTGCCAACCGTAGCCCCGGAGAACGGATGACGACCGCTCAGGTCAGCAATCTCGCGCGGGGGATCTTCTGGTGCCGCTTCAAGTGAGATGCGCGCGCGGCTGGCATCTCCGTTCCGGCGGTACCTTATGTCGATACGCCCGCCAACCCCTTTTGTTGCAAGACGATAGCGAACCGATTGCGGGTCAATCACCTCGCGTCCATCCACTTCGTAGATGACGTCGCCGGTTTCCAGCCCCGCCCTATCTGCCGGCCCATCAGGATAGGTGCGTTGAACCATGGCACCGCCTGGACGATCAAGACCCAAGGATTCCGCAAGATCAGATGTGACAACCTGTAGATCAGCCCCGAGCCATGGGCGTTCAACACCGGTACTGCCACCTACCGCTGAGTCAGCTACAGCACGCACCATGTTGGAAGGGATGGCAAATCCGATCCCGACCGAACCACCTGACCGCGAGAAGATCGCCGTGTTAATGCCCACCAATTGCCCATCCATGGTGACAAGCGCACCACCAGAATTACCGGGGTTAATCGCCGCGTCTGTCTGAATGAAAAACTGATAATCGGTGGCACCCACCTGTGTCCGGGCAAGTGCGGAGACAATGCCGCTTGTCACAGTCTGCCCCACGCCGAACGGATTGCCGATCGCGAGAACAAGATCCCCGACTTCCAATGTATCGCTATCCCTGAAGGTAAGCGCGGGGAGTGAAGCTCCCTTTGTGTCGATCTTCAGGATCGCGAGGTCCGTGCGTTCATCAGCAAGAATAAGTTCGGCTTCAAACTCGCGGCGGTCGGCCAAAGCAATGGTGAAGACATCCCCATTCGCCACAACGTGATTGTTGGTCACAATGATCCCGTCAGATCCGACAATGACGCCGGAGCCAAGCGATTGCTGTACCCTCTCCTGCGGCATGCCGAAGCTGAATCGATCGCCAAAGAATTGTTTGAAGAAGGGATCGTTGAAAAGCGGACTCTGCGGACGCTCCTGGACCACGCGCTTGGAATAGACGTTCACAACCGCCGGCGCCACATCTCGCACCACGGGCGCAAAAGACATCTGCATCTCGGCCCGGGAGCCGGGAACAACCCGCGTGTCAGCCCGTGCAGTGCTGCCCAACGCCAAGACCAAGCCGCCGAACAAGATCAGAGCAGCCATCGACCAGACAATCGTAAACCAAGAATTTGAGATCATTTCCAACACCATGACGCCCGTACCCGCCGGTTCGTCTAAAGCGTGTTCAGGTGAGTGCGTGGCGCTCACCGTCCGAACACGCGACAGATTTTTGAGCCCACCTAAATATTGAAAGCCAAATCAAGCACTTGCAAGGCAAACCTCAATGAAGCTCTGATCAAAGTAAACGCTACCCCGCCTGAGGGTGACGCACAAAAAAACGGGGCGGACGCTAAACGTCTCACCCCGCTAATTTCTGCAAGATTTCAGCTGTTAGGCTGTTGTCTCCAGTGCATCCTCATCAACCATCACAGGACCTGAATCCTGGCCACGGGCTGATGGGTCGCGATCAACAAATTCGATCACAGCCATAGGCGCATTGTCGCCATAGCGGAAGCCAGCTTTCAGAACGCGGGTATAGCCACCATTGCGTTCCTTGTAGCGAGGGCCAAGCTCGTCGAACAGCTTTGCTGCCCACTTTTGCTCAGGAAGCTTCGAGTAAGCCTGACGACGCGCATGCAGGTCATCGCGGCGAGCCAGCGTCACCAGTTTTTCAACATAAGGGCGAAGCTCTTTCGCCTTCGGCAATGTCGTGATGATCTGCTCATGCTTGATCAGCGCAACTGCCATGTTTGCGAGCATAGCTTTACGGTGACTTGCGGTCCGATTGAGCTTGCGGCCGGATTTCCCGTGGCGCATGACCCTCTCCTCATTCAAATGACGGCGCCTCGCGGCGCGGCCGGGTAAACTCAGTAATGATCTTCGAAACGTTTCGCGAGATCTTCGATATTTTCTGGTGGCCAGCTTGCCACTTCCATGCCGAGGTGAAGCCCCATCTGTGCGAGAACTTCTTTGATCTCGTTCAGGGATTTCCGGCCAAAGTTCGGGGTGCGAAGCATCTCGGACTCTGTTTTCTGGATCAGATCGCCAATGTAAACGATGTTGTCGTTCTTCAGGCAGTTCGCTGAACGCACAGACAGCTCAAGCTCATCGACCTTCTTAAGAAGGGCTGGGTTGAACTCAAGCTCAGGATGCTGCTCTTCAACGACAACTTCCTTCGGCTCGTCAAAGTTGACGAAGACCTGAAGCTGGTCCTGAAGAATACGCGCAGCAAACGCGACTGCGTCTTCCGGCGTCACAGACCCATCTGTTTCGAGCTGAACTGTCAGCTTGTCATAGTCGAGGATCTGACCTTCACGTGTGTTTTCCACCTTGTAGGAAACACGGCGAACCGGGCTGTAAAGGCTGTCGACGGGAATAAGCCCGATTGGCGCATCTTCCGGACGGTTCCGGTCTGCAGCCACATAGCCTTTGCCATTGCTGACAACGAACTCCATGCGAATGTCTGCGCCTTCATCAAGCGTGCAGAGGACAAGCTCTGGGTTCAGGATTTCAATATCCGACCCTGCTTCGATATCGCCAGCAGTCACAACGCCAGGACCCTGCTTCACCAGCATCATCCGCTTTGGACCTTCGCTGTGAAGGTTGAGCGCAAGCTGCTTGATGTTCAGGATAATGTCGGTGACATCTTCACGAACGCCTGCAATGGATGAGAATTCATGCAGAACACCGTCGATCTGAACAGCCGTCACTGCAGCACCCTGCAATGAGGACAGCAGAACGCGGCGAAGCGCGTTACCAAGCGTCAGGCCAAAGCCACGCTCGAGCGGCTCAGCAACAACAGTTGCATTGCGCTGTGCATCATGACCACCCTGGATTTCCAGCTTGGTCGGTTTAATAAGCTCTTCCCAGTTCTTCTGGATCACCTGTAGAACCTCGTGCCGTTAAGTGCATTTTGCTTCGAACAGACTGTTCTTGGAGAAGCGAATGCAAGACGGATCAACCGTCAAATGAGTATGAGCGGCGCCAAATGGGCAGCGCCGATAAGCTGTGTTAAACGCGGCGGCGCTTTGGTGGGCGGCAGCCATTGTGCGGGATAGGCGTTACGTCCCGAATGCTCGTGATCGTAAACCCAGCAGCCTGAAGCGCACGCAGAGCAGACTCACGTCCAGACCCTGGTCCACAGACTTCAACCTCAAGGGTTTTCATCCCGTGATCTTGTGCTTTCTTGCCAGCATCTTCCGCGGCCATCTGGGCGGCGAATGGTGTCGACTTCCGGCTGCCCTTAAACCCCATCATGCCCGCAGATGACCAGGAAATCGCATTTCCCTGTGCATCCGTGATCGTGATCATGGTGTTGTTAAAGGTCGAATTCACATGCGCAACGCCTGACGTAATATTCTTACGTTCTTTGCGTTTTACGCGGGTCTTTTCCTTCGCCATCCTAAAACCTTCTCTGTCGAACGGGCTGCCCCGTCAAATCCCGTTCTTACTTCTTCTTACCTGCAATTGCTTTTGCAGGGCCCTTCCGGGTCCGCGCATTCGTATGCGTGCGCTGACCGCGGACTGGCAGTCCACGACGATGGCGCAGACCGCGATAGCAGCCCAGGTCCATCAGACGTTTGATATTCATGGCAACTTCGCGCCGCAGGTCACCCTCAACCAGGTAGTCCCGGTCGATGGTTTCACGGATCTGAATAACCTCAGCGTCAGACAGCTCGTTTACACGACGTTCTGGCGCGATACCTACGGCTTCGCAGATATCCTTAGCATTCTTGTCTCCAATCCCATGAATATAGGTCAGCGCAATAAGCACACGCTTATGGGTTGGAATGTTCACACCAGCGATACGAGCCACGTTCTTCTCCTGCGATAAGGATTCGCCAGACCAACAGATTCCATACAAAAAAGCGGGATGAATCGCTGAAATACCGCAGAATTCTGCCGTTTCTCAGTGAAATACCGATGGTTTGCTTAGGAGCTGCCGTCGCGCTGGCCGGGATTATAGGAATTTCCCCTTCCCGGTCAACTGCTTAGCCTGCGTTATCCGTCTCCTTAAGTTCGAGTGCTGCTTCAATTTCCACAGTCACTGCATCCATGTCTTTCATGCCATCAACGGTCCTTAGAATGCCTGCATTCTTGTAGTACCCCGCCAATGGCGCCGTTTGTTCGTGATAGACGGCGAGACGCTTCTTCAGCGCTTCCGCATTGTCATCTGCGCGGGCGCCGCCTTCAGTTTCAGCCGCCCGGCCCTCAATCCGCGCCAAAAGCGCTGAATCGTCCACTTTGAGCTCAATAACCGCATCAAGCTTGTCTGAGCGCTCGGACAGCATTTTGTCTAGAGCTTCAGCCTGAGCAACATTCCGCGGAAAACCGTCAAGAATGTACCCGTTGGCGCAATCAGCTTCCTGCGTCCGGTCTGCGATAATGCCGACCACAATCTCGTCGGGAACCAAATCGCCCCGCGCCATGATTTCCTTGGCTTTTTGACCGGTTTCCGTGCCAGCGGCCACAGCCGCACGCAACATGTCACCTGTTGAAAGCTGCACCAGCCCATGCGCGGTCTGAATCCGCTCAGCCTGCGTGCCCTTGCCTGCCCCTGGGGGTCCTAGAAAAATCAGTTTCATCGACGCGCCCCTCTTAGTTTTGATTTTTTGATGAGGCCTTCATATTGGTGCGCCAGCAAATGGCTCTGGACCTGTGCGACCGTGTCCATGGTCACATTCACGACAATCAGCAGCGACGTCCCGCCGAAATAGAAGGGAATGCTGTATTGCGAGATCAGGACCTCAGGCAGCAAACAAACAAAGGTCAGATAGAGAGCCCCAACGACGGTCAAGCGCGTCAACACATGGTCGATATATTCCGCCGTCCGCTTGCCAGGACGAATACCCGGAATAAACCCGCCATATTTCTTCAGGTTGTCCGCTGTATCGTCAGGATTGAAGACGATCGCGGTGTAGAAGAAACAGAAGAAGATGATCAAGCCGGCATAGAGCGCCATATAGAGCGGCTGTCCATGAGCCAGCCACGCTGTGATGACATTAAGCCATTCAGGCCCCTGCCCGCCGCCAAAGCTTGCTGCCGTCGTCGGCAGCAGAAGCAGTGATGAGGCAAAGATTGGTGGAATAACACCAGCTGTATTGAGCTTCAGAGGCAGGTGCGAGGAGTCGCCCCCATACATCTTCTGCCCAACCTGGCGCTTCGGATATTGCACAAGCAACCGCCGCTGCGCCCGCTCAACAAACACGATAAAGGCGATAATGCCGACAACCATGATCATGAGAGCCAGGATAATCGCTGGTGACAGCGCACCTTCGCGGCCGAGTTCCAACGTCCCAACCAGGGCCGCCGGTAGCTCTGCGACAATCCCCGCAAAGATAATGAGCGAGATCCCATTGCCGACGCCGCGCGCGGTGATCTGCTCACCAAGCCACATCAGGAAGATGGTACCGCCGACCAACGTGATGACCGTTGTCGCCCGGAAAAAGAGCCCAGGATCAATCGCGAAACTCTCTAGACCTACGGCAATACCGTAGCCTTGAAGTGTTGCCAGGATAACCGTGCCATATCGCGTATACTGGTTGATCTGTTTCCGACCCTGCTCACCCTCTTTCTTGAGTTGCTCAAGATGAGGGCTCACCGTTGTCATCAACTGAATGATGATGGATGCGGAGATGTACGGCATGATCGTAAGGGCAAAAATCGCCATTCGACCGACAGCACCGCCGGTGAACAGATCGAGCATGCCCCCGATACCACCCTGTTGTTGCTGAAAGAACTCAGCAAAACGGATGGGATCAATACCAGGAATCGGGATGTAGGTACCAAGCCGGTAAACCAGCAATGCGCCTAGCGTGAACCATATCCGCTTCTTGAGTTCCTCTGCTTTCGCAAAGGCCCCAAAGTTCAGATTGGCAGCTAACTGTTCCGCGGCTGAGGCCATTCAGATGACTCCGGAAGCTCGGCACAACACAAAGGGCCCAAAGGACCCCGCTAAACTCAACCCTCGGCTTTCGCCTTGGTTTCTTTCACGGTGACGGATCCACCAGCCTTCTCAACAGCTTCAATCGCTGCTTTGGAAGCGCCAGCCACTTCGATCTTGACCGCTGCAGAGATCTCGCCCTTGCCCAACAGACGAACACCATCTTTTGCCAGGCGAGTGATCAGGCCCGCACCAACAAGCGCGTCGGCATTCACCGCTTTGCCTGCGTCCAGCTTTCCAGCATCAAGTGCTGTCTGGATGCGGCCGATATTGACTTCATTGTATTTCTTAGGGTTTGGCACATTGAAGCCACGCTTTGGCAAGCGCTGGTAGAGAGGCATCTGCCCGCCTTCGAAACCCTTGATCGCCACACCTGAGCGTGATTTCTGACCTTTAACACCACGACCGCCAGTCTTGCCCTTACCGGAACCAATACCGCGACCTACCCGGATCCGCTCTTTGCGGGCACCGGCATTATCGGAAATCTGATTGAGTTTCATGTCTTCTACCTCTATGCGCACATCCGTTCCAGACGGACCCACTCGGCTTCTGCCTGAGTAATCTCTTTAAGCGTCGTCAACCACTTCAACAAGGTGAGCCACCTTGTTGATCATGCCACGAACGGACGGCGTATCTTCAAGTGTCCGAACTTTGTGCATTTTGTTCAAACCCAGGCCGACCAATGTCTGACGCTGATCTGGTTTCCGGCGGATCGGGCTACCGATCTGCTTCACCGTCACCGTCTTTTTTGCTGCTGCCATGATCTAATTCCCTGTACTGAGATCTGAGGTCTTACTCAGACGCCAAAGCTTCACCGGCACCATCCGCACGGCGACCAACAATGTCAGTTACCTTCTTGCCACGGCGCGCCGCAACCATACGAGGGCTCTGCTCTCGCTTCAGCGCGTCGAAAGTTGCTCGGATCATGTTGTATGGGTTTGCAGACCCCATGGACTTAGCAACAACGTCCTGAACGCCGAGTGTTTCAAACACCGCACGCATTGGACCACCAGCAATGATACCAGTACCAGGAGGCGCTGCGCGAAGGATCACGCGACCCGCGCCATGGCGGCCATCAATGTCGTGGTGCAATGTCCGGCCTTCACGAAGCGGCACACGAATAAGGTTTCGCTTCGCTGCTTCTGTAGCTTTCCGGATAGCTTCTGGAACTTCACGAGCCTTACCGTGACCAAAGCCCACGCGGCCCTTCTGATCGCCAATAACAACCAGTGCGGCGAAGCCGAAACGACGACCACCCTTAACAACTTTGGCGACGCGATTAATGTGAACCAGCTTGTCCACAAATTCGCTATCACGTTCGTCCCGATCCCGAGATTCTCTGCGTGCCACGATAAACGTCCTTTAGAAGTTGAGGCCGCCCTCACGGGCACCCTCTGCCAGAGCTTTCACCCGGCCATGATAAATATACCCACCACGATCGAAGATGACGTCACTGACGCCAGCATCAGATGCGCGTTTCGCCACCAGTTTGCCAACTTCCGTGGCTGCACTGGTGTTCGTTCCCTTGTCGCCCTTGAACTCTTTGTCCTTGGACGATGCAGATGCGATCGTTTTGCCTTCGCTATCATCAATCACCTGAGCATAGATATGCTGTGATGAACGATAGACGGATAGCCGCGGACGGCCACCAGCCAGTTTGCGAAGCTTCGCGCGGTTGCGCTGCTTGCGTCGATCTTGAAGTGTCAGTTTCTTGCCCATGGCTCGATTACTTCTTCTTGCCTTCCTTACGGAAGATATATTCGTCTTCGTACTTCACACCCTTGCCTTTGTAAGGCTCTGGCGGACGGTACGCCCGGATCTCCGCGGCCACCTGGCCAACAGTCTGCTTGTCCATGCCCGAAATCTCGATCTCAGTCGGCTTAGGCGTCTTCACCTGAATGCCTTCTGGGATCTTGTGAACAACGTCATGGCTGAAGCCAAGAGCGAGCTGCAGGTCTTTGCCCTGCATCTGAGCTCTGTATCCAACACCGTTGATTTCAAGCCGTTTGGTAAAGCCCTCTGTTACACCCGTAACAAGGTTCTGAACCAATGTCCGCTGCATGCCCCACATTGCGCGTGCGCGCTGTGTTTCATCCCGCGGCGTTACAGTAAGTCCATCGTCGCCTTCAGCGAGGGTAACCTCATCAACGAGCGTCATAGACATCTCGCCCTTGGGGCCCTTGATCGCCAAGTTTTGACCGTCAATATTGACAGTTACGCCGCCTGGCACAGCGATGGGTTTTTTGCCAATTCGTGACATGGTTGCTTCCTAACCCGTCCGTTTACCGCGCGTCTTTAGAAGACGCGGCAGAGTACTTCGCCACCGACATTTTCGTCACGGGCGACTGAGTCCGACATAACACCCTTAGGTGTCGACAGGATCGAGATGCCCAGGCCGTTATGCACAGCTGGAATATCTTTCACCGATGAATACACGCGACGACCTGGGGTCGAAACTCGGGAGATCTCCCGAATAACCGGACGGCCTTCGTGATACTTGAGCTCAATTTCGAATTCCGCTTTGCCGCCATCGAAATCAGTACGCGAATATCCGCGGATGTATCCTTCATCCTCAAGAACATCGAGCACCCGGCCCCGCAATTTAGACGCCGGAGTTTTCACATTGCCCTTCCCACGCATCGCAGCATTGCGAATGCGAGTGAGCATATCTCCGAGGGGATCTGTCATAGACATGCGATCTCTCTCCTCACCAACTTGACTTGACTAAGCCGGGGATCAGGCCCTTGGAGCCCAGTTCCCGAAGCGCGATACGCGACATTTTCAGCTTGCGATAGTAGGCCCGTGGACGGCCGCTGACTTCGCAACGGTTGCGCACGCGGGTCTTGGACGAATTGCGTGGCAACTCAGCGAGTTTCAAGCGAGCCTTAAAGCGCTCTTCAACCGTCAGAGATTTGTCATCCGCAATCGCTTTGAGCGCTGCACGCTTGTTTGCGTACTTAGCGACCAATTTGCGTTTCTTCTGGTCTTTTAGAACGCTGCTTTTCTTAGCCATTCTTACCTCCGGTGTTCCCGCGCATCTTGCACGGGCTAACCATTAATCTTGCGCTGCGAACGGGAAGTTGATGCCCTTGAGCAATTCCCGCGCTTCGTCATCTGTCTTTGCCGTCGTACAGACAACAACGTCCATACCCCAAACTTCGTCGACCTTGTCATAGTCGATCTCCGGGAACACGATGTGCTCTTTCAAGCCCATTGCGTAGTTACCATTCCCGTCAAAGCTCTTATCGTTCAGTCCGCGAAAGTCACGAACCCGCGGCAGAGCCACAGTGACTAGACGATCGAGAAACTCAAACATGCGGTCCTTGCGAAGGGTTACTTTGCAACCGATGTTCATATCTTCACGAAGCTTAAAACCCGCGATTGATGTCTTCGCTTTTGTCGCGACGGCCTTCTGACCCGCGATCAGACCAAGGTCTTCCAGCGCTGACTTAATCTTCTTAGAGTCGCCAACTGCTTCGCCGACACCCATATTCAGAACAACTTTGTCCAGCTTAGGCACCATCATATTGTTGGTGTAGTTGAACTTCTCCTGAAGCGCAGGCCGCACTTTATCGTTGTAAACGCCTTTGAGGCGGGGTTGATATCCCTCAGCCATCGATCACTTCTCCTGATGCTTTGGCGACGCGCACTTTTTTGCCGTCTTCCAAAACCTTGAAACCTACGCGGGTCGCTTCACCCGACTTAGGGTCGACATACGCAACATTCGACAGGTCGAGCTTCGCTTCACGTGTCGCAATGCCACCAGCACTGGTCTGTGTCTGACGCTCATGGCGCTTCACAAGGTTCACACCCTGAACTAGAACCCGGCCTTCCTGCGGGAAGACACCGAGCACTTCGCCCTGTTTTCCCTTGTCCTTGCCGGCCAACACGATGACCTTGTCACCCTTTTTAATCTTCGCAGCCATCAGATCACCTCCGGTGCGAGGGAAACGATTTTCATGTGGTTCTTCGCACGCAGCTCGCGAGTGACAGGGCCGAAAATACGGGTCCCTACTGGTTCACCCTGTGCGTTGATCAGGACAGCTGCATTTCCGTCAAACCGGATGGTGCTGCCGTCAGCGCGGTGAATGTCTTTCGCAGTACGTACGACGACAGCCTTCATGACGTCGCCCTTCTTTACACGACCCCGGGGGATCGCTTCTTTTACGCTGACCACGATGATGTCGCCTACAGAAGCGTATTTACGCTTCGAGCCGCCCAACACCTTGATGCACTGAACGCGTTTTGCGCCTGAATTGTCAGCGACGCCCAGATTTGTTTGCATCTGAATCATGGCTAAATGCCCGTTCTCACTGGGTAGAAACCAAGTCTTGCGACTTAAGCTTCGTTCCCGATTACTTCCCAAGTCTTATTCTTTGATACCGGCCGGCATTCCCGGATCGATACCATCTCACCCACCTTGTGAGAGTTGCTCTCATCGTGTGCGTGGTATTTCTTCGACCGACGAACGGTCTTCTTCAGCAGTGGATCTGTGAAGCGGCGCTCGACCTTGACCACAATGGTCTTGTCGTTTTTGTCGCTTACTACGACGCCCTGCAAAATTCGCTTTGGCATGATCGAACCCTTACTTAGCGGCTTGGGCTACGAGCGACTGCTGGATCGTCATGATCCGGGCAATGTCGCGGCGAACCTGCCGAATGCGCGCCGTATTTTCCAACTGACCACTTGCAGCCTGGAAGCGCAGGTTGAACTGCTCCTTCTTCAGCTTCACAATCTCGTCGTCGAGTTGATCCGGCGTCATATCTCTAATCTCACTGGCCTTCATGGCCTCATCCTCTTCTCAACCGTGGAGCGTAATGCTCTTAAGCCTGGTCGCCAGGTCGCGTTACAAACCGTGTCTTGATCGGAAGCTTCGCTGCACCAAGCCGCAATGCTTCCTCAGCGATGTCGTGTGGCACGCCATCAATCTCGAACATGATCCGACCGGGCTTTACGCGGGCCGCCCAATATTCTGGCGTACCCTTACCTTTACCCATCCGAACTTCAGTCGGCTTCTTTGAGACCGGAACATCCGGAAAAATCCGGATCCACACACGACCAGCACGCTTCATGTGACGCGTGATGGCACGACGGGCGGCTTCGATCTGCCGAGCAGTTACCCGCTCTGGCTCAAGAGCCTTTAGGCCGTAAGCGCCAAAATTGAGCGCGGTACCACCTTTAGCTGTTCCCTTAATCCGGCCCTTATGAGCCTTGCGGAACTTTGTACGTTTCGGTTGCAGCATCGTTTAACTCTCTTCGCTTGAGCGCTGGCTTATTTCGAGTCCCGACGGCGGTTATCACCACCACCTTCGAGGGCACGTCGTTCGTGAGCCATTGGATCGTGCTCAAGGATTTCACCTTTGAAAATCCAAACCTTGATGCCGCAAACCCCATAAGCTGTATGAGCGGAAGCAACGCCATAGTCGATGTCAGCGCGAAGCGTGTGAAGCGGCACACGGCCCTCGCGATACCATTCCGTCCGAGCAATCTCAGCACCACCAAGACGACCCGCGCAGTTGATCCGGATCCCGCCAGCGCCGAGGCGCATAGCAGACTGGACCGCCCGCTTCATTGCCCGGCGGAACGCCACACGGCGCTCAAGCTGCTGAGCAATGTTTTCCGCAACCAGGGTCGCGTCAATCTCAGGCTTACGAACTTCAACAATGTTCAGGTGAACTTCGGAGTCCGTCATCGTGCCGATTTTGCGGCGCAACTTTTCGATATCCGCACCCTTCTTACCGATCACCACACCAGGACGTGCTGAGTGGATTGCGACACGGCATTTCTTGTGCGGACGCTCGATAACAATCTTGCTGACACCAGCCTGTTTCAGAGCTTTTTCAAGATACTTACGGATCTTGAGGTCTTCGTGCAGCAGGTCACCATATTCGTGACGTCCAGCAAACCAGCGGGAGTCCCAAGTGCGGTTGATCCCAAGGCGCAGGCCAATTGGATTAACTTTCTGACCCATTAGGCTTTTTCCTCAACTTGGCGCACCACAATTGTGATCTCGCTGAAAGGCTTCATGATTTTGCCAACGCGACCGCGTGCACGGGGACGCCAGCGTTTCATCATCAGGTTCTTGCCGACATAAGCTTCCGACACGATGAGATCATCCACGTCCAGGTCGTGATTGTTCTCTGCGTTCGCGACGGCGCTTTCCAGCACCTTTTTAACGTCCTTGGCAATCCGCTTCGGCGAGAAAGAAAGGTCCGCGATCGCGCGCTCCACTTTCTGTCCCCGAATGGTCTGAGCGACAAGGTTGAGCTTCTGACCGCTGGTGCGGATCATACGGCCCTTTGCCATTGCCTCATTATCAGCCAGGCGCCGTGGTTGTGACGACTTCCCCATGGCTTACTTCCTTTTCGCTTTTTTGTCCGCAGCGTGACCGAAATAGGTCCGCGATGGAGCAAATTCACCGAACTTATGACCAACCATGTCCTCGGAAACATTCACCGGAACATGCTTCTGGCCGTTATGGACGCCAAAAGTCAGGCCGACGAACTGAGGCAGGATCGTAGAGCGACGGCTCCAGATCTTGATCACTTCCTTACGACCCGACTCACGGGACGCTTCGGCTTTCTTCAGGATATATCCGTCAACAAACGGACCTTTCCAGACAGAACGTGTCATGAGTTCTTACCTTACTTACGACGCTGGTGACGGCTGCGTACGATGTACTTATCCGTCGATTTGTTTTTCCGAGTCCGCTTGCCCTTGGTTGGCTTACCCCAAGGCGTCACAGGATGACGACCACCCGAGGTCCGACCTTCACCACCACCATGTGGGTGATCGACCGGGTTCATAGCCACACCGCGAACCGATGGACGTTTGCCGAGCCAGCGGTTACGACCCGCTTTAGCAAGCGTGATGTTTGATTGATCCGGGTTCGACACAGCACCAATGCTGGCCATGCACTCGCCACGAATGAGACGCTGCTCACCCGATGACAGACGGACGATCGCGAAACCACCATCACGACCAACCAGCTGAACATATGTTCCGGCCGACCGTGCGATCTGAGCACCCTTACCTGGCTTCAGCTCCACATTGTGGATGATCGTGCCAACAGGAATGTTCTTCATTGGCATCGCATTGCCGGGCTTCACGTCAGCGCGCTCAGCGGAGATCACCGTGTCACCCTCAGCCAGCCGCTGTGGCGCGATGATATAGGCCTGCTCGCCGTCTTCGTACTTGATCAGCGCGATGAAAGCTGTCCTGTTTGGATCATATTCCAGGCGTTCAACAACAGCTGGGATATCCCGCTTTGTCCGCTTGAAATCGATAATCCGATAAGTCCGCTTGTGACCACCACCCCGACGCCGTGCAGTGATGCGACCGTGATTGTTCCGGCCGCCTGACTTTGTCAGACCTTCAGTCAGCTTTTTGACTGGCTTACCGCTCCAAAGCGCCGACTTGTCGACGAGAACGAGGCCACGCTGTCCGGGGCTTGATGGTTTATATTGTTTTAGTGCCATAACGTCTCAGCTTTCGCTTTTGCTGCCGTCCTTAAAGACCGGTGCTCACATCAATGGAGTGACCGTCTTCAAGTGTCACAATTGCCTTTTTATAGTCGCCTTGCTTCCCGCTTACACCGCGAAAGCGCTTCAACTTACCCTGTTGGCGAAGCGTATTCACCGCTTTCACCTTCACGCTGAAAAGCTTCTCAACCGCTGCCTTCACCTGAGGCTTTGTCGCATCAAGCGGCACCCGGAAAACAACCTGGTTATGCTCTGATGCCAAAGTCGACTTCTCGGTGATTACCGGAGAGAGGATGGCGTCGTAATGACGAGCTTCACTCATTTGAACCGAGCCTCCAGGCCTTCCAGCGCTGCTTTGGTCAGAACCAAAGTGTCACGCCGCAAAATGTCATACACGTTGATGCCCTGCACCGGCAGAACGTCAACTGATGGGATGTTACGAGACGCCATGGCGAACTTGTCGTCCACTTCAGACCCATCAATGATGAGAGCTGAGGTCAGGCCAAGCTTCGTCAGCGCACCGCGCAGAGCAGCGGTCTTGCCGTCTTTGGATTTCGCATCTTCCAGTACGATGAGCTTTTCAGCCTTCACCTTGCTAGAGAGCGCGTGTTTAAGAGCAAGAGCGCGCACTTTCTTCGGCATGTCGATCGCATGACTGCGAACAACTGGGCCAAACGCCTTACCACCACCACGGAACTGTGGAACTTTCTTATCGCCATGCCGCGCACCGCCGGTGCCCTTTTGACGATACATTTTCTTAGTCGTCCCCGTGATTTCTGACCGGCCTTTGGTTTTGTGCGTACCAGCCTGGCGCTTTGCCAACTGGTAGTTCACCATCCGATGCAGCAAATCAGCACGAGGCTCCAGCGCGAACACGTCGTCCGGCAGGTCGACCGATCCGGCCTTTTTGGCCTCAAGTGTGGTCACGTCCGCCTTCATCACGCGTCATCCTTCTGTTCGTCAGCCGCTGGGGCTTCTGCCTCAGCAGGTGCTTCCTCTGCAGCCGCTGGAGCTTCAGCAGCGGCCCGAATGGCAGCCGGCATCGGCACACCTTCAGGAAGAGGCTTCTTAACGGCGTCCCGAAGGAACACCCAACCACCTTTGGACCCTGGCACAGCGCCTTTGACCATGATCAGACCACGATCAACGTCGGTCTTCACAATCTCAAGGTTCTGCGTCGTTACGCGAACGGACCCCATCTGACCGGCCATCTTCTTACCCTTGAAGACCTTGCCTGGATCCTGACACTGACCGGTAGAACCATGGCTACGGTGCGAAATCGAAACACCGTGAGACGCCCGAAGGCCGCCAAAGTTGTGCCGTTTCATCGCCCCGGCGAACCCTTTACCGATCGAAACGCCCGAAGCGTCGACCCGTTGGCCGGAGATGAAATGGTCAGCGGTGATTTCCGCACCCACGTCCAGCATATTGTCTTCGCTGACACGGAACTCAGCGAGTTTCCGCTTCGGCTCAACATGAGCCACTGCGAAGTGACCGCGTGCTGCACGGGTTGTGTTTTTCACTTTGGCTTTGCCCGCGCCCAATTGGACTGCTGAGTAGCCGTTCTTTTCTTCGGTTCTCTGAGCAACAACCTGACAATTGTCGAGGCGCAATACCGTCACAGGCACGTGCCGTCCCTCTTCAGTGAAGAGGCGGGTCATTCCCAGTTTTTGAACAATCACACCGGAACGCATGGGTCCCAATTCCTTTTATCGTTTGGAGACGAATGTCCCCTTAGAGCTTGATCTCAACATCGACACCGGCTGCCAGGTCGAGCTTCATAAGAGCATCAACCGTTTGCGGCGTTGGGTCGACTATGTCTAGAAGACGCTTATGTGTCCGAATTTCGAACTGTTCGCGGCTCTTCTTGTCGATGTGCGGTCCACGGAGCACGGTGAACTTTTCAAGCCGTGTCGGAAGTGGAATTGGGCCGCGCACATTTGCGCCAGTCCGTTTCGCGGTATTCACGATCTCCTTGGTCGAGTTGTCTAAGACACGATGGTCAAAGGCTTTCAACCGGATCCGAATATTTTGACTTTGCATGTTCAGTCCTTACGCCCTGGGGCTAGAAGAAGGCGCGGCGTCAAAGTGGGCACCGCGCCCCTTAATCCTTACTCGATGATTGAGGATACGACGCCTGATCCGACGGTCCGTCCGCCTTCACGGATAGCGAAGCGCAGCTTCTCTTCCATGGCGATCGGGGCAATCAGCTCAACCTCAATTGCAACATTGTCTCCTGGCATCACCATTTCGGTGCCTTCAGGAAGGCTCACAACACCCGTCACGTCGGTCGTCCGGAAGTAGAACTGTGGACGATAGTTTGTGAAGAATGGTGTGTGACGACCACCCTCATCCTTCGTCAGGATGTAGGCTTCTGCCGTAAACTTCGTGTGAGGTGTGATCGAACCAGGAGCACAAAGAACCTGGCCGCGCTCAACCTGCTCGCGGTCAACACCACGAAGCAGAGCACCGATATTGTCGCCGGCTTCACCGCTATCAAGCAGCTTGCGGAACATTTCAACACCCGTACAGGTCGTCTTCTGCGTGTCCTTGATGCCGACGATTTCAATCTCGTCACCAACATTGATCACACCGCGCTCAACACGACCCGTCACAACCGTACCGCGACCTGAGATCGAGAACACGTCCTCAATCGGCATCAGGAACGGCTGGTCCTTCGGACGCTCTGGCTGTGGAATAGCTTCATCAACAGCTTCCATCAGCTTCAGGATGCTTTCTTTGCCGATATTGTCGTCACGGCCTTCAAGAGCAGCAAGAGCAGAACCTGGGATGATCGGAATATCATCACCTGGGAAGCCATATTCGCTCAGAAGCTCACGCACTTCCATTTCAACAAGCTCAAGAAGCTCTTCATCATCAACCTGGTCAACCTTGTTGAGGTAAACAACAAGCGCTGGAACACCAACCTGACGGGCAAGAAGAATGTGCTCACGTGTCTGCGGCATCGGGCCATCAGCTGCGTTCACAACAAGGATGCCACCATCCATCTGCGCTGCACCGGTGATCATGTTCTTCACATAGTCAGCGTGACCTGGGCAGTCCACGTGCGCGTAGTGACGGTTCGCCGTCTCATATTCAACGTGCGCAGTCGAGATCGTAATACCGCGCGCCTTCTCTTCTGGCGCTTTGTCGATATCTGCATAATCAGAAAAATCTGCCCCACCAGCTTCAGCTAGCACTTTCGTAATCGCCGCCGTCAGCGTCGTCTTACCGTGGTCAACGTGACCAATCGTGCCAATGTTACAGTGTGGCTTATTACGCTCGAATTTCTCTTTGGCCAT
>JAAWWE010000007.1 GCA_021404525.1 Rhodobiaceae bacterium
CTTGAAGAGTTCGCGCCGAAAAACCGGTGGACCGACTTGATTGAGGTAAACATCAACAACCTGGCAGCGGTCCCCTCCATCGTCTTTGGATTGTTGGGCCTCGCCGTCTTCTTAAGCTTCTTTGGCATGCCGCGTTCGGCCCCGCTGGTCGGGGGGCTGGTGCTGGCGCTCATGACCCTGCCAACCATCATTATCGCGACGCGGGCAGCGCTTAAGGCTGTGCCGCCGTCAATCCGCGAAGCAGCGCTAGGTGTCGGCGCCTCTGACTTGCAGGTCGTCACCCATCACGTGCTGCCATTGGCGATGCCTGGCATTCTGACCGGGACCATCATCGGGATGGCACAGGCACTCGGTGAGACAGCGCCCTTGCTGATGATTGGCATGGTCGCCTTCATCGTGGATGTGCCCTCGACAGTAACAGACCCTTCAACTGTGCTTCCGGTGCAAATCTACATTTGGGCAGACAGCCCGGAACGCGCTTTTGTTGCCAAGACGAGTGCCGCCATCATGGTGCTGCTTGGTTTTCTCATCACCATGAACGCCATCGCGGTACTGTTGCGTAAGCGTTTTGAACGCCGCTGGTAAAGGATCAGGTCATGTCGGTCGCTGAAGCCGTTAAATCTGAAACACCTGCTGAAAAGCCGGAACAGATAAAACATAAGATCACAGGCAAGGATGTCTCCGTCTTTTATGGCGAAAAACAGGCTTTGTTTGATGTCAATCTCGACATCCGCGAACAGCAGGTTACCTCGCTGATTGGCCCATCTGGGTGTGGGAAGTCCACTTTCCTTCGCTGCATCAATCGGATGAACGACGTGATTGACGGCTGCCGGATTGAAGGCGAAGTCAAAGTCGATGGGACAGACATATATCGCTCAGGCCTGGACGTTGTCGAGCTACGGGCCCGCGTTGGCATGGTGTTCCAGAAGCCAAATCCTTTTCCTAAATCGATCTATGACAATATCGCCTACGGCCCGCGGATTCACGGTCAAGCCAGTGACTCCGCAGAGTTGGATGAGATCGTCGAGACCAGTCTTCGCAGAGCAGGTCTTTGGGAAGAGGTGAAAGACCGTTTGGACAATCCCGGAACAGGCCTTTCGGGTGGTCAGCAGCAGAGGCTTTGTATCGCCCGGGCGATTGCGGTGAACCCGGAAGTCATTTTGATGGATGAACCCTGTTCGGCGCTGGACCCGATTGCGACGGCTCGGATTGAAGAACTTATTGATGAGCTAAGAGAAAAATACACGATCGTGATCGTGACACACTCAATGCAGCAGGCTGCCCGCGTTTCTCAGCGGACAGCATTTTTCCATATGGGTGTGGTGGTTGAAGAAGGTGCGACGAGCGACATTTTCACCAAACCACGTGACGAGCGGACACTAGACTATATCACTGGTCGGTTTGGCTAAGCGCCCATCGGGACCAAAGGAGACAGCATTGTGACAGACCATATCGTTACTTCTTTTTCAGAAGAGCTTGAACAGCTCTCGACCAATGTGTCCAAGATGGGCGGTCTTGCTGAAGCTCAACTGCAAAGCGCCATTGACGCGATAACCCGACGGGATATGGCGCTGGCGGACCGGACGGTCATGCAGGACCAGCAACTGGACGATCTTGAGATCCTGATTGAGGAGAACGCGGTTGAACTGATTGCCCTTCGTCAGCCCATGGCACTTGATCTGCGCGAAGCAATGACAGCAATCAAGATCGCTGCCGACCTTGAACGTATTGGTGACCTGGCAAAAAACATCTCAAAACGCTCACTGGTCATTTTTCAGGACTATGAAACGCCAAACCGGCTGGTGCAGGGTCTAAGTCGCATGGGCAAGCTGTCGCTGGGACAACTGAAACTTGTTCTGGATGCCTACACCAACCGTGATGTTGAAATGGCCAACAAAGTCTGGGTGTCGGATGAAGAGATTGACGAGATGTACAACTCCGTCTTCCGTGAACTCCTCACCTACATGATGGAGGACCCGCGCATGATCGGCATGTGCACGCATCTTCTGTTCGTTGCAAAGAACATTGAACGTATCGGGGACCACGCCACAAACATTGCCGAGACCGTAAGCTATTTGGTCACTGGTGACCGGGTGGTCGGGGAGCGTCCGAAGGGGGACAAAACCAGCACCACCTCTGTGGCGACCGGGACATAGGCATAGACATGAAACTGAGCGAGCATCACTTGGCGATGATCGCCAAGAAGTTGCCGGAGGTATAAGATGGCCCTTGAGATGGAATTTGATGCGAGAACATCAGCCGCTACCGGCTCAACAACACGGCGCACAACAATGAAGCCCACAGTTCTGGTTGTCGAAGACGAAGAAGCACTTGCAATGCTCCTTCAGTACAATCTGGAGAAAGAAGGGTACAATGTTGTGGCAACGGCCGACGGCGAAGAGGCCGCGATGCTGGTGCGTGAGATAGAGCCTGATCTTGTTCTGCTCGATTGGATGTTGCCAAGCCTGTCGGGTATTGAGCTCTGTCGGCGTCTGCGCTCGCGATCTGAAACACGCAATCTGCCGATTGTGATGATCACGGCACGGGGTGAAGAGGCTGACCGCATTCGCGGCCTCGACACCGGCGCTGATGACTACATTACAAAGCCATTCTCCACCACCGAATTGATGGCCCGTATCCGTGCCGTGTTAAGGCGTATTCGTCCGGCGCTTGCGGAAGACATTGTGACCTTTGGCGATGTGGTGATGGACCGCTCATCGCACCGGGTGCGTCGTGGTGAACGCGAAATCCACTTGGGCCCAACCGAGTATCGCCTGTTAGAGCACCTCATGCAGCACCCTGGCCGTGTTTTTAGCCGAACACAGCTGCTGGACGCCGTCTGGGGGTCAGATGTCTATGTGGAAGCACGGACCGTTGACGTGCATATCGGACGTCTTCGCAAAGCTCTCAATCAAAAGGGCCAGCGTGATCCCATCCGCACTGTTCGCGCAGCAGGCTACGCACTTGATGAGCAGTTTATGAACTGATCTACGTCTTGCTGCCCACAAAAAAAGCCAGCGACAGGCGCTGGCTTTTTCATATTGTCATCAAGAGAGTGACTAGCTTGCGAAGCCTGTTTTCGTGCGCGGACGATCTGCCCGACGACGCGGCTGAACTGGCTGATAGGCTAGCTTGGCGTGCGTGGTGCAGTAAGGCATACCAGCCTCTGCCTTATGTCCACAGAAGTGGAAGTCATCCGTTCCCGGGTCGCCAATTGGCCATTTGCATGTGTGCTCTGTAAGCGTCAGAACCGTCGCAAGCTGGCCCGGTGTGACTTCCACAGGCACCAATGGTTGAGGCTCTGGCTCCGGCATTGCCGGTTCCTCTTTGACTTCTACAGGGCGAGGGGCTGATGGCTGCTGCGGCCGCGGCGCTGCCGCCCGCGGCGTAGAGGGCCGTGCTCTCGGTGCGCGGTTTGTCGTCGCGCGACCAGATAAGCCCAGACGATGGATTTTCCCGATAACCGCATTGCGGGTCACCCCACCAAGCTGCTTAGCAACCTGGCTGGCACTCAGACCCTCCGCCCAAAGTTTTTTCAGAAGCTCAACGCGTTCTTCTGTCCACATGGCTCGCTATCCCCTTGAAATGGCGCCGAAAACGGTCGCCGGCCCCTCAGAATGCATCTCAGGGCGACCTACAAAACCCGGGTCTGGACCTTGTGAAAAGGTTAACGCCCGCCGCTTGGTCGCACTAGATGTCGTGTACTTGAAGTCAAAATATACAAAATGAGGGGTGTTGGACGCAAGATTTGGTTAAGAAATGAATCTGCTTATCCACAGAAAATCGTCCAATCAGATGCAATCGGGTGGCGCTTTGGGGAAAACCTGTCGCCAATGTGGAAAACCCAGCCTCATTATGGAAAAAGCCCACCCATTATGGAAAAAGCATCGCTGGGTCATTGCGGTTGTGCCTTTAATCGCCTATCTCCGGAGCCGGGGCGGATTATCTGGATCACATGAGATGGGTGAGACGCTATATGCAGTTGCGGCGGTGACGCCTGCAAAGTGGGGCCGAATTCATGAGCCAGGAAAACTATCTGCCAGAAGGCGCACGGCACTTCGGGTCCTTCAATTGGCTGGGTCTTTGGACACTTTACCTGAAAGAGGTAAAACGCTTTGTCAAAGTCATCACGCAGACCGTGCTGGCGCCCGTCATCACGACGCTTCTTTTTCTCGCGATTTTCTCTCTTGCCCTAGGACGTCTGCGGCCGGATGTGAACGGGGTGCCCTTCACGGAGTTCCTGGCTCCCGGTCTCATCATGATGACCATGCTGCAGAATGCCTTTGCCAACACGTCCTCATCAATCCTGATTTCGAAGGTTCAGGGCAACATCGTTGACGTGCTGATGCCACCTTTGTCGGCTGGAGAGCTCAATATCGGCTTTGCCATGGCGGGTGTGACGCGCGGCGTGTTCGTTGGTCTTGTCACCGCAATCGGCATGTTGCCTTTCGTCGGGCTGTCCATCGAGCATCTCTGGGCCGTTATCTTCTTTGCTGTGGGCGCGTCTTTGATGCTCTCGCTGCTTGGCATGCTGGGCGGCATTTGGGCGGAGAAATTCGATCACCTGCAGGCGGTCACCAACTTCATCATTACCCCTTTGGCCTTTCTCTCAGGCACCTTCTATTCCGTGAAACAGCTGCCAGAGTTCGCCTACATTTTCACCCAATACAACCCGTTCTTCTATCTGATTGACGGCTTCCGCTACGCCTTCACCGGTGTCTCCGACGGCAACATCATGACCGGTGTTCTGGTCACCATCGGCTGCAATGCAGTGCTTTGGGTGATCTCCGATAGAGTTCTCCGACGAGGCTATCGTCTCAAGGCCTAACCTATTGAGAAGTCACACCTATTTCATGTGACTTGCCATTTCAGCCAATTGACAAGAGCCCTCACTTTGAGGATACTCCGGCGCTTCTTGAACAGCCGCCGGCCTCTGGCGGCTTTTTTCATTGGCGTTCGGGAGCATACCGATGATCACGCCCATATTGCCGACCTATGGTCGGGCCGACCTCGAGTTTGAGAGCGGCGAAGGACCATTTTTGATAACGCCTGCGGGCGATCGCTACCTCGATTTTGGGGCAGGGATCGCTGTGGCCGCCCTTGGTCATGCGCATCCCCATTTGGTGGAGGCTCTGGAAGCCCAGGCGAAGAAGCTTTGGCACACCTCCAACCTTTACCGCATTCCGGGGCAGGAGCGTCTTGCGGAGCGCCTGGTCGCTGCAACCTTTGCCGATACTGTCTTCTTTACAAATTCCGGCGCAGAAGCGCTTGAGTGCTCTATCAAGATGGCACGTAAGTTCCATGCAGAGAACGGTGCACCGGAACGGGACGAGCTGATTACGTTTGAGGGCGCCTTCCACGGCCGGACGTTGGCCACGATCTCTGCAGGTGGGCAAGAAAAATATCTCGAAGGCTTTGGTCGGCGCATGCCAGGCTTCGTGCAGGTTCCGATGGGCGATCTAAAAGCGCTTAAAGAGGCGATCGGTCCGAACACCGCCGGTGTCCTGCTTGAGCCTATTGAAGGTGAGGGCGGGATCCGTCCTTGGGAACTCACAGCACTGCAATCGATACGCACCATTTGTGACGAGGCAGGCATTTTGCTCGTACTCGATGAAGTTCAAACCGGTGTCGGCCGGACAGGCAAGCTCTACGCTCATGAATTGGCCGGAGTGACGCCCGACATTATGGCTTCAGCCAAGGGCCTCGGCGGCGGCTTCCCCGTTGGCGCCTGTCTGGCAACGGAAGAGGCCGCAAAGGGCATGACCGCGGGCACCCATGGATCGACCTTTGGAGGAAACCCTCTGGCAATGGCAGTGGCCAACGGCGTGCTGGATGTTGTGCTTGATGAGGGCTTTCTCGACGCTGTGCAGCAAAAGGGCCTCAAGCTGAAGCAGAAGCTTGCCATGCTGGCGGACGAAAACAGCGACATCATAGAGACGGTACGCGGTGAGGGCCTGATGCTGGGGCTCAAATGCAAAATCCCAAACACCGAACTTGTCGGCGCCCTGGTTGACCGCAAGATGCTGACCGTTGGAGCGGGCGACAATGTCGTTCGCCTCCTCCCGCCGCTCATCATTGACGACACACATATTGATCAGGCGATTGAAACCATCGCCGATGCCTGCGGCGCTTTAAGAGCTGCAAAGGCCAAGAAGGAGGCTGCGACATGACGAGCGCGCCGAAACATTTCCTAGACCTGGATGAGGTCGCCAAAGGCGATCTGCGCAGCATTATTGATGACGCTCGCTCCCGTAAAGAAGCGCGTGCAGGATTGCCTCAGGGGATTGTTGATAAGGACAAGCCCCTTGAAGGTCGGATTCTGGCAATGATCTTTGAAAAGCCCTCAACAAGAACTCGTGTCTCGTTTGATGTTGGGATGCGCCAACTGGGTGGCGAGACATTGCTTCTGAACGGCGCAGAAATGCAGCTGGGTCGGGGTGAAAGTGTGGCTGACACAGCGCGTGTGCTCTCGCGCTACGTTGATGCCATCATGATCCGCACCACAAGCCACGACAATTTGTTGGAGCTTGCGGAATATGCAACCGTGCCGGTGATCAATGGTCTGACCGATAAGACCCATCCGTGTCAGTTGATGGCCGATGTTTTGACATTCGAAGAACATAAAGGGCCGATCAAGGATCGCTCCGTTGCCTGGTCTGGCGACGGCAACAATGTCGCCGTATCCTGGGTGCAGGCCGCAGCACAGTTTGACTTTGATCTGCGCGTCGCCTGCCCACCTGAACTTTCTCTGCCAGACGAAACGGTAACCTGGGCGAAAGACCAGGGCGCGCGGGTGAAAGTCACCACGGACCCCTATGAGGCCGTGGACGGGGTAGATTGTGTCGTCGCTGACACCTGGGTTTCCATGGGTGACCCGGAGGACCTGATCGCAAGTCGCCACAATTCGCTTGCGCCGTACCAGGTTGATGAACGCCTGATGGCAGCCGCACACAAAGAAGCAATTTTCATGCATTGTTTGCCTGCCCACCGCGGCGAGGAAATGACATCCGAAGTTATCGACGGGCCTCAATCGGTTGTGTTCGACGGCGCGGAGAACCGTCTGCATGCGCAGAAAAGCGTTTTGAAGTGGTGCCTCTCGTGACAACAGGCGATCAACCACTCACCACAGAAAACCTGCATCTTGATGACATTGTGGTGCCCTTCCAGATTGAGGGCATTGGCGTGCGAGGGCGCGCCACTCGCCTGTCTGGCCTAATCACAGATGTTATGTCGCGACATGAATATCCAGAGCCCGTGTCCATCTTGCTGGGAGAGGCACTGACACTTGTCGCGCTGTTGGGAACAGCGCTCAAGTTTGACGGCAAGCTCACCCTGCAAACAAAGACTGATGGTCCCGTATCCATGCTGGTTGCTGATTTTGAGACACCAGGGAATATCAGAGGCTATGCGCATCTGGATAGCGAACGACTGGACGCCGCTCTCGAAAAGGGCATTGCGTCTCCCACGGAACTCATGGGAACCGGCTACCTGGCTCTGACAATTGACCAGGGTGCCGATATGGATCGCTACCAAGGTATTGTGCAGCTGGACGCGCGAGGGCTGACAGAGGCCGCCCACGAATATTTCGCGCAGTCTGAACAGATCGCGACCCGCATTCGCATGGCCGTTGGTCCCCTGTACGAAAGAGGGGAGGCTGGCGAAGCTTCAACGGTCACCTGGCGTGCTGGGGCGGTCATGGTTCAGCACCTGGCGGAAGATGGCGGTCTTACGGGATACCGAGAACCGGATGACGAGCGCTTGCTGACCGATGAAGAAAAAAACTGGGAGCATGCAGCAATCCTGCTCGACTCTGTCACTGATACAGAACTCTTGGACCCAGAGGTGACGGCTGACCGTCTGCTGTTCCGTCTCTATCATGAAGACGGTGTGCGGGTATTTAGTCCGGCAAGTGTTCAGTTCGGCTGCCCCTGCTCTCGTGAGCGGATTGAAGGCGTGTTGAAGACATTTGGGGCTGACGATCTGGATCACATGGTGGAGAATGGGCGCATTGAGGCTAAATGCGAATTCTGCGCCGATCGCTATGAGTTTGATCCGGCAGACCTGAAGGGGTAAAGGCACGATGCGCGGTTTTTGGGTCGTACTTGGAACCGTTTTGAGTGTTGGGATGCTCAGCGCGTGTACGAGTGCTCCGCCAGCACCGCCAACCGAAATCTCCATCACTTTTCAACACCGCGTGCCGATTGCGCTCAATGTTGCAAAGATAGAGCTGGTGGATCGCTATCAGCCTACGCTGCGCAGCCCACATGTGGAGCATCTCCACAAAGTGACGCCTTCGACGGTCATCCGTGCCTGGGTGGACGAGCGGCTGCGCGCCGCGGGCACCCGAGGATTGATCACACTCATTGTGGAAGAAGCCGGTGTGGTTGAAGAGCCCGTCAGTGTGTCCGACGGATTTGGGGGTCTGTTTCGTGACGAGGTCGACACCCGCTTGGTCGGCGTGATCCGCGCGCGTTTTGAACATATTGATGTGGGCCCACCCGGAGCCTCCCATTCAGTAGAGGTAATCGCTGAAGCGAGCGCTGAAGTTCTTGAAAGTGCGACGCTGAACGAACGCGATCTGGCCTATTTTCGCTTGGTTGAGCGGCTGGTTGGAGAGTTTGATCGCGTTCTCACCGCAGAAATCGAAAAATCGCTGACGCCCCTGATCATCAGATGACCCTAGGCAGCGACATGGTCTATAAGCCGTCGCATAAACCGCTCGCATGCATCGACTTGTGAGAGCAGGACAAATTCATCTGGCTTGTGCGCTTGCAGGATATTGCCGGGCCCACAAATGACCGTGGGAATGTCAGCCAGCTGAAAAAGTCCCGCCTCCGTGCCATAGGATACGGCATGGGTTGCGTTCTGCTCAGCGAGTTTCAAGACCAATGTCTCACCCGGTGACCCATCTTCCGGTGTCAATGGTGGCACATGGGCACCAGGCACCGTGTCGATGCTGGCGTCCGGGTGGATCGCTTGCATTTTGGGCAGCAGTTCAGTTTCCGCGAAGCGGTTGACCGCCCCGATAATTTCATCTGCAGCCTGGCTTGGCAGGGCCCGGAATTCCCATTCAAAGGAACATTCCTTTGGGATGATATTGAGCGCTGTCCCTCCCTGGATCGTGCCCACATGCACGCTTGTATAGGGTGGTTCAAAGCGCCCCGTTGGGTCTCCCTTGACTTTCATTTCTTCAGCAATCTGCGAAATGAAATGGATCATCTCACTCGCAATCATCACAGCGTTTACGCCTTCATTGGTGGCGCTGGAATGCGCCTCAAGTCCACGGACCGTTGTTGTAAAGGCGTCAATGCTTTTGTGCGCATTCACCACCAACATGTCTGTTGGTTCGCCGACAATCACAATCTGCGGACGAGGCAGATGCCGAACCGCTTCATCAATCAGCGGCCGCACGCCCAGACACCCAATTTCTTCGTCATACGAGAGGGCAAAGTGAACGGGGACAGTGAGGCCCCGTTCAAGAAATTCAGGCACCAGCGCGAGCGCGATGGCGAAGAAGCTCTTCATATCGCATGTGCCACGGCCGTAGAGGCGGTCCTGCGTCTCGCGTAGGGTGAACGGGTCTGAACTCCAGTCTTGACCATCGACGGGCACCACATCTGTGTGGCCTGACAAAACGACACCGCCTGCAACGTCGGCAGGACCAACAGTCGCCAGAAGATTGGCTTTCGTTCCGTCTTCATTTTCAACGCGGGAATGAGGCACATCCCAGCCGTCCAGATAGTCTTCCAGAAAAGTGATCAGGTTGAGGTTTGAGTGACGGCTCACTGTATCGAAGCTGATGAGCTTCGCGATCATTTCTTTGGGTGTGTATCGCGTGCCCATATCAAGAGCCTCTCTTTCAACCGCGCCAGAAAGTTGGCGTTAAAATGACCAGTACAGTGAAAATTTCAAGGCGACCGATCAGCATTGTGAAGGACAAGGTCCATTTTGCGAGATCCGGCAGGGTGGAGAAGTTGCCGGATGGTCCCACAACAGGTCCAAGGCCCGGGCCCACATTTGCGATGGCAGTCCCAGCTGATGAGACCGCAGTCACAAGATCAAGGCCCATCAAGGTGAGTGCCATGGCGACAACACCAAATGTGAGCGCGAAGAGAAACATGAAGCTCATCACCGATGCGGTGACACTGTCCTGAATAGGCTTGCGATTGTAGTGCGGCACAAAAACCCCATTGGGATGAATGAGACGTTTCACCTGAACAGCGGCAGCTTCATAGACGACCTGGAACCGGAATATTTTGATGCCGCAGGATGTGGATCCGGCACAGCCGCCGATAAACATGATGAAGAAGAACAGCGTCGTCGCAAACGGCCCCCAAAGCGAATAGTCCTGTGTGGCGTATCCGGTGCCTGTCATGATTGAAATGACGTTGAAGGCTGCATAGCGGAGGTCAGTCAGCGCATCCGGCTCCACGAGTGTTGCTTTGTCGTAAAAAGTCATCAGAGCGATAAACACAATCAATACGCCAAAGAAGACCTGAACCTGCGTGTCTTTCCAAAGCGTTTGTGGGCGGCCTCTAATCGCTTGCAGATAAAGAGCGAAAGGCAGGCTCCCGACAATCATGGCGCCAATAATGATCCAATCGATCTGAGCGCTGTCGAAATGGCCGACGGACCCATCTTTGGTGGAGAACCCGCCGGTCGCGATGGAGGTCATCGCATGATTGACCGCATCAAATGCGGGCATGTCAGCGACCCACAAAAGGAGGGCGGTCAAACCGGTTGCGAAGGCATAGAAGGAGACGAGTGACACGGCGAGCTGTGCCGCACTCGGCAGCACCTTCTCGGCCGTATCAAACGCCTCTACTTTGAACAGCTGCATGCCCCCAATTTGAAGGATTGGCAGGATGGCGATAGCCATGACGATGATCCCCAGACCGCCAAGCCATTGCAGCAGACTGCGCCAGAGAAGAATGCCGGGCGGCGCCGTGTCCAAGCCAGAGATCACGGTGGAGCCAGTGGTGGTGAGGCCGGACATCGCCTCAAAAAAGGCATCTGCATAAGAAAGTTCAAGACCGGAGAAGGCGAACGGCAATCCGGCGAAAGCCGGCAAAATGGTCCAGGCCGCAACCACAAGCACGAAGGCTTCACGGATGCTGAGGCTTCCGGCATGTCCCCAGGTCATGAGAGCAAATGACACACCGGTAAAAAGGGTCAGCATGGCAGAGCTGGCGAAGACAACCCAATCATCATTGCCGACCGCGATGTCGGCCAGCGCCGGCAGAAACATGGCGGCACCGATCATCGCCAGGAAGATGCCGTTGACGAGGAATATTGGTCGTGTGTCGAACAATGTGAAGCCGCTGCCCCGGTTAGCGTATTTCGTCGGACTGCGAAGCCTCAGGCCATGTCCGCTAGAAACACTGGATGCCCTAAATTAGAGCAATTCGGGGATACAGCGAAGCTTTGAATGGTGGGCTCGATCGAGCCTAGTGGATCATCCGGTCCGCATGTGGGCAGTCTAGCGGGAAGGGGGGCACTGCGGCATCGAAGGTTTCGCCGTGACGGGTCTCCATCCGATAAGTCCCCACCATGATCCCTGATGGTGCCGCGAGCGGCGTGCCGCTCGTATATTCATAGACTTCGCCAGGAAGGATCACCGGCTGTTCGCCGACCACGCCGGTTCCTTTGACTTCGTGAACCTGGCCGTGACTGTCGGAAATCTGCCAATGACGTGCACGAAGCTGAACGGCTTCTCTGCCCTCATTGTAGATGAGAACCGTATAGGCCCAGACATAATAGCCCTGATCTGGATCTGACTGATCGGCCAGATAAATCGGCTCTACCTCGATGCGGATAGAACGCGTCGTCTGCTTATAGAGACCAACCGTTTCCGGGGACTGCGTGTCTGCGCTATTTACAAAATCGGATCTCATTGACGCTCTCCTGAGGGGACCCCCAGATTAGCCGGGGGCAACCTAACCAGGTGTTACCGAGACGTTGCCTTTCGTTCATATGCCTAACGAATTCGAAACAAACAAGCGTCGATTGATTAACTATGAAACACTCAAAGACCGATTGATGTCATCCACAAGGTCGGCAGGGTCTTCCAGACCAACTGAAAGCCGCAGAAGTCCGTCGGTTATGCCAAGTTCAGCCCGCGCGGAATCATCCAGTCTTTGATGGGTCGTCGTCGTTGGATGGGTAATCAGGCTCTTCGAATCACCCAGATTGTTGGAGATTGAAACGATCTGTAGCGCATTTGCGAATCTAAATGCGGCTTCCTTTCCACCATCCAGTTCGAACGCGACAATGTTTCCGCCCAGGTCCATCTGGTCCATGGCCAGCTTGTATTGCGGGTGGCTCTTCAGCCCCGGGTAGATCGTCCGCAGAACTTTTGAACTTCCCTCCAAAGCTTGGGCAACACAGCGGGCGTTGCGGCAATGCTCGCGGACTCTAAGATCTAGCGTCTCCAGGCTTTTCAGCATCACCCAGGCGTTGAACGGGCTGAGAGACGGGCCGGTCTGGCGCAGGAAATTGGCCAAATAGTCATCGATAAAGGCCTGATCCGCGAGCACGATGCCCCCAAGACACCGGCCCTGCCCATCAATATGTTTGGTCGCCGAATAGACCACGACGTCCACGCCATATTCCATGGGCCGTTGCAGGATGGGCGTTGCAAAAACATTATCGACAACGACGCGGGCACCGGCTTTGTGCGCGATTTCAGTGACTGCCTTTAAGTCGATGATCTCTAGCGTCGGATTGGAGGGCGTTTCGAGGAAAAAGACCTTTGTATTCGGTCGCACAGCAGCTTCCCACTGAGAAAGGTCTGTACCCTCGATCAATGTGGACTCAACGCCAAAACGCGGCAGCAATTCCTCGACAATGTAACGGCAGGAGCCGAAAAGCGCCTTGGCGGCCACAACATGATCGCCCGCCGACAATTGGCACAGCATCGCTGCGGTTACCGCCGCCATGCCGGTGGCGGTGGCGCGGGCGTCTTCTGCCCCCTCCAGCGCGATCATCCGCTCTTCGAACATGCGCACCGTCGGGTTGGCAAAACGGCTGTAAATGAAGCCGTCATCCTCCCCCTTGAACCGGGCTTCGGCCGCCTCAGCGCTGTCATAGACATAGCCGGATGTCAGGAACATGGCTTCGCTCGTCTCACCGAACGGGCTGCGCATGGTGCCCCCATGGACCGCCTGGGTGCGAGGACGGAGCGGTGATTTGGCGTCTGATTGGCTCATTTTCTTTAACTTCCCACAAAAAAACCCCGATCGGACGGATCGGGGCTCTGCCTCCCGACCTTTTAGCGAGTTATTTTACGTGGCCGCAAGCCGATCGGCTCAAATCACCACGGGATTGAAGAGCATATAAGGGGGAGTAGCGGCCGCCGTCAAGGGCCCTTAACACTTGGTTCGTGGCCATGCGCCGCCTATAACGGGGGCCAGCTTGAATTTATGACAGATTCCCGGACACCGATGACCAAATCCGCGAGCGATCTTTTCCCTGACCATGATGGTGCGACGCCCAATGCTGCCCGCGCGGGGGCAGCCCATGCGACGGGTATTCTGCCGGCGCACGCCATCCGGGCCCTGGTGAAGGATCAACAGATCTGGGGCACACGGGAGATTGAAGAAAATCAGGTTCAGCCAGCGAGCCTGGATCTCCGTTTAGGGCCGACGGCCTATCGTCTGCGGGCGAGTTTTTTGCCGGGACCGAAATCCAGTGTGATGGAGAAGGTGGAAGCCTTTTCCTTCCACAAAATCGACCTGACGGAGGGCGCTGTGCTGGAGACAGGCTGCGTCTATCTTGTACCGCTGATGGAAGCTCTAGCGCTTTCTGAGCGCACAAGTGCCAGCGCCAATCCGAAGAGTTCCACCGGTCGCCTCGATGTTTTTACCCGGCTGATCACGGATCACGGGTCTGAATTTGATCAGGTCGAGGCTGGGTATAAAGGTCACCTCTATCTCGAAATCAGTCCACGGACATTTTCCGTCTTGGTGCGCGCTGGCTCAAGGTTGTCGCAAATCAGATTTCGACGGGGGCAACCCACCCATACCGATATCGAACTGCGCACCCTCCATGAGCAGGAGCGGTTGGTCGACGATGCGGTTGCCGACATTGATGGAGGTCTGGGGCTGAGCGTTGACCTTAAAGGCGACGGCGAGACAGGTCTCATTGGCTATCGGGCGAAACGCCACTCAGGTCTGATTGATGTGGACCTTAGGGATGGGTACGACACGCTTGATTTTTGGGAACCGATTTATGCCCGCGCTGATGGTGCGCTGGTTCTTGATCCAAACGAATTCTATATTCTCGCCTCAAGGGAAGCTGTGCATGTCCCGGCGACGCACGCGGCGGAGATGGTGCCCTACAACCCGCTGGTGGGCGAGTTCCGGGTGCATTATGCAGGCTTCTTCGACCCTGGATTTGGAGCGCGTGCGGCTGGGGGTGCTGGTAGCCGAGGCGTGCTCGAGGTGCGCAGTCATGACGTGCCCTTTATCCTTGAGCATGGTCAGACCATTGGACGACTTCTTTATGAGCGCCTGACCGACGCACCGACCGAACTGTACGGCCAGGGGATCGGCTCTTCCTACCAGAAGCAGGGCCTGAAACTCTCCAAACATTTTAGAACGCCCTGACCCGATCTGTTATCCCGCCGCCGCATAAGATGGTGCGCCGACGGATGTAAGGAACTCTCACATGAACCTGTCTCATTGCCACAACTTCCAGGATTTCCGGAAGCTTGCGAAAAAACGCCTGCCGGGGCCGATCTTCCACTATATCGATGGTGCGGCGGACGATGAGGTGACCTACCGGCGCAACACTGCCGCCTATGAAGCCTGTGATTTGGTGCCAAGCGTGCTCGCTGGCGTAGAAGATGTGGACCTTTCCGTTGAGATTTTCGGCAAGAAGCTCGGGATGCCTGTCTATTGTGCGCCGACGGCGTTGCAGCGGCTCTTCCATCATGACGGTGAGCGCGCGGTCGCCAGAGCCGCCGAAAAATATCAAACCATGTTTGGCGTGTCCTCGCTCGGCACAGTGAGTGTCGAAGAAATTGCGGGCATGATCGATGCACCCACCATGTTCCAGTTCTATTTCCACAAAGACCGCGGACTGAACGACAGCATTTTAGAGCGGGCGAAAGCTGCAAAATTTGATGTCATGGCTCTGACGGTCGACACGATCACCGGTGGCAATCGTGAGCGGGATTTCCGCACCGGGTTTACGTCGCCACCGCGCCTTACCCCACGGAGCCTTCTCAGTTTCGCGACCCACCCGCGGTGGGCCATCAACTATTTTACCCACGCCAAATTTGAACTGCCTCATTTGCAGGACCATGTGAGCGAGGGAACCGATATTGCGACGTCGATTGGCGACTACTTCTCCACCATGCTGGACCAATCCATGAGCTGGAAAGATGCCGAGGCTCTGTGCGCCAAGTGGGGTGGCCACTTCGCATTGAAAGGGATCATGAGCGTGGAAGATGCGCGCCGGGCCGTAGACATTGGGTGCACAGGCATCATGGTTTCAAATCACGGCGGGCGGCAGCTCGATGGCGGCCGCAGCCCTTTTGATCAGCTGGCAGAAATCGTCGATGCCGTTGGTGACAAGATCGATGTGATTTGCGAGGGCGGCATCCAGCGGGGCACGCATGTTTTGAAAGCGCTCTCGGCAGGAGCCAAAGCGTGTTCCGGCGGCAGGCTCTATCTCTATGCCCTGTCCGCGGCAGGCCAACCAGGTGTGGAGCGCGCGCTTGGGCTTCTGCGGGAAGAGATTGAACGGGATATGAAACTGATGGGCTGTTCTTCAGTCGATCAATTAAACCGCAACAATTTGCGGTACCGCTAACCAAAAAAAACGAAAGCGGCCGGCGGGCCGCTTTCGCGCAAATGTGGTCGTCCGCTACAGATTGTTCGGATTGCCATCATAGATTTTGAAATTGGTGTTCCCGACTCCTGGCTCACCCACACGGGTGAGCGTGCCATCTTCACCAGCTTCATAGTCGAAACATCCGCTTGACCGATCAGACCCAAGGTTCACGCAGAACTTGCCGTCTTCGACGGTCCATGCGCCGCCATAGGTTGCCCAATCACCCGTCTGGTTACACGGGCGTTCTTCACCCTTGATCTTCCCATCTGCGGTGTAATGTTCGCGGAAGTCATTCCGGGCAGCGCCGCACTCGCGGTACTGGCCTTCAATAGTGTTGCCAACGACAACACCTGCGACCTCGTGGCCGGGCATAAAAACGTCAGCCATTGCAGGGGCAGAGGCCAATACGAACGTAGCTGCAAGTGCAGCAATAAATGGGGTCTTCATGCGTATATCCTTTCTTTGAGAGCCTCCCAGCGTTCTCAATTCCCATTATCGAACCACGTTCGCCAGGCCGCCTTGATCCGTATCAAGAGCGAGTGCACTGATTTGAATAGCGAATGCTGCTAAGGTAAGGAGCTTGCTGTTTGCACGCCGGGTTGCCGGTACACCTAGAAGAAACGAGAACTGAAATGCGTCTGTTGATCCGCAATGCCAATCTCTTTGATACATCCTCGCTTTCCTTTGGCGGCACGACGTCACTGCTTGCCGAGGATGGCCTGATTAAATCGCATGGGGAAACAGGAGCCGCCGATATCGAGATAGACGCCCGCGGTGCTTTCATGATGCCGGGCTTCATTGATGGCCATGTGCACTTTCGTCTTGCGACACTGGATTTCAACAAATTGGCAAGGTGGTCAGAGGTTGAGTTCGGTTTGGCCATGGGGCGCCTCGCGGAGGAAACTGTGGCACGAGGTTTCACAACGGTGAGAGACTTGGGCGGCGATGTCGAAGGGCTTATGCGGGCCATCCGTACTGGCATGACCCGAGGCCCCCGCATTGTGCGGGCTGGGCGGATGCTCACTCAAACCGGCGGGCACGGCGATGTGGAATCTGGACCAAGGGCAGTGCCGACTTGTGCGTGCGAAATGCGGCACACAGCGTTTGGAATTGTCGCAGACGGCGTGGAGGCTGTCCGTAAAGCCGCTCGGCACAATTTGCGGGATGGGTCGGACTTCCTGAAGATCCATGTGTCCGGTGGGGTGGCATCACCGAGCGATCCACTGGAGTCGGTGCAATACACACCGGAAGAAATTGCCACCGCTGTTGAGGAAGCACGGCACAGGCAGACTTACGTGGCTGCTCATGCTTATTCCCCTGAGTCGATACAGATGGCGGTCGAAAATGGCGTCCATACTATTGAACATGGAAATCTGATCGATAAAGTCTCCGCCGCTGCGGTGAAAGCGCACAACGCCGTTCTGGTGCCAACCCTTGCGACTTATGAGGCGATGGATGTCTTTGGGGAGAAGCTGGGCCTTCCACAGTCAAATCGAGACAAAAACAAAACTGTGCTTGAGGCTGGCCTCGGATCTTTGGAGGTCGCCCGCGAGGCGGACGTGGTCATGGGGTGGGGAACAGACTTGATCGGCGAAACCCAAAATCGACAGGCCAGAGAATTCGCGATCCGTGCTGAAGTGGAGACCGGCGAAGAAATTCTGCATGCCATGTACAATGTCAATCCATCGCTCTGTCATTTGGAGGGGAAAATTGGGACATTGGCGACGGGGGCGTTCGCTGACATTGTGCTGACCGATGTAAATCCGCTCGAGAACATCTCCGCCCTCGCTGAGCCCGACGCGCTGAGCCACGTTATCATGGACGGGAAGGTTGTGCGGTGCCCATGAAACCACGCTACCGGAGTCTGATTGAGTTTACAGTGAAGCCTGGCGACGAACAGAGCTTCCTGGAGGCGTTCCGTGCTGCCGGAATGTTGACCCGTCCAAACAGCATTGAGGGCTATGTTGATGCGGAGCTTGTGCGCAACGGTCGCACATTCGCGGTTTTTGGGTGGTGGGAAACTGAAGAGGCCTATGCCAGGTGGCAAACCGTAGCCCAACAGGAGGCGCCACCTGACGCGTTAAAAGCGCTCGCGGATGCGATTGAAACAACGCGGCGTGGCCGACTGTTCGAGCTAGTGTCTCACGATTGATCACTGGTCATGCGGTGCAGGATCCGCCACCCAACACACAGAATTTCGCACAGTGGCGATGGTTAAGCGCAACGTCCTTGGAGGCATCTGCGAGTGTCGTGCCCAGATCGAACTGTGGATCGTAAGGCAGAAGGGTGCAGGCGGCGACGGTTGGGGCATCAGCCCCTTTGTGTTTCACGACCATGCGGCTGGTGGCGCACATCATGTCGTTGGGGTCGACATTCAGGATCGACCAACAATCGGTGGTGATCTCGGGCACATCAACATTCTCATCCATTTCCGGGAAGAGCGTCACAACCAGCGGATCATTGGCATCGATGGGAAGAGATTGATCGGCGAACAGACCCGCATAGCCGGCTCGCGACGTCACTTCATCTTCTCCCCAGCAGGTGCGCCCGGCAATGGTGATCTGGGCGCCGATGGACCGGAGAAAGGCAAGACCTTCCATCGCCTTATCAAAAGCGCCTGGCCCGCGTTCTTCATCATGCAGCTGTGCTGAATAGTGATCCAGGCTCACGCGAAAGGTAAGCCGCGCACCATACTTCTCGATCAGCGCCTCAACGCTCTTCTTTACCATGGGCCTAAGCAAAGGCTGCATCGCATTGGTGAGCACAAGCGCCTCAAACCCGCGTGCCAACGTATTTTCCAGGATTGCGACCATGGCGGGGTTCATGAAAGGTTCGCCGCCAGTGAAGCCAATCTCGCGTGTGCCAAGCCCGCCGCGCTCAATTTCGTCCAGGTAAGAGGCAACCTCAGCCTCCGTCAGATAGACAAGCCGGTCATTCTTCGGGCTGGATTCGATGTAGCAACTGGCACATTCAATATTGCAAAGCGTACCAGTGTTGAACCAGAGAGTGTCCAGTCTTGTCAGGCTCACATGCGCGCGGGTTTCCCCTTTCGCTGTCAACGCGGGATCTGTAAAGGGCGCAAGGGCATGGACCCCGATTGGCTGACTCTGATCGTTCATGGCGCGACACTACCACTCAATGGATCGCCTGTGGGCATCCCTTCCTCCAGCTGACAGAAATTTGATCAGCCTCAGGACCCTGTCTCAACCACGTTTTCGATGGGAATCTGGATGCATTTCGCAAGATTGTGAATTCCGCCATAAATCGTGTGCGCGACAAAGTAGACGGCATCCTCCGGCACCTCGGTACCTTTAGGGATCTCCATTGTTATGGGCGTACCGCCTTGGTCGACCATCGACATCACCACATGGCCAGTATCGCGAAACCCTTTGCAATCGCCGTCATGGTCGCCATTGCCCGCGTCGTCCTGAACACCGGGCTCGCCGACTTCAAGACCCCAATGCACCATATACATATCTACGCCCGTCTCGTCGACAGCCCGCCCGAGCGTCACTGTGCCGCCGATCGTTTCCCCAGGATCTGTATCTGTAAAGGAGATCGATGATGGTCCGTAATTGACCCCATCAACCTTCGGGTAGATAAGGTCTGGTCCGCCAATCTTGATGACGCCATATCCGGCGACCGCGATTACCCCTACTCCGATAAGTCCTTTTGCCCACCAACGCATTGCTTTCTCCCCCAAAGCCTGGCGGCAGGGTACTGCCACCAGCTGTCTAAACGTTCCAATTGATATCTTGCGCCGGAGGGGGCAGGAGCGCTAGTAAAAAGGGCCTGAGCGGGCGTAGCTCAATGGTAGAGCAGAAGCTTCCCAAGCTTAAGACGGGAGTTCGATTCTCCTCGCCCGCTCCAAATTGCATATGAGGGGGGAAACTCATGGGTGCAACTATTCTGACTCCAATTTTGGTTTTAGTGAGCTGGACACTGATTGTCTGGCTTTGGATGTATGCGCGGCGCCTGCCGGCAATGAGTGCAGCAAATGTTGAGCCGCAACAGGCACAACACCCAGGCGCTCTGGCCGGCCTGTTGCCTTCTGAAGCTCAACGGGTTGCTGACAATTACAATCATCTGCACGAACAGCCGACGATATTTTATGCGTTGATTGTTTACAGCCATCTCGCCGGCGTAGCTGACCCGCTGAATATCGGTTTGGCGTGGGCCTATGTTGGCCTGCGGATCGTGCATTCGCTGGTGCAGAACACGGTCAATATTGTGTTGGTCCGGTTCTCTCTGTTCGCATTGTCCACCCTCGTGCTGATGGTGATCGCGGTGCGCAATCTGTTGGCGCTGGGCTAAATCTCAGCGGGGTTGTCTCGTCGTTCTTCGCCGCTGGCCGGGTGACCGTCTTTGCGTCTTCGCCGATCTGGCCCGACAAAACCCTCTGTCTTGACAAAGTCACGGCAATGTTTGACCGCATATTGAATGCGGTCAAACAGCAGCTGCGCTGAGACCGGTTTACAAAGGACGTCAGTTGCGCCTGCATCACGTGCGGCGGCGATTGTTTCAACGCTTGGATGCGCAATAAGCACGATGACGGGAAGCTCCGCGTTGGGAACACCTTTCCCAGTGCGGACATGGCGCGTAAAGGAGAGACCATCTACCGGCGCCATTCCGCTATCTACAATGGCGAAGTCGACCTCTGAAGCGTGCAGGATCTGAGCCGCATCGTCACCGTCGCGCGCTTCTGCAAGCTCTTTGATCTCAAACGCCTTCAACTGCTGCCGGAGAACCGTCAGCATATAGCGATTTTCTTCCGCGATGAGGAATCGCAGATCTGAGAGATCAATGTCGTCCATTGGTGAGCTACTCATCCGCGCCCGTCCTGTCTAAGACTTAAGGAGCAAGCGTAGGCGCAAAAAATTACCTAGTTGTTAGGATTTCACCATAGGACCGCAGGTGAGTTCTTAATCCCCTTTGCGCCGGTCCGGACCACTATAGGGTTTTGACCGCATTCGCCTCCTGTCTGGTCCTGTGTATTGCGGCGACTGAATAAACCGTCTGTTAATCTGAAGAAGTACTTGGATCCGCTGGTAGAGCCGTTGGGCAGAAATTGGTTTGCGAACAACGTCGCTTGCACCGGCATCACGCGCTTCCTGAATACGCGCGCGCTCGGTATGAGCCGTAAGGAGCAGAATTGGGAGCTCTGGGTCGTAACTGTCTTTTGCCGTGCGAATAAGCCGGATGAAGTCGAGGCCGTCCAGGGGCTCCATCAGATAGTCCACGATCGCGAGATCTATTGGCGACGAGCGAACAATTTCGAATGCGTCAGCAGCGTCACGGGCATCATGTACGGTGCCCGCGCCAAGTGCCCGTAGCAATTCTCTAAGAATAGAAATCATGTGGTGGTTGTCATCAACGACCAAAAACGACAGCGGCGAAAGGTCGAAATCACGCATCCGGCGGCCTTCTAGCATTGCGTCTCTGGTGCACGCGCAAAACGACAAGAGACGGAAAGCCACCCGTTATGCGAGTATATGGCTCGACCTCTTAACTGAAGGTTTATGGCCGACTACCGGCGATGAGACAGCTCTCTACGGGCCCGGGCTGCGTACACCGGCATAAAAGCGCTGACCCCATGGATCGTCTTCTCCCAATGGTGAGGTTTGGAGAAAAGCTGATAGAGCGCTTTGTAAGCGCCGGTTGAAATCAGGAGCCAATAGACCGGCATTGAGAGCACATGCCACCCCAGGCCGGTCAGGCCGCGGGCCTGGGCCCCGACGAGCCCGGAAATTATCGCTGCGCCAAAACCAACAAAAAGAACCGCCAGATTGAGGACTGTCATGACGAAAGAACCAACGTCGTCGATGGGAGTGAGGCCGGTTGTAAAGGCCCATAAAAGCAAAAGATAAAAGAGCGGGTGGGCGAGCGCTGACAATAGGAAGCCGCCCGTGACGATCTGAAGAATGACAAAGCCTACAGGGCCAAGGGCGGCATAGGTCCGCAGTGGCGTGCGCATCCGGACAATGTAGGTTTGCATCCACCCTTTCAGCCACCGGGATCGCTGTCGTATCCAATTGGGCAAAAGGCAGTTTGCTTCTTCAAGTGTCGCGCTTGAAATGACCCCGATCTTATAGCCGTGTTCGCAAATTCGGAAACCCAGATCAGCGTCTTCGGTGACATTGTAAGGATCCCAGGCCCCAACCTTCTTCAGTACGAAGGTGCGAAAATGAGTGGAGGTCCCACCAAGCGGGAAGGGGAGCCCAAAACGTGCAAGGGCCGGGAGAAGAAGATCGAACAGTGAGGCGTACTCAATGGCGAAATGCCGCGTGAGCCAATTCTCATTCCAATTGTAGTAAGCAAGGGGCGCTTGGACGCAGGCCAGACTTGCCCCACCAGTTTGAAACGCCTGCAGTGCTTCGCGCAGCTGTGATGGACCGGGAATATCCTCCGCATCATACACGACGAGGAACTCGCCACGGGCAAATTCAAGCGCGTAGTTGCAGGCCTTGGGCTTGGTAAGCGGGTGAGAAGTCGGAACAAGGATCAGCTCGATATTGCCAGGGAGTTTCAAATCGCGGGCGGCCTGAAGGGTTTCATGATCGGTTTCTTCCAGCACAAGTTTGATATCGAGCTTTGCCAGCGGATAGTCCAGCTTTTGGATCGCATCCATCAGTATCGGCAGAACGTCCGCTTCTTGAAGAAGCGGAACCATGATGGTGTAGAGGGGAAGGCTTTTTTCGTTCATACGTTCAACATGCGGGGCACTGCCAGCAACGGGGTGTCGACCGGTCTTTACTGAGAAGAGTCTCAAAAAAGCCAATGACATAAATGCAATGATGGTCATGACATTGAGGGCGAGAAGCGCCAAGTCAGGAAAGAGAATGGCTGTACCAACCATCAAACACGCAACAAGTAAGCAGAGCATTTTCGCCCCGTTTGTTAGGAGGTGCTGTGCTGAAGCATCTGGCTGCCTGTTTTTGAGCGCAAATTTGGCCTGTTGGGTCAGGTCATCGCGGAAGGCAGATTGGACTGCGCGCAAAATGTCGAGCGGCGCCGTTTGGTGCAGCAAAAAGGGTTTGGCTGTGCGTTCTTTCAGCGCTGCTGACGCCTGAGCAAGGTCGACAGCGACATAGGTTATGGTTGTCCCATCCGTCTTCCACGGCAGGCACTGGTGTTGGAGATAGAAAGATACATCTTCTGCGGCGAGCAATTCCAGGTCGGGCGGCCTAAGAAGCAAATTGATGAAACGTGTGCCCTGCTGCTCCGAAAGTGTTCGATAGAAGTCGAAGGCGCGTGTATCCCCATGGCCGATCAGTTCCTCTCCTAGACGGACACCAGAATTTTTTTGTCTATCTCTCGCTTGCGAAAGCTGGCGCGGAGACACCGCACTCTGCTCCAATAGCATCCGACCGATAGGGCGGTTTTTAAACGCAAAGGCAGGTGCCGCCTCCTCAAAGCCCCGGGCGTACCCCTGTAAATCTGCTTCGCCATCAGACGTCTCAGTGTCCCCCTTCATTCAGGCCGACTTTCATATAATGAACGGAATATTTTATGGTAAAATTATGATTAACCATTGCAATACAAGGGTTTGGATAGGCTAGGGCGCCGCTGCACTCTTAGGTTGAATAACCAGCGTTAACGCTGAGCCTGAAATGATGGGAAGTGCACTGGACCACAAGGAGAGCCTTGGGCATTCTCCGCCGATGCGCTGGCTTCTTCTCATAAACCTTCTAGCAGTTGTGCTTTTAAGCGGCGCCGTTGCGATCGTGATCGAAGGCACGCCTGTCGGAACGGGACCCTCCAATACGTCAATTCCAGCATTGGACGCCAGCAATATGCCTCTAGACGGCACCCAGGAGGTGGCTACCGCGCAGGAGCAGGCTACTGTCTTCCTGGATGAAGCAGCGATGGTGACCGCAGACGCGACGACCAGTGAACCTGAAGGCCCCAGCGCGGAGAGAGAGGCAGCGCAGACTGAGCCAGTCCTGGTCGAAAACGATAGCACTCTTGTTTCTGCGCCCGATGCGCCGATCCCGCTCCCCGCACCACGAACATTGGAAACTGAAACCGTAGAGGCCGTAACAACCGAAACAGTCGAAACAGTCGAAACAGTCGAAACAGCCGAAACAGCACCACCTCCCATTGCTGGGTCTGATGCTGAGCAAAACAAGAGCGATGAGCCTGTCCCACTCGTGGTGGCGACGGAAGGCGACTTCGCGCCCTTCAACTATGTTGACGACGGCGGCAATCCAGCTGGCTTTGATATTGATGTCGCCAAAGAGCTTTGCGACCGCCTTCAACGGCCATGCGTTTATGAAGTAAAGCCCTGGGCGGATTTAATGCCATCGCTCAGGAAGGGGGACATCGATCTGATTGCGGCGTCTATGCGAATTCCGGCAGCACAGCCTCAGGGTGTACTGTTTTCCAGCCCCTACTACGGGTCGCGTGGCCGGTTCGTGACCTCAAAAGGATCCGGGATTGCTGGGCCCGGCCTATTGCGGGCACCGGGGTCGCAGATTGCTGTGCAGAGAGGAAGCATTCATGAGGCCTACCTGCAAGCGCAATATGCAGAGGTCGATCTTGTCAGAACGCGGTCGCTGGCTGACGCCTTGCAGCAACTAGCGGATGGAAAGGTGGAGGCCGCCTTTGGAGACAATGCAGCAGTTCTGCAATGGATGAAAGAACACACCTGCTGTACGCCATTGGGCAACCCGATCACGGACAAAACCTTTTTCGGCGAGGGAGTTGGCCTGGTGGTTCGCGAAGACGATCGATCCCTTGTTGACGCTCTCAATGCGCACCTTCAATCGATGCGTGAAGATGGAACCAATGCCATCCTGTCGGAGCGATATTTTGGTGGATCGATCTTTTAGCGTTTAGCTGTTCTTCATCAGCTCGCGCGGCTTCCCATAGAAGACAGCGTGGCCTTCGCCTTCATTTATGTCAGCCCACTTCTCAACATCAAACTGAAAGACGGCGAGAGCACCGGTCGGGTAGTGATCGGCCATGCGTGCCGATACGTCCTTGCTCTCCTCATCTGCCAAACTAACAGCAAGCATCTCTAGGCCTGGATTGTGGGCCACGATCAACACGGTTTCGTTTGTATCGTCCAGTTCGCGCACCGCGTTCAACAAGGTGCCGGGCATGGCCATATAGAGATCGTCGCGATATTCAATAGCGCACCGATCTTGTAGCTTTTCGCTCAGCGGTTTGATGGTCGACCGCGCGCGGACGGCGGTCGAACACAAGGCATGATCCGGCGTCCAGCCTTGATCGACAATAAACCCTGCCAGAAAGGCGGCGGATTTAACGCCACGACCATTCAGCGTGCGCTGAGAGTCCTCCGTTTCCGGCTGGTTCCAGTCAGACTTGGCATGACGCATGAGGCAAAGACGTTTCATAACCCGTCTTTCCCATGCAGCGGCCGGAAAGGCAAGCCCAGGCTCCAGCTGATCCGCGTCGGTTCCTCATCCCGGAACGCACCTAGCCCTATTTCCATCTCCTGATGACCTTTTTCTGGGGCTTCCCGGTAGGTGCCGAAAAGACGGTCCCAGATCGAAAAGTTGAAACCGAAATTGCTGTCGGTTTCCCGCTGGATGACAGAGTGATGGACGCGATGCATGTCTGGTGTGACAAAAACCTGCCGGATGAGACGATCGGCCCAACCTGCAAGCCGCACATTCCCATGATTAAAGAGGGAAGTTGCATTCAGAACGATTTCAAAAAGGATGACGGCCACTGCAGGTGCACCCAGCAGCACGACAGCGCCGATTTTGATACCCATGCTCAGGAGAATCTCAATGGGGTGAAAACGAATACCTGTTGAGGTGTCGATATCTGGATCCGCGTGATGCACCTGATGAAGGCGCCAAAAAACGGGGACGTGATGAAACAGCACATGCTGCGCATAAATAAGGAGGTCAAGAAGGACAAATGCGACGATGCAGGCGAGCGGGTAGGGCAGGCTTAGAAAGTTAAGCAGGCCTATGGATTGGCTTTCCGCCCAGGCTGCCGCCCCAACCGCTAAAACCGGAACGAAAACACGCAGCATCAATCCGTTGACAATGCTGAGCCCCAGATTTGTGGACCAGCGCCTGAGTTTTGAGAAAGAGGGTGGGCGTTTGGGGGCCAGATACTCCCAAAGCCCCATCGCACCTAGGACACCAAGGAAAACAGCCAGGCGAAGCTCTGGTTCAACGCTCAGAAGAGCTTCCTCCATCGCTAACCCCCGGATTGTTGAGTGTCGTTGTCGCTAAGACTTTAAAGGGTCGCGTGACGCGCGCGGGCACCACGTTCAATGGCCGCCGCAGAGAGTTTTTCAATGCCCAGCGTATCGCGCAGGATCTGAAGCAAGCGAAGTTCTTCCTGTCCAACAGCCAAATCTGCTGCGGCAACATCTACCGCCAGTGCATAAGCTGTTTCATACATATGTGGTGGCAGCGCATCGCGGGCGAGACCAAACACGGCGTCCAGCCCACCATCTTCTGCCAGAATCGACGCGCACTCTTCAGCGATGCCGAGGAGGCGGTCTGCGTTGAAATCTTTGAAGACAGGCAGGTTCGTGACGATATTGCCGATTTTCCGAGTTTCATTGTCACTGATGGCCGCATCAACAGCGGACATGGTCACCATGACGTAGATGAGAGCGGTATGGGGGTTAATCGTCTGCGACATAAAGCTAGCCTATTTCTGGAATGCGACCCGTCTGCGAAATCAGGCGGGCAAGGACACGCAACTTAGGAAGCCATGGCCGGAAGAGCAAGAGGCCAGAAGAGCCCAGGAATCAAGGGTTTGTGAGAAATTTCCGCATTTCAACGATTGTTTCAGCGAGACTGAGGCGCTCAATCGGTGTTTCTGGCGGAAATGCGGTTGTCAGTCGGGTCGGCAAGCGATTGTCCAGCAGCACGAAAACCCCCTTGTCTGTAGCGGTTCGCACCAAACGACCGAAGGCTTGCTGCAGCCGCAACCGGGTAATCATATCGGTATACCGCCCGCCCCCAAAGGCGGCCCGACGGGCCTTGTAGAGAATGTCTGGGCGGGGCCAGGGGGTGCGGTCGAGAACGATGAGCCGCAATGAAGATCCAGGCACATCCACGCCGTCGCGCACAGCGTCTGTTCCCAGCAGGCAGGATTTTTCTTCTGCCCGGAATATGTCGACCAGTGTGCCGGTGTCGATGGCATCAATATGCTGCGCGTAGAGCGGCAGCCCTGCGGTTTCGAGGGGTTCCACGAGTTTGGCATAGACAGCTCGCAATCGATTGACGGCGGTGAATAAGCCAAGTCCACCACCACCGGCTGTCAGAAAAAGATCGCGATAGGCACTGGCGACTTGGTCGGCACGGTCCCGGGCGACATCCTGAACGACAAAAATGCGAGACTGCGCTTCATAGTCAAACGGCGAGGTGAAGTGGGCGCGCTCCACAGGCGTCGGGAGGTGTGTCACGCCTGTCCTTACCTCTGCTGTCTGCCAGCCATCGTCTGGCTCATCATCGACAGCGATCCGGTCTCTGAGCGTGGCCGAAGTGATGAGCCCTCCATGGAGGGGTTGCAACACGGCTTCTGCGAATGGCGCGCTTGGATCGATCCAATGCCGGTGCAGACCAATATCGAAGTCTGTCCCGCCAATCCGTTCAATTGAGAGCCAGTCGACAAAGGCTTCCTTTGGGTCGCTCATCAGATCGGACAGCATCATCCGCCAGGCGGGAAGTGTTGCCCGACCGCGCCTGTCCAGCCCGCGAATGGCAGCGTCCATCCTTGTTTTGGTCGTTGTGTCGAGCGTCTCATTGTGCTCATCCATAAGGTGTCGCAGACGGTCCGAAAGGGCGCTAAAGGACCGCCCCAGTTGCGCGAGGGCAACGTCAAGACTCGCCGCAGTCTCGTGCAGGTCGTCATCAGCCGGGCGCAGGTCTGATTCAAGGGAATAAGGACTGTCTGGGTAATCTGAACGTGCAAGCACAGCATGCCGGACGGCGGTCAAGAACGCTTCTGCAGGTCCTTTTGCCGCCTCAGACCCGATGCGTGACAACCACCCAGGTGAGGGCAGTGCTGCCGCCGCCCGAGTTGCCGCGTCTAAAAGAGTTTCGCCTGCCTCATCGCCTGCGAGAAGGTCGCTGACACGGTCTTGCAGCCCGCGACTGCGTCGGCGGCGCCCGTCTTCCGGGCCTCTAGTCCATCTTCGAAGTTCAGACATCTCCCGTCCGCTCAGGAAGGAGGAAAAGGCACTGTCGGCTGCATCAAAAAGGTGGTGCCCTTCATCGAAGACAATGTGACGCCGAGCATACAGGTTCATCGGCTCGTCATCTTCAGCGCCCCCAGCTGTGTCTTCGCTAGGGGCTTCTGTGTCAGGACGCGCAAGTGTGTGGTCAAGGGCGGCCTGGATCATGATGAGCGCGTGGTTTGCGACCACTATTTGAGCGCGCCGCGCCTTGCGGACAGCCTTTTCAATGAAACACTTTTTGTAGTGGGCGCAGGCTGAGTAGGAGCATTCGCCCCGCCGGTCAGTAAGGCCCGCAGCGACGCTCTCAGCGCCCATAGCACCTGGCAGCCAGGCGGGGAAATCTCCACCGACCATATCTCCATCCCGGCTGTAGCGGGCCCACCTTGCCATGAGGATGGCCGCCGCCCCTTGTGTCCCCGTAAGAAGCCCGCCGGCGGTTTCTTCAAGGTTGAGCAGACAGAGGTAGTTTTCACGCCCTTTGCGGATGACGCTTTTTTCTTCTTTTTCTTGTGGGTCTGGGAAAAGGCGCGTGAGTTCTTGGTCAAGCTGGCGTTGAAGGTTTTTGGTATATGTCGACAGCCAGACTGTACCGTCATTCTGTTCAGCCCAGAGGCTTGCCGGAGCGATGTAGCCGAGCGTTTTTCCGGTTCCTGTACCCGCTTCCGCCAGCAGCAACTGAGGCGCGCCTGCTGTTTTCCGTGGTGAGAAAGCTTTGGCTGCAGTCGCTGTATAGGCTGCTTGTTGGTCGCGTTCCTCTGCGTCAGCTCCAGTCAGTAGCTGAAGTCGCGCACGTGCCGCTTCCGGGTCAACCGGTTGAGCGCTCGGCGGCGGCGGCGGCGGTTGGTCTTCCCACTCTTCTAGTCGTGACCAGATATCCAGGCGCGCCCGTGCAGCGGCGACAGAGTTCGGCGCGAGGTCACCAAGAGCGTTGATGACCAGAGGGGCCCAGGGCCAGCCGGTATCCATCAGAGCTTTGGCCATGCGTGCCGCTTCCTCCCGGTCTGGGTAGGTCGGATTTTGCAGCTCGCTCAGAAGTGATTTCGTGATGAGATGGAGCGTGAGGGCTGCTTCCTCAGCATTGGTAGGCGCGCCGAGCCCAACTTGCTGTGCAAGCCCCGCTGGTGTTGGAACACAGAACTGGGCAGGACGAACAAAGGCGAAAAGTTCCAAAACGTCAAACAGTCCTGGATAAAGGCTTTTGCCACTCGCTGCACCTCTGCGGCCGGCAGCTCCTGCTGCGCGCCTGGCTGTGAACCGTCGGTGACAGAGGAGGAGGGGTTGCTCTGCGAGCGCAGTGATTGCCCCTTCAGCATCCCATTCGACCACTTCCCCATCATTTGACACACCGATTGCGCCGCCGCCGGGCAGGGGCACGGCAGCTATGAGCGTTGCAGAGACGTCGTCTTGTTCAAAAGAATCGGGAGTGGGAAAATCAGACATCACCCGCAGTATAGCGGAGCTATCAGAAGGATTGAGTTTTATCCTGCAAGAGCAGGATAGGCTCTGGCGAGCGCGTTGGCGCCGGACTTGAACTTAGCGTCCAACTGGCCGACGCGCTCAGAAAGCACCTGATCGCGGGTGGCATCTGGAAGATCATCAAGGAGGTGCGACGCGCCGCCTGAAAGGCCCGTTAGACCAATCGCATTGGCTTCGATTGCCAGGCTCTCAGCCATCGCCCGCAGCGTTCGATGATCACCGCGCCTTACCGCTTCGCTGATGGCTTTTTGCAGATCAGCGATCGTGTGGATGGCATCGCCGAGATGATCGGCAATGCGAGCGGTGCCAAGGTCCTGCTCCAGCTCATAAATCCGGTCGAAATCGAGGACCTGGCCGGTGTTGGCTGCAGTTTGCCGTTGTTTCTCGGTGTGCCGCCGGCGGTGTTTCGGATGCCGATTGATATCAGGTGCCAAAACGAACCAGGCGGTAAAGCCGCCGCCAATCATACTGTCGGCACCCGCTCGCCCGCCCATCAAACGCACCAGACGGTCACAAATCGTTAGATTGACATCGCGGCGATTCAGAGGTGCATGATCCCCTTCATTGTCGAGCGAAGAGAAGAGGCGTGCTGCATCTTCAGATGGCATGCCTGCACCTGTATCCGTGACGGAGAACCTGATGCCAACTTCTTCATCAATGTCGACTGGCGAAAGACGCACGATGACGCCACCCACTTCTGTCGTGCGGAGGGCGCGGACGATCAGATTGACCAGGGCTTGTTTCACGCGGTCCGGGTCGTTGTGAATTGTTTTCGGCGTTCCTGGCAGCTCATCGACCTCAATCGACAGCTTCCTGGAAGATGCATCATGGCGTGTCACATGGATTGCAGCCTGGGCAATTTCAACGGGTGATAGATCGGTCGGCCGCAACTTGATCGAAAGGGCTTCCATCTCTGTCAAATCGGATAGGTCGTCCACAAGTCGGTTCAAAAGACGGCTCGACTCTTCTACCCCGCGCGCATAGCTGCGTTGCTTCTCGTCCAATTCGGTTGCTTCGAGCATGTGTGCAAGGCCTGAGAGGCTGGCGAGCGGTGACCGGATCTCATGTGTCACCATAGACAAAAAATCCTGCCGAGAACGCGCTGCTTTTCGGGCCACCGCAAAGGCAGTTTCGGCATCTTTCGCCTTCTTTTCAGCGTCGGCTTTCGCCTCAGCTAGTCCGCTAACCAGTTCATCATTCTGCAGCTGCAGCGCAATTGCGGAGATGCTGGTCAAATGCAGGGTCTTGGTGGCCGAATAGAGAGCAATCCACATCAGCGAGCTAAGGACGGCCATAAGCTGGCCCTCCCAACCGGCGCCGATGAGAAGAGCGACCATTCCTGGCAGAGCCGCGGTTGCGGTATATCCAAGCATGGCTCTTGGATATACATGCCGCGAAATCACCGTATTGAGACACAAACCTGCGACAACCACGCCGAAGACAGCCTGCGATGCAAAAGGGGCATCAGGCAGCCATAGGACGCCGGCCGAGCCCCAAGCGCCACCGGAAAGAAGGCAGATGAGAGCGTATCGATCTCCCCATGACTTAGCGGGAACCTCTTGGTTCTCATCAGAATGATATCGTAACCGCAGCAAGTTGAAGGCTGATTGGGATGCGACGAGCAATCCAAACGGGATCAGGAGTTCAGGAATTGACGAAGTGCTCATGAAAGGCAGCCAAACCACTGCCAGGGCAACAAAGATAATGATGCTGCCAGATTTGCCCAGATCGAACAGCTGACGCACCTGTTCAGCCTCAATCCGCGGATCAAGTACAGGCGACGGGGCGTCGAGACGCTCAGCAGATGTGCCATCATCTGCTGGATTGCTGATCTTGGATGGTTCGGCGGACAAACTCACACCGCCACTCCTTCTATTGCCGGTCGCCCGGAAAACAACCTCACGAGTCCCACAGAGGTTGCGTTGACTGACACCTGTCGAAAGCCTAGTTTCCGGGGCTTTAAAAACCTTTAAGCAGTAATTGAGGCAATTATGTCCAGTGATCAGTCGACGGCATCTGTGCCTGCCAGTTTGGCAGAGCTCCAAGATCTCGGTCAGTCCGCCAAGGCCTGGCCGTTCGAAGAAGCCCGAAAACTGGTCAAACGCTTGGAAAAGCGCGGGGCTGACAAGGGCGAGGTCCTGTTTGAGACAGGGTACGGTCCGAGCGGACTGCCCCATATTGGGACATTCGGCGAGGTCGCCCGCACGACCATGGTGCGGCATGCCTTCCAGATCCTGATGCCGGATGTGCCCACAAAATTGCTCTGTTTCTCAGATGATATGGACGGGCTGCGCAAGGTTCCCGACAATGTGCCCAACAAAGAGATGCTGACTGAGCATCTGAACCGGCCACTCACCAAGGTGCCCGATCCCTTCGGGACACATGATAGTTTCGGGGCCCACAATAACGCGCGCCTTCAGGCCTTTCTCGACAGCTACGGCTTTGAGTATGAGTTTGCGTCGTCTACCGACTATTATACCTCAGGGCGCTTTGACGAGATGCTCCTGAAGGTATTGGAGAAATTCGACGATATTCTCGACATTATGTTGCCGACTTTGCGACAGGAACGGCGCGGCACCTACTCGCCAGTCCTGCCAATTTCACCAGTGACAGGAGAAGTGCTCTATGTGCCTCTCCTAGAGAGAAACGCTTCAAAAGGCACTGTCGTTTTTGAAGATCCTGCAAATGGCGAGAAGACTGAAGTGCCGATCACTGGCGGGCACTGCAAGCTTCAGTGGAAGGCGGACTGGGCCATGCGCTGGGCCGCGCTCAAAGTTGACTATGAAATGGCGGGCAAGGACCTGATTGATAGCGTGAAGCTGTCGAACAAAATTACACGGGTCCTCGGCGAACAACCGCCAGAGGGATTTAATTATGAGCTGTTCCTCGATGAAAACGGGGAAAAGATCTCAAAGTCGCGCGGAAATGGCCTGACCATCGATGAGTGGCTTCGATATGCCAGCCCGGAAAGCCTGTCACTCTTTATGTATCAGGCGCCACGCAAGGCAAAGCGCCTCTACTTTGATGTCATCCCGAAGAACGTGGATGAATATCTGTCCCACCTGACAGGTTTTCCTGGCCAGGAACCAAAGGCGCAGATAGGCAATCCCGTGTGGCACATTCATGAGGGAGTGCCACCTGTATCAGACGTCCCGATCAGCTACTCGTTGCTTCTTAATCTGGTGAGTGCGAGCCATTCGGAAGACCCGGCAGTTCTCTGGGGTTTCATTCAGAATTATGCGCCCGATGCGACGCCGGAAAACCACCCGAAGCTGAATGATCTGGTGGGCTATGCGATCAACTATTTCCATGACTTCGTAAAGCCCAACAAGTCTTATCGCACGATGACCGATGCCGAACGACCAGCGTTTGAAGCACTGGTTGCGAAGCTGGATGCTGCAGATATCCATATGACCGGGGAAGACTTGCAGTCGCACGTCTATGAAGTGGGCAAAACCCATGACTTCGAAAACCTGCGCGACTGGTTCAAAGCACTTTACGAAGTGCTGCTTGGCGAAAGCCAGGGGCCTCGCTTTGGGTCCTTCATTGCACTTTATGGGGTGAAGGAAACGGCGGCACTGATCCGTCGCGCGCTTGCCGGTGAGGATCTGTCTGAAGGGTGACCCCGGCTGACATTTTCTTGAAGCGCCTGCCATTGTGATGGTGGGGCGAAAGCCCCATGATCACTGGCATGTTGAGAAACCTTGTGATGATCGGAAGTTTGGCGCTGGCACTGTGTGCCTGTGCTGGGCTGCCCGAGCCCAGTGACCGCCTGGCACAATGCAGCTACCTGATAGATCGAGTAGATCAACGAGTCGCAGACAAACAGGTCGGTGATGCTGAGGCGGAGCCCTTGGAAGGCTTTCCCTATCTAAGGATCAACCGTTTCCTGGTGAGCTTTAAAGATGAGTTGGAAGGCACAGCAGCTTTCGATGAGTGGGTTCGCAGATTGCGCGCCTTGGACCGGGAAGCGCGTCGCGTTGAACTGCAGAACCTGGACGCGGCCGACATTATTTTCTCAGTCGATGAATGCGCCGACATGCTTCTTGCGACCGAGCGCGAGCATGAGGCTTTTAAGGCAAGACTGCTGACGGCGGCGCATCCGCCCCATCACTATAGTGACTGGGTCCGTGCGGCCGGCCTCTATCCGCTGACACATATCGGCGTGGCGCTGGGCTTTGATCGTTGGAAGAGGGACAATCTACCGGTCTTTGCTGAAGATGCTGTACAATGGCGAGAGGTGGAAACCAACTACACGCTGCCGGCATCTTCTGACCTGCCTTTGAGTGACGCCGCCACCTTCATTGATCTCGCGACCCAAAATGTCCTCAACATTCCCGATCTCTCAGGATCAGTTTTGATGCGCATGGCAGAGGCCCATGCTCCAGTCTTCGCTGTAGAAGAAGCAGGCGCTGCGGATAGAATTGGCCGTCCATTCTGGAGCGGCGATAGCCCCGCACCACGTACAGATTCAAATGACCCTGCTATCTATGTCCGGCTGGCACACACCCGCATGAATGGCGAGGTGCTTCCCCAACTGGTTTACACAGTTTGGTTTCCCGAGCGTCCAAAGGAAGGGGCCTTCGACATTCTGGGAGGGCCGCTTGATGGTCTTGTCTGGCGGGTGACCCTCGACCGTCAAGGTCGCCCACTGGTCTATGACAGTTTTCATAGCTGTGGGTGTTATCACTTGTTCTTCCCGACCGATCTCGTTGAACGCGTGCCGGTCGCGGAAGATGAAGACTTGCGCGAAGAACCACTGACACCGGTGCAAGCACCACAGCTGCAAGAGGGAGAACGCATCGTGCTGCATATCGCGTCAGGAAGTCATTATCTGCGTGGTCTCTCAGTAACAACAACATGGGCAGATGCCACCCCACTGCGCGTCGTTGATGAACATGCGGCGCCAGAATTTGGACTTCGCTCGCTTGAAACTGAAGGGTCTGTTCGGCGATCTCTTTTTGCGCCTGATGGTATCGTGGCGGGGACTGAACGCACGGAACGCTTCATCCTTTGGCCCATGGGGATTTCGAGCCCAGGTGCCATGCGGCAATGGGGGACCCATGCCACGGCCTTTGTTGGGACGAGGCATGCCGACGATCCATATCTCTTTGATAAGGCGTTCAAACGATGAGGCTATACAAGCAAACGCTGTTCAGCGTCGGCTTTTGGCTGATGATCGTCTCGAATGCTACGGCATCACCTGACTTGGCAACGGCACGCGCAATATTTGCGTCCGGTGATTTCATAGGTGCCGCAGAAGAAGCGCGGGCAACCCAAACTGCGGAAGGGATGGCGCTGGCGGCGCGTGCCGGATTGGTGCATGCGGATTTGATCGCAACGCCTGAGGATCGCTTGGCGTTTATCGCACGTGCGGAGGAAGATGCGCGCGCAGCAATCGCGGCTGAACCAGATTTCGCAGAGGGACATCTTCAACTTGCCGTAGCGCTTGGGTTTAAAGCCCGCCTTGAAGGTCGTCTGACCGCGCATGCTGAGGGGTATGCAGATGAAGCGCGTGCACACCTCGAATATGTCGCGGTGCGTGAACCAGACAATCCATGGATGCATGCCTTGCTTGGCGGCTGGCATTTGGAGATTTCAGAAGTAGGAGGGTTTCTTGGCCGCACAATCTATGGGGCTGATGTGGATGAGGGGATAGACGCCTATGGTCAAGCGCTCCGCTTGAGGCCCGACGATTTGATCATTATCTACCAATGTGCATTGCAACTGGCCGCTCTGGGCGATGAGCCCTTCAGGAGTAGGGCAATAGCCTTGCTGCAAGAGGCCAGATTGTCGGACAATCCGGAAGCGCTCGAGACGCTGACATTTGAGCGCATGCGCATCCTCGAAGAGGCGCTTGCCACTGGCGATGACGCGACGATCGAACGCGTTGTTCAGTTGCAAAAGGGCGAAGAGGTTGCTCCTTCAACGCCAACCCGCCATCAGATCAAACCACCTATTGGCTTGCCCAAATGATCTTGGCCATGAACACCACATCGCTCACATTGAGCGTACGGTCATCATAGTCTGGGTTGAGGGATGTCAGTTCGATAGAGGTTGGTGTTTGTTTGGTGAGCAGTTTGGCAAGCACTTCACCCTCTTGCGTTTTCACGACCACACGGTCTCCGCGCCGCACTGTTGCTGCAGGTGAGACAATCACCCGGTCGCCGTGCCGGTAAAGCGGCACCATGCTGTCACCGCTGATCTCTAACGCGTAGGCATTCGGGTCACCCACGTCGGAAAAACTGATCTCATCGAAACCGCCGCCGACAGGAAACCCCGCATCATCAAAGAACCCGCCATCACCGGCCTGTGCCATGCCGATGACGGGAATGAGCGACAGGGCTGGAGTGCCGGCCCCGCCAGACCCGGCAAGCGACGAAAACTCATCCAGCGTTGCACCGGTGGCCTCCAGGATTTTCGAGAGGCTCTCAGTGCTTGGCCAGCGCAGCCGCCCAGAGGCTGTCCGGCGCTTTGACTTGTTGAACGTTGTGGGGTCGAGACCCGCCAGACGGGCAAGCCCCGACGGCGAATGACCATAGCGGTTGGCAAGCGTGTCGATCGCTGCCCAAACCGCCCCATGAGAAAGTGAATCTGTCATAGACGCATCATAATAGGAATACAAGCCTATTTCTAGTGGGGCTTTCTGCGCCTTGTGGGCGCTGGGGTGCAGGACTAAAGTGCCGCGCGAATGATTGAAATATGCCGGATTCGGTAGGCATTTGATGCGAAAGAAGGCCGCGAGTGAGCACCAGCGAGATCTACAAGATCATTAGCAAAACGGAGTGGGAAGCCGCCGCCGCCGCGGGCGTTTTTAAAGGCGCATCCATCGATCTGGCGGATGGCTACATACATTTCTCGACAGCGGCGCAGGCCGCGGAAACTGCGGCGCTCCATTTTGCCAACCAGGAAGGGCTTGCGCTCGTGAGTGTGTCGACGAAGGAATTGGGCGACGCGCTCAAGTGGGAAGCCTCGCGCGGAGGCGCTCTCTTTCCTCATCTGTATGCAGCATTGGAGATGCATCATGTGGCGCGGGTCGATGACTTGCCGGTAGGGCCGGAAGGAAAGCATGTGTTTCCGGACCACGTGGCGACCGCAGGAGTGACGCAATGAGCCTCTCCTCCCTCGCGCTGCCGTTTCTCCGGCTGATGGATCCGGAACAGGCGCATCAGGCAACCTTACTGGCTTTGAAGAGCGGTCTGGGGCCGTGCGGGAGGAAGGATCCGCAAACACTCGGCATTGATCTGTTGGGCATGCGTTTCCCTAATCCTCTGGGCATTGCAGCGGGCTTTGACAAAAATGGAGAGGTTCCAGACGCAATGCTCAAGCTCGGCTTTGGCTTTGCTGAAGTCGGCACCACAACACCGCGCCCGCAGCCGGGGAATCCCAAGCCACGCATCTTCCGGTTGAACCAGGACCGCGCCGTCATCAACCGCCTGGGCTTCAACAATGAAGGTCATAGCGCAATGGAAGCGCGGCTCCAAAAGCGGGCGGGCAAAGGGGGCATTGTCGGCGTCAATCTGGGCGCGAACAAGGACACGGAAGACAAAGCGGCTGACTATGTGCTTGGCATCAAACGCTTTGAAGCGCTCGCGAGCTATTTCACCGTCAATGTTTCGTCGCCAAATACACCGGGCCTCCGTGGCTTGCAGAGCCGGGCAGAACTGGAAGACTTGCTGGGCCGTGTGCTGGAAGCACGCGCAGGACAGACGCCTGTCCTCCTGAAAATCGCGCCCGACCTCGTCTATGAAGAACGCGAAGACATTGCGGCGGTTGTGCTGGAAAGCGGGGTGGATGGTCTCATTGTCTCCAACACGACCATTGCACGCGATGGGCTCGTATCCGGTCGCCATGCCGGTGAAACGGGCGGGCTCTCCGGCGCACCACTTATGGATATGGCAACCGATGTGTTGGCAGACATGCGCCGTCTCACAAAAGGGAAAGTGCCGCTTGTCGGCGTGGGCGGTGTCTCATCCGGCACGGATGCCTACAAGAAAATCCGGGCCGGTGCATCGCTCGTGCAACTCTATACAGCGCTTACATTTCAGGGCGCCGGTCTCGTCGGCAAAATTAAGCGTGATCTCGCATCCAATCTGAAGCGGGATGGGTATGAGCGCCTTGAGGATGCCGTTGGCGTTGACGTCGGAATTTAGAGCACCTTCAACAAAAGTTGCAGACTTTTGCGGTTCGAAAATACGACCAAAAAACAAACCGAAGACAGGAGTGCAAAACAATGAGTGTCACCATCTATCATAATCCCCGGTGTTCTAAATCAAGAGCCACCCTCGCACTGATTGAAGAAAAAGGGGTGGTGCCCCAGATCGTTGAGTATCTGAAAGAAGGCCCGGACGCAGCAACGCTGAAACGGGTGCTTGGAATGCTTGGAAAAAGCCCGCGCGATATTTTGCGCAAAGGCGAAGACGCATACAAAGAACTGGGTCTCAGCGACAAATCGAAATCGGACGATGAGTTGATCGCGGCGATGGTGGCACATCCGATCCTTATCGAACGCCCGATTGTCTTGTCTGGTGATAAAGCCGCCCTCGGCCGCCCACCAGAGCAGGTGCTGGATATTCTCTAACCCTGTGCGGAGAGTGCTGCCGTCAGCTTCGGATAGTAGCGACCGAGAGCAAAGGCCCGCGTCACATTGAAGAGCGCGAGCGCTGCCCAGAGCCCGTGATTGCCAAACGGCAACAGTAAATACCAGAAGATGAAAAATGCGCCGGTAGAGATGAAAGAGGCATCGCGCATTTCGCGCGCGCGGGTGGCGCCAATGAAAATGCCGTCGAGCTGAAAACAGGCGACAGAAATGAACGGCGTGAAGGCCGCCCAAGGGAGATATGCCCGGGCGGCGTCTCTCACTTCAGGGCTGGTTGTGAGGAAATCAATCCAGAAGCCGCCGAACAAGAGAAATCCTGAACTAAGCAAAACTGACAGGATGACGGCCCATAGGCTTGTGAGCTTCACGGCCTCTGAGAAGCGGTTGCGGTTCTTGGCGCCGACGGCGGACCCGACCAGCGCTTCCGCCCCAAAGGCAAACCCATCGAGAAAAAATGCGCTGAAGGAGACAAACTGCATCAACACAGCATTCACAGCGAGGACTGTGTCGCCTTGGCGCGCGCCCTCCATTGTGAAAAAACTGAAAGCAAGCAACAGCACCAGCGTGCGGATCATGATGTCGCGATTGACCGACAACGTCGCAGAGATCTTCTCCCAGGTGCTGATAGCGGCCCATGACCAGCGGCCGGCATAGTTCCGCAAAAGAGTGATGGCGATACCAAGGCCGACAAATGCCGTAGCGATTTCTGCAATGACGGTTCCAGCGGCGATACCCGCGACCCCCCAGCCGAAATGGAGAACAAAGAGCGCATCAAGGCTCGCATTCACACCATTCAGAAAAATCTGCAACACCATGGCGAGCCTGGTTTGCTGCATGCCCACGAGCCATCCCAGTACCGCGTAGTTTGCGAGCGTGAAGGGCGCGCTCCACATGCGGATGGAGAAATAGCTCTGCGCTTCTTGCTCGACAGCGTCACTCCCCTGCACAAGCTGAAAGGCAACCCAGTTAAGCGGCAGCTGCAGGAGCAGAAGCCCCGCCCCCGCTATACCAGCAATCAGAAGGGCGCGGCCAAGCGTTGCACGAATTTCGCTGGCGTCCTGTGCACCGTAAGCCTGAGCGGTAAGGCCCGTGGTGCCCATGCGCAGAAAGCCAAAGGCCCAAAAGAGAAACGTGAAGATGAGGGCACCAACCGCAACCGCGCCAATGAGTGACGCCTCGCCCAGCTGCCCGATCACCGCAGTGTCCACAATCCCAAGCAGCGGCGTGGAGAGACCCATCAGAATAATAGGCGTGACCAGCGTCAACACCCGCTTATGCGTGATGGGTTTTTCCGTGTCAGTGGTCACTGAGCAACCTAGGACTCTTCAGGTGGCTTCAGTAGAAAATGCCCATGGGCGGCGGCAATCGCCTTTGTATGTTCATCCTGCCACGCTTCCACGTGAACATTCGCCACGCGACGTCCGTGCTTGGTGATGCGCGCTCGGGCATACGTGTCTTGAGGCTTGCCGGAGCGAAGATAGTCGATGGTGAGATCGATCGGCTTCGGAAGAACTTCTCCACCGGTTTCGTAAGCCAGTTGAATGATTGCTGTCGTCTCAAGGAACGAGCCAATCACACCCCCATGAAGGGCCGGGAGGACAGGGTTCCCAATGATCTTTTGGTCAAACCGGAGCACGGTGGTGATTTCCGTGCCTTTCTGATCAACCTCCATACCAATGAATTTGGCGTAAGGGATGGCGTCAATCAGCGCATTCAGATCGACTTTCTTGTCGGCTTCGCGTGCCTGTTTCAGAATTTCCATAGATCAACCCTCCGCCTTATCAATGAGGCCCTTTTCGGCAGCTTCGCCGGGCGACATGGACCTGTTGGCGGCAAGCATGAAGGCGCCAACCGATGTTGCAATTGGGTCCTCAATATCATCGTGATAGGCCGTTCCGCGCACAAAGGCGATATTGCGGGTGACTTTGTAGCAATGGGCGTGCGTGGTGAGATCAAGCTTTGGTGTCGCTGGTTTCATATAGTCGATACGCAGGTCAAGCGTCGCAATCGCCATCCGTTCAGGTAAAGAGAGTTGCACTGCAACGCCGGAAATATTGTCGAGCGCTGATGTAATAACACCGCCATGGATGACGCCCGTATCTGGGTTGCCGATCAGCTTTTCGTCATAGGGCACCTTCATCCAGGCTTCACCTTCTTTCGCGTCCAGAATCTCCATGCCGATCGCCTTGGCGAAGGGCACATGGGAAATCAGTACATCCCGCATCAGATCGAGATTTTCTTTGATTGTTTGTTCGTCCATTGGCCCGTCCGTCGTGAAGCTCTCTGTGGCGATAGCTAGGCGCTTATGCGCCCCTACGTCAAGGAAACTGCCGTGTTACAAAACTAGACCACGGTCTAGTGATCTCTATAATCCGCCCCATTGATATTCAAAAGGTGGAAACGACATGAGCAAACTTCCCAGAGCTTGCATCATCGGCGCAGGCTGTAGTGGCTTTTCAACGGCAAAGGCCCTTCAGGATAAAGGCATACCCTTCGACATATTTGAGCTGTCGGACACTGTCGGCGGTAATTGGGCTTACGGGAACAAGAACGGCATGTCGGCCTGCTATTCCTCACTCCATATCGATACGTCTAAGTACCGAATGCAGTTTGAGGACTTCCCCATACCAGATGACTATCCGGACTTTCCGCATCATTCGCAGGTGCTGGATTACTTCAACGCCTATCTGGACCATTTCGGCCTGCGCGAAAAAGTGACCTTCAATACAGCTGTCACCCATGTAGACCGAATGGAGGATGGAACCTGGAAAGTGACGCTAGACCGGTCGGGCGCGGGCGGACCGTCGCAGGATGTCGACTACTATGATGTTCTGTTTGTGTGCAATGGACATCACTGGTCACCGCGCTGGCCGACCCCCGCATTTGACGGAGAGTTTGACGGCATCCAGATGCACGCACATTCTTATCTGTCTCCGTTTGAGCCACATGATTTTCGCGGCAAGAACATTGTTGTTGTGGGCATGGGCAACAGCGCAATGGATATTGCATCGGAGCTCAGTCAAAAGCCGATCGCGAAAAATCTGTGGGTTGCGGCGCGTCGGGGCGTTTACGTGATGCCGAAATACATTGGCGGTCAGGTAGCAGATAAAGCGTCGCTTCCCACCTGGATTCCCCTATGGGCACAGCGCAAGCTCGCCGCGATGGCCATCAAACGCGCGGTGGGAAATATGGAAGATTACGGCCTGCCGAAACCTGATCATGCCCCGCTTGAGGGGCACCCGTCAGTCTCTGGCGAGTTCCTGACCAGAGTGGGCTGCGGCGACATTAAGATGAAGCCTAACATTGAGCGGTTCGAAGGCAGGCAGGTCCGTTTCACAGATGGTACGGCGGAAGACGTGGACATCATTGTGTATGCAACCGGCTATAATGTTGAGTTCCCCTTCTTTGATCCGGAATTCCTGTCGGCAAAAGACAATCACCTGCCCCTGTTCAAGAGAGCCATACGGCCAGACCTGCCTAACCTGTTCTTTATGGGGCTCGCACAACCGTTGCCCACGCTCATTAACTTTGCTGAACAGCAGGCAAAATGGCTGGCCGCGTATCTGGCGGGTGAATACGCGCTACCAAGTGAGGCAGAAATGGAAGCGGCGATTATCTCTGATGAGAAAATGTATATCGGACATTTTTATGAATCGCCCCGTCACAAAATGCAGGTCGATTTCAACCGCTACGTGAATGATCTCAAGAAAGAATGGAAAAAAGGGGCAAAACGCGCCAAAGGAGCCGGAAAACCCCTACCGATTCCGGCGAAAGCAGCAAGGAAAGAAGCTGCCTAAGAGCCACTTTTCCTTCGTTTCACCCTCTTGGCGATCCTGATAGACTAAGGAGCGTCTGCTGATCAGGGCAGGCAGAAGAATACAAGGCTCGCCAGGAATATATGTCGGAAACGATCGAAAAAACTGCGAAACCCGCGTCAGAGACGGCCATGAAACCGTTGGGCAAGCGGGAACGGACAAAAGCAAACAATCGCGAAGCAATTCTGGCGGCAGCCACGGAGGTCTTCTCAGAGCTTGGCTATGGCGCCACAACGGTGCGCGACATCATCCGGCAGACGGGGCTGGCGTCGGGCACGTTCTACAACTACTTCAAAAGCAAGGAAGAAGTATTTGAAGCGCTGATGGATGACAGCATGATGCGCATTCGTCCGCGGCTGAGAGCGGAACGCATTCGCTCGCGCACTTTTGAGGAATATATCCACAACGCCTTGCGCGCCTATTTTGAGTTTTTAGTGGCAGATCAGAGTGCGCATCGGGTCATGCGGCGCAATACAGGTGCGCTTCGTGTCCGCATGGACACGCCAGAAGTCATTGCAGGTTTTGAAGAGATCAGAACCTATATTGAAGAAGACATTGCAGCGGGCAAGCTCCGGAACGTCGACGGTGAATATCTGACCGCATCAGCGATTGGGATCGCGCAGGAAATTGGCGAGAAGATGATGCTTCGTGAAACGCCTAACCCGCAAGAAGCGGCAGAGTTTGCCGCCAACCTGATCTTGAGCGGGATTCCCGGGCTTGCTCTCAAAGACTAACTCGCTCTCAAAAAGTAAATTGCAGGGATAGATTACATGGGCCTTCAGAAGCTGATTGTTCGGACGTTGATGAAACTTCCGGAAAGCTGGATCTTGAAACTCGCAGGTGGGGAGCCGGTTGTAATTGATGGTCGCACCATGGATCCGCGCGTGCAGTTGCTTGCCGCCCAGGGTGCAAAAGCACCGTCCATGACCACATTGCCTATTGAGGAGGCGCGGAAAAACGCAGACGACGGCCTTGCCATGCTCGATGGCAAGCCACGACGCACGGTCGCCATACTCAACCGAACGATTCCGGGCCCAGGCGGAGACCTCCATGTTCGCGTTTACACACCGGCTGGGGCAACAGGCCCGCTACCAGGCATTGTCTACTACCACATGGGTGGGTGCGTGATTGGCGGACTGGAAACCTGCAACACCTTCTGTTCAATCCTGGCAGATGATTGTCGGGCAATTGTCGTCTCCGTGGACTACCGACTGTCTCCAGAGAACAAGTTTCCAGCGCCAATGGAAGATGCCATTGCGTCTTACCAGTGGGTTTCAGACAATGCAGACGCTCTTGGTATCGACAATACGCGCCTCGGCATTGGCGGCGACAGTGCCGGCGGTTGGCTCTCAGCGGTGGTTTGTCAGGACCGTAAGAAAGAAGGGCTGCCTCAGCCCAAGGCACAGCTCCTCATCTATCCGGCAACCGACGTGACGGCAGAAGGTGGGTCGCGCGAGAGCTGCAAGGATGTCTATCCACTGACAGTTGAAATTATGGATTGGTTCATGGATCAGGTTATGAACAGTCCAGAAGAAAAGAATGATCTGCGCGCCTCACCGGCGAAATCAGACGATGTATCAGGCCTTGCCCCTGCCATCATTGCGACGGCCGGCTTTGATGTCTTGCGTGACCAGGGCGAAGCCTATGCCAATCAGCTGCGTGCCGCTGGCGTGCCAGTGACCTACCGCTGCTATGACAGCCTGTGCCATGCCTATACGGCTTTTTCCGGGACGGTTCCCGCGGCGAAGGCAGCATGTGAAGAGATTGCCCGCGATATGGCCAGAGCGCTTGGATGAGAGCGCTTGGATGAGAGCGCTTGGGTGAGGCTTGGGAGTGGGCACCGGACTGAGAGTGCTGGGCTAGCGAACATTACGGAAGAATGGGGGGAACCATGCTCGGAACCGTGATCAGCGGTGACCGCCGCATCGGCGGGGCTGCACTGGAAGAACGCGTCAAAAAAGCGGCCAGCGGGTTTCTGTCCCTTGGGTTGAACGAAGGGGATCGCGTGGCGATCCTCATGCGGAATGATATTGCCTTCCTGGAAGCAACCTTTGCCTGCGGGGAGCTGGGGCTTTATCCAGTCCCGGTCAATTGGCACTTCTCAGCTGATGAAACCGCCTATGTATTGAACGATTCAGGGGCGAAGGCGCTGGTCATTCATGCTGATCTGCTGCCGGCGTTGGCAGGCAGCGTGCCCGAAGGCGTCGAAACCGTCATTGTTGAAACGCCACCAGAGGTGCAGCAGGCCTATCGCCTGGCATCCGACGCGTGCCAGGTGCCTGCGGGGGAGCGAAACTGGGACCTGTGGCTTGAGGAACAGACGCCTTATGACGGCAAGGCAAAGGCAGCCCCTGTCAGCATGATCTATACATCAGGCACCACGGGGCACCCGAAGGGTGTGCGCCGCCTGCCACCAAAGGAAGACCAGACCGCCGCAACGCTTGAAGCGCGGAAGTATGTGTTCGACTTTCAGCCCTCAATGCGCGCCGTGATGACCGGCCCGCTTTATCACTCAGCACCAAATCTCTACTCAACCTTTTCAGTTCGCATTGGCGGTACGCTCTTCCTCCAACCCCGGTTTGACGCAGAGGAGACCCTTGCGTTGATCGAACGGGAGAAACTCACCCACGGTCATCTCGTGCCAACCATGTTTGTGCGGCTTCTGCGCTTACCCGAGGAGGTACGCACAAAATATGACCTAAGCTCTCTTGTGAGGGTGATGCACGGGGCTGCACCCTGTTCGCAAGCTGTGAAAAAACAGATGATCGACTGGTGGGGACCGGTAATCCATGAATATTACGGCGGCACGGAGACGGGTGCTGCGGTGCACTGTTCCTCAGAAGAATGGCTGGCCCATCCAGGCACTGTCGGTAAAGCCATTCCCGGTGCGACGGTGAAAGTCTTGGATGAAGAGGGGAGGGAACTACCCGCCGGCGACGTCGGCGAAATTTTTCTTCGCCTTTGGTCATTCCCTGATTTCACCTATCACAACAAAGACGAAGCGCGCGGAGAGTGCGAACGAGAAGGGCTCATCACCTGTGGGGATGTTGGCTGTCTTGATGAAGACGGGTTTCTTTACCTGCGCGACCGCAAGCGTGACATGGTGATCTCCGGCGGGGTCAACATTTATCCGGTCGAGATTGAGCACGAACTTATCCAGATGCCGGGCGTGCAGGATTGCGCTGTGTTTGGCATTCCCAATGAAGAGTTTGGTGAGAGCCTTGCGGCGGCTATTCAGCCGATGGAGGGGTCAGCCATGACCGCAGAAGATGTGACCACCTGGCTCGCCCCACGGATCGCAAAGTACAAGCTCCCCCATGTGGTGACTTTCCACGAGGCTCTGCCAAGAGAAGAGACAGGTAAGATCTTCAAACGCAAGCTACGCGATCCCTATTGGAAGGATGCCGGTAGGGCGATTTGATCAAATCTTGGAGGGCTGTTTACTCTCCAAACGCCCCCACCCACATCACAGAAAAGATGTCGGCGCTCGGTTCCGGGCGATTGGAGAAGCGCACTGGCGGGCCAATCAGTTCATTGTCGCCGTTAAACGTGCCGACAATGCCCCAGAGCGCAGACAGCTCCGTCTCTGCAAATCCGAGATAGCGCAGGTCATGGGCTTCGACCCGTGTATGTCCGTTCGGCAATTCCTCAACCCGCCAGGCAACTTCGCCCATGGCAAAGCGCTCCAGGATGCGATACTCCATCGTACGCGAAAGCTCGTTGATGAGCGCGCTTTCAGCTTTCGGGTAGGTTTGCCACTCAATGGGTTTGTCGGTAAGTGGCGAGTAGAAGCCGACCCGAATGGCATCATCTGTCTCGGCCGTCATCCGCCGGAACCAGGGTTGGAAGAGCGTGGGGTAGGAAGAAACTTCGGCAGTTTCGATCCCCTGTTCTGAGAGGCTTTCATGCGCGGCAATCTTTGTGCCTTCATTGATGCCCCAGGCATAAATCTGCCAGCCCACACTCATCACGATCGCAGCACCGGCGATATGGGGTGACCAACCGGGCTTGCCGAAGGTCCCTCGCCGAACAAGCCATCCTCCGATGAGAGCGAGAACAAGAATGCCCGTATAGACCGGGTCGATAATTGACATGGCATTGACGGCGAAACGCTCGTCTGAGAACGGAGCGAGCAACTGCGTCCCATAAGGTGTCAGCACGTCTAGGAAGGGATGGGTGAGAAAGGCGAGCACCGACAGCCATATCCAGGCGCTGAGTGCCTGGGCGTTTGAAAGTCCCACAGGGAACTTCCCGGGCGTTCGTTCCGCCCGCCACTGATACATCTTCCAAATGGCAACGCCGACCAGCGGCCCAGCGATCGGTCCAAAAAAGACAGAGTGAGTGATTCCGCGATGGTGTACCCACTCGCTGAAGGGATCGGACAGGCTGCCAAAGACATCAAGGTCTGGAACCGTTGCCAAGGCAGCCCCTGCGGCAATCGCGCGCCAGCCGAGTTTGGACTGGAAACCGACCTGGCCCACAACGGCACCAAAAACAGCCTGTGTCACTGTATCCACGAACAATCTCCTCCACGGCGGAAGCCAGCGTGCTTCGCGCTTTGCCCAAATGCCGGTAATCTCCGGCTCATTGATATTGATAAATAGGAGAAAAAACCATGCGGGCAATGCGTGTCCAGGAATTGTCGGAGGATATTGGCTCAATTCAGCTGGTTGATGTGGATTTACCACCACCTGGTGCGGGTGAAGTCCGTCTGAAACTGAAGGCCTGTTCCATTAATTTCCCCGATCTCCTGATGATCCAGGGCAAGTACCAGTTCAAGCCGGACCTGCCTTTCTCCCCCGGCATGGAGGGATCCGGCGTCGTTACAGAGGTCGGTGCTGGTGTGGACAATGTCTCGGTCGGCGATGAAGTGGTGGCGGGTCTCAGGATTGGCGGATTTGCGGAAGAAGTGAATGCCTCTGCCGCCGCCTGCCGACCGATCCCAAAAGGCATGGACTTTGTAAAGGCCGCGGCCTATCCGGCGGCCTACCTGACCGCCTATGTGGCTCTGGTCGTGCGCGGCAATCTGAAAGCCGGTGAAACGCTGCTTGTGCACGGCAGTACCGGCGGTGTGGGACTGGCGGCAGTCGATGTTGGCAAGCTCATCGGTGCGACGGTCATCGCCACATCGGCCTCAGATGAGAAACTTAAAACCGTCAAGGAACGCGGTGCCGACCACGTGCTGAACGTCACCCAAGGCTTCCGGGAGAAGGTGAAAGAATTGACCGACGGTAAAGGCGCCGATGTCATCTATGATCCGGTAGGTGGTGATGTGTTTGACGAGTCAGTCCGCTGCATCGCTTGGAACGGGCGTCTATTGATCATCGGCTTTACAAGTGGACGCATCCCGAGCGTGCCCGTCAACATGCCTTTGATTAAGGGGTTTTCGGTCGTAGGCGTGCGAGCGGGTGAATATGGTCGTCGCGACCCGGAAGCCGGAAAAGAGAACATCAAAGCGATCGATAGCTGGGCGAGTGAGGGCAAGATTGACCCTTATGTCTGCGCAACTTTTCCACTGGAACAGGCGGTCGATGCCATGCGCATGTTGCAGGACAGACAGGCAGTGGGCAAAGTGGTGCTCACCATGAACGAGGACAGATGAGATGCGTTTAAAACTTGGGCTGGCTGCTGTTTCATTGATGATAGCAACTAGCGCGTGCGGCGCCGAAGAAGCCTCACCCCTCAAACTAACCGAGAACGGGTTAGGGGATCTTGGAGGTGGAACGGCCTATTCAGTTGAAGGCGTATCAGAAGCTTTGCCGGGCTACGCCGTCACGGCGGAGAACTACTACGCCGAAGGAGATCCTTATCCCATGATCGTCGTGCGTGACGGAGGCGCAGTCATTGCAGAAGTTCTGCCGCGATTTGAGATGGAAGAGTTTGTCGGCAGCATTGTGGTGAAGAGTGAGGACGTCATGTTCGACGACCGTGTTTCACTGGGCATGAAATATGCTGATCTAATTGTCGCACCGACGGACTGTGTCGCCGGTATGGAAGAACGCTCCGGCCTCGCGCTCTGTCGCGACGGCAAGGTGCCCCATGTGGGGATCATCTTCGGTGGTGACTATGCGGGCCCCGACGGGGCGCTGCCGCCGGCCGAGATTCTTTCCACCTTTACAGTTCAGGAAATTACCTGGTCATCTGGGGTTTTGTAGAACCTAGGAAACGTCTTTTTCTTTGTTTTCAAAGAAGACGGACCAGACACGAATGACGATCCAGATTGGCACCACAATGATGGCACCGATGACGAAATAGCCCCAGGCAGAGCCGAGGAACTCAAAGCCGAGATCCCAAACTTCGACGACTGTGTCCAGAAAGCTCGTCCAGAACCCATAGGGTTCAATGCCGAAAATGACGAGCACAATTCCGACCAGAAAGGACACGATGGCGAGTTTGAGGATCGTGGGAATAACCGGCCCGCCGAAATACTTCTCCATGTCGCCACCTTTGCTTCTTTTTATCTCATGCCCATGACGCCCACTAATTGGGGCGACAAAATGACCGAAGTGCTTTCAGGAAAAAAGGGGCAGCATAAAGCTGCCCCAAATGTTCCTTAAGCGCCGTGTTGATAGACTGTGCGGGTTGGGAATGGAATATCCACGCCTTCTGCATCAAACGCTTCTTTGATCTTTTTGGTGAGATCAAACTTGACCCCCCAATAGTCTCCAGCGGCGCACCAAACGCGGGTGGTGAGATCGACAGATGAATCTCCCAGATTGCCCACTACAACCAGCGGCTCCGGTGCTTTGTGGCAGCGGTCATCTGCGGCAATAGCCGCTTTGATAATGCTCATCGCCTTGTCGATGTCAGCGTCATAGGCAATGCCATAAACCATGTCGACACGCCGTGTTGGGTGGGCCGAATAGTTCTTCAGCGGGGCACCCCATACGCCAGAGTTTGGAAGAATGATCTGCACATTGTCGCCTGTGGCGAGCTCTGTGGTGAAGAGGGTCAAATCCTTCACCGTCCCGGACATGCCATTCAGTTCAACAAAATGGCCAACGCGGAAGGGGCGGAAGACAAGCAGCATCACGCCAGCCGCGACATTGGAAAGCGTGCCTTGAAGCGCCAGGCCAATGGCCAAACTGGCCGCGCCAAGAACCGCAATGAGGCTGGTGGTTTCAACGCCGAATTGTCCAAGCACTGCCAGGACGGTGGCGATGATGACGAGATAGCGAACAATGGAGCCAAAAAAGCCTTTCAGCATCTCGTCCGAATTGAGCGGCTTATCAAGCGCTTTGATCGTGAAGGCACGGGCGCGCCCCGCAATCCAGAACCCCAGAATGAGGATAAGAACAGCGCCCACAATGCTGAGACCATGCTCAACAAACAGAGGCAAAAGAGTATTGGCGTTTTCCTGCATGCCTTCTGGCAGCGCGGCAGTAAGTGATTCAGGCATTCATGTCCCCAACTAGGTCAAATTAGAACTTTAGATCCCCCGGCATTAAGCGCGCATCTTGGCCAAGAATGACAGATTCCGCCAGCCAAAAGCGAAGACAGAAGGCTATAGTTCGGTCTATGGACGCGGATGATCGCCTCAATTTGGATCTGGCCGCTGGTGCCCCAGGCTTGCCAGCCATTTTTGACGCCTGGTTTGCAGACCGGGGCTGGGAGCCGCGCCCTCATCAGCTGGATCTGATGCATCTAGGGCTGCAGGGCCGCTCATCTCTCCTGGTTGCGCCAACGGGTGGAGGCAAGACTCTTGGCGGTTTTCTCGCCTCACTGGTTGAACTGGAGGCGCGGGACGTCGTCAAACCAGGAAGTGCGGGCAAAGGGGTGCACACGCTCTATATCTCGCCGCTCAAAGCCCTCGCCGTGGACGTGAAACGAAATCTTGAAATGCCGATCTCGGAAATGGGGTTGCCCATAACGCTGGAAACACGGACAGGGGACACCCCGCAAAACCGACGTTTGCGGCAACGCCACGAGCCGCCGGACATTCTCATGACCACGCCGGAACAGCTCGCGCTCCTTCTGTCCTATGCCGATGCCCAGCGCATGTTCCGCAACTTAAAATGCGTGATCCTGGATGAGCTCCACGCGATGGTGAACACCAAGCGCGGCGATCTATTGGCGCTGGACCTGGCGCGCCTCTCAACTCTTGCGCCTCACCACCGGCGGGTGGGGCTCTCCGCGACAGTGGCCGACCCTGATCAATTGCGCCGTTATCTCATCCCGCAGACGGGCAAGACCCCGGTTCTGGCGGAGATCGTGCGCGGCGAAGCAGGCGCCGTGCCTAATGTCTCCATCCTGGTGCCGGAAGAGCGGGTGCCCTGGTCGGGTCATTCCGCCAAGCATGCCATCAGCGCGGTCTATGACATCATCCGCGAAAACAAAACCGTGCTGGTGTTCGTCAACACGCGCAGCCAGGCCGAATTTGTGTTTCAGGAACTGTGGCGCGCCAATGACGACGCGCTCCCCATTGCGCTTCACCACGGCTCTCTGTCTCCTGAACAACGCCGCAAGGTTGAAGCGGCGATGACAGCAGGCAGCCTCCGCGCGATTGTTTGCACATCAACACTCGATCTCGGCATTGACTGGGGCGACGTCGACCTCGTCATTAATTTGGGGGCGCCCAAAGGGGCCAGCCGTTTGCTGCAGCGTATCGGGCGCGCAAACCATCGACTAGATGATCCAAGCCGTGCGCTGCTTGTACCTGCCAACCGATTTGAAGTGCTCGAATGTGAAGCAGCCCGCGTCGCGGCTATTGCCGGTGTGCATGACGGCATGAAGGAGAAGACGGGTAGCCTGGATGTCCTGGCCCAGCATGTTTTTGGAACCGCTTGTAACGGTCCCTTCGACACGGACCTGTTTTACGAAGAAGTGCGAAGCGCGGCACCCTATGCAGCGCTCGACCGTGCCACATTTGATCAGGTGGTCGATTTCGTCAGCACCGGTGGATACGCACTCAAGACCTATGACCGCTACCGCCGCCTGCGTCCTGTCGACCCTAACGGTAATGATCATCGTATGCGTTTGGCGCACCCAAGGCTGGCCCAGCAATACCGCATGAATGTCGGCACTATTGTCGAAGCGCCGATGCTTGATGTGCGGCTGGTGCGGCGGCGCCCGGCAGCTGGCGCCTCATTGGGCCGAGGCGGCAGGCGGTTGGGGCAGATCGAAGAATATTTCATTGAGCAGCTGGTGCCAGGCGACACATTTCTCTTTGCGGGGAAGGTGCTGCGTTTTGAGGGGCTGGTTGAAACAGAAGCGGTGGTGACCAGTACCAAAGATGAAAATCCTGCGATCCCGTCTTACTATGGCGGCAAGTTTCCCTTATCGACCTACCTCGCATCCCAGGTCCGACATATGCTGGCAACGCCCGACGACTGGCACAAATTGCCAGAGCAGGTGTCAGAGTGGCTGCGCATTCAGCAATGGCGATCTGTTCTGCCCAAAGAAGGCGGACTCTTAGTCGAAACATTTCCAAGGGGGGATCGTTTTTACTTGGTCTGCTATCCCTTTGAAGGGCGCCTCGCCCACCAGACATTGGGCATGCTACTCACCAAGCGTTTGGATCGTATGGGCGCCCGTCCGCTGGGCTTCATCGCCAGTGAATATGCGCTGGCCATTTGGGGCTTGCGCGATATGGGAATGCTTGTGGAGCGCGGAGGGCTTTCCCTGGACGATCTCTTTGCGGAAGACATGTTGGGTGATGATCTGGAAGCCTGGCTCGCGGACTCAAACCTGATGAAACGCACCTTCCGGACGTGCGCCATCATTTCGGGGCTCATCGAGCGCCGGTTTCCGGGCAAGGAGAAGTCAGGCCGCCAGGTCACGTTCTCGTCGGATCTGATTTATGATGTGCTCAGAGAGCACGAACCGGATCATATCCTGTTGCAGGCGACCCATGATGATGCCGCGGCGGGCCTCCTGGATGTGGCGCGTGTGTCTGACATGCTTGCCCGAATCAAAGGTAAGATAGAGCTTAAGCGGCTGGAACGTGTGTCGCCTTTGGCCGTGCCTGTCCTGCTCGATATCAGCAAGGAAACGGTTCATGGCGATGCGAATGAAGCTCTATTGGCTGAGGCAGCCGATGATCTGATAGAGGAAGCGACCCGCCTTGTATGACAGCCCAGACATCGTGAAGGCGGAAGAAGCCAAACTCAAACTATGCGGCGAGAGGGTATACCCGCTCGCAGAAGGCGCCCTTTACTGGCCTTCCGAGAACTGTCTCATCGTCGCCGATCTCCATTTTGAGAAAGGCTCGTCCTATGCCGCCCGCGGTGTTCACCTGCCACCCTATGACACGTCTGCTACGCTGACACGCCTTGAAGAGTTGGTGGCCCGGCTGAAGCCAGCTTCCGTCATTGCGCTGGGCGACAGCTTTCATGACGGAGAGGCCCGCGCGCGGATTGCCCCTGTCGATGCCGCCCGGATCAAGAACCTCACCAATGCCTGCGACTGGGTCTGGATTGCCGGAAATCATGATCCTTTGCCTGAAGGATTTGGCGGCACCATTGCGGCGGAAGTGCGACGGGCTTCGCTCACGTTTCGCCACGAACCTGCTCCCGCGCCAGCGACGGGCGAAGTTGCCGGGCATTTGCACCCTTGCGCTGTTGTGCGCGTCCGTGGTCGGCGGCTCCGGCGCAGATGTTTCGCAAGCGATGGCACAAGGCTGATCCTTCCAGCATTCGGTGCCTACACAGGCGGCCTCAATGTCTGTGATGACGCCTATAGCGGCCTGTTTGCAGGCCGCGACTTTCATGCCTGGATGATGGGGCGTGACCAGGTCGTCCCCGTAGCAGCCGGTCGATTGGTGCCTGATCGAATGCTTTAGGCAATCAGAAGTCGGATAAGGCTCGCGAGTAATGCCGCGCAAACAAAAAGGGTGAGTTGCAGCCGCAGCGGTTGATACCAGTCCGGCGCTTCACCTGCCCGAACAGCCCGAAGATCGGAAGCAGCCTGGGCCACAAAGAACAAAACGAAGACGATGAGGGCGGCCTCTGCCGGCCCGAAAAGAGCAATCCAGGCAACGACAGTCGGCACAACAGAGAGGGACAGCTCCTTTGCTAGCCCTTCAGGAGCGCGGCGTTTGAAGTGCCCCAGACGTTGCATAACAGAGCCCCAACGTATGCCGCCAAGGAAAGACAGGATGATCGCCGCATAAACCAGCTGCGCTTGAAGAGCTGTCTGGCCCATTTCAGAAGGCCACATCGTCCAGATGACCACACTGGTCCCGACAAACGGAATGACACCGCCAAACCCAAGCAGCTGGGCACTTCGCGGCATGATGGGAGCAGGTTTCTTACTCATCCCAGTTCCGCGAGCCATGGCGCGACCTCTATCATGTAAATTGCAATCGTCTCCAGGGTGCCAAAGGCAATCAGCAATCCTGTTCCGATCAGGAGAATACCTGCGGCGACTTCAACCTTTGGCAGATGCCGTCTAAATCCTGCAGAGAAGCGCAAGAAGGCCTGAACCGCGAGCGCGGCAGCGATAAAGGGAATTCCGAGGCCAGCCGAATAGACGCTGAGCAGCGCAACGCCATAGCCCAAGCTTTCTTGAGACGCGGCAATGGTGAGAATTGTTGCGAGGATCGGGCCGATACACGGTGTCCAGCCAAAGGCAAAGGCCAGTCCCACCAGATAGGGCATGCCGATGCGCGGAACAAAACCGCTCCCACTGTCCGGCGTGAAGCTAGGGAGAAACCGCACATCGCGATTAAGCAGGGCGAAGCGGAAAAGCCCTACATAATGCAGCCCTAGGATAATGATAATGACCCCGGCGATCTGACCAAGAATAACCTTGTGCGCCAGCAAAAACGGGCTGATGGCGCCGGCAGAAGCACCCAGCATAATGAAGACCGTGGAAAACCCGGCGACGAAGGCAAGCGATCCCAACAGCACCCGTCGGGCGATGTCGTTTGAGGGTTTGTCAATTTCCTCGGTGAGTTCGTCCAGCGAGGCTCCGGCCACAAATGAAAGATAGGCAGGGACCAGTGGCAGCACGCAGGGCGACAGAAAGCTGATAATCCCGCCAATAAGTGCCGCCGCAAAGCCTGCGTCAACGCCGTCCATTCGTCTGCCAACTCCCGTGCCTGTGTCGGTCTTTTTTGCCAACCTTGGGTCGCATAGTTTGCGGCAATGCTCAAGGAACGCAAGTTCACTAGGTGGTGAGGGTTAATCCTTGAAAATGAGGGTCGCAGCCCATCCCGCAAAGGTGGCAAAAACCACAGCAAAGATGCCGTAGAGCAGGGGCTGTTCGTGGGCGAAAGAGTAGATTGCCCGCTCCATCCCGCTTTTTACGATGAAGAGAGGGGTTGAGGCAGCATCTGAAATCTGCCCATTCGAAACCAGGTAAACCTTTGCGGTATATAGGCCATTGGGAACATTTGAGGGAATATCGACCGTTGCCCGAAAGAGAGAGCGACCAAGAAAGGCCACGCCGCTCGGTTCCGCGCGATAGAGATCCGCGTTCTGTTTGTTTCTGAGAAGAGCCTGCGAAAACACCTTCTGCTCCTCATCAGAAAGGGGTGTTTCATTGCCCGTGGGGCCCAGACCGGTGGCGGAACCAAGGCCGATATGTCGCAGGCCCAACCCCTCAATTGTCCGCGTGTCCAGAGAGACCACACGTGACAAAGGCCGCGTACTTGAGACGGCATAAAAGGAAGGCACGCGCTCAAATCGGACAGCGTCATAGTTGATCCAGATCCCGGCAACCCGATCTTTGCGCCGAACCGTGACCGGTCCCTCTGGGCCTGTCACAACAACGACAATGTCGCGTTCGGTTGCGAGGTCTGTCGGGTCAGCGGCTTCAACAGCACCAAAGATCAGAATTTCGGTGCCGGTAAAGTTGGATCGGATCGAGATCTGATGTTCTGACAGGTCCGTCACCAGCTGGTCCGCCTGAACCGGCCAACTGAGCAAAACCGCCAGGAGAAAACTGAGCACGAGTGGGATTTGTCTCATGGAGCAACTCCCGATGTCAGGGAGAAAAGCTCGTCGGGTTCGACAACAAGGTCAAACCCCAGTCGCAGACCGACAAGAAGGACGATAAGGCCAAGAAGCGCGCGCAGCTGTTCGCCTCGGAGTCGCTGTCCTGCACGGGCACCGAATTGCGCGCCAACCACACCGCCGAGCAGCAGCAAAAACGCGAGAAGAATATCGACTGCCTGGTTTTCAACGGCGTGCAGAACCGTCACCAGAGCGGTGACAAAGATAATCTGAAAGAGAGAGGTCCCCACGACAACATTGGTTGGCATGCGCAACATGTAAATCATGGCCGGCACCATAATGAAGCCGCCGCTAACACCCATGATCGCGACCAAGATGCCGACAAAAGTCCCAATCGCGACGGGTGGGATCGCGCTGATATAGAGCTTTGATCGGCGAAACCGCATTTTGAGTGGCAGACCATGCATCCAGCTATGGTGGGATCTGTTAGTCGACGCCGGGCTGCGGCCCTGCCGAACAGCGATCAGCGCTCTGACGCTCTCATTCAGCATCAAACTGCCGATCACACCTAGAAAGAGCACATAAGAAAGCGAAATCAGGAGATCGACTTGGCCCAATGCGCGCACATAGGCAAACAAATAGACACCCGCGACAGCACCCACGACGCCACCGATCAACAGCACGCCGCCCATTTTGAAATCGACAGCCCCTCGCCGCCAATGCGCAACCACGCCGGAAATAGAGGATGCAACGGTTTGATTGGCCTGTGTCGCAACGGCGACTGCGGGTGGGATGCCTGTAAAGATGAGGAGAGGGGTCATCAGGAATCCGCCTCCGACACCGAACATGCCCGATAGGAAACCGACAAGCCCGCCCATGCCTAATATCAGGAAGACGTTTACCGGGAGCTCAGCAATGGGAAGGTAGATTTGGAACATTCAACCAGCCCATCCAGGTCTCACGTTTTGGTCCAGGCGGGCGACGGCTAGTACCGTGTCACACCATCGATTGATCACCGGACGTAGGCTTCCAGCGTGCTGAGAAGCTTTGCGTCGACCGCACCGGTGACGCTAAGTCCGGCGGTGCGTTGAAAGTCACTGATGGCATCTCGTGTCCGGGGCCCCATCAACCCGTCCGCCGGGCCTGGCTGATAACCAAGATCCCTTAAAAGGCGTTGTGCTTTGGCGATCTCTGCGCTGGCTTGTGGGGCGCTCGAAGCGCCACCAGAGCTTGTGAGCGACGCATTACTCCAATTGCCAAGCGAGGTAAGGTTGCCATTGGCGATCGGGTCACCCCGTTTTGGTGACCAGGTTTGAGCGGCAAGCTTTGCATCCACCAGAGTGTTTGCATCCATCTGCTCAGCGATTGCATCGCGTCGAGCTGCTGCGCCCTCATCGCCATTTGAGGCGGCTACAGAGAACCACTTGAACGCTTCGGGAAGATCTTCGCTCACGCCAAGTCCTCGTTCAAAGAGGACGGCAACATTGTACTGACTGTCGGCAAGCCCGTGGTCCGCAGCTGCCAGGAACCATTGCCCAGCCTTGGCAAAGTCTTGCGGCACCCCTTTGCCTTCAGCATAGATTACCGCGAGATTATGCATCGCCTTCACATTGCCAGCCTGCGCTGCGCTTTCATACCAGCTACGGGCTTTCTCCATATCTTGGGGAACGCCTCTGCCTTTCTCGAACAGAGTTGCGAGCCGGTATTGTGCGATTGCCAGGTTTTGTTTGCCTGCAAGTTCAAACCAATAGGCTGCCTGCCCATAATCCTGCGGAACACCGCCGCCACGGGCATACCTCAACCCCACTTCATATTGTGCAGCAGGGTTGCCTGCTGCAGCGGCGTTGCGTAGGGCGTTGCGTGTGCCATTGGGTGCTTGTGTAACCGGCGTGGTCGGTGCTGCTTCAACAGGCGGCATATCTGCACTGTTAGGCACGATGGCCCGCGGTGCAGCTGAAGCTGGTGTGCGGGGCTCAGGCAGCGGCGCAGGGGCAGGGCGTTCGCTTGTTTCAGGAGAAGAAGGCGTGGACGCTGGAGCAGCAGCCGCATCTGCCGTCCCAGCGTCCTCCGGAATGGCCTCCGGAATAACTGTCAAATCTTCAAGCGGGGCGACACTGTTTGGCACAGTTGCATCTGGGATGGTCGCCAAATCTTCCAAGTCGCTGCCGATAGGCGCAGGCTCATCAAGTATAACGTCGATGTCTTCTCCGGGCGCCTCAGGTGTTGAGGGCGCGACAAGCCAGTTCACCAGTGTCAGGACAACGATGAGCGCAACAACCGCGCCTCCGACAATGATGGCGAGGCGTTTGCCCCGGCCTTCTTCTTGATCTTCGAAAGCTGCATAGCGGTCAGACTGTTCGCCAAAGCCCAGGTTTGCTGTGTCGCCTGTCTGATGTGCTGATTGTGCAGCCCGTCGTGCCGCCGCAATGAAATCACGCGCAGCCTTCTTTTCATTCATGACCGGTGGTTCTGCAGGCGCAGCGATTGGTGGGTCAAGCGGCGGCGGCGGTGGAAGGTCACCGGGTGCCGGAGGGGCATCGGCAGCAGCAGGTGGGACAGCTGGACCAATGTCTGGCGGCGGCGGTATGTCCGAAAGGGGAAGCGCTGGCGCATCAAGCGACGGTGGGGGCGGTGCATCCGCCATAGGGGCCGTTGGCGCAGGTGGTTCGTCCGCAGCAGGTGGCATGGACGGCAAAGGGGGTCCTGATGACGGGATCGTCACCGGTGTTTTGAGTAGATGATCCGGCGCGCGCTCCGCAGCAAAACCGGGCGGAGGCATGGGTGCGCTGGAAAGAGGGGGCGCGGGCATGCCTGCCAGACCAGCGCCAACAGCAATAGTTGGTGAAAGCGGCAGACCGGCACCGGATTCGATGTTCTCGATCCGCTCATTCACCTGCGCGACCATGGATTGAACAGTTTCACGCGTTGCCGCATTCCGTTGTTCTGTTGCGTTCATCGTTTGTGCAAGTGAGGAAAGGGCCTGCTCAACCGAGCTCGCGGTCTCCAGTGCACGGGTCTCGCTATCGGTGACCCGGGAAACCACTTGCTCAAGTCGCCCGTCGAGCTGTTCCATTACCTGCGGCACGATGTCGTCAGCGCGCACCTGGGTCTGCTCCAGTCGATCAACAAAGGCGGTGAGGCTGCCTTCAAGCGTCTTGATGGCATGCGCACTTTGAGCTTCAGACTGATCTATCCGACCGTTCATCTTCTCAATCGCAGATTGCAGCTCTGCCATCTGGGCGCGCTGATTGTCGGAATCGAGCTTGTTGGAAACGATTTGAACGGCTTCTTCAACCGCCTGACGCCGACCTTGCTCCGCGCTGGCATTTGCCGCGTGAAGGGCCTGTTCAGTTTCCGCCATCCGCTCGGATAGGTTTTGCAACGTGTTGCCTAGGGCATCGGTTCTTGCCCGTTCCTGATCGAGCTTCTTGGCTTCCTCGGAATTCTCGACCTTTTCGGAAAGTTCCGACAGAAGATGCCGCATTTCTGCGAATTTTTGTTCGCTCTGGCTGTCGACTGTCTCGAGATGGTCGACCACCGCGTTCATGGTCTTCTCAAGTGTCTGGAAGGCGAGGCGGTCGCCAGTGTTTTTCGCAAACGGTAGACGGGCCTTTTCAGCCGCTTCCAGCCTGTCGGTGAGCTGTTGAACCTTACGCTCCATCCCGGAGTCACCGGCGGCGCCCACGCCGCCTGTGGCGATCAATTGTTCTGAAGACTCAATCCGGCTTGCAAGCGAGTCCAACGAGGTTTCTAGCAGCCGCTCGTTTGAATCGATGCGACGAACAAGATCGCGCACGGCTTCAGTGACCGGCGAAAGGTCAACCTGCGGCTGTGCAGGTGCGCCACCATAGGCGGCAGGTTGCATGCTTGGTTGCATATAAGGAGCGCCAGCCGACGGTTGCGGTTGGCTAGCGGCTGCGTCCAGATTTCCGTAATTCTGAATGGCGGCGTTGATATCGTCAGTGCCGCTTTCCATGATCACTTGATTAAGCCATGCGCCCAGCGTCACACCAGCCCTGCGAGCAGCCTGCTTGGCTGCTTCTCTGGCTTCGGGCTCAATGCCCTTAACGCTCCAAGGAACCCCCGGTCTCATCGAATCACTATGCCCGTTAACGATTCTGGACTGTATCGACCACGTGATTCTGTGTAAACCCGGCGACCATCCACAATATCTGGATTCTGTACGCCATTTCCGCGGGTTAGGCGGTGCGAGCTGTCACGAACGCGTAACCGATCTTGCTAAAGCCTTATCAAGCAGGGTTTTGGTAAACGCCCGGTTAACTTTTGGCTCTTCAGGGCTGATTTTTGAGTCGGAGCCTCAACATTTCGCGTTCCGACGCATCGGCATAGGCGACCGCCTTCAAGCGGTAGGACTCGTAGGAGCCATTGATGCGTGTACACAGCTCATTGGCGTTCGACAGGTCTGTGAGAACCTCATCAGAGGCGGCGCGCATGGCGGCAATTACATCTTCTGGCCAGGTGTGCACGCTGACCCCCAGATCCCCAAGGGTCGCAAAGGCTTGTGCATTGTAGAACGTGAACTCGCCGAGACTTTCCAACGCGGCCGCGCTAGCAGCTTCCCTGACAATCGCCTGGAGGTCTTCCGGCAGCGCTGCAAAGGCTTCCAGATTCACCAGGCACTCAAGTGCCGGGCCAGGCTCATGGAAGGCCGGGAGATAATAATGTTTCGCCACGTCGGACAGTCCGAAGGCGATGTCATTCCAGGGACCGACCCATTCTGCCGCGTCAATGGTGCCGGACGTCATGGCACCAAAAATCTCACCGGGTGGTATGAGGGTCACCGTCACGCCCAACCGTCGCAGCACTTCGCCGCCAAGACCCGCGATCCGCATCTTGAGCCCTTGCAGGTCATCAAGGGCCTTAATCGACTCGGTGAACCAACCGCCTGCCTGCACACCACTGGATCCGGCAAAAAAAGCGCGCACGCCAAAGGGGGCATAGGTTTCATCCCAGAGCGCTTGCCCGCCGCCAAAATTGAGCCATCCAATGCGCTCGTGCGCGGTTAGGCCAAAGGGCAGTCCGGTGAAATAGTTGAAGGCGGGGTCTTTGCCCGACCAGAAGTGAGACGCGCCATGTCCCATCTCCGCCGTGCCAGATGAAACGGCATCAAACACCTCGAAGGGAGGGACCAGTTCGCCAGCCCCATAGACAGTAACTGTCAGGCGCCCGCCGCTCATTTGATTGATCTTGGCGGCGAGGCGGTCAGCTGACGTGCCGACGCCCGGCGCACCCTTAGGCCAGGACGTCACCATCTTCCAGGTGCGTGGTTCTGCAGTGCTGGCGCTGGTTGCGCTAAGACCGACGCCCGCAATCGCGCCGGCGCCCAATACCGTCCGGCGGTTGAGGTGAGGCTTGGTCAATATCGGATCCGATCAATCAGTCTCTAAAGACAGCGACGACGTAGTGGGTATCACCTTTTTGTGCGGCACCAACGCCAATCCGCGTGTTACCGGCCGCTTCGACAATAGTACGATGACGCGGGCTATTGCTCCAGGTGTTGAGAACCTTCGCAGCGATCTGAGCATCAGTTTGCCTGCCAGGTATCTCACCGATCCAGATGGTTTCGCCAATACGTCTTTCATAAGCCTCGTCGATAGCGAGGACGCGGTCCCGCGGGCCCTGACCTTCAGGATTGTGGTGGCCGCCATAGTTTCGGATTGCCATGTCGCTGGCATGTACCGCAGCGGCTCTTTGCAAGGTGCTATCCACGGTTAGCGGGCTGGCGGTGCGGTACTCATTGATGGCACGAACCACCGCCCGGCCAAGTGGCGTATCGCTCACCGCTGAACTTGCAGCCTGCTGAGGCAGCCCCACACTTTGAAGACGCGCTGGCTCGCCAGGTCGACCGGAGGAACATGCCGCCAAGAAAGTGCAGAGAACCGCGAATGTGGCGATGGAAACCGATCGGCGCATCAAAATCTCCCATGTCTAGCAGTTGCGACACTTAAACATCCCCATCAAGCAGGAGCAATAAGTCAGGCTGGGGTGCTCTTTCCCTTAACGTCAACGGAAAGTGTTGACGTTGACGTAAGCGTCAACTAGAGTCTGTCGCATTAAAGAAAACCGCAGAAAACTGCGAATTTGATCCTTAATGCCACCGGGAGATTTCAGACATGCAACAGATGAGCACACCAGAATCCGCCGCCGCCGGTACGTACAAAAACGCCGCCGCGAAGGATGCGCAGGGCGATGCGACCTTCTCCATCACCCAGCTCGCAGATGAGTTCAATGTGACCACCCGCGCCATCCGCTTCTATGAAGACAAGGATCTTCTTCATCCATCCCGTCAGGGACAGACCCGGGTTTACCGTCCCCGAGATCGCGCACGTCTGGCGCTGATCGTTCGCGGCAAAGCCGTTGGCTTTTCGCTCGGCGAAATCAAGGAGCTGATTGACCTGTACGACACTTATGGTGATGAGCGTCAATATCTGATCGCCCAGGAAAAATTCCGTGAACAGATCGCCAATCTAGAGCAGCAAAAACAGGACATCGATGTTCAGATCGAGCTGCTTCAGGAAGGCTGTGATCGCATGCTTCAGCTTGCAAAGCAGGCCGACGGCGAAGCCTAACCAGCAGAAGTCCATCGCGCGGGTCGTCGCGCGACGGGCTCATTTCTTCATGGTCGATTGAGACGCAGCTTTATGCTGAGGAATCGAGGGCGTGCAGAAACAGGCGCGGACCCTACCGCTGCACCAATCGCACCCACACATTTTACATTTGGTCCCAGGGGGGACCTGGGAGTTCAAATCAGATGTCGGTACTACAAGTCGAAAAACCAGCCTGGATGACAGAAGACGTTAAGATCTTCGCGGATGCGGTTGGCAAGTTTTGTGAAAAAGAGCTCGCGCCCCATGTCGACAGCTGGGAGAAAAACGAAATCGTCGATCGCGACATTTGGTACAAAGCGGGTGAGGCAGGCATTCTTTGCGCGTCGGTGCCAGAGGAATATGGCGGTGCCGGCGGCAGCTTTGCCCACGAAGCAATGCTGATCGATCAGTTTGGCAAAAAAGGCATCACGGGCTTCGGGGCATCGCTCCATAACGCGATCATCGCTCCCTACATCGTGCATTATGGCTCTGAAGAACAGAAACAGCGCTGGCTTCCAAAAATGGCGTCTGGTGAGCTTGTCGGCGCCATCGCGATGACCGAACCTGGCACAGGGTCTGATCTTCAAAATGTAAAGACGACCGCGAAGCTCGATGGCAACGAATATGTCATCAACGGATCCAAGACCTTCATCACCAATGGCCAGCAGGCCGGCTTGATTATCGTTGTATGCAAAACGGATCCGTCAGCTGGTGCCAAAGGCACGTCATTGATTGTTGTGGAAACCGACGAAGTGGAAGGCTTCCGCCGAGGACGCAATCTCGACAAAATCGGCCAGAAGAGCCAGGACACGTCTGAGTTATTCTTCGACAATGTCCGGGTACCCACATCCAATCTTCTTGGAACGGAAGAGGGCCAGGGATTCATTCAGCTGATGCAGCAGCTGGCCTCAGAACGTCTTCAGATCGGCCTTCAAGGTGTGGCGATGATGGAAGCAGCTCTCGAGCAGACCGTCGACTATGTCAAAGAGCGCAAAGCCTTTGGGCAGGCTGTGATGGATTTTCAGAACACGCAGTTCAAACTCGCCGAAGCGAAAACCAAAACAACCGTCGCGCGTGTGTTTACGGACCACTGCACCGGGTTACTCCTGGAAGGAAAGCTGGACGCATCGACCGCGTCCATGGCCAAATATTGGGTGTCAGACATGCAGTGCGAAGTTGTGGACGAATGTCTTCAGCTGCACGGTGGCTATGGGTACATGAACGAATATCCGATTGCCCGTATGTACCGTGACGCGCGGGTGCAGAAAATTTACGGTGGCACAAACGAAATCATGAAGGTCTTGATTTCCCGCACGCTATAGCCGCGATCGGACGTATGGCAGAATGCCCGGAGCCCCGCCGTATTTTCGGCGGGGCTTTTCTTTTCTGGACAGGCGGCAAATCAAATGGGACATTCCTGTTTCAGGGGTACCTATTAACTGGGAAAGGTATTTGGGGATGAGTGATTGGGTAAAACTATTTGTCGCGGCTCTCGCATTGATGACGCTGCCATTTGTTGGTCTGTCAGGTACAGCGATGGCAGACGAAATCGACGACCTCGAAGCAGAACTCGACGAGATTGAAGCTGAAGAAGATCTTGAAGACGAGCTGGATGAGATCGAAGAAGATTTCGAAGATGAAATGGATGAGATCGAGGAAGATTTCGAAGACGAAATGGACGAGATCGAAGACGAAATGGACGACTATTGATCTGACCGCTGAGGTCTAGATCGACTTGATCCAATGGTCTCCGGAGACATCTGTCTTCGGAGACCTTTTTCATTTCAAGACCCAAAAGTTTTCATTTCGATCCAAGTGTTGCAAATGCGCACTCGACGAATAGGGTAGCGATAACTATTGATAAAGGACTGAATTAACAGTTGGCATACGAAGAGACCTACTCGGGGGAATGGGTCTTATCGTGTGAGGCGCGCTTCGCAGCAGCGCCAAGAACCCTCGCTAGGAAACTGGCGGGGGTTTTTCTTTTCACTTTTGTTTGCGAGCCATTGTCAAACGTCTGTCACGGTCTAGTTCCATCTTCCAATCCACGCGAATGGAACGGTGATACCGAGAGAGGCGGCCTAATGCCGACGGGGACTGTAAAATGGTTCAATTCAACAAAGGGTTTTGGTTTCATTGAACCGGATGAGGGCGGCAAGGACGCTTTCGTTCATATTACAGCAGTTCAGAAAGCCGGGCTCAAAATGCTCAAAGATGGGCAAAAGGTGAGCTACCAGCTTTCGGAAGCCGATAATGGCCGCATGGCTGCTCAGGAAATTGCGTTAGAAGGTTGACATTGAGTCATGCGGCAACCGGCAACGGGCCGCCCTCTGTTCCTTCAGCGGAAGCGATGAGCGCTTTGCGAAACGCGAGCGGGTCGGCGATGACTGGAAGCCCGAACTGACCGATCTCTTCACCGCGAATGTTCAGCTGACCATAACCGAGCAGCCTTCCCAGCCAGGGCTGTGACAGGGTAATCGCCTGAATGCGGTTTGCGGTGAACTCATCTGTCTTGATGTTGAGCACACCGCGCTTGAATACAAACCGTTTGTTTGTGACGACCAGCTCTGTCGTCCACTTATGGATCTGCCGCGCAAAAAACATGTAGATCCCGATCAATGCCCACCCAGCAATGAGCAGCCACATCCAAGACATCAAACTATAAGTCCAGTGAAAATGCCCCCGTGCAAGAACGCGTTCGCCGTGGGCCAGGGTCTTATCAATATAGGCCATTCAAGCCTCCTCTCTTGATCGCCCGGTCGTCGGTGCCGGACGCTGTCGTGCATCATCTATTTCCCTCTAAATATAAGGACTAATAGCGTCGATTTTGAGGCCTATGCTAGCTTTTCGAAGCGAAAAACAAGGGAGCGGAGGCGCGCAAATGGTGGGCATCGACTATTATTTCTCAACGCTCTCTACCTGGAGTTACGTAGGGTCGCGGGCTTTCCGGGATCTCACGAAACGCTATGACATGCAGGTCCATCACAAGCCGAGCAATCTGCTCACCTTGTTTGAAGCGACCGGTGGTTTGCCCGCCGGTAAGCGTCCGCCGCAGCGTCAGGCCTGGCGCAAGATTGAGATGAAGCGCTGGAGCAAAAAGCGTGGGCTCCCCATGAATTTCGATCCGGCATTCTGGCCGGTCAATCCGCGGCTGGCAGACGGGGCCGTCATTGTTGCCATCCGGGAGCAGGGTGAAGTGGCCGCAGGAACATTGGCGGATGCATTGATGCGTGCTGTTTGGGAAGAAGAGCGCAACATTGCCGACCCTGACACTGTTGCGAGCATTGCCAATGAGGTTGGTTTCGCCGGAGCGGATCTGGTTGACGCAGCGTCCAGCTCAGATGTGTCCGATGTGATAAAGCAAAACACCCAGGACGCAATTGACCGTGGCCTTTTTGGCGCGCCGTCTTATTGCCTCGGCGAAGAGTTTTTCTGGGGACAGGACAGGCTCAACATGTTGGAAGACGCTCTGAAAGATCGCGTTTGACGCGCTCGCCTTGCTGTTCAACGCCCGCTACACTTCTCCCAAACAAACATATCCTGGGGAGGAGCAGATGGCATACGAACAGATCATCTATGAGACCAAGGGCACCATTGCGCTCATCACGCTGAACCGTCCTGACAGGCTGAATGCCTGGACGCCACAGATGATGGAAGAGTTGGCTCATGCGATCGAAACCGCAAACGATGATAAGAGCGTCGGGTCAATTGTGATGACGGGTGCAGGCCGTGGCTTCTGCGCAGGCGCTGACATTGAGAGCACTTTCAAGACGCGCATCGACGGCAGTGATCCCGGCAATGACACGGCTGGTGGATCAGGCGGCGTCCCGGCGACCGTTGACTGGATAAAGCTCGTGCGTGAGTCCAAACCGCTTATCGCAGCGGTGAATGGTCCAGCCGTCGGCATCGGTGTAACCATGATCCTGCCCTTCGATGTCATCGTCACGTCCGACGCCGCAAAGTTTGGCCTGGTGTTTGTGAAGATGGGCATCGTGCCCGAACTAGCCTCGAGTCACTTCCTCATTTCCCGCATGGGGTGGGGCAAGGCAAGTGAGATGATGCTCTCCGCGCGCCTGTATTCAGGGCAAGAAGCGGCAGAGTTGGGTCTTGCAGAACATTGTGTTTCTGCAAACGAGCTCCTGGACAAAGCCATTGCCATTGGTGAGCAGATCGCAACCAATCCAGATACGCAGCTGCGCATGACCAAGAAACTGTTGACTGAAAATGCAGTAACAACCGATCTGGATGCCGCGCAGAAGCTTGAAACCAAATTCCTGCACGAATGTTGGGAAACACCGGAGCACGAGGAAGCGGTAAACGCTTTTCTCGAAAAACGCCCGGCAAACTTTCGATAAGCCGACAAACCAACACCCTTAACCGGAAGGCCGATCCCATGGCAGATGTCGAGGTAGAGGTTGAACGGGGGCGCATGCGCTTAACGCTCAATCGCCCTGAAAAACGAAACGCGCTCTCCTATGAGGTGCAACGCTTGCTAAGCGAAGCCCTTTGGGATGCAGACAATGACCGAGAGGTGCATTCCGTGATCCTGCGCGGCGCCGGGCAGGATTTCTGCGCAGGCTATGACTTGGCGGGTGCCGCTCCCCGCGATCCGGATCGCAATCTTCGGGGCGCATCCAGCATTGACGACGACATCTGGCAGCTGGAGCGTCAGCAGCGCTTTCGTATGGCGATCTTTGACATGCACAAACCTGTCATCGCGCAGCTTCATGGGCGATGCCTGGCAGGCGGGACGGATATTGCCTTTTTGAGCGACATGGTAATTGCCGCTGATGACGCTGTAATTGCCTTTCCGCCGGCGCGCGATCTGGGCTCCTTACCCAATCAGATGTGGCTCTATCATTGCGGGCCCCAATGGGCGAAACGGTTGCTGCTCACAGGCGACAGCATTACAGGCAAAGAAGCGCAAGAGATTGGGCTGGTCATGAAGGCGGTCCCCGCGGACATGCTGGAAGCCGAGGTAGAAGGCCTTGCTGATCGGCTGGCAATGATCGATCCGGATCTGCTTACAACACAAAAACGGGCGGTCAATTTAGGACTAGAGCTGATGGGTGCCAGGACCCTGCAGCGTCTCGCGTGTGAGAATGATGCCCGCGGCCATCGCGCTAAAGCCGCTGACACGTTTCGGAAGAACGCCGCCGAAAAAGGCCTCAAAGAAGCATTTCGCGAACGCGATGGAAAATTCGGTGACGGGCGCGTCCGGGTGAATGGCCCGGAAGTTCGGGACGCCAACGGAAACCTTGTGGAGGATTGAATGACAAACGCAGCACCCCATAAGGTTGAACGCCTTCCCATCTTCTTGCATTGGCAGGAAAAGTCAGCCTTTAAGGAAACCTATGCCGGGGCTTTGGACACGATTGTGGTCGAAGGGCAATATCTGAAACCCAAAGATGTGGACTCCGACACAGTCCTTATCTTCATGCATCCCACGGGAACCATGAATCTGTTGCCCATGCCAAATGCCCTTGCGGCTGCTGGCGTGCATTGTCTTTGTTGCGGCAGCCGATATCCCCACAATGATACGGCGCTCATCATGGAGAAGGTCATTCTCGATCTAGGGCAATACATCAAATATGCCAAAGAGAAGCTTGGCTTCAAAAAGGTGATCCTCGCCGGTTGGTCCGGCGGTGGATCGCTGTCCATGTTTTATCAGTCTCAGGCCGAAAAGCCGACCATCACTGCAACGCCTGCCGGTGACCCTGTCGACGTTGTAGGTGCGGAGCTGATCCCAGCAGACGCCGTGCTGCAGCTTGCAGCCCACGTCAGTCGCGCGATCATCCTGACGGAATGGCTCGACGCGTCGATCATTGATGAAACCGATCTGAGTATACGGGATGTTGAGCTAAACCTTTACGATCCCGACAACCCGAACCAGCCGTCATACTCAAACGCTTATGTGGACCGCTATCGGGCAGCTCAGGTGGCGCGCTCAAAACGGATTGATGACTTTGTCTGGAACAAATTGGATGATCTAAAAAAGGCAGGGCTTCCCAATGAGGAGTTCGGCTTTGTGGTTCATGGCACCATGGCTGATCCGCGTTGGCTCGATCTGAATGTTGATCCCAATGATCGTAAAGGCCCGAACTGGTGTTTCATGGGCGACCCGAAAACCGTCAACATGATGCCGGCGGGGCTGGCTCGTTTTTGTTCTCTACGTGCCTGGCTCTCCCAATGGTCGATCGAACATTCCCGGGCCAAGGGTCCAGAATGCGCCGGTGACGTTACGGTACCCATTCTCGTCATTGAAAACAGTGCCGATGATGGATGTACACCGAGCCATGCAAAACGCCTGTTAGCAGGCGTACAGCACGACGACAAAGAGTTTCATGTGATTGACGGCGCGACCCACTATTATATTGGCCAGCCAGACAAGATGGCGGCTGCGGTAGGTGTCGTCACAGATTGGTTGAAAAGAAAATCCTTGTTGGAAGCCTAGAAGAGTCCACACGTGAACATGTCGAGTCCCCCAATGGTTGAACCCAGCCGCCTGCAACTTGAGCGGGCAGAAGGCGCGCAGTCTTATCTGGAATGGAAAGCTGGCGAGGACTTGCCGCCGCTGCACTTTGCTCATGCCAATGGGTTTAACGGCCAGACCTATCAACGACTCTTGTCGCCGCTTGCCGGCCGGTTTCACATCCGTGCATGGGATGCCCGCGGTCATGGGCAAACCAGCCTGGCCGCCAATCCGCGGACACAGCGCAGCTGGTATCGCTACAGCGATGATTTGGTCGCACTTCTCGAACACTTTGCCGAGGCGGCTGGCGGTCCTGTCCTGCTTGCAGGCCATTCGATGGGCGGAACCACCAGCATTCTTGCCGCCGCCCGGCGCCCTGATCTGGTGCGCGGTCTTGTTCTGCTAGATCCCGTCATGATCCGCCGCAATCAGGGGCGCCTTCTTCAATGGATGCGAAAGCTTGGTATTGGTTTGGGGCCGCATGATCTGGCGACAGGCGCTGAACGTCGCCGGTCCGTTTTTCCAGATCGCGCAACCATGGTGGAAAAATATACAGGCCGTGGGGCTTTCACCTCCTGGCCGGTGGAAATGATCGCAGATTATGTCGATGGAGGAACCCGCGACCTGCCTAGTGGGGAGGTGGAACTTACCTGTGCACCTGCCTGGGAAGCCGCGAACTTTCGCGGCCATGATCACGATACATTTGTCGCGCTGCACAAAGTGAAATGTCCGATCACGCTCGTTTACGCAGGGGCGGGGTCGACCTGCAGAGGCGACGCCCCCCAAATCATTGGCCGTCAGGACAAGCAAGGCACCATCTTACGCCTCGGGACAGCGTCCCACTTCCTGCCAATGGAGTTTCCCGACATTGCGCGCCGGGAAATTGAGGCTCTCGAAGCCAGGCTGGCCGCCCAAAAAACCTGACAGAAAACCCAAAAATTTGGGGTTTTTCGGTCGCATTCCTGCCTTAATCCATCGCCATCCTTAACTTGGGTACGTATTTGATCCGAGGGTTTTTATATGAACCGGACTGGGCTGGCTCTTGCGTTAAGCACATGCCTCTTTCTGACTGGAACAGCGTTTGCGAATGAGGCACGCTATTCCATGACGGAAACGGGGGATGGTTTTCTGCGCCTTGATACGCAAACAGGTGAAGTGTCTCACTGCCGCGAAAAGGCAGGGGGGTTCAGTTGCGAATTGGCTGCCGATGAACGCGCAGCCTATGACGCAGAAATCGCATCTTTGACAGAACGTCTCGAGAGACTGGAAGCCAAGACCCCTGCAGAACGGGCCGGTGTGCCGACGGAAGAAGAGCTAGACGAAGCGTTTGGCTTCTTTGAAGGAATGGTCAAACGCTTTGCGCGCGCGGCCCGCATGTTCGGGGACGAGATGCAGAAAATGGACGAAGAGCTGCAACAAAACCCTTTGGGCAGCAATGAAGCGAATCCGTGAAACAGGTTTGACGTAAGACTGAGCTGGAACAAGATAATCAGGAGCATGACATCATGATTGTGAAGTTCGATGAACCAGATCCGAAACGCGCAGAAAAAGAAGCGGAGATCAAGAAGCTTGATGATCGCAGCCTGCGCAAGCTCTACAATGAGACCCGCGCCGCGGCAAAAGCAGCACGCCGGGCATTGAACATGGAAGAGCTCTACCGCTTGGTACGAGGAACGAAGACCATTCAGCGCATAGCCGGTGAACGCGGTCTTATCTTTCGCTCAGTGCTCCCCCGAACCGTTCGTTCCTGAGGTTTTCTTGCGCGAACGATAGGGGCGTTCAGGACGCGTAGTCCTTCTGGAGAGCGGCACCAACGCGCTCGTTCATCATTTCGATGGACCCGTCCGTATAGCCAGCAATCTTTGCCGAGATGAGATGACGGCCGAGGCCATGCTCCTCACGTAGCCCATTCGCACCCATGGCTTGTATGCAAGCCTCGATGAGCGTTACCGCTCGCTCAGTCGCGAACTTCTTGGCTTGCGCCGCGCGGGTAACAGCATCCCGTTCTTCTTCGATAAGAGTGCCCGCCCAATGGGTTAGCGCGCGCATGGCTTCTAGCTCTGTTGCCACATCAGCCAGCGACCATTTCAATCCCTGGTGCCCAAGGAGCGGTTCGCCAAACGCTTTGCGGATCGCGCCATAGCTCACGGCCTTTTCCAGAGCATCGGCAACGAGCCCGGCGCACATGGCGGCCACATAGACACGTGCACCATTGACGCCAGACATGGCGGATTTGAAGCCGTCGCCGGGCCCAGCAAGAACATCTTCGTCGGCCACAAAATAGCGATCAAGCTTGAAGCCTCCGGCGCCAATCCCGTGGCCGCCGCTGAGCGCATAGGGCTCCACGCGAGTGAAGCCGGGCATGGTCGCATCCACAAGAAAGGAGCCGACCCCCCGCCAGCCCGCATTTGGGTCAGATTGGGCATAGGTCACAAACAGATTGGCGATGCCTGCATTGGTGATCCAGCCTTTCTCGCCGGTGAGCTCCCACCCGCCGTCCACTTTTGCGGCGTGGGTGGTGATGCCGGCAAAATCACTTCCGGCACCTGGCTCTGACAGGGCCGTCGCCGCAAACATGTCGCCGGACAAGATGCGGGGCACATATTCTTCGAGATGACGGATGTTTCCGCCAGCAGCGAGACGTGCGGCTACATTCTGCGTATTGATGAGCGCAAAGATGAAAGGCATGTCCGCCCGCGACATGTCTTCGCAAAGCGCTAGCTTTGTGAGGAACGAAAGCCCGAAGCCACCGGCCTCCACGGGGGTCTCCAGGCGCATGAGCCCTGCGTCGGCCGCCTGTTTTAGGGCAGCAACCGGCTGCTTCTTCTCTGCCTCCCATCGCGCGGCATTGGGCTCGACCATTTCGCGTCGAAAGCGGGCGGCTGTTTCGAGATATTCCTCGGCATTCATGGACACCTCCTGATCAGACGCCCAATCCTGGCACAACAAACTTCTCAAGGCCCGCTTTCATATCCGGCGGAATGGGTATGGCCTTGCGGGCGACGAGATCAAGCGCGATAGCGACAGCTTCGGCAGTCGCAACACATTGGCCTGTTTCCACATCAAACAGCCAGTGCGCCCAGGTATAGGTCTTGTCCGTTACTTCTTTGAGGCCACTTCTGAGCGTCAGAATGTCACCGACTTTCGGTGCATCGCGATAGACGAAGCGGTATTCGAGCGCCGCGCCACCTGTCGTGCTGTCCTTTGAGCGGTCATCTCCGCGGGTCTGCGCCAGAAGGTTGGGAATGGAATCGGAGACAATGCCCATAAACCGTCGCGTCGCGAGAAAATCACCGGTCACACACCAGTCGCGCATCACCTCACCCTGAAAGGTTGTGAGCAGGCCCATTTCTTCGGCGTCGCCCAGACTTGGCGCGGCGCGGGGCGGTGTGAGGTCAAGCCCCCGGGGGCTGCCATGTGGCGGCACCTCAACTTTGACAGCCTCTGCTTTCGCAATCATCGCATCGGAGATGGGCACTTGCGCGCGGTCTGTGTCTGACCGCAGGCTTGCATGTGCAAAGAATGTCGCCGCCACATCGCCGGACACCGTGTTCAGCATTTCAAAATAGCAGGTAAGACGGTTTGCATCGGCCTCCACCACACCACCGCGAATATAGATGGGAGCACCAGGGCGCTGTTCGCGCAGGAACCGAATGTGGTGGTCCTCGGCCACCAGGCGGGCGCCGGTCCGTTGGATCTCATTGCGCCCGTGGCCCAGGTGAAGGCTGAGTGCTGCAAGCGCATTGGTGGCCTTCTCGGAATAGAATTGCACATTCATGTGCCCCATCCCGTCGGTTTCCCAGGTCTGAACCGAACTGCGGTAAAGCTCAACAAAGCTCATGAAACTCTCCAGTTAATGTGGATAGGTATTTGCGTGTGACAAACTCAACCGAGTCTATCGCGAATTTCGTGTGGCAGATCGACGGCCTTGCGGGTCTCCCGCGAGATGAGAAGGGCTGTTCCTTCAGAGGCTGCAGCGGCCTCGCCCGTCTCCGCATCAAACATCCAGTGCCGATAGCGCAGCGTCTTGGCATCCTGCGCTTCAAGGCCGGTGCGCACAAAGAGCGTCTGTCCTGCCTTCAGTTCTTTGAAATAGGCAAGGCGCATCTCAACAGTGGCGGTTGCGAGACCTTTGGCTTTCTGTGAATGGCGATCAAGGCCCGCCGCTGCCCACATATGTCCCTGACACTCAGAAAAGCGGGCGAGATAGAAGCGCGAATTCATATGATCGTTTGCATCGCATTCCCAGCGATTGACAGCAGACCGGTTTGTTTCATGCATGCCTTTGGCCTTCGCGCGGTCGAGGGACGCATCGCGATCCAGCGATCCGTCCGGCTGTGAACGCGGCTGCGCAGCATCTGGCCGGTCGACCATGATTTTTTCAGCCTGCCCGCGTGCGAAATCACTCCAGGGAACAAGCTTCCGCACATTCAAGTCAAAATGTCCCACATCGACGACCAGCGTGGCAGACAGTGTGTCCGTGAGCGCATTGCGAACTTCCTGATAGATCCGCATTGTCTTGTCATTGAGCGACAGAACGCCTGACCGCACAGCAACCAGATCACTCGCAAACAGTTCTTTGTGAAACCGGATGTGATGTTCAAGCGCAACATAGGTCGTCCGCTCGGTCTGCTGATGCTCGTAGCCAAGGCCCAGAAAAGCCTGCTGATGAAAGGCCGCATCAGATGTTTTGCCCATATAGAACTGAATGTTCATATGGCCCATCTCATCGCATTCCCAGGGGTTCACATAGCCGCGATATGTATCAATCATCTCGCCCATCTCAAGTCACTTTCATGAGGTAGGGCGCGAGCTTGGCGCTTTCTTCATCGCTAAAGGCGACGGTCTTGCGGGCATCCAGATCAAGCATGACTGCCGCTGCCTCACCCGTCGCCACCAGAGCGCCAGTGGATCCATCAAACAGGAAATGTGCAAAACGCAAGACGCGGCCCATCACCTCGACCATGGCACTTTTCCCCACAAGAACCGTCCCGGCGCGTACATCTGCCAGTCGGTCAAGCCGCATTTCCAGTACCACAGTGCCGCGCCGTGCCTTGATCATCGTGTCGCGATCAAAGCCAACATGCTGCCAAAGGTGCGCGGCCCCATCAGAAAAACGACCCATAATATGTTGCTGACGCATGAGACCTGTTTCGTCGCAATGCTCTGGATGCACCACACCTTGATAAATAGGGATCAGGCTTGAAGCTGCCTGATCATCAAGCTGCAAATGAGGCAAAGAAGATGCCCCCGGGACACCACGGGGCAGTGCGCCCTTTGCAAGAGGCTCAAAGGGCCCCTCCTCCAAACCGGACGGAAGGTCGGTCTGACTGGAAAGCGTTGCGGCGAGAACACCGGTTGCTGAGTTGTGAAGCTCATGGGAGAGAGTGAGCCCACCATCATGCCTGCCAGTCGCGCGGCTCGTGACGGCAAAAATGTCGCCGGCTCTCAGTTCGCGATGAAAGCGGATATGATCGCGGTGAGATATGACGGATCGGTTGATGCCGCGGGTGACCCCGTAAGCGCGATTGGCATCGGCTGCCGCTGCCACATAGAACTGAACGTTCATATGGCCCACTTCATCGCAGTTCCATGTGTTGACGATGCTCTGAACGGTTTGGATAGCTTCTGTCATGAATACTCTTGGAAAGACGGGCCGCGCCGCACTTTAGAAAGAGGCGAAGGAAAAGTCATATTGTTGAGGGAGGGCGAGGGTGCCCCAGCGTCACTTCGTGGTTTGGATAAGGAACGCATCCATGCGTTTTACAGCGGATGCGGCCAGTTCGCCGGGGAACGCGACAAAGCCATGTGCGCCGCCAGGATAGACAGCAAGCTCTGCCTCATTGCCAGCCGCTGCCCAGCGGGCATGCATGAACAAGCTATCATCCAGCAGCGCATCGGCTGTTCCAACACTGAAGAGGGCAGGCGGCATACCCTTAAGGTCTGCAAATAGCGGCGAGATATCCGGATCTGAGGCGTCTGCATCTTTCGGAATAAAACACTCATCAAATTTGTGTAGGTCATGGGTGCGCAAGATCAGATAGGGCTCATCCCCAAAGGCGCGGGCACTTGGCGTCCAGCGCAGATCAAACGCCCCGAACACAAGATTGGCACCGGCAAAATCCGCATAGTCATGACGGTCGCGCATACGGAGCAATGTGACAGCAGCCAAGTGCGCACCGGCGCTCTCGCCGCCGACAGTCAGCACATCCGTTCCAAACTCAGTTTTGGCATTCTTTATGAGCCAGAGGGCGGCGGTTTCGCAATCATCAGGGCCGGCAGGATAGGGATGCTCCGGCGCGAGGCGGTATTCAACGCTGACGCAAGCCAGGCCGCAATTGTCGGCGATCCGCTCAAGCATTGGGTCCTGGCCGTCGGCGGACCCAAATACCCATCCGCCACCATGAAAATGAAGATAGACGCCTTTGGGGTTGTCTGGCGCGATGATCCGCAGCTCAATATCGCCCCCCTTGCCAGGGATTGTCCGCGTGACGGCGCGGTCGGATTTCGGGACCAGCGGAAACGGTCCCTCGCCGCGGTCACGCCGGGCGCGGGCTTCGGCGACCCCAATGTCCCAATTGTCGTCAGAATTTTCTAACAGCTCAATCAGCGCGTCGTTGATTGCTTTGGTCTCGGCAGAGACCGCGTCCTCGCCAAACAAAGCCGGATCGAATGGATTGCTGCCTGTCATCACGTCCCCCTCATTTCAATGTCTTTGGCCCGCAAGATATAGAAGCGGCTCCTTCCCGTCTAATAGGCTGAAACAAAAAGGAAAAATGACTTGAGCCTGGATCAGGATTGGTCGGAAACAACAAAGATTGCCGCTGTGCGAGTTGATCCTGGTCAACGCAGGCTTACCGCCAGATGACCATCATGCAGGCTCGCACACAAAGGGAGAGAGTATGGAACCCATATGCCGCGATCGGATCGCGTCGGCCCGTCTTATGAAAGAATATGGATTGGATAGCGAAGGGGCGAAGCGTCTCTTTTCGCTGAAGAATTGCGCCATGGCGTCAGACTGCTGTCACCGTGATGTCTGTCGCGATCTGCTTGAAACAGTCTGGCAGGTGAAAAACCCGCCAGACGGATTCTTGGTCGCACCACTCTAAGAGGTCAACAGGCGAGACCTATGGGTGGGCGCGTGCTAGTGCGCTCTGGGCACCCGGCCAATCCGCTCAGGAAGAGGTCGTGGTGTGGCGTCACCGCTATCCATTGTCGCCGCGACAAGTTCAATGGTTTCCGGCGCCGCCGTTGCGACGCTGCCGGAGTTAAAGGGCGGCTCAGGTGCATATTCTATCGCCAGCTGCAACGCTTTGGCATAGTCCTCGCCCGCGATCTGAGCTGAAAGGTGAAGCCCCATGTCGATGCCCGCCGACACCCCGGCCGCGGTGATAATGTCGCCATGATCCACCCAGCGCTCTGCGACAGGTGTTGCTCCATAGCTTTCAAGAACATCGTAGCGCGCCCAATGGGTCGTTGCCTTTTTCCCATCAAGCAGGCCTGCCGCCGCCAGGATGAGGGAACCAGTGCAAACGGACGCGTTGATCTTGGTTGTTTTCGCAATCTTGCGCACCCAGTCCATCTGATGGGGATCGTTCCGCACTGCTTCATCCGCAAACCCGCCAGGAACAAGGAGAATGTCAGCGCTATCAACTTCATCAATGCTTTTGGGAGCATAGATATCAATAAGGCCATTGTCGTTGGCGACCATGCCGGCTTCTTTGGCAACAAAGGTTACCTCCGCATCCGGCAAACGGCTGAGAGTCTCAAAAGGGCCGATCGCATCAAGCGTTGTGAACCCATCATAGAGAAAAATCACGATGTGCATGTGGTGCACTCCCATGGTTACTGAGGGGCGTAATCTAGGAGGTACCAGGTTTGGCGGAAATGACATTGAACAGACAGTTTCCGCCAATCCGGATGCGTGATGTCTAATCGCTGGGTTGTGAAAAGGCGACCAACGCAAGCACAACAAAGGCCGCAATAACGCCAACGATCGCAATAGAGAAGAGCGTGAAGGTGAGCGTGTTCCAGTCGATGCCGGTGAAAGCGAGGCCGCGGCCACCGGTCATGCCGGACACAAAAGACGCCAGGATATTGCCCCAGCCTGTCGCAATGAGGCCCCAGGTGATGATGGATGAACGTCCCTCACTCACGGTGAGCTGTTTTGCGGCGGCAGCCACGGCGATCATCATCATGCCGTTCAGCGTGCCTTCAAGATGTGCCATGCGCCAGGCACGAAGCGCCTCAGCTTCAACCGCGCCACCTCCAGCTGCAACAGCGTCCAGAGCCCACAAAAAGGGGACACCTGCGGCGAGCCCCAAAATAAACACAAGGGCTCCATGTCCAATCAGCAAACTGTGATGTCGAGTTGGCATTGTATTCCTCCGGTGATTGTCTAACTTGTCGGTCTAAGAATGAAGGTCGGGGCGCTCGGGACCTCGACCCAATGGGAGATACTCAAATGATCGGATACGCAACACTTGGATCGAACGACCTGGAAAAAGGCGCCAAGTTTTATGATGATTTCCTTGGTGCCTTTGGTGGCCAGCGGGCGATCAGCATGGATCGCATTATCTTTTGGAACGATGCTAAGGGTGGCGCCATGCTGTCTTTGTGCATTCCCTACGATGAGAAAACCGCGACGCCGGGCAATGGCAACATGCTCGCCCTTGCAGCAGAATCGACCGATGAGGTTGACGCCATGTACAAAAAGGCGATTGAGCTTGGTGCAACTGACGAAGGCGAGCCCGGCGCGCGTAACGAGCAATTCTACGGCGCTTACTTCCGCGATCTCGACGGCAATAAAGTTTGCTGCTTCAAGTTCACTTAAGACATCTGTTGTCATATGACAGCAGTCCGGCGGGCGCTCTTTGGGTGCCCGCCTATTTTGTGGGCACACATCAATAGGCGCCTGCCCACATGTCCCAGTCCCGTGAAAGTCCGGGGCCGGCCAGCGCCCAGTTGGGGCGTGCGCCGATGAGTTTTGCAGCAGTCCCTGGGAAATTGGTCATCATCCGACACTGGCTCCAGTTGAGGAATCGGTACCGATTGAGCGCTTTGTTCATCTCAGGCACCGGATCGCGGCCACAAAGCAAGGCCTCCGCAGCTGCCGTCGCAGCGACGGCAGACCGCACCATGCCGTCTCCCGTGATGATCGGCGCACCACCGGAATATATATAGGAAAGATCAAGCGTGTCTTTCTGACGATTGCGCAGTCCCCGCCAGCGCAGGCAGGGGACAGCGGCCTGACCCTTTGTCTCTTCCACATCGTGGGCTTCAAGCCCTAGCTGCTCGCCGACACCGATGATTTCGTCGGTCAGCACCTCATACTCGTGAGCTTTGTCAAAGCTTCCAGCCTTCGCGACACGATAGAAAATCCCGTAGTAACGCGCTTCTGGCGAGAGAGGGTCCTGAAAGGGATAGAGGACGGACATATCAAGTCCGCCATCCCGGTGGATGAAGGCGCAGAATGCATCATGTTTGTCGATGACGCCCTTTGAGGTGCGCGCATTGTCGGTAAAGGTGATTTGCGACGCGAGAACGAACTCTTTGGGGGCAGGCGCCTCCCAGATTGTTTCGGCATTCTCAAGCGGTTTTGGCTTGGCGTTGACAATCAACGGTCGTTCGCCAGGCGCGAGGGCGCGTAATGCCTGCCAGTCATTCACTTCTTCTTCGACATGTTTGACACCAGCGCGTTTCGCAAGCGCAATGAGCGCTCCAGCAAGACGCGAATTGCGCACGCCATACGCAAGCGGTTCCCGCACAGAGCGGTCTTTTCGAACACCCTCGCTGGTCATCCATGTGGTTGGCGAGCGAAGCGAATATTGGCCACCCTCAACATCACAAAGGGAGACGCGTTGGCGATAGGTAATCGCATCGGTCCAGTCCGGCCCATACATTTCTCGGAGTACGTCAGCACGATCAATACCCAAGGCGGCGGCATAATAGTCAATACTGCGTGCGCGAAGAGTGACCCCGTTGATGAGCCGACGGCTTTCGGCAACAGGCGGGGCAGCAATCACGACGCGTCCCGCAAACTCCGGCGCCCGGTTAAGGCGGGCTGCAAGCACGGCAGCGCCAATCCCGTTGCCGCTAATGACAACGCTGTCATAGGCGCAATCTGTTTGCGGACGGGCTAAGCCTTTCCAGGCAGGCAAATAGGCGTCACGCCCCTTAATGGCGAATGTATCGAGCATAAAGCCCTCCCTCCCAAATTAGAGCTTAAACTCTAAGAAAGTAGAGCTTATACTCAAAAAAAATCCCGTCAAGGGGTGACACAGGCGGGCGGGGCAGGTATCCAAAGCATATGGCCAAAACAGCAACGAACAGGGTGTCGCCGGGAGAACAGGATGCGCCGTCCAAGGGGGCGGCAACCCGTGCCCTTATTATGGAGACAGCACTTCGTCTCTTTAATGAAGAGAATGCCAGCGACGTCAGCACCAACCAGATTGCTGCCGAAGCGGGCATAAGTCCTGGAAACCTCTACTATTATTTCCGTAACAAGGAAGAGATCATCCGCGCTCTCTTCCCCGCCATTCGCGATGGCATAGCAGAACCGCTTACCTATCCAAAGGGAGAGCCAATTTCAGCGGAGCGCATGGCAAACGACTATGTGAGTGCCATCGAAGTGCTTTGGCGCTACCGCTTCTTCTTCGCGGATCTCATTGGTCTGGGTCAGCGTGACCCCGAATTGGGTAGTATGATCCAGACGCTGCAAGACGACACGATCGTGAAGATGGCGGAGATGTATCAGGACATTATGGACCAAGGCGACATGGTGACCGTCGATCAAAAAACGAACGAGCTGCTGGCGCTGAATTCGTTTCTTGTCTGGTTCAGCTGGGTCTCATTCATGGACCGCGCGTCTGATCCACGTCGTAAGCGCGAACAGCGGCTCGCGGACGGAGCGCTGGCCTGCCTGGCGATAATCGACCCTTACCTGAAGCCGGCCTACCGCACGGCAGTGCATGAGGCGCTCGAAGCGCTCATGAACCGACGGCGGAAGAAAAGGCCGAGAACTGTAAGGCCTTAAACTGCCAGTGTGCACTTGCCGTTATTGATGACCATCACATCGCGTTCTTTCACACGTGCCTGGAAGGAAAGCACATTGCCGTCCCGCCACGTGTCGACGGTGATGGTTTCACCCGGATAGACCGGCGAAGAAAAGCGCACATCAAAGCCGACAATCTGCTTTGGATCATAGTCGCAAACATTGGTGATGATCGCACGGCAACAGGTGCCGTAGGTGCAAAGCCCATGAATGATCGGGGCTGGGAACCCAACAGCCTTCGCAAATTCAGGGTCTGCGTGAAGCGGGTTTCTGTCGCCGGATAGACGATAGAGAAGCGCCTGGTCCGGCACTGTCGCCGCATCAAAAGACTGATCCGGTGCCCGGTCCGGAATGGCGTGAGGAACAGGTGCCCCTTCTTTCGGCCCGCCAAAGCCGCCATCGCCCCGGGCGAAGGTGGTGGAGAGCATAGTGCAAAGCGCATCGCCACTCGCTTTTTCGCGAATGCTGGTTTCACTCGCAATTACAGCCCCTTTGTCCGCGCCCTTGTCCCAAGCACCGACAACTTTTGTATCGACCAGAATGTCGGCTGCAATAGGGAGGGGCTTGTGCATGGTGAGCTTCTGTTCGCCATGAACAACCATGGCGTAGTTGATACCGCTCTTTGCCATGGCGCCGGCACCCCAGGCGATCACCGTGGACATGGTGGGCACGGTTACGAGGTCTTTTTCATAAACAAACGGCAGTTCTTTTGCGTCGAGCGGATCACGGCCAAAGCCAACGCCGAGCGCGTAAAGCATGGTCTCCCGGTCGCCATAGGAAAATTCCTGGCCCTCTGTCTTGAGCGTCATCAGTTCATCGTAATTGATCGCCATTTGCGTCTCCCGGTTTTTACTTTGTTGGGGGTAGCAAAGCGCGAACAGCGCTGAAGCGCAAGATGATTAGGGGGTAAGGCCTGCGAGCACCGCGTCCACATAAGCGTCGCACTCTTCAGCGCTCAAGGGTTCATGCGCAATAAGAAGTCGGTACCAGAACGGCGCGATAATCAGATCTTCGATCAGCCGACGGTCAAGCTCTTCGCGAATGTTCCCGCCAGCAATCGCCCTGTCGACGATCTGATTGAGCACAATCTGACGAAACTCAGAAAAATGAGCACAAACCTCAATTTTCATGACCGGGTCGCTCTGGACCTCTGCAAACATGCCCGCTGCCGCTTCGCCCGCAATGGTGCCACTCATCAATTCAAGCAGTGATTTCAGATAGGCTTTGAGGTCTGCCGCGAAGTCCCCGGTTGCAGGGTCTGAAATGCGCTCATCCCCAATCGCATCAAAAAGATCGAGCAGGATCGCCGCTTTTGATGGCCACCAACGGTAGATCGTTGTTTTTGCCACGCCCGCTTGAGCGGCGATCGCCTCTATGGTGACGCCGGGATAGCCATCTCCATCGAGCAGCGCTGCGGCGGCCTCAAGCACTTTGCGGCGCGTCGCAACGGGGGTTTCGCGGGGTTTTTCCTCGAATCGCAGATGTTCTGACATTTGCCCTCTATATCATGAGTTGAACAAAACGTATCGTATCTATTGACGATACGCAACGTAGCGATTATCTGTGGGTAAGAACACAGACTGACAGGAGCTCCTCATGGCTGAAACGACACCTCCAACGATTGCAACGCCCCTTGATCTTCCGTGTGGCGCCCGCCTGTCGAACCGGATCGCCAAGGGCGCGATGACCGAAGGTCTGGCAGATCCGCTGAACCAGGCAACCGATGGTCATGTGGCCCTCTACCGGAAATGGTCTGAAGGTGGAGCGGGCATGTTGCTCACCGGCAATGTGCAGATTGATCGCCGCTATATGGAGCGGCCGGGCAATGTCGCCATTGATGGCCCGCAATCAAATGAAGCCAAGTCCCGGCTTGCAGCCTTTGCAGAAGCAGGAACCATCGCGGGCAACCATCTCTGGATGCAGATTTCCCATGGCGGCCGTCAAACACCTGTCAGTGTCAACAAAAACCCGGTCAGCGCGTCGGACCAACAGGTGGCGCTGCCAGGCAAGAATTTCGGCAAGCCACGCGCACTAACACACGATGAAATTCTGGACGTGATCGATCGGTTTGCCCACGCCGCAACCGTAGCCAAAGAAACCGGCTTCACCGGTGTGCAGCTTCACGGCGCCCATGGGTACCTGCTCTCGCAGTTCCTGTCGCCTGATGTGAATACACGAACGGATGAGTGGGGCGGGTCATTGGAAAATCGGGCAAAGCTTTTGCTCATGTCTGTGCGCGCAGTTCGCAAGGCTGTCGGGCCGGACTTCCCGATCAGCGTCAAGCTCAACTCGACTGATTTCCAGAAGGGTGGCTTCTCGACAGAAGATTCCATCACCGTGGCCCAATGGCTGGAACAAGAAGGGCTGGACCTGCTGGAGGTTTCCGGCGGTACCTATGAATCGCCGAAAATGTTGGCCGGTGATGGTTTGACACTTGATGCTGAACGCACACAGACCATGCGTCCGAGCACCATCGCGCGCGAGGCCTACTTCCTGGACTACGCCAATGAGATCAGAGGCGCCACCAAGCTACCACTCCTGGTAACCGGCGGGTTCAGGTCGATCGAAGGCATGAATGCAGCCCTTGCATCGGGTGCCGCGGACGCCATCGGCATCGGCCGGCCCATGTGCGTGGACACGGATTTGCCGAACCAGTTGCTGGAAGGAAAGATCGCAGAAGCTCCGAGGTATGAGGACAATCTGATGCTCGGCAAAGGCTGGCTGCTCGGCCAGAACAGCCCGTCCAAGCTGGTACGTCTCATCAATGGCATGGGAGCCGCCAACTGGTTCATGTATCAATTGTTGCTCCAGGGTCGCGAAGGCAAACCGAACCCGGATCTGGGACTCTTCACCGCTTTCCGCCGCCTTCAGGCCGATGACAATGCGGCAGGAAAAGCACTGCAACGCTAGGTATTTGATGTGATAGGCTCCCGTCAGATTTTGAGAATGACGGGAGCTCCAAATGAGCCAAGCAGCTGTAAACGAGAACGATCAGGCGCATGAGTGCTTCGACGTAAGCATCGAAAACCACATCGCCCACGTTCAATTGGCACGGCCTGAAGTGGCCAATGCCATGAACAAACCCTTCTGGAACGAGCTGCCGGCCATCATCCGCGACATCGATGAAAACGCTCGGGCGCGTGTGATTGTGATCTCTGCTCAGGGCAAGCATTTCTCCGCGGGGATGGATCTCTCTGTTTTTGCTGGCGGCCCGGACCAAAGCCATATTGAGGCGGGCCGTCGCCGCGAACGCATGATGCAGACCGTGCTTATGCTGCAAAAAACTTTCTCTTGTCTCGAAGAAGCGCGCATGCCCGTGCTTGCAGCAATCAATGGCGCCTGTGTTGGCGGGGGCATGGATTTCACCAGCGCAGCCGACATGCGCTATTGCACCAAGGATGCCTTCTTCTGCATCGCCGAAATCAATATCGGCATGACGGCCGATGTGGGCACGTTCCCGCGCATGGGCTATGTCATGCCCCAAGGGCTTGTGCGAGAAATGGCCTTCACCGGGCGGCGCATGTATGCCGATGAAGCCAAAGCCTGTGGCTTTGTGAATGAAGTGTTTGAGAACCATGACGACATGATGACAGCAGTCATGGGGCATGCAGCAGACATCGCCTCCAAATCACCGCTCGCGGTCTGGGGCTCGAAAGAAATGCTCAACTATGGCCGTGACCATTCTGTGGGTGACGCGCTGAAGCACATCGCTGTCTGGCAGACAGGCATGTTCCAGCCAGGCGATATGACCGAAAGCTTCACGGCGCAGCAGGAAAAGCGCGATGCTGAGTTCCAGGAACTCATGCCGATCCCCAAGGGCTTCAAAGACCTCTAAGCCTTACTTGGCACCCAATACTTTCCAGAGGCTGGTGGCGGACATGACCGGTTCGTCGTCAACCGATATGGCGCCTTCCACAAAGAGGATGGATCGGGTCTTGCGCGTAAAGCGGGCACGGCATTCCACCAGCTCGCCAAGTTTTGGGAAGCGTAAGAAGCTCACCTGTAGGGAAAGCGTTGCGCACGGCGCATGGTCATTGTCCCAATAGGCCGTGCACCCCATCGACGCATCCGCAAAGGTCATGAGCTGACCTTCATGGGCGTGCACGCCGTCGTGCCCCAGATGTCGTTCGTCGACTCGGAACGCCACAACCCGCTGACCATCTTCGTCTCGCTCAAAGAGTGGTCCCACGAATTTCTCAAACGGATCAATCAGCTCCTGCGCGAAGAAGCCTTCCGGCACAGCGACAGTCACGACGGGTCACCAATCCGGTAGACACCGGTTGCCGTCATCATCAGCTTGTCGTTGGCTCTGAGCTCCGCAGATGTAAAAAGCACGGTCCGGGTGCGACGGGTGATGGTCGCGGTGCCAATAACTGACGCACCCTTTGGTCCGGGTCCGACAAAATCACAATTCACAGAAAGCGGCGCAGTAGGTGCACCATCCGCTGTGGCGCGGGCGAGTTCACCAAGCACACCGCTTGCCAGCGTCATCATCATGCCGCCGTGAATGTAGCCATCACCGTTCAGATGGTGCTCATCAATCGTGAAAGAAAGCGATGCGCCATCGTCTGACCGCGTATAGGAAATGGGGCCAACATGACTTTCAAATGCAGACTGGGAACTCATACGCGGGCGTACTCCATCAAAAAGGGACGTTGACGGGCCGGGCCCGTTGGCGCTCTATCTACCCTTTATCGGGGTGCGGTGAAAGAGGGAGAGCCAATGGGCAGAGCGCTGTGGCAGGCACGGGGCCATATTGAAACCACAACCGGCGGATTTTCCGTCCATGATATGACCGGCAAGGTGGCGGCCTGGCTGGTGGAAGAGGGCGCACAAGAAGGGCTTTTGAGTGTTCTTGTCCGCCACACGTCTGCATCGCTCGTCATTATGGAGAATGCGGACCCGGATGTTATGGCAGACCTGATGGACAGTCTGGCGCATTTGGCACCTGAAGACCCTTCTCGCTACCGCCATGGAACCGAAGGGCCAGATGATATGCCCGCCCATATACGCACAGCGCTCACCCAAACCCATCTGAGTGTGCCTGTCACAGACGGCCGCATGGATTTAGGAATTTGGCAGGGCATTTGGTTGCTGGAACACCGAGCACAAGCCCAAAGACGCACTCTGTCATTGCACTATGTGGGGGTGTAGCGCTTAATTGACGTGGATTTTGTCTCGACCGTGTTGAAGGAGATGCCATGTCTCGGCCAACTGATCTCGTACCGCTTCTCAATGTTGCTGATGTCGGTGCATCCATAGAGTTCTATGAAGAACTTGGATTCGAAGTTGAGCAGAAGGTGGAGGAAGAGGGCGCCGTTATCTGGGCCAACCTGCGCCATGAAGGCGGCGGCGCCTTGATGCTCAATGCAAAAGACATTATCAGCCCTTCAGATCGCGCAAAACGTCCCCACTATAGTGACACAGTCTTCTATCTCACTTACCCCTCCGCACGCGAAATGCATGGGCGACTGTCTGGCAGAGGCATGGAAGTCACAGAGGTCGAAAAGCAGCCTTATGGGATCGAGGAGTTTTATGTCCGCGACCCGGACGGCTACGAGATTGCCATCGGTAGTCCAATAAGCTGAATTCAATCTTGGTCTGACACAGACAGAATGGCGGTGGCCGTCCGCACCAGGTGAGAGAGATAGTGTTCGTCTGGCAAGGTGGGGGGTGTGCCGCTGCGTCCCAGCACATAGGTGCGCTCGCACAGGCTGCCAATTGAGAAAGTGATCATGTCGCTCACCCGCTGGCGCCAGAGGTCATCGTCCGTTGCGGGCATATGATCCCGCATCGCCGCGATAATCTTACCGCTGGTCTTGTCATACTTATCGCGCCAGAGATGTTGATGAGGTGCGCCATGGGCGGACACGAGTTGCGCCAGCAACAGCACATAATTCCGCCAGGCAGGCTCCGCTAAAGCAGCTTCAGCGAGTGGCAGAACCTGCACTTCAACAAGATCTTGCAAGCTCAGGTCCTTGTCGCCCCTGGCGCTTTTAACTTCGTCCCACCGTTTGCGACGTTCTTCATCAAGCGGCACCATCCGGCGATCGAGGATGGCTTGCAGCAGGCCTTCCTTGTTCTGGAAGTAATAGCCAATCGCTGATGTGTTTTTCTGTTTCGCCTTTTGATTGATATCGCGAACCGACGTCGCCTCAATCCCTTTCCAGCCCATTAATTCTTCCCCGGCAAGCAGCAGCGCTTCCCGTGTTCTCTCGGATTTGCCGGATGTTGGTTTTTTGGCGGCAGACGCAGTCAATGTCAGTCCCAGTTAAGGTGCTCGAAGAAGGTTTGCAGCTTAGCACGGTCACCACTCACAGATGCCGCATCCCGATCCAAAACTTTCTCCCACGACAGGCGGGCATCGGCAAGAAGGATGAGGGAACGATGGTCAAGTGTGAGGGTTGCGTCCACTGGCCGCAATGCAGCCCGGTCGTGGATCATCACACCCTTTGTGAGAGTCAGCTGAAAGCTTTCCTCTCGGTCGGTGACCTGTACCGCAATAGAAATGTCTTCATCCATCGGGCGATCAACATCTGAACGCACCCGCAATTTGCTGATAAAGGACGAGGAAGGGCCTGCAAGAGCAAGGTCAGGGATTTTTGGCTCAGAGAAGAATTCGGTGACACGCGCAAAGGCCTGGCCGAAGATCACATTCATGCCAATATCACCCAGCATCAGGTCTGCCTCGGTGAGAAGATAGTTGCGCTCATTGGCGCTGTCGCTCTGATAGGCAATCCCCCTCAGAGAATTGGCCTTGATGGACAAAGCTTCTGCATTCTCCTCATCTTGAAGCAGCAGCTCGGTTGCAAGTTCTGCGGCCCATCTGTAGTCACCGTTATTATAGGCAGTCTCTGCTTGTTGCAGGACACTGTCGGCGCCGCCCAGCGCGTCAATGAGTTTTGAGGCACGGTCTTTGGGCGCCAAGGCGACAAGTTCCAGCGTATCGCCGCCATACCAGCCCATTTCCTTGTTATAAACGCCGCGCACGATCCAGTTGAGGCGGTGATAATAGTCATCAAACTCCTCGCCGCTGGTGATTCCCGTAGGAATACGAAGCGCAGCAGCCGTCTGCTCAGGCGTCGCACCGGCATCAATCTGGCGAAGTGTTTCGTCCATGATGTAGCGGCCCACCAAGAGCGTGCTGTCGATCAATCTGCTGACATTCTCAGTACCATTAATCGGGAGTCCATGACCTCCCACAAGATGCGTCGCACCGAAATCACGGAAGTGGTTGATGCTTGCGATATAGGCTTCAGCGTCACGACCCTTTTCATAGCGCGGCGTGGAAAGAATGGGGTGGGTGCGCGTGCCGACAACCGTGTCGCCTGTCGCCAATACGCCATCTTCTTCTACCCAGGCACCGATTCCGTCATCCAGATCGCCCGGCGCATGGAAAAGTTTAACCGTCGTGCCGCCGAGGTCGATGGTCACTTCATCATCGAAGAGATGGGTCGGCGTGAGATAGCTGACGGTTCCCCCAAGATTGATGACCGGTCCGCCACCTGAGCCAACTGTGCCTTCCACTCCTTCTGAAAGAATAAGTCCAAGCTGCTGCACAGCCCGCAATCGGAACACATCCGCGGTGGGAGAGGTGACATCGCCCAGATAGCGAAGCGCGTTGCGATGCGCATAGAGAGGAACGTCAGCCCCTTCGGGGATGAAGGCACGCACACCGCCCGTATGGTCCCCATGTCCATGAGAGTAAGCCACGCCCAGGATGGGTTTGGAGGTCCGGGTTCTGAGCGCTTTCAGTGCCAGTTCAGCTTTTTCAACCCGCATGCCCGTGTCGAAGATGAAGATCCCCTTGTCACCTTCAATCATCACAATGTTCGACATGGTGTAGCTATAGGCGACGGTCACATGCTCAGACACATCAATAAGCCGCGGCGGCTGAAAAACCGATTGGTGAGAGAGCAGCTTCTCGTTTGCGCTGGCTTCAGGCCTTTCAACAGCGGCTGCGGGAAGAAAACCAGAGCCCATCAGGGCAGCAAGGCTGAGCGATAGTACGGCGCGGAAGGACATGGGTTTTCTCTCTCGATCCAAAAAAATACAAACGTATTAAACTGAAGCCAAGGAAAAATGTCAAGCACTTCGGGGGGGAGGTGCCTGACATCTGCTTTTCAGTGAGTTTTGGGCTTATATCGCGGAGGCAAGAACGTCAGTATCTCCCTCGCCTACGACATCTTCGTCAAGTTCCAGCGCCATCACGCGGGAGGGAATCCCATATTCATAGAGCGCGTCATAAACAGCGACGGCCTGATCATCATCACCCTGGCTTCTGACTGTGACGGCTACCGCTGAATAAGTTGCGGCTTCGTCAGCCAAAGCGCCGAGCGCTAGGTCGGCTTCTTCCGTCAACACGGTGGCTTCGCGAGAGAAATAGACGGGCATCGTGAACCGGCCCGCTTCGTCAGCATAAGCCTGCGACAGCGGTGAGTATTCTACCAGCACGGTGACGGCATCCGGACCAGCCGTCTCATTGGCTTGCGCGGAAGTGATTCCCAAAATCGCCGGAACCATCAGTGCCGCTGCGCCGATGGATGCCAGTGTTGAGATGTGCCGTTTTGTCATGTCGCTCTCCAGATTCGTTTTCAGCCGCATGAACAATCTGGCCGATGAATGGGGCTGACCAAGGGAGAGGGCAGGGCAATGCGGGGGCCGAAATGAGGTTTCTTTGCGACGAGTATCCAAAAAACGGCAGAAATCCAGGGAAAATGAGTGCGGAAAAGCATGGATCGTAGAACTCAATTTCCGATGTTCAGGTGTGAAACACTGCCGTTCGAAATTGATTCCCATTTGCCCCCAAGGGCGGGTATGGTGCCGCCCAATTGGTCCTTTGGTGGCGTATTCCGTAGCGACATAGATGCGGTTGCTGGCTTTTTGGCATGAGACATGTCAAATCAGCGGATGCTAAATGGGACAAAACAAAGTTGCTAAACAGGTTTGCAAAGCAGGGAGACCTATATGTCTAGAGAAGCAGTAATCGTATCAACCGCCCGTACGGGCCTGGCAAAGGCCGGTCGCGGTGGTTTCAACATCACACATGGTTCTGCCATGGGCGGCCACGCCATCAAGCACGCCGTTGAGCGCGCTGGCATTGAGCCAGGTGACGTTGAAGACGTCATCATGGGCTGTGGTAACCCAGAAGGCGCAACCGGCATGAACGTTGGCCGTCTGTCAGCTCTCGCAGCTGGTTGCCCGGTCACCACATCCGGCACAACCGTGAACCGGTTCTGCTCTTCCGGTCTTCAGACCATTGCCATGGCAGCAAACACTGTTGTGAACAATGATGTGCCGATCGCTGTTGGTGCAGGTGTTGAAAGCATTTCGCTCGTTTCCATGGGTGGCATGAACACCAACAACATCACTGAAGAAAGCCTGATGCAGCAGTATCCAGCTCTTTGGATGCCAATGATCGAAACAGCTGACATCGTAGCGCAGCGCTATGACGTGAAGCGCGATTATCAGGACGAATATGCCCTTCGCTCGCAGCAGCGCATTGCAGCAGCTCAGGAAGCTGGCAAATTCGATGACGAAATCGTTCCTATGAAAACCAAAATGAAAGTGGTTGACCGGGAAACGAAGGAAGAAAGCATCGTTGACTACGAAGTCACCAAAGACGAATGCAACCGTCCACAGACAAACCTCGAAGGTCTGCAGAGCCTGCAGCCAGTCCGCGGCGAAGGCAACTTCGTAACCGCTGGTAACGCCTCTCAGCTCTCTGATGGCGCAGCAGCTGTTGTTGTCATGGAAGCGGCTGAAGCAGCCAAGCGTGGAGCAGAGCCTCTCGGTGCCTTCCGCGGTTTCGCCGTCGCTGGTTGTGAGCCAGATGAAATGGGCATCGGTCCTGTTTTCGCTGTACCACGCCTTCTCGAACGCGCAGGCCTCAAGGTTGACGACATCGATCTTTGGGAGCTGAACGAAGCGTTCGCATCACAGTGCCTCTACTCACGTGATCGTCTCGGCATTGATCCTGAGAAGTACAACGTCAATGGCGGTTCTATCGCTATTGGTCACCCATTCGGCATGACAGGCGCGCGTTGCGTTGGTCACATTCTGCTCGAAGGCCGTCGTCGTAAGGCCGAAGGCCAGAACGTCAAATGGGGCGTTGTCACCATGTGCATCGGTGGCGGCATGGGCGCAGCAGGTCTCTTCGAGATCTTCTAAGCCTTTCCAGCCTCTGAAATTTGAAAGGCCGGGCTTCATGCCCGGCCTTTTGCTATGGTGCAACGAGTAAATGAGAAGGTAGCTGCATGCGATATTTTGACGATTTTGAAGTGGGCGAGCGCTGGCCGATAGAAGCCACCTATACGATGAGCGAACAGGAAATCGTCTCCTTTGCGGAAAAGTGGGACCCGCAGCCCTTTCATATCGACAAGCACGCCGCCGCGAAGTCCATCTATGGCACGCTCACGGCTTGTGGTTCGCATATTCAAAGTGTGGTGTTGCGCTTAGCGCAGGGCTTGCCGCATGAAACAGCTGTGCTGGGCGCACTTGGCTATGACGAGGTGCGCTTCCACAAAGCGGCAAAGCTGGGGGACGTGCTTTCCCTCACGATTGAATGCATCGACACCAAACCAAGTGCGTCAAAGCCTGATCGGGGCGTTGTGAAGAACCGCCACATTCTGGAAAATCAGGACGGCGAAACAGTCTTCACCCAGACAACGACGCTTCTCATCTCACGCAAAACTTAGAGGCCCAGAACGAGCTTCGCCATGATGTTGCGCTGAACCTCATTGGACCCGCCATAGATGGAGCCTGCGCGATTATTGAGATAGGCGGGCACCGCCGTCATGGCATCCGCGGGGCCGATAGGTTCCACGTTGGAGCCGGTCATGCGCGCATCTTTCTGATCCGGCGTCGCATAATATTGAATGGCTTCAACCGCGAGTTCATCCACCCGCTGGCGCATCTCTGTGCCGCAGGTCTTCAACATGGATGAAGCAGGGCCCGGGTTTTGTCCCGACGACATGGCCGACAGGATGCGGTGTTCGGTGATCTCCAGCGCTTTGATGGCGATCTCGGTGTTGGCAAGCTTGGCGGCGAAAGCCGGATCATCCATGAGTGCAGCGCCCTTGCCACTCGCTTCTTTGGAGGCAAGCGCGCGGACTTTTTGAGCACCAATCTCAAGTCCCGGCGCAGAGGATCCACCGCGCTCAAATTCAAGCAGATATTTGGCGACCGTCCAGCCGTCATTTTCTTCACCAACCCGGTTGGCAACAGGCACGCGGACATCATCAAAGAAAACCTGGTTCACCTCATGATCGCCGGCCATCGTGATGATGGGCTCCACCTTGATGCCTGGTGTATCCATGTCGATCAGGATGAACGTAATGCCTTGCTGCGGCTTGCCGGAGCCGTCGGTGCGCACCAGACAGAACATTCGGTTCGCAAACTGGGCATGGGTCGTCCAGATCTTCGTGCCATTGATGACATACTCATCTCCGTCACGCACCGCCTTGCATTGCAGGCTGGCAAGGTCGGACCCTGATCCCGGTTCGGAATATCCCTGACACCAATAGTCTTCACCTGAAAGCATGCGCGGCAGATAGAAATCCTTCTGTTCCTGCGTGCCATACTTCATCAAGACCGGGCCGCACATGCGCAAACCCATGGGCGCAATGTGAGGTGTTTCCGCACGCGCGCATTCAGATGCAAAGATGTATTTCTGCATGTCGGTCCAGCCGGTGCCGCCATATTCCTTCGGCCAGCTAGGTGCCACCCAGCCTTTGGCATGAAGCGCTTTATGCCAGGGCATATTGTCATGATAGTCGGTGAAGACAGAAGTGGTGAGCCGTCCAGCTTCTCGCATGCTCTCCGTCAGCGTTTCATCCAGAAACGCACGAACCTCATCACGAAAAGCGGCATCCTCAGGCGCGAGCGCAAGGTCCATCAGAACTCTCCTGGATCGATCAGTTAAAGGCCAAGAACGGCCTTCGCCATAATGTTGCGCTGAACTTCATTCGATCCACCAAAGATCGTGTTGGCGCGCCCATTCATATACTTCGGCACCACCATCAGCGTGTGATCAGGTCCGACCGGCGCAACATTGGATCCCCATGTTCGCGCTTCCATGACGTGAGGCCCGATATAGTGGGAAATCGCTTCGACACCGAGCTCTGTGATGGTCTGCGTCATGGTCGAGCCCCGCAGTTTGATCATGGACGCAGCTGCACCCGGGTTCTGGCCGGACGACAGAGACGACATGATGCGGTGCTCTGTAAACTCAACAGCGGTCACTTCGACTTCCGCTTCGTCAATTTTTCGACGGAAGGCAGGATCATCAATAAGTGGGCTGCCCTCATCAGAGACTTCCTGTGAGGCAATGCTTTTCAGGCGGTTGAGCGCATTGCGCAGGTTCGCGCCATGGGCAGATCCGCCCCGCTCAAACTCCAGCAGATATTTCGCGACCGTCCAGCCATTATTCTCTTCACCAATGCGGTTGGCTTTCGGCACCCGCACGTCATCGAAGAAAACCTGGTTCACTTCATGATCGCCGGAGATAGTGATGATGGGTTCGACAGAGATGCCAGGCAGGTCCATCGGGAAGACGATGAACGAAATGCCTTCCTGTTTTTTGCCTTCCGTGCTGGTGCGCACAAGGCAGAACATATGGTTGGCGAAATGTGCACCTGTGGTCCAGATTTTTGTGCCATTGATAATATAGTCATCGCCGTCGGAAACCGCTTTGGTTTGAAGAGACGCAAGGTCCGATCCGGAACCTGGCTCCGAATAGCCCTGACACCACCAATGGGTCCCGTCCAGAATTTTGGGAAGATATTTCGCGCGCTGTTCATCGGTGCCGTGGCCCATAAGCGTTGGGCCGACCATGGACAGACCCATTGAGCTCAGGCCCGGCGCGCCCGCTGCGGCGCATTCGGAGGCAAAGATGAACTTCTGCATGACACTCCAGCCGGTGCCGCCAAATTCTTTTGGCCAGCTGGGCGCTGCCCATCCGCGTTCATTCAGTGTCTTCAGCCATTCTACCCGCAAAGGATGATCCGTCAGGATGCCGCTGGTGAGCCGTGCATGCGCCTTCAACTGATCAGTGAGCTTCTCATCAAGAAACGCACGCACTTCATCGCGAAAGGCAGCTTCTTCGGGTTTCATTGCCAGATCCATGGATCTTATCTCCTCCAGTTGCGTCGGGGCGCTTTGGCCTCTTTTGTCGCAAGTCTAGCGCACAAGGAGCAAGACGCCAAAGAAGCTGTATGCACCCGTGCTTTCGCCTTTCTGCCCTTGCGTCAAACAGATAGAGTGCCGACAACTGGAAATCAGAGGAGACGTCAAAATGGATCTAGGACTTAAAGGTAAGCGCGCAGTGATTTTGGGCGGCACGCGCGGTATCGGCCGGGCGATCACTGACCTGTTGGCAGACGAGGGCGCCAATGTTGCCATTTGCGCCCGCAATCAGGAACAGATCGATGAGGCCGTATCTGCGCTAAAAAGCAAAGGCATCAACGCCTTTGGCAAGTCTGTCGACATTGCAGATGGGCCGGCACTTCAGGCCTGGGTCGGCGAAGCCGCAAAGGATCTCGGCGGGATCGACATTCTCATCTCCAACGCCAGTGCCTTGAGTGCTGGCAATGAAGAAGCCAACTGGCAGGCGGGCTTTGATGTAGATGTCATGGGTGCACAGCGCTCCATCACAGCAGCACTTCCTCATCTCGAAAAATCAGCAGCCGATGGCGGCGATGCATCCATCGTCATCATCTCATCGGTATCGGCGGCTGAGACAAGTCATCCCAACGCCTATGGCGCAATGAAGGCAGCGCTCATCCATGTGGCGAAGGGTTTTGCGAAGCAATATGCGGACAAACATGTGCGCTGCAATGTTGTGTCACCCGGCACGGTCTATTTCAAAGGCGGTGTCTGGCACATGATCGAAGAAAACATGCCCGATGTGTACAAAGACGCGATGTCAAACAACCCGATGGGTCGAATGGCATCGCCCGAAGACATTGCCAATGCAACCGTCTTTCTCTCATCGCCGCGGTCGAGTTTCACCACGGGGATCAACATGGTCGTCGATGGTGCTTACACCACCCGGGTGAATTTCTAGGGTTTTGGCATTCAGGCTGAAGACGGGGCGGCGCTATCGTCTTCAGACCATCGTGCCGCCTCGTGGCAAAGACGGGCGATCACCTGGTCAAGGCTGGTTGGCGCAATGCCTCTGTAGAAGCCGACAATTTCGCGGATGATGTCCTGAACAGGTTTGTCAGGCGTGCCGTGAGTAGGCTTCTGCTGTTCTTCAGCAATGCGTTTTATCGCAGCGACAAGGGCAAAGCGAAAATAGGGGGGCAGGCCACTCTCTCGATAAAGTTCACCGAGGACTTCGGTTCCAGCGCCATGAAAAGCACGTAATACCTCGTGGTAGGTACGATCGGTGAGGACGTGGAACGCGGCCATCGGAAAGTCCAGCGACCCACCACAGGTCATGCGCAGGAGGAGAGAGGGTGTTAGGTCATTGTGGCTATTGAGTGTAGCTGCCAGACTGATCAATTCTTCAGCGGAGGCATCCGCATTTGACGCCGAGCGAGACAAAGCATCTTCCATCGCCGCATTGACGATGGCATCTGCCATTTGCGGCGGCAGCGCATGAGCTTCGATGAGCGTTTGTCGAACCGTCATCCCAATCGCGCGATCAAAGCGATCGGTCAGGATGATCTTGTGGCATTGTGCCACCACAGGAGCGCTCAGCCCCTGTCTGGCGGACACCAGCGTCAGCATGCGTCCGTCCAGATCATCCCGCGCAAAGAGATCGCCATATCCTTCGTCGCTAATCTTGGCGCTGGTATTAGAAAGCACCGTCTCAACGGCGCGGCGTTTGCCGGTTTTTAACAAAGGGCCAGACACGGCTTCCGCGAGATCGTGTCGCGTCGCAATGCTGATTTGAGCTTGCTCGTCGGCCGCACCGCTTTCAATGAGATCAACCAGAAACGCGTCGGTTAGAACCGGCGATTTCTCCAGAATCGGTCCGGCTACCGCTGAAACATCGGCGGCCAGTTGCTCTGCGACGGAGGGAGGCAGAAATGGATAGTCGGCGATGGTGCGCGCAACAGACGCTCTAACCTGTTGCTCTGCATCTGAACTGAGAATAGCAAGTATATCGTGCGCTTGGCGTCGGTCTTCCTCAGCCAGTTCCGCACCTTCCGTAAGCTCTCCAAGGGCGGTTGCAGCGGCCAGCTTGTCATCCAAGCTGGCAGTGGCATCTGCACCTAGTGGTGCAGCGTTGGTGGCTGCTGATTTGTCATCTTTACCCATGCGGCTCTCCAGATAGGAACATCTAGACTGCCAAGGGGATATTAAGGCCCGTTTAACGTTTCACCGGTCTCGCTGATCTTGCGCCCCACCGTCACATAAGTTTCGCACGCAGGGTTAATAAACTTGCCTAGGTTCCGCTAAGCGACAGTCAAAGACCAAAAGACGAGGATTTTTCGAATGCGTGCATTTTCATTGGCAGCCCTGCTCGCAGGCTCAGTACTGATGAACAGCCCTGCCTGGGGGGACGACAAGCTAACCTTCAACCATCTTTCCACCTATGAAACCGGTGTGTTTGATGAAGGTGCTGCGGAGATTGTTGCCTATGCACCTTCGGTCCAGCGGCTCTATGTCGTCAACGCGGATGCGGGCGAAGTGGAAGTTCTGGATATTTCCGATCCGACACTGCCGACCAAACTCAGCACATTGTCTACGCGTGGGCACGGCAATGGGGTGAATTCTGTCGCCGTGCAGGGTGACCTTGTCGCCGTCGCTGTGGTGGGGCAATCAAAACAGGACCCGGGCAAGGTCGTGTTCTTCGATCTCGACGGCAACGAAAAAGGATCTGTGCTGGTCGGAGCCAATCCCGACATGGTGACGTTTACGCCCGACGGTGCTTATGCATTGGTAGCGAATGAAGGCGAGCCATCAAAGGACTACAGCAATGACCCTGATGGGACGGTGAGTGTGATCTCTGTTGCTGATATGACTGTCCGCACCGCGGACTTCGCAGATTTTGATACGGTGCCTGAAGGCATGCGAATTGTGAAGCCGGGAAGCTCTGTCGCAGCGGATGTGGAGCCGGAATACATTGCTGTCTCGGACGACGGGTCGACGGCCTACGTCACCCTGCAGGAAAATAACGGCATCGCCGTGGTCGATATTGCAAAGGCAGAAGTCATCAACCTTCTGGGTCTGGGGTACAAAGACCATTCGCAGGTGCCCCTTGATGCATCGAACAAGGACGGCGGTACGAATATCAAAACCTGGCCTGTAATGGGCATGTACCAGCCAGACTCCATCGTCACTTTCCAATCGGATGGCAAGACCTACCTCATCACCGCCAATGAAGGCGACGCGAAGGACTATGATGGCTGGTCTGAAGAAACCCGGGTGGCGAAGCTCACGCTGGACCCGACTGCCTTTCCAAATGCAGCCACGTTGCAGCAAAATGGAAACCTTGGGCGTCTGAAAACAACCACAAGCATGGGTGACACCGATGGGGATGGCGACCATGATGTCATCTACTCTTACGGTGCCAGGTCTTTTTCGATCTGGTCGACATCTGGTGAGCGGGTGTTTGATTCCGCAGATCAGTTTGAGCGCACTACGGCTGCGCGTTTGGGGCGCGATTTCAACTCCACCAATGATGAGAATGATAAGGGTGATAATCGCTCAGACGACAAGGGGCCCGAACCAGAAGCGCTGACAGTCGGAGATATTGATGGCAGGACTATTGCCTTTATCGGTCTTGAACGGGTTGGCGGTGTCATGGCCTATGATGTGACTGAGCCTGCCAACTCAGAATTTCTCGGCTATCACAATAACCGGGACTTCTCCGGGAATGCTGAGGCCGGTAAGGCCGGTGACCTCGGTCCTGAAGGCATGGCCTTCATCCCTGCAGCGCAATCCCCGAACGGGAAGGACCTGCTTGCGGTCGCAAATGAGGTCAGCGGAACCACATCTATTTTCGAGATTGTGATGAACTAACGGCCCATGAAACCTGGCTGTCTGTTGAGTATGAGCGGGGTGGTGCGTATTACCGCCCCGCTTTTGCGTTGAGGCTGACGTCAAGCCATCGGCGCATCACCCTGCGCGCAAAATCTGCTTGGGAGGCGTGATAGGTCGCTATATCGGTCTCCATCTGCGCGACATGAGGCGCTGGAGCTTCCTTGAGTTCCCCAGCATGGAGACGGGCCCAGTTCAAGAGAGTCGGCTGATCCAGCTCCAGATGAAACTGCAATCCCCAGTTAAGCTCGCCAATCCGGAATGCCTGACCGGGACAATCCCGCCGTGTGGAAAGTGGAATGGCATGGGCTGGCAGTTCAAACGTATCCCCGTGCCATTGCATGAGGGGAAGGTTCGGTGGGCTTCCGGCCAACAAAGGGTCATCCTCTGCAGCAGGCAGCCAGGTTTGGGGAAGGAACCCCCATTCTGTGTGACCGAGAGGCTTCACTCGCCCGCCATGTGCATCAGCCATAAGCTGAGCGCCAAAACAAACGCCCATCACAGGTTTGTCGGCAGCGTCAAACGCGCGCATCAATTGTCGCGTTGGATCAATAAAGGAATGGTCAGCTTCATCCAGAATGCTCATGGCGCCGCCCAGGACGACAAGCCCGTCAAATCCATCGGGTGTTCTCGGCACAGCGCCCGGTAGATCAGGGTCATGGCTGATGTTTTTGTAGGGCACGAGTACGCTCGGGCGGTGACCTTGCGCTTCGGTCTCTTCCAAGAGGACGCCTGGTGGCGATCCTTCATCGTTCATGAGGAAGAGGATGCGCATGGGTGAGGTCTCCTTTGCCAGAATTTTGATGGACAGGCGCTCTTTGATGAATTTCCAACATTGAGTGTGGCAGCGGCAAGAACTAACTTTTCCCTTATGGGGGTCGTTGAGTAAGGAAGAAGCAATGCATCGCCGAACCACCGCCCATTCAATCTCCACGAAATATTTGCGCCATGCGATTGCGACCGCTCTCTGCGTCGTTTTGTTGGTCGCCCTGCAGGCAGAAAACAGCCCCGCATTGAGTGCGGCACTGGCACCTGCTTCAGAAGAGCAGCGTGAACAGCGTTTTCAGGAACTCTCGTCCCGCCTGGACCTGACAGAAGACCAGGAGCCTCAGGTTCGCTCGATCCTGGCCGATGACCGTGAGACCCGCCTGTCCCTCTTGCGCGAGAACGGTGTGGACCTTGAGGCGGGCGACAAGCCGAGCATGTTCACCATGATGGGCATGCGCTCTGACATGATGGCCATAAACGAGCAAACACGCGGTGAGCTCTCCACAATACTCTCTGACGATCAGATGGACACCTACGATACGATCGCCAGCGAACGCCGTGCCCAGATGCGGGCAAGTATGGGCTTCTAGAAAACGCAGGCGCGCGGACGTTAGCTGATCAATCCGAGCGGCGCTCAGCCAACAATTCTTTTAGAACGCCATTCTGCAGGCTGTAGACAATGCCATGCACACAGAGTTCTTCGCCGCGTGCCCAGGCGTCTCTGACAATCGTGGTGTTGCAGACATTGTGGGTCTGTTCGACCACGTTGAGTTCGCAAAGCCGGTCAAGAAGAGCCTGTTTGTCCTCAATCTTGGAAAGTTCATCCGCATTCAAGCGATAGACATCGCGGATGTGCTGCAGCCAATTATCAATCAGCCCGTGGGGTTGGTCTTCCAGTGACGCCGCAACACCGCCGCACCCATAGTGGCCGCAGACAATGATGTGCTTCACCTTCAGCACTTCCACCGCATATTGAATGACCGACAGGCAGTTCAGGTCGGAATGCACGACCACATTGGCAATGTTCCGGTGAACAAAGACCTCACCAGGCGGCAGATCAATAATCTGATTGGCGGGAACACGGCTGTCGGCGCAGCCGATCCACAAAAACTCTGGCGTCTGCTGATGCGAGAGGTTTTCGAAATAGTCCGGATCAATCTCCCGGATGCCATCTGCCCATTTCTTGTTGCGCTCGAGCAGGCTGCTAATGTCCGTGACGTCATTCATGTGCCGCGTATATCCCTTGGCCGACCAGTTGCTGGAAGCCCAAGTCTATACAGCCATTGGGGGTATTTGGAAAAGACCCTTGGCCAAGTGCGATATTTGAATTTTAGACTCCAGCGAACCGGTCTGTTGCCCGGATCATGACATCAACAATGCCCGGTTCTGTCGCAGTATGGCCGGCGTCGGGCACAATATTGAGCTCACCGGTTTCCCAGCCCTTGGCCAGCTCCCAGGCCGTAAACATGGGCGTCACAACATCATAGCGACCCTGGGCGATGACTCCCGGGATGCCGTTGAGCTTGTTGGCGTTCCGGATCAGTTGGTCCTGCGGTTCGAAAAAACCTTTGTTTACAAAGTAGTGGCACTCGATCCGCGCAAACGCCAAGGCGAAATGAGGATCATCAAACCGCGCGGCGCGTTCCGGGTCCTCCAGGAGGGAAAGCGTCGTTCCTTCCCAGACCGACCAGGCCCGCGCACAGGCAAGCTTGGCCTCTTCATCATCCCCTGTGAGGCGCTTGTAATAGGCGGCCATCAGGTCGCCGCGCTCTGCTTCGGGGATAGGCGCAATGAAGTTTTCCCAGGCGTCAGGATAGAGGGCGTCTGTCCCTTCTTGGTAAAACCAGTGAAGCTCCCTGGGGCGCAACGTGAAAATCCCGCGCATCACAAGCTCCGTGACCCTTGTCGGGTGGGTCTCCGCATAAGCAAGCGCAAGACAGGAGCCCCAGGAGCCACCACATACCTGCCAGGCCTCAATTCCCAGATGTTCGCGCAGGCGCTCAATGTCGGCAACCAGGTCCCAGGTCGTATTGCCCTCAAGCTCCGCATAGGGGCTCGAGCGGCCACAACCGCGTTGGTCGAACAAAATGATTCGGTACGCGTCAGGGTTGTGGGAGCGCCTCATGGTCGGGTTGCATCCGCCACCTGGACCCCCATGAAGGATGACCACCGGTTTGCCGTCCGGGTTGCCGCACTCTTCATAGAACAGCGTATGGACGGGCGATACGGCGAGCATGCCGGAATTGTAGGCGTCGATTTCAGGGTAAAGAGGGCGCCGTTTAGCACCGGTGACCGGGTCGGTAAGAGACATTTTGAACGAGTGTCCTTTATACGGTTAGGGGCACCCACAATGTGCGCCATGGAAACTTTGTGCACCAAAAAACACACAGTGAAAACAGTGCGTTAACCTTTCATTAACCAAAAAAATTCGAAACCGTGAACACTACCTGTTGACGCGCGGTTCGCAGCGGATACTATATCTGGACGCGCTGCCCACCGCTGGGGCGACCTTCAAGGCGCAGCGTAATCACAGGATTGAATGCGTTCTGCTCATGTAAAAAGAGCAGCGAGGATTGTGCACATGGGTGCGCGAGCCGGGGACTTTGTGTCTCGAATGTGGGGTTTTGAATCTGTTTTCGGCGGCGGGAACGGGTCAATTTGGGGGCAGAATATATGTTCAACGATACGTCCAAATCGGTCGATCTGTCAGAGATCGAGGCCACCGTTTCGGCGATTATTACAGGCGAACGTCAGGCTGTTCGCCGGACTAAGGGCGCGGAGACCGCGGAACCAGAAATGCCATTCGAAGCCGCAGATCAGACGGTCCAGTATGAAGGCCGTCCATCAGTAAAAGTCGATCGCTCTCGCGATGCGCTGCTGACCGAGTTCGGCAAGGCGACCTTGACCGACCGCTATCTGATGCCTGGTGAGAGCTTCCAGGACCTGTTTGCCCGTGTCGCGAGCTACTACGCCGACAAGGACGATCCAGACCACGCCCAGCGTCTTTATGACTACATTTCCAAGCTGTGGTTCATGCCAGCGACCCCCGTTCTTTCAAACGGCGGCACCGAGCGCGGCCTGCCCATTTCCTGCTTCCTGAACGAAGCCAATGACACGCTGGAAGGCATTGTTGGTCTCTGGAACGAAAATGTCTGGCTCGCAGCCAAAGGCGGCGGCATCGGCTCCTACTGGGGCAACCTGCGCTCCATCGGCGAAAAAGTCGGCGGCAACGGTAAAACGAGCGGCATCGTTCCTTTCATCCGCGTGATGGACTCGCTTACCTTAGCGATCAGCCAGGGCTCGCTCCGTCGTGGCTCGGCAGCTTGCTATCTGCCAATCGATCACCCGGAAGTCGAAGAGTTCATCGAGATCCGCCGTCCAACCGGGGGCGATCCGAACCGCAAGGCGCTCAACCTGCACCACGGCATTCTGATTTCTGATGCGTTCATGCGCGCCGTGGAGAATGACGAGGACTGGGCGCTTCTCTCGCCAAAAGACAAATCGGTTCAGAAGACCGTCTCAGCACGCTCGCTTTGGATCCGCATGCTCACCGCACGCATCGAAACCGGCGAGCCTTACATGATCTTCAAGGACACAGTGAACAATGCGCGCCCTGAGCAGCAAAAGCTTGCAGGCCTTGAGGTAAAGACCTCAAACCTCTGCGCTGAAATTACCCTGCCAACCGGCATTGACCATCACGGCAAGGCACGCACCGCGGTCTGCTGTCTCTCGTCCTTGAATGTTGAGAAGTTCCAGGAATGGGAAAGCCATCCGCAATTCATCGAAGATGTGATGCGCTTCCTCGACAATGTCATCCAGGACTTTATCGACCGCGCGCCCGATGAAATGGCGCAAGCGAAATATTCCGCGATGCGCGAACGCTCTGTCGGCCTCGGCGTCATGGGCTTCCACTCTTTCATGCAAGCCAACATGATCCCATTTGAGGGCGTGATGGCGAAGGTCTGGAACAAGAAGATCTTCAATCATATTGACGGTCAGGCATCAGCCGCCTCAAAGAAACTGGCTGAAGAGCGCGGCGCCTGCCCCGATGCCGAAGATTACGGCATCATGGAACGCTTCTCCAACAAGTCAGCTGTCGCACCGACCGCATCGATTTCCATCATTTGCGGTGGCACGTCGGCGGGCATTGAGCCCATCGCGGCAAACAGCTTCACCCATAAAACGCTGTCGGGCTCCCACAATGTGCGGAACCGTCACCTGACGAAGCTCTTGGAAGAAAAAGGCCGCAATGATGATGAGACCTGGTCGTCCATTGTCACCAATGGCGGCTCTGTCGCCCATCTTGATTTCCTGGATGACCTGGAAAAAGACGTCTTCAAGACAGCCTTTGAAATCGATCAGCGCTGGGTCATCGAGCATGCTGGCGACCGTGCGCCCATGATCGACCAGGCGCAAAGCGTGAACCTCTTCGTGCCTGCCAATGTGCATAAGCGCGAGCTGCACCAGCTGCACTTCCAGGCCTGGAAGCAGGGCGTGAAATCGCTCTACTACTGCCGCTCGCTCTCAATCCAGCGCGCAGAAAGCGACAGCTCCCATCAGGCGAAGGAAGCCGAAAAGGCAAGCGGCGCGGCGGATATTCCACTCAAGACCCTCACCGAGGTTGCCGTGGAAACCCGTCTCTCTCAGAACGAGCCTGCGCAGAAGATCAACCCGGCTGAGATGAACGATTATGACGAGTGTCTCGCCTGCCAGTAGAACATAATGTCATTGCCCGACTTGTTCGGGCAATCCAGGGGCGGCGGGCAGGAGCCTTTGCCGCCCTCTTTGCCCCAGAAGGAATGTGCTGAGGCAAAGGAGAACGAAGCGATAAGAGCAGAAAGCGGAAAACATGTCCCTTCTTGAAGAACGCGCAACCTACAAGCCCTTCCGCTACCCTTGGGCCTATGACGCCTGGCTGACCCAGCAGCGCATTCACTGGTTGCCGGAAGAAGTGCCGCTGGCAGATGATGTGAAGGACTGGGCGAAGGTCATGACCGAGCCCGAGCGCAATCTGCTGACGCAAATTTTCCGCTTCTTCGTGCAGGCCGACGTGGAAGTGAACAATTGCTACATGCGTCACTATTCCCGTGTCTTTAAGCCGACCGAAGTGCAGATGATGCTGGCCGCTTTCTCCAATATCGAGACAGTCCACATCTCCGCCTATTCCCACCTGCTCGATACGATCGGCATGCCGGAAGTGGAGTACGAAGCCTTCCTCAAATATGAGGAGATGAAGGACAAGTACGACTATATGCAGGAATGGGGCGTGGAGACGAAAGAAGACATCGCGAAAACCCTCGCGGTCTTCGGCGCCTTCACCGAAGGTGTGCAGCTCTTTGCAAGCTTCGCGATCCTCATGAACTTCCCGCGCTTCAACAAGATGAAGGGCATGGGCCAGATCGTCACCTGGTCCGCCCGCGATGAAACGCTGCACACGGAAAGTGCCATTAAGCTCTTCCGGACCTTTGTGGATGAGAACCCGGAACTTTGGAACGAGAAGCTCCAGAAGGATATCTACAAGGCCTGCGAAACCATCATCACCCATGAGGATGCGTTCATCGATCTGGCGTTCGAGATGGGCGCGGTCGAAGGCCTAAGCGCGGAAGAGGTGAAAAGCTATATCCGCTGGATCGCCAATCGTCGCCTGACGCAGCTGGGCCTCTTGCCCATCTACCGGGTTGATAAAAACCCGCTGCCCTGGATGGACGAAATGCTGAACGGCATTGAGCACACCAACTTCTTTGAGAACCGCGCGACGGAATATTCCAAAGCCTCCACCGAAGGCAGCTGGGAAGAAGCGTTTGATTGAGGGGCATTGCCCTTAATCTCTACGCCTGTCGTTGCTCTAACTTGTTCCGTGAGTTACTCCAAAAAAACACTGTCATCCTCGGGCTTGACCCGAGGATCCATTGGGCCGTCCTTCAAAACACTCAGCTAACGATCTCCTCGTACAAATCCCGCCAGTCCGGATTGTCTTTCTCAATCAGATCAATCTTCCACTGACGTACCCAGTGCTTGAGGTTTTTCTCCCGCTGGATGGCACTTTCGATGCTGCCATGGGTTTCAAACCATACGAGCCGCTTCACGCCATGTGTTTTCGTGAAGCCATCAACAAGACCTTTCTTGTGTTCATGGACACGGCGCACAAGATTGTTGGTGACGCCTATGTAAAGCGTCCCATTCCTTTTGTTCGTCAGCATGTAGACATAGTAGCTCTTGTCCATGGGTTGAGCGTTCCGCTCCTGGACCCTCGGGTCAAGCCCGAGGGTGACAATAAGTAGGGGGCGTCATACTCGGTGACCCCCCTGCAGTTGCGTCTCTCGCATGGGAACCCTATCGTCAGTCTAGGGAATGTTGCATTGCGCTGAACCGCGGCGCGGGCGCAAAGATAAAATCCAAATGGGGGCACGAACATGGCCGACGTCACTTTGACCACAAGCTTATTCTGGGCAGCAAGTTTGCTTTCGCTTGTCGGTTTCGGCATTCACACGATTGCCGGGCAAAGACTTGTGATGACGCCGCTCATGGGAAATGAACATCTGGAGCTGCAGCAGAGGTGGTTTCACTTTGTCGCCTGGCACGGGGTCTCTATTTCATTCGCGGCCTATACGGCGGCCTTCGCCTATGCCGCACTAAGCCCAGGCGGTCTGGATGTGGCGATTTTGATGACGATCATGAACGCGGCAATCGCGCTCATGTTCATCGGCGTTGGCGTCAAAGGCGACCCGATGGTTTTCAAATTCCCGGGGCTTTATCTCGCCCTTGGAACGACCGCCCTTGGCGCCGCAGGCGCGCTCACCGCTTAGACGGAAGCCCAGAGCCTCACGGCGTGTACCAGATGGGTGAGGAGTAAGCGCGTTCCTGGATCGTGGCCGGACCCTCATATGGTGTAGGCTGGCCGAGCGCGATGGCGTCCAGCTGCGAATGCCGGATGGTCGGGATCTGCAACACCCGCACATAATAGAACGCGCGCTGACTGGCATCGAATTCCGGGTCCGTCCAGACGCTGGAGAATTCCGCCGCCCCGATGGAGTTTTCAACCGCACCGGTTTCAAGGTCCACCGTATTGCCCACGGGTGGCAGTTTGCCGTCAGCCCCTGGTACGCGGTCATCAGACCACGCCACATCAAACACTTTCTCATGGGAGGTGCCGTCTGCGTCCACCCAGCCCTTGATGACCTGGACTCGGTCAAGATTCGCGTCCAATGGGTCTTTGGTGGCACGGATCAGAAGCTGTACACCCGTGTCCGATGGGGCGGTAGTGAGATTGCCCCCCATGGGCACACCGCCTGCATAACCCACACTTGCAAGGTCATCTGCGTCTGCGGCGCCCGCCTCATAGTTCCAGCCGCCAAACACGCGGAGCGACATGCGCGGGCCTGTTGTGGCATAGGTTTCCCGTCGAGCGAAGGCTTCGAAAATGCTTTCGCGGGTGTTCTCTTCGGCCCAGACAGCAGCCAGCCCTTGAGCGGAATAGTTCCAGCCGTCAAACGTATCGACGCCCGGCGTATATTCGTTTTCCGCATCCGTTTCATCGGCGGCACGTTTGTTTTCAGGGATGGAGTCCTTCCCCATTTTGCCCCAGAAATTTGGTTCTTCGGCTGAGGCAATGCTGGTATGCGCATCTGTCGAGCCAATGACACCGAACTGATAGGGGTTCACCCCGATCTCCTGTTCGATCTCCATGCCACGGCGGAGTCCGGACCGCATGAAATCGCCCACAGCTGCCTGGAAGCCGGGCCCTTGTGGCTTTGGCTGCAGATAAAAGTTAAAGGGCTCAAAATCGGCAAACTCATCATCCGGCGACAGCGTCGGGTCGGTTTCCGAGTCGCCCTTCACCTGAGTGACTTCCACAATCGGTTCCCACTCCATCCGGGTGCGGGCAAACTCTGCTGTGATGGGCTCGCCATTCAAGCGTGTGGTACTGAACATGTAGCCCTTAGAGAGATTGGGATTGTGGGGGATCGCCATGAAGCGCGCGCCGGTCTCTTCTTGAAGGGCAGCCAGACCCTCCCAAAGCTGATGCGGGTAGGGCGCTTCGCCAGAGCCGACCGGGTCAATGCCCGCTGCCTGTTCACCGTTCAAAGTGGACATGACAACACGGTGGAGGTTCACGCCATTGTTGGTCTGGGTCCATTCCCACCCAATCATGGGCGAGAAGACGCCGGGTTCGTAATGCGCTTCCGCGGCCGCAACGGACTTGCCCCACATGTCCGCGCTGATGGCGTTCGCCACGTCTCTTGGAATGCCGACAACATCGCTGACGGCAATGTTCTGCATGCCGCCTGCAACGACGGGATCTTCCGTATCTCCCGGTTCGATCACAGGAGGCGCAAAGCCGGTACTCACCACACTGTTAAGGTGTGTGGGCTGATCAATCGTGTCGCGCAGGCGGCCGAGCGCAAAAGTCGTGAACCAGCGCTGCCAGAACCAGGCCTCGTCCATTTCGGGATTGGTGCGGAAGATTTCGCCGATCACCCCAAGCGATTCCGCATGATCTGCCACCACCAGAAAATCAAGCGGCCGCTGCAACTGCACGCGGACCCGGTTGAACGGATGCACCACCGGCTCGCCCTTTGCGAGGCGGTAGGCTGTGTCCGGGTCGGCGGTGCGGTTCCCCGCGATAAAGGCATCGGTGGAATAGGAAGAGTGCAGATGCGTGTCCCCCCACAGCAATTGTGTCTCTGTTGCAGTGGCAGCGGTCGACAAGCTTGTGCTTGCTAGCAGGGCCGCGATCAGAATTGGTTTGCGCATCACAAATCTCCCAGTCTTCTTTTCTTGGAGCAGTGTATAGGAAAGGTTGTGGCATTAGTCATGCCATAATTATCTTATTCCTCAGAGTGGAATAGTTGATATTGGAGATTGATCGGCGCGCGAGGATTACCGGCGGTAAATCGACATTACGGCGCCATTTCCTGTCGCCTCTGACTTCTTGAGCGACAGAGAAGAAGGCGGCACGCCCTCCTCAAAGAGCCGCCTGCCGGACCCAACCACCACCGGAAAGGTCCAGAGACGAAACTCATCAATAAGATCTTGTTTGAGCAGGGTCTGGATCAGATGGCCGCTGCCATGCACTTGCAGCAGAGGACCGTCCTCCTGCTTCAGGGCTGCAATCTGCTTGGCCACATCGCCAGAGAGCACGGTCGTGTTCTGCCAGGAGGGACTGGTGAGCGTGGAGGAGGCCACATATTTCGCAGCCCCATTCATGCGCGCGGCGGCTGGATCTTTCGGGTCTGCCTCCGGCCAATGCCCGGCAAAGAGGTCGTAGGTTTTGCGCCCGAAGAGCATGTCATAGGGAACGACCATGGCCTCGCGGCCAACCTGTTCCATCACGCCGTCCCAGCAGGGCTGTGCCCACCCACCTGCAGTGAATCCGTCGGATGGGTCCTCTTCCGGGGACGTCGGTCCCTGCATCACGCCGTCAAGACTGAGGAAGGTCAGGATCGCAAGCTCTCGCATGGGGCCTCTCCGTGATGTGGGGGATGGTTGGCTGATTTTTACTTCAGCGCATAGACCTTGTAGGCAACGCCTTTGGCGGTCAGGCGTCCAATGCCGACAGCCACCACATGATTGAGCCAGGCATAGGGCCCGTCCATGGCCGCCTCAAAAAGCGGATTGGTGCGGAAATAATAGGTTGAAGGATCGAGGGCCTCGCGGGCGTCCCGGTCGCCAAGCGCACCCATCTGTTCCGGCGGCAGGATGATCCGGCCTCCATAGTAGACATAGATATTGTGCCCATCGTCTGTGGTGAGCGCTGCGCGCACGTCAATCTTGAGGGACCCATCAGCGCGGGCAAGCACCCAGTCCCCGCCAGACGCTGGCATGGTGCCTTTGACTTTCGGTCCTTCAAATGTGCCCCCTTCTACATGCGCGATCATGCGCATGCCCTCGGGCACCCCACCGATCACGAGGTTAGGCTCGCGAAGGACCGCATCAATCTCAAAAAGAAACTCAGTTTCCAGCGTGCTCATATTTTTTCTCCTGGGCGGGTGTCGAATGTCGTTATTGCCTGACCTTAAGCGGCACTGTCTCCTCCTACAACCGTCGCGCGAGAGCCAGAAGAGCAAGACTGCCGGAGCCAAGCAGGAAGGTCGCCAGAGCCACCGGCATCAACCCATAGGGTGCGAGAAACGGCGCAACACTTGCGGCCCCCGCGCCAGCAAGGGCGACGCAAAGAAAATTGAGCAGTGACGAGGCGCGTGCGCCATGAGTAGGCACAATGTCCATGGCCTTTGTGAAACCGGCCCCGCTCCGGATGCCATGTCCCGCGTCAAACACTGCAACGAGAAAGGCCACCGCGAGCCAGCCTGGAGCGTTCGCCCATCCCGCATACGCCAGCAGAGCAGTACCCCCAATGAGCTGGGTGACTGAGCCGGTTAGAATGAAGTCATCTGTCTTGAAGTGATGCACCAACAATCCAGTTCCGTTGGCGCCCGCAATATAGGCGGAGATGATGATCACCTGTGTGAGCAGAAAGGCGGTCGTGTCTCCACCCAGATGCGCCGTGATGAGATAAGGCGAACTCAAGACAAAGGTGAGTAGACCCGCAAATCCCATCGCCTGACTGCCCACATAGGCGAGATATTTGCCATGGGTGAGCAACCGTCCATAGCCGCGCACCACCGGCCAAAGGTCCGTCTCGTGACTTTCCGGCCTGTCGTTCGGTATCGTGAAACCCACAGCGGGCACCAGCAGCAGGCCGACGCCTGCGATGAGCCAGAAAATGGACTGCCAGCCCCAGGCGGCCATCATGAGCGCACCGAGCGCAGGGGCAATGACCGGGATCAAGCCGAAGAGCGAGGAGAAAATCGACATGGCACGCACACTCCGGGCTTCATCGTAGAGCGAGCGAATGAGCGCAGGCGCAACAGAATTGCCGGACGCTGCCGCGCACCCTTGCAGCACCCGCCCTGCGATCAGCACCTCAGGCGTGGTGGCCATGGCACAAAGCACGGACGCTGGCACAAAAATCGCGAGCCCCCCCAACAGCACCGCGCGGCGCGAATAGAGATCCGCGAGTGCCCCGAACAACAGCATCGAGGTAGCAAAGCCAAACGAAAATCCGGCAAGCGTCCATTGAGCTTCGACCACTGTTGCGCCCAGCTGTTCAGGGAGGAGTGGAATGGCCGGCAGGTGAAAGTCAAATGCAGACCCACCAAGCATTGCCGTCGCCAGAACAATCGTGACGATCCATCCTGTATGGGTCACGATCCCCCCGCTTTCTCCTTGATGAGCGGTAGCACCGCGAGGGCTGCAAGGCTCATGATCAGCATGGCGGCCCCGGCACTCCATACACCGTCATCCAGGAACGGCGCGACTGCGCCGGTGCCAACAGCTGAGAGCCCCATCGAAAAGAAAATGATGAGTGAAGACGCCCGCGCGCCATAAGCGGGCACCGCATCAATCGCGCGGGAAAACCCTGCGCCACCACGCAGCCCCAAACCTATGCAATAGGGCACTCCACCAAGTGCGAAGCCCAACCAATGAACAGGGAAGAGGAATGCATAGATGAGCAAAGCAAGCGCGCTCGCGATCTGGATCCAGTTCCCAATCCAGATAAGCTGGTCGGCGGTGACGCGGCGCATCAATCGCCCGGTTGTGTTGGCCGCGATCAGAAAGACACTCACCCACATGATCTGGGAATAGACATATTCAGCTGGTCCCCCTTCCATATGGGTAACGATGAGTGTCGGCGTGGAAAAGACGACCGCGAGCAAACCCCCGAGTGAGAATCCATGACTCACCGCATAGCCCATAAAACGCTTGTGTTTGAGCAGGGTGAAGAAACCCATGAGCACCGGCCAGATGCTGGTATGGTGGCTCTCAGGACGATCATCAGGCACCACAATTACGGCGGCGATGAGCAAGGGTACACCCGCAATGACGATCACCCAGAAGTTCGCCTCCCAGCCAAACTGAGAGAAGATCCACGCACCCAGAATCGGCGCGAAAGCCGGAATGATGGCGTCAATCCCACCAATGACGGAGATGGCATGTACGGCGCGTGCCTCATCGAATAAAGGCTTGATCATCGGCACAGTAAGGGCGGCCGAAGCACTTGCTGAGAAGCCTTGTGCAAAGCGGGCCAGCGCGAGGCTTTCGGCTGTGCCGGACACCGCACACCAGAGCGATGCGGGAACGAACACAAAGAGCGATCCAACAAGAACCCATCGACGGTTCCAGAGATCCCCAGCGGCGCCGAACAAGATCTGCGAGATAGCAAACCCGGCACTGAAAGTCACAAGCGTGAACTGTACGGCTTCAATTGAGGTGCCGAAAATTTCCGGCATATAGGGGACGGAGGGCAAATAGAGGTCGGTCGCTGCAAGTGCCAGCATGTTGGCGGCAACGATGGTGATGATAATCGCAAGGCGGGTCGTAGGTGAGACCTGGGATGACTTCTCTGACTGAGACATAAGGCTAGTCCTGAAACGAAAAAAGCCCGGCAAAACCGGGCTCTGACTGAATAGAAGAGGGTGTGGTTTGCTACTTAGGAGGCGCGCACGAACGTACGACCGGCTTGCATGCGCCGACCGCGGATTCGAGATACATATTTTGAAAACCACACATGTGAGGTCTCACACCTATTCGTTTGACTGCGTGCGACTATGACGAGCACGTCGAAGCAAGTCAACTGGCCATAAGATAGACACCACGTCCAGAAGCGAGAAGTCTCCCACGCCCGTCAAAGACTTTGGTCTCCGCGGTCGAGACTTTGGAACCCAGCTTGATGACGGACGCTTCTGCAGTCATGTCCCCCGGTCCTGCGGGGCGGTGATAGTCCACCCGAAGATCCACCGTTGCGATGGAGATGCTTCCCGTCGTCAGAACAGAATAGAGACCGAGAAGGTCAATGACGGAGGCGAGAATGCCACCATGCACTGTTGGCGGATTGGGGTTGGAAACAAGCTCCTCTTTCCAGGGCAGCGAAATGCACATACGCCCCTCCTCAACCTCAGTAACCCGAATGCCGAGCCAGCGCTGGAACGGCGACACATCTATGCGCTCCTGCCATGTTTCGAGTATTGCTTGTTCTGTTGATTGATCCGCCATCCGTCATCCCCCATTTCGGGGAGGAGCTTAGACCGGCCTGTCACCCCTGGCCAATCGGTCAATCAGATCAACAGCAGTCGAAACACCGTCTTCTTTCGCAAGCTCATGTGCGATTGTCTCCGCATGGGAGGCGAAGGACTTGTCTTTCACTATTCCGCGCAGTGCATGGGCGAGCTTGTCGGACGTCATCTTTTTCTGCGGCAGGGGCGGCAAGCCAGCGCCCAGATCAGCGACCCGGTGTCCCCAAAAAGGTTGATCACCAAAATAGGGAGCAACAAGCTGCGGTTTCCCCGCTTTAAAAGCAGCCGCTGTCGTGCCCGCACCACCATGATGCACAATGGCACTCATGAGTGGGAACAGCTTGTCGTGGGGGGCGCCATCAATCGCAAAGACCGTTTCGGGCAGGTCCTCAGCTGTAAGGCCTCCCCAGCCGGTGGCGATCACGCCGCGATATTCGGCTTTGCTTAGCGCTTCTATCACCAGTCGGGCTTTCGCTTCCGGGTCTTTGTCCGTCATGCTGCCAAAACCCACATAGACGGGCGGTGGACCGGCGTCGAGGAACGCCTGCAGATCGTCCGGTGGTATCCAGCCTGACGTGTCATCAAGGAACCAGTAGCCGGTGACATAGGCTGACTCCGGCCAGTCAGTCGGTCGCGGCACCACATGTTCTGAAAAAGCATGCAGAACCGGGAGTGTCTTGCCTTTGATCTCTCCACCACGGGCGAAGCGAGGCAGCGGCGGCAGACCAAGTGTGCCGGTCCGCCAGGCATTCAACTGTTTGTAGAACATGGCCCGCTGTGCCCGGATCGCCCCATAGGTCCATCGGTTAAGACGCCTTCCCAGAATGCCATTGCCAAGACCCGCGATGGCAAAATCACCGGTCGGCACAATAATCGGTTGCAAAGCCGTTTGAATGACAGGAATGCCCAGCGCTTCGCCAAGGTCCGTCGCGACGGGTACTTTCGGATGATAGAGAATGAGGTCTGCGCCTTTGGTGGCCTGCGTGCTGCCCTCAATAATCTCAGCTGTAACTTTCTGGCTGATATCGCGGAAGTTTCGAAGGATGGCAAAGAGAGAGCCGGAGATCAGGTCGCGCCCTTCTGGGGATTGCAAGAGCGCCTGAAGATCCAGCCCGCCTGAGACATAGCCGAAACCAAAGCCTTGCACCCAGTCGGCGAAATTCTCCGGGCCACTGATGACAACATCATGTCCTGCAGCGCGCAGACCAAGGGCCAGCGCGACATAGGGTTGCATGTCGCCTCGTGTCCCAAGGGTGAGGATCGCAATCCGCATGGTGGCCTCCCGGTTCGCCAATCTTATGGCGCCTGAAAGTCTGCCATCAACTTGGGGCTTTTGACTAGAGGCCGAACTCACTCATAAGCACGGGACGGCCTTCATCGATGGAGCGGTGTGCGGCGAGCCCCATGGCGACCGCTTTGAGGCCATCTTCAGCGCTGACCTTGGGCGCAGACCCTTCGGTAATTGCTTTCTGGAAATCGAGATGTTGAAAATAGCTGGCACCGTGATGATATCCCGCTTTCAAGACCGCCTCATCAACCGGCACGTGAATGGTTTGAACATCTTTTGGGTCCCTGGGCGCCAGCGTCACGTTCCCATCGGGAATATGACATTCCGCCTTTCCGACATGGCCAACGGCGCTCAACTCTTCCTGATGGCGGGAGCCTTCCGCAAACATGCAGAGGTCATGCATCGCCCGCACCCCATTGTCGAAATCCACGATGACAAAGGCATTGTCGAGAATATCGGGTGTCTCGCCACCATAGGTTTCATCCAGATGATTCACGTCCTGGGCCCCGCTCGCATAGACGCGCACTGGCTCCGCCTGCACCACATGACGCATCATATCGAAATAGTGGCAACTTTTTTCGACCAGGGTCCCACCTGTGTTTCGGCTGAACCGGTTCCAGTCACCGACCTTCGGCAGAAAAGGGAAGCGGTGCTCACGAATGGCGAACATTTTGAGTGTCCCGACGGTACCGCCATGCACTTCCTCCACAAACCGCGTCACCGGGGGCATGTAACGATACTCCATCCCAACCCAGAACACGCCTTTGTGGGACGCCGCTCGCCGTGTCACTTCCTGGGCATCTTCCAGAGTGGTGCAGAGCGGCTTCTCGCACAGAACATGCAGATCTGTTGCCCAGATGTCCTCCAGCACGCTTGCATGGGTAAAATTGGGGCTTGCGATGACGAGCGCATCAACCCTGTCTGAGGCCAGCAGGTCCCGATGATCGGTGAAAACATCCACATCATGTGTGAGTGTTGAGGTGGCCCAGTCTCGTGATCCCTCGTGAGGGTCCGAGATCGCTGTCACCACTGCATCATCTGTAATGGCGATATTCATGATGTGCTCAATGCCCATCATGCCTGTCCCGATGATTCCATACCGCAGGGGGTTCACCATATTGAAAGACCTTTTCTGACCAAATCGTCCCGTGACAGCGGGGGCAGAGTAGATACACTCAGGCCCATGACTGACTTATCCATTACCCCAGAATTCCGTCCGCTCGGCAAGAGCGGTCTGTCCGTTTTCCCCATTGCTTATGGCATGTGGCGCTTCGCTGGCACCAGCACGAAAGAGGCGCATGCCAAAATTGACGCTGCACTCGGCGCAGGCATGACCCTGTTCGATACGGCCGACATTTATGGCGTCGATGGGGAAGGTGCCTTCGGTGACGCCGAGAAACTGTTTGGTGCGGTGCTGAAAGAAACACCGGCCTTACGCGAGAAGATGGTGATTGCGAGTAAAGGGGGCATTGTTCTAGGCCTGCCCTATGACTCCAGCTCGGATTATCTTACCGCTGCCTGCGACAAGTCGCTGTCGCGAATGGGCGTTGAACAGATCGATCTCTATCAGATCCATCGCCCGGATATCCTGACGCATCCGCAGGAAGTGGCTGCTGCACTCACCAAGCTGCGTGAACAGGGCAAGATCGCCCATGTCGGTATCTCCAATCACACCCCGGCACAGTTTGACGCGCTGCAGGCGCATCTGGATTTCCCGATTGTTGCCAACCAGCCGGAGATTTCTTGCTGGGCACTCGATCCCTTCTTTGACGGGACGCTGGATCAGTGCATGAAACATGGCGTGACGCCACTGGCCTGGTCTCCTTTGGCCGGTGGTCGCCTCGCTTTGGCAAAGAAAGAGGCCTTGAAGGAAGAAGACGGGGATTGCCTGGTTGCGACCCAGGCCCTGCTGGACAGTAAGGCGGGTGAGACAGGCGTTACCCGTGAGGCCGTCGCACTGGCTTGGTTGCTTGCGCATCCTTCAGGCATCATTCCCATCATAGGGACACAGAACCTGAAACGTATTGCGGCTGCGACCGATGCTTTCAAAGTCTCGTTTGATCGACAGAGCTGGTATGCAATTTTACAGGCATCCATGGGGGAGCAACTGCCATGACAGGTCCGATGGAAGTCTCCTGGTTTTCAGCCCTGTGCGACGACGATTATGAATATCTGGGCGTGCCTGAAGATCGCTTGAAAAGCTCACTGGCTCATTGCGGTGAGATCACCCAAGCCGCCGAGAAGGGGGGCTTTGATAATATTCTGCTGCCAAGCGGTTATCAGCTCGGAATGGATTCGGTCGCTTTCGCCGGCGCTATGGCGGCACTGACGAGCAGGATCAATCTTCTGCTCGCGGTCCGCTGCGGCGAAATGTGGCCACCCCAACTGGCCCGTCAAATTGCAACGCTTGATCAGATGCTCGGCGGCCGCCTCACCATCAATATCATTTCAAGTGATATGCCGGGGCAGGTGATGGCGTCTCCAGAACGCTATGGGCGCACACTGGAAGTGATGCAGCTTCTGAAGGCCCTGCTTGATGGAAAGCCGGTCAATCATCAAGGGGAACACTACCAACTGGAGATGGACCCACCGCGTATGGGGACAGTGTCTGGAAAATGCCCGCCCTTCTATTTTGGTGGCCTCTCTCCTGCAGCTAGAGATGTCGCGGCGAAGGCCGCTGATGTGTTTCTTATGTGGCCGGATGAAGAGCCCAACGTCACGGCCATTCTGGATGACATGAAACAGCGGGCGGATGAAGCGGGGCGAAGCCTGCGCTTTGGCTACCGTGTTCATGTCATTGTCCGCGAGACGGAGGCAGAAGCCCTCGATTATACCCGCACGCTTATGAGCAAACTGGATGATGCGGAAGGTGAGGCCATTCGGAAAAAGTCTCTCGATGCAGCATCAGAAGGCGTGCGGCGCCAGGCAGAGATGCGTGATCGGGCAGATGATGACGGTTTTGCGGAAGATCATCTATGGACCGGCATCGGCCGGGCGCGGTCTGGGTGCGGCGCGGCAATCGTGGGTGATCCAGATCAGGTGCTGAAGAAATTGCAGCGCTATCAGACCCTGGGGCTCGATGCCTTTATCTTGTCCGGTTACCCCCATGCGGCGGAGTGTGACCTCTTCGCCCGTTATGTGCTGCCAAACCTAAATCACAAGCCGCTTGAGTTTGCTGCATGAAACACCTTCGAACCTGCTTCTTTCTTGCGCTTGCAATGGTGGTATCGTCCCCTGCATGGGCGACCTGGTCGATCGTTGCGGTCGATCCGGACACTGGTGAGGTAGGCATAGCAGCAGCAAGCTGTTCCACGGGCGTTCGGTTGATCGCCGGACTGGTTCCCGGGAAGGGTGCTGTGGCGGCGCAAGCGGCGACAAGCTTTTTGGGCCGAGACGTTGCGATGGACATGATCGCTGGCGGAGACCGTGCAGATATCATTGTCCAGAAACTCGCCGATGAAGATCTCTATGCAAGCCCTATTAGAATTGGGTTGCAGTGGCTTCAATATGGTCTGGTGACGCTCAAGCCCTCACCAAAGGCTGGCACGGTCACCGGCTATTCCGTGCCGGATGACTGGGGTGCGGTTCATGGGGACGACTATTCGGTGCAAGGCAACACGCTCCGGCCCGGTGTGGTTGATGCCATCGCGACGGCGTGGCAATTGGATACAGTGGGAAGTTGCCGTAAACCGCTGGCGGAGCGACTGTTGCGCTCCCTTGAAGCCGGACGAGATGCGGGGGGCGATAATCGCTGCCCGATTGAAGCTTCCTCTTATGCAGCCTTTCTATTTGTCGCAAAGCCAGAGGATGATGCAGACGCACCATCGATAATGCTGGAGGCCCCAAGACATTTTTCCGGGCTCGAAATGACCTGGCAGATCCCCCTGGGCTTCACGCCGGACCCAGGCCTGCCCGAGCCGGTTGCACATCTGCGGCAACTCTATGACGCTGAAGCAGCCGAGCCGCTGTGTGAAAAGTGAAGAAGAGGCGCTGATATGAATAAAGATGAAAAGGCGTCGTCCGTTCCCCCGACGCCTCAGACACAATCCTCGTCCTTTGTATTGGGTTTTGAAGATCAAGATCTGCTGAAGCGTGATGATCTGCGGCCTGTAAGGTTGCAGCTCGAGCTGTTAAAGCCAGACCTTATTCTTGAGGAACACCAGGTGCGCTCAACTATTGTGGTGTTTGGCTCTGCCCGTGTGCCAGACCCTGAAACGGTCGAGCGTGAATGCAAAGCCGCACAAAAAAGAGTAGATGAGGCGCCGACCGACCCGGATTCTGTAAAGGAACTCAGGCGGGCGGAACGAAAACGTGAGCATTGTCGCTACTACACCGAAGCTCGGAAGTTTGCGGAGATTGTGTCGAAGGAAGCGCAATCCAACACTCACCTTGACTATGTCATCGCCACCGGTGGTGGACCCGGGATCATGGAAGCGGCAAATCGCGGTGCGACTGACGCAGGGGCCATGTCAGTGGGGTTTAATATCGCATTGCCCCACGAGCAATTTCCGAACCCCTATATCTCACCAGAGCTTTGCTTTCAGTTCCACTATTTTGCACTCCGCAAAATGCATTTCCTGATGCGCGCCAAAGCGCTGGTCATATTTCCGGGTGGTTTCGGAACGCTGGATGAATTGTTTGAGACCCTTACGCTGATCCAGACCGGCAAGATCGATCCCATGCCGGTGCTCTTGTTTGGCGAGTCTTATTGGCGGCGGATCGTCAATTTCGAAGCGATGGCTGAAGAAGGGATGATTTCGGAAGAAGATTTGAACATCTTCACCTTTGTCGAAAGTGCTGATCAGGCATGGTCCCACATCAATGCCTTTTATGGCGAAGGGGACACGCCGCCACCCCTCATGCGTTCATCTCCTCTTTAGCGCGCGCCTAAAAGTCTTTGGCCATTTCAACAAGACGGCCCCGCAACCAGGTGAGCGCCGGATCATCATCTCTTGAACTGTGCCAGCTTTGGTAAAAGGGAGAGCCTGGAAGATCTAGAGGCACTTCTTTGATTGCAAGTGGAAGAAACCGGGCGAATTTCTTAGCCATGCGGTTTGGGACCGTTGCTACATGGTGTGTCTCTGCGACAATGAAGGCCATGGGAACAATGCGCGTCAGCTCAACAGCAAACTGGCGATGGATGCCGAGATTGCGCACAAATCGGTCGTAGTTGTGAACATAGGTATGGCCAGGGTCCAGTCGGACGTGGTTGGCAGAGGCATAATCATCAAGTGTCGGACGTTTCTTTCCCGCCAGTGGGTGGGAGGCGCTCATGATCCAGACAATCGTGTCGTCAAACAGCATTTCTGATCTGAAGCCTGGTCCGTCCAATGGGGCTGCATCCCAAACCAGGTCGACGCTATTGTCTTTCAGCTCTTTCTGTCGCGTGGCACCGGCAGCAGATTGAAGCGATAGGCTGACGCCAGGTGCTTCCGCCTCTAGGGCGGCCAAAACATGAGGCAGAAACAGGACTTCGCAATAGTCACCAATTGCAAGTGTGAAGGACCGGTCGCTGCTCGTGGGATCGAACGCCGCCTTTTCAGTGAGACCGGCTTGCACCAGTTCAAGAGCACGCCGCACGGGAACAGCCAGTGCCGTTGCCCGTGGTGTAGGTGTCATGCCTCTGCCGGTGCGAACGAACAACGGATCGCCAGTCAGATCTCTAAGCCGCGCGAGGGCGTTTGACATGGCAGGCTGGGTCATGCCAACCCGCGCCGCCGCGCGGGTCATATGTTTCTCAACCATGATCGCATCAAAAATGGTGAGCAGATTGAGGTCAACAGATCGCAGGTTCACCAGTCAGGCCCTTATTATTCATGAGATGAATAACATATTATCATCGAATTAAATTTGGAAACATGACTTGAGGGACGTAGCCTCACCCTATTCAGAGGGAGGAAGCTGATGAAATATGATCTGATCCATGTGACACCGCTCAATCCGGTCATCGGTGCGGAGATTCACGGTGTAGATCTGTCTAAGCCTTTGGGCGACGCGACTTTCAAGGAAATTGAAGCAGCGCTACACGAACATTTAGTCATCTTCTTCCGCGATCAGGATCTGAACCCAGACGCCCACATGGCTTTCGCCTCGCAGTTTGGCGAGCTTGAACCTCCGCATCCTTTCTTTCCAAAGATTGAAAGCCATCCTCAGATTTCCGTCCTTGAGAATGATGAGGAGCGGCCGCCTGAAACCAACTATTGGCACACTGACGTCACGTGGCGAGACAAACCCCCAATGGGATCCGTTCTTTATGGGGCTGACATTCCGCCTTCTGGCGGGGACACGCTTTGGGCGAACATGTATGCCGCCTATGACCAGCTGCCTGATGAGTTAAAGGAGAAGCTCGAAGGCATGCGGGCTGTGCACTCTATTGAAGTGTTCGACGTTTCCCAAAACTATGAGAACGCGAAAGACAAAGCAGCGCTTTCAGAGATTCTGAAAAAATACCCGCCACAATCTCACCCGATCATTCGCACGCATCCGGTCACCGGTCGCAAAGCACTGTTCGTCAATGCCACTTTCACTCAGCACATAGAAGGTATGGAGCCCACAGAAAGTGATGCGCTTCTACAAACTCTCTACGATGTGGTGAAACTGCCAGAAGTTCAGGTTCGCTTTTCGTGGACAAAGGGGGCGGTCGCCGTCTGGGATAATCGGGCAACGCAGCATTACGCTGTGGCGGATTATTGGCCGCAATATCGCCGCATGCACCGCATCACCATCAATGGCGACAAGCCGGTCTAAGCCGTAAGTCAGGCACCTGGGTCGATGACGGCGCCTGTAGCTGGATCCAATGTAATGACTGGAAGGCCGGCCTGCTTCCACGCGGCGATGCCCCCGGCCAGATGCTTTGTCTCACCACCCAGAAGAGCTGCTGCCTTGTCGGCGGCCATGGCGGAACGTTTCCCGGAACCGCATTGAAACACCACTTTTGACGGATCATCGAGAGGCAGGAAAGCCGGATCAAACGTCGAGAGCGGCATATTGAGCGCACCGTGAATTCGCTCTACCGCAAATTCTCGGGGCTCACGCACATCAATCAAGAGCGCTTTGTGGTCTTTAAGAAGGGCGTGGGTTTCGTCTGGGCTTAGGTCGGATAACATCAATCGTCTCCCTGGGGGATGGGTGAGGTAGAGCTTGCACATATATGCGTTTTTGATAAATTAGTAATTATGAATATAAATGTAAACCCTGCGCAGGCTGATAAAGCGGCCTCTCTTCTGGCATCGATGAGCAATCCTCATCGGTTGCGTGTTTTGTGTGAATTGCATGAAGCAGAACTGACCGTGGGCGAGCTGCAGGAGCGCATCGGCATCAGCCAATCGAACCTGTCTCAGCAACTGGCAAAGCTGAGAGAAGCGAAACTTGTGAAGACGCGGCGTGACAGCCAGAAGATATTTTACACACTTGCCAGTGATGAAGTGGTGCAAGTTATCCACGTCCTGCACGATTTATTCTGCAGCGATACAGACTAAACAAACAACGCACACAAGAAACACTCCCTACTTATCCTCACCCTCCTGAGGCAGACCTATCCTGATCTCTAGTCAGCCCGTTGCGTGACACCGACCGGGTTGTTTGCATCAGGAGGTTCCTATGGATTGGAAACAGATTGTCAGCACTGTTGCGCCTGGATTGGCGACAGCACTTGGCGGACCGATGGCCGGCGTAGCGGTACGTGGCATCGCCTCGGCTCTTTTGGGGGATGAGGATGTCCCATCTACAGATGTTGAAACTGCAGTGCTTCGGGCATCTCCCTCAGATCTCAGGAAGCTTAAACAGGCAGAACTCGTCTTCCGCCAACAGATGAAGGAACTCGAGATAGATTTGGAGGCCTTGCATGCGGCTGATCGGGAGAGTGCACGGGAGCGCCAGGTGGTGACCGGGGATCAAATGCCTGCCTTCATCGCATTTGCGGCTCTCGCAGGTTTCTTCGGCATTTTGATTTCGATGATCTTTGTTGATCTGCCAGCCGGGAGCGAAGCACCTCTCAACGTGATGTTGGGAGCACTTGGCTCCCTAGTTGTCGCCATCGGCAATTACTACTTCGGGTCGTCTGCAGGATCTTCGGCCAAAAACCAACTGATCGAGCAACTGATCGGTTCCCAACACTTCGTGTCATCTAAAATTTAGGAGAAAGAAGATGGATGAGTTCAATTCCCATGTGCCTGGTCTTGAAAGCCCAGCAACATACGCAGAAACAGTTACGCCATCAGACAGTGTCGAGCTGGCGCATATCTCTAGGGCAATCTACGTGGGAGGGACGGGCGACCTGGCCGTGACGATGAAAGAGGGTGGGAGTGTTACGTTCAAGAATGTGATTGGGGGCACCGTGCTTGCGATCCGCGTTGGCCGGGTGTTGTCGTCAGGCACAACGGCAACTGACATTGTGGGGATGTATTGATGATTGGACCTTCGATCTCGCTATCGCACTCTGTGGGCTCTCAATTGGTTCAGCTCTCGGGTCTTGGACCTGAACTAATTCCTGATGGCAGTTTTGATGTTGGCGTTGATGGATGGATACCAGGGCTCACGTCAATTGTTGCGCATGTGGATGGGCGACTGCGGATCACCAACCCAGGAGGCCCTGGGGTTTACGCCAAGGCTCAAAGGTCGGTGGGCGTTTTAGAGGCGGGCGTCCCCTATCGCTTGGTGGTCGGGGAGAGCGTGTTTGTGTCCGGCAATAAGCATCGAGTGGGAATTGGGCCAGTGCCCAGCCCCGAAGACGACGTTTACCCGGTTTCTATCCTTTTACAGGCGCCATACCAGTCGGGCTTTAATGATGCAGAGGCAGATTTTGTCCCAACTTCAAGCGTTGAGCATTTCCTTTTTCTCTGGGCACAGGATCATGCTCAAAACACGGAAGTTCACTACGACAACATTTCCCTTCGCCGCATTTTGGCCTAGGCAAAAATGCGGCCGATGAGAGACGGCATATTCGTTCACAAGGCGAGACCGCCTACTGTCGAAACAGGAAACTGGTAGGGACTTTGATGGTGCTGCCGGGTGGAATTGAACCACCGGCCTCTCCCTTACCAAGGGAGTGCTCTACCCCTGAGCTACGGCAGCATCTGGTCGTGCCATCGCCCCAATTCAAATACAAAAGGGGCAAGGTGCGAAATCGCGGGGAAAGTGCCACAGCGCCCCCCGTGGCGCAAGCGTTCAAAACAGGTCTTTTCAATGGCTGCGCCCAAACCAAAAAACGCCTTTCTCCATGGTTGACGGAGCCTCCGACGCCATGCGACATGAGCAGGATAGATATCAGATCTGGCCTTAAGCCCCAGTAAACTGGCGGCTGGGTTTCTAGGAGCCGTTTCGATTGCCAGTGGCCTCCAGGCCGCCGACCAGGGTGTTTAGAAGATGGATGACACAAAGGCCGAGAAAACGGGCCCCTCCAAATCGACAAAGCCAGACGAATCACGCGAAGACCGGCTCAGCGCCGCACTTCGTGCGAACCTAAAACGCCGCAAAGCTCAAGCTCGGAGCCGAAAGTCTGACGGCGGAGCCGATGGGCCGAATAATTCTGGTGAGAGCTCTTAACCAACCCCTCATTTCAGCCTTCCCTTTGCCGTATTCCTGAGAGAGGCTCCGCGAGTTGGGTGCAAAGCCAGGACGCACCATTGTCAGGAGCATTTAAGAGCTCTAGGGGAACAAGAGACCTTCATGGACACACTTCACATCAAGGGCGGCAAACCGCTCACAGGCACAATCCCAATCTCAGGTGCAAAGAATGCGGCCCTACCGCTGATGACCGCCGCACTTCTGACCGATGGAGAGATGCATTTTGAGAATGTGCCCCAGCTCACAGATGTGCGCACCCTTGTTCGTCTGCTGACCGAATTGGGCTGTGAAGCAGAGCTCAGCGATGGCAGCGAAGAGACATTTGGCAAAAGGCTGCGTCTGAAGGCGAAAACAATAACCTCCACGACAGCACCTTATGAACTTGTGAGCCAGATGCGGGCGAGCTTCTGGGTGCTCGGCCCTCTTCTTGGTCGTTTTGGCGAGGCGCGGGTCTCTCTGCCGGGCGGCTGTGCCATCGGCGCGCGCCCCGTCGACATCTATATAAAGGGCCTGCAGGCCATGGGTGCCGACATCGAAATCGTCGATGGTTATGTCCATGCAACCACCAAGGGTGGTCTTAGAGGCGCAAACTTTCGGTCTTCCCTCGTCTCGGTGGGTGCCACCCACACGCTCATGATGGCGGCAACTCTTGCAGAAGGCGAGACAGTGCTCGAAAACTCTGCCCGGGAACCGGAGGTCGGCGACCTTGCCAAGTGCCTTAATGCCATGGGCGCGAAGATTGAGGGCGCAGGAACGGAAACGATCCGCGTTCAAGGCGTTGCCAAACTGAAGGGTGCGAAGCACCCAGTTCTGGCAGATCGTATTGAAGCGGGAACCTTCGCCATCGTTGCCGCCATGATGGGCGGGCCCATCACGCTCACGGGCCTGGTTCCTGAAACCATTGAGGCAGCGCTATCTGCCTTGCGGGCAGCAGGCGCCGAGATTGAGGTAGGAGAAGACTGGGTCACCGTGAAGCGGGAGGGGGAACGCCTTCGTCCCGTCAATGTCGTGACAGAGGTCTATCCAGGCTTCCCGACAGACCTTCAGGCTCAATTTATGAGCCTGATGACTCTGGCGGACGGACCATCGGAGATTGTGGAACGCATCTTTGAGAACCGCTTCATGCATGTGCAGGAACTCGCGCGCTTTGGGGCCGATATCTCACTGCATGGTGACATGGCTCTGGTCCACGGTGTCGACCGGCTGACGGCAGCGCCTGTGATGGCGAGCGATCTTCGGGCATCTGCGGCGCTGATAATTGCGGCGCTGGCAGCGGAAGGTGAAACCGTGGTCAACCGGGTTTATCATCTAGACCGCGGATTTGAGCGGATTGAGGAAAAACTGAGCGCTTGTGGTGCCGAGATCTGGCGGGAAAAAGCCTGATTGGTCGCACCGCTCGGGGGTGCCATTGTCCGACGTTTCAGTGTAAGAACCGGCCTATACTAAACCGTCCTGAATAAGAAACACTGCGACCAAGAGCATCCTTGATGAGCACTCTCAGACTGAAAGCAGAAGACACCGAAGACCTGCAGGTAATTGCAGCCTATCTTCAGGACGCTGTCTTGCTCGTGCAGGACATTGCCTATCTGCCGGGCACGCGCCGTCTTGCATTGGTCGCCAACAGATTCTGCTGGGAAGATGAGTTGGGGCCAGTTCCTGCTGGCCGGACACACAGGCGAGCGCGTACTGGCTTTCATTTCGACAATGTGGAAAAGGTTCAGTCCCGCAACATTGATCAGGACCGGCAGGACGGGGTGTTGAACCTGCTCACCATCAGTTTTGAGGAGAGTCTTGCGCCGTCAGGCTCAATCGTTCTCACATTCTCCGGAGACGGTGAAATTCGCATTGATGTTGAGGCGTTGGAAGCCCATCTGGCAGATATGGGCGGTACCTGGGAAACCCCTAACCTGCCCACGCACGACCAAACCACAGATCCTGAAAGTTAAAACCATGACCTATCGGTTGAACACACGCGATACCGATTTCGAACCGTCCTTCCAGACCTTCTTGTCCTCAAAGCGCGAAGTGTCGGAAGACGTCAACACAACCGTTGCGGCGATCATCAAAGATGTGCAGGTGCGCGGTGATGATGCGGTTATTGAATTGACGTCAAAGTTTGATCGTCAAGATCTGACGGCGGAGACACTGCGCTTTACCCAGGCTGAAATCGACGCCGCCATGACAGAGTGCGATACGGAGACAGTGGAGGCGCTGAAGCTGGCAGCGACTCGGATCGAAGCGTTCCACAAAGGTCAATTGCCCGAAGATCGGCGCTATACAGATGATGCAGGCGTCGAGCTGGGCGAAAAGTGGACCAGCGTGGGCGCCGTGGGGCTTTATGTTCCTGGTGGCACAGCGGCCTATCCGAGTTCCGTCTTGATGAACGCCATCCCGGCAAAAGTCGCGGGTGTGGAGCGCATCGTGATCACGGTGCCAACCCCCAACGGTGTGATCAACCCGCTGGTGCTCGCCGCCGCGAAAATCGCCGGTGTCTCAGAAGTCTACCGGATCGGTGGGGCGCAGGCGGTTGCAGCGCTGGCCTATGGAACAGAAACAATTGCGCCGGTCGACAAGATTGTGGGGCCAGGCAATGCCTATGTAGCCGCTGCCAAACGTCAGGTGTTTGGCACGGTTGGCATCGACATGATTGCTGGACCATCGGAAATTCTGGTGCTGGCCGATGGTGAGAACAACCCGGATTGGATTGCTGCCGACCTGTTGAGCCAGGCAGAACATGATGCCGTCGCCCAGAGCATTCTGGTCACCGATGATGCCGCCTTTGCGGACCGTGTCATCGATGCGGTTGAAGCGCAGCTCAGCATTCTTGATCGCAGCGACATGGCGCGCGCAAGCTGGGAGGAGTTTGGTGCGGTGATCCTGACAGAGAGTCTGGACGCCGCCGTCCCGTTGGTGGACCGCATCGCGGCGGAACATCTGGAAATCGCGGTCGCGGATCCAGAACCCTTGGCGAGAAAAATTCGCAACGCGGGCGCCATGTTCCTCGGCCGCTACACGCCTGAAGCCATTGGCGATTATGTCGCTGGCACCAACCATGTGCTGCCGACGGCGCGCTCAGCCCGATTCTCATCTGGTCTTTCGGTGCATGATTTCGTGAAACGGACGTCCATCGTGAAATGTTCACCAGATGCCCTGGCCGCCATTGGCCCGGCAGCGGTAAAACTCTCGACGGCAGAAGGGCTTGACGCCCACGGGCGGTCCGTGTCAATTCGCCTAAATCGATGATCTTAACCTTGACGAGGCAGGGCTCGCATCCGATCCCTGTTTTAGCTTAGACTAGATCCATGGCACATGGATCCGACAGGCAAGGAGCGGCGCAGGTGGCTCATTCGGACGATACGCCCGGCTCTGCCGGAGGCGATCCTTACCGTCTGATCGACATTACCCTCGATGAGACGACAGTGGTGCGCCGGTCGCCGGACATTGAGCATGAGCGCAAAGTCGCGATCTATGATCTGTTGGAAGAAAACTCCTTCCGACCAAACGGCTCCGACGGCGGGCCATACAAACTTCATCTATCCGTGCAGGAAAACCGTCTTGTCTTTGATGTGCGCATCGAAGAAGACGAGGAGCATGGCAAGGTCATGCTCTCGCTTGCCCCCTTCCGCAAGATTGTGAAGGACTACTTCCTGATCTGCGAAAGCTATTACGACGCGATCAAGACGGCAGCGCCCGCACAGATTGAAGCCATCGATATGGGGCGTCGGGGGCTGCACAATGAGGGTTCTGAGCTGTTAAAGGCGCGGCTCGATGGGAAGATCGCGGTGGACTTTGATACCGCCCGCAGGCTCTTCACCCTCATCTGCGTTCTTCACATTAAAGGCTAAGCGATGGCCCGGCGCGGACAACTCACGCGCCCGGGCGCGGTCCTCTTTGCATGTACATTAAACTCTGTCCGCTCGCCCATGGCCGAAGCCCTGATGAAGCATCTGCTCGGCACAACCATCTTTGTCGACAGCGCGGGCGTGGAGTCAGCGGAACTTGATCCTTTCGTGCTCGAAGCGCTGAGCGAAGTCGGATATGAGCGCAAGGAACATCATGCCAAGCGGCTGGACGATCTGCAGGACCATGCGTTTGATCTGATCATCGCGCTGACGCCGGAAGCAAAGGAAAAGGCAGAAGACGTTGTGCGGGGCGAGGCAGTGGATGTTGAGTTCTGGTCTGTGGAAGACCCAACGCTGGAAGGCGGATCGCGGGCGCAGCGCCTTGATGCGTATCGTCGGCTCCGTGACGATCTGATCCGCCGCATAAAGCAACGATTTGGCTCAAACGTCGCTGAAGCAAGCTGAGAAGCCACATCAGACGCTCAAAATCTGCAAAAAAGGCGCGATATGCGTCCCAAATGCCGCTCAGGTCTTGATTTCCGGGGCGCTCTTGCGCATTCTCCCGCGAAATTAACAAAGGGCGACTATGGCCAAGGAAGAACTTCTCGAATTCCCAGGGACAGTGGTGGAACTGCTGCCCAACGCGACGTTTCGGGTACAGCTCGAAAACGATCACGAGATCATTGCGCACACAGCAGGCAAGATGCGGAAAAACCGCATCCGCGTGCTGGCAGGTGACAAGGTGTTGGTTGAAATGACGCCGTACGATCTCACCAAAGGCCGCATCACCTACCGCTACAAATAATGTAGTGGGTGGGCAGGGCCGCTCATGACAAACTCAGACACACCTCTTGGTCGCCCGCTGCTTGTGCTGGCGAGTGCGAGCCCGCGCCGCCTTGACCTGTTGGCGCAGGTGGGGATCGTGCCTGATGTGGTGGCACCCGCTGATCTTGATGAAACACCGGGAGCGACAGAGTTGCCCCGTGTCTACGCCGAGCGGCTAGCCGAAGAGAAGGCAGCAACGCTCGCGGCAAAACACAAAGATGCATTTATCCTAGCCGCCGACACCGTGGTTGCCTGCGGACGCAGAATTTTACCTAAGGCAGAGACGGAAGAGCAGGCACGCACCTGTCTGAAGCTTCTCTCAGGTCGTGCCCATAGAGTTTATACGGGCATTTCGCTTTTCAAAGACGGTAAGCCGAAGACCAAGTCAGTCATGACCCGTGTTCAGTTTGCGCGGCTGAGTGACGCAGAATTAAATGCCTATGTCGAATGTGGTGAATGGCAGGGCAAGGCAGGTGGCTACGCCATACAAGGACATGCCGCAGCGTTTATCAGGGGTCTGAATGGCTCCTATTCCAATGTTGTAGGCCTGCCCCTCCACGAGACGGTTAACCTCCTTAAAGGAAGCGGTTTCCCGGTCTACCAAGCACCGACATCTTAAGTTAGGATTGGCCCGGTTCGGGGGAACAACCAATGCACGGCGTCCATGCGGCAGCTGTGCAGTCATGCCAGGGGGCAGGTCGGAGTCGATGACCGAAGAAGTCTTGATCAATGTAGGGCTGGGCGAAATCCGGGTTGCCGTTCTCGAAGAAGGCAAACCTGTTGAGTTCGTTCTGGAACGCACCAGCGAAGACGATCTGAAAGAGAAGACTGGCCGCGCCGGTCATTCTCTCCTGGGCAACATTTTCTATGGTCGCGTGCAGCGTGTGCTGCCCGGCATGCAGGCAGCCTTTGTGGATGTCGGTCTGCAACGGGCGGGCTTCCTGGGCGCGCGCGAAGCCAAATGCCTCTGTGAGCTTACAGGTCTTGATGAAGGTACACTGCCGCCCATCTCATCCTGTGTGACCGAAGGCCAGAGCATTCTGGTCCAAGCCACCAAAGACCCGATTGGCGAAAAAGGCGTGCGGCTGTCGGCCAACGTCACTTTACCGGGTCGGCTACTTGTCATGGTGCCAAACCAGTCCGGGGTGGTTATGTCCCGGCGCATCGAAGATGAAGACGAGCGCGAGCGGCTTTCCCTTGTTGTCTCGCGCATTGCAGAAAAGCTGAATGCGCTAGGTGTCACCGGGGAACCGGCGGGCTTTATTGTGCGCACCGCTGCCATCGGTATGGACGAAGCGGCGCTGGAAGAAGATGCGCGCCGTCTGGCTGCTGATTGGGCAGAAGTTCGTGCGGCTGAGAAAAACGCAAGCCCGCCCGACGTGCTTTTTCATGATCTCGATCCCGTCGCCAAAACCATGCGCGACTTTGTGAGCATGGACACGGCCCGCGTGGAGCTAGACGATGCCAAGGCTTATGAAGAAGCTGTGCGCTATTGCAACCGCGCCATGCCGCACATGGCCGAGCGGGTGAGCCTTGTAAACGGGCCAGGCTCCGTTTTTGATGAACACGATATAGACGGCGTGATTGAGCAGGCACTCGACCCGCGTTTTGAATTGCCGTCCGGTGGCTGGATCACCATCGAGACCACGGAGGCGCTTACCGCTATTGATGTGAATTCCGGGCGCTATACCGCCTCGACGGGGCTGGAAGAAACAAGCGTCCGCACCAACCTGGAAGCTGCCGACGCCATTGTCGACCAGGTGCGCCTGCGCGGCACGGGCGGCCTCATTGTGATCGACTTCATTCACATGAATGATCCGGTGAACATTGAAAAGGTGCTCGAAACCCTCAACAGGGGTTTTGAGAAGGACCGGGTGCCAACGCAAGTTTCCGCCATGTCTGAATTCGGCCTTGTCGAAATGACGCGCAAGCGCGTGCGCGAACCCCTGGAGAAGCTGCTGACCGAGCCGATCTATGGCGACGGACGGGCGCGGATCAAAACCCGCGCGACGGTGGCGAACGAACTTCTCCGTGCCATTGACCGGGTGGCAGCCCGCTATCCGGGCGCTGAGATTTCTGCCCGCGCGGCGCCGGGCGTCATCTCCTGGTTGGAGGGAAGCCATGGACGCCTTGTGCGCGAGTTGGAAACCCGCGTCGCAGGCACCGTCTATCTGGAGCCCATGCCGGGCTTTGACCGCGAACAGATTGATGTGGGGCCTGCCCGGTAATGGCGGCGGCGCCTAAAGACAGCCCGGAAGAAGGGGCACCCAAAAAGGCCACAGGAAGCGCAGATGGGGCGAATGTCACCCCGTTCAGAGGGGCGCGACCCTGTCCTATTTGCAAGAAAAAGGCGACGCGGGAGTTCCACCCTTTCTGCTCCAAACATTGCGCGGATGTGGATCTCAACCGCTGGCTGAACGGGTCCTACGCGATTCCCGCAGCCGAAGAGCCCGAAGAATGGTCAGAATCAAATTTGCCAGGGGATTTGCCGCCGGAAGACCAGTGAAATTGCCCCGCTTAAGCGCTGGACAGGGCGGGGCACTTCGCCTATAAACCGCGGACTTCTGCGGCAGATATGTCCAGAAATGCGCCATGTTCCAAACGCTCCTGAGATCTCATCTCACCGGTTTTGGGTCCAACAACATGGCCTTATACGGCGCCCAGGTAGCTCAGTTGGTAGAGCATGCGACTGAAAATCGCAGTGTCGGTGGTTCGATCCCGCCCCTGGGCACCACTTCCCTCTCAGCTTCGTCAGGCGCCTTCCCGGCTGTAAAAGTGACCTTATGTCGACTGTGTATGCCGTCTCTCGCATTTATGATAAAGAACTGACCCTATGAGCTATGCAGTTGGTCCAGGCGATCTGGTTTTATGCGTGAACGCGGCCCCGAACCACATGACGGGGCAGCCCGTGCCGCTTGTTGCCGGGGAAACCTACCGGGTTTATGACGTCCTGGAATTTATGTGTCCCTGCGGGCGCTCCGACGCGCTGCTGGACGTGGGCGTTGATTTCGCCTGGTGCCAGTCCCGCTTTCGGCTTCTCCCTAAGCCCAAAATCGAACAAAAGCCCCGCAAAGTTTCCGCCCCGAAGGAAAAAGAAACAGAAAAGGTGTGATCACCGGCGCGCCATCTCAGTTACGCGCCGCTGCTCAAGTCCGGCCTAGCTTGCAGGCAGGCCGGCAATCTGCGGGCCAAAGGCGAGCGTTGTCGGCGCCATCAGGACAAAGAACAGCACGACTGATTTCCAGATCTCAAATGGTCGGCCTGCCCGTCCTTCGTGCCAGTGATAATAGGCGAGGCAGCCAATGATGAGCAGCGCCTCAATGCCCAGAGCCTGCGCCGGGTTGGTCATGTAATTGTTGAGCCCGAACGCGTGGGAGTCCGGTCCGTTGACATTGTGCTGGTATCCGGAAAACACGTCCGCCAGTTCGTGCAGAAGGATGAGCGCCCCAACCCACACCGCAAGCACCTGCCGCCGCGTCACCGCCCAGATGGCGAGGCTGGCAGCGGCGGCGAGCCCGAGGACGGGCAGAAGATCGTGGCTGTACCGCATGTCCGGCGGCGTCTCACCGTCGGGGACCATCGTCTCGACACCGCCAGCCACAAGCGCGATCAGCAGGAAGTCCACCAGCATGGCAGCGCTGAGTAATAGCCACAGCGGCGCTTTCCGTTCCATCCGGGCATAGGGCACCAACGCGGTTGCATAATGTCCGCCGATCATTGGTCACCCCCTTTTCCAGCAACGAGCCACAACATCAGAGAAAAGGGAATGAGATAGAGTGCGAGTATAACGAGCAGGTCCATAGCGGTGATCTTTCCACGATCTTTAAAAAGTATAAAAAGAATACAAATAGGAAGATGAAAAGGCAAGCACGACGTAAGACGTCCTGGGGCGCCAGGATGAGAACACGGCCATTGGTTCTTAAAACAAGACATTACAGCTTTGCGCCGCTGATTTACCGGGACTGGCTGGTGGAGTCGCGATGAAAAGTAAAGTAAATTATGTAAACTCTATTATGTGGAGAGAGCCTGTGGCTCTGTATGCGGGGCAGACAGGCCTGTCGGCCCAGCAATGGTTGGAAGCTTGAAATGACAACGTCGAACTATCTCAATCTTGACTGTCCCATTGCGGAGTCCCTCAGCATAGTTGGGGATCAGTGGACTTTGCTCATCATTCGCGACGCCCTGACCGGGGTTTCCAGCTTTACAGGTTTTGAACAAAGCCTCGGCATTTCCCGCCGGCTCCTGAGCAGAAGGTTGAAGGAACTGGAAGAAAGCGGTCTCATTGACCGCGTGCCCGTTAAGGAAGGCGCGGCGCGCATGAAATATGTGCCCACGCGCAAAGGCGCGGAGCTTTCCATGGTGCTTATGGCCTTTGCCGATTGGGGGGAAAGATGGCAACCCGGCAAACGCGGGCCCCGCTATGAACACACCCACATCCCCACGGGAAAGGAAATCCGCCCCGCCATGGTGCGTGTGGACACAAACGAAGCGGTGCCCATGCAGGACTGCGCCTCGCTTCCGGCCGCAGCATCCATGGTCAGCCCTGAACAGAGGGCGCATATAGAAGAGCGCGTTGCACAGATAAAGGCAGCAGCTAAGAAATAAGCTCGCCGAGAGGTCAGACAGCCAGATCAGCTGCCGTCCGTCGGTAGAGAGATACCGCAATGACAAAGACGGTTGCTTCATAGGCCAGCAACATATGCATGGAGGCATCCGGCGCGCCCGCCAGCGTCAGGCTGGCGACCCGCCCAACGGCGAGCCCTCCCATAAAAAGGGCCAGGAGACCCAACGCGTCGCGCAGCCGGGCTTCCACAAAACCGCCCAACGCAAACAGTCCCGCCATTGCGATAAACAGGCCGCCATAGGTGCTGCGCAACATATTGTCCATGCCGATCTCATCAACAGACAGACCGTAATTTGCAAGCAACAGGTTGGGGTCCACCAGATAGGCCAATCCAATTGATCCGATAACGATCGCATTCAGGATTAAAATCACGCGGGCTGCTGTTGTCATATCCGTCCTCCGTGTGTGAGCCGTTGCTCATCTGCATTTGGTTGTGTGCCAGACGCCTCTGGCTGGCATCAATAAATAGTATACAAAGTATATTTATTCAATGTAGAAGTTTCAGAAAGACAGAATCTGAGAGGAGAGAAACATGAAACTTCACGGTGTCTCCCTGTCCCCCTGGGTCAGGCGCTTAATGGTGTTGATGGATGAAAAGGGCATTGAGTTTGAACACGTGCCGGCTGTTCCAGGCGAAAACGCAAGCGCTGAGCTGCGGCGCATGAATCCCCTTGGGCGCATTCCGGTCCTCGAGTTGGCTGACGGACGCTTTCTGCCGGATTCGCTGGCAGCGAGCCTCTATCTCGACAAGGCCTTTCCAGGTCAACATTTCGTGCCGCAGGATGGTTGGGCCCGTTCATGGGATGTGTGGCTCTGCGAGTTTGTCGCTTCAGCCATTTTTTCAAGATTTGAAGGCACCTTCTTTGTGCAGCGTGTCGTCAGGCCAGCCTTTGAGAAAGCGGCGCCAGATGAGGGAAAAATCGCCGAGGTCTCAGATCAAATTCCGCCGGCCTACGACTATTTGGAAGCGCAGCTGGAGGACACGGCGTATCTGTCATCCGCAGAACTCACGCTCGCGGATCTGACGGCGGCGAGCGTGCTGCTCAACATGCGCCATGCAGGGGAAGAGGTCGATGCCGTCCGCTGGCCAAAACTTGCTGATTATCTCAATCGGATGCACGCGCGTCCCGCCTTTTCGGCGGCGATTAAAAAGGATCTGGAGCTTATCGGGCACATTTCGCCTGTTCGATCCGCTTAGGGATGGACGCATGCTCTAAGCACTGTCGATCGCTGCCTCATAGCCATAAGGGCTAAAACCCTCTAGGCTGGTTTCTACCGAGACAAAGGAAGGCGGTGTGACGGTTCCGAGTGAACCTCACACATTTGCGACGTGCGCGCCTGAGTGAATGGCAAAAGGCGCCTGCGTGACAGACACAGCATTCGACTACATCATCGTGGGCGCGGGCTCCGCGGGTTGCGTTCTCGCCAATCGATTGACAGAGAGCGGTAAGCACAAAGTCCTCTTGATCGAAGCAGGGGGCAGCGACCGGAATATTCTGGTGCAGATGCCCACCGCTCTTTCCTATCCGATGGCCTCGAAGACCTATAACTGGGGGTATAGTTCCGAGCCGGAAAAGGCGGTCAACAATCGCCAGATCACGAGCCCCCGCGGCAAAGGTCTGGGCGGCACTTCCACCATCAACGGCATGGTCTATGTGCGCGGCCACGCCTGCGATTTCGATGAGTGGGAAGAAGAGGGCGCCACCGGCTGGGCCTATGCTGACTGCCTGCCTTACTTCAAACGCGCAGAAGATTGGCAGGGTGGCGAAGATGCCTATCGCGGCGGCGAAGGTCCGCTTGGCGTGACCGGCGGCAACAACATGACCGGGAACCCGCTCTATCAGGCATTCATCGATGCAGGCGTTGAGGCTGGTTACCCCCGCACGGACGACTATAACGGTCTGCGCCAGGAAGGTTTTGGGCCCATGCACATGACTGTGCGCGGCGGTGTTCGGGAGTCAACGTCTCGCGCTTATCTGCGCCCCGTGATGAAGCGCCCGAACCTGACGCTCCTCTCTAAGACGCTTGTCGACAAAGTGCTGTTTGACGGCAAGAAGGCTGTCGGGGTTCAGGTCTTGCGAAAGGGTAAGGCCCAAAAAATCTATGCTGGTAAAGAAGTAATCCTGGCAAGCGGCTCTTTTTCTTCGCCTACAATCCTGCACCGCTCCGGCATTGGTCCTGCAGATATGTTGCAGCAGGCGGGTGTGACGCCGGTGCACGTGTCGCCGGGTGTGGGTCGGAACCTGCAGGACCACACAGAGGTCTATTTTCAGTTTCATTGCACCCAGCCGGTGAGCCTCAACAATAAGCTCGATCTCTTCTCAAAATTTCTCATCGGCGCGCGCTGGTTCTTCTTTAAGAATGGTCTGGGCGCCACCAATCATTTTGAATCCTGCGCGTTCATTCGCTCCGAAGCAGGGCGCAAATCCCCAGACATTCAATATCACTTTCTGCCCGCAGCCATGCGCTATGACGGCACGCCCTCTGTGGACGGGCATGGGTTCCAGGTGCATGTGGGCCCCAACAAGCCCAAAAGTCGGGGGCAGGTGGCGATCCGCTCAACCGATCCGACAGCGGACCCACATCTTGTCTTTAACTACCTTGACCATGAAGAGGATGTCGCTGCTTGGCGCCGCTGCATTCGTCTCACCCGGGAAATCATTGCCCAACCAGCGATGGACGCCTTTCGGGGTCCGGAAATTCAACCAGGGCTCGATGTCGCGAGCGACGAAGAAATCGATATCTGGGTGCGTGAGAATCTCGAAAGCGCCTACCATCCCTGCGGAACGGCAAGGATGGGACAGTCGGATGACCCGCGCAGCGTCGTTGATACGGAGTGCCGCGTGCTCGGCGTTGAGGGTTTGCGTGTCGTGGATGCGTCCATCTTCCCGACGGTGCCAAACGGCAACATCAATGCACCCACCATCATGGTCGCTGAAAAGGCGGCTGATATGATCCTCGGAAAGGCGAGCCTGCCGAAGAGCGATGCACCGGTATGGATTTCAGACAATTGGCAGAACAGCCAGCGCGAGCGCGCGCCACTGCGCGAGTTCTAACCCTTCAGCTCTGCCTCCCCGAACTTCTTCATTGCCTGAATGACGGGACGCAAGGCTTTCGCCTTCTCGGTGGCCACATAGTGGTGGCGGGTAGGTTTCTTCTGATAGGGCACCTTGGTGAGGAATCCTGTTTCCACCAGACGTTTCAGGCGATCCGCAAGGACACTTGTGGGGATTTTCTCCGGGTTCTGCTCAAACTCCGCGAAAGACTTAGCCTTAAACATCAGCGCATCGCGCATGACCAGCAATGTCCACCTGTCCCCGACAAGATCCAGGGTACGCGCGACAGGACAGTTGGATCGATGGGATGGAGTCATATCTCACCTCACTCCAGGTTTCGCCAGGCGCCAAGCTTCAGGGAAGCCGCAATCATAACACCATAGATAAGCATGGCAGCAGCGGCGCCGATGAATATGCCCTCAAGCCCCATATCGAAGGAGAAAGCGAGCAGCCAGCCGCCGCCGACGGCAAACACAAAGCGCACGATCGTGGCCCCAATCGGCCAGCGCATGGCACCTGCGCCCTGGCTTGCGAAATAGAGAGAAAGACCAAGGCCCTGGAAGGCAAAGAAGGGGCCCACAATCAGAATGTAGGTGCGCGACGCCTCAAACGTCGCGGGGTCGTCCGTGAAGGCGGAAATCCAGATGTCCGGGAAGAGCGCCAGCAACAGCCCGACCACGCCGGCAAGAGCACCAGCAAAGAGGCCGCCAGTCCAACCAATATGCTCTGCACGCTCAACATTTCCAGCACCAATGCTGAGACCCACCAGCGACGTCATGGCGGCACCGATGCCAAAGACGAGTGGAATGAGGAGAAACTCGATCCGGGACCCGATGCCATAGCCTGCAAGTGCTGCCTCGCCATAAGTCGCTACCATGGCTGTGAGAAAAAGAATGCCGAAAATGGTGAGCAACGGTGACAGCGATGCAGGCAGCGCAACCTTGAAAATGTCCTGAAAGAGGGGTTTAGAAAAGGAAATATGCTGAGTGTCGAGCTGGATGACCCGACCTTGCCGGCTCAAGACAAATAGCATGACGGCACTCACCAGAAATCCGGTAGCAACGGCGGAGACTGCAGCGCCGACAATGCCCAGTTGCGGCAGGCCAAAAAGCCCAAGCACTAAAGCGCCAGAAAGCGGCACCTGAATAAAAGCGCTGATGACCATCAGCAAGGCCGGGAACTTCATGTCTCCCATGCCGCGAAAGACCGCCCCAACCACACCGATCAGCCAGACAAAAAGACCGCCGACAAACAGAACCAGACAATAGGCGGCTGCCTGGTCCAATATCTCACCGGTCCCGCCAAGAAGGGCGAGCAAGGCGCGACCGAACAGCAAATAGACAATGAGGAAGAGGGAGCTTCCCATAGCGGCGATGGCAAGCGCATGCCAGATGAGCTTGTGCGCGCGGTCGCGGTCCCCAGCGCCCAGGGCGCGTGCAATGGATGAGGAAACAGCTCCGCCTAGGGCACCGCCGGACATGGCCTGCATCAGCATGAGCAGAGGAAAAGCGAGTGCAATACTAGCAAGCGCACTTGTGCCAAGTTGCCCGATGAACCAGACCTCGATGAGACTGACACTCGATTGAATCACAAAGGCCAGCGAGTTCGGTGTCGCCATTCTGACAAGAAGAGGCGCCGGTGGGGCAGTCAGCAGGTGTCGTGTCCGTTCATCCATTAAGTCCGGTTACTTTCTTGTCTTTATTAAGCGGCTTCGGGATCGAAAGTGATAACTTCTAATATCAAAGTGACTGAGTAAGTCGAGAGAATTGTATCCGTGGTTTCGCGGAATACGGGTGGCGTTCGGGAAGGCTTGCGCGAGATTCGGAAGTTTCTTCACTGAAAGTGGTGCAACTCAGAAAATTAGTGCCACTACACGCGGCAGCGGCAGCACTCAATCCCTTTCAGTGCACCGCTCACGTTTAAAGGTGCAGGCCGATCCGGAAATATGGGACACAGGCAGCGGACATCACTTTACCGCGTTCTGCTGCCAATTGCCGCCGCCAGCCATAATGAAGGTGACCTGCCCAGGACCGGTTGGGAGAGTTCTTTTCGGCCGCTGATAGAGGTTCGGGTTTTTGTTCTTTTCGACAATTTTATCCACCAGCGCCTTGCCTACATTGCCAACTAGTGAAAAGCCGGACGCATTGCCCGCTGTGCCAACCCCATGTTCCAGCGCACCTTTGGTCGCTCCTTTGATGGCGTCGGCGCCCCAGCCGGCAACTTTGCCAATCCCCAGCCCCATCACATAGGTGTCTGCGCCGCCAACCGCGCCGGCAGCTGTTGCTGCAAAGATTGCCTGACGCGTGCTAAGCCCCTGCGAGATCGCATAGTCATAGGTTTCTTTCGCGTTCTTGCCGAATGCAATGGTGAGACCGACCGTTGGATTGACCGCGCCGGCGACAGCTAGACCCACATCCAAACTTACCTTGGCCATGGTGTTGGCCAGCTCGCCGAGATTGCCATTGTCGATAACGTCAATGTCGATCAGCACTTCATCGTTGGAAAAATCACGCGTGGTGCGAATGAGCTCTCGAAGGGTAGCGTCTCCCCCAGACTCGGGCTCACTCCGACCGCCCAGCATGCCATTGTCAATGAATGTCGGGTCGGCAAGGATGGCATCTATGAGAGTGTTGGGGTCATCCAGATCTGGCATCGGCGTGATTGGTGAGTCTGTTGGCACATCACCAGGTGCAACAGGGGTTACGGAGTCTGGTGTCGCATCTGCAGTATCAGTACTCCCAATCCGGCGTGTTGTTGCAGGCTTGAACTCCTTAATTGGACCGCTGTAGCCGTCCAACATATCCTTGTAACGCTTCACTTCATTGAGAAACCGCTCGGTGTCAAACTCGCTTCCGTTGAACGTGTCCGCCTTATCCTGATTCCAGTCAATCTGACTTTGTATGTAGCCCGCCGTGACGCTGGCGACAGACCGAATTTTGTCGAGGTTTGCGGCTATGCCGGCATCAATGTCATCCGCGGAAACCGAAAAGATGGCTTCCTGTCCAAAACCTTCAAGAAGAAGCAGGAAGCGTCCATTGCCGTTTTCGTCTTCCCGGTACTTCACCTCGGTGAAGTTCATAAAGCCGAGCCTTAGCTCCTCCGGAATAGCATCCCCGGAAGAAATGTAATCCCGTCTCTCTTCGCGTATGCGCTGCTGCTCCTTGTAGAAGGCATTATACTCGGCATAAGGATCATCAGAATCGGGGAACATTCTTTCTGCGAGGCAATACCAGTCGCAGAAGAACTCATCAACAACAGGGGTTTTGGGGGGCTCTGCAAATTCCTTTGTGTCTTCACTGTCTCCAAGCACGTAGACGAATTTAGGTACTTTTTCTTCATCAATCTTCGGTGCTTGCGTGTCATCCGGCCCCTCCGGCGTGTTTGCGGTATCCGGCTCTGCTGTCGGCGGTGTTGCGGGGGGCTTTGGCGCACGTAGCGTAGGGGGCACGGGAGGCGTGGGCGTCGGTGGCGTAAACACCGGCGGCTGCGGCGGCTGTGGCGGGTGCGGCATATTGTGGTGCTGGGCCCAAGCCGTTCCGGCGCCAATCAGACTAACAGCACAAACGAGCAGCAGCTGGTGGATGAAGGATCGAATGCTCATCAATCGGACCCTCCTGGTGCGAAACTCTGCGCCACAGCGAAAGTGGATGGCTTATCAATCTGTGTCGGGGGGGCGGCGAAAAGAGCCTCTATGCGCATGTCTGAGTTGGGACTGAGGTCAATTTGGCCTTCAAGAACAGCGACCCGCCAGCCGTCATAGTCCAGCAAATAATGTGAACCCATCACGATCTTTTCGCCATTTTGCGTATTGCTCACGCTTGCATAAAGATGCGCATCGCCTGGGATACGATCAAACGTTGTCGCCACAATCGCGCAATCGCACATGCCTGTCGCGCTGTTTACATCGAGCGCGTGTTCGGCAAGAAAGGCCACTAACTCAAGATGATTGGTGGATGCATCACGTATCATCTCTGACGCCTTCGCCGTCGGTAGCAGATAGAGCCGAATATCGGGATCAACAGGCACGGCGAGGTCCAGTGAAACGTCAGAAACGTAGATTTCTCCTGAATCGAATGCATACTCAACGCCAAATGCAGTGGCTGTCCGCCGCCCAAGCTGATCAGCAAACTGAATAGTGCCATAGACTCGACGTCCTTCCTCCAATCCATTCGCTGGACCGATGAAACTCACAGTGATGCTGTCAACATAGAAGCCTGCATACCGAAACGATTTTTCGCGGAGGCGGTTTTGCGTGTTAGGTGCAAAAACAACTGGCGTGGTCTCTGGCGTGCCGTCGGCGCGCATTCGCGCGACAATTGCTGTCGTGACCAGCGCGATGTCACTCGGTGCCTGATCGAGCGTGGTAATAACGGGTTCGTCGAGTGTAAAAAATTGTAGGGCGTCAGATTGTCCGGCATGCCCATTTACGGACATGCCGACAAACAATGCACCCGCAAAAAGGTAAAGGCGTTGGAAAGGCCAATAGGTCATCGATGCATTTCCCCAAAGTTATCATCGCCGACCACACATCCAAGGTTAGGGATGCTGGATCAGGAGAACAAGCGGGCTGGTCGATTTGTCGCAGATTTTATGTAAAATATCGGCTCGGCGAGCATCATCGCCTGCGGTGAGCGCACTGGCTTTTTCTAAACTTTCTCATTTGCCGTAGCGGCGTAAACGATTTGAGCCTGAACGCTGTGCCACACGCCGAAGTGTGCCAACATGCCTCCATCAAAATTCAAAAGAACATGAAAAATGGTGGAGGACCCCATGATTGATTTTGAAATTCCAGAAGATGCGAAAATCATCCGTGAGACGGTGCGCAAATTTGTTCGGGAGCATTGCATTCCGGCGGAAGAAGGTCTGACAGCAGAGACATTCGACGAGAAACTGACAGCACTTCGTGTGAAAGCGCGGGATGCGGGGCTCTGGTGCCCCTTCATTCCCGAAGAACATGGCGGCATGGGGTTGAAGCCCCTGGCGAACGCCCTGGTTCAGATGGAGCTGGGCGAGAGCATCCTCGGTGCTCTTTCTATGAATACGCAGGGGCCGGATGATGCCACCATGCTCACGCTGCTCACACATGGGACAGACCACCAGAAAGAAAAATTTCTGAAACCGCTTCTGAACGGCGAAAAACGAATCTGCTATTCCATGACAGAAAAAGCGGCCGGTGCCGATGCCACAGGGATGCAGACGAGCGCTGTCGCCGATGGGGACAATTTTGTCCTGAACGGTGAGAAATGGTTCAGTTCCTCCGCTGATGTCGCAGATATTGCCGTGGTGATGGCGAAGACCAATCCGGAGGCCCCGCGCCATCGTCAGTTCACAACGTTCATCGTGGAGTTGCCAAACCCGGGCTACAACATCATCCGCAACATTCCGACCATGCATGGGGAGTCGCCCTTGATGGAAAAGATCGGCGCCACTCATTCGGAAATTGAAATCAAAGACCTGGTGGTGCCTAAAGAAAATGTTCTTGGGGGCCTCGGTGGCGGCTTTGAGATGGGTCAGCACCGGCTCGCCTATGGGCGTCTTCGCCATGGCATGCACAATGTGGCGCGTGCGCAGCGCGCGCTGGACCTTGCCGCCAAGCATGTAACCAGCCGTGACACGTTTGGCTCCCGGCTGGCAGACCGACAGGGTGTGCAATGGATGTTGGCCGAATGCGCAAGCGAGCTCTACATGGCGCGTCTTATGCTGCTTCACATTGCCTATAAGGCGGAGAAGGGCATGGACCTGAGGCAAGAGAACTCCATCGCCAAGGTCTTCCTCGCCCACATGGTGCACAAGGTGGTGGATACGGCGCTCCAGCTTCACGGTGCATTGGGGTATAGCCACGACACGCCGCTTGCCGCCTGGTACACAGCTATCCGCAGTCAAAGGCTGGTAGATGGACCTGATGAAGTGCATAAATGGCGTGTTGGCAAGAATGTCATTCGGGCCTACGAACAATTTGGTACGACGGCATCTGCTGCCGGTGGCGATCTGCTCTAGAGGAATTCGCAAAACATGAGCGCACAAGAAAAGAGCCGGGATCTTCCTGGTTATAAAGTCGATGCAGTCGAAGCCTGGGTCCGGGACAATGTTTCCGGGCTCACCCCACCCTTTACATGGGTGCAGTTAGAAGGCGGGCACTCAAATCTCACCTACCGCATCAAGGACGTAAACGGACAGGAAGCTGTTATCCGACGACCACCGGAAGGTGAGCTACTGCCCAAGGCCCACGATATGGGGCGGGAATGGTCTGTCATCTCCGCCCTTGATCCCACACCTGTACCCGTGGCGTCGCCGCTCGGGTTTTGTGAGGATAAGAGTGTGACAGGTGCGCTCTTTTATCTCATGGCCTGGGTAGATGGACATTCGCTCCATGCCGCACCCCATGCAGAAGAGCATTTGCCGGAAGCCTCAAGAACGAAAGCCGCACAATCACTGATCGATGTTCAGGTGGCACTTCATTCCCTGGACCCGGAAGAAATCGGCCTGGGCGGTCTCGGCAAGCATGACGGATATGTCGCGCGCCAGCTAAAGGCCTGGTATCGCTCCTGGACGGCTTCCGCTGAGGACTCAAAACTTGAGGATCAGCGCGCACACGATCTGGAAGCTTTTCTGACAGCAAACATTCCCGATCAGGGTGCACCCCGGGTCGTGCATGGGGACTATGGCATGCACAATGTTCTGTTCGGAGCAGGTCATACGGTGGCGGCCGTGATTGATTGGGAGATTTGCACGCTCGGCGATCCGATCGCCGACTTTGCCTACACACTCAATCAGTTTACGGACCCATCTGACCTGGAGCCCCCACCGCCAGAAGCGGTTACGGCGCTGCCTGGCTTCCCGTCACGGACCGAACTTGCGGCACGCTATGCGGAAAAATCCGGTCGTGATCTTTCCCTTCTCGACTACTACATCGCGTTCAATCACTGGAAGACCGCCTGCATTGTGCAGGGTGTGGTTGCGCGGTACCGCGCCGGTCAGAAGTCAACAGAAGGGATCAATTTGGAACTTCTGGATGATCGTGTGCTGCGGTCTTTGGCTCGGGCAACGGAAGCTGTCGAGCGATTAAAAGCGGCTGGCTGAAAAACAATAAAGAAAAAAGGTGGAGGTCAGCATGGCGGACCCGACGGAGTTCTATTCCGACGCGCAACGAAAGATACAGTCGGATCAGGACAGCGAAAATCTCGCTGCTGCCATGGCAGCGACCATCGTTTTTGACGAACTGCAGGAAGATCACAGCGACTTTATTGCAAGTCGGGATTACTTCTTTCTCTCAAGCGTCAATGCAGAGGGGGAGCCGACGGTTTCTTACAAGGGCGGACCGGTCGGCCTCGTCCAGGTACTGAGCCCCAAAAGACTCGCCTTCCCGAGCTATGATGGCAATGGCATGTTCTATTCCATGGGGAACATCGCCGAGGCCGGCAAGATCGGAATGCTGTTCATCGATATGGAAACGCCGCACCGGGTTCGCGTTCAGGGGACAGCTAAAGTCAGCAAAGACCCCGACCTTATGCAGCGGTTTCCGGGGGCCAATATGGTGGTCGAAGTCGAAGTGACCTCGGCTTTCATCAATTGCGCGCGCTACATCCATAAACATGAGCGGGTGGAGACCTCCAAATACGTGCCTGATGAAAAAGGCGATCAACCTTTCCCGTCCTGGAAACGAATTGACCTGCTGCAGGACGCACTGCCAGGCAAGGACGCTGGTGGGGCGGATGAGGCAGGGGGGCTCATAACCATTGAGCAATATCAGGAAGCATTGGAAAAGGGAGAGTCCTAAGTTTGCGCTGCCGTGTCTTTCTCGTCGAGTGTTGAAAGCGAGAACTGCATATCAAAGAGACCATCAACAAGGGCAGCGGCTTCATCATCCCCCTTGTCGGCCCGTCGGCTCAGACGTTTGATCTGCGTGATGGCGTGCTCTTCATCCGGAAAGTCGCCGGTGGTTCCTTCCTTCGTGAAATCCTGCAGCGCCGCAAAGACCCAGGGTGCCCGCGTTTGTTCGTGAGCCGCTGGAAGAAAGTCTTTCCAAATTTTCTGAAGCGATGCCTTCTGGGATTTGCGTTGAACAAGGGCTTGTTCGAGCGCTTCAACTTGGCGCAGCGCTAGGGACATGCCCTGGCTATAGCCCGGATTGATATGGCAAACCGCATCCCCGATCGGCAGCAGCCCTTCTGGAAACGCAGTGAGCTGGTCGTAGCGTCGCCGGAGGCTCTTAGGGAACAGGTATTGTCGGGGAGCTCTCACAAGGACCGCTTCTTTCAGAAGGTCGGTAATTTTGGGGTCGTGCAGTGTGTCAACATGCGCGTGAAACCCCTCTATGTCTTTTGGCGGGTGATCCCCCAAACGCCCGGCAAGCGTAACAAGCCACTCCCCATTTTCCATCCGGGCAAGGGATCCAGCGCGTTTTGTATAGGGGCCTTTGCGCGCCGAGGAGATCAGAAATCCGACATCTGTGAAGGCCTCTGGCGTGCGAGGCTGGAACGTCGCTGAGCAATAGGCGAAATCGCAGTGTATGGCCTCCTCTCTTGGACGGGCCAGACCAAGCGCGTCTAGCCAAGCCAATGTCTGGCTCACACGACCACTGGCATCAATCACAAGGTCAGCATTAAGTTCTAGATCGTCGGGCGCAATACAGACGCCTGTTACTGCACCGTCTTCGAGAAGCGGGCCAGTGACCCGTGTTTCATACCTGCACTCGACATTAGGAAGCGCTTCAACCTGGGCACGGATGCAATGTTCCAGCAGGGCGCGGGATTGCACCCGGTTGCTGGGGGCGCCGGCAGGTCGTTCAAGCGGTGTGGGTTGAAACCGCGAAAGACGATAGGTCTTGCCATGCGACGTGAGGCCGTACCATTCAGACGGTCCGGCGGACAGGCCGCCATGCGCATCCAGCTGTTCTTCAAGGGTCGGAAAGAGCCTGCTCAATATCTCCATGCCCCCCGGTAAAAGAACATGAATATGACTGCCTTGTGGGACACCTGTGCGAAGGTCAGCAACTGGTGGCATGACGTCCGCGTCGAGAAGCAGAACGCTGTCGAAATGGTCAGACAGCACCCGCGCGGTTGCGAGACCAGCGATACCACCTCCAACAATAATCGCCTTTTCCAACATCGTTTTCCCTCTTCAAAGGCTTTGTCAGACTGATTAGTAAAACTAACTAGTTTGATGCTATCCTCAGAGATAAAGGAATGTAAATGGATCAAAGGGTGGAGAGCCGATGAAAACGCACCGATCAGGTTGTCCAGTAAATCTCACAGTGGAGATTTTGGGGGATAAATGGACATTGATGGTGATCCGGGACATCGCGCTCGGCAACCGGCGTCACTTTCGCGAGCTGCTCACCAAATCGGAGGAGGGCATCGCCGCTAACATGCTCTCCGACCGCCTGAACCTGTTGGCAGAGCACGGCTTGATTACGCGCGAGGATGACCCTTCGCATAAACAGAAAGTGATCTACAGCCTGACTGAAGCAGGTATAGAACTGGTTCCGGTCCTGGCGCAGATCATCATTTGGGGGCGTCACCATCTGCCGGTTTCTGCCCATCACGACGCTTTGGCAAAAGTGATGGAAGAAGGAGGCATAAAGCTCCAACGCAAATTGATGGCGGACCTGCGAGTGAAACATCTGGCGTCGGAAGCGTGATGTAGATTTCTGGAGTTGAGGAGGGATTGATTTTGGCGTTGCGCGAACTGGTCAACGGATATGCAAAGCCCGGGACGGTTATGTGGATTGGCGTGCGCCCCGAACGCCGTGCTCCCGTTCTCCCGCTTTCAACTGTTCTCGTCGCCGAAACTGGGATTGAAGGAGATCACCGGGTGAAGGCGGGAAAGCGGGCCGTCAGCCTCATTCAGTGGGAACATTTGTCTGTCATCGCGGCTCTTGCAAACAAAGAGGCTGTCGCTCCAGAAGACCTCCGCAGGAATTTTGTGGTGAGCGGCATCAATCTTTTGGGGCTGCGGAACCGTACCTTTCGCATTGGCGAGGCCGTTCTCAAAGGCACAGGCATCTGCGCGCCCTGTTCACGCATGGAAGAAAATCTTGGGACAGGAGGCTATGCGGCAGTGCGTGGCCATGGCGGCATCACCGCCGACATCATCTCGCCGGGCACTGTGTCGCTCCAGGACCGCGTCGAACCGATCGCATAAAACTTTGGCTGTACCTAACTGGTGAGATCAAGCAGCCGAAGCTGGGTCCTGCTGCAGCTCAATCGTGTTGCCTGCGGGATCTTTAAACCAAATGATTTGATTGCCCCCCTCACCAAAATGCAGATGGTCATCTGTCATCCCTTTGACTTCCGCCACAGCCGCATCAATATCTTCGACAAAAAGGGACAGGTGCGTGTTGTTCGGCATTGCCAGATCACCTTCCGCCGGGTCCGTCACCACATGAACAATCGGATGGTCTTGCCCAAACCAAAAGCCGTTGACCAGTGTCGCAGCGCCTTCACGCTCGATGTTACCCAGCCCGAGGACCGACGTGTAAAACTCTTCAACCTCGTCATGTTTGCCAGCGGCATTGAGGCCGATATGATTGAAACCGGTAACACGCATATTGGGTCTTCCTTCTTGTTGGGGGAGCTTTGGGCCAGGCGTTCTGCCGGTACTTAGGTTTCTGAAGTTTCAGCCGCCGTCGAAGAGGCTGGATACATGAGCAGCCAACCGACATAGAAGCCGACAACTTGAGGGCCATGAAGATAGTAAGCGCCGTTTTCATCAATTGCACCGCCCCATATCTCAGTTAATCCGCCGGTCGACCATCCAAACAGCATCCCAATCCAGAACGGCAGGATGACGATGGACCCCATCACACCAAGGGAAATCCACTCTCGTGTCGATTGCATGCGGAAGCTCAGCCGAATTGCTAGGGCCGCCAGTACGGTGCCAAAGATCACTTCTCGAATGAAATGGTTCTTCACATAGTCCGCGATGAGCTCGTTTGAGAGAGATGTGGGCAGGAAATTGCTGTAAGCAAAAAACAGGAGAGCCAAGGCCAGAATTACAAGAACACGGCCGATTGTTTGTCGCATGTGGACCGCCTTTTCTTTTTTAGGAAACGCGCAGGCCTCGCCAAACCATCTCAAAGGTTTCGCGCAGCATAGCGGGTTTGACTTTTTTCTTGTCGCGCGCAGCGGCTTTGGCCAATTGCACGGCCGGCGCCATGAGCACGGCTTGAATGGAAGCCGTGGGTGCTTTGGCGAGCGTCCCATCTTTGATTGCTTTGGTCAGTACGCTTTCAAGTTTCTGGATCTTCTTTGCGATGCTAGCTTCGTTGGCAGCGTCGATCAGATGCGCCGCGCCAACAGTTTCCGAGAAGAGAAAGTCGTTCGGGCGATCCACGACAAAGTCAAATAGCGCAAACCACATATTACGGATCTTGGCTTCTGAGTCCTCTCCGCTATCGGCAGCGGCAAACATGGTTTCGAACCAATCTGTTTTGATGTCGAGATAGGTTTGCTGGATCAGTTCTTCTTTGTTGGCGAAATAGAGGTAAATCGTGCCGGGAGACACCGCAGCGCGTTTAGCGATCTTGGAGACCGATACGTTTGCCAACCCACCCTCAATGACAACGGCGATGACCGCGTCGCGAATGGCTTGTCTTTTTTCTTCGTCTTTTGGTCGCGCCACGGATACACCCACTCTTGAACGGTGCGGAGTATGGCATTTTGGGGCCACAGACCAAAGCCTCTAACTGCTCAGATCAGTGGCGTATACTGGCCGGTCTTTTGTATTGGCATTATAAGTGTCATTTGTTAGGGTCAGGAAATTGTCACCTGGACGTAAGTGCCAGGGTGGGAGGCTCTCAAAATGAATATGTTTGTTCAATCTTTGGCGCGCAGCTTGTGCCTATGTGGTGTGGCTTTGGCGTTGAGCGTCTCAAACGCGTCTGCTGAAACGCGACCCAACATTGTCATCCTCCTCGTCGACGATGCAGGCTTGATGGATTTTTCCGCCTTTGGTGGCGAGGCAAACATGCCCAACGTCGATCGGCTGGCTGCAGCTGGGGCGATGTTCACCGGCTATCGCACCTCTCCCTCCTGCGCGCCCTCCAGAGCTATGCTGCTATCCGGTGTCGATAACCATCGAACAGGCATGGCAACCATTCCCGAGTTTGTGCGCTCCGAAGACAGATCAAAACCTGGATATTCCATGAGCCTGGAGCCTGGTGTGCAGACTGTTGCAGACCGCCTCAAGACCGCAGGCTACCGGACCTATATGACCGGCAAGTGGCACCTCGGTCGGGAAGAGGGCGATCTGCCAAACCATCATGGCTTTGACCGGTCTTTCGCGCTGGATGCTCCCGGCGCAGACAATTGGGAACAGAAATCATACCTGCCCTTCTATTCATTCGCACCCTGGTATGAAGACGGTGCGCCAGCAGACCTTCCCGAAGATTTCTATTCATCGAAGTTCCTGGTCGACAAGATGATCGACTATCTCGAGGAAGATGCCGACAAGGAGGCCCCCTTCCTTGCCTATGTTGGATTTCAGGCGATCCATATTCCCATTCAGGCGCCGCGAGAGTTCATCGACAGATATGAAGGTGTGTTTGACGAGGGCTGGCATGTGCTGCGAGAGCGGCGCTGGCAGCGTGCGCAGGAGCTGGGACTGGTCCCCCAGGGGGCACCGCTCGCGCCCATGCCAGAAGGTTTGCGGGTCTGGGATGAGCTGAGTGACGAAGACAAGCGGCTCTATTCCAAAAGCATGGCGGTCAACGCGGCCATGCTGGAGGCAATGGACTTTCATATCGGCCGCCTCATCGCCCACCTGGAGGCATCGGGCGAGCTTGAAAATACGCTCTTTATTGTCACATCGGATAATGGTCCAGAAGCGAGTGCCATCGTCGATCTACCGTCCTTCCGCTTGTGGATGGCGTTTAACGGCTATCACTATGATGTCGAACGTTTGGGCGAAAAAGGCAGCATGGGCTTTATCGGACCTGAATGGGCGAATGCCGCGGCGGCTCCCAGTGATCTCTTCAAGTTTTACGCAGCGGAGGGGGGTATTCGTGTGCCTCTGATCATTTCTGGGGCAGGGGTGAGTCCACAGACACCCATCCAATCGATGGCGATGGTGACCGACATCACGCCCACGATCATGGATTTTGCACGCGTCGAAGCCTCAGAAAATGAACCAGTGCCGATCAACGGGAGCAGCTTGCGACCGGTGCTTGAAGGAATTGCGGAAGAGACGCACGCTGCGACAAAACCGATTGGCATGGAAGTGTCAGGCAATGGGGCTTTGTTTCTGGATGGCTACAAGATTACACGCAACATGCCGCCTTTTGGCGATGGTGTGTGGCGCCTCTACGATCTGTCCAGGGACCCTGGCGAAACGACCGACCTCACAGCGGTGGAACCGGAGCGTATGCAAACCATGCTCGAGCACTACCAAGATTATGCCGATGAATTTGGCGTGGTCGAGCTCCCCGCTGACTTCAGCTACCTGGAACAGGTGACCGCCAACTCCATGCCGAAAGTCCTGGCACGATATTGGTGGGTTTTACTCATGCTGGGTCTCATCATCATAGGCAGTCTCGCTCTTGTCGCGCGATTTGCCTGGAGGAAATTCCAAAATGCCTGATACACCTGCAAAGCACGTTATGCACGGCCTCAAGCTCTCGCTGTTTACAGGAAAGCTGGAGGCCTATTTCCGGGTTAAGGGAATTGAACATGACTTTGTCGAAATGGACAGGGCAGATTTCCAACGATGCGCGCAGGCGACCGGTATCGCACAGATGCCACAAGTGGAAACACCAGACGGTGGCTGGTTGACAGACACGACAGCGATTATCGCCAAGTTCGAAGCGGAAGGTGCAGGACCAAACCTGACGCCCCAATCGCCGGTCGCCAAATTCGCGAGCCTGATGCTGGAAGACCTGTTTGATGAATGGTATTGGCGGCCTGCGCTCTACTATCGCTGGGCCTTTGATGAAGATGCCCTCCTCATGAGTTCTCAGGCCGCACGTACTATTCTGAGGGATGTACCGCTACCCTTCTTTCTGCGACGCCAGTTTGTCCTTCGGCGACAGCGCAAAGTGTATATGGCGGAGGACGCCGTAACACCAGAGACCGCGCCAGCTATTGAAGCCCACTATCACGAGACCCTTGCGGTCTTAAACGAGATTCTCGCAAATCGACCCTTCCTGATGGGCCAGCGTCCCTGTGAGGCCGACTTCGGCATGTTTGGTCCGTTCTTTCGCCATTTCTTTTCCGATCCGACGCCGGGCCTCATCATGCGCGAGGAGGCACCGCACGTGTGTGCATGGGTGACACGCCTTTGGGCGCTTCGCCCTTCCGATCTGGAAAATGTCCCTGAAATTACTGACGTACCCGATGATCTCAGCTTCTTCTTTCAGATGTTTGGCAACGATTACCTTTCCTATCTGCAGGCCAATGCCGATGCGGCAGAGCGTGGAGACAAGAATGTGCGCCACGAAGCGCAAGGTGTTGAATGGTCTCTTCCGACAGCCCCCTATCGTGTTTATTGCCTGAGTGAACTGAGGCGACACTTCCAGGGCTTGGGTCCTGACGATCAAGAAAAGGTGCGGACATTGATTGGGCACGGCGCAGATCTATTGAAAGAACAGCCGCGGTCGATTGACGGCCCGGAGACATTCGCCGGCGGTGCGAAGCCGGTTACACGCCTCTGGACCTGATCTTTGTCAGGACGTAGCAAACCAATATTGGATCAATCTTGATGTCAGTCACGTTTGAGCCAATGGGCAAGGCCGCAGCAATCAGAATATCGTTCCAAAAATGTTTTTCGTTCTTGCAGTCAAAAATGTCTACCCCATATGGCTCCATCAGTCAGTTTACAGATGAATGCCTTTTGGAGGTGACCAGGTGACAAAGTTCAGCATAGTTTTCGGAACCATTCTTGTCCTCGTGGAGATCGGGGTCGTTGCCTACACTGGAGGACCGGCTTTCTGGCCAATGTGGGCAAAAAACATATTGGCCGGCGGCTTTTTACTGTGCACCGGGTTTTCCCTGCTCTGGATCAGGACCATCTTCGTCGAAAAATTTCTTGTCGCCGCTTGGGGGTTCGCTTCAGGCCTGTTTCTTGTGTCGACTCTGGGTCTGATGCAATCAGATCGGCCGTTACCCATTGTTATTGGGCTGGCGATCTACACTCTCGTGAGTTTTGCTGGTTTGATAGCGACCTTCGGACGCCCTCTGCCCCGGCATCTTCTTTTCAGTGGGGATGGGCGAGCTTTTGACGAAGACACGCACTAGATCAGAGTGGCCTTTAGTCGGTCTTCGTTGAGGACCGCCCCAAGACCGGGTTCCTCTGTCAGGGTAACGAAGCCATCCTCCTGAGCGATCGGTACGTCCAGCATATAGTCGCGCCTGTCCAGTCCCCATGTAGGCGGATCATAAGGAAACTCAACAAACGGGGCGCCGCCAATACCCGCAATAAGGTGCAAGTTGGCAAGCACGCCGAGGCCATTTGTCCAGGTGTGGGGCGTGAAGACCGTATCCGTATCCCTGAGCTGCCGACCCAAATTTGCAAGGCCGGTGATGCCGCCCACGAGGGCCGCGTCGGGCTGGACAATGTCGAAGGCACCGCCATCTATCATGGTTCGAAGACTCGAGATCTCCCGGGTCATTTCACCCCCGGCGATCTTAACCGAACTTGCATCCCGCAATCGTTGATGGCCGTCCAGGTCGGCGCGGTGAAGTGGCTCCTCCATCCAAAAAACATCCAGGCGTTCCAGCTCCTTCGCCACGGGAAGGGCATCGTCAAACGTCCAGGATGGTTCGGTGTCCCAAGGCATTTGCCAGCCCTGATTGCAGTCGACCATCAGGGCAAGCTTGTCTCCAACCCGTGCGCGAACATGCTCCAAACCCTTAATGTCTTCGCGCCACCCACCGCTTTCACGCGACCGGAATCGAATTTTCATCGCCGTGAATCCGAGAGTGACGAGCTTATCTGCAAGGTCGGCCAATTCTTCCGGCCCGTGCAGAGCGCCAGACGATGCATAAACCGGAACGTCTGGACCTGTGCCCCCTAGCAACCGCCAGACAGGTTCTTTCCTGATCTGCCCCGCGAGATCCCAAAGTGCAATATCAAGCGGCCAGCAGCGCCCGTAATGAAAGTCGATATTGCTAAGCACTTTGTTGTGACGTTCCAGGTCGAGCGGGTCGCGGCCGACAAATAGGGTCTCGTGGCCCTCAAAGCCCACCATCAGATCTCCAGACCCAATACCCATTCGTCCTTCAGCGTCAAAAACGCGAACAATGGTTGCATCAAAATGATGGCGTGCTCGCCCGTCCCACGCCGCACGGAAGGGTGGATTGAGCGGCAACCGATGGTGACTTATCTCAATACGCTCAATGATGGTCATGGGCGACCCTTGTTCCCGCTGAGCCGAAATATTTGTCGCGCCATTCGATAAGAGCCGGGAGCACGACAACGGTGCAGAAAATCACCCAAATAATGGCGATGGTTAGGAGGAGACCCATGCTTGCGAGTCCCCAGTGTCGGGAGAGCGAAAGGGCGGAGAAGGCCCCGATAGTGCTTAGCGCCGAGAGCACTATCGCCTGCGGCGTGCTCGACAGCATAACCACGCCAACCGTTGTTTCATGTCGCCGTCGCAGCACAAAGTGGATGCCGCTATCAATGCCCAGCCCAAAAATAAGGGGCAGCACAATTATGTTGGCGAAGTTAAACGAGACCCCTAGGAAATTCGCACTTGCAACCGTAAAGCAGGCAGCGAGCACCAGAGGTGAGAGCACGAGTAACGCATCGACAGCTGAGCGAAGCACGGCAACCAACAAAAGGGTTATGCCCACAAAGGCGATTATGCCGGCAAGGTAGAAAGACTGCACCACCAGCCCGCCCACGTCGGCCTCCGTAAGAGCACGCCCCGTGGCATCTGGTGCAACAGTCCTGACAGCCGTCACAAATGCTTCTAGGTCTGTTGAGGCGAGAAGTGGATGAGAGGGGGTGGCCACTACGCGCACTTCGCCGCCCGTTCCAATAACACGCGAACGAAGGGCAGAAGGCAGGTCATCGAAGGTAATTGGCTCGGCTGCCAATGCATGGCGAAGCCGATTGACATCCCGCATCAGGGGCGCTGAAACGCGAGTCTCGAAATCTCGGAGCATCTGACCGGATGGGTCATTTACGGCAAAAGTGATCAAGGCGGCGCTGAGATGTCTCAGGCTCTCGGCGAGAGTGTCCTCTCCGCTCATCAAAGCCACCCTTTGGGCGAACTTTTCCACTGCCTGCTTACGCTCAGTATCGGTCAATGGAGCATCTGGAGTTGCGGTCAGAACCGGCCAGAGAAAGCCCTCGGCATCCGCAAGGATTTCAAGCTTTAAATCCTGATCCGCCGGCACATAGGTAGCTGGGATCAGGACGTCGCCGACTTCGGGCAGTGTTGCGAGGCGGGCCGCGAGCTTGGATGCGTCTTCGGGTGTGTCGACGAGCACGTCCGCCGCATAGTCCGTTACCACACCGTCGGCCTGCAGCTCTAACAAGGTGACCACCGACTCTGAACCAGCATCACGGATCGCGAGTGTGCTGAAATCAAAGCGCGGCGGGCCAGCCGCCGCAATGGCGATAACCGCGGCAACTGCAACACCGATGCTAAAGGCCATTGAATGGCCGATCAGCCATTGTGCCGTGCCTTCGCCGACAAAGTGGGGCACGTGATCTTGAGCTGGATCCTCCCCAAACAAAGTGAGCAGCGCAGGAAGCACAGTAAAACTCGCGATGAATGCAAGAAACAGAGATCCGGCCGCAATGATCCCCAGTTCAGCGAGGCCGCGATATTCTGTTGGGATGAAAGCAGCAAAGGCAATGGCGGACGTTGTGGCGCACAACGCAACAGCTCCACCCATCTCCTGCGCAGCTGTGCGAACCGCATCCAGATGGTTGTCGCCGTTCTGGCGCGCTTCGCGGTAGCGCAATGACACATGAATACTATGGTCAATGCCCAGTCCTATAAATAACACGACGACTGCGGCAGAGATCATGTTGAGGCTGCCGACGGCAAGCGTCGCAAACCCCATGGTCCAGACGAGGCCGATAAACAGCGTGATCAAAATTCCAGCGATCAATCGCCATGATCTAAGAGCGAAACCCAGAAGAGCGCCCGCAAAAAGGGTTGAAAGAATCCCGGCAAGAAACACGCTATCCTGGATCGCCCATATCTCATCATCTGCAAGGGCAACCCGCCCGGTCAGGCGAATGCGAACGCCCTCATCTTGAAAGGCTGGGTCTGCTAGAAGGCGCCGTAAATCCTGCATAGCGGCGCGCTCAGCGCTCTGTGAGCTATAGTCCAGTGCCGGTTGAACTGTTACGATCCGGCGCGGGAAATCTGCAGCATGGCCTAGAAAACCTCCGAAGTGGTCACTTGGGCCGCCATCGTTCAGGGTGCGGGTGAGTGTTGTCAGATCAGATGTGAGCCGTTCAAAACTTGGAGGGAGCGTTTCGCCGGTTTCGCGTGCACTCATTCCCAGTTCTAGAAGATCAAATATTCCTTCAAGCGTGGGGCTGGCGGCGATAGCAGCCAGGGCAGGTTCGGCATTGGCGAGCAAGTCGACGTGTTCTTCAAGTTCCTCTGGGCTTAGGTACAGCAAGCCATTCTGTCGAAAGAAGGGATCACCCTCTGCGAAATAGACATTTCTATACCTGTCCGGCGCAGCTTCGAGCTTCAGGGTGATCAACTCAGCCAAATCCTGGGCTTGGGCACCGGTCTGCGCATCAACAACAATGATCAGTGAATTGAGAAATTGTGGGAATGCCTGATCGAAGGCCGCGTTACGTTGTTTGAAGGGCGCAGTATTCCCAACCAGGCTTTCCTTGTCGGAATTGAACTGCAGGCCAGTTGCAACCAGGAGCAGACTTACCGCCCCGACAATCAATGCCGCGCAAATGGTCAGCCAGCCCCGACGCGCTGACAGGACAGCTGTGTCAGTTAGAAAATCTCGAAGAACCTGCGCAATACTCAACGTTAAGCCTTGATCGTGTGGGCGGTTGACCGCCGCGTATGAAGGCCGCGACACGGACCTCTCCCGACCTATATAATGACTTAACACGTCGATGGGTCCAAATCGGGGCCCAGAGGAGACGGATCGTTGTGGGAGGTGTTGTGAGAGTTTTTGCCATCGGAGCCCTGTTTCTGGGTATCGCGGGTGTATTCACACCTTCATTCGCAGAAGAAACACCGCTCACTACCGAACGTGCACAGATTGCACCACAGGAGGTGATTCTTCAGTTTGTTGAAAAGGTCGAAAGTGCTCGGGCTTTGAAAGCTGATGAACCCTACCAGGCACAGCTTGCTCACCTCGTCCCAGTTGTGGGTGACACATTCGATATGCGTGCGATGTCGGCGGCGATTGTCGGGCGGGTCATCTGGCGAGGATGGTCGGAAGAAGAAAGAGATGGTTTCGCTAGTATTATGACGGAGTTTCTTGCTGCGACCATAGCAAGCCGCCTGGAACTCGAAACAGATGTGCCCACCGAGATACAATCCACAATAGAGGGGCCCCGTGGCACAAAAATCGTACAAACACTTTCAACCCAGAATGGTGAAAACATCCGGGTGGACTATCGCCTGTCGCGGATCGATCGAGGCTGGGCAATCATTGACATAGTTGCAGATGCAAAAGTGAGCGAGGTAGCTCGGCGCAGAGCCGAGTTTCTTGGAATTATCAGAAGCCAAGGCCACGCCGGTATCATCGCCGCGATTGGCAGGAAGCTTGAGAAGTTGGGACAGACCGGCACATAGTCGGCAATCCATAAAGTGGGGGAAAAAGAATGGAAATGTCGTTGAACGGAAGAGTGGCTCTGGTTACCGGTGGGTCTCGGGGTATTGGTCGGGCCATTTCACTCGTATTGGCGAAGGCAGGTGCTGATATCGCCATCAACTACCGGCGAGATGATAAAGCGGCGGAAGAAGTTGCTGCTGAAGTCAGAAAATTGGGACGCCGAGCTGAGATATATTCCGCGTCTGTGGATGATGGCGATCAGGCTGCGGCCCTCGTCGCCTGCGTTCTGAAAGATTTCGGGTCGATTGGCATTCTCATCAACAATGCGGGCATCGCCAGCCGAGGCCAAACGGTGGCGGACACAGATCCGGCAGAGCTCGAACGTGTTGTGCGTGTGCACGCCCTTGCACCTCATCGCCTGTCACAACTTGTTCTTCCCGCCATGCGGGAGGAGGAGCGCGGTGACATCGTGATGATTTCCAGTGTTGCAACGCTGTCAAACGGGCCGAACGGTGCGCCGTACAATATGGGCAAAGCGGCGATGGAAGCGCTGGCGCTGACACTTGCGAAAGAAGAGCGCAAGCACGGCATTCGGACCAACATTGTCTCGCCAAGCTTAACGGTCACGGAGATGGGGACGCGACTGGTGAAAGCTCGCTCTGGCGCAGACATTCATGACCTGGATGCAACATCGCCGTTTGGACGTGTATCCGTGCCGGAGGACGTTGCAGCAGCGGTCCTATTTTTCGTGAGCAACGCCAATCCTTATTGCAATGGGCAGAAGCTCAACGTTGACGGTGGTGGTGCATGACGCGGCAACTGTACACGCGCACTGTTCAAAAGGCCGATGGACGGGATCTGACTTTCTATGGATGGGAGAAACATGAGCGGCCCATCGTAGCCGACCTTCCCCCCCTTGAGGCTTCAGCCCTTCCCTATAAACGCTGGCATCCACTCCGCCAGGAATGGGTGAGCTATGCCGGGGCACGCCAGGGACGGACTTTTTTTCCCGACGCGGCTTCGTGTCCTCTCTGCCCTGCGAAAAGTGATGGCCTCACTGAAATTCCTGCCGACGATTTCGAGATGGCCGTGTTTGAAAACCGTTTTCCTGCTTTTCGTCTGGATGCGGGCGACGCTGAGCTTGTCGGCGGCGATGAGCCAGCGATCGGCCGCTGTGAGGTTGTAGTTTTTTCCGCTGACCATGGCGGGTCGCTTGGCGGACAGTCTGTCGAGCGAATTGAGCTGCTGTTTGAATTATGGGCGCGACAGGCGCGTCAAATGATGGATGAGCATGGTCTTGCTTGTGTTTTGCCATACGAAAGCCGCGGTGAGGAAATAGGCGTCACACTGCATCATCCTCACGGTCAGATTTACGGCTTTGGTTTCGTGCCGGATCTGCTGATGAAAAGTGCTGAAGCTCAGAAGGCAGCACCGGTGGTGAAAGACATCTTGGATCGAACACCATCGCGCCTCATCCTGGACAAGTCCGACCATTCCATGGCCTTCGTACCAGATATCGCACGGTACCCTTACGAATGTTGGGTGGCGCCCCACCGCGGCACGCCCGGCCCGTGGGATTTGAGTGCCGAGGAACGCCATGACATGGCGCGTCAATTGAAGCGGGCGCTTCTGCGCCTGGATGGGTTGTTTGGCAAGCCAATGCCCTATGTTCTGTCTGCGCAGGTTGCGCCTGTCGGTTTTGAGGACAGCTACCACTTTACACTGCAAATCTGGCCGATCCGCCGCGCTGAAGACAAGCTGAAGTTTCTCGCAAGCGTGGAACAGGTAAGTGGCGTCTTCCTGGTGGATGTTCCCCCAGCTGCGGCGGCTGACGCACTTCGTAATGTGGATATAGATGCATGACGAGTCACGAAGACGTATTTGGCCAGGAAGCCGCGGCGACCTGCTTTGCACCCGGTCGGGTCAATCTCATCGGCGAATACACAGATCTCATTGGGGGAAACGTGCTCCCCATGCCGCTCACCAAAGGGATAACGGTGACAGCGGGGCCAGCAGCGTCAGGCATTCACGCTTTCAGCACAGCAGAAGAGACCAAGATCGAAATCAATCTGGGTGAAGGCAAGAAGGATCATTGGGCGGACTATGTCGCAGGGCCTCTGGTGATGGCAGAGCGAGCAGGGGCGGTCATTCCGCCCTTAAACCTGATGGTCGAGTCTGATCTTCCAGCCGGCGCAGGTGTTTCTTCGTCGGCAGCGCTGGAAGTTGCGACCCTAAAAGCGCTGTTCGCCTTTATCGGCCAGGATACGTCAGGGGCTGAGGTCGCACTCCTCGCGCAAAAGGCTGAAAATGAATTTTGCGGCGTCAAGTGTGGGATCATGGATCAAATGGCCGTATCCGTCGGCAAGCAGAAACATGCTTTGGCATTGAACTGTGAGACTCTTGAGTGGGATCAGGTCGCGCTACCCAAAGGCTGGACGATTGCGGTCATTCATTGCGGGGAGGCGCGACAATTAACTGATGGCGCCTACAACGAGCGGCGCGCCGCTTTGGACAAAGCAGCGGCGGAATTGGGTCCCGACCCACTAAAATCTCAGCCGGTTGAAGTCGCGGAGCAGATAAGCGACCCGCTGGTGGCACGGCGCGTGCGCCATGTCCTCTCAGAGCAGGCGCGTACTTTGCGAGCAACAGAAGCACTGAGAAGCGGAGACATGGCGCTGTTGGGCGGCCTCATGAATGAGAGCCATGAGTCCCTTCGTGTTGATTTTGAAGTGTCCACAGCAAGTCTCGACCGGCTGGTTGCTGCGGCGCGGGATGCTGGCGCAGCGGGTGCTCGATTAACAGGCGCCGGGTTTGGCGGATGCATTGTTGCTGTCGTCACCGAAAATGAACGGGACACATGGTGGCAAAAAGTCTCAAGCGAATGCCCGGCTGCCTGGGCTGTTGAGCTCTAGCCGTTAGCGAAACGCAGGCAACCAATCACCGTGAGCTTCAATCAGGTCATCAGTGAGCGCCCAGATCTGATCCAGGGATAGTTCTGCCGCTGTATGCGGGTCCATCATGGCGGCGTGATACACATGTTCGCGTTTACCGGTAACGAGCGCCTCCACCGCCAGCGCCTGCACATTCACATTGCTCTGCATCATAGCCGCCAGGTGAGGTGGAAGGGTGCCCACCCGCGTCGGTGTTACACCCCGATGATCAATGAGGCACGGCACCTCTACTGAGGCTGCCTCAGGCAGATTGTCGATCAAGCCGTGATTGGGAACATTGCCGTTGATCACCGTTGGCCGTCCGGTCTTTACAGCCCGCATGATGCGCGCCGCATATTCGCCGGAATAGCGGATGTCCAACTTGTTGGCGTCAGCAAGCTCTTTCTCCTGAATACGCCATCCGGCAATCTGTTCTTCACACCGGCGGATATACTCATCCAAAGGCACATTAAACTCATCGATCAAGTCGGGCCGGTCGCGTTTAATGAACCAGGGCACATATTCAGCAAAATGTTCGCTGGATTCTGTGGCGAAATAGCCCGTGCGCTTTAGCATTTCATAACGCACTTTGTTCTCCGCTGGCTCTTTCCCCTGGGCAGCCAACTCCTTGAGGCGCGGATAGAGGTCCTCAATCCGCCCGTCCTCATGTCGTTTCTCAAAAGTGAGATAGAAGGACATATGGTTGATGCCCGCACATTGATACTGGATCGACTTGAAGTCTTCACCGAGGTCTTGGGCCAGCTCATAGGCGGTACCCTGCACGGAATGACAAAGACCCACCTGACGAATATCGGGTGCAAGCTGAGCGAGGGCCCAACAATTGATCGCCATCGGATTCACATATTGCAGCATCAGTGCGTCCGGGCAGTGCCGACGCATATCTTCGGCAATCTCGAGGAGAACGGGCACGGTTCTAAGGCCCCGCATGATCCCACCCACACCCAAAGTGTCGGCAATGGTCTGGCGCAGACCATATTTCTTTGGAATTTCGAAGTCAGTGACGGTGCAAGGCTCAAAGCCGCCAACCTGGATCATCAATATTACGAATTCCGCATCGCGGAGCGCTTCGACGCGATCTTCCGTGGCGACAATGGTCGGACTGACATTGAGAGAAGAGGCGATTTTCTGCGCAACCATATTCGATGTCGCCAGCCGCTCAGGATCTATATCGTGAAGCGCGATCGTGCAGTCGGCGAACATGTCATTCAGCAAAATGTCGCCGACAATGTTTTTCATGAAGACGGTGCTGCCAGCCCCGATCAAACAAACTTTGGTCATCTCAAACTCCGAATTGAACCGGGCAGAGCTTCGGGCAACTTGCGGCTTGGGTCAATTTGGTAAAAGCTGACAGTTCGAAAAAAAGTGCAGGGGGAGGCGCGTGCAATGAGCCGGCAACCGGAACTGGGTGTTTGTTATTATCCTGAACACTGGCCAGAGGTCATGTGGGAGCAGGATGCAGCCGACATGGTGAAGGCGGGGATTACCCATGTGCGCGTTGGGGAGTTTGCCTGGTCTCGGTTTGAGCCTGAGCCTGGGACCTACAATTTCGACTGGCTGGCCCAAGCGATTGATATTTTGGGTGATGCGGGGTTAAAGCTCATATTGGGCACGCCGACAGCAACACCACCCAAATGGCTGGTTGATAAGATGCCGGACATGCTCCCGATCAGTCGGGAAGGGCGGACCCGCGGGTTTGGCTCCCGGCGGCATTATTGTTTCTCACATATGGGTTATCGGCGGGAATGCGCCCGGATCACGCGCGCCATGGCCGAGCGGTTCGGGGATCATCCAGCCGTTGTCGCCTGGCAGACAGACAATGAATATGGCTGCCATAACACCACCCATTCCTACACACCGGCGGCAAGAGCCAATTTTCAGACCTGGCTCGAGGCCCGCTATGGCACCATTGGGGCGCTGAACGAGGCCTGGGGTAATGTCTTCTGGAGCATGGAATATCTCAGTTTTGATGAGATTGAGCTGCCGAACCAGGCGGTGACGGAGACGAACCCGGCCCACCGGTGGGATTATCGGCGCTTCGCATCAGATGAGGTGAAAGCGTTCAACAAGGTCCAGACAGATATTCTCCGTGATCTCTCGCCGGGCCGTGATCTGGTGCACAATTTCATGACCTTCGTAACAGAATATGATCATTTCTCAGTCAGCGAAGAGCTCGACGTTGCGAGTTGGGACAGCTATCCGATCGGCTCGCTCGATGTGATGCCCTTTGTCCGTGAAAACAAAGAGCATTTTGTGAGAACAGGTGATCCGGACATTCAGGCTTACCATCATGATCTCTATCGTGCTTGCGGCCGCGGCCGCTTCTGGATCATGGAACAGCAACCGGGTCCGGTGAACTGGGCCCCCTATAACCCGGACCCGCTGCCAGGCATGCAGCGCCTCTGGGGCTGGGAGGCCTTTGCTCATGGCGCAGAGCTCGTGTCCTACTTCCGCTGGCGCCAGGCACCCTTTGCCCAGGAACAGTTTCATGCCGGGCTCAATCGACCGGATGGTGCCCCGGACCGCGCATTGCACGAAGTCACTCAATTGGGGTCGGAGCTAAAGGGCCTCGGCGACATAGAGGGCGCTTCCCAGGCGGATGTGGCGATCGTCTATTCCTATGACAGTCATTGGGCGTTGCTGACACAACCTCAGGGACAGAATTTCAGTTACATTGTTCAGACGCTGGCGATCTACCGCGCGCTGCGAGAGAAAGGGTTGAACGTTGATTTCGTCTCGCCGGATGCAGCACTCGATGGATACAAGATGGTGGTGCTGCCCAGTCAGATTCACGTGAGCGATGAGATGGCGGCGCGTCTGACGGCGTTCGATGGCGATCTTATTGTTCTGCCACGATCCGGCAGCCGAACGATTTCTCATGAAATTCCAGCTAATCTGGCACCCGGGCCATTGAGCGATCTGCTAGGCGTGCAGGTCACGCGCGCAGAAAGCTTCCGGGACTTTGCCGCCGTCGAGGTCGACTACAGGTCCAAGATCTACACCTTTGATCGGTGGCGCGAATATGTGGAAGGTGATGTGGAAACGGTAGCCCATACAACCGATGGACATCCTGCCATTACACGCAAGAACAACGCTTACTATGTTGCGGGTTGGCCGGACGAAGCCTTGTTGAAAGACTTTCTCGAAATACGCGCTGCCGCTGCGGGGCTTAGAACCCTGGAGCTGCCCTTTGGTGTGCGGACACGCACGAGAGGCAGCTATCGCTTTTACGTGAACTACAATCCGCAAACGGTGTCTATTGCCGACTGTGTCTCGGGCGAATTGGTTCTGGGCTCGCTGGACTTGGCAGGCGCGGATATTGCTATCGAAAAACTGAGCTAGGACAGCCAGCCTGCCATGGCAACGCCAATAAAGTTGGCGATGGCATAGCCAAGAACGCCCAGCATGACGCCGGGCGTTACAAGGGGTTTCCACCCTTGCGCCGCCGCCTGCGCGGCAGCCGGTGCTGGACCAAGCGCCACGGCGTTGGACGCGATGAGGGCCTCTGCCAGATCAATCTTGAAAAGTTTGGTGGCAGCCAGCACCACCAGCAGATGAACACTTGCCATGATGCCCACAAAGCCGAATATCGGGAGGGCGCGATCAATCATGGCCATGACGTCTGCTCCTGCGCCCATCACACCGAAAAAGACATACATAAACAACATGCCGAGTGGGAAGTCGCCGCTCATAGGCTCGATCCTGGCCGAAAACAGGTTTGCCACCAGCAGTGCATAAATGGTGACGAACAAGACGCCATACCGGTTAAAGGCTGCGAGCCAGCTGATCCCTTGGTCCGCGCCCCAACCGCCAATAAGGGCGGCGGTGCCATATCCGAGGAAACAGCAGAGCGCTGAGCCAGACAGGAAGAGCGCGATATGCACCATGTTGAGGTCTTTAGAACCGTGATCCACAGCACCACCTTCAACACTCGCTGTCTCCTCCATGATCTTGGAGGGGAACAGACGACGGACCGCAATCGATGCGGGCAGCAGGACCAGCACCATCAGAAAGAGCGTGCCTCCGACGCTATCGGCGGCGGCCATAGCGCTGAGTAGGCTTCCATCGCTCATGCCGAGCGCCTGTGACGTCGCGGCGAAGTTCATTGAGCCACCGATCCAGCTGGCGCCAATGGTTCCGGCAATATCCGCGCCGCTGCTCCCCATATCGATGAGGGACGCGCCAACGAAAACACCGAGGACCGTGCCAATGGCAGCAATCACGAAGCTGAACAGCATCGGCCCGGTTGCGGGTAGGATTTTCTTAAAGTCCGCCCGGAAGAGCAGCAGGGGGATCGCCAATGAAACCGCATAGCCCCACACCAGATCATAGAACGGTGCGGAAAAGGGAATGACCCTGAAGTTTGCCAGTGCAAGGCCCGCAAGGATCACAAGAATGACCCCTGACAGGGTCTGGCCGATCTTTGTACGCTCCGACCAGAAGCCAAACGCGGCAAGCCCCAGGAAGACGGTGAGCAGCGCGTAGATATTGTCTGGCGAAATCAACGAAGTCATGAAGCTGTCCTGGTCAGTCGGTTATTGTTTCTTTGCGATCCGTTCAGCGCGAAGCTGCGAGCGTCGCACCTTACCAGCATCGTCGCGCACAGGCGCGTCAACAAACTCAAATGTTCGTGGGATCTTGTAGCGCGACAGCGTTTCTGCGAGATGAGCCGTGAGCGCATCAACATCAATCCCATCTGGTGCATCAATAATCCCATGGACGAGATTACCCATATCATCGTCAGGTAAGCCGATGACAGCACTCGAGCGCACCCCGGGGAACGCATCAATAGCGGCCTCTGTCTCAGCAGGGTAGATGTTGGCGCCGCCAGAAAGGATCATGTCCGTCTGGCGGTCCGCGAGATAAAGAAACCCATCTTCATCCATCGAGCCCATGTCGCCGAGGCTTTCCCATCCCCCTTCAATCGCTTTGGGTTCAGCACCAAGATAGTGATAGGTCGTCCCTTGTCCTTTGTCCGGGCGCATGAAAACCTCCCCCACTTCGCCGGGGGGCAGTTCATTGCGGTTCTCGTCCAGAATTTTCATTTGCCCACCTGCCATGGGCCGCCCGACCGAGCCCTTGTGCTCCATCCATTCCGTGCCGGTGATCCAAGTGACACTTTGTGCTTCTGTTCCGGCGTAGAGTTCGTGAATGCGTTCTCCGCCCAGCCAGTTGATCCATTCTTCCTTGAGCCAGGCGGGGCAGGGTGCCGCAAGATGTAACACCATGCGCAGCGCGGAGAGATCATATTTTGTGCGGACCTCTTCCGGCAGGCGCCAGATGCGCTGCATCATGGTCGGCACCATCATCACCCAGTCGACGCGATGCTCTTCCAGAAGGCGCAATGTCTCCTCTGCATCAAACCGCGTCATGATAATGATGTGATTGCCGCAAATGAGCGCCCGGCAGGAAAAGCTGAAGGGCGCGTTGTGATAGAGTGGGCCAGGCACCAGTTGTGCCTTGTCGACCTCCATGCGGAGCGGCGCCTCTTCCGGATCAAAGACGCCGGGCTCTGCCGCGACGATGATTTTCGGACGTCCCGTGCTGCCGCCGGATGTGGGGGCTTTCCAGTGTTTGGCGATTTTCGCAGGCAGCGGTGCATCAGAGAGAGCGCTATCTGGCTCAAATCCCGCTGCAACACAGGTAACGTCGCCATGGGTGCCAGGCTCTGCGCCGATCACCAGTTTGGAGTTGGCCACTTCGATAATGGCTTCGCGTTCCACATGGGGAAGTTTCGCGGAGACAGGCTGAGGTGTCGCCCCCAGTTTCCAAACCGCAAAGGCTGCTTCATAGAATTCAATACCATTGGGAAGGCCAATGGTTACCAGATCGCCTTCAACCACACCCAGTACTTCGTAGGCGCGAGCCAGTCTGTTGGTTCGCGCGTCAAACTCGGCTCGAGTGACAGTGCGCCCTTCATGGGTAATGGCAGGGGCGTTCGCGTTTTTTTCCGCCCAGTAGGAAATGGTTTGGCCGATTGGCATTGCAGTCATGTTTGACTAACCCCGATTTTTTCTTTGTTAAGCCGGAGTGTATCGCGGGGAGCCAATGCAATCAAAAGGCGAAACCAAGGGTCAACGAGCCGAACTGATCGGGCTTTGGTTGCTGCGAATATTCTTTCGTTCGATAGACATGGGTGAAGCTTACGCGGGTGCGCCCCCAGATCGCGACAGCCCCAAGCCGCAGGTCGCTGACAAAATATTTCTTGTCGACGTTATGGCTATCCCGAAAAAGGTTGCCGTCCAGAAACATATCGCGTCCTACCAGACGACCTTCAGCGCCGGCAAAAAGATACCAGTCAATACCACCCTCTGACGGTGTGAATTGTTCAGAACCGCCCACGCCTGGATAGATGCGCGCAGGACCAAAATCATCAGGCAGGTCCGGCCCAACACGAATAATGCCGCCGCCACCCACATAGGTCTGAACATTGCCAAGCGCAGCGACCACATAAGGGATGCCGTCAACCTGCAGGCCACCAAGCTCTGAGGGAGAGAGGTCAGGACTATTCCAGGCGCGTTCAAACGTAACATTGAAGCCAGGCTCGTTACGAAGTTGATTGTCCCATCCGTCTACTTCCTCAGCACCGATCAGTTTATGCCAGTTGTTTTGAACAAACTCGCCCCCAGCCGCCGGACCCACCACACCGACGTCGAACTTCCACTGGTCCTGAAACGTGCCGCGCCCATACGTATCCCAGAGAGTCTGCAAGGTGAAGGTCAGATGCAGCCAGGCCGCATAGGGGCGGTCATCTGCAACGAGCCCTGCAGTATCTGTATCGTCCGGTGTAAAGATCGAATGACCCAAGGCAAGACCCACGCGGTGCGATTTGGGTCGGGCATCATCCAGTCCAAAGGGGACACGCGCCGTGGCAACTTTCTGCTGCCAACCGGTGAGCTCCAATGGATGTGACAGCACCGATGCCTGCAGGCCGTTCGTATAGTGTCGGTCTGTATTGGCGGTATTGGCGAATAGATCGTTTTCTACCTGCACGGTGCCAAAAGCCCATTGCCGTGAGGTATCTGTCTCATCTTCATCACCCGCATACGCATTTGCGAGAAACAGCAGAGAGCCTGCGGCAACAAGGGCCGTGGAGCGGCAGATTTGACAGGCGGACATGGATACTCCGGGGGCTTGAGCTTGACGGCGGCCAGACTAAACCGTCCAATATCCCCAGCAACTATAAAAATTAGACATATTGGTCAAGGGATCGGGGAGGATCGAATGACAGCATCTGCCGAAAAGCTTTCGATGACGCCAGAGGAGGCCGCAGCCTGCGGGATGGTAATTGCGCTCCACGCGGAAGCTGCTCCTGATCGTCCGGCCATTCTTTCACCGCTTGGCGACCGGACCTATTCGGAACTGAACGCGCGATCCAATCAGCTTGTACGGACACTGCGCAGCGCGGGCTTGAAAGAAGGCGACGCAGTAGCGCTGCTTTGTGCCAACCGCCCGGAGTTTGTGGAAACATGTGTGGCTCTTTCGCGAAGTGGCATGCGCCTCACCCCGATCAACTGGCACCTGACCGCAGAAGAGATCGGCTACATCGTCGAAAACTGTGAGGCAAAATCTTTCATAGCCGACGCGCGCTTTGCTGAGAAAGCGGCGGAAGCTTCCGCCATGTCACCTCATCTGGTGCAGAAGCTTGCGGTCGCTGGTGAGATTGCCGGGTTTACCTCCTACGATGAAGCGCTGGCGGCAGAACCTGCGCACAATATTGAGGACCCAACAGCGGGGACTCAGATGCTCTACACGTCAGGCACAACGGGACACCCAAAAGGCGTTTATCGCAAGGCTGCACCGCCCGTCTCCCCGCTTCTCGTCAAGCTAAGAGAGACCGCCGCCTTTGACCCGACAAAAGATGTGGCGCTTTCGACAGGTCCCCTCTATCACGCAGCACCCCTGGCGCTGAATCTCAACTTCCCCTTGGTGTCTGGCGTTGGCGTTGTGCTGATGGATAAGTGGGACGCAGAAGAAACACTGAAACTCGTCGCAAAACACAAAGTCACTCACACCCATGTGGTGCCGACCATGCTGCACCGAATTCTCTCTCTGCCGGAGGATGTGCGAAATCAATATGATGTCTCCAGCCTGCGCTGGGTTCTGCATGGGGCTGCGCCCTGTCCAGTGCATGTAAAAGAAGACACGATCAAGTGGCTGGGCAATGTCGTCTATGAATATTATGCGGCCACCGAAGGCGGTGGCATCTTTGTTGAGTCAGAAGAGTGGCTCACAAAACGTGGAACTGTGGGACGGGCCTTGGAAGGCGTGACCGTCGAAGTTCAGGATGACGCAGGAGTAGAAATCCCCGCCGGTGAGATCGGCACCATCTACTTTAAAGCGCCAGAGACTGGACGGTTCGAGTATTTCAAAGCGCCGGAAAAAACCGACGGTGCCTATCGTGGCAATTATTACACAATGGGGGACATGGGTTATGTCGATGAAGACGGATACCTGTTTCTGACAGGCCGGTCGGCTGAGGTGATCATATCTGGTGGCGTCAATATTTATCCCGCAGAGGTCGATCAGGAACTTCTCCGTCACCCGGCCGTTGCGGATGTGGCGACCATTGGGGTGCCCAACGAAGAATGGGGTGAGGAAGTGAAATCCGTCATCCAGCTGGAACAGGGCGTGGAGGCGTCGGATGCGACGAAGGACGATTTGCTGGCGTTCGCCGCTGATCATCTTCCAGGCTATAAGCGCCCCCGCTCGATCGATTTTGCAGACGACCTGCCGCGCCTGCCGACAGGCAAGATTGTACGCCGACAGGTGCGCGAGCCCTATTGGGAAGGCCACGGAAAATCAATCTGATCTTTTAGGAACGGGAGGATGTGATGGGTATTTGTGATGGACGCAGTGTCATTGTCACCGGCGGTGCCCGAGGCATTGGACGGGAATATTGCCTGGAATTTGCAAGGCAGGGCGCCAAGGTCATGGTCAATGATCTGGGTGGTGACCGAGCCGGCGGCGGCAAGGATATCAGCGCAGCGGAAGAAGTTGCCGAAGAAATCCGGGCGATGGGTGGTGAAGCCATTGCCAATGGAGCAGACGTCGCAGATTGGGATCAGTCAGGCGCCATGATCAACCAGGCCATTGAAACATTCGGTGGCCTGGATGTGGTCGTCAACAATGCAGGCATTCTGCGTGACCGGATGTTGGTCAACATGTCGATTGATGAATGGGATGCGGTCATCCGAGTGCACCTTCGCGGCACCTTCTGTCCCATGCGTCACGCGTCGGCCTATTGGCGGGAGCGGGCAAAGGCGGGTGACACGAATGACGCCCGCATCATCAACACAACCAGTGTTTCTGGCCTGTTCGGCAATCAGGGTCAGTCTAATTATGGTGCGGCAAAATCCGGCATCGCCTCCATGACTGTCATCTCGGCCAAAGAGTTGATGCGCTATGGCATCACGGTCAATGCCATTTCGCCTGGCGCCCTGACCCGCATGACCGAGGACTTAGGCCCCCCACCAGAAGAAGTACCTGAAGGAACCTGGAGTCCTCGCGACCCGGGAAACATTGCACCGATTTGTGTCTGGCTTGGCAGCTCAGAATCGAAAAACGTGACCGGTCAGGTGTTCGAGAGCATGCGCGGGCGGTTATGCGTCTATGAAGGCTGGCACCGCGGACCCATGGTGGAACAGAATGCGCGCTTCGATCCAGCAGAGCTGGGCCCCATTGTCGAGAAACTGATGAAGGACCGCAGGCCCGATCAGGGCATGGGTGAATAAGGCGATGCTGGGGCGCTAAAACCCCAGCACCGCTTTCGCAATCACGTTGCGTTGGATTTCGTTGGACCCACCATAGATGGACGATGCCCGCCCAAATGCCATATTGACGACGGGTAGGAGTGAGTAATCCGGGCCCACGGGTTCCTGATTGGTCCGGCCTTCCAGGTCATCCACATGAGAGGGCATTGCATAGTGCTGAAGTGCTTCAACGGTGAGGCTTGCGAGCTCCTGCTGCACTTCGGATCCGATGATTTTCAGGATCGAGCTTTCAGGTCCGGCTTCTTTCCCAGCAGCTACATCTGCCAGAATGCGCAGGTCGGTATATTCAAGGCTCTGTAGTTTCACTTCAATTTCCGAGAGCTTCCGACGGAACCCGTCTTGCGCCCAGAGCGCTTCTCCGTCGCCATTGGTTTCGGTGTTGGCGATGGTCTTCAGTCTATCGACGGCCATTTTGGACTGCGCAACACCCGCAATGCCCGTCCGTTCATTCACCAGCAGGAATTTGGCATAGGTCCAGCCTTTGCCTTCTTCACCAATGCGGTTGGCAACGGGAACGCGGACATCAGTGAAGAACACTTCATTCAAATGATGAAGTCCATCAATGGAAACGATGGGCTTTACTTCAACGCCCGGTGTCTTCATATCGATCAGAACAAAGCTGATGCCTTCCTGTTGCTTGCCGCTATCGTCGGTACGCACCAGACAGAAAATCCAGTCCGCTTCATGGGCATAGGATGTCCAGATCTTCTGGCCATTGATGATGTAATCATCTCCGTCCCGCACGGCCTTTGTTTTAAGAGAGGAAAGGTCGGAGCCTGACCCTGGTTCGGAATAGCCCTGGCACCACCAGATGTCGCCATTCAAAATACTCGGCAGGTGCTGCGCTTTCTGCTCTTCATTGCCGAACGCATAGATCACAGGCCCCACCATGGAAAGCCCGAACGCCATCAGACGCGGTGCACCAGCGCGGCTCACCTCTTCATCCCAGATATGCTTCTGGGTGATGGTCCAGCCTGTGCCGCCGTGCTCGACGGGCCAATGAGGGGCCGCCCAGCCTTTGTCCGCGAGAATCTTGTGCCACTTCTTTAGGAGAGGTTTCTCAATCGCAACGCCGACAGAAGGCGCCTCTTTCACATCCCTTGGCAGTGTATCTTCAAGGAACGCGCGTACCTCCGCGCGGAAAGCATCATCTTCGGGTGTCGTTGAGAGATCCATGGGGCGCCTCCTAAATGTCGTCTGGTTTGAGCAGAGTTTAAGCAAGCTTGGTGGCGCTGGCGAGCCATGTCTGATTTACGTCGCGGCGCTGGGTCTGAGTCCCTCCACAGGACTGAATACCAACATGCCAAAAAGGGGATTCCGCATTTTCTAGACATTTGGCCTCCGGCACGGCAGCATCCTGCCCTAAAAGCAAACGCTTGGGGTGGGGACAAAATGCGTACGTTTTTGATCATTCTTGGATTGATATTGGCGGTTGTGATTTGGCGCGGCTACGAATTCGCATCAACAGCAGGCATGTTCCGCGACCTTGAGCCTCAAATGGCAGGGCAATGCACCATTGTTCCAGGCGTTGTCGGGCCTGAGGATCACACCATCGATCCTGACACAGGCATCGTTTATCTCTCCGGCTATGACCGGGTGAGTGCAATTTCGGGCACCCCCAAGCCTGGCGCGATCTGGACCTATGATCTGAATGATCCCTCTGCAAAACCGATCAATGCCACGCCTGATGCAGATGCTGGATTTCAACCCCATGGCATCTCGCTTTACATCGGTGAAGACGGATCAAGACGTCTCTTCGTGATCAACCATGGGAACAACCAACAAGCGGTCGACATTTTTAACGTGCGCGAGGGCGCATTGCAGAAAGTCACAACCGTCACCGGAGAGCTTCTGCGCACACCCAATGACCTGGTTGCCGTTTCGCCAGACGCGTTCTATTTCTCCAACGACCACCGCTTCCTGGCGGACGATTTCATGCGTCCCTTTGAAGACTTTTTGGGGCTCCCCATGACCGACGCTGTCTTCTATGACGGCGAGAGCTTCCGAAGCGTGGCGCCCAACGTTAAAGGTGCGAACGGGATTAATGTGAGCGCTGATGGGAAAACGCTTTATCTCAGCGCTGCCCGCGGCGGCGCGCTCCATGTTTACGACCGCGATGCTTCTTCCGGCGACCTGACTTATGAAAAAACAATCGAGCTGCCGGGCCTGCCTGACAATATTGAGCTTCTGCCCGACGGCCAGTTGCTGGTCGCGCTTCATCCCAAAGCGCTAGATCTGCTCGCGCATTTTGGTGATCCGACGCTCAAGGCACCAACACATATTGTGAAGGTTGATCCTGAAGGCGGCGAAGTCGAAACGGTTTTCCTGAGCCTCGGCGATGACCTGTCGGCAGCCAGCACTGGCGCCATCTACAAGGATCGCCTGATCATCGGCGCCATTATTGAATCCAAATTTTTAGATTGTGATCTTTCATCATCGAACTAAACCTTAGGACCTCTTTGTGAGCAAAACGACATCCGGCGTCGGACGCGGCGCAACCATCCTGCATGGGTCTGTGGGCCTGCCCACTGCCATGTTCGGTTATCCGATCGCTATATGGTTGCCCGCCTTCTATGCAGGCGAACTGGGTGTGTCGCTCGCTGTTGTCGGCACCATGATCATGCTGGCGCGTCTAACAGACGTGGTGACAGACCCTGTCATTGGCTTTCTGTCGGACCGGTCAAAACTGCCCATGGGACGCCGCAAGCCTTTCATGGTGGCCGGACTGCCGATCCTCGCCCTAGGCGTGATCATGCTCTTTCTGCCGAACCAGCTTGGCTTTTCCTCGGTTGGGCCGGTACATCTGGTCCTATGGATCAGCATTATGTTTTTGGGCTCCACGCTGGTCTATATCCCATATTACGCTTGGGGCGCTGAGCTTTCGCCTGACTATAATGAGCGCAGCCGCATCACGGCGGTCCGGGAAATTTTCATCCTGGTCGGCCTTGCGTTTGCGGCGGCAATTCCGTTCGGCGTGGAGCTGGTCAACGGCGAGGGGGCGGGGCGTGATCCCGGTCTGGTGCTTGAAGCCATGGCCTGGGCTATTGTGATCTTGATGCCCTCATTAGTGCTGCTCGTTGTCTGGCGCGTCGTCGAGCCAACATCGGAAGTTCGAAAAGACGTCCCGCTTTTGGATGGGCTCCGGCTTGTGCTGCGCAATGGCCCCATGGTGCGCGTACTCGCCATCGTGCTGATCGTCACCGGCGGTGAGGCATTCCGAAATGCCCTGTCGCTTTTCTTCATGCGCGACGTGATCGGCATTAACAGCATCGGCTCACTCTATTTCATCTATTTCGGTGCAGGCTTGGCAGCCATTCCGTTCTGGTTATGGCTTGGCCGCAAGATGGGAAAGCACAAAGCCTTTGCGGTCTGTATGGCGACGGTCGCTGCAATCTCCATCGCGACCTATTTTCTGGGTCCAGGCGACGTAACCCCGTTTACATTGCTCTTCATTGCAAAAGGCTTCTGCTTTGGCGGCCTGCAGTTCCTGCCTCTGTCCATGCTCGCCGATGTGGTGGACGTGGACACCGCAAGGTCCAAGGGCGAAAGAGCGGGAACCTTCTTTGCAATCTCCGGCATGACGGCAAAGCTTGCAACGGCATTCGGCACCGGCATTTCGCTGAATGTTGTCGCGTTTTTCGGTTTCAATCCGTCAGGGGACGCAGGGGTCAACGGAGCGACCGAACTGAATTGGCTGGCAATCAACTACGCCATCATGCCCGCGGTTTTCTTTATTGGAGCATTGTGGCTGACATGGAACTATCCGCTGACTGCCGAACGTCAAGCACGGCTGCGCGGTCTGATTGAGCGACGAACCGCGCGTTTGCAGGCAGAAGCAGCCTCTCTCACCCGCGCTGGCGAAACCAGCTGAGAGCCCACTCGGAGGAAAGAATGAGCGATTTTGATCTGATAATTCGAGGCGGCACGGTACTCGATGGCACGGGAACGCAGGGCTACGCGGCGGACGTCGCGGTGAAGGCAGGCCGCATTGTTGCCGTTGGTCAGTTGGAAGGACCGGCATCTGAAGAGATTGACGCGACAGGCAAGCTCGTAACACCCGGCTGGGTTGATGTTCACACCCACTATGACGGTCAGGTGACTTGGGACAGCTTTGTGACCCCGTCGTCCTTGCACGGGGCGACAACGGTTGTGATGGGTAATTGTGGCGTTGGGTTTGCGCCGGTGCGCCAGCAGGACCACAAAACGCTGATCAGTTTGATGGAGGGCGTCGAGGACATTCCAGGTGCCGCTCTCCATGAGGGGTTGAGCTGGAACTGGGAGAGTTTCCCGGAATATCTCGATGCAATCGAAGAACGGCCGCACGATATTGATGTGGCCGCACAGGTGCCCCACGGCGCGCTCCGTGTCTATGTCATGGGAGAACGCGGCGCGGCGCTGGAAAAAGCATCAGACAATGATATTGCTGAGATGGCGCGCCTCAATAGAGAGGCCGTCGAAGCCGGCGCGTTGGGATTTACCACGTCGCGAACGATCCTGCATAAGACCGCTGAAGGCGAAGCTGTTCCCACCTATGACGCTGCCCGTGAGGAACTGTTGGGCATTGCCGAAGAGATGGGAAAGTCCGGCGCAGGCGTGCTGCAGCTGGTGAGCGACTTTGCAGATATTCAGATTGAATTTGAAACACTCACCGAAATGGCCCGTCTTTCAGGCCGACCTTTGAGTCTTTCTTTGGCGCAGGCTGATGTCATGCCGGGGCGCTACAGGGAACTGCTTGCAAAACTCGAAGAAGCCAACCGCGCCGGTCTTGAGATGCGTGGCCAGGTCGCAAACCGCCCCGTCGGCCTATTGCTCGGTCTGCAAGGTTCCGTACATCCCTTCATCACCTATCCGTCTTACCGGGCGATTGCGGATCTGCCGCTTGCGGAGAGGGTCGCGAAGATGCGAGAGACGGATTTCCGGAACCAGCTTCTCTCCGAAGAGCCGCAGAAGGGGAATGTGTTCGCGAACCACATCGCGAGTTCCTACGACAAAATGTTTCAGCTGGGCGATCCACCCAACTATGAACCGGAGCCGTCAACCAGCGTTGCCGCCATGGCCAAGCGGCAGGGCAAACGGTCGGATGAGCTGGCCTATGACATCTTGCTGCAGAACGAGGGGCGCGAATTTCTCTACTTCCCGTTCCTGAACTATGCGGAGTTCTCGCTCGATGCGACGAAAGAAATGCTCGAGAGCGACTATACAATTCCCGGTCTCTCAGATGGCGGCGCGCACGTGGGAGCGATCTGTGACGGCAGCTTTCCGACCTATATGCTGACCCACTGGGCGCGGGACAGAACCCGAGGTGACCGGTTTGATCTTGCCTGGCTCGTGAAAAGACAGACACGAGACACGGCAGTATCGATGGGTTTGCTGGATCGCGGACTGATCGCACCTGGCTACAAAGCAGATCTCAACGTGATCGACTTTGAAAAGCTCCGGCTCCATCCACCCCATATGATCTTTGATCTGCCTGCCAACACCCGTCGTCTCATGCAGGAAGCTGACGGCTATGTCGCGACAATTGTAAGTGGGGAAGTGATCCGTCGGGATGGAAAAGCGACTGGTGCATTGCCCGGTAAACTTGTCCGCGGGGCACAAGAACCGCCCTCAAAGCTTGCGGCTGAATAAGTTACTCTGGTGGAGGTGCATCCATCGCAAGGCGAAAGCTCACCATGGATTGCCGGGCAATGGGTGACAAAGAGTAACGGGTCTCAGGCCGGACAGGCCCAGGCGCATCCGTCCATGAATGCCCTCTCAAGGCATATTCTGCGCAAACCGGATCGGTAAGTGGGGAACCGTCGGTTGGCAGACCCTCATAGCTTCCTATCCAGCAATCGGTGGTCCACTCCCAGGCATTGCCTATCATGTCGAAGAGTCCATTGGGGTTCGGCTGATAGCTGGCGACGGGCGCTGTATAGAGCGCGCCATCATCGCAAGGCTCACCTGCTTTTGCCGTTTTGTTCTTAGAGGTGAGGTCAGGCACATTGCCGAAATTGCACACGTCATATCGCGTGCCCCAGAAAGGTGTCGGTAGGTTTGCTGCGCTCGCAAGATGCCATTCTGCTTCGCTAGGAAGTCTATAGGTTGCCCCGTCACGCTCGGACGCCCAGGCGATATAGGCGAGCGCATCCTCACGCGATACGCAGACGACGGGATCGGACTCGCTCTGGTCGAAGCCGGGATCACGCCAGTCTGCGGTCTCGTCTTGCGCCCATCCATACTGAGTATAAGTCCAGCAGCCAAGACGAGTTCGGTGGCCGGTCTCTTCTGCAAAGACAGAAAACTGCGCGCGGGTTACCTGCGTAACAGCCATCATGAAGGGCTTTACAATGGTGATCGCAACAGCTGGAAGTTCGTCCGGCCCCATCTGATCACCCTGAACATCTGCACCCATGGTGAAACTGTCCGGCTCAATCATTTCAAATTTTGAGCAGGTGCCACAATCCGCCTCTTCTCCGAAAGCTTCGCCTGCCGCATTCGCGGCAGTAATCAGTGGGAGGGACAAGGCCAATGCGGCGGCGAACATACAATTGACAATGTGATTGAGGATCGGTGGTCTGAAAATCATGCCTAAGTCTTTCGCGAAGACTGACATGTGTCAATTCACAGAACCTAAAAGTGGCAGACACTTGAGATGTACGAAGAATGGTTTTGGAGAGTGGCCATTCAACACTCTCTTTTTCGGAACACTTACAAGGCCTGAGGAGGCAGATGATGGCAACCGCAACCCCTAAGCGAAAAACAGCGAAGAAGAAAGCTGCCAAACGCCCAGCCGCCAAAAAGAAAGCAGCGAAAAAGGCGCCAGCCAGAAAAAGGGTCGCCGCGAAAACTGCAACGTCAAAGAAGCGGGCCACGCACCAAACAAAACTTGATCAGCAGATAAAGGCGATTTCCAAGGAGATTGATCGGGTGGAGCGCGAAGGCAAGAAGGTCTTGAAAGACGCCCAGAAGCGGTATGACAAGACCGTCAAGCAGTTACATGGGGAACGCGCCCGCCTGGAGAAACAGGTTGATACACTGGCGGCTAAAAGCGAGCTAGCCTACGACGATGTACGCAAAGGCATTGAGGCGGCTTACCGCGATCTCTCCAAAGCCGTGAAGCAGGCTTACAAGCATTTCTCCTGAAAACGTGCAGTGCCTGCTGAACGGATGGGCGCTCCTTGTGGGAGCGGCCCTTCTTTTGGCACGACCAGTGCAATATCCCTTGCCGTCGCGTGGCCTTCACGCTTTACTCCCGCCATCGAAATTCAAAAGCGTTGACGGAGAGAAAACATGAACCGGGTTTGTGAACATCTGGGCTCGAAATACCCCATCGTGCAGGCCCCGATGGGCTGGATTGCGCGGTCGCAATTGGCCTCTGCGGTATGCGAGGCGGGCGGCATGGGGATCATTGAGACCTCGTCGGGGGAAACAGAAGCCTGTCAGGCTGAAATCCGGAAGATGCAGGAAATCACCGACAAACCCTTTGGCGTGAACCTGCCCATCATGTTTCTGCGCGAAAAGGCGATCCTGGACTTTGTCTGCGAGAGCGGCGTGAAATTTGTCACGACCTCTGCCGGTAGCCCTAAAAAGTTTATTGGTCCGCTGAAAGACGCGGGCATCACCGTCTATCACGCAGTGCCCACCGTTGATGCTGCTGTCAAATGTGCAGACGCAGGTGTCGACGGACTGGTTGTTGAAGGCGCTGAAGGCGGTGGTTTTAAAAACCCTGAAGAAGTCTCCACTCTGGTCTTGCTGCAGGCGATCCGCGCAAAAGTCGATATTCCCCTGATTGCAGCGGGCGGCATTTCCGACGGTAAAGGCATGGCAGCAGCTTTTGCGCTCGGTGCTGAAGGGGTTCAAATGGGAACCCGTTTTGTGAGTTCTGCTGAGAGCCCCGTTCACGCAAATTACAAGAATGCGATCCTGGATGCGGATGAAGCTGGGACTTGGGTCCTGAATAAAAAGGCATCGCCCTGCATCCGCGCCCTCAAAACAGAGCGCACAGCGAAAATCCATGAAGACGGGTTGATGCCAGCTGACACGTTCGCAAACCTACTCGACCTCTATTTCGGGGGGGACATGGAAGCGAGCGTTGGCCTTGCAGGCCAGTCTGTAGGGCTTATCGATGAAATCAAGCCGGTGAAGCAAATCATTGATGAAACCGTGGCAGAGTTTTTCGAGATAACGGGCCGCTTAGGCGCCTGTGCGGAAAACAAGAACTTCGGTTAGCTCCATAAATCTGGGGAGGGCAAGATGGGCAAGTTTCCAGAGGGCTTCATCTGGGGGACCGCAACCGCGGCCCACCAGGTGGAGGGCAATAACACCTCAAACGACTTTTGGTTGATGGAACACACTGAACCGACAATGTTCAAAGAACCGTCGGGAGATGCCTGCGACCAATTCCATCTCTATGAGCAGGACGTTCGACTCCTCAAAGAGCTTGGCTTTAACGCCTACCGCTTCTCAGTCGAGTGGGCGCGGGTGGAGCCTGAAAAAGGAGAAGTCTCCAACGCGGCATTGGAACACTATCGGCGCATGACTGCTTTTGTGAGAGAGCAGGGGCTCACGCCGATTGTCACACTCCACCACTTTACATCGCCTCTCTGGTTTGCGCGGGAAGGCGGTTTTGCAGCGGAAGATGGTCCCGCCCATTTTGCGAACTATGCGGGCATCATGGCGGACGTGTTGGGGAAAGATTGGGGGCAGGTCTGCACCATCAATGAAATCAACATTCCCATGCGTTTCTTTCATGACGGCATGTTGGGTGATCAGGCGCGTCTGGCGCCGTTCCTGAAGGCAGCACAGAAGCGATGCGGGTCTGATGACTTTTCCTCCTTCTTTATTGGCGACATAGAAGGCGCTGCAGAAGGCATGAAGAAGGGGCATCGTCTCGCAGTAGAGGCGATCCGCGCACGAGCGCCGGAAACACCCGTGGGCGTTACATTGGCGATACAGGATGAACAGGCGATTGAAGGCGGCGAAGCGTTGCGGGATGCCGCCCGCGCCCGGTGCATTGATGCCTTTCTCGACATTACCAAAGGCGATGACTTTGTCGGCGTGCAAACCTATTCCCGGTCAATTTATGGACCGGAAGGTAAGCTCAAAGTGTCTGATGATGTTGAGAAAACGCAGATGGGCTATGAGTTCTACCCTGAAGCTCTGGAAGCAACCATTCGCTATACGGCCGACTATACCGGTCTGCCGGTCATCGTAACTGAAAGTGGTATTGGGACTGATGATGATACGAGACGTCGTGCTTACGTGGAGCGCGCGCTCAAAGGTGTGCAGAACTGCCTCGCTGACGGCATCGACGTTCGCGGTTATTGCTACTGGTCCATGCTCGACAATTTTGAGTGGATGTTGGGGTATAAACCAACTTTCGGTCTGATCGCTGTCGATCGCATCACCCAAACGCGGACCGTGAAGCCGAGTGCCCAGTGGCTGGGTAACATCGCCAAAGCCAACGCGTTTTAGAAACTAAAAGCGCGTGCCGCTGACTCAAGGAGGAGTGTCGAGCCAGGGCACGCGCTTGGTGACTCCTGTAGGCCTGCGAACGAACAGGAGCCGTGCGGGGGACCACCTCCCCGCAACCGATTAGTGAAGGACGGGCATACCGTTTGGCCAACTCTGCTGTTGAAGATGGAATGCTGGCCGTAGGTGGACGCCTGCGGCGGTGAGCGCCAGGGCCAGATGTTGTCCCGATTGACGGGCAGCGTCTGATAGGTTTGAGGGGATCGGCGCGTCACCAAGAGAGGCAGACTGAAACTGGTCGACCAGGGTCAGCACGCGGGCTTCGTCCGCCTGGAGGGATTGCCGTTTGAAACAGGGAGATCCAAGCGGGCGTCCGAATTGCGTTTCAAGGTCTTTTAGAAAATCAAGGAACCGAGGGAGAGCTTCCGGCGCATCGATGGCGGCAAATGCTGCTTCGAGCCTGACCCGCCCACACCCGCAATCTAATCCCTGATGGGTGGCGCGGGTGGCCCAAACGACAAACTGCTCTGCAAAGCTCAGCATCGAGAGATCAGTGCCAGGCTGGTACCGCTCTGTCGTTGGGCGCCTGCCGTCTGGTCGGGGAGAGAACTCCAGCACTTTCATCTGTATGGCTCCTTGAGGTCATGTTGCTCCATCTTGATAATGAAAGTGATAATGAATCGCAAGAGGAAAATGCAAGAAAATTAGCAAGCGTTTCATCGGGTGATGGACGAGGCTAGGAGAGCGCGGTTGGGGAGACAATCACGCCATCGCGGTCAGCATAGAGCCAAGCTCCCGGCGTGAACGTGACACCGGCAAAGGTGACAGGCAGGTCGAGATCGCCGAGACCCTTTTTGATGCTTTTGCGCGGATGATGCCCGATCGCCTTAATACCCACCTTTTCGGCCTCAAGCTCGTCTCTGTCGCGAACACAGCCAAAGATCAAAACGCCAGCCCATCCATTTTGCGCGGCCAGCTGAGCGAGATTGCCACCAAAGAGGGCACACCGTAGTGAGCCACCACCATCGACAACCAGCACACGCCCGTCACCGGGGCCTTCGACCGCCGCGCGGACAAGCGCATTATCTTCAAACACTTTGAGGGTGGTGATGGGACCGTGAAAGCGGGTTTCACCGCCATAGTCGAAAAAGACCGGATCGACATGGGCAATGCTGTCGGCGTGTGCATCGCTCAGGTCTGTCGTTGCTAAAGATGTCGACATTGTGGGCTCCTCAATCATCTGCTGGACGTTGCTATAGCGCGCGTAGTGGTCAAGGCCAAGGGGCCCAGAGGAAATAGCTACATCCTTTGATGTAATGCGCTAGTTTGTTTTCAAACATGATTTGATCGGCCGACGGGTGGCAACAAACCCGTATCCTTGGGGGAAAAATGAACAACGCACCATCCGCAACAGGCGGAACGAAGAAGCTGGGCGTAGGGAACTATGTCGGCTACGGCGTCGGTGATCTTGCGGTCAATCTCTTCTTCCAGTCAGCGATCCTCTATCTGCTGATTTTCTACACGGATGTTGTCGGCATCTCACCGGCGGTGGCGGCCTCCATATTTCTGGTCGCCCGCGTTGTAGACGCAGTCACCGATCCTTTGATGGGAGTTATTGCCGACAAGACGCGGACCCGTTGGGGAAAATTTCGGCCCTATCTGATCTATGGATCTGTACCGCTTTCTCTGATGGCGATCGCGACCTTTTCCGCGCCCTTTTCGGATGACACCAGCAAGATACTCTTCGCCTACGCCACCTACATCATCTTCGGCATTGCCTATACCGTGGTGAGCATCCCCTATTCTGGCCTCACGGCGGTCATCACAGACGATGCGCAGGAACGTACCATGTTGTCTGCGTACCGCATGGCCTTTGCGCTAGGCGGTGGGCTGGTTGTGGGAGTTGGCACCCTGCCCCTGGTGGAAGCCTTTGGCGGGGGCGCGCAAGGTTATCAACTGACGCTCAGTCTCTATGGCGTGCTCGCGGTCTTACTATTGCTGGTGACTTTTGTCTCCACGCGCGAGCGTGTGGCGGCGACGACTCCGCAGACACCGCGACTTGTCGATTGCCTGTCTGTCCTAGCGCACAACCCGCCTCTGTGGCTCATCACCACGGCCTTTTTCATGGGCATGTTGGCCTTCATTATTCGCTCAACGGCGATCATCTACTATTTCCAGTACAATCTGGGTCAAAAAGAGCTCTTCCCCATTTTCATGCTCTCCATCTTGTTGGGGCAGTTGGCAGGCATCGTCGTAACGCCGATGGTTGCAAAAAAGCTGGGCAAGAAGAACACCTACATTTGGGGGGCGTTGGGTGGAATGGTCACCGGTATTGTTTTGTTCATGACACCCTATGATGCGATTACCGCCATCTTTGTGGTTTCAATCTTGGGGTCCTTTTTCTTTGCCTTCCCGACCGTGATGGGCTGGTCCATGCTGCCTGACACGATTGAATATGCAGAGTGGAAGAAGGGCATTCGCGCCGACGGCGCGATCTACGCGGTCTCCAGCTTCTTCCAGAAGATGGCGATGGCTGTCGGCGGTGCGCTGGCGGCGATGATCCTGAGCGTCACCGGATATGTAGCGAACCAGCCGCAGAATGCTGACGCGCTCCACGGTATTCTCCTCATGATCTCCCTGGTGCCGGTTGCGATCATGGTAATCGGCATTATCGCCATCTGGTTTTACCAGCTGGATGATGACACCCATGCCACCATACGTGGTGAGTTGGACGAGCGCCGCGCCTCTGCCATCTGACTTTGATTGCACCATTGTCTACATAGTGATAATGAATATTAATAGCAATTTCAGGGGACGATGAACAATGGCCGATCATGCAGTGCCCAGGGCGGCAGTCGCCGACAGCCGGAAGGTCGATGTCGCGCTGATCCTGATGGGGCTCATGGCATTTTCCATGGGTCAGACCATGATCTTCGCGGTGGCGGGTCCGGTAACCCGGCTCATGGGGCTGAAAGAGACAGACCTAGGGCTCATCGTCTCCCTCGCGGCTGTAACCTACACGTTCGCTGTGCCGGTCTGGGGGCGCATCAGTGATCGAATTGGCCGTGTTGCCGTCATCTATATCGGATTGATGGGATACGCGATCACCACAGCTGCGTTTGCCTATGTCATGGATCTGGGTATGGAAGGCATGCTTCTGGCGCCATTGAGCCTTGTCCTGTTGATCATCATTCGCATGACACTCACGATTGGGTCGGGAGGAATACATCCAGGCGCTACAGCCTTCATGGCCGACATCACCTCTGATGAAAAAAGGGCCGCAGGTGTCGCGATGGTCGGGGCGGCCTTCGGCCTGGGTGCCATTGCGGGCCCTGTCCTTGCGGGCTTGCTCACAGTCTATGGCCTGTTGTTTCCGATCTATGCCTCGGCAATTGTCGCTGCTGTTCTGGGCGCAGTGATTGCTTTCAAGGTTCGTGAACCGCAACGCGCAGATCTTGTTCACGCAGATCGGATGCCCATGTTTGATCGGCGCGTGCGCCCCTTTTTTCTTCTCGCACTCATTGCCTTTACAACCGTCGCGATCATTCAGCAGACAAGCGCATTCTTCTTTCAAGACAGATTTGATCTCTCGCCGGAAGCAACAGCCCGCAATGTCGGCATTTCCGTCGGCTGCATGTCGCTGGCGATGATGGCGGTGCAGGCCGGTCTCATTCAGGTGTTGAAAATGTCGCCCAAGACCATGTTGGTGCTCGGTTTTGGAGCAACCGCTGTCGGACTGGCTCTCACCATCTGGTCGCCAACGCTTGCATACCTCTATGCCGCTTACGCCGTGATTGGCATAGGGGGAGGGTTGCTCAATCCGGGCCTCCTGGCTGGCGCATCGCTGCGCGTGGGGGCCGCGCATCAGGGAGCTGTCGCGGGAATTGTCGCATCCGGCATGGGCGCTGGCTACATTGTAGGGCCACTTCTTGGCACCTACTTATTCTCTATAAACCTGTACTACCCCTTTGCATTTGCGGTCCTGCTTTCCGTGGCCAGTATCTTGGCGGCATCAATGCTAAAGGCGCGTCCGACTGAAGCTTAGGCGCGCCGCGCCAGCTGGTTCTGACGAATAACAGGTGCAGGCCAATTGGATGGCCGGATTGCTATTGATTGGTGCTTGAAAGGCATCCCCCAGATAGCAACATGATGCGCAGCGACAATGCATCTGATCGAAAGGGTGAACATGTCTGAATTCAAATTGACGGGTGGTTGCCAGTGCGGCGCTGTTCGATATGTGCTCAATGCGCCGCCGCTTATGGCTTACGCCTGCCACTGCACCGAGTGTCAGCGCATCTCCGCCACCGCATTCGCCACTTCATGTGTTGTGCTGCAGGACACAATGCAGATCGAACAGGGCGAGTTGAGCCGGATAAACTGGACAGTCGAGAGCGGGGCTCACCGGTACGGCGAATTCTGTAAGGCTTGTGGTGTACGCATTCGCCATGGAAGCGAGCCGTCGCAGGGCATTTACTCCCTGCGTAGCGGTACATTGGATGATCCAACATGGGCGACACCGGCCGCGCACACCTGGCAGTCCAGCGCCCTTGAATGGTTCACGCCACCCGAAGACGCTCTGCTGTACGATGGCCAGCCGACCGACTATGCGCCCATCGTAGAGCGTTACGCGAAACTGATGGAGCTCGGCTGAGCGGAAAGCCCGGTTAGCTGCTTAACCCTTCATAGGCTGCCGCGAGAAGCCCCATGGCGCGCGGATCACCCGCAAGGTCAGGGCCCATCTGATTCATTACATAGGCGATGCCGACACCGGCTGTTGGGTCGCCCATGACAAAAGACCCGCCCCAGCCGGAATGGCCGATGGTGGCCTCATTGGGCCCATAGAGCAGCCCACCCACATTGCGCAGCACACCAGCGCCCCAGCTACCTGGAAGTCCGAGCACCAGGTCTTCATTGAAGATCTGTTCTTTGGAGAGCTTCTCCCAGGTTGCGCGACCGATCAGCGTCGTGCCATTGAGTGTGCCGTCACTGGCAGCAGCCCCATAGAGTTTGGCGAGGCCGCTCGCTGACCCGCGTCCGCCGGCAGAGGAAAGCTCTGCTGCCCGCCACGCCCGTGTGTTGGGTGCGAGTGCTGACGGAGCCGGATTGGCAAAGGTAAGTTTCTGCACATCATTGAGACCCGCCTCATCAAGCGATTGCGCGTTCTTTGCTTCAATCATTTCGGCAATGCGCGGTTCTTCGCTTTCGGGCAGGCCAATGTGAAAATCTACATCCCAAGGGCCCGCGACTTCTTCGCGGAAGAACTGCCCAATGGTTTTGCCGGTGATGCGCTTCACGAGCTCGCCCGTTGGGAAAGCGAAGGTGAGGGCATGATAGCCAGAGCGCGTGCCGGGCTCCCAAAGCGGTTCGGCTGCAGCCATCCGCGCCGCCATGGCGTCATGATCGTACAGGTCTTCGGTGGTCAGCGGTTCTTTGACCGTTGAGACACCAGACTGATGAGAGAGTACTTGGCCAACCGTGAGCTGGTCTTTGCCGTGTGCGCCGAATTCCGGCCAATATTTGGTGATTTTGTCATCATAAGAAAGCTCGCCACGATCCACGAGGATGGCAAGACAAAGCGCACCGACGGCTTTCGTCGTGGACCAGACATTGGGAAGCGTGTCCCGCTGCCACTCTTTGGTCTTCGCTCCGTCCGCATGTCCGCCCCAGATGTCGACAAGGTATTTCCCGTCTTTCCAGATGGCGAACGAGGCACCGACTTCGCCTGCGCTCGCGAAATTATTCGCAAATGCATCCCGCACCGCTTCGAACCCCGGTGTGACATCTCCTTTGACGTCCATTGTGGCTGCGTCTGACATGTTCTTCTCCCTACCAAAATTTTCGTTGCCAGAAGCCTATCGGGACGAAGCCCGTCTGACCAAATGAAATCTCAGGTCTGAGGTTAGGGGCACGAGTGCGCTACGGAAATGCGTCATTCAGCCGGATAGAGGTGAGCGAGCCGCTTATGACGATGGCGAAAAATGAAGGCGACAATGCGGTTCGTCAGCGGTCTCATAAAACTGAGACGGGGGAGGACGCTCACAACATCGCGCACATCCGTGCTGTCTCCCTGGGCGGTCAAGTATCGTTCATGCCGCCACAATTTTTGAAGCAGCGTGTGCGATGTTTCGATGAAATGGCAGGGTCCGACTTCATGGAGAACGAAGGTGTGCCTATCAAAGGGCAGAAATCCGAATAACAAGACCGAGGAGGTGAATAAAGGCTGCTTGAGTGGCGCTGTGGAGAAATCAAATCCGCTGGATGGGAATGCCATCCTGACGAGGGGACTGAGCTCGGCATTGACGCCGTCAGCCGATGTAACAATCGGCCATAGCTCGTGCACTGGTCGCGGAACACGGCTCGTTATATCGATAGCGGGTTTGATCGGCGATGTTTGTTCCACCGCGGCGTCCTCGCATTAAGGGCTGACATTGTCTCGCTAGCTAAATCCATCTATCGCAAATGTTCAACCAATAGCACTGGTACCGCAGGGCACTCGGCAAAGAAAAACCCCGGCAGTTGCCCGCCGGGGTTCTCGTAAAGCTATGAGCTTTAAGATTATTCAGCAGCGTCTGACTTGAACTGCGCGCTCTCTGTGGACTCACCCAGAGCCGTCGTTGAGCTTTCACCGCCAGCAGCAGCCACAGAAACCATGTCGAAATAGCCTGTGCCAACTTCACGCTGGTGACGTGTAGCCGTGTAGCCGTCGCCTTCTGCGCCGAACTCAGCCTGTTGCAGTTCGGAGTAAGCAGCCATGCCACGATCCCGGTAGCCGGAAGCGAGCTGGAACATGCCGTAGTTGAGCTGGTGGAAGCCAGCAAGCGTAACGAACTGGTACTTGTAGCCCATTGCTGCAATCTCACGCTGGAACTTGGCGATTGTGTCCTTGTCCAGGTTTGCTTCCCAGTTGAAGGAAGGTGAGCAGTTGTAAGCAAGCATCTGGTTCGGGTGCTCTTTACGAACTTCTTCAGCGAAACGCTTCGCGTCATCAAGGTTCGGAACAGAAGTTTCCCACCACAGCAGGTCAGCATATTTCGCGAACTGCTTGCCACGAGCGATACAGTGATCAACGCCTGTGCCGTCTTTCAGACGATAGAAGCCTTCAGGTGTCCGGCCAGCATCGAAATCGATAAACTCGTGATCCCGCTCGTCAACGTCAGACGTGATGAGCTTCGCAGATTCAGCATCTGTACGCGCCATGATAAGCGTTGGTGTGCCCATAACGTCTGCAGCAAGACGTGCAGCGTTCAGGTTACGCTCATGCGCTTTTGTTGGGATAAGAACTTTACCACCCAAGTGACCGCACTTCTTCTCAGAAGCAAGCTGATCTTCGTAGTGCACGCCAGCAGCGCCCGCTTCGATGTAAGCTTTCATGATTTCGAAGCAGTTCAGAGGACCACCGAAACCAGCTTCCGCATCAGCAACGATTGGAACGAACCAGTCGCGTGTTGCGCCACCTTCAGAATGCTCGATCTGGTCGGCACGCTGTAGGGTACGGTTGATGCGCTTGGCAAGCTCTGGGCCCGCATTTGCAGGGTAGAGGCTCTGGTCAGGGTACATAGCAGAAGCAGTGTTGGCGTCTGCAGCAACCTGCCAACCGGACAGATAGATCGCTTTCAGACCAGCGCGAACCATCTGCATGGCCTGGTTGCCGGAAAGAGCACCAAGTGAGTGGATGTAATCTTCGGTGTGAAGACCTTCCCACAGCTTGTTGGCGCCGCGTGTTGCGAGCGTATGCTCGATTGGGAAAGACCCGCGAAGCTTTTCAACTTCTTCAACCGTGTAGTTGCGCTCGACATCGTCGAAGCGACCGGCAGGGGCGCTAGGGATTAGATCGTAGAACGTTTTGCTCATAGCATTGTCCTTTAGTTAGAGGTGACACTCAGTCGAGCTATCGGTTGAGTGGTAGTGCAGTTAGTTCCCGCTTTTGACGAGAAGTTCGTAGGCCGGAAGGGTGAGGAATTCCTCACAATCCCGGGATGTTGCCATTTCAGCGAACATGGCGATCGCCTCGTCAAAATGGCCGGATTTCCAACGCTCTTCGCCGAGCGTTTCTTCAAGTTTCTTCATTTCATCATCAAGAAGGGTCGTGAAGAGGTCCTTCGTAACCTTCTGACCGTCGGCAAGATCAACTTCGTGATAGAGCCACTGCCAGATCTGGGTCCGGCTGATCTCAGCCGTCGCCGCATCTTCCATGAGATTGTAGAGCGGAACCGCGCCGCGGCCGCCAAGCCAGGCTTCGATGTACTGAACACCCACACGGCAGCACTCGCGCAAGCCTTCTTCGGTGCGCTCACCTTTGTGCGGTTCGATCATTTCTTTCTGACCGACATTCACATCCTGACGCTGGCGTGCGAGCTGGTTTGTCTCAGGCAGCTTGCCGAAGATCTCGCTCACCACATCGACCATGCCCGGATGGGCAATCCATGTGCCGTCATGGCCGTTATTGGCTTCGCGCTCTTTATCTGCGCGGATTTTTGCAAAGGCTGCTTCATTGGCGGCATCGTCGCCTTTCACAGGGATCTGTGCGGCCATGCCACCCATCGCAAACGCGCCACGCTTGTGACAGGTCTTGATGAGAAGGAGCGAATAAGCAGACAGGAAAGCATCGCCCATCACAACCTGTGCCCGGTCAGGCAGGATGTAGTTCGGGTTTTTGCCCAGACGCTTGATGTAGCTGAAGATGTAGTCCCAACGACCGCAGTTCAGACCCACAATATGGTCGCGCATTTCGTAGAGGATTTCGTCCATCTCAAACGCTGCAGGCAGCGTTTCGATGAGGATTGTGCACCGTGCTGTGCCGACTGGCAGGCCAAGCGCTTTTTCTGCGTGCGTGAAAACATCGTTCCAGAGACGGGCTTCCAGATGGCTTTCCATCTTTGGCAGGTAGTAATAAGGGCCAGTGCCGTTTGCTTTGAGATTGGCATGGTTGTGGAAGAGGTACATCCCGAAGTCGAACATGCCGCCAGACATATTCTGGCCATCGACCTTGATATGCGCTTCTTCCAGATGCCAGCCACGAGGACGGGTGATCAAGGTCGCCCGTTCGCCGAGTGGCAGAGCGTCGTATGACTTGCCGTTATTCTCATCGGTGAAGCCAATGGTGCCCGCCCACAGGTCCATCATGTTCAGCTGACCGCCGATCATGTTGTCCCAAGTGGGGGAAGAGGCGTCTTCGAAGTCAGTCATGTAGGAGTTCGCGCCGGAATTCAGCGCGTTGATGACCATCTTCCGATTGTCGACAGGACCTGTGATCTCAATCCGGCGATCCAGCAGATCTTTCGGGATCGGAGAAATCTTCCAGTCCCCGTCCCGGACAGACTGTGTCTCGGGAAGGAAATCAGGCAATTCACCCGCATCGAACCGTTTTTGGCGTTCAGCGCGGGCTTCAAGCAGCTCGCGGCGGCGGCCGCCAAAGTTCCGTTCCAGATCCGCGACAAAGGCCAAGGCCTCGTCAGTCAGAACGCGTTCATATCCTGGCTTCATCGCGCCGACAATCTCGACGCCTTCAACGCTGGACTTCACCTGAGCCTGGCTCATGGTCTAAAACCTCCGCTGTCACTGGGTGGCCCCTGATCGTAGCGTCAGGGTGCTTTAGGCGGGGTCATACAACCCGCACAAAAGATTGTCCAACGATTCATAAGTCATTGAAAATATTAAAGTAAAAATCTTTACACGATTCCAGTGAGATTCTGTAGTAAATGTAAATCTTGTAAAGATTGGCGACGGGAAAGCGCAGAAAATGGCGTATGAGAGGCAGGACAAGAAAGTCTTTGCGGGGCCAAGGGTCAGACGGCTTCGCCGCGACAAGGGGCTCACCCAGGCCCGCATGGCCGACGAATTGTCGATCTCAGCGAGCTATCTGAACCTGATTGAGCGCAATCAGCGGCCTGTTTCTGCGCAGATCCTGCTCAGAATGGCGGATGTCTTCGATGTTGATCTGCGCTCGCTTGGCGGTGACGAGGAGGCGAGGGCGCTCTCAGCCCTCAAAGAGGTATTCTCAGACCCACTCATGCGCGATACGGGCCTCTCAGACCAGGATCTGAAGGATGTCGCCGATGCGACGCCTGCCATCGCTGATGCTGTTGCCACGCTCTACCGGTCCTATCAGGAGGCAGTGGAGGCAAGCTCCATGCTGGCGGAGCGCCTTGCCGACCGGGACGATGACACCACAGCACAGGCGATCGGACTACCGATAGAAGAAGTCCGTGACTTCATCAATGCCCACACCAACCATTTTCCCGCACTCGATGAAGCGGCGGAAGATCTTTATGCCAGCGCCAAATTGTCAGCTGATGAGCCCTATGTCGCCCTGCGAGATTATCTACGAGACACCCACGGGGTGAGCACACGGGTGGTCCCGGCGGATTTTATGTCCGGTGAACTGCGCCGCTACGACCGACATCGTCAGACCATGTTCCTGTCTGAACTGTTGGATCAGCCCGGACGGTCCTTTCAACTCGCCTATCAGGTCGGCTTTCTGGAGCAGGCCAAGACGCTCGAGCAGCTGGTTGAACAGTCGGGTCTGAGTGATGACGAGGCACGACGCCTGTTGCGCATCGCCCTTGCCAATTATTTTGCAGCGGCGCTGCTCATGCCTTATGACGCTTTTTTCCGAACAGCGCAGGAGACCAAATATGACATTCGTCTGTTGGGACGGCGTTTTGGGACGAGCTTCGAACAGGTCTGCCATCGCTTGACGACACTGCAGCGCGCAGGGGCGAGGGGCATTCCGTTCTTCCTTATTCGGGTGGACAATGCCGGCAATGTCTCAAAACGCTTTTCCGCCGCGGGCTTCCACTTTGCCCGATTTGGCGGAACCTGTCCGCGATGGAACGTGCATGACGCGTTTCGCGTGCCCGGTGAGGTCTATACCCAGGTTGTCGCCATGGATGATGGCACACGGTATTTCTCTATTGCCAGAACAGTGAGCCGCGCAGGGTCTGGTATCGGCGTGCCAGGGGACCAATATGTTGTTGGCCTTGGATGTGATATCTCCCATGCTCGCGATTTCGCTTATTCCCTAGGCCATGATCTGGACAATGAAGAAGCAGCGACCCCCATTGGCGTTAACTGCCGCTTGTGCGAGCGACTGGATTGCTCCCAGCGCGCCTTCCCGCCGCTTAAGCGTAAGCTTCATGTCGAGGAGCATATACGTGGCGTGTCGGCCTTTGGTGTGCCGTCGGACGGGGCGGACTAGCGGCTAATGTCAGTTTCTTCAAAAGAATGGGCGATTGTGCTGACAATTGCTCTCTTGCTCCATATTGCAGCGGGACTCGCCTGGTGGTGGCAGCCCGCGGTGGAGTTCGTTGATCCTGGGGCAAGCTCCATGCGCTTAGCGCTGGCGCCAAGCAATGTGCCGAGTGATGATCGCGCAGAGACGGAGGTGCAGCAGGAAGAGGATCTCGTTCCGCCTGAACCAGAGCCGGAACCGATTGTGGAGCCGGTGCAAAAGCCTGTGATGCCAACGCGAGTACCTGACCGGTTGATTGAGCCGATCGCCCCGGCGCCGGATCCGACACCGGCAGTAGCAGAGCAAAGCGCCCCTACGGAGCAAGCTGCATCAACCCCATCACGTAATGCGGCGGCACCAGTCATTGACCAAACGGGACAGGCCAATGCGACAACAGGAATTTCGACCGCCAATGTGGAGGCGGATTTTCTTGCGACATTGGCGAGCTGGCTTGCGCGCCACAAACGATATCCGAGATCTGCGCGGCGTCGAAACCTTGAAGGCGTTGCAACGCTTTCATTTACGATGAACGCCGCCGGCAAGGTCTTGCGCTATGAGGTCGTCGGGTCAAGCGGATATGACGTGCTGGATCGGGAGGTCGTCAACATGCTGCAGCGAGCAGAACCCTTGCCCGCCCTGCCGCGAGACCTGCGACGCACCAATATGGACATCACCATCCCCATTCGCTTTGAACTGGCACGAAACTAGGCGGATTGGTTGTCTTCTGGCGGCACCTTGTTGGAAAAGAGCGCGCGCAACGTGCACCAGCTGACAAAGCCGATGATGAGTGTTGCGACCAGGAGCAAACCCACCGCGAGAATGCCGGTGCTTACGTCAGGGTCATTCATAAGCACATGGCGCTTGAGCGCTGCGCCTGCCAGCGCAGCTGAAGGGAACGTAAACGCCCACCAGGACATCTGAAAAGACAGGGCAAAGAACCGGCGAGCCATAGTCGCAAGAAGCAGCGCAATAAATAGACCGGCAAAGAAGAAACCATCAGCGATAGGCGTAAAATCACCCGACAGAACTGCCGTTGACAGGGCGGCCAAGGCGGGAGGGGCGATCAACACGAAGAGGGTTGGGAGAAACTGCTGGGGCAATTGCCCATGAAACAGGATGCGGTTGAGGACAACCGGAAGCAGGGCAAGCCAAAACAGAAGCGCAACAGCAAAGCAGAACATCGCAATGGTGCTTGATCCGCCTGCGGGCAGCGTCGCTGGAACGACAAACAGCCCAGCAATCGGTACAAACATGGAAGGGTTCGCACGGGTGATCTCAAAATTGTGGATAATCCAGATGCGCAGAACAGAGATAGCCAGTGCCACATGCAAGACCGCTGCAAAACTCCACAAAGGGGTGCTGACGGCAAAGCCCAACCGGTCAAGCCAGGAAGCCAGGAGCAGCAGCGAGATGGTGAAGCCAGGGAAGAAGTTCGCGATATTGGTATCGCAAAAATCTTCGACAACCAGCGGGACGTGAAGCGCAAATTTTGCCGCATAGAGCAGCATCACCAGACCTGTTGTGGCCAACGTAATGGCAAACAATAAGTGCGATATTTCTCCAGCCACAGGGTGCAAAGAAGAAGCCTGAGCCCAAGCACTTGCAAGCCCGCCAAGACCCATGCCAACGCCAAAATAGGCGGGAGAAACAGTCCGTGAAATGACTTTGAGTGTGTCAAACATGGTCCACACTCTAGTCAACGGCCCAGAAAGTGCCATTCACTTTTGCAGGCACGGGTTGGAGGGCATGGTGAATAGAATGTAAACGAGCTCCCATCCATAGGGACTAAACCGCTTGTTAGCGAATTGCCGCTAACGTCGCCTTGGGAGTTCCTCACCAACTGATGGAACCACTGTGATCGCAGGGCGAGAGTGTTTATGGGCAACCCAAGAAGAAGATTTCGAATCGAAACCGTGAACATTCACACGCGTGACCGCGTTGAATCAGGTGAGCCGATTGCGCTCGCGACGGAGATGTCCGTGCCAGACAGCGTCGCAGCAGAGCGCCACCAAGAAATCATGGATGCGATTGGTCAGCTTGGCCGCTCCGTTGACACAAGCGCAGTGGCAGACTTGGCGCTTCCTGATGCAGCACCTGACGCCTTGTTGGATAAGTACAAAGAAGAGATCAAAGAGGCAGCAAAGCTTAAATCCGAATTGGACCTCATGCAGGCTGCCATTCAGAGAACAAAAAGCGAGATCGTGGCGCTGCGCTATGATGGCGCCTCATCAGAACGCATCAGGTCGGTGACCGATGAGCTCGATGAAGTGGTAGCGGGTACAGAAGCTGCGACAGAGGGTATCCTAAGCGCTGTGGAATTGATCGACAGCAACGCCTCTGCGCTCAGCACGACCTTGGAAGGTGTGCAGGCAAGCCAAGCGCTTGAGATTCAGGAACAGGTCGTTGCGATCTTTGAAGCCTGTAACTTTCAAGATATTACCGGCCAGCGGATCACGAAAGTCGTGAACGCGCTTCGCTACATTGAAGAGCGAATTGAAAGCATGCAGGTCATCTGGGGCGAAGCCGGATTTGAAGGTGTCGAAGCAGCAGATGATGGCTCGTCGGGCACGGAAGTTCCTGAAGGACGGGCTTTGGCGAGCGGACCATCAATGCCTGAAGCTGATGATCGGGCAAGCCAGGCAGATATTGACGCCCTGTTTGACTAAAGCGCTTCGCCTGTTTGCGGCTCAATAAGGAACTGAAAGGCGCAACTCGGGGTGAGTGGCGGGTGTCAGCGGACAAGCCGGGCTGCAGGCAGCCTCATTTCAACAACAGCATGTCCTTGAGTCGATTTCTCAATCGATAGCGATCCACCGTGAAGTTCTGCAATTTTGCGGGTCAGCGAGAGCGCTAGTCCCATGTCGCGCGGACGGCTGCGTCCTTCCGCACTGACAAATGGATCTTCCACCAAAGCACAGGCATCTTGGGAGATGTGGTCATAGGGAAGCGCCATCTCAGTCCCGTCGGGGCTGTCGATCGCCGCTTCGATGACGAGGGACTGCTGTGCGTGCTTCACACTGAGCTCAATACACGAGCCGTTCCCTGTCGTGTGTAGAAGCTCCGAGATAAGCCGGAAAATGCCCTGGCGCAGCTTTTTGGCATCTCCTCGAAATCCGGGAAGGTCCTGACAGGAGCGCACGGAAAGTGTCACGCCAGCATCGGCTGCTGTTCGTTTTTGTGCTGTGACGACCGTTTCCAGGAGTGCATCGAGATTGCAGATGTCATTGGCAAGAGAGCTGTCATCGGGCTTTGATTCAGCTACGCTCAAAAGATCTTCGATTATGTCGAGCAGCATTGTGCCTGATTGGTGGATGTCGCGGGCATATTCCCGATACCTGTCTGCGAGCGGTCCGAACTGGGCATCCTTCATGATCTCAGAGAAACCAATGATATGTGTGAGCGGTGTGCGCAAATCATGATTCACGTTGGAGAAGAAGCTATTCGTGCGCCGCTCTGACGTGAGCCCCTGCTTCTCCGCATCGCGGATGGTTTGCTCAAGTTGCTTGCGGACGGTCGTGTCTGTAAACGCCGCAACCCGTGCCGGCTGTCCACCCCATTCCGTTTCAACGATCCTGAGGTCTGCGGTCCGCTCTTCTCCACTGGGTTGTTTAATCCGGATATCTCTCTCTCCGGGTGTCGTTGGCATCTCCAAACGTTCCCCAGCAAGAGACTCAAGCGGGCGTCCCAGAAGCTCAGCGGCAGCAGAATTAGCGAAAGCAACTTTGCCGTCATTGTCGAGGATGACCATGGCGTCTGCAGCTTCCTGGACCACAGTAACTGGGGATTGCTCTTCCACTGTCTCCTCGGCGGCGACCTCTGGAGTGGGCACGGGCGTCACGGTTTTCAGTCGGGCGTAACGAGCAATCGCGATTGTTGTCGGGGTGAGCAAGTCTTCTGCATGAAACGCATCGAATATGCAGGCATCGTCTGCACCCTGGTCAATGGCACGTGCGGCGGTTTCACGGTTGAAGACATGGTTTTCAAACAAGGCAATGACCGGCACATCTGGGCCAAGGCTGACAACGCGGGCCAAAGCATCGAAATCACGGTCGGACCCGATCCCAATGTCATAGAGAATGGCATCAAGCCCAGGTGCCAATAGAGGCGCGATGCCGCGGGATCTGGCGACGGGAATGATATCGGCATCCAGGCCGTCAAAAACCGACCCAGGCAGCGCTGCATCACTGACAAGGGCAAGCGAAAGGCGCGCGGGCGCAGGCTGAAGGCTGGCGGTTACCGCCTGCTGAGCAGACGACCCTGAAATTGAAGGGCGAGGGGCGGATCGAATCATTCGATGGTCTCATCATTAAGCTTTCGCTAACCATGAGGCCTGCTTGGTAAACAGAGCGTAAAGAAAAAGGCTATTTAGGTGCCTTTCGATCTGAGGACACAAGTCGGATAAAGCCGGGTGGGGTAAGTTTTATTGATAAAAATCAATGGGTTAAGTGAACCGCCCCAACCCAGGTGCGACCCTTGCCAATCCGTTAAGAGTTAATATCCCAGAAAGAATTTAAGAGCGCTGTTATGCGCTCTCTGGCTTAGGCAGTTTGAGGCGTCCATCTTCCTCAAACTTCCAATAGGGATTGAAGGCCACCTCCCACGCATGTCCGTCCGGGTCTGCAAAATAGCCCGAATAGCCACCCCAGAATGCTTTGTGCGCGGGTTTAAGGATTTTGGCCCCAAAGGCTTCGCCCTTGTCGCCGATCAACGCCAAAAGTTCATCCACTTCCGCTTCGCTGCGTGCATTGTAGGCAACCGCAAATCCCTGATAGCCCGCAGACGGCACAGCTGGATCAAGGTCAGCATCTTTCGCAAGCTCCTCATGACCGAACAGGCCAAACACAAACCCACCAGCGTCGTAGGCAGTCATGCCCTCGGTCATAAAGGGCTTCCAGCCCAACAGGTCTTCATAGAATGACCGGGTCTTGGCCATATCGGACGTGCCAAAAGTGATGATGCTGTAGCGCTGTTCCATGGACATGTGTCTCCCTGTTTTGATCTATTGGAACATAAGAGGAACATGTCAACAAGCGGCATAAGCAAAAAACCAAAAGTCTCAGAGACTGCAAAGGTTTGTGGCAAGCGGCAGGCTTGCGGCGGCAGCGGGCTTGCGTTACCACTGCGCGGCCCAAAAAAACTAGAGATCCGGGCAAGAGTGGCGAGGCCCAACGCGGCAAAAAATGGCGAAAAAGAAAAAGACATTTCGCCCCAAGGCACGGGTGCCGAAGGGGTTGAGGGATATTCCGGCGGCAACTGTCCGTGCGGAAGGGGCCATGCTTGCGCGTATCCGGGAAGTTTATGAGCTTTATGGATTTGAGCCGCTTGAGACATCGGCATTCGAATATGCCGACGCCTTGGGCAAGTTTCTGCCGGACGAAGATCGTCCGAACGAGGGCGTGTTTTCGTTTCAGGATGACGACGACCAATGGTTGTCGCTTCGCTACGATCTGACGGCGCCACTCGCCCGTTTCGTGGCTGAGAACTATGATGGCCTGCCCAAACCCTTCCGGCGCTACCAAACCGGCCCGGTTTGGCGAAACGAAAAGCCGGGTCCCGGCCGTTTCCGCCAGTTCACCCAATTTGATGCTGACACAGTTGGCGCTCCTGGCCCCGCGGCTGATGCGGAAATGTGCATGATGGCGGCTGACTGCCTTGAAGCTCTGGGCATCCCGCGCAACTCCTATGTGATGCGCGTGAACAACCGCAAAGTGTTGGACGGTGTTTTCGAGACCTGCGGCATTGTTGGCGAAGGGCCTGATTTCGAGAAACAACACCTCACGGTCATGCGGGCGATCGACAAGCTGGATCGCTTGGGAAGCGAAGGCGTGCGTCTTCTGCTGGGCAAAGGCCGCAAAGATGAGTCCGGTGATTTCACGGAAGGTGCCGGGCTCTCTGATGATCAGATTGAGCGCATCATCACCTTCACCGAGTCAGGTGGTGGCACGCGCGATGCGGTATGCAGCGCGATGGAAACCCTTGTTGGCGACAGCGAAATTGGCCGCGAAGGCGTCGCAGAGCTCCGCGAAATTGATGCCCTGCTTACAGCTGTTGGCTACGACGAAGACCGCGTTGCTTTTGATCCGGCAGTGGTCCGCGGGCTGGGCTATTACACCGGGCCCGTCTATGAAGCGGAACTCACCTTTGAAGCGACCGACGAAGAAGGTCAACAGCGGCGCTTCGGATCTGTTGGCGGCGGCGGGCGCTATGACGACCTTGTCGAGCGCTTCAAAGGCGTGAAGGTTCCTGCGACCGGTTTTTCCATCGGTGTGAGCCGTCTGTTCGCAGCGCTGGAAGCTTTGGACAAGATTGAAGAAAACACAGTTGCAGCCCCCGTCATCGTTCTCGTGATGGATAAGGACGCGATGCCTGGCTATCAGAAGATGGTCAGTGAACTTCGCTCTGCAGGCATTCGCGCCGAGCTTTATCTCGGCGGATCGGGCATGCGCGCTCAGGTGAAATATGCCGACCGTCGTGGTGCACCCATTGTCGTCATTGAAGGTGAGGATGAGCGCCAAAAAGGTGAAGTCACCCTAAAAGACCTTATCCTTGGCGCGCAAAAGTCAGAAGAAATCAAAGACAATGCGGAATGGCGCGAAAGTGCCCATGCGCAGGTGTCTGTGCCGCGCGCGGCGCTTGTTGAGCATGTGCAGGAAATTCTGGGCCGACATAGCAAGGCTCACTGACCTTCCGGCACCCGCCGGCGGTCATGTGGGCCTCACTGGCGACACTCTTTCAGAATTCTTTGCATTTCCATGTTAGACAGGAGCCCGTAATCATGTGCCGTAAGGCAGGATGCGGGATAAGACCATGACAAGTATTTCCAGCAGTGGGGACGAGCTCAAAGCACGTGAGCAACAGGCTGTAGCCGTGCGGGTCTCATTTGAGGCAGCCTCGTTTGAACCCGTCTGCGCACCCGTTTTGCAACCGGCGGACATTTTTCTGGACCGATCCGGAGAAGATATCAGGCGCCGAACCTATCTCTTCACGGACGCAGGAGGGCAGGAGCTCTGCTTGCGGCCAGAGCTCACCATTCCTGTCTGCCGCCTCTATCTTGAGAATGATCTCGACGGGGCAACGCCTCGGCGCCTGTGTGCGAGCGGCCCAGTCTATCGCTATCAGCCTGCAGGTTCAGAAAAGCTGAGTGAATATAATCAGTGCGGCCTCGAAATATTAGGCAGTGTTGATGAAGCTGCAGGGGACGCTGAGGTGACCCGTCTTGGGGTTGCTGCTGTCGAGGCTGCGGGCCTTACAGACTATCAGTTGGAGCTCGGTGACCTCTCGCTCTTTGATGCCCTTATTGACGCCATTAACATTCCAAATGGCTGGAAAGGACGCTTGCGTCGCCAGTTCTGGCGGCCGGAGTTTTTCGCCAACCTGCTGACCGATCTCTCAAATGGCGAGGGACAAGCGGGTGGCAAAGAGGGAGATGGCCTTCTGTCGGTCCTTGCCGGTCTCGATGAGAAGCAGGCGACGACACTGCTCACCGACGTCCTGAAGCTCGGTGGGATTGCACCCGTAGGCGGGCGCGGCGTTGACGAGATTGCCAGCCGCTTGCTTGAAAAGGCGGGCGAGGCAACGACGGAGCAAATGCCAAAAGAAGCAGCTGCGATCATTGCCGATTACATGAAGATTTCCGTCCCAGCGAAAGATGCTGTGGAGCAGGTGGGCAACCTTTTGAAGAAGAACGGCATTTCAGCGGACGCGGCGCTTGAGAAACTGGCGACCCGCCTGACAGCAATCTCAGAGGCCGGTGTTGATCTCGGTCGTGCCAACTTTTCAACGGGCTTTGGCCGCAAGCTCGAATATTACACGGGCCACGTGTTTGAGCTGCGCGTGCCTGAACTTGGAAGTGACGCTGTGGTCATGGGCGGTGGGCGATATGACGGTCTGCTGCAAAGCCTGGGCGCAACAAAGCCTGTGCAGGCGGTCGGGTGTGCCATCGCACTGGAAAGACTGTTCCTTGCGACCAATAAGGGAGATATGAAATGAGCAGCAACAAACTCATTTTGGGTCTTCCCTCCAAAGGGCGTCTTCAGGAAAACGCCTCAGAGTTCTTCAAGCGGGCAGGTCTCAAAGTTTCTAAGCATGGCGGACGTGGCTACACAGGCACGCTGAAGGGTGTTTCTAACGTAGAGATCGCCTTTCTGTCAGCGTCCGAAATCGCCGGGAACCTGGAGCAGGGAACCATCCACTTCGGCATTACCGGTGAAGACCTGATCCGGGAAAAGCTCGCCGCACCCGACCAAAGCGTTGAACTGTTGCTTAAGCTTGGCTTTGGGCACGCTGATGTGGTTGTCGCTGTTCCTCAGAGTTGGATCGACGTCGATAGAATGGCAGACCTGGATGACGTGGCGCTGGCGTTCCACACAAAGCGCGGCAAGCGCCTGCGGGTGGCAACGAAATATTTCAATCTGACGCGCATGTTCTTTGCTGACCATGGGATCAATGACTACCGGATCGTGGAAAGCCTCGGTGCGACCGAGGGCGCACCGGCCGCCGGGTCTGCAGAAGCCATTGTCGATATTACCTCGACCGGCGCGACGCTCGTCGCGAACAATCTGAAGATCCTCGACGATGGGGTGATGCTCCGGAGCGAAGCCAATCTCGTGGCATCCTTAAATGCTGATTGGAGTGACGCATCGCTTGGCGCGGCACGGGTGATACTGGATCGCTTGGATGCAAGAGACCGGGCAGAGAACCACATGCTTGTTGCCGCACGCGGGCCCTTTGATCCCGCGAAGATGGCGGAAGATTTGGACCGTCACTATCAATGCGCGGCAGATGTGATCAGTGTCTTTGATGGTGGGGGCGAAGTACGCGTGATCTGTCCGACGGCACAAGTTCAGGCGGTTGCCGATCACCTGCGTCAGGCGGGCGCTGAAACAGTGTCAGCGAGCAAGGCGGACTATCTGTTCGCAGCAGAGAATGTGCTGCATGATCAGCTGCTGAAACGGTTGGGGCGCTAACGCAGCGCCCTCACCGTATCAGGGCTGAAGGCTTGCCAGATAGGCCTGTTTCTTCTTGTTTCCCTGCTTTTCCATGTAGGTGAAAACGCGCTTAAGGCTTTTCGGAAAAGCCATAACGAGGCCCGCCATGCGCCCCTCGCTTTTTGGGAGCCAGGTCTCAAGGTCACCAGAGGCGAGGGCTTGCATGACACGCTTCGCGGTTTCCTCGGCGGAGAGAGGGTCCGCATTGCCTGCAAAGTTAAGCGGCGATCCGTCCGGGTGAGACATCTCCTCGCGCAGCATCGGGGTGTCGATGGCGCTGGGGTAGAGGCCCCCGACACGAATGCCCTGCGGCGCTAATTCAAGGGCGAGGGCTGCGGTGAATCCACGAAGACCGAATTTGGACGCGGTATAGGCGGCACTGTCTTTGAGCGGAAAGAGACCCGCCAGAGAGACAATGTTGAAAATCTGACCGCGGCCTCGCTTCAACATACCGCGCGCCGCCGCTTGGGCGAGGCGCATCGGCGCGGTCAGATTGATGTCAATGTGCTTGGTGAGCAGCACGTCATCAATTGTAGAGACAGAACCTGGAACCCCGATACCTGCATTATTGATCAAAAGATCGATGGCAGGTTCACCACTCTCCAAGCGCCCGCAAAGACACTTCAAATCGGCATCCTCGCACAGGTCGGCTTCAATAAGCTCGTCTTCAGAATTAAGAGTATGCGCTGTCAGCTCTTCACCCCGGTCGGTCAGAACCAGCCGATCTCCCCGCAAACGAAACTCTTCAGCCAGCGCGCGCCCGAGACCGCCCGCCGCGCCTGTAATCATCACGGTCCTGGTCATGCGGCTTCAGCTTTTGTCGCTCTGCGTACAGCGTCAAAGTGTCCATCCGGAACGTCCGGCCAATTCATATGTTTGCGCAGATCAGCCATCGCCTTCTGGTAGGCATCCACGTTCACATAGGTTGCATGCCGGTCAGAGCCCACATAATTGACGCCACCTGACAGGTCGGGCTGATGAGCGGAAAGACGTTTATGGAAGCGCTTTGCCTGTTTCGGTTGGTCCCGCTCTGCCAAAATCGCGCGCGCAATCAGGTCCGCCATATTGTCAAAGAGTTTGTACGCCCCACCATTGGTTTCCATGAAGCCCAGGGAAAACAGGTGAGGGTGCCCTTTGACGAAGAGGTTCATGTAGAGGTCCGGACGGCCTGCCTTCCAGGTGAACTCTGATGGATCAACATAAGGGATTTTCCACTCATACCCCGTTGCGCAGAGCACAAGGTCGATCTCTTCGCGGCTGCCGTCCTTAAACACAACATGTTTACCGTCGAGGCATTCAACATCGCCCTTTGCCTTGATGTCACCGTGACCAAGATAGTGAAGAAGTTGGGTGTTGAGGATCGGGTGGCTTTCAAAAACCTTATGATCAGGTGCGGGCAAGCCGAGTCGTGTTAGATCGCCATTGATGAAGCGCAAAAGAAGCCCAAACACTTTTTGGGTAAGCCACATTGGCAGATGAGGTCCCTCATGAGCGAAGACATCAGCGGGCTTGCCCATAAGGTGCTTTGGAATGAAGTGGTAACCCCGCCGCAGGCTGATAAAAGCAGCATCAGCGGCAGCTGCCGCATCGCACGCAATATCGCAGCCTGAATTTCCTGCACCGACAATCAGAACGCGCTTGCCGCGAAACTCATCCATGTGATGGAAGCTGTTCGCATGACGGACCTCCCCGTCAAAGGGACCATCTGCCCAATCGGGAAGGGTCGGGTGCCAATTTGTGCCATTGACGCAAATGAGCCAGCGATAGGGACGTGTCTCTCCATTGGAGAGCGTCACCTGCCAGCCATCTTTTTCAGATTTGGTGCTCGTGACTTCGGTATTGAAGGTGATGTCGTCATAGAGCCCATATTCCTGCGCAAATGCCTGCATATAGGAATGGATCTGTTTGTTGGAGGGATAGTCCGGATAGTCGTCCGGCATGGGGAAGTCGGTGTAGTGCGACTGGGTCTTCGATGAAATGAAATGCGCGGAGGCATACATGGGCGAACCGGGATTGTTTGCGTCCCAGATACCCCCAACGTCGGAGTGGCGCTCGAATATATCAAATTCAATACCAAGCAGTTTGAACGTCCGGGCGAGCGCAAGGCCGCCGGGTCCGGCGCCTACGATACAGGCGCGATTAGGAATGGAAGAAGATGCCATGACGGGCTCCAATTGTGAGGGTTCCTCATATTTGTAAAAAGTGATAAACCCTCATATTATGAGAATCAAGACAAATTCTTCTTATCCAAGACCAAATCTGAAATGTCAGCTGTTTCCGCCACTCCGAAAAGAACTTCCGTGCGCAAGGTCCCGACACAGGCGCGCGCAAAAGAGCGGTTTGAGCGGATATTGGATGCGGCCCGCAGCTTGATTGAGGAAAGTGGCAGTGAGCATCTAAAGATGAGTGATGTCGCGGCGCGAGCCGGGGTGCCCATCGGCTCCGTCTACCAATATTTCCCAGACAAGGCAGCCATCATCATCACACTTGCAGAGCGGATCATGGAGCTGGTGCATGACGGTCTTGCTCAAGCAATGGGCGAAGTAACGTGCCTGAAAGAAGGGGAGCAGGCACTGAAATCAACTCTGATGGCCTATTACCAACTCTTTCTTGCAGAGCCTGTCGCCCGCGATATCTGGTTTGGCATTCAGGCAGACAAAACGCTCAATGTGCTGGATATCGAAGATAGCCGTGCCAATGGTCAGATTGTTTTTCGAACGCTCAAGAAATTCACGCCAAAGAAAGACTGGAAACGCCTGGAGACAGCCAGTTTTCTGATCATGCAACTGACAGGCATGGCTGTGCGTCTGGCAATTTCCGTCGACCGCAAAGAGGGAGACCGGATCATGGCCGTTTATCAGGACATGATCCGGCGTGAACTCATTGCGGTGACCAGCGAGAGCTAAAGCCCGGGCACCGGAAAACGAGCGGTGAGCGCGCTGACTTCCGCTTCTAGGCCTGCCAGATGCGTTTCATCCTCCGGCGAACGCAACGCCGACGCAATCAATCGCCCGACAATCGCCATGTCTGCTTCCCCCATGCCCCGCGCTGTTGGGGCTGGTGTGCCGAGCCGCAAGCCTGACGGCCGCATCGGCGGGTTGGGGTCATCAGGGATCACCTGCTTGTTGGTGGTGAGCTCAATCCTGTCGAGCACCTCTTGCGCCCGTCGGCCATCCATTCCGAAACTTTCTACCGTATCTATCACCAGCAGATGGTTTTCGGTGCCGCCGGTGACAAGCCGTACCTGATGATCTCGGAGCGATTGCGCCAGCGCTTGCGCGTTGGCGAGCACGGCACGGGCATAGTTTCTGAAATCAGGGGCGGCGGCGAGCTTAAGCGTAAGCGCCGTGGCCGCGATCTGGTTCATGTGGGGTCCGCCCTGGAGACCAGGAAAGACAGACGCATCAATCGCTTTGGCATGTTTCGTCTTGCAAAGAATGAGACCACCACGTGGCCCCCGGAGGGACTTGTGCGTGGTCGTGGTCATGACATCAAACCCATGGTCGAGGGGGTTTTGAAGTGCGTCGCCTGCGATAAGACCGCCCACATGGGAGACATCAGCCATCGTAAGCGCGCCCACCTTGTCGGCGATCACCTGAAACCGGGCATAGTTCACTTCCCGCGGGTAAGAAGAGTGACCGCATACAATGAGTTTTGGCCGTTCCTTGATGGCGGTTTCTTCGAGCACGTCATAGTCAATGTCGCCTTGCGCGCCTATCGTCTTGTATCGGACAAAGTTAAAGAGACGCCCCATATGGCTGACCGGGGCGCCGTGGGTGAGATGCCCGCCATGACTCAAATCCATTGCGAGGATCGTGTCGCCAGGTTCCAAAAGACCCAGATAGACCGCCTGGTTCATAGGCGAGCCGGACAGAGGTTGCACATTGGCATGTTCAGCCCGGAAGAGCTCACATGCCCGTTCCCGGGCAAGGGTCTCGATTGTGTCGGTATTGGGTTGGCCGCCATAATAGCGTCGACCGGGATAGCCTTCGGAATATTTGTTGGTGAAGGCGCTGCCCAGCAGCGGAAGCACTTCCGGAAAGCAATAATTTTCAGACGGGATGAGTTCCAGCCCTTTGCGCTGCCGATCTTCTTCCAAGGTCAGAGCTGAAAAAAGGTCCGGGTCTTTTTCTGCGAGGTCATCGCGAAGCCGATTGAGATCCATGCTGTTTCTCCGTTTCAAAGCCAAAATGTCAAACGCCCGGCCAGCTCTTCTTTAAAAAGGCTGCCCAGGCGAACGGCTTTGAAATCGGCTTCCGCGCTCCCTTGTGGTTGTTCGCTCACAGAATAGGAGCGGTTTCCCACATCCATCTTTCGGGAATGAAAGAGGACTTTCGCCAGTCACGCGGAATATGTGGACCAGTCGGGTCGGGGCCAAAGATACATATTGCTGCTTAGAGAGCAAGGAGTCCGTCGGTCGGTCCTCGACCCATGGTAACCATACCTAAGAACTAAAGTGTTCTTCCAGTCACACGATGTGGATGATTGGCGTGTTTTGAAGCCAAAGTGCTTGGTGAAACACCCGAAACACCTTACAAATAGGTAAGGAAAACGGACCATCTTAGTATTGGATGGTGTGAGTCACTTAAGGGGGAATCTACATGAAAAAATTCACAACATTTGCGGTGTCAACAGCTGTATCGCTGGCGGCTCTTACTGGGGCAGCAATGGCCGACGAAGGCAAGGCAAAGGGCGGTTGGTATGTCAGCGGTGGTATTGGATACAATATCATCGACGATGTGGATGTAACAGGTGGCTCATTCCAGATGGATGACGGCTACGTTGTTCAAGCTGCCATCGGCTATGACACTGGCGACATTACATCCTACGGTAAATTCCGTGTTGAAGCAGAGATCGGCTACTCAGAGAATGACAACGATTCAGCGACGCCGACCGGCGGCGCGGCGGTAAATATCGGCGGCAACTATGAGCAGACCAGTTTCTTGATCAACGGTTATGTCGACTTCTTTCCCGGCAACAATCTGCGCCCCTATCTCGGTGTTGGCCTAGGCTTCATTGACGGTGAGCAGACAGTTACGACCGGGACGCTCACAGCCTCAGGAAGCGGTACAGAATTCGCTTATCGCGGCGCGGCAGGTGTGAGCTATCACCTTGATGACAATTGGGCGCTGGACCTAGGTTACCGCTATACAGCCTTTGAGGCAGCGGGGGATGTGGAAAGTCACGCCTTTGTAACCGGCATTCGATACGGATTTTGATACCAATACGAGATACGTCTTCGCAGGCAATCTCCAAAGGGGCGCACGATGTGCGTCCCTTTTTTTGAGCGCATCGAGTCAGCTGCTGAACGGTGCCTGCGCTATCAGCTCATCCAAATTGAGATCACGAATGGCTGTCGCGATGCCCGAGTCCGGTTTTCGGGCCGCTTCGGCATTAAGAAGCTTCGTCAGGTGGGTCTTGCAACCGCTTCTTGGATGTTCTTCCAGGATCTTTTCCAGCATTTTCACCGGTATGTCGTCGATCCCCATGCCAATAACGTCCACCATGGCCCCCATATGAAGCAATGCAACTTCTGGCAGATCATGGTCTGCTGATGCCAGGTCCGTGTGAAGCGAGATTGCGGTGCGAACCAAACCGGCCATCGGGGCGCTAACACCACGCGCGAGCAGAAAATCTTCTGCCGCTCTGCCGCCCCGAACCTCAAAGGAGTCGTCGCCCTCGGTGACGTAGTCGAGCCCCAGATCGTGGAAAAGCGCGCCGATATAAAGAGCTTCTTTATCCGCGTGACGTCCGGTCTTCTCGCCCAACAGCGCTGCAAATTGAAAACTGCGGTGGCAGTGATGAACCATCGGTGGCGCGGAAACCTCTGCCAGAAATAAGCCCGCCGCTTTGGAAATGTCGCTGTCGGGGGCGAGGGGAAGGTGAATGCTAGAAGTCATGTTTCCTCCATTTCAGAACTTGGAGGAAACTTGCGCGTGCACAATCAAATCACCAGGGACAAACGCGACAGTTTGTGGGTCTATCCCGACATTCTGGCCGGGCTATGATTTTTGGAGTGCTTCACGATTTCTGGGGGCGCAGAAAAATCCAAGCGACCCCCACGATCCACAGAGCAATCAGCAGATGATAGAGGTGCCAGCTAACGCCAGCTTCTAGAAGAGGAGAGCGTCGAATAAGGAGAACGTTCAGCAGGAAAATCGCGAACCACGCGGTTCCTGCGAGTTGATCATTCCGGGACGTTGCCGGGAGCATAAAGGCGAGCGCAATCCCGATATTGAGAAACACCAAAAACAGGGGTGTTGCTGTGCCGGGTTGAAGAAGCGTGATGACACCGAGCCCAATACTACCCGCTACAAGGCCGGCCAAAGCCCGCTGAGAGCGAAGCCCGGGAATGCAAAGGCGCAGCATTTCCGCGACGATCAGGGTAAGTCCAAGGACACCACCAGAAAGCGATAGCATGCGGTGAACCGACGCCCATTCATCAATGGAGTTGGTTCCGAAGCGCCAAACCCCCATGGCAGCTGCCAGTCCGAACAGCACCACACCGACCGATGCGAGCATGTAGCCACCTCGAAAGAGGCGCAGCGCCGCCCAAAGGGCAGCCACCACAAGCACAGCTTCAGAGAGTGCGTAGTGAGGCCCAGGCATAATCAGTCACCTGCCGGTGCGAGGGCGGACGAAGAGGACGCCTCAGCTCGGGCTTCATAATATTCCCGCTTAATGTCCTCAGACGTGAGCCGCGACCCGTCATGGCTCCAGCCGGGAGGCGCCAGCAGGTAAAGCACACGATCTTTAATCGTCAGGCCCTTCTGAAGCTGGTCCTGGAGAATACCCCAATACTCATGGAAGGCGATCTTGATGGGGTTGAATGTCTCAAGATTTTTGACAAGGCCATAGACCGGGCGGTCTTCCAGGTCCTCCTCGGCAAATGTGCCGAACATGCGGTCCCAGATGATCAGCGTGCCGCCATAATTCGCATCCAGATATTGAGGGTTGTTGGCATGGTGCACGCGGTGGTGCGAGGGCGTATTGAAAATGAATTCAAACCAGCGGGGCAGTTTTCCAATAGTTTCAGTATGCAAGAGGAACTGGTAGCTGGAATTCACAAGAGCCACAAACAGGATCACCGCTGGATCAAAGCCGATAATGACGAGCGGCACATAGAGCAACAGCATGCCTGAGAAATGCTTCGTCCAGGCCTGGCGCAGCGCCACGGAATAATTGTAGTGCTGGCTGGAGTGGTGGACGACATGCATTGCCCAGGGCCAGCGCACACGGTGAGCCAACCGATGATGCACATAGAAGCGCAGGTCATTGGCAATGAAGCAGAGAACCACTGTCGTGATCGTCACCGGCAGAGACACGATCTGGAACTGCATGGCCCAATACATGGCGCCGACAGAGATGAAAGCTGCGGCCCCATTCGCGACGGAACTCATGAGCCCCATAAAGATGCAGGTGAGATTGTCTCTCGCGTTGAGCTCCCCTCGCGCTTTCAGAAAGCGGATCGAGAAGGCCTCAATCAGAATGAAGCTGAAATAGAAGGCGAGCGTGATCACGGTGAAATTCGTGGCAATCAACTGGTCAATGGTCATGGGTCAGTTCCCCCGAGGTTGAGTGGCGCTATCTGGCCGACGAGGAGACCCTACCGAGGCCCATTAAAGAAATTAATTGAGTAATACTGCAATATTTGCAACCATTAGGAACAAGATGGTAGACCTTAGGCTTCTCAAGCATTTCGAGACGGTTTTTCGCCTTGGCAGCTTCTCCAAAGCGGCTGAAGCGCTGGGGCTAACCCATTCCGCCATCACCAAAAGCATCAAAACCCTGGAAGAAACCTGGCAGGTTCGGCTTTTCAATCGCACGACGCGGCTGGTGGCGCCCACTGAAGCGGGCCGCCGCCTTTTCCCTATGGCGGTCGACTTGCTCGCCTTCGCGGAAAATGTGAAGCGGGAGACTCAGCAGGGCGAGCGGGAGCTCAAAGTCATTTCCGGCCCGGCCATTCTGGAAAGTTTCATTCACCCGGGCATTTTGAAGTTCCGCGAGACGCACCCAAAAACCAAAATCACGGTGGAGACCATGCCACCCACGCTTGCGATTGAAGAGCTGGTCCAGCGCCGTGTGCATTTGCTGCTCTATCACAACAACACGGTGTCGGGCCTGCCATATGCCAATTCACTCAGAGTGCGAGAGCTGGTCCGCGAACCCTACACGGTGCTCTTCCGTCCTGATCATGCTGTTCTGAAGACGGATCTGAGCTTGGGCGCGATGCTTGATTATGACTGGACCATTGCGGGCTTTGATCCGGCGTTTGAAGGCAACCTTGCACCGGATATCCGCAACACTTTGCAGGAGGGAGGCTTTCCACGTTACCGCCTGCTCAATCAGACCGCCTGTTTTGACATGGTGCAGAAGTCAGACATGCTGACGGCAGCCCCAGCATCTGCTGCAAAAGAAATCGTGGCATCGGGCGCACTCGCGTCCGCGCCATACCCTGCAGATATGGAGTTCTCCATGAGTGCGGTGACGCTGATGGATGCAGGCACGGAACCAACGGTGACGGCTTTCCTCGATGCCCTGGCGGATGTATGGGGCAACAGTCACGCTGGCGGAACGTAGTCGCCCTCAAACTGTTGCAGGCCATCGGTAATCTCATACCAGTCTGGCTTGGACGCTGTGTGGATGTGCCCCATGGGCTTGATGCCCGGGTCATCATCGAGAATAGAGGCAGCAACCACATAGATCCCGCTATCCGTCGCGAGATCACCGAGGGATGATCCACAATGTTCGCAAAAGGCCCGTCGGTGAACGTTTGGCGCGTCCGGTTCAAGGCGCGCGATGTGGCATTCACCGCTGGTGATTTTGAGATCTGCGACGGGGCCAATCAGCACCGCGGAGAACACACCTGCCGCCTTCCGACAACGGGAACAATGGCAATAGCTCAGCGATGTGGGCGTGCCCGAAATCTCCAGCGTGACCGCCCCACACAAGCAACTTCCCTTGATCATGCGCTCCTCCTGTTTCGCCCGTCATAGATGGGGAGTCTGTCTTGAGCCGGGGAGTGGGGCCAATAGGGCCTCCTGACACTAAGTGGCAGGAGCGTATCGCTCATTTGGACAGTCCGACGTTGTTTGCTTCTTTCTCCTACCCCTTGAACCTAGAATTAAAAGTTGTATATGCAACTTATCGATTAGGAGGCGCACATGGTAAAACCCGAGATTATGAACCCTGAATACTGCACGTCTCAGAACTTACGCAAAGCGGCGCGAACTGCCGCAAGGCACTATGACCAGGCGTTGCAGCCCGTGGGGTTGAAGACCACCCAATTCACGCTCCTGGCCAAAATCCAGGGCGCGGGAGAGATCGCCCAAAACGACCTCGCAAACAATGTAGGACTGGATAAGACAACCATGTCTCGCAACCTGAGGCTGCTTGAAAAGGATGCCTTGGTGCGTATCTCCGAGGCGGATGACCGGCGCATACGTCTGCTTTCGCTAAGCCGAAAGGGCGAACGTCTTCTCGAAAAGGCCAAACCACTTTGGCGTACTGCCCAGTCATCTTTCGTCGATGAGTTGGGTGTGGATGTCTGGCAGACATTGACTGCCATTCTTCAGACGATTGAACCCGTTGAAAACCGATAGCTCAGCCTGAGTCCTTGCTCACCTGCATTTGTGCAGAAAGTTGTACCTACAACCAAAGGAAGATAACATGACTGAAATTTCCACCGCACGGCCAGCACAGCCCTGGCCTCTAATCGGCGCAGTTCTCGCGTTGTGGAGCGGCCTGATCCTGTCCCTTGCTTTAGCTGGCGTGTTTGATGTCGCACCGACGGCGCCTAACCTGCCGACTTTGCTCGCGATCTTGATACCCGTCGGCCTTGGAACCCTAGGCTATCTGATGTCGCTCGATTTCCGGAATTGGGTCCTGTCCCTCGACCCCGTCTTGCTGGTCACGCTACATAGCTGGCGCATGCTAGGAGGCGTATTCGTCTTTTTCTATTTCTATAATCTTCTGCCCGGTTTCTTTGCATTTCCTGCCGGGTTTGGCGATATGGCAGTTGGGTTGGCGGCGCCTTTTATTGCGCTGGGCTTGCTGCACAAACCCAACTTTAACAAGAGTCGCCGATTCTGGACGTTCCACATTTTCGGTCTTCTGGATTTTGTTGTTGCTGTGGGCACCGGAACCATCGCCCGGGTTGAGATTGAGGGCTGGGTCGAAGGCACGACGTCTGTTGCTATGGGCGCGTTCCCGCTTGTGCTCATTCCCGCCTTCATTGTCCCCATACTCATTCTGCTGCACCTCGCCTCCATCGCGCAGGCCCTGAGGGGTGTACAACCGGTGATTATTCATCAACACGCTTGAGACGTAAAAAAACCCGGTCCTAGATACGCAAGGACCGGGTTCCGTTTGACGCCTCAGTTGACCTGAGTTGTCATTATTTCGTGTGTCGGGCCGGGTTGGCCTGACGCCATGATTACATCATGCCGCCCATACCACCCATGCCGCCCATGCCGCCCATATCAGGCATTGCAGGAGCGCCGCCTTCAGATGGCTTGTCAGCGATCATCGCTTCAGTGGTGATCAGAAGACCAGCAACAGACGCAGCGTCTGTGAGGGCTGTACGCACGACCTTCGTTGGGTCGATGATGCCTTCAGCAACCAGGTCCACATAGGTTTCGTTCTGTGCGTCGAAACCGTAAGAACCGGCTTTGCCAAGAATGGTTGCCACAACGATGGAACCTTCAACACCGGCATTTTCAGAGATCTGGCGGATCGGCGCTTCAAGAGACTTGAGCACGATCTTGATACCAGCCTGAATGTCAGCATTGTCGCTGGCAAGAGCACCAACAGCTTTTGTTGCGCGAAGCAGGGCAGAACCGCCACCAGGCACGATGCCTTCTTCAACCGCAGCGCGGGTTGCGTTCAAAGCATCATCAACGCGGTCTTTGCGCTCTTTCACTTCAACTTCCGTTGCACCACCGACTTTCAGAACAGCAACACCGCCAGCGAGTTTCGCCAGGCGTTCCTGCAGCTTCTCACGATCATAGTCAGAAGAAGTTTCTTCGATCTGTGCGCGGATCTGAGCAACACGAGCTTCGATGTCCTTCTTCTTGCCAGCGCCATCGACGATGGTTGTGTCGTCTTTGGTGATGCCAACTGACTTCGCCGTACCCAGCATGTCGAGGGTCACGTTTTCAAGCTTGATGCCGAGATCTTCAGAGATCACGGTACCGCCGGTCAGGATCGCAATGTCTTCGAGCATCGCTTTGCGGCGATCACCGAAGCCAGGTGCTTTCACAGCAGCGATTTTCAGGCCGCCACGCAGCTTGTTGACCACGAGGGTCGCCAGCGCTTCGCCTTCAATGTCTTCTGCAATGATGAGCAGCGGACGCGATGCCTGAACAACAGCTTCCAGGATTGGCAGCATGGCCTGCAGGCTTGTGAGCTTGCTTTCGTGCAGAAGGATAAGCGGGCTTTCCTGCTCAACCGTCATCTTGTCAGGGTTGGTGATGAAGTAAGGAGAAAGGTAGCCACGGTCGAACTGCATGCCCTCAACGACGTCGAGTTCGCTTTCCAATGACTTGGCTTCTTCAACCGTGATCACGCCTTCATTGCCGACTTTCGACATGGCTTCTGCGATCATCGTGCCCACTTCAGCTTCGCCGTTCGCAGAGATCGTGCCGACCTGGGCAATCTCTTCGTTGGACTTCACTTTCTTGGAGCGCTTGGTGAGGTCTGCAAGAGCAGCTTCAACCGCAAGGTCGATACCACGCTTCAGGTCCATTGGGTTCATGCCGGCGGCAACTGCTTTTGCGCCTTCCTGAACGATGGCCTGAGCCAGAACCGTCGCAGTCGTTGTACCGTCACCGGCAACATCGTTTGTTTTGGATGCCACTTCGCGGATCATCTGGGCGCCCATGTTCTCGAACTTTTCTTCCAGTTCGATTTCCTTGGCAACCGTCACGCCGTCTTTCGTGATGCGCGGCGCGCCGAAAGACTTGTCGATGACAACGTTGCGGCCTTTCGGGCCGAGCGTCACTTTTACGGCGTTGGCCAGGATGTTGACGCCGTTGAGCATCTCCTCACGGGCGTCGCGGCCGAATGTTACTTGTTTAGCCATAGCTGGATATTCCTTCTGTTACGGCAATCATTGGGGAAGTTGAGGCAATAAAAAGCCGCGCTGGGCGAAACCCGCGCGGATGATTATTTCTTCTTCTTGCCACCTTCGATGATGCCGAGAATGTCGGATTCTTTCATGATCAACAGCTCTTCGCCGTCGACCTTTACTTCCGTGCCGGACCACTTGCCGAACAGAACGCGGTCGCCCGCTTTCACGTCCAATGGGGTCACTTTGCCGTCTTCAGACTTAGAGCCTGCACCAGCTGCAACGATTTCACCTTCAGATGGCTTTTCCTGAGCTGAATCAGGAATGATGATGCCACCAGCGGTTTTCGTGTCTTCTTCGACCCGGCGCACCAGCACCCGGTCATGGAGAGGACGGAATTTCATGAGATATCTCCCTTGAAGCCTGCAAAAGTGCAGGAATTCTCTCAAATTTCTTGTTCTGTTAGCACTCCAATTCGGTGAGTGCTAACGAAGCGGAGCAGAAATAGGGAGTCCGGGCTTCGCTGTCAAGGCTCTGGATGGGCTAAGACCCGGAAATGATTCAGCTTTTCATGGGTTCGTCACACCAGGTTGCAACGAGCCAGATGGCTTTCAGCCCGCCAGCGGCACAAATCGAGCGTTTTCAACAATTATGCGGCACTGCCGAGGCGTGAAGCGACAGAGCTCGCAGCCATGGGGGGCCATCAGGTTGATGGAATGCAAAGGCGCGTGGCCGAGCCCGAAAAGGTGGCCCAGCTCGTGTGCCGCGGTCTGCTTGTGGTCAAGCGGCGTGCCGTCAGGTGCTGCCCAGGCAATCTCCGCCCGTTTGGGATGTCTGAGCGCAAACGCCCGACCTTCCACCGCCTGGCCATCGACAAGCTCAAGCGAGGCCACGAAATGCAGGTCATAGGAAGAAGCGGCAGGACCGTCTTGGTCCACGAAACGAAGCGCGATGCCACACTCGCCAAATCGTTTCCGTGCAGTGCCGAGCTGACTGGACAGCGCACCGGCAGGCCAAGCTGAGGAGGTTTGCACCAAGACCGAGACCGCCGGGCCCGATGGTTCGGGGGAGGCGGTGACGGCACCACATCCCCCGATGAGAGTTACGCAAAGCGCGGCCCAGAGGACATCAGAACGGAACACGGACCTGGATACCGAGCCCTGTCGCCTCGTAGTTGCTGCGGAACACCGATCGGCTCGCCTGCACCGCCACAGCATAGGGTCCCGGATTATATTCAAGACCGGTGGAGAGGGTGCCATAGAGGCGGTCAACACCATTGCCAGGATCAATCGTGTCATAGCGAAGCTTGAGGGCCCCATGCCAGCGCCAGTCAGGATCTGTCGAGACATTGACCCGCCCTGAGAGCGACGTCGCCGCCTGTTCATTGTCTGAGCTTGCTATGGTGACACCACCCGTATCCGTGTAACCATCACTATCGGTTCTCACATAGGATTGACCGACACGGCCTGTCAGGCTGATCACCTTTGAGAGCTTGTGACGCATGCTGAGACCAATCTGAGCGCCGATGGTCGTGGCATCATAGCTTGCCGTCGCTGTAGTGGCTCGGGTGAGCGAGACATCGGTAATGCCATAAACCCCACTTGCATCCAGCGCCAAATCTTCGCTGAGTTGATAGGCGAGATAGGGCGCGACCATGAAGGTTTCCGTATCCGTGGAGATCGCCGCGCCCGTCTGGTCCGCATTATCGCCATTCACATATGAGACCGCTATACCGAGTAGAAGGCGTTCGCTGTAGCGACCCTGCATCCCGACTGTGATTTCCTTTTGTTCAATTTCCTGATTACGCCCGGATTGTGTGTCATCGGCGAATGCGACACCACCCCGCGACCAGAATTCGAGGCCGCGTGAGCGCAGCACCTCGAACGTATCGCCAGATGGACCCGCAAGCTGATTCTGAGACTCAAGATTTCGGATGAGGCGTTGCAGGTTAGAGATTTCGTGCTTGGCTGCCATAACGTCAATTTCAGCGTCATTAAGCTCTTGTTGCAGATAGTCAACGGCCGTGTCGTTGAAGTCCAGGGCGCTTTTGGCCTCATCTACAGCACTTTTTGCGTCTGCCGTATGGGTCGCGATAGCCGCGTCATGAGCGGCAATTGCGGCTTCCAGTTCCTGTTCAGCCAGCGCCGCACGGGCTTGGGCAGCACCATACATATTGCGGGCATATTCCGGCCTCCCATATGCCGCGCTTTCGGATCTGATACGCCATTCTTCCGCCTGACGCTGGAGCTCACGCACCTTTGTCCCGGCATTCACAACACCCATCAGGGTAGGCAGATTCGCCCCATCCCGTTTGGCGTTGGCAAGTTTTCCCTCTGCATCTCGTAGATCAGCTTCCAGCTGAGGACGGCGGGCGTCGGCATTTGCCTTGGCGTCATTCAGATCCCGGCGCAGGTCGGAAACTTTGCGATTGTGCTGGGCGAGAGAAGCACGTTCCGAAGAAAGTTCGCTGCGATATTTCGAAAGCAGGGCCGCTTTCTCTTCCTCCGTGATCTCAGAAGTATCGTCAAAGTCTCCGAATTGTTCCTCTAATTCTTCGGCTGTAAGATCGGCAAATAGATCCATGAGATCGCCACCCATTTGGCTCAATCGATGGTCTACAAGGTCTTGTTCAAGTTGGGATTGCTGTTGATCCGACAAGGGGGCAGAGCCGCCGCCCGGTGTTGAAGGTGGTGTTGAGCCGCCCCCGCCAGGTGTGCAGGTCGTGCTGGATTCGACCGAGCTGCTGCTGCCGGAACCGCCCATAAATCTGACGACGATAAATCCGTTTGAGTTGCATGATGTCGACGTTGTCTCTCCCGGCAGCGCATTCGCGATCAGATTCGCAGATGTCGGATCGGATGGCCCTGCTTGGGCGGATTGAAGCGGAACTGAGAGCATGGAGAAGCCCGCCAATGCGGCAAGACCTACGCGTTTAAACGCCTGAAGGCTGAGAAAAGAGGGACGAATGGTAGAGGAAATCGAAAAGCGCATGAGACATATCCCGTAGAAAGAACAGGATGCCCACACTATTCACGAACGTTTCACTTCCTAGCTGTCCAAATGGACAGGTTAGAGCTGAATGAAGTCACGGGTGAGCGCGATGGCGACCGCTTCAGCGCGTGTTTTGGCACCGACTTTCTTCATGGCATTTTCAATATGGAATTTGGCAGTGCGAGGCGTGACACCAAGCTGTGCTGCTATGCCGGTATTCGAACTGCCGTGAGCCGCCCACTTGAGGCAATCCCTTTCGCGGGGCGTGAGCGGATTCATTGTGCAGTGACAGGAAAGGGGATTGAGGGAGTAAGAGGCATCAACGGCATCCTGCGAAGAACAGAGGATGCTCACCCTACTGCGCAAGCCTGCGCGGCCAAGCTGTCCGAATGGACAGGTTAGAGTTGAATAAAATCCTGAGTGAGGGCGATGGCGACGGCCTCTGCGCGCGTCCTTGCGTTGATCTTCTTCATCGCGTTTTCAACATGAAACTTGGCGGTTCTGACCGACACATCCAGGCGTTCCGCAATGTCGGCATTTGATTGGCCTTGGGCCACCCATTTAAGGCAGTCCTTCTCCCGTGGCGTGAAGGGATTTTCCGGCGTCAGAAAGAGCGGGCTTTGGTGCAAGAACCGGTTTTCGAACACCCCAAAGAAGGCGGTCATGATTGTATGTGCGAGTGGGAGAGCTGCCTGGAAATGCTCGAAGGCCTCCTCGCTCCGTCCCGCCATATGAAGACTGACCTGGCCAGCACCATCGGTGCGCCGAACAGGGATATTGAGCTCATGCTCGATTTTGAAATCCAGCATCGCATGCCACATCGTCTCTGTAACGGAACCGGGGGCGGCATAGGCAAAGGCACTCGCCGTTGAAAAGGGAACGGTTGGCAGGGCGGTTAATGCCAACAAAGGGTCGACAGAGAACCACTCTTCGCGATCATAGGTTTCAATGAGATCTTCGGGCAGTGAGGAATTATCATATATGCCGAGTTCAGGTGTGACCCGACCCCTGGCGTCCAAAGGACCATAAAAGATGTTGTAGCCCGCAAAGCCGACGCTTTTTGCTGTATCCTCAAAGTAAGCAACCAGCGCCTCTTCGTTCTTGCACTGTTGAAGCCCGTCTAAATACTCATCCAGCTGGAACATCGTGCCCTCTAGCTAAGACCCTTTCAGCCCCGCAATGCCATCCATTGGCGCATTGCAACCCTCCGCAATATTGACTGAAAGTACTGCAAAAATTCAATGATGAAAAAACAGGCAAAGTGACTTCTTTGGAGTCAGTTTTTACTGGTTTGATGAAGAAGAAGGGATGATTTTCTTTTTTGGTGACAAGCATTAACGCCCATTTTACCCGTCCTATGAATAGATCGATGTCACTGGTTTTTGCGGGAAAAACTAATTGGGGTCGGCCATGTCATTGCGTTTGCGGTTCTCACTCATCATCGGGACATTGTCTCTGTTCTTAATCGCCGTCTGTGCGTGGATCGCGACAAATTCGATTCAGCGTATGCAGACAGCATCGGAACTCATGAGCCATCAGGTCTTGGCTGATCAACTGCTTGAGATGGCGGGATCTATGGCAGTGGAACGTGGTCTCACCCAAGGGGTGCTCGGCGCGAACGGACAGTCAGACAATGTGAGACGCTCGGCGATCCTCGCTGCACGAGCAAAAGTGCTCGAGCACGCGGCAAACTTGGATTCCATCGACATGGCGACCATGGGCGGCAAACTGGTGCAGGACCTGAGCGATTACGAGGAGAAACGCGCAGCAGTTGAACGGCACAGAACGAGCATCGATGCGATGCTCGCTGAACGCCGCATTACATCATCTGACTTGAAGGCTGAATGGTTTGGCGCGGCCACCGCCTACATTCGCGCAATTTCAGACGTCCGTCATGTCCTGCAGACAAGCTCTGCGGTGAATGAGGCAACATCAGCGCTCTTCGACGCTCAGCATATTTTTGCAAGTTTGGCCGAACTGGTCGGCCAGGAACGGGGACGCCTCAATGCATTCGTCGCGTCCGGCGCACCAATGTCTCCAAAAGCGGCGGAGCCGCTTCAGGGGATTGCCGGAAGCGTTGCTATACGGATCAGCGATGTCGTCCAGGTCGCAAGGCGCCTTGAACCATCTTTGGGCGCCAGAGTTTTTGAGGCAGTTGACTATTATCAGAATGACCTTGGCGCCATCCGTCGGGAAATCATGGCGGACGGTGCGGCTGGGCGGCCCTATGATCTCACGGATAAGGAATGGTTTGCGGCAGCAACGGCAGCGATCCAAAAGTTTGTCGCGGCAAACAAAGATGTCTCAGCCGAGATCAATCACAACATCGATATCGTGATTGAAGAGAGTATGCTGTCAGCCGGTATTGCAGTCGTGGTAATTCTCCTGAGTCTCATCGCAATTGGTTCAGCGTTTTGGGCATCGCGTAGATACATTGAAAAACCAATTGGATCATTGATTGAGGTGATGTCTCGCCTGTCGGAGGGTGACCTTGAGGTGTTTGTTCCAGACCATAAAGAAAGCACCGAGATGGAAGCGATGGCGAAGGCCGTTTATCACTTCAAGCAAAATGCCCGCCAGAATGACCGCTACCGTCGTGAACAGGAGGAATTCAGACTTCAGACAGTAGCGAAACAACGCAAAGTCATGAACGAGGTGGCGGACCGTTTTGAAGCGGAAGTAGGTGGCGTTTCAAAGGACATCGTGATGAATGCGCGTGAGTTGGCGTCTAGTGCGGCCCATGTCCGCAAAACAGCTGAAGAGTCTGCAAGTCGCGGGAGTGCAATGCGCGACAAAGCAGTTGAGACAGAAGCTGATCTTGGCAGCGTGGTTGGGGCAGCTCAAGAGCTGACCAGTACATTTACCGAAGTCTCTGGTCAGGTCACCGGCGCTGCGCGTCAGACAACGGACACGTCTGAAAAAGCGCGTCATGCTGCAGACAAAGTCGCTCAACTAAATGAAGCCTCTTCGCGCATCAAAGAAGTGGTTGGGCTGATCTCTGATATCGCCGAACAGACAAATCTTCTTGCGCTCAATGCAACAATTGAAGCCGCACGGGCTGGCGACCAGGGCAAGGGGTTCGCCGTCGTTGCTAGCGAAGTGAAAAACCTCGCCAACCAAACACAAAAGGCAACAGAGGAAATTGCCGGCCAGATCACGTCAATGCTCACAGAGATTACCGATACCTCTAACGCAGTAACCGACATTACGGATCTCATCGAGAACGTAAATACGACCATTCAGTCAATCGCTGCGGCAGCTGAAGAACAGAGCGTCACGACGGCAGAAATGGCGTCGACTCTCGAAACAGCGTCTCAGCGCATGCAGGATGTGCGAGCTGAGGCCGAAGAGATGTCGGAATTGGCCGCATCCACAGGGTCTGCGGTCGCACAGGTGGCCGGCGCTGCGAGCGGCCTTTCTGAAACAGGCAATAGTCTGGAAAAGGAATCGGCTCAATTTCTGGAGCAGATCAGACAGCAGGACAAACACTCCGATCAAGAGGCGGTTGAGGCTGCTTAGGAAACCGGCCGACCGACCAGAATTAGGGGTCTGCGCCATCCCTCTCTAGGAGGGGGAGGAGGGCGCTATGGATGGCGGGCGCACCATCCGGTCCAACCGAGACCACCTCTCCATAGGTTTCTTCCTCATAGTCGTAAATCCACGGCGCGTCATTGTCCCACTCGCTTTTGGGGATGATGTAGCCGATAGCGTCGTTGGCGAGATTGACCATGAGATTGACCCGGCCTTGCATGGCAGATCGGAAAGGCGGCACTTCGACAGGCGCCATCTCATAGTCAGCGCCGGGTGGATTCTCTATGCCGCCGACTGCGATCTCTGGATAAAGCTCACCCGGGATGGTCGCGATCCTTGCCTCGCCGATCTTTAGAAGCGCAACCTCAGTTTCCGTCGTGAGCTGCGGGGGGAAGAGCCCCACATCGAAATCCCGATCCAGCAAGCCGAGAAGAGAGGCGGCCGCCAGTGGATAGTTAGACAGTGGTACATCAACAGATCGGGCGGTCACGCTGAGAGATGGAGCCGGGTCTTCGTAGAACCCATCGGTCTTCAGAGCGGTGTCGAGCACCGCAGTCGCAACACCGTATCCAAACGCTCGGGCCTTGGCATGTCCGGACTCGGTGATCTCTTCTTGCGTCCACGGGTCCGTTACGGCCTCGCCAGGCAACACCGTCATGAGACCACCGACATTCCCGGTAAGCCATAGCGTAGTCCCACCAATGCCGGGCCGCACAATCTCCCCATCATAGTCGAGGCCGTTTGAAACGCCGCGCCGAAGATAGCCCGCAAGGTCAGCCGTGAAGGACAGGTTCCTGTCCCAGGCCAGCTCCACATGCATGCCGTAATTGACCAGCGTGCCAATGACACTGCCATCTTCGCGTTTAAGCATCAGGACTCGAATGCCCGGGTCGAGGATGAGTGGCTTCCGCGTATCCATGGTGCCGAGCGCGGCGTCATATCCTTCTATGGTTGCCATCGAAAGTCGGGCGGGCTCAAGTGCAGCGACAGAGTCTTCCAAAGCGCCGACCATTTCTGCTTTGAGACGCGCCATATAGGTCTCGCTCACACCGCTCTCAAAATCCGCGGCGCCCCAAAGACCTTGCGTGTCTGGCCCTTCATGATTGTGGGTGGCGTGGACCAGCACATAATCGAGTTCAAGTTCCGGCGGCACAGCGGTGCGGACGGACGCGACAAAATTCGCCATCAAGCCCACGACATCAGCCGTGACAATCCCAATGCGGGTCTCTCCATCATCAAAAACAGCGGCGACCGCCATCAGGTCATCATGTACGTCTGCTGCAGCCCGACCGTTCTGAAATCCCGCCATCCAGGCAGCGTCAAACACGCCATTGCCATTGGTGTCTTCAAACGTGTCTACCTCCGGATCGTATTGCGCACCCCCATCTACGTCCGTCCAGGTCTCAAAACCCTGAGGTGTGATCACCCGCGTGCCAAACCCCGCACGAAACTCCGCAGCAGCGGGAAGGGCAACGGCGAGCGAAACCAAAAAGGCAGCAAAACCTGCTAAGACAAATCGCATTCGTTTCCTCCTATGGGGCGGGTGCGCATCAATGAGGCAAAATACCAACCTTGCCGCACGCTCGAAAGCAGATAGGATCGCCAGCGTTACAGTATGAACTGCCCGACAGGGGGAGGGGATAAGTTTGTCAGATTTTATCAATCAGTCTTTGGTTGGGGTGCCCGGAAGCCGAGACAGGATGGCGACACCCGCCCTGGTAGTTGACTTGCCCGCCTTCGAAGCGAACGTCGCTGCGATGGCCGCTCATTGTGCCAAACATGGCTTGAACCTGCGTCCCCATGCAAAAACCCACAAAAGCGCAGAAATTGCCCGCCGTCAGATCGCCGCAGGCGCACTTGGGGTCTGTTGCGCAAAATTGGGGGAAGCAGAGGCTCTGGGCGCGGCAGGCATCGATGGCATTCTGCTGACATCACCAGTTGTCCTACCATTTGCTATCGAGCGTTTGATGACATTGAACGCCAAGCTCGATGACCTGATGATTGCGGTGGACAATCCGGAAAATGCAACCACACTTGCCGCCGCAGCGGAAGCAGCAGGCAAGCCGCTGCAGGTCCTGATGGATCTCGACGTGGGTCTGCATCGAACCGGCATTGCGCCGGGGGACGATGCCCACGCGCTCGCACGCCAGATGGAAGAAAGCCCTCATCTCCATTTTAAGGGTCTGCAGGCCTATGCTGGCCATCTCATGCATATTGAGGATTTTGCAGAGCGCCGCGAAAAATCCCTCGCCGTGATGGATACGCTCAGAGACATGCGCGACGAGCTGGAAGAAGACGGCATCTCCTGTGAGATCCTGTCAGGCGGTGGCACAGGGACATTCGACATTGATGTGGAAGCAAATGTTCTGACTGAGCTGCAGGGTGGCTCCTATGTCTTTATGGACAAGCAGTATAACGATGTGAAGGGCGCACACGGTGGCTCCCTTGGCAGCGCCTTTCAGACATCCCTCTATGTACAGATGAGTGTGGTCTCCAACAACACACCCAAACTCGCAACCACGGATGCAGGGTTCAAGAGCTTTTCAACTGACGCAGAACCGCCTGTTTTGAGTGATGGAGCACCTGAGGACGCGAAGTATTTTTTCTTTGGGGACGAGCAGGGCGGCATCATGCTGTCCAGCGCGAACGAAAAGCTGGCACTTGGCACGACCCTCACCGCTGTCACGCCCCATTGTGACCCGACCGTCAATCTCTATGACGCCTACCATGTTCTGGACGGGGAGAGATTGGTCGATATCTGGCCGATTGAGGCGAGGGGCCGCTCGGCGTGAGCGACATTCGCGCGCTTGTCTTTGATGTTGATGGTGTCCTTGTGACGGGCCACAAAGACAAAGGCGGGTGGTGGCATGTCGATATGGAGAAAGATCTGGGCCTCAATCCGGATCTTTTCCAGCGCCACTTTTTTACAAAGCAATGGGGCGACATTGTCGGTGGCAGGGTCGGCATTGAAGAGCCGTTGGCGATGACGCTTTCAGAGATTGCGCCGCAAATCGGTGTCGAAGATCTGCTCGACTATTGGTTTCAAAAAGATGCTGGGCTCAATCGTGATTTGGTAACAGCGCTGGAGGATTTGCGTCGCCGATCTAATGTGGGCGTGAGCCTTGCGACAAATCAGGAGCATCGCCGTGCCGACTATCTTTGGCGGGAGTTGGAACTCGAACACCACTTTGATGCGATCCACTATTCTGCCGACATCGGGCATGCAAAACCGGCGGATGAATTTTTTGCGGCAGTCGAAAACCGCACTGGCTTCGACGGGCCCCATCTTCTCTTTTTCGATGACCAGGAACGCAATGTTCTGGCAGCCAGGGGGCGCGGCTGGCAGGCGCATCTATGGACGGGAATGGAAACTTTCGAAAAAGCCCTCCTAACTCATGGTCTTTGAGTGTTTGATATTTGATTTGGGGACCCGCTTGAGGCCTAATCTCTTCAGAACGGTCGATTAAAAAGGGGAGCAAGGCACATGCGTATTGGAATCCTAACAGGCGGTGGGGACGTTCCAGGACTGAACCCTTGTATCAAGGCGGCAACCCGCGCTGCCGAAACTCTTGGCTGGGAAATGATCGGCTTCCGCCGCGGCTGGGCGGGACCGCTCAATTACAACCCCGACGACAAGGCAGGATCTGAGCATCTTCTGATGCCCCTCGATCGCGCGCGAACCCGCACGATCGACCGCACCGGCGGTACTGTCCTCCATACCTCTCGCACCAAGCCAAGCAAGGTGAAGAAGGAAGACGTTCCATCCTTTGTCAAAGGAGCCACTTTGAACGAGGACGGCACCTATGATTGTACGGCACACGTGCTGCGCGTGATGGAAAGCGTGGGAATTGATGCCCTCATCCCGATTGGAGGAGACGACACGCTCTCTTATGGCGCGAGGCTCTACCAGGAAGGCATGAAAACCATGTCGATCCCCAAGACCATGGACAACGATGTTTTTGGGACAGACTATTGCATTGGCTTTTCCACGGCCGTCACCCGATCCATAGATTCCATCACAGGCCTGCGCACATCGACCGGTTCCCATGAACGCATCGCCGTCGTCGAGCTGTTTGGACGAAACTCTGGTGAGACAGCTTTGATGGCCGGCGCCTTGGCAGATGCGGACAGGGTCTTGATTGCAGAAGTCCCATTCGATGTGAACCGCGTGGCAGAAATGCTGGCAGCTGATAGGGCTGCAAACCCATCCAACTATTCCATGGTCTGCGTCTCCGAGGGCGCACAGATGGAAGGGGGGGAAATCATTGAACGGGGCGAGGCTGACGCCTATGGACACCGCAAGCTTGGCGGCATCGGGCAGATGCTCGGCGATGAGATCAAGCGCATCACGGGCATCAACATCATCTCGCAGAATTTAGGCTACATCATGCGGGCCGGTGCGCCGGATGCGCTCGATCAGATGGTGTCGCGCTCATACGGCACCATGGCAGTACAGCTTCTGGCAGAAGGGAAGCACGGGCTCATGATGGCGTTACAGGATGGAAATTACACAACCGTTCCCGGTGACACCTGCATCCAGGGCGAAAAGCGCGTCGACATTGATGCGTTCTACAATCCCGAAACCTATCGCCCCTTGGTCGACCAGATCCTCGGCAAGCCGATGTTCATGTACTAGGTTCAGGCTTTCAGCAATCGCTCCACCGCGCGGGCTTTGAGCGCGATCTTGCCATCATCATTGGTAAAGGTCGCTTCCACATAGGCCTGCGTCCTGGAGACGTTCACGACTTCGCCCACGCATTTAAGGGTGCCGCTCGTCACCGGGCGGAAATAGTGAAGGTTGAGATCCACCGTTGTGAAGTTCTGGTCGTCCTTGAGCAAAGTCATGAGCGCGAAAGAGCAGGTCTGGTCCGCAAGGGTGGCGAGATACCCGCCAAACACCGCCTGTGGATTCATGAACTCAGGATTGACCGGCCACTCATAGGTAATGCGGCCTTCGCCAATTTCTGTGAGCTTGCCGTCATAGAGCTTCAGCGCATGAACATGGGGCGGGGCTTTTCCCATGTCCTGATCCAGAATGCGATCGAGAATGTTCTTCCAACTGGGCATTACTTGTCATTTCCTTCAAGGGCCGCAGCTTCGGCGAGCATGTCGCCCAGGCCGATCACGTCATTATATTTCTGGAAGGTCACCCGCGGTGTCTCAATCGGCAGTTTGTTAGCCGACAGCATGTCGGCATAGAGAGTCTGCAGTCGTTCGGTGACGGACAGAAGCGCGGACACGGGGAAGATCGCAATCTTGTATCCCATCTCCTGAAGCGTGGGCCCGTCGAGATAGGGCGTCTTGCCGTCCTCCACCATGTTGGCGACAAGAGGTGTGCCTTTAAATGTCGCCGCGACCGTCTCCAGCTCCTCAAGCGACCTCGGTGCCTCAATGAAGAGAATATCCGCGCCGGCTTTGAGGAAGGCTTCGCCACGCCGCAGCGCTTCATCAAACCCATCGGTCGCCCGCGCATCCGTCCGTGCCATCACCTTAAAGTCTGGATTGTCTCGGGCTTCAACTGCCGCGCGGATCTTGGCAGAGGCATCGCCCACGGGCACGATCTCTTTATTTTCCATATGGCCACAGCGTTTGGGAAAAACCTGATCCTCCAATTGGATGCAGGCTACACCGGCTTGCTCATAAAGACGGGTAAGGCGTGCCGCATTGAGCGGTCCACCATGACCATTATCCCCATCGGCAAAGACAGGGACAGGCGCAGCCGCACCAGCAAGCGCCCGTGCACGGTCTGCCATTTCAGTGGCGCTCATAAGGCCAATGTCCGGCACGCCCAATGTGGAGCCGGCCACACCAAAGCCAGTCATGTAAACGGCCTTGGCGCCTGCCTGTGCGGCGATTTTGGCAGACAGCGCGTCATAGGCCCCGGGAGCAAGAATGATATCGGGTGCGTTAAGCAGGCTTGCGAGTGATTGAGTTACATCAGACATGAGGGACATCCAAAGTGTTTCCAGTAAAAGTGTTTTGCTGTTTTACGTCCGGAAACACGTCGCTAAAATGAAGGTGGGGTGCAGGAAGAAACGATGACGCACTCTTCCTTACCCAGATTGCGGAAGCGATGGGGCAGGCGGCTGTCGAAATAATAGGCTTCGCCTGGCTGCAGGAGGCGGGTTTCTCCACCCACTGTGAGGACGATCTCGCCGGAGATGACAATGCCGCATTCTTCGCCAGAATGCGCCAGCATTTCTTCGCCAGTGTCGGCGCCAGGTTGATACTTCTCATGCATCATCTGGATCGCGCGATTGCGCGTGTCCTTGCCCAGAAGCTTGAATGAAATCGGGTCACCGCCCGCAATCTCCTTCTGGTCCTTTTCGGAATAGAAGATCTGGCGATTGGGTTGCATGTCGAGCGTCAGGAAATCCGTCATGCTGATGGGAAAGCCATCCAGCACCTTTTTCATGGAGCCAATGGAGGGGCTGATCCGCTCCTGCTCAATGAGAGAAATCGTACCATTCGTGACACCGGCGCGTTTGGCCAGTTCACGTTGAGAAAAGCCATACATCTTGCGGAGTTCACGAAGCCGCCGTCCAATATCCGGCGCTTCTGTTTTGGTTTCAGCCTGGGCCTGCCCGTGGGCGATGCGAAAATCCTTGGTCATTCGTTTAATTTACTAAACGAGCGAGATTTGTCACGCGCTCTCTTGGTTGCGTGGGCGCGGCCCAGAGCGTTCAATTGGCGCATTGCAGCGAGGATGAACACCTGTTGAGGCGAGGGACACGCAATGGCTGAGGCCGGAACCACAGAAAACCAGTCGGCGAATGGGGCGCCAAATGATCTGGAAGCGTTCTGGCTTCCTTTTACGCCCAACAGACATTTTAAGCGCGACCCCCGCATCGTGTCCCGAGCGAAGGACATGCACTATTTCAAGCCGGATGGAACGCCTGTGCTAGACGGAACCGCCGGGCTCTGGTGCTCTAATGCGGGGCACTGCCGCGAGCCGATCGTCGAAGCCATCCAGGCGCAGGCTGCAGAGCTCGATTTCGCACCGACCTTTCAGTTTTCTCATCCAAAAGCTTTTGAAGTCGCGAGCCGTTTGACGGCGATGGCGCCTGACGGGCTCGACTATGCGTTCTTTTGCAATTCGGGATCGGAAGCAGCGGATTCCGCGCTTAAAATGGCGCTCGCTTATCACCGTCTGAACGGCGAAGCCTCACGGACCCGGTTTATTGGCCGCGCGCGCGGCTATCATGGCACCGGCTTTGGCGGGATTTCCGTGGGCGGGATTTCACCCAACCGAAAATTCTATGGCTCCTTGTTGCCGGGCGTAGATCATCTTCCGCATACCTATAATCGGGAACGTCAGGCTTTCAGCAAAGGTGAGCCGGAATGGGGTGCGCATCTGGCTGACGAGCTTGAGAAAATCGTCGAGCTGCATGATGCCTCAACCGTGGCAGCGGTGATCGTGGAGCCCATGGCCGGGTCAACCGGCGTGCTGCCGCCACCAAAAGGATATTTGAAGCGCTTGCGGGACATATGCACCCGGCACGGCATCCTCCTGATATTTGATGAAGTGATTACAGCCTTTGGTCGCTTGGGCGCAGCGACAGCTGCAGAACGGTTTGGCGTCACACCTGATCTCATGACCTTTGCTAAGGGCGTCACCGGCGGCACGGTCCCCATGGGCGGTGTGCTGGTCTCCAAAGAAATTTATGACTGCTTCCAGGGCGAGGGCGGGCCAGATCACGCAATCGATCTCTTCCACGGCTACACCTATTCCGGACATCCGCTGGCAATGGCGGCTGCATTGGCGACCCTCGACCTCTATCGCGACGAAGGTCTGTTTGAGCAGGCTGCGGCAAACGAAAGCGTGATGGCCGAGGCGGCTCACGCGCTTAAAGACCATCCGCTGACGCTGGATATCAGAACCATCGGTCTAGTCGCAGCGTTTGACCTGGAAGGTATTGATGGCCTGCCAGGCAAACGCGGCTACGACGCCATGTGTCGCGCCTTCCATGACGAAGGCATGATGATCCGCGTAACAGCAGACACGATCGCCTTCTCACCGCCGCTGATGGCCACGCAAGACCACATTATGGAAATGTTTGAGAAGTTCGGGCGTGTCTTGGATGCGTGTTCTTGAGCCCCGGGCAAGCGTTTTGGTGTCATTTTGTCGCAACGAAAATTTTCGGTGCGGATTAGTGGAAAACGCCCTTGTAAATCAGTCGCTGCACCTTATCTCTCCCCCATGAGACGGCGATCGGCCAACTAAGCAGCACCCCCCCTCCCGCTACAGGCCCGACC
>JAAWWE010000049.1 GCA_021404525.1 Rhodobiaceae bacterium
TGATGTTTGGCGTGTTGTGCGGTTCAAAACGCGAATGTTTTGCTCTCAGCCGTTCGTGGTTCCCTTCAAGGTAACGGCGCAAACGTTCCGAGGTGTTGTTTAACCGAAAAAGTTTCATCAAAAACAGAAACGGAGCGAGCGGTTCCACGTTACTGTGGTTGAGTTGCTTGAAGGTAGCGGCCCCAATCGCGTCAAGCACCTTGTTCTTATCAATTTCGTGCATGCCCTGTTTCTTGCCATAGTCTTGGCAAGCGGCATCAACGATGCCCGCGTAAAATTCACTACGCGCAGACCCAACCGAGGTCACGTAGTCATATACCTCCGTGAGCGACGTGGTCACAGCATCTCATTCTTTAAGTTTCAAACTGGTCTTAGATCTTAAGAACGCGCGTTGATTCTGACAAGCATTTGGCTGCGTCAAAACCATTCGAGAACAAGATGCCCCTTTCCTGAAGTACCTGATCCAGAAAAGAATCACCATCAACAGGCGATGTCATCCGCATCAAACGAGCATCGCCACTGACAGGAGAAAGAATATGCGTAAGCTTTTTGCAACGACCTCGATCATCAGCGCTCTGGCCATGCCTCTGGGCGCTTCAATGGCAAACGAAGTGGTGCCGGTTGTGCATCCCGACCTGGTCTCAGTATCCCAGCTCTCGGTGCCTTTGAGCATCGACCTGGCTCATCTCCAGTCACGCGCTAATGCGGCATTGGCCGGGCGTCTCCATACGTTCAACGAAAAAAACGTGCATTGCGTGAAGGCCAAATGGTTCAAAACAAAGGTCCCAGAGTTCCGTGGTTTGAAAATTTACAGCAAGATTGTGAAGACCAAGATCTCCCCAGACCTGTACTGCGACTTGCGTGGCCATGTCGACCGTCCCGGCAACCTGGCAATCACCGGTAACGGCAGCCCATTGACCTTTTCGTTGCCAACCCACGCCACGCAACCGCCCAGACAAACGGTAATCCGGAAAAGGGCAAAGCCTGAGACAACCTTTTCATTTGG
>JAAWWE010000033.1 GCA_021404525.1 Rhodobiaceae bacterium
CCTAGCGCCTACGATTTCACCCGCTCCCGCAAACGACCCCACTCACGTTCTGGTTTGTGTTGTGTAGGTGTGCCGGGGCCACTTCGTACATGGACATGTGGGGGTTCGTCAGCAGCGTCAAGTGTCTATCAGAGACAGGCTTGGGGTCTGCTCCGGTAGGGGGCAGGATAGTACGTTAAGCGAACTGAGCCTTGGTACAACGAGCGGCGAAATCACCCAAAGATCCCACAATACCAAATGCTGCAAGTTGAACGAATAGCAGCGTTTCAACTGCAGACCTTGGATCGTAACAATTTAGCGGTGCTACAAAACCAGATCATCGTAGTTAGGCTCATGGTGAGGGGTGGTACTCTGAGCTATAGAGCAGTTTTGCAAATCCAGGCTTCAAACGCCGCGACGGCAGTGGTTGGCTCTTTGTTGGAGAGCCGCGTGATCCAATACCGTCCGGTCGTGACTTCCGTATCGAACGGGCGCACCAGTCGCCCCTCAGATACCAGAGCCTGAAACATGGCATAGGGAAGCAGCGCCACGCCTACGCCCCTTGCCGCCAATTCCGCCATGGCGACAGAAGAATCGTAAATTGGGCCTTCCAGATGGGGCGCCCCCATACCCGCTTCTCTAAACCAGATGGGCCATTCATCTGCGCGATAAGAACGCAGCAGCTTGTGGTTTAGCAAGGCTTCGGGGTCTTTGAGTGCTAGCGCCACAGAGGGTGCGCACATCGGTGTCAGCGGTGTTTCCATCAAAGGCTGTGCGGTCAGTCCAGGCCAGCGTCCAGCACCGAAACGGATCGCCAGATCAAGGCCCTCTCGGGCAATGTCGACCCGATTGTTATTGGTGAAGAAACGAACGCTGATGCCGGGATGGGATGTTTCAAATTCCTTCAAGTACTCTGTGAGCCACCCGACAGCAAATGTCGTCACAACACCCACATTCAGTGTTTCATGATAGCGTCCGTCCGTGAACCGATCCAAAACGCCGCTGATGCGATCAAGGCTTGCGGTCAGGACCGGTAGCAACGCCTCGCCTTCCGGAGTAAGCAGCAACCCCTTGGACGTCCGGTGAAACAACTTCGCACCAAGCTGGTCTTCCAGGCGCAATATTTGATGGCTGACAGCCGCCTGAGTCACGCAGAGTTCTACGGCGGCATTGGTGAAACTACCCTGACGGGCAGCGGCCTCAAAGCTGCGCAGCGCGTTGAGGGGGATGTTTGGGCGATCCATAGGCATTACTTTTTCTCATGCGATATTCGAGATTTAGTCGTTTGCGCACCGAATGGAAAGGCTCTAGCACCTCCCTCATGAACTGCATCAATGGCGGTTCCGTAGTTATCGACCGACGAATCATCTCAGAAACCCTCGTGGTTTGCCTTTTCAGCGTGTCTGAAAGGACGAGATTGTGCGTCCTCAAGAAAGAAGAAGGCAAGACCTATGAAGACATATATTCTGGCAGTCCTGAGCGCGGCTTTGATCACGGGAAATGCGGCCCCCCTGTGGGCGCAAGACCTGCAAAATACAGTCGCCGACTGGGAGGAGCGATTGAATGCGCGCATCGGGGTTGTGCTGCGTGACACCTCCTCAGATTGGGAAATTTCGATGCGTGCAGAGGAAAGATTTCCGATGTCGAGTACGTTCAAATCCCTCCTGTGCGGTGCGGTTCTGTCGCGTGTGGATGCTGGGCAAGAAGACCTAGACCGGCGCGTAACCTATGCCGAAGGCGATCTGGTTGCCTATTCCCCTGTGACAGAGCAACATCTGGATAATGGCCTCACAGTCGGTGAACTCTGCGAGGCAACCGTGACTCTCAGCGACAACACGGCGGGCAATCTCTTGCTCGATACTGTTGGTGGTCCTGAGGGGCTGACCAACTTTCTGCGCGACATCGGGGATCAGACCACACGTCTGGATCGCTGGGAAACGGCTTTGAACGAAGCGGCACCCGGAGACCCACGGGATACGTCTACACCTTCGGCGATCCTGAACACGTTGGAAACGTTACTGCTGGGCGATGTTTTGGAACCCGCGACTGCGGCACAGCTGCGCCAGTGGATGATTGACGATCAGGTGGCCGATGCGCTGATCCGGGCGCATCTGCCCGAAGGCTGGGTGATTGGCGACAAAACCGGGGCGGGGGGCAATGGCTCCCGCGCGATCATTGCATTCATCGAACCAGAGGCGGATGTCCACTACTTTGCAGCGATCTATCTCACCGAAAGCGATGCGGATTTCGCGCTACGCAATCAGGTGGTTTCAGAGATTGGTCAGGCTATGATTGCCGAGATAAACGTCCGATAAAGGCATACATCAGGGGCCGCTCATCTGCGGTCCCTGCCCGATAAACGGTATTGCACTATGAAAAACAGTTGGCTCATTCATACGTTTCTAAGCGCGCTGGTGGCGTCTTTGCCCGGGCTTGTGGTGGCTCAAATCGGTGATGCTGATAGTTGGAGTGTTCAGAAATGCCAGCTTTACCAAAGCGCCGTTAATGACGCTCTGGGTATCCTTGGAACCTCTGGCATACGAGCGGAACTACTGGAACAAAACCAACAATTCATTGACGCTGGGTGCATTGAGCCAGGGAATATCTGTCCGCGGTCCAAAGATGAGCTTAAGCTGGCCAATCTACTGACGATTATGACGATGAACGAAGGCATGGCCAGCACATTTGTGCCGTTCAATTGTCCCTGACTCTCTTCTTCTCGCGTGAAATTGCGCTTTAGCTCACCAGTTCCCCCATAAACGAAGTCATTCGTGGAGATTCAACGAATGCGAGGCTTGCCCTACATCGTACCGGTTCAAACGCAGTGCAGTGAAGGTCAGGTTTGATGCCGTTTCAGGGTCCGATACACCGTTGGCCGCGACACGGAGAACACCTCGGCAAGATCGCTGATGGAGTACTCACCGGTGGCATGCATGCGGCAAAGTTCGCGCTGCTGCTTCTCAGATAGCTTGGGTTGTTTGCCGCGCAGTTTACCTTTGGCGCGTGCGATGGCCATGCCTTCACGGGTTCGAATGCTGATCAGATCGGCTTCGAATTCGGCAAAGGTGGCGAGGATGTTGAAAAACATCTTTCCCATTGGGTCGGTCGGGTCATAGACGGATGAGCCGAGGGCAAGCTTTACCCCTTTCTTCTGGAGCTGGTCTGCTATGGCGCGGGCATCTGGCACGGAGCGGGCCAGCCGGTCGAGCTTGGGCACGACAAACGTGTCGCCTTCCCGCACAGCGGCAATGGCCTGATCCAGACCGGGGCGGGCGCGATTGGTGCCGGTCAAGCCATGATCTGTGTAAATGCGATCCGGGGCCACGCCGAGATTTTCCAGCGCTTGTTTCTGCGCAGTGAGGTCCTGGCTGTCGGTGGAGCAGCGGGCATATCCGATAAGAGTGGTGTTCATGGCCAAACTGTACGAATAAGGTCCCTTCATTGCAATTTTGATCGTACCATCTATATGAGACTTTCTTTGAGCCAGTTTTGTTGAAGGGGCGTCGTGGCGGGAAATCGTCCGGTGAACGATCCTCTTACGGACAAGCCCACTACCCTTCAATCAGGAATTAGAATTGCCAAGACGCCAGATTTTGAGCGACCGACAGCGGGCGGCGCTGTTTGATCTTCCAACCAATGAAGCGACCTTGCTGCGGCACTACACGCTGGCCGATGATGACATCGAACACATTCGATCCCGCCGCCGGGCACACAACCGTTTTGGGTTTGCGTTGCAACTTTGTGTCTTTCGCTATCCGGGTCGGCTGTTGCAGCCGGGGGAAATCATTCCATCCGAGATTACAGAGTTTCTGGCGGCACAGTTGGGCATAGCGCCTGAAGACTTGACGGAATACGCGCACCGGGCCGAAACCCGACGCGAACACCTTGCCGATCTGCGAGAGATTTACGGCTACAAGATGTTCTCGGGTCAGGGGGCACGTGATCTGAAAACATGGTTGGTACGGGAAGCGGAAACAGCACGATCAAATTTGGATTTGGCTCGGCGGCTCGTGGAGCAATGCCGCCAGTCGCAAACACTCCTGCCCGGTGTCTCCGTTGTCGAACGGCTTTGCGCTGATGCCCTGGTTGCCGCAGAACGGAAGATCGACAGCCGTATTGCGGAACGTCTCAGTGAAACCAAGCAAGCCCAACTGGATTCATTGCTAACGGAACTGGTCGATGAGCGGATCAGCCGATTTGTCTGGCTGCGTCAGTTTGAGGTCGGAAAGAACTCGGCCGGGGCCAGTCGCCTTCTGGATCGGCTGGAGCTTTTGCAGGCGCTTGGTATTCCGACCGAAACTCTGGACGGGGTTCCGCCTCATCGGATCGCTCGATTGCGCAGACAGGGTGAACGGTATTTTGCAGACGGATTACGGGACATTTCCAGTGACCGGCGGCTGGCCATTCTGGCGGTCTGTGTAGTGGAATGGCAGGCGACTATCGCTGATGCCGTTGTCGAAACCCATGATCGGATCGTTGGAAAGACATGGCGCGATGCCAAGAGGTTGTGTGATGCCCGCGTTGACGACGCAAAGGCCGCTGTCCAGCAAACCCTGCGCTCCTTCACCGAGTTGGGAACCGTCTTGCTCGCCGCACATAGCGATGGTGTATCCCTCGAAACCGCCGTTTCGGACACACCTGGATGGTCGGTCCTGGAGGAGCTGGTTGCCACGTCGGCGCAATTGACCAACACCATGGCAGCAGACCCGCTTGCTCATGTCGTGCAAGGACATCGCCGGTTTCGGCGCTATGCCCCACGCATGCTGAAGGCGCTGGATATCAAAGCCGCCCCGGTCGCTATTTCCTTGGTGAATGCCGTTGAGTCAATTGGTGGAAAAATCGACCGGGCAAAACCGACAGATTTTCTGCGCAAAAACTCGAAATGGCATCGGCACCTTAAAGCTCAGCCGGAGGATGACCATCGCCTCTGGGAGGTTGCAGTGCTGTTTCATCTGCGCGATGCCTTCCGTTCCGGAGATATCTGGCTGGGGCATTCAAAGCGCTACGCTGATTTGAAACAGGCCCTTGTGCCAATCTCAGCTGTTCCTGCCATCCCCACATTGACCATGCCTCTTGATCCGGCCACTTGGCTTTCAGATCGAAAGGTGCGGATCACCGACAGCCTGAACCGTTTAGCGCGTGCCGCCAGGCACGGAGCCATCCCCGGCGGGTCTATCGAGAATGGCACACTCAAGATCGAGCTGTTGACAACTGCCGTACCTGACGAGGCGGAAGAGCTCGTCCTTGATCTCTATCGGCAACTTCCAGATATCCGCATCACCGATCTGCTTCTGGAAGTGGATGAAGCCACTGGATTCACAGACGCCTTTGCCCATCTGCGAACAGGTGCCCCTTGTAAGGACAGGATTGGGCTGCTGAACGTTCTGCTGGCGGAAGGGCTGAATCTTGGCCTGAGTAAGATGGCCGAAGCCAGCAACACCCATGATTACCTCCAACTGTCACGCCTGTCCCGCTGGCACATCGAAAGCGAAGCCATCAACCGGGCACTGGCGACAGTCATAGACGCACAATCCACATTACCGATGGCAAAGTTCTGGGGCGCAAGCACAACCGCATCCAGTGATGGACAGTTCTTCCCGGCGGCGCGTCAGGGCGAGGCGATGAATCTAATCAACGCAAAATATGGCAATGCGCCGGGGTTGAAAGCCTATACCCATGTATCCGACCAGTTCGGGCCATTCGCTACCCAGAACATTCCGGCTACGGTGAGCGAAGCGCCCTACATCCTCGACGGTCTGCTCATGAATGAAACCGGCAAGCGGATCAAAGAGCAATATGCCGATACCGGTGGGTTCACAGATCATGTCTTTGCCGTTTCGGCCCTTTTGGGCTATCGGTTCATCCCGCGTATTCGGGGCCTACCATCCAAACGCCTGTATGTGTTCGATCCCTCAACAGCCCCCAAAGAACTGCGCGGCCTGATTGGCGGTAAGATCCGAGAAAATCTGGTTGCCCAAAATTGGCCGGACATTCTGCGCGCCGTTGCGACGATGGCGGCAGGGATCATGCCTCCCAGCCAACTGCTTAAGAAGTTCGCATCATACCCGCGCCAGCATGAACTTGCAGTAGCGCTGCGGGAGATCGGCCGCATTGAGCGCACCCTGTTTATTATCGAATGGTTGCTGGACACCGACATGCAGCGCCGCGCCCAGATCGGTTTGAACAAAGGTGAGGCGCATCACGCCTTGAAGAACGCCCTGCGCATTGGCAGGCAAGGTGAAATCCGGGACCGAACGGCTGAGGGGCAGCATTACAGGATGGCAGGTCTAAATCTATTGGCCGCGGTCATCATCTATTGGAATACGGATCATCTCGGACGTGCAGTCACAGCAAGAATAGACGATGGTCGAGATAGCCAGCCGGAGCTTCTGTCGCATATATCACCGCTCGGATGGGCGCATATTCTTTTGACAGGCGAGTACAGGTGGCCAAAACGATAACCAATCCAGCTTAGCGTACTATCCCGCCCCCTCCCGGATCAGACCCC
>JAAWWE010000046.1 GCA_021404525.1 Rhodobiaceae bacterium
ACCCCTCGACCGCTTCTTTCTCAAGGCCTCCCGGCCCGGCCCGGGCCTGCTTCCAGCTCACCGGCAAAACACACGAGGGTAAGATCCAGATGGCGCGGCGTGTCCCCGAACCCCCCGCAGGAAAGAGCTTTTACCGCGTACCCACGCGATGCCATCGACCGCTGGAAAGCGGGCCACCCACCGAAAACGCAACCCAACGAATTGGTAGTCGACGGCAAGGTCGACCAGGAGCGACTCGACACCGCACTAACGGAGACGTTGGATGTCATCATCATCGACTATCAACCCGCGCTCACACTATTCCAGTTGAATAACGTGATTGCGTCGACTTCGCTGGTCATACCGCAAACCATGAAGGGGTTCGACATCGCGACGTTGTCGACCTTTGTGACTGGTCTGCTTGGGATGCTTCAGCACATCCTGGCCCATGAAAGGATCGAGATCGGAACCGGTGCGAACATGCTGTTGCCAACGATCGTTCAACGGTCCAATGCGCAGGATCTTAACCACATCGGAAACCTGCTAGAACATTGCCCCAGGGAGATTCTGCCCGTGTTTTATCTGCGTTCCGACGCGATCCCGAACGCGTCGGACGTCTATCAGTCCGTATACGAATACGAGCCGGACACGCCCGGAAAGCGCAAGGGGATCAACCGGTTCATCACGAATGCCGATGCCGTGAACGACGCCATAATATCGCGACTCTGGCCAGGTCTCGAACGTGGCTACGCCAATACTTGGATGGACGAATTCTATGAAGATGACGGCGAGGGTGAAGCATGAAACGCAGTATTCCAAGGTCGCTGGTCAGCAAGGCTACCAATCTCGATACAAACAAGGAACGTGCGAGCGGTTCCGAAGGCAGTACAGAATCGAGTGATGCTGTTTCGACTCCTTTTAAGGGGGCCGGCAGTGCCTGGAAATCAGGAGCGCTTGCGCAGTCGCAAGCTGCAGTAGAGCGAAGCAGAGCCGAGCTTTGTTTGGATATCCTCAACGGTCGCCACGAGTTAAGCCTGTCGCCAGATCAAATCTCCGATCCGATGGGAACCGACCGCCGACAAGACTGGATGTCCCAGGAAGCCTTCAGGTCTTTGGTAAACAGCATCGCTTCGAACGGGCAGGACACGCCCATTCTAGTGTGGCCGGAGGATCCGGATTGGCAGCCGGATCCGTTGGACCAGCCGGAATATAGCGGGGGTTCCATTCGCACAGCAGACAGGACGCCCCCCCCCCG
>JAAWWE010000062.1 GCA_021404525.1 Rhodobiaceae bacterium
GAATGGTGTTTTTGGTGGCCAGGCGATGGGTGAAAGTGGCCATTTTCTGCCTGGTCGTTTGTTGCGGAACAGTGTGGGGAACGGCCCCAAAAGGTCGGGGGGTGAGGGGTTCGGCGCCCAAAACCCGCGTAGTCACACCGTGAACGGTAAAGTACACACAGGTGCCCCTACAGGAACAAGAGTCAGACACTCCTAAAAACGAAAGCGAAGGCCCGCCACTGAAGGTTGCACGATAGGTTGAAATCGCCTTGAGCCAGGAGAGCGGGCTGCGGATCATTTCAAACGGGCTCATCTGCAGTGATTGCCCGCCGCTGAGAAGGGTGTAAAGAATACCCCCCATCAGCCCCATGTCGTGATAATGCGGCAGCCAGTTGACTGTAACAGTTTCCGCGTTCACGCCCCAAAGCCGTTGAAGCATCGCGCAGTTGGCGCGGATCTGTTGAGAAGTGATCGGAACGGCCTTAGGAAAACGGGTTGAGCCAGACGTGTGCTGTATGATCGGAGCCGCTATCTTGGGTGCGCTATTGAACGTTGCCAGCGGCACATTCGGGCCGTCCACCACATAGACCGGACAAATCTGATTGCCCTCATCATCACACAGCTGGGCAGTAACAGCCGCTTGATGGGCGCTTGTGCATAAAACCACCGTCGCACCGCAGTTTTCCACAATATGGCGCATCCGGCCCGGTGCATCTGATGGTCGCGGTGGCGCGATGGGCACCAGACAGCCTTCGCCGATCAGCGACGCAAGCAGCGGGAATAAAAACGCCTCGCCAAAAGGGAGCGCGGCGATCATCACCTGCGGCCCGTTCCCCAGACAGGTGGCCCAATCTTTCAAGCAGTTTTCTGCTTTTTCCAGCAACTGGGATCCGGTGTAGTGGGTTGCGCGATCACCACGCCCCAGCACACTGATCTGGCACGTATCTGCACGCGCAGTCAGAACATCCAAGATATCCTGTCGCAGACTGACGGTCGTTCCATGGGTGGACTCCCGTCTCGCAAGACGGCCGCCCTGCGTCGCACGTTCCATATCAGGAGACGCGATCAAGCTGAGATGAGCGTATCATGGAGGATCGCTTGATGGCGAAATAGGGGTTCAGATATTTGACCAGAATTGGCCAGAGATCCCATGCGATTTCGGGGCGCGCACGTGTCATTTCGTTCACTGCATCAATGACGCGTCTGGCATTGGGGTCCTTGGCCCCAGACCGCATGAGTTTCAGCATGACACCGGAACCGGCAATCTTTGCCTTTGACTGGCGTCGCAAATGTTCGGGCGCTGGCTTCAAAAGTTTAGCGA
>JAAWWE010000031.1 GCA_021404525.1 Rhodobiaceae bacterium
CGCTTTCTGTTGGGGGCCCGCGGGCCCCCCCCCCACAAAAGAAATGTCGTGCCCCCCGGCGGGCCTGTTCCCCCCCTTCGGGTGCGGGCCCCCCCCCCCCCTTGTCTGCTTGATTTTCCCATTGCGGCGGTTCCCCCCCTGCCCTCGCCGGGAGGCAGGCTTTCAGGAGAGGGGCGCGCTTCGCGCTTCCTCGCCAGAAACCCGCCCTGATTTTCGGCACCAGACCGGAAGGGGCACACCACAAGGAGGCCAGACATGGCTGAATTTCGTTTGGGTTCGTCCCCTGCAATGCACACGCCCGGTATCATCGCTTGGGCGATCAATGGTTATGCCTTCGAGGCTGACCGCCCGATTTTCATTCACATCATCAAAACTGCGTGGCCCCATTTGCCGGACGAAGCCATTGAGCAGCTTCTTTCCAAGGCCGTGCCTTACACCGTCGAGGGCGAGACGGTCATTTTCAACGTCGAGGTTTGAGGGGCCATCATGCAACACGAGACCGAGACCCTTCACCAGCGCCGCGCCGATTATCTGCAAATCAGCCCCGTCACCGTAGCCGGTGACGGGGGGAAGCCCGAAGTATGCGAGATCGGCCACGAAGACGGCTTCGCGCTTTTCGGCATGAAGGATGACGGCGACGAGTTCATTGCCTACGAGGCGCTACAGGTCGAGGAAGTCGTAAGGGTCGCTTTGCTTGCGCATCGGGCTTTCGGTTTCACCGTGCGCTGGCATGACGCCGAGTTCCTGACAACTCGCCCGTGTGCCGACTTCGCGGACATTGCCGAAGACATGGCGTCGGCCATTCATAATTTTGTCTATGACGATCTGGACGATGCCGACCACGCGAACCTTGAACTGCGCGGTGAAGCCTTCGAGACCCATCCACTGAGCGCCGTTCGCGACGCTTTCTGCGACTATTCGGATTACAACGGCGCAGGCACATGCCGCGATCCGAGCTTGCCGGTGGAGGTTCTGTAATGGCGGTGCTTATCGACGGATACGAGATCACAGACCGCACCCGTTTCCGTGTGCGATATGAAATCCATGGCGGGCGCGACTTCGCCGCCATTGGCACATACTGGCTGAACAACCTCACCAGTTTGGAGGACTGCCAACGGGCTTATATTGAGGCGCGTGAGCAATCCGGCCTTGGGGCATCGCAGTTCGGATCGGGCGAGCTGTTCGATGAAATGGGGCAGCATCTTGCTTATTTGAGCTATAACGGCAGGCTTTGGCCTCCGGTCCCTTGGCGGGCGGACCTTGAACCTCTCGCAGAAGCACCGAGAGGCTAAGCCTTCCTTGGGCGTTTCATTCCACGACGCAGAGGCCCCGCTAGACGCGGGGCCTTTTGCGTGTCCAGATTGATCGACGCTTTGTCATTCATCTTCCCCGAAATATCCTCGGGGGAGCGCCGATAGGCGCGGGGGCAGACAGCCCCCAGGTCGCGGTAACGGTCCCTTTCGCAGAAGAGTAGATCGAGATCCCCGCGCGAGCGCGGCGCTCACACTGGCGGGGGGTTCGGGCAAGCCGAACGCCGCCCGCATTCTTGGGCCAGGTCGCGCGAGCGCGCCCCGTCCGTTCGGCACCAAGACCGGAAGGGGCACACCACAAGGAGGCCACAAATGGCTGCTAAATTTGATCTTCACGCCCACGTCACAGACAGCATTATCGCCAGCATCGAGGCGGGCACGCCAGCATGGCGGAAACCGTGGACCGGCGAAAAGGGTGGCGCACCCTTCCCCTTGCGCAGCAATGGCGAACCCTATTCCGGCATTAATGTGCTGATGTTGTGGCTTGCCGCCGATGCAAAAGGCTACCGCGCCCCCCGTTGGTTCACCTACCGCCAAGCGCAGGAAGCAGGCGGGCAGGTCCGCAAGGGCGAAAAGTCTTCCACCGTGGTCAAGTATGGCACTTTCGAGCGCGAGGACGAGGCGACCGGCGAAGAGCGCCGCTTACCCTATCTGAAGGCATACCGGGTTTTCAACGCCGAGCAGATCGACGGCCTGCCCGCCGAGTATTACGGCACCCCCGCCGAAGAGGCCCGCGACCTTGGCACCGAAGCCAACCCCGAGCTGGACGCCTTCTTTGCAGCGACCGGCGCAGAAATCCGCACCACCGACGAGCCGCAAGCGTATTACATGCCGAGCGAGGACTATATTCACATGCCGCCGATTGCGACCTTCCACGACGCCGCAGGCTACTACGCCACGCTTGCCCACGAGGCGACGCATTGGACCGGCCACAAGACCCGTCTTGACCGTCTTTCTCGTTTCACCGACCGGAAGGCATATGCGTTCGAGGAATTGATTGCAGAGATCGGAAATTGCATGATCTGCGCCCGCCTTGGCTTGACTCCCGACTTTGGACAGTCCGGCGCCTATATCAAGGGCTGGCTGCGCGCGTTGAAGGATGACAAGCGCCTGATTTTCAAGGCCGCGAGTGAAGCCCAGAAGGCGAGCGATCTTTTGGTGAAGGGTGAAAACCGTGACGCCGAAAAGGCCGCAGCGTGAGCGGCCCCCTTACCCTGCCCCGCCTGTCCTGCCGCAAATGCGGCAGGATTAACCCGCCGGTCTATTTCGCGCCCGTGGTGATCGAGGGCGAAGGCTCTTGCATCTGCTACGCTTGCGCTGAGGCGCGGCAATGGCTCGACCCAGACGGCAATCTGCGCACCGGCATCGAGCTTTGACCTTTTCAGCCCTCGCCAGATCGGCGGGGGCTTTCGTTTGTCCAGGTGCCAGATTTGACGGGGCCGGGACCACGCTTACGCGCGGCCCCGGCCCCGCCCCGCGCTTCGCGCGGAGCCTGCTATCGCAGGCGGATCGACATTATAGGCAGGTGAAGGGCATTGGATCGCCCAGCTCTACATCGACAGCGGCCTCGCCGCGCGAGACCGTGACAGTCTGATGGGCGCGGAATCCGTCAACGAGGGTTTCCCATTCCACCGGGTTTGCCGTGGCTTTCCCAAACCGGCCATGCACCAGCGTCGTGTTGACGGTGTTGCCATCGGGAAAGCTAAAGCTCACCTCAGCCGAAAGGTCGGGATCGCTGCCTGCTTCAAGCAGGACCGCGCTTTCTGTTGTCCCGTAAACCGTGTTCGGATCACAAACCAGAGAAACCACCATGTCGCCATCGGCGGCGCGATAGAGATCGACGCCGCGCTCATGCTCATGTTCCCAGGCCCCCGCCACCGCAGACGAGGCGGCGAAGGCAATCGCGCTGGAAATCAGTATCTTATGAAATTGCATAGGCTGCCTCCATTCGGGAGACAGCCTATCATTTTCAGGAAGAAAGAGAAAGATTATTCAATGGTTTCGGCGGTTTCCGACCACTTATCTTGCCACACATCGAACGACGCAATCGGCCTTCCTGATGGGTCTTTTAGCGTGACCTCACCGCGCGTCTTTGGGTCTCGCATGTAAGCCGCGCCGAACGCTCGCAAGGTTTCCGAGCTGGACGAGTAAACTGTGCCCAGGTTGTCCCCTTGATCTTCAGCAGAGATCGAGAACATGGCTGACTTATTCATAGATTACATGCTCCCTGAAACCATCCTTCCAACGCGGAAGCTGTTCGCCAGTGTTCCATTCGTAGAGCCAACCGACAACCTCGCGCGTCTTTGCATCCAGAATGCGTTTGATTGCTTGAGCTTCCAGTCTCTTTTTTCTCGGCACGATGTTAACTCCGTTTTTTTGATTCACGGAGCGCCCCCTTCCCGCGCGGTAGTCATCATTGAGGGGAGGGTAAGCGTCCGCTTACCCCTGCCGAGCGGCGAGCGTGAGAGGATGGGGGTGAAGCAAAATCGACAGGGGTGGTGCGGCCCGCAGCCGAAGGCGAGGACACGGCCCTGTCTATTTTGCTTCAGGGGGAAGGAAGCCTAAACTCCTTCCCCCTTCTAAGAATAAACATGATGCGGCTTGCCGCGTCTTCTATCTGGTCTTTTGACGCAGCTCTTCGATGACTTCATCAAGGCAAGTCCAGAACAGAGGTTCAAACTGTCCTCGCACCATTGCGGTGTCGGATTGGAGGCGTAGCGGGTCATGTTTTTCTCGCAGATCGTCTAGGACGTTCGCGGGAAGTCTCTTTGTAGTGTGGTAGCCGTCGCGCATTGGTAGTCGGTTGGCCTCTGGCTTTTCGATGAATTGTGGCTTCAGCTCAAACCGAGCTGTTGCGCGGCGTCCGGCCAACACGATCACATCGCGGGTTGAAACCCCCTGCCCTTCCAAAGCGGCGAGTTTCTTGCTTTGCTCAATCGTGACCGCAGCATCGAGTCGCGTTTCGCGCTTGATTTCGACCTTCACCTTTGGGCGCGGATTGACCGTCTCAGGTTTGACTTTTGGCGGTATCGCATCCTTAGCCTTTTCGGATGATTCAGGGTTGGTTGGCGCAGGTTTGTGGGCTGCACTATCTGTATCAACCGGCGCGGGCGTGGCCGGTTCGGGAGGTGGTGCAGCCCTCTCGGAAGCACCCGCTGCGAATGAGCTGCCCGTTTCTCGGGGGCTGGTGAAGTTTGTGGAGTAATCGGGGTTGTGACCCTGAATGTTGGGGCGCTTCTTTCGTACCATCATGCGCCCCCTTGGATGTCTTTGAGGATCGCTTGGGCCTCTTCAACAGCCTCGTCGTAGAGTTTTGCGTGGGTGCGCAAGAGGGCGACTTCATTGTTGCGTCGATCATCGGCTAGGTAGTGCAGGAAGCCTTGGCTCGCAGCGTCTTTGTGCTGCTTTCTTTCCATGAAGTAGTTTTCGACCACAGGAAAAGATTGGACGGCCTGCATTTCCAGTTCCTTCTCTGTCTTATTCATCCGTGTGGGAACGCTGGACAAGACGACATGGAAGGTCGGTAGGTTCTCAGGGTCTTCGGTTCGTTGGCGAAGATCGCGATACCAATTAGAGGTATCTTGGGTGATTTCCAGATCATCGTTAGAGAGCATCATCGGAATCACGAGAATGTCGCTGAAAGCGGCTAGGTCATCAGCCCACGCACCGGCAGCGCCAAGGGTGTCAACGAAGACGTAATCTGTCGATCCTTCTTCCCAAGCTGCGTCAACCCGAGCTTCAAAGGCTTCTGGGGTCAGGAGTTGTTCTATTGAGAACTTGGGATCGCTGATTTTGAGCTTTTTCGCCCAACGGAAAAGAGCTTGCTGGGGGTCTGCATCCAGAACGAGGCATTTCTTGCCCTGGCTCATCGCCGCGCTTGTCAGGGCGCGGGTTAGCATCGTTTTCCCTGCCCCGCCTTTCCTGGTCATCACGGTGATGACTTTCATGTTTTCGTTTGGCATTGCTCGACCTCATGGCATTTGTTGCGTGTTGCGTGTCCGGTGTTGCGTGTCCGGTGTCGCTTGTTCTGTGCCCTTTGTTGCCTGTTCACTGTTTCAGGTCAAGTGTCGCGTGTCATCTGTCCGGTGTTGCGTGTTCAGTGTGGCGTGTCCGGTGTCGCGTGTCGCGTGTCATCTGTCCGGTGTTGCGCGTCCGGTGTTGCGTGTCGCGTGTCATTTGTCCGGTGTTGCTTGTCGGGTGTCCAGTGTCGATTGCGACTGGCGGGCGCAAGTTATGCTGCGAGCCGGACCCGCGCTTGGGGTGGCGCGGTTGGCAGCGCGTTTCCACCCCAGAGGGCCACAGCGCGCGCCTGAGGGGGCTTCTCTGTGTTTTCTGGGGCGGAGGTGCGGAGAGGCGCTTACAGCGCCTCACGGGCCATTTTTGAGGGGAGGGCCGTTTCGGCCCTGATCGAACCTTTGGTCCGATGCGCAACTCAGTCGAGTTGCGCTTGATGCGGAATACCAACCCCAAGCCTCCAACACAATCAAAGATTGCGTCGAAGTTTTGGGGTTGGTATGATGATGGCAGGAAATAGGGACTGTATGTTCAGTATGTCATCGCGCCGCAAATTGACACGAGACGAACGCCTCGCAATTATCCGCGAGAGCGAAAAAGGCGTGTCCCGCAAGGCACTTGCGGCAAAGTTCGATGTGACCGAGCGGACAATCTACTACACGCTAAGGACTGAAAGAGAGCGGCGGCGTGAAAGCAGTATTCGGACGCGGCAAGTCAGCGTCACGGTGACGGAAGAAGAGCTGCAAGCCTTCGATGCAGTCTTGGGTAAGCACGGGATCACCAGCAGATCGGACGGAATGCGCCGACTGATTCAGAGCGCAAACGGCATTTTCATCCCTGATGAACACCTCGCTTCGGAGCTGAATGGCTTTCGAGCGGCACTAAATCGGGTCGGGAACAACGTCACTCAGATCGCAAAGCGAATGAACGAAGCCAACAAGAAGGGGATGCGACCGCCATTTGGGACGGGCAGTTTGGCGCAGATGCGCAGTCTCGCGGGGTTCGTCTTGGACTTTGCGGACCAAGTGCATTCGCTTGCCGAGAGACGGAGAAGGCACTTGTCTCTTGTGGTAAACGCAGCCCTAAAGGAGCTGGCCGATGGCGAAGAGTAATGCCGTCGCCCAGGTGACGGGCGAACTTTTCGAGGATGGTTGGAGCAAAGTCCGAGGCTCGATGCAGGGTCTTGGAGCGAAGCGAAAGCAGATGGTTCGCGCCGCGAGGGGCGGGCGTTCGGCGGTTTTCAAAGCAATCCGGTCAGGTGGAACCCACACCAAAGGTCAGCTCGCGAACCAACTTGAATATCTGACAACGAAAAGTTCACACATTGTCGATAGTCGCGGCGTCTTCGATGGAAAGACACAGCTTTCGACTGACGAAATTAAGAGTGTCGTTGACCGCTTTGCGGAGCGTTGGGACAAGGGTTTCAACCGGCTCTGTTGCACAAATCGCGTGAGGGATTCATCTTGTGAATCCAGCGTGGTAGCCGGGCTCCATGAGCAAACCGACATCCCCGACCTACAAGACCAGGAACTGGCCAGCCTACAATGAAGCGCTCAAGCGCCGGGGCTCGCTGACGATCTGGTTCGATCCCGAGATGTGCTGGGAGGCCGCGCCGACAGGCAATCGTGGTCGCCAACAGACCTACAGCGATACTGCCATTCAGACTTGCCTGACAATGAAGGGGCGTTTCGGACTGGCCCCCAGACCGTTCCCTTATACACACCTACCGCTCCCAGCGAAAAGAAAGGATGGAATATCGGCGTAGGTGCGTTGCTAACAAAAAAAAAAAAAACACAA
>JAAWWE010000020.1 GCA_021404525.1 Rhodobiaceae bacterium
AGCTGGAAAGCGTCTATCCCCCGATCTCTTGGCCCATGTTTCGCCGCTCGGATGGGAACACATCAATCTCACCGGAGAATATCGCTGGCCAAAGCCTTAGCGTAGGATTCCGCCCCCTCCCGCAAACGACCCCTTCTTGTGTGTCATGGCAACAACTTCAGCGCCAACAAGTGCCTCCGGGTCAGGAATTTGCACAGCAGCCAAAGCATAATCGGGCTGTCCATCGTCAGTAAGGAAATCATCACCCAACGTCCGCAGTTCGTTGCCCTCTTCATCCCAACTGATGGTTTCAATGTCGGAATGCAAAACCCTCGCAACACGGACCAGCCTTTGAGCCTGTTTTCGTGTCATCATCAGTGTTTTGGTCACTTCGACAAACACCAAATCGCTTTGCTCTTTTGGCATCATGTCTAGGTTCCTCGTTGTGGCAGATCATAGTGTTCATAAACGGTGGCCAAAAATAGAACGGGTGCCGGTAAATGTAAATGCTAGTTTTTGAACACTCTGCGCGAGACTGTCCAAAACCGACCGTTTTTGCACACCAAGACTGCGGCGCGATGCTGCCGACCTGCCCCGAAAAAGGATTCAACTTTGAGCTGTGTTCCGCTATCCTTTGGGAAAAGGACAAGGCGAGGTAACAATGGGATATTACAGGACTTTCATAGCTGGCTGCGCCGCCCTGGCGCTGGCAGGCTGCAAGACGGACATTTCGGAAATCACCGATGACCAGCTCTTATCCCTCTTGGGCAACGGCAGGAGCCCGGCCCAGATCACAGCAGGGACGCGCGAATGCGTCGAAGTACTGGGAGGGATAAACGAGGCTGTCTATCGCGACGTGCCTGATGATGTGATGGGCATGTTGAAAACCGAATGCAGAAAGCAGCTTCAAGATTGGCTCGATGACCCCAGCAGGAACAGCACTGAGCTACAACTAAGCGACTTCGACCGCGAAGACCTGTCGCAACGGATCGTCGCGCTGGACGATGCACAAACGGCAGAGCGCGAGGCGAGGCGCGAAGCTGAAAAGGCTGAGCGGGCAGCGCAACGCGAGGCCGAGGTGGCGGCTCGGATAGAAGAAATGCAGGCAGAGCTGGCCGAGGTCACAGCACAGGGGCAAGAACTGCGGCTCGCCTTCGAGGCTCGACGCGAGGCGTTAGCGCCAGTCTGTGAAACACTGCGTGGTCTTCGAGAAGAACTCCAAGCAAAGAACCGGATTCATAGCCTGTTCAACCGTGGGCTTCCCCGCGCTTGCACCGGCGAAACTCTTCGTCGCGAAGCGGACCAACTGGCCGCTTTCGAGGAAAGAGTCGCCAGCTTCGAGATCCCCGAGGCAAACCAGCTCGCGTTCGCTTTTGTCCCACCCCTGCCTCGCATCGACCTGAAAAAAATCGACCAGCAAATCGACAATGTTATGGCTGTCACAACTGACTATCGGGCAGCACTGGCCGCAGAGTGAAAATCGAGCGGGGGGCAAGGGGCTGTCTGCCCCCGCGCCTGTCGGCGCTCCCCCGAGGATATTTTGAGGAAGATGAATGGCGAAAGGCCAAGCAACCTTATTGTTTCGATCCCAACATTATGATATTGCTAAGTGGCGATACAGGCAGGGATGCCGATGGTCGTGGAAGGTGAAGGCGTCATGCGCTGTTCTCCAAGAGGGTCGGAACCGCGAGGTTTCGACCCTCTGTCGTAGAAAGGAAATCTCATGAAAATCATCCTCATCCTTGTGCTGTTCAATTTGCAGTCGGGGTCAGAAGTCATCACGGCCGAGTTTGACGACGCCGAGGCTTGCGAACGGGCGGCGTTACGGACGTTCCAGGGCGTAAGTGCCGAAGTTGAAATGCGCGATCTTGAACCTCTGGCCGGTAGAACCCTGATTGACGGAACTGTCATCGCGCAGAACGGCGAAGGTGCAGAAATCGGCATGTATAGCTGCAATCCTTCCCGCGCCAGCCGCGATAGCGGCTGAACTTGGAGGGAAAATTCAGGCGTAATCGGCATCTTAGTAACCCCGTCGCCGCTGCAACCCGATGACGCTACCCACAAGGTTCAGCTTTTCGCGTTTGTGCGCGCGGATCATACCTCGCAGCACCCCTCCGGGGTTTCGCACGGGGGTTTGAGGGTGGTCGCGATTGGCGTCCAATACCAGAACACAAAGTGTTGCACCAAGTCTGCCCATCACATTGCAGGCCGTCGCCCAAGCGGAATAGTTGATGCCAAGGACTGCCAGCATGTCGTGGGCTGCGTCGATCATCGCTTCTTTTGTGACCTGGTTGGATCTCATGTGCAGCGCACGTTGGAAGTCAGGCGATGCCAGCTTGAAAAGTTGCTCCGGTTTGAAAAGCGCCTCAAGTTGGGGGTTGATTACTCCGGTCTCCCCCTCACACTTATTTTCTAAGCACTTATCGGGGCCGTCAGGCTCCGATCTAAGCAAATTCCAGTGCGCGGGTTTACCCGCGCTCCGTTCATCGACGTCAGCGTTACAGGATACAGAATGATTCTTCTTGTTGTCCTCTTGTATAAAGGAACGGAAGGTTTCTTCCGGTTCACAGGAAGACTCTGGTAGGTTTTGAAGGACTTCCTCAAATTCTATGCACAGGGCAGCAGCGGCTTCTACATGCTCTTCGAGGTGATCCAGTCCAAGGGAGTGGAGCCTGTCGGAACGCGGCCATGCGTCGAACCTTGCGAGGATCGCGGCAACGCTTTCGTTGTCCAGAGCGTCGGGGGAAAGTCGCGCAATGCCGTCCTTCATCCGGCGCAACCTGACGCTGCGAAGGCTCTTCAGTTCCTTGATGCGCTTGGTGACAGCTCGCTTCTCGTCGCGTAGCGCCAGCAGCTCGACAAAATGCGCTTTCAGGGGAGTGAAGAGAAGCCCCCTGCCCGTTCCCGCTTCACGGGCACCGTTCGCTTTGGTGTCACGGATGAGAATCTGTTTGCGCTCTAGGTTCCGTTCATGATTGCGAAGCTGGCGGGCCGTCAGGTGAAGGCGTTCAGCCATCGTTTCCTGTGTGCCGTAGAAAGTTGGAGTCGCGCCGGGTTCGGTCCAGTCCTTGTCGCTAGTGCTGCCGATTAGTTTGGTCAGCACATAGATAGCTGCGCCGCTCAGGTTAAGGTCCGGCCCGATCTCGCTGATGACCGCAATTACGTCGCGGCGTGACATGCCTTGGGGCAGTGCGATTTGTGGTGAGTAGTTCATTTGCTTGTCCTTTTTGCTCGATGGACAAGACGGCGAGGCAAATTTCACCTGGTCGCACAGATGCGTTTTTTGCTTGTTTGGCTGTCGGGAGGATGGTAGAACCGGACCTAAGATATGAAATTAGGGCCTATTCGGAACGCCAATTCCTAGGTTCATCAGCACCCCCCCTCGCTTGGTCGCCGCCTTGCGGGGGGTTCTTCTTTTCTGGGGGTCTGTGTTTGCTCCTTGCCTCTTCGATTCTGATGATCGTTCACGACAGGCATACTCTGTTTAGATGCCTGTCGCAATTATAGTATCGCACAGCATGGCGTGGCACTACGGTTAGTAGTTCACCTGCTCGAAGCCATAGTTGCCCTGATAGTCGCGCCATTCAACAAAAACGGAGCGGTGGTAGATACGGGGGCAGTCTCGACCATAGCCTTCCATGCCTTCGTGAGCTTCCGGCAAATCACGCACGGAAGAGCGGTTCCAGTGGAAGTCGCCTTGGGTGCCATAGGCGCCCATCAGAACATTGGCGGAACGATTGCAATCTTCACGGCCATTGCTTTGACGAGCATAGGTGACATTGAACACACGGATCGAACGAACAAAATCGAAGGCATCGCCGCTGATGTCGATGTCAGCGGTGCCATTCTCTTCGCTGTATTCCCCATCGACGAACTGCAAGGCGAAGCCTTCGGGAAGCGAACCAGCTTGCCCGCCGGTTCTGCGAACCACAGCGGGTTGAGGCTCAAGCGAGAAATCCGTAAATGGAGCGTTCGGGAAGGACTGTTTGGGCGTTGCCCCCTCAACTTCCATGAGAATATCGAAGAGGCGCGTTCGGTTTAGCTCTGACGGATCGACGTTGAAAGATGCTCCCATCGGGCAACGCCAGATTTGCAACGGCGGCTCTACAGGCCAGGGCGTGATCCGCCGAATGAACTCGGCGCGAGCGCGGGCGCAAGGCACGGAAGCAGGCCAGCCGCCCGAAAGGCAGAGCAAGATGGCACAGTCGATCTGATAGCTTTGTGCTTGCGCCCGCTCCGGGGCCGCGACAAAACTGGTCGCTGCGGCGGCAGCGGCAAGGGCGGTCGTGCGGAGCAACTTCAACATGGTATCTCCTTTGGTTTGGCGCGACACTACAACAAGGTGCGCGCGGTTATAATCTTGTGATACGTCGAACGCGGACGGATTGGCAACTATTTAAGGTTGAAATTCACGCTCCCCGCCAAGGCAAGCCCTCGTAGGGCGCAATCTGTTCGGGGTCTGAATGAGCGGAAATCCGCTCAGCCCTAGGTTAGCGGTCACCTGTCACCACCTGATCGAAGAACTGGCGATATTCCTCGCTGACTTCTTGGCCTTCCTGAAACGCCCGCGCCCGCTCTTGGTCGAGGCATTGCAGGTATCGGCTGAAGTCTTCGAAGTAGACTTGATAGTCGTCATAGATCAGGTCGCGAAACTCGCGCGCAGCGTCGGTTTCAGCAGGCACAAAGGGTCGCTCTGGCGGAATGCAAGAGTTCGCTTGACCCCCCGAACCCCAAAAAATAGACGATATTATAACCATGTAGCCCGTCTTCTTTAGTATAGGCATAAGGTAGTATCCCTTTAGATCGCTTGGGAATTGGTGTGTTGCTGTGTATTGCTGCGTTAGAGCAGAAGTTTTGAGGTGGTGCAACATTACAATGTTGCACCCCATATTGTAATGACGTAGGATTGTGATGCCCGAGGAGGGTTCGCGGTCCGTTAACCAAGAGGGAAAACGCCAACCGTGAGGACAGACCTAAGCAAAGAAGCGCCTAATGTGGTTACAGAGACGCAATTCAAGGTTCTCTTACAACAGGGGTATCAAGCAGAGGTTGTATGTAAAACCCCTGCGTTCCGCAAAAATGCCGTTTGGTATGGTGAGTGGTTCATTCGAGCTGTCACTGAAGACAGATCAATTGAAAAGCTCCTTGTGCCTGGGCGGCGCTGGAACAAACACAAAGAGGAAATCCCGCTGCGGCTCTTCAAGACCGCTAACGGGCTTATCTCTTTCCTTGAAGGTTTCGGGTTTGACCCGATCCACATACCAATGCGGAAAGGGGGCCGCGCGCTCCACATTCTGCCGAACGGCTGTCAATTATCTGACAGCGACTAGCGCCGCACTGGCGCTGTCATGCTCTGCTGCCCTCGCTCAGGGCATGGTATTAGTGATGGACGGCGACGGGTCTCTTCGTGCCTCCACCCCCCAAACGAATTTCTCTCGCAATTACAATGATGGTATTGGCCAAGGGTCGGCCTCCGATGAGTTGATGCTTTTCGGGGGCCGATCTGAACAAGCCGATGATGAAGACGAGTCATTCCGTGTTGCTGCGATTGCTCCCCGCGCTGTTACTCCGCGCCCCGCGATCCTGAATGCCATTGACCAAACAGCCCACCGCTATGCGAGCCATCCAGCTCTGCGCCGTGCGAACATCAGCGTGAGCGAATGGCGGCTGCTCTTCCAGTCCAATATTGAAATTGAAAGTGCCTACAACCCCAATGCGCGCAGCCATGTTGGCGCGATTGGGTTGGGCCAGCTTATGCCTGCGACCGCGGCTGACCTTGGGGTCGATCCGCACGACTGGCAACAGAACCTCGACGGGTCAGCAAGGTATCTACTGATGATGCTTGCCCGTTTTGGCGACGCTCAACTTGCATTAGCGGCTTACAACGCTGGGCCAGATGCAGTGGAGCGTCATAGCGGCATCCCACCCTTCCGGGAAACGCAGAACCACGTCAGGCGCGTTCTGGCGGTTTTCAACAGGCTCGAAGGAGAACATTCATGAAGCCAAATATCAACGTCCTCGTGGCGATTTGCGGGATACTGCTTTTCGCTGCTCAACCTGCACTCGCGCAAAGTATCGACCTGTCGCCAGTGCAAGCCATGCTGCAAGGCATTGTGGATGCCATCACCGGCCCGCTCGGCATCGTGATCGGCACACTGGCGGTCATCGCTGTGTTCCTGTCCTGGCTCTTCAACATTATCGACCTGCGGCAAGCCATGTGGGTCTTGGTCGGTATCGCCGGTATCGCAGCAGCGCCAACTATCGTTGCCGCAATCTGGACTTCGTAAGGAGCTAAAACGATGGCAGAACAGTCTCGTCTTTTTCTCGGCTTAGTGCGGCCCCCCAAGCTCTTTGGGCTGCCGATCATGTATGCAATGGTCTGGCTCTTCGGGTCTGTTCTGATCTTCGTTTGGGTCCAGCACTGGCTGGTCGTCGCCATTGGGGCGACGGCCTACCCCCTGCTCTGGAAGGCGGCTGATTGGGATGAAAACTTCCTGAATGTGGTCGCAACCACGCTCCAAGTCACCCGCCCGACACTTAACCGAAAAATCCACGGTGGAGACAGCTATGCCCCGTGATATGAACTATGACGCTCGGACGTTGCTTCCGGGCTGGGCTGGGCGTGAAGCCAAGCTCGGCAAAATGCTCCCTTACATCAGCCTTGTTGACGAGCGGACAGTGCGGACGCGCGGCAATGAGCTATTCCAGTGCATTCGACTGGATGGCGTGAATAGCGATACCACTGATGACGATCACCTCGACCGGACCCGCGCTTTGTTCGCGTCGGTCATCGCGCGGATCGGGCCCGAATGCTCCTTCTACGTCCACAAAGTTTCCAAGGCTATCAACGTCGATCTCGATCCGATTGAAGGTGATACCTTCGCTGCGGCGGTCGATCGGCGCTGGCGTCAGTCCCTCATTGATGGTCAGCTTCGGGACAAGACGCTGACCTTGACGGTTTTGCATCGTCCCCCTGTCGGCACAAAATTACCTTTCAGGGCGATGAAGTCCGTAGAAATGCTGCGAGTGCAGACGGAAAAGCGGCTCGCACGACTGCAAGAAGTCGTCCGCTTTCTCATGTCATCGTTCTCGGACATGAGCCCTCGTTTGCTTGATGAGCCTTCTGGCGAGCTACTTGGCTTCCTCGGCTCACTGAACACAGGGCAAGAGCTGCCATTGTATCGGGGGGCATCTACCAGCATCGTATCGGAAAACGTGGCAAACACTCGGGTCACATTCAAGGGCGATAAGTTTTATCTGTCCGATGGTGCAACCGGCCCGCGCGTCGGGTCAATCTTTGCCGTGAAAGACTATCCCGAGAAGACCCATTGCACGATGTTCGATGAGCTAAACCTGCCCGTCGATATGATCGTGACTCACAGTTTCACGCCGATCAATAGCAACTGGATGGCAGGCCGCATCAAGCGGATGATGAAGATGCGGGCCTCTGCAAACGATGGTGCGTTTTCGTTGATGGATGAACTGCCGACGGCTCTGGATGACCTAGAGTCGAAGCGGCTTAGCTTTGGCGATCATCACATGACTGTCGCCGTCTTTGCGGATAGCGAAGAACAGCTCTCAAACATTGGCGGCGAGATTAAGAACACGGCATCGACCGAAGGCGTCAACTTGGTTGCCGAAGGCTTTGCGAGCGGGACGCACTACTTTGCGCAACACCCCGGAAATGCACATGCGCGGAGCCGAAAAGGCGCGGTGACAAACCGAAACTTTGCGGATTTCGCTGCCTTCCATCGGACCCCTCTCGGCAAGGACCGCGACCAACTGCCGTGGGGCAAGGTCATTTCCATGTTCCCCACACCAGAGTCTTCAGCGTTCCGTTTCAACTATCATGAACAAGGTGCGCCGGACAAAGAACCCACTGGCGGACATACGCTGATCCTTGGCCGTCCAGGTTCAGGCAAGTCTGTTCTCTCTGCTTTCCTGATGACACAAGCGCGGCGTGCCGGGGCGAGATTGTTCGTCTTCGACTACCGCCTTGGTATGGAAATGGCAGTTCGCGCCAACGGTGGGCGCTATTCCTCGATCAAGGCAGGCGAGGCAACCGGCCTTAATCCGCTATGGACCGAAGTAGATGAGCGCGGGCAAGCGTGGCTGTCTGACTGGCTTGCCTCCCTGATCCATCGCAGCGACAAGCCTCTCACGCCTCGACAAACGAACCTCATTCAAGAAGTGGTTCGTCAGAACGCGACTGCAAGCGATGCCAACCTGCGCAACTGGCACGACCTGGCTTCGCTCTTTGTTTCGGCGGACGATAAAGGCGATCTTCAAGAACGGTTCCAAGAATGGACTGCTGAAGGTCGGTATGGGTGGATTTTCGGTCAGAACCGCGAAGACACCTTTTCACTGGAAGGCGACGTTGTTGGTTTCGATCTGACCGGCATCCTCGATAGCGAAAGCGAGAAAGAGCGGATGGCAGTGCTGTCCTATCTCTTCCGTCGCGTAGAGCGTGTCATCGAAGACCGTAAACCCACGATCATTGTTATTGATGAGGCATGGAAGGCGCTCGACAACGGTTATTTCGCTGAGCGGCTTTCGAACTGGCTTGTAACCGCTCGGAAGCAAAACGCTGTCGTCGTCATGATGACGCAATATGCCAGCCAGCTCGAACAGACGCGGACGGGCAAAACCATCGTTGAGGCTGTTCCGACACAAATCCTGCTCCCGAACATTCGGGCTAAGGCGTCGGATTACGCAATGCTGAACCTTCACGAGAAAGAACTGTCTGTGATGTTGGAATCAAGCCCCGCATCACGGGTCGGGCTTGTCCGCGATGACCAAGGGTCGGTCTGCATCAACGCAAATCTGAGTGTCCTCGGGCCGCTCTTAACCGTCCTCGGTGGGATGGAAAAAGGTGAACAGTTGGTGGGTGCCGATTACCGCCAGCGCAAAGACTTTTGGAGGGTCGAATGAAAACCACCGCAACTCTTTTCTTGCTTTTAGGTCTCGGGCTGGCGGGCTGTGCTGAGTATCGGCCGTCTGAGGCGAACTGCTTTGATACGGCGACACGCAACGCCGGTGTCATGACATTTATGCCGACGAATGAACCTGCCCCGCGCGTCCGGGTTTCTACTAAATCCGCGCCTTGCTCCTTCATTTCGCTTAGCGGTCCAGAGGGTCTTGGCGATGGGTAAGCGGGCAACGATATTTGCCACGGCCTTACTGTGGGGCACCACTGCGCTCGCGCAGGGTGTGCCTACGGTAGACGGTGGCCTGATTATTAGAAACGAGGCGTCTAACGTCCATCGGGAAAGCGATCTTGCGACACAGCGGGAAACGCTTTCCGTCCAAGAACAGCTTGCAGAAATTGAGCGTCAACAACTCGAAGTGCTGCAACAAATCCTCGACGCGCAAACGAGCATCGGCGGGCAGGGTATACCTGCAATGGTGGAGGGTCTTGAAGATGGCAACGCGCCAGAGCAATCCGCAGATGTGGTGTTTAACCCCGAAGACAGTAACCCCGCAGGGGCGCAAATGTTCGGGGACGCAGCACAGAACGTCGAAGAGCTGATTATTCAGGTCGCGGCGGAAACTCACGGCTTGTCGGGCGTGAGCCAAGCGGGCTTTTCCGTCAGGGAATGGCGCTTCATGCTTCAAGCATTGATCTGGCAAGAAAGCCGCTTTTCGATTGGCGCTCGCTCGCCAGTTGGAGCTTTCGGCCTGACGCAGATCATGCCCGCAACGGCTGGCGATCTTGGCATCCTCCCAGATTACTACGACAGCCCGTATTTGCAGGTCAAAGGCGGCGCTCGTTATCTCGCGCAAATGCTCGCCATGTTTGACGGAAACATCATCAATGGCCTCGCTGCCTACAATGCCGGTCCTGGCAACGTGCAAAAGTATGGGGGCGTTCCGCCTTTTGAAGAGACTCGGCACTATGTGCAGGTGATCCCGGCCAAATATAACGAATACCTCGCCCTCGGTGGCGGCGGTGATGCGGTTGGCACAATCGACCCTGCCCTGATGGCAAACTCGAACCTTTCGTTTGCTGGTGCGAACGCCAGTTTTTACGGAAATGGCTCGATGGCAACCGTCCAAGCGTCGGCTGCTAGGCTCCGCGATATTGTGCAGCAAATTGGGCGAACCGCAGATGTGCAAGAGGCGATGGCGCTCAACAGCTATGCCCGCGCCGAAGTTGCTCGGCTTGTGGCAAACCTGACGCGCTTGCGGGCCGCTCGGAACCGCACAGCCAGCGCGCATACTGTGGCGCTCGCCGCAGAACGTCAACGTGAACAGCAATACATGAACTTCGATATGGAGGAACTCGACTGATGGAACTGTCGACCAAATTCACCGCGCCCCTGCGCAAATTTGCAACCGCTACCGTTCTGGGTCTTGGCCTCGCTGTCGCTCCGATCTCGCTGCTCAGCACTACGGCTCCCGTTGCTCTCGCCCAGGGCGTTCCAACTGTGGACACCCAAAATATCGCGCAGGAAATCCGGCAGCTCCAACAGATGATCGAAGATGAAATTCTTCAGAACGATCAGCTTTTGCAACTGCAAAACCAGCTTCAGACGCTCCAAGAGCAATACGCCCAACTGCAAGAAACCTATGCAGCTCTCACTGGCTTGGCTGACCTTCCCAATGTCATTCAGACAGAAATGGAAGAATGGCTGAATGGCCTACTCGATCAAGAATTTGGCGACATTACGGATACGATTGCGGCAATTCAGCGTGGCGATTGGTCGGGTCTCACGGGTTCTGGGTCCGGCCAAATCCGAACCCAGATGGAGCGCGTTCTGGCCGAAGCTGGCTTTGATGAAGACACGCTCTCGGAAATGGCCCGGAGCGGCAACGGTGGAGCTGAGCGCGTTGCAACGCAAGCGACAACCGGCGCGATGGTCTCGGCCACTGCACAGAACAGCTACACCGAAGCAGGCCAGTCCCTTGAGCGCGTTGATCGTCTTGTCGGGATGATTGGGGACATGGAGACCCTGAAACAAAGCATCGACCTGAACACCCGCGTTACGGCTGAAAATGCAATCGCCCTCGTTGCCCTTACGCAGCTCATGGCGGTCGGAACCGTGGGTGAAGGTCAAGCAGGTGTAATTGAAGCTGCCGACAGGGCAGAAGAGGATCGTTTCATGGACTTCACCATGCCCGATCTCTCGACAGAATAAGCGAGGCAGGCAAGTGGCTAAGGATCAAGAAATCATTGAGGAAGAGCTGATTTTCGGCGCACGTCGCCGCGAACAACTCTGGCAGAAACTAGCCTTCGCTGGCTTGGGTTTCGGTGTTCTCGGATGCCTCGGGGCTGCGACTGTCGCAATCCTCGATGTTGATCCGGCGCCGGTCGTTGTTCCCTATGACCCAAACACAGGGATGGCACTACCGAACGCGGCGGTGGAAGCGGTCAGCGTGACCCAAAACCAAGCGGTGATCGAAGCCGAAGTGTTCCGATATGTGACAGAGCGTGAGGTTTACAATCAGCTCGATAACGATGTTCGGGTTCGGTCCATTTTGGCTATGTCCAGCGGCAATGCTGAGGCAACCATGCGGGCGCTTTGGAACAGTGCGAACGCCAGCTATCCGCCTACCGTCTATGGCCCGAATGCCCGTCTCGATGTGGAAATTCTTAGCATCAACAGGATTGGTAATAACCGCGCGACAGTGCGCCTGCGCAAGCGACTGACTTCGCAGCAAGGTGTCCAAGGCGGTCTCTTCACTGTGACGCTGATGTATGAGTTCCGGCCCGAAGAACGTCGCCAGATTGATGAGGTCTGGACAAACCCGTTCGGCTTCACGGTCACGGAATACGCAATCCGCTCAGACAGATTGGAGAACTAAGATGAATTTGCTCAAAACCAGCCTTCTGTCTGCTGCGCTCGCTCTGGCAACCGCACCGGCCTTCGCAGAAAGCAACCCCCGTGCGGGAAGTCACGATAGCAGGGTGCGAATTGCCACCTACGCCGATGGGCAGGTCTACCGCCTTCGGGTGAGCCTTACGCATGTTACTTCTGTCGAATTTGGGCAGGGTGAGACTATCCGCTCGATCATTGCTGGCGACACGGAAGGGTTTCAACTCGACGGTGTTCCTGGTGGACGTGCCTTCGCTGTGAAGCCACTGGCGCGGGGAGTTAGCACCAACATCACAGTATATACGAACCAGCGCAGCTACTATTTCAACGTGACTGAATCGTCGTCACCGACCTACTACGTTGTGCAATTCCAGTATCCGCAGTCTCGTGCGAGGCCGACGAACGCTGTCGCGCAACGTGCGTCGAATTACAACTATGCTGCCAGCGGCAGAACGGAAATCACGCCTGTTTCTGTCTGGGATGATGGAACATTCACCTATTTCCGGTTCGCGCCGAATGCCCCCGTTCCCGCCGTCTTCCAATACTCGGCGGGACGCGAGCGGACGGTCAACAGCCAACAGGTCGAAGACGGTGTTCTTCGTGTGTCGGGTGTCAACAACAGATGGGTGCTGCGCCTTGGCGACATCATCGTTTGTATTGAAGAAAATAGCGCGGGAAGGACAGGATCATGAGCGAAGAAAAGGATCTCGAAGCGCGGCTTGCCGAACTCGAAGGCGACAACCAAGGCGCATCTAAAAAACGCGATAAACCCTCCCCGAAAGCTGCGCTCGCAGGCGTTGGCGTGATCGCCGCACTCGGGTTTGCCGCTTACTTGGCGATGCCTTCGGATGAACAAGAAGCTCCGATGCAAACCGCACAACCCGCTGAGTTTCAGGCGGAGGGCGATGGGTTTGGCGAGATTACGCCCTTTGTTCCCCCTCCCCAACCAGAGCCAGAAATCGTTCAAGTCGAAAGTGGCGTGAATGAAGAGCTTCGGACGCAGCTAGAAGCCCTCCAATCACAGCTTGAAGAGCTGAGAAATTCGCCTGCCCCTGACAACAGCGAAACCACCGCCGCAATGACGGCACTGACCGAACAAGTGGCAGCCCTTCAAGCCGCATCTGAAGAAGCGCGGGAACAATATCTTGCGGACATGACAGAGCGGGACAGAGAGCTTCAACGTCTGCGCTCGCAACTCGAAATTGCTCGTCTCGATCAGGAAAACCCGATGAACCCCGGTGGATCGGAAGAGGACGCCCGACTGGCTGAGTTGGAACGCCGCCGCGCCGAGGCGGCCGCGTTCCAAGAAGCCCGGATCAACTCACCGATGGTCGCATTTGGAAATAGCGGAGCTGGGGGAGACGAAAGTGAAATTGCACAGCGAACCCTTGGCGCAGTGACGGACTTTGTAATGAACGGGGCGACCCCTTCGCAAGTTACGCAGGCGCAAGTTATCGCGAACCCAGGCAACACCGTTGTTCAAGGCACCATGATTCAAGCGGTGACGGAAACGGCGCTGGACAGCTCACTGCCAGGTCAGATGCGGGCAATTATCTCCGAAGACGTGCATTCCTATGATGGTTCTCGGGTGCTAATCCCGCGTGGATCGCGCCTTATCGGGCGGTATCGCTCGGGCCTCGATGTTGGGCAACAGCGTGTGACTGTCGCGTGGGATCGGATCATCCTGCCGAACAACCAAACCGTGACCATCAGCTCGTTTGGCGGTGATGAACTCGGACGCTCAGGGGTCACTGGCTTTGTCGATACCCGCTTCGGGGAACGGTTCGGATCGGCGGCGCTCATTTCCCTTCTGGGCGCAGTGCCCACTGTCGCCGCCTCGCAAATCAACGACGATACTGCCTCTGACGTTGCCGAAGACGTTGGCGATGATCTTCAGGACGCAACCGATAGCGTCATGAGCGACTACCTGTCGCTCGGCCCGGTGATCTACGTCGACCAAGGATCTCGGATCACCGTGATGGTTGATCGTGATGTGGAGATTTTTTGAATGACGAATGCAAGCTATCTTCAAGCGTCGCTCGATAGGCTCCCAGATGCCAAGCGGGACGATGTGATTGAGATTTGCGTCAACCCTGATGGCAGTGTTTGGGGCGAATTTCAGGGCGACCACTTCATGCGCCCCCTTGATGTAGCGTTGAGCCAAACAGAAATTCGTGACCTCGGCAATCAAATTGCCGGGGGCGCGGGTTCGCGGATTGGGAAAGAAAAGCCAATCGTATCGGTCAGCATCACATATCGGAATCGTCCGATACGAGCGCAGGTCATTCAACCCCCCGCCGTCCAATCCGGCCATTCGATTTCACTGCGTTTTTTCTCAACCCTGCCTCTCGATCAGATCGAACTGAAGTATCTCTATGGCGCAGAGCGGAGTTTGGAAGGTCTGCGCCAAGAACGAAACCACGAGCTTCGTCAGGTCGTCAAAAGCGGTGATATTTACGCCGCCCTAAAATTCTGTGTTGAAAACAAACTCAACATGATTGTTGCAGGCGGAACTTCGACAGGGAAAACGGTCGCGGCCCGGAAAATTCTTTCCTACGTGGGCCAGGAAGAAAGGATCGTGACCATCGAAGAGGCGGCTGAGTTGATGCCGTCGCAACCGAATGTCGTGACACTCATCGCCAATCGCGACATTGAAATGCAATCGGCTGATACTCTTCTGACTTCAACGCTTCGAATGCGGCCAGACCGGATCGTCCTTGGCGAAGTTCGTGGCCGCGAGGCTATGACATTCCTCGAAGCGATCAACACCGGCCATGGTGGGTCTATGACAACGCTCCATGCTGAGACGCCACAACTGGCAGTCCAGCGCCTTGCAATCGCGGCCCTGAAAACTGACGTGCCAATGACCTACGCCGACATGATCCAGTATATCGAAAGCTCGATTGACGTTATAATTCAAGCCGGTCGCCACAGTGGCGATCGGGGCATCACGGAGTTTTACCTACCGGGCAATGAACACAAGGAGACGAGCCATGAAACAGTTTGAAAATGAGGTGCTGACCTTCGACGCCAGCTCGCAAGCGGGCTGCGCGAAAATGGAGGACGACCTTCGGAGTCTCGGCCTCGTGGGCTGGGAAGTGATCTCGGTTGTGCCGCGTGATCTTGGCGCCCGTGTGCTGATGGTCTTCATGAAGCGGGAGGTGTCAGAAGACACTACTTTGAAAGAAGAAGCGGCATGAAAAAGGCGATCTTCCTCTGTTTGGCGCTGTCTATTCCTACCGCCGCCGCCGCCCAATTTGTGCCCTCGGCTGGCAGTGCCCCGCGCATCTGTCCAAACCGGATTGCGATGCCCGATTGGCTGGTGAACTTTGACGTGAAGGACGCTCACAAAATTAATCTGGTTCAAGAAATGTATCGGGCGCAAAGTATGACCGCTATCGTAGAAACTGGCGACTGTTCCTGCGAAACCCGCTTTCCATCATGGACTGCCGCTTCGGATTACTACTTCGCGCATTATGCTGGCATGAACCGTCATGAAATTCTTGAGCGGACCTCGGAATATCGCAGAACCGCTAACGAACAAAGACGGGCTGCGCAGCCGGTGTGTGAAGCTCAGGGTAATTGGTGACAACACATGAGCATTGTTACATTCTTTGTGTCCACAGCGGAAAACTATCTTGAATCGGCGTCAGAAACACAGTTTGGGGCTGTTGCGGCGACGGTTGGAACGCTGATTCAAGTCTCGGCCACGCTTGTCATCATATTGGTCTTTCTGAACATGATTTTTCAGGTTCGGACGCTGGACGGGCGAACGGCTTTTTGGCTGGTCGTCAAGCTCATCTTGATCGCCCTCTTCGCCCAGAACTGGACAGAGTTTAACCGGCTTGCCCAAGCAATCATCAACGGCATCGACAGCATAGCCGGATCACTTATCGCATCGGTCGGGGGCGGCACACCTGGCCCGTCTGGAACCTTTGCAGAAGAGTTTGACCAGCTTATCGAAGAACTTGGTGAATACCTCAACGCGGCAGGCTCCAATCTGAACTGGATGGCCGGGGCGCTACTGGATACCCTAGGCGTTCTTCTTCTCTCGATCCTTGGCGGCCTTGCGGCTTTCCTTATGGTCGCCTCGCGGTTGATGATCTCCCTTTTGATCGGGATGGCTCCGGTCATGATCTTTTTGACCATGTTCGACGTGACGAAAGACTATTTTGCCCGCTGGCTCTCGGCGTTGATTTCGTTCGCAATTTATCCGGTCGTGATTGCCGGAATTTTTGCCACGATTGTTGGTGTGGCCCAAGCTCTGATAGCACGGCTCGGTGATCCGGCTAACGCATCGAGCATTGGTGCGCTTATCCCATTCTTCATGATGATCCTCATGGCAAAGGGATTCATCATCGCGACACCGTTCATCGTGCGCGGTATTTCTGGAAATATCGTCATGCCCGCGATGACTGCCGGAATGGGTGGCAGCTACTCGTTTGCGCGCGCGGCAATGGGAAGCGCCCAAGTCCAAAACCGTGCTTTGGTGGGGACAGCAACCGGAGCTGAACTCGCTGGAATGCGAGCAAGGCAAATGGTCTCGTCCATCAGGAGCTCAAAATCTGCGCCGTCACCGTCGCCGGGAACCGGCGCGAAGGTCCAGAGAATGATCGACCGATCTGAAAGGCTGAAAAAATGAAACAAGAATGTGAAGGTAGCGGAAACTCGGCTTTGGCCGGTTTGGATATGGTGAAGTGCGCCCAAGAGGCCAGCGGGTTTAGCTGGTTCTGGACAGGTGTAATCGTGACAAGCATTGGCTTCATCGCGGTCATCTATATGATGCAGCGAAACCGATAATTCGGCTCCGATCCTTAGCCACTGTAGACCAAGCCAAGGGACTACACCCAGCAATAAAGAAGGCCCGCTTTCGCGGGCCTTCTTTATTCTCGGTCACTGGTTTCAAGCCTAGCCAACAGCGGCGGTTCTCTGACCGCCCTCCCCTTCTGACAAACTTGCCTCGACCTCTGCCAGTGCTGCATCTGCGGCCATAAGAGCTTCAACGTCTGCCTGAGAGGACTGCGCAGGGATCGGGAAACTGAGGCGCTGCTGTTCAGCAAGATCGAACTCGCGCTGGCGCTCGTCCACATCACGGGTGGCCTGAGTGACAGATTTGGATTGCTTTCGGCGCGAAGTTTTCAGTTTCTCGCGGTGAGGCTTATCGCTGGCCTGCTTCACCGTTAGATTCTCTGCCGGTTCTTGAGGCATGGTAGACGCCGGATCGTTTTCTGGTTCTGGCTTGGACGCCTCTGCTGCCTGCGGTCCAGGTGCGGGCGGCTTCGGGGTGGCCGGCTCTGGGGCGTCCTGCTCAGGTGCGGGCGGCTCGTTGGAACCCAAGACCCGCTCGGGGAAGGGAAGCTCGCCTGATTGCGCCCCGTGGATCGCCTTGAAAAAAGGATCTTCGTAATACTTGATGCGTTTCGCTCGGATCGGCATTTGGGCATCCACGACCATAACAATGTCATCAAGCGGCATCCGGCGCGCTTCATCCTCCGGCAACAGTGAGGTTTCTTCGGTGCGTTCGGACATACTGCGCCCCTCGAACGGGTTGCGGCCAATCGAGCGCGAGCGTGTCACAACCCGTTTCGTGGTTTTACCCACGGCTTTGCTCAACTCTTCCACGGTCTTTTCGTCCGATGGAGTCAGATAGAGTTTCACACCAGCGTTCCCTTGCAACGCGCGCCGTGTATTCTCGCCGTAAATCTCATCTAGTGCCGGAATGGTCTGGGTGACGATAGCGAGGTGCCCCTTGTAGGACCGCAGGGTCTCGATGCTCTCAACGACAATCGGCATCTTCCCGAGACGGTTGAACTCGTCGAGCATAATCATGACCGGCCAAGGCTCGTCTTTCCCCGGCTCCTTGTCTTGCAGCGAGGAAATCAGGTCCGAGAAGAAGAGCCGGATCAGCGGTGCCATAGGCTTAACCATGTTCGGCGCTACGACCAGGTAGACGGTGAAGGGCTTCTTGCGGATCGCACGAAAATCGAAGTCTGATTCAATGGTGGCGGCATCAATTGCGGGGTTGCTCCATTGATCGAGGCCCGAGGTCATCAACAGCGATACATAGGAGGTCAGCGTGTCATTGTTGGTCGAAGCAAGCCGTTCAAAGATGAGCTTCGCGGCGCGGTTCTTCACCTCGTCGCGGCGCTGCATGAACTCCTTCTGCTTGTTCCCGCCTGACGCCGCGATGCGGTAAATCTCGCCCAAGGTCGGGCGCTTCCGCTCGAACGCCAGAAGACCGGCAGCCACGAAAAGGTCGATACCGCCCTTCAAAAGACCCTGCACCCGGTCGCTGTCAGCTTGCAGAAAGAGCGAGGCGAGAAGTTGAAGCTCCATCTGCTTCCGATCAGGATCATCCAGCTCGAAGATCCTCAACAGAGGATTGTAGCGGTGACTCCGACGATCATGCCAATCAGTCGGGGCAAAACGATACACCTTGTCACCTTCAGATGCGCGGTGGCGCGCGGTGTTCTCGAAATTCTCGCCCTTCACGTCCAGCACCACGGCAGACCCCTTGAAGGTCAGTAGGTTCGGGATGACAAAGCCTGAGGTTTTCCCTCGCCCTGTGGGCGCGACGATCAGCGCATGAGGAAAGACTTGTGACGTGATGAGCTTGTGCCGAGACTTTGGTTTGCCCATTTTCCCAAGGATGAAGCCAGTTCCTGGCTTACCAAAAAAGCCGTTCTTGCCCATCTCACCAGACTTCTGCCAGTGGGTCATGCCAAACTGGGTAAGTGCCGTTCCTGAAAGGACCGCACTCAAAAGAAGGCCCACGAGGGTAAAGCCCCCGATGATAAGATTGACCTTCTGAAAGTCGTCAGGCCGATAAGTCCGCATGTCGAGATAGTTCAGGGCCAGCCAGAAAAAGTCGATATTGGAAGAAAGCCCAGACAACCCGCTCGCCTTGTAGGTCAACCACGCGGTGGCCCCCACATATCCGATTCCGGCGAAAATCACTGTGACCAGAAACAGCCCGAGGGCCAATTTACCCTTATCCATGTGTCTGCCCCTTCTCGCTGTGGTTCTGAACATGCTTCAAGCGGTGCGCTTCAAATTCCTCATCCGCAATTTCGGAAATGACCTCGCGGGTGGCCTCGCTGTTTGCGGTGGCTTCATCTGACTGAAGGTAGGCTTTAGCCGCGTAGAGCCGTTCGAGCCGATCATCAATGACTTGCTCCAAGGCATCCGCATCGCCGTCTTTCAGCGCCGCGATCCGGTCGTCATCAAGCTCCCGCTCAATCTCTTCACGGTAAGCGCGACCGCTGGCCTCGTCCACGAAGGTCGGGTTGATTTTGTCGTCCCGCTCGTGGGCGATCACACGCTCGATCTCAGGGCTGTGCGCGGCGGTGGTCAGGTCACGCTGCGCAGCAACTTCGGAAATCCGCTCATTGTCCCGAATGCTCATTGCCGTGGCGTAGGTCTCGCCCAGACCTCGCGCAAGATGATCTGGCATGTCCGGATAACGGGCTTTGAAGTCATCCGCGACAGCCGCCTTCACATCGGCAGCGTTGTCAGCTCCTGCGGCTCGGGCCTCTGTCTCGATCCGGTCGTAAAGGTCGCGGTCAACAATCGCTTCCTGATAGGGCTGGTCATTATAGATCAGGTCAGGCGACGTGAGAATTTCCGGTTTATCCCGAAGATAATCGGCCTGCTCGCTGGCAATCCGGTCTCGTGCCATTGCTTCGATCTGACCGCTCTCGGACATGCCTTGAACACGATCATAGCGCGCATCGAAGTCTTCCGATTGATCCGCTGACATAAGCTCGTCGCGGATGCGGCTACTCATGCGATCAAGGCTGGCCTGCTCGATGTGCGGCTGATGGGAAACCCCGCCGTCCCTGTCGGCCTCGACCCCATAGGGCCGGATTGCGTTATCGAAATCGCGCAAGCGTTCCTGTTCGAACCGCTCGACCTCGGCGCTGTAGCCCTCGTAATCTTCATGCTCGTGAGGCTGGAACTCGCGGGTGTCCTCGCGGGCCAAGCCGTCGCGCATCTGTTCACCATAGCGATTGGCCGTGTCGCGCAAGAGCGCATCGGCTCGCTGCTGGTCCTCAACCGACATAGACCCTTCGCGGCGCTCCTTCGCCAACGCGGTGAAAGCCGTCGCCAGCTCCGCACTGTCGCCAACCCCACGCGCGCCTTGGGCGGCGCGATCCCGGCTGATGACCAACGGTTCAAACTTGGCGTAATCGGTGCCCGATCCATCGAACTCGGCGCGGACGCCCTGCTCGACCTCGGAAACGGCCTCAGCTTCGCGCGCGGCAATTCCTTCACGCTCTGCTCGAAGAATGCCAGTCTCGTCATTCAACCGTTCTGCGACCCTATCGCGGTAATCTTCGGTTGCCGCCTGCTCTCGCAGGAATTCCTGATAGCTTGGATCATTCATATCCGCCTGCATAGCGGCTGTCGCGCGATCAAGGTCAACGGCCTCAACATCAACCTCGATTAGATCGTTGTCGCGCAGCACCTCCGCTCTCTCCAAAGCACCGCTGAGTTGAACGTGAATTTGATCCAGTCGGTCTGACGCTTGTTGAAGATCCTCCCTGCGCTCAAGATTCAGCCCCTCGGTCTGGGCGATCTTCTGCAAGTCATCGGAAAGCCATTGCCGTTCAAGCGCCGCGTTGTTCGCAGTGGTTTCGATACGAGACACAACCGTTTCTGAGGAAATGCCGGTCCCCCTCAAGGCAGTTTCGATCTGTGCCCGCAATTCAGGTTCGCGCAAGCGGCCCAACGCCTCTTTATTGACGTTATCCTCAGTATAGATACCGCCCTCGGTTGCTGGTTCGCTGAGTGTATGCGAACGGGTGCCAAGCGGCTGCATATGCTCAATACCGCGATAAATCTGATTGATGCGAGCTTGCACCTGGGGGCGCTCTGCTTCAGGCACATTGGCGGCCATGGCCTCCACGCGCTCCATGCGCTCTGTGAAACTGCTCTTCAGTTCGTCAAATGATTGCTGATCGGCCATGTAAACTTCTCCATTTTGTTCAAGATGCCCTCCCCGCGCCAGCACTTCGCCAGCACGGAACAAGGCGTTTGAAATATCCTCTCGATTCTCGGCCGACGCCTCAGCGGCCAATGAACGATATACCTTCGTGTTGTTTGCGATCTCGGCCAGCGCACGGTCTAGGTTACGCCCGATCCGAACGCGGCCAACCGGCTCCCTGCCCTGCTCCTTGGCCGCATAGACCTCCTTTGTGCGCGGCGAATATGTCACCACGCCCCGATCCAGTCTGCGGGTTGCCTCAAGGCTCACGCCATACTTCTCGGCCTCTTCGACCATCGCCGTGCGGAAATCATCATAATTGAAGTGGTGATCTCGCCCGAGATAGAAAAACTCGCCCTCCTGAGAACGACGATTGAGAACAACGTGGGCATGGGGATGCGCGCGATCCTCATGAACAGCTATGAGATAATCGAAATTTCGATCTTCGTTCGCAAAGAAGCGTTCGCACACGTCGCTGGCAATATCCCGAACATCAGCGCCGCGCGTGCCAACCGGAAAAGACATCAGAAGATGGGTGGTTTGACCCATTTTCGGGTTGAAACGGCTCTGTTGCACAAAGCCTCTGATGTCCGGAGTTCCCCTTTCCCCGGACGGATTCATCCCACGGTTTCTGTGACAGGGATGCCAACCGCGGTGGAGCCCCTGCCGCGATAGCGGCTCGGACGCTCCGAACCCAAAGGCAACAGCCCT
>JAAWWE010000055.1 GCA_021404525.1 Rhodobiaceae bacterium
GTAAGCCACCAACAAATAACGGACACAAATGCAAGCTTCTCAGATCCAACCCTGTTCTTTTTAAAATTTTAGAAAGGGAAAAGAAAGGTTGTTGTGGGAAGTAGGGCACGCCGAACCTGGGGATTAAATCCCTACCCAAAGGATCATCCCCATGGGGACAACACTGTTGACGGTTTTTCAAGCCTCTGTTGTTTTCACGATGAGACCGTCAAAACATCTCATAACCGCAATAGGTTACACTAAACTCCCCCAAGTTGTGGTATCGCCGTGTCCTTGGGATAACTCGGCCAATCAAACATTGTCCTCACACCAAAGTTGTTCTTTCCCACAGAGGATGACTCACCTCAGATCCTTCCTGAAATTCAGAGTTGTCCCCGCACTGCTGCATGGGATGGATTTCTCCCGGGATTATTCCTAAACAGTCCTGCATGTTGTTCCGCAGGTTATCCACATGAACGCCCCCATCATTCTCGCCTCCGGCTCTTCTATCCGCCAGAGCCTCTTGCGAAACGCCGGTCTTACCTTTGAGGCGGTCACACCCCGCGTCGACGAAGAAAGCGTGCGCGCCGCCCTTCTGGCCGAAGACGCCAAGCCGCGCGACATCGCCGATGCATTGGCAGAGCTCAAGGCCACCAAGATCAGCGCCCGCCATCCCGCAGCGCTTGTCATTGGCTGCGATCAAGTGCTCGATCTTGAAGGAGCGCTTCTATCCAAGCCAGAAACCATGGATCAGGCCCGCGCACAGCTCTCCGCCATGCGTGGCAAACGCCATGATCTTCTCTCAGCGGTGGGGATCTGTCAGGGGGGTCGTCCGCTCTGGCGTCATATCGGTATGGCGCGCATGACGGTCCGCCCCTTTTCTGACGACTGGCTCGAGGGGTATCTTGCTCCCAAACACACACTGACATTTCCGTGAGCGTTGGGGCTTACAAGCTCGAAGCAGAAGGCGTGCGCTTGTTCTCTCGCGTGGATGGTGATTATTTTACGGTGCTCGGATTGCCGCTGCTCGATCTTTTGTCCTTTCTCACCCTCCGAGGAGACCTGCAACAATGAGCGATGACAAAAAGACCCTTGCACAAAGCCCACTGGCGGGCGGCCTGGGAGCGCCTATCGAGCATTCGAAAAACCCCCCATTGCAAGGGCACGGGCCAAA
>JAAWWE010000037.1 GCA_021404525.1 Rhodobiaceae bacterium
CCGAAGGCGATTGGCAAAGGTGCGTAACATGTCGATCCCCCCAAACAGGATGTAACCCAGATCAAGCTTAAAGGGAATCCCTACGATTCAGGTTTTCGGCGGGACGCTTTATTCTCGCCCGAGGAGTGCTGGAACTCCCTTAAGGCCGCTGGATATGTCTCAGGTTAAAAGTCGGATGCTTTAGGTCAGCTTCAAAGGCCTCAATTTGCGCGGTTGTGGCAGGTGGCGATACCGACAGGACTGCCGAAAAAGCAGATGCGTTGTTCTCGGATTGATCATCAAGCAATGCGCGCTGTTCCTTAAGGTCGCGGTTAAGCTGAGTTTGACGTGTACGGCGTCGATCCGCCTCAATGCGGTTCATCGCCGTTTGGGGATCAAATCTTGATCTGTCAAATGTTGCCGTTAGCCCTATCATCTATTCCCCACATTCCTCTCTAATTAGCGCGTACATTAACGTACTGACCTGCTGATCAGGGTGACGATCAAACATGGTCATCTGCTGGTTGAAACGGGCCTGAGTATCAGACCCGAGATACCAACTCCAAATGCAATTCATGCCCGTGGCATCACGATCATCCGCAATCCATCGGGCAAATGCCAAACCTTCCACCACCCCAGCCACATAATGTGTCTGCTCTTCGGCGGAGAGGTTTTCGCGGATTTCTGCAACCGTCAGTGCGTTTGCCTGCCCAAAAGGCGCAATCGCCAACTCAATACCGATAATCATGCCAGAAAAAGGTGAATATTTCCTTAATCTTAAGGATTTCCTACCGCACATAACCGACCGATTATGTGACATTTGTATTCGACCTATCAAATTTGGTAGAATGAATACAGAAGTTATAAATATCAAAGGCTTGCAGGAAACGGTTTCCCAAAGCGCCTTTGACATCGCCTCAACACGGAAAGGGTCGGATTCGTGCATGCAAGTGCATGGTCCTCATGCTTCGTTGAAAAGCCAAGAATTGCTCATGAAGATTGGATATTTACGCGTCAGCACAAAGGATCAATGCGAAGACAGGCAGCGCGACGCGCTCTTGCCCATCTGCGATGAGTTGCGTGTGGAAAAATTGTCATCGGTCGCGAAAGTGCGCCCTGTTTATGAGCGCGTCGTGGCCAATCGCAAGCCCGGTGATACGTTCGTGGTTTGGGACTTGAACCGTGCATGGCGCTCTGCCAAGGATGCCTTAAATGAGCTGCACGCTATGCGCGCACGTGGGGTTGAAGTGCAAATCGCCAGCATGAATCTGGACACGACAACGCCGATTGGAAAACTGATGTTCACCTTTATCAGCGGCTTGGCGGAGTTTGAGCGTGATCTGCACGTGACGCGTACCAAGCAAGGACTGGATGCCGCGCGCAAGCGCGGCAAGCGCATCGGCAGGCCGCCAAAGGTGAGCAACCGTCAGATACGCACCGCGCAACAAAAGCTTGCGGCTGGTGGTGCAACCATTAACGAGCTTGCCGCGCTGAACGGGGTGCATCCGTGGACGTTACGGCGTCGGATTTCCGCGTTGGAGGAGGACACCGCCTCATAACAAGTCAAACAGATCGGTTTGCTGTTCCATACCGTCAAGCTGATACAGGTGAGCAAAGCCGTTGATCATGTGCGACACCTTCAAGGACAAGTTTGTGTGAACGTCGGCAGCACATCTTGGCTTCTCGCTCCCATCTTGCGTTTCGCGGTAGCGATGCAACTCAACGACACATTGGCGATATCTTGAAATGTCCTTGCGCAGTTCGGCCTTCACTTCTTCGCTTGCCTTGCGATGCGCCGCACTGCGTTGAGGTTCAGCCATGCAATCAAACTGAGCCAATTCATCGCGACGATAGCCTGTCAACTTGGCCTCGATCACTTGGGCGCGGATGGCGCTGGGACGCGGAACAGGCCCGCCGAGAAGAAAGTACCAAGGGTGGCCGATGGAATAGTCATGATAAATTGCGGTCATAGTTTTTCCTTTCAAATATGGATGTAAAAAATGCTGGTTGCTCACGCTGCCCGATAGATCAGGCACTCGCCCGCAATCTCGATTTCAGAATATTCGACCGCCAAATCACGGGCGATAGCGTCATAATCGACGTAGAATTGCAGATTTTCAGGGATGTCGCCGAACAGGCCTTCGTCGACAAACTGCTCGGCCAGCTCGCGCATGGTTTCGACAGGATAGACGTCAATCCCATGGTGATCGGGGTCAACTTGGCCGTCAAAGTCATAGCCGCATTCGCCTACGGCAATAATCACGTTGATCTTCTCCCAATCCTCCCACGCCTCCACGCAGTCCAGATAGTCCCGGAAATTTGCTTGGTTGATGCCAATCGCTTTTGCCAGATCGCAGTCGATCCGCTCGCCATCAATGAACTGGATTTCAAACTCTTCGACAGGGTCGCCGTAAGTGTTTCTCAGGCATTTGGCCTTCTCGTCATAGTCATCGGCTGTCGTGAAGTAAAAGCCCCTCGCGCTGATGTCATAGGGCTGAGCATGTAGCGTTATCGTCATATCTTCCTCGCTTTCTGGTTAAAGGCGAAGCCGTTCTCTTCAACTCCGCGCTTGAACCTCTGCCCAGCGGCGAGCGTCCAACCCTGGAATCCGTGACGAGCGAAGCCGAGGAGCGGATTGGACGTTCGATCAAACTCCGGGGATGGGTCGACATCTTCTCGGGAACCGCGCAGCGGCGGAAGATGATTGACGCACAGCTAAAGCGTCCTCGGATTTGATGTAAGCTGGTGATCAGGTTCCAAGCGTGTGCCCAACACGCGGTTTAGATCAAAGCGGCGGCAAACCTAGCCGCCCCAATCTCCCCTGTCAGGGATGGACGCCGAATGGCCGAAACCGCTAACGGGTTCGGTTTACGATAGCCCGCTCGGACAGTGATATTTCTTCGTTCACAAACTTGTAATCATGACGTTAAGTCACCACCTACAATATGTTGTAGCACTTTTACCAGAAAGGCGCATGATTATGGGGGCCAAACTAGCGTCATTTCCGCCTGGGAACGCCGATAGCACTCGCCTGACTCTGGCCGACGGGCAGCGTTTACTGTTCGATTTTGCAGATATGGGCAAATCCTCAGGATCAGACGTCCAATTTGACCTCGAAGCTGAAATAAAAAACGACCTGCGTGTCGGAAAAAGGGAAAAGCCTTTCCGTTCTGTGTTTTACCCATTTGGATGGAGATCATTGTTCCCGGTCAGGCGATGTATTCTGGTTCGAACACGCCATTTCCCGACAAAGCGATACTCGGGTGAAGTTTGACGAATTGTGGGTGCCTGCTGCGGCCATCGTCGAAACGGGACTTATGCACACGGACGCGAAAGTCATCCAGAAAGAAGCAAAGCACCGATTGCGCGAAGGCAAAGGTATCAAAGTGTTCTCGTCACCAAAAGGTCTGGAAGATTGGTTAAGGGATGAAGGCCTTACACTTGAAGATCGAAAGGACTGTATCCTGAACGCCGGCGAATTGGTTCCGGGCTTATCTGTTTCAGGAACGGAAAAGGCAGAGTTTTTTATTCATTGCCCATTATGCTGGAAGCAGGATGAGGAGGACGAAGTCGTTCGCAACGAAGACTCTATTGTCTTACATGCCACTTTGCGTGAAGGCTCGCGCGACAGCCGGGTTTTGCTTGGCTCCGACGTAAATTCGGAAACGCTGTCGCAGATCGTCAGATCAACCAAGCGTCACAAAAACCAGCATCGTTTAGAATGGGATGTCTTGAAGCTATTCCATCACTGTTGATACAAAGCTTTGAATAAAGACGGCAAAGACGACGACCCAACCAAGCCTGTATCGGATGTGAAATGGCTCATAGAGGATCAAGGTCAAACTGGTTCGATCATAATTTCGTCAAGTTGGAAGATACCTGCAAAAGGATCAATGAACCGCCCCTTGTTTACCGGAGACTGTTAAGCTCGTATTTCAAGCTGCAATGTCGTCAGTTTTCAAGCTCCTGTAGTACGCGTCCCTGCCTTCTTGTGGCGGGATTGTTCCCAGTGGTTAAAGAGGGGGTTCTTTTTTGAACCAAGCACCCTCA
>JAAWWE010000042.1 GCA_021404525.1 Rhodobiaceae bacterium
CCCCCAGCTACACCCCCCTGCCGGTAACCCGCCCTTGGCAACCCGCGTGCTGTCCCTGGTCGGGGCCTTGGGATGGAGGTTGGGGGAAATACGGGCCAAGTGTGGCCGCGCGGAGTGTCTTTGAGGGCATCAGTTTAGTCCTCCGCTTTGGCGCGTTGATCTGCGATATCCCCTAGTGCGGCCTGCCGTGCCAACAAGCGCACGAGCTGAACAAGGCAAGCATGCGGGGCACTTTGGGGCATGGCAATAGGGTCGTTCGGAGGGGGCGTGGCGGACGATGATCTGGCACCCGGCGGCAATGCCATTGCTGGCAGCCCCGCCTTTTGCGCATATCTCTTCCGGTCCCGTGCCATTGGCCGAGTGCTCCTGCCCGTCCTGAATCTGGCTCAGGCGGGGTATCTTGATGTTGATCCGGCCGGAAATCTGTCCGGCGGGGTTGAGATCAATATAAAGCATGGCGAGCCCCAGGGATCGGAGGAAAGAGTATCAAATTGCGGGTGGGTGTTGAAATACTGTGGATAACCAATGGGTTGGAAAAACTGTGGTGCAAACTTTGCTTTGAAAACGAGGCAAAGAAATAACCGAGAAAAAGAAAAAACTTAAAAAGACCAAAAATCCGTATTTTCTGTCCTGCCCTGAAACAAAGAAACTGAAAACAACTTCATCCTGTCTTTGCAAGAACGGAAAAACCCTCTCCCTTCCGCAAAAACCGAACAACCAAAAAAACCGAAAAACCAAAACCACCTGAACAACCCCAAGAACAAAAAACGCGGCCCACCTTCTAATTCAGAGCACCGTCTTGTTGCGGATCGAAGAACTTGGCCTGACCGTTATGTCGGCTCGTCCCTCAATCGCTCCAGATCGACAATCCCGCACCTCAGCCGCTCCGCCTCATCGCCGGGTGCAACTTGCCCTGGATAGCCCAGCGAGACATTGCGGATCCGGGTTCGGCCTTGGCGTATCTCGGCCGCATGGTGCGGATGTCCGAAGAGCCAGACATCGGGCTGGAACCGATCAATCATCGCGCGCAGGTCAGAGCCGTAGACCCCATCGAGATCACAGGGCGTCTCGCCGATCAGATCGGGGTGGGGGCAATGATGGGTCACAACGACCGTCTGCCCCTCGAAAGGAGTGGACAGCTGGGTCTCGATCAAGGCCCGATGATCGGCGTGCAGGAACGCCGTATCGCTCGGGCGAATACGCCCATGTC
>JAAWWE010000024.1 GCA_021404525.1 Rhodobiaceae bacterium
TGGATTGATAGTCTGTGTTGATAGGGTTTTTCCGCGGGGGGGGTGTGCGGGTCATCGCGGTTGTGGGAGGTCAAAACCGGTAGGGGCTTTGTTTGGGGCGGGGGGGCAGGTAGGTGATGACGCGGCCCCAAGGGGTAAGTGCTGCAGGTTTGCCGAGCTGTGTCCGGTGGAAGGCCGCAAAATCCGCGAAATTGCGGTTGGTGACGGCGCTGGCGCGGACGCGCTTTGGCTGGTTGCCGGGGTGCTGGCTGAGGTAATGCGCCTTGGCCGCGACCCGCTCGCCAATCATCTTCACGCCTTCGGTTGCGGCGGCATTCACGATCTCGGCGCTGAGGGTTTGCAGTTCTTCGAGCGTGTCGCAAAAGAGCGTCACCACCATGTGATGCTCGCCGAAGCTTTGGCGCTTGGCCTCGAGATCATCGGCGGCGATGTCGAGCGCTTCCATGAGCGACAGGGCCGCGTCCTGGGAAGCCTGCATCTGGCGCTTTTGCCGCTTGATACGCCCCGCCATGAGGTTCGAATTGATCGGCGTGAAGGAGTGCGTCACGATCATGTCGACCGGCAGGTTCAGCATGTCGAACATCGTGCAGGTCGTGGCCTCGGAATATTCCCCGATGGTGAAGCTCTTGCCGTAGCGATGTCCCACGACACCTTCAGAGAGCTCGAAGTGATCTCCCTGAAACGTCACGCGGGTATTGGCGACATTGAAAGACAGAAAGCCGTAGGTATTGGCCGGATAGAGCGGCAGTTCCTGGCCGGTATTGAGCGCCCCCAGAAAGCCGATCAACTCACCGCCCTTAGCCGAAAGCACGCGCGGATTAAGCTCCGTCAGGCCAGACAGGAACACGTTCACGGCCTCACCCAATCGGCGAAGGCGCTTTTCGGTCGCTTCCTTGAGGCGATCCGGCGCGCTGCGGTTCAGGAATGGCAGGACGCTTTTTGGAGGCGGGCGATGGATGATCGTAAGGGTGAGCGTCTTGTCGCGCAGCCCGCTGGTCTCTAGCTTCTTGCGCCAGAGCCGGTCGACTTCTCCCGCGAAACTGTCCTCGCGCAGGGGCTCGAGGTCCGGCGTGATCGCCTTCGAGACCTTATGGACGTAGTAGCTGAATTCCGGCCCAAGTTGCGCGACGATGCGGGCAAAAAGCGCCGTCACCTTGTCGAGATAGGCATCGTCCGTCGTGTAGCTGTTGATCCCCTCGAGCCGGATGCAGCGGAAGAGTTCGTTCACCCGGGTCCGCACGGTCTGGTCGTCGACGAGGCTCACATAGGGCAGCATATGCGCGAGGCGGGTCTCGCGCGCATACCAGTCTGGCGTCATTGTGCGGGCATCGAGCGCAGCATCACGGGGCATAGCTGTCCCCGCCATGGATGGAGCGGTTGCGCGTGGGCGGTGTCTCCTGCAGCGCGGTCATCATTACGTCGATGAAGCGCGGGTCCCAATCCGCAGCCTTCCAGAGCACGGGGTAGAGCAGGGCCGCCACACCCAGCACCGCGATGTGCTGGACCCAGACGAACAAGAGCACCGAGCCGAAAAGCCAAACCATCGCGTACATGATGGGCAGGCCGAGAAGCTTGGGCGGGCGCACGAGGCCGAGAAAGAGAGGCGCGCGCTCAGCCACCGGCAAAGACCGCGGCAACGATGGTGGGAGCGGCGGCGACACCGGCGATACCAACAAGCACCCAGAGTGCCTGGCGCAGATCGATGATGTTGAAGAACCAGCTCAAGAAAACGCCAAGGACCGCGAGTGTGGCGATCACGACTCCGAGCGGGCCAGTCAGAGCATCGACAATGCCCTGCAATAAGCTTTGGATCGGGGAGAGATCGATGCTTTGGGCAAGGGCGGGCTCGGCAATGAGCAGGAATAGCGCCAGTGAGGCGACAAAGAGGTTTGAAATCTGTCTCATGAATCTGATCCTTCCAATCGGGCCACGACAGCCATGACGCGGGCCACGTGGGTCTGGGTTTCTCGGTAGGGGGGAATGCCGCCGTATTGGCGGACCGCATCGGGTCCAGCGTTGTAAGCTGCGAGCGCGAGACGAGCATCGCCGAACATCTCCAGCATCATCGCGAGATAGCGGGCGGAACCGTCGAGGTTCTGCATCGGGTCACGCGGATCGACGTCGAGATCACGCGCGGTTGCCGGCATCAATTGGCCCAGACCAATGGCGCCCGCGCTTGAGATCGCATCCTGCCGGTAGGCGCTCTCCACCTCGATATTGGCCCGGTAGAGAGCCAGCCAATCCCTCACGGAGAGCTCTGCGCGGCGCAAACCGGGATGGCCGGCATAGCGCAGGGCCGTTGCCTCGATGCCCAGGAGAACGTCTGCGCGGGGCAGGGGTGCTGGCTGGACGAGTGCCGCAAACCTCAGTGCGTCAGGTTTGGGTGCTGCTTCAGTCTCACCAAGAATGGCCAAACCATCGGAGGCCGAACCCTGACCAATGCCGTCATTGTAGTTCCGGGCAAATCCGCTCTGAGACCGGGATGGGGTCAGAGAGCCGTCGCTCTCCATGACCAGGACCATTTGCGCTGAAGCAGGTGCTGCGACCAGCCAGAGACAGACGAGGTTAGCTGCCAGCGTCCTTGTCTGATGGGGCGAGCTTGTGGCTCCGGCTTGTTCCCGCTTCAAGCGGCAGGTCGACATGCGCAAAACCAAGGCCAATGAAGAAAGACACCACGCCGGAGATCGTCTTGAATTCGCGGATCTTGATATCGTTGTAGGTCGTCCGCGTGCGGGCGGTGACGAGGAGCTTTTCCACGCCCTCGTCAGAGACAACGCGCATGATCCAGACCCCGTAATAGCTGGGGCCTTTCTTATGTGCCGACTCCTGGCACAGGATTTCTGCGCTATGGCCGCTTTCCACGAGTTCGCGGAACCTGGCTTCCGTAACCACATTTGGTGCTTCGATGTCCCAGTTCATGGCCCGGCTCACGCTTTCTCCAATGGCGCGACCCCAGGCATTCCTACTTGAAGCCCAGAGTTACGATAGTATATTATCAACCGCAAGATGTAATATCATGCTTTGGCTGTAGTTTGGTTACGCAAACACTAGTCACGGCCAGTGTCCGCGATCAAGGAGATAACAGGTTTGAGAAACCCAAGGTTGACATGCCTGCTCCCATTGCAAGCTATGGTCCTTCTAATCTGCGTTCCCGGGCCGGTTTTGGCGGAATCCTGCTTCGCCCCGGCCCGTCCTTTCCTGCCAAGCGATTCGCAGGCGGCGCGGGACTATGCGGACATCATCCGTGGCGATTTCGAAGACTACATCCAGGATATCCAGAGCTACTTCCGTTGCCTCGACAGCGAGCGCGCCCGCGCCTTCGAGGAAGCGCGCGAAGTCAGCGAGGACTATGGCCGATTTCTGCAATTGGTAGGGGATTGATGGGCAACCTCGGGAGCATCAGACTTGCAGCCCATGGAAACCAGACGCCGATAACACCCTCATATATCTACTTTTTAGATAACAGATTTCATCCGCTAGCGACGTCACAAAAGGTATGTGACGCGTGGCAAAGACAATCAGAAGCAAAGGGCAAGTGGCACTCTGCCAGGCGTTGGTCGACGCGCGCATCAAAGCGGGCCTCGGCCAGAAAGACTTGGCGGATAGGCTCAGATGCCACCAATCCCTTATTGCCCGTCTTGAAAGCGGTCAGCGCCGGGTCGACGTTGTCGAACTGGTCGTTTTGGCGCGTGCCATCGGCTTTGATCCGTTCCAGCTTCTGGCGATCGTTGAAGCCGCCACGGAGCCCGACCACAGGATTTGAAGCCAATGAATTGTTGAGAACACGGAAACCCATTTTCCCGGTCTGATGATCATTCCCTCCTTGAGGACCAGTTAGCCAACATCAAAGAAGCCCGGCGCGCGGTCGTAGTGAACGCTCTGCAACCCCACGCCGCAATTCGCAGCGCCACAGTGCAGGAAGTCAGTAAACAGTGAACGATGATAGGGGTGAGGGCGTCGCGATCGCCAATCTGATCGGGACCGATGGGTGCAGTGTTGTTGGTTGGGTTTATCGCTGGAGTACAGGCTCACATGCGGTGATGTGGGACGTCCATGGGCCTCAGCCGGTATCGGAAATCCGGCCAGATCTGGGTGCGGAACAGAAGCAGGAAATCGACTTCGATGCGCTCACGCGGATCGGAAAAAGTGACAGTGGATAGGCTTCTCAGGCTGCAGCCAGTTCATATTGATGGAAAGGGTCTGCGAGCGTACCGGTCATTGGAGTAGATGGCAGCGAAGGTCTCGAAGGAGCCCCAAAGTTCCGGACTCGCTGCGCAGTGGCGAATGTCGGTTTCCGGTTCGCACGTCAGCTTTTCCGCCAGATCACTCGGTTTCTGACAGATCACTCCGCGCATCCCGGATGATCATCCATGACGAATGCAGGAACAGCCCTGCGATGGCGAAAGCAACGATGAGGTCAGGCCAGGCACTGCCGAGCCAGGCGACCAGTCCGGCAGCGATCACCACGGCGAGGTTGCCGATGGCGTCGTTCCGGGAGAACAGCCATACGGCCCGCATGTTGGCGTCGCCCTTGCGGTGTTTTAGCAGCGGCAGCACCGCAAGAATGTTTACGATCAGCGCGCCCACGGCGAAGGCTCCCATTAACCCGGCCTCTGGTGTCGTCTGATTCAGGACACGCCAGATTGTGCTGCCGACAACGCCAAGCCCCAGAAATCCCAAGAACACGCCCTGGATCATCGCCGACCGCGCCCGCCATGTCAGACTCCAACCGATAGCGAGCAGGCCCAGAAAGGTGATTGCGCCGTCGCCCAAAAAATCCAGGGCATCTGCTTTCAAAGCTTGCGATCCGGACAGGAACCCGCCGAACATCTCGATCACCCCGTAGCCGAGATTGAGCAGGACCACGATCCAGAGCGCGCGGCGATAGCTCGGGTCTTTGTAAGCCGGATCGGACGATGTATCCCCGCTCTTGATCAGCTCAAAGCCATAGCCGGTTGCGTCCAGTGCTGGACGCACTTTCGGCAAGTCGTCTTCGGCGATCCGCAATGTCATGACATGGGTTGCGGCAGACACCTTCACATCGCCTTCAGCCACGCCCGCAGACCGAGCGGCCCGTTCGATCTCGGCGGCATCCTTGGCGCAGTCCATGCCATGCACCCGCATCCGGATCGGCAAAGACGTTGTAGGCAATGTGGTGTTATCTGCTCGGCTCATATGCGATCCTCTTGAAGGTAGCGTGCGAAAGAAGTCGCCGCTAACGTATCAGTGGATAATGATATGACATTGCAAAACATTCAAGACGATCTTTCGGCAGCTGACACCCTTGAGCCGCGGGCAAAGCTCTTCCGGGGTCTCGGCGACCCCAGCCGTCTTGCGATCCTCGATGCGCTACTGTCGGACGAACGCAGCGTGCAGGAAATCGTTACCCAAACAGGGCTTGGTCAGCCCAATGTCTCGAACCATCTGCGCTGCCTTTTGGATTGCGGTCTGGTCAGTCGCAGGAACGAAGGTCGGTTCGTCCGGTATCGCCTTGCGGACAGGCGGATCGCTGATCTCATCCGCGACGCAGATCAACTACTTGCCTCGACAGCCGTAGGGGTCGATGCCTGCCGAAGCTATACGGATTAACCGACGTGTCCTGCTGCAATGTTCTATTGGTGCGCCAGGCCTAAAGCAGCCATTTGCGCAGCCGCAGCAAAATGGCGCTTTGTCCGCTCTCCGGACATACGCACCGAAAGCAGCGAAGGGCCGGTATTTGAGCAACTCAGAACGCTCAAATTCTCGTAGCATGATGGCAAAGCTGTCTTTGTCAGCGCTAGTAGTTCACCTGTTCGAAGCCGTAGTTGCCCTCATAGTCACGCCAATCGACGAAGACAGATCGGTGATAGATACCCGGGCAATTCTGGCCCCAACGTTCAAGTCCCACATGGGCCTCGGGCAGGGCAGTTATGGAAGATCGCTGCCATGAGAAATCGCCTTGGGTCCCGTAGGTGCCGAGGACCACGGTCGCGCTTCGGTTACAATCCCCATCGCGCCCGGAATCGTGCTGTCGTGCATACCGTACATCGAAGACGCGGATGGACCGAACGAAATTGAACTCTGGCCCGCTGATATCGATGTCCGCGCGGTCCTGAACAAGCCGCAGGGTGAAATCTGTGGGAACGAGATTATCTACTGGCAAGGATTGGAGCGGTCGACGGCTGTCGGTCCGGTACAAGGCTTGAATGATGCGGTCAGCATTGTTTGATTGCCGATCGCTCTCATAGGACGCGCCCATGGGACAGCGCCAGATTTGCAGTGGGGGTTCCACCGGCCAAGGCGTAATCCGCCGGATGAATTCGGCGCGGGATCGGGCGCAAGGGACGGAAGCAGGCCAGCCGCCAGACAGGCACAGGAGGATCGCGCAATCGATCGGGTATGTCTGCGCGCGGGCGGGTACCGGCAGCGAAAAACCTGTCACGGTCAAAGCGACTGCGACCGAGGGGAGGAGCTTCTTGAGTAAATGGCGCATGCTGTGGAGCCTCCGTGATAGGAGTTCAGCATACATACGATAATATACTATCGCAACACTAAGTATAAAGACGCATAATGAAGTTTATGTTAAATGTATCGTTCGACGCTAGATGCCTTGAAAGTTTTCGCAATTCCTTTCGCGAGGCGAACCGTTGCCGGCAAAAATCCGCCCTGGTTTGATCCCATCACTCACCACGTTTTAGGGGGACTGTTGCATTAACCAAGCCATTTTGCCACGATTCTACTTTTGAGGTCGATCATGCCGCGTAGTTCCCCTTTCAAGCACCATCGCTTTCCGCGTGAAATCATCCTCTGTGCAGTGCGGTGGTATCTGCGCTACCCTCTTTCCTATCAGGACGTGGTGGATCTGCTCTTAGAGCGCGGGATCAGTGTTGATCGGTCCACCGTGTATCGCTGGGCGATCAAGTTTGGCCCGGAGATCACCAAACGAACGGAGAAGCAGCTGCGCCGAGCAAGTGTCGATTGGCACGTAGATGAGACCTACATCCGCGTTGGCGGCAAGTGGCGTTACTTGTGGCGGGCCGTTGATGCCAACGGCCAGATGATCGACTTTCGCCTGACTGCCCGGCGGGATGCAAAGGCAGCAAAGGCTTTTCTGAACAAAGCGATCGAACGCGTAAAGCTACATCGGCCGGTCACCATTATCACCGACAAAGCACAAAGCTATCGACGCGTCATCCGCGAGATCAATCACCGCTACGACCCGCATTTCGACTGCATTCGGCACATCGACAAGAAGTGGCGCAACAACCGCATCGAGAGCGATCATGCCGCCATGAAACGGCTCCTTGGATACCGTCAGAGTTTTCGGTCGCTACGATCAGCCAAAGCAACCCTGAGCGGGATCGAGACAATGCGCTCGATCAAGCGCGGCCACATCCATCACAAGCAACCAGGCGTCAGAGGCGAGATCCAGTTCATTGAAGGCCTGTTCAAGGCCGCTTGAGTAACGCACAGCATCCGCAACCATCCGGGCTGGGAAAAACTAATGCAACAGTCCCAGCAGTTCGAATGGGCGCTGTCTGACCCCCTTGCGATAACGGGGTTTCAGCGGCTGAAAGACGATGTTGGCGCTGCAACGCTGGACAGCGTACTACTGGCGGCGCAAAAGGTGTCCTTTGTCGAGGCGCTCGATCTTCCATTGGATATTCTTGGTGATGTCGAACGCGGTTGGGTGATGCGTATTGCACGTCAGGTAGAAGGCGAAACTGCCTCAGAAATGCGTCGCCATGCGCCTGAGCAGCGCTTCGGGCTTCTTGTGGTCTACCTGATGCATCGCCGCTCTCAGCTGATCGACGGCCTGATCGACCTGCTTTTAGAGGTGGTTCACCGTTTGGGAACAAGATCATGCCGCAAGGTCATTCAAGGTATAGCGGCCGATATTGGCGCGGTTCACGGCAAGGAACGTTTGCTTGTCGAGATCGCCATGGCCGCGTTGGATCATCCGGATGGCCGTATTGAAGATGTCATTTTCCCTATCGCAGGGGCGGCCAAACTCGGGACCGTTCAACACCGTGGGGTTATGCGGCTCTAAGTAAGGGTGGTGTAGGGCTGATGAAGCTCGCGCCGGTCGATAACATGGGTGTTCTGGCGTGCAGTCGTGCATTTGGAATCGTCCGCACTCGGCGTTTAATTCCAAACCACGAATCAGCTGGTTAGGCCTGGATCGGAGCAACCTCTTGTGACTTCGCTCCTGATGGCCGTATCCTGAAAAGGAGCGCATAGAGCACCGGAACCGCGACGAGCGTCAAGACCGAGGCAAAAGCGAGACCTCCCATGATTGTCACCGCCATCGAGGCGAAAAACGCATCGGGCAGAAGCGGAATCATGCCAAAGATCGTCGTGCCGGCGGCGAGCACCACAGGGCGAAGACGGCTGACTGAGCCGTCGATCACCGCCTTGTAATCGGGCACACCCTGTGCACGTAGAAAGTCGATCTCTTCGATGAGAACGATTGCGTTCTTCATCAACATTCCCGAAAGCGACAGGAAGCCGAGCAGGGCCGTAAATGTGAAGGGCAGCCCGGTGAACAGCAACCCCAGGACCATGCCCGTCACGGACATTGGCACCACGAGCCACAGGATGAGCGGTTGGCGGACTTTGTTGAACATCAAAATCGAAATCGTCAACATGACCAGAAAGCCTAGGGGAAGCTGCTTGCCAAGCGACTCCTGAGCCATCTGCGCACTTTCGAATTCGCCGCCCCATTCCATTGCAGAACCGTCGGGAAGCGGGATGGATTCGATCTCGGTGCGGACGCTTCGGAATGCCTCATCCGCGGTGAGATCGCTGCGGGCACCGCCGAGGGCGGTGATCGTCCGCTCCCGGTCGCGCCGGTGAAGGAGTGCCTCGACAAGACGGGGATCGAACCTTTCGACGAGGTTGGCCATGGGGACATAGGCCCCTGCCCCGTCGGACCATACCGACAGGTCACGAAGGCGGTCGACCCCGTCGCGTTCGTTCTCGGGAAGCCGGAGTTGGATCGGGATCAACACGTCGTCCTCGCGCAGGTCGCCAACGCGCAGTCCGGACGTTCCATAGCGGATGGTATCCGAAATCGCTCCGCGCGTCGCGCCGGCCAGCCGCATTCGTGCCTCGTCGACGACGGGTTCGACAAGGATTTCACGCTGCCGCCAATTGGTGCGCGGATTGGTGATGGTTCCTGCCTCCTCGTATATCCTGATCGCATCATCCGCGAGCTGGCGCAGGACGACCGGATCGGGGCCCGAGAAACGAACTGCAACATCGGCACCGGCCGGCGGTCCGAACACGATTTCTTCGACACGGATCAGAGCGTGGGGGAATTCGGCTGGCAAATCCCGGTTGAGCCTGCTCGCGATCGCCGGGATCGTTGCGGCGTCCGCAACCCGGACGATGAGCTGGCCATAGCTGGCATCCGCCTGTTCCGGATTGTATGTCAGCATGAAGCGGCTTGCCCCCCGCCCTACGAGGGCCGTTACCCCGGTCACAGCATCCTCATCCAGAAGTATCCGCTCAAGCCGCAGCATCTCTTCGTCGGTCGTGTTGATATCGGTTCCCTGCGGCATCTGGAACTCGACGTAGAAAATAGGCGTGTTCGAGGCGGGGAAGAAGGCCTGCTTGACCTGGGCGAAAGCCATGACCGACCAGACGGTGATCCCGATGATCGTCAGAACGACCGGGATGCGGGCGCGCAGCGCCGTCCACAGAACCCCGCGGTAAATCCCGTAGAACGGGCCCTTGTAGGGATCGTCCGAGGTGTTCTTGGGGGCCTTGAGCAGCAGCTTGCCAAGATACGGCGTGACCGTGACTGCCAGAACCCAGCTTGATAGCAGCGAAATGGCGATCACGGCGAAAAGCGAAAACAGGAACTCGCCCGTCGCATCGGGCGACAGCCCGATACCGGAAAACGCCATGATCCCGATAACGGTTGCCCCCAGCAAGGGAATGGACGTCGAGGATTCCGTCTCGGCCGCCGCGTCTTCCGCGCTTTTGCCACGCGCCATGCCGATCACCATGCCTTCGGTGATGACGATGGCGTTGTCGACCAGCATACCCATCGCGATGATCAGGGCGCCAAGGCTGATCCGTTCCATCTGTATCCCGAACACCGACATGAAGAACAGCGTGGAGAAAACGGTAAGTCCGAGGGTCGCGCCCACCACGAGGCCGGCGCGCCACCCCATGGTCAGCATCAGGGCACCGACCACGATCGCGACCGACTGTCCGAGACTGACGAGAAAGCTTGAAACGGCTTCGTCCACCACGACATGCTGCTCGTAGATCGGAATGATCTCGACACTTTCGGGAAGCTCCGACTTGAGCCGTTCCAGCCGCGCTGAAACCTCCTGGCCGACAGCGACCACGTTTCGGTCCGTCAACGCGGAAACGCCAAGGGTGAAGGCCGCCTTGCCGTTCTGCCGGATGATCTGGCTGGGCTGTTCGGCCGCCTCCCGTGTGACGGTGGCGATGTCGCTGACGGCGATCTGGCCGACATTTCCGGCCGTGCCCAGCCGCAACTCCTCTATGCCTTCGGGGCTGATATAGCCCGGCGGAACGGACAGGCCGATGCGGGCGGGGCCCTCGGTGATCTCGCCGTTGAAGAACACCTGGTTTTCGTCTGCGAGAATTCCCAGGATCTGGGTCGGCGGAAGGCCCAGTTTCTCGAGGCGTGCAGACGGGATCGAGAGGGTGATCACCTCTTCGGAGAGGCCTTGAACCTCGGCCTTGGCGACGCCATCGACAGTGACCAGGGGTCGTTTGCGGGAGGGGGCGGAATCCTACGCTAAGGCTTTGGCCAGCGATATTCTCCGGTGAGATTGATGTGTTCCCATCCGAGCGGCGAAACATGGGCCAAGAGATCGGGCGATAGCAGCTTTCCATCGCGTTTCTGGTTTGCAACGACCTCGCCGAGCTTCATGGTGTTCCAGAAGATGATGATGGCGGCGAGCAGATTCATGCCGGCGATGCGGTAATGCTGGCCTTCGGCGGAACGGTCGCGGATTTCACCGCGGCGGTGGAAGCTGATTGCCCGCTTCAGCGCATGATGAGCTTCGCCTTTGTTGAGCCCGATCTGGGCACGCCGTTGGAGTTCGGCATCCAGAATCCAGTCGATCATGAACAGGGTGCGCTCGACGCGACCGACTTCCCGCAGGGCTGTCGCGAGCTCGTTCTGCCGCGGATAGGAGGCGAGTTTCCGCAGAATCTGGCTTGGCGCGACGGTCCCGGCAGCAATGGTGGCGGCGATGCGCAGGATGTCGGGCCAATTGCGCTCGATCATGGCTTGGTTGACCTTTCCGCCGATCAACGCTCGCAGGTGCGCCGGGGCGGCCGACGGATTGAACGCGTAGAGCCGTTTGGATGGCAGGTCGCGGATGCGCGGAGCGAACCGGTAGCCGAGAATGGCACATGCGGCAAAGACGTGATCGGTGAAGCCGCCCGTGTCGGTGAACTGCTCGCGGATATGGCGTCCAGCATCGTTCATCAGCAGGCCATCGAGGATGTAAGGCGCTTCGCTTGCCGTTGCAGGAATCACCTGGGTTGCGAACGGCGCATATTGGTCGGAGACGTGGCTATAGGCTTTCAGGCCCGGGGTATTGCCATATTTCGCGTTGACCAGGTTCATGGCCTCACCTTGCTCTGTAGCGACGAAGAACTGTCCGTCGCTCGAAGCCGACGTGCCCATGCCCCAGAACCGGGCCATGGGTAACGCTGCCTGTGCCTCGACCACCATGGCCAGCGCCCGGTCATAGGCTTCGCCCTCGACATGCCACCGTCCAATGCGGATCAATTCCCAGAAGGTGTGGGTGTTTGTCGCATCCGCCATTTTGCGCAAGCCGAGGTTGATCCCTTCCGCCAAGATAACGTTCATTAGCCCGATCCGGTCAGCGCAGGGTGCTCCTGTGCGCAGATGGGTGAACGCTTCGGTGAAGCCGGTCGCCGCATCCACCTCCAGCAGGAGATCGGTGATGCGCGTGGGCGGGATCTGCTTGTAGAGATCGAGCACCAGATCTTCGGCGCCTGTCGGCGCGGCGGCTTCGAGTTTCTCGATATGCAGAACGCCGTTTTCAATCGACCCGCCCGGGATCGTGCCTGCGCGAGCGGCACGGCCAAGCTCGCGCAACCGCATGTCGAGGCGAGCTTGCCGGTCTGCCAGCCATTCCTCCGGCCGCAATGGCACAGCGAGACGACCGCCTTCCGCGATGGATTGTGCCGGAACGAGTGCGTGTTTCAGATCGCCATAGCGCCGGGACCTAGTAAGCCAGACATCTCCGGAGCGGAACGCATCGCGCAGATGGAACAGCACCGCGATCTCCCATAGGCGAGCGTCGCCAGCCCTCTGGGCCCGAAGGTGGCGATGCCATTTCGAGCTGGGCCGCAAGAAGCTGGTCATCGCGGCATCGTTCAAACCGGTACGAAGGGCCGTCACCGCTTCCAGAAGCGGCAGTGCAACGGGCGCAGCTCGCAGATCGAGCAGGCGCAACATGCGTGGAGCGTATCGGCGGAAGCGGTGATAACCGTCGAGCACATGATTGAGCGGATCGTCGGCCATGGTGGCGGTCAGCCTGGTTGCCATTGCAACAAGGGTTTTTAAGCCGTCCCACCCTGACCCACTCGCGATGACATCGCCCAGCGGCTGGCCATCATCCTGTGCATCGACCAGGGCGCCCCCGATCTCGGCGAAGGATTTCAGGGTGTCACGCACCACCCCCGCTTCGTCTGCGACCTTTGCATGGCAAATACGCTCCGAAGCACGGTAGAGACGGCCGACGATCCGGTCGTGGGTTTCGACCACTGCGTCGGCCAACATCGCCTGCCATTCCGAGACGCAAACAGCCAAGATCGCAAGCCGCCTGTCCTCCGGGAGATCGCGCATGCCGTCGGCATAATACCGTTCACCCTGCCTGCGCAGACGAGTCACCCGATGGGCAGGAACGCCGGCAAGCAGATCCTCGGGGAGATCGATGCGTTGCAGATATTCGAGCCGGTCGAGCAGCCGGTTGGCCGACGAAGAGTTCGAGCCAGGCTCGAACTGGCGCAGCCACACAAAACGGGTCACCCGATCATCAGCCGTCTCCTCGAGCAATGCCAGCAACTGTTCTCGGATCGACATAGGCAGCCGACTGGCGATCCTCGTCTCGATGCGTCGCTCGGCATCGACGAGAGCCGCGGCACAAAGCCGCTCGATCGTGGATGTCGCGGGAAGGACAGTGCGGGTGCGTCGGCACTCGGCTACGAAGCGACGGGCGATATCCTCGTTCGACACCGCCATCTCGGCTTCTCGGAACAACCATTCCTTCAGCTCGCTCGCACCACGTCCGGAGAAGGTGCGGAAGCCGTAGAGCCCCCGTAACTCGGCAAGATGCTCGTGCCGTGTTTCCTCGCGGGCAGCATAGTCTACGAGATCGTCGGCACCCAGGCCAAGCTGCGCTCCGATAAATTCGATGACCTCTGCAGGGATCAGTTCGCCTGGAGCCAGCACCCGGCCGGGATAGCGCAGGACACACAATTGCAGGGCGAAGCCGAACCTGTTGTGAGCGCGCCGACGCAGCCTGATATGCCCAAGGTCTTCATCACTCAGCGTATAGTGCTTGAGCAAATCCGTCTGTGAAGTCGGCAAGCGCAACAGCGCGTCTTTCTGCCGATCGGTTAGAGTGACGCGACGCGGCATACATGTTCCTTTTTCAAAATCTGATAGCGTTCAAGACGCTTTGTTTATGAAGCTGGTTGAGATACATTTCCAGAGGTCAATGCAATCGTGGCCGAAGCGCCGCCTCAAACCAACGTTTGTGATACATGCTGATCGGATATGCCCGCGTCTCCAAAGCCGATGGCTCGCAGTCTCTCGACCTGCAGCACGACGCCTTGCGCGCCGCAGGTGTCGAACGGGACAATATCTATGATGATCTTGCTTCCGGCGGTCGTGATGATCGCCCTGGCTTGACTGCCTGCCTCAAGTCATTGCGTGACGGCGATGTGCTGGTGGTCTGGAAGCTCGATCGCCTCGGACGATCGCTTGCCCATCTGGTCAACACGGTGAAGGAGCTGTCAGACCGCAAGATCGGCCTGCGGGTTCTGACTGGAAAGGGCGCTCAGATCGACACCACGACTGCGTCCGGTCGCATGGTGTTCGGAATCTTCGCCACCTTGGCCGAGTTCGAGCGGGATCTGATCCGAGAGCGCACCATGGCGGGTCTCGCCTCCGCGAGAGCGCGCGGTCGCAAGGGCGGACGAAAATTCGCGCTCACCAAAGCTCAGGTGCGTCTCGCGCAAGCCGCCATGGCCCAGCGCGATACTTCAGTTTCCGATCTCTGCAAGGAACTCGGCATCGAGCGCGTCACTCTCTACCGATATGTCGGTCCCAAAGGCGAGCTCAGAGACCATGGAAAGCATGTTCTCGGACTTACGTAGCAACTCGTTTCTTTTCGCAGGTTGAGCCACCTCCGCGCTTCATCAGAAAACTGAAGGAACCTCCATTGAATCGAACTAATATTTTTTTTGGTGAATCGCATTCTGACTGGTTGCCTGTCAGAGGCGGAGAATCTGGTGATTTTGTTTTTCGACGTGGTGACGGGCATGCCTTCGCGAAAATCGCACCTGCTTCCCGCCGCGGTGAGCTCGCTGGAGAGCGTGACCGCCTCATTTGGCTCAAAGGTCGAGGTGTGGCTTGCCCCGAGGTGATCAACTGGCAGGAGGAACAGGAGGGTGCATGCTTGGTGATAACGGCAATTCCGGGAGTACCGGCGGCTGATCTGTCTGGAGCGGATTTGCTCAAAGCGTGGCCGTCAATGGGGCAGCAACTTGGCGCTGTTCACAGCCTATCGGTTGATCAATGTCCGTTTGAGCGCAGGCTGTCGCGAATGTTCGGACGCGCCGTTGATGTGGTGTCCCGCAATGCCGTCAATCCCGACTTCTTACCGGACGAGGACAAGAGTACGCCGCAGCTCGATCTTTTGGCTCGTGTCGAACGAGAGCTACCGGTGCGGCTCGACCAAGAGCGCACCGATATGGTTGTTTGCCATGGTGATCCCTGCATGCCGAACTTCATGGTGGACCCTAAAACTCTTCAATGCACGGGTCTGATCGACCTTGGGCGGCTCGGAACAGCAGATCGCTATGCCGATTTGGCACTCATGATTGCTAACGCCGAAGAGAACTGGGCAGCGCCAGATGAAGCAGAGCGCGCCTTCGCTGTCCTATTCAATGTATTGGGGATCGAAGCCCCCGACCGCGAACGCCTTGCCTTCTATCTGCGATTGGACCCTCTGACTTGGGGTTGATGTTCATGCCGCCTGTTTTTCCTGCTCATTGGCACGTTTCGCAACCTGTTCTCATTGCGGACACCTTTTCCAGCCTCGTTTGGAAAGTTTCATTGCCAGACGGGACTCCTGCAATCGTCAAGGGATTGAAACCTATAGAAGACATTGCTGATGAACTGCGCGGGGCCGACTATCTGGTATGGCGCAATGGGAGGGGAGCAGTCCGGTTGCTCGGTCGTGAGAACAATCTGATGTTGCTCGAATATGCCGGGGAGCGAATGCTCTCTCACATCGTTGCCGAGCACGGCGACTACCAGGCGACCGAAATTGCAGCGGAACTAATGGCGAAGCTGTATGCCGCATCTGAGGAACCCCTGCCTTCTGCCCTTCTCCCGATCCGGGATCGCTTTGCAGCTTTGTTTCAGCGGGCGCGCGATGATCAAAACGCAGGTTGTCAAACTGACTACGTCCACGCGGCGATTATAGCCGATCAAATGATGAGCAATGCCTCGGAACTGCGTGGGCTACATGGCGATCTGCATCATGAAAACATCATGTTCTCCAGTCGCGGCTGGCTGGTGATAGATCCCGTCGGTCTGGTCGGTGAAGTGGGCTTTGGCGCCGCCAATATGTTCTACGATCCGGCTGACAGAGACGACCTTTGTCTCGATCCTAGACGCATTGCACAGATGGCGGACGCATTCTCTCGTGCGCTGGACGTCGATCCGCGTCGCCTGCTCGACCAGGCGTACGCTTATGGGTGCCTTTCCGCAGCTTGGAACGCGGATGGAGAAGAGGAGCAACGCGATCTAGCTATCGCGGCCGCGATCAAGCAGGTGCGACAGACGTCATACTAGATATCAAGCGACTTCTCCTATCCCCTGGGAACACATCAATCTTACCGGAGAATATCGTTGGCCAAAGCCTTAGCGTAGGATTTCGCCCTCTCCCGCAAACGACCCCAAGAACGTTGAAGTTGATGTGATCGGGAAAATTTCCCGGCATTGCCGAATACGCCGTGAAGCAGACAAACAAACAGCAACGGGTGAGTATCACGGGTGGCTGGGTCTGAAAGAAGAGAAGGAAACAAAAAAAG
>JAAWWE010000053.1 GCA_021404525.1 Rhodobiaceae bacterium
TGGTCGCTTTCCTGGTTCTCTATTGTCCTCACTCGACTCGCCCGCCGTCGCTGTACCCGCTGGTTCGGCGGCAGCGTCATAGGTGTTTAAGAGGCAGGAAAGGTTCGGCGCTTTTTGCAGGTCAAATCGCCCCGCTATTGGCGAGGTAAGCGGTGCGCAGGGCAAAAGGGGTTGGATTTCATTTGCCAAGGTGACATGCGCGAGCGGCTATCATCTCTGCGCGGTGGTCGGCGACATTTGATAGTCAGAGCGTTCCGCTGACCCCTCTTGGCCTGGGTGCCAGTCAATCGGTCTTGACCCGATGCTAGGCACGAACGGGCTTCAGTTCAGCGTGGCGCCTCGGTCTGGTCAGTCGCTTTCGTAGCTCAGGTTGAGAAATCAGCGGCCTTCAAGCACCGCGTTCTGAACGGTCTCGTCCCAACCCAAGTAAAACGTGTCCCCGTCCTGAATTACCGGGCGCGCCATGACCTTGGGCTGCGCTGCGATCTGCGCCTCGGCCTCTGAATTCTTCAACCAATCACTAAGCGCGCGGTAATCATTCGATTTGCGATCCACGAGCCGATCCCCGAACTCTACGATAAGCGCCCCTAATTCCGCCTCGCCCAATGGTTCGGCTCCCGAAAAAAAACACCAAGCCCTCCCCCCCACAAAGCTTTCCGGGCCTTTGACGGGTTGCGACAAGCTGCCAGCCGTAGATCATCATGGCGCAAACCCCCTTTGCGTCGATCGTGCCCCCTTGTCCAACGCCGCGCCAAAGGCAACCATCTGAACGGTTGCCTGTGCTGGCCGACAGCTGCGTTCGACCGGATGTTTCGCAGTGTCATATCTGCGCTTAACCGAAGGATATGCTTGCAACAACGCCATTCCGCCGCCATTCATGCGGATGTGAGCATTTCATCAGATCAGCCCTCAATTTCATTGGCCGCGCTCGGCTGGTATACGTTCTTTTCCGAGCAGGTAGAGGATGGCGAGGCAGAGCTTGCCCCCATGCGTATTGCGACTGTTCACCGGGATCGGGTCACAGCAATCTCCGAACGCGGCCCGGTGCGGCTGGAGCTTTCCGCGCAGTCGCTTACGACGGATTTTGCCGTCGGCGACTGGGTTTTGGTGAGCCCCGAGACCCGCTTGCTGATGCGGCGGCTGGATAGGCGGAGGCGGTTACAGGGGAAAAC
>JAAWWE010000002.1 GCA_021404525.1 Rhodobiaceae bacterium
AGGTGGAGTAAGGCCCGTTTGAAGGGGTCGGTGGGGAGCTCAAGCTCAAAGGTGGTGTCTCTCTCGATCATGGGGCGGAAAGGCTGGTGGCCGTGGAAGTGACCACGACAGACGCCTCTGGCGCGACCTACTCAGAGACCTTCACCATTGCTGTCGGCGATGTGAACGAAGGTCCAAGCGACATTGCGCTTTCTAATGCAAGCGTTGACGAGAACGCCGCGGGCGCTGTGGTGGGTACGCTGTCAACGACAGATGTCGACGCAGGCGACAGCCACACCTATGCGGTCGATGATGCACGCTTTGAAGTGGTCGGTGGCGAGCTCAAGCTCAAGGACGGTGTGAGCCTGGATCATGAAGCGGAAAGCTCTGTGGCCGTGGAAGTCACGACGACAGACGCTTCCGGTGCCACCTATTCCGAGACCTTCACCATCGCTGTGGGCGATGTAAACGAAGGCCCATCAGACATCTCCCTGAGCAATGCGTCTGTAGATGAGAACGCCGCAGGCGCTGTGGTCGGTACGCTCTCGACGACAGATGTAGACGCAGGCGACAGCCACTCTTATGCCGTGGACGATGCCCGCTTTGAAGTGGTCGGTGGCGAGCTCAAGCTCAAGGACGGTGTGAGCCTGGATCATGAAGCGGAAAGCTCTGTGGCCGTGGAAGTCACGACGACCGACGCCTCTGGCGCCACATACTCCGAGACCTTTACCATTGCTGTCGGCGATGTGAATGAGGGTCCAAGTGATATTGCGCTTTCTAATGCAAGCGTTGACGAGAACGCCGCAGGCGCTGTGGTCGGAACCCTCAGCACTACTGACGTAGACGCTGGCGACAGCCACACTTATGCCGTGGACGATGCACGGTTCGAGGTTGTGGGCGGCGAGCTGAAGCTCAAGGACGGCGTGAGCCTGGATCATGAGGCTGAGTCTTCAGTTGCTGTGGAAGTCACCACGACAGACGCCTCCGGTGCGACCTATTCCGAGACCTTCACCATTGCTGTTGGCGATGTAAATGAGGGTCCAAGTGATATTGCGCTATCCAACGCCAGCGTTGACGAGAACGCTGCCGGTGCCGGGGTGGGAACCCCCGCGTTGAAGTGGTCGGTGGCGAGCTGAAGCTCAAGGATGGCGTGAGCCTGGATCATGAAGCGGAAAGCTCTGTGGCCGTTGAAGTCACGACGACAGACGCTTCCGGTGCGGCCTATTCTGAGACGTTCACCATTGCTGTTGGCGATGTGAACGAAGGTCCAAGCGATATTGCCCTGAGCAATGCGTCTGTGGATGAGAATGCGGCTGGTGCTGTGGTGGGTACGCTCTCGACGACAGATGTGGACGCTGGCGATTCTCACACATACGCCGTGGACGATGCACGGTTCGAGGTTGTGGGCGGCGAGCTCAAGCTCAAAGACGGCGTGAGCCTGGATCATGAGGCTGAGTCTTCAGTTGTTGTTGAAGTGACCACGACAGACGCCTCCGGTGCGACTTATTCTGAGACCTTCACTATCGCTGTGGGCGATGTAAATGAGGGTCCGAGCGATATTGCCCTGAGCAATGCGTCTGTGGATGAGAACGCGGCCGGCGCTGTGGTCGGAACCCTGTCGACAACAGATGTGGATGCAGGCGACAGCCACTCTTATGCCGTGGACGATGCACGGTTCGAGGTTGTGGGTGGCGAGCTGAAGCTCAAAGACGGTGTCTCTCTCGATCATGAGGCTGAGTCCTCTGTCGCTGTTGAAGTCACGACGACCGATGCGTCAGGTGCAACTTACTCTGAGACCTTCACTATCGCTGTGGGCGATGTGAATGAGGGTCCAAGTGATATTGAGCTTTCTAATGCAAGCGTTGACGAGAACGCTGTCGGCGCTGTGGTCGGAACCCTGTCGACAACAGATGTGGACGCGGGCGACAGCCACTCTTATGCAGTGGACGATGCACGGTTCGAGGTTGTGGGCGGCGAGCTCAAGCTCAAAGACGGCGTGAGCCTGGATCACGAGGCTGAGTCCTCGGTGGCTGTGGAAGTGACCACGACCGATGCGTCCGGTGCAACTTACTCTGAGACCTTTACCATTGCTGTCGGCGATGTGAATGAGGGTCCAAGCGACATTGCGCTATCCAACGCCAGCGTTGACGAGAATGCCGCGGGCGCTGTGGTGGGTACGCTCTCAACAACTGACGTAGACGCAGGCGACAGCCACACCTATGCGGTCGATGATGCCCGCTTTGAAGTGGTCGGCGGGGAGCTCAAGCTCAAAGACGGCGTGAGCCTGGATCATGAGTCTGAGTCCTCTATCGCTGTTGAAGTCACCACGACAGACGCGTCCGGTGCGACCTATTCCGAGACCTTCACCATTGCTGTTGGCGATGTGAATGAGGGTCCAAGTGCCGGTGGGGTCGATCTTGGCGCTACCAGTGAAGACACATCAGTCGTCATTACCAGCGCGCAACTTCTGGCTAACAGTTCAGACGTGGATGATGGCGATGCAATGAGCGTTAGCTCTCTTTCAGTTGATGCTCAATATGGCTCATTGGCTGACAATGGAGATGGAACCTGGACTTTCTCCCCAGCGGCCGACGTAAGCGCTGACAATGTTCCTTTCTCCTTCATGGTGACAGATGGAGAAGCTAGTGATACTGCAACAGCCACTTTGGATATTTCGGCGGTAGCGGATACACCATCAATTTCTCTGGCACCCACGACCACGACAATCATTGACTCAAGCTTTGAGACTGGCCCGGCTGACTTTGTAACCACGGCTGATGGTTGGAGCACTGATAGCGATGCGATCGAAGTGTGGAGTGAAACTGAAGACACGCACTCAGCGTCAGACGGTGACAAGTATGTTGAACTGAATGATGACGCCATCGACAATTATGATGATGCAACAGACATTCACCAGACTGTCGACACTGTTGATGGGGCGACATACACGCTGACTTTTGATCTATCGCCGCGCCCTGGATATGACGCATCGGTGAACACCATCGAAGTCTTGTGGGATGGAGCCGTGGTCGACACAATCTCACTTGATGGCTCCTCCAACAGCGACAATGTCTGGCAGAGCTTCGAATACACGATGACCGGTGATGGTGATCCGTCGAAGCTGCAGTTCCGTGAAGCTGGGGCGGATGAAGATTATGGTCGTGGTATGCGCCTCGACAACATCAAGCTGACGGAAACCACCGATGGCTCGGTTGTGTCCGGCACGGAAGATGGGACCATCGGCCTGCCTGATATTTCTGCGGGCCTGAACGATACAGATGGCTCAGAAGCTTTGTCGCTGACCGTTGGTAACATCCCAGATGGTGCGACACTGACCGATGGTTCAAACACCTTCACAGCAAGTGGTGGTACGACAAGTGTTGATGTCTCTGGTTGGGATATGTCAGCCTTGGAAATCACGCCGGCCACGAACTACAACGGCACCTTCAATCTGTCTGTAACGGCCACGGCGACGGAAGGCTCAAACGGATCAACCGCGTCAGACACTGTCCAGATTGAGGTCAATGTCGACAGCGTCAATGATGGGCCGTCAGACATCTCCCTTTCTAATACTACAGTTGATGAAAATGCCGCAGGGGCCGTCATCGGCGATGTGACCACGACGGATGCAGATGTAGGCGATAGCCACACCTACGCGGTTGATGACGCGCGGTTCGAAGTCGTTGGAGGCCAGCTGAAACTAAAAGACGGTGTGTCTCTCGATTATGAGACAGAATCTTCTGTGGCCGTTGAGGTTACCACGACGGATGCGGCGGGTGCTTCCTATTCCGAGACCTTCAACATCAATGTTGGAGACATCGCTGATGCGCCCGTGGAGCTTTGGAGCGAAGACTTCTCAGGCCTGTCCGACGGTGCCACTTCTGACTCTGGCTCTTCAGCCTGGAGTGCCACCGACGCTGGTTCAGACATCACCGGAAATCATGGCGTCGAAAGCGGTGCCTACGAGTTTGGACGCGTGACAGATGAATCAAACGACAATACGTCGAAGGTCGTTTGGAGCAGTGAAACGATTGATATCTCTGGTCAGTCAGAAATCGACCTCAGCTTCCGCTTATCGGAAAGCGGCGACCTGGAGGAAAGCGGAAGCTGGCAGGATACGTTTAAGGCGTTCGCAGTGATTGATGGCGTGCGGACGGAGATCATGTCACAGGATGGCGACTCTGCGATACAGGACGCCTACAATTTCCAGGACATTGGAACCGGTTCGAACCTTGTCATCGAGTTCGAAGCCAAGACAACGGCCGGCTCAGAAACCTTCTCGGTCGATGACATCAGCGTGGTCGCCAACGGGTCTCAGACACCACTCTATGAGATCACAGACCCCGGCGATGCGATGCCATCTCTGTCGGGTGCCACTTATACAACAGACGACGACTATGATGGGTCATCGGGCGCTGACACAATTGTCTATAACGGGTCGGACAGCGACAATAAGCTGGATGGCGAAGAAGGTGATGACATTCTTGTCGACGACAACACCAAAGGTGAACTTAAGGGCGATGACGGAAATGACACGCTCTATGGACGCGGCGGTGACGACAAGCTGAAAGGCGAAGACGGCGACGACACGCTCTATGGCGGCTCCGGCGATGATAAGCTCGAAGGTGGCGACGGCGACGACATCCTGGTCGGCGGCACTGGCGATGATGAGCTCAAAGGCGGCAAGGGCGAAGATGTGCTCTTCGGTGGCGCGGGCGATGATGAACTGAAAGGCGAAGACGGGTCTGACCTCTTCATCTTCGAATCTGGCAATGGCGATACCGACACGATCGATGGCGGCAGTGGTTCTAGTTGGACCGATACCATTCAGCTGCAAGGCAATGGTGGCGGTGCCGTGAACATGGATTGGACGCTTGAGCTGGATGGCGGATCAATTGAAGGCAGCGATATGGGCTCCTACGATCTGTCGGAAGATGCGTCTGGTACCATCACCTTTGCCGATGGATCCGAAATCTCCTTCGACAATATTGAGCGCATCGAATGGTGATGGAGCGTCATCTTTGGACCCTGAAAAGGCTGCTTCTCCCAAGCGGCCTTTTTCTTTGGCCGCTTCCCGATTGTGGAAAGCCCTGTTAGGTTCACACTGACAGAAGGGATTAATCCCTTCATTTTGTGGGGGGAACCATGGCAGAGTCGACAAATGCTGAAGCGTCAGCAGGCAACTTTATAACGCCAGCCTATCGGCGTTATGCGCTTGGCATTTTGACAGTGGTCTATTCGGTCAACTATGTGGACCGCCAGATCCTGTCGATCCTGCTGGAACCGATCAAAATTGATCTCTCCTTGAGCGATACGCAGCTCGGGCTCCTCTTCACCACTTTCGGCATTTTCTACGCGACCCTGGGGCTGCCCATCGCCATGTTGGCAGACCGAACCAACCGTCGGAACGTCATTACCGCCTCGATGACCATCTTCTCTGGCATGACGGCCGCCTGCGGTGCCGTGACGAGCTTCTGGCAGTTAATGATTGCGCGGATATTGGTTGGTGTGGGCGAGGCAGGCTCCAGTCCGCCGTCGCACTCCATGATCGCGGACCTCTACGAACCTAAAACGCGGGCCACCGCGCTTGCCGTCTTCTCGCTTGGCGTAAACATCGGCATCTTCATCGGGTTCCTGGTTGGGGGATTTGTGGCGCAATGGTATGGCTGGCGCATGGCCTTCCTTGTTGTGGGACTGCCTGGATTGGCGCTGGCGATACTGGTTCACTTCACGCTCAAAGAGCCACCACGAGGCCACTCTGAAGGGCGGACAGATCATCAAGACAAAGAAGAAGCGCCTGGCATCATGGAAGTCTTGCGGTTCCTGTTGACCCAGCCTGCCTTCCGTCATATCGCGGCAGGTGCGACCCTTGTGTCGTTTGTTGGCTACGGCGCGGTTGCTTGGCTTCCGCCTTTCCTTGTGCGCTCTCATGGCATGGAAGTGGGTGACATTGGTCTCGCCCTATCGCTCATCATTGGCATCGCCGGCGGCCTTGGAACCTATGGTGCAGGTTTTCTGGCAGACAAGCTCGGTCAGAAAGATATTCGCTGGTACATGTGGGTTGTCTCAATTGCTGGCGTGGTTGCCTTCCCGTTTGGGTTCAGTGTGTATCTTTCCGAGGACCTGAGCTGGACGCTAGGCCTGTTCATTGTTCCCGCGGCGGCTGGGTCGCTCTACCTCGGGCCAAGCCTTGCCATGACCCAAGGTCTGGCGCGCCTCAAAATGCGCGCAGCCGCGTCAGCGCTCCTTCTGTTCATCCTGAACATTATCGGCCTGGGACTTGGGCCGCAGGCTGTGGGCATCGTCAGTGATCTTCTGGAACCCACCTATGGCGCAGAGTCACTCAGATATGCCCTGCTCGCGATGACGCCGCTTGGCCTCTGGGGATCGTTGCACTTCTTCCTCGCAGCAAAGACACTCGGCGACGGGCTGGAAAGGGCCAAAACCCTTCCAGTTTGATGGTGGGGCGCGTTTTCAGGGTGAGGCTGAAGCCGCCACCGGTTCAAGGCGAGCCCGAACGTGTGAGCGGTTTTCCGTCCGAAAACGCGATGGACAGAGGCTAGTGCTCATGCGCGGTTGATTGCTCTTCCTTCACAAAGGCCATGAGCGCCAGCCCGACAATGAGGAAGATGATCACACTTCCCAGGCCAACCCGCTGACTGGCAGTGACTTGGGTGACGATGGCGACCGTCAGGGGTGCCAGAAAGCTGGTGGCTTTCCCACAAAGCGCATAGAGGCCGTAGAACTCAGCCATCATGGCGGGCGGCGCTATGCGGGCAAGCATCGTGCGGCTGGAAGACAAAGACGGCCCAGCAAAGACACCGGTCGCAGTTGCAAGGAACAGGAACCAGCGTTCCGCACTGGTATCAAACCCCATCCCGTTCAGTGCTTCGCCAAAGACATTGGTGGCTGCGATCGGCTCCATGCTGACAGCGAACATAAATGCAGCCGTGTCCGTGTTGGTGCCGACAAGCAGCATCAGGCCAACCGCGAACAGGGAAACAGCGCCGATGATCGTGCGTTTCGACCCGATATAGTCATCGACCAGGCCGCCAAGCAGCGTAAAGGGCACCTGCATGACAATAATGATGAGGCCGTAAAAGCCGATCTGGGTGGTCGGCCAGTCAAAAACGCCTTTTGCGTAAACACCGGTAAAGATGAAGACCGCAGCTTGGCCATCATAGTAGATCATGCGGGCAAGCAGGAAGATGGCGATGTTCTTGTAGTGCGGCAACTTTTTGATGGTGCCGATCACCATGGCGACGCCCTTCTTTGCCGCCTCCCTGCGGTTGAGGCCAGTACGAGGCTGGTCAGGCGTCATAAAGAAAAACGGCAGGGAAAAGAGAAGCAGCCAGATCGCGGACAGGGGCCCTACGACCCGATTGTGTTCGCTCACCGCCTTATCGATCCCAAACCAGGGTACCTCTGGCAGGCCGAACATCAGCAGCCAGACGGCAAAAGACAGAATGGCCCCGAGCGACCCGACGGCATAGCCAACCGCAGAGAGCGCACCTATCCGCTTTTTGGAGACGAGCGCCGGCAACATGGCATTGTGATAGACGATGGCAAACTCAAGGCTGGTCGCAGCGATGACGACACCAATAACAACCAGCAGAATTGAGTTGGGGTCACCGGGTGCCGCAAACCAAAGCACCGACATGCCGAGAAAGGCTAGGAGAGTGAAGATGAAGATGCCGGGCTTGCGGGGGCCTGCCGCATCGGCAAGCGAGCCGAAGAATGGGCTCAGCAGAGCAATGGAGATACCGGCAGTCGCTTGTACATAGCCCCAAATGGCCTGACCACGAACATCGTCGCCCACGACCTCGCTGGAGAAATAGGGCGCGAAAACAAAGATATTGATGAGAATGAAATAGGGGTTCAGCGCCCAGTCATAGATAAACCATCCGAACATGCCCCCCTTTCCAGTGGGCTTTTCGCCTGTGACGGTCAGGTGGCCGCCAGGTTGTTCATGGGTGATCTGTTCTTCATATGCACTGGTCACGCGAGCGCCCCTCCTCGACAAATCAGGTTTGACCGATCCTAAAGACGGCCAATCTATGCAGCCAACTCCCATGGCCTTCATATCAGTATGGGCTTTAAGTGATTGAAAATCAACGAAAAATTTGGTCGAGCGGGGATTAGTATGCGCTTTCTAGACATCTGGTCCTAAACACACATCCAACGAGGGACCCAGCCAGTCAGTTTCCCCAACCAAGCCGGGCCCGCAGCACGAGATCAATTAGACCGGATATTTAGGAGAAAGATCATGGCGACGAAGACACGTAAGACGACAAAAAAAGCAGCACCTGAAGCAAAGCTCCCGCTTGCTCGTGACATCTGGCTTGCTGGCCTTGGCTTCTACGGCCGCATCTATGATGAAACAATGGAACGTGCAGAATCTGCTCGTACAGAAGCCAACAAGTTCTTTGATGAACTCGTTGATCGCGGCACCGTGGTTGAGACCGAAACACGCAAAGCTTTGAAGGACGTGCGCATCGACACAAGCGGCACAGTTGAAGAGCGCATCCAGAAGCTCCGCGAAGCTCTGCCTGAGCTGCCAAAGCTCCCTGAAATGCCAGAACTGCCAGAGATGCCTGAGCTTCTCCAGTTCCCACAGTTCAAGTCGACCCGGGTTCGCGAGCTGGAAACCGAAGTCGAAGCACTGACGAAAAAAGTGAACGCTCTTAGCCGCAAAGCCGCTGCTAAGCCGAAAGCACGCAAGACCCCGGCCCGTAAAGCTGCGTAACAAGCTTTACGAGCGTAGCCGAGCGGCGTCGTGGTTCTCCACGGCGCCGTTCGTGCATTTAATGCCAAGGAATTGGCCCATAAGGCGAGTTTCTGCTGGCGGCAAACCTCCAAGCACAGTCTAATCAGTGCTAGACAAAATGAAGGCCTCTTTCGAGAGGCGGAATTGGGGGAACCGATGCCAGACAAATCTTCCAGCAGCCGAAAACCGGCAAAAGCAAAATCACCAGTCGATAAAGCGAGCGATCTCGCGCGCCAGATCTGGCTCGCGGGTGTGGGGGCATATGGTCAGGCCGTCGATGACACCCAGCAGGAAGTAACCCGGCGCGTTGCGCAGGTAAGCCAGGATACGTCTAAGTTCTTTGAAGAATTGGTGTCTCGCGGCAGCGATCTGGAAAAGAACCTGGGTGCACTTGGCAAGATGAGTGCGGACGTGCGTGCAGAAGGCCTTCGGCGCGGCGCGGATATGTCCCTTTCATTGGAAGATAGATTGTCACGGATGCGGGACATGTTGGGACTGGCGCCATCAGGGACGGCTTTTGAAGAGAAGGTCGATAAGCTCGCAGCAGATGTCGCGGCTCTTAACGCCAAACTTGATCTGGTGCTGGATCAGATGAACAACCCAGTCTCTAAACCGGCTGCGAAGAAGGCAGCGGCAAAAAAGAAAACGACAACCAGGAAAAAACCTGCAGCGAAGAAAAAGACGGTGCGGAAAAAGACGCCCGCGAAAAAGAAACCGGCATCGCGGAACTGACGGGCGGACCCCGCGATGAAAACTCGGGAACGCATCCTCAAAGCCAGCCTTGAACTCTTCAACGAAGAGGGAGAGACAAATGTGTCAACCGTCGATATCGCCAATCAGGTCGATATTTCACCAGGCAATCTCTACTACCATTTCAAGGGCAAGGACGCGCTGATAACAGCTCTATACGACGCTTTTGAAGAAGAGATGCGGATTGTCCTCACGGCTCCAGTAGAAAGCCCCTTGAGAGCAGAAGACAATTGGCTCTATTTCTATATTGTTTTTGAAGAGATTTTCGACTTTCGGTTTTTTTACCGAAACCTGACCGATCTTCTAAACCGGTACCCTCAACTCAACGCGCGTTTTGATGACTTGTTGGAACGCAAGCAGGCAACATGCGAGGCATTGCTGACGAGCCTTGCCGAGCGAAACGTGTTGGACATCCGCGAAGATGAGACAGAACAGGTCAGCACACGCCTCACCATGTTGCTCACTTATTGGTTGAACTTCGAGGCGGTCCGGCATCCCAACGCTTCGGGACCAGACATTATTCATGGTGGCGTCTACCACGTGCTCAGCCATGTAGCGCCTTATTTTGCAGCAGGCCGTGGTGTTTTTATGGACGTCATATCGACCCTGTATGAAGACCAAAAAGCGGATGCGCAGAAAAGAGCAAGCCGATAAAGAGACTTCGCATCTGCGAAGAGGGCATACCAAAGGCGTTGAAATTCCGCGTGATCCAGACTCTTTTTCTTGCCAACAGTGGTCAGAGCCCCCATTTTATTCCTATCGAATTTTGTTGGAGCATTGTGACGGCTCCCGGCCTTGCCTTGATACGGGCTATGCGGCGTTTCCAATTACGATTTGATACCCTACACACGGGGCTCGTGTGAGATTGAAGATCGGCGCGACGGCGCCACACAGGAGAATGAGATGGCGACTGGTACAGTCAAATGGTTCAACCCAACTAAAGGGTATGGTTTCATCCAGCCGGAAGACGGCGGCCAGGATGTATTCGTACACATTTCTGCGGTTGAGCGTGCTGGACTCGCTGGGCTTGATGAAAACCAAAAGGTTTCCTACGAGCTTGAGACCGGACGGAATGGCAAAAGCTCTGCAGTGGACCTCAAGGTTCTTTAACCCCCAATGCAGCAAGTTTTTTAAGGGAGCGCATCGTCGCTCCCTTTTTTGTTATGGGGAGGGTTCAGCATACCCCTGCGTCATAAAGAGCTCATGCGAAGACCGTTGACGCTTGCGGTGGCACATGTACTTTTCTTCTCAGATAAACTTGTCAGAGAGAGAAAAAATGCTTCAGCCGGTAAGCGAAACTGCCCAGGTGGACATTCCCGAAACGGGTCCATCCCACGCGCCAATTTATTCGACACCGGATGGGTTCGACCTTGCCGACAATAATGCCTTCACCTCGGGCCAACCTTTTGACTACTACAAAAGACTGAGGGAGGAAGCGCCGGCGGCCTGGACACCTGTTCCTCTCGCGGCTGGATATTGGGCGATCAGCCGCTATGAGGATGTGAAACGGATTGAGCTTGATCCTGAGACATTCTCCTCACAACGTGGCGGCATCAACATGGCAACGGCTGAAAGAGGCAGCGGCCATGAGCGGCTCGCAGGCGCTGCACTTAATACACTGATCAGTCTGGATCGCCCCTATCACGTGCCGCTGCGGATGCAGCACAGGGCTTTCTTCACGCCTGACTATATTGCCGAGCTGCGAAAAAAGGTCGAAGTCAAAGTTGACGAGTTGTTAGACGATATGGAGCGTAAAGGCCCTGTTGTGGACATGGTCAAAAACTTCTCAGAACAACTACCCCTATTTACGCTCTGCGAGATGCTGGGTGTCGACGAAAAGGACCGGCCCAAGATTGTGCGCTGGATGCATTACCTTGAGCTCGCCTCCCACATGATCACCGAGCAGGCGCAGGGACGTAAGATCAGCTATGTCTTTCTTGCGAAGTTCCTTTGGAACGTCCGCCAGATGTTCCGATATGGAGAGCGCGTACTGCAGGACCGCCGGGCCAATCCCCGAAATGATTTGCTGACGGCGATTGCGCAGGCTGAGATTGATGGCGAACCGCTGTCCCAGGAATTTCTGGATGGAGCCTGGCTGCTCATCATCTTTGCCGGCAATGACACGACGCGAAACTCCCTGTCTGGGACCATGCGTCTTCTCACGGAGTTCCCGGACCAAAAGCAGAAGCTTTTGGATGATCCGTCAAAGATTAAACAGATGGTGCCCGAAGCCATCCGCATGGTCTCACCGGTGATCTTCATGCGTCGGACCTTGATGGCAGACACTGAGATCGCGGGACAGAAAATGTCGGAAGGCGAAAAAGTGATCATGTATTACGGATCCGCCAATCGAGACTCATCGGTTTTTGAAAATCCCGATCAGTTTGATATTGAGCGGGAAAATTCAGGTGACCACCTTTCCTTCGGCGCGGGACCACATGTGTGCCTTGGACAACGAGTCGCCAACATGCAATTGGAAGTCGCCTACGAGAAGATCTTGTCGCGCTTCCCCAACATCAAATTCACCGGCAACTGGTCCCAGGCACCAAACAATTTTGTGAATGCGATCTCAAAACTGGAAGTGGATTTGGGGATCTAAGCATCCCGGTGTCTTTCAAGATGGAAAAGGTGCGTCGATTCTGTCACAAGGGAGCAGGGTCAGCTATGAAGATTCCTAATCATTGAAGTAGAATCTATAGGCATCGCGGTCATGCAGCATGGCGAAGTTCTCAGTGCCAATTCCGCTCGGGAAACCGTTAAGGGCTAGTTGCGGTATAGAACGGTAGCCAAAAACGTACTTCTGCTTGGAACTGTCATAGGCGGCTTGATAGAAATTGCGGTTGCTTCCCTGCTGGAATGCATAGAACCGATAGTCGGAGCCGTCATGGAGAAGTGCCCACCGACGCCAGTCCGTGTCTCTTGGCATTCCAATTATACGCAGTGTTGCGATGGAGTTATTGCCATATTCGTAGGTTTCCGATCGTGGGTTGAACCCGAACTGATGCAAAACAGTCCTGTCATTCTGGTCTTGTAGGTACAGTCGGTAAGTCGTGCCGTCGTGCAGCATCGCAAATTGCTGAGTACTTGCCGAAGCCGGTACACCAGACAGCGTGAGCACAGGGATAGATTGATAGCCAAATTCGTAAGTGCCCGAGCTGATGTTGAAGCCAAACTGATAAAACGTGGTTCGACTTCCTGATTGAAACGCATAAAGCCGGTAGGTCGAGCCATCATGAAGCATGGCCCACCGGTTCCAGTCAGTGTCTTTCGGGGCGCCCGTAACAGGGATAGATGGAATAGAATTATGTCCGTAGGCGTAGTTCTCCGTACCGCTGACATAGGAGCCTTGGTAGAGCTCGATTGCATATGCCGAGTGAGGTACGCAGACAAAGAGCGCGTATGCGGCGGCTAGAAAAGCTGACATCCGGTAGGTCATAGGCTGAGTTTCCTGTGGTTTGACTGGGCATATACTGATGGGTAGATGTAGGAAAAGATAGACATAAATGTCTATGAAACTTCCCGGGTCATGAGTTCTTATCCTGCAACAGAAACAATTAAAGGATCATCTTGCAGGGGCCTTACACCGACTGTCTGTCCCGTTATTGTCCGTCCCTCGCATCCATACCGCTAAGCGGTCATATGGAGATGCGGTTTGAAAACACAGCTACTGGGGAAAGAGGCAGACATTGCTTCCGCCCCGCAGTCTGCTGGTTTTGACGGGCTCTGCGCGATACGAGTGGCGTCACACCATTCCAGCCCGAAAGTCAGATGTTATCGATGGGAGGCGGGTCGGTAGAAAACGGCGTATTTCCCTCACTTTCCGACGGGTGATCCCGGGCTTAACCTAATTCCCCACTCCGACTCCGGGGTTTGTTGCGGTGCAGCAAGCATTCGCGTATGAAGTGCCCTCATCTCTAGCGTTTTTCAGAGCCCAAGGCCTCCCTTATCGTGATCAAGTCTACCTTCGCGGCGTTCGCCGACCGCCTTTCTATTGCCGAATGGAAGGGCCGTGATCGCTCAGTCCTTTCACCGTCTGTTCTGAAAACGGAGATCCTGTCGGGATTAACAGTAGCGCTGGCGCTGGTGCCCGAAGCTGTCGCTTTTGCCTTTGTGGCCGGCGTCCATCCATTGGTGGGGCTTTATGCAGCCTTTATTGTCGGCCTCATCACAGCGCTTATTGGCGGACGGCCGGGCATGATTTCCGGCGCGACCGGCGCGCTGGCAGTGGTCATGGTGTCTCTCGTCGCCACCCACGGCGTTGAATATCTTTTTGCCACAGTCGTGCTCATGGGCATCTTGCAGATACTCGCTGGCATTTTCCGACTGGGCAAATTCATTCGCCTGGTGCCTCATCCGGTAATGTTGGGCTTCGTAAACGGTCTGGCGATTGTCATCTTCCTGGCGCAGCTCACTCAGTTTCAGGTGACCGATGCCGATGGCGTCAGGACATGGATGAGTGGCATGCCACTGGTGATGATGCTGGGTCTCGTGGCGCTAACCATGGTGATCATTTGGGCCATGCCGAAGCTCACCACAGCCATTCCAGCGCCACTTGCGGGCATCGGCATCGTGGCAGCGATTGTGATCGCGACGGGGATTGATGTGCCGCGGGTGGGCGATCTTGCCTCCATTCAAGGCGGTTTGCCGGCGTTCCACATCCCATTAGCGCCACTTACTATGGAAACGTTTGAGATCATTTTCCCCTATGCGCTGATCCTGGCAGCTATCGGCCTGATTGAAAGTCTTCTCACGTTGAACTTAGTGGGCGAGATGACGGGAAAACGCGGCGGGGCCTCGCAGGAGTGCATTGCGCAGGGTACAGCGAATGTGGTGACAGGCTTCTTTGGCGGCATGGGCGGGTGCGCCATGATCGGCCAGTCCATGATCAATGTGAAATCGGGCGGTCGGACCAGACTATCGGGCACATCAGCTGCTCTTTTCTTACTCGCCTTTATCCTGGTGGCGTCAAGCCTCATCGAACAGATTCCCCTGGCGGCACTCGTGGGTGTCATGTTCATGGTGGTGATCGGGACATTTGCCTGGCAGTCATTCCGAATCCTGCGCCGTATACCCATGACCGATACCATTGTCATTGTGCTTGTGACGGCCGTGACGGTCATGAGCGATCTTGCTATCGCCGTTATTGTTGGCGTGATCGTATCCGCCTTGGCCTATGCCTGGAACAATGCTTCGCGGATCCGAGCTTTCGTTGACACGAATGAAGACGGCGCGCGCGTCTATCAGATCGAAGGACCACTTTTCTTCGGATCAACCGAAGGTTTCCTTGAGCTCTTCCACCCGGAAGAGGATCCCGATGTGGTGATTGTCGACTTCCTTGATAGTCGTGTGGTCGATCAGTCGGCGCTGCAGGCGATCGAGGCGCTGGCGGCGAAGTATCAGGCGCGCAACAAAACTTTGCAGCTCCGGCACTTGTCCCATGACTGCCACCGTCTTTTGCAGCGGGCAGGCCAGCTCATCGTCGATTCTGATGATGATCCTGACTATGCACTCGCAGTGGATTATTCAGTCCGCACTGGCATGTTGGGTGGTGGGCACTGATCAGTTAGTCGGCACCAACAGGAGGGCGGCCGACGGAGTGATAGGTGACGCCGGCAAGCTCCATCTCAGCCAATGTATAGATATTGCGAAGATCGACAATAAGAGGCTGGGTGAGTAGAGATTTGACCCGGCCGATGTCAAGCATCCGGAACGCGTTCCACTCAGTCAAGATGAGTAGTGCCGCAGCGCCGTCCATGACTTCGTAGCTGTCGGTTCCCCAGGTCACACCGGGAAGCATGGACTCAGCTTGTTGCATGCCTTCAGGGTCAAAGGCTCGGATGTTCGCGCCCGCTTCCTGCAGCAGGGGGATAATGTCGAGGCTTGGTGCGTCACGCATGTCGTCGGTATTGGGTTTGAACGTGACCCCAAGGACCGCAAGTGTTTTTCCTTGAACATCGCCACCGCAAGCAGCGATGACCTTATCGGCCATCCGACGCTTGCGTTCGCTGTTCGCCTCGATAACTGACTCAACAATTTGCGTTGGTCGTCCAACCTTCCGGGCGGTGTCAGTCAGAGCCAGTGAATCTTTTGGAAAACAGGATCCGCCAAACCCGGCACCTGCCTGCAAAAACTTCTGTCCAATACGAGTGTCGAGACCAATCCCTTTCGACACGTCCTGCACGTCGGCACCCACCGCTTCGCAAATGTCGGAAATCTCATTGATAAAAGTTACCTTGGTAGCCAGGAAAGCATTGTTGGCGTATTTGATGATCTCAGCGGTTGTGCGCCCAGTGATGAGAAAGGGCGTCTCGTTAAGAATGAGCGGGCGGTAGATTGATCGCATCACTTCGCGGGCTCGCTCAGAGTCGGTGCCGACGACCACCCGATCAGGTCTCATAAAGTCATCAATCGCAGAGCCTTCTCGAAGAAATTCGGGGTTCGAGGCGACATCAAAGTCTGCATCAGGATTGGTCTTACCAATGATCGCTTCAACTTCGTCACCAGTGCCAACCGGTACGGTCGATTTATTGACCACGATTGTGTAGCCCGCAAGCCTTGGCGCCATTTCTGCTGCGACTGCATAGACGGCACTTAAGTCTGCACTGCCATCCGTTTCACTCGGCGGCGTGCCCACGGCAATGAAGATAGCGTCTTGATTGCCGATGTCGTCATTCGTCCATGAGGCGAAGCCGAGGCGCCCGGCATCGACATTCTTTTTGACGAGCTCTTCAAGACCAGGCTCATAAATCGGGATTTCCCCCCGATGGAGGCGCTCCAGCTTGTCTTCATCATTATCGATACAGACAACACTGTGTCCAAGGTCAGCAAAACAGGCGCCCGAAACCAGCCCCACATAGCCTGTACCAATCATGGCGATCTTCATCAGTTGCTTCCTTAACGTCTTTTCTTGGTCCGAACGGCCGAACGTGACCGGTTGGAGCTGTTTGCCTCTTCATTTGCAGGCTGCACTTTAGACCAGATATGCGACAGAAAAACGTTTGATTATTAAGAGGATGAATACTTGCCCACTATTCGGGCCAAAGTAGAATGGCGAAATGAACGGGGAGCAGAAACTCCCTTTAGGACATTTCGTGCTCGGTTCAGGACAAGAAGTCCGGATCTTTGGCATTGTATTCTGATTGGGAATGGGTGAATGCCACGATTTTTCCTTTGGGCACTTATTGCGATTGTGGCAATCGCCCCTCTCCCGTTGGGAAGTAATCGGCCACTGGGCTGGTCTCTCTTGTCGCTGGAGGTAGGCATCCTTCTGGTCTGCTGGTCTGTTCATCATATTTGGACAGGTCAGGCACTGCCGGTGAATATTGACCGCATCAAAGGCCCTCTAGTGTTGTTTGCGCTGACTTGTGTATGGGTGTTGGTTCAGCTCATCCCAAACCTACCCCTTGGGCTCGCTCATCCTGCATGGCAGGAAGTCAATATTTTCTTTGGATCCAATGTCCCTGAGCGGATCACAATTGATCCCGACCAGAGTGTGACCGGGCTGATGCGTTGGATGGCGTATGCCGGCGTGTTTTGGCTCTCGCTGCAACTTGCCAGGGACCGCACGGCCGCAAAAACAGCGCTGCGAGCCTTCGTGGTGATTGCAGCCGGGTATGCTCTTTACGGATTGGTTGCGATGTATCTGCTGGGTGACACCATTCTGCTCTATGACAAATGGACGGGCAAAGGGTCGGTCACCAGCACATTTACCAATCGCAATTCCTACGCGACTTTTGCGGGACTTGGGTTGATTGCCACGACGGCCCTCATAATCGGGTCTCGGCGGCGGAGCGATGTACCACTTTTTTCCTGGCAGCGTTTGCACGACACGCTGTCTCACACGCTCTCGTCGAGCTTGTTTGCCTATGTCCTGCTCTTCGTTTCGGCCACGGCATTGTTGTTGACGGGGTCCCGGGCAGGCGCTTTGAGCACGCTGGCGGCATTTATCGTGTTGCTTTCGCAGTTTAGTCGCGGGAAGCAGATGGGGGTGCCATCGCGTGTTACGGGCATGGTCGCGTTCCTCATCCTTGGAGTTGGGGTTGTTGGCTTCAGTGGAGGCTTTCTTGGCGAGCGTTTTTCACAAGGCGGCAGCAACCTTCGCTTCGAGGGCTACGAGAAAACGGCCAGTGCTGTGGAGGATCATGCGCTGCTTGGGTCCGGCCTCGGAAGTTTTGCGCAGATTTTCCCGCTATATCGAGAGACTGAAGTCCTACGCGACAAATTCGTCACAAAGGCACACAACACCTATCTGGAAAATGCGCTTGAGCTGGGCCTGCCAGCTACACTCTGTCTGACCTTGGCAGCCTGTCTGTTGGCATGGCAATGCTGGAAGGGCGTGGTTAGCAGAGCACGCGACAGGCACTTTCCAGCTATGGGATTCTCTGCCAGCGTCCTGGTTGGCTTACACGCGATCGTTGATTTCAGCCTGCAGATCCCAGCGGTTGCTGTGGCCTACATGTTTTTGTTGGGCATTGCCGTTGCACAATCGTACAGCTCACGGCGTGGATGAACCTAGTTCGCCTCTCTTGCGCGACGTACCGAGCGTTCAATACCCAAAGCTCTTTTAATATCGGCGTTGGTTGAGGTCAAAAATCCCAATAATACCGTTCTTGCCTCGACTGGCAGGTCAGCAAGAACGTAACCCCATATTGTCGGGTGCGACGCGCCAAACTCAATTTGCTTGACGGTCGCTTCTTTCAGCGCCGGCGGGAGCCTCTCCCATTCTGTCAGACAGAGAACCATTCGAAACTGAAAAAGCTGCTTCTCCTGTGAGCCGTATCGGAAGGATCGATCCAACGCAGCCAATGTGTAAGGGGAAAAGCCGTTTAGCAGGTAGCTAAGATGCGTATACCGGGTCCATAGATAGGCATCGAGCGGGCGCAGCTTGAGTCCGGCTTCTACGCTATTGAGTGACTGCCGCAGCTTTTCCTTCGCTTCCGCTCCAGGTTGGTCCATCAGCAAGCGTCTAAGGGAAATATAGCTTAGCTAGTTGGGTACGCCTTTCCAGCCTTGGAGCGCACATTCGGCATGCCTCGTTCGGGAGGGGTAGGAGAATGGCAAATTCCTGGTCGTTTCGATCCGAAAGTTGGTGGCAAGCACCGCCAAACACAAATCGAGACAATTTCCTTTTGCGAGAACAGAAACATGACAGCCAAAAACTCGAAGAATGAACGCATCAAACGCGCTTACTTTCATCATTTACGCCATGCTGGCGGCAAGTCGGAACAAACGATCCGGCAGACCGGCAGGTCAATTGCGCGCTTCGAGGCCTGTACTGCGCAGAAGGACCTTAAAAGCTTCGACCAGCGCCAGGCGGTCTACTTTAAGGATGCGCTGGCAAAAACGGATCTGGCAGCGGCAACCATTCACTCGACGCTCAATGATCTCAGGCGATTCTTCGGATGGCTTGCCCTGCAGCCTGGCTACAAGCGAGCAGTTCGATTGACCGACATCGACTATCTCAGTCTTTCGGAAAAGGATACGCGTGCTGCGACCGCGCCTGCCGAGAAGTCATTCCCAACGCTGCAAATGGTTGAAAAGGCAATTGCGGCAATGCCATCGGAAACCGCCATCGAAAAGCGGGACCGGGCAATGCTCGCGTTTACAGCTATCACCGGCATTCGCGATGGCGCGCTGATCTCGCTCAAACTGAAGCATTTCGACGAAGCCCGACGGCTCGTTCTCCAGAACCCGAGAGAAGTTAACACCAAGTTCTCCAAGCGGATCGATACCTTCCTGTTTCCCCTCCATGACGCTTTCGAAGCCATCTTTTTCGAATGGGTTTCATACCTCCGAAACGAAGAGCTGTTCGGCGACCACGACCCGCTTTTCCCCAAGACGGCGATGGGCCAGGATGCGGATCAATGCTTCATGGCTGACGGTCTGAGCCGGGAGCAATGGGCCAATGCGACCCCAGTTCGCAAGATCTTCAAGGACGCTTTCCGACACGTTGGATTGCCGGAGTTCACGCCGCACCTTTTCCGGAAAATGATCGTCTCTGAGATGTATCAGCGGGGGCTATCAGTTGCAGAATGCAAGGCCTGGAGCCAAAACTTAGGCCATGAAGGCGCGATGACAACGCTAACGAGCTATGGCAAAATAGGGCTTGAGGAACAGGGCCGACTGGTGCGGGCAGCATCTACCATCGACGATAAAAATAACAAGCCGCTTACCGCACAAGATTTAGAGAACATACTGCGGCAACGCGGCTTTTGAAACTTCATTTCATTGACCTCCGCCTGTCCAAGCCAAATCCCCAAACGAGTGTTGAGCCCAGTCTGAAAGTGGCTCAGGAGGGCAAACAGGAGTTGGAAAACGTAGCCATTCATTGCAAGTCCATGATTTGAGGGGAATTGACTGATTTGGGCGGTCGGGCACATGCTTCAATTCGTAAAACGAATTGCATTTCTCAATGCAACAATCGAACGCTAGACTGCCGAGCAGTAACAAGAGCAAAAATGGAAGCATAAATGACCGGCCAGGAACAACGCGCGGCGCTGCAACGGAAAATCTGGGACATCGCGAACGATGTGCGCGGCTCGGTCGATGGCTGGGACTTCAAGCAATATGTCCTGGGTACCCTCTTCTATCGCTTTATCAGCGAGAATTTCGCCGCTTATATTGAGGCGGACGATGAAAGCATCAATTATGCCGAACTGGCGGACGACGTCGTCACCGATGACATCAAGGATGACGCCATCAAGACCAAGGGCTATTTTATCTATCCCAGCCAGCTGTTCGCCAATGTCGCGAAGAACGCCAACACCAATGACAGCCTCAACACCGATCTCGCTCAGGTTTTTGCGGCGATCGAATCCTCCGCCAATGGCTACCCCTCTGAGCTGGACATCAAGGGCCTGTTTGCCGACTTCGACACGACCAGCACGCGCCTGGGCAATACGGTCGCGGACAAGAACAGCCGCCTCGCGAAAGTGCTGAAGCGCGTTGCTGAACTGGATTTCGGGGGCTTCCATGACAGCCAGATTGATCTTTTTGGCGATGCCTATGAGTTCCTGATCTCGAACTATGCCGCCAATGCGGGCAAGTCCGGCGGGGAGTTTTTCACCCCGCAACACGTTTCAAAGCTCATCGCGCAGCTTGCCATGCACGGGCAGGAAAAGGTCAACAAGATTTACGACCCGGCCTGCGGCTCCGGCTCCCTGCTGCTGCAAGCCAAGAAGCATTTTGATGCGCACATCATCGAAGAGGGTTTCTTCGGGCAGGAGATCAACCACACAACCTACAACCTCGCCCGCATGAACATGTTCCTGCATAATATCAATTACGACAAGTTCAACATCCAGCGCGGGGATACACTCACCCAGCCCCACTTTCAGAACGACAAGCCATTCGACGCCATCGTCTCCAACCCGCCCTATTCGGTGAAGTGGATCGGCTCGGATGACCGGACGCTGATCAATGACGACCGCTTTGCCCCTGCTGGTGTGCTGGCCCCCAAATCAAAGGCCGATTTCGCCTTTGTGCTGCATGCGCTCAGCTATCTGTCGGCCAAGGGCCGCGCGGCGATCGTGTGCTTTCCGGGCATTTTCTATCGCGACGGGGCGGAAAAGAAGATCCGGCAATATCTGGTCGATAACAACTATGTCGAGACGGTGATCGCGCTCGCCTCCAACCTCTTCTACGGCACGACCATCGCGGTGACGATCCTAGTGCTCGCCAAGAACAAGACCGACACCGCCATCCAATTCATCGACGCCAGCGGCGAAGAGTTTTTCAAGAAGGCCACCAACACCAATCTGATGACTGACGATCACATCGCGCGGGTGATCGAGATGTTTGATCGCAAGGAGGACGTCGACCATGTCGCGGCTTCGGTACCCTGTGAGATGATCGTGGAACGGGGCTATAACCTCTCTGTCAGTTCCTATGTCGAGCCGCGCGACATGCGTGAGGTTGTGAACATCAATGAACTGAATGCAGAGATCAGCGGCACGGTAGATCGGATCAATCAGCTGCGCGCCGACATCGACGCAATCGTTGCGGAGATCGAAGCGTGAGTGCGGTGTCGGGTTATCTTGAGAAGCTGCTGGATGGGGCTGAGGTGGTTTGGACTCCAATGGGCGATGAGCGCGTGGGAACATTCACGCGCGGCGGCGGGCTTCAAAAAAAAGACTTCGTCGAGTCCGGGGTTGGCTGCATTCACTATGGCCAAATCTATACCCATTACGGAACGTACACACGCACAACGAAGAGCTTCGTTTCGAAAGAATTTGCTAATAAAGCCCGCATGGCATCGCCGGGTGACTTAGTCATTGCGACCACTAGCGAAAACGATGAAGACCTTTGCAAGGCAGTAGCTTGGTTGGGTGACGAAAAAATCGCAGTTAGCAGCGATGCATGCTTCTACTCACATAAATTGAACCCAAAATTCGTGTCATACTTCTTTCAAACCGAGCTGTTCCAGGCGCAAAAAGCACCCTTTATTACGGGGACAAAAGTCAGACGAGTGAACGCCGACAACCTAGCTAAAATTCTCATACCCATACCTTGTCCCGACGATTTGGAGAGGTCGCTGGCAATACAGGGGGAGATTGTCCGGATCCTGGACACATTCGCCGAGCTTACCGCCGAGCTTACCGCCGAGCTTACCGCCGAGCTTACCCAGCGCGAAAAGCAATACAACTACTACCGCGATCAGCTCCTAAGCTATCCTTCGGGGAGTATGGCATGGAAGCCTCTGGGCTGGGTTGGCGAAGTGCGTATGTGCAAGCGCGTGATGAAGAACCAAACATCCGAAACAGGGGATATTCCCTTCTTCAAAATCGGGACGTTTGGTCGAAAACCAAATGCCTTTATTTCCAGGGAACTCTTCGAAAAATTCAGAAGAAAATATAGCTATCCTAACGTGGGTGACATCCTAATATCTGCAAGCGGCACAATCGGCCGGGCTGTGGTATTCGATGGCGAAGAGGCTTACTTTCAAGATAGTAATATCGTTTGGCTAGAAAATGATGAGAGTAAGGTTCTGAACAAGTACCTGTTTTATTTCTACCAAATTGCGAAATGGCATGTTTCAGATGGTGGTGTGATCAAGCGTCTTTACAATGAAAACATCAAGAAGACTTTGATCGCGGTGCCGCACCCTGACAATCCCGAAAAATCGCTTGAAGAACAAGCCCGCATCGTTGCCGTTCTCGACAAATTTGACACGCTGACGACCTCCCTCACCGAAGGTTTGCCGCGCGAAATAGAGTTGCGCGAAAAGCAATATGCCTATTACCGCGATCAGCTGCTGAGCTTTCCCAAGCCGGACGCGGAGGCTGCGTAAATGGGACAGACGCTGACCGAAATCGCTGAAACGCTGCGGGACACCGGCAAGAAAGTGCATCTGATCTATGCGTTCAACGCCTCCGGCAAGACCCGCCTGTCTCGCGACTTCAGAGACCTGATTGATCCGAAAACCGATGAGCGGGACGATGATCATCGAACGAAGGTGCTTTACTACAATGCGTTCACCGAAGACCTCTTCTACTGGGATAATGATCTGACCGGTGATACCGAGCGAAAGCTTTGCATCCAGCCAAATGACTATACTAAGCTGGCGCTGGAACGATTAGGGCTTGATAGAGCGATCACCACGACGTTCCAGCGTTACACCCAGCCAAACCTGACTCCGCGCTTCAGCCCCGATTTTTCAGAGGTGACCTTCTCGCTTGAGCGCGGTACGGATGAAAGCACAGGTAATCTGAAAATCTCCAAGGGCGAAGAAAGCAACTTCATTTGGAGTGTCTTTTACTGCCTGCTGGATCAAGTCATCAGCACCCGCAACGTGGTCGAGATCGATGAGCGCGAGACGGATCAGTTTAATGAACTCGAATATGTCTTCATCGATGACCCGGTCAGTTCGCTTGATGAGAACTACCTCATTCAGCTCGCCGTCGACGTCGCGGACCTGATCAAGAGAAGCGATACCGTGAATGGCCTGAAATTCATTATCACGACACACAGCCCACTTTTCTTCAACGTGCTGTTCAATGAGCTGAAAAAAAAGACCTCCTACATGCTGAAACGGCTTGAGGATGGGACGTTTGAGCTGACAGAGAAGAACGGCGATTCTAACCAGAGCTTTTCTTATCACCTTTACCTCAAGCAGACGCTGGAGGAGGCAATCGCGGCAGACAAGATCGAGCGCTATCACTTCACCCTGCTGCGAAATCTCTATGAAAAGACATCGAATTTTCTGGGCTATCCGCGATGGTCAGAGCTGCTGCCGGGCGACCAGCAACTTTATATGAACCGAATCATTCAGTTTACGAGTCATAGCACGCTCTCCAGTGAGGCCATCGCCGAGCCCTCGCCGCAGGAAAAGCAGACGGTAAAGCTCCTGCTGGATCATCTGCGCAACAATTACAGCTATTGGCAGGACGAGGCCCCGAATGCCTGAGCAGACGACCCCGATCGCCGAGACCAATCGCTTTATCGTTCTCGATAAATATGTGCGCGCCTGGGAGGCGGCTGACAGCTATCAGTCTGAGGCCGACCTGGAGCGCGAGCTTGTTCAGGACCTGCGCAATCAGGGCTATGAGTATCTGCCTGATCTGAAATCAACCGAAGCCATGCTGGCCAATGTGCGTGTGCAGCTGCAGGCGCTCAATGATGTTCAGTTTACCGAGAAGGAGTGGGCGCGGTTCGTTGAGACCTATCTGGATCGCCCTAGCGACAGCGCGACGGACAAAGCCCGCAAGCTCCATGACGACTACATTTTTGACTTCGTCTTCGATAATGGGCGCATTCAGAACATCTATCTCGTCGACAAGGCAAATGTCTGCCGCAACAAGGTTCAGGTCATCAAGCAGTTCGAGCAGGCCGGAACGCACGCGAACCGCTATGATGTGACGATACTCGTGAACGGTCTGCCGCTGGTGCAGATAGAGTTGAAGAAGCGAGGCATCGCCATTCGGGAAGCGTTCAACCAGATCCACCGTTACAGCAAGGAGAGCTTCAACTCGGACAACTCGCTCTTCAAGTACCTCCAGATCTTCGTGATCTCGAACGGCACGGATACGCGCTACTTCGCCAACACGACCAAGCGCGACAAGCACAGCTTCGACTTCACGATGAATTGGGCGCAGGCCGATAACAGCCTGATCAGGGACCTCAAGGACTTCACCGCGACCTTCTTCGAGAAGCGCACCCTCGTGAAGGTGTTGCTCGATTTTTCCGTCTTTGATGTCAGCGACACGCTGCTTGTGATGCGACCATATCAGATCGCCGCAACAGAACGCATTCTGCGGAAGATCAAAAGTTCCTTCGAGGCCAAGACGCTTGGCAAGCCGGAAAGCGGTGGTTTCATCTGGCACACGACGGGCTCAGGCAAGACACTGACCAGCTTCAAGGCGGCCCGCCTCGCCACCGAGCTTGATTTCATCGACAAGGTATTCTTCGTGGTGGACCGCAAAGACCTCGATTACCAGACGATGAAAGAGTATCAGCGCTTCTCGCCCGATAGCGTCAATGGATCAGACAGCACCGCCGGGTTAAAGCGCAATCTGTCCAAGGACGACAACAAGATCATCGTCACGACGATTCAGAAGCTCAACAATCTGATGAAAAGCGAAGGCGACCTGCCGGTCTATACCCAGCGCGTCGTGTTCATTTTCGACGAGTGCCATCGCAGCCAGTTTGGTGAGGCGCAGAAGAACCTCAAGCGGAAGTTCAAACAATTCTGCCAGTTCGGCTTCACCGGCACGCCGATCTTTCCGGAAAATGCGTCGGGGGCAGAAACGACGGCGAGCGTGTTCGGCGGTGAACTTCATTCCTACGTGATCACTGACGCCATCCGCGATGAAAAGGTGCTCAAGTTCAAAGTCGATTACAATGACGTCCGGCCAAAGTTTAAGGCCATTGAGACCGAACTGGACGAGAAAAAACTCACAGCCGCTGAGAACAGGCAAGCCCTGCAGCACCCTGAACGTATCGCTGAGATTTCTCAGTACATCCTGGACAACTTCCGCAGAAAGACTCATCGTCTTTATGGGGACAATAAGGGATTCAACGCTCTGTTCGCCGTCAGCAGCGTTGAGGCTGCAAAGCTCTATTATGAAAGCCTGAACAAGCTGCAGGCGAGCAGTGAAAAACCGCTCAAGATTGCGACGATCTTTTCATTCGCGGCAAATGAAGAGCAGGATGCTATTGGCGATATCCCCGACGAGAGCTTTGAGGTCTCTGCGCTTAATAGTAGCGCCAAAGAATTTTTGAACGCCGCGATCGCTGACTATAACGCTTATTTCCGAACAAATTTCAGCGTCGATAGCAACGGCTTTCAGAACTACTACCGGGATCTGGCCAAACGGGTGAAGTCCAAGGAAGTCGATTTGCTTATCGTGGTGGGCATGTTCCTGACAGGCTTTGACGCGCCTACGCTCAACACAATTTTCGTGGACAAGAACCTGCGTTTTCATGGTCTCATCCAAGCCTATTCTCGCACCAATCGCATTTATGATGCGACCAAGTCCTTCGGCAACATCGTGACCTTCCGCGACCTGGAAGAGCCTACCGTTAAAGCGATCACACTCTTCGGCAACGCCAATACCAAGAACGTCGTTCTGGAGAAGAGCTACTCAGAATACATGGAAGGTTTTACGGACCAGACGACAGGCGAGGCGCGGCGAGGCTTTATCGATGTCGTCCGTGAGCTGGAAGAGCGTTTCCCGGACCCCGCCGCCATCGAAAAGGAAGCGGACAAGAAGGCCTTTGCGAAGCTGTTTGGTGAGTATCTCCGAGTCGAGAATATCCTGCAAAACTATGATGAGTTTTCAAGCCTGAGGGAACTCCAAGAGATCGACGAGAGTGATGATGCAGCTCTGACAGCCTTCAAAGAGCGGCATCATATGAGCGATGATGAGGTTGAGGAGCTGAAGGGCATCAAGATGCCTGCTGATCGCAGGATCCAGGACTACCGGTCAACCTACAATGATATTCGGGACTGGCTTCGCCGTGAAAAGACGAGCGAAGAGCAAGTCGAGTCAACGATCGACTGGGATGATGTCGTCTTTGAGGTCGACCTCTTGAAGTCCCAGGAAATCAATCTGGATTACATCCTTGAGCTAATCTTCGAGCACAATAAGAAGACGAAAAGCAAGTCGGAGCTCGTTGGCGAAATTCGCCGCGTCATTCGCGCCAGTATTGGAAACCGGGCAAAGGAAAGCCTGATCGTCGATTTCATCAATCAAACCAACCTCGATGAGCTGGGCGACAAAGCTGGTGTGATCGAAGCCTTCTTCGCTTTCGCCCAAGCGGCGCAACGTCGCGAAGCTGAAGCGCTCATTTCTGAGGAAAAACTTAATCCGGATGCTGCTAAGCGCTATATCGCGACTTCGATCAAGCGAGAGTATGCGAGCGAGAGAGGTACGGAACTGAACTCGATCCTGCCAAAAATGAGTCCCCTCAATCCGCAGTATCTGACCAAGAAACGCGACGTGCTCCAGCGCATCTCTGCCTTCGTTGAGAAATTTAAGGGTGTTGGCGGCCTAAACTGAATCGCTGATAACGGTTGTTCAGCTTCCATATAAAAAGTGGGATACAAGCCACGACAATATCTAGTCCCAAACTAGAGCGCCACGCATGATGCAAAACCTGTAAAAATGAAAAATTCCGTGGTTACTATGTGGTTACTTTTCGTAGAAAGCCACCTCGGAAATTAGACTAACTCATTGAAAAATATGGTGCACCCGGCACGATTCGAACGTGCGACCTCTGCCTTCGGAGGGCAGCGCTCTATCCAGCTGAGCTACGGGTGCTCCGGTGCAAAGTGCGATCTGGCACCAGCGCATGCGGCGGAACGTACCTCGTTCGTCCTCACATATCAATGGACCAGTTTGGCAGCGCCCAGACCTCTTAGAGAAGGTTTCAGCGTGCTTAGGAAGGGGCGATGCCGTCAAACAATGCATCCACAATGGCGCGCTCTCGCGGCTCCCCGGAGACCTCATCCTTGAGCGGGACGAGGTTGCCGTCCAAGCGAAGCGACACGTATCCATGCACAAGCGACCAGAGTGCGATCCCCGACGTCTCGGAGCTTCGGTGAGCCGTCTGATTGCCCTCCTCAAAGAGCTCAATAAGGGGTTCGTAGAGCAAGTCCATTTGAGCCAGCAGGTGCGGGTCTTCTGACGTGAGGCAGTCTTTTCGCCACAGAAGCCGGTACCGGTTGGGATGGGTGAGCCCAAAAACGATGACCGCATCAGCAAAGACTTTCAATTTCTCCCGCCGCTCGCCAGCGCCTTGATCAAGCCCTTCCTGAATCGCGGCAATCAGCTGCTCAAAGGTACGCGTCGCGAGCGCGGTCAGCAGATCTTTGCGCGTCTTGAAATGGTTGGCAGGGGCGGAATGGGCTACACCGATCGCGCGCGCCACGGCACGGATGGTAACCGCGTCCACCCCTTCACGGTCCAGCAAATCGAAGGCTGCACTTATCAGAGCTTCACGCAGATTGCCATGGTGGTAGGAGGGCTTGTCGGTCATGGCGACAGGATAGGGTTGCATATTGACAATGTCCATATTTTGCTTAAATTGACACTGTCAATATCACCATTGGAGAGGTCTCCCCCATGATTGGTCGTTTGCTTGTGACTTTTGGTGCCCTCGTTTGGGGTTTGGGCGTTCCCTATCTCGAGATCAATGCCACCCATGTCTTCAACCCGGCTTGGACGCCTCATGCGCTCATTCACGAGGTTTGGCAGCTTTTTACCAATACAGGCCTGGCGGGCGTCGTTCTCTGGTTGATCTGGGTGAAAGACGAAGTAATTCAGGGGGCGATTGTTGGTCTTTGTATTACTGGGGGATTCCTCACAGCTTTTCTGATCCGCGATACTTATGGTGGCTCAATGAAATACTTTGACGGTTCAGAAAAAACACTCGCTGGGCTCAATATTGGGGTCTTGGGTTTCTCTATTGTTTTTGCCTGCCTGCTCGCCGCCATTTTGCTGGAGAAACGACGCCCCGCTTAATGACAGCCTGCCCTATAACGCCTAAATTCGGTGCTTGTATGTCTCTCTCAATCACTAAAGGGAGACCAGTAGGTGTTGAGAAGGGTGATCGCTTTTGGCAAAAGCATTGCAGTTAAAGCCGCTAAACCTGTTTGTGGATCCGGGAGTTGATCTGGTTGATCGGCGCTTGAAAGATCTTCTGACATATTGGCAGGACAAAAGCGCCGAGCGCGACATGCCGGCCCGCATGGATATCTCGCCAGGGGATCTCGTGACGCACTTGCCCCGCCTGGCTCTCCTGAACGTGACGATCGAAGGAGACGAAGGACCTCAGTTCAGCGTTCGCCTGTCAGGCACCGGGATTGATGATCTATTAGGATCAGATCACCGTGGCGCCGGCTTGAATGACCTTTTGCCTTCGGCCTCAGCCAAGTTGGTCTCGGCAGCTCTGGGGGCTTTGGTGGAACACAAGCGGCCCATGCGGTTCTTCGCTCAGGCGCGCCTGCCGGGCAACCCGGCAGCGAGCGTTGAGGGATTGGCGCTACCGCTAGGCGTTGAGGGTGGGCCGGTAAACATGATCCTGATCGAGACCGTATCCATCCGCCAGTCGGATTTGATCCAGTTTCCAGATCTCGAATATCAGGAATTCGCAGAGGTCGCGTCCTAAGGCAGCGTGTGTGGTGTTATTTGCCGGAGGTAAGCTGAAGGAAGACGTCTTCCAGTGCAGCTTCTTCTGTCGACAGGTCTGCAATCTCAATGCCTGCGGTACTGATATCCCCAAGGAGCGCTGACATGGAATCCACGTCCGGGTTGTAGACAAGCGCGAGATCTCCATCATCGCGCAGCACAGCACCGCGGTTCGAAAGCGATGCAGGCACAGCTGAAAGAGGGGCGGCAGGGCGAATAACAACGCGTTTTTCGTCAATTCGAGCGAGCAGATCGGGCGTCGATTCACACGCCACCACTTCACCATGATTGATGATAGCGATCTGGTCGCAGAGCGCCTGCGCCTCTTCCAGATAGTGGGTGGTGAGAACTACTGTGGTACCGCGGGCGTGAAGCTCTTCAATATGTTCCCAGAGCTGACGCCGCAATTCGATGTCGACACCCGCCGTGGGTTCATCGAGCACCAGAATGGGGGGATTGTGGACCATCGCCTTGGCCACCAGAAGCCGTCGCCGCATACCGCCGGAAAGGGTGCGAGCATAGGCATCTGCCTTATCTGCCAGCCCCATGGCCTCCAAAATCTCCATCGTGCGGCGCTCGGACTTCGGAACGCCGTAGAGACCCGCTTGCAGCTCCATCGCCTCATAAGGCGTGAAGAACGGATCAATATTGAGCTCCTGCGGGACAATCCCGATAGAGGCACGGGCCTGGCGTGGATTGACGTCCGTATCAAAGCCCCAGATGGTAGCGGATCCGGATGTCTTCATAACGAGACCGGCGAGAATATTGATAAAGGTCGACTTGCCGGCGCCATTGGGCCCGAGCAGCCCGAAAAACGATCCTCGGGGAATGGAAAGATTGAGGCTCTTCAGTGCCTCTTTGGCAGGCTGACCGTTGGCGGCCTTATAGACCTTGCGGAGATTCGTTGCCTCAATGGCAGCGGGCTGACTGCCACCAGGGGCGGGCTCACGGGGAGCGGGCACTTCGGCAATCTCTGTATCGTCTGTGATTCCGTGCGCCATCTGTTTTCTCCCAAGTCTCGGCCATTCTGCGGGCCGCTCATCGTCGCCTTCGGTGTTCTACACCCTTCCGTGGTCGCGGCCATAATGCCATATTGCCGGTCTTAACGGTGAAGAACCGTGAAGAGCAACAAGGCGGGTGGTATGGCGGCGAAGAAGAAGCAAAAAGAAGCACCGGCTGAAGCCGGAAAGATGGGGACAGAAAAGCCGCTCGGCAAGGGGGATCACCTCTTTCTAGTGGATGGATCGGGCTATATTTTCCGCGCCTATCACGCATTGCCGCCATTGACCCGCAAGTCTGACGGGCTGCCGGTCGGCGCCGTTCATGGCTTTTGCAACATGCTCTACAAGCTCATCGAAGACACAAAAGATGAGTTCGAGCCGACTCACCTCGCCGTCATTTTTGATGCCTCCGGGAAGACGTTTCGGAACGACATCTATGGGGAATATAAGGCCCATCGCCCGCCGGCCCCTGAAGACCTGGTCCCCCAGTTCGGCCTGATCAAGGACGCGGTCCGCGCTTTCTCCGTGCCCTCCATTGAGATGATGGGCTATGAGGCCGATGACCTGATCGCGACCTATGCAGCGCAAGCCCGCGATGCAGGCGCGCGGGTCACCATCGTGTCTTCAGACAAAGATCTGATGCAGATGGTGGACGATCAGATCGACATGCTCGACACCATGAAGTACCGCACCATTGGCCCTGCAGAAGTAGTCGAGAAATTCGGTGTCGGCCCAGACAAAGTGATCGATGTTCAAGCCCTCGCCGGTGACAGCGCAGACAATGTGCCAGGCGTCCCGGGCATTGGGGTAAAGACGGCAGCGCTCTTGATCAATGAATATGGCGATGTGGACACGCTGTTGGAGCGTGCGGAAGAAATAAAACAACCCAAGCGTCGACAGAATCTGATCGAGTTTGCCGACCAGGCACGCATTTCCCGTCAACTGGTGACACTTGCTCAGGATGTGCCCATTGAAGAGGGCATGGAAACCTTCGGACTTCGGGACCCCGATCCGGTGACGCTCATTGGTTTCTTTAAGGACATGGAATTCAACACGCTGACCCGCCGTGTGGCAGAACGGTTCGACGTGGACGGCGACGCGATCGAAGCCACGGGTGCCTACGATAATGGAGAGGTGCCCACGCCGAAAAAAACCGAAGGCTCAGCGCCAAAGGCTGCTGCCAAAGGCGGCACGCCAGGAATTTTCGAGGCGGGTCTCGAAAAGGATTTGGGCAGCCTCACCTATGAGACAGTCACGACGCTTGAGGCGCTTCAACCCTGGATCGATGCGGCGTTTGATTTGGGCGAGATTGCGGTCGACACAGAAACAGACTCGCTTGATGCCATGCAGGCGCGCCTTGTCGGCGTGTGCCTCGCGACCGCACCCGGCAAAGCCTGTTATGTGCCGCTGCAGCACGGGGTTGGCGAAGGGCTGGACTTTGGCGATGGCGCTCCAGATCAGATCCCATTGAAAGAGGCACTTGCAGCGCTGAAGCCGATGCTGGAAGCGCCATCCGTGCGCAAAATCGGGCAGAACATCAAATATGATCTTCTGGTTTTGAAAAACCATGGCATCGACCTCGCGCCCGTCGATGACACAATGCTTCTGTCCTACGCGTTGGATGCGGGACGCAACGGCCATGGCATGGATGAACTTTCCGAGCTTCACCTTGGCCACAAACCAATTCCCTTTAAAGAAGTCGCTGGCACGGGCAAGAAGCAGATCACTTTTGATCAGGTGCCCATCGACAAGGCCACCGCCTATGCAGCGGAAGATGCCGACATCACCTGGCGGCTCTACAAGCTGCTCAAGCCACGTCTGGTTCCAGAGGCAAAAACCACACTTTACGAAACCCTTGAGCGCCCGCTGGTTCCCGTGCTTACAGAGATGGAAGCCCATGGCATCAAGGTCGACCGTGCGGTCCTCTCGCGGCTTTCAGGTGAGTTTGCGCAAAAGATGGGAGCCATCGAAGCAGAAGTTTATGAGCTCGCGGGCGAGACCTTTAACATCGCATCGCCCAAGCAGCTTGGGGAAATTCTCTTCGACAAGATGGGACTGCCCGGCGGCAAGAAAACTAAGACCGGGGCCTGGTCGACCGACGCAAGCACCTTGGATGATCTGGCCGCGAGCGGCCATGACCTGCCGGTAAAAATTCTGGAGTGGCGTGGCCTTGCAAAACTGAAAAGCACGTACACCGATGCGCTGCCTGAATTTATTCATCCCGACACGGGGCGTGTCCATACGTCTTACTCAATGGCGTCAACAAGTACCGGACGTCTGGCCTCGACCGACCCCAATCTCCAAAACATTCCTGTGCGGACAGACGATGGCCGACGTATCCGAACAGCCTTTGTCGCGGACAAGGGCAACAAGCTGATCAGCGCGGACTATAGCCAGATTGAATTGCGTCTGGTGGCACACATTGCTGATGTGCCCCAGCTCAAACAGGCCTTTGCCGATGGCATCGACATTCACACCATGACGGCCTCAGAGATATTCAACGTGCCGGTCGCTGACATGGAACCCTCCATTCGTAGGCGGGCGAAAGCGATCAATTTTGGCATCATCTACGGCATCTCTGCCTTTGGTTTGGCCAACCAGCTTGGCATCGGCAGAGGGGAAGCAAGTGAGTATATCGATCTCTATTTCGAACGCTTCCCGGGCATTCGCACGTACATGGATGAGACCAAGGCGCTCGCCCATGAGCAGGGCTATGTCGAAACCATTTTCGGTCGCCGCATCCATCTGCCTGAGATCAATTCCAAGAATGGTGCACACAGAGCATTCCTGGAGCGCGCCGCGATCAACGCACCAATTCAGGGATCTGCGGCGGATGTGATCCGGCGGGCCATGATCCGCATGCCCGAGGCTCTGAAAAAGGCGAAGCTCGATGCACGCATGCTTCTGCAAGTGCATGACGAACTCATTTTCGAAGTGCCAGAGAAAAAAGCTGAGAAGACCTGCGAGCTTGTATCGAAGGTCATGATTGGCGCAGCTGTGCCCGCGGTCGACATCTCAGTGCCGCTTGAGGTCGATGCCCGGGCCGCCGACAATTGGGATGAAGCGCACTAGATCGCAAGGGGGTCGAAGATGACGGTCGAATCTGAAGAAGAGCTTGAGGGTCTGAAAAAGTGTGGACGTGTCGTGTCAGAGACATTGGCAGCGATGGGCGCTTATATGGAACCCGGTATGACCACAGGCGAACTTGATGCCTATGGCCGGGAACTGCTGGAGCGTGAAGGCGCCCGTTCTGCACCGGAACTTACTTATGATTTTCCCGGTGCGACCTGCATCAGCATCAATGAAGTCTGCGCACACGGCATTCCAGGGGATCAGGTCATCCAGGCCGGCGACCTCGTAAACATCGACGTGTCCGCCGAACAGAATGGATTTGTCACAGATACAGGCGGCAGTTTCATCGTGCCGCCGGTGCGGGCCGATCACGAAGCACTCTGCAAAGCAACGCGGATCGCACGCGACAAAGCCATTCGCTCTGTAAAAGCTGGTTCAAAACTAAACGTGATTGGGAAAACAGTGGAGCAGGTTGCCCGCAAAGGTGGCTATACAATCATTGAAAATCTGGCAAGTCACGGCGTCGGCCGCTCACTGCACGAAGAACCAGGATCAATTCCCGGCTACTACGACCCGGCTGACAAGCGCCGTTTATGGCACGGTGCCGTCATCACCATCGAACCATTCCTGTCGACCGGCGCAACCGAGGCAGTTGAACTCGACGACGGCTGGTCGCTCGCCACGCCACCGGGCGTCTTCGCTGCGCAATATGAACACACACTGGTTGTCACCAAACGCGGGGCGATCGTCGTCACCTGATCAAATTAGGCTAGGGCCTTCATGTAGGTGCCAATATCAAAATAGTCCCGCCAGATTTTGATCTGGCCGCCTTCCATCTCAAAGATGCCAAAGCAGGGTAGGTCAACGGATTTGTCGCCGAGTTTCGTACGGTCGAGACGCTCCACCATTACGACATCGTCTTTCGCGATGAGGTTGAGGATGTCCCAATTGGTTTCGGTCCAGTCTTTGGCGAACCCAGCGATAAAGGCCTCAACATTGTCCCGTCCAGCGACCGGGTCTGTCGGCATATTGTGATAGATGCCATCCTCTGTGAAATAGCTCGCAAGCTCTCTGGCATCGAGCCGGGACCAGGCAGCAATAAAATCCCGAATTGTTTTTTCGTTGTCGCTCATGCGCACACTCCCTTTTCAAGAAGTGTGCGCATGAACCATCAGTAACGCCAGTGTCTTTTGGTCTATTTCAGGCAGCGCGAAGGGTTTCGCCTGGCGCGGCTCCGTCGAACAAAGCCTGCATACGGCCTACATAGGCCATCAAGGTGGGGTTGGCCGCGACCGCATCCTTCAACGGACTGGGAATGTCTGGCCCGACAATATTGATCAACATGCCAAAAGCTGTGGCATCGGCGACGCTCGGGCTTCCGCCAAAGAGGAAATCCTGGTCCCCAAGCACTTGCGCAACCGCGTTAATATCAGAAATGCCAAAGGCGTAGATTTCTTCTCGGCTATGACGGCCTAGGCCATGATGATGAAGTGCGGCCTCCACTGTTTTATGCGCTTGTCGGGTGATGAATCCGCGAATGGGCCAGGGAATGTCAGCGAAGAAAATCTCATCTTCCACCTTCGCGTTTGCCGGCTCCATCCAGCGGCTATAGACCGATGCCCAGTAAAGGCGTTCTTCCAGCATACGCTGTAGCGCATGTGACTGTGCCTTCTGAAGAGGCGTGAGATGCCGGTCCAGGTCAACTCCGCGGGTTTTTTTCAGGTGCTCCAGAATGAGGACGGTGTCACCGAGGATGAGCCCATTGTCATCAATGAAGGGGAGTTTGCCTTTGGGCCCCTTTGCTGGATTGTCGACCTCTATCCGTTCATGGCCGACTCCTGCCAACCGCAGAACAGTCATAAGCTTTACAGCAAACCCGGAAGGATCGGGGGTTCCGGGTAGGCAATCTCTAAAGGTGTGAAGGCGGATCATTTTTCAGTCTCCTCGATGCGTATCAGGGCGAGTCTTTCTTGATGTGAGGAGAGAATACTGACACGCTCCTGACACCCTGCTGTCAGGAGCCATATGCGAGGCTACCGATTATGAGACGTGCTGATCGACTGTTCGACATTATCGAATTTTTGCGCCGCCACCGCAGAGTGGTGACGGCAGCTGAGCTTGCGGAAAAAATGGAAGTTTCCGTCCGGACCATATATCGCGACATAGCGGACCTACAGGCAAGTCGTGTCCCCATTGATGGGGAGGCAGGCCTTGGCTACTTGTTGCGCGACGGATATGACCTGCCGCCTCTCATGTTTAACGAGGAGGAAGCAGAAGCGTTGGCCCTTGGCGCGCGAATTGTGGCCGCCTGGGGAGACGACGAACTGGCAGAGGCGTCTAAAGCGGTGCTGGCGAAATTAAGAGCCGTGTTGCCTCGTGACCTGAAAGCACAATTCGATGCACTAGGTGTGATGGCGCCGCCCGCACACTATCAGGAAGAAGTCGTGATCGATCTGGCACGCGTCCGTCGAGCGGTCCGCAACAAAAAGAAGATCCGGTTCGCCTACGCCGACAAGGGGGGCAAGGCCTCAATGCGGACGATCTGGCCGCTCACGCTTTCCTTCTACGGCGCTGTCTGGACCGTTCCGGGGTGGTGCGAGCTCAGAAAAGACTTCCGTGTTTTCAGGGCGGATAGAATGCGGGATTTGGAGGTGCTGAATGAGCGTGTGCCATCAGACTCCGATAAGAACCTGGCCGCCTACCTAAAGACCGAAGGGGTGACAGATATCGGGTCGCTGACCTGAACATCTGCGATTCTCTTAAGTCGGATTTGCGCTCACTGTCTCTTTCGAAAGCAGAGTAACTGTCGACGAGGCAATAACGCGGTGGCACATATCTACGGAGAGCACTTGCTCGAAACGCAGCTGATCCCACATCTGAAAAGAGTAGAAGGCTTCAACGCTGTGTCTGACATCTGGATCAGCTGCAGCAACTTCCGGCAGGGCTGACCAGAGACGCAATCGTTGGCTTTGTGTATGTGCCGAACGAAGGGCATTGGCCTCTTCTTCTGTCTTGGCTCGAGAGATGTAGAAGAGCAGATAGTTCCGGTTCTCTTCATATATCGTGCCCTGCGCTTTCGCGTAGGCCCGTGCCCGCTCCTCCAGCGTGCCTTCGATCTTTGGCACCACTAGGTCCACGTCAAATTGCTCCGACATGAACCCCATCGCTGTATCAAAGAGCCCATCCATATCGTCGAAGTGACGAAACAAAGTGCGCACAGCGACGCTCGCCCGCTCGGCGATCTCTTCGCCGCGTGGTTGAAGATTGCCTTCTTTGATCAATTCGAACAGCGCGAGAACGATCCTCTCGTGCGTACGCAGGCCTCTATCGGAGCGCCCGTCGCTTTGCTGCGCGGCCATTCCCCCTCCAAAATTCTCCCCTCTGACCCCCCCAGGCCAGAATCTCCAGGCAACAAGATAGCGAAGGAATGCGACGACGGCGAGCATTTGCGATGGGCAATTCGACAATGTGATCCAGCTCGTCAAATTTGACCAAAAACGTGTCATGTCAGATAAACTGACAATATTTTGATCCCCAAATCTTTACGGAGCGGCCAACTGGTCGTCCTGGCAAATCAAAAAAATCTCCAAGAATGGCTTAAAAAAAAGGAAATAGATATTTCAGTTAGATATCTAGATCTAAGAATTCCGTTGCAAAAAGGAGACTCTTGAAGAGATGTCATAATAACTGACAATTACGAATTGACAGATAGAATGACATTCTTGTTATCTGTGCGTTACCAGAAGGACTGCGTGTGCCTTTCGGAGTTGCTTATGTGAGGTGAGCTGGCTTCTCGACACGCAGACAGTGCCAAAAAAGGGGGGGACCCAATGGGCAAAGCTCTACGGAGAACAGCGTTCTCTGCAAGTGCCGCGATGATGACCGCGGCGCTGGCCGTGCAGCCAGCAACAGCGCTTGAATATAATTTCGGTGGCGTACAGGTATTTTTCGACACTACGGTTTCGGCCGGTGTTTCGATGCGGGTTGCCGAGCGAAACATGAACTTCGTTGCCTCGGGCAATGGTGGGCCAGTCAATACTGCGGCGGTGATTGTGAACCCCGCTGGCGCGGACGGAACTGTCGCCACGGTCTTAGGGGGCGGTCGTAACTTGAATCTCGCGACGGGAGATACGACAAACTACCCCGGGTCCATCAACTCCGATGACAGTCGTATGAACTTTGACGCATGGGACCTGACGTCGGGTACCGTCAAAATGACGAATGACATTCAGGCGAACTACCAGAACTATAAGTTCTTTGCACGCGTCAGCTCTTTCTATGATGCCGTTCTTGGCAGTAGCAGTTCCTATGAGCGGTCTCAGCTTCGCAAGGAAGCATATCCGGATGCTGTCCGCGACATCGATCTACTAGACTTCTATGTGTCCGGTGACTTCGAGCTCGGCAATTTGCCGCTCAACGTGCGTCTCGGGAAACAGGTGGTGAACTGGGGTGAGGCGACGTTCATTCTCAATGGCATCAGTTCCTGGAACCCATTTGATGTGAATGCATTCCGTCGTCCTGGCTCTGAAATCAAAGAGGGGCTGGTGCCCGTTTGGGGAGCGTATGCATCTCTGGGTCTACCCTATGATCTGTCGCTGGAAGCATTCTACCAGCTCGACTTTGAGCCGATCGCATTGGATCGCCCAGGTACGCCCTTCTCAACATCTGACATTGCTCGCGTTGGATCGGGCTCTGGCGGTAACGAAGACGGTGTTGCCTGGCTGACCGGTGGTCGTGATGGCGGTGCGTTCCTCAATCGGAACTGCGCCCAGCCGCATGCGATTTCTGGGGCCTGGGATGCAGCCTATGCAGCTGCTGGTTTGAATCAGTTCAATTGTGGGTCGGCCGCGAACGCTTTCTTGAACTACCAGACAGACCTCCCAATCGGTCAAAGCGAATTCTATCGCTTGGCACTGAACGGCGGAACAGCGGACATCCGCCGTCTGAATGACGATGAGGCAGATGACCAGGGCCAGTATGGTCTGGCGCTGCGCTGGTATGCGGAGAACCTGAACTCGACAGAGTTTGGCTTCTACTTCATGAATTATCACTCGCGTTTGCCTATAGTTGGTGAAAAATATTTCAATTCCGCTGGAACGAACAACGTTGCCGTCCGGACATATGTAGCTTCAGGTGATAACTCCTCGGCAACCACACGTGGCACACTCAATGCCGGGTGCGCAGGTGGTGGTACAGCCGGTATCGCGGCGCTTGCCTCAGGCGGTATCGCAAAGCTCAACTTCCTGAACGCGACGGCCGCGAATGACCAATATGGTCTTGTGGCAGCGGCGGAAGCAGCTGTAGGTGACGGGGCAACGTCAGCGGCTGCGATCGCACTTAACGGTGCAATCGGTGGCGGCTTTGCCGTCGCAGACGGCAGCCTTCTGGAGCTGATGATCACGAACTGCGCCCTCTCGGCAGCACAGTCAGCCGCTCCCGGCTTGCAGACTGATGGTACAGAGATACTGGTGCAGACAGTGGCGCCAGGTGGCCTGGAATCAATCGGCCTCTACCTGGAATATCCGGAAGACATCAAACTCTTCGGCATGTCTTTCAACACAACGGTTGGCGACTGGGGTGTTCAGGGTGAAGTGGCATTCCGTCATGATCAACCTTTCCAGGCTGATACGGACCAGATCAGTCTCGCCGCTCTGGGTGCATCCTGTATCTTGGATGGGATCCTGGGTGTTGACTCAATGACAGCAAATGTGGACGCCCTCCAGACGTATGGGGAAAACCAGACTTGTGGCTCCGTCGCAAGCGGTGCCGTTGCTGATTATTCCGGTGTCATTCGTGACGAAGTCGTGACATTCGACATTGGAACGACAGCGACATACACCAGTTCCAACCCGCTCGTGGGCGCTGTAGGTGCTGACCTGGGCATTCTATTGACGGAACTTGGTGCAATGTACGTACCCGACGTGCCGGATGAGGGCGATTTCTCCGTCCGTCAGTGGGGCAATGTATGTACATCTGGGACAGACCTGCCAATGGGGGCCTTCCTGGCGCTCTCCAATCGGACAGGGTGCCGTCCGACGCAGTTCTCCTACGGGTATGTGCTGGTTGGCCAACTTCAATACAACAATGCCTTTGGCACACCGATCACCCTGACGCCTCAGGTGGCTTGGCAGCATGACGTGAAGGGGAACTCCCCAGCACCTCTCTCCAACTACCGTGAAGGTACCAAGTCGGTAAGCCTTGCTGTGAACGGAACCTACCAGAACGCATGGCGTGGCGGTGTTTCCTACACGAACATCTTTGGAAACGAGAAATACACGAAAGACGGCGACAAGGATTTTGTATCCGTCAATCTGAGCTACTCGTTCTAAGAACAAGAATTTCCGCTCCGGTCTTCTGGCTGGGGCGGAAAAAGGAACCTCCCTCCTCCCTAATCCAAGGGGGTTCCTGTTTTCACTATCGACCGTCCTGGCAGTCAGCATCCCTCAAAATGCGATTTTCAGGTCTGAAATCGTGAAGTGAAAATCGGCGGTCCCGGCCCTCATCCGGGACCGCTTTTTTTATGCGCTAACCTTCTTCTCAGGTGCACCAAACACGCGCCATAAGCACGCCTTCGGTGAGGGAGCCAGTGCACCCCGCATTGATGTCGTCGATGCGGGCCTTGTTGTTGCGCGAGTTTGGATCGACGAGAAGCGGAGCGGCACTGCTCAGTTCCGGTGACCGACAATTCAACGAATGGTTTGGTACGTTGAATAGATGGTTGAAAATGCGTGCCCTGAATGACACGGCTAGCCACGGAATCGAAATCCTAAACAGATCCAATCCATCAACGAATTTTGAAAATTGACCCTCGTGCCAGCAATACCGTTCCCTCGAAATGATCGAGTGAACGGTGTGTCTCGATACGGGAGGTGATTGGGTGAGGCTCCCCCCAGCACATCGTTCGAAATTACATTACGGGGGGGACCCAATGGAAAATTCTCTTGGGAGAACAATGTTCTCCACAAGCGTCGCAATATTGTCTGCGGCGTTATCTATGCAGTCAGCAACTGCGCTTGAATACAATTTTGGTGGCGTACAAGTCTTTCTGGATACGACGGTGTCGGCCGGTGTCTCTATGCGTGCCGCCGAGCGCAACGATATGTTTGTGGCGCCTGGCAATGGCGGGCCAGTCAACACCACTGCGACCATCTCGAACCCTGGTGGTGCTGACGGGACTGTCGCCACGGTTCTGCACGGCGGTGCAGCGGCGAACTTAAATTTGGCGAGTGGTGACACCACCAATTATGCCGGTTCAATCAACTCTGATGACAGTCGTCTGAACTTTGATCAAGGCGATCTGACGTCGGCCACGGTCAAAATGACGAATGACATTCAAGCGAACTATGAGAACTACAAGTTCTTCGCCCGTGTGAGCTCCTTCTACGATGCTGTCCTTGGAAGCGGTAGCTCATACGAGCGTTCTGCCCTTCGAAGAGAGGGGTATCCGGATGCGGTGCGTGATATTGATCTGCTCGATTTCTATGCCTCGGGTGATTTTAATGTTGGCAACCTTCCGCTCAATGTCCGCCTAGGTAAGCAGGTGGTTAACTGGGGCGAGGCGACATTCATCCTTAATGGCATCAGCTCATGGAGCCCATTTGACGTAAACGCCTTTCGGCGCCCGGGTGCGGAAATCAAGGAAGGTTTGCTACCCGTGTGGGGCGCTTATGCGTCTCTGGGTCTCCCTTACGATCTCTCGCTGGAAGCCTTTTATCAGCTCGACTTTGAGCCGATCGCGTTGGACCGCCCAGGTACGCCATTTTCTACGTCGGATATTGCCCGCGTAGGATCGGCGTCTGGCGGCAACGAAGACGGCGTCACTTGGGTAACAAGCGGTACGGATGGAGGCGGTTTCCTGAACCGAAACTGCAGCCAGCCACATGGACTGACAGCAGCTTTTGATGCGGCTTATGCTGCGGCGGGCCTCTCCCAGTTTAGTTGTACCGCCGGTACAAACGCATTTTTGGACTACCAGGTCGATCTGCCGATCGGTCAGAGCGAACAATACCGGCTGGACCTAAACGGCGGAACAGCAGACATCCGGCGGTTGCAGGATGATGAAGCGGACGACCAGGGGCAGTATGGACTGGCTCTGCGCTGGTATGCTGAAGAGTTGAACTCGACAGAGTTTGGCTTCTATTTCATGAACTACCATTCCCGGTTGCCCATCGTTGGTGAAAAGTTTTTCAACAATCTGGACGCAAGTAACACTGCCGTGCGCACATATGTGGCGTCTGGCGACAGCTCAGATGTGACCACGCGTGGGTCTCTGAATCTTGGGTGTACGGGGGGCGGCACTGCAGGCTTAGCCGCTCTAGGGTCAGGTGGTATCGATAAACTGAATTACCTGAACAACCAAATGGTCAACGATCAATATGGCCTCGTTGCTGCTGCAGAGGCAGTAGTTGGCGATGGAGCGACCTCCGCAGATGCTCTTGCTCTGAACGCAGCCATTGGTGGCGGCTTCACTGTACAGGATGGCAGCCAGCTTGAACTTCAGATCACGAACTGTAACCTGTCTTTGGCTCAAACTGATGCAGGGACCGGTCTGCAGGTCGACGGCGCGGAAATCCTTGTTCAGGGGAGTGCTGTCGGCGGGCTTGAGTCAACGGGTCTCTATTTCGAATATCCAGAAGACATCAAACTGTTTGGCCTGTCCTTCAATACCACGTTGGGTGACTGGGGCGTACAGGGGGAGGTGGCCCTCCGCCATGACCAGCCGTTCCAGGCCGACACAGACCAGATCACATTGGCGGCATTGGGTGCGTCTTGCATTTTGGACGACATCCTGGGCGTAGACACCATGACGAGTACCGTTGACGCACTACAGACCTATGGAGCAAACCAGACTTGTGGGTCCGTGGCCAATGGTCAAGTTGCAGACTATTCCGGCGCCATTCGCGAAGAAGTCATGACCTTCGATATCGGAACAACGGCGACTTACACCAACTCAAATCCAATTGTTGGGCTTCTGGGCGCTGACATCGGCATCCTCTTGACCGAGCTTGGTGCGATGTGGGTTCCTGATGTCCCCGATGAGGGTGACTTCAGCGTTACTCAGTGGGGCAATGTTTGTACATCGGGTACAGACCTGCCGCTCGGGGCTTTCGTTGGCTTGTCGTTCCGCGCCGGCTGTCGCCCAACTCAGTTCTCGTATGGCTATGTGCTGGTTGGGCAACTGCAGTACAACAATGCATTCGGAACGCCAATCACGGTGAGCCCCAGCCTGTCCTGGTCGCATGATGTGAAGGGCAATTCGCCGGCGCCGTTGAGCAATTATCGCGAAGGCACCAAGTCGGTGAGCTTGGCTGTCAACGGCAGCTATCAGAATGCATGGCGAGGGGGTGTTTCCTACACCAACCTCTTTGGCAATGAGAAATATTCCTCAGATGGTGACAAGGATTTTGTCTCCGTCAATCTGAGTTACTCATTCTAAAAACGACACTTGACTCACGTTGGCCTTTGGGCCGGCGTGGGCTGTCTAACACGCAACAAAAAAGGCCGGGCGCTAAGCCCGGCCTCTTCTTATTCACACTCTGTCGAGTATCTGTCTTATTCAGCAGCCTGTGCAGGTGCCGGCGCGGCGTCGCGCACATCCGGGTCAACGTGAGCTTCATAGATCTTGAAGTTCTCAATGAACATGGATACCAGCTTCTTCGCCTGCGCGTCGTAGCCGTCTTTGTCAGACCATGTGTCCCGTGGATTGAGGATCGTATTATCGACGCCTGGAACAGAGACAGGAACTTCAAAGCCGAAGTTGGAGTCGGTCCGGAACTCGACATTGGCAAGGCTGCCATCAAGAGCCGCTGCCAGAAGCGCGCGTGTCTCTTTAATCGGCATCCGACTGCCAACACCATAGGCGCCACCGGTCCAGCCTGTGTTCACCAGCCAGCAATCAACCTTATGCTCGGCAATCAGGTCGCGCAGCAGGTTGCCATATTCGCTTGGGTGGCGAGACATGAACGGTCCGCCAAAGCAGGTTGAGAATGTTGCCTCTGGCTCAGTAACACCTTTTTCTGTGCCGGCGACCTTCGCAGTATAGCCAGACAGGAAGTGATACATGGCCTGTGAGGGTGTGAGTTTGGAGATGGGAGGCAGAACACCGAACGCATCAGCTGTGAGCATGATGATGTTCTTCGGGTGGCCGGCACGGCCAGTCTCAGACGCATTCGGAATGAAAGACAGCGGATAAGCGCCGCGGGTATTTTCTGTCAGCGACTTGTCATCAAAGTCGATTTCCCGAGTGTCCGGGTCCAGCACCACATTTTCAAGCACAGTGCCGAAGCGCTGAGTTGTTGCGTAGATTTCTGGCTCAGCTTCAGCGGAGAGATTGATCATCTTAGCGTAGCAGCCGCCTTCGAAGTTGAAGACGCCGTTTTCGGACCAGCCATGCTCGTCATCGCCCACGAGTGTGCGCGATGCATCAGCGGAGAGTGTGGTTTTGCCGGTTCCGGAAAGGCCGAAGAAAATAGCCGAGTCGCCAGCTTCGCCCACATTGATCGAACAGTGCATCGGCATGACCTTCTTGCCGGGCAGTTCGTAGTTCAGCATGGAGAAGACAGATTTCTTAGTTTCACCCGCATAAGACGTGCCGCCGATAAGGACGATCCGCTTCATGAAGTTACACGCGATCACCGTCTCGGTCCGGCAGCCATACTTTTCGGGGTCGGCGCGGAAGCTTGGAAGGTTGATGATGGTGAACTTGGGATCGAAATCATCAAGCTCTTCTGGCTTGGGCTCAATCAGCAGGTTCTGGATGAAAAGAGAGTGCCAGCAAAGCTCTGTGAAGACACGGGTTGGAAGGCGGTGGGTTGGGTCGGCGCCGCCGAAAAGGTCTTGAACGAAAAGCTCTTTGCCTTCTGCGTGTGCCAGCATGTCAGCGTGAAGAAGGTCAAACTGTTCTGGCGTCATGGCCTTGGCATTGTCCCACCAGACGGTGTCTTTGGTGGTGTCGTCTTTCACAACGAATTTGTCCTGAGCCGAACGACCTGTGTGCTCACCGGTGCGGCTGACAAATGCACCGCCTGAAGAAAGTTCGCCTTCACCGCGCTTCAGCGCGATTTCATAAAGAGCGGCTGGCTTCAGATTCCAATTCACTTGTGCCAGGTTTTTGAGCCCCTGATTTTCCACACCATTTTTGCTGATGTGCCGACCCGTCTGTTTCACGCCCGCTCTCCTTCGCGTCTCGCCTGTTCGGTCGGCTATTCCGACCAAGGGATGCGGAAACTGGTTTATGGCGGGCAGACCCGCTCTATTTCCGCAAACTGTTCCTATAACTGAGAATCCTCAAGCTTTCCGTCGCTGAGGGTTTCCGGCCCGATCCGGGGCCCAAAAGCCTGGCTCAGCTGGGGCGGACGACCACATCTTGGATTGCGTGGCTCACCCTATGCGAAGGCTTCTCAAGTGGCGGCCACCATAGTGAGGCGATGGGGCTTCTGCAACAGGATTCGGGGCTGTTTCAGGACCTTTTGATGGCCATTTAGAACCGCCTGCCTAAAGCCAGTTTTGGGCGTCCAGAACAGGGTTAACTGCCGCAGGAAATAGCCCTTTTTCAGATAGGGATGCTGGGTGCTCGCTCATAGCGTTCCGCCCCATCTGAGAAGTGGCCGGTCGGCGAGAAGTGGAGGCGCTGGGCCAGGCGGACCGATCCTGTATTCGCCGGCTCGATGAAAGCTTCAAGCTTTGTGCCCGGTTTTGTTGTCAAAGCCCAGCCAATGGCCGCGGCGGCGGCTTCTGACATGATGCCTTTCCCCCAATGGTCAGGATGAAGATGGTAGGCCAATTCGCTCGTTGGCCCGAGGGAGTTAAACCCAATATGGCCAAGCATCTGGGCGGTCGAGCACTCAAGAATAGCCCAGCGAAAACCCCAGCCATCTGCCGTCGCCCGCTGCCAGAAATCAATGATCTTGTCGCTATCCTCCCGCGACGCTGCGGGCATAGGAATTTCGTTGCGGTCATAGTCAGTCACTGTACCTGAATAACGGCACACGTCAGGATGCGACCAGAGGCGGAACATCGCTTCAGAATGGTCGTAGGAAAGGGCCGTGAGCAGAAGCCGCTCGGTCTCTATGTCTTCAATGCGGAGGGTCATTCTGCTCTGCCTTTGGTTTTAGGGGCCGGTCAGAAGATCGCTGGGCCCAAGCTTCCGGAAGCGCCCAAATCCCTGATTGAATCGCACACTCCCGGTGGCGAGACGATAATAGTTGAAATCAAGCTCTGTATCGTAGGGCTCAGATCCAGGATGCTTTTCAAGGAACCGCGCTTTGGCATGGGCGATCGCGGTGTCGTCCAGAGCGACGATCTTCCCACTAAGCGACAGGCGTGGCGCTGTCATCGGATCAGGACCTTCGTTTGTACCTTCGATGAGCAAAGAGACACGGGGCTCGCGCAGAATGTTTTGGGTGTGTGCGGCAATTTTGGAAAGCAGCAACAGCGGCGCGCCATCCGCCATAGTCGCAACAGCCACCAGAGTGACGAGCGGGCTCCCGTCTTTATTGATCGACCCGAGGGCCCCTGAGCGCGTTTGCGCCATCAGCTTGCGTGCGGCGTCGATGGATTCTTTTTTCTCTGTGCTTGCCATAGTCACTCTTTATACTTGTCACAATTCGGAAGTGTAATCCGACCCGCATTTAGGAGCCATGGGACCCTCCCATGGCTTTTCATATTGAAGCCCAACGCCCATGACTGACTCGGCCGCCACGCCGCCCCATGCTGACGACATGTCTCTGATGGAGCATGTAAAGCGCACACTCAAGCTTGCGGGTCCTGTCATCGTCGCACGGGCGGGCATTCTCGTCCTCTTTACCGTGGACACGGTCATGGTGGGTCAGGTTGGCGGAGAGGAGCTCGCTTTCTTGGGTCTCGGCATGGCGATCCAGGGCGTCATCATGCTTGTCTGTATCGGTCTTCTTCAGGGCACCATGATCCTCTCATCCCAAGCCTATGGGGCAGAGGAGCACAAAAGATGTGGCGAGGTTTGGCGCTCTGGCATCTATCACGCCCTTGTTTTGGGGCTCGTCCTGGGCCTGATCTGCCTCGCCGGGGAAAAGCTTTTGTTGCTTTTCGGACAATCCCCGTCGCTTGCGGCGGGCGGTGGCAGCACCTCCATTCATTTCGGCTGGGGCATGCCGGCCATGCTGCTCTATGTGGCCTCGAGCTATTTTCTGGAGAGCATTCAGCGGCCCCGGGTGGGCATGACGGTCATGTTGATCGTGAACATTCTAAACTTCGGCCTGAACGGGCTTCTGATCTTCGGCTGGGGTGGCACCGGTCTCGCTATGGGCGCTGATGGGGCGGTGATTGCAACCTCGGCTGTGCGCTGGATCGCGGCATTGGCGATGATCGGCTACATCGTCTCTCTCCCGCTGCGGCAGGGCGACGATCAATTTGGTGTCTGGGCTTCCTGGAGGCAGGTCCTCCATGACGCCGTGCGCCTGAGCGGGTCACTGGGAACGAAGATGCGCAACCTGGGCGCGGCAACCGGTCTTGCGTACGGTCTGGAATCGGCAGCCTTCTCTTCCCTTGTCTTTATGGCGGGTGTGATCGGGCCAGCCGCTCTTGCTGCGCACCAGATCACCAATAATGCGGTGGCACTCATGGTTATGGCGTCGATTGGCATGGCGGCAGCGACCGCGGTGCGCGTGGGCAACGCCGTGGGCCGTCAGGACCCGGCGGGCGTTCGCATGGCAGGCTGGGTGGGACTTGGTCTGGTCGCGATCCTTCTCTCGCTGCCAGCGCTCGCCATGCTGGTGGTGCCCTATGGCATTGCGTCGCTTTATGTAAACGAACTGGCCGTCCTTGAGATTGCCCGCTGGACGCTTTTGGCTGCAGGCATCTTTATCATCGCCGATGGCATGATGAATGTCGCCATGGGGTCGCTGCGGGGCATGGGCGATGTATGGGTGCCCATGTTCATGCATATCTTCGCCTTCTGGTGCATTGGCGTGCCGGTCGCCTGGTTGTCCGCCTTCTATTTTGATTTGGGTGCCGTAGGTCTGCAGATCGGCATTGGCGCAGCGGTGTTTCTATCAGTGGCACTACAGGTGGTTCGCTTCTCACTTGTGTCAAAGCGACCGATTAAGCGCACCTGAACCCTCCATCCCTTACGCGCTCAGAGCCTTGTCAATCAGGATCTCAGCTGCCGATCGTGCGGACTCGATGGCGAGCTCTCTGTTGGTAACCTGCGCGGTGACAATCGCCCCTTCAAGCAAAAGCGACAGCTGATTGCCAAGGTTGGTGTAGTCGGCAGCACCAGCATCTTTTGCCAACCGCACAATGAAGTCCGTCATTTGCATTTTGAAATCGCGACAGGCACTGCGGATGGGCGTATCAGCCTTGGAATACTCGCCCACAGCGTTGATGAAGACACATCCGAAAAAGCTCGGTGTTTCAAACCACGCCTCAGCGACGTCGAACACTGCCATCAGACGACCGCGGGGGTCGGACGAGGCTTGCTCGACCTGACGCATGAAGTGGTTGCGGAAGCTGCCGTCATGGTCCTTCAACACAGCGAGAATGAGCTCGTCCTTTGACCTGAAATGCGTATAGAGCGTCTTCTTTGAGACACCGGCCTCTCCCAGAATTCTGTCGATGCCGGTGCCGTGGAAACCATGCTCCATGAACAGGTCACGAGCGACGGTCATCAAATGGTCTCGCCGACTTTGAGGCATGAAGTTTCTCCGGAACAGATTGGTTTCCAAAAATATAGGTAGTCGGTGCCAAATGTCGATCACATGGCTGTGAGATTTAAGGTGGATGTCCAAAAATCATCCTAAAAACAGATAGTTATGCCAATTTCGACAGGTTGCGGCGTGCCTTGAACAAGGACACAGGACTGTCTATCTCTGATCGCAAGGAAACAGATCTGTTTCCCTTCATGGAGTTTCCACCGGCTTGGGGCCGGGGAGCTGAACCAAGTCAAGGAGAAGACCCATGGTATCTTTCAAAGCATTCTTCACGGCGGCCGCTGCCGCCTTCCTCCTGCTGGGGGCCCAGGTTGCCCAGGCAGCTGATGGTCACTCAACAGTCGGCGTCGCGGGATATGACCTTGTTTCCTATCACGCCAATCCGAAGCCGCTCCGCGGGAATGGCCACAATGTCTCTGTTCATGACGGCGTGACCTATCTCTTCGCAAACGCTGAAAACAAAGCAACCTTCGATGCGGATCCAGCGAAATTCCTGCCAGCCTATGGTGGCTATTGCGCATTCGGCGTTTCCGTCGGCAAGAAATTCTTCGGAGACCCAGAAGTGTGGCGCATCGTTGATGATCGTCTGTACCTGAACCTCGACGCAAAGATCCAGGACCTGTGGCTGCAGGATGTACCAGGCAAGATCGCCACGGCTGATGAGCTTTGGGTGCAAATCGAAGACACACCTGCAAGCGAACTTTAATCAAGACGCTTCATGCAAATGGAAACGCCCGGCCATAGGCCGGGCGTTTTTTCATGTAGGATTTAGTACCGGTCTATTTGCTGCCGCGCTCAATGAGCCGGACATAGAACTGAACAGCTTTGCCCATATTCTCAACAGTGATGCGTTCATTGGTGCCATGAAAGCGGCTTGTGTCATTGGGACCAAGAACAATCGGGATGAAGCGATAGACATTGTCTGACACCAGCTCAAACTGACGAGCGTCGGTGCCGCCGACAACAAGGTTCGGCGCAACTACCGCCCCCTCAAATGTATCCCGAATGGTTTGGGAAAGGATCTGATAGCCATCAGACTCTGTGCTCGAAACCGCACTCGCTTCCCGGCCCGGGTTGAACACGGACACTTTGACATTTTCATCGTCAATCGCCGCTGTTACGTGAGCCACAATGCTCTCAACTGTGTCGCGAGGGTGGATCCGAAAATTGACCTTGGCGCTGGCTGAGTGCGGCAACACGTTCTCTTTGACGCCTGCATTGATCAGCGTTGGCGCGATGGTGGTCGCCATTGCAGCGGCCATTGTCGGGTTGCTCCGCAGATTAGCTTCCACCAGCGATCCGGTGAGCCAGCGGTTGGCAAGCGCAAAGCGCAGCCCGAAAGGCGTTGACGGTGCAATTGCATCCAGCATGTCTGCCACCGGGCCTTCAATGCCGCCGGAGAACGGGGTGTTTTCCAAACGGTCAATCGCCGTTGCCAGGCGGCCAATGGCGGTCGCACCCGGGGGCATGGAGGAATGTCCACCAGGAGCGGAGGCCGTCAGGTCGAGGGTGACGTATCCCTTCTCGGCAATGCCCACAAGCGCAACTGGACTGTCGACGCCTGGAACGAGACCGTCTGCGACCACGCCGCCTTCATCTGCCACCCAATGCAGGCGAATGCCACGCTCCTGAAGAAGCGGCGCCATTTTCTGAGCGCCGCTGGGGCCGCCGACTTCTTCATCATGACCAAAGAAGAAATGAACCGTCCGACGAGGCTGGTAGCCTTGTGCCGCCAGATGTTCGGCGCCTTCAAGGATTGCAATCAAAGACCCCTTATCGTCAATCGCACCACGGCCCCAGATAAAGCCGTTTTCAACTTTGCCGGAGAAGGGGTCTTCCTCCCAATCCTTCATCGTGCCGGGAGCGATCGGCACCACATCCATGTGGGACATAAGCAAAATGGGCTCAAGCGATGGATCTCTCCCCTCCCAGGTATAGAAGAGCGAGTACTTGCTGATCACTTCACGTGACGCAACGCGGTGAAAGGCGGGGTAGGTTGTCTCTGCCCAATTCCGAAAGTCGACAAAGGGAGCGCGCTTTTCTTCCCGGGCAAACTGAGTTGACAGCGTTTCGAACTGGATAGCCTCTCCCAACCGGTTAGCAGCGGCTTCCGCATCAATCGCGACCGGATCTGCGGATGCAGATGACGATGCGTCTGGTCCAGACAGAGTCAGAGTGCGAACCAGCGCGACCGCTATGACCAGGACCACAAGTCCAACCAGAATGAGCCCGATGCGTTTCATATTAACCCCCAGTTGCGCCTCTTCAGGGCGCCGAAATTATGTTCAGCAGCGTTTCTCCTGCCTGTGCAGTCGATTGAGCATTCTTGCGCGCTTCCTGTCAAATGGGAGCTTTCTGCCAGGGCGGATCGCCCGCTATAGTCAAGTCTTTGACGGCACGTCATAATTCGGACCAAATAACCCTCTAGTTCGGGCGGCTAGAGCAAGGAACAAGAAGAAGGATTAAGGGGCATATGCCGACGATTGCACTGGTCGATGATGATCAGAATATTTTGACCTCCGTGACCATGGCATTTGAGGCCGAAGGGTTTCACGTTCAGACATATACGGATGGCGCGGCCGCTCTTGCAGGGCTTGGCGCCAACCCACCAGATGTTGCCGTCTTTGATATCAAGATGCCACGGATGGATGGCCTGGAGCTGCTGCGCAGGCTTCGCCAGAACTCGGAGCTTCCTGTTATCTTCCTGACGTCCAAAGACGAAGAGATTGATGAAATGTTCGGCCTCAAAATGGGGGCGGACGACTACATCAAAAAGCCTTTCTCCCAGCGTTTGCTGGTTGAGCGTGTGAAGGCGGTCATGCGTCGCACGAAGGCGCGTGCGGAAGAACCGGTGCAGGGCGCCAAGGGTGACCTTCTGGAGCGCGGCAATCTTGTTATGGATCCGGACCGCCATGTCTGCCGATGGAACAATGAACCTGTGACGTTGACAGTTACGGAGTTTCTTATCCTTCAGGCACTTGCGCAGCGCCCGGGATACGTCAAAAGCCGCGACCAGTTGATGGACGCTGCCTATGATGACCAGGTCTATGTGGATGACCGGACCATCGACAGTCACATCAAACGGTTGCGCAAAAAATTCAAACAGGCAGATGATGATTTCGATGCCATCGAAACCCTGTATGGGGTTGGGTACCGATACAAAGAGTGATCGACCGGCTCTGGCGCGCGTTTCTTGAAACGCGCTGGGCAGGTTTGGGAAATTTGATGCCATGATGCGCGGAGAAGAGCAGCCAGACAAAGCGAGCGCCGGGCGTGGCGTCTTGCTTGCCATGAGGGCAGGCATTGCTGGCTTTGCAGCAAGCATGCGTCGCGCGACGCACATGTTTTCTGATGCCTTCCTTTGGGCGTTCAGGGGCATTGTGGCGGGCAACCGTTTCTCAAGTCTCACTCGCCGCATCGTTGTCTTTCAGGTTGTGGCACTGCTCGTTCTTGTTGCAGGTGTGCTCTATCTCAACCAGTTTCGCCAAGGCTTGATCGATGCGCGCAAACAAGCGCTGCTGGTGCAGGCGGAGATTATTGCCGGGGCAGTAGCCGAAACGGCGGCGGGCACGCTTGAAGCTGAAGTGATCGACCCGCTCGCCGAACTCGAGAAGAGGGATCAATGGGTTGATCCGGATCTGGAATATCAGGACCGCGATGTGCCCATCAGCGCGACAGCCGCGGCGCCCGTTCTGCGGCGTCTTATTCTTCCCACGCAAACCCGCGCGCGTCTTTACGACAAGGATGGATGGCTCATCCTTGATAGTCGCCAGTTGACGGCCTCCGGTCAGATTGTCGCGTTTGAATTGCCACCTGTCGGCGGCGCCGAGGACCAAGGCTGGACCGTGCAGGTGATGGCTTGGTTGCGCTCCTTTGCGCCAGGTCCTGATTATGAACGCTATTTGGAGGCGGGTAGCCAGAACGGTCGCATTTATGATGAGGTAAACCTCGCCCTCGGCGGCTTTAGCGCCACCATGGAGCGGATGAATGACCGCAGCGAACTGATTGTCTCGGTTGCGGTGCCGGTTCAGCGCTTTCGGGCAGTGCTTGGTGTTTTGATGCTTTCCACGGAGGGCGGTGACATTGATGCGATCGTGCAAGCTGAAAGGCTTGCCATTGTTGAAGTGTTTTTGATCGCACTTGGCGTTGCGATCCTTTTGTCCGTTGTCTTGGCAGGCACCATCGCCGAACCGGTGAGGCGTTTGGCTGAAACCGCAGAACGTGTCGCGGAGGGTGTCACGGAGCGGGTGGAAATACCTGACTTCACGGATCGTCGTGACGAGATCGGCGATCTGTCCGGCGCGCTGCGGGGCATGACCGACGCCCTCTATGCGCGGATCGATGCCATTGAGGCTTTCGCGGCAGATGTCTCGCACGAATTGAAAAACCCTCTCACGTCTGTTCGGTCAGCAGTGGAAACGCTGAGCATCGTCAAGGATGAGGCCGCGCGTGAAAAACTCATGGGCGTTATTCAACACGACATACGGCGTATTGACCGGCTGATTAGTGACATCTCCGAAGCATCCCGTTTGGATGCAGAGCTCTCACGAGAGGAGTTGGTCCCTTTCAATGTGGCGAACCTGGCAGAGACCATTGTGGACTTGTTCAATACAACAGGGACGAAGGACGGCCAGTCGGTGCGTCTGGAGGTGCAGGAGGTTCCCGATCGCCTGGCATTTGATAGCCGCGGCACCGATAGCCGGATCGGACAGGTTCTGCGCAACCTGATCGACAATGCGCTCTCATTCAGCCCGGAGCAGGGTGTGGTGACACTGCAGGTAGCACGTATCGGGGACAATGTGTTGGTCTCTGTCGAAGATGAAGGCCCGGGCGTGCCCGAAGACAGTCTGGAAAAAATCTTTGAACGGTTTCATACCGATCGGGAAGGAGAGTTCGGTCGTCATTCAGGACTGGGGCTCTCGATTTCCAAGCAGATTGTGCTCGCGCATCGTGGAGCCATCTATGCAGAGAACCGAGATGAAGGTGGTGCGCGTTTTGTTGTTGAATTGCCTGCAGCGCGCAGACCAGATGCCAAGCCGGTCCCAAAAGATCCCCCAAAGCCGAGCAAAGAAACGTGAGCTCCGAGAATGTGCATGCGACCTGTGTGGCGATCAAGGGTGTCGGCGTATTGCTGCGCGGCTCTTCTGGCGCAGGTAAATCCGATCTCGCCTACCGTTTGATCAACGAGCAGGGAGCATTGCTCGTCGCAGATGACCAGACTGTTCTCACAAAAGATGACTCTACACTCCGAGCGACCTGCAAAGAAGGATGGGCAGGTCAACTGGAACTGAGAGGCGTGGGGATTGTCACGGTGCCACATGAACAAGAGGCGCCGATCGCGCTGATAGTCGATCTTGTTGACCGCGGCGAAGTGCCGCGTCTGCCTGATCCCACCTTTGTAACGCTCATGGGTGTCGACGTGCCTGTCCTGAAACTCCATGCGTTCGACCTATCGACCCCGGCAAAGATCCTTGTGGCAGCCAAGCATCTGCCCCGTTCAGGCTTTCCTGGCGTCGATGGCCGACTAGGCTAGCTGGCTTGGCTCGTACTGGTTTTCTGTTTCCGTCTGAATTGGGCGGATTCGCCTTGTTTTTCCGGTGAAAATATTGTCACGATAGGCGCACCCCAATCAAAGGGGGCCTCAGGCAATCCGGGTGGCTGACCACAAATGGCCCACCGAGAGGAGCAGTACGCGTTAAGATGATTGGATTGGTCCTAGTTACCCATGGCCAGCTCGCCAAGCAATTTGTCGAGGCGATGGAACATGTCGTGGGTCCACAAGCTCAGGTGATCTCAATTTCGATTGGTCCCGACGATGATATGGAGCAGCGGCGGAACGATATATTGGAGGCCGTCGACGCTGTTGATCAGGGCGACGGAGTCATATTGCTCACCGATATGTTTGGTGGCACGCCGTCCAATCTCGCCATTTCCATCATGGACAAAGCAAAGGTCGAAGTGATCGCAGGGATCAACCTGCCTATGCTGATCAAGCTTGCGAGCGTCCGCGATAGTGTCAGTCTTGCCGAGGCCGTCGAGCAGGCCCAAGACAGCGGCCGCAAATACATTTCGGTCGCCAGCAAAGTGCTTGCGGGCGAGGGTTCGTGATCCTCAAATCTCAAGAATGACACCGTGAGCCAAGCCAAAAGCCCGCCAGAGGCGCTGAAAAAAACACTGACCATCTCCAATGCCCGTGGTTTGCATGCCCGGGCCTCCGCAAAATTTGTTCAATGTGTTGAGGGGTTCGATGCGGACGTCCGTGTGTCGCGCGAAGGCCAGACTGTGGGTGGGACCTCAATTATGGGCCTCATGATGCTGGCAGCCGCCACCGGTTGCACCATTGATGTCGAAGTGGTGGGGGCCGAGGCGGCAGAAGCCCTTCAGGCGTTGGAGGAGCTCATCGCCGACAAATTCGGAGAAGGCGAGTAATCCCGCCAGATTTCAGCCTGGAACCGGGGGTCAACAAAGCCTTTATCAAGATATAAAGAATTCTTTATATGAGGCTTGAAGTCCCGTCGGAGCCTTGTTATAGAAGCCCGTCTTAATGCCGCATGGGGGATCCCGTGCGTGACTATGTTTGCACTATCTTCCAGGAGCCGATTGCCATGAGCAACGACTATAAAGTCGCGGATATTTCCCTCGCCGATTGGGGCCGCAAGGAAATTGCCATTGCCGAAACCGAAATGCCGGGCCTCATGGCACTGCGCGATGAGTTTGGCGCAAGCCAGCCGCTCAAAGGTGCCCGGGTTGCCGGTTGCCTTCACATGACCATTCAGACCGCTGTTCTGATGGAAACGCTGACAGCACTTGGCGCCACCGTACGCTGGTCATCCTGTAACATCTTCTCAACACAGGACCATGCAGCAGCAGCCATGGCAGCTGCAGGCATTCCGACATTTGCCTGGAAGGGTGAAACGGAAGAAGAGTTCTGGTGGTGCATCGAAGAAACCATCAAGGGTCCTGATGGATGGACACCGAACATCATTCTGGATGACGGTGGTGACCTCACCCAGATCATGCATGAAAAATACAACGACATGCTCGACGACGTAGTCGGTATTTCAGAAGAGACAACGACCGGTGTGCTGCGTCTATATGAAATGGCCAAAGCCGGCACGCTCCGCGTTCCTGCTATCAACGTGAATGACAGTGTCACCAAGTCGAAGTTCGATAATCTCTATGGCTGCCGCGAAAGCCTTGTAGACGGTGTGAAGCGTGCAACCGACGTGATGATCGCAGGTAAGGTCGCTGTGATCGCTGGATTTGGCGATGTGGGTAAAGGCTCTGCCGAAAGCATGCGGAGCCAGGGCGCGCGCGTTGTTGTTACGGAGATCGATCCGATTTGTGCGCTGCAGGCCGCGATGGAAGGCTATGAAGTCTCCACCATGGAAGAAATGGCACCAGAAGGTGACATCTTCATTACCTGTACCGGAAACAAAGACATCATTACCGTCGATCACATGCGGGCGATGAAGGACCGGGCAATCGTCGGTAACATTGGACACTTCGACAGCGAAATTCAGGTCGCTGCTTTGAAGAACTTCGAATGGCACAATGTGAAGCCACAGGTTGATGAGATCGAGTTCCCGAACGGCAACCGGATCATTCTGCTGGCGGAAGGCCGTCTGTTGAACCTCGGCTGTGCGACCGGTCACCCAAGCTTTGTAATGAGCGCTTCCTTCACCAATCAGGTGCTGGCCCAGATTGAGCTGTGGGAAAACCATAAGAACTACAAGAATGAAGTCTATGTGCTTCCAAAGCACCTGGACGAGAAAGTGGCCACGCTCCACCTCGAAAAACTGGGCGTGAAGCTGACGACGCTGTCTAAGGATCAGGCCGACTATATTGGCGTGCCGCAGGCAGGTCCGTACAAGCCAGATCACTACCGCTACTGATTCATTCGCGGTTGAAAGTTCGAGAAGCCCGGTCCCCAAAATTATGGGGGCCGGGCTTTTTCGTGGTCGGGTGCCTCTGTTTTTGTAACGGCTCCGCAATGAACTGTTGCGTATCGGACTCAGATGGGTCCCAATGACACTACCTCTCGCAACCACTTGCCCAAACTACTTCTGGGCAGACACGAAGAAACGAAGGTAACATCCTCTAACTGCGGTGATTTTCGCCGTTGTCGGGGTAGCGGTAACAAATGGGGGCATCGAACCTGATTGCGGAGGTTCGGTGCGAGATGCAAGTCATGGCGTCTGGCAATGGTGGGATCAGATCCCGCTTTCAGATGGGTTTTGGGAGTGCGGTTCTGTGGGGCGCCATGGGGGCGCCAGCGCATGCAGCGCCCGTGGATGCGCCTGACCCGCTTCTAGCGGTGACGCCTCTCCTGGAAATGCTAGGGGTCTCTCCTGACCTCGCCAGCAAGCCGGTTTTTATTCTGAGTTTCCTTATTGCGACTGCCGCTATCGCCCTGGCGGTTGGATGCGCTTATTGGGCTGCACAGGCAAGCGCCAGAGCCCGGCGGCAGCGCCTTGCGCATGAGCAGGAAATCGTAGCCATGGGCGCGCGCGTCGACACGGTCGAAGCGATCCTCGCCTCCGAACCAGGCGCCGTCCTTATCTGGTCGCCGGACACAATGATGGCAAAACCGGGCACCCTTCAATCGCGCCCTCAGATAGCCGGCAGCACGGTTTCATTGGCAGACCCTGCGACCGGCAATGTGGACTATGAGGATGTACTCCGGCGCCTGACGCAGGACTCCGCGACAAGTCTGCGTAATGCCGTAGACATGCTGCGGTCTCGTGGCGCTCGCTTTTCGCTGACCATTCACTCGACAGATGGGCGCACATTTGAGGCGGAGGGACGCCCAGCTGGTGCTCAAGCGGTCGTCTGGATCAGAGACGTGTCCGGTGAGCGCGCAGAGATCAGCAGATTTGTCGAGCGTGCAACCACGGCGGAAACCACCCGAGATCGGTTCATCGAACATCTCAATCTTTTGGCCATGCCCGCTTGGCGTAGAGATCGGGACGGAAAGCTGGAATGGGTTAACCAGGCCTATGTCCAGGCGGTGGATCTTGGAAGTGTGGAAGAAGTTGTCGAAAAAGGTGCCGAACTCCTAAGTGACGAAGTGCTCGAAAAGGCGCGCCACGCAATCGCGGCAGGAGAGACATGTCAGCAGCGGATGCATGCCATCGTCAGCGGGGAGCGCCGTGCCCTTCATGTGACAGATATGTGCCTGTCTTCTGGGTCTGCGGGCGTCGCTGTAGACGTCACAGATCTCGACAATGCAGAAGGAGAGCTGAAGCGCCATATTGAGGCTCATAGTGGCACATTGGACAGGTTGGCGACGCCGGTCGCCATATTTGGTGCAGACAAACGCCTCAAGTTCTTCAACAAGGCCTATCTCAAGTTCTGGGGCCTGGACGCTGACTGGCTTGCGACGGAACCTTTGGACAGCGAAGTTCTTGATGCATTGCGCGGGTCCAGGCGTCTGCCGGAACAGGCGAACTTCCAGGCATGGAAGTCGCAGATGATGGAGATTTATCAGTCGACCCAACCTGTGGAAGAGTTCTGGTATTTGCCTGACGGTCAGACGGTTCAGCTGATGGCGCAAGCCCATCCATTGGGTGGTGTCATTTACATCTACGACAATGTGACAGAGCGGCTGAACCTCGAGAGCGACTACAACACCGCTCTCAGAGTGCAGGGCGAAACCCTCGACAATCTCTCCGAAGGTGTCGCGGTGTTCGGATCAGACGGGCGTCTGAAGCTTCACAACCCGGTCTACGCACAGATTTGGCGCCTGACTGAAGATCAGCTGGCGAAAGAGCCTCACATTGGTGACATCGTGGAGGCGTGTGAGGGTCTCTACGATGACGAACCATTCTGGGTTGATCTGAAATCAAGCCTGACTTCAGTAGAAGGGCGACGACAGCTATCCAACCGCATCGAGCGCGCTGACGGGAGCATTATTGATTGCGCGACGGTGCCGCTTCCTGATGGTGCGACCCTCTTGACTTTCGTGGATGTGACCGACGCGTCGCGCACTGAGCGCGCCCTGCGTGAGCGCAACGAAGCACTGGAAACGGCAGACCGCCTGAAGTCTGAATTTATCAGCCATGTGTCCTATCAGCTGCGCACACCTCTCACCAATATCATCGGCTTCGGCGAGATATTGGAAGCCGAGATGTTCGGTGAACTTCTGCCCAAACAGCATGAATACACTGCCGGTATTCTGGATTCCTCGCATGAGCTGCTGGCAACCGTGAACGACATTCTCGACCTTTCAACGATCGAAGCGGGCGCCATGACACTTGACCTCTCCACGGTCTCTATCGCGGAAGTGGTTTCAAGTGCTGAGGCCTTTGCACAACAGCGGGCACAAAAGGCACGTGTCTCTTTGCTAACAGATTGTCCGCCAGACATTGGGGACTTCCGCGCGGATGACAAACGAATCCGTCAGATCATGATCAACCTGATCTCAAACGCGATTGCGTTCACTCAACCCGGGGACGCGATCACAATCGGCGCGGAGCGAGGTGCAAACGAATTGAAACTCTTTGTGTCGGACACAGGCGATGGCATCAAACCTGAGCATCAGGCGAGTGTTTTCGACCGCTTTGAAGCCCGCGGCGGCGCTGATAGGCGTCGTGGAGCTGGCTTGGGGCTGTCCCTGGTAAAGAGTTTTGTGGAGCTCCATGGGGGATGGGTGACGCTGGAATCTGAGCCCTCAGTGGGGACCCAAGTGACGTGCCATCTCCCAATTTTGTTAGATGATCTAAGCGAAAATCGCGAAAAACAGCCAGAAATGATCCTTGATCACTGAATGATCGCTCATTTTAAGTGCCGAATCTTTGCAATTGGACTTGTTAAACAACCTCATTCGCCCATATTCTTCCGATAGAATTTCATGATCAATTTGTATCGGGACCGCGAGCCCAATGCCCTTTATGGGGGCTGATGACCACCAGTCCAATGCTGATCCAGACCACACACAGGATCTCGGGGGCTGTTCGCGCAGAGGGAGAGACACATGACTATTTCGCTCACTATCAATGGCAAGGGCCATGAGCTGGACGTTGAGCCAGACATGCCGCTTTTGTGGGTCCTTCGGGATGAGTTGGGTATGACCGGCACCAAATTTGGCTGCGGTGTTGCAGCCTGTGGCGCCTGCACGGTTCATGTGAATGGCCAGGCAATGCGCACATGCAACATCCCGGTCGGCGCGGTTGCAGGAACGGACATTAAAACCATCGAAGGTTTGAACGGTGGCGGTCCAGATCTCACCGCCCTTCAGCAGGCCTGGATTGACCATCAGGTGCCGCAATGCGGCTATTGCCAGTCCGGCATGTTGATGGCGGTCTCATCACTGCTCTCTCAGAACCCGAATCCATCGGACGACGAGATTGACGCAGCAATCACCAATATCTGTCGTTGTGGCACCTATCCACGCATCCGGGCCGCGATCCGGTCGCTGGCAACCGCTTAAAGGAGGGGACTGATATGAAACCGACAAGAAGACAGCTCCTCGTAGGCGGTACCGTAGTTGGCGGCGGCATGCTGCTTGGGTATGCAACGATGGGGTCATCCCGGCCGGAACGTGCGCAGGCAATGGCTGCAGGCGAAGGCGAACACTTCACCACCACATGGTTGAAGATTGATCCTGACAACACAGTCACGGTCTACGTGCCCCACTCCGAAATGGGCCAGGGTGTGCACACATCTATTCCGATGATGGCGGCAGAAGAAATGGAAGCCGATTGGGACCTCGTGCAAATGGTCCAAGCACCTGCAGATGATGTATGGGCAAACGGACCGCTGGCGAAGGGATACATTCTGGGTGAAACACCCATCCCGACGGCTCTGGTTGGCGTTGTAGACGCGAGTTTCTTTAAAATTGCAGAGATGATGGTTGGCCAGATTACAGGCGGATCAACTTCTGTTCGCTTCACCGGTCAACACGGCATGCGCGTGGCTGGTGCCGCTGCAAAAGAAATGCTGATCCGTGCCGCGGCGAATGAGTGGAATGTTCCGGAAAGCGAAGTCACCGCGCGTCTGAGCCACGTGTATCACGATGCATCTGGCAAAAGTGCAACCTTTGGTGAATTGGCAGCTGCCGCAGCGGAGTATGATCCTCCGAAAAATCCAGTCCTAAAAGACCGGAAAGATTTCACGATCATCGGTACATCCAAACCGCGCTATGACATTCCTTCCAAGGTTGATGGCACAGCGCAATATGGTGTGGATGTTCAACGTCCTGACCTGAAAATTGCCGCGATCCGGCAGGCGCCAGTGTTTGGCGGATCGGTCAAGTCGTTTGACGGGTCTGCGGCAATGAACCAGCGCGGCGTCACAGCTGTCGTCTCAACCGGTGATGGTGTCGCTGTTGTGGCCGACAATTACTGGCGTGCCAAGCAAGCCCTCGATCTTGTTGAGGTTGAATTTGACGATGCGGGCAATGGATCTGTTTCAACGGAATCCATCTTTACGACGTTCCACGACAATCTTGAGAACGCTGAGTCTGAAGAAGACTTTGAACTTGGGGACGCAGTTGCAGCGCTCGCCGATAGCGATGATATCGTCGAGGCGCGGTATGAAGTTCCATTCCTCGCGCATACCTGCATGGAGCCGATGAACTGCACCGTCGAAATTGTGGGCGACAACGTAGAGGTCTGGGTTGGCACGCAGGATGGTCTGGGCACCAGAAACATCATTGCTGAAGTCGCAGGCGTTGCGCCAGAGAATGTCCACGTCAACACGCTTATGCTTGGCGGCGGCTTCGGACGCCGTGGACCGTCAGCCTCAAACTATGCGCATCAGGCAACTAAAATTGCCATGCAGGTAGGTGGTGCGGTGAAGCTAGTCTGGTCGCGTGAGGAAGATGTACAGCATGACTACTACCGTCCTGCTGTCGCGGCCCACATGTCGGCAACTCTGGATGAAAACGGCCAGCCAGCCGCATGGGTAAACCGCTATATCCGGAAAGACGAACCGGCTGAAGCAAGCCACATTCCTTATGCAGTGGCCAACCAGTCCATTCGCTATGTGGAAAGCCCTGTTCATGTGCCTTATGGCGCGTGGCGGTCGGTAGCACACACGCAGCACTCTTTCTTCAACGAGAGTTTTGTCGATGAGCTGGCAAGTGCAGCCGGTAAGGATCCGTTTGAGTTCCGCATGTCCATGATTGGCGACAAGCCGCGTCACAAGGCAGTGCTTGCGAAAGCGGGTGAAGAAGCCGGGTGGGGCACACCGCTTCCGGCCGGCCGAGCACGCGGTGTGGCGCTGCAACAAAGCTTCGACACGATCGTCGCCCAGGTTGTGGAAGTCTCCATTGATGAGGCAGGCGAACCCAAGGTCCACAAAGTAACCTGTGCGGTGGATTGTGGCGCTGTCGTCAATCCTGATGGGGCTGCTGCGCAAATTGAAAGCGGCATCATCTATGGCCTGACAGCCGCTCTCTTTGGGGAGATCACCATTGAAGATGGTGCTGTGGTTCAGACTAATTTCACTGATTACGACGCTGTACGCCTCGCGCAGTCACCGGAGATGGATATCCACTTCGTCTCATCAGACGCCCCGTTTGGTGGGTTGGGTGAGCCAGGGACACCATGTATCGCCCCGGCGGTGGCGAATGCGCTCTTCACCCTGACCGGTGAGCGGGTGCGGTCATTGCCGCTCATGAACCATGACTTCAAAGCAGGTCCGAGACTGGCATCTGCGGCGGACTAAATCGCGACACTCATTAGTGAAAAGGGCGCTCTCGACAATTCGAGGCGCCCTTTTTTATTGCACGGTGATCAAGCGCGATTGCGCGCTATCAAAGTCGAGAAGTTTCCGGAGATGATGTGGTGTGAGTATGATCAGAAAATACAAAGTAGATGACACAGAGGCTCTCGAGACAGCTTGGCGAAATGCAACCAAGGTTGCCCATCCCTTTCTGAAAGAGGCCTTTGTTGAACAGGAAGCGGAAATGCTTCGAAAGGTATACCTCCCAAAGGCAGAGACCTGGGTGGTTGAGGATGACGGAGCTCCCGTTGGCTTCGTCGCTATCGTTGGAGAAGAGATTGGCGGTCTGTTTCTTGACCCTGCAAGCCATGGCAAAGGTCTAGGCAGGGCATTGGTGGATCACGCCATAGCTCTGAAGGGGCCAATGTGGCTCGAAGTATTTGAAAAGAACTTGGCGGGCCGCAGATTCTACGACCGTTACGGTTTCGTTGAGACAGGCAGGTCCATTCATGATGCAACGGGAGAGGTTTTGCTAAAAGTGGCCATCAACAAAACCCCCTGAGAAGGGTAGTTTTCTATTCCGCCATGTCTTTCATATTGATGCTTTCGTCCGCGAGCTTTGCAGCCGGAATTTTTGCTTTCGCAGCAATCAGGCGACGCGACATCATATGTTCCGGCGCCCGGTTCACAGCGTCAGAGGCAATCATCACACCATCCTTCAAGTAGAAGACAGCGAATGAGCGATCGTTTTCGGGATCGCCGCGTACGACAACTTCATCATATCCGGCAGAGAGCCCGACGATCTGGAGTTTCAGATCATATTGGTCTGACCAGAACCAGGGGACCTGTGCGTAAGGCTTTTCCTTGCCGCAAATGGCAGCGGCTGCCGTCTTTCCTTGCTCAAGTGCATTGTGCACGGATTCAAGTCGCAGCCGGTGACCGAGAATGGGATTGGGGTGGTTGGTGCAATCACCGATTGCATAGATATCCGGATCTTCGGTTCGACAGAGCTCATCAACGGCAATCCCGTTTTCAACTTTCAGACCGGCTTCTTCTGCGAGTTCCACATTGGGGATGATTCCAACGCCAACAATCACGAAATCGGCGTCAAAGGTCTTTCCGTCGCCGCAGTCAATTTTCTCTATTCGGCCATCTGATCCTTCAAAGCCCGTAACCGCGACCCCTGTCTCGATCTTCACGCCCGCTTCTGTATGGGCCTTGGTGTAGAATTTGGACAGAATGGGGTCGACCACACGAGCGAGAACCCGCGGTGCCATCTCAAGCACGGTGACATCAATGCCGCGCTGTGCGGCGACTGCGGCAACTTCCAGGCCGATATAGCCGCCACCCACGACAACCATCTTGCCGCCTTCGTTGAATTTTGCCTGGATCGCTTCAACATCTTCAACGGTTCTCAAATAGAACACGCCGTCGAGGTCAAAGCCTGGAATATTGAGTTCCCGCACGCGGCTTCCGGTCGCGAGAATGAGCTTGTCATAGCCACGTGTGCTCCCGTCATCGAGATGAATGAGTTTCTTGGGTCGCTCAATTTCCACCACCTTGCGGCCCAGGATCATCTCCGCGTTGGATTTGTCGTAAAAGTCTGGGGGTTTGAAATAGACCCGGTCAATGTCGATCTCACCGGCGAGGAATTTCTTTGAGAGAGGGGGCCGCTGATACGGCACATAGGGTTCATCGCCAATGACTGTGATGGGGCCCTCATAGCCTTCAGACCGTAAGCTGGCGACGGCCTGGCCGGCCGCGTGCCCAGCCCCAACAATAATCACCCCATCTGACATGGCGAATGCTCCTCCCGAATTCTTCTAAACAGGTTTCTTACGAAACAGTCTTTAAAAAATGACGCAGGCGTCACTTTTGTTGTCCTGAATGTGCCGCCACAGCTCCTCCAGTTCAAGAGAAATGTGCGCGATGGGGCAATGAGACGCAAGGATTCCGCCAAAAAGACCGACTCTATTCAGGGGACCAAGTTAGCAAGGGACCCTTGAAGCCAGGCGCTCCAAGCGCGTACAAGGGCGCTATGAGCAGGATCACCCCACCATCTACCGGCCAAAATGATACCACCCGGGAAATCATGCTGGCAGATGCCGCCGCAACACAGAAGCTGGGCGGGGTGCTCGCGGGTCTGGTGGCTCCACAGGATGTCATTGCCTTGTGGGGCGACCTGGGAGCGGGCAAGACAAGTCTCGCCCGTGCGATCATTCAAACGCTCCTCGCGGCGTTGGGCCAGCATGAGGATGTGCCAAGCCCGACCTTCACCCTGGTGCAAACCTATGAGGCGGATGCGCTGCCCATATGGCATGCAGATCTCTATCGCCTGTCTGATCCGGATGAACTGATTGAGTTGGGGTTGGAAGAGGCGTTGGAAGCAGGGGTGCTACTGATCGAATGGCCGGATCGGATGGAGGATGAGCTCCCCGCACAACGTTTGGACATTGAGCTGAAAGAGGTCGGCGAGGGCAGGCTTGCCTGCTTGACGGCGCGCGGCGTCTCGTGGGAAGACCGCATTGACCGCGCGCAGGAACAGATGAATCAGTTGGGTGCGTGAGACCAAATGACCTGCGAGAGAAGGCAAGCAAGAGGGTGGGCGTGAGCGAAAGAGAAGAACTTCTGCTGGCCTTTCTCGACCGTGAGGGCTGGGGAAGCGCGACACGGAGCTACCTGCAAGGGGACGCCTCGCTGCGACGCTATGAGCGCATGGAGCTGAACGGCACCAAGGCTGTTCTTATGGACTGGCCTGCAGGTCCCGATGCCCCGGTTGACGGGGGCCATGCCGCCTACTCCAAACTGGCGCATCTGGCAGAAGATGTCAGGCCCTTTGTAGCTGTCGGTGCTTATCTCAAAAACCTTGGGCTGCGCGCGCCAGAAACAATCGCAAGCGACCTCAAACATGGCTTCCTGTTGCTGGAAGATATGGGCACCGATGATTTTGGGCAGCTGATCGACAAAGGCGAAGGCCCAAAAGGCGAGGCGCTCGATGATATGTATCGCGCGGGGCTGGATGTTCTTGTCGCACTGCAACAGGCGGGAGCGCCAGCTCCTCTTACCGTCGGTGACGGAAGCACTCACAACGTGCCGGCATTTGATGATGGCATTTACCGCATCGAAACAGCCATGCCGCTTGATTGGTATTTGCCGGTTGTGATGGGGAAGCAGGCGAGCGACGCCATGCGTGCCGAGTATGATGCGATTTGGACGGCACTCTGGCCACTGATCGAAGCGGGCCCGCGCACTCTTTTCCTGCGGGACTTTCACTCACCTAACATTCTCTGGCAGGCAGACAAACGTGGGCTAGAGCGTGTGGGCTTGATTGACTATCAGGACGCTCTCATCGGTTCGCTTGCCTATGACCCGGTCTCCTTTTTGCAGGATGCGAGGCGTGACGTGCCCCTGGAGCGCGAAGAGACAATGCGTACCTACTATGTGCAAGCGATGAAACATGCGAATGTTCGGTTTGATGCAGAAGAATTTGAAGCTGCCTATGCCGTCTTGGGCGCAGAACGGGCGCTGCGGCTCATGGGATTGTGGCCAAGGCTGCTGAAGCGCGATAACAAACCCCACTACATGGTGCACATGGCACGCACCCAGGATTATCTGCGTCGAAATCTGGCGCACCCGGCCTTGTCCAACCTCGCCGGTTTTGTCGAAAGCCATTTCTTGAAAGACGCGCCTGCGCCAGGGCAGATTGCCGAGACACAAGCATGACGCAGATTAAACGCGCGATGATTATGGGCGCTGGCCAGGGCACCCGCATGGCGCCGCTCACCGATGACAAGCCGAAGCCCTTGGTTCGTTTTATGGGCAGGCCTTTGATCGACCACGCGCTTAAGCGCCTCAGCGCAGCGGGGATTGAAGAAGTTGTCGTCAATGTGCATGCCCATGCAGATCTGCTTGAAGCGCATTTGAAGAGGGTGTCGACGCCGAAAATCGTGATCTCAGACGAACGTGATGAGCTTCTGGACACAGGCGGTGGCGTGAAGAAAGCGAGACCCTTGTTGGGGGACGATACCATCATCACCTTCAACTCCGACAGCGTCTGGATTGAAGGTCGTCGCCCGACACTCAGCCGCATGATGGAAGCCTGGGATCCGGAGCATATGGACGCGCTTTTGATGATTGCGAGCGCCACCAATACAATCGGCGAAGTGCGTCGCGGAGACTTCACCATGGAGCCTGATGGCCGCCTGGTGCGTCGGGAAGAACAAACCGTTGCGCCCTTTATGTATGCAGGTGTCCAGATCGTCAATCCGACGCTATTTGACGACGGGCCAGAGGGACCCTTCTCCACAAATCTCATCTGGGACAAGGCCATCGAGCGAGGGCGGCTGTTTGGCCTGCGCATGGAAGCGACTTGGATGCATGTGGGTACGCCGGACGACCTTGCTGACGCAGAACGGTTCCTGCGCGACCTGTGAGCTCTACCCGGGTAGACTGAGGTCATGGCCCTCGATTCTTCGCCAACGCTGTTCACCATTCCGCCTGGCGTTCCCTTTCTGGACGCCTTGGCAAACGCGCTTGTGGAAGACCCGACGCTGGGTGCGGTGCTTTCAGACGAGCCGGAAGCGCTGGCAGATCTCACGATATTGCTGCCGACACGCCGCGCGGTGCGCTCGCTGACAGAGGCTTTCCTTCGCGCGGGCGACGGCAAAGCCATTTTGTTGCCGCGCATACGACCTCTGGGCGATGTTGATGAAGAAGAACTGCTCCTGACGTCGGACCCCGGCGAGGGAATATCAGGCGGTCTGGACCTGCCACCGGCTGTGGATGGCATGGACCGCCAGCTTAGGCTTGCAAGACTGATCCTCGCCTGGGGACGGGGAAGCCCCTTCGGGCCAAAAAATGCTGGTCAAGCGACGTCGCTGGCTGCTGAACTCGCCCACTTGATTGACAGCGCGGAGACAGAAGGCGTTGACCTGACAAAGGTGCGAGATCTGGTGCCGGAGCGGTTTGCCGAACACTGGCAATACACTCTGTCTTTTCTGGAAATCGCACTGGAATACTGGCCACAGGAACTTGCAGAGCGTGGCCTCATTGACCCGGCCAAACGTCGAAATCTCGCGATCCGGGCGGAGACTGAGGCCTGGGCATCAAATCCGCCGGCCCACCCGGTCATTGCGGCAGGGTCCACCGGCTCTATTCCGGCGACAGCGGATCTGTTGAAAACTGTCGCGCTTCTACCAAAGGGTGCGTTGATCCTTCCCGGTCTTGATCAGACACTTGATGCCCGCGGGTGGCAGGCCGTGGGGCCTTCTCATCCGCAATATGGCATGAAGCAATTGCTGGCGAGCATTGGGGCGGACAGAGACCTGGTGCAGACATGGCCCCATGCGAAGCCCTCAGCTGTGGCAGCGGATCGTGCGGCGTTCCTTTCTGAAGCGCTTCGTCCGGCGGAAACAACGGATGTCTGGAGTTCAGAAGAGACAAAGACATTCGACCAAGCGTCCGCCACCACCGGTCTGACACTGATCGAAGCACAAACACCGAGAGAAGAAGCAGCAGCCATTGCCTGTGCGCTCCGCGAAGTGTTGGAGGAGCCGACGCGTACCGGTGTGCTGGTGACGCCGGATCGGTCTTTGGCGCGGCGCGTGGCACAAGAACTGGGGCGTTGGGGTATTCCCATTGATGATAGTGCCGGGACACCAATGACGGGGACCAACCCCTTTGGTCTGCTTAGATTGCTGGCTGTTACCGCCTCTGAGGGACTCGCCCCCGTCTCTTTGCTCGATGTGTTGAAACACCCGCTGACGTCACTGGGACTGAGCTCCGCGGAATGTAGCCAGCGAACACGGGAGCTCGAGCGCGCCCTCCTGCGTGGCCCACGGCCGGGGCAGGACATTCAAGGTCTTCGCGACGTCTTGGCGCGAACTGAGTTGGAGGAAGAGCAGAAGGAAAGGCTGAAGGACCTGGTCGACCGTTTGGAAGCGGCAATTACCCCCTTTCTTGAGTCTTACGATCTGCACGAGCTGCCTTTAAGGGACTTGGCCGAAACCCATCTGCGGGCGGCGGAAGCTCTGGCAACGAGCGATGAGGCGAGCGGTCCTGACCGGCTTTATCGTGGCGATGCAGGTGAAGCAGCCGCACTCTTCATGGAAACGCTTCTGGCGTCAGCGGACAGTCTTCCTGAAATGGAACCTCTCGCCTATCTGCGCCTGCTTGAAACACTCAGTGCCGGGCGCATGGTCCGGCCCCGCTTTGGGCAGCACCCGAGGCTGTCCATTTTGGGACCACTCGAAGCACGTCTCCTCAGTGCGGACCGGGTTGTTCTTGGGGGATTGAATGAAGAGAGCTGGCCGACGGCGGCCCCCATTGACGCCTGGCTGAGCCGGCCCATGCGTGAGGAATTGGGGCTGGAGCCACCGGAACGGCGCATTGGCCTGTCGGCTCATGACTTTGTTCAGGCAGTCTGTGGCTCTGATGTGATCATCACTCGGTCTTTAAAAGTAGAGGGCGCGCCGACCGTCGCGTCGCGTTGGTTGTTGCGGATCGACAGCCTGCTCAAGGGAGCGGGCCTGAAAGATGGGCTGACGTCCGATACAAGCTATCTGCAAACTGCAGAAAAGCTGGATGAGCCGGAGGCAGTGGCACCGGGCAGGGCGCCTCAGCCAAGGCCACCTCTGACGGCAAGGCCGGATAGGTATTCCGCAACGGAGGTGGAAACACTGATCCGCGATCCCTATGCGATCTACGCCAGGAAAGTATTGCGGCTGCGGCCTCTCGACCCGCTGGATGCAGACGCGGGGGCCCTTGAGCGCGGCACGCTGTTGCATCAGGCACTTGAATACGTCGCGCGCAAATTCCCCAATAGACTGCCCGCCGATGTTGAGGCGGCCTTCCTGGAGATGGGCAGGTTGGCGTTTGAAGAAGCGCCGAACCGCCCTGGTGTGACGGCCTTTTGGTGGCCGAGATATGAGCAAGTGGCCGGCTGGATGGCGATCTGGGAGAGTGATCTGCGGCAAGGACTGACCCGAACCCATGCTGAGATCAAAGGCGAGCTGTCCCTTCAAGGGTTCGGTCGGCCCATGACCCTGTCTGCGCGCGCCGACAGAGTTGATGAACGCAACGACGGATCCCTTGCTATCTATGATTACAAAACGGGCACACCCCCGTCGAAGAAGCAGGTGGAAGCGGGCTTAAGTCCACAATTGCCTTTGGAGGCCGCGATCGCAGCGGCAGGTGGCTTTGAGACCGAAGATGGAAAGCCCCTTGCTGCGCGGCCCGTGTCAGTCTTGTCGTATCTGCATTTGTCTGGGGGTGATCCAGGCGCCGCGGAGAAAAAAGTGTCGCAGGATGGAAGTGCGGATGCGGCGGTGGTATTGGAGGGTCTTGTCTCTCTGCTGCAGCACTATGAAAACGAGGGCACACCGTTTCTGTCCCGTCCACGGGTCCAGTTTCAGGCGCTCTGGGGAGACTATGATCATCTTGCCCGCGTGCGCGAATGGACCGCCGCCCAGAGCGGAGGTGAGGGCTGATGTCAACGACCGGCACACTCACGATTGTTGATACGACAAGACGGCAAGCTGCGGCCGCAGACCCGGCCGCATCTGTCTGGGTGTCCGCCAATGCCGGCTCTGGCAAAACCCATGTGCTCATCAACCGGGTGATCCGACTTCTCCTGTCAGGCACCGACCCGGAGCGCATTCTTTGCCTCACCTTCACCAAGGCAGCGGCATCTGAAATGGCAAGCCGCCTCTATGACAGGTTGGGCGAATGGGCGGTGATGGACGAAGCGGGTCTAGCCGAGAAGCTGCGGGAACTTGAGGGCGTCGCACCGGATGCGGCGAAACTCCTCGGCGCGCGCTTGCTCTTCGCTCGGGCAATTGAAACGCCGGGCGGTCTCAAAATCCAAACCATTCATGCCTTTTGTGAACGCCTGCTCGGCCGCTTTCCATTGGAGGCCGGTGTGCCGCCGCATTTCGAAATCCTGGACGAACGCACAGCGACTGAGCTGATGGCAGAAGCGCGGGATGAAATCCTCTCCGAAATTGGTGAGGAAGAGCAAGCAGGTGCACAAGGCGATGTGGCTTCGGCCTTTGAAACCGTGTCGTCCCTCGTTGGTGAATATGGGTTTGATGATCTCTTCCGCGAAATTGTTGGCAAGCGCGCACAGCTGACCGAACAGATTGCAAGCGCAGGTGGTGTCGATGGTGTCCTGGAGAAAGCCGCCGCGCTTTTGCACGTGGGACCTGAAGAAACGGAAGATGGATTGATCGCTGCGGCGGCGGAAGTTGCGCCTCTTCAAGAATTGAGAGAAGCCCTTCCGCTGCTTCAGGCAGGCAACAAGACCGACGTTAAAACAGCAACGGCGATGGCCGCGTTTCTGAATGCGCCGACGGATATGGATGTGCTGGATAATTACAAAACAGCATTTCTGAAACAGGACGGGGGTCCCAAGAAGCTGACGCCCAGCATCATCACAAAAAAAGTGCATGAGGCTCACCCGCACCTTCTCGATCTGCTGGAGCGCGAACAGGCCCGGATTCTTGAACTTGAAGAGCAGCGCCGGGCTGCGCGCATCGTTGCCTCCACGCACGCACTCTATGTGCTTGCGGCCGCTCTCCTTGAGCGTTTCGCCGATCTGAAAAAGCAATGGGCCGTACTCGATTATGAAGATCTGATTCTGAAAAGCCGGGACCTTCTAAACCTCTCGTCTGCCGCTGCCTGGGTTCTCTATAAGCTGGACGGGGGGCTTGACCACATTCTGGTTGATGAAGCTCAGGACACAAGCCCCCATCAATGGGAAGTGATCCAGGCGCTGGCCGAAGAATTTCTGTCAGGCGAAGGAGCGCGCGATTTAACACGCACCATCTTCGCGGTGGGGGACGAAAAACAATCCATCTTTTCGTTCCAGGGCGCTGATCCGGCAAAATTTGCAGAAATGAAAACGCATTTTGCCGCAAAGGTAGAAGGCGCGGGAAAAGCCTGGAACCCGGTGGACCTGCTTCTGTCTTTTCGCTCCACCCGCGAAGTCTTGAGTGCTGTGGATCAGGTGTTTGCAACAGAAGAAACCGCGACCGGCCTCAACGCCGAGGCGGAACCGCCAACCCACTATCCCTTTCGTGACCTTGACGCGGGTCTCGTCGAAATTTGGCCGACTTGTGTTCCCGACGAGGAAGAAGAAGCCCTGCCCTGGGACGCGCCGCTCGACTATCCAAATGCGCAGAGCCCGGAGGCGAAACTCGCAGATCGCATTGCCTCGACCATCGCCCATTGGCTGGCGACAAAAGAAAATCTGAAGGGTGAAGGCCGACCGATTGAGGCAAGAGACATCCTCATCCTTGTGCGGCGGCGGAATGTCTTTGTTGAGGAAGTGATCCGAGCCTTGAAGCGACGCGATGTACCGGTGGCGGGTACCGACCGAATGGTGCTCACGGATCAGATTGCGGTGATGGACCTGATGGCAGCGGCCGCCTTTGCACTCTTGCCAGAGGATGATCTGACACTGGCGACCGTGTTGAAAAGTCCGCTCGTCGGTTTGGAAGAGGACGCTCTGTTTGACCTGGCGCACGGCCGTGAAGGCACCCTGTGGCAGGCACTCACAGGTCGCAAGAACGAAAAGGCGCAATATCAGGAGGCCTATGAGCTCTTGTCGTCCTGGCGCACTAGAGCAGATCAAATGCGGCCTTATGAATTCTTTGCGCAGCTCCTGGTGGCTGACAAGGGGCGTCGCAAATTGAGAGCGCGGCTTGGGGCTGATGTGGATGACCCCGTCGATGAGTTTTTGTCCCTGGCGCTTGGGTTCGAACGCACGCACACACCATCACTGCAAAGCTTTCTTCATTGGGTCGAAGCGGGTGAAGCAGAAGTGAAACGCGAAATGGCGGAGGGGCGTGATGAAGTGCGGATCATGACCGTTCATGGCGCTAAAGGATTGGAAGCTCCCATCGTTTTCTTGCCGGATACGTGTTCGGTGCCGGGCGGGCAGCATGACCCGAAGCTGATACCTGCCGGACCGGAAAGCGAGGGGCTGCTGCTTTTTCCCGGCCGGAAGGTAAATGACGATCCCGTGGCCGCTAGCGCAAGGGACCGTTTGCGCACAGAGGCAATGAATGAATATCGCCGCCTTCTCTATGTGGCGATGACAAGAGCCAAAGATCGTCTCTATGTTTCTGGCTATGAGGGAAGCCGGGAGTCGAGCCCTGACTGCTGGTACAAGCTCATCGAGCGGGGACTCGTCGAAGATGCGGAAGAAGTAACCGCCTGGGATGGTGAGCCCGTCCGGCGCATTGAGGGCGAGCAGAGGCGAGACATCAAATCGACTGCGCCGAAGGCCGTTGCTGCACCGCGTTCTGAGCTTCCTGGCTGGGCGTCACGCCCGCCGCCGCCGGAACCCGTTCCGGCGAGGCCTCTGGCGCCCTCTAAACTGGTGGAGGATTTTAACGAACCAACCATTGCCTCACCTCTGAGCCAAGGTGGCGCAGACAGGTTCAAACGCGGTCGTCTCATCCATCGCCTGTTGGAAACGCTCCCCGACATAAGCGAAGACAAGCGTGAGGCCGCCGCACAACAGTTTCTGGCGAGCGATGGCCTTGCCCTGTCCGGGGACGAGCAGGCAGAGATCGCAAGCGCGGTTCATGCTGTTCTGGCTGCGCCGTCATTTGCGCCGCTCTTCGGGCCTGGCAGCCGGGCGGAGGTCTCCCTGGTGGGGGAGGTTGAGAGGGGGGGCGAACGGCTCTTCCTAAGTGGCCAGATTGACCGGCTGCTTGTGACGCCGCAGGAAGTTCTCATTATTGACTATAAGACAAACCGTCCGCCGCCTGCCCGCGTAGAGGACGCGAGTCCTGCCTACATCGCTCAAATGGCAGGATATGCAGCGCTCTTGGGCAACCTTTATCCAGACCGTACGATTCGCGCGGCACTTTTATGGACAGATGGTCCCAATCTCATGGAAATACCCGCAGAAATGCTGGCAAAAGCGCTTTAGTGTCACGGGCACGTGACCATGCCTTGACCCTGCAAGTGGGGCTTCCTAGATTCCTCCCAACGACATTTTGAGGCGCAAGGATTCTCCTTGCGGCCCAACCATCATCAACCGGCAGAAACACCGGGATAAAATGAAAGGCGCAACTCATGGCCACATCAAAAGTAACAGATGACAGCTTTGAAACAGATGTGATCGATGCAAGCCAGCCTGTGCTGGTGGACTTCTGGGCGGAGTGGTGCGGTCCGTGTAAGCAGATCAGCCCGGCTCTTGAAGAAATCGCAGGCGACCTGGGCGACAAGCTCACCATTGCCAAGCTCAACATCGACGAAAACCCGAACGTACCAACAAAGTATGGTGTCCGCGGTATTCCAACGCTGATGATTTTCAAAGACGGTCAGGTCGCAGCAACCAAAGTGGGTGCGCTGCCTAAGGGCAAGATCAAAGAATGGATCGAAAGCGAAATCTAACTCGCTTTAAACTTCCGAAGAATTTGAAGCCGGTGCCTTTCGAGGCGCCGGCTTTTTTTCACAGTGAGTGGAATCCTCTAGCTGTGGTCTCTGAGCACGTGGCCCGCGAGATAAAGCGTGCCGCAGATGAGGATGCGCGGCGGTTCGCCGGTCTCAGCATCTGCATGTCCCACCGCACGGCCGACGGCAGCTTCCAGGCTCTCCATGGGCTGGGCTTCAAGCCCGCCCGCTTGCGCCATGGCGGCGAGCTCCGCTGCTGGAATGGCCGCGTCTGCCCCCGGTGCTGTCACCGTAAACACCTGACGGGCGAGGCCACCGAAATTGGCAAAAAACGCGCTGGCATCCTTCGTGTTCTGCATGGCGCAGATGAGGTAAAGCGAGCGCGGCAGCTTGTCATCAAGATCGGCCATGGTGGCAGCGGCAACCCGCCCGCCAGAGGGATTGTGGCATCCATCAAGCCAGACTTCGGCGCCTTCTCCGGCAGCTGTTATGAGCGGCCCCTGTTTCAACCGCTGCATGCGCGCGGGCCAGGAGACAGAGGCGAGGCCTTCAGCAATCGCTTCATCGTCAATGTCAAAACCCGCGGCCTGTCGCAACGCCGCAATCGCCATGCTGGCATTTTCAATCTGATGTGCGCCCACAAGACCAGGCAGGGGAAGATCTAACAGGCCGTCCGTGTCTTGATAGACAAGCCGTCCCTGTTCTTCATAGGCCGTCCAGTCTTGCCCACCCACAAAGAGTGGTGCACCCACAAGGGCAGCTTCCCGCTCAATGCGGTCGAACGCCTCGTCAGCTTGGGGGGCGATGATCGCTGGGACATCCCGCTTCAAAATACCGGCCTTTTCACCGGCAATTTCATGCAGTGTTTCGCCCAGGAAATGCTGATGGTCGTACCCGATATGCGTGATGAGAGTGATCGCCGGTGTCTCAAACACATTGGTCGCGTCATAGCGCCCGCCCATGCCGACTTCGAGCAGAAGCGCGTCTGCCGGTGTTCGGGAAAAGGCAAGTAGCGCAGCCACCGTGGTGATCTCAAAATAGGTGATGTTCGCGCCATCATTCACCCGTTCGCATTCCTCAAGAATGTCGGCGAGGGCTTTCTCCTCGATGGATTGTCCACCAAGAACAATCCGTTCATGGAAGCTCACCAGGTGAGGCGAGGAATAGCGATGAACAGTAAGGCCAGCGGCCTCAAGCATTGATTGCAGAAAGGCTGATGTCGAGCCTTTCCCGTTCGTGCCGGCAATATGGAAGATCGGCGGAAGTTTCTCTTCCGGGTGGCCAAGCGCCGCTAGCAATCGTTCCGTCCGCTCAAGCGTCAGATCGATCAATTTTGGATGAAGGCCCATCAGCCTCTCAAGAAGGGTATCGCTCTTGAGGGGGGAGCTGTCCTCGCTCATGAAGTGTCGCTACTCCGCAGCTTGGGGCGGCGTTGGCGCCGCAGGCAGCTGATAGTCGGACTGCGGGGCTTTTGGCTGATGCATCATCAGACGAACAAGGCGTCCAAGTGTTTCTTTCAACTTGTGGCGATGGACCACCATGTCGACCATGCCATGCTCCAGCAGGTATTCCGCGCGCTGAAATCCTTCGGGAAGTTTTTCGCGAATGGTTTGCTCAATGACACGGGGCCCAGAAAAACCGAGAAGCGCTTTCGGTTCGGCGATATGTACATCGCCGAGCATGGCGTAGGACGCCATTACGCCACCGGTTGTGGGGTCGGTAAGAACCACAAGGAAAGGAAGGCCCGCATCGCGAAGACGCTGAACACCAACGGTCACCCGCGACATTTGCATGAGCGACAGAATGCCTTCCTGCATCCGTGCGCCACCTGAGGCGGCAACCATGATGAAGGCGCATTTCTTGTCGAGGGCAACCTCGATGGATTTAACAATCGCTTCGCCAGCACCCATGCCAAGCGATCCGCCCATAAAGGCAAAGTCCTGCACAGCAACGACAACTTCGCTGCCATCAAGGCGACCGACAGCGCCGGTCACGGCATCTTGTTTTCCGGTTTTAGACCGCGCGTCTTTCAGGCGATCTGTATATTTCTTCTGATCGCGAAACTTTAGAGGGTCAGAAGGCACCGTCGGCGCTGCAATGGTTTCATATTCGCCGCGGTCAAACAGCAGTTTAAGACGCTCGTCGGTCTCAAGCTTAATATGGTGATCGCAATTTGGGCAGACATTAAAGGCTGCGACCAGATCACGGTGAAACACCATCTCGCCACAGGAACCGCATTTACGCCAGAGATTGTCTGGGGTGTCGCGCTTCTTAAAAACGTTCTGGATCTTTGGTCGAACAACACTGTTAATCCAGTTCATGGGCGTCTCCTATGGCGGTGCGTCAAAGCAGGACGCGGCCGATCAGTCAGCTGCTGGTGTCTTACGGGCGCTTCGGACGCCATCAGCCAGCGATTTCACAAATTCTAACACACGAGGTACGAGCTCCGCAGTGGGGCGCCCGTTCTCATCCAAATTGTCCTTAACGCAATCGACAATGGCCGACCCAACGACCGCACCGTCAGCATGAATGGCAATTGCGGCAGCATTTTGCGGTGTTTTGATGCCAAAGCCGACAGCGACCGGCAGGTCTGTTTCTGCTTTGATCCGCGCAACAGCAGCTGACACGTCCGTTGTATTGGCCGCCGCCGCCCCGGTAATGCCCTTGACCGAAACATAGTAAACAAACCCACTCGTATTTTTGAGCACAGCAGGAAGCCGGTGTTCATCTGTTGTAGGGGTTGCGAGCCGGATGAAATTGAGACCAGCTTCAAGGGCTGGCAGACACATTTCTTCATCTTCTTCTGCCGGCAGATCCACAATGATGAAACCGTCGACACCGGCTGTCTTGGCGTCCGACAGAAACTTCTCAACCCCATAGTGATAGACAGGATTGTAGTAGCCCATCAAAACGATCGGCGTTGTATTGTCGTCTGCGCGGAACTGGCGAACCAGATCGAGCGTTTTCTTCATCGTCTGGCCTGCTTCAAGCGCGCGCAGGTAAGAGGCCTGAATGGGCGGTCCTTCGGCCATCGGGTCTGTAAAAGGCATGCCGATCTCAATCAGATCAGTTCCCACGCCGGGCAATCCCTTGATGATGTCGAGCGAGGTCTCCAGGTTCGGATCACCTGCCGTCACAAAAGCGACGAAAGCGGCACGACCCTCTTTTTTGAGCTCAGCGAAACGTGTGTCGATACGGGTGGTCATGTGAGCTTCACCCCAAGATGTTCAGCGACGGAGAAGACATCCTTGTCACCCCGGCCGCACATATTCATCACCAGCAGATGATCTTTTGGCAGATCAGGTGCAATTTCCAGAACATGAGCGAGTGCGTGCGAAGGCTCAAGGGCAGGAATAATGCCTTCAAGTTTCGTACAGAGTTGAAAAGCATCAAGCGCTTGTCTGTCAGTCGCGTTCACATATTGCACGCGCCCTGTTTCTTTAAGCCACGCATGTTCCGGTCCGATGCCCGGATAGTCGAGCCCTGCAGAGATCGAATGACCCTCTTCAATTTGCCCATCCTCATCCTGCAGCAGATAAGTCCGATTGCCATGCAGCACGCCGGCCGATCCTCCGGCCAGTGACGCAGAATGCTCTCCTGTTTCGAGGCCATGGCCACCGGCTTCAACGCCAATGATATTGACGCTCTTATCATCAAGGAACGGGTGGAAAAGTCCCATCGCGTTGGAACCGCCGCCGATGCAGGCAACGAGACTATCCGGCAGTCGTCCTTCGCGTTCTTCCATTTGCTCTTTGGTCTCGCGCCCAATCACAGACTGGAAATCGCGCACGAGCTGCGGGTAGGGATGAGGGCCTGCAACGGTACCGATAATGTAAAAGGTCTCATCCACATTCGTGACCCAGTCCCGCAGCGCTTCATTCATCGCGTCTTTCAGCGTGCCTGCGCCGGATGTCACTGGCACAACTTCCGCACCAAGCAGTTTCATGCGGAACACGTTTGGCGCCTGACGTTCAATGTCTTTGGCACCCATATAGACAACGCATGGAAGACCAAAGCGGGCGGCGACGGTTGCCGTGGCGACACCGTGTTGTCCAGCACCTGTCTCGGCAATGATCCGGGTCTTGCCCATACGGCGTGCGAGCTGGATCTGCCCAAGGCAGTTATTGATCTTGTGGCTGCCTGTATGGTTCAGCTCATCGCGTTTGAAATAGATTTTCGCCCCGCCGCAATGTTCCGTAAGCCGCTCGGCAAAATAGAGCGGGCTCGGACGGCCGGTATAGTGTTTGGCAAGATCGTCCAGCTCTGCATAAAAGGCGGGGTCCTGCTGTGCAGATTTGTAATTCTGCTCCAGATCAAGGATGAGTGGCATCAGTGTTTCGGCAACAAAGCGTCCGCCGAAAATGCCGAAATGGCCATTCTCGTCCGGCCCGGTCCGATAGGAGTTCAATTCCTGTTGGCGTTCTGACACCAGTCACCTCATTCAGCTGCAAGTGCGCTTAGGCACGCTGCGCTGCTTTCACAAATGCGCGGATCAGCGCTTCATTCTTCTGGCCCGGTGCGTCTTCCACGCCGGACGATACATCCACCATGTGCGCCCCAGTCTTCGCGACAGCGTCGGCCACATTGTCAGGTGTGAGCCCGCCAGACAGCATCCAGGGAAGCTTTGGATCAGCGTCTGCGATCAACGACCAGTCGAAAGAGATCGCGTTACCACCGGGCAGCGCATTTGCCATAGATTTAGGTGGTTTGGCGTCAAACAGCAACAAATCTGCCACTTTTTCGTAAATTTCGGCTGCCGCTACGTCAGCGGCGTCGGCAACGGAAATGACCTTCATAGCCGGAAGCCCCGTGCGGGTTTTGATGGCGACGACCCGCTCCGGCGTTTCGCTCCCGTGCAGCTGCAAAAGGTCGGGTTTCACGTGCGCAGCGACTTCGTCGAGAAGCGCATCGTCCGGGTTCACCAGGACGGCGACGGCCTGGACGGTGTCAGGCAGAAGCGCCCGTAAATCCGCCGCTTGGGTCACGGTGACGTTCCGGGGGCTGCGCTCATAGAACATGAAGCCGATATGTGTGGCTCCAGCACCGACAGCGACATCAACCATTTCAGGCGTCGACAGACCGCAGATTTTGACGGCAATGGAACCAGGCATGGTTCAGGCTGCCTGGGCCAAATCCGCGGCAATCGCCCGGGCGGCGGCAGCGGGATTATCGGCTTTAATAATGGGGCGGCTGATCACCAGAATGTCCGCGCCCCGCGCAAGGGCGTCCTGTGGCGTCATGATGCGCTTCTGGTCGCCTGCGTCAGCCCCTGCAGGGCGAATGCCCGGCACGATAAGCTTAAAATCGGGCCCACATTCAGCGCGCAGTGCTTCGATTTCCATAGGACTGCAGACCACCCCGTCGAGACCTGCTGCCTGCGCATTGCTGGCCAGACGCAGAACTTGGTCTTGGGCGGTGCCTGAGACGCCCATGGCATGCAGGTCCGCATCATCAAGGCTTGTGAGCACAGTGACGCCAATGACCCACGGGCGCGCGCCTTTTGTCTCTTTGGCGGCTTCGGCGGCTGCCTGCATCATCGCAACACCGCCGCTGGCATGCACATTGATGATTGCTGGGTTCAGTTGACAGGCAGAGCGAATGCCGCCCGCAACGGTATTGGGAATGTCGTGGAGCTTGAGATCGAGAAAGATCGGAATGCCCGTCTCCGCGACGGCGCGATACCCGTCCTGACCGAAGGCATAGAAGAACTCGAGGCCGATTTTCAGGCCGCCAATCTCAGGGGCAAGCTGGCGCGCAAGCGCCTCCGCTTCTGCCCGATCATTCGTATCAAGGCCAGAAAAGATGGGGTTTTTGAAGGACGTTTTGCTCATGATCCGCTCCGTTTGGCGGGTTATAGAGCATTTTCATCCAAAGCACCAAGCAGGAGCGAGGTTATGGACGGTCGGGAACATCGGCTGAGGGAACCGGCAGGTTTTCAGACGATTCAACGATTTCGTCGGACAATCGTTTCACATCGCGCCGCCCCTGGCGGGCCTCTTTGCGCCATTTGCTCTGACGCGTCCAGGTTGCTGCGCCGCCAAGGAGCAATCCAGCCAAAACACTCAGAAAAATCACCAAGATCAGAGGTAGCTGAAGCGCCAGCGCCGGTGTTTCAGGTGTGAACGGGTCGAGGCTGAACAGCACATCATGCCGGTTGGCGAGCGCCAGATAGAGCGAAATTCCTGCAATCGGAATGAGGAGTAGCCAGCGAAGGATGCGCATGTGTATGTCCGTTACTCAGCCGCCTGAGCGCGCTGCGTGCTGGGTAGCCGACCATTGATCACATAGTCGAGGATCTGAACCACCTGGGATGGTTCCTCCGCGACAGCCATTGCAGCACCGTCCACTTCCTTCAGCGGGTGGGTCAGGCTTGGATCATGCAGGGTGATGATGGATTTCCCAAGCGCTGCGGCATAACCCGCATCAAATGCCGCATTCCACTGTTTGTACTGGTCGCCAAAGCGCACCACCACAATGTCAGCATCTTCGATCAGAGCGCGGGTGCGGATTGCGTTTACCTTTGCACCCTTATTGTCTTTCCAGAATGCCTGCTCTTCTGCGCCGAGGATGTTGACCCCGCAATCATCGCTGGATGCATGATCAGTCACCGGAGCGACGAGGCTGACGGGCAAGCCAAGCTCTTGTACGCCCTTCGCAATCTGTTCACGCCAATCCGTGTGAATTTCGCCGGAGAGGTAAACGGTCCATGTGCGTGTCGTGGTCATAAGGGGCTCCTGCAGGTAGCGGCGTCCGTTCCAAGGTTCGCCAATAGATATAGTGAAGCTTGGACGGCCGAAACAGTCCAAATGCATCAATTGCCAGGCGTTGGCGCTCTAGTCTGAGCTTGAAACAGGATCGCTTTGGACAGGCGCCACAGGTGTTTCCGCCTCTGGCTTATTCAGCCGGTCGCGCAATTCCTTGCCCGTCTTAAAAAACGGCACGAATTTCTCTGCGACTTCAACGGGTTGGCCAGTCCGTGGGTTCCGGCCCACACGGGCGGGGCGGCTTTTCACTGAGAAAGCACCAAATCCCCGAAGTTCGACCCGGTCGCCGCGCGCAAGTGCCTCGCCGATTTCATCGAAGATTGTAGAAACGATCCGTTCAACGTCGCGCTGATAGAGATGTGGATTAGCTTGGGCGAGCTTGGCGACAAGTTCGGATTTGATCATGGCCCATCGCCCCTTCTGGCCTTGAGAACACCCCATTTGAGCGCTCTGTTTTTAGCCTCCGTGAAACGGGAGACCGGCCTGCTACACCCCAGATTGAGCCAGTGCGCGTAAACACTGACGTCTCTTTAACGGCGGTCAGGTTGCCAAACGCTGACCAGTCCGTCAAGCGTAAGTCCCTTTGCTGCAAGAGTTTTTTCGCTTACAGAGGAGAGAACTGAGACAATGAAACTGGCCGTCGCGTCGCTTGAAATAAGCCCGAGGCCGCTCTCGTCATAAACCACCCATTCTTCCGTTGGGAGTTCCTGGTCGACTTCATGTTCGTCAAAGAGCCAGTTGCGAGCAGCCTCTTCACCGCCAATAGCATCCACAAGTCCGTTCTCGAGCGCTTGGAAGCCAGTATAGATGCGGCCATCGCTCAATGTGCGGGCATTTTCTTCCTCGAGGCCACGTCGGTCGACGACGAGATCCAGAAACCAGTCATAGGAGGCATCAACCATCGCCTGGGTGGATTCAATCGCCTCTTTGGGCGGGTCTTGATAGGGGTTCGGTTGGGCTTTCAGGTCCCCTGAACGCACATAGTCCACATCCACACCAATGGTCTCCATGAGGCCTGTGAGTTGTGTCAGTTGGAAGAAAACCCCGATGGACCCTGTAATTGTATTGCCGCGAGAGACAATGTGATCGGCGCTAAGAGCTGCGATATAGCCACCAGAGGCGGCCACCGTCCCAAGCACAGCGACCACAGGCTTGGTCTCCGACACTTCCCGAACAGTCTCAAAGAGAGCCTCTGATCCTGTCGTCGTACCGCCAGGACTATCGATATAGAGCATCAGGGCTTTGACGCTGTCATCTTCGCCGATCTCGCGAATAAGCTGCTGCTGGGCGCGGTCATCGACAATGATGCCGCTCACCGTGACACGGGCAACATGGTCGCCGACAGGGCTTAGCCCCGAGCTTGGCAGAAAAGCGATAATCGCGAGGCCAAGGGCAACGAGCGCGGCAATGCGCCAAAGAGAAAGGCGGCGCTTGAGGCGCCGCCTGTCAATAATGGTTTCGATGTCGAGTGACATGAAAATCTCTCCAGACAGACGGGAACTAAGTTGTCCCCATCATATCTGGATCGGATTTACTTGTCGCCTTCGTCGTTTCCGTCAGCACCCTTAAGGGCTGCGCCCAGGATGTCGCCGAGAGACGCACCACTGTCGGAAGAGCCATACTGTGCGACGGCTTCTTTTTCTTCCGCAATTTCCAGCGATTTGATGGAAAGCGACAGACGACGCGACGCACGGTCAATATTCGTCAGACGCGCATCGATCTTGTCACCAACAGCATACCGCTCTGGGCGCTGTTCGGAACGATCACGGCTAAGGTCTGCGCGACGGATGAAGGCTGTGAAGTCTTCTTCGCCAACGCTGACTTCGATACCGGAATCCTGGATCGCAGTAACCGTACAGGTGATGGTTGCACCTTTGGTAAGACCACCAACGCTCTCGAACGGATCGCCATCAAGCTGCTTGATGCCGAGGGAGATGCGCTCTTTTTCTGTATCCACGTCGAGGACAACCGCGTTGACCACCTGACCCTTCTGATAATCCTGAAGGGCTTCTTCGCCGGACCGGTTCCAGTCCAGATCGGAAAGGTGAACCATGCCGTCGACATCTTCGTCGAGACCAACAAACAGACCAAATTCTGTGATGTTCTTGATCTCGCCTTCGACCTTCGTTCCCTGTGGGAAGCGATCTTCGAATGCGGCCCATGGGTTGTCCATGCACTGCTTGAGGCCAAGCGAAATGCGACGCTTCACTGGATCGACTTCCAGAACCTGTACTTCTACTTCCTGAGAGGTAGAAACGATCTTGCCTGGATGCACGTTCTTCTTGGTCCAGCTCATTTCGGAAACGTGGACAAGGCCTTCGACGCCGGGTTCCAGTTCCACAAATGCACCGTAGTCCGTGATGTTTGTCACGCGGCCTTTGAAGCGGGAATCCAGTGGGTACTTGGCTTCGACGCCTTCCCATGGATCAGCCTCAAGCTGTTTCATGCCAAGCGAGATACGCTGTGTTTCAGGGTTCACCTTGATGACCTGAACCTTCACGGTCTCACCAATCGTGAGCACTTCGCTTGGGTGGTTCACACGACGCCATGCAATGTCGGTGACGTGCAACAGACCGTCGACGCCGCCAAGATCGACGAACGCGCCGTAATCGGTGATGTTCTTGACCACGCCATCGCGCACATCGCCTTCTTTGAGCGTTTCGATAAGCTCAAGACGCTGTTCGGCACGTGTTTCTTCCAGAACCGCCCGGCGAGACACAACAATATTGCCGCGGCGCTTGTCCATTTTCAGGATCTGGAATGGCTGTGGGATATTGAGAAGCGGCGTTACATCGCGCACAGGGCGGATGTCTACCTGGCTGCCTGGCAGGAAGGCCACGGCGCCATCAAGGTCAACCGTGAAGCCACCTTTAACGCGGCCGAAGATGTGGCCTTCAACGCGCTCATTGGCTTCGAACGCTGTTTCAAGGCGAACCCAGCTTTCTTCACGTTTCGCTTTTTCGCGGCTGAGGACAGCTTCGCCCATAGCGTTCTCGATCCGGTCGAGGAAAACCTCAACTTCATCGCCAACTGCCATTTCGGCAGGCTTGCCTGGCGCAGCAAATTCTTTGAGAGGAATGCGGCCTTCTGTTTTCAGACCAACATCGACAATGGCGAGATCGTTTTCGATGGCAACGACTTTGCCTTTGACGACGGAGCCTTCGGCACCTTCATTCGCCGAGAAGCTCTCTTCAAGAAGCGCGGCGAATTCGTCGCGCGTAGGGTTAAGTGTGTCGACCAAAATTGGTTCTCCTAAAATGACTTATCTATTCCTGCCGACGGTTGGCTCCGAGGGTCTTGGCAAACGGGTCTATTGAGGCGCCCATTGCCCATGGAAATTGGGTTCATGCCGGATCTATCACCGCTCTATCGAGACCCGAAATCGGGCCCAAAAACTGGAAACGCCAAAACGGGGTCGTCTGCCGCCTTCCGGAAAGTCCCGAAAAACGCCTAACCCCTTGACTGCTCGATAAGTGCGACGGCAGCGCCGAACGCCGCTTCTATAGACAAATTGGAGGTATCGAGCAAGTGCGCGTCGTCAGCAGGCCGCATGGGAGAGGTGGCCCGGTCCGTGTCGCGGGCGTCTCTGTCCTTCACATCCGCTAGAACTTGTGTCTCGGAGAGCTCCGACCCCGACCCCTTGAGTTCAAGCCACCGCCGATGAGCCCGGATTTCTGCGCTTGCGGTGACATAAAGCTTCACATCTGCGTCCGGGCAGACCACCGTTCCAATATCTCGACCGTCCAAAATGGCGCCAGGTTCGCCATTTGGCGGATTTTCGGCAAAACGGCGCTGGAAAGCCAAAATGGCCGCCCTGACGGGTGGCATGGCGGCGACAACTGAGGCTGCCTCGCTCACTTCTGGGGTTCTGATGGCGACGGGATCAATTTTGGCGGGATCAAGGGTTTCGGCTGCTCGAACGCCCGCCGCCTCGTCTTGGGGCGCCGAGCCGCTCATGAGCACCGCGTGGGCAACCCCCCTATATAAGGAGCCTGTATCGAGATAGGCGTAGCCAAAATGCTCCGCCAGCGCCCGTGCCAGAGTGCCCTTGCCTGCTGCGGCAGGTCCGTCGACGGAGATGATCACGAATTGGCCTCCGAGGAGAGTGTGGCGCCGAGGCCCCGCATCAAAGCGACATAATCGGGGAAGCTCGTGGCGATCATCTCGCCCTCATCAACCGTCACCGGCTTCTCTGCGCCAAAACCAAGAGTGAGGAAAGACATGGCAATGCGGTGATCCATATGGGTAAGGACCGTTCCACCGCCGGTGACCTGGCCAGGTGCTCCGGTAATGGCCATGCCATCTTCGAATTCCTCGACTTCAACCCCGTTTGCCTGAAGGCCAGCTACCGTGGCCGCCACCCGATCGCTCTCTTTCACGCGGAGTTCTGCTGCACCGCGCATGATTGTCGTGCCCTCAGCATGTGCTGCAGCAACTGCGAGAACGGGATACTCATCAATCATGGAAGGTGCGCGATCAAGCGGCACCTCAACGCCTTTGAGGGCGCTCGTTTGAACTCGCAGGTCTGCGACGGGTTCGCCGCTCTCCTCGCGTTCGTTTTGAATGTCGATATTTGCGCCCATCTCTATGAGTGTTGTGTAGAGCCCAACGCGGTGCGGGTTCATCATCACGCCGCTGACGGTCACATCTGACCCCGGTGTTGTAAGGGCTGCGACAATCGGAAAGGCAGCAGAGGAGGGGTCCGCGGGCACAATCACATCAGATGGAGTGAGCTCGGTTTGCCCGGTGACGCGAATAACTGTGACTTCCTGGGGGCCTGGTTCGACGGAGACTTCTGCCCCGAAGGCGCGGAGCATCCGTTCCGTGTGATCGCGTGTCGGGTGGGGTTCAATGACCGTCGTCTGGCCTGGCGCATTGAGGCCGGCGAGTAGCACGGCTGACTTTACCTGTGCAGACGCGACCGGCAGCGGATAGGTGATGGGCAGGGCGACTGGGGCACCGGTCACAGTGAGCGGCATACGTCCGCCCTCGCGTGCATGAAATTCAGCACCCATCTCGGTGAGCGGGGTGATGACTCGACCCATCGGCCGTTTTGAAAGCGAAGCGTCACCCACAAAAGTCGCCGTGATCGGATGTCCGGCAACGAGACCCATCAAAAGCCGGGCGCCCGTGCCGGAATTACCGAAATCAAGTGCGGTGGCGGGCTCTGACAGACCACCCACGCCGACGCCTGCTATCTCCCAGGTGCCGTCGCCCGTGCGCGTGACGGTTGCACCAAGCGCCCGCATGGCTTCTGCTGTGGCGAGAACGTCTTCCCCCTCCAGAAGACCCGTCACATGGGTTGTGCCAACCGCAAGGCCTCCCAGAATGAGCGCGCGGTGAGAAATGGATTTGTCACCTGGGACGGTAATATGTCCGGTGAGCGAGCTGGAAGGGGAGGCGGTTAGGGTCATTGCGTATTGCCGATCCTGTACAAACGAACCAGTCTCAGGGTTCTCATGTGCGTGGGTCGGTCTTCCATCCTTTTTGGGGCATCTTGCGAAATAATAGGGGCAAGAAGCGGCAGGAGCGTTTTCAGGATAAGTGGAAACGGTTATCCAGGCGAAAACGCGACAAAACGAAAAGCGGGGGCCTGATTCTGGTTTTATCGAAACAGAAACGACCCCAGCGTGCGAATAGGTTTTGACAGGCGCGCCGGATCGTGGCAATGGGAATTTTAGAGTCACAAAACCTCGGGGGAGAGCCTAGGTGAAGCAGGATTTAGGAACAAAACGCGTTTGCAGCGAATGCGGAGCGAAGTTCTACGACCTCAACAAAAATCCCACGGTCTGCCCTAAATGCGGCCATGAGGAAGCAGTTGTTGTACCCCGCGCGAAGCGCAAAGCACCAGAACCGGTGGCTGCGGCGCCCAAAGAGGCACCCGCTGAAAAGCCCGATGAGGAAGAAGAGGGCGATCTGGTCGTCGGCGAAGAGACATCACTGGACGAACTTGCCGCGGAAGAAAAGGCTGCGGGGGGGGATGATGCCGACGAGGACGATATCCTCGCCATCGATGATGAAGACGAAGAAGACGCATTCCTCCCAGGCGATGATGATGAAGATGATGACGATGTATCTGATCTCATCCCCGGTGTGAAAGATGACGAAATCTGACCACCAGGGTCATGCGCCAGCGATCTGCGAAAACGCTGGTGCGGTGGGATAAGTTTTGCTTGATCCGATCGCGTGCTCGACCTAGTTTCCGGCACCCGGGCAGCTCGAACAGATATTGCCCGGAACGCGCACCCAAGGCGCAGACCTTGACACCAAGGTCCAACGAAACGGTAAGGGGCCATAGCTCAGTTGGGAGAGCGCTTGCATGGCATGCAAGAGGTCGGCGGTTCGATTCCGCCTGGCTCCACCATTTTCCAAGAATTTAAAAGATTCAATGCGTCTCACGCTGTAGTTGCTCAGCCACGGTGACGAAGGGGCTCTGTTGAATGAACGATCCTGGGCCAACGGCAAGTACATGCTCATGGGTGTTCTGCGCCCAGGTTGGGCGTTGAAGGTCGCTGCGAGCTGGGATGGGTATGAGCATCCCCACGGCTTATCTGCGCGCGTCGATTCGACAGTTATCCTGATCCCTCGGACAGATTTTCTGGATGCTGTTCTGGGAAACGCCGACATTGTAAGACAGATTACGGACTTTTTTGTCGCCAATATCGCGCTGAACTCACCCGCATCAACATCATCACCTGCGGTTCATTGCGCTTGAAGATCGCAGCATTTCTGGTTTTCTACATCGCAGACACGTCGGTATTTCTGCTAGGTGTTCCGCCCTCACCAGACAAATACACTGCTAGTTTGACTGACGTAACTCAACAGGAGCTTGCCGCCATGTGTGGGTGCTCCCGCCAGGAAGTGAATCGGATCATGAAGGCAATGACGGACGAGAGAATTGTCCGCCGCGCGGGTCGACTTGTCGAAGTTTTGAGGTTTGACTTGCTGCTTGATTGCTTGGAAGAAGATGAGCTGCTCAGTGCTGAATGGCGTCAGACTTTCAAAACCTGGCAGGCGAGTGTCGCGACCAGTGCAAACGGTTGAGGAAGCGGCAGTCTGTATCTCATTGAGGAACTTGCTGTGACCTGCGCCGATTCACTGCAACGCCTCTATGAATAAACGATCATCAACTCAACACTTAAAACCTGTATCGGATTGCTGCCGTCAGGGCGTGTTCCTGATAGTCGGTCTGGAACTCACCATCATACGAGAAGCGGACAGAGAACTGATCATCCCTCTCGTAGGTGAGGCCAACGCCTGCAGCATAGGAGAAGTTGTCGCGCTCGGACGTTTGACTGATGAATGTGCCACCCCCAACAACGCTGCCTGTGATCGCGCCGCCTGGATCGGCCAACTCCTGGAGGCCACGGACATAACCTTCTGGGATAAGCTTGGATCCATCATCCAGCTCGTGAGTGTAACGACCGCTCACGCCGAGCACGCCTCTCACCGATGTGGTGTCTTGGCTATCAAGGCTCGTTGGCAACGGCCCAGTCTCGGTGTAGCCGTCGATTGAGGCTTGATTGTAGCGAAGCCCCACATGAGGGGACACATCCCACCGGCCATCGGTGAACGTCTTGCCTAACTCAACCCGGCTCATGAATTGAGTGCCATCATAATTCGCGGTGTTTACGCCGCCCAAAGCCCGTCGCTGACTGTCATACTCATTCAGGCCAAACCCGACCATGGCGTCAACGTAGAAATCTCCCGGGTGGTAGGTCCCGTAAAACAGCACTCCATAGCTTTCAATCTCCTGATTGCTGTTGGCAGCCACGCCAATCTCATCCACGTCGGTGCTGGCATAGAACAGCGCAAGCCCCATGCGCAGGTCTTGAGCCAAATTTCCGTCAATGCCGATTGAAATGGCGTAGGCATCTGAATCAAATCCGTTCGTCGCAGTAGGGTCATACTCAGCAGTGCTCACACCAGCCCGGCCCCAAAGCGCCCAATCGCCGGGCCCGCCGAGAGATCGCTCGCCGGCAGCAACGCCTGTTTGCCAACCGCCACTATCCGCGCTGGCAAAGCCACCGCCGCTCAAGCGATCGACGATAAGGTCCATCACCAGATCTGCCGATGCAATGGTGCTCGCGCTATCTGCACCAGACTCCGACGGGAGAGAGTCCTGCACAAGGGTAAGCAATTCCTTCTCCTGCTGGGCCAGCGGAAACTGTGACAGATATTGTACGATCACATTCTCGATTGGCGCATCATCAAGTAACACATCTATGGCTGCGGCAATGCTCTCAGCGTTCGCGCCTCCATTGCCGTTGGCTGCAGCGGCTGCTGCGTCCAAATCTCTTTGAATAATCAGCACAAGGTCCGTACCCGCGTTCCGAACCTCATGGCTGAACTCATACAGGATCGTGTTGTCGCTGACCGACAGTCCATTGTCGACCACACCGCCAGTGGCCGTGGCAACGCGCACCTCTCCCGCGTTGGTCAGCTCAATTCCGCTGGTGACATCTGCATACACCGCGGACCCATCGTTAAAAGTAATCGCGCCGCCATTGCCCGTTAGCAGACCTGTTTCAGTGTCCGACGCAATGCCAACCTCAAAACGGCTACCGGCCTCAAATACTGTTTCGCCTGAGACTTGCAGTTCAGACCCTGCTGGCACAGCAATGGTTCCGCTATTGCTCATCATGCCCGTGAAGGTTGTCGTTGTCGCCTGAGTACGAAAGGTACCTCCTGATTTAATGAAAACACCGGTCGTCCCAGTCCCGTCGCCAATCGACAACTTATTGTCGGCCAGTGAAAATGTGCCGCCGCTCTCAATATCCAGCCGCTCAAAATTCATAACATTGGCACCGGTCACGGTAGCCATGCCGGTCGTGCGCAGAGTGTCGATGAAACCATCGGCGATTGAGCTATCATCACCGCCATCAAGACTGGTGACACCGCTTACGTCCCCCCCGGCAAGCACAACCGTATCACTACCGTTTCCAAGCTGAATGCTGCCGGTGACGGCGGAGCCTGCATTGAGAATGACTGTCGTATCGCCATCAGATTCGCTGATCGCCACGCCGCTTGTGGCGCTCACCATCCCGCCAGAATTCAGGGTGACGCTTGCATCCGACGCGTCAATTTCGATCCCCGCGCCGGTGCCCCCCATCACGGCGCCGCTCACAGATATAGAAGTAGGGCCGCTGCCAACATTTTTCGCATAGACCCCCTGACGGCTCCCGATCACAGATGCGACCTGGATGGTCAGACCTGTCCCGGACGACTGATTGGTTGCGACGATCCCGCTGCGGTTTGTAGACGTTATTGTGCCGCTCGCGGTGATCGAGAGCGCCCCTGATCCTACATTGTCGGCATAAATTCCATTCCGGCCTGCCGTGAGGTCCGCCACTTGGATGGTCAGATCTGTCCCGAAGGAATTATTGATGGCATAAATTCCGTCGTCGCCGGAGGTTAATGTACCGGTCGCGGTGATCGACAGAGCGCCTGATCCGATGTTTGCTGCTTCAATCGCGACATCGTTTGCCGTGACGGACGCCACCTGGATGGACAGGTCTGTCCCGGCTGCACGATTCACCGCTTGAATGCCGTCACCGTCAGTGGATTTCACTGTGCCAGTCGCGGTGACCGAGAGGGCGCCTGATCCGATATTCGCAGCGTTAATCCCGGTCTCTTTGGCGGTGACGGACGCCACTTGGATGGTCAGGTCTGTCCCGGGCGAACGATTGATCGCAAAAATCCCGCCGTCGTCTGCGGACGTCACCGTGCCACTCGCGGTAATCGACAGGGCGCCCGACCCTCGGTTTTCGGCGTCAATCCCCTTATCATAGGCCGAGACCGCCGCCGCCTGGACGATCAGATCTGTCCCGGATGACTCATTGTTCGCCTTGATCCCAATTTTGTCTGCAGACGTTACCGTGCCTGTTGCGGTGATCGAAAGCGCCCCTGATCCTTCATTGTAAGCTTTGATCCCGGCATCTTGTGCGCTGATGGTCGCCACCTGGATGGTCAGATCTGTCCCGGACGACTGGTTGGTGGCATCAATCCCCGAGCCGTCTGTGGATGTTAGCGTACCGGTCGAGGTGATCGAGAGCGCCCCTGACCCTGCGTTGTCAGCTTCAATTGCATCATTGTCTGCCGTGACGTCCGCCACCTGGATGGTCAGATCCGTCCCAGCCGCAGCGTTATAGGCATCGATCCCGTAAAAAGAAGCGCCGCCTGTGACAAGACCGGTCGTTGTGATCGACACGGCGCCACTGCCGTAATTTTTGACCTCAATGCCGCTAGCGTAGCCCGTGATGGTCGACATATAAGTATCGGTGAATGTTATGTCCGTGTCGCCAATCGAATTGGAGAGGCTCAGCGCGTTCTTACTTGTGGTGATGATCGACATCTGTTCGGTGGTGCGGACTTTCAGTGGCTGGCCCGCCGGCGGGCTAAGGCTCTGAGTCGTCGTTATAATGCCACTGCAAAGATATGTTCCTGCACCGCCTGACACGCAGGCACCATACGCCGCTTTCGATCCCGCAGTGATCAGCGGACCCGATGCAACCAGCGCGACACCAAGCTGCGGCGCAAAGCTGGCAGCAACGCCGGCGACCTTGGTCATGTGCCCGCCCCGCATGAGGACAGACTTCAGTTGTTCAAAAGAAGACGGAGACATGGCGACCCACCCCAATGCGCAAAAATGTCAGTCAGGGCAGCACGCAAACCGATACTTGAAATCAGGTAAGCCCCCCAAGGCGTTAACAGAAGGTTAACACCCATATCGACCAAAGATGTGTTGCACTGAAGTGACTCAGAGAGTTTTTGGAGGATTTTCCTCAGTTAACATGGTTAACAGGCCGAGGAAGCTGCCCTATTTGCAGGCAGTTGAACGTCAGGTGTCAGTTTAGTCTAGCGGTCAGGAGCCAATGCACCCCCCCCACGCATATCAACCTCGCGACACAAGCTCATAGATTTCACCTGGGCTTGTTAACAACAGCGGTGGAAGTTACACTCCGTAGACAGAATAAATTATGCACTTGTCCCAACAAAAACTCCCACAGGGTTTGTGGCGCCGCGGTTTTTCGTTTCGCTAGTGTGCTGGAAGTAGGGAGATCATCGGTCGTCGGTTGAAAACCTCATTAGGTTGTCTGCTAAGACCAATAGGACCGAACTCGGACACTCTTTCGTTTTCGAATTGTCTGCAGGTCAAAAGCGCTGACTTTGGTCAGGAAGGCAATCCCTCTTGCGCCTACTAGAATTCCTGATGCCATTCTGAAAATTCCCTGTTCCTTGCCCTAGGGAATGCGCCTGAATATCCAAGAAATCTGCCAGATTTGGGCCTGCCTAGCGCACCAATTGTCCGAAAACGCAGAAAATTCCCAGTGTTTTCCTGATATTCAGGGAAATAGTCAGAGACGGGTTCGCTCATGACTGCGCACACCACCATTTTCCAAAATTCACCAGAGCTTGCTTTGTGTCAGACAGTTCGGCACGTGCCTTTGCGCAAATTGGTACACAATCGTGGGACACTTCGCCGTTCTTTCCAGGGACTCTCGCCCAGCTCTACCCAACAAGACTGAGGGGCACCGCGGTCGCGTCTGTTTGCGTATCAGCAACAAAGACCAAATTTTATAAGGGGGTGCCCCCAGCCTGCGTTGGTTAGGGAAGGGTGATGGGGTCGCAGGCGAGGGCACCAGGGTCAGGCGAGGAACGCCCAATCCAGAGAGGACGTGTCGTCGATCGAGACAGTTTGGAAGGCGTCTGCCGTCAGGTCCGTAAACAGGACACCGTCTCCCTCTACCCCATTGAAAGAGGCAAAGGACAGAAAGGCACCTTCGTCGGTATCTGTAAAGGCGGACATGAAATCGACATCGTTCAGATAGAGCGTGTCTGATAAGGCAAGAATGTCGATCCCAATGTCGAAGTCGCGAATGATGTCGTAGCCATCGCCGATGTCGAAATAGAATGTATCTGAGGCATTGTCCTGGCGCCCCAGCTCGGCGCCCCACAATTCGTCGTCACCGGCACCACCATTCAGTTTATCGCTGCCTTTGCCGCCTCGTAGGCGGTCGTCGCCTTGGTCCGCGTAAAGGGTGTCTGCTCCACTAGCGCCGTTCAGATAGTCATTTCCAGCCCCACCATAGACGGTGTCGTCTCCTGCATGCCCGGCAATATAGTCATTGCCATCGCCACCGGAGAGTGTGTTCGCTTTGTTGCTGCCGATGATCTTGTCATTGTGAGATGATCCGATCAGGTTCTCGATGCCTGTAAGCGTGTCGGTGCCGTTTCCGAGGACCGTGCCCTCGGCAAGGTTGGCGCGGATCCCCTTGGACCAAGATTGATAGTCGACGGTATCGATGCCAGAACCGCCATGAATTTGGTCACTGCCGGTTCCGCCATCGAGAATGTCATCGCCGCTGTGGCCGTAGAGAGTGTCGTTGCCACTTCCGCCGAGAAGGGTGTCGTCGCCGGATCCGCCCAACAACTCATCATTGCCAGAGCCTCCGTCCAGGTGGTCTGACCCGCTATTGCCAGATAGTTCATCGCTGCCGACACCTCCTGTGAGAGTGTCACTTCCGCTGCCGCCGCTTAGTTCGTCGCTGCCATTGCCGCCGTCGAGCACATCATCACCACTGCCGCCGCTCAGGATATCATTGCCGTGCTCGCCTAAAAGGGTGTCGTTCCCGGCCGATCCTTCAATTCGGTCGTTATTGCCGCCACCATTCAGGTAGTCGTCGCCGGAATTGCCATACAGGTGATCATCACCATTGTCGCCATAGACGACGTCATCGCCGAGGTTTCCGTAGAGCACATCATTGTTGGAACCGCCATGGAGTATGTCGTCGCCGCTTCCGCCATGCAGCTCGTCGTTTCCTGTTCCTCCGTAAAGCTGATCATTGCCTTTGTGGCCCCATAGCTCGTCAGAGCCAGTACCGCCATAGAGGATGTCATTGTCCTGAACGGGGTCTGTGTTGGGCGCGCTGCCATCTCCGTCATGGACATTGTCAGGCAGACCCTGCTCAAACCGATAATGTGCGTTTAGAACTTGCGCGTTTGCGGTACCGATATCGACCGTGAATACCGAGTCGTCAAAGTCCCTGTCGCCACCATTGTATAAGTCCTCAAAGCCCAACGTCAGCGTGCCAGCGTCGGTCTTGAGGATGCCCGTTGTATGTAGGATGCCGTCTGGATTGAGACCGAGCGTGTCGTCAAAAGCAGCTGTGTGATACTGGTGGTGCCGGATTTCTGTGACAGTGCCATCGTCGCTTGTATGCACAAGCTTGGGGTTGATGCTTGTCAGGCTCGCAGCTGATCCGTCAGTGTCAATGAAACTATAGGATCCCTCTCCAAGGGCGTCATAGTTGTTGTAGCTGTACCCATTGGAAACGATGAAAAACCCAAGCTGATCGCCAGGAGCGACATCAAGCGGAACCGTTGTCTCCCCGCCGATCAGACTACCACCACTTCCTTGAAGCGAGGCATTTTCCCAGATCACATCAACGTCGTAGATGGCGCCAGTTTCAGAATCGATTTTGTAGTAACCAAAACTGTTGCGGTAGCCGGCCGTCTCCCCCTCAAAAATCACCGATACTGGATAATCATTGGCAATGGGGATAGCTGTAACTTGAACAATGTTCGGACCGCCGGATCCATAGAGGAAGTCGTTGCCGCTATTTCCATAGAGTACGTCATCGCCCTGGCCACCCCAGACTTCGTCATGCCCGGTCTCGCCTGTCATAACATCATCGCCGCGTCCGCCAGACATGACGTCTGAGTGTCGCGTTCCTGAAATTGTATCGTTGTTTGGTGTTCCGATAAGTGGATGTGTTGCAGGTAAACTGGCCATGTCCCGTCCCTTTGCTGGTTTTGCGATCCTGGAGGGGGTTTCAAACGTTATGCCAACAGGACCGTCAGCGAATACCGCTGATTTCGGCCAGTTTGAGCCAGGGTAGCTTCGCGAGAGGTGACGGGTGTTTTGCATGTCGCGACGGTGTGACCGCAGGGTGCAAATAGAGTGGATTCGCACCTTGCACTTCAGCCAATGAGCTTGAGAACAAAAGCGGCGGATCGCTGCCGCAAATAGCACAATTCATGGCACCTACTTTGTGGCATGGGCCTTGCTCCCTTTACCCTGAAAGGAGCCAAAGGAATGAAAGTCATTCGGGAACGACCCTGCCAGCGTCGACACCATCGTGTTACGGCTCCGTTGCGCATTGACGCAGAAACGTTGAGTGCTCACCAGACCGTCAATTGGAGCCTGGGTGGCTTCAGGATTGATCAGGTTGATGGCGCCTTGCCAGATGTGGGGCAGGAGTTCTCAGTCCGGATCGAACTGCCATTCCAGGGATTCGATATCAAATTTGAGGCAGAGACCCGTGTGGTTCGTACAGCGGATGTCACGAAATCTGTCTGCGTTGAATTCATCTCGCTAGATGAACGCTCGCGCGATTTGATGAAACACTTCGTTGAAGACCTCATTCGCGGAAAAATGGCCACGATTGACGACACGATCTGTCGGATCGATGTTCCCGTGACGCCCATCTCGACGCAACCCGACCCAAACCCACCAGAGGAGATGGCGGTTACACGCTGGCCTATCAAAACCATTGCCATGAGCAGCTTTTATGCGGCCCTTGGGCTCTGTGTATTTGGATATCTGAGTGTGTTGATCTATTCGAGCTTCACCCAGCTTGAAGTATCGACGGCGGTTGTCTCTGCGCCGGTGCAGGTTATGCGGATGCCGGTAGACGGGATCTATCGGCCGGTCGGCTATGCTGAAGGCGCCAGCGTGCGTGCAGGCGATCCGCTGGCCCATATTGATGACATGCGCTTACAGGCAAAGATTAGTGAAGCGACCGCAAATGTCACCCAGGCGCAGGATCGTCTGTGGCGCGCAGAACAAACGTTCGAATTGGAATCGGAGCGGATCAAGCTCTATCAGGTGATCAGCCAGGTAGACAAAGACATGGCCGCCGCACAGGTTACCGCGCGGACGGAAGCACTCCGCGCAGCCGACGCCCACCTTCAGCGTATGAAAACGCTATGGGACAGGGGTTTTTCGACCAATGCCCAGCTAGATGATGCAAAGGCACGCCAGAGTCTCGCCGCCGCGAGGCTTCGTGAATCTGAACTCGCTCTTGAGCAGTCAACGGTTATGAATGAAGTAGCGGGCAGACGACACTATAATCATAAGGAGTTCGTCTCCGACCTCGACATGCTGTTGATTGAGGTTGATGAGCGCCGGAGTGACCTTCAGGCAGCCAGACAAAAACTTGAAACACTCGAAACCATGAAAGATGAGTTGGTCGTCCGCGCGCCGTTTGATGGCCGGATTGTTCGGTTGATGCAGACAGGTTCTGCAAGTGTGCTGAGGGATGAGCCCCTAGCAGTGCTGGAGATGAATGCACCAACGACGGTGACCGCATTCTTACAGCAGGAAGAAGTTCTCCAGGTTGGTTTGAATGATGAGGCCACCGTCTTTCTTCCGTCACTTGACCGTTATGTCCAAGCGGAAGTTGTGCGCATTGACCGGAGTTCTGCTTATCTGGACGAAAAGCAGGCGCAGTATAGCTGGCGTCCTGAGGATGAACGGACGGCGACTGTATCGCTGCGGATTCAAGGAGACCCAGCAGACGTGGCGGACTTCCGCACAATTCGTCCAGGCCTTCCGGCCGTTGTGGTCTTCAATCGTCGATCCAGCAGCGTTTCTCAGGCGCAGCTCGCCAGAAGCCTTTAAGCCATGGCGGTGCGGCTCGATACGGTTCTCAATATTGATGATCCGACCCACTGGCCAACAGGGTGGGCTAAATGGAGTCCGATGGTGTTGACCCATCTCGCCCTCTACTTTGCCATCTGTCTGCTTTGTATTCTCGTCCTTCCAAATAGCATCTGGGATGCAGAAACGCGTGCGATCACGCTTGTGATCGGGACCCTCGGCATCTGGCGGTATGGCTGGTGGTTTACCCACGCCTTTCGTGCCTTCCTGTTCGGGCGGTTCGTCTATCCAAAGATGCGGCAACAGGGTGAAGAAGTCTGGGCTGCCGGCTGGCGGCCCCGCCATCTCCACTTCATGATGACGACGTACAAAGAACACCGGTCAATCACAGAAAAAGTGGTGCGGTCTATTCTGCGAGAGGTGAGGAAATCCGGTGTACCGGCAACCATATGGCTCGGTTCGTCAGACAGATTTGATGAAGACATTATCGAAGACTTCCTCGAGCGTGAGGCGGGCGATATCGATCTGACCCTTAGAATTATCCGACAGAATGTTCCGGGGAAACGTGCTGCCATCGGCCTTGTGCTGCGCGCCATGTGTCGCTTGCCCATCGAACAAGATGATCTCATCGTCTTTATGGACGGCGATTTCATATTAGGGGAGGGTGCTGTCAGCCGCTGCATGCCGTTGTTCCAGATTGACCCCGAGCTGGAAGCCTGCACCACCGATGAAGAAGTGATCTGCATCGGACCGCGATGGATTGAGACGTGGTTAAAGATGCGGTTTGCGCAGCGACGCATCGCCATGCAATCCCATGCCATGTCCAACCGGGTGCTGACCCTGACAGGTCGTATGTCTGTGTTTCGCGCGAAACACTTGTTGCAGCACGAGTTTATCCGCCTGCTGGAGGCGGACCATCTTGAGCATTGGCTGTGGGGTAAGTTTCGCTTTCTCTCAGGAGATGACAAGAGCACCTGGTACTACATGCTCAAACACAATGCGCGTATGACTTATGTCCCTGATGCACTCGGGTACACTGTGGAAGTCATTGAGGGCTCAGGCCTTGATCGCATGGTGCAGAATTTCCGGCGCTGGTCGGGGAACATGCTGCGCAATGGGGCACGGGCCATACGCCTTGGGCCGAGCCGGATGCCGTTCTTTATCTGGTGGTGTTTGGTCGACCAACGTCTGTCCATGTGGACCATGCTCGTATCGCCGGTGCTGGCGGTTCTCGCGACGGCTATCCAGGGAATTTCTTACGCGATCTCCTATATCATTTTTATCGCTGTCAGCCGGATGCTGCTGTCACTCTTCCTCTACAACTATTCCCGCTGCGTCCACATGGCCTATCCGTGGATCCTGTTTTTTAATCAGCTTATTAATGCATCGGTGAAGGTCTATTGCATCTTCAGATTGTCCAAACAGCGGTGGACAAACCGAGGCAATCAATCAGCGGGCATGGACGGTGCGTCATGGGTCGAGATATCGCGAAACGCGATGGCGAGCTGGTGCACCGCCGTATCTGTTGCAATCCTGGTGGTGGCGACCATGCACTACGCAAATCTGGTGGCACCCCCGACTCTGATTTCCCTGCGCGCCCTTGGATTGGGTTAACTGCATTTTTCTTCCTGCAGCTTTCTTTGCAATCCGCACTACCGTCTTTGCATCTTGCGAATTCACGGAGTTTTGCGCCCTGCGACCTCATTTAAGTTATTGAAAAACAAGTGTAATTCGATGGCATGGGCTTTGCTCCGTTTGTGTGTAAACACGAAAGGTTTGGTCAATGCGGCACCCTCGAAAACATCCCCTTGCTTACGCTTTGGTTCTTTGTCTGGCCCTTGCCGCTGGACTTGGACCCACGGTTTTCAATTTTGTGGTGGATCCATATGACCGCAATGGGTGGTTTGATCTGGGGATCGAAAAGGCCTCGCTCAGCGAAAAGGCGCATTACCCACTCTGGAAGATGCTGCGCTACAGCGCGAAAAGCCCAAGTCTTATTGTTTTGGGAGATAGCCGGGCGCGGGCTCTGCGGGACAAATACTGGCATGAGGCCGGGCGGACCGATGCGTTCAACTTTGCCTATGGCGGTGCCACCGTGCAGGAGATCCATGAGACTTTTGAGTATGTGAAAGCGAACCCGGATATCGACACCCTGATTGTCGGCATCCAGCTCCGAAGCTTCGACCTTGATCATAAAGGCGGTATGAACCGGGTGCCCGAAGCGATTGAACTGACAGAAGGGGCGTTCAACTATTATACAAGTTGGTTTGTCGCGAAGATTGGCTGGCGCCATGTTGCAACCGAGTTCGAGTTAGACCCAGCGACATGGGCGCTCACATGGCCCAGCCTGATCGGTTCAGCACAAGCGGCCGGCCGAGGTGCAAACGACCGCCTGACCCTGTTCGACCTGCTGAGCCCGGAAGCCTGCCTCGGGTGTGAGCTGCCTGAGGTGCAACAGACCGCGTTCACGGTCGGTCCGGGGGTAAACCTTGGATTGGGACGAGGATATGGTGCCTGGTCGCGGCTTTGGCCGGCGATAAATCTGGATCGCGACCTGCCTGCGAAATTTGCCCGTCAAGTAGAACGCAATGCGCGGTCGGACTGGAGATCGTTCAATTTTTCTGAAGAACTCTGGTTAAAGCTCAACGAGATTTCGGTTTGGAGCCGGGAAAACAATGTTGAGTTGGTATTCGTCATTCCGCCGACAATTTCGGAGATGCAAGAGCGGATCACTGAATTCGGTTTTGGCATCCTCAATCATGACTTCAGACTGCGCCTCGCAGAACTCGCGCCCGTCGTCGACTTTGATTTCGACAATGCACTGACCCGCGACATCTCCAGGTTTTCCGATGCTTATCATTTCAATGCCGCCGCCTCACGCGAAATTGTCGGTGAACTTGTGATGTTCACCGGTTCGGACGAGAAGGCGCAAGTCCGGTTACGCAGCAATCGCGGTTCTTTGCGCTGCCCCGTCTTCACGGATGACACCACCGACCGTCTGTCCGACGGCCGTGTGGTGATGAAGCAGGGTGTGGGGTGCCGCATTTGGTCGAAGGAAGGAGCTCAACATGACATCCGATAGAACGCAGACCTCTCCAATCATACTGATTCTAATCTTCGGCCTAGTAATGTTCGGCTTCTTGATTGCTGGATTTCTGACGCAGCCATCCGATGGTGGTTTTCAGGACCTGAGTGCTCCGATTGACCCTGTCGTCGAGGAGCGCATTCGACAGGCGCGCGGCCTTCAGCGTTTGGGCAAGTGGCAGGATGCTGCAGACATTTTGCATCCGCTGGTCGCCCAAGGTCACCCATTGGCTATATTCCATCTCGGCAAAGCCTATGGGCGTGGATGGGGCGTGCCTGCTGACTTGGATCAGTCTCGCGAACTGCTGCTCAGAGCTGCCCAGTTCGATTTTCCCTATCGTGGTGAGACGGCTTATGAGATTGGCCGACTCTATCAGCGTTCGGTCGGCGAAGATTGTCCACGATACGCATTTGAGTGGTTTCAGCGGGCAATCGACTGGAACTATCCCAAAGGCCATGTGCAGATCGCCAAGCACTATGAAAACGGTCTGGGCGTAGAGCAGGATATCTCCTCGGCTCTCTATCATTATGAAGCGGCAACAGCTGCCGGGTTTGAAAGTGCTGCTTTGAGTTTTGCCCGGGCCCTCCGGGCCGGCCGTAACGGAATACCGGCAGAGCCTCTCCGCGCCGCTATGTTGGCTGATGCTGCGATCTCTGCACTGAGACTGAAGGCGTCGACCGGATCAGCGAGCGCCGCAAAACTGCTTGGCCGCCTATTTCGTGATGGCGATTTTGTTGATCGAGATACCGATGTCGCACTGCATTGGCTGCGTCGCGCCAGTGACCTTGGCGACAGTGGCGGCATGCATGACTTCGCCCATCTTTTAATTGCAACACTGCCTGAGCACGACTCCGAGATGGACGCGCTTGTCTGGCTACGCCGTGCGGCAGCCCTTGGCCATGGCGGGGCGATGACCTCTCTTGGAAGATTTCATCTGCGGGAGCAATTCGGTCTCCACCGGCCGGGTGCTGTGTCCTGGTTGGAGCGCGGCGTGATTGCACGCCATGGCGGTGCGATGGAAGAACTCGCGAGGCTCACTGCGAACGGTGACCTGGTCGAGCTTGACCTGGCAGCCGCACTTGATCTCGCGAAGCAGGGTGCTGCTTTGGGTCACAGAGGATCTGAACGCCTGCGCAATGAGTTGCTTGACCGCGCTCAAGGTGTGCCATCAGCCGCCGTTATGCCCCTCAGCGCTGAGAATTCCTAATCCCCCTCAGAAGGATGTCCAAAGATGGTTTTTAGTTCCCTTGAGTTCATCTATCTCTTTCTTCCGCCGACGCTGATTGGCTTTCTTATTCTCCGAGCCATGGGTTGGGAGCGGGGCATCATCTGGTGGCTGATCGCGGCGTCCCTGGCCTTTTACGCCTGGTGGAGTGTGGCTCATCTCGCATTACTTCTCGGGTCAGTCGGCGTCAACTATGCCTTTCATCGAGAGCTGGTCAGGCGAAAGAGCAAAGCAGTTTTGGCGGTCGGCATAACGGCCAACCTGGCAACTCTGGCTTATTTCAAATATGCAGACTTCCTGCTGCAGAATGTGAACGCGGCGGTCGGAGCTGAACTCCCCATGTTGGGGATCATCCTGCCGCTGGCGATTTCTTTCTATACGTTCCAGCAGATCTCGCTGCTCCACGACACCTACGTGGGGAAAGTCGAAGAGTGCGATTTCTCACGTTACTTCCTGTTCGTTGTTTTCTTTCCGCAGCTGATTGCGGGCCCGATCGTGCTGCAAAGAGACACGATCCCCCAGTTTAAGCTTGCAATTTTCCAAAGCCGCTTATTCGTCAATCTGACTGTCGGTGGCACTTTGTTCGCCATAGGCCTGTTCAAGAAGATCGTGCTGGCCGATGGGATCGCACCTATTGCCAACAGCGTGTTTGCTCTCGCCGATAGTGGACAAGCAGTGCCGCTGGAAGCAGCCTGGATGGGCGCAATTGCTTACACCTTCCAGATCTACTTCGACTTTTCCGGTTATTGCGATATGGCACTTGGTCTCGCGCGCCTGTTTGGCATTCGCCTGCCGATCAATTTCTATTCGCCTTACAAGGCCCTTTCTATCGTGGACTTTTGGCGCCGCTGGCACATGACCCTCTCACGGTTCTTGCGGGAGTATCTTTACATTCCGCTTGGCGGGAACCAGAAAGGTGAGACGCGCCGCTACATCAACCTTTTCGCAACGATGGTGCTTGGCGGTCTTTGGCACGGCGCCAGCTGGAATTTTGTGATCTGGGGCATGCTGCACGGCTGTTTCCTCACCGTGAATCACGCCTGGAGCGGAAGTGTCGGGAGATCGGGTCTTTTTGATGCGGTACCTGTTGTCGTCCGTAGGGCTTCAGCCCAGGCGATCACGCTCCTTGCAGTCATCATTGCCTGGGTCTTCTTCCGGGCAGAGACATTTGACGGCGCCATTCTGGTGCTTGAAGGCATGTTCGGATTGACGCGCTTCCATCAGGTAAGTCTATGGGACCCGATCCTCGCGGACACCGGCCTGTTCTGGAGCCAGTGCCTCATGCTTGCCTTTGTCGTCTTGTTTGCGCCAAACGCCATTGAGCTGGTGCGGAAGTACAGGCCTGTTGTGGACATGCATCAGATCGCCGAAGGGCTTCGCGCCCTTGGACGGAAGACCTTCTGGCGCCCATCGCCGGCCTGGTCGGTTGCGGGCTTCGTGGTTGCCCTGACGGGCATTATCCAGATGTATCGCTTGGATGATCTAACCGAATTCATCTATTTCAATTTCTGAGGGTCACATGAAAAAGACGTCTCGCGCTGCCCTTGTGGCAGCGCCCCTTGCTTTTGCTTTTGGTATGCCAGCTGCGGCGGAGACGCCCGGCTGGCAGATTGCTGTTTCCGGCAAAGACTTTCTTTACAACACAGCCTCCAGGCTCGTGACGACCAAGGGTGTTTCCGCACCTGGTCTGATGGGTGTGTCGCGGGCAGGCGGCCATGAAGTGAGGACTTTCTGGGCTGCCAGGGGCTTTGGTCCCACCATAACGTTTGACGGAACCGTTATTGCAGATGGTCAGGATACAGAATCCGTCGCGCGTATTACGGGATTCAGGTTCGACCGGTCTGGGGACCATGTCTATCTGCGGAGCGGCAAAGGACCAGCGGCCAAAGTTGAGCTCATGCTCAATGGTGAGCCGGTTTATGAATGGCCAAGACTGTCCATTGTCAGCGTCCTTTCCTTTAAGCAGGGGAGAGCAACTGTCTCTGTCTTTGATCGTGATACGCAGACAACGGGATTTTTCGACCTGTCCAACCTTTCTGGTGAAACGAATGGCGGTGAAACCGTCGTGACGCCGCTTGGAGATGTTAAGGACTGCGCCGTTCTGGGGTCAAAAGTCCTGGACGATGGGATTGCCCTGCAACTTTTTTGTAGCGCGACCCAGGGAAGCGATGTTCATTTTTTGTCATTCAAGACGGGTCAATTGGAGCCGGTGATGGTAGGGGAGGCCGACTCCCTTTTTGCCTTTCAGCTCGGCCGCGAGAAGGGTGCGATCTCTGTCCTGTCGGTTGACGGGAGTGATAATGCCCGTCGCCTGTTTCACGCGATTTATGGGGCGGTCTTGAAGGATCTTGGGGAACCCATGTCCCGTGCAAGTGATGGGGCAGGAAAACAGAGCTGGAGCCAGAGCTATCGGACGCTAACATTAGCTCGTCTTTATGAGGTGACGAGGCACCCAGCTTTTGCTGCGCTGACTGTCGGTGCCATGGAAAACACGTTGACGCAAACCAACTCGAATGCCGGCATATCCGGACCTGCCAATCCTCCCTGTGCCTGGGCATCCCGCATTTACTCGCGTGACAAGGCCACACCCATCTCGTTGCTCATCAATCAGGCGATGATTGCTGGTAGCCTGACAAACAGCTGCACGCGTTTGGGTGAGGAATGCGGGCCAGATCTCTCGGCCCGGATTGAAGAGTCCGGTCAGTGTCTGGTTGACTCCTATGAAAACGATTTCGACGCCGACGAAGGCCTCTATCGCATCCCCTATGGGGTGGAATTCCGGTATGACGGAGTCGTCGCGCCCTGGAACTGGCAGGCCCGTTGGGCGGGTTTTCTGCACCAGTTCGGCACCACCTCGGAGCAGCCTGCGCTGCAGACACGGGCACTCTCACTGGCTGGTAAGTTTACCGAGACTTGGCAGGAAGCGACTGATGGGGCTCTGTGGCGCTACTGGACGCCAAACTATTATCGCGGCTGGTCTGAGGCCGATCAGGTTTCTCTGTACCGTCCGCGTCAGAAACCCGATCCGGATGGGCGATATGAAGATTTGAACCATGCGGGTATCAGCCTGTTGGGCCTTTCAGAGATCGACGGTGTTTTGAGCGTCGGCAAACGAGTTCAGGTGACGAACCGCCTGGCAAACCTCCTCACGGAAGAGAAATTCCTTGCGCGAGATATGGATGGATCCGGTCCGCGCAGTCCCCGCTGGAGGCCGGGTGCTGGATGGGATCTGGTCGCGTCTGAAGAGATGAAACGCCTGTATGCGCACCTATTGCCCGGCAGCGTGTCAAGCGATCAGCATCTGGCTTACGCCAACCTTTTCGATCCAGAAGACGCGTTTGAGCTTAGCCTGAGTTTCTCCTATTGCGAGGTTGGTGGGTGTCAGGAGCAGCAAACCTGGAGGTTCACCTCAGTCGATGACTTCCTACAAGGTAACCCTCTGTTTGAGATAACACCTCTTCAGTAGCCACAGCCCGACCAAGACGGGCATTTGTCTCCTGATGTCCAGCAACCAACAAGCAACAAAAAGGGCGGTGCCATGAGCACCGCCTTTTCTGCTGGTGTAGGGAAGAGGCCTACTGGTTACCAGGAGATGCCCTGATATCCGCTGTCGTCTGGAAGGTCGTCGAACAAGCGTACTAGATCAATGACCTGCGTCCCAGGCCGGCGGCTCTGGACTGCCTGGCGATAGAGTTCCGACTTGTGGGAGACCACAAGCACGTCGCAGTTTCCGACGAGCTGACACACCGAGTCCGTGAGGGTGTGGTCCAAAGCGTCGATCACACCAGCAAGCTCCGGACGGGCTCCTGAGATGTAATTCAGCTGGGAGTTAAGGTCGGTGCTTTCGGTGAGGTTTGGATCGTAAGCGGTGATCTCATACCCGTCGTCATGAAGTCGGGCCATCACGTCAAGTGTGGGGCTCTCGCGCAGGTCGTCGGTGTCGGGTTTGAAGGTTACGCCGAGAAAGCCAACCTTCTTGCGGTTCGTGGCCTCAATCATGTCCAGCGCGATTTCTACCTGCGCTAGGTTGCTTGGCGTCAGACTTTTAACAAGCGGTGTTTTGATACCCAATTGTGTTGCCAGATGTTCCATGGCGCGCACTTCTTTGGGGAGACACGACCCGCCAAAAGCAAAGCCTGGCTTGAGATAGTAGGGCGACAGATTCAGTTTCTGATCCTGAACAAACACATTCATGACCTCGTGACTGTCTATCCCGAGTGCCTTGCAAAACCGACCTGTTTCATTGGCGAAGCTAACTTTCGTCGCGTGCCAGACATTATCGACATACTTCACCATTTCCGCCGCTGCGATCGTGACGATGAGAGGCGTGGTATCGACGGGTCTATAGATTTCGGCCAACACCTCCGCGGCGCGACAGTCGGAGGCGCCGATGACTGTTTTTGGTGGTTCGTAGAAGTCTGCGACCGCGGTGCCTTCGCGCAGGAATTCCGGGTTGAAGCAGATACCGAATTCGTTGTTGAGTGTTTTGCCCGATGCTTTTTCAATTTCTGGCACCATCGTGTCCATTGTTGTCCCTGGAGGGACCGAACAACGCATAACGACAACATGGTAAGAACTCTTGTGTCGTATTGCTTCGCCGATAGACCGGGCTGCCGCCACGACATAGGAGAGGTCACAACCTCCATCTTTGGAAGTTGGTGTGCCGACTGAGACAAAAGTCACATCAGTGTCAGCGACGGCTTGCTGAAAGTTGCGTGAGGCTGAAATCAACCCGTTGCCGATGCCTGCCTGAAGCATGTCCTCAAGCCCTGCTTCGACGATAGGTGCTCGACCGTCATTGATGGCGTCCACCTTGTTCATGTCCAGATCGATGCCATGAATAGGGTGTCCTAGCTCTGACAAACAGGCCATGGAAACAGCGCCGACATAGCCCAGGCCGATCACGCTGATTGCCGGCGGTGTATCGTTTGGTATTGGCGCGAGGCGCGGGGCCCGCGCCGTCACGGGGAAGGGGATGGTTTTATGTGTCGCTGCGCTGTCGCGGAGCCTGTTGATATGCATGTTCATGTCTGGTCTCCCATTTGAAATCGTTTCCAAACAGGGCTTTTCAAATGGCATACCAGAAAAAATATAAATAAAAACAATGACTTATATGGTTATTGAAATTTGTGCTTTTGCAAAAACCAGTCGCAGATCGCAAGCTTTTCGCGTTTCGCAGAGATGCGGGTGGTCCCAAGTCGTCACTGCGCAGATGTGGCGTCAAGGTTCCCCCTTGGGAGTGATGCGAGTTGCAAAACAGGCGTCGCAGGGCGCGGCTGAGATTTCAAGATTGCAATCTATCAGAGTGAAAAACGGAACCTTTCGGTGGCACGTGCATTGCTCCTCTCCTGTCAACACAGAGCGCCAACAGGAGATGAGCTATCATGACAAATATTACACCGGTTATCCTCGCGGGCGGCGTCGGCAGCCGCCTTTGGCCTTTATCGCGAAGCGAATGTCCGAAACAGTTCCGCCGTTTCGGGACGGAGAAGACGATCTTTCAGATGACCGCTTGCCGGTTTAAGGAAGCGTTTGTTGAAGCTCCGATTATTGTGACCTCTGGAGAGTTTGAGGCCCTTATCAGGACTCAACTGGCTGAGGTTGGTGTGGTACCCAGCCTTATCATTAAGGAGCCGGTAGGTAGGAACACGGCACCAGCCATTATAGCTGCTGCGATCTGCGCCAGATGGCGTGACAGGGGTGATGCGCTCCTTGTGTTGCCTTCGGATCACCTCATAGAGGAAGGGGAGTTGCTCTCATCAGCGCTTCAGTCGGCTAAGGAGGCAGCTGAGCGTGGTCGTTTGGTTACTTTTGGCGTGACTCCAACCCGGCCTGAAAGTGGTTATGGATATATTGAGAGCGGTGATAGTGACGGGCCTGGCAGCCGCCGGGTCGCTGCCTTTATCGAAAAACCGCCTATTGAGCGTGCTGTCGAACTCATTTCCGATGGCAGCCACCTGTGGAATAGCGGCATGTTTCTATTACCTATCCGTCCGCTGCTGTCAGAGTGCCAGCGTCTGGTCCCATCTCTCCTTGATGGGTGCGCGCGGGCGCTGGCGAAGGGCCAAGCAAACAGTGCCATCGTGATGCCGGATGCGGCCTTGTTTGCAGAGATTGAACCGCTGTCCATTGATCATGCTGTGATGGAGAAGACGGACCTTGCGTCTGTCGTGCGTCTGGACGCGGACTGGACCGACCTGGGATCCTGGCATGCTGTCTGGCACACCATGGCCCAGGATGATCAGGACAATGCCTGCCTGGGAGATGTGGTCCTACAAGATACGAAACGAAGCCTGGTCTACAGTCCTGACCGGCTTACCTGCGTCGCCGGGTTAGAGGATGTGGTTGTTGTCGATACTGGGGATGCGCTTCTTGTCACTCATCGTGATGCCAGTCAGGACGTCAAACAGCTAACGGAGCGCCTCCGCAAGGACGGTCGCACAGAACTGGATACGCCAGCCATTGTCCAGCGGCCGTGGGGTACCTATCAGTCTGTGGATACTGGTCCAGGTTTTCAGGTGAAACGTATAACCGTCGCTCCCGGCGGGTGCCTGTCTTTGCAATACCATCACCAACGGTCTGAACATTGGACCGTTGTGTCTGGTGTTGCCCATGTCCTCGTGGGCAAGGTTGAAGAACAGCTAAGCGCCAATCAATCGGTGTACATTCCTCAAGGTGAGATCCATCGCCTTGAAAACAAAGGGGATCAGCCGGTCACCCTTATCGAAGTTCAGTGTGGCGCCTATCTCGGCGAAGACGACATTGTTCGTCTGGAAGATGTCTACGGTCGAACCGAGGAGACGCAAGGCAGAGCAATACCTTCTGTGGCAGCAGAGTGATAGAGGCGCAGATGAACAACTGGCTCGTGGAAAACAACGAAATCGCCTTTCGGGCGCATAAGGGACTGGCTGTGCACAAACAAAGGGTACGGTTGCCCAATGGGCGAAAGGTGTCGGACTTCTATCAGATATGTATGGATGACTTTGTGTCGATTGTTGCGGTCACTACCTGTCAGAATGTTGTTGTACTCCGACAATACAAACACGGTGTGGGACAGGTTGGATTGACACTACCGGGTGGCGGAATAGAGGTCGGCGAGGAGCCGGTTGATGCCGCACAGAGAGAGCTATTGGAAGAAACGGGGTTTACAACGAACGCCTGGGTGTCATTGGGCAGCTTCGTTCTAAACGGTAACCAGCGAATTGCGCAGTCCCATGTTTTCCTGGCAACAGGATGTACTCAGATACAACCCCCCGCTGCTGGTGACCTGGAAGACATGCAGGTGATTACACAACCATGGAATGAAGTTCTTGTCGCCCTTAGAGAGAATGCATTTCCGATCATCTCCCATACAACAGCCCTAAGCCTGGCGGCTGTCCACGGTATTGATTGAAAGCTCACGCTCTGTAGTTTCGGTGTCATTCTTTTCCCAGGCTTCGCGTTTGCGGTAGATGGTTGAGGGGCTGACATCCAGCGCTTTTGCTGCCTTGGGAATGCTGCCACCACAATGGGCAATGACTTTTTCAATTGTCTCTCGCTCTATCCGCATCAGGCTTTTGCCAAGTACCGTAACCGCAAGAGGTGAGCCGGTGGCTGGAGCGGCAACCGCTGCTGCTGACGGCACCAAGGTCGGAGCTGCTGCAGGTTGAGCTGACGCAGGGGATGTCAATGGCATCGACCGTCCAGTTCGGATGGCTTCGGGAAGCATCTCAAGCGTCACAGCGTTGCTGTCATTGAGAACGATCATGTTTCGGACAAGGTTCTGTAGCTCCCGGACATTGCCAGGCCAGCCGTAGTTTGCGAGGGCACCTAGGGCAGTGTCAGTGAAACCCGCAAACTTCTTCTTTTCTTCACCGCTGTAGGTTGCCAGAAAGTGGTTGGCAAGCTCTGAGATGTCGTTGCCACGCGCGCGGAGTGGGGGCAGATCAATCGGAATCACAAACAAGCGGTAGTAAAGGTCCTCACGGAACCGCCCAGCACGAACCTCTTCTGCGGGATCTCTGTTGGTTGCACAGACAACGCGTACGTCCACGTTTTCTATCTTGTTTGAACCCACCCGCTGGATGGTGTTGGTTTGAAGAAACCTCAGGAGCTTGGTCTGTAGTGTCAGGTCCATTTCACAGATTTCATCCAGAAACAGAGTGCCGCCATGTGCTTGGGTTGCAGCGCCTGCCCTGTCTGCGATGGCGCCTGTAAATGCGCCTTTCAGATGACCAAAGATCTCAGACTCGATGAGGTCTTTCGGGATGGCTCCGCAGTTAAGCGGCACGAAAGGCTTATTGTGACGCTGGCTACGGCGATGGATGGCTTCAGCGCAGATTTCTTTGCCTGTGCCGCTTTCGCCGGTGATGAAAACTGTTGCGTTGGAGCGTGCGACATTATCAATCGTGCGATAGACATTTTGCATCTGCGGTGAGCTGCCGATGAAACCGAAATAGCTTTCACGGTCGAGGTTTTCATCGAGTTCATCGACTGCAATTTTCAACTGCACACTTTCCAAGGCATTGGAAGTTGTGGTCAGCAGCTTTTCTTTTGAGAAGGGTTTAACGAGAAAGTCAAAGGCACCGAGGCGCATGGCGTCAATGGCGACGTTGATGGATCCATTGGCTGTGATGATCACGACAGCCGCGTCTATGTTGTGACGCTTCACATACTCCAAGACAGTCATGCCGTTGGAGTCTGGCAGCTGCAGATCCAGCAAAACCAGAGAGAAGGAGCGCTCAGAGAGTGCGGATACCGCATCTGAGGCTGTTTCGACATGATCACAAGCGTAGCCTGCTGATGCCAATCGCTCGACATAGACAGTTGCCAATGAAAGCGTGTCTTCCACGATCAGGATGTTATGGGGGCTTTGGTCGGACATGATACTCAGACGACTCCTCTATTTTGCCTCGGAAAGGCTGTGAAAGACCACAAGTGTGGCGCGCGCAAGGCGGATCAATTCTTCAATCTCAGCAGGTTCGGGCGGGTTTGAGCCGCTGCGGCAGGTATTGTTCACGTGACCGGCGCTTTGTTGGAGTGCGCGCGCGCCGAATGTGCCGCTGATACTTTTGAGTGTGTGGCTTTGCCGTTCAACAACCTGCAGATCACCTGTCGCGAGATATTCTTCCAGCCCGGAGATCACCTCGGCAATATCGTTTCCGAAAGACGCGCACAGCCTTGATCGCGCGGCACCTTCGAACTCAGCTAACAATGCGTTGAGCGTGCCTGTGTCAATCAGATCGTCGGCTTCCAGTGCCGCGGGCCCCGCGGACTGTGAGACCTCTTCTCCCTTGAGAGCAGCCTGCATTGCTTTATGAAGCTGGGTCGAATCAATTGGTTTCGCAACGAACCCACGCATACCTGCCGCGGTGAAATCCTTGATGTCCTGGTCCATCGCATAGGCGGTGAGCGCAATCATGGGTGGTGTGCGGTCGCCTGTGGGGCGGTCTAGAAGGTGCCTGGCGGTTTCTAAGCCATCCATGACAGGCATATTGATGTCCATGAGGATGACGTCATAGTCCCTCCGGGAGACCGCCTCGACAGCCTGCATTCCGTCGTCGACCAGGTCGACGTGACACCCCATATTCGCAAGCATGCGCTTTGCAACAATTTGGTTCGTGGCATTGTCTTCGGCGAGCAACACTTTTGCTGCTTTCCCCTGACTATTAGTGAGGGGTGCCAGGTATTTTGTGTCAGAGGCAGACTGCTTTGGGAATTGATCTGCATTGGCTTTGCTTAGCGGCAGGGTGCATATGAAGCGGCTGCCGATGCCTTGGGTGCTTTCAAAACCTACAGAGCCTTTCATGAGTTCTGACAATTTTCGGCAGATCGCCAGCCCCAGGCCAGTGCCACCATTTCGGTCACTCGCCATGGCGCCCAGCTGGTCAAATTCGCTGAAGACTCGTGCCTGATCAGCCGTCGATATGCCTCGGCCGGTGTCTGCGACAGAGAATTGTAGTTCCACAATGTCTTGGTCCAGCGCGGAGGCAGCTACCTCGACCCTGACTTGGCCTCGCGTGGTGAACTTCGCTGCGTTTGACAGGAAATTATTCAGAATCTGACGGATCCGTGCGGTGTCACCAAGAAGGACTTCCGGAATGTCCTTCGCAAAACTCAAATCAAAAGTAAGACCCTTCCCTTCAACAACCGGGCGCCAGAATTCACCAATATCTGAAAAGAGCAGGGCAGGTCGGAAGGGGACTGGCTCCAGGTCCAGGCGACCTGCTTCGATCTTGGAGAAGTCCAGCACATCTGACAGCATAAGATTCAAGGTTTCGCCGCTCGACATGGCGAGGCGAATGAGGGCGTTTTGCTCCGAGTTCAATTGCGATTGACCGAGCAGATTGAGCGTCCCAAGGACGCCGTTCATAGGCGTTCTGATTTCGTGGCTCATCATCGCCAGAAATTCTGATTTGGCTTCGGACGCGCGTTCTGCTTCATCTCTTGCTTGTTCGAGCTCTGCCTGAACGCGGCGAAGATGGGTGAAATCCTGGACCGTACCAACAAATTTGATGAGGTCGCCCGCGTCGTCCAGCTGCGGTTCGCCACGGGCTCGAATGTGTTTCGTTTCGCCGGTGGGGATGATGATCCGGTGGTCGACTTCGTACGCCTCGCCGTTCTGCAACCCAGCCATCGCGATTGTCGCGACTTCGTCGGCCTGATCCGGTGCGATCATTTTTTCGAGCAGCGACGCGTCGGGGGTTATTGTTTCGGGGTCGACACCATAAATTTTGTAGAGCTCATCGGACCAGCTGATGGCGTCTGCTTCGACGTCCCACTCCCAGCTGCCGACACCTGCAATGCGCTGCGCGTCTTTGAGATTGCGTTCGCTTTCTTTCAAAGATGCTTCTGCTGCGACGCGGTCTGTAATGTCCCTTAGGTAGGCGGTGAAATATTGCATGCCGTTGACATCGACAGGTGTGATTGCCAGTTCAATGGGGAAGGTGTGTCCCTCTGCGTGGAGAGCTGTGATTTCAATGCGCTGGTGGAGCACATTGTGCTCGCCACTTTTCAGGTAGTGCGCCAGTCCTGCTTTGTGGGCCTCGCGGAGGTCATGCGGGATGATCGTGTCTGACAGTTCTTTTCCGATGACGGCAGATTTCTCGAACCCGAACGTCAGCTCAGCTGCCGGGTTAAATTCTTTGATTTTACCCTCTGCGTCAATTGTCACAACGCAATCAAGGGCTGACTCTGTCACCGCCCATCTGAGTGCTTCGCGTTCCTGTGACAGAGCTTCACTCTGCACGCGCTCGGTGATGTCCTGCACCAGACCGACGCGGACGAATTGATCAAGGTCGGCGTCAAAAATCTCTGCATTGGAAAGCCAAAGGTTCTGAATGTCACCGTCAGCTGTTAAGGCTCGGAACTCCAGATTGATGCTTGTGCCGTTTTGAATGGCGTCAAATGTTTTCTGGGCGACGGCCTCTCGTTCATCCGGGTGAACACGGTCGACCAGTGAGCCGTAGGAAACCTGACCATCGGAGGGTTCGAGGCTCGGTGCGATTTCAAGAATGCCGTCAGATAGGAAGGTTGTTTCCAGTGTTTCCGGATTCATCACGAAGTAGCCGATATGGGCTAGCTTCTCGACGGTTCCGAGAACCATTTCGTGACGCTGCAAAAGGTTTTCGCGAGACTTCAGGGCGGAGATGTCTGAACAGATTTCGACGAAACGCCCGTCGGCCATGTGGCGCCAATCGATCCTTCGCCAGTTTTGCGGGCCTAAACGGATCTCGATCGGTGCGTTGCCCGGAGATGGTTTTGCCGGTAGAGATCCTTCCGTGCGATAGAGCGCAGAAATCGTCTGCCACGGAGCGCCAGTGACGAGGTGCGCTGAGTCCAATGCAAGGAGACTGGCATATTGTTTGTTGGACATAGCCAGGGTGCCATCAGCATCAAAGTAGGCAATACCATCAGCAAGGACATCAAGGATTTCAGCGCATTCAAGATCAGGTGCTTGATCTGCCGATGAGGGTGGGTGGGGCGTCATTTGTAGGTCCTTTGCAACCTGGCCATTCATTTGTCTGTTCTGCAAACGCATGTTCCAGGCCATGGCCAAAGCTCCCGCTTTCGGGCCAAATTCCGGGATATTTCCGACCATATCTAAAGTATAGAGACGAAGTGTTTGCAAAATGCAAATGTCAAAATTGCAATTTGCAAAACTGCAACTTTGCATTTTGCGAATAAGAGGCCCCGTCGTCCCGTTTTGCAATGACGTTGCGTAACAAACTGAGCATCCCGCAATGCCCCCCCCACAATTATGAGCGTTTTGGCAAAGAAAGGCGCTGGCACAGCGATTGATACCCAAGGGTCAGTGATTGCAGGAGGCAAACAGCGTGACCCACCAAACTGAGTGTATTTCAGGAGCCACCGCCGAGACGGATTTCTTCCCATTCAAGGCAATTCTGGTTGCTGTGGGGATCTTCAGCTTCCTGCAGGCTGTCTTGCAGCTCTCGGCGCCGTTGTTCTTGATGCAGATATTTGACCGCGTGCTGACGATGCGGCACGGGGAGACTTTGTTCGTTCTGACTCTGATCTTCACAATGGCGGCCGTAACCTTTGGTCTACTTGAGATTGTGAAGCTGAAATTGGTCGGACGCCTAGGGCCGCTTCTCACTCATGCAGTCGAGGTGCGGCTTCAAGGGTCAACTCTTGTTAAGCGTGACGAAGAGCGAGTGAGGTCCAGTGCGGTATCCCTGGAGCAGGCAGTCTCATCAGGCACGTTGACCGCATTACTGGATCTCCTGTGGGTTCCCTTTCTCCTGGTCGTGATTGGCCTGCTTGAGCCGGCATTGGCAGGTGCACTGCTTCTGTTGCAACTTGGTTTAGGCGCCATGTTGGTGCTGGGCGCCCAAGCCCGTACGGATGCCTCGACAGACCGTTCTGCGGCTCAGATGGGTACGTTCCGACTCATGCGTTTTAGTGGACAGATGTTGCTCCTCGCGTTTGCCGGCTGGTATGCGCTTAGCGGGGCCTTAGGGGCCGGGGCGCTGATCGCCTTTTCGTTTTTGATGATGCGATCTCTGGCACCTTTTGAACAGCTGATGGGGGCACGAGACCGTCTTCGCCCGGGGATTTCAGCCTGCAGCGCTCTTCTAGGTTTTTTCAAAACGAAATCTGCATTTGCAGATATGTCTGAGAATGAGAGTGACGAGTGCTTGTCGGTTCGTGACATATATGTGCGTTCGCCGAATGGGAATGGGTTGAGCCTTGCAAACTTATCGTTTGCGATTGCACCGGGCGAAGCTATTGCCGCCGTTGGCTTGTCGGGTGCCGGAAAAACACTGCTGTGTCGCGTTGCTGCTGGTCATGTCTCGCCTACAAGCGGTTCGGTCTTGCTGTCTGGTGTGCCGCTCAACGGGATCCCGCTAGCGGAGCGGCGTGTCCGAATCCTGACATGTGGGTGGGGAGGCGAGGGTGTTGCCCATGATAAGATGCAGCCGGCTGGCCGGCGCGCGCTTCAGCAATTGGAAGAAGACCTCGCGCAGACCGGTGATCTTTTCATACTTGATATGCCCGAGACCCAGCTGGACCAGCCTTCACAAATGAGGGTTGTGAGCTTGCTTAAGGAGATTCGTCGCGGCGGCGGATCGGTGTTGATGGCGACAGGATCGCGCGTCTTTAGCGATGCAGCCGACCGCGTGCTGGTGTTGCAGAGCGGCAGACTTGTCGGGCAAGAGGATAAGGGAACCGTCGCACCGACACTTGTCTCCAGTACTGAAAGGAAGGCGCGATGACCGATAGATCTGCCAATCCCTCTCACACCGCGCTTATTGCAAAGGGTGCAATCAGCATCGGTGCTTTTCTGTCCCTATTGATTGTCTGGTCTATCGCCGCACCATTGGCGACGGGGACGGTGTCGTCCGGCGTGTTTGCGCCGGAGGGGCTGCGACGATCGGTGACCCACCTCGAAGGCGGCATGGTGAAGCAGGTACATGTTGTTGAAGGGCAGCGCGTAGCCCAAGGCGAACCTCTGATATCGCTAGAAGGCACACATCAGCGCGCAGCGCTTGAAATCATCACCGCGCGGCTCGTTCACTTTAAGTCCGTGCTGGAGCGGCTCATTGCCGAACAAACAGGTGCACCAGAATTTGTACCTACGCCAGCACTGATATCCATCGCCGAGCGCAGCGGAAACGAAAAATCACCTCAGGCAGAACAGGCGCTGTTTTTGGATCGCCGCAGATTGTTCGAAAATCAGTTGGCCCAAGTCGATGCAGCCAGTGCTCGACATCTCGCAGGAATTGCGTCGGCGGCGGAGCAGGCGCGAGGCTATCGCCGCCAACTCAGTCTGCTGGAACAAGAGGCCGTCGCTGTCCGGGATCTGGTTGAAAAGGGGTATGCGCGGCGACCCCGTCTCCTTGCCCTGTTACGATCGATCGAGCAGGTGGAGATCCAACTGAGCGATGTGCGGTCAGAAAAAGACTCCCTTTCAGCGCTGGTTGATCAAGCAAGGCTGGAACGGGTGCGGCTCGAAGTTGAGCGTCGTGAAAGCATTGATGATGCTCTTGCAAGGGTTCAACGTCAGTTGGCAGAAGCATTGGAAACCTATGCAAGCAAGTTGCGCACTGTCGAACAATTGGTGGTCACAGCTCCTGTAGCGGGCGCTGTGATGAATCTTCAAGTGCACGATGCGGGCTTTGCGCTCGCCGCAGGGCAGCAGATTGTGGACATCGTGCCGTCAGACGAGACTTTCTTGATAGACACCTACGTGCCGGCGGCAGACATTGAGGATATTCGCAAAGGCGTGCCTGCCCGTATTCGACTTCTCACAGAGTCACTGCGATCCTCCGAAAGGTACGACGGCGAGGTGGTTCATGTGGGCAGCGATGTGAGCGAGGACCGGCTTGGACGCAGTGTGTTCCTCGTGCGGGTGGGGATGCCCGAGGAGACTTTCGACCAGGTCGCGGCACAAACCACGCAAGTATCCGGTGCACCCGCAGAAGTCACCATTCAAACCGGATCAACCCACTTGCTGGACTATCTCTTAAGTCCCATTCTGGACGCGTTTCGACGTGGTTTGAGGGAGAAGTAGTATTGCTGAGTGCGGCGTCCGACAAGCCTGGCCGCTGAAGGAGCTGTCGGGAATGTCTTCTGATTGTGACTGTCGTGCCGTCTGTCGTAGAGGGGATACATCAACGCTGGATAGAACCCAGGACACATCCGTGGTACGTCCAAGGGCGCAGTAAGGCATTGAATTTATTAGAAGAAATGGATCAGGCGGCGCGTCCGCCTGGCTCCACCATCCTCTGAAATTCCCTGGAGTTTCTGTCGTGCTCGACCGTGCGTCATACTTGTTGTTGCGCAGATCGGTACACAATGGTGGGACACATCGCCGGTCTTTCCAGGAGTTCTTGCCCAGCTTCACCATCTAGGTCTTGTTGGAAGTTGCTCATCCTTGCTGGTGTAGCGCTTCCTCCTCAAGGTAAGCGGGTTATCCCCGAGCTTGCAGTTCGAGAATTGCGATCAAATGTAAATTTAGATCACTCCGGTGATCGTTTCATCTATATAGGAAAGACAACAATCGCGGCGATCACATACTCGGGGGGGTAGGGCGAGTGATAAAGAAGAGAATACACGGAGAAGAACAGCCTTATTGGCCTTTGGGTCCGTTTAAGGTGCGGTTACCACTTGTCCACTATCGCTTGGAGCCGATCGAGGCGATCCAGGCTTTGATTATTTTTGTGGTTGCGCTCGGAATGATACCGCTTCTCGAACGCTATCTTGGGCTGCCTTACGATGTTGCTCTAGCTTTCGTATTTGTGAGTGCGCTTGGGTTCCTGCTGCCAAGCCTTCTGGGTGTTCCGATGGTGCCAGGGTGGATCACACCCGCTATCCCGGTGGTGCTTCTGTTTCTGGGAAATTTTGAACCTGGATCTGACGCGATAAAGGCAATGATCGCCCTGCAACTGATCGTTACACTGATCTTTTTTGTCTTGGGCGTTACGCGCCTGGGATCGAAACTGGTGGACATCATCCCGCAGTCGATGAAAGCCGGAATTTTGATGGGCGCGGGCATCGCCGCGTTCACCGGCGAAATCGCCGAAGGGGGCCGGCTTGCTGCCACGCCAATATCGCTCACGATCGGCTTCGTCATCACGGCCTATATGTTGTTTTCACAGTCCTTCCTTCGCATGACCGAAAAAAGCCGATGGGCCAGAATCTTGTCCAGCTACGGCATGGTGCCGGGTGCGATCGCAGCAATGGCGTTCGGTTGGTCGCTGGGCGAATATCCGTTGCCTGCGATCGAGTATGGTTTCACACAACCCGCCTTTGCTGAAATGTGGAGTTATCTTCCATTCAGCATCGGTATGCCGGACGCCAATATGTTCTTGCTCGCCCTACCGACGGCCGTGATCGCTTACATCATCGCGTTTGGAGATATCATTGTTGGCAAGAGTGTTCTGGCGCGCGTCGACCATTTGCGTCCTGATGAGGACATTGATGTAGATGTTGACCGCGTTCATTTGGTGACCGGCATCCGCAACTTAATCCATAGCTTCTTCGCGCCCTTCCCCGGGCTTGCGGGGCCGTTGTTCACGGGTGTTATGGTCACGATGGCCGAACGGTATCGGTACGGGCGCCGGGCAATGGACTCCATCTATAGCGGCGCGGGAACATTCTATTTTGTGCTGTTATTGGCTCTCTTCGCTTTGCCCCTCGTGACCTTATTCAAGCCAGTCTTACCAATCGCCCTGTCGATTACCCTGCTGGTGACCGGTTACCTTTGCATCAGCGTTGCTGCCGATGAAATGAAAAACAATACTCAGATGGGTGTCGCAGGTACGATGGGGATTGTCCTTGCGACATACGGAGCAGCATGGGGGCTGGTCGCCGGATTTGTTCTGTATTGCCTTCTGGAGTGGAGGGCGGGTTCCGACGAAGAGTCATCTGAAGCTGAACTGCAATCGCAAGGAGCTGAAGATCCTGCGTCCCACAATGATTGAGTTGATTGAAACTCGTTGGCCGCTTATTCGATCGTGTTCTGCTCAGGTTTGTCGTTTCAGTCCAAGGCGGAGTTCCAAAATGGCATCACTCGATGATTTGGCGTGGTGAGAAACTCTCGATTTGATCAGCACACAGCCTATTGCGTTCGGAACAGGGCGCACATGATGCCCATTGTGCGAGCAGAAGAAGGCAATAGGTTGATGGGCTTTGTCACAACCTCCACCCTGTTTGTCGGCGTGGCCGGCTAGCAGGGTCAAATGACCCAGATGAGCTACCGCGATCCTCACTGCCCGTTTTTATTCGTTCAACAGGCAGTATCGATGGATGTGCGTTGTAACCTCAGCCTGCGTGATGTTGGAGTGCTATTGGCAGCATGTGGTGTTGAGGTTTCGTGTGAAGCGATCCGTCGGGGGGTGGCCACGAGTGGCGTGAAGTTCAATCCTGTGTTTAGTCCAGCACTGCCTTGACCAGCGGTCCATAAGGCGAGTCTCCCAGCATTGCGAGCTGCTGCTTGGCCGAAACAGCGTTGATTGCCTCCTGAGGGCGCGCAACAGGGTGGAGGGCACGCCTCAATGGTTTTGTCCCCGCTGGCATCGCAATGATCTCAGCGATAGCGTGGGGAATGTCCATTGGATCAGTGTCGCTGGTGCCGCCACCAGACGCGCCCATGTTCGCCGTCAGTTGTGGGTAGGCGTCCAGTAACTTTTGTGACGAACGCGTTTTTAGTGCTGCTGATAATGTGCTTTGGTTTTCCCAGATCTCAGTCGGGTAACCGCCGGGCTGAATGGCGGTTACTTCAATGCCTTGTGAAACCGTTTCATAGGCGAGCTGTTCGCTTAGTGCTTCCAGAGCGAATTTGGTTGGTGAATATTGACCGATCCCAGGAATAATCACACGGCCTAGCTGAGAGGTGATGTTGATGATGTGGCCGCTGCCAGCGCTCCGCATTGAAGGAAGAACAGCACGGATCATTCTCTGGGGCCCAAAAACATTGGTGTCAAATATCAGCTGTGTTGCCTCCAGGTCCTGCACTTCAATAGGCCCGGCAAATGCAATGCCTGCATTGTTGATGAGAACATCCAACTTTCCGTCTGCCGCCGAAAGCGCTTTTGCAACACCCGTCTCAACCTGATCATCCTTGGTGACGTCAATTTCGATGACTGTAATGTCCAGATTTTCCTGATCTGCGAGCGCGGTAAGTTCATCAGCTTCTGGGCGCGGCAGGTTCCGCATCGTCGCAAAGACTTTTGCGCCCAATCGGGCATAGTGTTCTGCGCCAAGACGCCCAAAGCCTGATGATGTGCCGGTGATTAAAATCGATTTCCCGCCAAGGTCAGGCTGGCTTGCCTCACCTTGAGCTTGGGCTTTGGCCGCAACTGCAGCTGTCGCGGCGATCCCAGCGCCTGCGATAAGATGACGACGATTGATGTTCAACTTGTCCGTCATGGCACTTTCCTTTGATTCATAGACAATTGTGATGGAGAGGGACTCGCGCGGTGCTCAAGCATAAATCCAATTCATGCATTTTGGACTGATAATCTGAGTGGCCGCGAAAAAAGGGAAGAAATCAAGCGGCCAATTTCCACGAGTGGTGGTTCAAGCCCTATCTCCCCGACCAGGAAAAGCCCTTGGTGCATCTCGCATCTGGGGCTTTAGCTTTTGGAGCGAACCTGCCACCACGGGTGTACTTTCTGGTAGATATCCCACCCCGTTTTGCAAATAATATTGACTCTCAATAACAATAGTGACAGAACCCCTATGTAAGCGGGGAGATCGGATGTCTGGCGTCATGCCAGATTTTGCAAATAGGTCTAAATAGCTACAGGGGTTTTGGGGTAATGAGTGAGTTTCTTGAGCGTAACGTGCAGGTAGCCGGTGTGCAGGCCGGTAAGATTGGGCGGTCTGCTCTTCTTGGAGGTGTTTCTGCCCTCGCCATCAGCGGTGCCTCCATGTTGGCGTCAACAGGTGCGATGGCTGAGGAGATTGGCGACAGAATGGCGCCCATCAGTGTGACAGCTACACGCACGCCCATGGAAGCATTTGCTGTTCCCGGTATGGTGACCGTCAAAGGTGCTGACGAAATTGCTGAAGAGATACCCTCCAACATTGGCGATTTGTTTGACGACATCCCAGGCGTTAGTGCAGTAGGGGGACCACGGCGTACGGGCGAAGTGCCGACGATCCGGGGTTTTTCCGGTGCTGATATTATTGTGACGCTTGATGGTGCCCGTCAGAATTTTGTGTCCGGTCACGATGGCCGTGCGTTTATCGATCCTGCGTTTCTGGGTGAGCTGGAGGTCGTGCGAGGATCCAGTTCTGCGCTCTATGGTTCTGGCGGGACGGGCGGCGTTATCGCGCTTCGGACATTGAACGCTGAAGACCTGCTCGGTGAAGGCGAAACTCATGGCGCGCGCTTTGGGTTGAGCTATCGCAGCGGCAATGATGAGTTTGCTCAACGGCTTCTTGCCTACACCAAGCCCATGGAAGAGGCAGACATATTTGCGGGTCTTGTGCTTCGTCAGTCAGATGACGTGCGTTTGGGGAATGGCACGAAGCTCGACTCTGAAGACGACATCCTCTCCGGTCTGGTTAAGGGCACGTTCGACATTGGCGACAATACGGACATAAGTCTCTCATGGCAGCGCTTCTCCAATGATGCCGTGGAGCCCGGCAATGGTCAGGCAGCAACGGGCACACTCAATGACAAGGACATTGACAGTGAGACCTTCACGCTTGGTTTTACGTCGAAACCAGTCGGGCAGGACCTGGTCGATTTTTCCGCTGTCATTTACCGGAACACAAACACTGTTGATGAAACACCAATCGCTGGCACAGGTGCCGGCGTCCTGAGCAAGCGCGACCTAGATACGGTCGGCCTGGACGTATCCAATACGAGCCGGTTCATGCTCTCAGAGGATATTGGGCTGGCGGTTACAGGTGGATTTGAAGTTGCACGTGATAGTGCAGTGGGCGCAACCGGAGGCGGTGTTCGAGGTGGCGTTGTCACCGGCGATCAGGACTTGTTCGGTGCCTTCGTTCAAACTTCCTTCACCTGGTTTGCGCCGTTTGGCCTCGATGATGGAGAGTTTTCTGTGACCCCGGGTGTGCGGTTTGACACTTTTGATAGTCAAGACACGACGGGCACGCAAACGAGCGACAGCCAGGTATCGCCGAAGGTTACGGCCCGGTTTGCACCGACTTCCTGGACCTTTGTCTATGGATCCTACGGCGATGCTTTCAGGGCGCCTCGTTTGGATGAGCTCTTCCCGATTGGAACGCATTTCCCTGTGTTTGGGCCAGGTGGTCTGGCTGGTTTCAACACGTTCATTCCCAATACGACGCTGGAAGCACAGAGCACCACTACCTGGGAAGCAGGCCTTGGGTTTGAATTTGAAGATGTCCTAAGTGCAGGTGACATCTTCCAGGCCAAGGGTGGGTACTACTCCACGGATGGAGAGAACTTCCTGTCTTTGGAAGTTATCCAACGTGCTGACGTGACAAATCCACAATTTTTCCCAGCGCCCTTCCTTACGCCTGGATTTACGTGTCGGGCTTTTGTCTCAATCGCCGTCGACCCGACTGGCTGCGGTGGAACAACGCAAACGGTGAATATCGCAGACGCTGAACTGTCAGGTTTTGAGCTGGAGACGAGCTACGACTCTGATCGTTTTAGAATTTCTCTTTCCGGTCAGACCATGGAAACGGAAAACACGGCTACAGGGCAACCGATTGGCATCGAGCAAGCCGACCAGGTCACCGCGGATCTTCGGGTGAAGCTTCCCGAAGTGGACTCGTATATCGGGTGGCAGTCCACCTTTGCCGATGATTTCAGCGAGGGTACTGACACCAGCGAGCATCGCGATAGCTATCAGATCCATGAGGTTTACGCCCGGTGGCGTCCGGTGGACGGACCTCTTGATGGGTTCAGCTTCGGCGTGACGGCTGAAAACCTTTTCGACGCAGAATACCAGCGTGTCTCTTCTGACACGCTCGAAGAAGGCCGCTCTGTTCTGGTCGATGTCACTTACACACTTAACTGGTAATCGGAGAGGAAGCTCACAATGACCACAACTTCCATTGATCAATTACGTTCAACGATTGTCACGGAACGTGAAAAAAACCCCAAGGCTCGAGCACGCGATTTGGCGGAGAGCCTGGGCATCAGTGAAGCAGAACTCGTTTGCGCGGGTCTCGGCAAAACAGCAACCCGCCTGACGGGTCCGTGGTCCGAGGTGATTACGGCGTTTGGCGATTTGGGCGAAGTGATGGCGCTGACGCGCAACCATGGTGTGGTGCACGAGAAGGTGGGCGAGTATGCGAATATGTCATTCGGAGCGCACGGCGGCATTGTGCTCAACCATGACATTGATCTTCGTCTGTTTTTGAAGAACTGGGAATTTGGGTTCGCGGTGAATGAGGAGACACGTTCTGGTCCGCGTCGCAGTCTTCAGTTTTTTGGCCCAGACGGCACAGCTCTTCACAAAGTTTACCTACGTGCTGAAAGTAAAGAGGCTGCTTATGATGCGCTGGTTGATCGCTTTGTCCATGCCGATCAGGGGTCGCTCATAGAGGTGACACCATTGCCGGTTGAAACACCTGACCGTGCTGATGATGAGATTGATTCTGAGGGGTTGTTGTCTAAGTGGAGCACACTCAAAGACACCCACGACTTTTTCCCGCTTCTGCGGAAATACAAGGTGGGGCGTCAACAGGCGCTTCGGCTTGCTGAGGGGCGCTTTGCGGAACGTGCGCCTGTCGATGCGGCCGAGCGCGTGCTTCATGCTGCCTCAGCCAGCGGTGCGCCCATTATGGCGTTCGTGGGAAACAAGGGCATCATCCAAATTCATACTGGGTCTGTGACCCGAGTGGAGCCTATGGGCCCTTGGATCAATGTACTTGATGATGGCTTCAATCTTCATTTGCGGTCTGACCTTGTCGCAGATGCGTGGGTTGTGCGTAAGCCAACCGAAGACGGAGATGTAACGTCAGTAGAGCTTTATGACAAAGATGGCACGATGCTGATTCAGTTTTTCGGTGAGCGGAAACCTGGGCAGATTGAACGTGATGATTGGCGGACCATTGTCTCAGAAAATGTTCTGGGCAAAGGGGTGGCTGCATGATCTCTCGACGAGGAGCGCTAGGTGGGCTTGCTGCGGGTGGAGTGATGCTCCTTTCCCCCGGTGGAGCCCTCGCTCAGGCTCGGTCTTATAGCCGCATCGTCTCTGTTGGTGGAGCGGTTACCGAAACACTGTTCGCCCTCGGTCTGGGTGACAAACTTCGAGCCGTTGATACGACCAGCACCTATCCTGCGCAAGCCCTGCAGCTGCCAAAGGTTGGGTATCTTCGTCAGCTGTCGGCTGAAGGTGTCCTGTCAATGGAACCAGACCTGGTACTTCTATCCAGCGAGGCTGGCCCCGCTGCTGCTGTTGATCAACTGAAGTCCTCTGGCGTACCGGTTGCGCAAGTTCCCGTTGGGCGATCTGTGGATGGGTTGGGCGCTATGATCAATGCTGTTGGCAATGCCACTGGCTTTTCAGAAGATGCTCGGCTGCTTGCCGGCAGTGTTGAAACGCATTTCAGCACTTTGGCGGGCGCTTTGCCTTCGACTGCAAAAAAGAGCGTCCTGCTTATCCTGTCTGCGGGGAATGGTCCCTTGCTCGGCGCAGGTGCAAACACGGCGGCTTCGGCCATTATAGATTTTGCTGGTGGTGCTTTGGCCTTTCCGGAAATGGAAGGCTACAAAGCCATCTCTATGGAACCGGTTCTTGCGGCGGACCCAGATTGGATTGTTCTACCAAGCCACGTGTGTGAGGCATTGGGTGGCCCGGAAGGTGTCGCCAAGTTGGATATTGTCGCGCGCACCACGGCCGGGGCTGAGGGGCGGGTGGCTATAATAGACAGTCACTATCTGCTTGGTTTTGGCCCTCGTGCGCCAAAGGCTGCGGCTGACTTGGCAACTCTTCTTTATCCGGACGCGGGAATTCCAGCTTTGGGCCGTGAAGCCTCGCCGTCCGCCAACGTAACGATTTTGGGGCCACGGTGAGCATCCTGGACATTCGCGATCGCGCGCGTGTTGATCTGTCTGAGGTCATGCGATCTTTGGCCTTGCCGGGGCTTGCTCTTCTGTTGACCGCGGCGGCGTTGACCGGGCTGACGCGTGGTGCGGCCGATATTGCGCTCGGAGACGTGCTCGCTCTGCTCTGGTCATTTGTTGCTGGGCTTGAAGACACTGACGCCGTTTCCTATGCAATTGTTCTGGAAATTCGGCTGCCGCGGGTGCTGCTTGGCGGGATGGTTGGTGCGACGTTGGCTGTATCGGGCGCCGTTCTGCAGGCGCTCTTTCGTAACCCCTTGGCTGAACCCAGTATCATTGGTGTATCTGCAGGCGCAGGCGCTGCAGCCGTCACAACTATTGTTCTCGGCTCTGCATTTGGCGCCTTGAGTGCGATCATTCTCTACGCGTTGCCGGTCGCGGCTTTCGTGGGCGGTTTCATTGCAACCATGATTGTTGTCGCGATCGCCCGTGTGAACGGACACACGCCGATGACGACGATTTTGTTGAGCGGCATTGCTGTTGCCGCCCTGGGGAGCGCCATTATGGGGCTCATGATGTTCATCAGCAGTGATGAACAGCTGAGGTCGATCACTTTCTGGATGCTTGGCAGTCTGGGTGGGGCGACCTGGACCGCGATTCTCCCGGCGATCACGATCATGAGTGTCATTCTGCTCGCGATGCCGATGTTGATACACAAGCTCAATCTGATGTTGTTGGGCGAACGCGAAGCCGCCTCCCTCGGCCTGAATGTGGATCGGTTCAAGTATCTTTGTGTTGCGTTGGTTGCGGCGGGCGTGGGTGCGGCTGTTGCCGTCTCGGGTACGATTGGGTTTGTCGGTATTGTCGTTCCCCATTTACTGCGCATGGTGGTTGGGCCAGATCACCGGATGCTTTTGCCTGCTTCAGCGCTTGGCGGGGCAGCTTTGTTGTTGTGGGCGGATGTGGTGGCGAGAACACTGGCGCCGCCAGCAGAACTCCCTATTGGTGTTTTGACTGCTTTGTTGGGTGCGCCTTTCTTCCTTTGGTTGTTGCGCCGGGCCGCGCGGGAGGGAACGTCATGGTGACTCTTAGTGCTCGCAATGTGGATGTTGTGTTGGGAGCGCGGCAGGTTCTCACAGGTGCATCCATGGAAGTTCTTCCCGGCGAGATGGTCGCTGTTCTCGGGCCGAATGGTGCGGGGAAGTCCACCTTCCTGAATGTGCTCAGCGGCGAGCAAAAAACACTGAGTGGCGATGTGCGCATCGGAGACGATGAGCTTCAGCATCTCTCGCCAGCATCTCTTGCGTGCAGGCGCGCGCTCATGCCCCAAAAGGCGTCTCTCAGCTTTCCCTTTAAGGTGTGTGACGTGGTGGCAATGGGGCGTGATCCTTTCCGCGGATCGGTTGACGCGTCAGCCAATAGAGAAGCTGTCGACTGGGCGCTTGAAGAAACCGACATTAGACACCTTGCGGACCGGGTTTATACGCAACTGTCGGGTGGAGAGCAGCAACGTGTTCAGCTCGCCCGTGTTCTTGCTCAGGTCTGGCGGGAAACAGACGAAGAAGCTCGTTTTCTCTTGTTGGATGAGCCGACCTCCAGCCTTGATCTTGCCCACCAGCACTCGGTCCTTCATCTGGCAAGCAGGCTTGCTGATAAAGGGGTTGGGGTCGTCGCGGTCGTTCATGATCTCAATCTTGCAGCACTCTACGCCACGCGCGTCGTGATCCTGTCTGCTGGGTGTGTTGTCGCTGAAGGTACGCCAGATGACGTGCTTCAACCGTCATTGATTGCGGATGTGTTTGATCTTTCTGTCCACCGGGTCGCAGACCCAGATAGTGGTCGCAAACTGATAGTGCCGACAGGCAATCACCGGCGAAGTGCTGCGGTGATTGAAATTCGGCGCGCTCTGTGAACGTGGAGATTTGACGATGGAAGAAATGGTGCTTAGCTCTAGCCTACCTGAAGCGTCAATCGTTGAGCCTGGTGCAGTCGATGTAATGACGGCAGCAATGGATTTTGTGCATGCAGGCGGGCCGGTTCTTTATCTTCTTGCAGCACTTTCTTTCGCTACTCTTGTCCTGATTTTCGCAAAAGTGATGCAGTTTTCATCGGCGCGTTTGGGAGAGCGATCAAAGCGTGGAGCCTTGGCGCGTGTCCGCGCAGCAACGCAAGCCGCCGTCGACGCGATGAAAGAAGAAAAGCACATTGAGAGAGCTGGATTTCGTGCCGCCCGCCGTGAGCTCAGACCGCTGGAGGGCGGGCTTGGTCTGCTTGGATTGATTGCTATGTTGAGCCCTCTTATCGGTCTTCTGGGCACTGTGGTTGGCATGATCGATGCGTTCCGTGCGCTGTCGGAAGCAGGTGGAGCGGTTGATCCCAGTCTTCTATCAGCAGGTATCTGGGTGGCTCTGCTTACTACAGCGGCCGGTCTCATTGTTGCGATCCCGGCAACGGTTGCGCATGGGTGGTTTGAGGGGCGTTTGACCCGCTTCGCTGACCTCGCAGAACAGGCGATAGGCGAGCTGGCAGAGGTTCGCAGAGATATCCCCCAGCGCCTTGGTGTGGCCGCAGACTGAGGAGGGGCGTTCATGGTTTTGCGTCACCCCCGGCCGAAGCTGGTTTTGAGTCTGACACCGCTTATTGACGTCGTCTTCATCTTGCTCATCTTTTTCATGCTGGCATCTCAATTTGTCGATTGGCGTCAGATCGAGCTGACGCCACAGGCGCAGCTCTCGAGCGAGGTAAGTGACGAGCAGACTTCCGCATTGCGGCTGTTGAATGATGGTTCCTTCCTGGTGAATGGCCAGGTGTATGAGAAACTCTCTGCTGCAATTCATGCGTTGAAGACTGAGGGGCATAACACAACCATCTTTCTTGAACCGGAAGGTGAGGTTGAGATCCAGCATGTGGTCGATGTGATCGAAGGTCTGAATGGTGCCGGTCTTCACAAGGTCCAGCTTTCCGAGGCTGAAGAGCAGGCGTTCCAATGAAAACTCTGCGTTCAAAAAAAACGGGGCATAAGCCAGATGGCACTCTGCCGTTGATCAATATTGTTCTGCTGTTGGTTCTCGCTTTCATGATGGCGGGTACCTTTGCTGAGCCTCTGCCGCCGGAATTTTCTCCCCTTCGGTCGGGAGATGCCCTTTCTAGGGAAGACCCGCTGGAACCCGCCATTTTGACAATGGATGCGAAGGGGACCTTCTCACACGAGGGACTTGCCCTGGCCGATGATGCGGTGGATGGTTTTCTCAACACTCTTGGTCGAGATGATAGGGTTTTGGAAGTGCGCGCGGATGCGCGGAGCCCTGCGGTTCAGGTTATTCGGCTTCTACGGTCTGCGGAAAGTGCAGACATCCGGGATGTGCAAATTGTCACGCTGGGCCGAAAATGACCCCGGTTTTGGCAAAATCTACTCCTTCGCTCGGGCGGTATGTGCCGGTCGCCGCCTTGTTTTCCATTGGGATATATGCCGCCGTCGTGGGTTTTCTTTTTCTGACACCTGAGCAGAGCGGCGGGGCAGGCGGCCAGGTTGTAGGTCAGTTAAGCGTGAGCTTGGGTGGATCAGGTGCGGTAGGCCAGCCGCAACAAACGCCAACGGAACCTATCTTGGAAACATCTAATGTACCGCCTGCACCAAGGTTGGAGCGCCAACGACAGCCAGTGGTTCAACCGGTTGCGCCGGCGCCACGGGTAGTCGCACAACCGCAACGGGCTATGGCGGCCGAGGCACCGAAGTTGCGAGTCATGCAGACTGAGCAAGTTGTCCTTCAACCGGCGGAAGCTCCGCGTGTCGGCGCGCCAGAAGAGACGTTACCATCGATGACACCACAGACGGGCGAGCAGGGAGATGGCAACTCTGTTGGATCAGCAAGTGCGGGCGCGCCCAGCCTTGGTGAAGGGGCCGCCTCGGAGACTGCGGGGATTGGTTCAGCGGACGCTCGAGCAGGTGACCAACGTGATGCGTACCTCGCCATGATCCGCCAGCGTATTGAAGAAAACCGAACATACCCTTCAGCTGCGCGTCGCAGACGGGAAGAGGGAATGGTAACCCTCGCAATTAGCATTGATGGTCAAGGAAATTTGAGTCAGATTGAAATCATCACGGGCGCTGGCTCGTTTCACCTGGATCGCGCCGCTAAGCGCATGGTTGAGAAGTCGGCGCCGTTTCCGGCACCTCCTGTCACGCCCTTTGCGACAAGGATACCTATTGTTTTTGCATTAAATTAACGCGTGCGGCTCTGACCCATTCCGACAGTTCCTTCATCGCTAATCAGGCTCTAAAAAAAGGGCCCCGGTCTATCGCCAACCAGTGATATTCCGGGGCCCGTTTCGGTTGCTAATGCCTATGGGTGGTCAGGCTGCTGAAGCTGTGTCTGCTTCCCACTCGCGGACAACAGGGAGCACCTTCTCCGCAAAAAGACGCATGCTTGACTGCACGTCCTTCTTCTCCAGGTTCGAAAAGCGGAAACAACAGTTGAGCGAGAAAGGCCCCAGGACTTTTCTGCGATGTTCCAGCTTGGCGATGATCTGATCCGGCGTGCCGTAGGCCTGCTGATCCACATAAGATCTCACCTGATCTTCAAGGCCAATATCTTTCAGCATTTCTGCCGCCTGGCCGTAAGATTCGTAGCCTTTCATTTTGGCAAAGTGTTCGCCCATCAGGTCATAGTGCTGCATAACCTGTGAATAGTAGGCCGCAATGTTTTCAAATCCCTTTTCCTCTGCTTCGTCTGCATCTTCCGAGCAGAAAACAAAATCAGCGAAACGGGGTGGCGGCGACGCATGCCCATGGTGTTCTTTGAAGGCATCGCGGTAACGATCCAGATCCGGGAGAAGCGCTTCCACTGGCTTTTGAGTGAACATCATAACGCCCACACCTAGCTTCGCGGCTTGCAGCGCCGAGTCCGGGGACATTGCCACAGAGAGCGCCCGACCTTTGAAAGACTTTGTTGGAGCGGGTCGCACGTCTGTTGCCGCCCGTTTCCAGAACTTGCCATCGGCGGAAAGTTTTCCGGTTTCCAGCCCACGCAGAATGATCTCAGCTGCTTCATCGAACCGTTCCCGAGCTTCATCCATCGGAATGCCCATAGGACCATATTCATCTTTGGAAAGGCCTCGGCCCATGCCGAAAAGCGCACGGCCATTGCACATAATGTCCAGCATGATCATCTTTTCGACCACGCGGTAGGGATCGTTCCATGGCAGAATAACAGCGCCTGTGCCCAGTTGGATCTGTTTGGTCTGTGGTGCCACATAGCTCAGAAACTGCATATTGTCGGGGCAAAATGCATAGTCGGCAAAGTGATGCTCCACAGGCCAAAGCTCATCAAAACCGAGTTCATCGGCCAGGACGGCATTTTCCGCTTCTTCCTGGAAAACCTGAGAATCCGGCACCCGTTTCATGTAGTTCTGAAAAACCATCTGAAGTCCCACACGCATTTTCTTCTCCCATGTGTGCAAATGCGGCGCCTGATCGCCCGCGTGACCCATAGTTTTCAACGCTGATCAGGCGGAGGGTGCCACCAATTTGGGTGGGTGTTGGTGGTTTGATGCCGTTAGAGTGGCTCCATACCCACCTATTGGTAGGCAGGATTGTCTTGGAGGCGCAGATTACGCATGGAGCAGGTTCTGGATTCAGCCAGGTTTCGACCGCCCCATGTCAGGGGATATGTGGTTTCACGTCCAAACTTGCAGGCAGCCCTCGATGGTAGAACCCGCGCGCTGTTGACATTGGCTCATGCGCCTGCGGGGTATGGGAAGACTATTCTCCTGACTGAACGGTACAGAGTGCTGGTTGGCCGTGGAGAGGTGTGCGTCTGGGTTTCGTTGGACGATATGGATGCCGATCCTCAGACGCTGCTGACGTCGATCATTGCGGCATCTGGAATTGCTGATGCTCGGTACGAAGGTTTTGCGGCTGAATTCTTGAAAGCTGGCGGTGGCTCCGCACCGGAGATGGTCTTGAGCGCGCTCATGAATGTAGTCGACCAGGTAGGCGTTAATGTCACTTTATTCCTGGAAGACTTCCACACGATCGAGAACGTAGAGACGATCTCCCTTGTTGAGGTCATCCTGAAATATGCGCCTGCGAACTTTTGCCTGGTGGTGTCGAGCCGCAGCGTGCCCGATCTAAATATCGCAGCACTAAAAGTTCGTGACCAGGTTGTTGAGATGAGCGCGCGAGACTTGCGGTTTAGCGAATCCGAAGCCCGAGAGTTTTTGGGTGACGGTTACGGTTTAGCTGTGGACCAGAGCCAATTGGGCGCAATCCACCGCTACACAGATGGCTGGGCAATTGGATTGCAGGTCGCAGCGATTGCATCTTCTAACTCCAACGAACTTGATCGCTTTATCGAGAATTTCACGGCAGGAAATGCCGATGTGATGGAGTTTCTGGCGCGCGATGTGATTGGAAACCTATCCGACAGTACGAAAAAGTTCCTCGGCGATACCGCTGACCTTGACCTTCTTGTGCCAGAGCTTTGTGATGTGGTCACTGAATCTAGTGATAGTGATGCAAAACTTGAGGAGCTTGTCCGCCTCAACTTGTTTCTTCAACCTGTGGGGGAAGAGGCCGGTTGGTATCGATATCACCATCTTTTCAGGGATTTTCTGAAGCAACACTTTCAAGCAGATGAGCCGACGAGCAAGCGTCGTCATACATTGGCCCACGGCTGGTATTGTTCAAAAGGGTTGGACGAGCAGGCTATCAATCACGCGCTACGGGCTGAGCTGTGGGAGGAAGCAGCGGTTGCTATGGAGAGGGTGTGGCGCTCTTTCCTGAGCCTGTACCGCATTGGCCAATTGGAAGGTTGGATACGGCGTTTGCCTGAGGGCATCGTGTCTCAACATCCGGAATTGCGGATCGCGCTTGCCTGGACACTCCTGCTTGGTCGTCGGGTCGGCGATGCCCGGAATGTTCTCAAGACATTGGATGTGCCGACGGTCCGAACAGATGAGGGAAGGGAGCCGCTTGTGCTTCCATCTGATCCGCTTGAACTTGAAACTTTCCTGCTTGACGCCGCCATCGACTATGTCGCCGACGATATAGATGCAATCGCCTATCTCAGTGAGTTGGACATGACGGGCATTGAGCGGCTGTCTCCATTTCATCAGGGCATTTTGTTGGATGTTGTTATTTATGCCCACATTTTTTCCGGGAGTATGGACAAAGCGTCGCGATTGGCTGAGTTCGCCACCAATCTTCAATTGGAATCCCAGAACTTTTTGGGAGCGATATACGCGAGCGTGTTGAAGGGCGTCGGATATAACATTTCCGGCGATCTCGATGCAGCGCGCAACACATTCCTGTCGATTTCAGAGCTGGCAACGGCGAACTTTCAATCCGATTTTCCGATGCCCCATGCGTTCCTTGCTGAGATTGATTATGAGCGAAACGATCTTGATGCCGCTGAGGCGCAGCTTCACCTCGCCGCGGGTACGCATAACAGGTCTTCTGCGATTGATGCGGTGATCGCTTATTTTCTGACAGATGCTCGACATGTCCGGGCAAAATATGGGGCGCGAGAAGCGTTGGACGTCCTTGCCAAGGCGGAAATTGTCGGCAAGCAGGAAGGGCATAAACGGTTACTGGTTCATGCGCTTGCTGAACGTGTTGTGTGCCTGGCATCGTTAGGACGGCGCGATGATGCCGCTGCTATTGTCGATGAGCTTGATCAGATCACCCAGACAGACAAAGAGATTTCGCATCGCACCTGGCCTCGATTGCGAAGTCAGTTCGTCAGGGCGAAGGCCTTGTTGCTCAGTTTAGAGGGACACATAGAGGAGGCCAGAAGTCTTCTTGCTCCCTTTCTGGTGGAAGCTGAGGCGGCAGGGCGGGTGGGCGCGCTAATTAAGTTTCTTCTCTCTGACGCCCGTGCCCTGGCGATGGCGAATAAAGAGGATCGGGCCATTCGGCAGCTGGCCAAAGCGATTTCACGGGGGGCATCAGGACGTTATCTCAGGGTGTTTCTCGATCAGCTCTGGGGTGCTGAAGATCTGGTGCGAGAAACGATCCGACGTATCGATCAGGGGCGGATGAGGGGGATTTCGCCCGTGCCGCAGGTGTATCTGGCAGAACTTGCGTCATTATTCGACCTGGAATTGAGGGCGGGCCAGGAGGCGGAGCTTTCAGCGCCGATCGAGCCGCTTACCGCCAGGGAAAAGACCCTTCTTCTTGCGCTCAAAGCAGGCAAAACCAACAAGCAGATCGCTCATGAGACTGGGATCACGCAGAACACCGTTGCGTGGCATCTCAAAAACCTGTTTGCGAAGCTAAATGTGAATAATCGCACCGCGGCAGCAAATGCGGCGCAGTTTCTGGATCTTGCCGACTAAAGCCCACCAATACTGGTGGGTTGGAACCCTCCAAAACCGGTCAGCTTCCTCCCTGGCGATGATGGTCAACGGGAGGACTTATCCATGGGTACAGCAACAATGTCGGAACCGGGCGTGGTGCCGGCGCCAAAACTGGAATATGCGTTCACTTGGGACGCTGTTGCGGCGCCTGTCCACAATGTGGGCACGCAGATGGTCTGGAATGTGACCCAGATTGATATGAAGGGCCCGGGCATTGAAGGGAAGGTCGTCGCGCCTGCGGGCGATTGGATCACCATTATGCCGAATGGCGTCTGGTATCTCGACGTCAGATTCTCTGTTGAGCTGGACGACGGTGAGCACGCCTATTGCCACTATAACGGCATTGGCGATTTGACCGCGGAGCAGATCGCGACGATCGAAGCCGGGGGTACGATTCCCGGGAATGAGATGTACTTCTATTCCACGCCCTATTTTCAGACAGACTCGAAGAAACACGCCTGGCTTGGCCGGCATGTCTTCCTGGGATGCATGCGGGAATTTGGCAGCGGAAAAGTGCTCTATGACGTTTTCAAAGTGGGCTGAAGACCTGGCCGGGAGGAAGAGACATGAGTGATGCAACAGCAGAGAGTGCCATTGTCGGTGATTGGGGGGGCGCAGATCCGTTTGCGCCGAGCTTTCGGGACGATCCCTATCCAGCGCTGAATCAGTTGCGCGAAAGTGATCCCGTCAATCTAACGCCGGTCGGGACCTGGCGGATATCACGCTATGCGGATGTGGCGGACGTGTTCCGGAACGCTCCGACAAGTATGACTCTGCCTGATGGGTCCTCGCCGAACATGGACGACCAGGACAATCGAGGCAGCTTTCGCGAGTTTATGCTGAACAAGGATGGTCCTGATCACATTCGTCTGCGCCGGCTGGTGTTGGGCGCTTTTACACCCCGCGCTTTGAAAAATATTGAAAACCAGATTGAGCTAATTGTCGGTGAGGCATTGGACAAGGCCCTCAAAGAAGGCGGTATGGAGGTCATCGAAGACCTGGCGCTTCGGGTGCCCTCGCGCATGATCTGCCGGATTATGGGGCTGCCGGAAGAGGATATTGATCTCTTTACCGAGTGGACGGCCATGAGAACAAACGCGTTCTTTGCTAGGTTCCTGCCCGATGAGGTTGTTGTCGGCGCACGCAAGGCCGGCGAAGACATGGCTGATTATTTCGAGGCCATGATCAAAAAACGCAGAGCGCAGCCAACTGACGACCTGCTAAGCAACTTGATCCAATCAGAAGAAGATGGTGATCGCCTGGGAGATGTCGAGCTGGCCGTCCAGGCGATTGGGCTTTTGACCGCAGGTTTTGAAACGACGATCGGTCTGATCGGAAATGGAACGAGAGCATTCATTGAAAATCCTGAACAAAGCCGTCTCCTTAAGGAGCAGCCTGAACTGGCGGCCAATGCTGTCGAGGAGTGTTTGCGTTTCGATACCCCCGTGCTTTTCAATTGGCGCGTTCTGACGGATGAATACAAGGTAGGTGAGACGGTATTGCCGACCAATTCAGTGCTTTGGATGATGCTGGGATCGGCAAATCACGATCCACTGCAGTTCGACAATCCTGATGTTTTTGATATTCAGCGAAAGAATGTCGGGCACATTTCGTTTGGGGGTGGAGCGCATACTTGTCTCGGCAATCAGCTGGCTCGCATGGAGGCGCGCCACGCCTTCCGCTCTTTTTGCAGCAGAATGCCTCAGGCGAAAATCCGCTATGACGAATTTGAGTGGTCAGAGTCGTTTTTCCGCGTAATGGGCAAGATGCCGATTGAATTTAGTTGAACCGCAATTCCCGACAATTGAAGCAGTCGACAAAAACATGGGGAGCAAGAAATGGATTTGACGGGCAAAACGGTGCTGATCACTGGCGTGGGCTCCGGTATCGGCGAAGCCACGGCACGGGTGTTTTCCGCCTATGGCGCGAATGTGGTAGGCGTCGATCGGGACTTGGATGCAGGCCAAAAGATCGTGAAAGAGCTAGCAGAGTCTCAACGCCCAGCGATCTTTGCCCATGGTGATGTGTGCCAGGAAAAGGACATTGCCGGTGCGGTAGAGGCAGCCATATCAAGATTTGGGTCTCTGGATTGTGCGGTGAACAATGCGGGTGTCGAAGGAGCGCTCTGCTCATTCGCAGATACGCGTGTGGAAGATTTTGACGAAGTGATTTCAATCAATCTGCGGGGTGTATTTTTGTGCATGAAGCATCAGCTCAAGCATATGGCTGCTGCTGGCGGCGGCGCGATTGTGAACATGTCTTCTGTCATGGGGCTGATCGGCAGCGCAGAGATTGTTCAGTACGCGGCCTCAAAGCATGGCGTGTTAGGTCTCACAAAAAGTGCCGCAGCTGAATATGCTGCCCGGAACATTCGAGTAAATGCAATTTGTCCAGGTCCCGTGGAAACACGCATGGTGCGCGAAATTATGGAATCGACGCCGGAGATTTTGGAACCGCTCATTGAAAACGTGCCCGCAAAACGCATGGCGGCGCCGTCCGAAATCGGCGAGCTTGCCGCGTGGCTCTGTGGCCCGAACTCGGCTTACATCAACGGCGCCGCAGTTCCCATTGATGGCGGGTATGTGGCGATTTGATCGAGCATAGTGCTGTTAAGGGGACCGCGTCTATTGCAGATACGGTGTATTGAGCGGCTCAGCTCTGCTGGGCACGATGCGCCAAAGCGAGCCAGCGTCGTTATGCTCTAGGGCAATATAGACAAACCCGTCATCGCCCATCTCGACGTCCCGAATGCGTCCGAAATCTGCAATCAACTGCTCCTGCTCAATCAGAACACCCGCTTCGATACGCAGACGATAGAGCGAAACGGCTTTCAGGCTTCCGACAAGCAGATCGTTGCCCCAGGAAGGAAATTCCGCACCGTTATGAAATGTAAAATTTGATACCGCCGGAGCCGGTGTGAAATCGACCACAGGCAAGACTGTGTCTTCAATAGGGAAGTCCAGCCCTAGATCTTTGCCAATGGAAACTTCCTCACCATTATAGTCCAGCCCGTTTGTGTAGAGCGGCCATCCGTAGTTCTGGCCGCCCAGGATCTGGTTGATCTCGTCTCCACCGCGCGGGCCCATTTCTGTGTTCCAGATGGTGCCGCTTTCCGGGTGTGCGGCTAAACCCTGGCCAGTCCGATGTCCATAGCTCCAGACAGTGTGGATGGTTGATGATTCCGGGCGGGCATCCTCTGCAACCCAGAATGGATTGTCTTCTGGAACGGTACCATCGTCCCTGACCCGATGGACTTTTCCAAACGGTGTGTCCAGCTGGTGAAGTTTGTCATAGGTGTTCTTGCCACCGATCGAAACGTAAAGATGTCCACGCCCATCAAAGGCCAAACGCCCGGCGGCGACACCGTCGGGGACCGGCGTGTAGTGATCTTTGTGAACAGACCAGATAATTTCCTGATCTACCCATCGACCATCCTTGATGCGCCCGCGAACGACGCGGACCATGGTGGCCGGAACCAACCATCCACAAGACAATTGGCACCGGTCCGTGTGGGAGAGATAAATCCAACCATTGTCTTCATATTCTGGATGGAGCTCCACATCGAGCACAATGCCGTAATTGAGCCAGGCCCCTTCTACGCTAAGCAGCGTTTCCCAAACGGGTGGTGTGTCGAGGATCAAAGAACTTTGCTTACCGTTAGTATCGACAAGTGACAGACCTCTCGTCTTCTCAGCGACCAGGATATCGCCATTCGGCATAGAGGCTAAAGAGTAGGGCCTGCTTTTCAGCATCGCGACGCGTTCAAGTCGGAAATCATGATGCGCTGAACGGATGTTTCTGCTCTCGGTCGGTTCCGCGCTATAGGAATCCGAGATGACTGGGTAGTTTTGGCGCCGCTCACTGATGTAGAGAGCCAGACCCTTTATGAGTTCAGGCGATAGCTTGTCGTCCCAACCCGTCATGGTGGTATTCGGAAGGCCGTTGGCAATGGCTTTCATGATTTCTGGAACCGACTCGCCATGCTGAAGGTCGAGATTGACGAGAGCTGATCCCAGTTCAGTCCCCTCCAATCCGCTGCCATGACACAGGGCGCAATGTTCATTCCAGGCCACGAAGGACGGCTCTCTGCTGTCTCGTGTAACGAAGAGCCAGTAACCGACAAGCATCAAAAGAGCGGTGAGGCTCAGGCCACCGAGCACTATCTTTTTCCAAAGCCTCATGAGTCTCTCCTCTCGGTCAGTGCACGCACAGTCTCAATCTGAACCAATAGATTCTGGCAAAGCCTGGCTCGACGCAAGCTCGCTGATTTTCGCCGATGGATTGGCGGCAAACGTGCAATACCCGCATCTTTAGCCGGGTTTAGGAGGAGATAACTTGTTCTGCCGCGCAATTGCCGATATTTCTTCGAGATTGATCAATCCCGAGGACTACCCATGCAGTTTGATGATGTTATTCAAGGCCGTCGGAGCATCCGCGGTTATAAGCCAGAACCTGTTCCAAAGGCACTAATCGAAGAAGTTTTGGCGCTGGCGATGCGTGCGCCATCGTCCATGAACACGCAGCCCTGGAGCTTCTACATTATCTCTGGTGAGCCATTGGACCGTATTCGCGCTGGAAACACGGAGCGAAACCTGGCGGGCATCCCGCATTCGCGCGAGTTCCGCATCGGTCAACCATTCGATGGTAAGCATCGCGAAAGACAGATTGGGGTCGCCAAGCAGCTATTTTCCGCCATGGGAATAGCTCGCGAAGACAAAGAGGCGCGGCAGGACTGGGTGCTACGTGGTTTCCGTCAATTCGATGCTCCGGTATGCGTTATTGTGACCTATGATCGTGCGTTGGCGGACAGCGATGATACGGCGTTCGATTGCGGCGCAGTGACAACAGCGTTAGTCAACGCGGCTTGGTCACGCGGGCTCGGCGCAGTTATTAACAGTCAGGGGATCATGCAATCACCAGTCGTACGTGAACATGCTGGTATTGCAGACGACCAGGTCATTATGAAGGCGGTTGCGCTAGGGTGGCCCGATGACAGCTTCCCTGCCAACGCTGTGGTTTCAGAACGCAAGAGTGTCGACGAGGCCTCTGTCTTTGTCGGTTTCGACGAATAGGAGAGTTACTCAAAGTAGGTGAAGTTGACATAGCCAATTAGCTTGGCAACTCCCAGAACGAAAGCAATTGCGATGAGAGGAGCGAGCGGGTTGGCGGTGAAGCTGAACCTCTCGATCCGGACAATCATCCCATGCGTCACATGATTGCTCTGCGGGACTGTGGTGCGGTCGAGAGCATCTGTGCAAAACCGACGGACCAGCTGGAAGCCTCAACCGAGATGCCTGTCAGACAAAATCTCAATACCTACCTGGCCATGGGAGGCCGTATCGCATGATGATCTCCTGGCTTCCTTAGAAACCGGCATATTTGGGTCTACAAAAAAGGCCCCCCAATTGGTTGGAGGGCCTTTGCCGTTTCGATCTGTGTGTTTAGAAGCGGTAGCTGATATTGCCGCCAACACCCCAACCGTCAAACTCTTCACGTAGAACGGTGTAGCTGCCAGAGATGCCGCCCGAAAGGGGTCCATCGCCAAACAGGCTAATGCCTGCTTCTAGCTGAACTTCGTCCTTGTCATTTGCGGGTGAGGGGGGCGTAACCGTTGTGACATTGTCGCTAACAGCATCGTACTTGTAAGTCGCGCCGATATAAGGCATGTAACTGCCGCCATAGTAGCTGACTTTCCCACCCAGAGAAATCTGACCGAGCTGAGAGTCTGTCGCGGCGAAAGCCGTCCCGAGGCTGTCCGTATAGGCATCATTATCGGTATCTGAATAGCCCCAGCCGAGGCGACCGCTGACACCAATATTGTCGTACCATTTCATGGCGTTCAGACCGACGGATATGTAAGTAGAGTCACCATCCTGATTGCCGGTTGCAACGACAGCCCCGACGGTGCGGCTGTTGTCGATGTCACTGGTCGTATATGCGATACTTGCGTCTATGCTGAACATGTCATCAACAACGAAACTTGCATACGGCCCAAATGTAATTGCCTGGGTATCTGCACTACCGCCATTGAACGAGCTGTTCGTGTCGGTGTCATTGTAGGATAGGAAGGCGCCGAGCGTGACGTAGTCGGAGAGGATATAGTCCACACCAACTGAACCGCCGACTGTTTCTGATTTATATGCTGTCGGCGCGAAGTCGCTTTCAGCTTCTGAATAGTTGGCGCTTGCCCAGATGCTTAGCTTATCTGTCAATGCACTCGATTGCTCACCGGCTGCAATACCAGTGAAGTTTCCAGACATGTCTGGTGAACTTGGAGTGTTGCCCCTCTGTCCGAGTTGGAGCATATAAAGATGGTTTTGCAGAAGTGATGTTAAAATCGCCATCTGATAAATCTGGATGAGTGGAGCAATTGCATTCAGCGTGCCTTCTGTGCTCGATGCAACAAAAAGAGACGAACTGCTGTGCGGCGCCGCATTGGCCGAGCTTGTTGCTCCGATCGCCAAAAGCATCGAACTTACCAGGGCGGTAGTTTTGAGCAATTTCTGTTTCATTTCCGTGTCCCGTTCTTTTGTGACCTTGCGGGCGGCTCAGGCCACACTCGCTTCCCCAAAGTGTCGACGAAGACCCTGCCCCAGATTGTAGGGCTAGGAGGGCTCTTTAGTCCTCACTTGCTACCTAAATGGGTAGCGATAGAAACAGCGCGCGCATAGTGGCGCGTCGCCGCTCAAGCTGCATTTTGGGGATGGATCGTAAGTTCGTTGTGTCTTTGCAACATTGGGACTAGTCCATTTACCTGACCGAAAAAAACGAGAGCTCAATCGAGCTATGGCCGGTGTGTAAATGGCTGAATTCCGGGGGAACTAGGCCATTTTCGCATTTGCGAAGGGGCGTATCCAGGCGTTAGCGTCGGCGAAGTTGGCGCAATCGTTCCTCGCCGAACAGAGGCTTCGCCAAGCTTATGGAGAAGGAGGGTGATAACGTTGAAATCGCTTTTGATCGTGTTCGCTCTTTTAGTACCCACGAGTGCGGCATATGCAAATCACCACTACCGCCCTCCTGCTCCACCTGCACATCCACCGCCAACACAACATCGTCCTCCAGTCATCAACCGTCCTCCGGTTCAACCCCAGCAACAAATTCTGCAGCAAAGACAGTTGCAGCGGGGCAGGGCAGATCAAATGCGAGCTGCTGCAGCGAGTTCGGTCTCTTTTAAGGCTATAGATGACAAGGTAGGCGATTGGGGCGATTTCGCGACTCTCTCCGAAGCAGAACTGGCAGCGCTTTTTAAAGAAATGGGTATCGGTGATGCCCAGTTTGATCGGAACTCAATCAAGAACATGATGCTGGCAGAGATGGCGGGGTCAGGCGCCCCGCCCGAAGTTCTGCAGCAGCTTGGCGCGCAGCTTGATGGCATGCTGGGCATGCTGCAAACAACCATAGGTACAAGCATCGCCAGCTACCCAACTGATATGGCGCGAGAATTCAAGCAGATCTATGCCGCCAATTGTTGTGGTAAGGCGCAATTTATCGCAGCGCTTGGTGCTGCGGAGACAAAGCTTGCAAATGCCTTCCGCAATGAATTTGCCGGCAACATGGCAGGCCTCGCAACACAAAGCGGTGCGCCCTCGGCGCAAGTTGCTGCGTTAAGGGGCGCGCTGTCTGGGGGCACTACGGTGATTACCTATGACGCCGGTGATGCCGCTGTGATAGCCGCTTCGAACATGGTTGGGAATGGGCGCGGCGGGGCAACCAATGTTGCGTCCAACAACGCACCGCCTGCGCCTCCCGCGACGAATACAGGTGGCGGCACTCAGCCAACAACACCGGCACCACCCACGCCTCCCGCAACAAACACCGGCGGTGGTGCTCAGCCAACAACACCGGCACCACCAGCGCCTCCAGCGACGAACACGGGTGGTGGGCCTACACAAAATCCACCAGCACCACCGGTTGCGAATACCGGTGGTGGTCCAACGCAGACGCCACCAGCGACACCAACGAACCAGACGCCGGGGACGCCACCTCCTTTGCCAACGAATTCAGTACCTGCGACGCCCGTTGTGGGACCGCCGCAGGTGCCACCGCAACAGCCACCTGTGAATCCCGGTGGTCAAATGCCAGCGCAGCCTCCTGGACAGCAACCTCCAGGTTTGTTGACGCTGGTGACGCCACCTGTCGACGTGGAACCAGTAACGCTGGTGCCAGGCGGTATTAACACCCCCCCGCCGGCGCCATTGGATACAAGTGGTTTGCTTGACCTGACACCAGACCCCAAATCGCCCTCGGTCGAGGGTGGTGGGGAGTTGCCAGATGTCCTAGATACGGACCGCGTAGATGCAACGCCTGTCGACGGCGGCCCAGTGACGATGGATCCGGGTTTCGGTAACGATCCAGTGGATGATTTGAGAGACGAGATTGTAGCGATCATCGGCGAAATTGAGAGAGATCCAGGTCGAAAACCTGAACTGGTCGGCGAGCTGCGTGATCTCAACACAAATCTCCAAACCCTCGTGAATAATAACAATACAACCGGGCTAACAGGCTTCTGGGCAGGCGACGCTTCGGGCACGATATTAACCGCTGTGCCTTATGTCGTTGATGGCGCGAAAATTACGGTCATCGCGGTGGTGTGTGTCGGTACAGGCGGTGCTGCCTGCGCCGGCGTTGCGGCAGTGGATACTGCCTTCTCGTTTGTCGATCCAGCTGCTGGTGTGCTTGGCAATACCATTGCCAATTACGATTCGTCTGGCAATTTGGGCGGGAGCACGGTGGATGCTTTCAGCAGCCAACTTTACGAAGAAGGTAGCAAAATGATTGCCGGTAAAACATTCACTCAAGCTATTGGCGCTGCAACAGTCGAAGGTATGGGTGCTAAGGGAGAAGTTCTCGTCAAAATAGTTGAATTGGGCGGCAAGGCCATTGGTGAATTTGGTCCAGCCCTGGTTTCAGGTGGCGGCGGAACAAACAATTCCTACGACTCATCGGCGTCGCTTGGCAGTAGCGGTTCTGGGGGGTCATTTTACTCCAGCGGGAGCGCTGGTGAGGGCGCATTGATTCAGCGATGAATACTTGCCGACATAATTATTGCGGTGGAACAGGCCGGTTGCTGGGCAATGAGAAGGGGGAGGGTCAAATGACATCTTCTTTAAAGCGGATAACTCGTTCTTTAAAGTGGCTAACTCAATCGATCACCATCGCTATAGTGGCAACGTCAGCGTGGGGCATAGCGTTGACTGGCGCGACCGCTGCTGCCGACACTACCGAGCACGCATTGCAGAGCATCCGCCCAGACTTGAAGGAAATTCTCTACGCAATAACCTATCGAATTCAGGGTGTGACGTTTGAGGTGTCACCGACCTTGCTTTTTAACGAGGATATTGGCGAAATCGCCGATCCGACAGGGTTGTCATACAAATTCCTGAATCTGCAAGACATCGCCCTGATGAAGTTTGAAGAACGTCACCACGAAAGCTTTGCTGCGACAGTTGTACTGAAGTTTGAAGACGCCATGGGCAAACGCGCGTTCCTGTCCGTCGCGGCACAATACACCGCAAAGAACGGGGTAATTTACGTCGAAGAGGCCGCAGTTGAGCCCTTCTACTCGCCGCTGGGTGACGCGGTTATTTTGCTGGCGCGCAGCAAAGACCTTCCCGACTTCTCCCTCCTTCAAGACATGTCTTTGGAAGAAGCCTATTTGCAGGTGTTGCAAAATGGGATCGAACTAGACGAAGCTTCCCTGTCACGCTCGGAGCCGGAGCGGCTTACGCTGTTGATCCTAGATCAAGTGCGCCAACGCGAGGGTACAAGTCTTGATATTCTTCACCGAGGCGGAGCGCGTCCTGATGTCAAAGCCTTAAGCCGCCACAACCAGGGAGGGTGGACATATATCCTGGTGGAGGCTGATTTCCCTCCAAATGAAGGAACGGAGTTTGAGTTGTTTCGCCTCAGTGGGACTTCTGATGGCTCTGAACCTGTCTCACTTGGTCAGCTATCACTCGGCGCCGGGGACTAGAGTTGTGACTTGCTTCCTTGGTGGCGGGTGTCGAAACTGCAGACACGCTGTGTGTGAGACGCTACTCTGTGGGATGAACATCCGTTATTTGTAGGGCATATGAGGGGCGAGAAGGCATGTCAGTGGTCGACCGAAGCGCACAATCTTCTGCGACCGACTCTAATCGCACTTCAAAAAAAACTCCTGCAATAGACACCCGATTATTTTATGCCCAGGTCCGTATGATGTATGCAACCGCCAATCCGGGGGTCATGCATACGGTGCTCGTGCTCATTGTGGGATGGATGTATTGGGGGGTTGCTAACCAGGACCAGCTGCTTCTGTGGCTTGGCGTGATGCTTGCCATTTCGATCGGTCGCCTGGTCATGGTTCAAATGTTTGCGGCGAACCCTCCACATGATGACGATCTGCGCCGATGGGATCAGCTCTATCTAGCGGCTGTTTTTGTGAATGGCATTTGTTGGGGGGCTGCCGGCTTTCTCCTTTATCCAAAAGATAATGTTGTCTATCAAGTTGTTCTGGCATTCCTAATCGGAGGTATGAGTGCGTCCGCGACAGCATCTCTCGCGGCGAGGCAAATTGCTGTCGTACTGGCCGTTTGTCCGGCATTGCTTATTGCCTCTACTCGATTTCTGTTTGACGGAACATCCGGCCATGTAGAAATGGGAGTAATCCTTGTTTTGTATTTGGCAGTGCTGATGAACATTGGTCGCTCGATGAACCGGCAGATCGTCGATGCGCTATCTCTACGTTTTGAAAATCAGGTTCTGGTGGAATCGCTGGAAAACAGCGTGAACGACCTTGAAGTAGCAAGAGGTGTCGCGGAACAGTCCAGTCGCGCGAAGACACGGTTTTTGGCTTCGGCAAGTCATGATCTGCGGCAACCGATCCATGCGATGACTCTTTTTGTATCAGCATTAGCCCGACGGTTTTCGGAAGACAGACAGAGCCAAGATCTTATTGCCAAAATCAATCGCTCACTTGATAGCGTCAGGGGTCTTCTCGACTCACTACTGGATATTTCGAAACTGGACGCTGGAATCGTCCATGTTCGTACAGATCGTATTGAGCTTAGAGCTCTCTTAGACCAGGTCGTAAATGAGTTTTCTGGTGTCGCAGAGCAAAACGGTTTGTACCTGCGGGCAGCTGGCGCGAGCGCATTTGTTGATAGCGACCACGTATTGTTAGGGCAGATAGTCCGCAACCTGACAGCAAATGCTATCCGCTACACCGACCAAGGAGGAGTCTTGGTAGCTGTCCGAAAACGCGGCGGTACTGCGCAGATTGAGGTTTGGGATACCGGCATGGGTATAAAACCAGACGACCAGAGCGAAATCTTCCAGGAGTTTTTCCAGCTGCGAAATCCTTCAGGTGATCAGCAGGGCGGGCTTGGGTTGGGGCTCTCTATTGTGAAGCGAACCTGTGATCTTCTAGATTGCCAAATAGCCGTCTCATCTGAGTTTGGTAAAGGAAGTCGGTTCGTCGTAACGCTCCCGCTTGCCGCCGATCAGACTCAGGTCGCGCTGCCTTCAGACATGAATATGCCAGACATTGCTGCCGGGCAGGATGCAGCGCATGTACTGCTGATCGAAGATGACCCTCTGTCTGCGGACGCGTTGAAGAGCTTGCTTGAAAGCTGGGGGTTTAATTGTGCGTTGACAGATGGCTACGCTGGCGTCGCGCATGCGATCGGTTCTCTGAGCGGCAGAGTTGATCTCATCATTTCCGATTATCGGTTGGGGCATGGTGAGACTGGAGATGGCGTCGCGAAAGAGGCGCGCTCGCAAATTGGCGCCGAGACACCGGTGTTGATTGTGACTGGTGATACCGGGCCGGATCGTCTTTTGGACTTACGTGAAACCGGCTTTGACTTGTTGCATAAACCCGTCCAGCCGGCGGAGCTGCGCGCACTTGTCCGCCACCTACTGACGCAGAACGCAAACTAGGCTCCATCGTGAGCTGGCGCTATTTGGCGCTCGTTTCCAGGATGCCAAGCCTTATGGCAGTTTGCACCGCCTCCGTGCGATTCCGCGCTGACAACTGCCTCAGTACTGCAGCAACATGAATCTTGACTGTGGGGAGAGCCAAGCCTAACTGGTTGGCGATGGTCTTGTTGGGAGCTCCTTCGGCTAACAATCGTAAGACCTGAGTCTGTCTGTCCGTCAGATTGGGTTCGCTGTCTTTGTCCAACATCTCCAGCGCTGACGGTGGCACATAAATGCCGCCCGAAAGAACGAGTTGCAGGGCTCGGAGCATGATTGTTGGCGAGACAGACTTCGGGATGAAACCGGCGGCCCCGGCACTGATCAACTGTCGAATTGTGACAGGGTCGTCGGTACCTGACACAACGACTAAGGGCAAAGCAGGATACTCTCCGCGTATCTGCGCCATGCCTTCGCTTGGTGTCATGCCGGGCATGTCAAGGTCCAACAGCAGAAGATCAAACTTCCGTCCCCCTGCCAATGCGGACATCACATCAGAGTAGGACGCAGCTTCAGTGATCCTGACCTCATCGCCTAGTTCGGAGAGCGTATGGCGGAGGCCTTGGCGCACAAGCCAATGGTCATCAGCGACGAGGAACGAGTAAGAGATTGTCTAACTCCTTATTCTGTCTCGAGTTTTCTACTTTTTGGAACAAACTGACTTTGTCGCCTCAAGAAAGCACAAAGAATCTGTGGTTTATAGTAGTTCAAGAGGACTAGTCCTCCCATGTCCGTTTCCTTTTTTGTTTTGCCTATTCTGCCGCGCGATCTTCACCCAGTCTTCGGGCACTTGATATTTTCTCGGCGCCGCATGTGTGAAGTCCATGCCCATGCGGGTGCAGATCCACATGAGGGAAGAGCAAACATTCGTCGCATCGCCGACAAAGGTGACCTTCAAGTCCTCAAGCGTCTTACCTTTCGGTGCATGCTCAATCATGGTGAGTACATCGCACAGGACTTGGGTCGGGTGATTATAGTCTGTGAGACCGTTGATCACGGGGACCGTTGCATGCTTTGCGAGTTCGGTAACGGTTTCGTGCGCCAGCGTCCGGGCTTCAATCACGTCGACCATGCGCGATACCACACGGGCTGTATCTGCGATGCTCTCGCGTGCACCCAAATGTATTTCGCCGGGTTTCAGATATAGAGCATGGCCCCCAAGCTTGGTCATGGCGACTTCAAAGGAAATTCGTGTTCGTGTAGAGGGTTCTTCGAAAATCATGCCCAAAGAGGCACCGCGCAGCAGGGGCGGGCAGGCACCATCCTTGTCGGCCGCTTTTAGTAGGCGGGCCAACTCAATGATCTGCAGGAGCTCTTGTTTAGAATAGTCTTGAGTCTGAATAAAATGTTTGAGCACAGCGCGACTCCCCGGACCGGATGAAAAGCGTGATCAAATAATTGATCACAATTTTCATCCTTAGGCCGGGCGCTGCATTGATCCATCGCATGCCAGAGACAGATACGTCAGAAGGTACCATTTGTAGAATGTGTGCTCTTCGAGCAGCTCTACGGCGCCAACCAGTGGTGACCATATTGGAAATCAGCCTGTTTCCAAGACATTGATGCCTTTGTTGAACGGGGCAGCACGTTCCACATCGTAGTCTGACTTAGCCTTGACGGAAGAATCCCAGATCAAGGCGTACTCCTCCTGCGCCAGGAGAGCTTTCACCTTCTGCTGATCGTTACCGTTTAGTTTCTCGAACTCTTCACGCAGGCGCTCAAGGCAATAGACCCGATACCTGGACACAGGCATGTTCTTGTAGGTACATCCCTGAACGGTCATCTCAAATTGTTTTTGGTCCTGGCCATAGGCAATAGCATTCTCTTTCAGCTGCACAAGATGGGTTTCGCCGATCTCCTGGAGGAGAGGCGCTGCATCGCCAGGCACTGTGTCGAGAAGCGAAGTTTCGCCCGCAGTCGCATGCGCGTTCCAGACCCGTGCAACCCATTCAGCGATGGCGGGCCACTCGTTGCGCATGATGGCAGCTGGCGTCGGATCCTGTCCGAAATGCCGAAGCATAGGGCCCATCATACCGATATCTGCAATCGAGGGCGTATCGCCGAGCAAGTAGGGCCTGTTCTCGAGCATCGGAAGCATGCCTCGCATGGCATTGAAGAAACCTGCTTCCACATGGTTCCATGTATCACTTGTTACGCCATCTCTCTTCACAAAGAGAGTGTGTTGACGTTTCTTGACCATGCGCCTGCGAACAAATCGGGGCAGGCGTAAATGCGTTGTGACTTCATCGGCAAGAATACGCGAAAGCAGCTCCCGGTCATGGTCATAGCTCCATCGGTAGTGCATCGCTGATCTCCAGAGCCACTCATCACCATAATCTTCAATAAGAAGGGCAATAAACCGAACAACCGGATCGATGGGCATAACAGGGCGGTCGGGATGCTCTGTTTCAAGCTGCTGGATGATAGGCGTGCTGTCAGACATCCAGCGCCCATCCGATCGTTCCACGATGGGTACCTGGATCGCGCCGGCGCGTTCGCGAACGAAATCTTGTTTCGCAAAGGGATGCTCCATCTCGTAGTCGATGCCCTTGTATCGAAGATAGGCCTCGAGTTTGCCGGTGTAGTAGGAAACAGAAACGCCCCAAACCTTCATTTTCTTCCCTCCTTGAAGTCACTCCCGCGACGGGAGACGGATTGACAGTACCGAGGGCGATCGGGCTAGAATGCTAAAAAGTTACATTTGAGGGCAATTTGTGAAAGTTCTCCGTCCGAAGACCAAAACACTGACGGACCTTCTGCCAGCAGAAGTCATGGAACGGCTGCTATCCACCGGGACGGCGAAACGGTATGCTGATGGCCAGATCATCCAGGACAGGGGTGATAGACGTGCGGGCCTGACCATTGTGACAGCTGGAGAAGTAGTCGCCGGCAATGTAGGCCGCGACGGGTCCTTTCTCACCTCCGCCTTGCTCAGGGTGGGAGAAACTTTTGGGGAACAGACGCTGTTTTCCGATCTGAGGCGTACCCACACCTTATGGGCGCAAGGGCCGGCGGAGATCACATTTGTCAGCGCTAAGGCATTCTTCCGACTCCTAGAGCAGGAACCATCTATCGCTCACGCACTGCTGACACTGACGGTTCAACGCAATTACGAGATGATGGATTTCATTGACTCTCAGCGGCGGTTTTCACTACGCGCCCGGGTAGCCCGATTGTTGCTTGCAACAGTGGACACCGACGACAATCACTCAACTGTCGAATGTCGCCAGGAAGATCTGGCGCTAATGTTGGGCGTCTCACGAGTGGCGACAGGGAAGGCGCTCAAACAGTTGGAAGGCAAGGACCTAATCACGCTGCGCTACGGTCATATTGATATTGATGACGTTGCGGGGCTTCGGGCGATGGTTGCTGGTGAGGATCAGTTTTTTGAAGTCGAAAATGACTGAAGGTCGGCGTCTTTTTTTCAGGTTTCTCCATCCCCATTTCAGTATACCGTGCGCAGTAACTCCCATCGCAGCAATAGCTCAAAGAAAGAATTGGATACATCGTGACGACATATTCCGACAAAATCGTGTGGATCACTGGAGCATCATCAGGGATCGGCGAGGCACTGGCCAAAACCTTTGCCGCCAACGGCGCGGATATCATTTTGTCGGGGCGACGCGTGGACGCGTTGCAGGCGGTAGCCGATCAACTGCCAACCGAGACACTCGTGCTGCCTTTTGAGGTGACCGACTACAACGAGCTTGAGGCGATCGTCTCGAAAGCGTGGGACTGGAAGGGGCGGGTCGATGTTCTCGTCAACAATGCCGGTGTCAGTCAGCGCAGCTTGGCAATACATACAACGCCACAAGTCTATACAGACCTGATCAACATCGACCTGATCGCACCTATTTGGCTGACCCAGCTGCAATTGCCGCGGATGGTTGAAGCAGGCGGTGCGCACATTATTGCAATCAGTTCGGTTGCCGGCCGTTTCGGTCCGCCGCTTCGCACCGCCTATGCGGCTGCAAAACACGGACTGATAGGGTACATGGATGCGCTGCGAACCGAAGTGTCGAGCCGGCATAATATCAATGTCACAAATGTCTTACCTGGATCCGTTGCAACCAATGTGTCTCGAAACGCGTTTACTGCCACCGGCTCAATACGCGGAAAATCGGACTCTGCGATTGAAGGCGGGGATGACCCAATGGATTGCGCGAAAGCAATTCTTGAGGCGGTGGAGAACAATGTCCCAGAGTTAATCTTTGCCAGTGGCATGGAATTGGATCTTGCAGAGATGCGTCATTCTGATCCGGCGAAACTCTTCGAGCTGGGCTCTCAATTTGGTGCGCAGATCGCAGAGCAATACGAATCTGGTGACGACTCATAAGCTGCCACCCCAGCTATCGCGGCTGAGCCTAGATTCGGGTTGAAGCATCCAGATTCAGGCCGTCAACAATCTCCTCGAACACCTGCAATTCTTGTTCGAAGAGCTGGACAGCGCTTTGTCGCGAAATGGGTTGGCTCATGTCCTTCACATCGAAAAAGCCCAATTCGTCGCGGCTTGATGACTTCGTGTCAATCGCAAGATAGAGAGAGCGTCGTTCGAAGGCTGCTTGTATCTGCGCATCTGGGAAGACACTGCGAATATCAAGCAGACGCTGCATGAAGCTTGGGGTCAGCAGATAGCGTGCCTCTACCTGGTCGCTGCTATAGACCTGAAACTGTTTTTCAAAAACCGGGTCTTCAAGCGTGACTCGCTCACCCTTTTGGGAGAAACCTGCGGCCCAGTTAAAAAAGCCGGAATCAGTGAGGACGACAGTCGATCCCTTAAAGTCTTTGGGAAAGTTGAAGCGGGCGAGGAGGCCTGAAAAGACGGTTCTAACAGAGTCAGACTTCCGGTTTTTGGTCCGCATCCTGGCGAGCGCTTCAAAAAGCTCGAAACGAACACCCTTGAGCTCACCCTCAAACAGATCTTCGACGTCCAGCTCATTATGCGCGCCCAGGAGGTTGAGGTCGCGATAGACACTTACGGCGCTTTCGGCTGGCCCATCGGCATCGAAGCGCCAGCCGCGGGCGTCCGCCATATGAGACAGAATGTCGGTCTTCATCTGCTCCTTGAGTTCGGAGAGTTTGAATTCCGCGATCATGTAGGTGAGGCCGGCCCCGATGAGGGCAGCAATGAGACCCTCCGGCCCAAAAGTCGCCGCTGCGATGATAGAAGCGGTTGCGACAATAGGTATGCCCAACAACCAGGTTTTTTTGCGCCAGGCCAAAGCCTCCAACCGTTCCTGTTCAAGTTCATCGAACAGGGTCGGATCAAAACGATATTTGCTCATGACATAGGCCTAAGCGTCTGAAGGGGCATCGTGATAGCTGGCGTTAACTTGAAAGGATCTCACCCGCATCAACGGGTTTCCGCTCCGCTTCATCAATTTCGAAGAAAGGCATTGCCTTTACGCCTGCCAGGGCCGCGATTGTCGACGAGGGCCAGATTTCGACGGCATTTTGAAGGTCTTCTACAGCCGAGTTGTAGAAGCGGCGCGCTGCAGAGATGTGCCCCTCTACTTCTTCATATGTCTCTTGCGCGGTTTTCATGGCTTCGACAAATCGCGGTTCTGGGTAGTTCTCTGCGACCGCGAACAATTGGCGCATGCTTTGAGCAAGACCAGACTCAGCCTGCAGGCGGCCCTCGACGGCGTCCGGATCATCAGTGTCTGTCGGAATTTCAGTAGCGGTGCGTAGGCGGGTCACTTCCTCAATCAGCGACATTTCCTGTTTCATCGTCTCTTTGGCGATCTTAAGAACATTGGGAATCAGGTCATGGCGCTTTTTCAGTTGAACATCGATTGAGGAAAAGGCACTCCGTGCCCTATTCCGCTTTTGGATAACCGACACGTACAACGAATATCCGATCACCGCGACCACACCGATTACGATGAGTAGTATCCAGGTGCTGTCCATGTCATGCCTCCAGCCGACGCCAGCTTTGTGGCGCCCAATGATCGAAAACTCAGTCTACAGTCTCGGCGAGCAGCAAAACAAACTCAAGCTGAACGGAAGATTAATACGCAGTCTTCACCCCGACGCAGGCACTATTAGTCTATTGAAGCCAGATTCTCTGCTTGCTGCAAAACGCGCAGAAAGTTCCCACCCCAGATTTTTTGAATATCTTCGGCAGAATATCCTGCGTGCACCAAAGCGATCGTCACGTTTAGCGCTTCGCTGGCGTCCGCATATCCATCGATGCTGCTGCCATGATTGAAGTCATTCCCGATGCCGACGTGATCAACGCCAATTCGATCAACGATGTAATTGATGTGCGCAATCATATCCGCAACACCGCCACGCCCGATGGTCGAGCGCATCTCAAGTAGAAATGCGCGCTGGGCGGCGGGGTCTTCCAACTCCCAATAAAGTTCATAGGGATAGGAATATTCTTCCGGAAGGCCGGCTTTGGTGCGGACGGCGCGCACGGCGTCAAGAACCTCAGGGTCTGAAAGGGCGACCAGGTAGGCACCAAACGCTGCCACATGGATGACACCGCCTTTCTCGCCGATCAAGTCAATCTCTTCGTCGGAAAGGTTGCGGGTTACATTAGAGATCGCTTGTACATTGGAGTGACTGGCGATCACGGGTGACTGGGACAAGGATATTGTTTGCAATGCAGCGCTCTTCGACATTTGAGAGATGTCGACCACGCCTCCCAGTGCATTGATCCGCTCAATGGCAGCAATGCCGAGCGGCGAAAGACCGCCATGTTCTTCCGTTGGTTCATAAGTCTTTGTAGCGCCGTCATAGATAGGTCGCGAGGAATCGGAAAAATCATTGTGGCCCAGATGATTGAGTCCAAACACGCGCACACCTGCATCGTAGAAATAGTTGAGTGCGTCTACATCACCTGCAAGCGACCGAGCGTTCTGAAACCCCAAAAGGATTGCTGGTTTTTCCGTTACTTTCGCGGCTTTGAGTTCTTTGGCTGTGGTTGCCAACACAACGTCCCCTGCGGATGAGCTAACAAGCTCCAGAGCAGCGGCCAGCTTCTCATCTGCTAGAGCACGTGCAGCAGCGTCTCCTTCCGCCGTGCGGGGCCCTGGTCCAACAGCTACTGACATCACAACAGCGCTCACCCCACCTTCCAACAGCTTCTCAGGGCTGACTTTTGAGACGCCGCCCTCGCCAAGATAGCTGAGCGACGTCGACGGGATGACAATGTCCGCGTGCGCGTCGAGTACCAATGCCTCTGCGTGGATCTCTTGGGCCTTCGAGATGGTCTCGGCGTCCGAAATGTTTTCTTCAGCGTGGAGAGGAAGAGAAGCGACGGCGACTGCCATGAGCGTGCCTAGTGTAAATCGCGAAGTGACGAAAAATCTAGCGAAGCCGTTCATTTAGTCCCCCAGGAAATGGCGGGCTGGGTATTCCGCCTGCCGAAACGGTAGTGTACAGATTATGTGAGGCGGCCCAAACGCTATTTGCGGTTTTGGGCTGGGTAAGGTTTGAGGTGGTCATGAACTGGTTGAAAGAGAACACGGACGCATTGCAGGCGCTTGGCGCAATCCTGACAGTTGTATTCGCAATCGTAGCGCTGGCCGCGATCAAGTTGCAGATTGATGCGTCGGATCAGTTGCAAAAAGAGCAATCTGCCCGTGATATGTATCGCGAACATCTCTCGCTCGCTATTCAAAACCCGACGCTTGCCTATGCGAACTATTGCGACTTAGGTACCGAAAAGGAACGACTCACCTATGAAGCCTATATCGAACATTTTCTGTACACGGCCGAACAACTCGCCGCGCTCGGCGCGCATTGGCAACACACAATCAGGAGCTACCTGGAAGCTCACCAATCCTATGTCTGTTCGCGCACGACGTGGGATGACTATCCGGCTGACCTGACGGCGTTGATTACACAGGTCCGCGCGGCGCAGTGTCGTGCGGCTAGGGTCTGCGCCGCAGATTGATGCGTTCGATCGACATCAGAGTTACCTAAGCGGATGAGGCGACAATTTTACAATTTGCGCGCTCTCGTCATGGGCGGTGTATGGGCGCTCCAATTTGACGTAGCGGCATTGGTGCTTTGCACGAGACGCTAAACTATTGCCTAGACTTTGATATGGTGGCGCAAACCAAATGCTCGCCGCACACATATCAAGGGGCACAGAATGACCGCAGCACGTGACTTGGATGGCTTCCGATCAGAAGTATCCGATTGGGTCCAAAACAATTTTCCATCCGCGCTAAATGGTTTCGATCTTGGCGTCGATAGCCCCAGCGAAAAGGGCGTGAGCAGTGAGTTCCGCGCATGGCGTCAGGCGCTTGCGGACAAAGGCTGGGGTACGCCAACTTGGCCCAAAGAATATGGCGGCGCGGGCCTGAGTGACCCCGAGGCAAAAGTCATCCGTCAGGAAATCGGTAAAGCTGGTGCGTTCAATCCCATCCCGCCGATGACAGGCATGGGCGTAACCATGGTGGGTCCGACAATTCTCGAATATGGAACAGATGAGCAGAAGGCAAAGCACCTGCCGGGCATTGCAAGCGGCGAAGTGCGCTGGTGTTTGGGTCTATCAGAACCGAATGCAGGATCTGACCTTGCGTCACTGGCAACGAAAGCCATAGATGAGGGTGACGCCTTCATTCTCAACGGCCAGAAAATCTGGACCTCTGGAGCGCATATTTCACAATGGTGCGGGGCCGTTGTGAGAACAGACCCAAAAGCGAAGAAGCGCGATGGCATCAGTTTTGTCATGTTGCCGATGGATCAGAAGGGTGTTGAAACCCGGCTAATTAAATTGATTTCGGGTGCGTCCCCATTCTGTGAAACTTTCTTCAATGACGCGCGCGCAGACAAAAGTGATCTGCTGGGCGATCTCAATGACGGATGGAGCGTCGTGAAGCGGCTGCTCCAACATGAGCGCCAAAGCCAGACGTCTGCGCCAGGTGCCCCAAAGGTTGATGAAGAGCCTTTATACGAGCAGGCAAAGCGCTATGTCGGGACTCTGGAAGATGGGACACTTGCTGACCCAGATCTGCGATTGCGCGTAGTCGATAACCTTATGGATGCAGAAGCCCACAAGCTGACCGTTTCCCGTATTACGGCGGAAGCCAAGGGTCAGGTGAAAGTGAGCGCCGCCGCCTCGATTCTGAAAAACTCCATGACCAGGGTCGCGCAGACCAAGGCGGAACTGACCTTAGAGATGATGGGAAACCAGGGCATTGGCTGGGAAGGCGAGCAGTTCTCAGAGGATGAACTGCGTAGCGTTCGCGATTGGCTCATGGGCAAAGCCATGTCGATCTATGGCGGCTCAGCTGAAATCCAAAACAACATCATCTCAAAAAATATTCTGGGCCTCCCAGAAACCACACAACAAGGCTAACGGGGCTTAGAAAAGATCATGGCTGCACTTACAGAAGAACAAACGCTTATCAAGGATCAGGCGACCTCATGGGCGAGCGCGGAAGCGCCGGTCTCAAAGTTTCGCGCGATGCGGAACGAAGGAACCGAAATAGGGTTCGCAGAACCTACCTGGTCCGCCATGGTGGAGATGGGCTGGACGGGCATTCTGGTGCCGGAAGAATATGGTGGATCTGACCTTGGCTACCTGACCTTCGGGTTGGTTTTGGAAGAGTTAGGCAAACAGCTGGCAGCATCGCCGCTCTTTGCCTCCGCCTATGTCGGTGCAACCGCCCTTCTTCTTGGAGGTACGGATGCTCAGAAGTCGAGCCACCTGCCAAAGATTGTCGATGGAACTGAGATCGTGACACTCGCGATTGACGAAGGACCGCGCCATGCGCCCGCGAGAACATCTCTGTCTGCGAAAGCCGATGGTGACAAACATGTCCTCAATGGGTCAAAGACGCTGGTGCTAGAAGGCATGTCTGCAACCCATTTCATTATTGTCGCGCGCTCAGCCGGAAAGGTCGGGGACGCGCAAGGTCTCTCACTCTTCCTGGTTCCCGCGGATGCGGCAGGCCTAACGCGGCGTCCAATGAAAACCATGGACAGCCGCGGCTATGCGGAGCTTACTCTCGATGATGTGGAAGTCTCCGGCGCGGACCTCATGGGGCCTGCTGGACAGGCCGGGGAAGTGTTGGATGAGATTCTGGATCGCGCGCGCGCTGGGATTGGCGCGGAGATGTTGGGTGTCGGGTCGCAGGCATTCGCGATGACGCTTGAGTACCTGAAGACACGCAAACAGTTCGGCGCTGTCATCGGGTCTTTCCAGGCCCTTGGCCACCGTGCAGCGGAACTGTTTGCAGCGATGGAACTGGCGCGCTCCTGCGGTGAGGCTGCGCTTCAGGAAATTGATGCTCAGAGCAATAGCGTCGCGAAAGCCTGTTCGCTTTCTAAGGCGAAGGTTGGGGACTTTCTCCACACCATGTCCAACCAGTTGATTCAGATCCATGGCGGCATTGGCATGACTGACGAATTCGATGCAGGTCTATATCTCAAGCGCGCCCGTGTTCTGGAAACACTCTATGGCAACCAGGCATTTCACCGGGATCGCTATGCCCGTCTTTTGGGTTTCTGAGATCAAGAAAAGGCAGCCCCGACAACTAAATGGTTGAGCGGGGGCTACCTGTTCATTGAGCGTCGGCAACGAATAGCCGACGCGCCATGGTGCACATGCGGGTCTCATAGTCCGCTCGCGACCACCCGCACTCGACGGTCAGCTGCTCCCAGTTTCTGAGCGACAGTAACGTCCAGAGGATGTCCGTTGCTTGCTCAGTGGAAAAGTCAGCTGAGAGTGTGCTATCGCGCGCAAGCGCCAGGATCGCTGCTTCACACCCCTCCCGCATATCTTGCATCCGCTTGTCCCAGGCAGCCGCAGCTTCTGGGTCGGTGTCGCGCATGGCGAGCAATGCCTTCCCGATCCCATAAATTTCTGGCAGGAAACCGGCCCAGGCGCTGATAAAGGCATCCAGCCGTTCAATGCCGGTTTTGGCTGTTCGGCTCGGGACCAGACGTTCATCGCCCCCATGAAGCTCATCCACATAGTGGGTCGTTGCGATGAGCAGATCCCCTCGGTTCCGGAAATGAAGGTAAAGCGCCTGGCGGGTGATGCCGACTTTGGCCGCAATATCCGACATACGAACGCTATTTCCCTGACCGGATTCCAGCAATTCGAGGCTGGCAGCCAGGATTTTCTCACGGGTCGATTTTCTACCACTTGACATGGTGTCTAGTAGCACCTACTTGTCACTGTGTCAATTTACACCGTGTCAAGTTAGGAGATCACCATGAAGATCATCATATTTGGAGCAACCGGATCTTTGGGGCGCCATCTAGTGGAACAAGCGCTCGCCCAGGGTGAAGAGGTGACAGCCTTCCTGCGCGATGCCTCCACCCTCGACCGGCATCACCAGAACCTGCATTTAGTCGAGGGTAACGTGCTTGATCCTGTGGCGGTTGATGCTGCCGTCAAAGGGCATGACGCGGCACTCATCGCCCTCGGGGCTGGCAGGAAAGGTGGGGTTCGCGCGCAAGGGACGAAACACATCATTGATGCAATGGAGCGCCACAATGTCCGGCGCCTTGTCTGCCAAACCACGCTTGGCGCTGGCGACAGTCACACGCATCTCAACTTCTTTTGGAAGCACATCATGTTCGGCTGGTTGTTGAAACAGGCGATGGCTGACCATGAAGAGCAAGAAACCTACATACGACAAAGCAATCTGGATTGGATCACAGTTCGTCCCGCTGCTTTCACCGATGGTCCGACGACCGGCGACTACAGGCTTGGCTTTCCTCAGACAGAGACCAGCTTGGCGCTCAAAATCTCCCGGGCAGACGTCGCGAGCGTCATGCTGCAGCAAATGACGAGTGATCTCTTTCTGCACAAATCACCTGGGCTTTCCTACTAACTAAACCCGCGAAAGGAGCGTCCGATGACGCAGACTTGGCTTCTTCTTGTTTATGAAATTTCTCTTATCTCTTGCGCACTTGTTGCGGGTGTTTTCCTGACCTTTTCTGACTTTGTCATGAGGTCTCTGAACGGCGCCAGGACAAGTGCAGGCGTGGAAGTGATGCAGGGCATCAACCGAGAGGTGTTCAAAACCATCTTCATGGTTTTGTTGATCGGCATGTGGGCTCTCTCTGCCGCGTTAGGGGTCGCTGCGTATTTTGGCGCCCTTGGTAGCGGCGGCGCGTCCATCTTCTGGGCTGCGATCATCTATTCGGTGGGCGTTGCAGGCGTCACGCTTGTCTTCAATGTGCCTATGAACAACAGGTTGGAAGCGAAGGATTATGAAGGCCCTGACGCCGCGGCCTATTGGACAGAGGTCTATTACCCCCGCTGGACATTCTGGAACTGGGTACGGGGTGTTGCCGCTGCTGTTGCCGCCGTCTTTTACCTCACTGCCTGCCTACAGCTGGTGCAAGGCTCGTAAGAGCAATCTCAGAAAGGAACAGAACCATGGAAAGCACACTACGACTGAAGGCTCTTCTTTTCATCACCGGAATGATTGGCGTCGGCATCGGCGGCGCCATTCTCTTCGTACCTGCTGAATTTCACGCGACCGGCGGTATCGTGATTGGGAGCGACGAAAACCTACTGAGTGAGGTGCGGGCAGCAGGCGGCGCCCTCTTTGCTTGCGCCCTCATCGTCATGCTGGGGGCTTTTGTCTCACGGCTTGCCTTTACGGCTTTGGTGTTATCGACAGTGCTTTATCTCTCCTACGGCACCTCGCGCTTGGTGGGTATGGCTCTAGATGGAATGCCATCGACCAACCTTATGGCCGTCACCGCGTTTGAGTTGGCGGTGGGTCTGGTTTGTGCGCTGGCACTGGTGAATAAAAAATCACCAGCGAACCGCGACGGCAACGCGAGCGCTTAGAAAGGCCAACCTCTCTTCATTTGGTTTGGCTTCTTCATGCCGGACGAAGTCCGTCTTTATGCTATGTATCGACCATTCGTACGAAGTCGTGCGCATTGGGAGTGATGCATGCAAAATGATCAATATGGAAACCCGCTGACAACCAGCTCAGCAAAAGCGCGTGATGCCTACGTTCGAGGCCTTGAGTGCAATCTCGCCGCAGCCCCAGGCGCTGAAGAAGCGTTTCAGGAAGCGATCACGGAAGACGAGAACTTCGCATTGGCGCATTTGGCCATTGCACGAAATCGCCAGGTCGAAGGGCGCGGCGTTAGCGGACGTGAATCGTATTCAGCCGCCAAAGCCTGCGCTGAGGGTTTGAGCCCGCGAGAGCAAGGACATTTGGCGATCATCGGATCGCTTCTCGAGGGCAAAAGTGAGGGTGTCTATGAGCAGGCCAAGGCTCACCTGGAGGAGTTTCCCCGCGATGTCATGGTCGCGCAGGCATGCCTCGGTGTTTTCAGCCTTATTGGTTTCGGCGGGCAACCGGGCAGGGAGGCGGAGAACCTTGCCTTGTCATCAATGCTGGCACCGCATTATGGCGATGACTGGTGGTTCCTTTCCACCCATGCGTTTTCTCAGATGGAAGCAGGTCAGTTGGACCCGGCGGCGCAGTCGATTGAGCGCTCACTCGCGATCAATCCACGAAATGCAAACGGGTCCCACCATAGGGCGCACCTCTATTATGAAGTAGGTGAGACCAAGGCGGGGCTCGACTATTTGAAAGACTGGATAGCGGGTTATGACCGCCAAGGTGTCATGCACTGTCATCTTTCCTGGCACATTGCGCTCTGGGCGCTGGCCGAGGGGGACATTGAGACAATGTGGAGTATGGCTGACACTGCGATTGATCCGGAAGTCGGCTCCGGGCCCGCGCTCAATGTCGTCACGGACATGCCCGCGCTCCTGTATCGCGCGGAACTCGCAGGAGTGGACGTGGCACCTGAACGGTGGCGCGCCATCAGCGACTATGCAACCGCCCGATTTGGAAAACCTCGTCTTGGGTTTGCAGATGTGCACGCGGCACTGGCGCATGCGATGGCAGGCAATGCGGAAGGCGTCGCAACAATCGTTGAAAAAGCGAACGGACCGGCTGAAGACCTTGTGCGGGATCTTGCGGAAGCATTTCAAGCGTTTGCGAAGAAGGATTGGCAGCTGACAACCGAGCATCTCGTGACAGCAATGTCGGACCACGCGCGGATTGGCGGAAGCCGGGCACAGCGAGATCTAATTGAACTCGCTATGACAAGTGCCCTCGCACGACAGGGCAAAGCTGAAGAAGCAACAAGGCTGCTCATGGCTCGCAGGCCACAGGCGCTTGGCGCGATTGCGCAAACACTCTCAAACTGACCTCAAGAACAGGTATTGATAAGAATGACGGAAACTATTTCAGACTCAGCGCGCGCAATTGGCGATCGCGTTGAGACCTTCGTGCGGACAGAAATTGCACCTTACGAAAGGGACCCCCGTGCTGGGTCGCATGGGCCCACAGAAGAGCTCGTTCGGGAGATGCGCCACAAGGCGATCAAAGCCGATGTGATGACACCACACATAAAGAAGGATGGCGGACATTACAGCCAGGTCGAGACCGCTTACATTCTTAAGAAATCGGGGCTCTCACCTCTCGGCCCTGTGGCCTGCAATACCATGGCGCCGGATGAAGGAAACATGTTCTTGCTGGGCAAAGCAGGAAGCGAAGACCAGAAGGCGCGTTTCCTGACGCCTTTGGTAAGTGGGGAGGCAAGGTCAGCATTCTTCATGACCGAACCTTCGGCTGACGGCGGGGCGGGGTCTGATCCGTCCATGATGCAAACGGAGGCGAAGCTTGATGGCAATCATTGGGTGATCAACGGCAAGAAGACCTACATCACCGGCGCAGACGGCGCGAAGGTCGGTATTGTCATGGCAAACTCAGATCAGGGTGCCTGCATGTTCCTGGTCGATCTGCCTGATCCGGCGATCAAAATCACCCGCGTGTTGGAAACCATAGACAGTTCCATGCCGGGCGGACATGCCGAAATCACCATCGACAATTTGCGTGTACCTGCCGATCAGATGTTAGGGCAACCTGGCCAAGGGTTCCGTTTTGCGCAAGTTCGGCTGGCGCCAGCGCGACTCTCCCATTGCATGCGGTGGTATGGGGTCGCCGTCCGCGCGCAAGAAATTGCGACGGAATATGCCTGTCGCCGTGAGGCCTTCGGCAAGCTGTTGATTGATCATGAGGGGGTGGGGTTCATGCTTGCGGAAAACCAGATCGATCTCAAACAATCAGAGCTGATGATCGATTGGTGTGCGGCAACACTGGACCGCGGCGAAGATGGCAATGTTGAAAGCTCCATGACCAAGGTGTCGGTATCAGAGGCGCTGTTCCGCGTGGCAGACCGGTGCGTTCAGGTAATGGGTGGAATGGGGGTGACCGGCGATACAATCGTCGAGCAATTATTCCGGGAGGTGCGGGCTTTCCGTATCTATGACGGGCCAACCGAAGTGCATAAATGGTCGCTCGCCAAAAAAATCAAAAAGAAGACACTAGCGGCGAGCTCCTAGCCACCGAGTGTTCAGGGGCGCCGATGAGGCGCCCCCGAATTGAAGCTAGCTGTAGCGATAAGGCCGCCCGGCCTTTTGCATGTCTGCATTATACTTCTTAAAGATCTCAACGACCTTTGCCTTTGTCGGAGACTCGGCTGCGATCTCATCCCAGAAGACAAGAGCTGCTGCTTCCACGGTTGCCCACTCTTCATCTGGAATCGATGTGAGCTCCATTTTGGTGCCGTCGACGCGAAGCGAGGCTTCGCCGCCCCAGTACCACCACTGACGGTAATAGTGGGAGCTGTCCATAGTGATCTTGAGGAGTTCCTTCAGGTGATCGGGCAGCTCATTGTAGCGATCCATATTCGCAAAGAAGGAGCCGGCCCAGGCACCGGAGATATTGTTGGTGAGGAAATAGTCAGTGACATCGGCCCAGCCGACTGTGTAGTCCTCGGTGATGCCTGACCAGGCCACGCCATCCAACTCGCCCGTTTGCACGGCGACTTCAATGTCTTCCCAGGGAAGAGTGACGGGCACCACACCAAACTGGCTGAGGAAACGCCCCGCAGTTGGGAAGGTAAAGACGCGTTTGCCTTTCAGGTCTTCAAGGCTTCGGATCGGATCTTTGGTTGCAAAGTGACACGGGTCCCATGCCCCGGCTGAAAGATGTTTCACTCCGACTTTCGAATATTCCTCGTCCCAGATTTCATTGAGGCCGTACTGATTGAACAGCACAGGCACGTCCAGCGAATATCGGGAAGCGAAAGGGAAGTAGCCGCCAAACACGGTGACTTCGGTTGGCGACGCCATGGAATCGTCATCCGATTGCACAGCATCGATGGTGCCGTTCTGCATGGCGCGGAAGAGCTCTCCTGTCGGGACCAGCTGATCGGCGAAAAAAAGTTCGATCTGCATCTCATCGCCGGCGATTTTGTTGAAGCTGTCAATCGCGGGCTTGATCACGTGTTCCGCGAGGGCAGGTCCCGCATAGGTTTGCATTCGCCATCGTATGGTGGTGTCCGCATGAACCGCAGGTGCAGCCAACGTGGCGGCGCCGGCAACACCGGCTGTGGTCAAAAACTTACGTCTGGTCGTCATATCTCGTCTCCTTGTTAGTCGATTGGATACTCGCTCAGGAAATTGGGCACTGATACGCAGGCAGCTCCTTTTGAAGTTCCTCCTATTTTCCGTAGACCACCTCCGGCAACCAGAGGGCGATCTGCGGAAAGACCATGATGAGGGTCAGTGCCAATAACATCACCATAACGAAGGGAAGGATGGAACTGTAAATGTCGCGCAGACCGATTTCGGGTGGCGCCATGGCCCGCATAAGAAACAAATTGTATCCAAAAGGCGGCGTCATATAGGCGATCTGTGTGGTGATCGTGTAGAGGATGCCGTACCAGACAAGGTCAAAGCCGAGCGCGCCGACGAGGGGTACATAGAGCGGCGCCACAATAACGAGCATCGCTGTGTCATCAAGAAACGTCCCCATCAGTAAAAAGCTGAGCTGCATGAGGATAAGGATCATCCAGGGATTGAGACCCAGCTGATCTGTAAACAGATTGTCAATCGCGCGCACCGCGCCAAGTCCATCAAACACGGCGCCAAATCCCATAGCGGCCAGGATGATCCACATAAACATGCAGGAGATCGCAAGTGTTTGGCGCACTGAAGTTTCAAAAACCTCCCGCGTCATGCGTCGTTTGATGATGGCTGCAAAGAAAGCGGCAAGGGCACCGATCGCAGAGCTCTCCACCAAAGACGTCCAACCATTCACGAAAGGAACCATCATGATGGCGAAGATGCCAACCGGCAGCAGGCCCGCGCGCAAGAGACGGAGCTTTTCGCCCAGCGGAACGGTACGCTCATCAGCCGGAAGAGCAGGGCCCAGGGCCGGGTTGATGCGGCACCGAATATAGATGTAAGCGATAAACATCGCGGCCATCATGAGCCCTGGCAGAACGCCAGCGAGCCACAACTGTCCGACCGGTTGCCGCGCAATCATCGCATAGAGGACGAGAACTACCGACGGCGGCACAAGAATGCCGAGCGATGAGCCTGCTTGCACAACGCCGGTCACCATGCGTTTGTCATAGCCCCGCCGCAGGAGTTCGGGCAAAGCGATGGTCGCTCCAATCGCCATTCCGGCAACCGAGAGCCCATTCATGGCGGAGATGAGCACCATCAGGCTGATAGTGCCGATGGCAAGCCCGCCATTTATCGGCCCCATCCAGACATGGAACATCTTATAGAGATCGTCGGCGATCTTGGACTCTGACAATACATAGCCCATGAATATAAACATGGGCAGGGTCAGAAGCGGGTACCACTTCATCAGCTTCATAGCTGATGAGAAAGGGATGAGCGAGCCGCCTGTTCCCCACAGCGTGAGTGCAGCGATGGCAGCCACGGCACCGATGGCACCGAAGACGCGCTGACCGGTCATGAGCATCAGCATCATGGAGGAAAACATCAAAACGGCGATCAGCTCATACGACATCAGAGCTCGACCCCGCGGATTTTCGCAATGTCTTTGAAAAGTTCGGAGATGGCCTGGAGCAACATCAGAAAGAAACCGATCGTCATGATGGTTTTGATCGGCCATAGGTAAGGGCGCCAGGCGGTCGGGTTGCGCTCTCCATACTGCATTGAATAACTGGTGCTATCGACCGCGCCATAGAGCAAGACGCCGAGATAGAAAATCAGCAGCAAGACAGTGAAGCTATCGAACCACGCTTTTTTACGCACCGACCAATTGCCATAGAATAGATCCATCCGCACATTAGAACCCAGCTGAATGGAGTAAGGGCCGCCCAAAATGTAGTAGGTGACCATGGCGAACTGGGCGACCTCGAGCGTCCACAGGGAAGGCAGGAAGAAAGTTTTGGAAATGGAAGACCAGAGCAGAATGCCCATCATGACGAAAATGCCATACATCATCACACGCCCGATGCGATGGTTGATGGCGTCGACCGTGCGCACATAAACGCTCACAAATCGGGGCATTGGGTATCCTTCAATGTCACTAGACTGACATCGTGATACGTCTTCGACAGATGCACAAGGGGCACGCGCCGACCTCTGCGAAACTATTGCCCGTAAATTGTCGCGTTCCAGATGTCTGCAGAAGTTTTGCCTATGGCGCTGGCATCGTCTGGTTCTGCACGAAGCATATTGTCATTTGCGAGGGCATTGTTCATGAGAATGAGCGCTCGAGCCGTCCTGTCCGGATCAGCAACTGTCGAACGACCGAGCATGATCTGTTGCCGAATGAAGCGGGCGGTCTTCTCGATAAAATAGTCGATGATCCGTTCGCGCCATTCGTTGTAAACCTGCGCGCTGTTGTTGGATGCCTGTTCTAAGGCGCGCATCGCCGTATGGTGCGCTTCCATCGCGATGAACATCTCGGTCAGGTGTGTTTGTGTGTCGACCAGGTAGTTGTCACTGCCTTTGCCTTCAAGCCAGCCATCAACGGGTGTGCGAATGGCTTCTTCGAACCGATCCATAAAGCCCAGCGCCAGCTCATCCACACTTTTGAAGTAGTGATAGAAGGAAGAGCGGGTCATCTCCGTGCGCCGCATAATGACGTCCACCGTCAGGGATCCGAAGTCGGCATCCGCCAAGGCTGCAACGGTTGCGTCGATAATCTCCTCACGGGCCATTTCGGGCGTGCGGCGTCTTCTTTGAGGCTTCTCCGACATTTCTGGCTCATTTCTGCGGTTTCTGGAGGCGGTGAAAGGCGTGTCTTGCACAGTTCCGCAAGTCTAATTGCCTTATTGACAGACCGTCAATAGTGGATCATTCTTTATGTATTATCGTGGTGACAGAAGCGACGAGGGAGGACGCCACTATGAACATGCATGTGAATGAAATGTCTGGAGAGCCAGAAGCAAGCTGGGCGAAGGCAGGAACACAACCTCGGGTCGCCATCATCGGCGCAGGCATGTCAGGCATTGCTGCCGTGGTGAAGCTGCGCAATGCGGGTTACACGGATCTCACTGTCTTTGAAAAGACAGACAAGGTTGGTGGCACCTGGCGCGAGAACCAGTATCCAGGCCTTTCCTGTGACGTGCCCTCGCGCTGGTACTCGTTCTCTTTTGCGCTCAATCCGGATTGGACCCATCGCTTTTCTTATGGTCCCGAGATCCAGGCTTATATGGAAAAGACGGCAAAGGATTTTGGCGTCACCGACATTGTGAAATTCAATACACCAGTCATGGACCTGACCTATGAAGCACCTCATTGGCGCCTGACGACAGGTGCGGGTGATGTCGAGAAATATGACATTGTCATCTCAGCGACAGGCGTCTTGCACAATCCTGTCCTGCCCAAGATTGAAGGGTTGGAGAGCTTCGAAGGGGACATGTTCCATACGGCCAGATGGGATCATTCGGTTCCTCTCGAGGGGCGCAAGGTGGGCATCATCGGGACGGGTTCGACCGCGGCACAGATCATCGGGGCGATTACCAGCAAAGTCGGCACGATGAACGTGTTCCAGCGCACACCGCAATGGATGATCCCACTCCCACAACGGGAATATTGGGGCATCACAAAGTGGCTCATGCGCACATTCCCGGCACTCCAGAAACTGACCTACAATTTCTACTTCAAAACAATGGTGAAGCATTTCGGTCAGGCAACTGTGGGCGACCAGAAAGAGCTCGCGAAAATCCAGGAGGCCTGCTCTAAGCATCTGGAAGATGCGGTGAAAGACCCCGAGCTGCGCGCGAAGCTGACACCTGATTATCAGGCAGCATGCAAACGTCTGATCTTCTGCTCAGACTTTTATCCCGCGATCACCAGCGATAATGCCAATCTCATCACCGAAGGGATTGAACGCATTGTCCCTGAAGGCATTAAAACAGTGGACGGTAAAACCCATGAACTTGATGTGCTGGTTCTTGCCACCGGTTTTGATGCCACGTCCTTTATTCTGCCAACCAAAGTGACGGGTGAGAATGGTCGTGACCTTGGGGAGGCCTGGGATGGCTCCCCGCGGGCGCATCGCGCCGTCGGCATGCCAGGATTTCCCAATTTCTGGATGTTGGAAGGGCCAACGGGACCGGTCGGAAATCTCTCGCTCATCACAATTACCGAGCATCAGGTCGATTATGTCATCTCCATGCTCAACAAAATGCGTGACGAGGGCCTTGAAGGGATTGCGCCAAAGCAATCAGCTTTTGAGTCTTACAATGCGGAAATGCAAGCCCGTGTGCCAACGACGGTCTGGGCAAGCGGCGGATGTGACAGCTGGTACTTCGACAAATCAGGTGTTCCCAATCTCTACCCATTCTCGCCGGATCGCTACCTGAACGACATGCATGATCCCGACTTCTCAGAATACCGATTGATTGCAGACAGCAAAGAGGCGGACGCGGTTCAGGCCGCAGAATGAACGGGTCGCCTGGGGAGTGACATACCTACGTCTTCAAAACGCTGATCTCAATTTGACGGTCTCGCCTTCACACGGAGGCGGGATCGTTTCGTTTGAAGCCTTTGGCGACCCGGTGTTGAAACCTGCCCCCGCTCCAATTTCCGGACCAACGGACCCAGCATCTTTTGTTCTTGTTCCCTATTGCAACCGCATTGCGCACGGGCGAGCAGACTTTGGAGACGAGTCGCTTGAACTAACGCCTGCGATTGCTAGGGAGCCTCATGCTTTGCACGGGGAAGGTTGGATATCGAAGTGGCAGGTGACGACCCATAGCGAAACCTCCGCTGAACTTAGTCACATCCATAAGCCGAGCAACGGCATCTGGCCCTGGGCATTTAAGGCTACGCAAAAGTATGACCTCTCTTCCCAGAGTGTGACCCATCGTTTGGAAGTTCAAAACATGTCAGATCGGCCAATGCCCGCTGGCCTGGGCTTTCATCCCTATTTTCCGCGTGAAACAGGAGATGGCTTTACAGCTCATGTCGGTGGGAGGTGGCAGGCCGGAGAGGATCTCCTGCCGGCGCACCACGAAAAGGGAAGCTCGGATACATATTGGCCTGACGGTCAGCTCTGCCTGGACCGACCGCTTGATCATTGCTTTACGGGCTGGGACGGCAAGCTTACGATCACTCGGAAGAACATAAAGGTCAGCTTGTCGGCATCTGAGGAACTGCGGCTGCTGCACATTTATGCGCCGCCGGGCGCGGATTTCTTCTGCGCGGAGCCAGTGTCTCATATGCCCGATGCTCTCAATCGATCAGGTGAAGCCGACCAGATGCGGGTGCTGCAGCCAGGCGAGGTTTTCACAGCATCGATCAGCTATCTCATTGAAAAATCTGTTTGATGCGCGTTGGCGCGAAGTACCAATGAACAGGGCCAAGATTCGTGGTTCGTTTCTGTTCCTAAACGTGTACCTTGTCAGGCATAAACCAACTCAAAAAAGCAAATTACCTGAACAGGGGGAAACTTATGTCAGACGTCGACGCAGACCTATTTCAGCTGGCAATGTCGGAAGAGGCGCGGCCTCTCATGGACGCCGTCCAAAAACACATTGCCGAAAATGTCGATCCGATCACCGAGGAATTCATTAAACTCAACGATGAGAAAGAGGACCGTTGGAGCTGGCACCCCCGTCAGTTGGAGCTCCTGGAAGGCGCCAAAGACAAGGCGAAGGAAGCTGGCCTCTGGAACTTCTTTTTGCCCGATGACGAATCCGGCGCTGGTCTCAGCAATCTCGACTATGCCTATATTGCCGCTGAGCTTGGCAAATCACCGCTCGCTTCTGAGTCGCTGAACTGCAGTGCGCCAGATACGGGCAATATGGAAGTGTTGGAGCGTGTCGGCACGCCTGAGCAGAAAAAACAATGGCTAGAGCCATTGCTGAACGGTGAAATCCGGTCCGCTTATGCCATGACGGAACCAAATCTCCCCTCATCTGATGCGAAGAACATCAGCACAAGTGCTGTGTTGGAGGGTGACGAATGGGTCATCAACGGTGAGAAGTTCTATATCTCAGGTGCAGGCGACCCGCGCTGTAAGATCATGATCACCATGGTGAAGACGAGCCCCGACGCTGCACCGAGCAAGCAGCAGTCTCAGATCTTGGTGCCAATCGATACACCGGGTGTTGAGGTTCTTGAAGGCATGCAGGTGTTTGGTGAAGATCACGCGCCGCGCGGACACATGCACATCAGATTTACAAATGTGCGCGTTCCGAAGGAAAACATGCTTCTGGGCGAAGGTCGTGGCTTTGAAATCTCACAGGTACGTCTCGGACCGGGTCGGATTCATCACTGCATGCGGTCCATCGGGAAAGCGGAAAAAGCGCTAGAGCTGATGGTAAAGCGGGCGGGATCTCGCGAAGCTTTCGGCAAGCCCATCGCAAAGCTGGGCAAAAACGTTGAAGTCATCTCGCGCGCGCGTATCGAGATCAACGCGATGCGTCTCGCCGTACTCCAGGCAGCTAAGGCTATGGATGTGCTCGGCAACAAAGAAGCCCGTGTCTATGTGAGCGCGGTAAAGGCCATGGTGCCGGAAAAAGTCTGCCTGATCATCGACCAGGCCATCCAGATGCACGGTGCTGCAGGTATTTCTCAATGGACACCTTTGGCGGGTCTTTATACGGATATGCGTCATCTTCGCTTCGCTGACGGTCCGGATGAAGTGCATCACATGGTTGTCGGGCGTGCAGAACTGCAGAAATACGACCTCTGGTGAGCTGACAATCAGCTGGGCCCAAAGCCCGCTTTGAACCAAGCAACTTGGGAAACCCCTCGCGAACATGTGGTTGGTGAGGGGTTTTTTAACGTGAAAAGCCTAATTTTTGGGCAGATCTTTAATTGTGTCAGCACTGATACAATTTCGCAGAAGAAGGGGTGCCCTTGGGACACGTTGGCCCGCATTGGCGCCTAGTCTTCTGCTGCTTGCGTCGAACTGGGAGAATATCGATATGCATGCATCAAGGCGCCAAGTATTGATGGGCGCGGCTGCAACCTCTGTGCTGGCCACGGCTGGCTGTGTAGGGTCCTTTGGGTCCTCCTCTTCATACCTGACACAGATCCTCGAACCTGCAAATCAGAACACGGTTTTCCATTGGACCGATGTCGTGATGCAGCAGGTGCGAGATCAACGCGTGCCGCCACCGCGGGCGGCGTACAATTTCTCACTGCCCATGGCTGCAGGGTTCCTGGCGGCAAATGGTATTGAGCAAGCCTATGATGAGCCCTTTGGGGTTGGCGCAGGCCCAACGGGGGCGAACCCTGAAGTGGCCTACGGCGTTGCCTTTGCAATCGCTGCCGCTGAAGCATTCCAACAACCGTTCATATTCGAACGTCGTTCCTTCCTGGACCAGTTCGCAGATGGTGATGCCAAACAGCGCGGCATTGAATGGGGAGAACGTGTTGGTCGTTTCGTTGTCGACATGCGAACAGACGATGGTTCTGAACCAAGCGAGGCGAACTTCTATCTGGACCGCTATCAGCGACGTCCTGATGAACTGCGCTGGAGCCCGACGGGACCATTTTATTCAGCGTCGCCTGGCCCGGCTTTTGGGTCCTTTGCGCGTGGTCTTTTTCCTGGGCAGGGAAAAATCAAACCCTGGACAATGACATCGGGATCTCAGTTTCGCGCAGTTGATTTTTATGATCCAAAAAGTCCTGAATTCGCAAATGAATTTGCCACGATCAAGGCCTTGGGTGGCGGTGACAGCACAATACGGACAGAGGATCAGTCACAGATTGCGCTTTTCTGGGAAGATGGTCCCTGGGGCATCACGCCCCCTGGCCACTTCATCTATATCGGCATTCAACTCTTGCAAGATAAAGGCATGAGTTTCATCGAACTGGCGAGGGCGTTTGCCCTGATGGGCATGACGCAGGCTGATGCATCAATCAGCGCCTGGGATAGCAAATATCATCACGATATCGTTCGACCTGAAAGTGCCATTCGGGTAAGAGCGCCTAAGTTCCATAATCCTGATCCGCGGGTGGTCGCCCAATCGGATTGGCAGAGCTATATCCCAACACCCGAATTTCCCGCTTATACATCCGGTCACTCCACTTTTGGGGCCGCGGGCACTGAAATGATCGCTCATTTTCTGGGGCGTGATGACGTGACGTTTTCAGGAAGGTCTCCGGACCAGGTGCTTTGGCCGGAGCTAACCGGTGTCACCAGGCGCTGGACGAGCCTAAGCCAGGCAGCTGAGGAAAACGGTCTTTCGCGTCTCTATGGTGGCGTTCACTGGGAGCTTGATCATGTTCAGGCCATGAAAGCGGGGCGAGCCATAGCGCGCCAAGCCTATCAATCACTGTTTGTGAAGAGGGCTTGAGGCATGACCAAGAACAATCAAAAAATACTTCTGTCTGCAGCTTCAATGACCGCACTTCTGGGAGTGGCCACAGCTGCCTACGCTGACGGTGTGTCGCTAAACTACGAACGTCTCTCCTTTTTCGAGGAGCCTCTCGCAACCGAAGTTGGCGATGTAACGCTTGAGCTCCGAGGAACCGTAGACCTGCCCGTCTCAGTCCAATTGGAAGGCGATGACAGAGAAGACTACAACTTCACTGGAAATTTCCAGGTCAACGCCGAAACACAAACGGCCAATCAGCTGACTCTGGGCGCAGCCTATTTCGGGCAATACGCAACAGAAGATACAGACGATCACTATACAGACAACGTCGCGGGCTATGTCGGCGGTGTTTGGGGCACGCTCATCGGCGGCAATGTCGCTGGCATTGTCCGTGAGGAGACACGGCGGGCGCGTGGTGTAGGCAATGCAGAATTGGCGTTCGATGCGACCTACGGAACGCTCGATGATCTGGGTGGTTCCTATGTTGGTCGGTATGGACCGGTTGTGTTGAGCGGCACCATCGACGAAGACGCAAATGTGGATGTCGGTTTCATGTTCCAGCGGCCGCTTGGCAACAAGGATTACCGATTCACAGGTCGTTACTCTGAGGGCACTTATACATCCGCAGATGGATCAACCGTCTTCGACACCCAAGCAGTTGGCGGTGTTGCAGAGTTTGTCTATGGCAGCTCCACATTTGATCTGGGCGTTGGCTATGAAGACTTTGCCTCGACCGCGGTGGATGTTGATCGGTGGTATGTGTCAACCGGTGCTCAGACCAAACTAGGGGTCACCAGCCTTTCTCTCGAAGGCCACTATGGTGAAGTTGAAGGCCAAGAAGAGGTGGCGGCCTCGTTTGGCGCCGCATACGACATTGCCCGTGGCTTGTCGGTCAATCTCGGTGTCAACTACAGTTACGCTCCGATTTCTGTGAATGGGATCAACTTCAACGACGCTCAGGAAACAAAGGGTATCGTGTCTTTGCGATATAGTTTCTAAGATAGACCAGTCGGCGTGAGGGGGTGCTTGCTCCCCTCGCGCCGACACTCGTGCAAGTTCGGCAGAAGACAGGGGTTGTCGACGAATGGAGCGGTTCGCCCGCATTCTGGTTGTAGATGACCAACCAGACATACGTGAAGCACTCGGCGCGCATCTGGAGCGAAGCGGGTTTTCCGTCACGCTTGCAGAAAACGCGAGCGCTGCACGAAAACAGCTGGAATCAAGTGCGATTGATCTTGCTGTGCTCGATATTATGATGCCTGGGGAAGACGGCCTCAGCCTTTGTCGGCATTTGCGTGAAACGCAGAACCTGCCGGTAATTCTTCTCACCGCATTGACGGATGATACCGATCGGATCGTTGGACTTGAGCTCGGTGCGGACGACTATGTCACCAAACCATTTAACCCCCGAGAGCTCGTGGCCCGTATCAAGGCCGTGCTTCGGCGAACGCAAAACCCTGGCGATGGTCCTCAGAAAGCACATCTGAAGCGATTTGGCACATGGGTGCTGAACCTGCACAAGGGTGAATTGATGGACCAGAATGGTGTCATCGTTCCGTTAAGTGCCGGCGAGATCCAGCTGCTTACGGTCTTCCTGGACAATTGCGACAATGTTCTAACGCGCGACGAACTGATCGACCTCACCAAAGGTCGAGACGCACTACCCTTCGAGCGCAGCGTGGACAACATGATCAGTAGGCTTCGCCGCAAGATAGAGCCCAACCCAAAAGAACCGATCTATATAAGAACCGTCTGGGGGGGCGGGTATAGGTTCGTGACGCAGTCTGATGCGCCGTGATTGACTGGCTTCGACTTCGCACGCTGCCCGGGCAGCTTATTGCCCTATTTGTGATCGTCTTGCTCATCTCGCAGATCATCAATGTCTTGCTTATCATCGGGGAGCGGAGGCTGCAGGCGCGCTCAACACTCTATATGTCGGCGATTGAAAAGATGGCCGAGAGGACGGCTCATGTCCTTGCAGTTCCGGGCAGGCGACCTGGGCCGGACCCTGGCAATAGGCGGGGTACCCCGGTGCGCATCGAGGTCGGCCCGTCTTCAGCGATTGGCCGACTCTCAGAAATCGACTGTCTCACTGCCTATGAAAAGCAGCTCGGAAGTCTGCTGCAGAGCCGGAATGTGCAGTTTGAAACTGTACGCGTCTGCCGGGGAGAGAAACTGGGGCGGCCTGATCGTCAGTCTGGCTCAGTAGGTCCGAGGCCACCTATCAGCGGCGCGGGCCGCGATGGAGGGCGAACGATGCGTCCGCCGCCTCCCGGGCATCGCCCTCCACCCGACCCACGAGGGCCGCCCGGGCCAGGATTTGAAAGTCTGGTGATGTCGGTGCACTTGCCAGATGGGCGTTGGGTGAATGGGATAACGGGCCATTACCCGCTGGAGAACATGACGCCCAGAGTGTTTTTATCAACCGGCGGCATGGTCTTGGTGACGGTGCTGATCGTTATCTTCTTCGCAAGGCGCATCACACGACCATTGACCAACCTGGCAAAAGCGGCGGATCAATTGGGTCGTGGCGGGCAAGGTGTCTCGGTCAAAGAAGAAGGGCCCACTGATCTGCGATCTGCGATTGCAGCGTTCAATGCCATGCAAGAGCGCCTCACTCGGATGATCGAAACCCAACGAACAATGCTTCGCTCCGTTGGCCATGATTTAAGAACGCCGCTGACGTCACTGCGCATCCGTGCAGAGGCGATGGAGCCCGAGGCCGAGCGGGCGAAGGTGATTGCTACCCTTGATGAAATGAAAGCGATGATGGAGGAAATTCTAACCTGGGCAGAGGATGCTTCTGGGATGGAAGAATTGCATCGCGTTGACCTTAATGCGCTGCTGACCAGCTTGAGTGATGACTATCAGGATGCCGGACGGAAAGTGACCTACGAGGATGGCGCTGCGGTCATTGTTTTGTGCCGACGCGTGTCGCTTAGGCGAGCACTGCGCAATCTCATCGACAATGGATTGAAATATGGGCAAGAGGTCAATATCTCACTTTCTGAGAATGACGACACAGTCCGGGTGTGCGTAGACGACAAAGGCCCGGGCATTCCCGACGAGGATCTGCGGGAGGTCCTGAAGCCCTTCGTTCGGCTCGAAGCATCACGCAGCAAAGAAACAGGCGGAGCCGGGTTGGGCTTGTCAATTGCTCAGTCGATCATTCAGGCCCATGGGGCTGAGCTTGACCTCCGCAACAGAGCGTCCGGAGGACTGCGCGCTTCCTTCAAGCTTCCGCGGGAAACACAATTTTGACGTAGATGGTCACCAGTCTCAATAAACCGGGTCGTACATATAGTCCCGAATAGCCTGAGTATATCCTGCTGCATACTCGACCTGAGCAACCCCCTCGCGGAGGGCCGTATCGGCGACGCGCTCGGCTATCTTTGCGGAGACTTCTCGGATCTCGGGTAGCTTTGGATAAATGGCACCAGCTTCAATGTCTTGATCTGTGACTTCTGCAGCGAGTGCCTCTGCGGCTGCTAAGAACATGTTTTCTGAGATGGTTGTTGCATCAGCGACAACAGCACCAAGGCCAATGCCCGGAAAAATATAGGCATTGTTGCCCTGAGCAGGGCGGTGGACTTTGTCATTGAAGGTAACAGGGTCAAATGGACTGCCACTGGCGAAGATCGCCGTGCCCTTGCTCCATTGATAAGCCTGCTCAGCCGTACATTCGGCACTGGAGGTTGGATTGGACAAGGCAAAGATGGTCGGCCGCTCATTTATATCGGCCATAGTGCGGATTACTTCTTCTGTGAATGTACCTGGGGCCCCGGTCGCGCCGATCAGCACATCCGGCTGGATGGTTTGGATCGCAGAAACGAAATCCATCTCCGAATGGTCGTGTGCATAGGGCAGGTTGTGGGGCATTAAATCTGTGCGGCTTCCAACGACAAGACCCTCGACATCAACAAACCATAGGCGCGCACGTGCCTCGTCATAAGACAGGCCCTTTTGCTGGAGTGCAGCGCAGATGAGGTCCGCAATCCCTGTCGCGGCGGACCCAGCACCAAGAAACATGATTTTCAGGTCTTCAAATTTCTTGTGTGATATTCGCGTGGACGCGTAAACCCCCGCCAGAGCCACTGCAGCGGTACCCTGAATGTCATCATTAAAAGAGAGAACCTGATCGCGGTAGGTGTTGAGCAGACGATAAGCATTGGGTGTCTGAAAATCCTCAAACTGTATAAGCGCCTTGGGAAATCTCATCTGAACTGCATCGACAAATTCCGCAACCAGTGAGTCATATTTTTCGCCGCCTATCCTTGGGTGCGGGTAGCCAAGATAAAGAGGGTCTTCGCGAAGCTCTGCATTTTCCGTCCCAACATCAAGCATCACAGGCAGGCATTGGTGAGGCTGGATACCGGCACAGGCGACATAGAGCGCCAATTTCCCGATGGGGATACCCATGCCGTTTGCGCCCAGGTCGCCAAGGCCAAGAATGCGTTGTCCATCGGTGATCACGATCACACGAATGTCGTTTTCGGGCCAGTTGTCGAGCATTGAGGCGATATGGCCTGAGTCCTCCGGTGTTATGTAGAAACCCTGTGGCTTCCGAAAGATGTGCGCGAACTCTTTGCAGGCCTGCCCCACCGTCGGCGTATAGATGAGGGGCATGATTTCCTCAATGTGATCAATCAGCGTTCGATAGAAGAGCGTCTGGTTTCGTTCCTGAAGAGCTGTCAGAAAGATATAGCGTTCAATGTCGAATGCCTTGCGGCGCATGTTTTCGAGGACCCGCATTTTCTGCGTTTCAAGATCAGAGACATTGTAGGGAAGCAAACCGCGCAGACCGAGCGCGTCGCGTTCTTCTCTCGAAAATGCCGTCGATTTGGTGCGAGTCCTATCGTTCAGCAACGAACGGCCTAGAGCTTGCCTCATCACAGTACCCCTATTGCTTGTCGTCCAAATGCATTGTCTGCACCGGAGTCTATAGGGATTGTTCGACTACGGAGGTAATCTTTACTCAAGACCCGGTGATAACCCTGTGAAGGGGGGAGGCGAGCGTTCAGAGATTGCCTATTTGCCACCGGCAAAGCCGTCTTTCGGACGTTTTGGCAAGCGGCTCCAAATGGCTTCGGCAAAGCTGAGCGCAACGACAAATAGCAGAAGAACTCCGACGATGCGCAGATCATTGAAGTCAGTGCCTTTGGCCCAAGCTGGAAACTGGCCCCACGCGAGGTAGACTCCATATGAGATACCTGCAGCAACGGCGAGACCCAAGACGTGCCAGATCAACCGGGAGAGCATCACAACACCTCCACACTATTGAGGTCGATTTTGAACACCATCAGATCACCGCGGCGTTCAATCCGCCCCTCGGCCTGCACCCGCGCCGCCACATATCGTTGCAGCTCTTCGTCGATAGGGTTCCCGTCTTGATCTGAAAGGAGGAAAAATTCACCGCCTTCAACAGGTGCGGTGCTCACAAAAACTGCCGGTACACCACCATTGAGACAGAGATTGGCACAGGCTTTGTGCGCTATCCCGGTGCCTGGGCGCATGGCGCCCACATAGCACTTGCCATCACAGATCTCCCCAGTAAGCCGCCAGCTCCCTAGGTCAATGACAGAGAGGTCAATGGCAGCCCGTGCTTCGTCAGACAGCCCGTCAGTAGATGCCTGAAGTGGGACGCGACGCCCCACTTGGAGCATGTCAATCGTCCCGCGTTTCAAAAGGACGCCGCCAACATCAACGACCTGTCCTTCGAGCGTTGCTGCTTTCGCCTGAACGCCTCTTTTTCCCTGTCCCGCAAGAAGGAGCGTATGACCATCAGGATAGGTGTCATTGGGAGCGATACGAACGAGTGGATAGGGGGATGTTTCCAGAATACCTGTGAAGGTCTTGTGTTGAAAGATGAAGCGGCCCGGGCCAGGATCGGGCTGAGTTGCCGAGATAAAGTAGCCTGCGCCTGCCATCGCCCCAACAAACGCAAGTGTAACCAAAAGGATGAGCGCGCGACTGCCCCGTGGCACGCCCCGAATATAACCTACAAAAAAGTCATTATGCGTCTTGGCCATCAGGTGCTCTCCCCAATTAAGACCGGTTCAACACGTGTTCCCGGAGGGTTGGCTTTAGGGTCGACAAGGATGTTGCCGTCTTTGACCTGCAACCGATAGGTGGCGATCTTCTCAGTGAAGGGCGCAGGTGCACAGCCATCTTCAGGCCGATATTGAAATCCATGCCAGGGGCAAGTGATGCAGCCATCAATAATGCGACCCTCGCCTAGGGGACCGTTCTGGTGGGCACAGGCATTGGAGGTCGCTGAGAGTTTGCCATGATATCGAAATAGCGCGATTCGCTCGCCGCCAGGCAGCGGGACGACATGGCCATGCTCGTCTTCAATGTCATCCACGTGTGCGACATGGACCCAATCTCCCTCCGTCTTTGCGGCAGTTTTCTGGTCAGCGTCTGTTTCACGCCTGCCAGCGGCGAGATGCAGCAGCAGGACGGTGGCTGCAAAGAAAACGACAAGCATTGGGAAGATGGGATCAGTCGCGCCTTGCATGTAGCCGAACAGCACGTGCGCCACCAGGGAGGCGTAACCCACATAAATCATCATGTGGAGCGCCTTCCAGAAGGGGGGCGTGAAGAACTTCAACCAGAAATCGTGGCTGGTGACCGCAAGGACAAGCAACACGAACAGGGAGAAAATGCCGAAAGCTTCAAAGGGAAAGCCAAGAAACTGCCCATAGTCGACATTGCTGGTAAGGAGCGCCACATACCGGTCAGTCGGCGAAAAGACAAAATACCAATCAATGACATAGCTGGCATGGGTTAAAGCGACGGCAAAAGTCAACACGCCAAGGTGCCGACGATTGTAGAGCAGCGGAAGGAAACGTTTATCAAGACGTGCAAGCGGTCCAATGCACAGGATGATGGAAAGCAGAATGAAGGCGCAGGTGCCAAAGGCGCGCATGCGCAGAATAGGATAGTTCACCTGCTGGGACCGTTCGATCTCCATGGGTGCAAATTTTAGGAACAAAACGATGTAGAGCACGATGCCTGCAAGAGCCACGAGATCGTAAACATACTTGTTTGGATTCCACTGGACCGGTGTGTATTTGACGCTCATGGAATGGCCTCCTGATTGGCAGCGGGAGGTGAGATCTGTACCGGTGCCTGGTCAGCACTTTGTTGAAAGTAAATAAGTCCAGCGATCACAAAGAGCAGCGGTAGGAGGACAGCCAGACCGCGCCAGATTGCAAAATGAGCAGTTCTGTGTTTCCGCTTCATGGGCCGTCCCTAATCCTTTTTCAGTTCAAGGCGGGCCCAGCGGAGAACCACCAGGGGCCAAAGGCTGATAAGAGCAGGGATGAGCAAGGGTCGGAACAGATAGGCGCCGCGTGCGTCTTCATCAATCCGGTCGATACCGATCAGGAGAAACAGGGCGCCGACCCCGACACCCACAAGAGCGTACATACGTAGCGCCTCCAGCGCCATCTCCGCAAATTCCATAATCCCCCCAGACATCGACCTACGAATTGAGCTCGTATTGCTTCAAAGACTATTGAGTCTTCCTTCCTATGTGCAATACACAAGTGCGACATTGTGATCAGTTTTGCTCTCAAATTCGTCATGTGTTCGTGAACGGAATTTCAGCTACGTCTTGCCCGGTTGATAGAGCTCTTTTGAGGATCAGGTGCCCAGATTTTTTCTTTTCAATCTGCTCACAGTTTGTGCATTCGCAACTTTTCTTGGGCCGCCCGCCGTTGCATGCGGAACAAGCGACACTGATTGTTCAGTGGGCTCAGGCGATTATCGTATCTATCTGCCTGCAAAACTAATGGGAGAGCCTCCTGCGGGGGCGATACTCTTTTTCCACGGGTGGAAAGGTTCGTCTGAGGGTGTTATGCGCAATGCGGGCCTGCGGGCAATGAGTGATCGTCTGAATATCGCTCTGATAGCCGCAAACGGTCTCCGCGGCGGCTGGTCTTTCCCTGGCGCGCCAGCAAGAGCGAGAAACGAGCTCGCTTATGTCGAAGAAGTGCTCGATGATGCAGAGGCCCAATTCCAGATCCCCAGAGACAAAGTCCTGGCATCCGGTTTTTCCTTAGGCGCTTCCATGGTTTGGAGCTTGTCGTGTTTCATGGGAGATGAGTTTGCAGGCTTTGCGCCGGCAGCCGGGACACTATGGAACCCTCTTCCTGAAACCTGCCCAAGTGATGTGCCCAATCTCATGCACTACCATGGCAGAAAAGATGGCACTTTTCCCCTGATCGGCCGCGCGATCGCTGGGGGCTTATATCGTCAGGGAAATACCTATAAGAGTTTTGATATCTGGCACTCTCAGGGTCAATGTGAAACGGAAGAGCCGGTGATCACGGAATCCGGTCTCTTTCAATGTGAGCGTCGGCCTGGTTGCGGCAGCGGCATATTGGAGCTGTGCCTGCACGATGGGGGGCATGTTTACCGCGCTGCCTGGATTGAACGCAGCTGGGGAATCCTATCGGACCTTAAGGGTTGGTAGAATTGGGCGCTGACCAAAGAGAAACAAGAATGAACACGAACGATCAGAATCAGAGAAAGGGCGGCGCGCTCTGCGGCCTGACAGTGCTTGACCTGTCACGAATACTGGCCGGCCCAACAGCAACGCAATTGCTAGGCGATTTGGGCGCTGAGGTCATCAAGATCGAACGGCCCGGCAAAGGGGATGATACCCGCGCGTGGGGCCCGCCCTTTCTAAAAGATGCGGAAGGCAATGACACTGAAGAGAGCGCCTATTACCTCTCCTCAAACCGAAACAAGCAATCGGTGGCGATCAATCTGGCAAGCGCGGAAGGCCGGGACCTTATTCGTCAATTGGCGGACGGCGCAGACATAGTGGTTGAGAACTTCAAAGTGGGCGACCTTGAGCGCTATGGATTGGATTACAAATCGCTTTCCCAGCGAAACCCGCGTCTGATCTATTGCTCAATTTCTGGCTTCGGGCAAACAGGGCCTTATGCGCCGCGCGCAGGATATGACTTTCTCATTCAGGGCATGGGGGGGATCATGAGCATTACAGGCGACCCCATTGATCACCCTCAAAGCACGGGGCCGATGAAAGTTGGTGTCGGCATCGCAGATGTCATGTGCGGCATGTATGCGACGGTCGGAATCCTGGCAGCATTGGAATCGCGCCATAAGACGGGCACCGGTCAGCACATAGACATTTCGCTGCTGGATAGTCAGATTGCCTGGCTGGTCAATCAGGGGGCTTCCTATCTTGTCTCAGGGGAAACACCGGTCCCTTTGGGAAATGGCCATCCAACAATAGTGCCCTATGAAACCTTTCCAGCTTCGGACAAAGCTTTCATTCTCGCAGTAGGAAATGATGGGCAGTTTTCGAAATTCTGTGTCGCTGCCGATGCTGAACACCTGGCCGTCGACGAACGCTTCGCCAAAAATACCGACCGCGTGCGCAACCGCGATGTACTGATCCCCCTATTGCAGGACCTGACGCGACAGAAATCCGCGGCCGAATGGATTGAACTCCTGGAAGGTGCCGGTGTGCCTTGCGGGCCGATCAACTCCATTCCAGATGTCTTTGCTGATCCACAGGTTCAGCATCGCGCAATGAGGATAGAGATGCCCCACCCGACGGCAGGAACCGGGACCGTTCCGCTCATTGGGAACCCGCTCAACTTGAGCGATACGCCAGTTCAATATAACCGTCCGCCGCCAGTGCGGGCGGCAGATACTCGGGATGTTCTGACAAGTAAACTCAAACTTTCCGACGAGGAAATGGGCAAGCTTGTTGAGTCAGGCGTGATAGAGGACAGAAAGATATGAAAACCGGCGCGGAGATTATAGCGCATCATCTGCGTGGTGCTGGCTGTCACACGGCCTTTGGCATTCCAGGTGGCGAAGTGCTCGCCCTGGTAGATGCACTCACCCAATCCGGTATCAGGTTCGTGCTGACAAAGCACGAAAACTCAGCTGGTTTCATGGCGGAAGGCGCATGGCATGCAACCGGAGCGCCGGGCATTCTTGTTGCGACACTGGGACCCGGTGTCGCCAATGCGGTGAATGTTGTCGCAAACGCCCATCAGGACAAAGTGCCCCTCATTTTTCTGACCGGTCGCGTCGATGCGGCAGAGGCTGAGTCTTATACCCATCAGGTCTTCGATCATCAGGCGCTATTGCGGCCGATTGTCAAAGAAAGCTTCTGTGCTGCTCCCGGAGCGGTCGGGGCGATGGTAGAGAAAGCGCTTCTCATCGCTCAAGAGGGACAGCCGGGTCCGGTTCATATTGACGTGCCGATTGGAGTGGCAGAAGGGGCGACACCAGAGGTGGAGAGAGTCTTTTCAGCGCAACCCCGCCTCGGGTCGCTAGGCGCAGTCGGGCTTGAAGATGCCATAGCGAGCCTGGAGCAGGCGGTGCGCCCACTTGCGATCGCTGGCGTTGACGCAGTTAATGAAGAAGCGGGCCCCGCCATTCAGGCATTTTGTGAGCGCTATGGTGTTCCCCTTATCACCAGTTACAAGGGCAAGGGGTTGGTTGATGAAACCCATCCGCTCGTCATTGGGGGAGCCGGCCTGTCACCTAAAGCGGACAAAGTCTTGATGCCGCTTATTGATCAGTCTGATCTGATCTTGTTGATTGGATATGACCCCATTGAGATGCGGGTGGGATGGCGTGACCCCTGGGGACCAGAGAAACAGGTGATCGAGATAACACCGGTGGTCCGGACCCACGGCATGCATCGGGTAAGTGAGAGTTTTTTGTCGCCGATTGCGGAGGCCCTCTCAACCTTCTCCAAGGCCAAACCGCGTCAGACCTGGGTGGATGGCGCAGCCGCTCAAGCCCGAACTGAACTCGCAGAAGCCTTCACGAACCGGGGAGAAACCTTTTCTCCCGGTCACGTGTATGACACCCTTCGCAAGGTGCTGCCGGACAATACGGTAATGACAACCGATAGCGGTGCTCACCGCATCCTGCTCTCCCAAAAGTGGACAACCCACACACCTCGCACACTCTTGCAGTCTTCAGCGCTGTGCACGATGGGCTGTGCGGTCCCGATTGCAGCGGGCTACAAGCTCTGTGCGCCTGACATACCAGTGGCAACTGTTCTGGGGGATGCGGGGCTTGAAATGATATTGGGCGAGCTTGCCACCATTCGTGATTTGAAGCTCCCCGTCATCATCACCGTCATGGTTGACGAAAGCCTCGGCCTGATTGAAATGAAACAACGCGCAATGGGTCGTGCAAATGCTGGGGTGGACTTCGACGGAACAGATTTTCCGGCCGTGGCAGAGGCAATGGGGGGCGCGGGTATCTGGGTCGATGATGTGGAGACCCTTGAGGCGGAAACAAAAGCTGCCCTCAACCGTGATACCTTCACGCTGTTGGCCTGCCGTATTGGCAGGCGCGCATATGATGGCGCTTTTTAGGCGGTGTCCGCCTAATTAGCAGGCATTTTCAAAAAGCCGATCACAAATCTGTGTACGGCAGATGGTTAAAAACCCGCCACTCATCGCGCACTCTCAAATGCAAGTGAACAACGGCCAAAGTCTGTAGAAATCAAGTTCTGATTGGTCTACGGCTAGTACTGGGTACGCGGCATTTAACTGAGAGTGACCAATGACACACACCGACGCATTCGGATCTGACGTAACACTGGACAAGGTTTCTGCGCTTGATCATTGGAACAAAACCGCCCGTGCTTTCCTTGCACATTCTTCTGCCACGCCAACCCACCTTGCGGCCGTGCTGGAAGAAGCGCCAAGCTTCGCTTTAGCTCACGCCTTTCAGGGCATCTCCTATCTGACATTGGGCCGCAAAGAACTGATTGAAAATGCGCGCGCCGCTCTCACGAATGCGAAAGACGCGGTGGCCGCCGTTGGCTGCACCAAAAGAGAAGCACAGTACCTTCAGGTGCTTGAAGCGTGGCTGGCAGGCCATCCAAGGCAATCAGCTGACATTATGGACAACATCTTGGCTGAGACGCCAGGTGATGCCATGGCCCTCAAGCTGGGACACGCCATTCGTTTCATACTGGGCGACGCAACGGGTATGCGCCGGTCTATCGAGGCTGTACTCCCGACATATGACACTGCACACCCCGCTACGGGCTATGTCCTGGGATGTCATGCCTTTTCAGCAGAAGAGACCGGTGACTATGCACTCGCAGAAGCACAGGGCCGGAAAGGTCTTGAGATGGCGCCTGATGACGCCTGGGGCCTGCATGCAATCGCACATGTCTATGACATGACTGGCGAGCCAATGGCGGGTGCTGGATGGTTAGGCGGTCAGACAGAGAGCTGGGCACACTGCAACAATTTCGGTTTTCATGTCTGGTGGCACCTCGCACTCTTTTTGCTCGCCATTGGGGCGACCGATGAAGTGCTGGATCTATACGACCACAAGATCCGTGCTGAGCATACTGACGACTATCGCGATATCTCAAATGCAGCCTCAATGTTGGTTCGCCTGGAGATCGAAGGCGTGTCGGTCGGACGTCGATGGGAAGAGCTTGCAAACCTTTGTGAGAAGCGCACCCAGGATGGGTGTGTGGTTTTCGCAGACCTGCATTACATAATGCCCCTCGCCCGGTTGGGACGGACAGAGGCGGCAGAAACTCTTATTCAAACGCTAACAAGGACTGCGAGGAGCACTCCTGGTGATATGAGTTCCGTCGCAGGGACCTCCGGTATCCCCGCAGCGCGAGGTATTCTTTCTTACTACAGCGGGAACTATCGCGAGGCCTACTGTCAATTGGCAGCCGCGCGAGCGTCAATGCAGAGTGTGGGTGGCAGCCATGCACAGAGAGATGTCTTTGAGAGACTGACAATCGACGCAGCGATGCGAGCAGACCTATTGAACGACGCAATGCGCATCTTGCGCGACCGAGAGGAGAACCGGGGAGCGCCAGATGCCTTCTCAACAGCCCGCCTTCAAAAATCTGTTGCGAAGTCTCTAGATGAAAAGCCAGCGGTTGTGGGGGTGGCAGCACCGCTCCTTGCCTAAAAATCGCCACTACTCTTAGGCAATTGTGGTTGTAGGGTCGGGATACCCAGCCTGACAAGTTTGTGTTAAGCGACTCTCTAAAAGGGGTATGAGGATCGCTTAAGGTGGTTCGATAGGGGATTTTCACGTGACAGCGATACAAAAACGGCCACGAGACCCGCGTCTCGACTTTTTCCGTGGGCTTGGAATGTTCATCATCTTCATTGCGCATGTTCCGGGAAATTCCTGGACATTGTGGATACCCGCGCGTTTTGGGTTTTCCGATGCGACAGAAATTTTTGTCTTCTGTTCCGGCATGGCCTCCGCCATCGCATTCGGGCGGGTCTTTAATGAGCATTCCTGGTCCATGGGTACCGCCCGCATCCTTCATCGGATCTGGCAGGTCTACTGGTCACACATCGCTGTCTTCCTGACCATTGCCGCCATGTTGGTGACCATCGACCACTTGGGCGGATTTGACGGTCTCTATGTTCGAAAACTCAACCTGCAGCACTTCTTCGCGCGGCCAGCGGAAAATCTTGTGGGATATATGACGCTCACCTATGTGCCGAACCTTTTTGACATCCTGCCCATGTATCTTGGCATTCTTGCTCTTGTTCCTCTGGTAATGGCGTTGGGCATGCGTCACCCGGCTTTGGCCGGATTGTTGGTCGCCGGTCTCTGGCTTGCCGCAAATTTCCATCTTCTAAACCTGCCCGCTGAGCCCTGGTCAGATCGCACCTGGTTTTTCAACCCCTTTGCCTGGCAGCTGGTTTTCTTTACCGGTTTTGCATTTGGCCTACGATGGTTGCCTGCTCCGCCCGTAAACAAGACCTTGATCATGCTCGCGGCTCTATTTGTCGTGCTAACAATCCCCTTTGCTTGGTACCGAGCCTACAATGCTCTTCCATTCTTCGCGGAATGGAGAGGCGAAATCTCCTTCCTCATCAACAAGACTCGTTTCGGCTTTTTCCGTTATGTGCATTTTCTGTCCCTTGCCTATCTGGCATGGGTCGCCGCTGGCGAGGGCGGGCGACGTCTTCAGGGTGTCGCTGTCTGGAACGGATTTGTCATGATCGTCCAGAAGGTGGGCCAGCAATCGCTGGCAGTCTTCCTGGTGAGCTTGGTTGCCGCACGCTTTGGCGGCTTCCTTCTCGATCAGATGGGCCGAAACTTTGGCTCTGCGGCGCTCGTAAACCTTGGCGGTTTCGTGCTGCTGATCGGGGTCGCCTATTCTGTCGGATGGTTCAAGGGCCAGCCTTGGAAACTGGCGCCGAAGACTGCCTAAGCAACAGCGAACAGGGTCAGACCGCAGCAGGAACCGTGTGAGGTTCGGTGGGTACCGATGCGTCTTCACTCTCCGGCACCACGGCTATGTCTGAGGGCGCGAGCTGGCGGTGCTGCTGCTCTGCGAGCGAGACGATCGCCGGTATCTCGTTCTGCTCTGGGGCGATCAGCAGGCCCAGTCTATCAAAGAGAGCGGTTGGTCGGTGCGAGAGCACGCTCGAAAGCGGTGCGGCGAGGACAAGTCCTGTGACCACAGGAATGAGCCAAAGTGTAATCACGCCAGCGGCAATCCCATAAAGCAGACCAAGCCCTAAAATAGTCTCAACCGCATGGATCCGGAGCAGATCGCTGAAATCATCGCGTGTCGCAGAGCGACGCTGGGCGTTCCAACCCTGTTCATGCCCTGCAAGCGTTCGCAAGACGGCGAGCGTCTGTTGGACCATCAGCACTGGCGCAACGGCTGCCGACAGCAGCACTTCGAGCAAGAAAGAAACCGTCATCCGCAGACGGCCACCCCAGGCACCACTGCCACCTCGACGGACGACCCGGCTCAAAAATCCCAAGGCTTTCGGGAGGAAAAGAACGCCAATGGTCACCGCAAAGATCAACTGCATAGGCGTCATATCTGAGTTGAGGGTCAGGCTGCGGCTTGCGCTCTGCCAATGATCCACGGCAAAGATGGAGGCCATAGGGTCAACGGTTGTGAACAGACCCAGACAAATGAACAGCAGCCACATGGGCGCCGCCATATAGGCCATGATGCCGTGGAGCAAATGAAAGCGACTTATTGGATGCAGGCCAGAAGCACCGACAACACCGACATGTTGCAGATTGCCTTGACACCACCTTTGATCACGCACCACGTGATCTATGAGCGTTGGAGGTGTTTCTTCGTAGCTCCCACCGAGCTCGGTCAGGAGACGAACTTTCCAACCCGCTCTGCGCAGCAATGCGGCTTCAACAAAGTCATGGCTCATAACAACGCCGCCAAAGGGGCCATTGCCCTTCAGGTCGGGAAGGCCAGCCGACGCGGCAAAAGCACGCGTACGAATGATCGCATTGTGTCCCCAGTAATTGCTTTCGCCTGCAAACCAGGACGCAAACCCTCTAGCAAGGGTCTGTCCATAGGCAGCGGTGGCAAACTGTTGCAGCCGACCAAAGAGAGTGTTTGTCTTGATAAGGCGCGGCACCGTTTGAATGAGACCTGCGCTTGGGTCCGCTGACATTTCGTCCGTCAAGCGATGGATGGTGTCGCCCTCCATGACGCTGTCAGCATCCAACACAAGCATGGCGTCAAAGGCGCCGCCCCAGCGGCGCACCCACTCTTCTATGTTTCCGGCTTTGCGTCCTACATTGCCATTACGACGTCGATAGAAAAGAGGCGCATCCGGCATGAGCTGCTTTGCTCTCTTAAACATCGCGAATTCGTCGGCCGCAGCGGCGCTGTCTTGCGTATCGCTGAGGACAAAGAACGAAAACTCATGCCGGCTGTTGGTCTCGCAGACGCTTTTCAACATGGCGGTCGCATTTGCAAATATTCGGCCTGGGTCTTCGTTGTAGGCAGGAACCAGAAGCGCGACTTTCATCGGGTCGACAGGGTGAGCCAATGGGCGGGCATCTCGCTTGCGCGTCATAAACCCTAGAACCACATTCACGCCGGAGAGCGCGATCCAGAAAAAATTTGCTGCAAAGAGGCAGGCAATACCGATTTCAGAGGGTGTAATCCCACCGACGGAGAACGCCGCCAAGGTCTCGTAGAGCAGCCACAGGGTTGTGAGCGCCGAGATGAAAAATACACAGAAGCGGCGCGTGGAGAGAGAGGGACTGTTATCGGCTGGAGGTGCAGACGGTGGTACTTCCAGATCGGTAAACGGCGTGTCAAAGCGTTGCTCTGGCATTTCCAGCGGCGCCTCTGCCGGAAGATGTCCTATCGTTGATGTCACTGTCGCGTCCATCGGTACAACCACTTCTCACTCACCTGTTTGCCGTCTTCGCGCAGGACAATACGAAACTCCGACGAACTCTCTTCTTGCGGATCAAATTGGAAGGTCAATCGAACCCCTCCAGTATGCGGATTGGATTCAAGAACCGGAAATTGAACGATCCCTTTGCTTGTGAAAACCTGGGGGACAAACGTATCAATGTTTAGATCTTTCACTGAGCCTTCCACGGGGGCTGGACGCGCAAAGTCAATGGCGATGAGTTTACCGCCTTCGGGACGCGCGCCAATACGGGTATTGATCACTTTCAGGAGACCATTTGTGATGGGAGCACGGTCTCGCCAGGAGAGCGTGTAGGAAAACTCATACCGCTCGCCTTTGAGGAAGGGGGCGGCAGGACGCCAGTAAGCAACGATATTGTCAAACGTCTCCGTCTCTGTGGGCAGTTCCACCAACGTTACCGACCCTTTCCCCCAATCGCCATGCGGCGTCACCCAGGCTGAGGGGCGGTCATTATAATCGAGAGACAAATCGCCAAAGTCTTCAAAATCACGGGAACGCTGAATGAGCCCAAACGCTCTTGGGTTGCGGTCAACAAAGGCACTTTCCTGGACACCCAGAGGATTGGCGAGCGGCCGCCATAGCCATTCCCCCGCACCATTATTTATAGCCAGGCCGTCTGAATCATGGGCACCGGAGCGAAAGTCGTTGAAACGATGCCGGTTCGTCTCGTCAAACAGAAACATGCTTGTAAGCGGTGCCAACCCAAAATTACTGAGATCGCGACGGGGGAACAAAACCGCCGAGACGTCCATGTCGGTTGTCATGCCAGGCATGACCTTGAACGTATAAATGCCAGTGATGCCTGGTGAATCCATGAGGGCGTAAAGCGTGACCGGTTGACCAACCTCTGCGTTTCGTTGGAGCCAGAAGTCGGTAAAGACCGGAAACTCCTCGCCGCTCTCTTCGCCAATATCAATGGCGAGCCCTCGCGCGGAGAGGCCGTACACATGGCCTTTGGCAATGGCTCGGAAATAGGACGCGCCCTGAAACACAAGAAATTCGTCAAGCGTGTCGGGTGAGTTGAGCGTGCTGTGAAGACGAAATCCGGAATAGTCCCCCCCAACCTCGGCGAGATTGTCAGGAGCGGCATCTCCAAGAGAGAAGAAAGCAGGGTCAAACGGGACAGGCACCACCTTCCCATCTTCAATCAGATTGATACGGACTGGATTATTGAGAGCCCGTCCCGGCGGTAACAATTGGGCTGTCACGCCATCATTGGGGGAAAGGGGCAGGGAAAGGTCAGACTTGAACCGTATGGCTCTGTGTTGATCAAAAGACAGCGCCGCCCAGCGCTCGCTTGTCGGAGTGACTGGCTCATAGGCGCGTTCCGCCAGGTATTTTGCATGTTGGACGAGGCTTTCGTGCGTGAAAGGCGCCATTGGGCGCGGCAAGGGGGTGCCGACAATGTCAGCACTGTCCGCAAACACTCTCTGGGCAAAAGGAATGCTGAGGGCGGTGGCCAGTGCGACGGCCAGGACAACCGCGATATTTCTTATTTTTTGAGACATGAGCTGCCCGGTATCGCGAGGATTTGTGGAGGAAGTAAGGCAGCCGCAACCGCGATCAAAGCCCAGGAGATTCTTCTAAAGCTTGAGATAGTTTTAGGAGAAGGGGAACGCGTCGCTCGCCGATCCGAGCGGCAATTGCAGAAATTTCGGACCGGTGCCGCGCGGTATCCGTATTGTCCATAATGTCGGCATCAAACCCTTCTAGAAAGAAACTGGGGGGAACCTCAAGTGCACTTGCTGCCTCCGCGACAATCCGGAGACTGAGACTAGCCTCGCCAGCCTCCATCTCTTCTATATGCGGCTCAGTGACCGACAGCAGCGAGGCCAGCTCGTGGGTTGAATAGCCCTTGGCACTTCGGGCGAAGCGAAGCCTTGAGCCAACATGTTTTTCAATTGTCGAAGCCATAGGGTCTCCGAGAGTGTCCGGGTTACTGAATAAATGGGGGTTCTCCTGCCGGTTTTTAGCACGGAGTGTCGGCATCTGCGTTCACGAGGCCCTCGCTTCTGATGACAATTGCTTGTTCAAGCACGATCAACCTCGCTATTGCTCATTCTGAGGAAAATATACCTATTTTTTGTGCGCCCGCATGGTCGAAGAGTGGCCTTTCCCCCACCACGAAGTGGCGTCAGGCGCATGAAAGGGGTGGTTTTTGACATACCTCATGTTTTCTGACGTTTTGTCAGTTTAGTATCGCCGCCAACACAAATAACCAAAAAGAGGAAACATCAGAATGGCGGACACACAGACGCTGGCGAAACCGGCGGAGCAGAAAACAGAGCATTTCGACGTCCTGATCGTTGGCGCAGGGATTTCTGGCGTGGGCGCGGCCTACCATTTGAAGGAACAGTGCCCTGACAAGAGTTTCGTTGTTCTGGAAAGCCTGGAGAGCTTCGGCGGCACTTGGCATATGCACCGCTATCCCGGCATTCGTTCGGATAGCGATCTCTATACATTTGGGTACAGGTTCAAGCCATGGACCGGTGCGCCGATCGCCAGTGCGGAAGAAATTCTGACTTACATGGGCGAGGTGATCGAGGAAAATAGCCTCAATGACCATATCCGTTATGGCCACAAAATAACGTCGGCAAACTGGTCTTCAGAAGAGCAGCTTTACCGCCTGGAAGGCGTGCGATCAGACACGGGTGAGAAAGTCCATTTCACCGCCAATTTCCTCTGGATGTGTCAAGGCTACTACCGTCATTCAGAAGGCTACACCCCAGACTGGGAAGGAATGGACGATTTCGAGGGAGAGATTGTTCACCCACAAACCTGGCCTGAAGACTTGGACTATAAGGGTAAGAATGTCCTCGTCATTGGCTCTGGCGCAACAGCAGCAACCCTCGTTCCGGCAATTGCGGGCGATTGCAATCACGTAACCTTGCTGCAGCGTTCACCCACCTATTTCATTCCTGGCCGGAACGAGAATGAGTTGGCAGATCAGCTGCGTGTCCTCGACATTGATGAAAGCTGGATCCACGAGATCACGCGCAAAGCAATTCTGTATCAACAGGCTGATTTTACCAGACGGGCTTTCGAAGAACCTGAAGTGGTGAAAGAGGAACTGTTGGCAGGTGTGCGGGAATATCTCGGACCTGATTTCGACATGGACACCCATTTCACACCCAAATACCTGCCGTGGCGTCAGCGGATCGCCTTTGTGCCCGACGGGGACATTTTCGAGGGCGTGAAATCAGGGAAGGCCTCGATCGTCACAGACGAGATCGACCGGTTCACGAAGAAAGGCATTCTGCTGAAATCTGGCAAAGAGCTGGAGGCAGACATCATCGTCACGGCGACGGGCTTCAATCTTTCCGTGTTGGGAGACATTGACTTCAGCATCGATGACAAGCCGCTCGATTTCGCCGACACCGTCACCTATCGCGGCATGATGTTCACCGGTGTTCCCAATCTTGTTTGGGTCTTCGGCTATTTCCGCGCAAGCTGGACGCTGCGGGTGGACCTATTGGGCGACTTCGTGGCACGGCTCCTCAACCATATGAAGGCAAAGGGCGTCAAAAGCGTCACGCCAGCCTTGCGCGAAGAAGATGAGGATATGGAGTTGCTGCCTTGGATGGACCCGGAAAACTTCAATCCAGGATATCTTATGAGATCAATGCATCTGCTGCCAAAGCGGGGCAATAAGCCTGATTGGCAGCACACACAGGACTATTGGGCGGAGAAAGACGAGCTGCCGAAGATTGATCTGGACGATCCAATCTTCGTTTACAAGTAAGGCGGCCGGGTCGCCGTCTCACGAAAGACCTATATGAGTTTAGGGTCTATCCGGTTTACCCTCCTCCGTGGATCGAATCGCGGGGGAGGGTTTTTCGTGGACGAGCAGAAAAACGGGGCGTCAAATAAGGACGCCCAGGGGAACATCTATCATCATGAGGGGGGCAACCTCCCAAGCCACGGCCACCATGATGAAGAAACGCTCAGAGAAGATGTGGTTCGGGCCTATTGGCGCGCCAACCTCCGGCTATTGGCTGGGCTTCTTGTGATCTGGTTTATTGTCTCATTTGGCTTCGCCATTCTATTCGTCGATGTGCTGAACGAAATTCCCCTCTTCGGATTTAAGCTCGGATTCTGGTGGGCGCAGCAAGGCGCTATTTATGTTTTTGTGGCGCTCATTTTTGTCTACGTCGTTCAGATGAAACGCATTGAGCGGCGCTTTGGCGTCGACGACGATTAGGAGGTGACCATGAGTACAGCAATGTTGACCTATCTGTTCGTCGGCGTGTCTTTTGCGCTCTATATCGGCATCGCCATTTGGTCGCGAGCCGGCTCCACCAAAGAGTTTTATGTCGCTGGCGGCGGGGTCCACCCGATTGCAAATGGCATGGCGACGGCAGCGGATTGGATGAGCGCTGCCTCCTTCATCTCCATGGCGGGTATCATCGCCTTTCTTGGATATGACGGGTCGGTCTACCTCCTGGGCTGGACCGGGGGCTACGTACTGCTCGCCCTTTTGCTCGCCCCCTACCTCCGGAAATTCGGGCAGTTCACGGTGCCGGACTTTATCGGGGAACGTTACTATTCCAAGGCTGCACGGATCGTCGCGGTCATCTGCCTGATCTTCATCTCCTTTACCTATGTCGCGGGACAGATGCGTGGCGTTGGTATTGTGTTTTCGCGTTTCCTTGAAATCGACATCACGATGGGCGTGATCGTCGGCATGGGGGTCGTCTTCGTTTATGCCGTGCTTGGTGGCATGAAGGGCATAACCTATACGCAGGTCGCCCAATATTGCGTGCTGATTTTCGCCTATATGGTTCCGGCAATCTTCATCTCAATCCTGATCACCGGAAATCCGGTGCCGCAACTAGGGCTTGGAGCCACCGTGGCTGATGGGTCAGGGCTCTCAGTTCTCGCCAAGCTAGACAAAACACTTCTGGACCTCGGATTTAGTCCCTATACGGAAGGATCAAAGGCAACCATAGATGTGTTTGCCATCACCATGGCGCTCATGGTGGGAACAGCAGGTCTGCCCCATGTGATTGTGCGTTTCTTCACGGTGCCAAAGGTGTCTGATGCGCGGCTTTCAGCGGGCTATGCGCTCATCTTCATTGCGCTTCTCTATACCACGGCACCGGCAGTGGCTGCCTTCGCGCGGCTTAACTTCGTAGAGACCATCAACAATACGAGCTACGAAGAAGCACCTGGCTGGTTCAAAAACTGGGAGGAAATTGGCCTCATCGGTTGGGTCGACAAAAACGAAGACGGCGTCATTCAATATGCACCTGGTGCCGCCTTTTCTGGCGGCCCGACCTACAATGGAGAGAGCGGTGCGAATGGCGAGCGCCGTTTGACCAATGCGCCGACAGAAAACGCAAATGAAGTCTATGCGGACAGAGACATTTTTGTTCTGGCCAATCCGGAGATCGCCAGCCTGCCGGGCTGGGTGATTGCCCTTGTGGCCGCGGGCGGCCTAGCGGCAGCGCTCTCAACAGCCGCGGGTCTATTGTTGGTCGTATCGACCTCGATTTCGCATGACCTGTTGAAAAAGACTTTGATGCCAGAAATCACCGAGCGACAGGAACTGCTTTATGCCCGTATCGCCGCTGCAGTGGCGATTGGTGTTGCGGGCTACCTTGGGATCAACCCGCCGGGCTTTGTGGCACAGGTGGTGGCGTTTGCATTTGGTTTGGCAGCCGCATCTTTGTTCCCGGCGATCCTGCTTGGTATCTTTGTGAAGCGAATGAACAAAGAAGGAGTCATTGCTGGCATGCTGACTGGCCTCATCTTTACTTTCGCCTACATTGTTTTCTTCAAATTCGTGTCACCTGAGCTCAATAGCTCCGAAAACTGGCTCTTTGGTGTTTCGCCAGAGGGGATCGGAACGATCGGTATGGTATTGAATTTCTTGGTGGCTTTCGCGGTCAGCCGCGTGACAAGCGCGCCACCTGCCCACATTCAGGATCTCGTGGATGACATTCGGGTGCCGACCGGCGCTGGCGTCGCCCACAAGCACTGACCCGCAGCTTTTGAACGTTGGTTAACGGGAGGGTGGTCGGCGCCGGGCCTTTGCCTGGCTCCGCGGCACTCTTTTGCCGATATAGGTCTGTTGCGGTCAGAATTTCCCTGCTATGAGAGGCCAATTGGCTGCATGAGCGGCATCGCACGAAGGAAGAAGAATGGGCAAGTCGGCATTGATCACCGGCATTTCGGGACAGGACGGGGCGTATCTTGCACGCCTTCTCGTGGATAAGGGCTACAAGGTCTATGGGGCACAGCGTCGGGGTGCCAGTCTGAATACCGCGCGTCTGGAAGAACTGGACGTTCTGGGCGATGTCGAAGTTGTCCCTTTTGAACTGTTGGAATACGCAAATATCTCAAGCGTCCTGAACCAGGTCGCGCCTGATGAGGTTTACAATCTGGCGGCGCAGAGCTTTGTGGGCACTTCATTCGACCAGCCTCTCTATACCGGTGATGTTGATGGGATGGGTGTTCTGCGCATGCTCGAAGTTCTGCGGAGCATGGGAAGTAAAGCCCGCTTCTACCAGGCCTCAACGTCAGAGATGTTTGGCAAGGTCAAAGAAACCCCCCAGACTGAAGAGACGCCTTTCCATCCAAGAAGCCCTTATGCCGTCGCCAAGCTCTACGCACATTGGATCGTGGTGAATTATCGCGAGAGCTACGACATGTTCGCGACGTCGGGCATCCTGTTCAACCACGAGTCGCCCTTGCGCGGCGCGGAATTTGTGACCCGAAAGGTAACTCTCGCGCTAGCGCGTATCGTGCAGGGGGAGCAGGATGTGCTCAGTGTCGGCAATGTCGAGGCTGAACGCGACTGGGGATTTGCCGGGGACTATGTGGAAGGCATGTGGCGCATGCTCCAGCAGGACGAAGCGGACGACTACGTCCTGGCGACAGGGCGGACAACGAAGGTCCGTGACTTTATCACCGCATCAGCGAAGGCGCTCGGTCTCGACCTTGAGTGGGACGGAGAGGGTGAACAAACGACAGCGACGGACAAGAAGTCAGGCAAAGTGATTGTTCGAGTTGATCCGCAATTCTTCCGCCCTGCAGAGGTCGAGCTTCTCCTCGGGGATGCATCCAAGGCCAAAAAGAAGCTGGGTTGGGAACCGACGGTTCAACTCGAAGAGCTGACGGAAATGATGGTTCGTGCCGACTTTGATCGCATTAAATCAGGCTCGCTCAAATTCTGATGTGCAGGCTTTATTAGGCCGCTACTTCATCAACAGCGTGTGGCCAATCGCAAAGGCGTTTTTCAGGAAACTGGAAAGCGCCTTTTCTGTATCGTCTGTGCTCAGCACATCATCGCCGGTTGCAATCGCACCCACAAATCCTTGCGTATGCCAATGCCCGGGGTGAGGCGCGTTAGGTAGACCCGCAAGATCTAAGTGCGGCCATGGATTGACGTAGAAATAGGGTTGGGCGTAGGTCTCATCCCCCGGCGACATGCCGACGCCAATGCCCTTGGCGGTTTCCGGGTCGCCGGCTTCCAGGCTCACATATGTTGCAATGTCGAAATGATGCGGCCAACAGCGCACAGGGCTGGGGCCAGGGTTCTGCTCAGATTGGTCGGCTGCGAGTTCTCTGAACGCTCTGTCAGCCATATCGAACCAGTCAGCGAGCGGTTCAAGTCCTAGAGGAAGAGCATCAGGTATCTTTGAGACTTCCGAAACGTCAGCCGGCAACTCGTACGGAAGTGCCACAGCTGACGCAGGCTTCAGGGCAACGCTTTCAAGGGCGTCATCAAGCCAGGTCAGAGCCTCCGCCAAAGTGTGTCCGGTGAGCGGGTATGTGGATGTGCCGGTCGCGCTGTCGATAAGCATCAGATCAAATGGGACAAGCGACAGGCCGACGTAAACCTCACCATTGGCTCCGGGCAGTGCTTGGGACGCAAATCTTTGTGCCGCACTGTCCCAGCCTAAATTCGAATGGCTGTCATCGGGAGCTACGTCCAGGTTGGCCCGAGCTGCTTTGGTCAGGAGTTGCGAGGTCGCATGGGCGAGTGCCCGCGCTGGTCCGAGCTCCCCCGGTGAAACGGCTTTGATGTGTTGGTGTCCCGTCATGATCTACCTAACGCCGCCATAGGCGACGCCTGCAAGGTCCGCCATTTCGTGCTTCCAGGTTGTTAGATCGTCTTGCGAAAAATGAGACAGATGCGAGTGCCCGCAAGCCCGTGCCATCACCTTCATCAATTCAGTTGACGCATCAAAGAAATTTTTGAGCTGGCGCGCTGATTTCTCGATGACGAGGCGATTTACCAGGTGCGGCTTCTGTGTCGCAATGCCTACAGGGCAATTGTTTGTATGGCAGGCACGCATGGCGATGCATCCAATGGCTTGCATGGCGGCGTTGGACACAGCGATCGCGTCTGCACCCAGCGCCAGGGCTTTCACAAAATCTGCTGGTTTGCGAAGTCCACCTGTGATCACGAGTGTCACATCCTTACGCCCAGCCTGATCAAGATGATGCCGGGCGCGTGCAAGGGCTGGGATGGTCGGGACGGAAATATTATCCCGGAAAATGATGGGGGCTGCACCGGTGCCGCCCCCGCGACCATCAAGGATGACATAGTCGACCCCAACCTCAAGCGCCGCATCGATGTCCTTTTCAATATGCTGTGCCGAAAGTTTGTAGCCGATTGGAATGCCGCCGGTACGCGAGCGCACCTCATCGGCAAACTCTTTGATTTGGGAGACCTCTGTCCAGTCTGGGAAACGCGGCGGTGAAATCGCAGACTCGCCTTCATTGAGACCGCGCACCTCCGCAATCTTGCCTTTCACCTTATTGCCGGGCAGATGGCCGCCTGTACCTGTTTTGGCACCTTGTCCGCCTTTGAAATGAAACGCTTGGACTTTGTTGAGTTTGTCCCAGTCAAAGCCGAAACGGGCCGACGCCAATTCATAAAAGTAACGTGAATTGGCCTGCTGTTCTTCAGGTAGCATGCCACCCTCGCCGGAACAGATCCCAGTCCCCGCAAGATCTGCACCCCGAGCGAGCGCCACCTTGGCGGGCTCAGAAAGAGCACCAAAACTCATGTCAGACACCATGAGAGGGATGTCGAGCGTCAGCGGCTTTTGGGCGTTCGGCCCGATGACAACCTCTGTGCCAACTTCGTCGTCATCGAGCAATGGGGGCTTGTGAAGCTGTGCTGTAAGCAGCTGAATGTCATCCCAGTCGGGAAGCTCAACCCGGGGCACACCCATCGCATCGACAACGCCATGATGGCCGGTCTTTGATAGGCCGTCTTTTGCATATTGTTGAATGAGTCCGTTATACGGTTCTTCTTCAGTGCCGTGACTGGTGTCGGCATAGAGACCGAGATAGCTGTCCCGGTCGAATGGCTGCGGGTTTTTCTCCGCCCAGGCGAGGATCTCATCTTCGTCGACATAGACTTTGCCGCTCTTCACCCAAGAGGTGAATTTCTCAAGCGCTTCAGAATTGTTGTACTCAGACACGCCGGTGTCGAGCCGATAGTCCCAGTTGTGAACGCCGCAAATGAGATTGTCATTGTCATCGACAAACCCATCGGACATGAGCGCGCCACGATGGAGGCACCGCCCATAGAACACTGAAACTTCCTTGTCGAACCGAACAATCACGAGATCGACTGTGCCGACCAATGCATAGTGGGGTTCCCGGTCTTTCAGGTCATTGAGTTTGGCGATTACTACTTTTTTCATCACAGGTCCTGTTGGTGAGTTAGGCGTCGTCGGTTATGAGCGGCTTTGCTGAATGCGAAATGGGTTCAGCCTCCGGGCATTTGCCCTTTGATCCAACATGCGCGCCGTACCAACGCGCAGCCGGTAAGGCGGAGAGGCCGTGCAGAAAAGCGCTGATCCACACAGCGTTAATCGCGATGTAGAGAATTGGCTCTCCGATTTCCATGTCGATTTGTTGAACGATCAGAAGCGCGAAAAGAGCTGTGGCGAGGCCACGCGGGCCGAACCAGCCAAAGAAAAGCCGTGTGGTGGGCGAGGCATCAGTGCCGATGAGCGAGAGCCAGATGGCCAGAGGCCGTACGATAAACAGACTGATGAGAATAAGGGCGAGGGTTGACCAGGTAAGGTGGTGGATCGCTTCAGGCACAAGCGCAGCACCGAGAAGAAAGAAAGCAGCCCAGGTCAGAAGTTGACCTTCGCTTTCCGTAAATTCGTAAATGAATTTGCAGCGCCCTTTCACCACATTGCCAAAGCAGAGCCCGGCAACAAAGGCGGAGATGAAGCCATTCCCATCAACCAGGGTTGCGGCGAGGTAGGCTGCGCCCGCAAGAGCGATAGCACCGACGCCTTCATATGTATCGGACGTGAAGTCGCGGGATTTAGACCAGATCAGGATCCGCCCTCCCAGATACCCCATGGCAATTCCGACAAGTGGACCAAGGATCAGCTGCTTGGCGCCAAAGAGAGCCCAATCAACACCGTTCTGATCCATGGCTTCTGCCGTCAGGCTCGCAAAGAGCAGAATAGCCGGCAAAGCAATGCCGTCATTCAATCCGCTTTCAACGGTGAGCGCACGGCGAGGGCGCTCAGGCACATCCGGATTGGTGACAACCGCTTGACCAAGCGCCGCATCGGTTGGGGCGAGAATGGCGGCAACGAGTACCAGTGCCACCAGCGGCCAACCCGGTAAAAACGGCGCCGCCGCGAGTGTGCCCAGTGCTATGGTGAGCGGCAGGCCGATGAGCAACATGCGCTGCGGCCAGACATGCCGTTCTTTCAACGCGTCCAAATCAATTTGAGAGGCATCGAGAAAGAGAAGAACAACTAGCGCAATTTCCGCAACCAGGTGAAGGGTCTCTTCCGCATCGCCATGCAGCATCATGCCGGATTGGGATAGGAGAAAGCCGAAGCTCAGAAAAACCATCGGCGCGGTGATGACGGTGGACGTCAACCGTTTGGCGATCATCGTGTAGGCCATCGTAAAAACGGCGGCGATCAAGAGCACTGATGCCATATTCCCCCCAGGAAGTCCGTGAGGCGGTGGCGCCCCACAAAACTAGAACCAACAGGCTACACGGATCGGGGGGCGTGTGTAATCACGTCAATGGGGGCCCTTGATCACATTTTCTCGCGATCTCGTGCAAACAGCAGCGTGGTGACTGATCCGTCGGCTGACGGCCAACAAAAAAGGCTGCTCCCGAAGGAACAGCCTTATCTGTCATCTTTTAGGAAGAGACCTGTTCGGACCTAGGCCGCTTCTTTGGCAGTTTCCTGCTTTGCGGGAGCACCTGTCGCCCGGCTAAAGGTCATCGTGCCGTCTTCCACCTTGCCATATCCAAGCGTCACAATATCAAGCGCATAGTTCTGATGTTGCTTCCACGGTGCATTGGCTCCCTGTTTAGGCAGAATATCCTGCGCGCGCTGGATATAGCCGGAAGACAGGTTCAGCCACGGTTCTTCTTCCATGCTGTCATCTGCAAGGACCGGCATACATTGCTGCGTACCTGTCTTGTCCATATGGTTGATGAGGCGGGCAACATAGCCACAAGTGAGGTCGCACTTCAGCGTCCAGGACGCATTCGTGTAGCCAAACGACGAGGCCAAGTTTGGCACGTTGGAATACATGATGCCTTTATAGCTGATCGTGTCGGCAAAGTTCACGGGCTTCCCGTCAACGCTCACCGTCATGCCGCCGAGCACTTCGAGCTTAAGCCCCGTTGCGGAGACAACAAGGTCTGCTTCCAGCTCTTCGCCGGACGAAAGCTTGATGCCGGTCTCGGTGAAGGTCTCAATCGTGTCTGTGACAACAGATGCTGTGCCGGCATTAATGGCGTCAAACATGTCGCCATTTGGCACGAGGCAAAGACGTTGGTCCCAGGGGTTGTACTTTGGTGTGAAGTGCTTCTCCACATCATAGTCGGGCCCAAGCGCTTCACGAACCTGGTTCAGTAGCAGCTGTTTGACCTTCCCCGGTGCTCTTTTGCAGAGATTGAAGAAGTACATGCCGAGCAACACGTTCTTCCAGCGGGTTAGACCATAGGCAAGCTTTGCTGGCAGGTTACGGCGCAGGAAGTTTGCAATCGCATCCTGTGAAGGTCGTGCCGCCATATAGGTTGGCGAGCGTTGAAGCATGGTCACATGTTTTGCTTCGCCTGCCATTTCCGGGATGAGTGTTACGGCAGTCGCCCCCGACCCGATCACCACCACGTTTTTGTCTTTATAGACAATGTCATCCGTCCACTTTTGCGGGTGAACAAAACGACCCTTAAAATCATCAACTCCAGGGAAGTCCGGCGTATAGCCTTCCTTGTAGCTGTAATAGCCACTGCACATGAAAAGGAAGTTGCAGCTCATCTGGATCATTTCGCCGTCGCGTTCAACATCCAGTGTCCATCGCGCATCCGCGGTGGACCAGGCAGCATTCTTCACCATGTGGTTGTAGCGGATCTTTTTATCGATGCCGTTTTCTTCTGCCGTCTCGTGCAGATATTTCAGAATGGACGGACCATCCGCAATCGCTTCTGCGTCACGCCAGGGTTTAAAGGAATAGCCCAGCGTATACATGTCGGAGTCTGAGCGGATACCGGGATATTTAAACAGATCCCAGGTGCCGCCCATCGTGTGGCGGCCTTCGAGAATGACATAATCCTTGTTCGGGCAATCCTTTTGCAGGTGATAGCCCGCGCCAATTCCGGAAATTCCAGCACCGACCACTACAACATCAATATGTTCCATTCGTGCGCATTCCTATAAAATGACAAATTATCAGTTTGGCCGACCATAGCATGAATCCGGGGGGAAGAAGCAAGAGGTCAAAAATGACCGAAAAGGGCGACTTTTAGGGATTGAGGCCAGCGCGTAAGTCAAAAATGCGCGATTCGAGTAGTCGCATAACCCTCCAGACGGCAGTTTTCTGGCGAAGCAAACAGGCGGGTGAAACGATGCCGCTACGGAAGCTTGGGTCTTTAGCAGGGTGTTTGAATTGTCCAATCTCTTGTGATGAACTCCGCCCGCGTCGCGAGGGGCGACGATAGGAAAGTCGGAGGTGGTTACATGAAACTCTACCATTGCAAAGGCGCGCGATCTGTCCGTCCGCTCTGGACAATGGAGGAAATGGGCCTCGACTATGAGCTGGAGTCGATGAAGTTCCCGCCTCGGTTCCTGCGGGAGGGCTACACAGACCTCAACCCAATCGGAACCGTTCCCTATTTCGTGGATGGGGACGTTGAGATGACAGAATCCGCAGGCATATCCCAATACCTGGTGGATGTGCATGGGCCGACTGACTTGGGCCTCAAGCCTGGCGACAAAGACTATGGCACCTATCTCAACTGGCTGCACCGCAGTGATGCCACGCTCACCTTCCCACAGACGATTGTGTTGCGTTACACGCAGCTGGAACCCGAAGAACGCCGCATCAAGCAGGCGGCAGACGACTATGCGCAATGGTTCTTCTCACGATTAAAGTCCGTGGAGCTGGCAACTGCAGAGCGCGAATACTTGTGTGCCGACCGGTTCACCATTGCTGACATTTGCGTAGGCTACGCCCTCTATCTGGCAGACACGCTGGGCTTCCGCGAAGGCTTCAAGCCGAACACCGAAAAATATTATGCACGTCTGACCGAGCGCCCCGCGTTCAAACGGGCAATTGAGCTTTAGATCAATAAGGACTCCCCATGAGCACGATCAGCGAAAAAGAACTGAGCGACTATCGCAGCGAGGCGGCCGCCTGGTTTGCCGAGAATACAAACGCCGATCCCGGCTTCATGCTCCCGCTCACTTTCATGGAGGTGGGGACAGATCAGCAGTTCAACTTCCTTCGCGACTGGCAGAACAAGGTCTATGAGGCTGGCTATCTGGGCGCTGCCTGGCCAAAAGAATATGGCGGCGGCGGACTGGATCAGAAGTTCCAGACCATTGCGACCGAAGAGATGGCGAAAGCCAATGGGCCGATCATGCTGAATGCGATTGGCCTCAATTGGGCCGGACCGCTCATCCTGGATATGGGCACAGAAGAAGAGCGCAAGCGCTACATCAAAGGCATCTTGTCCGCGGAAGACATCTGGTGTCAGGGCTTCTCTGAGCCGGAAAACGGATCCGATCTCGGCAATGCCCAAACAAAGGCCGTACGGGATGGCGACGATTGGGTGTTGAATGGGTCCAAAATCTGGACCACCCAGGGCAATTACGCCAAATACATGATCCTGCTGGCACGCACCAATCCGGATGCACCAAACAAATATGCGGGCTTGAGCTTTTTCCTCTCGCCCATGCAGGTGGACGGCATTGAGACAGTGCCGATCCGCAAGCTCACGGGCGAATATGGTTTTACGCAAACCTTCTTCACCGACGCACGCATTCCCGGTGACAGCCTTATGGGCAAAGAGGGGGAAGGCTGGCTTGTGGCCATGCGTACGCTGGAATATGAGCGCGGCGTTAAAGGTGGCCAGCCTGGCGGTTATGTGATGCGGGCCTCCGACCCGTTCGAAATTGTTGAGCTGGCGCGAAAGGCAACACGCGGTGGCAAACCGGCCTTGGAAGACCCGGTCATCAAGGATCAGCTTATCCAGTTGATGATTGAGGCCCGGTCGCTACAACTCAATTCCAAGCGAGGGCATATCCAACCGCTGGTTCAGGACAAACCGGCTTCTCTTGCACTCTCAAGCAAACTGATGGCGACGGAGTTTATGCGTCGGTTGAATGAATTCGCCATCACTCTGCAGGGACAGCGCGGCGCCTATTATGTGGGGGAGCCGGACGCCTATGATGCCGGCCTCTGGCAGCGCGCCTACCTGAACTCGTTCTCGGCGACAATTGGCGGCGGCACGTCACAAATCCAGCGCAACATTATCGGCGAGCATGTGCTCGGCCTGCCCAAAAGCTGATCCGGTTGAAGGAACAAGACATGTCAAAAAAAGCAACCATCGGATTTAGCGAAGAGCAAGCACAGCTGCTTGAAGTGGCCACGACCTTCTGTCGGGACAAATCGCCCATCGAAAAGGTCCGCGCCTTACTGGAAGATGAATGCGGTTATGACGAAGCCATTTGGACAGAGATGGCGGAGCTTGGTTGGCTTGCGATAGCCGTTCCCGAAGAGTTTGGCGGCATTGGACTCGGCATGGCGGAGGTTGTGCCGGTTGTCGAGCAGATGGGGCGGGCCATGATGGCGGGACCCTTCGTGAGCACGACCCTTGCGGCCCAGGCAATTCTCTTGGGCGGCAGTGACGACCAGAAACAGAAATATTTGGCCGATCTGTGTGCTGGGACGAAAGCGACGCTTGCCCTGAGTGAGCCTCATGCCGACTGGGATCTCGCCCACGTGGAATGCGTTGCAGAGCAGGCAGACGATAGACTCAAACTTTCTGGGCGTAAGACATTCGTGGAGAATGCCGACACGGCTGATCTCTTGATCGTTTCTGTGTCTTTTGAGGGAGCACCGGCGCTCGTTGTGGTTGACCGGTCTGCTCTGCCGGAAGGAGCGCTGCGCCGTGAGGTTGTGATTGATGAAACACGTCGTTCCTATCAGCTGACACTTGATGGGATTGAAGTGGGTGCCGACGCACTTCTGGATCCCTCGCTGGCGGTGGCTGCACTTGCGCATGTGGATATGTGCGCATCGCTTCTGTTGTCTGCAGAAATGTGCGGGGCTGCGGCGAGCTGCATCGACTACACGGTCGACTATCTGCAGACCCGCAAACAGTTCGGCAAGAAGATTGGGTCCTACCAGGCGTTGAAACACCCGATTGTGGATGCGCATGTGGGCTATGAGCAGGCACGCTCTCATCTCTATTGCGCCGCTTTCAACTTCACCCAGCAAGGTGAAGGGGAAGTTGCAACCCGGATCGCGAAAGCACAGGCGGGCGACGCACTCTCTTATGCGGCCGACCGGGCAATCCAGTTTCATGGCGGTTTCGGCTTTACCCATGACTGCGATGCACAGCTCTATCGGCGCCGGTCGCTCTGGTGTGAAAATCAGTTTGGGGATGCTGCCTATCAGCGGGCGAAGCTGGCGGACCTGCTTCTTTAGCGGGCAGCCTTGGAGTTGACGCAGCGTCGCCGGTCGTGTTCAGCGGCGGGCAGGGCGCTGCACGAATTTGCACGTGAATGATGGTTGCCCGATGCGCCTCCTTGGTCCATTTCTATAAGGAATGGGCGCCAGCTGCGGGCGCAACAAGGGAGGAACATCATGTCCGGCACTGACCGCTATCCACATCTATTTGCACCCCTTGATCTGGGATTTACTACGATCAAGAACCGCGCCCTCATGGGGTCAATGCATACGGGTCTTGAGGAGCGTGAAGATGGGCATCTTCGCATGGCGGAGTTCTTTGCCGAGCGTGCCCGAGGCGGTGTTGGCATGATCATCACCGGTGGCATCTCGCCAAACGAAGAAGGCGGACTTGGCGCAAAGCTCTCAACGTCAGAGGAAGCAGCCCGGCATAAGGTCATTACCGATGCGGTCCATGCCGCTGATCCAGATACCAAAATCTGTATGCAGATCCTGCATACCGGACCGCTCGCGCCTCATGACAGGTGTGTCGCGCCGTCGCCGGTGCGCTCCCGCATTGCGCGCTTCGTGCCCAATGAACTCGACGAAGCAGGCATCGAAAAGCAGATCGCCGATCATGCCAATTGTGCTGCCCGCGCCAAAGAAGCGGGCTATGACGGTGTTGAAGTGATTGGCTCTGCCGGTTATCTGCTCTCCACTTTCCTCGTGCAAAAAACAAACCTGCGGACCGACCAGTGGGGTGGCTCTTATGAAAACCGCATGCGCTTCCCGCTGGAAGTTGTCCGCCGCATTCGGGCGACCGTTGGCGATGATTTCATTCTGATTTTCAGAATTGCCGCGATGGATATGCTCGAAGGCGGCATGTCCTGGGAAGAAATTGTGTTGCTCGCGAAGGAACTGGAGAAGGCAGGGGTGAGTATCATCTCCACCCACTTCACCTGGCATGAGAGCGCCGTGCCCACCATTGCGACCATGGTGCCCCGTGCGGCCTTTACCAGTGTGACCGGCCGTCTCCGCAAAGAAGTGAACGTACCCTGCATTACCTCAAACCGCATCAACATGCCGGATGTGGCGGAAGAAGTGCTTGTGAACGGTGATGCAGACATCGTTTCCATGGCGCGTCCCATGTTGGCCGACGCAGAGCTGGTAAAGAAAGCGGCTGAAGGCCGGGAAGATGAAATCAATACCTGCATTGGCTGTAATCAGGCCTGCCTTGATCACACGTTCGGCGGCAATCAGGAAGTGTCCTGCCTCGTGAACCCACGCGCCTGTCATGAAACACTGCTGAAATACGAGCCTGCAAAAACGAAAAAGAACATTGCAATCGTCGGCGCGGGTCCGGCGGGTCTTGGCTATGCGACGGTGGCGGCCGAGCGCGGTCACAAAGTGACGCTCTATGATTCAGCATCAGAAATTGGTGGTCAGTTCAATTTGGCAAAACGCATTCCTGGCAAAGAGGAGTTCTACGAGACGCTGCGCTACTTCAAAAAAATGATTGAAGTTCATGACATAGATCTGCGCCTGAACACCCGCGTTTCTGCCGGTATGCTGCAGAACGAAAACTATGACGAAATCGTTGTGGCGACAGGCATTGAACCGCGTACGCCGGATGTGGAAGGCATCGACCACCCCAAGGCTGTGCGCTATGTAGATGTCATCACCGGTAAAGCGAAAGTCGGTAAGAAGGTAGCGATTATGGGCGCGGGCGGCATCGGTTTTGATGTGGCTGAACTCATTTCCCATGAGGGTAAATCGTCGGCGCTCGATAAAGACCTCTTTGCCAAGGAGTGGGGTGTTGATTTTGAGAACCATCCACGTGGCGGCGTAACCGGGGTGGAGCCCATTATTGCCAAGTCTGACCGAGAGGTGACGCTGCTTCAGCGCAAAACCTCCTCCGTTGGCCGAGGCCTCGGCAAGACCACTGGCTGGACACACCGGCTGACATTGGCGCGTCGCGGCGTGAAGATGATGAACGGTGTCGAATATCTGCGCATCGATGATGAAGGTCTGCATGTCCTCATTCACAACGAGCCGCAGACACTCGACGTCGACACAGTGATCATCTGTGCAGGACAGGAACCGTTGCGCGCGCTGTTTGATGAGTTGGAAGGCGCGGGCACCAAAGTGAGCCTCGTAGGTGGTGCCTATGAAGCCATGGAGCTGGACGCAAAGCGTGCAATCAACCAAGCGAGCTATCTGGCAGCTGCAGTGTAAGGAAGGGCGGTTTTCTCGCCGGTCGGCGCTTGCGGCGGAACCCTGAACCATGGGAGATTTAAAACCTCCAGGGTGTAGTGGTCGGGGAACGCCTTATGCCGGTTTTTGAGCCGACATCAATCGAGATTCTGTTTTGGGAAGCGCTGGCGCTGATCGTGGCAGCCTGCATCTTCGCGCCTCTCTTCCGTGCACTGAAACTGGGCACGATACTGGGCTACCTTGCCGCTGGTTTGGCGGTTCAAGTGACGTTGTCACTCAGCTTCTCTGCACACCCTGAAGACCTTCTCCATTTTGCTGAGTTTGGTGTTGTTCTGTTTCTCTTTGTAATTGGGCTGGAGCTTAAGCCAACAACGCTTTGGGACATGCGGCGGGACATTTTTGGCCTTGGTCTGTTTCAGATGCTGGGATGTGGGGCAGCATTGGCCGTTCCTGTCCTCCTGCTTGGATTTTCGGTTCCGGTTTCCGTTGCAATCGGTTTGGGCCTCGCGCTTTCCTCGACGGCCCTTGTAATGCAATTGCTGGAAGAACGCGGAGACCGAGCCACAAAATATGGCAGGAAGAGCTTTTCAATCCTGTTGTTTCAAGATTTGGCTATTGTGCCACTTCTCCTGCTCGTGACACTGCTTGCACCTGCCAGTGCCGACTTGGGACTTCAGGAAAGTCTCACCCGCCTTCTGTTTGCCTTCGCGGCGATCGCCATCCTCATTGGCCTGGGCCGCTACGTCCTCAACCCCATGTTCCGCCTGCTTGCTCAGACTGGAATGCCCGAAATCACCACCGCTGGCGCCTTGGGGGTTGTGATTATGGCAGCGCTTCTTATGGATCTGGTTGGCATGTCCTATGCGATGGGCGCCTTCATTGCCGGTGTGATGCTCGCAGAGTCAGAATACCGTCATGAGATCGAGGCCGACATTGAGCCCTTTCGGGGTCTCTTCCTTGGTCTTTTCTTCATGGCGGTGGGTTTGTCTTTGGATCTCGGCGCAGTTGCCGCCAATATCTGGGTCGTTTTTGGCGCCGTCCCACTCGCCATGGCAGTCAAAGCTGCGGTGATCTACATCCTGGCCCGAATGACAGGCAGCGACCATGAAACATCGGTCAAAACAGCCTTTGTCCTGCCGCAGCATGGTGAGTTTGGCTTCGTATTGTTTGCCGCGGCATCAACAGCGGGACTCTTCACGGACGAGCTCGCCTCAATCCTGATTGCAATCGTGACCGTATCAATGGCGGCATCCCCCCTGTTTGAAAAGCTGGGTGCCATGTTCACGAGAGAAGAGCCGAAAGAGGAGATGGTCGAGGACTACTCCAATGCCACAGCGAATATTCTGATGATCGGGTTTGGCAGGTTTGGGCAGATTGTGGCTCAACCGCTCTTTGGGCGGGGGTGCAATGTCACGATCCTCGATGCAGATGTGAGCCGGGTCAATGAAGCCAAGAAATTTGGCTTTGCGGTTCATTTCGGCGACGGCACAAGACGTGATGTATTGCGTGCTGCGGGCGCTGAAAAGGCAGACATTATTCTGGTATGTGTAGACGGCGCCACCACAGCAAATCAGATTGTACATCTGGTGAAGTCCAGTTTTTCAGGCGCGAAGCTTTTTGTCCGCTCCTGGGACCGTGCCCACTCCATAGAGCTGCGACATAGCGACGTTGATTTCGCCGTGCGCGAGACGTTTGAATCGGCTCTGCGGATGGGGGCATTCGCCCTCGAGGCGCTTGGCACGACCAACGAGGGGGCAGAAGAAATAGTGGCGGACATTCGCCGACGCGACCGGTTGCGTTTGGACGAACAGGCTGCAGGGGACATGCGATCCGGGATGGACCGGCTGCATGTGCGAGCAGTGAAGCCCGAACCACTCTCGCGCGAAGATTGAGTTCTGAAAACCTGCAGGCGAGTCAGCCTGCGTTTAGAAGAAAGAAAAGAAATGCGTACCGCTTTGACGACAATTGGAAGTCTGCTGGGGATTGTGTTGTTGGCTGCTGTTGGCGTTGTGCTTCTCAGGGCAGAAGCGGACGCACCTCAACCTGCGGATCCGACACCTCTCATTGCCAAAGCGAACGATTACGACGTCACGATCCATCGTGATCATTTCGGCATTCCCCACATTTACGGCAAGACAGATCCAGACGTGGCTTTTGGTCTCGCCTTTGCCCACGCAGAAGATGATTTTGCGACCATCCAGGAAGTGGCGATTGCCTCTCGAGGCCAACTCGCAGCGATTGCCGGGATAGATGCAGCGGTGACCGATTACCTCGTGCACTTACTGCGTGTTTGGGAGGCGGTAGACGCCAAATATTATACCCATGTATCGCCGGAAGCCCGCGCACTGGCGGAGGCCTATGCAGACGGCGTGAACTATTATGCCGCCCTCAATCCGGGGGAGGTTGAGGCTGGCCTTTTGCCCATGACCGGCAAGGACGTGGTCGCGGGCTTCACCTTCAAGGCACCGTTCTTTTACGGCATGCAGAATCACATCCTCGAGCTCTTTGAGCCGGACCGGAAACGCGAAATTTCGATGGGCCCAGAGAATGCCTTCCTCCTCACCGAGGAAGCCTTTGCCCATGCAGGATCAAATGGGTTTGCTGTGGCGCCGTCGCGCTCCGCTGACGGCAAGACGCGGCTGCTGGTCAATTCTCATCAGCCCTACAAGGGTCCCGTTGCCTGGTATGAGGCGCGCCTGAAAAGCGAAGAAGGCTGGGACGCCGTTGGTGGTGTCTTCCCCGGCTCGCCGCTCATGCTGCATGGCCACAATCGTCGGGTAGGCTGGGCCTCAACGGTGAACAAGCCGGACCTTGTCGACACCTATGTGCTCACCGTCAATCCAGATAACCCTGACCAGTACCTATTGGATGGCGAGTGGCGGGAGTTTGAGAAAACGAGTGTCGACATCAAGGTGCGTCTCTGGGGTCCGTTCTGGTGGACTGTTTCGCGAGATGTTGAATATTCCGAGCATGGACCGGTCATTCGTCAGCAGCATGGAACCTATGCTGTGCGCTATGCGGGCATGGGCGAAGTCGGGAATATTGATCAGCGCCTTGCCATGAACAAAGCAAGCTCCCTTGAGGAATGGCTCGCTGCCATGGCGATGCAGGCATTGCCCTCCATCAACTATGTCTACGCAGATGCTGATGGAAACATTGCACTTCTCTATAACGGGCAGATGCCCAAGCGCCCAGAAGGGTTCGACTGGCAGGAATATTTGCCCGGTGACCGGAGTGACCTCATCTGGATGGAATATCTGCCTTTCGATCAGGTGCCTTTGCTGCTCAACCCAAAAGCAGGCTTCATTACTGAAGCAAACAGCACGCCCTTCCGCGCAACGGCGCCGGAAGACGATCTCAAACCAGACGACTTCTCCTCGACGCTTGGTATCGAAACACAGATGACGAACCGTGCTTTTCGCGCGCTGGAACTGCTCGGCTCCGATCCGTCCATCACAGTGGAAGAGTTTCGGGCCTACAAGTATGATCACGCTTACTCAGCTCAATCAGAACTCGCGGCTATGATTGCAGAAGTGCTTGCGGTAGACGTGGGCAGCGATGAGGACCTCAAGCAAGCTCAGTTGATCCTTCGCGAATGGGATCTGAAGACAGACTATGACAGCCGTGGGGCGGCCCTGGGTGTCTTAATGGGAGAGCCGGTGGTGCGGGCTCGGCTCGGCGGTAAGGAGCCACCGGCACCATTGGAAAGTCTGAAAGATGCCATCGCCCATCTGAAGGAGCACTTCGGACGCCTCGATCCGAAGTGGGGCAATGTAAACCGTATCATTCGAGGGACCGTCGATATGCCGATCCAGGGCGGGCCGGATATCTTGCGCGCGGTCTACGGCCGTAAATCAGACGAGGATGGCCGCCTCGGTGCCGAAGGCGGCGACACTTACATCATGTTTGTGGAGTGGGATCCGGACGGCAATGTTTCGTCGGAAAGCATCCATCAGTTTGGTTCCGCAACAATAGATGAAGGATCGTCGCACTTTGCGGATCAAGTGCCGTTGTTCGCCGAAGAAAAGACGACGCCTGTGCTGATGGATTGGGAAGCCTTTGAACCGACCATAGCGGAGAGCTATCGCCCGGGTGAGCACCGGAGGGATGAACCATGACAGGACCTGAAATTGTCAACATGGTCGGTGCGCTTGTAACGTTGGGGATGGGCGGCCTGGGTCTCCTGGCCCCCAACATGGCTGCGAAACTTGTCCGACTTGCGCCAACCAGCCCTGAAGGGTTTGCGGAGTTTCGCGCAACTTATGGTGGGGTGTTTGTTGCATTAGGTGTGGCGCCTCTCATCTGGCCTGACCCGGGGCTTTTTCTGGTGGCGGGGCTGGCTTGGGCAGGCGCAGCAATTGGAAGGCTGGTCTCCATGGCGGCTGATGGCACTCATTTCAAGTTCAACGGCTTGAGCGTTGTTTTTGAATGTGTGTGCGCAGGATTGCTTTTGTTTGGAAATCCCTATCTCTTCGCCTGACATTTGCACCCAAATCTGATTGAGTGCTGCGCATGACAGATGCTTTCCATGCCACAGATGAATTTGCTGCCCGGTTTGACAGTCTGCTGGCCTGGAGGCGTGATGTCCGTCGGTTCAAAAGGGATCCGCTGGAGCCTGGCCTTCTTGAAGAGCTGATTGATCGGGCCTGCCTCGCGCCAAGTGTTGGTAACGCGCAACCCTGGCGTTTCGTTTCTGTGGAGACGTCTGAGCATCGGAAAGCTGTCGCGGCAAGCTTCGAAGCTGAAAATGCCGAGGCAGCCAAGCTCTATGAAGATGAGCAAGCGCGTCTCTATTCTAAGTTGAAGCTTGCTGGCCTGAAAGAAGCGCCGGTCCACCTGGCAGTTTTCTCAGAGACTGAAACGTGTCTTGGCAATGGTCTTGGGCGTCAAACCATGCCGGAGACACTTGTCTACTCGACAGTCTGCGCCATTCACACCCTCTGGCTCGCCGCCAGAACGAGAGGTGTTGGCGTGGGGTGGGTCTCGATTCTCGACCCAAAAGTGATCACGCGCACACTAAAAGTGCCGGACAATTGGCAGCTTATTGGCTATCTCTGCCTGGGCTATCCCATTGAAAATCATGACGATCCTGAGCTGGTGCGTCATGGATGGCAGGACCGGATAGACCGATCGAAGGTGTTCTTCCGCCGATAGGGTGCCCGGCTTGAGCTTGCCGCCATCAGGCGTATGCGCTACACCCACCCGCAATGGTGCCCCGTCTAGGGGGTAAAAGGGAATCCGGTGAAAACCCGGAACTGTACCCGCAACTGTAAGTGGGGAGTTTTCTGCCACCTGTAAATGTCACTGAAGCGCATGGGGTGCTTTGGGAAGACAGGCAGAAAACGTCGATCCACAAGTCAGGAAACCTGCCATTGCGTCGTCCGTCCCCGGATCGGGTCATGTCCATGGGAGCGGTTCTCGCAGTGACGACAATGTTTGGACGAAGGACGGTTGGTGCCGTGCTCCGCATTGTTGTGGGCTGCTGCGCCAATGTCTTTCCTATTTGGGGACATTGAAATGTCATTGCTAAAGAAAATTCTTCTCACAACTGTGCCCGTTTGGGCCGTCGCGCAACCTGTTCTTGCAGCAGAGCGAGCGCCAGAAATTGTCGTAACCGCAACGCGGACGGAGATTGCGACGTCGCAGGTGGGTAGCTCTATATCGGTTCTGACTGCCGAAGAGATAGAGGAGCGCCAGTACGCCTTCACTGTTGATGCACTGAGGGCCATGCCGGGGATCACTGTTAGCCAAAACGGTCCCTTCGGCGGCCAGGCTTTGGTGAGTATTCGCGGCGCGGCCCCAGAACAGACACTTGTGCTGATCGACGGCGTCATTGCCAACGACCCTTCCAACGCCGGAGCGTCTTTCAATTTCGCAAATCTTGACCCGAACGACATCGAGCGGATCGAAGTATTGCGGGGTCCTCAAAGTACGCTCTACGGATCACAGGCCATCGGTGGTGTGGTCAATATCATCACCAAGCGTGCAGAAGAGCCATTCGCCTATAGCGCGTTTGCCGAAGCCGGCTCCTACAACACATTGCGTTCTGGCGGTACTGTCTCTGGCCGGGAAGGTCAGACCGACTATCGTGTCTCTCTGAGCGGTGTGCGGACGAATGGCATTTCCAAAGCTGATGAGAACGACGGAAACATCGAAGAGGATGGATACAAAAACTATACATTTGGTGCCAATGTCGGCTCGAACTTGACGGAAGCGTTGCGCGTCGAAGGCAGCCTGCGATACTCAGATAGCCGGAGCGAGTTTGACGCTGGAGGTGGTGTCGGTGGCGATGGTGATCGCGTCGCCCACACGCGTGAATTGCAGACATCGCTGTCGGCTCATCTCAGTACATTCGGCGGTGCCCTGGAAAACAGCCTCACGGCCAGTTATGCCATGGTCGACAGAGATAATGAGACAAACGGCGCTCGTTCTTTCAGCAATACAGGGCTTCGCACATCGTTTGAATATATTGGTGAGATTGCAACATCAGATATGTGGAACGCGATCATTGGTCTTAAAACCGAAGACACAGAGATCCGTGACTCGTCATCTATCCGAACGGACAGTGTCTTTGGTCAGGTTCAGGTATTGCCCATCGATAATCTATCGCTCATTGGGGGCGTTCGGTTCGATGACCATCAGACCAGTGGCGGCGTGACAACCTTCCGATTCACAGGGGCGTATGAGCTTCCAGAATCCGGAACGCTATTCCGGGCCTCCTGGGGCGAAGGTTTTAAATCGCCGACACCGTTCCAGTTGAGTGTTACGCCGACATTGTCGCCTGAAGAGTCCCGCGGGTGGGATGCAGGGATTGAGCAGGAATTCCTGGGCGGAAAAGCAAGTCTGCAGGTCAACTATTTCGATCAGGAAGTGGAAAATCAGATCGACTTTCTTTTTGGGCCCTTCCGGTATGTTAATCTTGACGCTGTCGATACGCAGGGCTGGGAGTTTATTGCGACAGCACGTCCTGCAGATTGGATTGATGTAAGCGCGAACTTCACGCATCAGTCAGCAACCGACCTTACAACAGGAGATCAGGTGTTCAGAACACCGGCAAATCTGGCAAGTCTGGATGTTACAACACGACCGATGGATGGCTTCACCGTCGGTGGTGCCGTAACGTGGAACGGCGATGAAACAGATCGCAATGGGTTGGTGCAGGATTGGTTCCGCGTGGACGTGAGGAGCTCCTATCAGCTGAACGATCAGGTGGAACTCTTCGGACGTGTGGAGAATCTGTTAGACGAACAGTATCAGGATATTCTGGGATTCGGCACGCCAGGAATTTCTGGCTTCTTCGGTGTTCGGATTAAAGGATGATCAAACAGGCAATCGGGTTGGGTCTTGGTCTTCTGGTCAGCGGTGTCACCGCTGGCCAGGCGGCGGGCCTGTCGGTTGCCTCGCTTGATTTCTGCGCTGACCAATATGTTTTAGCCTTGGCGGACGCTGGTCAAATCATTGGCGTCTCGCCCCACGCGGAAACTGAGTTTTCCTACCTTGCCGACAAAGCAGTGGACATCCCCAAGATCAGACCAACGGCAGAAGAAATTTTGGTCCTCCGGCCAGATGCCGTCGTGCGATTGTGGGGTGGTGGGTATGGCGCAAAAGAAACGCTCGAACGCTATGGCATTCCGGTCGTTCAAGTGTCGCTCGCTGTCACTTTGGAAGAAACAAAGGCAAACCTCCTGGCAGTCGGAGAAGCTCTAGGGCATTTGGACCGTGCGGAGGCCATGGCCGCTGAACTAGAGAGGCGGATTGCGGCAGTGCAAAGTGATCCACAGGAAGATCGGCCGCTCGCCCTCTACGTGACACCGTCCGGCACCACAACTGGTCGTGGCACCTTTATCCATGAAATGATGACAACCGCCGGTGTCGACAACATGTCGGCAGACCTTGGAACATCACCATGGCACCCAGTTAACCTCGAGGCCTTGGCACTAGACCCACCAGACATGATCGTTGCGGGCTTTTATGACTTGAGGTCAGGCAAACTCAGCAACTGGTCTTTGTCGCGTCACGAATTTCTGAGGCGACAGGGCGACATCCGGCCGGTGGCCCGTATCCCCAGCCGCGAGATCGCCTGTGCCGCCTGGTTTGTGGCTGACGCCATTGAAGAAATTGCCGCCACGCGCAGATCAATATCATCGGACGCGGTGGAACAGTGAATGTTGGTCGGTCTCAACACCACTTGGGTGCTTCTGGGAGCCCTCGCACTTGAAGGCGTTGCGGGATATCCCGTCATCCTATGGCGCAGCATCGGCCACCCTGTATCCTGGATAGGGTGGTATTTGAACCTCGGTGAGGCGCGGCTCAACTCTCATGGTCGCCATCCCATGCGAGATCTCATGAGCGGCATGGCTTGGTTGGCATTGGGCCTCATATCTCTTGGCGGGTTTATGTGGTTCCTGAGCGTGGCACTCAGCCAATTGGCATTTGGATGGCTTCTCGAGCTTCTCATCATCGCGACCTTGGTCGCGAGCCGATCTCTCTACACCCATGTGCGTGAGGTATATGCGGCACTCTCCCAGGCCAATATCGATGATGCGCGACAGAAAGTGTCGCTCATTGTGGGCAGGAACACGGATACATTGGAGGAGCACGCCATTGCCCGCGCTGCAGTGGAAAGCCTCGCGGAGAATGCCTCGGATGGTGTCATCGCGCCGCTCTTTTGGGGGCTCGTCGCGGGTTTGCCGGGCATCGCGATCTACAAGCTGGTCAATACAGCAGACAGCATGTGGGGACACCGAAATGGTCAATATGAATGGTTCGGAAAAACGGCTGCGCGTCTTGATGATTTTTTGAACCTGGTTCCAGCGCGCCTAACCGGTCTCCTTTTTTGCCTAAGCGCGGTGCCCAAGAGGCGTGGCGCGAATGCCTTTCGGGTGATGCGCCGAGACGCATCAACGCATCTGTCACCCAATGCGGGCTGGCCGGAAGCAGCAATGGCGGGTGCATTAGATCGACGCTTGGGCGGACCACGGCAATATCAGGGCCAGATCACGGATGGCGTGTGGCTTGGCGATGGATCAGAAGACTTGGACGCAAACGACCTTCGAGAATCCCTGCACCTCTATCTGGTCATGCTTGGTTTCGTCGTTGTGATGGTCGCAATCATCGGTCTATTGGGTGGGCAGGGCTTATGAGCATGCTTCTTCATGGGGGGGATCTCGAAGCCTTCGGTCGAAAAAATCCCGAGGCCTTAAGACCTCTGATCGATCTAAGTACAGGCATCAACCCGCGCGCCTATGGCGCATCGATTGAACAAGACTGGTTGACCCGCTTGCCAAGCGATGCAGACGAGCAATCATGCCGGACCGCATTTGCAAGCTATGCAGGTATTGATCGGGCGTTCGTGCATGTCATGCCGGGAACGCAAACCATCATCTCTGGTCTACCGCATCTCTTTCCGGACAATCATGTGGTCGTCTTGTCGCCCACCTATGGCGAGCATGAAGCCAGTTGGCGAGCCGCCGGGCACGTTGTTTCAACCAGTCCGGCCTCAGAGATTTTGAGGGTCGACGCCGACATCATTGTTGTCACCAACCCCAATAATCCGGATGGCTATGTCTTTGAGAAAGCTGCACTGCGTGCCTGCCAGGCGCGTCAAAAAGCACGGGGCGGTTATCTGGTCGTCGATGAGGCTTTTGTAGACAGCACTCCTCAGCTAAGCGTCGCGCAAGACGTTCATGAGGGCGGATTGTTGGTTTTGAGGTCCTTTGGGAAGTTTTTTGGGCTAGCAGGCCTAAGGCTTGGCTTTCTATTGGGCCCTGAGCAAATCGCCGAACCATTGACGCAACGCCTGGGCCCCTGGAGTACGAGCACGCCGGCCCTGCATATTGCTGCCACCGCCTATGAAGATACTGCCTGGATTGCGGAGACGCGGTCGCATCTCAACCAAGAGATGGATCGCTTGCTCGCAAGCCTTGTCCCCCGCATAGGAACGGAAGTCGGACGCACGTCCCTGTTTGCGCTCCTAAAGGTTGAAGATGGGGCGAGGGTGGCTGGTCATTTGGCAGCCCATGGAATTTTCGTCCGGACATTTCCGAATATGCCAAACTATCTTCGCTTGGGCCTCCCAGGTGAACCATGGGCGTGGGATCGTCTTGAAACCGCTTTGACAGAATGGGAGCACAAAAATGAGTGCTGAAAATGAGAACGCGACTCACACAGAAGAGATGAAGAAGGTCCAGTCAGCGCATCGTGAAAAAATGTCTGAGAAGAAAGAGGCAGATCGTGGCCTGTTCCTGATCCTCACCGGCGACGGTAAGGGAAAGTCGAGCTCTGCTTTTGGATCGATCATCCGCGCGCTTGGCTGGGGGCACAGCGTGGGCGTTGTGCAATATGTGAAAGGCAACTGGAAAACAGGCGAGCGTCAGTTCTTTGAGAAATATCCAGACCTGGTTACCTGGCACACAATGGGGCAGGGTTTTACCTGGGACACCCAAGACCGGGAAAAGGACATCGAAGCCGCTCGGGCAGCCTGGGACGTCTCCGCCAAAATGTTGGCGTCCGGCGAATATGACCTGGTCGTGCTCGATGAGCTGAACATTGTTCTGCGCTATGATTATTTGCCAGTAGATGAGGTGTTAGCAGGCCTTATGAACCGTCATCCCCGCACAAGTGTCATGGTGACGGGTCGTGATGCGAAAGAAGAGCTGCGCGACAAAGCCGATCTCATCACGGAGATGACACCCGTCCGGCATCCATTCGAAGCGGGCATAAAGGCAAAACGAGGCATCGATTATTAATGAGCTTTCGCTCCCCATACAGTGCCTCAATTCTCCTGTTTGCCTTGCTTCTAACAGCAATGGCGGCAAGCCTGTTTTTGGGCTACGCCCCCTTAGGTGTGGGTGACGTTTTTCAGGGGCTTATTGGATCTGGTGATGAGCGCTACGTCTTCATTGTGCAGGACATACGCGCGCCCCGCATTCTTTTGGGTGCCATGGTGGGCGGTTCTCTGGGGCTTGCAGGTGCCGCCATTCAGGGTCTGCTCAGAAACCCGCTGGCTGATCCAAGCGTGATCGGGGTTTCGTCGAGTGCAGGCCTGGGGGCTGTGGTCGCCATCTACTATGGCTTCGCCGCTTCATCAGCGATTATTGTGCCTGTCTTTGCCATCAGCTTTGCGATCGCCGCCATGTTGGTGCTGGTGTGGCTTGCGGGCAAAGACGCCAGTATCCTGACCCTTATCCTGGCAGGTGTGGCGATCTCTAGCCTTGCGGCAGCGCTGACGTCCCTGGCAATGAACCTCTCGCCCAATCCGTTTTCCCTGAATGATATTGTGCTCTGGCTGTTGGGCTCTCTTGCCAATCGAAGTTTCACCGAGCTTTGGATCGCGGGGCCCTTCATGGTGGCAGGCTGGGTACTTCTGCTCTCCACAGCACGCGCGCTCCCGTCCCTCAGTTTGGGAGAAGATGCAGCCGCCTCGCTCGGTGTTGATCTACGCCGGGTACGCTTGCAAACCGTTTTCGGATCGGCTTTTGCCGTTGGTGGCGGCGTTGCTGTCAGTGGCGCCATTGGTTTTGTAGGGCTAGTCGCGCCGCATCTGGTCCGGCCACTTGTGGGCCATGACCCAGGACGCCTGCTGCTGCCAAGTGCGCTGGCAGGTGCCCTTATACTCGTTCTGGCGGATATTGGCGTGCGGACAATTCCAGGCGATGCGGAACTGAAGCTGGGTGTTGTCACCGCCCTGCTCGGCGCACCCTTCTTTCTTTGGCTTATCATCTATACACGGCGGTCCATGAGATGATCGCCGCTCAAAACATATCAGTGTCGCTGGGTGCGCACGCCGCTGTCCGCAACGTCTCTATGGAGATACGGCCGGGGGAGACTGTCGGCTTTGTTGGGCCAAATGGTGCGGGCAAAACCAGCTTGCTTCGAGCTCTCCTGCGTCTTGTTCCAGTAGACAGTGGTGCGGTACTGCTCGGGACAACAGACATCACCAACGATGCACCGCACAAGCATGCACAAGAAATTGCCTACTTGCCACAAGGCCAGAACGTCGCTTGGCCGCTGACAGCTCGCCGGTTGGTGGCACTCGGCCGTGTGCCCCATCGCTCTACGTGGGAAACCCTGAAGCCTGAAGACGAACAGGCAATAGACGCGGCACTGGCGGCAACAGATTCAGCAGCATTTGCGGATCGCCCGGTCACCGAACTCTCCGGCGGTGAGCGCAGCAGGGTCCTGCTTGCGCGCGCCCTTGCCGTCCAAGCGCGAGTGCTCCTGGTCGATGAGCCGACTGCGTCGCTCGATCCTTTTCATCAGCTGACCACCATGGAAGCATTGAAGGCAACGTCGGGCGACGGGGCGGCCGTTGGCGTCGTCTTGCACGACCTCAATTTGGCGGGACGCTTCTGTGACCGGCTCTATCTGATGCATGAGGGCGCCGTCATCGCTGAGGGAACGCCAGACCAGGTCTTGAGTGATACAAACCTTGCCCGCGTCTATCGTATCGGGGTGCGGCGGGATGATCGGGGAGATGTCATTGTCGATCGGCGCCTGAGCGACATCCCATGACCAAGGCGTTGATGCTTCAGGGGACAGGGTCTGATGTAGGCAAGTCCGTGCTTGTTGCAGGCCTTGCCAGGGCAGCGACAAACCGGGGCCTCACTGTGCGCCCCTTTAAACCACAAAACATGTCCAACAATGCAGCGGTAACCGTAGAGGGCGGAGAGATTGGCCGGGCCCAATGGCTGCAGGCCCGCGCATGCAGAATACCCCCCAGCATTCACATGAACCCGGTTCTTCTCAAACCCCAAAGCGATGTCGGCGCACAGGTGGTGGTGCAGGGAAAGGTCTGGGGAACTTCAGAAGCACGGGATTATCAGACTCGAAAAAGAGAGCTGCTTTCATCGGTTCTGGAGAGCTTTGAGGTCTTGAAAGCAGATGCAGCTCTCATTCTGGTGGAGGGAGCGGGGAGCCCTGCAGAAACCAATCTGCGCGCAGGTGACATCGCCAATATGGGGTTTGCGACGGCGACCGGGACGCCTGTGGTTCTTATCGGCGACATTGACCGTGGCGGGGTCATTGCAAGTCTCGTGGGCACTCATGCGGTGCTGGACCCCGCCGACCAAGACATGATCAAAGGCTTCCTCATCAACAAATTCAGGGGGGATGTTTCCCTCTTTGATGAGGGCGTCAAAGAGATTGAGCATCGCACCCGGTGGCAGAGTTTCGGAATCCTCCCCTGGGTGCGGGCCGTATCTGACTTGCCGGCGGAAGATGCTGTGGTGCTTGAGCACGGCCAGAAGCGCCAGGACGGCGCGCTCAAAATTGCGGTGCCCATGCTGTCGCGCATCGCAAATTTCGATGACGTTGATCCGCTGACCCAGGAGAAAAGCGTCGATCTTCAATTCATTCCGCCAGGCAAGCCGCTGCCGGGCGATGCAAAACTGGTCATCCTGCCGGGCACGAAGTCGACGATTGCCGATCTGGATTTTTTTCGCGCGCAAGGATGGGACATCGACCTTCAGGCCCATATCCGTCGCGGGGGGCAGGTGTTGGGCCTCTGTGGCGGATTTCAGATGTTGGGAACAGAGATTGAGGATCCAGAAGGTCTCGAAGGCGCGGCTTCAAGAACACCAGGTCTCGGACTCCTTGATGTGGCGACGGTAATGCAGCCAGAGAAGCAGGTGCGGACGGTCACCGGACAGGCAGCACGCTCCGGCGCGCCTTTTACGGGCTATGAAATACATATCGGTGAAACCAAAGGGCGAGATCTGGCGCGACCGCTGCTCGAAGTTGGCGGCGCGCCGCACGGCGCAATCAGCAAAGACGCCTGCGTCATGGGCGCTTACATCCACGGGCTATTTGAAAGCGGTACGTTTCGCAGAGATTTTTTGCAGAACTTGGGCGCGGTGAGTGATGGCCAAAACCATGATGAGAAAGTCGATCGCGCCTTGGACGAGTTAGCAGAAGCGATGGAGAGCACTCTCGATATTGAAGGGCTGCTTAACCTTGCGACGGTGCCTTCAAGATGAGAGGCAGGCCCGCCATCACAACAAGAACAGCGTCAATCTCTGCTGCAAGGGACTGGTGCAGCCATCCTGCCTCGTCTCGGAACTGACGTGCCATGGCATTGTCTGGCACAATGCCCTGTCCCACTTCATTCGATATGAATACCAGCCGCCCTGGACAGGACTTGATCGCAGCGAGTAGATCAGAAGTGGCGGCGGTAATATCCGCCCCAGCTTCCATCAAATTGCCAAGCCAGAGGGTAAGGCAGTCGATCAGCACCACATCATCTTTGCCAACGCGATCACGCAAGACGCCGGGCAGATCAATGGGCTCTTCAATCAATCGCCATTCAGTCCCGCGTCGGTTTTGGTGGTGGGAAATGCGTTCAGACATTTCATCATCGCGGGCTTCTGCGGTCGCTACATAGACGCAGTTGCCCCGGGCGCTTGTCACCAAAGCTTCCCCATATCGGCTTTTGCCGGAGCGTGCGCCGCCGAGGATAAGCACCGCGAACGGTCCTGCGTCTGGTAGGTGGAATATGTTGGTCACGGGGTCACCCTCAAACAAAAAGCACACAGGCAAGAAGCAACAGGCTTTCGGACACTTCAATCCCTGCGCCCAGACTATCACCTGTCTGGCCTTTCAATCGCAAATGCAGGTATGCCCCCCAAACCAGAAGAATGAACGGAGCAGCGAGAAAGGCCGGCGCTCCCCAAGCGCTGAGTAAGAGAAGGGCCGCCCATGCCCACGGGGTGATCGGATTGATCTCCCAGGAGAACCGTTCCCCCATGCCATCTGTTTTGGCGGAAGGTGGCCGCAGAGCAGGGAGGAAGTGCGCCCAAAAAAGTGGTCCGAGTCGCGCCCAGGCACAGAGAGGGATGAGGACCCAGAAGACTTCCTGTTCGGCAACAAGCATAAGGAGCACAAGCTTTGCAGCCAGCTGCACGATGAGGCTTACAACACCAAAGGTCCCGATGTGGGGGTCTTTCAGCACCTCGTGGAAGCGTGTTTCATCTGCGTGCGCTGCGCCGAGTGCATCGGCAAGATCTGACAGGCCATCAAGGTGCAGCGCACCGGTAATGAGTGCCCACGTGCCAAGTGTCAGAACGGCGCCCGCCCAAGGATCAATATGGGATCCAGCCCAGAGCACGAGAGCCAGGACGGCGCCGACGATAAAACCAACAGCCGGGAAAAAGCTTGAGGCGCGGCTCAGCGCCGCGGGTTCAAACTCAGGAACCTGGGGCGTGGGAAGGCGGGTCAAAAACTGGACCGCGAGAATGAAGGATGTAAGGGGTGCGGTCATCCATCCCCCTTCAGCGCTGTCAGCTGAACATGGAATGTCTCATTTTCTGGGTCGGGATGCGCTGTCATCTCAAGCACGGCTGCTGTAGGCAGGGTGACCTTCCAAGCGGCGGCGAAAGGAAGGCCAATCTGTGTCACCAGCAGAGATCGCATAACACCCGCATGGGTCAAAAGAAGAAGACGTTGGCCCTGTGCCGCGCGTGCGACATCCTCAAAAGCTTCAGCTGTGCGCGCGCACATCACGGCCCAGGGTTCTCCACCGGGGGCCGGGTTGGCGGTTGGGTCGTCCCAGAATGCCGTGAGGGCTTTCTGATCGGCCGCCCAGACCTCTTCCGTAGATTTCCCTTCCCATGCACCGAAATCCATTTCTCTAAGTCGCGGGTCAACGGAGAACGGAATTTTCAGGGTCTCGGCAAAAGCGTGACACCGTTTGAGGGGAGAGGTGATGACCTGGTCCCACCCGCCGTCTTTTGTGCGCTCAACAAGTGACGCCCACCCTGCGTCAGTAAGTTCTGGATCGCTGCTGCCGCAGAAGAGGCCGGTAAGCGGTGTCTCCCCATGGCGCAGGATTGTGATATGGGCCGGACTGCTCATGAGATCGATGTGACGCCTGCACTGTCAAATGTTGCCATCTCATTGTGAAGCGAGCAGGCAAGTCGCAGGAGTGGCAAAGCGAGTGCTGCACCGCTGCCTTCTCCCAGACGAAGGCCAAGGTCGAAAAGGGGCTTCGCGTCGAGGGCAGAAAGGACGCGGGCATGACCGCTCTCCGCAGACCGGTGGGAGAAAAGAAGCCACGGTCGAATAGATGGGTTTGCCGTCACAGCCGCAAGCATGGCCGATGAACAGATAAACCCATCAACGAGCACCGGCACGCGTGCCTGTGCAGCGGTGATCGCAGCACCGGCAAGAGCGGCAATCTCATGACCACCAACCTTTTGGAGTGCCTGAGCCGCACTGGCATTGCCGCTATCGAGTTGATGAAAAGTAAGGCTTTCTGCAATGACCCGTGTTTTGTGAGAGATACCTTCAGCATCGAGACCGGTTCCAGCCCCAGCAAGCGCGGCGACATTCCCGTCCGTGAGCGCTGCGGCAACAGCGCTGGCGGCGCTGGTATTGCCAATGCCCATCTCCCCGAGGAGCAGAAGGTCTGCCCCTTCGCCGATGGCGCGCGCGGCTGCATTTCGACCGGCACCCAGTGCATGGAACAGCTCTTCTTCGCTCATGGCATTGCCGTGACGAAAACTATCCGTACCGTGGGCGACTTTATCGCTGTGGACACCACCCGGCGTCTCTCGCGCCAAGGTGCCAACGTCAATGACCTGCAACTGTGCGCCCTGTTCCCGCGCAAGAACGGATATGGCAGCACCTCCCGTGACAAAGTTCTCGAGCATTTGACCGGTTACTTCGGACGGGTAGGCGGAAACGCCTTCTGCGGTGATGCCATGATCCCCGGCAAAGATCAGAATATGGGGAAAGGAGACAGATGGTCGATCGGAATTGCTGAGGCTGGCGAGTTGGATTGCAATCTCTTCCAGCTGTCCCAGAGATCCGGCAGGTTTGGTGAGCCGCGCCTGGCGCGCCTGGGCACGGGCTTCTGCCGCGGCGTCCGGTTTCGGCGGCGCACTTGTCACCCAATTTGGAAATTCACTCATAACCCGCTTTCAACTCTGCTTTTGCGGGCTCTTTGTAGCAGAAATGAGCGGTGTTTTGGCTTTTGCGATGTGATTTAGCGCCAGCCTGCCCGGTCATAGATTCTGATCGCTAGAGATTGATTTTCCCCGAGGGCAGAAGCGTTGATCTCATCTTCCTTGAAGGTGCCGAGCGCGTTGACGGGTCCGTCCGCTTCCACATTGGCGACGGCTGGATATTCATTGTTGCCATCAGCCAGGACCTTCTGGGCCCAGTCGCTGGTCAGGAACTCTAGAAAGCGAATGGCATTGTCCTTGTTGGGCGCATGGGCGAGCAACCCGGCACCGGAAATATTGACGTGGGTACCCCGGGCTTCCTGTTCCGGGAAAATCACCCCGATTTTGCCAGCAACAGCGCGGTCGGCCTCATCTTCAGATCGCATGAGACGGGCAACATAGTAAGTGTTGGCGATGCCCACGCGACACTCACCGGCAGCAACCGCACGGATCTGCGCTGTGTCATTGCCTTGCGGGGCTCGGGCAAAATTGGCGACGACCCCTTCTGCCCAGGCCTCTGCGGCTTCGGCACCATCGTGCGCCACAATCGAAGCAAGAAGAGAGATGTTGTAAATATTGCTGGACGACCGCACGCAAACCTGTCCGGCAAGAGAAGGGTCCGCGAGATCAGCATAGGTCATAAGCCCGTCTGGTGCCCCCGCATCCTTGTTGTAAATGACAACACGCGCACGCTTGGAAATCCCAAACCATTGGCCGTCTGGATGTCTGAGATGAGCTGGAATGCGCTCGTGAATAAGCGTTGAGGTGATCGGCGCAAAGAGCCCGGCTTCTTCCGCTCGCCAAAGTCGTCCAGCATCAACCGTCAGCAACACATCGCCCGGGCTGAATTCACCCTCTTGTTTCAGGCGCGCAAGGAGCTCTTCGCTCTTGCCTTCAATCAGATTGAGTTTGATGCCGGTCTCTTCGGTAAAGCGTTCATAGAGCATCAGATCCGTGTCGTAATGACGGGCGGAATAAATGTTGAGTTCTTCAGATGCCCGACCATTTGAAACAGCAAAAATGACCAGGAATACGCCGATAATGGGGATCAAAGCTTTGCCGAATGTTTTGGACACGGAACGCGGACCTTCTTAAGAATGACTATCAATTCTGAGAAATGTAGGGCTGCCCTCGATGCAAAACAAGGGATATTGCATTTGATGGGTCAGTTCGCCGCGGGAAACAGGAAGATGCCCGGTCCCTCAAAGGAAGCGCGGACAGATGTGCCTTCTTCAAAGGCGGAAGCATCGGGCAGATGGACCCGGAGCGGCGCGATGGTGGGGTCGCTGGTGCCAAGCAGCACGAGCCAATGGCTGCCGCGAAAGCGCCTATCAAGAACCTGAAGCTTGTCGCTTTCCGTCACGGGTGCCAGAGAAACACTCCCTGGACGGACCACCAGATCCGCACCGTCGCCATCGGTAAATCCGTCAGCCAAGGTACCAAGCGGGTAGGTGCCATAGTCGAAATGCGCGTCGGCCCCGGAGATTTTGACCGGGAAAGTCTGCGCATCGCCGAAAAGAGATGCGACAAGCGCTGTCGCCGGCGCATTGTAGAGCTGAATGGGAGTGTCGCATTGCAGGATCCGTCCCTCGTCCATCACGGCAATCTTGTCGGCCATGTCCAGCGCCTCATCCGGGTCGTGCGTCACCATGATCGTGATCGCGCCGGATTGCTTAAGCGCAAGACGTGCATGTTCGCGGAGCTGCCGTCTTCGCGTGACATCAATGCTGGCAAAGGGTTCATCCAGCAGAATGACCGATGGAGCTGGCGCCAATGCACGCGCAAGAGCGACCCGCTGTTGTTGCCCGCCTGAGAGGGTATGAGGGTAACGATCGCCCATACCTTCCAGCCCGACATCGTCGAGCGTGCGTTCTACAATCCTGTCGCGGTCTGGATCGGTACGGGGCAGGCCAAAAGCCACATTCTCTGCAATCGTCAAATGGGGAAACAATGCATGGTCTTGAAACACCATGCCGATCTTGCGGTCCTCCGCGCGAACATCGCGGCCGGGCTGAGAAAGCACCTTGCCATTCAGCGCAATATTACCCGCCTGGAGTGCTTCAAGTCCGGCGGCCAATCTCAGGAGCGTTGTCTTTCCGCTGCCGGAGGCCCCCAGAAGACAGAGGATTTCGCCATCTGCTGCCGATAAGCTGATGTCGGTGAGGACATTTTCGCTACCATAGGCATGGGCAATATTGTTGAAATCCAAGGGCATGCGCGACTTATGGGCTCTGCATAGGCTAGAATTGCACGTGAGGCGCAAAACTACTTTGCGCAGACAAGCGCTATTTGTATCAAGTGTAGAATGTCAGTCACCCAAAAAGATCATGGTCCCTCTGGATTACCAGCCGCAGAATCGACGCGAGTCACTGCGGGCTTAGGCTGGCCTGTGGCGACAGCCTTGGTGGCGCTTCTTGTTGCGGCCCCTATTTTGGCGGTGCTCTGGAGCCTCACCCAGACGAGTGGAGACGCCTGGGTGCATCTGGGGAGCACCGTCTTGCCGGGATATGTGGGCAACACGCTCCTGCTGATGGTGCTGGTCGGCGTCATGACCATTCTGCTCGGTGTGGGGAGCGCCTGGCTTATCGTGTCTTTTGAGTTTCCAGGGCAACGGATCTTGAGTTGGGCGCTTGTGCTGCCACTCGCGATGCCGGGTTACATCATCGCCTATGTCTATACGGATCTGTTGGAATTTGCCGGACCGGTCCAGTCGCTGCTCCGGGATGTCACCGGCTGGCAGGCGGGGGATTATGCCTTTCCGCCGATCCGCTCCCTAGGTGGCGCTGCACTGATGCTGAGCCTCGTGCTCTATCCTTACGTCTATCTGCTCACCCGAACGTCCTTTCAGCGCCAATCGGTCGCCCTGGTCGAAGCAACCCGTGTGCTTGGCGTGACGCCGACCCAGGCCTTTTTGCGCGTGGCTCTGCCCTGTGCCCGCCCGGCAATTGCGGGCGGCGTGGCGTTGGCGCTCATGGAAACCATCGCTGATTACGGCGTCGCCGACTATTTCGGTGTCTCGACGCTGACAGCCGGCATCTTCCGCACCTGGTTGGGCATGGGAGAATCGGTCGCTGCTGCCCAGATCGCGGCGGTTCTGTTTCTCTTTGCGGGAGCGCTTGTTTTGCTGGAGCGCCTGAACCGCCAGGGCACTGTGGCAAACCCACTTGGGCGCGACGTGGCCGCGGCCCGCATTGTACTTCCTCCCTGGAAGAGCCTGGCCGCGCTTCTTGCCTGCGCACTTCCAGTGACCTTCGGTTTCCTGGTGCCTGCCTTTGTGCTCGCCCGCTATGCGATCAATGTGGGTGATCCGCTCCTAGGCTCTCAGTTTATCGCGTTTGCGGGAAATTCACTCACGGTTGCCGCCGGTGCGGCGCTCCTCGCGACCGGCATTGCCTTGTTCCTCGCGTACGCGGAACGCAGGGACGCCTCGACGGCGAACCAGCTGCTCATTCGTCTGGCAACGCTGGGCTATGCGCTGCCGGGGGCAATGATCGCGATTGGCATTCTCACCCTTGCAGGAACACTAGATACCAAGCTCGCGATCTTCATGCGGGACGTGTTGGGGATGGAGCCGCGACTATTGCTGACGGGGACGATTGCGGGCCTTCTTTTTGCCTATGTCGCCCGCTTTCTGACAGCTGCTTTCAACAGTACGCAGGCAGGCCTCGAAAAAATTCATGGCACGCTCGATGATGCTGCCCGCATGTTGGGGGCGGGGCCTGGCCGCGTCCTGAGCGCTGTTCACCTACCCCTCTTGCGAGGACCACTGCTCGCGGGTTTCCTGCTGGTCTTTATCGATGTGATGAAGGAACTGCCAGCAACACTCCTGCTTAGGCCGTTCAACTTCGAAACTCTGGCGACACGGACCTTCAGGTTGGCATCCGATGAGAGACTGGCGGAAGCCTCAACAGCCGCTCTGCTTATTGTTGCGCTCGGTCTCATCCCCACCATCATGTTGAGCGTGTCAATTGCACGCTCAACATTCAGACGGTGAGGCCACATCTGGTCTCTTAGTCGTGGACCAGGTCAGCCTTCAGATGTTTGCCGGCGATATAATAGTGAAACGCAGCCCACAGATTGACGAAGGTGAAAATCACCAGGCTGTAGCGTAGCGCTTCCTGTCCGTAGGTCGGTTCAAGCAGGTCGGTGACGACACCCACAAGCGTCGGCCCGAGACCCAGACCAATAATATTGATGATGAACAGTAAGATCCCCGCAGCAACAGAGCGCATCTTGAGTTCGACCAGGCCTTGAGTCTGACTAAACGTCGTCGCCTGATAGAAATTGCCCAGAAAGATCGGAATGATCATAGCGATAAAGGCGATGGTCGCAGTGACAGCAAGATAGGCATAGACGCTAAAAGGAATGGAGATCACAAGAGCCACGGCGGTGGTCCAGAGATACCAGCGTGTGTCCTTGGCGCCGAACTTGTCTGCAAAATAGCCCCCAAGAGCGATACCAAGACCGCCGGGGATGCCCAGGATGAGGCCGAACCATGTGCCGATCTCACCGGTTCCCAATCCGAAGGAGCGGATAAGGAAAGTCGGCACCCATGTTACCACACCATAGCCAACAAACGCGGTAAGTGCTGCCGCGAAGGCGAGATGCCGGAAGGATGGCTTTTTCCAGAGATAGGACAGAGTCTGCCCGATGGAAGGCTGCTCACTGGACGCCACACGGCCCTCCGCCATGCCCCGTTCCGGCTCTTGGATCGCGAAACGCACAATAATGGCCAAGATGATGCCGGGAATGCCGACAACAAAGAACGCCATGCGCCATCCGAAAAACTCATTGATCCATCCACCGGCGAAAAGGCCAAACATGATGCCGACAGGGATACCGAGCGAATAGATCCCAAGCGCTGTAGCGCGGCTTTCTGCTGGGAAGTAATCCGCAATCATGGAGTGAGCGGGGGGACTACAGCCTGCTTCCCCCACACCGACGCCAATGCGGGCGATGAGCAAATGCCAGAAATTAAGCGCAAGGCCTGAGATGGCTGTCATGAAACTCCACACGCCGAGAGCCAGCGCGATCAGGTTCCGGCGGTTGCCGCGGTCAGCATAGCGAGCGATCGGGATGCCGAGCGTTGCGTAAAAAAGGGCGAACGCAAATCCTGTGAGCAACCCCATCTGGGTGTCGTTCAGACCAAGCTCCAGTTTGATGGGCTCAATCAGGATCGACAGGATTTGTCGGTCAATAAAGTTGAACGTGTAGACAACGACAAGCAGACCGAGCGCCAAATGGCGTCCGGCATGGGTCCGTCCCTGCATGGGTGTGTCGACCATAATTCTCCCCCCGAGAAATTTAACTGAGCAACCCTAGCAGTTTTTCTGCGGGGGGGAAGGCTAAGCTCACGCCGAGCGTAGATGTTTTGGCGGCGCGATCCGTTCCAAGAGGGCGGCGAGCGCCGGTAGCCCGACAATGGCGCAGATCATGTTGGCGATGAACATGAAGGCGAGAAGCGCGCCCATATCCGCTTGGAACTGAAGCGGTGAAAAGATCCATGTCCCGACGCCGCCAGCCAGCATGATGGATGCATAGACAACGGCCATGCCGGTACTGAGAAGCGCGCCATGATAGGCATCTGCGATTGCAAACCCTTCGCGTTGGAAAATGCGGATCTGACTGTAGAGATAAAATGCATAGTCCACGCCGATGCCTGTAGCGAGAACCAACACAGGCAGTGTCGTCACTTTGAGCCCGATCCCGAACACGACCATAAAGACATAACCAAGAGAGGTTGCAAGCAGGAGCGGCACGCAGCAACAGATGATCGCGCGCCAGTCGACATAGGCAATGAGCACGAGGATGATAATGGTGAGAAATACATAAATCAGGAGCGGCGCTTCCGACGCTTCCACAACTTGGTTGGTGGCGGCGATGACACTGACGCCACCAAGCCCGATGCGCGCATTAACACCTTCAAGAGAGTGCTCTTCGCTATAGGCCATGATCTCTTCAATAAGCCGATCAATGGTTTCTGCCTTGTGATCCACCGTGTAAATAAAGAGCGGCAGGATTGTGCAGGTATCGTTCAGCAGTCCGAGCGCGGGATCAACCTGCGCTGTTGCGGAAATGAGCTGTCGCTCAGTCCCAGGCAAATTGCGCCATTTCAAATTGCCGAGTGCTGAAATGGAAGAGGCGATGCGCGCAGTAGAGGCCAGTGAGTCTACCTTCAAGACTCCATCAATTGATGAAAGATCTCTCGTCATCGCATCCAGATATTTCATATAGCCTGGATTGATGCAGGCATCTGGCGGTGTCTCAAGGACAAGCACGAGGACGTCGGTTCCCACATCAAAATTCGAGGTGATGAAAGCGGTGTCCTGATTGTATTTGGCATCGGGCCGGAGCTCGGATGCAGCCGGAGTGAGGTCACCAACATGTCTGTATTGCGCTCCAATGGCGGACCCAACCAGCACGACAACGAGCCCACCAGCGATCAACGGAGCGGTTCCAGGTTTTGCGACACCTGCGATCCAGGTCATGATCCGCTCACGGAAGACGCGGGCCTTGATGAAGAGTCGGACCTGTTTTTCATCGCGGCGGAAGTAAGAAGCCAGCAACGGCAACATGATGAGGTTGGAGATGATTTTGAGGCCTACACCGATGGTCGCGATAATCGCAATGTCGCGCACAACACCGACAGGGATCAAATAGAGCGTAATAAAGCCCACCAGGTCTGTAATGAGTGCCATAGACCCGGGGACGAGAAGGCGTCGGAACGTTTGCCTGGCGGCGTTGAGGCCATCGGAGCCTTTCGCAATCTGGGTGGCGATCAGGTTGACCTGCTGCATGCCATGGCTCACCCCAATCGCATAAACCAGGAAGGGCACCAGGATGGCGAGCGGGTCAAGGCCCATGCCGATCAGGTTGAGCACACCCAATTGCCAAACAACAGAGACGAGCGAACTGCCGATCGCAAGGGCAGTCAGGATGAACGACCGGACATAGGCAAAGACGGCAATGCCGGTAATCACAAAGGCAAGCAGGAAAAAGCTCGTCGCGATGATGGCGCCCTCGGCGATGTCGCCGATGAATTTGGGAAAACCGATAATAGCGACGTCGCTTACATCATCGCTGAAGGGCGCTCTGATCTTGGTTTCTAAGAGGCTTGCCACATCAAGGGCAGTCGATTGCGCGCTTTCAATGTCGCCGGAAGCACCGCCCGGTGCCTTGATTTCAAAGGCCACCAGAACTGATGTCTCATCTTCTGAAACAATAGCGCCGATCCAGTCACCCGCGATAGTGCGCGCACGGATGCCTGCAATGTCTTCGTCTGTCAGGCGCTCCGGCGTGATCGTGCCCGGTATCAGGTCTTCCATCTGGAAGCCGAATTCGTCAATCGTTAGGGCGCGTGTTGTGGGATACCAGAGTGAATAGAGACGCGAGCGGTCAACGCCAGGAAGGTAGGAAATCTCTTCAGTAATCTTGTGCAGGCGTTGCAGAATTTCCTTGTTCCAAATCGTGCCCTCTTTCGCCTTGAGAGCCACGAGCACCAGGTTCGCGCCAGGCATTTCCTGCTGATATTCGAAATAGGTTTGAAGATAGGGATGCTCAGTGGGGACCTGTTTGAGGAAACCGGCTTCCAGTTTGAGGCCTGTCGCGAAATATCCGGTTGCGATAGTGAAGATCGCCATGATGACCAGGATTGCGAACCGAAACCGGAAAATAAACTCTTCGAACGCCTTAACCATCAGCTCCCCCAAGCTGGTTATCCCGACGCTTGGCGCGCCGGATCAGTGGGGGGAGGATGACAGCAACCAGGGCGACCAGCAAGAGGAAGAAGGCCAGAACGCGGCCAGAACTCGATCCGGTCGCGCCCAGATTTAAATGATCATTGCCAATTGCGTTTGAGGGGGCATGTGTGAACAATCGGCACCTCAAAGGCCGCCGGAGATCAGAGGTGCTGGCCAGTGGTTAGGGGGGACGGATCATGCTCAAGGGTTTTAAGAAAGCGGCACTGAAGGCAATTGGGGCCGGGAAGAAAGAGCAGTCGGCTCATCAGGAGTTTGACCGCACGGTCATTGCAGCCGCCACACTCATGGTGGAGCTCGCGCATCTCGATACGGACTTCGACGACAATGAGCGCAAGCACATCATCGACATCATTCGTAACCGGCTAGAATTGCAGCCCGACCAGATTGAAGAACTGCTCTCGGTTGCTGAAGAACGCCATGAAGAGGCCTATGCGAACTGGATCTTCACGAAAACCATCAAAGAAAACTTTGATCTTGAAGAACGCGGCGAACTCATGACCTACCTCTGGGAAGTCGCGCTGGCAGATGGTGAGCTGCATGACCTTGAAGCCGATCTTCTGCTGCGCATTGGTCAAGCTATTGATCTGCCAGAAAACGAACGCATCAAGTCTTTGCTGCGGGTCACCACGCGTTTGAATGCGTCCTAAGCACCTACGATACCCGGAAGCAGCGCATCGAGAAGTGCTTCCGGTGTCCCCCAGTCATAGTCGCTGATCGTCACCTTATTGTGGGCAATGCCGTTCAGCGCGCAGATCAGAGCATTGAGCGGTGTAGTGGTGGATGCTGCGGCGCCACGCGTATCGGTGAGCAGCTGATCAAAGGCCGCATACCGCGCCACAATGGGGCTCGCTTCTACAAAAACACTGACGTCTGATTGGTTGACACCATCTGACATAAAGACCATGCGGTACCTGTCCGGCTGTTCGACCCAATAGCTGACATAACGTAGGCACGCCCGGCGGAAGCGGGTCTCGGGTGACTGCGGGCTCGCAGCAATCTGATCAATCTCATCGAAAAGCTCGACAAAAAAAGCTGCCCAGATGTGCTGTAGAATGTCTCGCTTAGCGGCGAAATAGGCATAAAGTGTTTTAGGCGTGACACCTGCCTCTTTCGCCAGGCGGCGCATGGAGATCGCCTCTACCCCTTCCCGCTGAAAAAGCGCACCGGCAATGTCCGCAATCCGCGCCCTTTCGCGCTCAATGTCCGCCTCGGCCCTTGGTGGGCGACCCCGGCGCGTGCCGTCTTTCATAATGACCCCTTGAATTGCTGTCACTTATATATAAGTATAACGCGTGTTATTAAATAATCCAAAGGAAACTGGCATGACCGGAGCATCACCAACGCTTTTCAGGGTTGTCCTCTTTTTGGCTGGAGCATTTGTTGTGGTGTTGGGGCTCGATATCGGCTTGGGCGGTATCACGACCCGTGGGTGGCTGGGTTCAAATGATTTTGTAGCTATCACGGATGCCCACGCTTTTGCGGTTCAAGACAATCACGTGAAGTTTTTGGGAGGCGTGTGGTTGGGTGTTGGTCTCACACTGGTGGCGGGCGCCTGGCGCCCGGCGCGTTTTGCGCAAGTCCTTCGGTTAGTTTTTGCCCTGATTTTCCTTGGCGGCGTGATGCGATTGCTTTCAGACAATCCGCTAGTAGCCTTCGGGCCGGACATTATTGGTCCGCTCGCTGCCGAGCTTGTCGGCATGCCTCTTCTTTATTGGTGGCACCGCAGCGTTGTGCGTAGCGAAGCCTCAGTTTCCGTTTGAGAAGGCTGAGGGGGCAATGATCTCGGTCGAGACCAGGCCCAGTTTATTCGCCTGCAGAACAACAACATTCCCAGGTTTGAGAAACGCTCCGCTTGCCTGTGCGTCTGCGATCACGGTTTCGATGACCCACGCCACAACCGAACGGTCCCAACCACCGAGAAGCCAACTGAAGACGGCGCGAACATAAACGGAGAGTCCAATCTCGCCCTGAAAGATGGTGCCGCTCGGTGTACCGCCAAGGAGCGCGGTACGAAGCGGGATCGTGCCGTTTTCAAGCGGCAGCATCACCGGCTCACCGCGATAGTCCCAGACCACATCACGGCGCTGGTCTATCTGGACCAGCATCTCTTCAAAGTCCCAGACTGCCTGGCGTTGAAACGCGCGCTGGCGTTCGGTCCCGTCGACATAGAGGGTGAGTTCAATGTCAGGGACAAAACTCTTCCGGTCGCGTGGAATGACAAACAGGTCGCCGATCGGCATGAAACCAGCCGCACTTTTGCCGGTTGTGAAACCCTTGCCTGAGGCTGGGTCGAACGGATCAAGATGCCGCAAAAGGGCTGCACGGTCCGTAAAGTCGTTGCAGAGAAAGAGCCCCACATGTTCTGGCGGAGTGCTTAGATCAATCTTGTCGAAACCAACAAAACAGAGCTCTACTTCATAATCGAGCAGCCAGCCATCTGAGTATTCCAGCGTGCCGCTCGTGGTTGGTTGGACCGCTTTTGTGAAGAGAAAGGGACCATCTTCAACCGTTGCTTCCTCTGCATGTTCAGGAAAGTTGGTGCCCGCCGCGATATGTTGGTCTGTAAGTGCGACCGGCATCAGTAGATCTGAAGCCTGTGTCTCAATCCGGGCCCCGGCGGAGGAGATCAGCGCATCAAGCCCCTCAAACCCGAGCTCCTGAAAAGCAGTTATGGGGTCATCAGGCGCCCCGGTGAGGAGCACACCAGATACCGTGCCCTGCTGATACGCATTGACCGAAATCAGCTTTGGCGTCCCGTCAATATTGATCCGGGCAAAGGTCAGAGCTTCGGCGGGGGGCGCGATTTCGACGGTCGCAGAAGACGCTGAGGCCACATCTATGACTGCTGCCTGAGCGCCAACCAAAACAGCTGCAAAACCAAACAGGAGAGGTGAGAAGAATTGTCTCATCTGGATTGAACTTTCGAATATTGACGGCAACAGGTTCAGGCGATCAGGAGGTAGACACCGAAGCCCGCGATAAGGAACAGGATGGTACCGCCACCCAGATTCGTGTCCACCAGATATGTTTTGCCGAAGATCTTCCAGCGCCAGGGCTTAATGCCATTTTCGTCTTTCAGCGAGCCTTCAAAGAGGCTCATCGATGCAAGGGTAGCGTAGAAGGCGACAAACCAGACATAGAGCAGACAAACCGCGATCCAGGTGTGAGTCACCTGGTCTGCGGCAGGCAGCCAGAGGAGTGTCAGGATGATGAGCGACACACCGGCTTGCGTGAGCACCTGCCATACAACATGGAAACGGGCATGCGGCGTCCACAACGGATTGGTAGCATGGGTTTTGTTGAAATCGGCCACCATCGGCCCAACACTGATGGCCACGGCGATGAGGGAGAAGATGATGCGGGCGATAAAAGTCGGTTCCATGTTGTATTCCTCTCAAACGTTTTCAGATAAGGCCGGCGTAGGAGCCGCCGTCGAGTTGAAGGTTTTGTCCAGAGATAAAGCCGGCCTGCGCGCTGCAAAGAAAGGCGCAAGCATCGCCAAACTCTTCTGGATTACCCAAGCGTTTTGCGGCGATGGTTTCTGCCATTTCTGCTCGGGCCTCGTCGCGCGTAATGCCTTTGAACTGCATGGCAAGCTGCGCCATCTGCTCCTGGCGGTCCGTGTCAAACCGCTCAGGCAGCATGTTGTTAAGTGTCACGTTGAATTGCGCGACGTCTTTTGACAGACCCTTTGAAAGTGCGGTGAGCCCGGACCGCGCCGCTGTGGACAGCCCCAGTGCACTATGGGGCGACTTCACCATGGCAGACGTAATATTGACGATGCGTCCGAAGCCGCGCTCCTTCATACCGCCAATCAGCGCCTTGATCATGAAGACCGGTGCTAGAAAGTTGGCGTCGAGGGCAGCCTGCCAGTCTTCAAGCTCCCATTGTTCGAAAGCCCCCGGTGGTGGGCCTTCATTATTGTTGACCAGAATATCGGCGTTAGGTGCCACGGCGATAAGCTTGGCGCGGCCCTCTTCTGTGTTGAGGTCACCGGCAATGGCGGTCACCGTGCCGGTACCGGCTGCGTCAATCTCCGATTGAGCCTCTGCCAATGTGTGTGCCGCTCTTCCATTGATCACCACGTTCACACCCTCGCGTGCAAGCGACAGGGCGCAGGCTTTTCCAAGACCCCGCGAGGAGGCGCAGACGATGGCTGTTTTTCCTTTAAGCCCGAGATCCATCAAGAAGCTCCTTTTCTTTTTTTGATAGAAGAGAGTTCAGGTCCTGTGAGAGCTGTTCAATCGAACCCACCGATTCATACCGGTGGCCGATATGGCGATCAGGTCGGATGAGAAGAGCCCCCTGATCCGGCAGACCGGTAAAGGCGCGCCAGTCGGTGTCAGGTTCGAAGGTCAGCCCATCGACCAGCAAAGAAATAGGAACCGGCGACGCTTTGACCTGCTCTGCCCAGTCTCCACCGTCAGGCCCCACCAACAGGGTGAATTGGTCCATGGGAACCAAAGACAGGAGCGATTTCTTTTCCCCGTTTTGTTCTACCCATTGATGGGGAAGAATCGCTCCGGACTGTGTCGATGGCTCATATCGGCTGATATCAATGGCGGTGCTGGTACCCATAGGAGCAGGATCCACAACCGCATCGGACACATAGCGATAGCCGAGCTGCAGATTGAGGCTGTCAAAATGTGGCCGTTGAAGCTCAATGGCTGGGGCAAGCTCTGGGAAGGCCGCCGGGTCAGCGCACATCGCGTCAAACCGCTCGCGGGTCTTCTCCGGATCAGCACCATAAAGAGCGGCAAAGAGATCGAACATCTTCCCCGCATTCTCAAGACTTTGTTCAGTGTTGATTTGCGCGACAGGACGCCGTTCTGTTTCATAGCTGTCGAGCAGTGTATCTCCAGCCCAGCCGTTTTCTACTGCCGCGATTTTCCACGCAATGTTCTGTGCGTCGCCAATACCGGTATTGAGACCGAGTCCCCCTGTAGGCGGAAAGCGATGGGCAGCATCCCCGGCCAGGAAAACACGTCCGGCCCGATAGCGCTCAGCAACTTGCGCGCACATGGTCCAGGGGCCGGCATTTTTGATCTGGATATCTGGGAGGGGTGCGCCGACCGCTTGCTCCACCAGAGCGATGCAGGTCTTATCGTCGAACGACTCAGGTGAGGTTGTTGCCGGGTCAAAGCCATGCATGAGCACCCAGGTTTTCCCCTGATCATAGGCGATCAATGCGCCCTGTGCATCCGGCTCAAAGAGGAAGTAGAGAATGCCGGGGCGGTCGGCCACGAGGTGACGCAGATCTGCCTCAAAGTGGATCATCATATTATGTTGAAGACCTTCCGGGCCCTCCAGATTGATCCCAAGAGCGGAGCGAATGGGTGAGTTGGCACCGTCGGCAGCGATCACATAGTGGCAGGAGATTTTCTCCGGCCCCGCTTTGCTCGGCGCGAGGGAGGCGATGACTCCATCGGGGGTCTCCGTCAGGCTTAGACATTCGGTTCCTCGAAAAAGGGTCACCTGCGGACTGCGCCGCAGCTCCGCTTCCAATATCTCCTCAAAGTCTGGCTGAGCAATGTTGGAGAGCGGGTAGGGTGTGAGATCTTTCACATCATCCTGCTGACGCTCATAGGGAAGGTGCCCGAACGCCGTCCCTGTAAGCGTCGAAACAAAACGGACCCATCCCGCTTCATCTGGTGGAGCGCCCGTACTGCGAATTTTTTCCGCTGAAATGCCGGCAGCCTCGCAGATCTCCAACGTCCGAGAGTTCACCGCATGGGCTTTCGGTGCGGTCAGGCGTGTTTCGCGCCGCTCCACAACAACCGACTCGACACCCTGGTACGCCAGCAGCAGGGCTGCCATCTGCCCGACGGGGCCGGCACCGACAATAAGGACTTGCGTTTCAAGCATGACATCTCCATAAATGAGAGAACTCTCAAAAATGAGAGATATGTCAAAAATGGAAATGAGTCAAATCACGAGCATTTCTGGGGTCTAATGAGACCCAATCGATCAGTTAGGAGCAACCAGCGTGTCGCAACAGGCGCTTTTTCGAGATCAAGGCAAAGGACTTCCCAAACGCGACCGCACGCGTCTGGCGCTCATTGACAGCACGGTGGAGGTGATTGCGCTGAAGGGCATGGATCTCGCAAAGATCAGTGACATTACGGATCATGCAGGCTTGGCGAACGGGACTTTCTACAATCATTTCGCCGACAAAGACGAAATCCTGCAGGAAGCCGCCCAGCGTGTGGCTGTTGAGATGGCACGGCAGATTGATGAGCAAATGCGCTCTATCGAAAGCGCCGTCACACGGGTAGTTGTGGCGACAACCCGCGCTATCCGGATCTCCGTGGGCGAATCGACCTGGGGCGCAGTCTTGATTGGAGCTCTTCAGCACTTGCCGCCTATTCGGGGCGACATTTTGCAGTTCCTGAGAGCCGATCTACAGCGCGGTGTCGATCAGGGAATTTTCGACATCGAGCTGGATGAGTTTTTTCTCGATCAGGTTGCAAGCTTGATCACCGTCAGTATTCGCACCCAAATTGAAACGGGGGACGATCCCGTCAAAACCGCCAGGACCTGCGAAAGTATTTTGCGTCTTTGCGGGTTTAGCCGGGCGAAAGCCCGAAAGGCTGTTGCGGCTCACACGCCGGAATAGGGCGTTGCCCCAAACGAAATCGGCCGCTTTCCCAGAGCTCAAAGCGCCAGAAAAGCGGCCGACTTGCATGTCGATTTTCTAAAAGACTAGCTGGCGAGCTTCACATCCATTGTGTTCCGCAGCTCTTTCTTCAAGAACTTGCCGCTTGCATTGCGTGGCAGGTTCTCAGCTTGCGTCCAGATGTAGCGCGGGATTTTGTAGGCTGCGAGTTTTGCTTTGCAGAATGCCCGAAGTTCTTCTGCTGATACCGACTTGCCTTTGGCGGGTACAATCACGGCGCCGACTTCTTCGCCGAGGCGATCATCTGGGACGCCAAAGACGACACACTCAGCAACCGCTTCATGTTCAAAGATTGCGCTCTCAACTTCAGAGCAGAACACGTTTTCGCCGCCCCGCAGCACCATGTCTTTGGCACGGTCGACAATGAAGATGAAACCGTCTTCGTCAATCTTCACAATGTCGCCGGTCCGCAACCAGCCATCTTGAATGGCCTCGGCTGTCGCTTCTTCCCGGTTCAAATAACCTTTAATGACCGGAGCACCGCGAACACACAGCTCGCCTGCTTCGCCGGGTTTGACTTCGTCACCATTGGCATCAATACACTTGGTTTCAAAGACCGGCATTGCCCGGCCCGCACTTGCAGGCTTGTCGACAAAATAGTCCGCACCAACAGAGGTGATGATCCCACAGGTTTCTGTCATTCCATAGCCGGTCGACGGCCGCGCATTTTCCATCGTGGTGTCGAGCTTGCCGACCAGGTCAGGCTGCAGCTGCGCCCCACCGCCCCCGATGGAGACCATGGTTGAGGTGTCCGTCGTTGCGAAATCAGGATGCGCAATGATCTCGCGAGACATGACGGGCACGCCACTCAGGTGCGTAATTTTTTCTGCCTCAATCAGGCGCAAAGCTTCGCCTGCGTCCCAGCGATACATGTGGACAAGCTTGCCTCCACTCACTGTCGCCGCATGGGCCACACAATTGTTGGCGGTCACGTGGAAAAGCGGCGTTGCCACCAGCGCCGTCATGGCAGCTGGTTCGGTCGCCTGAAGTTCCTTGACCGCGTCCTCACCTTCCACTTTTGCAAGGGCGAGGGCTTGGCATTGGGCGGAGAAAGCAATGTTCATGATATTGTTGACACACCCGCGATGCGTGAGCTGGGCACCCTTCGGGCGACCAGTCGTACCGGATGTGTAGAAGATGCACGCATCATCGTCAGGCGCGATAGTGACGTCAGGCATGCTGGGTGCAGTCGCTTTCACTTCTGACCATGGCGTCACGCCTTCCGTACCCTGCAGCTGCTCAGGCAGGCGAACCCCGGCAATTTTCATATCAGGGAAGGCGTCCCGAACTTCAAGGAACCGCTCTAGTCGCTCGCCATCAGCCAGGAGAACTTTTGAATCGGAGTCTTCAAGGCCATATTTCATTTCGTCGGCAACCCACCAGGCATTCATGCCGACGGCGACGGCGCCAATGGAAATGATTGCCCAATAAGCAAGCATCCATTCCGGATAGTTCCGCATGGCGATGGCGACACGGTCGTGCTGTCCAATGCCCTGGGCTGTCAGCCAGGCGGCGATGGCGGCCACTTCATTGTGAGCCTCTGTGTAGGTCCATCGCTCGTCTTGGTAGACAAGATGGTCTTTGTCGCCATGGGCGGCGGTAAGCAGCCAGATGTCCCGCAGGCTGGCTGGTGCATGTTTGAATGTTTTGATGGTCCGGCCGAGCGCGTCAACGGTATCGACTTCGAACATTTGTCCTGGCTGCGTCAATTCAGTCCACGCAGCATCCAATTCTTTATACATTTGCTGGAAACCTCCCCAGGTTTTCGTTTCCTCATCGATACCCGGAATTGCGAGCAAAAACAACGAGATCACGCAAAAGAGCGGGTCACAAGGCCGAAATTTTGCCTCTCTGTGCCCCGTCTCTCAATTTGTCTATCCATTCACCCTAGGAAGGTAGGGCGAACTCCTGGAAAAGCACCCCGTCATCATAGAGCTGGGACTTGGTTAACCGCGCGGAGATTGGGCCTTCATGGGACCCAAACAGGCTGACGCCGGATCCATAGAAAATCGGTGCTCGCTTAAGTCTGAGCATATCGATGCGTTCGTGGGACAGGAGCCAGCCAGCAAAATTGCCTCCACCGCACAGATAGATCGGGCCAGAGCTTGTCTGTTTGAGCTCATCAATCCGCTCCAGCGAGGCCTGGGTGACAATCTCAACCCCAACCTCAGCATCTTTCGGAAGGGCGATGCTCGCGGAAAAGACCAGCGATTGCAGGCCAGGATAGGGGTTGGCCCCAGGAGGAAGTCCATGGGTATAGCCAAACTCATAAGTTCGCCGGCCCATCAACGCACATGAATAGGTCGACATCCTCTCTAGATAGTCCTCAACAACAGGACCGGAATGAGGAAAGCGGGATACGTCATCAGACGCACCACAGATAAAGCCGTCCGCTGAAACAGCGACGTCATAAATGATCGGTTGCATGAAAGCTCCAAGGATCAGAAAGCCAGAAAGAGCGGGCGACCCAAATGTGGGACCCGGAATAGAGATATTCCTGGTGGTTACTTGATCACTGGCAGAGCACTCCTCGTTCAGGAGTGGCTACTATAGCACCTCTGTCGGTAAGGAAAAGGCGCTGAGACTAAGCTTCGCGAACGGCTTCGTCGGTCCAGTACCGGATTTTGTCGAGCAATTGATCAATGGCGACCGGTTTTGCGAGATAGTCGTTCATCCCGGCGTCGATGCAGCGCTCGCGGTCACCGGCCATGGCGCTGGCGGTGATGGCGATGATCGGAACGTTGGCAATTTCCCCACCGAGCTTGCGAATGCGTTTGGTGGCTTCAATGCCGTCCATGTGCACCATCTGCACATCCATGAGCACCAGATCATAGGGTAGCGATCTGGCAGCGCTAACCGCTTCACGTCCATCCCCCACCGCGTCGATAGTCACTGGATGGCTCTCAAGGGCACTCTGAATAAACTTCAGGTTGGTTGGGTTGTCGTCAGCGAGAAGAATGCGACAACCGCCGCCGTCGCCGGTCGGCTTCTTGGGCGTTGGCGTTTTCTTTTCGGCTTTCTTCGGTGCTTTAGCCTGCGTCGGCAGGTTCTCGAAAAACCGGTTGAGCGTGTTGATCAGGCGGCGCTGGCTGATGGGTTTGGGAGCAATTGCGTCGAACCCCCATTCTTCAGCCTGACTTGCCGTTGCAATGCCGGATGAGGAGAGGATGAGCTTAACCGGCTTGATGCCATCATCTTCCTGAAGCTGGGCGGCGAGCTGCACACCATCCATGCCGGGCATCATATGATCGATGATAATGGTCTCAAATGGTTTGCCCTTTTCCTGCGCGGCCAGAATGGCGTCACGGGCCTTCATAGGATCGTCGACTGTCTCAACACGGCATCCATAGGCCGCAAGCATCAGGCCAATTACGCGCAGATTGACCTGATTGTCGTCGACAACCAGCAATCGGCGTCCGCGTAGGGTCTGTGCGTCGTCAGAATCTAGATAGCGTTCGTCACCATCATCTGCGGCAAGAACTATACGTGCTTTAAACGTGCTGCCTTTGCCAACTTCGCTTTGAACCTCAAGGGTGCCTTCCATCAGTTCCACGAGATCGTGGCAGATCGACAGACCAAGGCCGGTGCCGCCGAATTCGCGCGTGGTTGAAACATCAGCCTGGGTAAAGCGCTCAAAAAGCTGCGCCTGTTGTTCCGGTGAGATGCCCATGCCGGTGTCACTGACACTAAAAAGAACAGCCACCTTGTCGCCGGGCAGCCGGTCTTCCAGGCGCACTTCAAGCGAGATGCCACCTTCTTCGGTAAACTTAATCGCATTGCCGATAAGATTGACGAGGATCTGTCGAATGCGTCCCTGGTCGCCGATGAGAGAAACCGGGATGTTCGGATCCACATAGGACGCGATCTCAAGGTCTTTCGACTGGGCACGCACGGACATCAAGGCCATGACACTGCGAATAAGCCGTTCAATATTGACTTCGGTTTCATCCAGGTCGAGCGCGCCGGCTTCAATCTTCGAAACGTCCAGCACATCGTTCAGGATCGACAGAAGAGACTCGCCGCTTTCGGCAATGGTCTCAACATAGTCTGACTGGCGCTCATCAAGTTCAGTGTCTTTGATAAGGCTCGCAAATCCCAAAACGGCATTCAGAGGTGTACGGATCTCATGGCTCATATTTGCCAGGAATTGCGACTTGGCGCGCGACGCTGCCTCAGCCTCCTTCTTCATCTCTTTGAGTTCTTGTTGCCGCACCAGCTCATCGGTCATGTCGATAGAGGTGCCGACCCATCGGTCCCCTGTCATGGGGCGATGGGTGATGAGGAGCGTGCGCCCGTCTGGCATCGCCGTTTTCAAGGGCTCTCCTGAAAGGAGCATATTCACAGCGACTTCAGCGAGCGCATCCAGATCATCATCTTCTGAGTATTTGGTCAGGCTGATGAGCGAGGCATGCATCGCGTCTTTGAACGTCCCGCCTGCTTCGATAACGCTATACCAGTCTTTGAAGTCCGTTCGGGCCTGGGCATTGGCATAGAGGACCCGGAACTCGCTGTCATAGATCGCGAAGCCATCATCCAGAGCCTCAATGGCTTCGGAAAACAGTGCCTCAATATCGCTGGCGCTCGCGTCGGTAGCGCTCTGCTGTGCTGCTGCGTCGACCATCTCACTCCCCCGAAAAAACAGGGGTGTATTTAGTCAGTACAAGGTTAAAAAAGGTAAAACCCAGTCTCTATTTGACCTGCCAAAGTGGCCGAAAATCCAGAGAATGCCCAATATTTTTCAGTATTCCGCGTTTTGGCATGATCCGCCCTCAGAGCAAATCTGAGTCTGAGATGATTTCAACCAAAGCAGGACCGTCATAGGCCAGCGCCTCCTGGATCGCTTGAGCGAGCTCCGACTTGTCGGTCACCTTGATGCCGTGACCCCCACAAAGCCGCGCATAGGCTGCGAAGCTCGGATTGTGCAGGGTGGTCTGCCAAACCGGCCATTCTCCGGCTTTTTGCTCTTTCGAAATCTTTCCGAGCTCGGAATTGTTAAGCAGGATGTGGGTGATGTTCATGCCGTACTTCACCGCCGTAGTGAACTCGGCCATATATTGCCCAAACCCGCCATCGCCTGAAACGGATACAACTGGGCGGCCCGCATATTCAGGAAAGTCCTGAACGGCGGCCCAGGCGCCCATGGCGGCAGGGAATGAGAATCCGATTGAGCCCAGATATCCTGACATCAAGACATCTTGATCTGTACATTCGAAATAGCGGCCAAAGGAGTAGGTGTTGTTCCCGACGTCGACGGCGATGACGGCATTTTCAGGAACCAGGTCTGTGAGTGAGGCAAAGATACTGGCGGAGTTGAGCCCGTCGCCTCTGTCATCCTGTGCGCGGCTTTTCTTTTCGTCGCGCCAGATCTTCCAACGTTCTGCGACTTCGCCGGTCTGATCTTCCGCTGCGAGCGATTTTGGCAGACGGGCTTCAAGTGCAGCCAGCGCCTGGCCGATATCACCAAGTACAGGGCAATCGACCTTGTGTGTTTTGCCAAGGTGCATCGGATCGAAATCAACCTGAACGATAGGCTTTGATTTTTCGATCCCCGTGTGGTCGGAGAACGAGCTGCCGAGCGCGATGAGAAGATCCGCCTCATTCATGAACCAGCTCGCGATCGGCGTGCCAGAGCGCCCTAGCACACCGGCACCGCAAGGGTGCTTGTCCGAAATCAGGCCCTTTGCCTTGAATGTGGTGAGCACCGGTGCATTGAGGCGCTCCGCAAAGGCAATGACTGCATCAGATGCATCGCGCGCGCCGTAGCCTGCAATGATCACGGGGCGTTTGGCTTTCGAAATCAGATCGATCGCCTGAGCGATAGAAGCATCGGAAGGTGTCACGGCCATGTCACCCAGGCGACCGTCGGGGCTTCCGGCTTCGACACTCTCGTCGGCAGGGATTGTCTGCACGTCATCCGGGAAGATGAGGTGCGATACATCGCGATTAACAAGCGCACTGCGACAGGCGAGCGTCATCAGTTCTGCATGTTTGGAGGAATGTAAAACCGTTTGGGAGAAATGCGCGACGCTCTCAAAGGCAGAGGCAAGGTCGATCTCCTGGAAGGAACCGGGGCCGAGCACCTGGACATTCACCTGACCCGTGAGCGCAAGGGCAGGCGCCCGGTCAACCTTGGCATCCCAAAGGCCGGTCAAGAGGTTGGTCGCACCCGGCCCTGCAATGGCGAGGCAGGCAGCCGGTTTGCCTGAAAGTTTCGCATAGCCAGAGCAGGCAAAGGCGGCAGCGCCTTCATGGCGAATGCCGATATAGCCAAGCTCACCGTCGCGCTCTTTCATACGCAATGCTTCAGCGACGCCCAGATTGGAATGGCCCACCATGCCGAAAACCCGTTTGACGCCCCAATTGACCATCGTGTCGGCCATAACGTGAGAAATTGTGCGGGGGCTTTCCGGTTCGGCGGGAACTTCGACGTAAATTCCGTCGTCCCGCACATCAACCGGATACATCTGCTGGCCGGTATCTTCATGGCCCCCGGGTGGCTTCCCGGTGAGCGGGTCAAAATCCCAGCCGTGCCACGGACAGCGCAGCCAGCATTGTCCGTCAATGCCGTCTTCAATCGATCCTTCGCCGAGCGGGCCGCCTTGGTGGGGACACCGATTGTCCATGGCGGCGTATTGCCCGGAAAAATGCGTCAGCGCGATAGAGAGCGTGCCAGCTGTCACCGTCATCACGCGACCTTCGGCAAGGTCGCCGACCTCAGCTACTTTGACCCAGCTCGTTTCGGTGTTTTCAGCAGTCATGATGGCCTCCCAGCGCTCGTATGTCCCCAGGCACAATCTGGTGCCTTGTCGGATCATTGGAGGGGATGTCAGTATGTCGGTCAAATCACACTTAATTGGGGAACGCGTTACCTTGGCCTATGATCATTTCACATTACCGACATCTCCAAATGATCAGTGTCCGGTTGTTCATCGCTGGCAGGGCGATGAAAAGCCGCGCGCCATCCTCGTGATTGCCCACGGCATGGGCGAACATGCGCTGCGATATGCGCGTTTGGCCGAAGCAATGAACGCGGCAGGTTTCATTGTTTACGCAAACGACCATAGGGGCCATGGGGCAACCGTGCCCGATGCCTCAAAACTAGGAGAATATGGGGAAGCCGGCTGGCGCGGTCTTGTGGATGATGAAATCGAAGTCATCGCACGCGCAAAAAAAGACTTCCCCGGGTTGCCAATTGTTCTGATGGGTCACTCTATGGGGTCCATGGTGGTGCAGCATCTGCTGACCGAAGCAAGCGACACAATTGATGCCGCCGCCTTGAGCGGAACCACAGCAGTGGATGTGATGGCCGCTGCGGTCGCTGACCCAGACGCCAATGTCTTCGAAACCTTGAACGCGGCATTCGCGCCAACCCGCACAGAGTCAGACTGGCTCAGCAGGGATGAGGCGGAGGTCGACAAATATGTCGCGGATCCGCTCTGTGGATTTACCGTGTCTGACGCCTCCTCAGCATCGCTGGGGGAGGCTGGCATTGCCTATTCAACACCTGAAGCGATCGGCAAGGTTCGCAAGGATCTGCCCCTCTACATATTCTCTGGCGACCTAGATCCGGTGGGTCTCAATGGCGAACTGATCCGTCTTGTTGCAGAGCGATATCGCGATGCGGGGATTCGAAATTTAGAACTAAAGCTCTATGAAAATGCCCGCCATGAGCTGTTCAATGAGACGAATCGGGCAGAAGTGACTGCAGATTTCGTGAGCTGGGCCAAAAAATCTGTCGGGTTAGGCTGAGAATTCTAATTCTCCCGGCCCAGGCTGGTAAACCGCAGAAATCTCCCCATTTTTTATGAGTATTTGCCTCTCAAATCAGGCTGCTCAGGCCTGAAATGGGCGGTTTGATTAACATAATTGACGCGTAATTTACACGAAGCGTGTCAAATGGGGCTAGCATGCGCTCTATTCGCACTGCACAATTGTTGCAGATGTAAACAGTCGGAGATCGCGACCAGATGAAGAACGCGCAGAAAAGGATGGACGACGCCACCACTTACGAAGAGTGGAAAGAAGCGGCGCACGAACATGATGTGCTCTCTGGCGCAGAAGACTGGAAGCGACAGGAGCATACGAGCCGCTACGACTATGCAACTATCCGCGAGCGTCTTCGCGAAATTCGCAAAGCCCGTGATACGGGCGATGATCGTGCCCTGCTTTTTGCTTTGAATGAAGGCATCCACGGCAATCTGGGCGGCATGGGCAAGGCTTCGCTCTACACGCGGTCGAAGGTCGGCACCAAGCGCCTCATCACCGATTATGTGGAAGAGGTGACACGGTCCCTCATTCATATTTCGAAAGTCCGTTCCAACGTCATCACCAAGGCGGAGAAGCTCGACTTCTTCCACCGGGCCAGCCATTGCTTTGGACGCTCGGCCTTGATGCTGAGTGGCGCAGGCGCTCTTGGGCCATTCCATATCGGTGTGATCAAAACCCTGGCGCAGGAAGGTTTGCTGCCGCGGGTGATATCGGGTTCAAGCGCAGGGGCGCTCACTGCAGCTGTGATTGGGACCCACTCAGACGAAGAGCTTGTCCCCTTCTTTGAAGCAGACATCGAGATTGAGGCCACAATCGAAGAAGCGCATGTGTCTTCTGTATTGGGGTGGCGCGATCGCATCCAGACCGAAGATCTGCGCGAGATGGTTGAGGCCTGGATTCCAGACCTCACTTTCGCAGAAGCCTTTCAGCTCACCGGGCGCCACATCAATGTGTCGGTCGCGCCGACCAAGAAGATGCAGGCATCACGCCTGTTGAACGCGATTACGTCGCCAAACGTTCTGGTACGCGAAGCGGTCATGGCATCCTGCGCAGTGCCAGGAGTCTTCCCGCCCGTCATGCTGATGGCGCGGGATGCTGACGGCGAAAAACAACCATACCTTTCTGACATGCGTTGGATCGACGGATCGGTCACAGACGATATGCCGGCCAAACGTCTGGCCCGGCTATATGGGGTCAATCACTTCATTGCGAGCCAGACCAATCCGATCATTCTCTGGACCATTCAAAACCCGAATGGTGAAAGCGGGCTGTTTGGCCACCTGTGGAATCTGGGCAGCCGTGCCACCAAAGAATGGTTCCGCGCAACCCGCAATTTCTCTGACCAGATGACCCGCAGCCTGCCCAGCGTGAACTCGGCACTCAACATGTTCCACTCCGTCGCGCTGCAGGAATACACGGCAGACATCAACATCATCCCGCGCCGCCGCTTCTGGGACCCACGCAAGCTCCTGGCGCCGCTCGACCGCGAAGAGATGGAATATCTCATCGCGGAAGGGGAAGCTGCGACCTGGCCACAGGTGGAGATGATCCGCAATTGCAGCATGATCAGTCACACACTGGACAATCTGCTGGAAGAAATCGAAGGCGATGTGGTCGGCCTCTATCGGCCAACCGCTACGCCAGTCGGTACAAAAGCAGCTTAAAGCTAGCCCGGATCTGCTTCCGACCCAGCGGCCATTCTGAGCAATCCGCGGAAGGCCCGCTGCGGCGTGGAGCCGTTCTGCACCACGTTGAAGACTTCTTCAGCGATCGGCATGGTGACGCCGGCCTCTTCCGCGATCTTCATAACCACCGGCGCACTCTTCACGCCTTCGGCCACCATGTGCATCTCATCAATGATCTGTTCCAGTGATTGGCCTTTGCCAAGTTTCTCGCCCACATGACGGTTCCGGCTTTGTGGGCTGGTGCAGGTTGCAACCAGGTCGCCCATGCCTGCGAGTCCCGCAAAGGTCTCCGCCCGACCGCCCAGCGCTTCGCCGAGCCGCGTAAGCTCGGCAAGGCCGCGGGTGATGACCGCAGCGCGGGTATTGTCCCCGGCGCCCAGTCCGTCCCCCATGCCGACCGCAATCGCGATGATGTTTTTCAATGCGCCGCCGAGCTCGCAGCCGATCAGGTCATTATTGGTGTAGACCCGGAAGAGGCCCGACTGAAACACAGACCGAAGCGAGTTGCAGACGGTTTCATCTTCCATGGCAAGTACACTGGCTGCAGCCGATCCTGCCATAATCTCGCGCGCGAGGTTCGGACCCGTAAGCACGCCAGGCGGGTGGCCGGGCAGCACTTCGGAAATGATTTGGGTCATTCTTAAAGACGTGCCCTGTTCTAAGCCCTTCGACAGGCTGATCACGGGCACCCAGGGGCGGATGAAGGGCTTGGCGTCTTCAAGCACCTGTCTGAACTGCTGGGACGGGATCCCCATGACAATGACATCTGCCTGAGCGACCGCTTCCTCAAGGGATGTGGTGGCGGTCAAGGTTTCCGGCAGTTTGGCATCCGGCAAATACTTTTTGTTGGTATTAAGAACGTTAACTTCCGTGGCGGCATCCGGGTTCCGCAGCCAGAGTTTGGTCTCGGCATTGCGGGCAACGAGAGCGGCAACGGTGGTGCCCCAGGACCCGCCCCCTAGCACGCTGACTTTGAGATGCATCGGGTTATTGCGCTCTTGGCGATTGCGGATCTGGTCGTTCATATGGATGGCGTCTCCCCTTACCAACTTGTTTTTAAGGATGTTAAGCGTAAGTCACAGGCTCTGCCAACCGAGGGAAGGCGGTCGGTGGCGGAAAAATGTCGTAAAAGCAGGAAGTTGGACTGGCATAAGGTAAGTCTCTCTGTGTACGATCAAAGGCAAGACAGGCAAGCGATTGACGAATTGTCAGTTGCAGGGAGCAGATCTTGCCGGAGCGTTTCCAGCTGAACGGTTCAGCATCAGGAAATGCGACGAATATGAGAACTAGACTGGTGGTCGTGTTCACGACGAAACGGGAACCGCTCTAGCGACGACAAGAACACGCCTGAAGGAAGGGCTCCATGCGGCGCATATCAAATACAGACGCTTCGTTTTTCTACGCAGACACCCAACGCACGCCAAGTGTCGTGGGCGGGTTGATGATCTACGACCAATCAACTGCAGGGCGTGGAAAGGTGCGTTTTAAAGAAATCCTCTCCTGGATTGAGGATCGGCTCCATCTTTGGGGTCCTTTCACCCAGCGCCTGGTGCGTGTGCCATTTGACCTTGATCTGCCATATCTGGCCGAAGACCCGAATTTTGATGTGGAATTTCACGTCCGCCACCTGTCACTGCCAAAGCCCGGTGACTGGCGTCAGCTTTGTATTCTCGCATCACGCCTATATTCCCGTCCGCTCGATATGAACCGTCCGCTTTGGGAGGTGAATGTCATTGAAGGGTTGGACAAGGTCGAGGGGCTGCCAAAGGGCAGTTTCGCCGTCCTGGTGAAGCTGCATCACATGGTGGTCGATGGGATGGGGACCGTCTCGCTCTTGCAGGCACTCCACTCAGATACAAAAGTCGCGACAGCCCCGCGCGCGCCCGCAAAAGAGCCCTCCAGCGCCAAGCCACTGCCAAGCGACATGGCGATGATCACAAAATCATTGCCATCCCTGGCGCGCCAGCCCCTGACTACAGCCCAGTCAGCGCTCTCGCTGGTCAAAGGCGAATTGAAAGCCCGGCGGCTGAAGTCTGAAAACAATGTGGCAAGTGCGCCGTCCGCGCCCATGACCCGGTTTAACAAGGAAGTATCGCCTTACCGTGTCTTTGAAGCGGTGGATTTTAAGCTCGACGATTTCCGCAGCATTAAAAAGCTGGTGGAGCGTGCATCCGTCAATGACGTGGCGATCGCCGTCTGCGGGGGCGCCATGCGGCGCTATCTCGCCGCCACAAATGAACTGCCCGATGATTCCCTGGTCGCCATGTGCCCAATTTCTGTGCGCACAGGACCTGCGGGCATGGAAGCCGGAAACCAGATCACAGATATGACGGTCGCCATGGGCACTGACATTGCTGATCCGCTGCAGCGGCTTCAGGCGGTAAAAATGCGCACTGATGATGCCAAGCAACTGGCCCAGACCCGTGGCTCTGAGATGCTCGAAAGTGTGATGGGGCTTGTGAGCCCTGCAACCGCATCCTGGTTCTTCCGGTCGGCAGAGGGCATGAAGTGGATTTCCCGCATCAAGCCTGTCTGCAATACGTTTGTCTCAAATGTGCCAGGCATTCCCTATGACATGTATTTCTCTGGCGCGAAGCTGGTCCGGTCTTATGGCCTGGCACCGCTCGGCGACGGCATGGGGATTTTCCACGCAATTACCGGTTACCAGGATCAATTGTCGGTCTGTGTGACCGCAGATAGAGAAATGCTGCCTGATCCCGCCTTCTATGCGGAATGTGTGCAGGCATCCTTTGATGAATACAAGGCATTGGTAGAAGACGACGATGGGGAAGATCAAACAGTCGTCTATCTTGAATAGGGAGAGAGGTTTCTCGCAAGGAAACCTGGAGGAGAAAGCGTGTCGGAAAACGTCGTAGTGCAGATGCCGGAAAGGGAAACGGACACCGTTTTCCTTGTGGAGGCCGGCAGCTCGTTTGAGCTCAATTGCATTCGCAAGTGGATCGAAGAACATCCGCGCCATTCTGAGAGCGACGCCAAGCTTGTCGTGATTGGCGATGCCCGTGATGGCGGCCATAAAGAACTAAAATCACTGATGGATGGGGGCGACATATCAGGAGATCCCTGGCTGCAGCCACTGCGGGTTATCTGGAAGCCCAGTGAAGATGTGCGCCATGGCAAGTCATTTGTGAACACCTGGCTCGCAACCGTCTTTGAAAAACCCGGCCGCATTCGCCAGAAGCTGATGGGCGGGTCTGCACCAGACAGACTGCGGGTAGCGGAAGGTCAGGGCGCTTTCTTAAGCTCGGTTCGCGAACGCTTTGACGAGACCTGGGGATCGGAAGGGGTGCGCACCACCCGCCTTCCAGAATTTGTTGTACGGCAGGCTGTGATTGCGCTTGATCGCGCAGAACGCAGCATTCGCGGCGCGCGCTACAAGGTGGCGCGGCTGCTCATGGGAGATGTCGTTTCCAGCCCGTCTTTCCAACGGGATCTCGGGGCGCTCGCGGGAACCCTTGGCCGATCATTGTCAGAAGTCGAAACAGAGACAAAAACCTATCTGGACGAAATGAGCGCGCGCCAGACGCCGGTCTCCCTCGACATTGCCATGGGGCTTTATCGTCGCGCCTGTCGCAGTCATCACGATGCCAATATCGATTATGACCCAGAAGAACTCGAACAGTTGCGCGAGTGGATGGAAGAGGGGCCGGTTGTTCTGCTGGTCACCCATAAATCCATGCTCGATACCATGGCTGTATCGACAGTGCTGTTTGAACACAACATTCCTGTGCCGCTGACTTTTGGGGGCATCAATCTCAACACGTTTGGTATTGGACGGTTGGCCGCGAATGCCGGGATCATTTTCCTGCGCCGCGCCTTTCAGGACAATGACATCTACAAGGCGACATTCCGCCGCTATGTGGACTATCTCGTCGAAAAACGCTTCTCGCTCATGTGGGCGCTGGAAGGCACGCGCTCGCGGACTGGCAAGCTGTTGCCGCCACGTTATGGTCTGATGAACTATGTGGTTGAGAGCATCGTTCGAACGAAAACCCACGGGCTACGCTTTGTGCCCGTCTCAGTGACCTATGATCAGATCACCGAGGTTGATGACTATGTCATTGAACAAAAGGGGCAGGACAAGAAGCCTGAGGGGGCCAGCTGGTTCCTCAAATTCATCACCGGCAAGGGGTCGGACCACAAAATCTATGTGCGCTTTGGCGAACCTGTTACGGCGCTCGACGTTATGCCTGGCGAAAGCCTCAATGAGGACTTGGCTGGCCCAGACAAAAAGAAGCTGGTGGAACAGATTGCCATTCGCGCGGCCGTTCGGCTGAACGATGCGTCGCCGATCAACCTGACCTCGCTCCTGACGTTGATCCTGTTGGCAAACGGGCCGCGGGCGCGGACATTGGAAGGACTGACCCGTACCGTCTGCTCTTGGATGGACCTGGTCGACAGCCGCAACATTCCGGTTGTTGGGGGCAATGACAAGCTCCGGACCCCGAGCCAGATTGAAGCGACTCTGACTTCCTTGGAAGAAAATGGGGTCGTAACCCGGCACGATTCAGGACTCGGCGCGGTGTTCCATATTGCCGCTGGCCAATATCACAAGGCCGCTTATTACCGGAACACGGCAATCCATTTCTTTGTAACCGATGCCATTATTGAGTTGGCGCTGCTCCATGCGGCAGAACAGAAAGACACGGAGATGGCCTTCTGGCGCGAAGCGCTGGCACTGCGCGATCTTCTGAAGTTTGAGTTCTATTTTGCCACCCGCGAAGATTTCCTGAAGGAAGTGCGCGAGAAAATGGCGGAACGGGACCCCGAATGGCAGTCCCGCCTGCAGGAGGGCGAGGCATCCGCACGAACCCTCTTGGAAGCCCGTGAGCCGGTTGTCTCACAAGGGGTGCTGCGATCCTTCGTTGACGCCTATCAGGTTTTGGCTGATGCACTGGTGCAGCGTGGAGGCCAACCTATTGAAAATAAAAAGGAATTCCTGCAGCTCTGTATGACTTATGGCGCCCAGGCCCATTTGCTGCAGCGCGTATTTTCGGAAGAGTCGCTTTCAAAGACCCTTTACGAAACTGCCTATAAACTGGCTGATCATCGAGGCCTCATTGCCGAGAGCAGTGAGACTTTGACGAACGACCGGAAGATTTTTGCCGACCAGGTGCGCTCTGTAAGCCGCCGACTGGAAATTCTGCTGGGGCTCTCTATCAGCCGCCAGACGGACTAGTAGACCGACTAAAGGACCAAGCGAATGCCAAGCTATCGTTTTCTGATCGATGAAGTGGAAAAGGGACCATCCGGGTCTCATATCGCCGCCTTCTTCGACATGGACCGAACGTTGATCTATGGGTTTTCCGCGCAAGACCTGATGATTGAACAGGTAACGAGCGGCGAGCTTTCCATTGGTGAGGTGGTCAACCAGGCCTCCCACGGGATCCAGTTTGCCCGCGGCAAGATCGACTTTGCCGAAATGGTGAACAGCACTGCCAAACATTTGCGTGGCCAGGTGGACAGCCGGAACTATGAATTCGGTCGCAAAGTGTTTGAGAAACGCGTGGCGTCTCGCATCTATCCAGAGTCCAGGCTGCTGATTGATGCCCACCTCAAAAAAGGCCATGTGGTTGTGATCGTGTCCGCGGCGACGCCTTATCAGGTGGAGCCGGTCGCCAACGATCTGGGTGTTCACAGCTTTCTCTGTACTCATCTGGAAGTAAAAAACGGCATCTGCACCGGCAAGGTGGTTGAGCCCGCCTGCTACGGCGAAGGAAAATCCATTGCGGTGCGCAACTTCATTGCAGATCGCAATGTTGATCTAGATGAAAGCTATTTCTACAGCGATGGGGACGAAGATCTCCCGCTTCTCGAAATTGTCGGCAACCCGCGCCCGCTCAATCCGAACAAGAAGCTCACCTCAGTCGCCAAGTCGCGAGACTGGCATATCACGCGCTTTGAAGGTCGGGGACGCACAACGGCAAAAGACGTGGCGCGGACAGGCCTTGCTTATCTGAGCGCCGCTCCGGCTGCTGCGGCCGCCTTGTCAGCTTATTCTCTCAATGGCTCAGCCCGTCAGGCGCGGAATATTTTTCAGGGCCTCTGGGGAGAACTGTCATCGGCTTCAATTGGCCTCGATCTGGATGTGAAAGGCCAGGAGCATCTCTGGTCTCATCGCCCGGCGGTGTTCATGGCAAACCATCAGAGCGCTGTTGACGCCATCGCAGTTCTGAAACTCGTTCAAAGTGACTTCACCGCGATTGCGAAGAAAGAGGTTCAGTCACAGCCTGTTATCGGTCAGATGTCGGAAGCCATGGGAACCATTTTTGTAGACCGCTCCGACAACAAGGCCGCCCGCGAAGCTTTGCAGCCGGCGGTGGCGGCGCTGAAGAGCGGCACATCGATCATCATTTTCCCGGAGGGCACCCGCAGCCCCACAAACAAACTGTCCAAGTTCAAGAAGGGCGGTTTCCACCTGGCTATGCAGGCAGGTGTGCCGATCGTGCCGATTGTGCTTCACAACACAACCGATGCGATGCCTAAGAGCGCTTTCATTGCCCGTCCTGCCACCGTCCATGTCACGGTACTGCCGCCAGTCGAAACCAAAGATTGGCGACTCGAAGATCTCGACGAGAATATCGACATGGTCCGGAAACAGTTCCTGACGGAGCTGGATCAAGACAGTGTCGACACATCGAAAGACGTGATCCGTTTGGCCCAGTCTGGCAACAAGCCAACAGCTGCTGTTGACGATCAGGGGAGCAAGCCCAAAAAAAGTAAGGGCTAAAGTTCGTCTCTAGACCGATGGTTTATCCCCGGCTTGGTGTTCGGAAACCAAGCTGGACAGCGCATCGCGTTTAGCAAATGTCCCTACTTTTCCTCGGCTTGTTTCTCGCGTGCCACGACCCATCTCAATAGGAGAAACAAGAAGAAGAGGGCACCCAGTGGGCGACGCAGTACTTTCCAAGATCCAGGAATTTCTGAAACTAGAAGCCGCAGGCGGCATTGTTTTGATGGCCGCCGCCGTACTGGCGCTTGTCATTGCGAACTCCGTATTCGCTGGATATTACGACGCCTTTTTGGCGACACCTGTCGCCGTCGAATTTGGCGCGCTCAAGATTGCGAAACCTCTTCTCCTCTGGGTGAATGATGGCCTGATGGCGATATTCTTCCTGCTGGTCGGCCTCGAAATCAAGCGGGAATTCCTTCAAGGCGAACTATCGTCACGCGATCAGGCCGCACTTCCTTTCTTCGCCGCTGTCGGCGGCATGGCACTGCCAGCGCTCGCTTATGTTTTTATTACCTGGGGCGATCCGGTTCATGTGCGCGGCTGGGCAATTCCGGCGGCGACAGACATTGCGTTTGCGCTGGGCATTCTTTCGCTTATTGGCGCACGGGCGCCGCTCTCGCTCAAAGTATTGCTGACGGCGATTGCCATTATTGATGACCTGGGCGCGATCATCATCATCGCGTTGTTCTATACTGAAAATCTCTCCCTCATGTCACTGGGGCTTGCCGCCGTCGGACTGTTCGGCCTTGCGGCTCTCAATTTTGCCAATGTGAGAAGGCTCGCCCCTTACATCATCGTTGGCGTCTTCCTCTGGGTCTGTGTTCTGAAGTCCGGTGTGCACGCAACCCTGGCGGGTGTTGCCATTGCCATGGCGTTGCCACTCCGGGGCGACACAAGTGGTGATGAACATGGAGAACCCCCCTTGTTGCGCCTCGAGCACTCCCTGCTTCCCTGGGTCGCCTTCGGCATCATGCCGCTCTTCGGGTTCGCCAACGCGGGTGTTTCTTTCGCGGGCATGGGGCTCGACAGTTTCGCGCATCCCGTAACGGCAGGCATTATTGCCGGCCTGGTGATCGGCAAAATGGCTGGCGTCTTCGGCTTCGCCTGGATGGCTGTCAAAACGGGCATCGCGAAAATGCCGGTGGGGGCAAATTGGATGCAGATCTACGGCATTGCCTGTCTCTGCGGCGTCGGCTTCACCATGAGCCTGTTCATCGGCACCTTGGCCTTTGAAGATCCGTCCTACGCAGCGACCGTGCGTCTCGGTGTTCTGACGGGATCGCTCATCTCAGGTGTCATAGGCTTTGTCTGCCTGCGCTTCCTGTCTGGGGCGCCAGCACCCGCTGCCGTCGCCCGGTGAGAAGTCAGCAGCTCTCGGATCGAACAGCCTGTCGCTAGAAGTGCTCGTCCCGCAGCACCTCGACGTCTGAGGCATAGAGGACGCCAATGGCATCACCAATGGCGTCCTTAATTGCTTTCATAACATCGCCCGCGATCGATGCGTCGACCACGCAAATCACCATGACATTTTCAAAAGCACCGCTCAGCCCGCTGCCGCGTCGGTCTCCATGGGTGCCGCTTCCCTGCAGGTTGGGCAGGATCGTATAGCCCTTGGCGCCAGCTTTCTTGGCGGCCTCCGCAACACGGGGCGCATAAATCGCCTCGACAACCACTTCAATTTTCTTCTTGGTGAACATTTGCATGATCGTCTCCCGTTAGCTGTAGAGGGTGGCGATCACCGCTGCATAGAGCGGAATGCCGACCAGCACGTTGAAGGGAAAGGTAACCCCTAGAGACAAGGGGATGAAAATACCCGGATCTGCCTTGGGCAGGGCGAGCCTGATGGCAGCGGGCACCGCAATATAGGAGGCACTTGCTGCAAGAACAGCGAGCAGTGTGGCGCCGCCTGCTGACAAACCAACCGCATAGCCGGTAAGCCCGCCCAGGACGGCACCGATGATCGGCATGTAGAGGCCGAAGGCGATTGCCGAAGGGCTGAGCGAGGAGGCGGTGCGCAGACGGTGTGCGGCAACAAGGCCCATATCCAGCAGGAAGAGACAGAGCACGCCCTGAAAAGGATCAACAAAGAAGGGTGCGACAGTCTCCATCCCTTGCTCGCCGGTCGCCCAGCCAATCACAAAGCCGCCAAGCAACAGCATAATGGAACCGTTAAAGAGAATTTCGCGAACCATTTCCGGCTGAAAGAGGGACACCTTGTTTCCGCTCTCTCCGCTGTTCTTTCGCGCGAGCAGGAGGCCGGACACGATGGCGGGCGTTTCCATCAAAGCCACCATGGCAATGATGTAGGCTTCATAGGTGATGTCGAGGCTGGTCAGGAACTGTGTCGCTGTGACAAAGGTCACAATGCTGACCGAGCCGTAATGGGCCGAGACCGCCGCCGCATCAATCGTTGAGAACTTTGTCGTAAGGCGCAGCAGGAAAAAGGCGATATAGGGGATGAGGAAACTCAAAGCTACTGCCGCGAGAAGGCCGGGCAATATGGAGAGGCCTGCATCCGAGGCGGCAAGGCTTGCTCCTCCCTTGAGGCCAATGGCCAGCATGAGATAGATCGACAGCCCTTTGGCAATCGCTTCGGGTATCTCCAGGTCACTTCTGAGGAACCCGGCCAGGCCGCCCAGCAGAAAGGCCAGAATAGCTGGAGAGACCAGATTGCTGGTCGCCACCGCGAGTACATCAGCCATGAAACCACACCCCTTTCCTGCGTTGGTGCCTTCGTGAAGACAGCATTCATCCAAAAGTCATCGGCAAGATAGAGCTTTTTCTCAGGCAAACAACGCTAACGAAAAAAAGGGTATTCCTGCTTCAGCAGAAATACCCTTAAAGAAGTAATCCCGGATATTTTTTTGCGACGGACTAAGTGCCCGTGACGTTTTTTAGATCCCGATAAAAGGTTGTGCGATGCGGGCGCCAAGGCTCTTAAACTTAAGTGGTGCATCAGTGATGGCAAGACAGATGCAGTCTTCGCCAGGGCCGGCAACCGGCATGTGCTCAACATCATCATCTGCTGCTTCAACATCACCGCGCAGGAACTCACCCTGATGCGTTGTAAAAGACCCAGTCAGAACAAGGGTAAGCTCTTCACCCCTGTGTCCATGCGCCGGAACAGGTTGACCCGCGGGCACCTTCAACAGGCGGGCTTTTCCTTCCCCATTCCGAAGCGTGATGGGGATGTGATAAGCGCCTTTCCCAAGTCGCTTCCAGTTCAATGCATGAAGGTCGCCCCCAAGATAGGACTTGAGAGGTTCAGGCAAGACGGAGGGGATGTCAGCTGTTTGCTTCTTCGCCGTGACGGGAGCTTCCTCGGGCTCTGCGGATTCAAGCTTGCTCATCAACTTGTCAAACGCATCTTCACTCAGATCGACAGGGGCCAGGTCGTCCAGCAGGGCGCCGCCGAGCTCTTCGGCATCGCTCGCAGCTTTGCGGCAGGAAGGGCAAAGCGCCAAATGGGTCGCGACCAACAGGCTCCAGGCTTCAGGCAAGCTGCCCGAGGCGTAGGAGACCAGGATTTCGTCTGCTATGTGGTGGCGAATAGTCATACGCGTCGTCCGTCGGTAGGAGGTAGTCTACTATCATCTAAAGTGGAGCGAAGCTTGCCCAGGGCAAGTCTCAGTCTCGATTTCACGGTGCCAAGCGGGATATTCAGGTGCTCGGCGATGCGTCCATGAGACATGTCTTCAAAGAACGATAGTTTCAGGATTGCTTTTTGGTCTTCAGAGAGATGTTTCATGGCTTCCAGAAGTTGCATCTCTGATTGCTTCTGCTCAATCACGCTATCTGCGGCTTCTTCCGGCTCCGGGATCAGGCTTGGATCATTCGGGTCGAGTTCTGGGCGATTTTCACGCCGGAATGCGTCAATGCGCTGGTTTCGTGCGATCCGAAAGATCCAGGTCGATGGCGCGGACTTATCGGCGTCGAACTGGCTGGCTTTCCGCCAGACCTTGATCATCGTTTCCTGAGTGAGCTCTTCAGCCTGGCCTGGTTGGCATCCAAGCCGCATGACGTAGGCCTTCACACGTGGGCCGAAATAGGAAAACAGAGATTGGAACGCCCGTTTGTCCTGATGCGCGCCAACTGCGCGCAGGCACGCCGCATGATCGTCAATGTCGTACTCTTCCAGCAGCGCATCGGCCATGTTTTGGTCGGTGTCTCCCAAGTGCAGCGAGGCGTCAGTATTGACGACCACCAAACGCAGTCTACCGCGCTCTTGAGGCGAACCGGAAATATTATCGTGCATACTCATAATATGTCTTACGAGCCAAGTTGAGGGTTGGATCAGTGCGTTTTTGCGTGATTTTTCCTGATCTAACCCAGCGTTTCAGCCGTATTCAGGTAAACACACAGAAAAAGGCTGGTCATTTGCCCTACGAAGCGCACCTCCCCAAAGCACGAAAAAAAATCGCCATCATTGGGTCCGGTATTGCCGGCATGTCAGCGGCCTGGCTGCTGAACAAAGACAATGACATCACGGTCTTTGAGGCCGGTGACCATATCGGCGGGCACTCCAATACGGTTGATGCAGGCGCGGGGGAAAAACCTCTTCCAGTCGATACCGGCTTCATCGTCTACAATGAGCAGAACTATCCGAACCTGGTGGCTCTGTTTGACCATTTGAATGTGCCAACCAAGCCATCGGACATGTCTTTCGCGGCTTCAATCGACAAGGGCCGGTTTGAATATAGCGGAACCGGTTTGAATGGCCTGCTCGCGCAACGCAGCAATCTGGTCAGCCCGCGCTTCTGGGCCATGATGTCCGACATTGTCCGTTTCTATAAGACAGCGCCGACGCTTGATGGGGCGGCCTCCTCAGCAGATATCTCGCTGGGAGACTATCTGCGCGAAAACAATTATTCGCAGGCCTTCATTCGCGATCACATCCTGCCCATGGGCGCGGCGATCTGGTCCACCACCGTCAACGACATGCTGGACTATCCGCTCGCAACCTTCGTGCGTTTCTTTGAAAGCCACGGGCTGCTCAAATTCAAGGACCGGCCCAAATGGCGCACGGTCGACGGTGGCAGCCGTGAATATGTTAAACGTTTAACGGCCTGCTATCGAGACAGGATCAAGCGCGAAGGCGTTGTGGCCGTGACACGGACCCTCAACGGGGTAGAAGTCATGACCGCGACAGGCGGGCAACATCTGTTTGATGATGTCGTCCTGGCAACGCACGCTGATGATGCACTCACTCTTCTGTCGAACCCCAACCAGGCCGAACAGCGGCTACTTGGTGCCTTTCAATACACAGACAATGATACGTATCTGCATACCGACGAGCGCCTGATGCCCAAACGTCGCCGCGTCTGGTCAAGCTGGAACTATATTGATGACGGTGCCGCAGACGCAGGCAAGCAGCTGACGCTGTCCTATTGGATGAACCGACTGCAGAGCATTGACGAAAATCACCCGCTCTTTGTTACGTTGAATCCACATGTTGCCCCTCGTGACGAAACCATTATTCAGAAATTCTCCTATCAGCACCCGCTCTTCAATCGTGCGGCCATCAATGCGCAGAAGGAACTCTGGCAGCTGCAGGGACGCGACCGGGTATGGTATTGTGGGTCCTACTTTGGCTATGGATTCCATGAGGATGCGTTGGAAGCAGGTCTGGCAGTGGCTGAGCAATTGTCCGGCACGCTTCGTCCCTGGAATGTCGCGTCTAACAGCTCGCGCGTTAATACAGAGGTGGTTCTGCCCCTGGCAGCCGACTGACATTCATGTTTTCAAGCCTGTACAAAGGATTTGTTGATCACGCCAGGCGACGCCCGGCGCGCCATACGCTGCGCTATCGGGTATTCTCTCTTCTGCTTGACTTGGATGAACTCGATGAGATCAACCGGACCAGCCGTGTGTTTGGTGTTAACCGCCGGGCACTTCTCTCTTTTTGGGAAAAGGATCATGGCGCCGGAGAAAATGGTGGCCTGAAAGCATGGGTTGCGGACCATGTCACCAAAGCTGGGTTTAGCGCGAAAGATATGCGGGTTCGCATGCTCTGTTATCCGCGCATTCTGGGCTATGTCTTCAATCCGCTAACGGTCTATTATTGTTACGACCCGAACGGCGTGCTGATGGTGACCCTGCACGAAGTGCACAACACGTTTGATGAGAAACACACCTACGTCCTCCCGGCACCTGTCGACAACCGAGGCCGGGTTCGCCAGGACACTGAAAAGAAAATGTATGTGTCACCCTTCACGGAGATGGAGGGGCATTATCAGTTTGATCTGTGGCCACCAGATGAAAATATTCGGGTGTTTATCGGATTGAGTGACGCAGAAGGGCCGCTCTTGTCGGCATCATTCGAAGGCAAACGCGAACCCTGGAGCGATAAGGCGCTACTTCTCACCTTCCTGCAATACCCTCTAATGACTCTCAAGGTCACTGTGGGTATTCACTATGAGGCCTTGAAGCTGTGGTGGAAGAAGGTCCCGATCATCCGCCACGAGCCTGCGGCTGAGCGCGTCACTGCGACACACGCACCCATCAAGATGAGATCAGAAGCGGCGGACTAAGCCGTACCTGTTCAGGCCGCAAGGGCGATCTTGTTGCGGATTGAGGAAAGCGCCCATCCGATAACCGGGAAGTGCTCATAGAATTCCCGTGCCGCATCCCAATGGTCAAAATGCGAAACCACCTGGCCATTGGCATTGAACTGCACCCGGCTCATGCCTTCAAACGACCAGGGCTTCTTGCGTAGCGTTGAGTGCAGGCGCCAATAGAGCATGCCCGTGTCGCCATCAGGCGCGCTTGCAAGGGCGCTATGAAGGATCTCAAAGCGTACATCGCCGACGGTATCGAACATGTGCACAAAGATCTCAGCCATCCTGTCGGCACCGACCACTTCATTAAAGGGGTCGCGGAAATGGACGTCCGGCATCACAAAATCTGGAAGGGTCTGAAGACTCTCCCTGCTTAGCGACCCCATAAAACGGGCATACTTATCGAGTGGGGTTGTCATGTGGTGATCATCCGTGAAGTTACTGAAAAGAGAAGGCGGTTTGGCAGATGGCGTAAAACCTTCATCAGGAAGGCAAACCGTCGGGGGAAGACGATCTCAAACTTGCCGGCCTGCAAACCGCTGTAAATTGTGGTAGCTGCTTCCTCCGCCGTGACGAGGAACGGCATCGGAAACTCGTTTTTGTCCGTGAGCGGTGTCTCAACAAAACCGGGATTGATGAGCGATATTGAAACGCCTTCCCGATCGAGCTCCGGCTTCATGGCCTCAACCATATTGATGAGCGCGGCCTTGGTGGCGCCATAGGCGGCCGATGTGGGCAGACCCCGATAGCCGGCAACAGAAGATACGACGGCGATACGTCCACTCTGCCGAGCCCGAAAGACCGGCAGAAGGGCGGCGAGGCCGTTCACCGTTCCCATCAGGTTTGTTTCAACAAGATGCCGGATCGTGTCGACTGAAAATTCAGATGCAGACATCGGGCTATGGGTGCCAGCATTAAGCACAGCGAGGCTCAGAGGGCCGAGGTCCCGTTCAATCTGAGCGAGCACGGTCGCATTGCCGTCAACATCGACAATATCCAGCGGATAAGCGTGGATGGTGCCCATTCTATTGCTGGCGGAGACTTCCTGAACGAGACTTTCAAGGTCGGCCGATGTGCGAGCACTTGCTGCAACGGTCCAGCCATCTGCAGCCATTTTGAGGGCTAGCGCCCGCCCGATGCCCTTGCCAGCGCCGGTGATCCAAACCGTTTTCGGTGTGCTGCTCATCGCGCAGCCCCAAGCGACGCTGTTGCGACACATTGGCGGCATCGTAGCTCAATCAACGAGCCGTCATCGCCGGGGAACTGCATGGCGACCCAGCGGCCCTCCGCGTCGTACCAGACCTCGTTCTGGATCGCGCCTTCATACTTGTAGCGTGTCGCTTCCACCATGCCGGCATTCGTAGATACGCGTTCTGTACCCTGTGGCACCAACCGCACGTCATTTACTTTGCCGGTAATGGTATTCATCAGCTGCGTGCTGCCAATGACGCCGGAGTTCCAATGGTTGGTCGGGTAGATGCCCATCGTTGCTGTCTGAGTCCCGTTTGGACCATCAATCTTGAGGGTATCGTCGGCAGCGGTCGCTTCGACTTCCGAAATATCACCATTGCGATTGGTCGTCGCACTTAAGGCGACAAGTTTGCCTTCTTCCCAAAGCGCCTCGGATTGATATTGCAGCTCAAACAGTTTGACGAAGAGGAGACCGATTTCCATTTCGAAACTGCTTGTGACCTTGAGGCCATCTGCCTCATCGCTGAAGGTCACATTGTGGGAACCGATGCGCGCATCATTCCGGTAAATGTCAAACGCAATGGAGTCCCCATAGAGGGCCCGCGCCTGCTCGGTCATGTCTGGCGCGGAGGCTTGAGCGTGAGGGGACACGCTAAATGCAGACAGACAGGCCGCGAGGGCAAGCGGCGTCAGGGGCAGGCGCGGGGTAAGGGCTGAGAGCCTCATCAAGTTCTCCATGAAAGGATGCTGTTGATAGGTATACGGGCGCGAGGCGGGACTGGATCAGCCCAAAACCTTAAGGTTTTTCAGCCTTTATGGACTGAAAAGCCGCAAGAGCGCGGGTTCGCGCGTGCTTCCGGTCCACAATCGGATGCGGATAATCCTCACCGAGCTTTAAACCCGCTTCTTCCAGCACAGCGGTCGGCGCTTCCCAGGGTTTGTGCAGGTATTTTTGGGGTAGGTTTTTGAGTTCAGGCACAAAGCGGGTGACATAAGCACCATCGCCGTCAAATTTTTCCCCCTGCAAAACCGGATTGAAAATGCGGAAATAGGGTGCGGCATCCGCCCCGCAACCGGCCGCCCATTGCCAACTCGCAGTATTGCTCGCCGGATCGGCGTCCACCAGCGTGTCCCAGAACCAGGCTTCCCCTTCCCGCCAATGAATGAGCAGTTCCTTCACAAGGAATGAGGCAACGATCATGCGGACACGATTGTGCATCCAGCCTGTCTGCCAGAGCTGCCGCATGCCCGCATCAACGATGGGAAACCCGGTAAGCCCTTTTTGCCAGGCCTCAAGTTCTGCGCTTGGGCCGTCGGTCCAGGGAAAATCATTGAAGGCCGGACGTAGAGGCTTTTCCGGCAGAGAGGGGAAGTGATGGAGAAGATGATAGGAGAAATCCCGCCACCCAAGCTCCCGCAAAAACCACTCACCGTCGCGTGCGAGTTCAGGGGCCCGTGCAATGGCGTCCTGCGTTCGATGCCAGATGGTGCGCGGGCTGATTTCGCCGAAACGAAGATGTGCAGAGAGTTTTGATGTGCCCGGGGCATGGCCCGGATGGTCGCGCATCTCCTTGTAGGATTTAAGGCCTTCGTCCAGATAGGCATCCAGCGTGTCTAAGGCCTGCGCCTCACCGGGTGTGAAAGCCTCGGCAAGGCTCTGCGTCCAATCAAAACCATTGGGGAGAAGATTGAGCGCGTCCAGCTCTAGAGAACTTGGCTGTTTGGCCACTGGCGTGATCGTGTCACATCGCACCAGTGGCGCGAAAGCCGCCTGTTTCAGGCAGGTTCGCCAGAAGGGAGAAAAGACCGTGTAGGGCTTGTCCTGCTGCGTTCTGATCTGCTCCGGCGGAAAAAGCACCTGACCTGCAAATCGTTTGATCTCCACGTCAGACTTTGCCCCCCAATCATGCAGGGCAGTCTCCCCTCGTTGGACAGTCGGGTCATAGCCATGCTGTAGGAAAACGCGGGTGGCGCCTGTCTCATCGACGATGTTCTTCACTGTGTCGAGCATGTCGCCCATACGCAGAACGAGCGGGGCACCCAGACCCTTCAGGCTATTTGCCAGAGATTGAAGTGATCGGTGAAGCCACCAGCGCGACGCGCCGCCAAGGGGCCGTCCAAAAGTCTCATCAAGTATGTACACAGGCACCACTGGCCCCAGTTCCGCTGCAGCGGTGAGCGCGGGATTGTCACCAACCCGAAGGTTTGTGTGAAAGAGGACGAGAGTGGCGGCCATGATGGGATGCGTTGGTCTGCGTTGACGGGTAGGGTATCGGCAAGAATATAGACCGCAGCCTCTGAATGACCACCAGTCTCAGAAAAGCAGGGGCGCTAACAGTTCTGGAGGAAGACATGAGTGACGCACCAAATATGAGTGAGCAGATTGCAGGGCAGGGCGGCATGATCCCCGCGCATGGCCTCACGGCGGCAATCCACATCGGCGAAAGCGATCTGCCGTTTGTTGACTTGGGCGATGGCAGCAAATTGCAATTGCTGCAGGTGGACCTCAACCAGGGTCTCTGGGTGGTGCGCACAAAATTCGCGCCAGGCTACAAGGTCGACAAGCACTATCACACAGGCTCGGTTTTTGCGGTGACCCTTGAAGGCAGCTGGTACTACAAGGAATACCCGGACTATGTGAACACCAAGGGCTCCTATCTCTATGAGCCTGCCCATTCCGTCCACACACTCACGGTCTCAGAGGACAATGAAGGGGAGACGGATGTCTGGTTTGCCATCTATGGCGCCAACATCAATGTGGATGACGATGGCAATGTGATTGGCGTGGTGGATGCCCAAAGCATTCTCGCAGCCTATCGCGGTCTTTGCGAAGCACAGGGCCTCTCGTCCGAAAAAGTCATTGTACTGGGTGCGCCGAGCTGACCAGCTCACGAAGCAGGAGCAGTGTCGTCGGCCGTCTCCAGGCGCTGGAGAAGGCCGAACGCTGCCGCTTCGGCGGCTTGTCGTGGGCGAGACAAGTCACCAATGCCTGAGAAAAACTCATTGGCTTCCGTCAGGCAGAGGATCGCATAGGCCGTTTCCCGGCATCGCGCTGGAGCGGCTGTCGGATAGACCTTGGAGATTGTCTCGCTGATGCTGCCGATCGAGCGCTCATACCATCCCCAGACGATGGAGCGAATGTCCGGGTCCCGTTCAGCCAGACCCCAGATTTCCCGACCGATAACGTCATTTCCGGGAATGCGCTTATACCGGTCACTGCACAGAAACTGTATGAGGCTGGTGAGCTCTGCCTGAGGCGATGCCCCGGCAATGGCGGTGTCGACTTCAAATGCCAGTTTCTCGCCAACACGCATGACAAAGGCGAGAACCAGCTGTTCCCGGTTACCAAAATAGTGACTGACCATCTGCAGCGAGAGACCGGATTGGTCTGCAATCCGGCGCATGGAGGCCTGACCAATACCATGCTCTCGGACGCAAATCTCCATCGCATCCAGTATCTGATCGCGCCGCTCCGGCGCTTTACTCGGTCGACCCACCATGCTCGTTTTCCAAATGCCCGATCAGGGCGTCCCGCGTTGTGAACACATCCTCCAGCCGAACGGCGCGCATCTGTCCGACTTCGGTCTCTGTATAGTCTGTGAAAGTGCTGATTGTCGCCTCATCCGCCATGTTTCTCACCATCCAGTTCAACGTGGCAGCAAGACGATCATTGGTGAGCGTCGACATGGCGGAGCCGGGAACCTGAACCAGAAAGGCGCGTCCCCCTTCAACAGAGAGCAGCAACGGCAGCGTCGCCCGCATGTCCGGAACACGGCCCGGAAAGCCTCGCCCATCGGGCACATGGCAACCCTGGCAGTGGATCATGTAATCCGCTCGAGCCCGTGCATCCCCCGCAAAGGCGGTGGCGCTCATCAGGAGAGACGTGAGCAAGCCACACACGGATCCAACAAACCGGGGTCCAACAGGAAGTTTCTTATGCGTCCTCATCAACACCGACGATAATGGCCGTTGAACAATTGTAGACAATGTCGGCGCTGCTTCCCGCGCACCAATTGATATTGTTGGAGGCTTGCGGCAGGTACAGGGGCTTGTCGCCTTCATTGCGAACGCAAGTACACCGACCACACCCGCTTTTGCCGCAGCAATCATTGTAGGAAATAATGTAGTGCTTGTTGTCCCCTGGGTTGAGGCAGGTGCCAACCCAGGTGATGGGCGACATAATGGTGCCAGGCGGGCAAGAATTATGGGTGCCGCCGCAGCAGCTGCAGAGATAGCCGTCAATGGCGCAGTAGCGCCAATAATCGCAGCTCTGCGGGTCACCAGGATCGTTCGCGACTTCCTCACCGCGCACCCGGGAGACAGGCAGAAGCGGGAAGGCCGCCGCACCAGCGAGCACGGTCCCGATGCCGGCGACGACACTCCTGCGTGAAGAGAGGCGGGCCGCGGTCCGGGTCGTGTTTTCTACAAATCTGTCAAACCAAGTCATGTCTATTCAGAAGGCACTGTTACGCGCGCTGCTGCTCCTGCTCCATGTAATCCTGAATTGAGGCAACGCCCCTTGTTTTGGCCTCGAACAGGCTTTCAATGTGCTCGCGTGTATTGGTGAGGCCATGGGCGACCATGGTTCCCTGCTCGTCAATCAATGCCGCGTAGGGAAGCTTGCTGACGCCAATCGTAAGACCCAGCTCTGATGACAAGGCATAAGGATAATCTTCCAAGCCCTGTTTTTTCAGAAACGCAAGATGGTCTGAGGGCTCGCCATCGCTCGCCAGAACCACATCCAGCCAGGATGCTTCCCGCGCGCGCACGGACGCGATGACAGGCAGGAGTGATTTGCAAACGGGACAATCCGGCGACAGGAAGAACAGGAGCGTCGATCTGCTGGCACTCGTACCTGCCCCGACCTCTATTTTACCGCCTGTCAGCGAGGGCAGGGAGAAGGGGGCCATCGGCTCGCCCGCTTTCATGCCCTTTGCGACCGTCAGGGCGCCGACAGGTCCCATCCGCTCATGCAACAGACCGATCTGGCGGGTCAGCGCGAAGACGATCAGGCCGAGTGCCAAAATGGCAACCCAGCTCACAATGTTGGAAATAATCAAAGCGTCGATCATGGATGTGTTCCTTCGTGATCGAGAAGCGCTGCATTGCGCAGCAAATGTTCAGCCGTTGCGTAGATCAACAGCAGAAGAAGGCATGCAAAACCCGCGGCGGCATAGTCGAACCAGACAAGCTCACGGGTCATTGCGGGGAAAAGAAGAAAACCCGTCACCGCGATCAACACACCGTTGCGGGCGACGAGGCCCCAATGGATTGTTTGGTCGGCGCCAATGCCGCCGCACCCACAGTCCAGTTCTGTGCGCCCGCGCAAGAGATTGACGGCGATGCCAGAGCCATAGACGAGCCATAAGGCCATCACAGTGACAAGGGGGAGGGACGAGGAGGTGAAGACCACAAGGGAGAGGGCCAGGGCGATTTCCACCAGGGGGATCAGGCGCGCTAGTGGTTTTTCCAGATTTTCGCGCAGTAATTGGTAGCCGGACACGGCCTGCCAGAAGCCGATCGGGTCGCGCAGCTTGTGCCACGCGGCGACCAGGAGCAGGGCGGCCAACGCGCCGCGGATGGCGATATCAAAGACAGGATCAAGCATGCTGCTCACCATGGCTGAATGTAGCTGGGGAAGTTGCCGAGTTTCGGCACAGTGCGTTGGTAGGTTCCATCGCCTGCGTCATAAACATCCAGGCCGAATTGAACGGTATCGATCAGAGGTGCTTCGCCTTCTGTCAGGTAGACCCAAACCTGCGCGAAAAAAGGCATTGGGATATGAGCGCCTATTCCGTAGAGCAGTGGCTCTGAATCTTGTGAGACAGCAATTGAGATCGTGCGTTCCTGCAAGGCGTAGGCATCGACCTTCTCGCGGCTGGCAAGATCGAAGACCCAGATATGCGTTCCTGGGTCCTCAAACGTTTCAGGTGGTCCCTGATGGGTAAGAAGGTAGAGCTGTCCGGATGTTTCATGAAGGGCCAGATGCTGAAAACCGCTGATCGACCATTCATCCTCTCGTTCGTCTTCGTCGATAAGAGGCCAAGTCGCCGCAAGCCGCACGCCGTCGGCGTCCATCTCAAAATCGTACAAATCCCCCGCCAGCGACACGAAGTACCAATGATTACCCCGGCGAACACCTGAAATGCTGATCGGGTCTTCAAACGGATCGAACAGTGCATCAGACCGGCGTCGGTCGGTGACGGCTCCGTCTTCGTCGAACGTGTAGGTCACGAAAGACCCGTCGCCGCACAGCAGGTGAAAAGTCCGTTCGCCACTGCCATAGATGTTGGGGCATCCAGGCGTTGGAATTTCGCTGATAAGCTCACCCCGCTCCAGGTCGACCAGTGTAAGTGAGACCGCCGGCGTGAAGTTCATTTGCGCAAACAGGCTTTGGTCGTCGCTGAGGGATGAGGTCCCTTGCATTTTCACCACGCTGGCGCGTTTGGGCGGGATGGTGACTTCGGAGACGGGCTGAAAGGTCTCGGCATCGTAGGTCACCAGGACGTCGGAGCGTTCGCCGCGTGTCGTACGGCTGAAATGGGTTTCGGCGGTGACGATGCGCGTTTTGTCAGACGGCAGTTCCATACCGGTGGTCCAGTAGCCCAAATCCAACATGGAGATGAACGCGCCGGTATCCGGATCAATCAGATAGCCCCGGCTGTGTGCCTGGTAAGGGCTGTTCATGTCGGTGACCCACACAAGGCGCTCATGATTCTGGCGAGAGAAGGCGACAATCTCGCCCATTGGATCTTCGGGCAGGTCTGCGGCTAGCACGCTGCTCATCGGAAGGGCGGCGGAACCGGTTAAAAGAGCGCCAACAACTGCTGTTGAAAGGATAGTTGAGAATGTGCGCATGAAAACTCACCCCTGGATCAAGATAACGCTAGCTGTAATACAGCTCAGGTTATTTGTCAAACGATCGTATGATAAATTCGAACGCTTGCATTTCTGCCACTGGACTGGCTCACTGCTGCAGAAAACAAAAAGGAGAAGGGGCACATGCTCACGAATGTCGACCGGGTTCAGCTTGTCGTAGCCAATCGATCAGAAGCAGCAGAAGGGTGGGTCAAACTGCTCGGTGCAGAACATGCCCGCGATGACAAGGTGGCGTGTCTCGGCGCTCTGCGCTCTGTCTATCAGGTGGGCAGCTCAGAAGTGGAGTTTCTGGAGGCCGACGGAACCGGCGCCGTGGCTGACAGCCTGAAAGCACGTGGCCGCCCACATCTCTTCGCCGCTGGCGTCGCAACGCCGGATCTTGGCGCCTTGATCGCCCATATCGAACAGACAGGCGCAAGCCTCGTGAAGGAAGGCAAACAGGGCTATGTGACCTTCAGCGAAGCGGGACAGAACGATTTGCGTTTTGTGGTGAGCGAGCGAGTTGAGCGCGCTCCGATAGGGCTGATTGACCGGCTTTATGAAGCGACGATCCTCGAAGACCCTTTTCAGCCCTTGATTGATCAGATCACCACTCTCTTTGGTTTGAACGCGGATCACTACAGCCGCATCACATCGGAGCATTTCAAATATGATGGCTACCTGACGCTCTTCCATCCTGATGAGCTCGACAGGTTTGAGATCATTACCCCAACCTCGCCGGAAACGACCATGGGCCGCTTCTATGGTCGCCAGGGGCGCGCCTTCTACATGTCCTTCGCAGAGACGCCGCACATTCTGGAAATCGAAGAGCGGGCGAAAGAGGCGGGTGCTGGGCTGACGATAGACCGGCCCGATGGCCGCCCGGAGACAGAGATGGCCGATCAGATGTGGCTCCATCCGCCGGCGCTTGGCGGCATGATGCTGGGGCTTTCCCGCCCATCGCGCGCCTGGCATTGGTCGGGACGGCCAGACAGGGTTATCCAGCTTTAGGTGGTCAGGTAAGCTATTGTTTTTAATGAAAAAAACGCGTCAGCTGATCTGAAAAAACACCCGAAAGCACTTGAAACCCGCCAAATAGTTTCCCACATTTATGCCATAGCAGGGCCCAATGGGACTGCTACATGAATGTCCGACAGTGTGCCCGGATCGGGGCGCTGGTCGCGACAAGTTGCTTGTGAAAGGACTTTGACTATGACGCGAATGGCGCGTTTCGACAGTCCCTTTTTGTTGGGATTTGATCAGGTAGAACGTCTGCTCGACAGAGTTGCCCGCACGGGCGCTGACGGCTATCCCCCCTACAATGTAGAAGAAGTGCAAACCGACAAGGGCGGGCAGCTGAAGATCACGCTCGCAGTGGCGGGCTTTGCAGCGGAAGACCTCTCCGTCACGCTGGAATCCAATCAATTGGTCATTCGCGGCGGACAGAGTGACGACGAAGACCGCAACTTCCTGCACCGTGGCATAGCCGCCAGGCAGTTCCAGCGTGCTTTCGTTTTGGCCGAAGGCATTGAGATTTTGGGAGCCGATCTGGAAAACGGACTTTTGACAATTTCTCTGGAGCAGCAGGCACCTGAAGAAATTGTCCAACAGATTGAAATTACGACCCGCGGGTCTTGAATATCAAAGGGATCCTGAGCCGTAAGGACTCATGGATTGCCAACTCGCGAGGGCGGCCTAACTCAAAGTTAAGTTGCGCCGACTTAGGAGCGACACCATGTTCGATCAGACAGAAGAAAACGTAAACTCAGAACAGTTGATTCCAGCCGGAGAAATCACCCCGGATGTGCTGGCTGAAATCGGTATGCAGACACACGTCTATGCGCGCCCTATCCAGGCGAAGGAAATTCTTGAGGATCTAAAGGGGCAACTCGACGTGCCGCCGGAGACCTGGCTCTATTCCGTCCATGCTGCAAATGGGACGCGTGTCGCCATTGTCGATAGTCGGGAAGCTGCCTTTCAAGGCGCGGCCGCCTACGGCTATCAGGCCCTGAGCGTGCATTAAAGCATCAAAGAAAAGCTTACGCGGCGTTTGATGCCGCAGGCTCGGTAAGGAGTGCGTAGAGTGCTGAGGCATCATCAGTTGCGCGAAGTTTTTCGACCATTGACTGATTGCGCAGCAGGCGTGAGACCCGCGCCAGTGCCTTGAGATGATCCGCACCGGCTGATTCAGGCGCGAGCAGCAGGAAGATCAGATCCACCGGCTGGTCATCCACCGATTCAAACTGGATGGGTGTTTCCAGTCGGGCAAACAGGCCGTGAAGGCGTGTGAGCTCATTCAACTTACCATGGGGGATCGCGATCCCTTGACCAACACCGGTCGAGCCTAAGCGTTCCCGCTCAAGCAGGGTCTCGAAGATGGCGCGTTCAGGCAGACCGCAAACCGCCGCAGCTTTTGCCGAAAGCTCCTGAAGGGCCTGCTTTTTACTCGTGACCTTGAGGTGTGCTGTCACACCTTCCGGGGTCAAAAGTTCATCCAGATCCATGATCCGTTTCCTGTTCACTGTTCCCACCGGGCCTGTTGAGACCCTGGTCGGAGCTTTCTGATAGGCGCCCCGCCGAAACGGCGTGACCTCCCCGGTGCGCTGTGCCCGGGGCCGGAGCCCTTTAAGCCTTTTTCGAATCGCTAGCGGCATCAATCCAACCAACATTGCCGTCAGGGCGGCGGTACACGAGATTGAGCCCACCATCGCCGTTTCTGAACATCACCAGTGGTGCGTCAGAAATATCAAGCTGCATCACTGCATCACTTACAGACAGGACCGGCACGGCGGTGGTGCCTTCAGCGATGATCATGGGCGCGTCATCGCTCTCAGAGGTTTCTTCTTCACCCTCGTTCGGTGCCAGCACAAAAGAGGGAACATCAAGGACCGGAAGGTCAGCCTTCGGGCTGTTGTGATGGTTCTTCAGGCGCCGCTTATAGCGCCGCAACCGTTTTTCGAGTTTTTCGACCGCCTCATCAAAGCTCGCATAGATATCGCCGGCTTGCCCTTGCGATTGAAGGGTCATGCCAGAGCTCAAGTGGACAGAGCAATCCGCACGGAACTCATGCCCGTCTTTTGCAAAGGTCACCTGTCCGTCTACAGGACGGTCAAAATATTTCCCGACACTGGCGCTCAGCTGATCCTGCACATGGCTGCGCAGCGCGTCGCCGACATCGAGATGAATTCCGGTAATTTGAACCTGCATCAAGGACCTTTCCAAGCGCCGTTAAAATCTAAGCAACCCGGCTGCATCATGTAACGCCGGATTCTGTGTGCCACTATCTAGTAATCAATTGCCGCTATCTGATCAGCCTCGAGCATGCACCTCGAGGAATGGAAAAACGGAGTTCGCTGTTGCGTCACCGAGCCCTTTTCATTGCTCGGGCTAGGGAGAAAACGGTCCCCGGCGGCGCGAGCGGGACGGAAACTAGTGGCCCACCCCGACCCTGTCAACCAACTCAGTCGATGTTCTGAATTATACTTCAAAAACAGTATGTTAGGGCAATTTTTTACCGAAAATTTTGCGCCCGTATCCAGGCGAAATCACTTGACGGCAGGGAGAAAAAGTTTTCAGACCATCGCGCGTTTTTCACGTCGGCGCTGGACCGATGAAGGGATTTGCATCGCCTCGCGATATTTCGCGACGGTGCGTCGGGCGATCTCAATCCCATTGGCACGGAGTTGTTCAACAATCGCGTCATCAGAGAGGACCGCGTCAACAGTTTCTGCGTCAATCAGGGCCTTGATGCGATGGCGCACGGCCTCCGCAGAATGAGCATCGCCACCCGTGGCTGATGCGATGGACGACGTGAAGAAATATTTCAGTTCAAAAATGCCCCGAGGCGTCGCCATATATTTGTTTGAGGTGACGCGGCTGACTGTCGATTCATGCATCGAAATGGCGTCAGCGACCATTTTCAGATTGAGGGGGCGCAGGTGTGACACGCCGTAAACAAGAAATGCATCCTGCTGTCGAACAATTTCTGTCGCGACCTTCAAGATTGTGCGCGCCCGTTGATCAAGGCTCTTCACCAGCCAGTTTGCATCAGCCAGGCAATCAGACAGATAGGTTTTTGCTTCCGTATCCTTCGCCGACGCGGCGATGACTTCCGTGTAGTATTGTTTGTTGACCAAAACCCGCGGCAGGGTGGCCGTATTCAATTCTATGGCCCAACCGCCATCTGATTTCGGCCGAATGAAAATGTCGGGGACGACAGGTGTCACCGGTTCTTCACCGAACACATTTCCAGGTTTGGGATTGCAGTCGCGAATATCCTCAATCAGACAGGAGAGGTCGTCCTGTTCGATCTGGCAGGCCTTCATGAGCTTCGCCAGATCACGCTTGGCGAACAAATCGATATTGTCGAGGAACCGTTCCATTACCGGATCCAGCCGGTCTTTCTCCGCAAGCTGAAGGCGCAGGCATTCACGCAAGTCCCGGGCGCAAACGCCCACGGGATCAAAGGTTTGCAGAACACCCAGAACCGCTTCGACATCCTCAATCTCTACGCCCAGTCGGTCAGCAACCGATTCGAGACTGTCGGTCAGATATCCGGACTCATCGACCAGGTCGATAAGATAAGCGCCGATCATCCGGTCAGTCTGGTTTTTCAACGCGACAACCATCTGATCATTGAGATGTTCCACGAGTGTTTCAGCCCGTGTTAGGGAACCTTCAAGTTCTCCCTCGCCTTCAAAGCTGCCGCCACCCTGACTGCTTGTAGACTGCCAGTCGGAGCTCGACATGCCAGGCGTCTCTGCTTCTGCGACCGGCGCGTCAGCGACACTCTGGTCCGCATAAACATTCTCATAGTCCGTATCCATGTCGCCTTCAGGAGCTGGCGGAGCATTTTCCTCTGACAGAGAAAGGGTAGAGGTATCGCGGATGTCGCTGACATCAACACCATCCGTGCTTGCGCTCGGGTCGTCAGCGAAATCAATGTCGAATTCTTCTTTGTGCGGGGTCTCGCCTTCAGTCGGTTCAATCAGACCAGGCTGATCATCGTCGCGAGCTTCATCCAGCAGAGGGTTTTTTTCCAGCTCCTGCTCGACATAGTCGGCGAGTTCCAGATTGTTCAGTTGCAACAGTTTGATCGCCTGCTGCAATTGCGGCGTCATTACAAGCGACTGGCCTTGTCGGAGCTCTATCCGTGGGTTGAGTGCCATATCGCATGTCGGTTTGCCTTCTGATCGAAATCAGAGGCTGAACCTATCCCCCAGGTAAAGACGGCGGACATCTTCGTTGCCCACGATTTCTGATGGATGCCCTTCCATGAGAACTTGTCCGTCGTGAATGATGACTGCGCGATCGATGAGCTCGAGCGTTTCGCGCACATTATGGTCGGTGATCAGAACGCCAATGCCTCTGTCCTTCAGGTGCGCAACAAGATCACGGATGTCGCCGATGGCAATAGGGTCGATGCCTGCAAACGGTTCGTCGAGCAGCATGAACGAAGGTTGGGTCGCAAGTGCGCGGGCAATTTCCACCCGGCGTCTTTCGCCACCGGAAAGCGCAATGGATGGCGTCCGCCGCAGGTGAGTGATCGAGAACTCTGCGAGCAGATCATCGAGCTGCGTTTCACGACGGTCCCGGTCGGGCTCAACCACTTCAAGGACAGCGCGGATGTTTTCTTCCACGGAAAGACCGCGAAAGATGGAAGCTTCCTGGGGCAGATATCCAATACCAAGCCGGGCACGCCGGTACATAGGCAGATCGGTAACGTTGCGACGATCCAGGCCAATATTCCCATAGTCTGGGGAGATGAGGCCCGTGATCATGTAGAAGGTCGTGGTTTTCCCAGCCCCGTTTGGGCCGAGGAGTCCAACCGCTTCACCGCGCTGAACCGAGAAACTCACACCGCGCACCACAGGTCGTCGACGGAAGCTCTTGCCGATCTTGTCGACAACCAGCCCGTCATTGCTGGTCACAAGGCGCGGTCCGCCCTCCGCCTCAAAAGCGCTGGATCCGGCGGCTGCGTCGCCCATAGATGTGTCGATACGGTCGGTCATGTGCCCCCATCAAAGCGTTGTTGGCATTAAAATTGTATGAAAGAAGAAATTAACCAAGCAAAATTACTGCTGTGGCGCCTGAAAAAGCCCTCGAACCCGCCCAGAACCGCCATTTTCCGTGTCAGTGGCGGTTACCCCGCCTTCAACACGCGCCTGCCCGCTATTAAGGTCGATGTTCAGCCGCTGGCCGCGAATGACATTTTCACCCTGTCGCAAAACCACGGTGTCACCCATCGTGATCGTCTCATTGGCGACCATATAGAGCGCCCAATCGCCCGAAGCCGACTGATCATCCTCCGACATGACGTGGACATTGGACTTTGCATCAATCCGAGTGATTTCTGTGCCGCCGGTGCCATCGCTTCCAGCCGGTGCCCCATCGGCCTTCTGGGCATATGTGACGATCAGCCTGTCCGCCCGAAGCCGAATGGTGCCCTGCACGGCAACGACATTGCCAATGAAGGTAGCCGTCTGAGCATTCTGCTCAACCTCAAGCGTGTCCGCTTCAATCTCAATGGGCGCATCCGGGTCGGTTTTAAAGCCGACGGCGCTTTCTTCTTCGGCCTGTACGCCAACGGGTACTAGGAGGAGGGCGACACCCACCGCCATTATTAGTTTTCTTAAGCGACCTACCACACCATCACTCCCGCACAATTCCGCCACCGATCATCCGGCCTTGTAATACACAACGACACGCACGCCACCTGTAAATACGATCTTGTCACCATTGTTTGATGTCTCAACGCCATTTGCATTAAGTGTTCCCACAGGCCCTTGACCGTAGACGGGCTGGTCGCTCGTCAGTGATCCCGCCCTGAAATCCATATCGGCTGACTGCGCATGGAACTCATACCCGTTTGCGGAAAAGACACTGATATCTTCCCGCAGGTTCAGCGTTTCAGCTTCAGTCTGAAGTGTGCCAAAGCGCGAAATCACCGATAGCCAATTGCCACCTTCGTCCAACATCAAATCAGCTTCAATATTCTCAAGAAAAATCTGATTTGGATTGTCGACCTCCTGGGTTGCTGTATCCGCGGTGACGACATAAGGCCGTCCGCGCCGGTCGACGCCGGTGATCCGCGGGCTCACCATTCTAAGGTCATCATTCAATCGGCTGACTTCCCGGAATGTTACCGGAATGTCGGGCCTGGAATTGAAGGTTGTGGAAGAGACAAAGACACTGATTACCAAAACCAATGCGAGCGCTGGCAGAAGGATCTTCATGCCCAAAACAAATGCACTGTATCGGCTGCGGTCGTCGCCTGGCTCAAGGCCACCAGCAACCCCATCGGGGCCACTATCTGGCGATCCAAAATCTTGAGCAGATTGGCCTGGTGGCGATTGCACGCTCATCAGCATCCTTCGTAACGCGAGTTTGGCCCCTAGCCCGGCAGAGTATGCGCTGGCAGCTGAACGGGGGTCAACTGCAGCATTCTGGGGAGATTAAGTCAGTCTAGTGAGAGAAAATGTCTTCATCTGGCCATCCGGCAAGGTCCAGCGATGCCCGTACAGGCAAAAAGGCGAAACAGGCTTTGGCATATTCCATGCGGCCTTCGCGCTCCAGCATGTCATCGAGCACGGTTTTCAGCTTGTGCAGGTGAAGGACATCCGAGGCGGCGTAGGACAATTGAGCGTCTGAAAGCGTCTCGGCGCCCCAGTCGGAACTTTGCTGTTGCTTGGAGATCTCCACACCTGCGAGTTCACGACAGAGGTCTTTCAGTCCATGACGGTCCGTATAGGTCCGAACCAGCTTTGACGCGATTTTTGTGCAGTAAATCGGGGTGGTCACGACACCCAGATATTGCTGCATGACCGCGACATCAAAGCGCGCATAGTGGAAAATCTTGGTGACATCTGGGTTCGCCATTAAGGCCCGGAGATTGGGAGCATCATAGCGGTCCCGATCAAGCTGAACGATATGGGCATTTTCATCGCCACCAGAGAGCTGCACCAGACACAACTTGTCGCGCGGGATCTGCAATCCCAATGTCTCACTGTCAACGGCAACAGAAGTCCCGAAGTCGATATCCGCAGGAAGGTCGCCTTTATGGAGTGTGATGCTCATGCTGGTTCCCATATTGCCGCGTGGGTCAATGCCATTTGCAGCCAAGGCGTTTCAGCCCTTGAATGTTTGGTGCCCAGGAGAAGACTCGAACTTCCACGCCCTTGCGGGCACTAGCACCTGAAGCTAGCGCGTCTACCAATTCCGCCACCTGGGCCCAAGGTGCGGAGACTTATCCCCCACACTGTACTTTGTCAATCGTACAGCAGTGTTTTGCGGCGGGATAGAAGGGTTTTGTGCGAATCTGGTTTTCTTCATCGGTGCGGTATCTGCGGCAACCGGCCTCTATACGCGTCTGCTTAGCTGCGCTATCAAGGCGTATTGGCAGATGTGAGCGGTTCTAATGTTTCGAGGGGAAACAGGAAGAGAGCATTTGCCAATCGGTTTGAAGCCAAAAATTATTCAAGAGGAACAGCGATATGTCAGCGGGCACATCTGGATCGGAGCTTAAAGCGGGGGATCTTGTAACAATCTTTGGCGGATCAGGCTTCGTCGGACGCTACCTCGTGCGGGTGCTCGCGGAACAAGGCTATCGGGTCCGCGTCGCTGTGCGCCGCCCCAACCAGGCACTTTTTCTAAAGCCCATGGGGGATGTGGGCCAGGTTCAACCCGTGCAGGCCAACATTCGTGACCGCGCGTCCTGTGCGACGGCCATGGAAGGTGCAGCGGCTGTCGTCAATCTGGTGGGTGTCCTATATGAGAGCGGCGCCCAAAAGTTCGACGCCGTACATGCGGCGGGGTCGAAACAACTTGCCGAGCTGGCCGCGGATGCTGGCATCAGCAACTTCTGTCAGATTTCGGCCATTGGGGCAGACGCTGGCAGCACATCTGCCTACGCACAGTCTAAAGCCGCGGGTGAGGCAGCCGTTCGTGACGCCATCCCCACCGCAACGATTATACGCCCCTCGATCATCTTTGGCGCGGAAGATCAGTTCTTCAATCGCTTTGCCGCGATGGCGCGTTTGGCGCCTGCGCTGCCATTGATAGGCGGTGGAGAGACCAAATATCAGCCTGTCTATGTAAAAGATGTTGCCGCAGCAATAATGATCGCTTTGCGGGAGCCAGAATGGAACGGCAAGGTTCTGGAATTGGGCGGGCCTGATGTCGCAACTTTCGCAGAGCTAATGGACATCACCCTCAAAGAGATTGAGCGTGTAAGGCCTCTGGTCAAGCTACCCTATTTCGCGGCGAAGGCGATGGCCTCTGTGCTGCAGATCCTGCCAGCGCCGCTCTTGACTGTGGATCAGGTCGAGCTTCTGAAGCACGATAATGTCGTAAGTGAGGGGGCTATGGGGCTCTCTGATCTTGGCATAGAGCCGTCAGCCATGTCCGCGATCCTGCCATCCTATCTCTATCGCTTCCGGCGGACCGGACAGTTTGCAGGCAGCGCGACAAACGGGGCCTGATCTACAGATAAAGCCAGCCGAGAAGGCCGACACCGAGCACCACCCTATAGATCACAAAGGGTGTCAGGGTCATGTAGGTCATCATCTTCAGAAACAGATGAATGGCGGCGAGCGCGACGATGAAGGACAGGATCGCCGCAAGGCCCATGTCCGCCCCTAAACTGACATCGCCCGCCTCATAGACTTTAAGGCTGCTTGCCACAGCCCCGCCAAGAATTGTGGGGATGGAGAGCAGCATAGAGAACCGAGCCGCATCCTCACGCTCAAAGCCCAGTATGCGCGCTGCTGAGATTGTCACCCCGGCGCGGCTGGCACCCGGAATGAGCGCCAAGACTTGTGCACAGCCAATGATGATCGCTGCGCTCCAATTCATCTGTTCAAGGCGTCGGCTAACCGCCCCCGCGCGGTCGGTGATCCAGAGCACGCCTGCGAAGAAGAGATTGGCCCAGGCGACAATGGCCGCTGCCCGCAGAATGTCGACATAGCCTGTGGAGAGAAGAAAATACCCAACAAGAATCACAGGAATGGTGGCCACAACAATGTAGAGCGCCATGCGCCCATCATGCGTCACATCGCCCCTCAAAAGAGAGAATCCCCCTTGGGTCATTGCCCAGACATCTTGTCGAAAATAGAGCAGAACCGCCCCAAGAGTGCCTGCATGAACCGCAACATCAACAAGCACCCCCTGGTCCGCCCAGCCGGTCAGTTCATGAACCAGGCTCAAATGACCAGATGAGCTGACAGGGAGAAATTCGGTGATGCCCTGAATGAGCGCAAGAAGGATCAATTGTTCCAGGGACATGGATTTAGACGAGCTCCTACAGGGAGCTGAAGTGTTATATTATTTGCTCGCAAATTTCCATTGCCTAAGAGAAGGGCTGCGGAATTGACGGAGCATCGCCATGAAGATTGGAACTTTGGCTGAACGCGCAGGGTTGTCGACAAAGACCATCCGCTACTACGAGAAAGTGGGGCTCATAGATCCGCCGCCGAGGACAGAGGGCGGGTATCGCTCCTACACTGATGACGATATCGATGTTTTACGGTTCGTGGCCAGGGCGCGCGGTCTCGGCTTTTCGGTCAAGGAGTGTAAGGCCTTGTTGACGCTCTATAGTGATCGATCGCGCGCGTCCGCGGATGTAAAGGCGCTCGCACTAGCCCACATTGAAGAAGTGGACCGAAAAATCAAGGAGCTGCAGTCGATCAGAAACACGCTCGGCGAGCTCGCCACCAAATGCCATGGGGATGACCGCCCTGACTGTCCGATAATTGAAGAGTTGTCGAATATGGGCGAAGCGCGGTAAGGGTGGGGCGTCTGATCCAAATCATCCGGTGTCCTAATTTTGCGTCATCAACCCCTGCAAATGGCACTTGTGTAAACTGAGCCCCATGCCCCAACTTTATCACCTGCCCGTATCCCCAGCCTGCCGAACCATTCGACTGCTTCTCGGCGAGAAGGGAATAGAACCGGCCCTCCTGGAAGAGCGTTCCTGGGAACGCCGTGAGGACTTTTTGCGGCTCAATCCTGCAGGTGAAATTCCAGTGCTGGTTGAAGATGATGGACTGGTTGTGCCGGGCTTCTGGCCGCTCGTCGAATATCTGGACGAAAAGTACCCGGCCCCCTCGTTATTGCCTGCTGAGGCGGCGGACCGCGTTGAAGCACGGCGCGTCGCAGATTGGTTTGCCACAAAATTTGCGGCTGAAGTCTCAGAACCTCTTATCTATGAGAAAGTAACAAAACGCTTTCTGAGTGTTTCCTCAGGGGGTGGCGGCCCGGAAATGGCCGTGGTCCGCGCGGCACTCCATAATATTCGCTACCACCTCGACTATGTTTGCTACCTCATGGAAAGTCGAACATGGCTCGCTGGCGATGAGATCAGCATTGCGGATCTGGTGGCCGCAGCACACTTCTCCTGCCTTGACTATGTTGGCGACGTGCCCTGGCGTCAGTATGAGGGGGCAAAAGAATGGTACGTGCGGATTAAATCCCGGCCTGCCTTCCGCACATTGCTTGCCGACCATGTCGCTGGCATGCCGCCGCCACGTGCCTATGCGAACCTGGATTTTTAGGGCTCATGCCGCCGACGGAACCAATAGATGTTGCGGTTCTCAAAGCAAAGATTATTGCTCAAGCAAAATCGGCAGGCTTTGACGATGTAGGTTTCTCTCCAGCTGACTTAAACCTGCAAACACAACAGGATTTCCAGGATTGGCTGGACCGGGGTGCCCACGGTGACATGACATGGATGGAGGAGACGCGGGAGCGACGGTCTTCTCCTAAAGCACTCTGGCCGGATGTGAAAAGCGTCATCGTCTTGGCGATGAATTATGGACCCGATGGTGATCCCCTTGAAACGCTACAACACCCAGACAAGGCGAACATATCCGTCTATGCCCGAAACCGGGACTATCATGACCTCGTTAAGAAGCGTTTGAAACGCATTGCCCGCTGGCTGGTCGAAGAAACCGGTTGCGAACTGAAAGTCTTCGTGGACACAGCACCCATTCTGGAAAAACCGGTTGCGGCGGGCTCGTCGCTTGGCTGGCAGGGCAAGCACACAAACCTCGTATCGAATGAACTCGGTAGCTGGTTTTTCATCGGCTCGATTTTTACGAACCTGGAACTGCCACCTGACCACCAGCATAAGGACCAGTGTGGCACCTGCCATGCTTGTCTTGATGCATGTCCGACAGATGCCTTTCCAAGCCCTTATGAACTCGATGCCCGTCGCTGCATCTCCTATCTGACCATTGAACATAAAGGGCATATTGCCCGGGAATTCCGGCGGCCGATGGCAAATCGAATTTACGGATGCGATGACTGTCTGGCGGTCTGTCCATGGAATAAGTTCGCGCGTGCCGCGTCGGAGCTTTCGCTCAAACCCCGCGCGGACCTGGCAGCCCCGGAGCTCGCTGAGCTTCTCGCCCTTGATGATAAAGGGTTCCGCACACTCTTTGCAGGATCACCGATCAAGCGCATCGGAAGGGACAGGTTCCTCCGCAATGTGCTGATCGCTGCAGGTAATTCAGGCGATGCGGCCTTGCTGCCCGAGGTCAGAGCGCACCTGAACGACGCCTCTGAGCTGGTTCGGGCCATGTCGGTTTGGGCGTTGGGAGAGCTAGCGCAGAGCAGCGAAATCGAACAGCTTCGCAGGGAGTACGGTGTCCGCGAAACAGACGTCGATGTTAAGGCTGAGTGGGCGCGCCTGCCTCAACTTCAGCAATAAACCTGTTTGCAGCCATTGCTGCGGGTCCAGCCGATCCATCCGGTCGCTGGTCTGCGGCGATGACCGCCCGCCAGTCTTCAAGTGCGCCGGCCTCATTTCCCATCTCATAGCGTATGAGGCCTCGCTCCAAACGTGCCGCCACTTGATCAATGCCATTTGCGAGGGCCGCTTCAATATCGGCAGCGGCGGCGTCAAGTTGTTTGCTTTGGCGGTGGAGCCGTCCCCGCAGTAAATAGGCAGCCCCATAGGTTGGTTTTCTCGCGATAGCCAGATTGACATCCTGCAGGGCGAGCGCGGTCTGCTTTTCTAGTTCATATCCACGGGCCCGCCCAAACAAAAGTTCCGGGTCTTCTGGCATATAGACAAGCGCTTGCGTGAAGGCGTCGGTTGCGTTCGTCCCGCTATTGGCCATCAGCCAAGAATCGCCTGCTTGTTGGTGGAGCAATGCCTTCTCCATGTTATCCATCTTCTGGCCCTCGACTGCTGCGCGGGTAAACCGATCAGCAGCAGCTTCAAAGAGGCCCAGTCCTACAAGTGCAAGGCCTGCGCAATGAGAAGCCCCACCTGTTAGGTCTGTATCGGCCCAGGCAAGTGCGGCGTCATACGCTGCATCTGGGTCGACTCGGACAAGCTCAACGCAGGATCCGTAGTTGACGATCTGTGCCTTTGCAGGCGCGCCAAAGCCAAGGGAGAGCAACAGGCAGCCAGCGCAAAATGTGATGATTGGTCGGGTGAAGGTCTCTGTGATAGGCATCATGCGCGTAAGGTTCAACATGTGTCCTGGTTTGGCAACAGGGAAGTTCGGGTAACAGGGAAATTGAGTGTGACCAATAAACACCTCTTTGCTTTCGGATTTGGATCAACGGCTTCGGTTCTGGCAGCCCGCCTGCAAGGTGGCGGATGGCGCATATCTGGAACCTGTCGAACATCTGAAAAAGCAGAGGCAATGCGATCCAAAGGGGTCGAACCTCACCTGTTTGCCGGAGACGGGAAATTTGACCCGGGTGTTTTGGACGGAGTGACCCATATGCTCCTCTCTATTCCGCCGGACGAAGAAGGGGATCTGGTCTTGCGGGCGATGAAAGAAGACATCGCAAGTCAACGCGAGACCCTTGAGTGGATCGGCTATCTTTCAACCACGGGTGTTTATGGCGACCGGGCGGGCGCTTTTGTTGATGAAACAATGGAGATGGCGCCCACGAGCGAGAGAGGACGGCGCCGTCAGGCAGCTGAGGAGGCATGGTTTGAGTTCGGACGCGCTATTGGCGTGCCTGTTCAGACCTTCCGCCTGGCTGGGATTTACGGTCCAGGCCGAAACCAGATTGTGTCGCTCCGCGCCGGCAAGGCGCGCCGCATTGTGAAACCCGGTCACGTATTTTCGCGCATCCATGTTGAGGATATCGCGACAGTTCTGGAGGCATCGATCGCGAAGCCCAATCCAGGTGCCGCCTACAATGTGTGCGACGACGAGGCGGCGCCACCTCAAGACGTCGTGGCCTTTGCGGCAAACCTTATTGGGTTGAAACCACCTCCCGAAGTGCCGTTTGAGGACGCTGATCTCACACCCATGGCACGGAGCTTTTACGCGGAATCAAAGCGCGTCTCAAACAAGCGCATCAAGACCGAGTTGGGTGTGGATCTGCGCTTTCCGACATATCGGGAAGGCCTGCGGGCACTTTCAGAAGCCGGAGACTAATTGCCCCAGATCAAGGCAGCGTGATGCAGAGCGGCCTAGACTCTTCCTAAAATGAGAGAAGGAGGTCGGTCATGTCCCACCATTATCACGCAGTCGTTTGGATTGATCATCACGAGGCCCGTGTCATCGAAATCGGCAAAGATGAAGTCGATGAGGTGCATGTGAAGCCGCACCATCCGATCAAACACCTTCACACCAAAGCGGGCTCAAATGCGAGTTGGCGCGCACCCGAAGACATTAAATTCTTCAAATCCGTCGCAGAGCGGCTGGCACCCGTGCAAGAGGTCCTTGTGGTCGGACCGGCCAACGCAAAAACGGCTTTTGTGAAATATCTGCACAAGAAGGATCCGAAAATCGCGGAGAAGGTCATTGGTGTAGAGACCGTTGACCATCCGACCGACGGGCAGCTGGTCCACTACGCGAAAGCCTATTTCAAGCAGGCCGACCGCATGTTGCCGCAGCTGGATTGAGTTAGAGGTCTCGCTGCAGATCTGCCAGAAGCCTGTCGAGCGTGCCCGTCAGCCGCTCAATATCGTCTGGTTCTGACAGTCTGTGGTCGCCACTCTTTGTCAGCGAAACGGTCACATCATCGCCCGCGAGCGTTTCTGCAAGCAGCATCGCGTGTCGCCAGGGCACATCTTCGTCTGCCATGCCCTGTAAGATGCGCACGGGCAGGCTAAGCGGGATGGTGTCGCCGAGGAGCAGATGCTGTCGGCCATCTTCAATCAGTCTGTAGCTGATTTCATAGGGTTCGTCATAGTCTGATGGTTGTTGGTAGATGCCTTCTGTCCGCAAGGTCGTGCGGATCGTTTCGTCGAACCCCTCCCACATGAGCGCTTCAGTGAAATCAGGCGCTGGGGCAATGAGAACCAAGGCCTTGACTTGGGTTGGTCGGGCGAGCGCCGCGAGCAGCGCGACCCATGCCCCCATGCTGGAGCCGACCAGTATCTGGGGTCCCATGCAAAGCTCATCTAACACAGCCAGCGCATCATCACGCCAGCGGCTGATGGTACCCTCGACAAACTGACCGCTCGACTGTCCATGACCAAAATAGTCAAAGCGGGTATAGGTCCGGTTACCTGTCCGCGCCCAATCCGCCAGTGCGGTCGCCTTGGTGCCGGTCATGTCGGATTTAAACCCGCCCAGCCAGGTAACACCCAGATTGCCGCCAGTGCTTTCCTCCTGCAAACAAGTGCTTTCCTCCTGCAAATAGGCGATTTTTTCGCCATCAGCGCGTGAAAGAAAAGATACTTGGGTCTGGGTGCTCATCAGCGCATCCTGTAAAAGAGGTGTCACAATATCTAAATAGACAGTGGAAGCTTGTGTCAGCGCCCTTCATTGCCTAACCAATGATATTGCGCAACCTAGAGCATATTCCCGAAAAGTGTGCGCGGTTTTCGGACAAGAATATGCTCAAAAAGACTTACGGCATCTGAGTGACTCGGTTTTCATTCAAGTGTCCTGAGATTTCGATCAATTACGAGAGACGCGTTAAGTGACCATCAAGCTGGTGCAGCCAAATAAACTAACCGTTCTGCAAGTTGTGCCCACATTGGACATTGGGGGTGCAGAGCGGACGACCATTGATGTGGCACGCGCATTGATGGCCGATGGGTGCAGGGCAATTGTGGCAAGCCGCGGTGGCCGGCTGGTCCGAGAGCTGGAGCAGATGGGCGCGGAGCATGTTGAGCTGCCCGTCCACTCAAAAAACCCGGTTGTCATGGGGTTGAATGTAGAGCGCCTTACCCGACTGATCGAAAAGCAGAATGTGGATATTGTGCATGCCCGCAGCCGGGCGCCTGCCTGGAGCGCGCTCGCCGCGGCCCGCCGCACCAAACGTCCCTTTGTGACCACCTACCACAGCAAGGTGCACGAGCGCCCGCGGCTTAAGGTCTTCTACAACTCGGTGATGACCCGCGGCGCCGTTGTCATTGCGAACTCCGAGTTTACAGCAGAGCGCATCCGGAAGTTCCATGGAGAAACCGGCGCGAAAATCGTCACCATTCCCCGCGGCACCGATATGACAGAGTTTGATCCTTCCGGCCCTGCCGTAAAACGCGGCCGGTCATTGCGCGAGAAGTGGGGCGGTGGTACCGGCGACACGCTCTTCATGCTTGCGGGCAGGTTGACCCGCTGGAAGGGGCAGTTGCTCGCGACAGAGGCGCTGGGCCTGATGAATGAGCGCATGGGGACAACCGCGGCCAGCGCCAAGCTGATCCTGGTGGGCGATGCCCAGGGCCGCTCTGACTATGAAGATGAAATCAAAGCGGCCATCGAAGCCCACAATCCAGCCCTCAGAGTGCGTCTGGTGGGGCATTGTGATGACATGCCGGCAGCCTATAGCGCGGCAGATGTTGTGCTCGCGCCGTCGCTCGACCCGGAGCCCTTTGGGCGAAGTGCAGTTGAGGCTCAGGCCATGGCCAAACCGGTCATCGTGGCAGATCATGGCGGCGCCAAAGACACAGTTCTGGACGCGTCAGACACCGGCGGCAGCGCCGCTGCGACAGGGTGGCGCGTGACACCGAGTGATGCGGATGCTTTAGCCACGGCCATGGCAGAAGCCCTGGCAGCGAACAGTACGGATCGACAGGCCATGGGCGCGCGGGGTCGCTCCTTTGTTGAGGAGCAGTTTTCAGTTACGGCGATGACCGATCGAACATTGGCGGTCTACCACGACCTGGTTGACGGATGACCACGCTGCCACTTCTGGTGGTGCACCTCGGGGCTCAGGACAACAGTGACAAAGTCCTGAAATTTGTTGGGGAATTACTGGAAGAAGGTGAGCGCGTCACCATTCTCGCCTCATCGCAGACAGCGAGCCTGTACGCCGATTTGGCCGTGACGGTGTGGCCCGATGGTGCGCCGCGGGGCATGTTGAGGCTGTTGGCGCTCGTTCGGCGCATCGCATGGGCCCAGTTCGCAGCGATCTATGACTTTGACGTCTCTGGGCGGACGAAGGCCTACCGGTGGTGTGTCCGCCCCCGTCCACCGTGGTACGTGTCCCCCTGGTACGTGTCTAGAGGGGCACAGCTTGCCCGCGTTAAGCGCCTGTAAACACAAAGCTTCTTGACTCCCACGGTGAGCGTCGTAAACCTTAATCTTATTCCGTGCAGGAAACCGTTCCCGCGCGACCCATAACGATAGGAGGGTTTCATAGCCCGTAGAGCCGTATTCGCGCAGCCAACGAAAGAAGGACCGCGCGCCAACCGAGACATTACCGTCCCTAACGTCATGCTGATTGACGGTGAAGGTGAAAAACGAGGTGTTGTCTCGCTTGAAGATGCCCTTGCCCTTGCAGATGAGTCTGGCCTGGACCTTGTAGAGGTCTCGCCGAACGCTGACCCGCCCGTATGCAAACTTCTGGACCTTGGGAAATACAAGTACCAGGCGCAGAAGAAAGCTGCCGAGGCGCGGAAGAAGCAGAAGACTGTCGAAGTCAAAGAAATCAAGATGCGCCCGAACATCGACACGCATGACTATGACGTGAAGATGAAAAACATGCTCCGCTTCTTTGGAGAAGGCGACAAAGTCAAAGTGACATTGCGCTTCCGCGGTCGTGAGATGGCGCACCAGGACCTGGGCATGAAAGTGCTGAACCGGGTCCGAGATGATCTGGAAGAGATCGCGAAGGTGGAACTCTATCCAAAGATGGAAGGTCGTCAGATGATCATGGTGCTGGCACCGCGCTGATCTCGATCAAACATTGAGAATTCTAAACGGGCTCTGTTTCAGGGCCCGTTTTTTGTTTGGAGGGTGCGTGTTAAAGCGCGTTCAACCGATCCATGCGATCGGTGAGTATCGCATCAATCTGAAGATCTGTGAGGCGCTTCATGTCGTCAGGCATGTCCACCGTCCAGGCGGAGATGGCAAGGCCAAGCTCTTTGGCAAGCGTGGCAGTTGTCTCGTCAATGTCCCCATGCCAGGCAAACCAGCCATCAGCAGGACCCGCCGCAATCGCCCGCAGCACGCGTTCGCCAAAACGGGCGCCTTCTTGATCTCGCCAGTCGAACCCACCAAAAAAATCTGCGCCTTGGCCCGACGCTGCGCGAAGCACCGCAGCGCCTTCACTGTCATTGGCAATCGACTTGTCTTCCGGGTCTATCGAATAGAAAGGCAGGGTGGTGAAAGCATTACGGATACTGGGCGCGCGTTTCTTTGCCTGCGCCAGGGCCCGCCAGTCAAAAGAAACGAAGACGGTCTGGCCGCCAAAACCTTTCTGCTCAATAAGGTCCACCACTGTATTGGCAAGCGTCTCTGGGTCAGAGGATTGGGTGAGGTCCATGAGGTCGGTTTTGAGTTCTGTATAGACCACAAAGTCGGGGCCGGCTTTTGCTTTCACCAGATCGATCACGGCCTCAAGGGACGGAATGCGTTCCCCGTCCAAAGGCGTCTGGTCGGGATAGCGCGCTGAATAGCGAGCACCGGGTCGCAGACGTCCAATGTCATAGGCCTGCAATTCATCGAAGGTGAGCTCCTTGATGAGCGGCGTGGGTTTCGTGAGCCATTCACTGTCTGGCCCCCGCGCAATGGCGGGCTTCAACGCTTCGTCGTGATGCACCACCGGCACGCCGTCTTTGGAGAGATGCACATCAAGCTCAATGCCGTCCGCCCCGTCTGCAATAGCCCGCTCAAAAGCGCCCATTGTGTTTTCAGGCCAAAGTCCTGTGCCCCCGCGATGGGCAATTTTAAGAGGACGTCCTAAAACGTTAGGCATAAGCAGCGACTCCAGTGAAGAGAGGATCAGCAATCCTCTGTGACGGGCGTGACATCTTCGCGAAGCTGCTCGGCGACCGCAAGTAAAGAGCAGAACCCTGCGGTATTCGCCCTTAGGTGGCTTGAGCATTGTACCGAGCAGCGAACCGATCTAGCCTTTCTTCATTGATATTCAGATGAGAGCGCTATCGCGCGGGAGGAACTCATGAAATTCGGTGTCTTTTACGAACTGCAATTGCCCAAGCCCTGGAAAGAGGGGGACGAACACAAGCTGTTCCACGAGGCGCTGAACCAGGTCGTGCTCGCCGACAAGCTGGGCTTCGACTATGCCTGGGAAGTCGAGCACCACTTCCTGGATGAATATTCCCACTCCAGCGCGCCAGAAGTGTTCCTGGCAGCAGCTTCTACGCAGACGAAGAACATTCGTTTGGGCCACGGCATCCGTCAGGTGATCCCGAACTACAATCACCCGGCCCGCACGGCGGAAGGCATTGCGACGTTGGACATCATGTCGAATGGCCGCGTGGAGTTCGGCATTGGCGAAGGCGCAACACGTCTGGAGCTGGGCGGCTTTGACATCAACCCGAAGGAAAAGCGCGCCATGGCTCTGGAAGCCGCAGAGCAGGTGGCCAACATGCTGGTGCTCGATCCCTATCCGGGCTTTGAGGGAAAGAGTTTCTCCATGCCCTGCCGCAATGTGTTGCCAAAGCCCATGCAGAAACCGCACCCGCCCATGTGGATGGCGTGCACAAACCGCGACACCATCAAGGTGGCGGCATCGCTGGGTGTTGGGGCGCTTGCCTTCTCGTTTGTTGACCCGGACGAAGCCAAAGCCTGGGCTGACATTTATTACGGCATTATCAAGTCAGATGAGTGCAAGCCCATCGGCCACACGGTGAATGCAAACATCGCCATGGTCTCAAGTTTCTCTCTGCATGAAGACCGCGCGGAGGCGATCCGCCGCGGCGCGGAAGGCTTTGAGTTCTTTGGCTATGCGCTTGCATCCATGGTGACGAAGGATCAGAAACCCGGCCGCACCGACATGTGGGGGGAGTTTGTGAAACAGCGCGGCGACAAGACCGAGCAGATGATTGAGGACTCCCAATCTCTCATGACCCAGCCCGCCGGCATTGGCACGCCGGATGATATGATCGAGCATCTGAAAGCTTTCCAGGCCTCAGGTGTCGATCAGGTGATCTTCATGCAGCAGGCCGGGCGCAACAAGCATGAGCATATTTGCGAGTCGCTCGAACTCTTTGCCGATCGGGTCATGCCGGAGTTCAAGAAAGACGTGGCCGAGCGCGAAGCGAAAAAAGCTGAAGAGCTCGCACCCTACATTGAAGCAGCCCTTGCCCGAAAAGAATGGATGGAACCGCTGAAGGATGAGGATATCCCCTACATCCGCGCCGCCGTATCCTCCCCGCAGGTGAACAAGTCCACGGCTGCGGAGTAGGGACAGAGTTTGGACTTCTTCTTGGCCAGTTGGCTGATAGTGTCTTCGGTCTTGCCGCTGAAGGAACTGTTGCTTATCTCGGCGCCTTATATGCTTGGACGAATAGGCGGGTACCTCTATTGGTTAGCTAGGGGCCGTCTCTCAGGTGAGCCGATCTTCTGGCGCGGCTATCAGGCGCTCAAGCCCGAGGGGTTTTGGGTGCCCAGTATTCCATTGTTGATGATCCAATTTTGGTGGATGTCTCTCGTGGTGATCGTGGACTACCTATTGGATGGCTTGATACTCACCCGGTTGGGCTTTTGGATTTGAAACCTCAGCTCCCTCTTGCTTTTGGCCCAAAACCCCGTATAACTCGCCTCCTTCAGAACCGTCCGGCTCATCTAGGGCATGCCGAGGCGGTTCAAAATGCCAAAAAGGCTAGGGTTTCCCTTGGTTTTCGAAACCCCGGCGCAAAAATTCAAGAGTTTAAGGAGAGCAAAATGCCCAAGCTGAAGACCAAATCGAGCGTGAAAAAGCGCTTCAAGCTGACCGCTTCCGGAAAAGTGCGGCATCCGCAGTCCGGCAAGCAGCACGGCATGATCAAACGCACCAACAAACAGATCCGCAATCAGCGGGGCACGGCCATTCTGTCCGACCCTGACGCGCGGATTATTAAAAAGATGATGCCTTACGGCTAAGGAGCGAGATCAATGGCACGTGTAAAAAGAGGCGTCACCACCCATGCCCGTCACCGCAAGGTGATCAAAAAGGCGAAGGGTTTCTATGGCCGCCGTAAGAATACCTTCCGTATTGCCAACCAGGCTGTCGAAAAAGCCGGTCAATACGCATACCGCGACCGCAAGGCCAAGAAGCGGAACTTCCGCTCTCTCTGGATCCAGCGGATCAATGCTGCTACTCGCCAGCACGGGCTCACCTATGGCCGATTTATCAACGGTCTCGGGCGCGCTGGCATCGAGGTTGACCGGAAAGTTCTGGCAGACCTCGCCGTCCACGAGCCGGAGGCCTTCAAGTCTTTGGTCGACCAGGCGGAAGCGGCACTTCAATAAGGCGGGATATCCGGCGGCATTCTGAACAGACCCGCCGGGCCCCACGTTGAACGTCCAACATTCGAGAACCCCGCAGCTTCTCTTGGGCCGCCTGAATAAAAGGCAGCTGAAGATTGCGTGCGGGGTTTTTGCGTTTAAGCCGTTCCTGTATCAAGGGCGGTGAGATTCGGAGCAGTTCCAGGAAAAGTGCCAAATCAGATTTGGTGGGGTTTTTCAGGAAATGCGACCGAAAGAGATCGAGGGACACATGAGCGATCTAGAAAAGATTGAAGCGGACGTTCTGGCAGCCGTTCAGGCTACGGGAACCGAAAAGGACCTGGAAGAGGTGCGCGTCGGCGCCCTCGGCAAGAAGGGCAGCATTTCCGAGCTCATGAAAGGACTCGGCAAAATGACCCCCGAAGAGCGCAAGGAAATGGGCCCCGCGCTCAACGGTCTCAAAACCCGCGTTGGTGACGCCATTGCGGCGCGCAAAGCCGAACTGCATGAAGCCGCCCTCGAAGAGCGTCTCGCGACAGAAAAGGTCGATGTAACCCTGCCTGTCCGCCAAACCCCGATTGAGCAGGGCCGCATTCACCCGCTCACCCAAACCATGGACGAGATTACCGCCATCTTCTGCGACTTAGGCTTCGCCGTTGAAGAAGGCCCGGACATCGAGACTGACTATTACAATTTCGAAGCGCTAAACTTCCCGGAAGGCCATCCGGCGCGGGAAATGCACGACACTTTCTATTTCCATGAGCGCGAAGACGGCACCCGTCCGCTGCTCCGCACCCACACAAGTCCCGTGCAGGTGCGCACCATGGAAAAGAGCGAGCCGCCGTTCCGCTTCATCGCACCGGGCCGGACCTTCCGCTGTGACAGCGACCAGACCCACACTCCGCAGTTCCACCAGGTCGAGGGCCTGGTTGTGGATCGCGACACCCATATGGGACATTTGAAATGGACGCTGGAAGAGTTCCTGCGCGCCTATTTTGAAACCGAAGGTGTGGAAATCCGTTTCCGTCCAAGTTTCTTCCCGTTCACGGAGCCGTCCATGGAAGTGGATGTGCGCTGCGCGCGTCTCGGCAATGAAATCCGTATTGGCGAAGGTGACGATTGGCTCGAAATTCTGGGGTGCGGAATGGTGCATCCGAACGTCCTGAAGTCGGCGAATATTGATCCTGATGAGTTTCAGGGCTTCGCCTTCGGCGTCGGCATCGACCGGCTCGCCATGTTGAAATATGGCATCCCGGATCTCCGCGCTTTCTTCGAGACCGATCTCCGTTGGCTCCGTCATTACGGGTTCGCGGCCTTGGATGTGCCAACGCTGGCAGGAGGGCTCAGCTCATGAAGTTCACCCTCTCCTGGTTGAAAGACCATCTCGACACCGACGCCACCCTTGATCAGATTGTCGACAAGCTCACCATGATCGGCCTTGAGGTCGAAGAGGTGGTGGACCCGGCAGCCGCGCTCGCCCCCTTCGCGGTCGCGCGCATTGTTGAGGCGGGCCCGCACCCCGATGCGGACAAGCTGAAGCTCTGCAAAGTGGAGGCGGTCGTCGACGGCAAGACAGAAATGCTGCAGGTCGTCTGTGGGGCACCGAATGCCAAGACCGGACTGCTCGGCATCTTCGCGCCGTCTGGCGCCACCATTCCGGCAAACGGCATGGTCTTGAAGCCAACCAAAATTCGCGGTGTGGAATCAAATGGCATGATGTGTTCTGAGCGTGAGCTTGAACTCTCAGACGAGCATGATGGCATTATCGAGCTCGACGGTGACTTTGCTGTCGGCACGCCTGCGTCAGAAGCGCTGGGTAAAACCGATCCCATGATTGAGATCGGCATCACGCCCAACCGTCCTGATTGCCTCGGTGTTTATGGCATTGCTCGTGATCTTGCGGCTGCAGGCCTCGGTCGCTTGAAAGAAACATCTGTGCCTGCAGTCACAGATGCGTTCGAAAGCACTGTGGGTATTGAGCTCGCTTTCGAAGAAGAGACAAAAGACGCCTGCCCTGTCTTTGCAGGACGCATGGTGCGCGGCGTAAAAAACGGTCCGAGCCCCGCCTGGATGCAGGAACGGCTCATTGCCATTGGCCTGCGTCCGATCAACGCGCTGGTCGATATCACCAACTACTTGTCCTACGACCAGGCACGTCCGCTGCATGTCTATGATGTGTCCAAGCTCTCCGGCATGGTTCGCGCGCGGCTTGGCAAAGGCGAAACCTTCACCGCGCTTGATGGCAAGGAATACAAGGCTGACGAGACCATGACCGTCATCGCAGATGATGCCCGTGTATTGGGCTTTGCAGGCGTGATGGGTGGCGAGGAAAGCGGGTCGACGGAAACAACGACCGATGTGCTGATCGAAGGTGCCTATTTCGATCCGCGCAGAACCGCGTCCACAGGCCGGAAAACCGGCATCGTGTCCGACGCGCGCTATCGTTTCGAACGCGGCATCGACCCAGCCTCAACGCTACCGGGCGTAGATCGCGCGGCGGCGATGGTCATGGAGCTTTGTGGTGGCGAGGCCTCTAACCTGGTTGTTGCAGGTGAAACGCCTGATCATTCGCACGTGATCTCATTCGACCCGGCACGGGTGTCACGTCTGACCGGATTGGCGCTTGAGACTTCAGAGATTGAAAAAATCCTCAGCGATCTCGGTTTCGAAGTGACGGTAGGTGAAGGCGGACGTCTTGATGTGACGCCACCAAGCTGGCGCCCGGATGTGTTTGGCGAAGCAGATCTTGTGGAAGAGGTGGTCCGTATTCATGGGCTCGATGAAGTGACCTCCACACCGCTTCCCAAAGGCCATGCCGTGGCCGACCCGGTCTTGAACTTGCCGCAGAAACGCCTGCGTAACGCAAAGCGTGTTCTGGCGTCACGGGGTTTCGTGGAGGCGGTCAACTGGTCCTTCATTCCAAAGGCCCAAGCAGAACTCTTCGGCGGTGGCGAGAACGCCATTGCGCCACTGGAACTCGCAAATCCCATCTCCAGCGACATGAGCCATATGCGCCCGGCCATTCTGCCAGGTCTTATTGCAGCCGCTGGCCGCAACATGGCCCGCGGTGCACAGGACGTGATGCTGTTTGAAGTGGCGCAGCAATATAATGGCGATCAGCCGGACGATCAGATCAATGTGGCAACCGGCATCCGCCAGGGCACAGCAGGTATTCGCGGTGCGGGCCGCCATTGGCAGGGCGCAAGCCCGTCGGTTGACGTGTTCGACGCCAAGGCCGACGCCGCAGCATTGCTCGCAAGTCTTGGGGCAAAGGTCGACAATCTTCAGGTCGCTGCTGATGCACCTGCCTGGTATCACCCAGGCCGTTCCGGCGTTTTTCGCATGGGGCCAAAGAACGTGCTCGCACGCTTCGGCGAAATTCATCCCAAGATCCTAGATGCGCTCGATGTAGCAGGGCCGATTGTTGCTTTCGAGGTCATGATCGACGCGATTCCGAAGCCAAAGGTCAAGCCCACCAAAACCAAGCCAGGCCTTACAATCCCGGACCTTCAGCCGGTCCGTCGCGACTTTGCCTTCATCGTCGCCAAGGACCAGGCGGCGGATGCATTGGTTCGTGCAGCCGTGGGGGCAGACAAAAAACTCATCACCGGCGTGACACTCTTTGATGCATTTGAAGGCGGCAGCCTCGGTGACGACGAGAAGTCGCTGGCGATTGAGGTGACTTTACAGCCGCAGGACAAGACCCTGACGGACAAGGAACTGGAAGCCGTGAGTGACAAGGTCGTCGCCGCCGTTCAAAAGGCCACAGGCGGAAAACTGCGCGGCTAGGCCTCTGCCAGAAGTCGGTCCAGCAAATAGCTCCAGGTGGCGGGGCGATCCATCTTGCCGCCGGACGCCCGCGTGTTTTGCGCGCCAATACTGGAAAGATAGGCAATGTCGGCAGCGTGCCGCGCCTCTGCTTTAGCAAGGCCTGCCTCCTCAAAGAGTTTGGAAAGATAGGCTCGGCGTCTTTTGTCGACCCGCGCGAGGACCGCCCCAGCGGGGTCATAACTCGCTGCCCAGCCGCGCAACACACCTTCCGCCTGGGCGCCGCCATAGGCATCTGGAGCCGCACTCACGGCATGTTTGATCAGCCGCTCGAGCTTTGCACGGCCGGACCCGCCATGGGCCTCAACATCATCAATAATGTGGTCTGTGGCGATTTTCTCCCAATGGTCCAGCATGGCCGTGTGGAGAGCTGCCCGGTCCTTAAAGTGCCAGTAAAAGCTGCCTTTTGTGACGCCTAGACTCTTAGCGAGTGGTTCCACATTGATGGCGGACGGGCCGCCAGCGACGAGCGCCCGGAAGGCGGCGGCGATCCAGTCCGTTTTGCTCAGATCTTGAGGTTTTGCACTCACGCAAGGCTCCAGTGACAAATTGCCATACGCATCCGTATTGACGCAGAGAGCATATCCAAGGACAGTATCCATACGGAAGCGTATGGAGAAAACAATGACCGTAGAACAGATCGTACTGGTTGTGGCAGCCTTGGGTGCCGTTGGGATTGGACTTGTTCACTCAATCCTGGGCGAACAGGGGATCGTGAAACCTGTTTTAAAACGCATGGATTGGGCGGGGGTGCCACCGGATGCGGATTTCCTGAACCGAACCGTCCGCTTCGCCTGGCACATCACCACGTTGGCCTGGATTGGCCTGGCGGTGATCTTGTTGGCGCCGCTGGTGGGCATGGAAAGCGATCCCGCCTTTGCGCCACTTACCATTGCTATGACGTTCTTGGTAACCGGTATCGTAACCATCATCGCGTCCAAAGGGCGCCATCTTGCCTGGATTGTGTTTCTCGGCATCGCTGCGGGCGCTGCTTGGCCTTATGTGTGAGGGCTCAGAATGAACATGTATGCGCTGGTGGCAGCGTTCCTCTTGGGCGGTGGTGTTCTGATCCATGTCTTTCTGGCTGGACGCACGGTCCATGCAGAGATGCAGACGGCGCTTAATGGCTTCCCGAAAGCGTTGGAGAGCCTCACTTGGCATGCGGTGAGTGTCTGGCTTGCCCTTCATTGTTTGCTGGCTTTAGCAGCTACGTTCTACAGCCATTCCCTGCTGACTGGCGCCATCGCCTTTGGAGCAGTCCACGCCGCGACCCTTGGCGTGTTGTGTCTAGGTGTTTCTCGTGTGCTGTGTCAGTCCTGGACGGCCATGCGGCAGGGATACATCTTCCTCGCTATTGCAGCCGCACTCAGCGCAGCTGCAGCACCGTCAATTGTTTGACGGAGACTCAGGCGGTTTGGAATAATCAGTGGTTGCCGGACCTTCAATCTCACGGATGATGCCATATTCATCTCGTTCAGGCTGATCGTCGTCATAGGACAGGTTGATATCGCTTCTGTCCAGGCCATCATCTTCTGCAAACCGCTCATCCATCGCGCCCGGCCGGATCGATTGGTACTCCTCCTCGACCACAAACCCGTTGGCCTCTGTTGACAGATCAATGACTGGCTTCGTTTCTTCAGCTGAGACCCAAGTAGATAGAAAAACAAGACCTGACGAGGCAAGTAGAAAGAGACGCATGGCGATACCGAAACTCTGTTGCATTGAAGACCCAATCTATCTGCGCTTTCCCGTCTAATTCAAGCGATTGGTTTGAGAGCGAACCTGCCAATTGGTGCTGAGGGAAAGCGGTCGGCGCTGACATCATCATCGAAACCGCAAGGAGGTGAGATGATGAAACTCTATTCCGGTCCGCTCAGCATGTTTGGTGCGAAAGCTGAGATCGCCTGCCACGAAAAGAGCATCGAGTTCGAACTAGAGTTCGTTCCCTTCTCGCTGAGCGATCTTTACTCGCCAAAACATGTCGTCGTAGAGCGGGTTAATCCGAAAGCGCAGGTGCCCGTTCTGGTGGACGGCAAACTGGAGATCTTCGATTCCACCCAAATCTTCGAATATCTGGAGGATGTGTACCCAGAGCCACCACTTTGGCCACGAAATGAAGTGCAAAGGGCGAGGGCTCGCCTCGCCGAGCTCAAATCGGACGAGGTTTTTTTCCCAAACGTTGTGTGTCTGATGCCTGCCGGGGCTAAGCGCGTCGGGCCCGAGGGCGTTGCGGCCGCAAGAAGGGCGATCCAAACTTTGTACACCGACCTGGAAGACAGCCTTACCACCGACTATCTCGTCGGCGATTTCAGTTATGCCGACATCGCCTTCTATATGGCGTCCTATTTTGCCGGGTTCTTGGGCGAAGCCATCCCTGAGGCTTGCCCCCGCCTTATTGAATGGCAAGGTCGGGTGCGCGCGCGTTCCGCCGTGCGAAGGGTGGTCGAGCCAATGACGGCCTTCCTGGGCTCGCATGGGATTGAGGCTGCCTAACAAGGGCATTGATTGTTTCGCCTCTGACATTCCCTTTCCGGCACTTCCGCTTTAAAACAGAGCGGACGGAGGGGACATGCAGACATCATCGACAGGCGACAACTGGCTCAGGCGCATGGTGGACCGCCAGCTCACCATCGATTCCTGGGACAGGCCTGGTCTTTCTCCGACGAATTGGGTCCTGGTCGCCCTGATTTTCGCCAGCGTGGTTTTGTTCACGCTCGAAACAGAGCCAGCACTTGCCGGCGCCTGGGCTGAAGCGCTGAACTCTGCCAATCTGTTGATCCTTTGCATATTCGGCATCGAGTTTCTTTTGCGTCTCTGGTCCGCAGGAGAAACGCGCGGCATTCGCGGTGTGACTGAACGGGCGCGCTACGCAGGCCGTTTCTGGTTGACCGTCGACTTTCTGGCCTTCGCGCCAGAGCTTTTCATTGTCGCACTCATGTCCGCAGGGATAGAGATCCCGTTCTCTGTAGAGGGCCTGAAGGCAATCAGACTGGTGCGGTTGGTAAAGCTCGCCCGCTTTGTGCCTGCAGCCCAAATGTTGGTTGATGTGATCGAGTCTGTTTGGCGGCAATTGTTGATCAGCTTCTTCCTCTCAATAACCTCCGTCTATTTCGCAGCTGTAGCCATCTACTATGCAGAAGGTTCAGCCAATCCAGAACATTTTGGGTCGATCAGCAGATCGCTCTGGTGGGCTGTGGTGACACTCACAACAGTGGGTTATGGCGATGCTTATCCGGAAACGGGCATCGGCCAAATGCTAGCGGGTGTCATTGCCCTGATCGGAATTGGGATTATCGCCTTGCCGTCGGGCATTATCGCTGGCGCATTTATGGAGCGCCTGGAGGCGGACCGCCGGTCAAAGTAACAAGGCCCCTGGGGCAGGAGTGACAGATGGAACTGAAAACAATCAAGGTTGAGTGCGAAAACCAGATCGCGACTGTCTTTTTATCCAGGCCCCATCGGCGGAACGCGTGGACCGGGCGGATGCATACAGAATACCGCCATGTCCTGACCGAACTTGATCAGGACAAGGATGTGCGCGTGATCGTCGTGACGGGTGACCCTGAAGGCAAAGCATTCTGCGCCGGCGCGGATACGGCTGCACTCGAAGGCCATTCGGAGAAGGGCCGCTATGACAGCGGCACGACAGATGACATCGCAAGGCCGGGCTATGGTGTCCGGGAAGAGTTTGACGCGACCTTTGCCTATCACTTTGGCCTGACCAAGCCTGTGATTGCCGCCATCAATGGGGCGGCAGCGGGGATTGGCGTGGTCTTGGCCGCTTTCGCTGACCTGCGTTTTGCTGTGAAAGGCGCAAAATTCACAACCGCCCACGGGCGGTTTAATTTCCCTGCCGAATTTGGTCTCTCCTGGGTGTTGCCGCGGATTATCGGGCTCACCTACGCCAATGACCTGCTTCTGTCTTCCAGGGTCTTTTTGGCCGAGGAAGCCATGGAAATGGGATTCTTGAACAAATGCCTGGAACCGGATGCGCTGATGCCGACGGTTTATGAATATGCGCAGATGCTGACCCAGTCGGCCCCGGGCTCGCTCAGGGAGACCAAATGGCAGATCTATTCCGACCAGCACAGGAGCGCAGGAGCCTCTGTAGAGGAGGCTGAGCGCCTCCTGGAGGCTATGGCACAGCATCCTGACTACAAAGAAGGCATCAAAGCCTGGATGGAGAAACGGCCAGCGAACTGGGTGGGCGGCGACGGCTCTTGATAACTCTCGCTGATGAGCAGTTTTGAAGAGTTGGAAAGCGAGGCCAGCGGTGATATATCGCGCCCATGACAGACCTCGCCCATATCCGTAATTTCTCCATCATCGCCCATATTGACCATGGCAAGTCCACACTCGCGGACCGGTTGATTCAAAGCTGTGGCGGTCTCACCCAACGTGAGATGAAAGATCAGGTGCTCGATAATATGGATATCGAGCGCGAGCGGGGGATCACCATCAAGGCGCAGACAGTGCGCCTCGACTACAAGGCCGCTGACGGCATCACCTACGAGCTCAATCTGATCGACACACCTGGCCATGTGGATTTCGCCTATGAGGTGAACCGGTCGCTTGCCGCCTGTGAGGGATCGCTCTTGGTTGTTGATGCGAGTCAGGGGGTCGAAGCGCAGACCCTGGCTAACGTCTACACCGCCATCGAAGTCGACCACGAGATTGTGCCGGTACTGAACAAGATTGATCTACCGGCGGCGGAGCCTGACCGGGTGCGCCAACAGATTGAAGATGTGATCGGCTTGGATGCGAGCGACGCAGTGGAGATTTCCGCGAAATCAGGCCTCGGCATTGACGATGTGCTGGAAGCGATCGTCACGAAGCTGCCACCGCCCGAAGGGGACCGCTCAGCGCCGCTAAAGGCGATGCTGGTGGACAGCTGGTACGACGCTTATCTTGGCGTTGTAGTGCTCGTGCGGGTCGTGGATGGCGAACTCAAAAAGGGTCAGCGCATCAAGATGATGGCCACGGGCGGCGTCTACCCGGTGGACCAGGTCGGGATCTTCCGGCCGAAGAAAGAAAACCTGACATCGCTGAAAGCCGGTGAAATAGGTTTCTTCACTGCCTCCATCAAGGAGGTGGCTGATACCGCGGTGGGCGACACGATCACTGACGAAAGGCAGCCTTGCGAGACAGCGCTTGGCGGCTTCCATCCAGCGCAACCCGTGGTCTTTTGTGGTCTCTTCCCTGTCGATGCTGCCCAGTTTGAAGACCTGCGGGAAGCGATGGCAAAGCTCCGCTTGAACGATTCCAGTTTTGAATATGAGATGGAAACCAGTGCAGCATTGGGATTCGGCTTCCGGTGCGGCTTTTTAGGGCTTTTGCACCTGGAAATCGTGCGCGAGCGCATTGAGCGCGAGTTCAACATTGATCTTATTACGACGGCGCCAAGTGTGATCTATCACCTCCATATGACCGATGGGTCCATGGAAGAGATGCACAATCCGGCTGACATGCCTGATGTGATGAAAATCGACCATATTGAGGAGCCTTGGATCAAAGCAACGATCTTGGTGCCAGATGAATATCTTGGGGCGGTGTTGAAGCTCTGTGAGGACCGTCGCGGGTCCCAAATTGACCTGACCTATGCTGGATCGCGCGCCATGGTGGTCTATAGGTTACCGCTCAACGAGGTTGTCATCGATTTCTACGACCGCCTGAAGTCCGTAACTCGCGGTTATGCCAGTTTCGATTATCAGATTGAGAGTTACGAGGAAGATGATCTCGTCAAAATGTCAATCCTGGTCAATGAGGAACCCGTGGACGCTTTGGCCACCATCGTCCACCGCTCCCGCGCGGAACAGCGTGGTCGGGCCATGTGTGAGAAGCTTAAGGAGCTGATCCCGCGCCATCTCTTCAAAGTGCCGATCCAGGCAGCCCTGGGCGGGCGGATTGTCGCGCGCGAGACGATAGCTGCAATGCGGAAAGATGTGACAGCGAAGTGCTATGGCGGCGATGTCAGCCGGAAACGCAAGCTCCTGGACAAGCAGAAAGAGGGCAAGAAAAAGATGCGCCAGTTCGGTCGCGTCGATATCCCTCAGGAAGCCTTTATTGCCGCGCTAAAGATGGACGAGAATTAGGAGCATCTTCAACAAAAGTTGCAGACTTTTGTGGTTCGAAAAGGCGACCAGATAGAGCCCCAAGCTCGGCGACTTTTGGTCAGGCTAGGCGCGAGGCGCCATAAACGTTCGCATCACGGGATAGGCACCAAAAATCAGCGCAAGCAGTCCCAGAGGGACGATGGCGGGCAGCTTCAGGATCGCCACGATCGTCGGATCCCATAGTTCCGGCGAAACATAGCGCTGGGTCACCGCCTGCATCAGGTTGAGGGTATCGGGAGACAGGGCAAACCACACCTCTCCGCCTGTATGGAAAAAGCCGCTGCGCGCAGGCGGGCCGGCCAGGTCATAGAGACCAATGCCCAGTGTCGCCAGCGCAAAGACGCCAGATATCAGTGTCAACAGAAGCCGCACGGTAGTTGTCCAACAGAAGTGCATAACGGAGCGATGCTCAAGAGCATGCTCCGTTATGCGGGCGTCCTACAATGCGAAAACTTCCCCCAAAGCGTTCGCCGGGCCACCAAGTTCAAAAAGTGATTAGTCGCGACGACGGAAGAGGAAGGCAATTAGAATGCCGATCACGCCGAACACTGCCCAAGAAGGGAAGGTCAGAAGTGATGTAAATCCTGGATCCGCTACAGCGCCTGGCAGGGTTTCTGCTGCCCATGCGCTTGTTGATTCCAGTGTCGCGGGATGAAGCAAAGTCCATAACTCACCCAAGGAGCGGATTTTTACTTCCCCGGCTTCGAGTGTCTGTATCCCGTCTGCACCCAATACCATGAGAGCAGCAGCAATAAAGATAAGTCCGATTAGCCTGAAAACGATCATTATTATTTGGCCCCCCAGCCATTTACTCATCGCGACAAGTCACGACTTAACGAAACGGTAACTGCTGAAGCGGCAAACGACAAGATGTCGCGGTGCGATGATTTTGCGACAGATGCTTACAGGTGTTGATTCAAAGGGGGCGTGGGGTATATTGCGCGCCAAATCAGGTGGTTAAGAAGCCGCTGACTGCGGAGAGGTGGCCGAGTGGCTGAAGGCGCACGCTTGGAAAGCGTGTAGGCGGTAATCCCGTCTCGAGGGTTCGAATCCCTCTCTCTCCGCCACCATTTTCCTTCAGATTCAAACACTTACAATTATGTCAGACAAGGTGACTCATTTTTGACTGAGGCAGCTTGCCCAGCAGATTGGATCGGTTTTGCTCAATCCAAGCGGGAGAGCCTCGTCCAGCGACGCCCAAACCGAGGCCTGAAAAGCCACCTGCGGCATGTTTGCATCACCTAAATGAGAAACATGGTTAATAATTTGAGAAGGCTTGTCGTCAGCTTGTTCGACCGACTGCCGTTGTCCGCCGGGGGCGCAGAAAATACTGATTGGTGAAGGTAATGCCGCCTGTCAGATACTCGCCAATAGGGGATGTATAGGTATAGGTGGCTTCAGCAACGATGACGCTGGACCCTGCAGTGGTAAGGCCAGGGGGCAGGACATACGTCGCGCCAGGCGCATAGGCTGTCCCGTTCAGCGCATCGCTCCAGTCAACCGTTGTGTCATTGTTTTCGTCCGCGACGACGCTGGCCACCACAACGGTGAGGGTCGCTGACCCATAGGGCTCCATAATCGTCGTGCTGGCATCGAAAATGTCATCCATCAGGTTGTCGTCAATGACCACAGCCTGCGCGACCAGATCAGCGACAGCGCTGCCAGTCTTATTGAGCTTACGGTCAGCGAGCAGAGCGTTGGTGAACTCAACTGCGCCGAAATAGATGGAAAGCATCAAGGGCAATAGCAGGGCAAACTCAACCGAGGATGTGCCTTCATTCCGCCTGAAGAGGGCCTGAGCAGAAGCCCAGAAATGTGCGATTGGATGGGATGTCATCACGCGCCTCCTGGAAGAATTTCACCGAAAGGTTCGTTTCGGAAAACCGAACTGGTAGCGATCAAGCGATTGCCGCCTGACATGTTTTCAAGACCGATCGCAATTGGCGAAACGACCTGCCACACATAAAATGCTCTGACCAGGACCACGTCGCCAGCGCCCCCAATATTATATTGGAATTCGTTGGAGAGATCGCCGTTCTCGTCGATCGGGTCTGCGGCGTTTACTGCACCGAATTCATCAAAGGTGCGCACGTCAACAATGAGATTCTGGTCACAATCAAAGAAGAGAGGGCTCTTCTCACAAACCGCTGTCTTAAATTGCTCGGCGGACATGCCGCTCTCATGCGCGACGCCGGTGCGCACCATACGTGCTGCATCCTCCATCGCGCCTTCCATGGCGACAGACGTAAAGAACACGATCGTCGTTTCTATGAGAGCGAATAGCATCGCAAAGAAGGGCAGGCTGATAAGGCCCATTTCCACGGCGACGCTGCCGTCCTCTTTTCGTCTGAAAGATCGAACGATCGATGGATTTAGTCGCCTTCGCAAACGTCCCGTTGCTGTGCCCTGATATGCCACGAGGTGCCTCATCTCATAAACGACGACCTGCCAGGAATTGGAAGGTCTTTCAGGTCAGGAGAGATACAGAAAAAGCTTTGCCGGAGCGTCAGTTTTGGTGTGTCAATTTGAGATAAAACAGGCGCGAATTTGTCTCAAATTTTAATGATCGGGTCTTGGTCCAAATGGAGACAATTTGAGACAAATTTTCTTCGCCCGGTTGAACCTACCTTAATGCCGAAGACCTAGATTGGTGCGGGTTTACATCTTTGCGCGGGAGTGTTCCGAGAACGGAGCAACTTTAGGTATGGATCAAATGGGCAATAGAATGGCTGTCGCTGCTTTTCGGGTACTGGCTGCCATTGGCGAATTTCGACGCAACAGACAAGGCAACATTGCGATCACCTTCGCAGTGGCGCTTATGCCAATCATTGCTGCGGCGGGTGTCGCTGTTGATCTGGCGCGGGCTTATGGCGTCAGGGCACATGTTACGCAGGCGTTGGATGCTGCCGGGCTTGCTGTCGCAGGTTCCCCGGGGGCATCTGAAGACTATCTGGAGGCGTTGGCGCAAGACTATTTTGATGCGAACTATCCCAGTCACGAAGTTGGTGTGCCTGGTGCCCTTCAGCTGAGCATAAACGGTAGTGTCGTTACCTTGTCCGCAACAGCTACGCTTCCGACAGCGCTGTTGGGGGTCTTCGGGATCCATGAAGTGGATGTCGGCAGCGCGATTGAGGTGACCAGAGAGAATAAAGCGCTGGAGGTTGTCATGGTCCTCGACAATACGGGGTCCATGGGATCAAACGGCAAGCTCGATGCGATGAAAGAAGCAGCGACTTCTTTGGTCGACATCCTGTATGGCGAAGACCCGGATTTGGACAAACTCCATATTGGCCTGGTGCCATTTGCGGCCGGTGTCAATGTCGGAACTAATTTCCCGACCTCCGCACTCGACATGACCGGTGCATCCAGTATCCACAAAGAGAATTTCAAATTTAGCACCGATCCCAATGTAAACAATTTGTGGGATCTTTATGACGAGATCGAGAACCGCTCCTGGGGCGGGTGTGTGCAAACACGGCCACAACCCCTTGATGAACTCGATACGCCGCCCAGCGCAGGAACACCTGACACTTTGTGGGTGCCTTGGTTTGCTCCGGACGAGGGAGATGCGAGCAAATACGTCAATGACTATCTGGACGATGCTGATCCCGATCAGAGTGATAAGAACGAGCAAAAAGATATTTCAAAATATGACGGTGCCTGGGTTGGATCCTCCAGCAAAGGCCCAGACGCCGGGTGCACCATGCAGCCGGTCACCCCTTTGACCAATGATAGGGAACGTCTGCTTGATGACATCGATACTATGAACGCCAGCGGCGTAACCCATATACCCGTTGGATTGTCCTGGGGCTGGCGCCTTATTTCCCCTGAAGAGCCTTTTACAGAAGGGCGTGAATATGACGATGCAGATGTCGACAAAGCGATCGTATTGTTGACCGACGGATCGAACGTATTAGGTACCCTTAACAATCGAAATAGGTCCCGATACACCGCCTATGGGTATATTCGCCAGGGGCGTCTAGGGACGTCAAATAAGTCGGCTGCCGAAGCCCGCTTGGATCCAAAGACGGCAGACATTTGTGAGAACATAAAAGATGAGGGCGTTCGCCTCTATACAATCACCTTCCAGGTCTCCAGCACAGATACCCAGGAACTGATGGAAGAGTGTGCAACCAGCCCGGCATTGTATTTTGACTCTCCGGACAATGAGCAATTGCAGACGATTTTCCAGGCGATCGCGCGCGACCTATCGAACCTGCGGCTCAGCAAATAGAATAGAGTTTCGCCGGACAAACAAAAAAGGGGCACCTCAACAAGGTGCCCCTGCTTTTTTGTGTGCCGTAAAACTCAGTCTTGTTCGCTGCTGGCTTCAGCAGAACTATCCCCATATTGAGTGACACCCTGAGTGGTCGCAAGCAGGGTATCTGTGGCTTCTGTCTGATCAGCCGTATTGATCACGCGAACACAATTTGGGGCGCAGGCATAAGACGCTTGGCCTGTCCCTCTGTTCACTGTCAATACGCCGGTGCGAGCCTCGACAACGTTGATATCAAGGTTGGCAATTTGCCGCCCCGTCGCGTCAAGCGCGATCAGATTTGTTGTGCCATAGCTCCGCCCAAAGATGACAAGCGTGCTGTTGTTGCTGATCGAAATATCCGCAATGGCCGGATTGCCGACAATGATGGTTGAGGCTGCTTGTCCCAGCGTGTGCAAACTTGAATGATTGACCTCTACCTTAAGGTCAGCCGCCCATGCAGGCAGGGCGAGAAGGCCACCGGTAAGTGTTGCCGCGCAAGCCAGAGCACGAATTGGCCGCTTGAGAGCATGCGTCATCTGCGTTGTCCCTTCATCTGCGACGGACGTGTCGCAGGTTGGTTTAAGTCTGGCGTGAGACTACGCCTGAAAGGTTAAACGCTTTGCAAATGGCCCAGTTTGTCGAAAATCCGTCTTGTTTCGGCGGAAAAAGACCGCTCAAGGCCACCGTCTCCCAATCTTCCTTACTCATCGATTTTTAACCAACCTATTGATGCAAATAGCTGGAAGCGCGTATGATTACTTGATTGTATAAATAAAAAACGTGATAGATAAAATTTTAATATGTATTAGATAAAAACGTTGAAATAAAAAAGCGCGTTTGGTGCATTTTTATCTTCAGATTAACTTGAGGGTAACGTACCGGCAGTAGGTTGGGGGAGCTCAAAGACACCGGTCGAAAGACGGCGGGTTTGGGCTGGTGCTGTACTAAGAGTATTTATGAGGATCTAGTTATGACTAAATTTCTGAAGCATTTTGGAGCTGATGAGTCCGGTGCGACTGCCATCGAATATGGTTTGATCGCTGCTGGTATCTCCGTCGCAATTGTCGGTGTTCTGGGCACGATCGGTGCGGACATCCTGGCAATCTTCACGTTCATCGATACAAAGCTCGTCGCTCCAACCTGATCGACGTTCCGAACCCTCTCCGAACGAGGGTTGAAATTCGAAACCGCCGGCACTCGCGTGTCGGCGGTTTTTTGTGTCAGTGGCAGGGCACACATATCGTCAGCAAAAACTGTTTATCGGGCGGTGATCCGTTCAAAGAAAAACACACCGTCTTTACGCTGTGTTTACACCCGGCGCGACATTCTTCCTGCCAAGAGTTGAAAGCTCAAAGTACTTGTTTTCACTAAACTTTTAGGCGTTCGCGTGTTCCAGATTGTCACTCTCACCATCTTTCCGGCACTGCTCATTGTGGCAGCGGTCAGTGATCTGATGACCTTCCGCATACCCAACTGGGTATCGCTGGCACTGGTTGCGTTGTTTGTGGCGGTCCTCCCCTTCGCCGGATTGAGTTGGGCGATGATCGGAACCCATCTCGCGATAGGGGCCGCGTTGCTTCTGGTTGGCATGGGTCTCTTCGCCATGAATGTCCTGGGCGGCGGCGACGCGAAACTCCTGGCCGCAATTGGACTTTGGATGGGATGGGCGGCACTGCCCGTTTATCTGCTGTCGGTTGCGATCATAGGGGGCATGCTTTCATTCGCCCTGGTGGTGTTCCGAATGGCGCCTCTGACAATGACGATCGTTCAGCACCCTTGGATTTCACGCCTGCACGATAAGAAGGCCGGCGTTCCGTATGGAATAGCGCTTGCCGCAGGTGCTCTTGTGACACTCCCGCAAACCTTATGGTTCGCGCTTGCGGCAGTCCCTGCCTGACCTCAACCCATGAAACATCAAATAGGAAAACAGAGCCGATATGCCGGGCGCTGGCCCACGAAAAAGGTGCTGAAAAATTAACTATAAGTTGATCGAAAAGTCGTTTGATAGAGGCGGACAGACCCCTCACAGCCGGAAAAAGGTGGTGATCCTGTGAACGCGATGAGAATTGGAATATTAGCTTTGGCTTTGGTTGCAGCGGGTCTCGCTGCATTCCTGGCGCGCTCACTCGTGTCGGATGAGAAGCCTCAAATTGTGGTGCCGCAGGTCATTGAACAGCCAATGGCAGAAGTGCTGGTGGCCGCGAGCGACCTCGCATTGGGTCAACGTGTGGGCAAAGGTGATCTGGTCTGGCAGCCATGGCCGGAAGATGCGGTAACGGATTCATACGTCACGCAAGATGTACAACCCAATGCGTTTGACGTGTTTGGCGGCGCGATTGCTCGCAGCCCCATCCTTGCAGGTGAACCAATCACGTCTGGAAAGCTGGTCAGCTTTGAAAACGCAGGCTTCATGTCCGCGCTCATCTCTCCCGGCATGAGGGCCGTGTCGACAAAGATCTCTCCGGAAACGGGTGCAGGCGGTTTCATTCTGCCGAATGACCGGGTTGACGTCATCATGACCATGCACAGCAGCTCGAATGCCGAGGAAGATGGTGGCAGCGGATATCGCAGCGAAACAATTCTCCGAAATGTACGTGTGTTGGCAATCGATCAGACCTTTAAAGAGGTTGAAGACGAGCAGGTCGTAGTCGGAAAAACCGCGACACTTGAGATGTTGCCTGAGCAGGCGGAGGGCTTCGCTCTTGCCGCTGCGCAAGGTGAAATCTCTCTGACATTGCGCTCACTCGCCGATAGCGCTCGGGGTGACCAGGTTCCCTCAAGCGTTCTGGCGGGTCAGGGTGCGGGCACATCCAGCCAGGTTGGGACGTCGGTCCGGGTGCTGAGATACGGCACCGAAGCAATAGTGACAACGATCGCAGGGAGAGGACAATGACCAGGATGGCTGCGTATCGCTATCGCTTCCTGTCTTCGGAGAAACTCCGGAAGGCATTGACGCTTTTCTGTGCAGGACTGTTTTTTGCTGTCTCAGGATTGACGCCTAACGGCCCTGTAATGGCCGCTGGAGATGCTCAACTTGTGCGCATCACAGAAGGCGGTTCGAGTTCCGCCTCAAGAGTTCTGACACTTGGGCTGAACAAAGCCGCAATCATTGAGCTTCCGGTAGATGCAAAAGATGTTCTGGTGTCCAACCCGGCAATCGTCGACGCCGTCGTTCGTACCGCCCGCCGAACCTATGTGATTGGTATGGAGATCGGCCAGACGAATGCCTTTTTCTTTAATCAGCATGGCGAGCAGATCCTGAACCTTGAGATCCGTGTGGAACGAGATCTTGCGGGCCTTTCAGATATGATTTCGCGCTTTCTGCCAAGCGCGCGTGTCAATGTGGAAGCCGTCAACGACAACATTGTGCTGTCGGGTTTTGTTCCCAATGCAGCGCAGGCAACACAAGCGCGCGACCTTGCGGCTCGATATGTCGGCAACCCGGAATTTGTCCTCAACATGCTAACGATCGAAGGCAAGGAACAGGTCAACCTGCGGGTCACCGTTGCTGAGATGCAGCGCAGCCTCATCAAGCAATTGGGCGTGGACCTTTCAAGCTCTGTTGATATTGGCAGCCTTGCTTTGAGCTTTGCGACGCAAAACGCTTTCGCGCTTCAGGGGAACCCTCTGGGTGGTTTGACGACGGCGCCAAACGGCCTGCCGGCAACGGGTGGTTCGGACATTACCGGCGCGCTGACAGCGCTTGAAAGAGCGGGACTTCTGCGCACCCTTGCAGAGCCCAACCTGACAGCGATTTCCGGCGAGTCAGCCAGCTTCCTTGCAGGTGGTGAATTCCCGGTGCCAACGTCGCAGGACAGAAACGGCAACGTGATCCTGGAATTTAAACCGTTCGGCGTTGGCCTTGGGTTTAAGCCGGTGGTGTTGGGCGAAGGCCGGATCAGCCTGCAGATTTCGACCGAGGTCAGTGAACTGTCAAATGAAGGCTCTTTTGTCTTCGAAGGCGTAAGCGTTGTCGACACGAATGGAAACATTGTGCGCCAAGATGGTGTGACAGTGCCCGCACTACGTGTGCGCCGGGCTGAAACCACTGTTGAGTTGCCAAGTGGTGGATCCATGGTGATGGCAGGCCTTCTGTCTGAGAGCACAAAGCAGAACATTGATGGTGTCCCCGGAATCAAGGACGTCCCCGTCCTGGGCTCTCTCTTCCGAAGCCGTGACTTCCAGGACAATGAAACAGAGCTCGTTGTCATCGTGACGCCATATCTGGTGGATGCAACAAGTCGTGACAAAATTGTGTTGCCGACAGATGGGTATGCACCGGCATCTGATCTCGACACGTTCCTGATGGGTCGCCTGAACGCAACCTATGGCGTGGCAGGGTCAGAAGGCGCAGATGGCGCCCTACAAGGCCCTGTTGGTTTTGTGGTGGATTGAGGGAGTGGAGAGACTGATGACTAGAGTGATCCTGACCCTACTAATCTCTTTTGCATTGACCGCGTGCGGCGGCTTCAACGGCCGCGAAGATGCGCTCTTTGATTCAAGATATCAGCACCCAATCAGTGTCGACCCACAGGTCGTCACCCTGCAGATGGATGTGCCACAGGACAAGGTAGCGTTGTCGCTAGCAGACAAAGCAGCACTTGATGCCTTTGCGCGTACATATAAGGCCCGTGGGCACGGCGCAATGACCATTGCGGCGCCAAGCGGATCGCCCAACGAGGCAGCAGCGGTTTCCATCGTTGCAGAGACAAGAGCGGTTCTCGCTGAAGCCGGGCTTAGCGGCGCAGCAGTTGGGTATGCCGCTTACCGTGCGTCCTCAGCCAACAGCAATGCGCCGGTCATTCTGACCTATCGACGATTTGTTGCGAGTGCGAGCCCCTGTGGCAACTGGACGCAAGATTATGCATTTGCCCCTAACAACGAACGGACGCCGAATTTCGGCTGCTCCACGCAGAGCAATCTGGCAGCGATCGTTGCAGACCCGGCAGATTTGATGGGCCCCCGTGACTGGGATCCTGCCTTCGCGCCGCGTCGGGATGAAGTGATCGAGAATTTTCGTGTAGGTGAGGTGACAGAGGCCGCAGAGTCCGGCAACGCCTCAGGATCAGTGAGCGAAGTGGCGGAATGACCAACGCAGAACAAATTTTGCCGGAAGAGCCGGCATTTGACGATGGTGGGGAAGACGATGGTGATGATGAATTCGTCACCCAGTCTGTTGTGAAGCCAGTGCCGAGGATCTCAATCGAGGTTTTCTGCGAACAGCCCGATACCGGTGTCGTGATCCAGCGCGCCGCCGATGACCGACGCCTGGCCAAGGCGCACGTGACCGTTCATATGGGCGGGATACCAGCGGCGGTTAAGTATTATAGAGACACCGGCACACCCAGCCTGATCATTGTCGAAACTGTCGAAGGCGGTGAAACGTTGTTCAAGCAACTGGGCGCTTTGGCAGAAGTCTGCGACGCGGGAACCAAGGTCGTTATTGTTGGCCACCTCAATGATATCACGCTCTACAGAGAAATGATCCGTCAGGGCGTAAACGAATATCTTGTTGCTCCCCTGTCGCCAATCCAGATCGTCGACTCTGTCGCACGTCTCTACGCGGATCCAGACGCACCACCCATCGGTCGCTCGATTGTTTTCCTTGGTGCGCGGGGTGGGGTTGGGTCCAGCACGCTCGCACACAATGTCAGCTGGTGTATTGCCGAAGACATGCGCGAAGATGTCACGCTGATCGATATGGACCTTCCATTTGGGACGGCGGGGCTCGATTTTAATCAGGACCCTGTCCAGGGCGTTGCAGAGGCATTGATGCAGCCAGAGAGGCTGGATGATGTGCTGCTCGATCGTCTCTTGGTGAAGTGCACGGACCGCCTGTCAATTTTCGGCGCTCCTGGGACGTTGGACCGAGATGAAGATTTGCTGCCAGAAGCTTGTGAATCTGTCATCGAGACGGTCCGAGAGACGTGCCCGTGCGTAATCGTCGACATGCCTCATGTCTGGAACCGTTGGTCACGACAAACGCTGCTCAACGCTGACGAGATCGTCATCACGGCAACACCGGATCTGGCGAGCCTCAGAAACACCAAGAACTTTTTGGACCTCATCAAGAAACAGCGCACAAACGATGCCGCCCCCCATGTCGTGCTGAACCAGATGAGCATGCCCAAGAGGCCTGAGATCCCTGCGGACGACTTTGCTGACGCAATTGAGCAGGAACCGACCTTGTTGCTGCCTTTCAATCCGGTTCTGTTTGGCACGGCCTCAAACAATGGCCAGATGCTTCAGGAGATTGACCCTAAAAATAAAACAACCGCTGCTGTGCGACATCTGTCGACCCTCGTAACCGGGCGTCACGCTGTCGTTGAGAAGAAAGCAGGCTTTCTTGCCTCCCTGCTCGGCGGAAAGAAGGGATAGACAATGTTTGGGCGGCGAGATTCAGCAAGTGGGCGATCGCCTTCTGCATCTGTCGAGGGGAAGGCACCGCCTCCCCCGCCAGTGAGTTCTGCTGCGCCCAAATCGCAAACGCCCGATCCCGTTAAACCGAAAATCCAGGCGCCAACGCCAGCAGCGCCGCAACCTGCGCCAGCCCATGTCGGCGCTGACGTGCGCTCGCCTGAATATTTCCAAACGAAGACAACAATCTTTAATGCGCTGATAGATACAATCGACCTGACGCAGCTGGCGCAGCTCGACACAGAAAGTGCACGCGAAGAAATCCGCGACATTGTCAGCGAAATCATCGCGATCAAAAATGTCGTCATGTCCATTTCTGAGCAGGAAGACCTGCTTCAGGACATCTGCAATGACGTGTTGGGCTATGGTCCGCTAGAGCCGCTGCTCGCGCGAGACGACATCGCCGATATCATGGTCAACGGTGCCGGCCTTACCTTTATTGAGGTGGAAGGTAGGGTTGAGCCAACCAACGTGAAATTCCGCGACAATTCGCAGCTCTTGAACATCTGCCAGAGAATCGTGAGCCAGGTGGGACGGCGTGTCGATGAATCGAGCCCGATTTGTGATGCGCGTCTAGCTGACGGTAGTCGTGTCAACGTGATTGCACCGCCCCTCGCTCTTGATGGACCAACACTCACCATTCGTAAGTTCCGTAAAGACAAACTCACGATGGATGACTTGGTCGGTTTTCAATCGATCTCGCCTGAAGGGGCTGATGTGTTGGCGGTCATTGGGAACGTGCGCTGCAACGTCCTCATTTCCGGCGGTACGGGTTCGGGTAAGACGACATTGCTCAATTGCATGACCGGCTTCATTGATACCGACGAACGCATCATCACTTGCGAAGACGCGGCTGAACTGCAGCTTCAGCAGCCACATGTTGTTCGTTTGGAAACCCGTCCGCCTAACCTGGAAGGTCAGGGTGAGGTCACGATGCGGGACCTGGTCAAGAACTGCCTGCGTATGCGCCCAGAGCGGATCATCGTGGGTGAGGTGCGTGGACCAGAAGCCTTTGACCTGCTGCAAGCAATGAACACAGGCCATGACGGGTCCATGGGAACGCTTCACGCCAACTCGCCGCGCGAGGCACTGTCGCGCCTGGAGAGCATGATCACCATGGGGGGCTTCGCCCTCCCGTCAAAAACCATTCGAGAGATGATTGTTGGGTCTGTCGACATCATTGTGCAGGCTGCCCGTCTCCGCGACGGGTCGCGCCGGATCACTCATGTTACTGAAGTGCTGGGAACCGAAGGCGACGTGATCACCACCCAGGATCTCTTCATCTACGATATGGACGGCGAGGACGACCAGGGGAAGATTATCGGTCGCCACAAGTCAACCGGTATTGCGCGCCCAGCGTTTTGGGACAAGGCCCGATACTACAATCAGCATCACAAGCTTTCGCAAGCGCTTGATCGCGCGCAAGACTGAGGCTGTCGATGGACCAGACAACAATCGCAATCATTGGTGTTTCCCTCTTGGTCGCCATCTGCATCGGTGCGGTGGGGTTTCTGTTCGCCGAGTCAAAGGGCGGAAAATCCAACCAGCGCATGGCGAGGGTCGCACGCGGCAATGCAAGAGAAAGCATTGCTGACATCGACGAAGACAATCAAACTGACAATGCTGGACCTCGAAGAAAACAGGTTCAGGAGACCCTGAAAGAAATTGAAGCCAAGCAAAAGGCGGAAAAGGAAAAGCTTACAATACGGCTCCGCCTGCAACGCGCTGGTCTCGAAATCACACCGAGGACATTCTATATCGCTAGCGCCGTGACCGGACTGTTTGTAGCGATGTGCATGTCCCTCTCTGGCCTTCCAATTGGGGCCGTGGTGCTGAGTGGGTTTGCCGGCGGGTTTGGCGTTCCGCGCTGGTATGTGAACTTTAAAACGAAGAGGCGCCAAAAAGCGTTTGTGGAGGAGTTCGCCAATTCTCTGGATGTCATTGTCCGTGGCGTGAAGGCCGGTCTGCCCATCAATGATTGTTTGAAGATTATCGCAAACGAAAGCCCCGAACCGGTCGGCAGCGAATTCAAAGAGCTCGTCGACGGCATGGCTATGGGCATCACCGTGGAGCAGGGTCTGCAGAAAGTCTATGAGCGCATCCCGCTTGCGGAAGTGAACTTCTTTATGATTGTGCTTGCGATCCAAGCTCAAGCAGGCGGTAACTTGTCAGAAGCCTTGGGTAACCTGTCCAACGTCCTGCGCGACCGAAAAAAGATGCGCGCAAAAATCCAGGCAATGTCGCAAGAAGCCAAAGCGTCAGCGGGCATTATTGGTGTTCTGCCACCTGGCGTGATGACGCTTATTTACATCACGACCCCAGACTATATCAGCATCCTGTTCACCACGACGGCAGGCAACATGATTATCTTTGGCGGCCTCATGTGGATGGGCATGGGGATATTGGTGATGCGCAAAATGGTCAACTTTAACTTCTAGAACGGGAAGCAGTGAATGTCTCCACTCATTGATAGCCTGTTCAGCATCGAGAACATTGTGACAATGTTGATGGCCCTGGCTGCGTTTGCAACGGTGTTAACCCTTGCCGCGCCGATGCTCTCAACAGATAAATTGTCCACGCGCATGAAATCTGTTTCGAGTGAACGCGAAGCTCTGCGCCGCGCCCATCGCGAGCAGCTGGAGAGAGAGCGCGACGGCAAAAGGCTGCGGCAGGACCCCAAGACTTTCATCAAGAACTTCGTCGACAAATTGAACCTGATGGAGCTGATGGAGAGTGACGCCATACGCGGAAAGCTGAAAAAGGCGGGTTTCCGGGGGCTCGCGCCGGTCTACTCTTTCATGTTCTTTCGCTTTTTCATGCCGATCATTCTGTTTGTTGTGACGATCTTGTATCTGTTCTTCGCAAACGCCTTCGGACTGGAACCTTTGGCGCGGGTTGCAGCGTCATTCGGCGCAGCTTTTATTGGCTTCTACCTGCCCAATGTCTTTGTGGAGAACATGATTGCCCGCAGGCAGGAGTCGATCAAAAAGGCGTTTCCTGACGCGCTCGATTTGCTTCTGATCTGCGTTGAATCGGGCATGTCTGTAGAGGCCGCCTTCCACAAGGTGGCAGGTGAAATAGGCACGCAATCAGTTGAGCTTGCAGAGGAGCTTAGTCTGACGACAGCCGAGCTGTCCTACATCCAAGACCGGCGCCTGGCATATGAAAATCTTGCAACGCGTACCGGTCTTGACGGGGTGAAAGCCGTCACAATGAGCTTGATCCAGGCCGAACGGTACGGCACCCCTCTGGGCACCGCACTGCGCGTGATGGCACAGGAAAACCGGGACATGCGCATGGCGGCGGCTGAGAAGAAGGCCGCAGGCCTGCCCCCGAAATTGACGGTCCCGATGATCACCTTTTTCCTGCCGGTGCTCTTCTTCGTGATCCTCGGGCCAGCGGTTATCAAATTCTACCAGTAAGTGAGCGTGCTGGCTCTCCGGTCAGGCGCAAAGAAAAAGCCGCAGCTGGATGACCCGCCGCGGCTTTTCTGTGTCTTGGTTTGGAGCAAAGGCCCTTATGGCGTGGGGCCTGAGTTCTGCCATGAAGTATCAACAGGCGCGTCCAAAGCTTCCATCTCCTGCCAGAGTGCCGGCTGAGCCAGCATGGAGCGAATAGTCGTGATGTTGTTGGTTGCAAGGCTGGGCGGAAGGTCGGCCCGCGCCAGGCGCTCTGCTTCTTCAAAGTCACCTTTTAGTCCCAATACCAAAGACAGGTTCTGTCGGGAGTGTGCTCCGGCAGATGGGTTGGCCACAGCACGCCGAAGGGTCGTTTCGGCGGCATCAAGGTCGCCTGAAAGAGCGTGAGAAAGTCCAAGATTGGTCAATATGGTTGGATGGTCAGGTGCGAGCCGGAGCGCAAGATTATATTGATCCTTCGCTCGGTCATGCTCGCCCATTTCGTCTAGCGCGACGCCCGCGGCCGACAGAATTGTCCAGTCCGTTGGATTAAGTACAGCCGCTTTCGCCAGTAGCGCCGAAGCCTGATCCGGCTTGCTGCTTGCAGCAAGCGTCTTGCCATATTCTGTCAATATAGCGGCGTCATTTGGATGGAGCGCATTGGCTTGGCTTAAAACACTTAAAGCCTGTGTGAGAGACCCCAGATGGCGCAGTCCACGGGCATAGCGAGCCGCAGCTTCAGCATTTGTCGGGTCCTGCTCATAAATGCCGCCCCAATAGGCCGCAGAAGCCACAAAGTCCCGCGGTTCGGAGAGGTGAACGGGAAGATCTGGTGCCGCACCCAATTCTGGTCGCTCTGGCTCGCCATTTGTTGCGCAGCCGCCAAGCATCAAAGCGCCGAGCGCCGTGCCTAGAACAGATCGACCAAGCGCTGACCGCTTAGGGCCGGATTGTGAACGAAGGAACGTTGGATAAGCCATTGGTTTCCACATTTCATAGCAAATCGGTGGACACATGCATTTGTCCACACGCCATCCTCGCCTACAGGTCTCAAGAAAGGTTTAAGCATAAACTTGGTCTCAAATTGCCAGTATCTCTTTCGGCAGCCGGTGGCTTGTTTGTATAGTGGGCCATGGCGTCACATCGTTTCGAAAACCTCATCTTAACAATCCGTAAAGGCATAGACCGGCTGGGCTTCGACCGGGTACTGCTGTTTGTGCTGGGGGCGGCAGTTTTGGGCCTTTTGGCATTGGGTATGGGAAAGAGCCTATATGGCGGGGACGAAAATGATGCTCGGGTCACTTTCTTCCAGATAGGGACAGGGTCCACCGGCGGGACCTATTTCCCCATGGGCGAAGCATTGGCGGCGGTGATTAGCCGACCGCCGGGGTCTGACCCTTGCATTCCCGGCAGCCGGTGTGGGGTCCCGGGCCTGGTGGCCATTTCCAAAGGGTCTGCCGGATCTGTTGCCAATGCGAGAGCTGTTGCCGACGGCCGTCTGGAGTCAGCGCTTGTCCAGGCAAACGTCCTGGAGGATGCCTTTCACGGAAGAGGGGCTTTTGAGGGAGAGCCGCCGCGTGAGAATCTGCGGGTTATCGCCAATCTATATGTAGAGGCCATTCACCTTGTAACGGCGCGAGGGCTCGACATTAAAGGCGTTGAGGACCTGAAAGGTCTGCGGGTGTCGATCGGGTCTGAAGGCTCGGGCACTCGGGCGGATGCAATCGCCATTCTCAAAGCCTTCGGCGTTTCTCTCACGGATTTTGAGCCGGTTGACGCGGATGCATCGCGGTCGGCGGAAATGATCCTATCTGGCAATCTCGATGCCTATTTCCTCGTAGCCGGTGCGCCTGCGCGCTCAATTGAGGATCTTTCTGTCAGAGGCGCAATTGATGTTGTCCCAATTGAGGGGGAGCCTGCGGACCGTTTGCGGATCGACCGCACTTTCTACAGCAACTTCATCATCCCAGAGGACACTTATCGGTTTGTGGGGAATGTAAAAACCATTGGGATCGGGGCCCTATGGATTACCAGGTCGACCACGGACACCGATCTGGTGCATGCCATCACGCGCGCCCTGTTTGATGATCGCAACAGGGAAACACTCGTCACCGCCAACGCAAATGGACGGCACGTCAACCCCAACGCAGCTGTACAGGGGGTGCCGATCCTTCTGCACCCTGGAGCGGAACTTTTCTATTTTGAGAAGGGCATCCTGGAACGCTGAAACTGGTCAGCTTTCGTCGGGAGCCGCGTCTCGTACCACTGCCTGGGCAACGATTGCGCGCTCACCGTTAAAAGTGATCGCAGGCGATCCGTGCAGGCGGTAGCCGTCATCGAGCGCCTTTGAAACCCGTTCACAGAACGCGTGGTCGTCAGGACCAGTGAGCAGTCGATATTTTAGATCAGACATGGGGACTCCATAGCGGGTGGGTCAGGGTCGGCAGGGCCTGGGATTGCAGGCCATTCAGTCCCTCTATACTGTTTGCGAGCGTTTGAGCAAATCCAAAAGAGGTCGCGCCCGTGGAAGATGTGTTTGTAACCGATAAAGATGCCGTCGCGTTGCCGATCTGGCCCGTCCAGTCAGGTGAGGTGCAGGCATGGTGTGATGCGCATGCAGGGGCCGGGGCCGCATGGGTTGGAACATCTGGGTTCACGGGTGAAGCTGGTCGCGTTTTGATGTTGCCTGATGAGTCCGGCAGTCTAGCGGGCGCCCTCCTGGGGCTCGGCAAGGCGGACGACCCCTTCATTTTTGCGGCGCTCTCCGAAAATCTGCCAGAGGGCACCTATCGATTGGCCGACATGAAGGGTCTGGACAATTCGAAGGCAGCATTGGGCTGGGCGCTCGGAACCTATGCATTTAACAAATACAAATCCCGCGACCGTAACCTGCCAAAACTGGTAGTGCCCGAAGACGTCAATCTGGGCGAGCTGACGGATATTGTCGACGCGGTGTTTCTCACCCGTGATTTGGTCAACACACCGACAAGCGATCTGGGGCCTGCAGAGCTGGAAACAGCGGTCCGGCAAGTGGCAGAAGGATTCGGTGTCTCTTGTTCAGTGACTTCTGGGGATGATTTGCTCACAGAAAACTATCCTATGGTTCACGCAGTCGGCCGTGCCGCTGCAGAAACCGCGGCTCCCCGCTTAATGGACTTCACCTGGGGAGACGAAGCAGCGCCCAAAGTAACCTTGGTGGGCAAAGGCGTGTGCTTTGATACGGGCGGGCTCAATCTAAAGCCCGGCAATTCCATGGCGCTGATGAAGAAGGATATGGGCGGTGCTGCGCATGTCCTCGCCCTTGCACAGCTCATCATGCGGGCGAACTTGAACGTTCGGCTTCGGGTGTTGATCCCGGCCGTTGAAAACGCTGTTGCAGGCAACGCTTTCCGACCCGGCGACGTTTTATCCAGCCGCAAAGGCCTGAGTGTAGAGATTGGCAACACCGATGCGGAGGGGCGCTTGATCCTGGCAGACGCGCTTGCTGAAGCCGACAGTGAGGAACCAGAACTGCTCATAGATATGGCAACGCTCACAGGCGCTGCCCGGGTAGCTCTCGGCCCGGATCTCCCACCCTTTTACACAAACGATGATGCATTTGCGGCGGCGTTGAGCGACGCAGCCGAACAGAATGCCGACCCATTGTGGCGAATGCCCCTATGGTCGGCCTATGACGGATGGCTAAGCAGCAAGATTGCTGACGTGAATCACATCTCAGATGGCGGCTTTGCAGGCTCCATCACGGCGGCGCTCTTCCTCGCGCGTTTTGTGGAGAAAGCAAAAACCTACGTGCATTTTGACGTCTTTGCCTGGGCGCCGCGCGCAAAACCCGGTCGTCCGGTTGGTGGAGAAGCGCAGGGCATTCGCGCGCTCTATGCTTATCTCAAAAACACCTATGGCCCGCGCTAAGCTACTTGGCGAGGGGCGCTCAAGCAGGGTAGACTGATCCGGCTCCGAAACGGAATTCGAGCCCCTGATTCTGAACCCGGGAACCCGATGGACATAAAGCCGCTTGATGCGCTGAAGCTTTGGCATGATGTCGTGCTTGATACGGTGCGGCGCGACGTACCGGATCTGTCGGCACGGCAGATGGCTATTCTTCTGACGGTTTATCTCGAGCCGCCGCCCCACACTGTGAGAGGGCTGGCAGCGAAGCTCGATGTATCCAAGCCAGCGATTACACGCGCTCTGGACACGATGGGCCAGAAGGACCTGCTGAAACGAAAACGCGACGACACCGACAAGCGGAATGTGCTCGTTCAGAGGACCGTGGCAGGCTCTGTCTATCTAAGTGAGCTCTCAGACACGATTATTTCCAAGGCAAAGGATCACCTGGCGTGACAACGAAGAGCGCTCTCGACAAGCGGTTGAACCCCTACCGGGCAGATCTTGCAGCGGCCTATCTGCGCGGTGAGGTGGAGGCTGACAGGTTTGCGGAGAGTGAAGATTTTCAGGTGGCAGCACCCCGCGCGCCACTTCTCCGCCGGGCCGAAAATGACGCACCAATGGATACGGAACTTCTCTTTGGTGAGACATTCCGCGTTTATGAGACGGAAGGGGATTGGTGCTGGGGGCAATCCGCTCAAGACGACTATGTTGGCTATGTCTCGGCGAACCTGCTTCGGTCACCGCAAGGTGCTGCGACCCATCGTGTCGTGGCGCTTCGAACCTTCATCTATCCCGATGCCGATATCAAATCACGCCCGGCCACACCATTGTCGATGAACGCAAAACTGGTTGTAACGGGCGCTGCAGGTAAATTCGTAGAGCTGGCAGGCGGCGGCTATATTGTCTCAGCCCACCTGTCGAAGATTGACACCTATGCTTCGGACTATGTGGCCGTCGCGGAAGAATTCCTTGGTGTTCCCTACCTGTGGGGCGGGCGTGATGCACGGGGCCTTGATTGCTCAGGACTTGTTCAGATGAGTATGGAGCGATGCGGCATCGCCTGTCTGCGGGACACGGACCTGCAGGAGGCAACGCTCGGCGACGCGCTCAGCGATCCACAGGACCTGTCTTCCCTTCAGCGGGGCGACCTCATTTTCTGGAGGGGGCATGTGGGCATCATGGTCGACAGGGATACTCTGCTCCATGCCAATGCAACTCACATGCGCACGGTGAAAGAACCTATTGCTGAAGCGGTCCGTCGGATTGATAAAAGCGATGGGCCGGTGACCAGCATCAGAAGGCTTAAAGCCTCCGGCTAGTGTCTCAGGACGCAGCTTCGCCGGGCCCGGTTTCGAGATCGAACGCGGCTGCCATCAGCGTCTTCGTATAGTCGGTCTCCGGCGCATCAAAAATCTTGTCTGCCGGGCCCTGTTCAACGACTTTGCCTGCCCGCATAACAATCACCTGGTCAGCAAGAGCGCGCACCACTTTCAGGTCGTGGCTGATGAAGAGATAGGCGAGATTGTATTTCTTTTGCAGCGAACGCAGCAGATCAACGATTTGAGCCTGCACGGACATATCAAGTGCGCTTGTGGGCTCATCGAGCATCACAAATTTCGGCTGCAACGCCATGGCACGGGCAATTGCGATGCGCTGTCGCTGGCCTCCTGAGAACTCGTGTGGGTAGCGGTCCTGCATGGCAGGGTCGATCCCCACCTCCTGCAGGGCGGAGCTCACCCGCGCGCGCCGCTCGGTAGAAGAAAGACCTCTGTTTTGAACGACAAGCCCTTCTTCCACGATCTGTGAGATGGAAAGGCGAGGGGATAAAGATCCAAAGGGATCCTGAAACACAATCTGCATATGTTCCCGCAAAGGCCGCACATCCTTTTCGGTAAGCCCATCAATCTGGTCCCCTTCAAACCGGATCGGACCTTCACTGGAAATGAGCCGCAGCAGTGCAAGGCCAAGAGTCGTCTTGCCAGACCCGGACTCGCCCACAATGCCGACCGTTTGTCCTTCCTGCACACGCACGCTGATCCCATCGACGGCCTTCACATGATCAACCGTCTTGCGCAAAAGACCTTTCTTGATCGGGAACCAGACCTTGAGATCATCTGTCTCCATCACCACCGGCGCATCGGTTCGGGGCGTTTCGGGATGGCCCTTGGGTTCTGCCGCCAGAAGATGCCGGGTGTAATCATGTTGCGGGTCAGAGAAAATCGTCTCGGTCTCACCCGTTTCAACAACTTCGCCGCCGGTCATGACATAGGTGCGGTCTGCCATTTTTCGCACAATGCCAAGGTCGTGGGTGATGAGCAGCATCGCCATGCCCATCTCCCGTTGCAGCTCTTTCAGGAGCGCCAGGATTTGCGCCTGCACTGTGACATCAAGGGCGGTTGTCGGCTCATCAGCGATGAGTAAATCAGGCTCATTGGCCAGCGCCATGGCGATCATGACACGCTGCCGCTGCCCACCTGAGAGTTGATGCGGATAGGCACCAAGGCGGCCTTCCGCATCCCGAATGCCGACCTTTTCAAGCAAGGTCAGCACCTCCGCGCGAGCGGCTTCGTTGCTGAGGCCTTTATGTCGGATCAAAACCTCCCCAACCTGCCGCTCAATTGTGTGCAGGGGATTGAGTGAGGTCATGGGTTCCTGAAACACCATAGAGATCTGATTGCCGCGCACAGATCGCAGAGCACTCTCGTCGGTGCTCATGAGGTTCTCGCCGCGATAGCGAATAGCCCCCTGAGGGTGAGATGCCTGCGGATAGGGCAGGAGTTTCAGGATTGAGAGCGCGGTAACCGATTTGCCGGACCCGGATTCTCCGACGAGGGCGACAGTCTCGCCTGCGTCAATGCTGAGAGAAACGCCTTTGACCGCATGGGTCACTTCTTCGCCCTGGCGGAAGTCCACATGAAGATTATCAATCTCAATCAGCGGAGTGGCGGCGGCGGTCGTGGTTTCCGTCATGTGAGTGTCTTTCTGGGATCAAACGCATCCCGTACCGCCTCACCTATGAAAATCAGCAGGCTCAACATGATCGCGATGGTGAAGAAGCCGGAGAAGCCAAGCCACGGTGCCTGCAGATTGGCTTTCCCCTGCGCGAGAAGCTCACCAAGTGACGGAGACCCTGGAGGCAGACCGAAGCCCAGAAAGTCGAGCGATGTGAGGGTTGTGATGGACGCATTCAGGATAAACGGCATGAAGGTGAGCGTGGCGACCATGGCGTTGGGCAATAGGTGCTTATAGATGATGGTGCCGTTGGAGACGCCCAGCGCACGCGCCGCATTCACATATTCGAAGTTGCGCCCGCGCAGGAATTCTGCCCGCACAACACCCACAAGAGCCACCCAGCTGAAGAGCAGTAGGATACAGAGCAGAATCCAGAAATTGGGTTCAATGATCGCGGCGATGATAATGAGAAGGTAGAGCTGGGGAACGCTGGTCCATATCTCGATGAACCGCTGGAAGATGAGGTCAAGCCAGCCACCAAAATATCCCTGAACAGCCCCGGCAGCGACGCCAATGATGGACGAGAAGAAAGTGAGTGTCAGGCCAAAGAGGACGGAGATGCGGAAGCCATAGATCAGCCGGGCCACCACATCGCGGCCCTGGTCATCGGTGCCAAGCCAGTTTTCGGCACTGGGTGGGGCAGGCGCTGGAACCGGAAGGTTGCGGTTGATGGTGTCATAGCTGTAGCGAATGAGCGGCCAGATCATCACCCCGTCCGCATCTGCAATCAACTCCTGCACAAACGGATCGCGATAGTCAGCTTCTGTCGCAAAATCACCGCCAAATGTTGTCTCTGCATAGGTGTTGAAGGCCGGGATATAGAGCGAACCGTCATAGGTGAGAATGAGCGGCTTATCATTGGCGATAAGCGGCGCAAAGAGGGTGAGGAAAAACAGCACCAGGAAAATCCGAAGCGACCAGAAGCCGCGCCGATTGGCTTTGAAGTTTCGCCAACGTCGCTCATTAAGCGGGGTCATCTGCGGAATGGTGATGTTGAGGCGGGCAAGCAGGGAGCGAAACATCAGACCTCCCGCGTTTCAAAATCGATACGTGGATCAATCCACGTATAGGTGAGGTCACTGATCAGCGTGATCACAAGTCCCAGCAGCCCGAAAATGTAGAGAGTGCCGAACACAACCGGATAATCCCGATTGATGATGCTCTCAAATGACAGAAGTCCGAGCCCATCAAGCGAGAAAATCGTCTCGATAAGCAGAGAGCCCGTGAAAAACACGCCCACAAAGGCCCCGGGGAAACCGGCTATCACAATCAGCATAGCGTTCCGGAAGACATGGCCATAAAGCACTTCACGTTCGTTGAGGCCCTTGGCGCGTGCCGTCACCACATATTGCTTTTTGATTTCGTCCAAGAAGGAGTTTTTGGTGAGCAGCGTCGTCGTTGCAAATCCGCTGATCACCATCGCGGTAATGGGCAGCGCCAGGTGCCACATATAGTCGGTGATCTTGCCGAAGAGCGAGAGCTCCTCCCAATTGTCAGAGGTGAGCCCACGGAGCGGGAAGACATCAAAGTAAGACCCCCCGGCAAACAAGACGATCAGCACCACCGCAAACAGGAAGCCGGGAATGGCATAGCCCACGATAATCACCGCACTTGTCCAGACATCAAGGCTCGAACCGTCACGAACGGCCTTCATCACCCCGAGTGGGATTGAGATCATATAGGTGATGAGTGTCGTCCAAAGCCCAAGCGAGATAGAAACCGGCATCTTCTCAAGAATGAGATCGATCACCTGCACATCGCGGAAGTAGCTTTCGCCGAAATCAAACCGGGCATAGTTCCACACCATCAAGCCAAAGCGCTCATAGACCGGTTTGTCGAAGCCGAACTGCTTCTCGAGGCTCGCAATAAACTCCGGGTCAAGTCCCTGGGCGCCGCGATATTTCGCCGTGACGTCACTTGCCGCAGCACCACCGCCACCTGAAAAATCGCTACCCGCGGTGCCGCCTACACGCGCCGTGGCGGAAACTTCCGTTCCCTGGATTTGCGCGATAATCCGTTCAATCGGGCCGCCGGGCGCAAACTGCACAATCGTGAAGCTCACCAGCATGATGCCCAGGATTGTCGGGATCATCAGAAGAAGCCGTCGAATAATATAGGCGGCCATGGTTTAGGTCCGGTCTTGCTGAGATGCGGGCGGAAATGCCCTTGAAACGAAGCGTGAGTCTAACTGAATCGCCCTCATGTCCCAAATCACTCAGATTTTTCCGCCTGTGGGGCGTTTCCCGCCTTCGCTGGATCAATCCACCAAGTGTCGAGAACACCGCGTTTGTCAGTCACAGCACTCCCGCGGGAGTAGCGGGGCGCTTTCTCGGGGCGGGCGAATACATCCCAGAAGGCCAGCGTATGAGAGGCTTTGTACCAGTGGGGCACCCAGTAGAAGCCCGCACGCAACACGCGGTCGATGGCGCGTGCCGCCTGGACCTGGTCGTCGCGGCTTTCCGCATTGATGATTTTATCCATGAGGGCGTCGATAACTGGGTCGCTAATGCCTGACAGGTTGAAACTGCCAGAGGTCTCAGCTGCTTCTGAGCTCCAATAGTTGGCAATCTCAACGCCAGGGGTGGCGGAGATGGAGAAGCGCCGCGACATGACATCAAAGTCGAAGACTTTCACCCGTTCCTGATACTCGGCGGAATTGACCGGTTTGATACTGGTCTCAATACCAAGCTGCGTGAGGTTCGCTTGAAACGCCGAAATCACCCGCTCAAACGTGGGCGCATCATTGAGAAACTCTACCGTGAGGACTTCTCCCGCAGCGTTCCGTCGTTTGCCGTCCTGGATTGTCCATCCGGCCGCCTCAAGAAGCTTGCTCGCCTGCAAAAGCAGACGGCGGTCCTTGCCCGATCCATCGGACACGGGTGGTTCAATCGCTTCGTCAAACACCCTGGCGGGCAACTGATCTCGATAGGGTTCCAGCAGTGCAAGCTCAGCCGGACCAGGTAATCCCTCCGCCCGCATCTCAGAATTCTCAAAATAGCTACCGCTGCGTTGGTAGAGATCAAAGAAGTGGTTGCGATTGGTCCATTCAAAGTCGAAGGCAAGACCCAGCGCTTCGCGCACGCGGGCGTCGGAAAATTGTTCGCGACGCGTGTTGAGGAACCAGCCTTGCGCGCCAGAGGGCGTTTCATCCTGCAGGGTGAGGAGGGCAACGCGGCCATCTTCGACAGCGGGGAAGTTATATTCTGTTGCCCAGACTTTGGACGTGAACTCTTCGCGCAGCAGATACTCTCCTGCTTTGAACGCCTCGAACTGGGCCGTGCGATCCCGATAGAACTCGTACCGGACCGTGTCGAAGTTCCAGCGCCCCACATTCACATTCAGATCGCGTGCCCAATAATCCTTAACCCGTTCATAGGTAATGTAGCGACCTTGCTCAATCTCTTTGACCCGATAGGGCCCGCTTCCCAGAGGCGCATCAAGTGTCGTCTCTTCGAAATCATGCGTCGTGTAATAAGCCTTTGAGAAAATCGGCAGCCCGGTGATGAGCAATGCGAGGTCGCGGGTTTGATTGCCCGTAAAGGTGACTTTGAGCCTATCAGGCCTGAGCGCCTCTGCACTTGCCATTTCCCGAATGGTCAGGGAGATCAGCGGATGCCCTTTTTCCTTGAGCAGCATAAGGGAGAAGGCTGCGTCTTCTGCGGTCAGCGGACTGCCATCGTGGAAGCGTGCTTCGGGACGCAGTTCAAAGATAATGCTATTGCCATCCTCGGCCATGTCTGCAGTTTTTGCGACCAGGCCATAGACCGCGTCCGGCTCGTCGCCGGAGCGCGTCATGAGCGTGTCGAAGGTAAGTTCCGCTCCCATCGCGCCGTTGCCCTTAAGGATATAGCTATTGAGGCTGTCAAAGGTGAGCGGTGATTGGTTGAGAATCCAACTTGGACCGATCTGGCTGAAAGCGCCCCCTTTGGGAGCATCCGGGTTAACGTAGGAGAAATGCGGAAAATCTTCCTCATACAGAAGATCGCCAAAGATCGACAGGCCATGGCGTGGCTCCGCAACCGCACTTCCCAGGGAAAGCGCGAAACTCACTGCTGCAATGGCGGCCCCCGTCCCCAAACGCCGCATCAGTTTTGGGCCTCGTCACCTGTATGCCACCAGATAGTGGGGAAGCCCGGATTAAACGCAGGCGTTGGATCTGGATGGGCAATGTGGGACCAGATCGCCGCACGGGTAAACGGTATATGCCACTGCGGCACCATGTAGTGGCGCCAGAGAAGCACGCGATCAAGCGCATGGCTCGCGGTCACGAGTGCTTCACGGTCCTTGGCAAGGATGATTTCATCAATCAGCGCTTCGACAACCGGGTCGCAAATCCCGATCACGTTGCGGCTGCCATTGCGCTCTGCAGCCTCGCAGCCCCAGAATTCCCGCTGCTCGTTTCCTGGGGACAGAGACTGACCGGCATTGTGAATGATCATGTCAAAGTCGAAACTGTCCAACCGGTTCTGATATTGGGATGTATCGACAATGCGAATGCTTCCATTGATGCCAAGCTTTGCAAGCGCCTGGATGTATGGCTGCACCACCCGCTCAAAGGTTGGCGAGACCAAAAGGAACTCTACCTCAAACGCCTCACCGCTCTCATTGTTGATCAGGATCCCCTCTTCGTTGACCGACCAGCCAGCTTCTTGAAGCAATCTGGTAGCGGTGCGTAGGTTGCGCCGATTGTCCCCGCTGCCGTCGGTCGTGGGCACACTAAATGTTTCGGTGAACAGGGAGGCAGGCAGCTGATCGCGGAAGGGCTCAAGAAGGGCGAGCTCCGCTCCTTCTGGCACGCTGCTTGAGGCGAGCTCAGAGTTCTCGAAATAGCTGTCCGTCCGAATGTACTGACCATAGAAGAGCGTCTTGTTCGCCCATTCAAAGTCGAAGGCGAGACCGATTGCTTCGCGCACGCGAGGGTCGGTGAATTTGCCCCGACGGAGGTTCAAGGCAAAACCCTGCATGGGTTCGGGGTTGGATGTGTAAAGCTCCTGCTTGCGCACGCGCCCCTCGCGAGCTGCCGGAAAGTCGTAAGCGGTTGCCCAATTCTTGGCTGAGTTCTCAAGGCGGACGTCAATCTGTCCGCCTTTGAAGGCCTCAAGAGCGATGGTCCCGTCGCCAAAATAGCTAAAGCGGATCTCGTCGAAATTATTCGCCCCGACATTCACGTTTAAATCGGCCGCCCAATAGTCGGTCACCCGCTCAAAGGTAATGGAGGTGGGGGCATCGACATCTGAAACACGGTAAGGCCCGCTGCCAAGCGGCGGCTCCAGGGTGGTCTCATTGAAGTCCCGCGTCTCCCAATAGTGTTTGGGCATGATCGGGAGTTGGCCAACGATCAACGGCAGTTCTCGATTGCCCGACACGGAGAAGTTGAAACGCACCTCAAGCGGGGAGAGCTTCTCGACGCTTTCAACATCCGCATAATACGCATTGTAGAAAGGCGTGTTCGTCTTCAGCGTTTCAAGAGACCAGATGACGTCCTCTGGGCTCACCCGCTTTCCATCGTGCCACATAGCGTTTGGACGCAGCTTAAACGTGACGGATGAATAGTCCTCTGGATGAGAAACTGTTTCTGCCAGCAGTCCATATTCGCTGGCAGGCTCATCCATGGAACTCACCATGAGTGTATCGTAGAGAAATGTCGAAACACCTGCGGCTGCCCGACCTTTAACGATGAAAGGGTTGAGGCTGTCGAAGCTGCCAATGCTAGCATAGCGCAGCGTGCCACCTTTGGGAGCCTCCGGGTTCACATATTCAAAATGCTCAAAACCGGCTGGGTATTTGACTGACCCAAAAAGCGAGAGGCCATGGTGCTCAGTGTCTTCCGCGAAAGCGCTGCTTACGCCCACCATCAGAGCCAAACCTGCACCCGCAACACGTCCAATCCACACCAAACTCATTCTCCCTCGTGACTAAGCGACAGCCCCGCTATTCCAAGGAGGAAATGTGGCGAGACTGCGATGCCGTTGGAAGCAGATTAGCATGAAAAAAGGCGCCAATCCTTGCCAAACTGGGCAAAGACGGCGCCTCTTAAAAAACTTTAATGTGTGCTCTTACTCAGCAGCAGGTAGCGGCACGTTCGACCCAAGCGAGTTCAGATAGGCAATGATGTTTGCCCGGTCGGTTGGTTTGCGAAGCCCCGCGAAGGACATGGAAGTGCCGGGTGCGTAGCGGCTTGGTTTTTCAAGAAACGCATTCATCGTTTCAAAGTCCCAGGTGCCGCCCATGCCTGCGAGGGCGCCGGAATAGTTAAAACCGTCAACCTGAGCTTTCGCCCGGCTGATCACACCATAAAGATTAGGACCAACCTTGTTGGCGCCACCATCATCAAACGTGTGACAGGCTGCGCACTTCTTGGCGACCTTTTCGCCTTTGCCAATATCCGCGCTGGCGAGCAGGGCAGCAAGGCTCGGACCTTCGTCGGCAACGGCGCCAGCAGCATCGCCACCAGACGGCGCGCCGCTATCAGCGACTTCTACTGGGTAAGAGGCAGGGTTTGCCGCTTCAGGCGAAAACATCACGGAGGTCAGTTCCCGCACGCCCATCAGAAGCAGGATCGAAAAAAGGAATGCACCTGCGATTTTGTTGAATTCAAAACTATCCATGGAAAAGCGGCTCCGGCCTTAAAAAGTCTCTGGGAAGGGTCTTGGCGTTCGCAATTGGCACCCGCAAAGCCCCCACCCGCTGGTTGGCGCGGAGATTACCCGCTTCCGTGAGGGCCCTGCAACCCGTATAACAGCCCAAAACATGCGGCGCTCTGCCGCCCTTTTGGAGCCGATCCGGTCTGGAGAGCAGTTCGGGCAGGTTTTAAGAGGCCGAATCACCCATTTTTCCTCATCTGACCGGATTTCATGGCTATTTCCCCGATTATCCTCATTCCCGCCCGTTTGGCCTCAACCCGCCTGCCGAACAAGCCTTTGGCCGATATCGCGGGTGCGCCAATGATTGTGCAGGTCATGCGCCGGTCAGAAGAGGCTGGAATTGGCCGGGTGGTGATCGCCGCAGCCGAGCAGGAGATTGTCGATGCGGTCGAAGGGGCCGGTGGTGAGGCTGTTTTGACAGATCCGGATCTGCCCTCCGGGTCGGATCGGGTATTTGAGGCGCTCAACGCTGTTGATCCGGACGGGAAACACGATGTGATTCTCAACGTGCAGGGAGATCTGCCCACCCTTGATCCGACCATCATCAAGGCCGCGCTCACCGTGCTTGAGACCACACCAGCCGATATCTCAACCCTGGTGGCGGAGATCACCAATCCGGAAGAGAAAACCAACCCAAATGTGGTGAAGGCCGTGCTGTCGATGGCCGACGGCGCGCGGGCAGGGCGGGCGCTTTACTTCACGCGGGCGACGGCACCGGCGAATGACGGCCCTCTTTACCACCACATCGGACTCTATGGATATCGGCGCGCGGCCTTGGCGCGCTTTGTGGCGCTGCCTCCTTCACCTTTGGAGGTCAGGGAGAAACTGGAGCAGCTACGGGCATTGGAGGCGGGCATGCGCATTGACGCGGCTCTCGTTGACACCGTTCCACTCGGTGTCGATACTCCCGCCGACTTGGAAAAAGCCCGCGCGGAATTGTCCGCTTATCGGTATTGAAGAAGGGCGGTTCCGGCCGCTAACCAGATGGCAAAGCCAGCATCTCCCGACAACACAATCGCCTTCCAGGGCGAATTGGGGGCAAACTCCCACATCGCCTGCCAGCAAGCCTATCCGGATATGGATGTGCTGCCCTGCGATACGTTTGAAGATGCCTTTGCGGCGCTGACCGAAGGCCATGCCCGCCTTGCCATGATCGCCATCGAGAACTCGCTCGCAGGCCGTGTAGCTGATGTTCATCATCTGCTGCCCCAATCAAACGCCTATGTCATTGGGGAGCACTTCCTGCCCATTCGCCATCAATTGCTCGGCATGAAAGGCGCGAGCCTTGAGGGTCTGAAAACCGTTCAATCTCATGTCATGGCGCTCGGCCAATGCCGCACCCTCATTCGTGACATGAAATTGAAGGCGGTTGTCGGTGCCGACACGGCGGGCTCAGCTCGGCAAATTGCGGAAGCAGGCGATCCCAGCCGCGCCGCTATTGCGACCAAACTTGCCGCTGACGTCTACGGGCTTGATATCCTGAAAGAGGATATTGAAGACGCCGCCCATAACACCACGCGCTTTCTGGTGATGGCGACAGAACCAGATGATGCCGAGCCCGAAGATGAGCCAGTCGTGACGAGTTTCATCTTCCGGGTGCGCAACGTGCCCGCCGCGCTCTATAAAGCCATGGGTGGTTTTGCAACCAACGGTGTCAACATGACCAAGCTGGAAAGCTACCAGCTGGGTGGGTCGTTCAACGCGACCCAGTTCTACGCGGATGTGGAGGGGCACCCGGCATCGCGCAATGTGCGTCTGGCACTGGAAGAGCTGGAGTTCTTCTGCTCGGAACTCAAAATACTCGGCGTCTATAAGGCAAGCCCCTTCCGCGCGGACATGCCAGCGAGCGACTGACCTTTAGCTTAAGGTAGTGAGAAAGGCGTCGATCTCAGCTTCTGCTCTGAGACGTTTCTCCTTTGTGGGCTCAAGTGTTGCACCAATCCCCAGACCATCAATCAGCATGACGAGACGATCTGCGATGATGGGGGCGTCTCTGTTGGACGTCAGGGGTTGAAGGGCAGAGGCAAGCGCCGCCCGCCACTCCTGATAACGGCGTCGGTTCTCTGCAGCCAGTTCCTTGTGGCCGATCGCCGCTGCCCAGAAGCTCAACCAGACCTGCCATTCTTTCAGCCGCCTTGTGTCGAGCGGTAGGCTTTCTAGCAAGATGGCCCGTAGCCGTTTGAGAGGATCTGTTTCTTTATCGGCAATGGTTTGCATCCGCTCAGCTGCTTGCGAATGGGCGAGGCGGAGGGAGGCAACAAGCAGTTCGTCACGACCCTCAAAGTAATGGGCGATCCGGCCTGTTGTGCATTGGGCAGCATTGGCGACCCTGCGGAGAGAGACGCCCTCAAGCCCCTCTTTACAAAGGACATCCCAACTCGCCTGGACCAGCTCACGTCGTCTTTCGTCATGGTCGACTTTCTTCGGCATAAACTCCAACCAAATTTGCTGTTGCGTGTGCTTTGTTTATAACATTACTATTGTTACGTAACAAACGTAATGTTGGGTGTGTGATGAACGCGGACGAAATATTCAGAAAAATGCGACCCTGGATGCTGGCTACCGATTGGTTGTTGCTGACCTATTGGTTCATCACCGCGCTGGTGGCTCTCGGTCTTCTTTCCGTTCCTGAAGGCTACCTGTTCAAGGATTATTATGATCCTCGTGTCATCGCCTGGAACTGGTCGTTTTTTCCGCTTGATGCAATCTTCGCGGTACTGGGCATCTATGCCGCATCGCTGTTTACCAAGGGCGATCCACGTTGGTTCGGATATGCTCTGGTCTCGGCGGCACTCACCTTCTGCGCAGGCTTCATGGCAATCTGCTATTGGGTGATCCTCGGAGACTTTGACCCGAATTGGTGGATACCCAACCTCATCATTGCCGCCTGGCCGGTCTGGTTTGTTCCGCGGCTGATCTCAGCCAAACAAAAAGCCAGCGCGCCTGTCGCATAACGTTTTGGTGTTCATTTTTGATTTCCAGTTCATGCCCGCAACACCCATCTCAACTCTGCATCGGCGAGCGGATGCAGATGCAGAGAAGTGCTTACTCTGCAACGTCTCATTGTGGAGTTTTGTTTGCCTGGTCGTATGTTTTTAAAACATCCAGTGTCGTCATCTCGGACAGCCCAGATTAGCGACGGCGTCGTGATGACTCTCTTGCTAGCTACCGGCTTAGCTACGCATTTTTTCTATGGCAATGAGCGGTTCTATGGAGAGAATGCGCTCTTCGAATCCAGTCAAAATCTGATGCTCTTCTGTGGCGTGCTGGCTTTCTTCCTTGCAGCTAGTCGAAGCCTCGAAAGTGCCTGTAAGTCTGTCTTGTGGGCATTGGCCTTGTTCTGTGCAGCAATGCTCCTACGTGAAATTGATGTGCGGGGGACGGGTCTGGAACCCTACCTAGGTTCCCTATTTGAGCAGCATATTCCCTATTGGGTCATACTGGTCTTTGGGGCTGCGTTGCTGCTGCCCGTTGCGATGGAGATGAGCAAGACATGGCGCCGGAGCATGCAATGGTTGTTCAGCCTTCCAGGTGCATGGTTTGCGACAGGCATCCTTCTTTATCTGGTGGGCGATGCTTCTGAGAAGAATCTCTTCACCGCCAATGACCGTCTTGCCCAGATGACAGAAGAGTCCGCAGAGCTTCTGGGTACCTTATTCATCTTTTGTGCTGGATATGTGACTCTGCGCCGTCAGTAAGCGCTCACCACCCCTCGACGAATGCCTTTACCAGATGATGGGCAATAGCAAAGGCAGGCGGCACGAAAAATCCATCAGCTTTGCCGTCAAGCGCTGCTGCCAGCTCATCTCGTGTAAACCAGCGGCCCTCTGAAAGCTCAATGCCATCAATTTCAAAATCTTCACTGGTCGCTTCCGCGATGCAGCCAATCATCAGGCTGGACGGGAAGGGCCAGGGCTGGGTGGAGTGGTACCGCACCGACTTAACGTCAATCTTGGCTTCTTCATCGAGCTCGCGGGCGACGGCTTCTTCAATGCTCTCGCCGGGTTCCACAAAACCGGCAGCGGCAGAATACATGCCCTTCGGGAAAATTTTCTGACGACCGAGAAACGCCTTGTCGCCATAGGTTGCGAGCATAATGACGACTGGGTCTGTCCGTGGGAAGTGCTCAGCCTTACAGGACGGGCAGGCGCGTTTATATCCGGCCTCAGCAACTTCCGTCTGCGCACCACAAACCGCGCAATGACCGTGGCGCGCATGCCAGTCGATCATGGCCTTCGCCTGCGCCAGGATGGCAAGCTCGGTGTTGGGGAGTTCGCCCATCATGCCCACGGCACGAAGATCTTCAAATCCCCCCATACCTTTGAAAGGGCCGTCGCCTTCTGGATCTTTGAGGCTCGACACATCATGGGCAAAGAGAGGTTTGCCCCGACGGTTAATCCCAAGGAAGACCGTTGTGCCACTTGGGTTGGCAGCCTGAACCATATTGACCGGCAGCCACCCAACATCTTTCCCGGCACCCGGCTGCTCCTCGGGCAGAACCAGAGGTTTCAGGTTCCACAATGGCACAGCGAGGCTGGCGCTGTCGGCAAGCTTCTCAGCGATCCAATCTGGATTCGTACGGAAATGCCCCGCCCGGTCGAGGGGATTATTGGCAAAAATGTTCGGATTGGCTTCCAGCGCCATAGGCCTGCCTCCAATGTCGGGGATTCTCGGAATTTTTGTTGCGGCAAGGTGGCACGGCCCCCGCAGAAATGCAAAACCCTCAAGATTGGTGCGTGATTTCGCATCCAATTCTTGCCAATTCGCCTGCGAACCCTGATATAGTGTCCTCGGGAGGTTGGCGGTGGACGAGTTTCTCGCCAACCCGGTCAGGTCCGGAAGGAAGCAGCCGTAACGAGCCCTACTCGGGTCTCTGTTCCAGCCTCCCACTTAAGAATTCCAGCCCATGCGTCGGAGATGAAGGCGAAATGCCCCTCAGGCGTCAGGCTTGCCAACCGGGGAGCGGCAAACCGCCAGATGGATGACGTCGCTGACAGTGCACCTGAACGGGAAGAAGCTCCCGACCCTGCAACTGAACCCGGATTCGACTTAGGCGGCGGCAGCGCAGCCCCAGCTGCAGACACCGGGTACCGCGTTCTTGCCCGGAAGTATCGTCCCACAACCTTCGATGACCTGGTCGGCCAGGAAGCCATGGTGCGCACCCTCTCAAACGCCTTTGAGAGTGGCCGGATTGCCCATGCCTTCATGCTGACCGGCGTGCGCGGTGTGGGGAAAACCACCACCGCCCGTATTCTTGCCCGTGCGCTGAACTACACCAAAGCCGACGGTGATAAGCCGACCATTGAGCTGCATGATTTTGGCGAGCATTGCGAAGCCATCATGGAATCGCGCCACCAGGATGTGCTCGAGATGGATGCGGCGTCGCGCACCGGCATTGACGACATTCGCGAGATCATTGAGAGCGTGCGCTACAACCCGGTCAGTGCACGCTACAAAGTCTACATCATTGACGAAGTGCACATGCTCTCAAAAGCAGCCTTTAATGGGTTGCTGAAGACACTGGAAGAACCGCCGGAGCATGTGAAGTTCATCTTCGCCACCACCGAGATTCGCAAGGTTCCCGTTACGGTCCTCTCGCGCTGTCAGCGCTTTGATCTGCGTCGCCTGAGTGCCGAAGAGCTGATGGGGTTGCTGAAAAAGGTTGCCGACAAGGAAAGCGTGGCGATTGAAGACGCTGCCCTTGGATTGTTGGCGCGCGCGGCTGAAGGCTCTGCGCGCGATGGTCTGTCGCTCCTGGATCAGGGCATTGCCCATGGCGCGGGCACCATCAAAGAAGAAGACGTGCGCGACATGTTGGGCCTTGCCGACCGTGCCCGCGTCTTTGACCTGTTCGACCTGGTGATGAAGGGCGACATTGCCCCGGCATTGGCAGAACTTCGCGACCAATATGATGCAGGGGCCGATCCAGCTGTGGTCTTGTCCGACCTTGCAGAACTCACCCATTGGCTGACGCGGTTGAAGCTCGCCGAGAGTGCTGCAGACGACATGACCGTCACGGAGACAGAACGCGTCCGGGGTCAGGAGATGGCGAAAGCGCTGCCTGTGCGTGTGCTGTCACGAACCTGGCAGATGTTGCTCAAAGGCATTGGAGAAGTGCAGGGCGCGGCGAAACCGATCGCAGCGGCGGAAATGATCCTGGTGCGCTTGGCCTATGTGGCCGACCAACCTTCGCCGGAAGAGCTCGTGGCCAAACTGAAAGATCAACCTGCCGGCGCAGGTGCAGGAGGCAGTACCCCGAATATGGGCGGCGCGCCGAATGGTGGCGCACGCGCAAGTCTGGGGGGCGGCGGTGCCGCTCAGGCGGTAGGGCAGTCTCAACCACAAGGTCAGCCGGAACCCGCGCGCGCACCAGAATTTCGTGCCTATGCGGATGTGATCGCCTATGCCAAGTCCCAGCGCGACATCAGGCTCGCGCATCTTATGGAATCGGGCCTGCGTCTCGTGCATTTCGAGAAAGGCCGCATTGAGGTCAATGTGGTCCATGGCGACAATTCTGTTGCGGGCCAGCTTGCCGAGAAGCTGCGGCAATGGACGGGCGAGCGTTGGCTTGTGTCCATATCCAAGGCGGAAGGTGCGCCGACGCTCAGACAGCAGAAAGAGACCCGCCGGGACGAATTGCACCTTGAAGTGCAGGGTGATCCGCTGGTGAAGGCGGCGTTGGACGCATTTCCCGGTGCGAAAATTAAGAATGTTGTGGAGCCGGAGCTTCTGGGCCCAGCGCCTGCTGAGGGCGAGAGTACAAAAGACGAGGATGCAGATTGAAAAACCTGACCGACATGATGAAGCAGGCGCGGGAGCTGCAATCAAAGCTCGCTGATACGCAAGCCGAGCTTGAAAACACAGAAGTGGAAGGCTCCAGCGGCGCGGGCCTCGTGCGCGTCACTCTGTCAGGTAAAGGCACCATGAAGCGGTTGCATGTAGACCCAAGCCTTATGAAGCCCGATGAAGCGGAAATCCTGGAAGACCTGATTGTTGCCGCCTTCAATGACGGCAAGACAAAGGCTGAAGCTTTGGTGGCCGAACGCATGAAAGAGCTGACTGGCGGTCTGCCTCTGCCCCCTGGCATGAATTTCGGTCTCTGACTCGTGTTTCCAGGAAAAGTGGCCTTCCGGTTTTCCGTCCGGAAACACGATAAAGAGATGAAAAAGTCATGAGTACCCTGTCAGGACCAGAGATTGAGCGGTTGATTCAGCTGCTTGGCAAATTGCCAGGTTTAGGCCCTCGTTCGGCCCGGCGCGCGGTTCTGCATCTGGTAAAGAAAAAGCAGACCCTGTTGGAGCCGCTCGCAACGGCAATGGCGGACGCCGCGGAAAAGGCCGTGATCTGCACCACGTGTGGAAATGTGGATACGCAGGACCCCTGCATGATTTGCATTGATCCCCGTCGGGAGCCCAAAAGCCTCTGCGTGGTGGAAGATGTGGGCGACCTCTGGGCGCTGGAACGCGCAGGTGCGCACAAAGGCCGCTATCACGTTTTGGGTGGCACGCTCTCAGCGCTTGATGGCATCGGTCCGGAAGACCTCACCATCGGTTCTTTGCTGGAACGCGCGTCCGGCGAGGAGATCACAGAAGTGATCCTTGCCACCAACGCAACGGTTGATGGCCAGACCACGGCGCACTACATCACTGATCGTCTGGCGAGCGCCGGCGTCTCCGTTACGCGTCTCGCCCACGGCGTGCCTGTGGGCGGGGAACTGGACTATCTCGATGACGGCACGCTTGCGGCGGCCATGAAGTCCCGCCGCCCGGTTTAACCTCGCTCAAACAACTTTGTTGACCGCAGTGCCCTTCATCTGTTCCAGGCGCATCTCTCGCAAATAGAGAAACATCGGTAATCCACACGACACGCCAACAAGGAACGTGCCAACGACCGGCATCCAGAGCCGCTCCATAGCGAGCCGCTTGCCTTCAATCAGAATGAAGGGAATGAGCACAAGGGCGGAGATGATGACATCCCAGCCGAAAAATCCGCCAATGCGTGTGGAAAAAAGCTCGCTGATGAACAGCGGGATGTCGAGGCCGTGCTCCGAAAGCCAGGGCAGGAATTGCGACAGTGGCAGGAGTGTGCCCGCCACCATCGCACCAAGGTAGAACCAACGCAGCACAAATCAGTCCGCGCTTTGTGGGTTTGCCGCCCGTTTTTCCCAATAGGTCTTGGTTGCTTTGAAGACCATTGGTCCGAGGATGATAAGGCCGATCAGGTTGGGGATCGCCATCATGGCATTAAGCGTATCCGCGAGCAGCCAGATGAACCCAAGATTGAGCGTCGCCCCAACAGGGATCGCGACAATCCAGATCACCCGGTAGGGCAGGATCGCGAGATCACCGAAGAGATATTGCACCGAGCGTTCCCCATAATAGGACCAGCCGAGAATGGTCGTGAAGGCAAAGACGGCAAGCGCAACAGAAACGATTTCAGCACCGCCGGGGAGCGCCATCGCAAAGCTGGCGCTTGTAAGCGCAGCACCTGTATCGCCGGACGTCCAGAGACCCGACGTGATGATCACGAGCCCGGTCATGGTGCAGACAATGATCGTATCGATGAATGTGCCGAGCATCGCAATGTGTCCCTGACGAACAGGGTCATTGGTCTTGGCTGCAGCATGCGCGATCGCGGCAGACCCAAGTCCTGCCTCGTTGGAGAAGACGCCCCGCGCGATCCCAAAGCGGATCGCGGCGGCAACCGTGGCGCCCGCAAAGCCGCCCGCGGCGGAAACGGGTTCAAAGGCGTGGGTGAAGATGAGCGCAAAGGCGTCTGGAATGGCCGCCGCATTGATCACGAGGATGACAATGGCGCTTCCCACATAGAGGACAATCATGAGAGGGACGAGCGCACCTGCCACGTCAGCAATGCGACGAATGCCACCGAGCAAAACGGCCGCCACAATGGCCATCATGACAAGGCCCGTTGCGATGTGCGGCACGCCAAAGCTGGAGCTCATCGCATCGGCGACCGAGTTTGCCTGCACACCATTGCCGATACCGAAAGCCGCGACGGCTGCAAACAGCGCGAACAGAGGGGCGAGAACTTTGCCAAGGGCCGGGTATTTTTCACCGACACCGTTCTTGAGGTAATACATCGGCCCACCGACATGGTTGCCCTTGGCGTCGGTTTCCCGAAAGGTTACAGCGCACACGGCTTCTGCATATTTCGTCGCCATGCCGATCAACGCGATCAGCCACATGTAGAACAGCGCGCCGGGCCCGCCCAGAAAGATAGCGGTCGCAACACCGGCAATATTCCCTGTGCCCACCGTGGCGGAAAGGGCCGTCATCAGCGCCTTGAAGGGGGGGATGTCGCCGTCACCCGGTGCTGTGGGCGCGAGCAAAAGTTTAAAACCGTGCGCTAGCTTGCGAAGCGGCATGAAGAGCAACCCCGCCATCAGGAAGACGCCTGTCGCACCAATCAGGATGAGCATGGGCACGCCCCAGACGATGCTGTTCACCTGCCCCACAAATGCTTCGATCATTTCCATGTGCCGTCCCCCAGACGTTCTATTCAGACATTCTATTCACCGGCAAGCAGGTCCGGTTGGTTTCCCGTTGTCTTGCCGCTTGATTGTATCTTGCTTTCAGAAGGCGGGGATAACTCGGCTGGATCTTCCAGTTCGACTTCCTTAATCCGCTCGCCTTTCCGCGTAATTTTTGATGTGGATGTCTCGATGTCGCGAATATCCTTTTCCGCCTGCGCGAAATGCCCTTTAAGCTTGTCGACCCGCGCATCTAGCCGCCCCACATCTTCCAACAGTTTCCCCACTTCAGCTTGAATGACATGGGCCTGCTCGCGCATCTGGGCGTCTTTCAGCACTGCGCGCACCGTGTTGAGCGTCGCCATCAGCGTGGTGGGCGAGACAATCCAGACCCGCGCCTTATAGCCCTGGTCCACCACATCGGCGAAGCGCGCATGCAGCTCCGCATAGACAGCTTCTGATGGCAGGAACATGAGCGCTGATTCTGCGGTCTCGCCGGGAATAATGTACTTCTCCGAGATGTCCTTGATGTGCTTCTGCACGTCCGCCCGCAATTGGCGGGTCGCAGCCACTTTTGCGGCTTCATCAGGCGCGTCGACCAACCGGCGGTAGCTGTCGAGGGGAAACTTGCTGTCCACCGCGATTGAGCCCGGCGGGTTGGGCAACTTGATCAGACAGTCTGGACGGCTTTTGTTGGAGAGCGGTGTCTGGAACGAATAGGCCGACGGGGGCAGAGCACTTGTCACAAGATCGTTCAGCTGAATTTCGCCAAACGCGCCGCGGGCCTGTTTGTTGCCGAGCACTTCCTGAAGCCCGACGACTTCAGTCGTGAGCCCATCCAGTTTCTTTTGCGCTTCGTCGATGCGCACCAGGCGTTCATTGAGCGCGCCCAACTGTTCTCCAAGCTGCTCCCGGTTTTTTAGCGAGGTCTCAGACAGGTTTTTGCTGACCTTCTCTAACCGCTCATTCAGCGTCTGATTGGTTTTTTGCGTGCTCTCGCTCAGGCTTTGATTGAGCCGCTGGCTCACCGCGTCGAGCCGTTCATTCAGCGCCTGGTTGAGCGTCTGTTGGCTGGTCGTCTGGCCTTCCTGAAGTGTCGCCAACCGGCCGGCCAGTTGGTTCTGCATGTCGGCAAGCTGTGCCAACTGGTGCTCGACCGGGTCCGGTCCTGTGGGTTCGTCCGTTGATGCACCTTTCTGCAAACGCAGCATAAGCAGCGCTGTCACGACCACCGCTGTGACAACAGCCGAAACCAGATAGGGGAGGAAAGAAGCGTCCATCGAATCTCACATTTTTTCAGGCGCGCCAACTATACCCGAAATCATGGCTGGCGCAGCGCTCTTGACCTCAAGCGCGGGGCCCAGCCATAAAAGGGTGGGGTAAGTCTTTAGGTCTTAGGACGAGGGGATATGATGAAATTTCTCAGAGATTTTGGCCGTTTTGCGGGTCTTTCAGCTGTCGCTCTTCTGGTCGCCGCCTGCGGGCCCGTGATCGAAACCCACTACGACTACACCCCGCCGTCCCAGCAAGGAGGCATGCAATGTCTGGCGCAATGCCAGCAGGGCCAAAATCAGTGCACGCGCAATGCGGACGCAGAACGTTCCGACTGCCGGTACCGCGAAGACGAGCGCGTTCGGAATGAAAATGCTCGTGCTCAGGAAAATTACGAGTATGAGCTCGACCAGTATCTCTATGAAAAACGCCGGGCTGAGAAGGCGCGCGAGCGGTTTTTCCGGGTAAATGGGACATATGAAGGTGCGCCCGGCCTCCCGGAACGCCCAGACTCTCCATATGAGCGCACCCCGTCCTACTATCAATGTGAGGATATCGGGTCCCAATGTGTGGGCCAATTCAACATGTGCTACAGCTCTTGCGGCGGACAGGTGCGTGAACGCCAGGTTTGTGTCGCAAACTGCGATCAATAAGGCGTCTGTCTGTATGGGTAGAGCGCCGCTGACCGGCCGGCAGACCGCGTAAGGCTTGACGCCAGATCGCTGGGGGCCTATCTCGTCCTCATGACCATTCGCCCGATTGTGACAGCTCCCGACCGACGCCTGAAACAGGTCTCAACCCCTGTGGAAAAGGTGGACGATGAGCTGCGTCTCCTCATGGATGACATGTTGGAAACCATGTATGACGCGCCAGGGATCGGCCTTGCCGCCATTCAGGTCGGCGTCCCGAAACGCGTGATTGTCATGGATCTCGCCCGTGAAGGCGAAGAACCGGAGCCACGTTATTTTGTGAACCCGGAGATCATCTGGACCGACGATAGCGAGACCCGAGTCTATGAAGAAGGGTGCTTATCGGTACCGGAATTCTATGACGAGATTGAGCGTCCCGCGAAATGTCGTGTTCGTTTCCTCGACTATCAGGGCGAAATTCGCGAGCTGGACTGCGATGAGATGTTAGCGACCTGCCTCCAGCATGAAATGGATCATCTCGAAGGCGTGCTCTTCATCGATCACCTCTCCAAACTGAAGCGCGATCGGGTTTTGAAAAAGCTCCTGAAAGAACGCCGCCTGAAAGAAAAAGAACTGGCCTGACCGGTTCGAAACGCGCACCCTTAACTTTATGACCAGTTCCAAACCTCTCCGTATCGCGTTTATGGGAACGCCCGACTTTTCAGTTGGCGTTCTCGCAGCGCTGGTCGACACCGGCCACGACATCGTTGCGGTCTACTCGCAGCCGCCAAGGAAGGCGGGGCGGGGAATGGATCTGAAAAAGTCACCTGTGCATGAATTTGCAGAGGCAAAAGGCATTGAGGTACGCACACCCAAAAGTCTGAAGGGCGAAGAGGAGCAACAAGCCTTTGCCGACCTCAATCTTGATGTGGCCATCGTTGTCGCTTACGGCCTTCTGCTGCCAACGCCCATTCTTGAAGCCCCCCGTTTTGGATGTCTCAATCTCCATGCCTCCCTCTTGCCACGCTGGCGCGGCGCCGCACCGATCCAGCGCGCGATCATGGCGGGTGACGCCGAGACCGGGGTTATGGTCATGCAGATGGATGAAGGTCTGGACACGGGTCCGGTGCTTGGGACTGCGCGGGTCGCAATCACCAGCGAAATGACCGCGTCGCACCTCCATGATGAACTGGCTGGAATCGGTGCGCCCTTGATGGTGGAAACACTGGCAAAACTTGCGGCAGGTGAAGTGACCCCGGCTGTGCAATCTGAAGAGGGCATCACCTACGCCAAGAAGATCGACAAGGCGGAAGCCCGGATCGATTGGACCCGGTCGGCCAAGGAACTGGACTGCCATATTCGCGGGCTCTCACCATTCCCGGGTGCCTACTTTGAAATCATGCGCAAAGGAAAACCGGAACGGGTGAAAGTCTTGCGCGCGGAAGCGACGGCAGGAAGCGGCGAGCCAGGCACGGCAATTGACGATGCACTCACGATAGCATGTGGCGAGGGCGCACTTCGTCTTCTTGAAGTCCAACGTGCTGGTAAAGGCCGCGCGACTGCGGAAGAGTTTCTCCGCGGCTTTCCGCTGACCAGCGGTGAGCACGTAACCTGATGCCCCGCTACAAACTCACCATTGAATATGACGGCGGACCCTATAATGGCTGGCAGTCCCAGACCAATGGACTGGCCGTGCAGGATCAGGTGACGAAAGCCGTCCGTGCGTATAGCGGGGAAGAGGCAGATGTGTTCGCCGCCGGGCGAACGGACACCGGTGTCCATGCATTGGGACAGGTCGTGCATCTGGACCTTGAACGCGGTGATAAAGCCGACAAGGTGAAGGACGCAGTCAATTACCATCTGAAGCCCGCGCCGATCTCCGTTGTGGCGGCTGAAATGGTCAGCGATGAGTTTCATGCACGCTTTGATGCCACAAAGCGCCACTACCTTTACCGCATCATCAACCGGCGAGCGCCCTTGACGCTTGATCTCGGGCAGGCCTGGGCTGTGCCCATACCTCTTGATGCGGACGCCATGCACAGAGCGGCGCAGGCACTCATCGGCAAACACGATTTCACGACCTTCCGGTCTGTCCATTGCCAGGCGAAATCGCCCGTGCGCACGATGGATGAGATTACGGTCTCCCGCTATGGCGAAGAGATAGAAGTAATCTGTCGGGCACGCTCCTTCCTGCACAACCAGGTGCGCTCCATTGTTGGCTCTCTCAAATGTGTTGGTGAAGGAAAATGGCGGCCAAAAGACATGGAGGCCGCTTTGAAAGCGGCGGACCGGTCACGCTGCGGCCCTGTCGCACCGCCAGACGGTCTTTATCTGACGGCTGTGGATTACGATTGAGAGTCAGGTATTAGGTGAGTTGGAGGTCCACCAACTCGACGGCAGTCGCATCGATCGGCGAGCCAAAGAAAAGACCGCCGACGCGCGCAAATCGCTCCGGCGCATCGGTCGCGAAAAAACGCTCAGTCCCATTTGACCGATCGTTGGTCGCAAGGCCATGTTCTGCGAGCGCGGCTGCGACGGACTCAGCCGTGGTGGCTGCGCTGTCCACCAGGGTCACTCCATCACCCAGAACCCTGGAAATTGCGGGGGCGAGCACTGGAAAGTGGGTACAGCCCAGGACAAGCGTGTCAGGTGCGGTGCCTGGATCATCAAAGAGCGGCTTCAAATACCGGCTTGCCGCGGCTTCTGCTATTGCGTCGTCTCCCCAGCCTTCTTCCGCCAGTGCAACAAACAGGGCACAGGGCTGCTGCCGAATCTGAACGTCGGGCGCAAGAGCGCTGATCGCACGGGCATAGGCGCCACCCTTAACCGTGCTTTCGGTCGCAAGAACCCCAATTCGATTGGTTTGTGTGGCGGCCACGCCTGCCCGCGCACCTGGTTCCACCACACCTATGACGGGAAGGGGCGCATGTTGCTTTGCCAGCGGCTGAATAGCCACAGCACTTGCTGTGTTGCAGGCAATCACCACCATCTTCACATCGTGCCGGAGCAATTGCCGTGTGGCCTGCAGGGCATAGGCAGTGACGGTATCAGCGCTTTTGGTGCCATAGGGAAGGCGGGCTGTGTCGCCCAGATAGACAAGGTCCTCTTGCGGGAGCGAGTCGCGCAACGCGCGCAGGACAGTTAGTCCTCCCATCCCGGAATCAAAGACACCAATCGCGCGCTCATCACTCATTTATTGAGGTCCAACTCCCAAAAACGAGCTGGCAACGAAATTGATCAGGAAACCCAATACCAACTCGAAGGCCACAATGCCCGCAGCGATCGCCGGCGTGGTGCGGAAAACGGTCACGGCAATTTGCCAGCGGTAAAGAAGGGCGGTGACGAAAACCAGCAGGATAAGGAAAGCCGCTGTCTCAATAGAAGCAACGCCAAAACTATAGAGGACATAGGGCGGAGCAAGCAGAACAGCCACCAGGACAGACGACCAGTTGTAGGCGATAATATAGGGCGCGAAGTTTTGCGTTAGGTTTGCCGCCCGACAGACAAACACCATTGAGACGGGGTAGAGAACCCAAAAGGCGACATAAGATAGAAATTCAATGGTTGTGTAGCCAAGCAGCGTATTGGTCACGATAATGTCTGCTTCGCCGATCATCCGCCATTCAGCACTGATAAAGACCAGATAGAATGGCATCGCAAAAATGAAGGCTGCGAAGGAACGCCAGAAAGCGTCTGCGCTGAAATCGAAGTGCGACAACGCAGTCGGGTCACGCCGCGCAATCTTCCAGGCGCCGATAAAGGCATTGATGATTTCTGTGCTTGTCGGCATGGGGGCTAGCTGAAGTAACCTCTCAGAACAGTCTCGTAAATGTCAGCGAGTGCCGTAATGTCATCGACTTTGGCATGCTCATCAACCTTATGCATGGATTGACTGACCAGGCCAAATTCAACCACCCGCGCATAATTCTTGATGAACCGCGCATCAGAAGTGCCGCCACTGGTAGAAAGTTCCGGCGTCCGCCCGGTTGCCTTTGTCGTTGCCTCTGAAATCAGGGTACTCAATTGGCCAGGCGCGGTAAGAAACGCATCGCCGCTTGCAATCATCTTGAGCTCGTATGCGCCGCCCATCTCATCAGTCACCGCATCCAAGTGTGCCCGCACCCTTGCTTCCAGCTCGTCTGGAGTATGCAGATCGTTGAAACGAATGTTAAAGCGTGCTTTGGCTTCTGCGGGAATAACATTCGTCGCCTCATTGTCGACGCTGACCTGCGTGATCTCCAGATTGGAGGGTTGAAAGTGCTCGGTGCCTTCGTCCAGCAATTCACTCGTCAGGCGCTGAAGCATGGCGACCAGGCGTGGCGTCGGATTGTCTGCTAGGTGCGGATAGGCGACATGCCCCTGAGCCCCATAGGCCGTGATCCAGCCATTTGTGCTGCCGCGGCGACCAATCTTGATCATGTCACCAAGTTCTTGTGGGTTGGTAGGCTCGCCCACAAGGCAATCATCAATTACCTCGCCCTGTGTCTGCATCCATTCGAGGACTTTCCGCGTTCCATTGATCGCCGGCCCTTCCTCATCACCTGTGATCAGAAGGCTGATGGAGCCTTTAACCCCACCCTCTGCCACAAGGCGGGAAACGGCTGATGCAAAGGCGGCGATAGACCCTTTCATGTCGGTCGCGCCACGCCCCAGCAAAAGACCGTCTTGAATGACCGCGTCGAACGGGGCGACGCTCCAGGCTTTCGCATCTCCCACAGGCACAACATCAGTGTGACCGGCAAAGCAAAAATTAGGACCTTGCGTGCCCAACCGCGCATAAAGATTGTCCACGTCCGGTGTGTCTTTGTCACTGAACGGAAGGCGGGTGCATTGAAACCCGAGCGCTGTGAGGTGGGATTCCAGCAAATCCAGTGCGCCGCCCTCAACAGGGGTGACGCTCTGACAGCGGATCAGATCTTGAGCAAGAGAGACGGGGTCAATCAGACCGCCGACTCCGGGTGTATCAGTTTCCATGACCCCGGTTTACCCGGTCGGGCAGGGGGCGGTCAAACCTGGGCAGGTTTTGCACGGTCGAGCTTCTAGTCCCGCAGAAGCTCATTCACGGAAGTTTTCGACCGGGTGCGCTCATCCACGGTTTTAACGATCACGGCGCAGGCAAGGCTTGGGCCAGGGGTTCCGTCCGGGAGAGGTTTGCCAGGAAGGGCACCTGGGACCACAACGGAGTAAGGCGGCACATAGCCAATATGGGTCTCACCAGTGTCGCGGTTCACCACCTTGGTTGTTGATGTGATGAAGACGCCCATGGAGAGCACAGCGCCGGTGCCGACGATCACGCCTTCAGCCACTTCTGAGCGCGCACCAATAAAGCAGTTATCTTCAATGATGACAGGTCCGGCTTGCAGCGGTTCAAGAACACCACCAATGCCCGCACCACCTGAAATATGCACATTCTTGCCGATCTGAGCGCAGGACCCGACGGTTGCCCAGGTGTCAACCATGGTGCCGCTATCGACGCGGGCGCCCAGATTGACAAAGGAGGGCATCAACACCGCACCGGGCGCGATATAAGCGGATCGGCGCACAATGGCACCTGGCACAGCCCGGAAACCAGCAGCAGCGAACTCTTGTGCGCCCCAGCCTTCAAACTTTGAAGGAACCTTGTCCCACCAGTTGGTCCCATTGCCGGGGCCACCTGCGATGGTTTCCATGTCATTCAGTCGGAAGGACAGAAGCACGGCTTTTTTCAGCCATTGATTGACCACCCAGCCCTTATCGCCTTTTTCGGCAACTCGAGCCTCCCCATTGTCCAATAGCGTCAGCGCTTCATTGACTGCGTCACGCACGTCACCAGTCGTTTTGGTGTCGATGGTTTCCACATTGTCGAAAGCCGTGTCGATGATGGATTGAAGCTCTGCTGGGGTCATCTTGGGAAATCCTTGTTTCTCGGCAGCTTGTGCGCGCTTTTGAGCGCCGCGGCACCATAGCGGGGGGCAGAGGCTTGTCAACCAGGGCTTTCCAGTCGAAGTAGAAGCCCGCCAGTGCCTGGGATTTCGGCCAAAACAGGAGCGTTTAAGTGACAGCTTAGAGGCTCTGTAGGAATTCCGTCAGGTCGTCTGTTACGTGGTGCACATGGTCGCCATCAGCACCTTCGTGAGACATTTGCTGGTGCTTTTCCGGTCCCGGTTCGCCGGGGCGCACCCAGACGGTGGTCATGCCCATGTCGTGGGGCGCGAGCAGGTTCCGGGCGATGTCCTCAAACATGGCGGACCGTGTTGGGTCTATGCCCGTACCGGAAACAAACCGCGCATAGGCTTGAGGCGCCGGTTTGGGCGTGTAGTCGACGGCCACAATGTCATAGACAGCGTCAAAATGGTGGGTAATTCCCAGCTGTTCCGTAACGTTCTCTGCGTGCGCTACCGTTCCGTTGGTGAAGATCACTTTGCGGCCAGGAAGCCGCTCAATCGCTTCGTTCAGCGCATCCGCCGGTGCAATATGGCTCACATCAATCTGGTGCACATAATCCAGGAACGCCTTCGGTGCGAGATCATGCACTTTCATCAGGCCGTTAAGCGTCGTGCCATGCTCAACATAATAAAGCTTCTGCAGGCGCCGGGCTTCTTCCGGATCAACGTTTAAATAGTCTGAAATGAAGTCCCGCATTCGCACATCCACCTGCGAAAACAGATCGCATTCTGGCGGATAAAGCGTGTTGTCCAGGTCAAAAACCCAAGTCTCAATGTGGAGAAAATCGGGGTTTTTTAGGCTGTGCTGGGCTTCTTCAGACATATCAATGGCACTCATGTTGCTGAGCCGCACTCTGCCGATGCATTCACCAATTGGCAACCAACTTAAAGCACTGCTTAAAGGCCCATTAAGAGCCAATTGTTAGGGTTGCGACCTGTTCTGTTGAGTTCGAAGGTCCCCGTTTTGACGTCTAGCGCGCGCAGTGATCTACCTCCACTGGAGTTGATTGATGATGAAGCATCAATCGCGCCGCGCGCGCTGCTGCAGCGTTTCCGTGGGCCGGGTCTTCTGTTGGCACAAAACGGTGACGTGCTCGCAAAAAATGACGCAGGCGATGACCTTATGACTTTATTGGCGGCGAGCTCAGGACAACCGCTGGATCAGATCAGCGAAACCGCGAACGCCTTCCTGAATGTTGGCCGCACAGGCACGCCGCTCTCCAAACGCATCGTCGTTCCGGCGAAGGCGGCCGACGAGGGTAACTTGACCTATGATATTACGGCGCTTCCTGTAGATATCTCAAATGGCACAGGTACGAGCATCCTTTTGCTTGCTCGAAATGTTTCGCTGGAAGGCAATCTCGTAGAGGCGCTCGTGAGCTCGCGCGCGCTCTATCGGGATCTGGCGGACTGCTCTGGCGACTTTGTCTGGGAAGTCGATGCATCGTCACGGTTTTCCTTCGTCAGCCCGCAAGGAATTGTCGGCTATCTGCCCCTGGCCCTAAATGGGGCCTCGCCCGCGGGCTTGGCCATGGATCCTCACGAAGCCGGGCACCTCGTGGCATTGTTTGGGGCGCGAGAACCAATCACGGAAACCGAGGTTTGGATTCGCGGAGAAGATGGGAATGCTGCCTGTCTTATTGCGTCGGTTCGACCACTGACTGACGATCGTGGGGAGTGGTGCGGTGCGCGCGGCGTGGCCCGTGATGTAACCGCTGACCGTCGTCGCGCACGCGAGCTCGACGAGCAGCGCGACGATGACGCGCTCATCTCCGCAATTGCCCGGGCGATCCAACAGGAAATGCAACCACGTGACATGCTCCGGGCGGCAGCACGTGTTTTGGTAACGTCATTCCAGGCCGCCGCCGCGTGGATTTTGCCTCTGCAAGCTGACGGCAGCCCATTGAAGCCGGCAGCGCGCCATGTCGACTCAACGATGGCAACAGATCTGCCAGACCCGGATTTCGCGAACCTGATAGACACCGCCATTCCATCAGATGAGCAGGCGCAGCCTTACCAGATCTGGCGGGAGGGGCCATTCCTTTGCCTCCTCACCCACCATTGGGACGTCGTGAACGGGCTTGTCGTGCTGCTAGACACCGCCGGGCGTGCAGAGGCCATGTTGGCTCATGCGGCAGATCACTTGTCAAATGCGATTGAGCATGCACGCCAGCTCCGTGAGTTGGATCGGTTATCCAGGACCGACGAATTGACGGGACTGTTAAACCGGCGCGCCTTCATTGCAGGTGTGAGTGAAAGCTTGGCGATGCATACCGGTGAGGACGCGGCGGGCAATCTCATGTTTATCGACATGGACAATTTCAAGGCCGTCAATGACACCTATGGTCATCCCGTTGGCGATGCGTTGCTGATATCGCTGTCTTCTTTGATGGGAGATGCGATCGCCGATCTGCCCAGCGGAGACCATCTTGCAGCGCGGCTGGGGGGCGATGAATTTGCCGTGTGGATCGGTGCCTGCGGCGAAGCGCCAGGGGCACTGGCGGCCCTTACGGCAGAGCGGTTAGTCCGCGCCTTTAATCTGATTGCGGCTGAATATGGTGAGGAGGTCTTACCGGGTCTCTCCATCGGGATCGCAAGCGCCAACCCGGACGAGAAGCTTCAGAGCCTTATGGCCCGTGCAGACCAGACTCTTTATCAGGTGAAACGGTCAGGCAAGGGAACCTGGAAAATGGCGTCTGAGGACAAGGGCATGAGCTTCGAGGAAACAGGCCGATCGACGGGCGACATGCAGACGGTCGGGAAACTGTCAGAAGGTGCATCATGAAGAACCTGTTGAAAAGGATGTTCAGCTGGCGACGTTTGCCGAGTGATCTGAGCTATGAAGACGCCCGCGCCGTTCTAGAGAAGCACTCGAGGGTTGCCAAACGCGAACTGGCGTCCCGGACGGATGCCCCTCGTGAGGTGCTGTACTACCTGTCGGAAGACGAACTGCTCGATGTGCGGGTTGCTGTCGCTGCGAACCCATCAACGCCGATCCAGGCCAGTGAGATTTTGGTGGACGACCCAGAAGAGATGGTGCGTGTGGAGCTTGCACGGCGGATCTCGAAATTGGTGCCCGGCGCCGATGAACATATGCAGGAAGATTTATTGGAGCGGGTCATTGCGCTCGTTGAAAAACTCGCCGCTGACAAACTTCCACGGGTGCGTGCGATCGTCGCTGAGGAAATCAAAGCAACAGAAAATGTACCGGCACGCATAGTCAAGAAGCTCGCCAAGGACGTGGAAATATCCGTGGCAGCCCCCGTGCTTGAATATTCACCCCTCCTATCAGATGCAGATTTGATGGAACTTATCGCAGGCAGTGCGGTGGATGGTGCGGCGGAAGCCATTGCGCGTCGGGAAAACGTTGGGGAAGAGATCGTCGAGAAAGTTGCGCGCTCACTCGACATACCTGCCGTGACGGCGCTGCTCGCCAACCCGAATGTGCAGATCAGGGAAGATACGCTCGACCTGCTGATCACCAAAGCGATCGATATTGAAGCGCTGCACGAGCCGCTGGTGATGCGACCCAATCTATCCATTCGTGCCATCAAACGGATCGCGAGTTTCGTCGCTAGGTCGCTTCTGGAGGACCTGTTGGCGCGCGAAGGGTTGGACGACGAGACCCAGAAAGAGCTGCGTGACCGGGTTATGGAGCGCGTCGATGGTGAAGATGGTACTGAGAAACTGGATGCGACCCTCGCGTCCGTTCGCCAGGCCTATGAAGCAGGCAAACTGGATAATTCTGCGATTACAACGCTTGCCGATACTGGTCAGCGTGAATGCCTGAACATGGCGCTCTCGCTCTTGGTTGAAGTGCCGGTGAAAAAAATCACGGAGATCATGGAAGCCAAGTCTCCAGAGGGGATCACATCTATCTGCTGGAAAGCGGAGCTGAGTATGCGAACAGCGCTGGCGGTCCAAAAGGCGCTGCATATAAAACACACAGACCTGCTGCTGCCAAAAAACGGGTTCGAATACCCGCTTGAAGAAAAGAAGATGAACCTGCAACTGGCCTTCTTTGAAGTGCCGCCTAAGGGTGAGAAATAGAAACGAGACCAGCTATTTCAGCGTTTCGGTCCAGACAAGTGCTTCTCCGGTATCTATCCGCTTAAAACCGGTGTCATCAAAACCGCGTTCAGGGCAATTCTCTCGTCCCTCAATCTCAAACCGCGTCCCTTTTGTGCAGAAAGTATGGTTGCCTGCCCAAACCAAATCTTGACTGGCGCGCCGAGCGACAAGGCCACCGCCGTCTACCGCTTCTGCATAAGTGTAATAGTACTGTTCTTTGAGCTCGCCTTTGATGGCTTTTTCACAACGGTCAGGTTCAATGCGGATCCAACCGCTTGAGGAAAAGTCCTCACCACTCTGATAGCCCACCGCGGCCCAGACAAGGAAGTCCGTGGTGTTGCAGATCGATAGGCCCGTAGCGGCCTGACGTTGCTCTGCGCTCTCGATAAGCGCATTGAAGAGCGCAGATGTGATTTTGCCATCTGCTCGAAGATTGATCGATTGCTGAAAGTTCGTGATGGCAGTTGTCGTACGCCTGCCGCTCAACCCGTCTATCTGCGAAATGCTGGCGCCCGTATCGCGCAACAGTCTCTGGGCACCAGCGATTTCTGCTCGCTTTAGAGGGTAATTGCTGGGTTCCGAGAAGGTCGTTGTCCACTTGTTGCCGGTGCGTGTTTCAACACGGGTAAAGTCGAAACCGTCAAACCCGCGCGTGGCGCAATTTGTTCGGTCATTGACGAGAAAATCCCCTGGCGCTGTGCAGAAGCGGTCTGAGCCGCTGAAGTATTTTGTGCCACCCTCATGCGCATCGATCGAGCGGGCAAAAACATAATACTCCTCATATTCAATGCGCCCGGGAAGGACAGCATTGCAGGAACCGGGGAGAATGCGAAACCAACCCTGGCTTTGCCAACCTTCGTCGGTTTCATAGCCAATCGCGGCATCGAGCACATAGGTCGTGGTATTGCAGAAGCGATATTCTGCTTGCGCTGGGGAGATAAGGGAAAAGAAGGCGAGGCAGAAAAAAACGGCCGCTGCGCCATAATACTGAGTGGACCATCGCAGGCCGCCGCTAACGTCGTTCATATTTCCCGACCCAAAACACATGCCCCCCGGCCAAGTTTCTTTGGGCAGACAATAGCATTCTGGGGAGACCTGCCAAGTGGTCATAGGGCGCCACGGTGAGTTTGTGGTCTCTTGCTTGCTAACTCTCTTTAATGAGGGTGCCGACACCATGTTCGGTGAAAAGTTCCAGCAGGACCGCGTGAGGTACCCGACCGTCCAGTATGACCACGGCTTCCACACCGTCATTCACCGCATCAATGCAAGTTTCAAGCTTGGGGATCATGCCGCCGGAAATGGTTCCGTCCGCCATCAATGCCTTGGCTTCCGCAATGGTAAGGCCGGTGACGAGCTTTCCTTCTTTGTCGAGGACACCACTCACATCTGTAAGGAGGAGCAGGCGTTTCGAGCCAGTTGCAGCAGCAATGGCGCCTGCAGCTGTATCAGCATTGATATTATAGGTATCGCCTTTTTCGGAGACACCAAGCGGCGCGATCACCGGAATAATGTCAGAGGCAATCATGGTTTCCAGAATTTCCGGATTGACCGTCTGAGGCTCACCCACAAATCCAAGGTCGACCACCTTCTCCACATTGGAGTCCGGGTCGTGTTTTTGAGCGACTTTCCGAGCGATCAAGAGATTGCCATCTTTGCCGGACAGCCCAACCGCCCGGCCACCAGCCTGATTGAGCGCGCCGACAATCTGTTTGTTGATGGAGCCGGCAAGCACCATCTCCACAACGTCAACGGTGTTTTTGTCGGTCACTCGAAGACCATCAGAAAAAGTGCTCTCAATATTGAGCTTTTTCAGCATGGCACCAATCTGCGGGCCGCCGCCATGGACGACAATCGGGTTAATGCCGGATTGTTTGAGCAGGACGATGTCGCGGGCGAACTGCGCTGACAGTTCAGCGTCGCCCATGGCGTGCCCGCCATATTTCACGACAACCGTCCGCTTGTCGTAGCGCTGCATGTAAGGCAGTGCTTCAGAGAGGATTTTTGCCCGGTCGATCCCGGTCTCTGGGTCGTTTTCTTGATCGATCATCGCTGCTATCTGATGGCCGCGCCTTCAAAAACGCTTGCCTGCCCCCTGCATTGTGAGCCTGGTATCGCGTCAGGCCTTACGTGCCAGCTTTATATCCCATGGGCGCAAGCTCTGCCAGTTCAGCAATATGGGCACGGAGCTCAGGAATGCCCGTGCCTTTTTCAGACGATGTAACCGCAATTTCCGGAAATGCCGCGACATGTTTGCGCAGCTGGGCCTTGGTTGCTTCCAGCCGTTTCTCGATCTGGCCTTTTTTGAGCTTGTCCGCCTTGGTGAGCACGATGAGGTAGGAGACTGCTGCCTTGTCCAGCATGGCCATGACCTCCTCATCATTCTTCTTGATGCCATGGCGGGCATCAATGAGCAGCAGCACCCGGCGCAGCGTGGCGCGGCCCTGCAGATAGGTCATCACCAGATCGGTCCAGCTCGCAATTCGGTCTTTCGATTCCCGGGCATAGCCATAGCCGGGCAGGTCGACCAGAAAGAGGCCCTCGCGACCGGGCTGCCCAAGGGTGAAATAGTTCACTTCCTGGGTGCGGCCGGGTGTGTTGGATGTGCGCGCGAGTGTCTTGCGGCCTGTCATCGCATTGACGAGGCTCGACTTCCCTACATTGGACCGCCCCGCAAAGGCGATCTCCGGCAGCGGGTCATTCGGCAGACCGTCCAGATTGACGACACCCTTCACAAAGGTGCAGGGCTGCGCAAAGAGCCAGTGGCCCTTGTTTAGCCGTGCCTGTTCTTCAGGAGTGTCGTCGCCCATGTGCGTCAGGTTTCATCTTTGCTGGCGGACCGTTTGAAGATTTTCTCCAGGCCGAGGTTTGAGAAAAGCTCAATCGGCACACCCTGCCGGCGCATGATGACGCCTTGCTGCAGAACAGACAGCAGGTTGTTCCATGCCCAGTAAATGACCAGACCCGCAGGGAAGCTTGCCAGGATGAAAACGAAGAAGACCGGCATCCAGGTGAAGATCATCTGCTGAGTGGGATCAGCTGGCGCCGGGTTCATGCGCTGTTGGACAAACATGGTGATGCCCATAAGGAGCGGCCACACGCCAACCATCAGAAGCGATGGGGGATCCCACGGGATCAGTCCGAATAGGTTGAACAATGTTGTCGGGTCGGGCGCTGAGAGGTCCTGGATCCAGCCATAGAAGGGCGCATGGCGCATTTCGATGGTGACAAACAGAACCTTATAGAGCGCAAAGAAGACAGGGATCTGAATGAGGACAGGCAGGCAACCGGCAAGCGGGTTCACCTTTTCCTTCTTATAGAGCTCCATGATCTCCTGCTGTTGCTTCATCTTGTCGTCAGCATATTGATCCCGCAGCTTTTCCATGTCCGGCTGCAGCTTCTTCATCTTGCTCATTGCTTCGTAAGAGCGGTTGGCAAGCGGGAAGAAGAAGATCTTGATGATGACCGTGACGATCAGAATGGCGATGCCGAAATTGCCGACAATGTCGAAGACGTAATCGAGGCCCAGGAAAAGCGGCTTGGTAAGGAAGTAGAACCAGCCCCAATCAATCATCAGCTCAAAGCGGAAGATGCCTTCTTCATCATAAGCATCAATCATCTCGACCACTTTGGCACCGGCATAAAGCCGCGCTGTATGGTTGAGGGAGGCGCCGGGAGCAGCCGTCAGTCCGTCGACCACCAGATAGTCTGTCTGATAGACATTCTTCCGTGGGTTCGGCCCCTCAGAGAAGCGCGCATCAAAGTTGACGCCTTGTTCGGGGATGAGAACCGTTGCCCAATATTTATCGGTGATGCCGAGCCAGCCTTCATTGGCAGTATATTTTATTTCGCGGTCTTCAAGGATCTCATCATAGTCAATCTCGACAAGGCCTTCTTCTTCGCCAAGGACGCCGATCATACCTTCATGCAGAATGAAGAAGCCTTCAATCTCCGGCGTGCCCGTGCGCGATACCAGGCCATAAGGATAGAGCGTGACAGGTGCGCCAGTATTGTTGGTGACATTCTGGTCGACGGTGAACATGTAGTTCTCGTCGATCGTGATCGTGCGATTGAAGATGAGCCCTTCGCCATTGTCATATGTCAGCGTGACCGAGCCATTTGCGGCGAGCGATGAGCCAGCAGGGGCTGTCCAGACCGTGTCACGGCTTGGCAGCTTGAGGCCCGCGGATGCCGGTGCCGACCAACCAAACTCGGCGAAATAGGGAGAGATGGAGTTCGCGGGGGAGAAGAGGACGATTTCAGGTGAGGTCGGGTCTACCGTTTCGCGGTAAGTGTGCAATTGCAGATCGTCGATCCGTGCGCCTGTGAGCGAGATGGAGCCAGCCACAAGATCTGTGTTGATCTGCACGCGCTCGCTTTGTGTGAGTGCAAGATCACGCGGCAGACCTGTGAGTAGAGTGGAATCGCCAAGGTCGGCGGGGCTATTGGGTCGGCTCTCAAGTACCTGAGGGATTGCCGATTCAGCGGCTGCTTCCTGCGCTGCGGCAATTTCTGCCTGCTGCGCGCGCTCCGCTTCCATCTTCGGCTCAATAAAGAAATATTGCCATCCCGCAAGAACGGCCATCGATAGGACGGCGGCAAGAAGTAAGTTCCTATTGTCAGACATGAACTAAGATCACCCTTGTTTCTGAGATGCCTGTCGCCGATTTTGTGTGTCGCGTGATTTCTGCGCGTGCACTTTGGCGAGAGCCGTTTCGAGATCCCGTGTGAGATCAATGTAAGAGCGGGAAATGGTTCCCGCGCGTCCAATAAGGACGTAGTCGTACCCCGGACGGGCGGCAAGTGCCAGAACGTCAGTTGCGACAGAACGCAGCCGACGTTTCGCCCGATTTCGGATATGGGCTTTGCCCACTTTTTTTGTAACGGTAAAGCCGACGCGAGCCTCTGCATCGAGCTCGGTCTGTGTTCGCTTCTGGGCCTGAAGCACAAGCCCTGGGGCCGCCCATTTGCGGCCTCTAGCAGCTTTCAGGAAATCGCGGCGGGCCTTGAGGCGCTCCATCATTGGATCCCCTTGGGTTTTCGAAAATAGCGGGTCTTCGAAAAGAGCGGGTCCTCGCAAAGAAAAAGGGGCTCTCCGCATCGCAGACCCTAAAAGAAAGGGTCATCTCGCCCTAAGGGAGTTAAGCGGAAAGCTTCTTACGGCCTTTTGAGCGGCGCGCAGAAAGGATCGCGCGGCCAGCTTTTGTTGCTTTGCGGGCGCGGAAACCATGACGGCGTTTGCGAACGAGTGCGCTTGGTTGATATGTCCGTTTCACGGGTCTTCTCCGGCTAGGGCTCCTGACCAGGCAATCGCTGGTGTGCCCCCATAACAATAGAAGCCGCGGGCGGATGCCCAACGGCCAGACTGGCCGCGTGTATAAGCAATGGTGGGGGGCAAGTCAACGACTGTCGCGGCGTGTTTTGAAGGTAAAGGCCGCAGAAATCAGCCAGTTTTGCGGACAATCCGTCTCGAAACGGAGAAAAGTCGCAGATTCCGGTACTTCTGTTCCGATCACCTTGGCCTCACCGATGCTAACGCTCTCTCACAAGCCGGTGACTTTTGCGGGTTTTTTCGCCTGAGGCACCCCACCTTCCGCTAAACACAAAGCATTGCGCCCGGCGAAACCCGACAGGACGGAGACCCGGCGCAGAAGGAGGCAATATGGTCGTAACAGTGACAGAGCGACATTATGAGCGTCTTGGGGGCTCAAAACGGGGTTCCAGGCGGTCGCGGCCCATTGGGTTGTTCTTTCTAGGTGTAATCGCCTTTGTTTGGCTCTTGATTGGTGCGACCCAGGTTCCGGCGGCAGATGCCTGGACCAGATGGAGCGCTTATGAGGAGAGTTCGATCGTGACCATAGATCATTCTGACTGGCAGGCTCTCTTAGATGCCTATCTCGTCCCCGGCACGGATGGCGAGGCCAACAAAGTCGACTATGCCAGCCTGGCCGCGAGTGAAGCAGACCGCGACAAGCTGGAGCTCTACATCACGAGCCTGGAGGCGGTGGAAGTAGATGCGCTCAACAAGAATGAGCAATTTGCCTTCTGGGCAAACCTCTACAATGCTGCAACAGTGCGTGTGATCCTTGATCACTACCCCGTCAGCTCCATCCGTAAGATTAGTATCTCGCCGGGCTTCTTCTCAACCGGGCCTTGGGGCGCGAAGCTGGTGACTGTTGATGGTGAGCGTCTGACGCTGGATGATATTGAGCATCGGATTTTGCGGCCCATCTGGAAGGATCCCAGGGTCCACTATGCGGTGAATTGTGCCTCTATTGGCTGTCCCAATCTTCCAACAAAACCGTTTACCGGGAAAACACTCGAGGCAGATCTGGAATCTGCCGCCCGCGCTTACATCAATAGTCCCCGCGGCGCATCTTTCCAGAGCGGTTCACTCCGTGTTTCCAAGATTTATGATTGGTACTCGGAAGACTTCGGAAAAGGCACGGCCAATCTCATCGCTCATCTGAAATCCTATGCCGAAGGTGATCTTGCTGAAAAACTCGAAAACACAACACGTGTGCAGGGATACGACTATGATTGGTCCCTGAACGACACGTCCGGCTCGTAAAAAGCCGACTGGGAGGAAAAGTAGATATGAGTGACGAAAGTTCAGACACAAAACAATCAGGCTTTAGCCTCGGCAGGCTGGTGCCTTTGGTGGTCCTCGCTGCGGGGCTTGTCGCCTTCTTTGTCTTGGATCTCGGGCAATATGTGACCTTGGATGCACTGAAGGAGAACCGCGAGTTTTTGCAAACCTTCGTGGCGGAGAACACAGCACTCGCGTTCACAGTCTATATGGCGGTCTACACGGTCATGGTCGCCTTCTCATTGCCAGGTGCGCTGATCGCAACGCTCACCGGGGGCTTTCTCTTCGGAACCATCTTCGGTGGGCTGGCAACCGTCGTTGCAGCGACCATCGGGGCGACCATCGTCTTCCTGATCGCAAAGACAGCGCTGGGCGATACCCTGCGCGCAAAAGCAGGACCGGGAATTCAGAAGATGGAAGCCGGCTTTCAGAAGAACGCGTTTTCTTACCTGATGGTGCTGCGACTGGTCCCGCTCTTTCCGTTCTTCCTTGTTAATTTGGCGCCGGCTTTTCTGGGCGTGAAGCTGCGCACCTTCATGGTGGCGACTTTCTTTGGCATCATTCCCGGTACTTTCGTATTTGCGAGTGTGGGAAACGGTCTGGGTGCGATTTTTGATGAAGGCGGGGAGCCTAATCTCGGCATCATTTTCCAGCCGGAAGTGTTAGGGCCAATCCTGGCGCTCGCGGCGCTGTCGCTGGTTCCCGTCATTTACAAACGTTTTTCAAAAGACGAAGCATAAATAGAGCGCAATCAAGAAAAGTGTGGGCGGTTTTCTGCCAAGACTTAGGCGAATGCGCGATTAGAAAAACTCCTCTGTCTGGGAGTGTGAGGAAACATCATGAGCAATGTGATTGAAGCGGACATTTGTGTCATTGGAGGCGGCTCAGGCGGCCTGTCTGTTGCGGCAGGGGCCGTACAGATGGGGGCGAAAGTTGTTCTCATCGAAAAGGGCAAGATGGGAGGCGACTGTCTGAACTATGGTTGCGTTCCCTCCAAAGCACTGATTGCCGCTGCCAAACACGCCCATGGCATGGGCGACGGCGAAGCCTTTGGCGTGAAGCCACAAACACTCGAAGTCGACTTCGGCCGGGTTCATGACCACATCCATGAAGTGATCGCCGGGATCGCGCCCGTGGACAGCGTTGAGCGGTTTGAAGGCCTTGGCGTTCAGGTCATTCAGGCTGCTGCGCGCTTTGCAAGTCCGCAGACAGTGCAGGCGGGCGATCAGACCATCAAGGCCCGCCGTTTTGTCATTGCGACGGGATCGTCGCCCGCGGTGCCACCCATCCCTGGGCTCGATACCGTGCCGTTCCTCACCAACGAAACCATGTTCGACCTGAAAGAACGCCCGGACCATCTGATCATTGTTGGTGGCGGCCCGATCGGAATGGAGCTCGCCCAGGCGCACCGACGCCTTGGAGCAAAAGTGACCGTGCTCGAAGGTCTGAAAGCGCTCGGAAAAGACGACCCGGAACTGACCTCGTTGGTGCTTGATGCCATTCGTGAGGATGGTGTCGACATTCGTGAAGGTGCGAAGGTTACCTCTGTTGCAAAAGACGGCGACGGGGTTAGCGTCTCCATCGAGACAGATGCAGGCGAGGAAACCGTGTCCGGGTCGCACTTGCTCATGGCGGTGGGCAGGCGCCCCAATGTTGATGGCCTCGACCTTGAAAATGCAGGCATCAAATATGAGCGCACAGGCATCACAGTGGATGCGCGTCTCAGGACCACAAACAAAAAGATCTTTGCCATCGGAGATGTGGCCGGGGGGCTGCAGTTCACCCACGTGGCCGGGTATCACGCTGGTATCGTAATCCGAAACATTTTGTTCCGTATTCCGGCCAAGGCGGACCATTCGTCCATTCCGTGGGCCACCTATACTGACCCAGAACTGGCCCATGTGGGTGAGACAGAGGAAGAAGCCCGCAAAAAACACGGCAAGATTGAAGTGTTACGCTGGCCGCTTGCTGAGAATGATCGGGCGCAGGCCGAACGCCGCACCCGTGGCCTCGTCAAGGTCGTGACAGACAGTCATGGCCGTATTCTGGGCGCAAGCATTGTGGGGCCACATGCAGGCGACTTGCTGCAACCCTGGGTGCTTGCCAAGTCGCAAGGACTCAAAATCGGCGCCATGGCCGGTGCAGTTGCCCCATATCCAACATTGACGGAAATCAGCAAACGGGCTGCCGGGTCCTATTACACACCGACCCTCTTTAGTTGGAAGACCAGAGCAATTGTGAAGTTCCTCGGCCTGTTCGGATAGGGTCCCTTTCCGCTATACTTGATGCCAGCGCATAAGTGCCGCGCGATGGAAAACAGGCGGAACATGGATCGCGAGAAGAGCGATGTGACGGATGCAGATAAGGGTGACGGGCCGCGGGCTGCCGCGGCGCCGGTCGCGCGTCTTGTCGCTCCTTTGCGCCGCAGCCTCTCCGCGCAACTCCTGGTTCTCACAGTTCTGTTTGTGATGCTTGCCGAAGTGCTGATTTATGTTCCGTCTCTCTCAAATTTCAGAGATAGCTGGATCAAGCAGCGTCTTGCACGGGCGCAGATCGCAACGCTTGCGCTCGAAGCAACCCCCGACAATATGGTGGCCAATACCCTTCGCGACGAACTTCTGACCAACGCGGAAGCCTTTGCGGTGGTTTTGCATAGAAATGCAGCGCGTCGATTGATCCTTCGAGACGACATGCCCCCCGCAATCGATGCGACGTATGATCTGCGTGATGCGACGTTCCTCGACATCATCATGGACATGTTTGACTGTTTGATGGCGGAAGACGGCCGCACCATTCGGGTGATCGGCAAGCCACGCTTTGAAGGTGGCGACTTCATCGAAATCGTTTTTGACGAAACGCCCCTCCGGCAGGCCATGCTCGATTTCTCAACCAACATCCTGAACTTGTCGATCCTGATCTCCATCATCACAGCCTCCCTTGTATTTTTTGCCCTCAATTTTTTCTTGGTTCGTCCCATGCGCCGGATCACGGAAAATATGGTGGCGTTTAGCAAAAAACCGGATGATGCATCGCGGGTGATCGAGCCCTCAACACGCCTCGACGAAATCGGTGTCGCAGAACGGGAACTGGCAGATCTCCAGACGCAGGTGCGCTCGACACTGAACCAACAGGCGCGCCTTGCCTCTTTGGGAACGGCCATCAGCAAGATCAATCACGACCTGCGGAATATTCTGGCGAGCACGCAGCTTATTTCAGACCGCCTTGGCGGTGTGGACGATCCGACAGTGCAAAGTCTCGCTCCCCGGCTGTTTGCGTCGATCGACCGTGCCATTCAGCTCTGCACCAACACGCTTAAGTTCGGTAGCAGTGAAGAAGCGCCGCCCTCCCGTCGTCCGGTTGCGCTAAAAAACCTCGCGACCGAGGCGATGGAAGCAATCGGCCTCGAAGAAGACAGCCCCGTCAGCGTCCGCATTGAGATTGCCGACGAGATGGAAATTGACGCTGATCCAGATCATTTGTTTCGAGTTCTTCTCAACCTTGGGAGAAATGCGGCACAGGCCATGGAATCTGGCGGAGAGATTTCTCTATCGGCCGTCAATGATGTAGACTCGGTCACCATCGAGTTAGCTGATACGGGTCCTGGTATTCCTGATGCTGCCCGCGACCGGCTGTTCCAGCCCTTTGGGGGCACAACCCGCCAAGGTGGTACCGGGCTCGGCCTTGCGATTTCCGCAGATCTTGTACGCGCGCATGGCGGCGCGCTGGAACTGGTCGAAACAGGTGCCAACGGCACCCGGTTTAGAATATGCATACCTCACCGCAAGGACATGGTCCGCGCAGCGCAGTAAAAGCGATCATCGAGTCGACTTACCGTCTGACGAAAAGCTTCGAACGAAAGAGGTGCACTATGGAACACATAAAAGACGGTTCACGCGTGCTTGTTGCGGACATCGGCGGCACCTATGCGCGCTTCTCCTACGCTGACGCCTCGCTCGGCGTGTCCTCCCTCACACCACCCTTTGTCTTGGAGACAGAGGGGTTTGCGAGTTTTGGTGACGTTCTTCAGGAAGTGATGGATGAGACGGGCCGTCCTGGGGTGAACGCTGCAGCGATCTGCGGCGCTGGCCCGGTGGTTGGAGACGAAGGCTCTGCAGCGATTGATATGACCAACTGCCCCTGGACGCTGACCGAGGCAGAGCTGAAGGAACGGCTTGGGACTTCCCGAGTGCGACTCGTCAACGACTTTGCCGCAATTGCTCATGCGCTTCCGCTGTTTGACGATGAAGAACTCCTGCAACTTGGCACAGGCGCGCCGGACAGAGAGGGACCGCTTGCGGTACTGGGGGCCGGGACCGGGCTCGGCGTCGCCGGATTGGTGCCGGACGGGAAGGGAAGCTACGCACTGATTGATGGTGAAGGCGGGCACGCAGATATTGCGCCTGCAAATACGCGCGAGATCGCTATCTATGAACGTTTGCTACGTCGCTTTGGGCATGTCAACGCGGAAACAATTCTCTCTGGCAGTGGCCTTGAAGCACTCCATGATGCCCTGTGTGAGATGGAGGGACTTAAGAGCGAACCCGTCAGCGCCGCAGAAATAGCTGCGCGCGCGGCAACAGGGGGCGAACCAGTCAGTGCAGAAGCTGTGCACTGCTTCACCAGTTGGTTAGGCGCAGCAGCTGCCAATGTCGCGCTCACGATGGGCGCGACAGGCGGTGTTTACATTGCCGGTGGTATCGTTCCGCGTTGGGGCGGCCTCTTCGAGGCGAACCGGTTCCGCACGCGGTTTGAGGACCGCGGGAAAATAAGTGCATACGTGAAGCCGATCCCGACCTATCTTGTCGTGGCACCGGATCCGGCGCTTAAGGGACTGGTGAAGATCGCATCGGGCCTGCTGGCAACCTAGAGGCGACCGTCCTAAAGCTGACCACCCAGAACGACCCCTTCGCGGCGCAGGTCGGCGCCGCCTTCAAGCCCGCCTTCCAGTCTCCGGATACCATGCAGTCCGCTCGTGATCTCTTTCACCACCACGTCATGGCCGAGCTGTTCCAGCTCTTCCTTCAAATCGGCGACCGGTGTGCCTTCTTCAATCTCTAGCGGGCCATTGCGGTTCACATGTCGCGGTTGATTGATGGCCGCCTGCATCGGCAGGTGGTGATCAAGAAGAGCAACAAGTGTCTGGGTGACGTAAGCGATGATCCGGCTGCCGCCCGGAGACCCAATTGCCAGGTGAAAATCACCCTCTGCATCGAACACCATGCTGGGTGTCATGGAGGAACGGGGCCGCTTGCCCGGGGCCACCGCATTGGCAACAGGCCTTCCGTCAATGATGGGGCGAAACGAGAAGTCGGTGAGCTGATTGTTGATAAAGAACCCGGCTGCCATCAGGTGGCTGCCAAAAGGCGCTTCGATGGATGTTGTCATGGACACCGCGTTCCCATGTCCATCAACAATGCTGAAATGACTGGTGGAGGGGCGTGACCTGGATTCGTTGGGAGCATAGAGAGAGCCTAGGTCTCCCATCGCTTCCGGTGTTCCTGCGTCCGCTTTGCCGAGACTGCGGGATAGGTCAATCAAACGTGCCCTGGAGGTAAGGTAGTCCTGGTCCAACATTGCATCGACGGGGACATCAACAAAAGCGGTGTCGCCGATATAGAGGTCGCGGTCCGCATAAGCGAGGCGGCTTGCTTCTGTGATGAGATGCACAGCTTCCACGGAGCCGGGCTTGAGCGCCCCCATATCAAAGGACTCCAGAATACCAAGGATCTGCAGGCTTGTGAGACCGCCTGAGCTCGACGGTGGCATGCCACAAACAGTATAGACGCGGTATTCTAGGCAGATCGGCGCGCGTTTAACTGGCTCGTAAGCTGCCATGTCATCCATGCTGAGCGTGCCAGGACGCGACGGCGCATTTTGCGAGGCCGCGACGATCGCTTCAGCAATTTCGCCTTTGTAAAAAACATCGGGGCCTTGCTCGGCGATCAGCCGAAGGGATTTTGCATAGGCTGGGTTTTTCAGACGTGTTCCGATGGCGAGCGGAACGGCGTTTCCATCCTCATCTTCAGTAAAAAAATAGGCCCTTGACCATGGCAGGTGGGGCAGTGCTGGTGACCAGGCAATGAGCTTGTTGAGGCGCGGTGTAACAAGAAAGCCCTCTTCCGCAAGACGGATGGCGGGCTGAAATAGATCCGCCCATGGCAAGCGTCCATGTTCTTGATGTGCCAGGTGCAGCATGGCGATGGCGCCCGGCACGCCATTGGATTGGCCCGCGACGACAGCATCAAAAAAAGAAAGGGGCTCACCTGCCTCATCCAGAAACAGTTCCGGTGTGGCACCAGCGGGCGCTGTTTCACGCCCGTCATAGGTTTCAAGCAGACGCGCTCCCTCGTCCCAATGCAGCATGTAGGCACCGCCACCAATGCCGGACGATTGAGGTTCGACGAGCGTGAGGACGAGCTGAACCGCAATCGCCGCATCAACCGCAGAGCCGCCCCGTGCCAGCATCTCCTGTCCTGCCTTGCTGGCTTCAGGGTGAGCAGAAGAGACCATGTACTCTGCCGAGCCACTGACTGGATTGTTTGCTGTGCCTGAATGGCTCCACCAGATGCCAAGCGGAGCAGAGACAATGGCGATACCCACCAGCACAAGCAAAGCGCGAGAAAATTTCATCAAGTCCTCCATTTGAGGGTAAGCCCCTCATGGGTCTATGCGGCTGCGTAGATCCCACCATACCCATTTGAACGACGATTGACCCGGCGGTGGCAGATCGCTAGCGTCCGGCACCAAAGGTACGTCTATTCTGCGTGCCACAGCGCGCGAGGAAAACCATGACCACACCGTCTTCCCTTAGTGGCGTTCAAACAGGCCCCCGTAATTTGATCACGGATGTCGATGGGATCAAGGTCGGACAGGCCGAAGATGTGGGCGCGTGCACCGGGGCAACCGTGATCCTTCCAGATGCACCTGTCACCGCTGCTGTGAATGTGATGGGCGGCGCGCCCGGAACGCGCGAGACAGACGCGCTGGATCCCAGCAGATTGCTCGGCGGGGTCACAGATGCTGTGACGCTGTCGGGCGGGTCCGTTTACGGTCTCGACACAGGCTCCGGTGTCACGGCCTGGCTCGGTGCACGGGGCCGGGGATTTGAAATTGCCGGCAGTGACATCCGCGCCCCCATCGTACCTGGTGCCATCCTCTTTGATCTCTCCAATGGTGGAAGTAAAGACTGGGGCGAAGAGCCTCCCTACCGCCGTTTGGGGGCAGAGGCCGCTGAAGCAGCATCAGAGAGTTTTGCGTTGGGCAATGCAGGGGCGGGCTATGGTGCGCGCGCAGGCAGCATTAAGGGCGGGACAGGATCAGCGTCGCTTGTGTCTACTGGTGGATTGCAGATCGGCGCGCTGATGGCCGTTAACTCCTATGGGTCAGCCGTCGTGCCGGGAACCCATGCCTTTTGGGCAGCCCCCTTTGAACGCGAAGACGAGTTTGGTGGTGTTGCCCCTAAGGGGCTCGCGCCAGATGCCGAATGGCTTGAAGGCACAAAGGCTGGCAATCCGGGACTCCGCCAAAACACCACCATCGGCATTGTCGCAACCAATGCCGACCTCACCGCCGCAGAGTGCAACCGTGTCGCGGTAATGGCGCATGATGGTCTCGCGCGAGCACTCCGTCCGGCGCACGCGCCGGTAGATGGGGATGTGATCTTTGTCATTGCAACCGGCGCACATGCCTTGGGCGATGAGATGCGGGTGCGCCACCTGTCAGAGATCGGCACCCATGCAGGCGATTGCGTTGCCCGGGCGATTGCCCGCGGCGTCTATGAAGCGGAAACTCTGGGTGAGATGGTCGGCTATCGGGATGCCGCAAAATAAAAGCCCCGCGGCATCGCGTTTGCAGGATAAGTGTGCGCGGTTATCCGTCCGAAAACGCGACCACCCAAAAAAGCTAAAGCCCAGTTCCGATCTAGTCAGAACTGGGCTTTAAAGCAGTGCTTTTGAATATCTATGTAAGACCTGTTAGCGAACGTAGATGCGCACTTCATTGGAAGACACACCAGCGCTTGTGGTCGCCGACAGCTGAACCCGATCAGGCGGCAGCCCCATGTCACTCATGGAGCGAAAGACCCGCTCTGCATTTTCGCGTGACTGAGACTGAGCCAACTGAACATTAGCCGCTGTTCCACCTGCTGGCGAAACCGCGAGAACCGTGAACTCTGCGCCAGGGCGAAGCTCGAGAGCTTGGCTGAGGGCAGTGTAGAGTGAGCGTTCATATTCAACGCCGGGGCGGTCAAAGCGAATAGTGACAAGAGGCGGCGTGCCGGGAACCTCGCCTGCAGCGCGGGGCGCAGCAGCAAGGCTCGGTGCTGCAGAAGGCGTTTGCGAGACAGACAGACCACCACCATAAATCTGGCCGCGCTTGATGGCGTTAGACAGCGTGTTGAGGGCGGCGCGCTCATTAGCGAGATAGGTTGTCTGCCGCGCCGTATCTTCGCGCAATTCACTGAGCAGGCTGTTGATCACAACAATCGTCTGCTTGGTATTGTCCTGCAGCGTCTCCAACTGAACATGGTCAGCGTCTACGGCACCCGATAGACCGAAGGTCGCCTGGATCGTGTCTAGAAGGTAGGTGGCGGTTGAGGCGTCACCGGCAATGGCTGTCGAAAGCGCAGTCATATTGTTTATGTCCCGAGCCATTTGGTCGAGTTCAGCCTGGGTCTGGTTCCAGGCGGACACGAGGTTCGGGTTGCCTGGTGTTGTGCCCACCTGCAGTCTGGCTTCAATACCCGCCTTGCTGGCGTGGTAAGCGCTTGCATGTGTGCTTGTCTGGGAGCGAATGCTCTCAAGCTCCGCAGAGCGCGTATTCATGGCGCTTTGGAGCCGACCAAGATCACCGCGAAGCTGGGCGACGCGGGCACCAACAGGTGTCCCTGTAGCCGCGCCAGGCGTCACCGTCAGACCCGAGGCTGTGCTGGTGCCAAGGGCAGGGGCAGCATTTGCCCCCGTTTGAGCTTCATCGCCTGCGACGGTCGGCCAAATGACCTCGTCGGCAAAGGCGCAGCCGCCGAGTGCGAGCACCGCACTAAGGGCCAGAAGGCGAAGGCTTTTAGGTCCAATCTGACTCGACATGATTTTTTAAATCCACACCCGTTATATGGCCGATTTCTGAGGGAAATCCTCAGGAATTCGGCAGTTCGGCGGCTTGGCAGCCGCACCCGTTGTTTAAGGAACATCCAACAAAATGACCGGATTTCGGGAATAAAGACCGCCTTTTTGAGCCGATCACACCCCTCCAACGCTTAAGCCATCAATTGGCCTCGATGCCCCTCTTATAGCCGCCGCGCGACAAGCCAACTGTCATGCCGCGCGCATGACGGCATTTCGCGGATGCGAAAGCAATTTAACCAAAGGGATTTTAGGCCACAAGTCCTTATGGCGAAAGCAAGAAGTTTGACCATTGCGGGGCTTCAGGCCGCAATTGTTGAAGTTGAAAAGCCCAAAGGCGTCCTCTGGGAGGATAAATCCAAATTTCCTAAAAAGGACGGCTCTCTGCGGCTTGCCTTTAAAAGGGGATCGCTATATGAGTGTCGCTCCCAAGGGCGGAAACGCTGTTGGCGAGCAGACGTGGGGCTTTTGTCCCGTCGCCTAAATGCGCACCGGTAGCTCAGCTGGATAGAGTACTTGACTACGAATCAAGGGGTCGGGAGTTCGAATCTTCCCCGGTGCGCCATTCCCTCCTCGATCCAGAAAAAATGACATCCAACACCGTCAATATGGTGGTCGGTGGTTCGCCCTAGCCACCTGGTCTGATCAGCACAGCCTCCGACATTTCTGTCCAGACTCATGTGTTTTGAGGCCGGATGCCTTGAGATGTTTGTACTGGTCTCTCGACAACGAAACTGTTGAATGGAAGCACAACTTCGGTACTAATCTTCCGAAGGGGACTAATAAGTGAAATTGCTTGACGAAATCCGACGGCGCAAGGTGCTTCAGGGGGCTGTTGCCTACGCGGTTGCCGGTTGGCTGCTGATTCAACTAGCGATCGCTTTCGAAGACTCGTTGGAGCTCCCTCAGTATGTTGATCGCTGGACCACAATTATCGTATTGGCCGGCTTTCCGGTCGCTGTCCTCATATCGTGGTTCTTCGACGTTTCCCTCACCGGGATAAGTTTTACAAAAAAGGAAACGTCCAAAGAACGGAAGGTATCGTCATACCCGAGTCCTCCAAAAAATAAAGCTGCGCCTAAACACTCTATTGCAGTGCTGCCGTTTTCGGACATGAGCCAACAACAAGACCAGGAATACCTTGGCGATGGGGTTGCTGAAGAAATACTGAATGCACTGGTCAAGGTAACGCCATTGAAAGTGTCAGGGCGCACTTCGTCTTTTTCGTTTAAGGGAAAAGGCCGGGACATTCAGGATATCGGCCGAGAACTAAATGTCGCCAACGTTCTGGAAGGATCGGTCAGAAAGCAAGGGGATAGAGTTCGGATCACTGCACAGTTGATCAAATCATCCGATGGATTTCACATTTGGTCTGAAACCTATGATGGGGAATTAAATGACATCTTTGAGCTTCAGGACCGCATTGCCAAATCGATTGTGCACGCATTGGAGATTGCGCTTGAAGTCGACAAAATTCGGCTTGTTGCTAAAAAGACGTCCGATCTCGAAGCCTATGAATATTTTCTGCGTGGTCGCAAACTTGCGTACAAGCAGGACGGAGCGGGGGTTCTGGCTGAAGCAATAGGGTACTTACAGCGGGCGGTGGAGCTTGATCCAGAGTTTTCCGATGCGTGGTCTATGCTGTCTTCGGCACATTTTTGGGTCCTGGAGCATTCGGTAGCCAAAAACTGGCAGGATCACATCAATGAGGGATCTCGCGCAGCACGTCGTGCCTTCGATCTCGAAAAAACGCGCTTTCATACCTATGGCGCCATGTACACCGTGGACCTGATGGAGGGCCATTTCGGCGATGCCCTCGATCGTTTGACGCAAGGGCTCGCAGCAGAGCCACAGCTGCCATCCTCGAAGCTTTTTTTGGGCGTCAACCTCGCGGCAATTGGGTTGGTTGAAGAAGGCAGCACGATAATATCCGAAGCGCTTGAGCAGGACCCGCGTTCAGCAAGTTTGGTGATGGTGTCAGGTCACCCTCTGTGGGCAAATGGGGAGGTGGAAAAAGCAAAAGCCGCCTATCTAAAGGGGTTCGAGCTTGGATATTATGGTGGGGGTATTGCGCACGCTTGGTTGTTGTCAAACGTTGTCGGCGCCGCAGAGGCAATCCGATTCTTCAATGATCACTTCAGCGACATGGGTCCGATCGTGAAGAAACAACTACGCAACCCTCTGTTGAGGTTTGGTTTTATCGAAGGGGTCTTTAAGAAACGAGCGTGGTGCCGTTGGGTGATTAGCAAGGTGCTCGAGCGCCAGTTGAGGTCGCAGGATAGGCCCCCTTCAACCGATCTGACACTGGGGCTGCTTTACGCTGGCGATGCACGTTTGTTCTTGGATGCGCTCAGGAACAAACCTCACCCCTATATGTCTTCACCGTTGATGCACCTGTGGCTGCCGACGCCAGAGTCAAAATCTGTTAGGATGCACCCGGACTTTCCAAAATTTGCCAACGACATTGGTCTGGTGAAAGCGTGGCAAACCTACGGGTGGCCGAAACAAATCCGGCCTTATCCCGGGACAGATGGCTCTAATTTGCAATTCACCGTCAGCTAAGTGCAATTGCAGCGGTCCCGGAGGACGGTTCGCATATTGTTGGGTGAGTTGTGTCGGCGCGACGGAGCAACAAATTGATCACGTCTTGATGGTCGCGCGTTTCGTTCAAAGAGCGACCGCTTCGAGGGAAGCGCACCTCCGCGAAGTTGCATCGGCAGAATTTACGGAATTAGAGCAGACTCACCAGCATCAGCGCGACGGAGCCAAGAGCGCCAAGGGCGGGTATGGCAAGGATTTGCACGGAAGGTACCTGGGTGAGCCGCCATCCTGCTTCGCGCAATGTGATCGCTATGAGCGCACCATTCACGAGCGCGAATACGACGAACGTGATCTGGGACGTCGTTTCTGCAAGTCGCGCAAGCGGAAAGGCGAGCGCCAGGGCCAGGGTAATGGCCGCCACAATCACGGTCGCGGTGACGGGCGTGTGAGTTCGAGGATGTACATAAGCCAGAAACTGGGGCATCTCTGCTTGCCGCGACAGCCCATAGAGCACTCTTGAGGCCATGATGATCTGAATGAGGATCCCATTCAGCGCTGCCAACACCCCAATGCCTGATAGAAGGTCTGGCGAGATCAGGCCTGTGCGTTCTGCGATAAGGGAAATGGGTGCGCCCGCATCCCCTAGTTCCTGCTGCTCGACCAATGAGATGGAGATCGTGCTCACCAGAAAGTAGAGCACCATGGTCACTAAGAGCGTGATGGCAATGGCGGGAGGAAAAATCCTCTCCGGCTCTTTCACTTCTTCGGCCACATTCACCATGTCTTCAAAGCCGATAAAAGCATAGAAAGCAAGCACAGCAGAGGCGCTGATAAGACCAATCGCGTGAAAGTCAAACATAGCGAAGGGGGCTGCCATACCGGCCCAGATGGCCGGCGCGTCTGAAATAAATCCACCGCCAATAATGAGAAGCAGTCCCCCCACTTCAATGAGTGTGAGGATAGCAGCGGTGACAGCAGACGCTTGAATGCCCAGGATAGCAAGCCCTGTGAAGATCACGATAATGAGCGTGACGAGGAGCGGAGAAGGGATGGAAATAAATTCCTGCACATAGCCAATGCTCCCAACAGAGATCGTCGCCGAGGAGACAATGCCCGCAGACGCCACCAGTAACCCGATGATAATCGCGAGCCATTTCTGGCGGTAGCCTTCTTCCACATAGCGTGCTTCGCCTGCGCTGACTGGAAACCGCACCACAAGTTTCGCGAAGGCATAGGTCGTTGGCGCGATGAGAAGGGCTGCTAGCAAAAAGGCATAGGGTGAAAAGACGCCTGCCTTGTGGCCGATCTCACCGATCAGGACATAGATGCCCGCTCCGACGGTGACGCCGAGCCCGTAGAGCACGAGAAGTGGTAGAGTAAGACGCCGTGCGAGCTGTGGGCGCTCATGCCCTGGACTTGATCGTTCAGTCACCCCAAACCCCTTGAAACAAGACCACCCATTTCCCACCCAGTTTGGGATCAACGGCATGTCCTGTCAAAAGGCCCGTCGTCGCAGCACGTCCCATTGTGACGAAACAATGGGAAAAATCTGTGTCTGGCGAGAGGTTTTTGCTCCGGGTCATGGTATAAAAAGTCTCCAAAACAGACGCCGCCAAAGGTGCTTTCATGAGCAGAATTTTCCGTGATCCTCTTTTTCATTTTGTCGTCGTAGGGCTCGCGCTCTTTTTCCTCTTTTCCGCTCTTGGGCAGGCTGAGAGCGATGCAGATAGCAGTGAGATACGGGTCGATCGGGAGACCATGTTGACCTTCATCCAGTATCGCACCCGCAGTTTTGATCGCGCGATGGCGGAGCAGCGGCTGAACGCTCTGAGCGAGGAAGACGTCAACCGTCTGGTTGACGAATATCTACGCGAAGAAGTTCTCTACAGGGAAGGGCTGGGCCTCGGGCTTGATGCGGACGATTATGTGATCCGACGTCGCCTCATCCAAAAGGTGGAGTTCCTAGCCGAAGGTTTTGCAAGTGCAGCCGTCGATCTGACAGACGAAGATCTGCAGGCGCATTTTGAAGCCAACAAGCAAGACTATTTCGTTGCGCCGTCCATCACTTTCACCCACGTCTATTTTGACAAAGCAAAACACGGGGATGCTGCGCTATCGCTGGCAGAGGCCGCGTTGGCGCGATTGAATGCTGAGCAGGTCCCATTCTCAGGTGCGCCAGGTCAGGGCGACCGCTTTCCTTTTCATCTGAACTATGTGGAACGAACCTACGACTTTGTTGCCAGCCACTTCGGACCAGAAATGACTGCTGAGCTTTTTGTGCTTGAAGCGGAGGATGGCGTTTGGCAGGGCATATTCAAATCTCCTTATGGTGCCCACCTTGTGATGGTGACGTCTGTGTCACAGGGGCAGGATGCAAACTTCGAAGATGTAAAAACGCGCGTGACCGAGGATGCGCGCCGCGTTCGGCTTGATGAAGATAAAGAGGCCGCGATCGCTCAGATCGCCGCGGAATATGACATTGAGATTGATCTGAGTGCAGGAGCGGCCGAATGAGTCGGTTTCTCTTTATCGTTCTGGGACTCTTTGTTTGGTTGAACGGTCCGGCAGCTGCCCATGAAGGTAGGCCGCTTTTCATTGAGATTGAGGAGAAAGAGACCGGCGCTGTTTTTCTGAAATGGCGTGTACCCTCCACCATTGATCGAAACAATGCCCCGCAAATTACGCTGCCAGACGCCTGTGAGCGGGTGCAGTCGCCGGAGACCGCAGCGAGCCCAACGCTCAATATTGGCCAAGGCCTTTATGATTGCCGCGCCCTCAACGGACCGCTGACCGTGTCCATCGCCTATCCGCGCGGAAACCCGGCAGTGTCGTCATTGGTGCGGGTCATCCGTCCGTCAGGCGAAGTGCAGGTCATCCGCAATGGGCCTGATGCCGTCCTGATCGACATTCCAAATGCAGAAGAGGCGGGCAGCATCGTCCTGGAATATTTGATTCTGGGTGTTGAGCATATTCTCACTGGCTACGACCATCTTCTGTTCGTCGCATGTCTGTTGATGTTGGCCGGCACAACAAGACGGGTTCTACTCATTGTAACCGGGTTCACGCTTGCTCACTCCGTAACCCTGGCTCTCGCCGCTCTGGATATTGTAAGTGTCCCCGTGGCACCGCTTGAGGCGGTAATTGCTCTCTCAATCGTGTTTGTCGCAGCAGAGCTTGCGCGTCCGGCGCGGGACACGCTCACCTGGCGCTACCCTATCCTGATCTCAAGCGGTTTCGGGCTCCTCCACGGGTTTGGTTTCGCCGCAGTGCTGGGGGAGATTGGCCTACCCCAAACGGAAGTGCCGCTGGCCTTGCTTTTCTTCAATCTCGGCGTCGAGGTTGGGCAGATCGCTTTCATTCTGTTTCTGGTTGCCATCACCTATGTGGGCCTCCGAGTCATTGCACTTGTCAAAGAAGATGCAAAAACATGGGGTTTGAAAGAAGTGACCCTGCCCACTGCCTATCTTGTGGGAAGCCTTGCAGCTTTATGGAGTGTTGAACGTTTTATCGCGGTCGTGGCCTAGAGCATTTTCAGGAAAAGTGTGAGCGGTTTTCCGTCCGAAAATGCGACAAAAGAAAAGGGCAGCTGATGCTGCCCTTGCTGGTTTGAAAGATGCTGAGATCATCAGGGCTTGTACCAGATCGCCGATGAGTAGGCTCGCTCCTGGATTGTCGCGGGATGGTTTGTTTCTTCCACATCAATACCAAGTGCAAGCGCATCAAACAAAGAGTGGCGCGGCGTTGGGATTTCGAGAACACGGGCATAGTAGAACGCGTTCTGCGAAGCATCAAAGTCCGGGTCTTCCCAGACCGCTGAGAGCTCTGCCGCACCGATTGTGTTTTCATAGCGACCGGTCGTGATGTCGACCGTGTTGCCAACTGGCGGGATCTTTCCGTTCACATCTGCCACACGATCATCAGACCAGACAACGTTGTAGACTCGTTCCTGTGTTTCGCCGTCAGCCCCAAGCCAGCCTTTCACGATCTGTACTCGGTCCAGATTGCCAGACTTGGGATCTTTCGTTGCGCGGACAAGAAACTTTGGTGCCTGGTCAGCTGGGGCACCTGTCAGGTCGCCGCCCATAGGCACGCCACCCGCATAGCCAATGTCGGCAAGGTCACCCGCTTCTGCGGCAGCTGCGTCATAGTCCCACCCGCCGAAAAAACGCACAGCGATGCGCGGGCCTGTCGTGCCATAGACTTCGCGCCGCTTAAAGGCAGCGAAGATGGACTCGCGCGTGTTTTCTTCTGCCCACACAGCTGCAAGGCCGGACGCAGACATGGACCACCCATTTGGTCCTAGACTGCCACCGGATCCTGTACGAAAGCCGCCGGTTTTCCCGAATGGAGTCGTATCGCGCGGGAACTTGCCCCAGAAGTTAGGTTCCTCTGCAGAGGCAAGACCCGTGTGGCTGTCTGTTGAGCCGATGACGCCAAACGCAAAGGGGTTTGTGCCAATCTTGTTTTCAATCTCAAGGCCGCTCAGAAGGGCGGAGCGCACATAGTCGCCCGCAACAGGTGCATATTCAGGCGCATTCTGCTGGATGTAATGGCGGTATGTTTCGAAGTCTGCAAATTCATCATCCGGCGAGAGGGATGGATGGGTTTCGCTATCGCCTTTGAACTGTGTGATCTCGACGACCGGTTCCCATTCCATACGGATCGCTGCCATCTCCGCAGTGATGGGCTCGCTGCGCAGGTTCGTCTCTGAAAACATGTAGCCTTTGGAGATATTCGAGTTGTGGGGAATGGCCACAAACTCAGCACCGGTGCGTTCTGATGTTTCCTCCAGCCAGTTCCAAAGGTCCTCTGGGTAATTGCTGTCAGATGTCGAGAAGGGCTGGAACTGACCTGCGACATCTGCACCATTTGGCGTGAACACCACCCGGTGCATATTCGCGCCTGCCGGAATGGAGCTCCACTCCCACCCAATGAAGGACGAGAACTTGCCTGGCTCATAATGGCTGTCGGTGACGGCAATGGTTTCCTGCCAGCTTGTGCGCGCCATGGTTCGCCAGCCTGGGATGCCGGCACCTAAGGGTGCTGCGGCAGCTTCTTCAACCGACATGGGCTGAGGCAGGAACGAGGCAAAGGCCGACATGCCTTCATCATCAGCAACCACGCCGCGCAGCCAGCGCTGCGCGTACCAGGCCCGGGCACGGTCAATAAGCCCCATATCGTCTGTCGGAATGCCCTTATCAACAATGTGTCGCATGCCACCCAGCATCACTGCGTGGTCAGCGATAACGAGAAAATCGAGCGGCGTTTCAATCTGCACGCGACCCTGGTGCCCCGGGTTCACAACCGGTAGGCCCTTGGCGTAGCGGTAGGCGGTGTCGGGGTCCGCTGTCTGGTTGCGGTTGAGGTAAGCGTCGAAGGAGTAGGACGTGTGAAGGTGGGTGTCGCCCCACAGCAATGTTGTGTCCGCGGCCTGCGCTGTCTGGCTTGCGAGTGCCAGCGCGAACGCCGTCACGGTGCCCAGCAGGTGCTGTTTTAAATCGTTCGTACCCATCGTGCGTCCCCTCCCTTTAGCCGCGCCGAGCGCGCAGATCCTTAGCTTTAGGTTTTAGGGGAATGGGTGCAAGCCATCAGCGGCAGATTTAGCGAGTTCCGGTCTGCGGAATAAGGCTCACGCTCCGCGAATAATCGCCAAAATACCCGCTAACTGCGCCTCGATGACATCTGCGGCGTCCAACTGCTGAACATTTTTCATGCGCGTCCAGGAATCGTAAGAAGCAACCTGGTCTGCTGCATGTTGAAGTGCGGGAGAAAGCTCCTGCAACTCAGGCAGGTTCTTGAAAAGAAATTTGCGTTGAAGTTCAGCAAAAGCGTCATAGGAGCGGGTTAAATACGGCGACTTCCATTTTCGCGCGATTGTGCATGTCATAAATGGGTGAACTGTTTCGAAGAAATGAGCGCGGCGTTCGATCAGCTTGCGGGCTCGGTCTTCCAAAGGACCAGTAAGCGTTTTCAGGTCAAATTCGGGGAACACCCGCGCCTTGATGACCTGATCGACTTCCTGATAGAGCGTCTCCATATCCTCAAAATGGCGGAATACAGTGCGAAGGCCGACATTTGCTCGGTCCGCTACATCCTCACTGGTAGGTGCAGCATTCCCTTCGCCGACCAGCGAAACCATTGCCTCGACGATCGCCGCACGTGTGCGGGTGCTCCGGTTCAGCCGACCATCAACTTGCTGTGTTGTCTTGCCTTCTACGATGGACACCTGAGGATCTCCTGTTTTCAATCTACTGGACGAGGATAACTAATGGCACTTATAGTGTCAAAAAACAGATATTGTCATATGCTTTTGATAGCAGAAGGAGCAGGAAAAATGGATGTCGTAAATGCCATGCGTCCAAATGAAGCGCAGATCAAGGAATGGACCAGCGGTTCAGTGGACGGACCGATTGTCATGGTCAATCTGCTCAAGTTCTATGACAAAGCTCAATATGCCGACGGGCGGGACCCAGATATTAGCGGCGCGGAAGCCTATCAACGCTACGCTGTTGAAGTCTCAAAACTCGTAGAAGGTCTGGGCGGCAAAATGATCTATGGCGGTGCGGTGACACTGACATTGATTGGAGAAGTTGCCGAAGACTGGGATGTGATTGCCTGCGTTCAGTATCCCTCACGGAAAGCCATGCTCGAAATGACCATGTCTCCGGAGTACCAGGCGATTGAAGTTCATCGGGATGCGGGGCTCGCCGGTCAGCTCAATATTGAGACGGTTTCGGGTGCATTCTAACGCTCCCTCCCGCGCTGTTTAGACGCTACAGTCCCATAATTGAAAAACAGATCGCCAATAGGCGACGCATTGGAGGCAACCTATGGCCCTTACATTTTACGATTACACACCTGCGCCCAGTCCTCGCCGCGCCCGCATATTCATGGCGGAAAAAGGCGTGAAGGCCGAAAACATCCAGATTGATATGGCGAAGGCCGAACAGCTGACGGATGAATTCAAAGCGATCAATCCGGCCTGTACCATTCCGGTTCTGAAACTGGAAGACGGCACGATCCTCACCGAGAATGATGGCATCGCAGCCTATCTGGAAGCGGCCTACCCTGAGCCGCCGCTCCTCGGTGTTACACCGGAAGAAAAAGGCCTGGTTGCCAATTGGCAGTCGCGCATGTTGATGGAAGGTCTCTCAGCGGTGGCGGAGACATTGCGCAACTCCTCACCCGGCATGAAAGATCGCGCCACCACAGGGCCGGTCAACTATGCACAGATTCCCGAACTGGCAGAGCGCGGGCGTGCGCGTCTCACGGTTTTCATGGACACGCTCAACTCCCGCCTCAAAGACCGCGAGTTCGTGGCGATTGATACCTACAGCTATGCCGACATCACCGCGCAAGTCGTGGTCGATTTTGCAAAATGGGTGAAGGTGACGCCGACCGACGATCACACAGATCTGCAACGCTGGCACGCGGCAGTGTCTGCTCGCCCGAGCGCATCCGCATAAAGCGCATCCGCTTAGTCTGAGGACGCACCTTCTGGGCGTTTGCCGTCCAGAAACCAATCCAGGATGCGGGCATTTTCTTCGCGCGGATAGGTGTGGCTGAGGTCACTGATTTCGCGATAGACAATGTCCGCACCGCCGCCACCGAGTGCCCGGTATGCCGTGCGCGCAATATCGATGGGGAACATCCAGTCCTTCGCCCCGTGGGTGAGGTAAATGGGCAGGCCGTTGAGCCGCTCACCATCCACAACTTCAAGCAAAAAAGGATGAAAGCTCGCTGAGATAGGGGCGAGATGTGTGAACTTGGAATCTGTTTGCAGGCCTTGAACATAGGTGAAGGTCCCGCCATCGCTCATGCCAGTGAGAAGCAGCTTGTTGGTGTCAATCGACCAGTTCTCAGTGACGTGGGCGAGCATGCGCTCAAGGTTCGGACTGTCCACGTCTTCGCCCATAAGAGACCAGGTGCCGTCCGAAGAGCTTGGGCTTAAGAGGATCACACCTCGGCTGCGCGCGGCCCGGATCCACGACCAGAGAAAATCGCGCCCGTGTCCGCTGCCCCCATGCATCGCAACCATGAGTGGATAGGTTTTTGAAGGGTCGTAGTTTTCAGGCACATAGAGCGAGAAGCCGCCGCGCTCTTTCTTTTCATTGCCAAAATGATGTACCCCAACGCTTGGCCCCTCAGTTTGTTCAGCAGCCAGTGCCTGCAAAAGCGCTGCATCGTCCCGTTGCTCCTCCTCCAGGAAAAAGCGGCTGACAGGCGGCAGAACAGCGGCAACGGGATAGAGCGCTTCCAGCGCGCGTGAAGAATGTCGGAGGGCACGGTAAGCGGCCATGATTCCGTTTTCGGGATCATCAAGCGCGCCGCGCAACTCTTCATAAGCGCGCATAACAGATGTGGATGATGCGACAATACGATCCCGAAAGGGATGAAAATCGTCAGGCCAGTCCGCCGCCTGGAACCCGACCAGTGCGTCTTCAACACCTTTGTCGAGCGCGCCCACATGTTTGACAACTTCTTCAAGGCGTGGCGGATGCAAATGTCGGCTAATGAACAAAAGGCCCTCCAAGGAATGAAGCAGAGGTGGGACCAGCGCAGTGATCGCGTCTGACAATTGATCGGTGTTTTCGTTCATGGATTGGCTCAATAGGTGTTTCGGATGCGCGCAGTGTGTCACCCGTTGCTCGCCGCGTCCATGCGCGAAGAGGGCCCAGATTTGATCAGCGGGCAGGTGGGGTTCTTAGGTCTCGATCCGCAGATATTTGAGAATGGTCCAGCGGGCAAAGATGCCAAATACACCCGCTATCGTTACGGCAAACAAAAATCCGCTGACCGAGAAAGAGGATAGATCACCCATCCACCATGCTCGCAGCAAACCATAGGCGGGATAGAGGATGAACAGAATATAGGCCGACAAAGCGGCAGCGATACGCGTAACCAGAGCCTGGCTGAAAGCGAAAGGGCGAACCGTGGTGGCATCTGTCTGAGGGAGTGGGGTCATGGGTCTGTCTCTCCTCAAAAGGGTTTCACAATGGCGAGGTAAAAAGTGAAGGTGATCGACACGATCACGATCGGCGTGGTGATGATCAGGAACCACCAATGCAGATGAATGGCCTTTTCATGTGCAACGCCATCACCTGCTTCACGCAGGCGTTCTTTATTGCCGCCAAAATGGGCCAGGTGAAAGTCGGCGATCTCAATCGGCAGGAAGACTAGAACGATCAGCACAAGCTTCATGGCAAACCACCCGCTGTCCGGCGTCCAGCCGCCGGCAAGCATCAGCAGCGGGCCGGTGATGAGCAACATGGGGAACGCTATATGCTCAAGCTTGGCACCATCATCAAAGCGTTCCATAGCCCAGTTGCGAAGCCGAATGCGCTCAGGGTCATGTGGCGCCCGCTGCCAGTCGCGGAAGAGCGGCACAAGATAGTTTCCATAAGCGACCGACGTGCTCCAGGCCCATATGGCTGCAAAAACCATATGCACAAATTTCAGCGTCAAATAGTAATCGCTTAGAAAATCGTTCGCTGTAGTGAATAGTGTGTCCATGATCGATCACTCTCCCCTCATGTGATCGGATTTGCATGCCTTATGAAGCAGTGGTCTCCGTTTCAGTGGCGACATTTGGTATCTCGCCCCACTCTTTGCGGAGCCCCTTGAGCAGGGCATCAATCGTAGGCTCGCCCAGGCGATCAACGAGAGCGGCTTCCAGGTTCGACATGATACTTGCAGCGGCTAGGTGGACCGGTCGACCTTCTCGCGAAAAGCGGATCAGTTTGCAGCGCTTGTCTGCTGGATCAGGCGTCAGCTCAATCAACCGCTTTTCTTCCAGTTCCCTCACGGCGGAATTGATCGACTGGCGTGTAACGCCGAGCGTGCGCGCAAGATCGCTTGGCCTTTGAATACCTGAGGCCACATAGACCAGCACCATCGATTCCAGTCGCCGCACACTCGGAAGCCCATGCGCCTGCAGGTTTTGCTGCAACCCGCGGTCGAGCCACATAAAGCCTTCGAGCAGGCTCGTCATAAGGCCCCGTCCAACCGGAATATTCTGTTTTAGCCGCTGCGTCATCTCTCTCCCCACGTGGGTAGCTTGAATATATTGTAAGTTTATCTTACAAATAGCAAAGACAATTGTGAGGGAGAAAGCCATGCCCAGATTGGCGCAAGTGGCAAAAGCCGACGCGGATCCGTTCATCGATCAGATCTACCAACTCTTGTTCCAGGATCGCGATCCGGTCGAGTCACCAGGCACAGCAACCGGCACCCCCGGCAACTGGTGGACTGTCTTCGCACTTGTGCCCGATTGCTTCAAGCATGCGGTGGAGGGCTTTCAGTTCTATCGCGACCCCAATCGCAAACTGAGCCCTAAATTGCGCGAGCTCGGACAAACCCGCGCTGGCTATGTGCGGGGCTCCCAGTTTGTTTTTTCGCAACACTGTAAGTCCTGCCGTGATGTCGGTTTTTCCGAAGAACAAATTGACGCGCTGCCGCACTGGCATGTGGCGGATTGTTTTTCAGAAGTTGAACGCGCGGTCCTCGCGTATACCGACGAGATGGTGATGGACAATGGGCGCGTGTCAGACGGCACATTTGCGGTTTTGAAGAAACATCTGAGCGACGTGGAGATCCTTGAGCTCACCTACATCACGGCCATGTATGAGATGCACGCGATCATGAGCCGAGCACTGAAGCTCGAATATGACGATGTCGACGAACGCGTTGTTGAGGTACCGATGCCTGATGGAGACGGCTCCTCCGACGTGATGAGCATGGTCGATACAGACAAATAAACGGAGGAGAAAGCAAATGGGATATCATCACCTGGCGCTTGCCGCCAAAGACATGAAAGCGATCCACGACTTCTACGAAGGGGTGATGGGCTTTGACTTGGTGAAGGTCGAGGTTGCCCCGGTTCAGGAAGGCGGCTGGGCGAAACACTTCTTCTACCGCATGGAAGATGACAGCAAATTCATCGCTTTCTGGGAAATGCACGATGTGCCAGGAACCGAAGGATTTGAAACCAACCTCTCAAAGGCGGCCGGTGTGCCCGACCAGATCAATCACATCTCTTTTGATGTGCCGGATATGGATGCCTTCAATATGCGTATGCAGCAATGGTTGGACGCTGGGTACGATGTGTTGGAACTGGACCATGAATGGTGCCGGTCCATCTACACCAAAGACCCCAATGACAATTTCGTCGAGTTTTGTCTCACGACGGGGGAATTTACAGCGGCAGATCGCGAGCATGCTCTGGCACAGCTGACGGCGAAAGAGCCATCCTTCTCTAAACCGCCGGTGAAAATGGAAATCCACAAAGCGACGGGTTCTGCGGCCGCGGAGTAGAGCGGATTTCTCCTGCTTGATCTCTTCAGGCGACAACGGCAAACTCAGGCTTGTGAGGTGCGGTTGAGGTTAAGAGGTCTGGGGGGAACTATGTCTGACGCACCCGTGCGCGAACCATTTCGGCTGGCTATTCCAATTCTATTGATCTTGGCGGTGCCGCTCGCCCACTTCACGGCGACAGGCGTCAGCTTGCTCGAAACCGGCTGGGTCCTGGTCGGTCTGGGCGGTGCGGCCTTTGCCATCTTCATGATTTTCTCAGGGGTGAGTGTAAGCGCTGGGGGCGTGCGAGATCCGCTTGCGACAGCCGCCTGGCTTTTGCTGATCGCCTATCTTCTGCACCAGTTTGAAGAGCACGGCATCGATCTCTACGGACGATCCTACTATTTCATTGAATATGGGAACGCACAGCTCGCGGCACGATATGGAGAGGGCGGTCCACGTCTCACGGATCTGGCCATCTACCGTATCAATACGCTTGGCGTCTGGGTGCCGTTCCTGCTTGCAATATGGGCAGGGCGACGATTGCCATGGGTGGGGCTAGCTGCAGCAGGGTTGATGCTCACGAACGGTCTGTTTCACATCCTGATAGCACTCACAAATGGCGAGTATAATCCAGGTCTTGCGACCTCGCTGGTTCTGTTCTTGCCCATCTCGATTGCCTATTTCCGAAATGCCCGCAGCGAAGCAAATGTCGGTTTGTTGGGTGTTATAGGCGGCATTGCCTTCGGTGTGGTAGGGCACATCCTGCTTCCAACGATTATTGCAGTTGCGGGTGTGCCTGATTGGTCGCCACAGCTTCTCGCGACCTTTGGATTTCTTATCCTCGCCCCATTGGTGGGAAATATCCTATACCGTCTGTTTCGACGCTCATAAGGTAAGGCACAATAATGCTGGCTGGTTTCATTCTCTTTCTTGCCCTCTTTCTTCTCGTTGGATTTCTCTCCAGCCGCAGGAGTGATGGGTCTGCAGGCGACTATTACCTTGCTGGACGCTCAGTCTCCCCGATGCTTGTCGGTCTGTCCGCAGTTGCGACCAACAATAGTGGTTACATGTTCATCGGCATTATGGGCTTTACCTATATGTCGGGCTTAAGCGTTGTCTGGTTAGGTGTTGGTTTGATACTGGGGGATTACCTCACCTCTCTCTTCGTTCATCGGCGATTGCGTGATGTGTCGCAGACGCGTGATGCCCTCACTTTCTCTGGCGCTTTGGCCACATGGCAGGGCAAAGAGATGCGGTGGCTGCGCCTCGCAGCCTCCTTGATGACACTCATTTTCCTGGGCGCCTATGCTGCCGCACAATTGAGTGCGGGCGGCAAGGCGCTGGAGGTTCTGCTTGATTGGCCGGTGGAGTGGGGTGCCGTTATCGCGGCCCTAATGGTGGCGAGCTATTGTATGGTCGGCGGTTTCCGCGCGTCCATCTGGACCGACGCGGTACAATCGACGGTCATGTATGTGGCCATGGTGTTGCTCATGGTGGTTGCCCTTGTGTCTTTTGGTGGGGTGGCAGCGTCCTACCAGGCCCTTACAGAAATCCCCGGCTATCTCAATTGGTTTGCCTCTGGCGATCTTTTGGTGCCCGGGGCATTTGGGGCGCTTCTGTTTGTCTTGGGGTGGACGTTCGCAGGTGCCTGCGTGATTGGGCAGCCTCATATCATGATCCGCTTCATGGCGCTGGAAGATCAGGACAGGATGGGCACGGCGCGAGCCTGGTACTACGGTTTCTATGCGAGCTTCTTTGCCATCGCCATCATTGTCGGACTGATGACACGTCTACATTTAGGCGATATTGGATCCATGGATCCGGAGCTTGTCTTGCCGGTCATGGCTGTCGATTTGCTGCCAGCTTTTCTGGTGGGTCTGATTTTGGCGGGTATCTTTTCAGCCACCATGTCCACTGCGGATTCGCTGTTGCTCAGCTGCGCGGCCACCTTCACTCATGATTTGCTGCCATCCAAACTGGAACGCCCAGCGCTCCTGCGTGGGGCAACAGTTGCGATGACGGCTTTTGCTCTTGCCATTGCCTTGTCTGGCAGCCAGAGCGTCTTCTCGTTGGTCATCCTGGCCTGGTCTGTTCTGGGCGCAAGCTTTGGTCCGCTTCTCATACTGCTAGCACTAAAACAGCGGGTAACAGAAGGTCAGGCCATTGCGATGATCATTGCAGGCTGTGCAGCCGTTCTCATATGGCGGTCTTACGGATTGCAAGGGGCTGTCTTTGAGGGCCTGCCGGGCATGGTGGCAGCGTTCGCCACTTACTTCCTCTCCAAGCCAATTGTGGGTGCAGAGACTGAAGCGTCTGCCGCTGCAGACTGATCAGTCGGTAAACAGCAGGGCGTCGATCAACGCCTTTGCCGAAGCGATCGAAGCATCTGACGTGGCGCTTTCACCACTCAATGCCTCATATTCTCGGGCAAGTGTTGCGAGTGTACCGGCGATCCCGATGGCACCATAGTAGAGCTGAGCCGGATTGCCCTCACGAATGCGACCATCGGATTGTCCCGCCCGGATGCGCTTACTGACCGACGCGAAATTCTCTTTCAAATAGGTCTCAAGAAGCCACGTAAGACGGTCGCTGCTCATGCGGCCTTCGATTGTCATAATCCGATGCAACTCGGGATGTTCTGCGCAGAAACTGACAAAGGCGTGTAGGTCAGCACGCAGCGTCTCGACAGGATCATCGCTCGATGCGGAATATTGGCTGGCATGTGCGGCAGCGGTCGCAAACAGGTCCTCCATGGTCGCCTTCCAGAGCCCGTCTTTGTTCTTGAAGTGATAGACGATCAGCGAGTGATTAACGCCTGCGTCAGTCGCAATGCGCCGTGTGGATGTGCCTTCAAAGCCAACAGAAGAAAAGTGCTGGCGTGCGACATCCAGAATGCCCCGCTTTGTCGTTTCTGATCGGGTGGAAGACACTCTGCCCATCATTTTCTCCGCAGTAATCCTAGTCTTTTTGCACAATTTGACCAACTGGTCAAACTTCAATATAAATTGACCACATGGTCAAATAGGGTTTGGGAAGTTAGGCACATGAAAGAAGTACCAGTCTTGATCGCGGGCGGTGGACCGGTGGGCATGATGCTGGCGCGTGAACTGAGCGTGCGGGGGGTCTCCTGCATGCTGGTAGAGCGCAATCAAACGACAACCCGTCATCCGAAAATGGACATCACCAATGGCCGCACCATGGAGCACTTCCGGCGCCTGGGCATGATCGATCGGATACGCGAGGCAGCGGTCCCGACATCACATGTTTTCGACGTATCCTGGATTACCGATTTGGCGGGACATGAGCTGGCACGCTTTTCCTATCCAAATGTGGACGAGGCACGAGACATTATTCGCTATGTGAACGATGGGACGCAACCGCTTGAACCGGACATGCGTGTCTCACAGGTGGTGCTGGAACCCGTCTTGAAGTCCTTTATTGACGAGGACCCTTTGGTCGATGTCCGTTTTGGATGGGCGTTTGTCTCGTTTGAAGAAGAGGCGGACGGCGTGACCGTTCATCTCAGGAATGCAGAGACTGGGGAAGATGAGCAGGTACGCTGTCAGTATCTGGCCGGGTGTGACGGCGGGAACTCCAAAGTCCGCAAACAATTGGGTATCGGCCTTTCAGGAACACCCGATGTCGCGAACATGTACATGGTGCACTTCCGTTCTGACGCCTTAGATGTTCTCCAGCGCTGGGGCGTCGCCTGGCACTACCAATCCGACAAGGGCACACTCATTGCCCAGAACGACAAAGACATCTGGACCTTGCATGTGCCTCTGCCCGGCGGCATCAGCGCCGATGACATTGAGCCTGAGCAGCTTGTTCGTGATTTTGCCGGGACAGATTTTGACTTCGACATTTTGGTCCACAATGCCTGGTCGCCTCAGCTTCTCTTAGCGGACAGCTATGGTCAGGGACGTGTCTTCCTCACTGGCGACGCGGCCCATCAATATGTGCCCACCGGCGCTTATGGCATGAATACCGGCATGGGAGACGCGGTGGATTTGGGTTGGAAACTTGCCGCAACCTTACAAGGGTGGGGTGGTGACAGATTACTTGCGTCTTATGGCGTCGAGCGCCGCCATGTCGGCGACCGAAACCGGCAAGGTTCAGAACGGCATGTGGGCGTGAGGTTCGAAATAGCTATGGCCTATCTCGAGGGTGTGAACGATGACGCTTCGCGGAGGGCCGTCGGTGAAAAGATCCTGGAGCTTGGGAACGCAGAAAACGAAGCGCTGGGCATTGAGATTGGCTATCGCTACGACGCCTCGCCCATCATTTGCCAGGAGAAAGATGGTGCGCCCGCCTATGATCTGATCGACTACACACCGACAACCTGGCCCGGCGCCAGATTGCCGAGCCTCTTTCTGGAAGATGGACGGGCGGTGTTCGATCTGCTGGGCGCAGGATACACTCTTATCTCTTTTGGGGAGATTGATTGGTCGGATTGGGCGAAATCGGCAGCAGAAAAACAGATCCCACTTGACCTTCTTCAACTCAATGAACCGGCCATTCAGGCAATCTATGAAAAAGACTATCTGCTCATTCGGCCCGATCAGCATGTATGCTGGCGGGGAAATGAGCTGCCGGATAACCCCGGTGACATATTGGACAGGGTGACAGGGCACTAAACATGTCAGAGCCGAAAAATGTCGTGATTGCTGGCGCTGGTATTGGCGGCTTAACCGCAGCTCTTGCCTGCGCCAAAAAAAATATGACGGTCACTGTCATTGAACGGGCAGCACAATTGGGCGAAGTCGGCGCGGGGCTTCAAATTGCGGCTAACGGCACCCATGTCCTTGAGAAGCTAGGACTTGGAAAAGAGCTCGAAAATATTGGCTTCCGTCCGGAAGCGGCAACCCTGCGTTTGGGACAATCGGGCCGAACGATCTTCTCAAACCCATTGGGAGACGCAGCGCGCGAGCGCTATGGCGCTTGGTACTATCACGTCCATCGCGCGGATCTGCACCGAATTCTGGCCGAGGCTGCGAGCGCCAATCCCAACATCGACTTGCAGCTAGGCAAAGCAGTCACCGGTGTTGTCGAAAATGCGGGAGTGGTAACAGCGACGCTGTCAGATGGAACGTCGATGACCTGCGCAGCGCTCATCGGTGCAGACGGCATCCACTCGAGCGTACGTGAAAGTCTGTTTGGCAAAGATGCCCCCCGTTTTACCGGGAATGTCGCCTGGCGCCTTCTTGTACCGGCAGAAAACCTCCCTGCAGACCTCATCCCGCCCCATGCCACCGTATGGACGGGGCCGAAGGGGCATACCGTGACCTATTATGTGCGTGGTGGGGAGCTCGTGAACTTTGTTGGTATTGTCGAGCGGGAAGACTGGCAGGTGGAAGGCTGGCTTGAGAGCGGTGACGTAAAAGAACTGAAACAGGACTTCGCGTCCTGGTGTTCAACCATTCATCAATTGATTGATGCGGCTGATGAAACCACCTGCTTCAAATGGGCGCTGTTTGATCGTGACCCTCTGCCTGTCTGGTCAAAAGGTCGGGTGACCCTGCTTGGGGATGCCTGCCATCCGATGCTGCCTTTTATGGCGCAGGGGGCTTGTATGGCGATTGAAGATGCCTGGGTGCTTGCGACCGAGCTGAGTAAGGCAGATGACTCCGCTCAAGCCTTCCTTGCCTATGAAGAGCTGCGCAAAAAGAGAACAGCACGCGTGCAGATGGCGGCCCGAGCCAATGCGAGGCGTTTCCACAAAGGTAGGCCTGCCGGGCAGCTCACGACCTATGGTCCCATGTGGCTCGCGGCGCAGGTAAAGCCGGACCTGCTCAACAAGCCCTTTGACTGGATCTATGGGGCGAACGTTACGAAGGCCTAGTTGAACCAGAAGTGTAGGCCGGCTCTTATGGTGAGCGCATCTTCTGCTTCTCCATCCTGCCTTAGGAGACTGCGGGTCGCCCCAAGACCGGACTCATAGTTCAGTTCTAGATAGGGCGCGAATTCTCGTTCGATTTCATAGGCGAGCTGCAGACCTGTCTCGAAGGTCGCAAACCCCTGCGCCCGGTGGCGCTCATCCACATCCTGAAAAAACAACTCGGTTTCGACAAAGGGTGTCAAACGCAGACGTTGAGTGAGGTGAATATCCATATCCCCCTCAAGCCGAAGGTGGGCGTCGCCATCCTCGCTCAAGAACAATGCGATATCCGTTTCGATGAACTGCGGCGCCAGCCCATGGGCGCCGACAACCGCATAGACGAGCGACGTGGGCTCTGCGTCAAAGCGGATGCCTGCCTGTGCATCCCAGAAGGCATCAAGCATCTGAGAAACGAGCAGTTGGAACTCAGCACTTTCGAGGTTCCCGTCTTCCCACTCGCCTTCACTTTTCATCCAGACTTTGTGCGTGTCGCCGCCAAACCAGCCCTCTGCGTCCCAGGTTACCAGCCGGTCCGCTTCTCCCCAATTGCTGGCATCAAAATCGCCCTCCACATGTTTGAACAGCCTGTCCATGTCCGCTGCCATGGCCCCTGTCGCGGAAAAGAAAATGAGAAGAGTAGAAACGAGCAGACGGATCATGGGCGGGCCTCCGCATTGACTCGCGATACCACGACTTTCGACATCATGCCCGACGCCATGTGATAGAGCAGGTGGCAATGAAAAGCCCATTCCCCGGCTTCATCTGCGGTAAAGGTGACCGAGTAGCGTCGGCCTGGCCCTACATTGACGATGTGTTTGCGCGGACGTGTCTCTGGTGGTTGCCCATTTTCCAGTTCGACGAACATGCCATGCAGATGCATCGGGTGGTTCATCATCGTCTCGTTGACATAAGTGATGCGCACCCGCTGTCCATACTCCAGATAGATGGGGGTGGCTTCAGAAAACTTGTCACCATTGAGCGTCCAGATGTAGCGCTCCATATTCCCACCAAGGTTCATGGTGAGTTCCTGCTCAGGCTCTCGCGCATCATCATTTGGGTGAAGCGCCACGAGATCCTGATAGGTCAAGACCCGGGCACCCTCCGGCGCATCGACAGGCGGCACATGCTCATTGTCGCGGGTAATGACCGGCGCAACCATCGCCATCGGCGTGGCATGCCCCATGGCGGCATGGTCCATCATCGAATGGTCCATTTGGGGCATGGTCGCCGTTGCTTCAACGCCATGTTGTCCGTGGTCCATACCCCCATGATCGCCGCCCATATCATTCATCGACAAAAGTTTGCGCGGGCGAGCTGATGGCATAGTCATTTGTGCATCAACAGCCCCGCCCAGGCGACCGATGGCAAAACCAGATCGGTCCAGTGCCTCAGCTATGATTTGATGCGGAGTGTCGTCTTGAGGCTCAACAATCACATCGTAAGTTTCAGCGACGGCAATACGAAATTCGTCCACCGGGACGGGGACAACCGCCTGACCATCGGCCTCAACCACCGTCATTTTGAGGCCGGGAATTCGCACGTCGAAATAGCTCATGGCACCTGCATTGATGAAGCGAAGCCTCACGCGCTCGCCAGGCTTCGTCGCACCAAACCAGGGTTGATCATTGGTCTGGCCGTTCAAAAGAAACGTGTACCCGCTGATATCCGACAAGTCGGTGGGGGTCATGCGCATATTGCCCCAGGCAAGCCTCTCAGTGGCGGCGGCACTCAGACCTTCGTCTGAAACAAAATCAAAAAAGTCACCAACTGTGCGTTGCGCATAATTGTAATAGTCGCTCATTGATTTGAGGTTGGCGTGGACGTCGGCAGGGTCCGTATCAAGCCAGTCTGACAAGACAATCGTGTGTTCACGATCGAACGGTGCTGGCTCGCCGCCGCGCGGTTCGATGATGAGCGAACCATATACGCCTTGTTGTTCCTGATATCCGGAATGGGAGTGGTACCAATAAGTCCCTGTTTGGCGAACGGGAAAGCGATAGGTGAAGGTTTCGCCAGGAGGAATGCCCTCAAAGCTGATGCCGGGCACGCCGTCCATCTCCGGCGGAACCAGCAGCCCGTGCCAATGAATAGACGACATGACATTCAGCGTATTGGTGACGTGAATCACGGCCTCCTCACCCTCGATGAAACGCAGAGAAGGCCCTGGTACCTGGCCGTTGACGGCCAATCCACGCGCCGGAGCGCCGGTGAAGTTGACGTCAATCTCACCAATTGAAAGCGCGTATTCCTTGGTCCGACCGTTTGAAAAGACGTTCTCCCCCGCGAAGCTTGGGCGCGCGGTAGACAAGGCGGCCATAGAAGCAAGAAATTGACGACGACCAATCATGGCAGCTCCAATAGAGGCAAGCGGGGAGGATGGTCATCTTGAGGCTTCCCCTTGGGGGAAGGTCAAGCGAGGGTACCCAGAAAATGCTTGAGCTTGCCCCTGGGGGAAGGTGGAGAGTGGGGCAAATCAAATCACCAGGTACCGCTTCTGATGTCTCACCCTCAAATGACCGAAACGCCTGTGGCGATAGCCCTTGATCCTGTCTGCGGCATGGAAGTCAGACCTGAAACCGCCCAACACAAACATCAGCACGAGGGGCAGGACTACTATTTCTGTGGTGCATCCTGTCGCGAGAAATTTGCAAATGATCCTCAAGGCTATCTGAGTGGTGAGGCGCAGGCGGCGGCGCAAGCAACAGCACTAGAAGCCGCCTCATCTGGCGCGCTCTTTACATGCCCGATGCACCCAGATGTAGTGACAGAAGGTCCAGACAGCTGCCCCTTGTGTGGCATGGCACTGGAACCGCAAACCCTCTCGCTAGACGATGGCCCGAACCTGGAGCTGGTGGATTTTACCCGCCGCTTCTGGATTGGACTGGTTTTTGCGCTGCCCCTGCTGATTTTTGAGATGGGAAGTCACCTTTTTGGTCTTCAGACACCACTTAGCCCCAAGGTCTGGGTCTGGACGCAGCTCGGTCTCGCCACGCCGGTGGTTCTTTGGTGCGGGTTTCCTTTTTTCGAGCGCGGCGTTCAATCGGTTAAGTCCGGCAATCTCAACATGTTCACCTTGATCGCGTTGGGGACTGGTGCGGCTTATGCCTATTCGGTCGCTGCAACAGTCGCTCCGGGGGTCTTTCCTGATGGCTTTCGTGAAAGCGGGCGGGTCGCGGTCTATTTCGAGGCAGCGGCGACAATTATCGTCCTGGTCCTCCTCGGGCAGATGTTGGAGTTGCGTGCGCGCGAAGCCACAGGGAAAGCCTTAAAGGCACTGCTCGACATGACCCCCGCCACGGCGCTTCGCCTGCTAAACGAGGGTGATCGGGAGATCGCAGAGGAGGTTGCACTAGAAGACGTCGTCATCGGTGACAGGCTACGAGTCTTACCCGGTGCGAAGGTACCCGTCGATGGACATGTAGAAGATGGCGAAAGCTATATCGACGAAGCGATGATCACGGGCGAGCCGGAGCTGATCGCAAAAGCCGCAGGCGATGCATTGACAGCAGGAACAGTGAATGGGGCCGGCACACTTGTGATGCTGACTGAAACAGTCGGCGCAGACACCCTTATCGCCCGCATTGTGCAGCGTGTCGCGGAAGCGCAACGGAGCAGAGCACCCATCCAATCGCTCGTCGACAAGGTCGCTTCGTGGTTTGTGCCCTTGGTCGGTGCTGTCGCGGTTCTTTCATTTGCACTTTGGGCAGTTCTGGGCCCAGACCCGGCATTGGCGCACGCATTGATTGCAGTGGTGTCTGTCCTCATCATTGCCTGTCCTTGCGCTTTGGGACTTGCAACGCCCATGTCAATCATGGTGGCCACAGGGCGTGCGGCCTCCAACGGCATCTTGGTGCGCGATGCGGCGGCGCTTGAGGCACTTTCCAAGGTAGACACCCTGGTTTTCGACAAGACCGGCACATTGACGGAAGGAAAGCCGCGGGTCGTGGACCTGACCTTGCTCAACGGTTGGAATGAAGAGGAGTTTTTCTCGCTTATCGGTAGTCTTGAACAAGCCAGCGAACATCCTTTGGCTGCAGCGATTGTTGAAAAAGCCGAGCAGATCGGATGCCCCTTGTTCGCCCCTCAAAGAGTGGAAGTGGCTCCGGGGCTGGGCATTTTTGGTGAGGTTCAAGGGCGGAAAATTGTTGTCGGCAATCGAGCTCTAATGCATCAACAGGGCATAGATCTACCCTTGTTGGAAACCAGCGACAGGACGCAGGTCTATGGCGCTGTGGATGGCGTGATGACTGGATATGTCGCCATTGAGGACCCTATCAAATCTATGGCGCAGGTGGCACTCAACGATCTCCGAGATCAGGGCTTGGACCTGATCATGTTGACGGGGGACGCTAGCGGACCGGCAATGAAAGTCGGGAAAGCACTCGGCATCGAAAAAGTTGTTTCCGGTCTATTGCCAGACGGCAAAGCGGCGGAAATTGAAAGCTTAGCAAAGACTGGGCGTGTCGCCATGGTCGGCGACGGGATCAATGACGGGCCGGCACTTGCGCTTGCTCAGGTGGGCATCGCAATGGGCACAGGCTCTGATCTGGCTATGGAGACAGCTGGCATCACACTTGTCGGAGGAGATTTAAAGGCGCTCGTGAGAGCACGCAAACTTGCAAGGCAAACAGCGCGCAATATCCGCCAGAATATTGGCTTTGCGTTTGGATATAATGCCCTGGGTGTGCCGGTCGCGGCGGGTGCACTTTACCCCTTTTTGGGTATGCAACTCAGCCCTATGGTCGCGGCGGCGGCGATGTCCTTAAGCTCGGTAAGCGTCGTTGGAAACGCGCTCAGGTTGAGGGCATGGAAGCTATAGCGCGATTGCTGGCAGAACGGGCCTAACCCCACGGAATTTCACACTTTATTAGCCATGATTTAACCAATCAGGCCGCAGAATGTCGGCAAAACGGGTCAGGCATGACCCAATAGCTTTCTTGGCGACCTGCGCGGATCAAATGGCATCTGAGTCTCAAATGACTGAATCTGAGTTCCTGTATCGATTTCGGTCCGGATTGGTTGCCGCATGGATCATGCCGCTGGCCATTACTTTTTTTGTTGTCAGTTTTCTCGGGGGCTATTCGCTTGGAGAACTGATGGGGACACTCCAGCATCTGGTGAGCGTTTATGCCGTAATTGGTATTGCGCTCTGCTATGCGGCGCACGATCGGTTCATGCGCAGAACGACGGAGCTTGCCGGTGCATCCGATGACAAGTCTCGTGAAGAGGCAGAATATCGCGTTGCGCGCTTTCCCTACGTGTTTGCCGGTCTCTATCTGCCTTATGCCGCTGCCGCCCCATTTGTCGTCAATTTCAGTTTGAGCCAGCAGCTGGCGCGCGAGGTTTCACTCGGTGATCATCTGTTTGCCATTATGGGTGTCGCAGCCCCAGCATCCATTATGATGCTCATTGCGCTATATGTATTCGCTGATCTAGTTGGCCAATTCTTTGGCCCGCGAGGCTTCAAAACCCATTTCCTGTCTCTGCGGGTAAAAGTGTTTGCGCTTGGCGTTGTGCTGCCTATGACAGCGAGTTCGGTACTGATCTTGTATGTCGAACAAGCGCATGGTGGCGCGGGTTCTGGGATTTTCCTGGTCTGGTTGGCTCTTGTGGTTGCGACTTTGCCTGTCGCCTATTTCGCCTTGAAAAACTTTAAGAAGGGAATTGACCCTTTGTGGGACCTGCGGTCGCAGGCGCTCACAGTTTTTGACGATCTGGATACCATTATCGAGCCCGTTCCGGTCTCGCTGGATGAGTTCGGTGATGTGACCCGGGACTGGGTGTCCCTAACGCGGCGCATGACCGGCTATTGGCGTGAGTTGCACCGAACCACGGAGCATTTTCAAACACTCATCAACGCAATTGAAGAAGCGATTGCCATTGTCGATTTTGACATGAAGGCTGTATTCCTTGGGCCGGGCTTTGGCGAGTGGTTCGATGAAAGACCCTCAGAATTTATTGGTTTCAAGATCTCCAATCTGGTTCACGAAGATGATGTCGATCGTTTCCTGGAAATGGCACAGGAAGCTATTGATGCGCCCGATCACAGGCCGGAAGGACAATTCCGGTTGCGCCACCCTGACGGCACATATCACAGGGCCCTCTGCTCCTGGCGCCATATCCATTTGATCTCAGGCGAGCCGTCTCTCTTCCTTAGCCTTCGGGATGTATCGCAGCAACTGACGGCGCAGGAGCGCCTCAGAGCTGGTGAGATCAGGCTGAGAACAATGATGCAGAGTGTTGCGGACGGCATCCTGTCAACAGACGAAAACGGTGTCATCCAATCTGTGAACCCCGCAGCGTCGACCCTGTTTGGATATGAAGGGGAAGAACTCATTGGTTCAAGTGTGGGCATTCTCTTGCCATCCTACCTGACTTTGGCGCTTCAACATGCGTCGCCTACTGGCGGTCCTGCCGATGGCCTGGGCCGGCTGGTCGGTCAGGGCGGACAGGAAATGCGGGGTCAGCGTAAGAACGGCGAGACATTCCCCATCGAACTGTCTGTGACTGAGATGCGGATCGGCGATGAACATTATTATGTCAGCGTGGTACGCGACATTACCGAACAAAAAGCATCGGAAGCTGACCTCAGGGCGGCACTGCATGATGCAGAAGCAGCGAACAGAACCAAGTCACTGTTCCTCGCAAATATGAGTCATGAACTCCGGACGCCACTCAACGCAGTTATCGGATTTTCCGAAGTCATGCAGCAAGAGATGTTCGGTCCGCTCGATAACGAACGCTACATGGACTATGTCGGCAGCATCCATGATTCCAGTCGCCACCTACTCTCGGTCATCAACGATATTCTGGATATCTCCCGCATTGAGTCCGGCGAAATGGAACTGGATGATGAATGGCTAGAACTGGACGAGGTTCTGGACTGGGCAAAGGATCGCGCGGCGCCAGCTGGAACGGAGGCTCAACACGCTCCCGTCTTTCTCGGAGACCTGGAAGGTCTACCAGAAATCAGCGCAGATCGCCGTGCGCTAAGGCAGGTCGTGATCAACCTCCTGTCGAATGCGATCAAGTTTACGCCCGCAGATGGACGTATCGACCTGTCAGCCCATGTGAACGATGGAGCCGGTGTTTCTATAGTAGTGAAGGACACGGGGATCGGCATTCCAGCCGACCAGGTTGATAAGATGACGCAACCATTTACCCAGTCAGACAATTCGCTGGCCAGACGGTTTGAAGGCACAGGCCTCGGACTTGCGATCACCAAATCTCTGGTCGAGGCGCATCAGGGTCACCTTGATATCGAAAGTACCGAAGGTGAGGGCACAACCATCACCGTCCGCCTCCCAGCTGACAGGGTGTCTTCAGATCCGGTGTCCTCTCACTTTGAAGCTGGGCACGCCTAACTTTCGAGAAAACCATCCACCAATTCCAGAAACTCGCTCAGCTGATCGTGGTGCACCCAGTGCCCTGCATTCTCAATGTTCACGACCGTTGCATTCTGGAAATGCTCTGCGCGTCCGTCTTTCAACGGATCGCTCGCCCAGCTTTCTGTTCCACGGATAAGGAGTGTGGGGCAAGTAATGCGAGACCAGAAGTGCTGCGACTCCGCCGGCGTAAATCCAGCTGGCGAAAAGGCTCGGACATAATTGTCAAACTTCCAGCTATAGGTGCCGTCTTCATTTTGGCTCACACCATGCACCGTTAGGTGGCGCGCATGTTCAGGGGAGAGGTGGGGGTTTTCCTCCTGCATCCGCGTGAACGCGTCAAGAATACTCTCATAGCGGCGTGGCTGCCGGCTCGACAGTTTTCGCATCTGCTCGACCCATTGAGCTGTGCGTTCATGGATAGGCGTCTTTTCGCGCTCCGCGATCATCTTTGGCGACGGACCAAGCCCTTCTATGACAACCAGCTTCTTCACTGTTTCGGGGTACAGCCCCGCATAGCGCAAAGCCACGGCACCACCCATCGAATGGGCGATGATGGTAACCGGGTTCAGCTTCTTCTGGTGAATGAGCTGGGCAATGTCATAGACAAAATCAGTGAGATCATAGGTACCGCCAATCATCCACTGGCTGTCGCCATGGCCGCGCAAGTCGGGCGCAATAATGTGGTGCGTGTCTCGGAAGGACTGTGCGACCCAGTCCCAGTTTCGGCAATGGTCGCGTCCACCGTGCACCAGCAACAGTGGCTCGGCCTCTTCATTTCCCCAATCGACATAGTGCAGACGCAGGCGCTGGGAAAAATAAGTGTGAGAGGTTGGGCCGGGGCCGGTAAGCGCGTGGGTCGCTGCCATTCGAACATGTCCTTGAGATTGCGGTTTTGTGGCAGTTTACGTGATCCGCCGCGACACGGCAAAGCCGCATATGGTTAGGTCGCTGGAAGTGTCAGCGTGACGGTTAGGCCACCCTCCGGCGCGTTCTTGAGCTGAACGTCGCCGCCATGGCGCCTTGCGATGGTGCGCGCGATGGCAAGGCCAAGTCCCGTCCCGCCAGTTTCCCGGTTCCGCGAATCCTCGACCCGAAAGAATGGTTGGAATACTTGTTCGTGCAGTTCTGGAGGGATGCCGGGGCCTTTATCAGAGATCGTAAGGAGAACACCCTGCGGTCCGGAAGTAAGGTGGACGTCTGCCTCTGAGCCATAAGCGATGGCATTTCGGATGATATTGGAGATGGCGCGGCGCATCTCGTTTGGACCGCACCGATAGGAAAGGGTGACAGGACCCTGGTAGCGAGCAGGCCCATCCGTCTGGTTCAGGTCATCCGTCAGGCCTTTTGTAAGGTCCGCAAGGTCAATGAGCCGTCGTTCTTCAACTTCTGTCTCACCGCGGGCAAAGGCAAGGCCCGCATCCAGCATGGCCTGCATCTCTTCAATGTCGGCTTCCGCTTTCGCTTGTTGTTCGGCGTCCTCAATAAACTCAGCGCGCAAGCGCAGGCGGGTCAACACGGTTCGCAAGTCATGGGCAATGGCAGCCAGCATGAGTGAGCGGTCATCAATCATCCGTTGCACACGCGTCTGCATTTTATTGAACGCTTTAGACGCTCGCCTGAGTTCCCGTGACCCGGTAACCGGCAACGGGTCCACGTGAATGTCGCGGCCTAAGTTCTCAGCGGCGGCTGCGAATGTGCGTAGGGGGCGAACAAGACGGTTGCTGAACCAGATGACAGCGCCGGCGACAAGCAGCCAGAATATCCAGGTCCCGGCGCCGGATGAACGTTCCTGGAACATGCCAAAGGCACGGATTGGGAACTCATAAACCACCCATTTGCCATCGACCAGTTGAACGGCAAGCGTAATAATTCCGTCCCAGTCCCATTCGCCGCGATAGCCAATGCGGACATCACGATCTTTGAGTGGGCCGAGTAGTTCTCTGGCTTCTTTCTCAAAATTCCCGCCAGCACCCGGTCGCAGACGGTAGCCGGTGTCTGGCACGCTGCTTTGAACATGGACACGGAGAAAAATCCCGGTAAGCGCATCGGTCAGGGCCTCGCGTTCCGCCTCATTGGCGCGATCGAGAAGCTGGGTTGCAGCGATGACTTGTTCCGCAGCCACTTCCTCGGGCTCGTCAAACTCCCAGCGATCATTGTCTCCAAAAATCCAGCCGACCAGTTGCACGACAAAAAGGATGCCGACCACCATAAGGATGATGCGACCCGCCAGCCCACCGGGCACAAATCGGTTCGCGTTCCGCCGAAATTTCCGCCGAAACTCTTTTGCCTCGCGATGGCGCTCCCGCCTGCGCTGGTGCCTCTGGCGACGATTTCTGTGCCGGGGGTGGCTCATGCGCGCGTTACCTCAGCGGTGAACATGTAACCGCCGCCGCGAATGGTTTTAATGGTCCGTGGCGCTTTGTGGTCTTCTTCGATTTTGCGGCGCAACCGGGAGAGCTGCACATCAATGCTGCGATCAAAGGGCATGGCTTCCCGCCCCTTGGTGATATCCAATAGCTGGTCGCGCGATAGGACCCTATTCGGACGCTCGACAAAGGCGATCAGAAGATCGAATTCACCTGACGTGAGCTCGACGTCTTGACCCTTCGGGCTTGTCAGTGCCCGTGATCGCGGATCAAGCTGCCATCCTTCGAACCGAAAATTCGTGTCGGCGACCGGCGCGTCCTGCTTGGGTTCAGCGCGCCTGAGGATTGCTTTGATGCGTGCGAGCAGTTCACGGGGGTTGAAAGGTTTGGGCAGATAGTCATCCGCACCGATTTCAAGGCCGATGATCCGGTCCGTCTCTTCGCCCATGGCGGTCAGCATAATGACCGGCAGGTCAGAGGTGGCGCGGATCCGACGACAGACACTCAGGCCATCCTCACCCGGCATCATGACATCAAGAACCACCAGATCGAACTTGCCCGCCTCGATGGCGGCCATGCATGAGATCGCATCCTCAGCCAATGTCACCCGAAAGCCGTGTTTGGTCAGGAAACGTTTGACGAGATCGCGAATTTCTCGGTCATCGTCGACGACCAGAAGGTGGGGTAAGCTGCTCATGTTCCAAATTTAGTCCATTATTGGCTCCGTCGCGCCTGATTTTTGTAACGTCGGGTAACAACGGCCTTAACAGCGGTGCGCCTGTTACAATCGGTTACAATTCGATACGGCCCAGAGAGGATAAATGCCGTGGGACACCCCAGATTGATGTGGCAGACAACAAGCCCTGACCCTGGAGAATGAAGATGGCCCACAGACCCGCCCCCCTTAGCCAAAGCATGACAGTCAATACTTTTGCCGCAGGCATATTTGCCGTTGTTGTATCAGTCCTGGCGATGGTTGCTCCCGCGAATGCGTCCTGGTTCGGCTGGGGAGACCGCACAGCAGTTGAGCGTTGTGAGCGAGGTGTCGATCATTTTGTCGAAGAAATGACGGAACGTGCGGAAGACGAGGTGACCTTCACATCCACGCAACAAGCGGCTTGGGATGACCTGATCGCAGCTGTCCAAGAAGGTGGCAAGGAGATCACGACCTTCTGTGCGGAGATAGACGAAGCCCGTGCCGCAGAGCGGGCGCCCGCGACGAAGCGGCTTGCCATGGCAGAGCAAGGCATGACAGTTGGATTAAAGGCTATGCAGATTATTCGCCCAGCATTCGACGCGTTCTACGACACACTGGATGCAGAGCAGAAAGAGATGCTGGACGGTCATCGTCGTCGCGGTTGGTGGCACTAACCAATACAGCTACATTTAATCTGAATTCTGGAAAGAGCCGCAATATGCGGCTCTTTTTTTATTGTGTGCGCAAGTGCCGGACGAGCCCGAGCACCACGACGGCAAAGAGAATGTGGACCGCCACGACCGGTGGCCAACCGAAGAGATAGATAATGTCATTTGCGAGACCCGGCTTGAAGGGGCCGCCCCCAAAGGCAAGGCCGCGCGTTCCGTAAAAAGCGTTGGCCATGGCAGGCAGCGTGAAAAGCCATCCGTTGATGAGAGCAGACCAGAAGAAGACCGTGAACTCTTTCTGGCTCAAGCGCATGAACTGACCTGCAAACGCAAATGCCATCAACAACAGCCCGTGGGTAATGGCTTCCATGTGCCCCATGCGGAACCCGCGGGAGTCACCTGGAATGTCCACCTCAATCTGAATGGGCAGCGGCCAGAGAACGATCTCCCCCAGAAGGTGGAAGAACCAGGCCCATCCAAAGACAATGCCGACAATGAATAGGCCGGCACCGTTCAAGAGCAGCAAGGTCTGCATACGCGGTGTGATGGTCGAATGATCTGCTTGTGCCATGGGTCCCCTCAAATCGGTCTGTTAGTCAGCTTGTTTTAGATAGCGCCACAGGCCGAGGGCCGCGAGCACCAGAAGAACATGGACTGCCACCGCGGGCGGCAATCCAAAAAAATAGACAATGTCGTTCACAATCGATTCTTTGAACGGGCCACCCCCAAAAGCAAGGCCTCGTGTGCCGGCGAACGCGTTGACCATGGCGGTCAATGTGAAGAACCAGGCATTAATGAGTGCGGACCAGAAAAAGACAGCATATTCCGTCACGCTGAGCCGCATGAATTTGCCCCCAAAGGCCAGGGCCATCAGCAACAACCCATGGGTGATAGCTTCCATGTGCCCCATGCGAAACCCGCGGGAGTCGCCCGGAATATCCACCTCAACCTGAATGGGCAGCGGCCAGAGAACAATTTCACCAAGCAGATGAAAGAACCAGGCCCACCCAAACAGAATGCCGACAATGAAGAGGGCAATCCCGTTCAAAAACAGGAGGGCCTGCATGCGCGGCAGAATGGCCGCCCGGTCTGGCTGTGACATTGACTGTCCTTATGATTGTGGCAGGGCGACGGGCTGCGGCTCGTGGAGCCGTGTCGTATCGAGATTGGCGGCCCCTTCAGGGGAGGCGTCAAAAAGCTCCGCCCAATCAAGGCCCCATGTCGGGTCAGGCACCTGGGAAGGGTGATAGCTTGGGCGCCAGATGCGCAACCATTTGGGCAGGACATTTTTCATGATCCGGCCAAGCAGTTTCAGCATGCGCCACCGGCTTTTGAAATTCGACCAGAGACCATCTTCGCGCAGCAGGTCGCGATAGCCCTGGCCCATACGCCAGAAAATGTGGCCGGTTGCATAGACGAGGCCCAGCATCCGCCAGAAATAGCTGGCATGCAGATGTTTGAACACATCGAACGTCACGTTCTTGTGTTCAATCTCTTCCACAAAATGCCAGAGGATAAGAGAAGCCGTCGCCGGATCGCTATTGCCGAAGAGATACTCGCGGTCCTCAATCAGCATTTCGCCTATGGCGAGCGCCATGGACTCAAACCCTTCAGCGTAGGCAAGGTTGAACTTAAGGGACTTTGTCTCGCCGAGCTTTTTGTAATCCCGGTCGACGCGCGCTTCTATTTCGCGCACCGCGGCATAGCCTGCTTCGCTCAGCGTGTCGTTGAATTTCTTATGCTGCCTGAAGTGGGTGGACTCTTGAGCGCAATAGAAATCGAGCTCTTTTTGAAGCTGAGGGTCCGTGATCTTGTCCCGCGCGGCCCGCATCGTCCTGATGAGATAGGGCTCAAGATAGGGCATGGCGAGGGAGCCGGAATTCACGATCTGTGAAAACTCAGGGCTGCCCGGGTTCCAATGTCCAGCGCGTTCTTTGGGCGTGCGATGTTCATAGGAAAAGGGAACGCGTCTTACTTCCATACGCTCGCGTGGCGCTCTGCCACTGTCTACTGATATGTCGGCCATGATGTGCCCCTCATATTCAAGATTAGAGGAAAAACTCTAATTAGAGTATTTCCTCTAAATGCGACAATGTCAACCCTGTTTTGAGCACCTGGCATCTGGTATGAGAGGGCATGGGCAATAGAGAGCGAATAATCGAGGAAACCCGGGCGCTTATGAACGAGCATGGGGCCGCGTCCATTGGCACGACCCAGATCGCTGAGGCGCTCAAAATCAGCCCCGGCAACCTCTATTATCATTTCAAAAACAAGGAAGAGATCATCCGGATTCTCTTCGATGATGTGGAGCGGGCGCTTCATGAGCTTCTGACCGCAGACATTGAAATCCCGATCAGCCCGGCCCGCTTCGCAGGCTTTTACCTGCGCTCGCTTGAGGTGGTCTGGGACAATCGTTTTTTCTATGGCGGGTTGCTGCAGCTCTTGCGCAATGATGAGGTTTTGGCCGAGCGCTACCGCAAGGTGCAGGCGGACACCATTGATGGTCTCGAAGGCCTTGCCCGGCAGTTTTACAAAGACGGCAATATGGCAAAGCCGAAAGGGCGGAACGGTTTTCGTTCCGTGGGCCTCAACACCTGGCTCATCTGGACCAACTGGATCCGCTACAAGCAGACCATGTCACCTACCCAGCTTGTGACCCGAGAAGATCTGGTCGAAGGCGTGACGCAGATCGTCGATGTGCTGACACCTTACCTCGAGCCCGACTTCGAACGCGCCGCGCGGCGGGTGCTGGCAAGGGAACTCTCGGCGGGATCAAGCGACGGGTGACGTCTCGCCCCGGTCGAACTTCACCACATTCATGGACTTGACGGTCAATTTGCCCAGCCCCTCGCCAAAGACGGCCATGTGGGGCGTCGCGAAATGCGCGTCCAGAGCCGCCTGGTCTTCCCACTCTTCATAGATGCGAATGCGGGTCGGGTCTTCGAGGTCCTGATAGAACGCATACGCATGGCAGCCAGGTTCCGCACGGCTCGCAGTGCCCATCGGGCCAGCTAATGCACGTGCAGCCTCTACACTGCTCTCATCAATCTCGATAATTCCTGTGACAACAAGCATGGCTCTCTCCCTTGGCGTCAGACTCTGCCGCGCCAACCGCTCGGCCTCCCTGTCTGCTTCATAAACATAGGCAAGCGTTGCGTGGTTTCGAAGGGAGGCACCTGGAGGTAACCGGGCTTCATGCAGAAGGCATCAGTTCTCCTGCTGCCTGTTAAACAGGAAGCCATAGCGCGTTGGTAGGAGCCGCTGGATCCAATCGACCATGCGTGCGTCAAGCCCGATCAGGATACGTGGTTTGTTTTTCTTGATGCCCTTAACGATAGTCTGAGCAGCTTTTTCCGGCGTTGTTTTGGCGAGCTCGTCAAAACCGGCCTGTGCTTCTTCTTGTTCAGCAACCGTGGTGCTTTGCAGGAAGCGGGCATTGCGAAGGATGTTTGTTTTGATGCCGCCAGGATGCACACAGGAGACGCCAATATCTGTGTCTTTCATCTCCAGGCGCAGCGCTTCGGTAAAGCCGCGGATGGCAAATTTCGCGGAGTTATAAGCCGCCTGCGTGCGCACGGAGATCAGGCCAAAGATGCTCGACACGTTTACAATGTGTCCGCTGCCCTTTGCCTGCATCTGCGGCAGGAACGCTTTCGAGCCATAGACCATGCCCCAAAAGTCAATATTCATGACCCACTCAAAGTCTTCGTAGGTGAGTTCTTCAACAAGGGCGACCTGCGCAACCCCTGCATTATTGATGACAATGTCAGCGCCGCCGTGGGCTCCGGCTATTTCATCAGCAAAGGCATAGATCGCATCCTTGTCGGACACATCAATAATGTGGGTAGAGACGTTGCCGCCGCTCGCGCGAATGTTCTCTGCGGTCTTCTCCAGACCGGCGCGGTCGACGTCGGTGATGGCGACATGGCTCGCGCCTTCTCGGGAAAGAAGTTCTGCGGTTGCGCGGCCAATGCCACTGGCGGCTCCAGTCACGACGGCAACTTTTCCGGCAATCTCAGTCATAGGTTCTCTCCCTTTATCTCTCATGTCCCGAGTGACAAATTGTCATTTTGGGGTCTTATATAGGGTTTGAACCCAGATGTCGCCCTCGGTGCACAGGCTGCTACAGAGCAATGTTGGAAACCGCAGAAAACAGCGGAAATCGGCGCAATGATTGAGATTGTCGTATTAGTTTCATATCAACACCGCACAAGGAGCGATTCTGTCACGCGAACGCGTGAGACGGATTGGTTGGAGTGAAGCATGGCGGCAGCTGAGCAGGAAAAGAGAGCGGACAAGGGCGTCACGTCGCGAAATGCGCCTGACATCGTCGCTGTCGCAATTGTTCAGGCGCGCGTTCTTATTATTGTCGCGGCGGCAGTCTTTGGTTTTCTCTATTTGTCCGGTGTGACATCCATCGACATGTCGATCATCGGCTTCTTTGCGCTGGCCTTTGGTGCTGTTGGCCAGACCTATTTTGCTGAAGACCGCCGCCGCAGGGATGTTGCGCGCGCAGTCGCAGATAGTCAGACGGCAAAATCCCGCGAGGGCATTGGCAGTGTGGTGTTGGAACAGATGCTTGATGCCGTGGTCTTGCTCGATGGCGATGGCCGGATCATCTATCACAACAGGTCTGCCGAACGGTTTGTCGGACTGACCGCGACAGGCAAGCTCGTCCCCTCCGTCCTGCGCGAGCCGATTCTGCTTGATGCTATTGAGCGGGTGCGGACCGGTGGCGCTGCAGAAGAGATTGAGTATGTGAGCCCGGTGCCTGTGGAACACCATTACCAGGTAGTGATCACGCCGGCGGAGACAGCGGAATATGACGGGACAGGGACACCCACGCTGCTGGCATTGCACGACGTAACGGACATGAAGCGGGTAGAGCAGATGCGTGTGGACTTTGTGGCCAATGCCAGCCATGAACTCAAGACGCCCCTGGCGTCTCTCTCTGGCTTCATCGAAACCCTTCAGGGCCCGGCCAAAGAGGATGCGGACGCTCAAGAAAAATTTCTGGGCATCATGGGGGAACAGGCCACCCGCATGCAGCGTCTCATTGAGGATCTACTTTCCTTGAGCCGCATTGAGCTGCGCGAACACATGCCCCCGCGCGGAACGGTAAGTGTGTCCGGGCTCGTGAAGGATGTCGTCGATGCAATCGGCCCCATCGCTGAGCGTGACCAAGTGACCATTGATGTCGATCTGCAGGACGACCTCCCAATGATCAGGGGCGACTGGGATGAGCTTCTGCAGGTTGCTCAGAACCTGGTGGATAACGCAGTGAAATATGGGCAAAGCGGGGGACGCGTCGAAATTTCGGCCGACCGTATTGATGGATTGTCTGATTCTTCAGATGGCAGCTGTGTCGAGTTGAAGGTCCGCGACTTTGGGCCGGGCATCCCAAGAGAGCAAATTCCAAGGCTCACCGAGCGGTTTTACCGCATTGATGTGGCGACAAGCCGGGAGCGTGGCGGGACCGGACTGGGCCTTGCCATCGTCAAACACATCCTCAATCGCCACAAGACCGAGCTCCGCTGTGACAGCATCGTGGGTGAGGGATCCGTTTTTTCAATCCGATTCCCTGTGGCTTGAAAATAATCAAACAAAATCAATGGCTTGGACTGTCATATAACTGTTGCAGTTCTGTCGTATTCCCTTCGTGGACGGGCCATAGCGTGCGCCACGCATCAGGAGCGCCATCGGAACAGACCGATGTCGTCCTGGCTTCGAGGGGGCAGGTGAGGTGGCTTAAACACTCACGCGGCCCAGCTTGATTTGGCAGGGATATCCAACGGATTGGAGAATAACCGTGAACTTTAAAAACCTGGCCCAGAACGTGGCAGTAGCAGCATCGGTTGCTGTTGCGTCTTTCACCCTAGCGGGCGTCGCTGAAGCCCGTGACCAAATTCAGATTGTCGGTTCATCGACTGTCTTTCCATTCTCAACGGCGGTGGCCGAGCGTTTCGGTCAGACAACCTCGTTCAGTACGCCCGTGGTTGAATCAACCGGCTCTGGCGGCGGCATGAAGCTGTTCTGTTCAGGTGTTGGATTGCAGCACCCGGACATCACCAATGCCTCGCGCCGGATCAAAGAAACAGAGTTCGGCAAGTGCACGGACGCTGGCATCACGATCACGGAAGTGAAGATCGGCTTTGACGGCATTGTTCTCGCCAACTCAAAAGAGGGTGCAGAATTCTACCTCACGACCCGCGACATTTTCCTGGCCCTTGCGAAAGAAATCCCAGACGGCAATGGCGGTTTGATCGAGAACCCGCACACCAACTGGTCTGATGTGAACCCGCAGCTTCCCGATCTTCGCATCGAAGTTCTTGGGCCACCGCCTACGTCAGGCACACGTGATGCCTTTGTTGAGCTTGCCATGGAAGCAGGCGCGAAGACGTTCCCTGAACTGAAAGCGCTTCGCAAGGAAGACAAGAAGGCCTTCAAAGTGATCGCGCATTCCGTTCGCGAAGATGGCGCTTTCGTGGAAGCCGGTGAGAACGACAATCTGATCGTTCAGAAACTGACCGCCAATCCAAACGCGCTTGGCATTTTCGGTTTCTCCTTCCTGGATCAGAACTCTGATCGCCTAAAAGGCTCGATTGTTGATGGCAACGCGCCAACATTCGAAAACATTGCGGGTGGTGACTATCCGATCTCTCGTTCCCTCTTCTTCTATGTGAAGCAGGAGCATGTCGGAACGGTTCCTGGCATCAAGGAGTTTCTCGCTGAATTCACAAGCGAAGGCGCTTGGGGCCCAGATGGCTATCTCATCGACAAGGGGCTGATCCCGCTTCCAGACGCTGATCGCGAAGCGATCCGCAACTCTGCGACAACCCTGGCACCTCTTGCCATGTAATTTCTGTCAGGCGGGCTCCAAGGCCCGCCTGAACCCTTCTTAACAAAAAAAAGACTTCTGGCGGGCGAGATGGACACCTCAGTACTGGTTGTGACGATCCTCATCCTGACATTGTTCGGGTATTGGATGGGACGGTCTCGGGCCCGGCTTTTGGCAGGGAGCGACCATCTCTCTGTTCTGCATTCTCTTCCGAGTTACCACGGGTCCTATGTGGCCCTTTGGTGTGGGCTGCCTGCGCTTCTGCTTGTTGCAGCCTGGTTGGTCTTTGAACCGTCGATCATCGAATATATCGTTGTTGAAGCTATTCCCGGCGCTCGCGCTCTTGAACCCGCACAATTGAGCCTGCTGGTCGCTGACATCCGCAACCTCACCTCTGGCAATATTGTCAGTCGCGAAATAGATCCGGCGCTCGCGGCAGCTGGCGAGCACTATCTTTCGCTGCAACGTGCGAGCCACGCTGCATTGATTGTCGTGGCTTTGTCTGTAGCTGTTTATGGCTTCTATCTGTCGCGCAAGAGCCAGACCCGCGAATTCCGGGCGCGCAACCGAGTAGAGAAAGTCGTTCGTCTCATCATGGTTGTGGCCTCAACCATCGCCATTCTGACGACGGTCGGCATCATCCTATCTCTCATTTTCGAGACGCTTCGCTTCTTTGAAAAAGTGAGCGTCAGTGAGTTTCTCTTTGGCCTCAACTGGAGTCCTCAGACCGCCTTGCGCGCGGAACAGGTCGGATCCTCTGGTGCATTTGGCGCCGTGCCGATTTTTGCAGGCACGTTCATGATCACGGCGCTCGCCATGTTGGTGGCGGTCCCGGTCGGTCTGCTCTCAGCAATCTACATGTCTGAATATGCCGGACCGAAAATGCGTGCGATTGCCAAGCCTATCCTGGAAGTGCTCGCGGGTATCCCGACCGTTGTTTATGGCTTTTTTGCTGCCCTGACAGTTGCTCCCTTCTTCCGCCAAACAGGGGAAGCCGCTGGGCTCATGGTTTCATCAGAGTCCGCTCTTGCAGCGGGCATGGTCATGGGGGTGATGATCATCCCCTTCGTGTCATCGCTATCAGATGATGTGATGAACGCAGTGCCGCAATCACTCCGCGACGGCGCCTATGCGCTCGGCGCGACCCAGTCTGAGACGATCAAACAGGTCATCTTGCCAGCAGCTCTGCCAGGAATTGTAGGTGCCGTATTGCTCGCCATCTCCCGGGCCATTGGGGAGACCATGATTGTGGTGATGGCAGCGGGACTCGCGGCAAACCTGACAGCCAATCCTCTGGAGGCAGTAACCACAGTCACCGTACAAATTGTCACCCTGCTTGTCGGTGACCAGGAATTCGACAGCGCCAAGACTCTGGCCGCCTTTGCCCTGGGTCTGGTGCTTTTCATCATCACTCTCGGACTGAACATGATCGCGCTCAGTGTTGTCCGGCGGTATCGCGAGAAATATGACTGATATGGCTATCTCCAACACAGCTGATAAACAGCAGACAGATTTCTCGGCGCGATTGCAGAAACGCTATGCCGCTGAACGGCGCTTCCGAGCCTATGGTCTGGGCGCCATTGTGATCGCTGTGTCCATTCTCTGCATTCTGCTTGGGACGATTACGTTCCAAGGCACGCCGGCATTTTTCCAGACCTACATGAAGGTCGATGTCTTTTTCGACGAAGCAGTTATTGACCCTGCGGGCACGCGGGAAGAGCGGACCCTGCGCACCGCAAATTACCAGGCATTGGCGAAGCGAGCGCTTTACGAGATTTTCCCCGAGGTGACAGAGCGTCGGGAAAAGAGAACGCTGAGCCGTCTGCTCTCAAGCGGTGCCTACCGAACCCTAGGTGAGATGGTTATCGATGATCCCTCAATCATTGGCACGACGCAGAGCGTTTGGCTGGTGACGTCGGACGACATCGACACTTTCTACAAAGGTCAGATTGATCGCGACACCGCCGAAGGGGATCGCCGCGTCAAAGACAATGAGATTGCCTGGGTCGACGCCCTTGATGCCAGTGGTCGGGTTGACCTGCAATTCAACACAGCGTTCTTCGCGACGGGTGACAGCCGCGAGCCGGAACTTGCAGGCATCTGGGGCGCCGTGGTCGGGTCCTTCCTGACACTTATTGTGACGCTCGCCGTAAGCTTTCCGCTAGGGGTGTCCGCCGCTGTTTATCTTGAAGAGTTCGCGCCGAAAAACCGGTGGACCGACTTGATTGAGGTAAACATCAACAACCTGGCAGCGGTCCCCTCCATCGTCTTTGGATTGTTGGGCCTCGCCGTCTTCTTAAGCTTCTTTGGCATGCCGCGTTCGGCCCCGCTGGTCGGGGGGCTGGTGCTGGCGCTCATGACCCTGCCAACCATCATTATCGCGACGCGGGCAGCGCTTAAGGCTGTGCCGCCGTCAATCCGCGAAGCAGCGCTAGGTGTCGGCGCCTCTGACTTGCAGGTCGTCACCCATCACGTGCTGCCATTGGCGATGCCTGGCATTCTGACCGGGACCATCATCGGGATGGCACAGGCACTCGGTGAGACAGCGCCCTTGCTGATGATTGGCATGGTCGCCTTCATCGTGGATGTGCCCTCGACAGTAACAGACCCTTCAACTGTGCTTCCGGTGCAAATCTACATTTGGGCAGACAGCCCGGAACGCGCTTTTGTTGCCAAGACGAGTGCCGCCATCATGGTGCTGCTTGGTTTTCTCATCACCATGAACGCCATCGCGGTACTGTTGCGTAAGCGTTTTGAACGCCGCTGGTAAAGGATCAGGTCATGTCGGTCGCTGAAGCCGTTAAATCTGAAACACCTGCTGAAAAGCCGGAACAGATAAAACATAAGATCACAGGCAAGGATGTCTCCGTCTTTTATGGCGAAAAACAGGCTTTGTTTGATGTCAATCTCGACATCCGCGAACAGCAGGTTACCTCGCTGATTGGCCCATCTGGGTGTGGGAAGTCCACTTTCCTTCGCTGCATCAATCGGATGAACGACGTGATTGACGGCTGCCGGATTGAAGGCGAAGTCAAAGTCGATGGGACAGACATATATCGCTCAGGCCTGGACGTTGTCGAGCTACGGGCCCGCGTTGGCATGGTGTTCCAGAAGCCAAATCCTTTTCCTAAATCGATCTATGACAATATCGCCTACGGCCCGCGGATTCACGGTCAAGCCAGTGACTCCGCAGAGTTGGATGAGATCGTCGAGACCAGTCTTCGCAGAGCAGGTCTTTGGGAAGAGGTGAAAGACCGTTTGGACAATCCCGGAACAGGCCTTTCGGGTGGTCAGCAGCAGAGGCTTTGTATCGCCCGGGCGATTGCGGTGAACCCGGAAGTCATTTTGATGGATGAACCCTGTTCGGCGCTGGACCCGATTGCGACGGCTCGGATTGAAGAACTTATTGATGAGCTAAGAGAAAAATACACGATCGTGATCGTGACACACTCAATGCAGCAGGCTGCCCGCGTTTCTCAGCGGACAGCATTTTTCCATATGGGTGTGGTGGTTGAAGAAGGTGCGACGAGCGACATTTTCACCAAACCACGTGACGAGCGGACACTAGACTATATCACTGGTCGGTTTGGCTAAGCGCCCATCGGGACCAAAGGAGACAGCATTGTGACAGACCATATCGTTACTTCTTTTTCAGAAGAGCTTGAACAGCTCTCGACCAATGTGTCCAAGATGGGCGGTCTTGCTGAAGCTCAACTGCAAAGCGCCATTGACGCGATAACCCGACGGGATATGGCGCTGGCGGACCGGACGGTCATGCAGGACCAGCAACTGGACGATCTTGAGATCCTGATTGAGGAGAACGCGGTTGAACTGATTGCCCTTCGTCAGCCCATGGCACTTGATCTGCGCGAAGCAATGACAGCAATCAAGATCGCTGCCGACCTTGAACGTATTGGTGACCTGGCAAAAAACATCTCAAAACGCTCACTGGTCATTTTTCAGGACTATGAAACGCCAAACCGGCTGGTGCAGGGTCTAAGTCGCATGGGCAAGCTGTCGCTGGGACAACTGAAACTTGTTCTGGATGCCTACACCAACCGTGATGTTGAAATGGCCAACAAAGTCTGGGTGTCGGATGAAGAGATTGACGAGATGTACAACTCCGTCTTCCGTGAACTCCTCACCTACATGATGGAGGACCCGCGCATGATCGGCATGTGCACGCATCTTCTGTTCGTTGCAAAGAACATTGAACGTATCGGGGACCACGCCACAAACATTGCCGAGACCGTAAGCTATTTGGTCACTGGTGACCGGGTGGTCGGGGAGCGTCCGAAGGGGGACAAAACCAGCACCACCTCTGTGGCGACCGGGACATAGGCATAGACATGAAACTGAGCGAGCATCACTTGGCGATGATCGCCAAGAAGTTGCCGGAGGTATAAGATGGCCCTTGAGATGGAATTTGATGCGAGAACATCAGCCGCTACCGGCTCAACAACACGGCGCACAACAATGAAGCCCACAGTTCTGGTTGTCGAAGACGAAGAAGCACTTGCAATGCTCCTTCAGTACAATCTGGAGAAAGAAGGGTACAATGTTGTGGCAACGGCCGACGGCGAAGAGGCCGCGATGCTGGTGCGTGAGATAGAGCCTGATCTTGTTCTGCTCGATTGGATGTTGCCAAGCCTGTCGGGTATTGAGCTCTGTCGGCGTCTGCGCTCGCGCTCTGAAAAACCCAATCTGCCGATTGTGATGATCACGGACCGGGGGGAAGAGGGCGACCACCATCACGGCCACGAAC
>JAAWWE010000009.1 GCA_021404525.1 Rhodobiaceae bacterium
ATTACCCCCGCGCTTTCTATTGGCGCTTTGTCGATAATTGCAAAATCAGAAAAATCTGCCCCACCAGTTTCAGCTAGCACTTTCGTAATCGCCCCCGTCAGGGTCTGTCTACCGTGGTCAACGTGACCAATCGTGCCAATGTTACAGTGTGGCTTATTACGCTCGAATTTCTCTTTGGCCATGGCCTCTTCTAACCTTCATCTATATGGGGTCCGGCCTCTTGCCGCCCCGGCCTAAACACTGCGAGCAAGTCGATCATGTCGCTTGCTCTCTTCTTACTACCTCAGGTCATCAACTCGACCCGTGCGCCTTGGTGCCCCAATAGCTGGAGCGGGTGAAGGGAATCGAACCCTCGTCATCAGCTTGGAAGGCTACTGCTCTACCATTGAGCTACACCCGCCTCTTTCCGTCGAAATTCGCCTTTAAAGTCTTCGTTTCTAAGTCGATGGTGGAGGGAGTTGGATTTGAACCAACGTAGGCATAGCCAACGGATTTACAGTCCGTCCCCTTTAACCGCTCGGGCATCCCTCCAAAACCGAATACAAATTCCTTATTAAACGCAGTGGCTTCGCGGCACAGAGACCCGACCGAATATTGATCGGGTTTATGTGCGTCCGCCCTTAGCCTGTCAACTAAAAATCACCCGAAAAAACGTGCAAGCCCCCGCAGCGTCACCGCTATTTCGCTTGAAAGAAGCTGGCGGCACTGTGGAGGCTGTTCATTGCGTAAGCCTGTAGATGCGGAATATAAGGTCGGACATGACCAAGCGCAAGCAACCTCGCCCTCATTCGGCCGCCAATTCTCAAGAGAAAACCAAGAAAAACCGCGGAAAACGGCGGCCAGCGCCGTCGGATGGGCAAAAGCCCGATACCGGCAGCGCCTATCTCTACGGCCTCCATGCGGTCACCGAAGCTCTTGCAAACGAAAAGCGGAAGATATCTCAACTCGTCTGCACGTCTTCTGTCGCCAAAGAGCTCGAGGTCGGCGGCCAGATCACACGAATCAACCCAATCCTTGCGGAAACCGGGGAAATTTCTGACATGTTGCCCCCCGGAGCGGTTCACCAGGGCATTGCCCTTAAAACCAATCCGCTCCACGAGCCGGACCTCGACCAGGTAATGGAGGGAGCGACCCGCCTCGCCCTGCTCGACCAGGTGACCGATCCTCACAATGTCGGCGCCATCCTCCGATCTGCAGCCGTCTTCGGAATTTCGGGGCTCGTGATGACAGACCGGAACAGCCCACCCCAGTCTGGGGTGCTCGCAAAATCGGCATCAGGCGCCCTCGAACATGTCTCGATTTGCCGTGTGAGCAACCTCTCAAGAGCGATTGAAAGCCTTATAAAACAGGGGTTTACAATAATTGGCTTAGACGGGGATTCAGACCATGAACTAAGCACCATCGACACCAGCGGCAAGGTTGCGTTGGTGCTCGGAGCTGAAGGAGCGGGCTTGCGGCGCCTGACCCGCGAAAAGTGTGATTGGCTGGCAAAACTCCCCGCCTCCGGCCCGATGCGCAGCCTCAATGTCTCAAATGCAGCAGCTGTCGCCTTCTATGAACTGGCGCGAAAAGAGAGCTAAAAGCCGTCAAACGCCGCGCGGGCTGAGGCCGGCGGCGGTGTAGATCGCGTCAATTGCTTCCATATTGGCGACAGCGTCTGCCCCGCCAGTATGTGGCGCGGGTCCGCCTCTAATCGCCTGCACCACCGAGTCCAACTGATGATCGAAGGTCGACTGACCCTCCACCTGTTCCGTCCTTTCATCACCATCCACGACCAGGCTCAATTGATGGCCAAGATAGGGATGGATGGGATTGTTGACGTGAAGACGGCCTTTTTGTCCGATCACCTCAAATTCCGCCCGAATGGCAACCCCCGTGCTCATATCGCAGGAGATCCGCGCCGGAATGCCGCTGAACTGCAGCTCCGCATCCATCGACAGATCGATACCAGGTCGCCCCACTTTGGCGCTCGCGCTCAAAACCTGCGGTTCTGAGCCGGCAATGTGCCGAAGCATATGAAGCGGATAACACCCAAGATCCATCAAGGCGCCGCCGCCCAGCGCCAGGTCATGTCGGATGTTCCCGGCAACATCGGGAATCTCGACGTCAAAGGCAGCACTCATGGCAACCAACGGTCCTAACTTCCCAGACCGGACAATCTCCAAAACCCGGACAAAAAGCGGATGGTAGAAATAATGGAACCCCTCCACACAAAGCCGCCCGGTCTGCAGCGCCACCTCAACCATGTGCCGCGCTTCTGAAGCGTTCATGGCGAAAGGTTTCTCGCAGAGAACATGCCGCCCTGCTTTCAGAGCCGCAACACTAAGTGGTGCATGAGAAACCGGTGGTAAGCCATTGTAAATAAGGTCAATTTCTGGATCTGAGACAAGCTCCTCATAGGTTGAAGCAACTCGCGCTATTCCGTGCTCCGCAGCAAAGCCGGCCGCGCGCTCCTGGTCGCGGGCAGCGACAGAGACCACCTCGACATCATCTCGCTTGGCGGCCGGCGCGATGATCGCCAATGGTGCGATCTGCGATGCCCCAAGAAGCCCAACCCGAACTACCCTCTCAGCCATGCCTCCCCCTCGGCGATGCGTCCCCCACGACTATCACATCACCCGCCATCGCCAGCAACGCCCCGCCAGGTCAATTGACATTATTAATCAGTCGATTAAATATCGAGACCGAAAATCATCGGTTTTGGGGAGGAACCTGTCATGTCCATTTCACTCGAAGCTATCAACTGGCTGGCGGTCTTAGGCGCCATTATTGCCAATATGGCTGTCGGCGCGATCTGGTACTCCCCCCTAGCGGCTGGTAAAGCCTGGCTGGAGTCGACCGGCCGAAGCCAGGAAGAAATGGAAGGCGGCGGCGGCGCCATGGCGCTCGCCATTGTTCCTGCAGCGCTCAATGCAACCATCATTGCAATCCTGGCATCAGGCCTCGGCGTGGCGACCGCTGGCGGTGGCGCCCTGCTCGGTCTGCTCGTCTGGCTGGGATTTGTCATGCCCACCAACTGGATCGAAGTGATTTTCGACCGCAAGAGCTATCGCACCGCCCTCATCAACAATGGCAACTTCATTATTACGATGCCGCTGATGGGCGCGATCATCGGCATGTGGGGCTAACCTCACACGCCGATCACCAATTCGCTCCTAACCCTTGCAGATTAGGCAGACTTGAGCCCTGCAAGGAAATCATCCACATGGCTTCGGAGAGCATCCGCTTGTTGCGTGAGGTGATCAACAGCCCCATCAACGCGCACAGCCGCCTCACCGGAGATTTCGGTACTCTTTTGAACCCCGGTCATCGACTGGGACAATTCCTGCGTCCCCTGGGCGGCCTGTTGAACGCTCCCACTGATTTCGTGCGTGGCGTTTTTCTGTTCTTCAATCGCGGTGGCCACGATGTTTGAATAGGAGTCGATTTCGGTAATCGTCTTGGTGATTTCAGAAATCGCGGCGACCGACTGCGCGGTCACAGATTGGATCTCGGAAATCTGTGTAGTGATTTCACCTGTCGCCTTGGCCGTCTGGTTGGCGAGCCCCTTAACCTCAGAGGCCACAACTGCGAAGCCTTTTCCAGCTTCACCAGCGCGCGCAGCCTCAATCGTAGCGTTTAGCGCCAGCAGGTTTGTCTGATCAGCAATGTCACTAATGAGATCAACCACGTCACCAATCTTGGCGGCGGCTTCTGCGAGACTGGTGACCGATTGGGTCGTACTCTCTGCGTCTACGACAGCTTTCTGTGTGACTTCGGCCGTCTTCGCGATTGTGTTGGACACTTCGGCAATAGACGCTGACATTTCTTCTGCGGCAGAGGCGACCACCTGCACATTCGTACTCGTTTCCTCTGTTGCTGCAGACACAGCCACAGTTTGTGATTTTGTGGAATGGGCCGCTTCCGTCATTTCTTTGGACGTTACGCCAAGGGTCGACACAGAGTCTCCTAGCGCCCCAATGACAGACGCGACCGATTCATCGAACTCATTTGTGAGACGAGCAACATCCTCTTTGCGGCGGGCTTCGACGGCGGCCAGCTCGTTTTGGTGCTTCTCATCGGCAACCCGTGCATCAACGGTCACTTGGCGCAAAACACCATAGGCTTTCGCTGTCTGACCGATTTCATCTTTGCTGTCGACAGACACCTCTCGGCTCGTATCTCCGTCAGACAGGCGTCCCAATGCGGCCACAACATTTTTCAGAGGCTGCACAATGCCGCGAACGACCATGAAAGAAATCGAACCACCGATCACAACGGCGGCTAGCGTCATAAGGATGACCATCCAGACGGCAGCAACTTCGTGCTCTTTCACAATCTCCAGTGACTCGACCGTGAGATGTTCAATCTCAATGAGGATTTCTGCGATCTCACGATCAAGTGCATCTTCTTCAGCATGAACGGTGTGAGCCAATTCCTTGATCCCCGCCATTTCGCCACGCTGGATCTTGGCTATCAGCTCATCGGCATGCTGCTGGTAGACAACATGGCCCTCATCAAAATGCTTTAACGAGGCAAGGATCGCGCGATAACGCTCTTCAGTTGCCGGGAGGCGCGTTGCCTGCGCAGCCTCTTCCGCAATCTTTTCAGCCACGACGATCTTTTCAGCGACTATTTTTCCGTCATGCTTAAATCGTTCAACCAGCGGATCGAGCTCAGAGCGCAAAGGGCGCCCGGCCGATGAATAAGAGAGCGCCAGAATGCGCTCAAAATAAACCGCCTGCTCCAGCTGAGCGAGCGACACTTTTGTTGTCACCTCGGTCAGCGGCATCTGCTGGTCAGAAATCTCTTCAATCTCTGCCGTGATGGACGCCATCTGCCATAAGGTGACAGCGCTTGTCGCTATGAAACAGAAAATGAGAAAACCAAGAACACCGTAGATCTTTTGCGAGACCATCAGCTTAGCAAGGCTCAAGCGCCCGCCGAAGAGAAGCCTATTCATTTTTCCACCCAAAAATTTTGTGACCACCAAAAATTCATGCATGTCCCGGTGGAAAGAAGTTTAGATAAAAATTTCTACAAAAACCCTAATTCCAATTAGGTAAAAGGAGCAAAAAGACCAACATTATTAGGGGTATTTGTGGGCTCCGTAGTGCCATCCTCAGTGCGAAGGAACGGACAAAAAAACGCCCGGCGATTGGGTATCAACCCCCTATCGCCGAGCGTTGCATCCTTGAAGCAGATGGTGTGCTACCTCACGCGGTCCGCACATTCTCCAAAAACTGATCCACATGGTGCTTCAAAGCATCTGCCTGTCTGGACAGGTCTCCGACGGCACCATCAACGCGGTTAGCTGCGTCGCCTGATATCTCAGCCGTCTTCTGCACGCCGACCATCGACTGTGAGAGTTCCTGTGTGCCCATGGCTGCCTGTTGAACACTCCCACTGATTTCATGGGTCGCCGTCATCTGCTCTTCAATCGATGACGAAACCATGGACGAATAGTCATCAATTTCGCCAATGGTCTTTGTGATGCCTGAGATCGCAGCAACAGAGTCCCCTGTAACAGTTTGAATGTCAGAGATCTGAGTTGTGATTTCACTCGTCGCCTTGGCAGTTTGGGTAGCAAGCTCCTTCACTTCAGACGCCACAACGGCGAAACCCTTACCAGCTTCGCCAGCACGGGCCGCCTCGATCGTCGCATTCAGAGCGAGCAGGTTCGTCTGATCGGCAATATCGCTGATAAGATCAACCACATCACCAATCTTTGACGCAGCTTCTGCGAGGCTTGTCACTGACCGATTGGTGCGCTCCGCTTCAGATACTGCCTGCTGCGTAACCTGTGCTGTCTTCGCTATTGTGTTGGACACCTCAGAGATTGACGCAGACATTTCTTCCGCTGCCGAAGCCACCACCTGCACATTGGTGCTGGTTTCCTCTGTCGCCGCAGACACTGTTGCCGTCTGAGATTTACCCTCATGGGCAGCAGCGGACATATCCTTGGAGGTGGTCTCTAAAGTGCCTGTCGCGTCTTCCATGGCGCTCAAGACAGAGGCCACAGAGCGATCAAACTCTTGTGTTAGGCGGTCAATGCGCTGACGTCTTTCGTTTTCAGCTTCGTCTAACATTTTCTGACGCGCCGCAAGCTCCTGAGCCTCTTCTGTCGTTTTGCGCAAAACACCATAGGCCCGCGCGGTTTGGGCAATTTCATCCTCACCCACGACCTCTACATGCTGGACCGTATCGCCGCCTGCAAGCGCCGTCAGCGCGTCAACGACCTTATGGAGCGGCCCGACAATGCCACGAACGATCAAGAAAGAAACCGTGCCTCCAACCGCGATGGCAGCTATCGCCATAAAGACCACTGTCCAAACAGCGGAGACTTCATGCTCTTTCACAACATTCAACGAGTCGGCTGTCAGATGCTCGATCTCAAGCAAAATCTCCGCAATTTCGTGATCAAGTTTCTCTTCTTCCTCAATCACACCCGGAATTTTGCGCTCAAGCAGGTTTGTATCACCGCGACGAACTGCGCCGATCAACTCACGCGCATGCTCTTCATAAACCTTGTGACCCGCCTCGAAATGCTTCAGCGATGCAAGAATAGCTTCGTACCGTTGCCCGGTTGTCGGCAGAGTTGTGGCGGTGATGGCCTGCGCGACGATGTCTTCCGCCACAACGACCTTTTCATTGACGAATGTCCCGTCTTTTTCAAAGGCCGCGACAAGCGGATCTAAAACAGCCCGCGAAGCAACACCGGACGATGAATAACCTAGGCGCAAAATCCGCTCAAAATAAATGGCCTGCTCCAATTGATTGAGAGAGACCTGCGTCACGACTTCTGTCAGCGGCATTTGTCGATCGGCAATCTCTTCAATCTCCGCCGTGATTGAATTCATCCGCCATAGCGTCACCAAAATGGTTGCCGTGAAGCAAAGGACCAAAAAGCCCAATACCCCAAAAATCTTTTGAGAAACCCGCAATGAAGACAGGGTGAATCGCCCGGTTGCGCTCATCTGGTTTATCTCCCACCAATATCCAAATTGAGACCGATCGCGACCCTAAACCTAACGTTCTAGGAAATTCCTAATTGCACTTTGGCAAATTCCGAATCAGGATTTCACGATTTTGGGAACTGACCACTTGCGGAGGGGGAAGACCGCCAGTATGTTTGCGCCGAATCTAAAGGGCCGGCTTAGCTCAGTTGGTAGAGCACCTGATTTGTAATCAGGGGGTCGGGAGTTCGAGTCTCTCAGCCGGCACCAGATCCCCATTCCAAACCCTACCTGCAAGTATCCATCGCGGCACGCGAGTCCACCCAGATCTGGTGGCGTTCGTCACGGCAACCGATAGTATTACGAAGTCAACTTCAGCAAATGTGGGAACAAGCATGACAAGAACTGCCTCACACCCTGCCCTCCAAGCCGGCAGCACTGCCGTCATCACAGGCGGCGCCAACGGCATCGGCCTGGCGGCCGGTCTCCATTTTTCCTCTATAGGGATGAATGTACTCATCGCCGACCGGGATGCAGAGCAGCTTAAAGTCGCAGAAGAAGCTCTCCAGGCAGCAGCAGCCGAGGGAGCCAAAACGCTGGCGAGTGCCTGCGATGTGAGCAAGGCATCTGAGGTCAACGCTCTCGCGAAGACGGCAAAAGAGGCTTTTGGCGACATTTCTGTGCTTATGAACAATGCCGGTGCCGGTATGAACCCAGGTAAGCCCTGGGAGCATACGGAAGGGTGGAAGAAGCTTTTGGACGTCAATCTCTGGGGCGTCATTCATGGCGTTCAGGCTTTTGTCCCCGGCATGCTCGACGCGGGAAACCCGGGTCTGGTGATCAATACGGGCTCCAAACAAGGCATAACCCGTCCGCCAGGCAATGCGGCCTATAATCTTTCGAAAGCAGGTGTCATCGCCTTCACGGAAAGCCTCTCCCATGAGCTGCGGCAGATTGAAGGCTGCCAACTCACGGCCCACCTTCTGGTACCAGGTTTCACCTATACGGGCATGATCTCTCAATTTCTGCCCGAGAAACCAGACGCGGCCTGGACGTCAGAGCAAGTGGTCGACTTCATGCTGAAAAGCTTGGAGAGCAATGACTTCTATATTCTTTGCCCCGACAATGACGTCACCCGTGAAATGGACGAACGACGCATCCAATGGAATGCGGATGATCTGATCAAAAACCGCCCGGCTCTTTCCAGGTGGCATCCAGACTATGCAGATGCCTTCGAGGCATTCATGAAGAAATAAGGGACACGGCACAGTCGACCCTACGTCAACAGAGAAATTGACAAAAAACACTGGCACTGGGGGGCTCCATGCGCGCCCAATCGCCGCCGTTTGCCGCTACACTTCTCCAAAACATGGAGGAGTTCAAATATGCAATTCGACGAAAACACAGCCGCTGTTGTAACCGGCGGCGCTTCGGGCTTAGGACAGGCCAGCGCCACAGCACTTAGAGCAGCAGGCATCAAGGTCGCGATCTTTGATGTGAATGAGGAGAAGGGCAAGGAAGTCGCCGCCGACATCGGTGCCCTCTTCTGTAAGGTCGACATCACAGACGAAGATAATGTCATCGCCGGGTTTGAAGAAGCACGCACCGCCAACGGTCAGGAACGCATCTGCGTTCATTGCGCGCAGATTTCCCGTGGCCGCATGAAAACCGTAGGCCGCAACAGAGAAACAGGTGAGCTCACCCGTTATCCAACAGAGAATTATGAATTCTCAATCAAAGGGATACTCGTTGCGAGCTACCGTATTGCATCCCTGTCTGCCTTGGGCATGGCAGCCCTCGAGCCATTGGAAGACGGTGAGCGCGGTGTCATCACCCTCACCTCCTCAGCCGCCGCTCAGGATGCCCAGGTCGGACAGATTGGCTACGGTTCCGGTAAGGCAGGCGTGAATGGCCTGGTGCTCCCCATGGCCCGTGACCTCATGGATCTAGGCATCCGCGTGAATTCCATCATGCCGGGGATTTTTGCAACGCCACCTATGCTGGGTGCGCCTCCCAAAGTGCTGAACACACTTGCTGCTTCCGTCCCCTTCCCAAAACGCCTCGGCAAGCCAGAGGAATTTGGAAGCCTCGTTATGGAATTGGTCCGGAACAGCTATTTCAATGGCCAGGCACTGCGTCTCGACGGCGCGATCCGAATGCCACCGCGCTAAGCAACTCAAAAAGAAAACGGGAAGCCTGACTGAAGGCTTCCCGCGTGCCACCTAAGCTCAGTGCATATCTCAGTCTGCGATTGCAACCTGTGTTTCCGCTCGACCCGCCGCAAAGGCTTTGTACATAAAGAGCGCAAATGTCACGACTCCGACACTCAGAACAACGTCGCCAGGCACACGCATCCAAACGAACGTATGCATAAGATCGCTCTGCACAAACTCCGCTGACCGCGCATAAGCATATCCCTGGTTCACGCTCGCATAGGTTTGCCATATGCCCTGAGGCAGCAGCGACAGGAATGTCATCATCGCGAGCCCGATGTTAAGGGTCCAAAACGTAATGCTGAGCAGCTTCTGGTCCCATTGTCGAACATCGGTCAGTCCGCGCAGACAATAGAGCATCAAACCGAGACCCAGCATCCCATAGACACCGAAGAGTGCTGCATGCCCATGATTGGCGGTCGTGTTCAAACCTTGCATGTAATAAAGCGCAATAGGTGGATTGATCAGGAAGCCGAAGACGCCTGCCCCGACAAAGTTCCAGAACAAGACGGCGCTAAAGAACATAAAGGGCCAATGATAATTCTTCTGCCAGGAGTCAGTGTTTTCCATCCTTCTGTGGCTGTAAGCCTCAAAACCCACCACAAGCAAGGGAACGACCTCCAACGCAGAAAAAGTCGCGCCAACGGCCATCACGGAGATGGGTGTTCCCGTAAAATAGAGGTGATGGAACGTGCCCAACACGCCCCCAAAGAGGAAGATGATCGTCGCGAACAAGACCATCACTGTCGCCGTCGATGCCCGGACCAACCCCATTTGCACAAACAGAAGCGAAATGATGGCAGTAGCAAACACCTCGAAAATGCCCTCAACCCACAGATGCACGACCCACCAGCGCCAATATTCCGCAACAACCAGATGGGTGTTCTGACCCCACATCAGACCCGCTGAGTAGAAGATCCCAATAAAGACTGCAGCCACCACGACAAGCGTCAGCAAGGAGCGGTTCTCGCCCGCCTTCAGGACAGGCATCAAAGCCCGCAAGACCAGCCCGACCCATAAGAACAGCCCAACAACAAGATAGATCTGCCAAAACCGTCCAAGGTCGACATACTCATACCCCTGATGACCGAACCAGAAATTCGCCATTAGGTCCGTGAAAAAGCGATGAACGGCGGCCCACTGCCCGGCAAATCCACCGACCACGATCACCAACAAGCTCAAAAACAGAAAATTGACGCCAAACACTTGGAACTTCGGATCGCGCTTCGCCAAAAGTGGCGCAATGTAAAGTCCAGTGGCCAGCCAGGCTGTTGCAATCCACAGAACAGCCAGCTGGGTATGCCAGCTGCGCGTCACCGCGTAAGGGAAATACTCCGCAAGCGGCAAACCGTAAATCCCCTGCCCCTCAACCGCATAGTGTGCCGTCACAATTCCGAGCATCACCTGCACCAGGAATAGGGCTGAGACCAGCCAGAAATATTTTGCGGTCGCTCGCATTGAGGGCGTCACAACGGACCGATCAAAAAAGTCTGCCTTAGCCACGCCACTTTCTGGCTCTATGTCATCCCGCCATTTGTCATATTGTTGTGCGTAGTACCAAACAATCGCACCAACACCGGCCAGCAGCAAAACGATAGAGCCCATGCTCCACATGAAATTCCCCGGTGTCGGCTTATTGTCAACCAAGGGCTCATGTGGCCAGTTGCTGGTATACGTAATATCCGATCCCGGACGGTTCGTTGTCGCCCCCCAGGCCGTCCAGAAGTAGAACGCAGCGACATCGCGAGCTTGCTCCGGCGTCAAAAAAGCAAGAGATGAAAAAGCATATTGCCGCCGCAAATCTAATGCAGCATCGGTGCTACCGACATATAGCGCGATAAAATGTGCCTCGACCTCACGGATTGCTAGAGCTCGATCATTACTAACGATGATCCTGTCGCTTGATGCATCATAGGTGTTGTCACGCATCTCAGCACTGAGCACTGCCTGATGCATGGCTTGTTGCTGGGGTGCAGAAGCACCTGAGTAGCTGTCCCTCTCGGAAATAATCGCAAGGAAAGCGCTCGCTTCCCGGTGCAACCAGTCCGCGCTCCAATCCGGCGCCAAATAACCACCATGTCCCCAGATAGACCCCTGCTGCATCCCGCCCATTGACTGCCAGGTATTTTGGCCACGTTCAATATTCGATCGGGTATAGAGAACCTCCCCGGAGGCAGACTGAACACTCCCAGGAATAGGCGGCGCCTGCTGATACACCTCATTTCCCAGTAATAGTAAGATGCTAAACATCACGACCATTCCAACTGTCAGAATGATCCAAAGCCGTTTCGCAGAAAAAGTAGAACTATAGCCAGCCATTGGCCGCCCCCCCCCGATTGGCTCCTCATTTCGAGCCGTCGCTACGGATATCCCGCGCGATTCCACCACAAATCACTCTGCATTTTTTCCGCTTACTGACTAATGATCTGGATCAACGGGAGGACAAGAAGCACCAATCTGCGGGTCCCATGGAATCTACAGAACAAAAAAAGGGGCCGCACACAGCGCTTTTCCAGATATGACGCATGCACTCGCGTGATTACTCAAAATTCACTGATCTGAACGAAAAAACGGGAGGCCTCGTTGGAGGCCTCCCGTTGAAACGTTACAAAACCAGCTGTCGCTATTCGCCGGTGAGCGACCGGTGCAGCTTGTTCATCCCGCCAATCCAGCGGTCATAATCATCTGTCTTGCGACGCATATAGCCAAGCACTTCCTTGTGCGGAAGGATACAGAACGTATTGTTCTCCAGCCCTTCCATCACTGCTTCAGCAAGGACATCTGGTTCCATCATGCCATCTGTCGCAGCCGCTTGCGTGCTGGCGCTCGCATTTGCCGTCATCGCTGTACGGACAGCCTGCGGACAAAGCACGGACACGCCAATACCCTGATGCTTGTAGGTAAGGGCCAACCACTCCGCAAACCCGACCGCCGCGTGTTTCGTCACACCATAGGCAACAGACCCGATCTGATTAAGCAATCCAGCAGCAGACGCCGTGTTCAGAAAATAGCCGCCGCCCCGCTCAACCATTTTTGGCGCCAAATGGCGTGCCGCATAAACATGGGACATGACATTAACATCCCACGATAGCGTCCACTCATCATTGGATGAAGCAAGGTCACGCCCAGCGCCAATGCCTGCATTGGAGCAAAAGAGATCAATAGGGCCAATCTCGGCTTCTGTTCTATCGATGACGGCTTTGATGTCATCTTCTTTGCTGACGTCTGCCTGCATAGCGGTGCCGCCATATTCAGCAGCTGTCGCCTTCGCACCATCAAGGTTGATATCAACCGAGACAATGTGTTTCGCACCGGCGGCATAGAACCGCTTCACCAGCGCGACGCCAATGCCACTGGCCGCGCCAGTCACCACAATAATCTTGTCTTTAACGTCCAAGGGTCTCTCCCCATCTTTTTGTTCGTTGATGAATTTCAATTTGAGCAATCTAGCAGCCAGGCCCAATCGAAGCACCCAAAATCAGGCGGCGAGCGCCCTATTCCCTTGGGGAAACGGGATGGCAATTGGTCTGCCTGCTCGAACGGGATAGACTCCCTGCAACAAAGAAACATGGAGCAAACAGTGAGCGATCTCGTAACACGCGACGACAAAAACGGTGTGGCAATTCTGACCATCAACCGACCAGACAAACTAAATGCGCTCAACGTCGCGGTCTTCCAGGCTCTAGAGGCTCACATTGCTGCCCTGGAGACGCAAACAGACACTGTCGGCTGTGTTGTCCTGCGCGGCGGCGGAAAGTGCTTCTCCGCGGGTCATGACCTGAAAGACATTGAAGCGGGCGAAAAACTCCCAAGACCTAGCTTTCAGGCCCACATCATCGAACGCCTGGCAAACCTGCCTCAGCCTGTCATAACCGCGGTTCACGGTCACTGCTACACTGGCGCATTGGAGCTTGCCCTTGCAGGTGACATCATCCTCGCCGCTGAGAACGCAAAATTTGCCGATACCCATGCCAAATGGGCGCTGACGCCGGTCTGGGGCATGAGCCAGCGCCTGCCCCGCCGTGTTGGCAAAGTGAAGGCCGCAGAAATGATGTTCACGGCCAAGACCTACACTGGCCGAGAGGCTGAAGAGATGGGCCTCTGCAACATCTGCTTTCCAGACGCCGAATTCGAAGCTTCGGCCGACGCCTTTTGCGCCGACATGCTCACCAATTCCTGGTTCTCGCTGCGGGCCAACAAAAAGCTGCTGCGTGACACAGATGGTATGTCGCTGGAGGCAGGCCTTGCCCATGAGATTTATCAGAGTGAGGGAGTCGGCCCCGACATGGCAGAGCGCATCGGAGGCTTTGGTAAAAAGTGATCGATCTTGGCCAGTTCACCGACGAAGTTCGGACGTTCATCTCAGAAAACCTGACGCCGGAGCTTAAGCGCGCTGGCGAACTTTGCGCGGGCATCTATGCCGATCAGCCAGTCGCGCTGGAGTGGCATCGCATTCTGCACAAACAAGGATGGTCTGTCCCCGCCTGGCCGGAAGAACATGGTGGAACCAACTGGAACCTGGAACAGCACGCCATCTTCCAGCGCGAGTTGATCCTCGCCTCAGCCCCGACAATCACACCCAATGCCACCCGGATGGTCGGCCCGGTGGTCATTGCCTTTGGGACAGACGAACAAAAAGCACAATATCTGCCGCGGATCCGCAGCGGAGACGATTGGTGGGCACAGGGATATTCAGAACCTGGATCTGGCTCTGACCTCGCCTCCCTGCAATGCAAGGCCGTCCGCGAGGGCGATCACTACATCATCAATGGTACAAAAATCTGGACAACCCACGCACAATGGTCGAACAAGATCTTCTGCCTTGTGCGGACAGACAATAGTGGTAAGCAGCAACAAGGGATCACCTTTCTGCTGTTCGATATCGATCTGCCAGGGATCGAAATCAGACCCTTGATATCGATTTCGGGCGACCATGAATTCAACCAGGTCTTTTTCGAGAATGTCCGCGTGCCGGTTGCCGGCCTATTGGGCGAAGAGAATGATGGGTGGACGGTCGCGAAATATCTTCTGCAGCACGAGCGGAGTGGCAGCTATGCGCCCGGACTGAAAACGCGGATTGAACTGCTGAAAAATTTTGCTGCACAGGAAGGCAATGGCGGTCCACAACCACTCATGGATGACGCCGATTTTGCCCGCAAAATTGCAGCAGCCGAGATTGATCTGTCCGTAATGGAGAGCTTTGAGCAGAAAATCTTCTCCGCGGTGAACAACGGAGAAACGGTTGGCGCCATCTCCTCTGCGATCAAAGTCCGAGGAACAGAGATGCGCCAGCGTGTGACGGAACTGGTGATCGAAGCCGTTGGCTATTACGGCTTACCATACCAACCTGAAGCCAGAGCATTCGAAACCAACACAGCTCCCATCGGCTCAACTCTCGCGGCAACAGCCCTACCGCAATATCTCAATGACCGTGCAGCGACGATCTATGCCGGCTCCAACGAAATCCAGAGGAACATCATGACAAAAGCCGTACTGGGTCTCTAACCGCCCCACCAGTACCCAAACGAAAAAGCCGGCCTCGCGAACGAGACCGGCTCTCCGATGTCCGGGTTAGCTGGACGCACAAGCCCCCACTTAGCGCATCACGGCCACCGCACGGACGCCAGATCAGTAGCTCCAGTACCAATCCCAAGACCAGCCGCTGCCACCGCCATTGCCACCGCCAGAACAGGCATAGGCGGGTTCCGCGGTAAGTGTCAGGGCTCCTGCCCCGGCAAGAACAGCAAACAAAGCACCAAAGACCATCATACGTGTGCGTTTCATTTCAAAACTCCGTCGCAAGCAGTGTCTCATTCTGAGACGTGTTGATTAGTTCACACTCTCCTTCGCAGGAGCCGTGCCAAAGCAAATCCCCCCAACGCTACAGCGCGAAATCCCCGTATTTTTGTTGAATTGGCTCTTTCAGAAAGCCTTAACACCCCGGCTGGAGGCTGGTGCCAGAAACCTATGGAGGGAAAGGGGGGAGCCATGGAGGCATAGCCAATGTCTATGAGAGACGAAAGCACTGCAAACCTCACCCAACCGGTGCAGCTGGCCGATTGGACAGACCTACCCCGCCAAGCATGGGGGGATATACGCGAAGCCACGGAACTCGCATGGGAAGCCTGGGTCGGCCTCTTTCCAAAGCTTGAACTCTGGGACCCGGTAGGCGCCGCGCTCTCGCTTAGCCTTCTTGTCTTGCTGATCGTCTGGTTGATCAAAGTAAGGCCAGGTTAGCTCTTAACTAGTCTACCTCACACCGGACGTCACAGCGGTCCTGCCCATCCACATCTTCACAGATACCGACGCTCAACCGCACGGTCGCAAAGGAGACACCTGGATCAAAGGGTCCAACAATTTCCTCAAAGGCCGGGCTAAGATCACTAGGGCTTTCACCTGGACGGGCCCCCGAAACATATCCGCTGCCCCGGAAGACCTGTTCCAGGTCAACCGCGCACTGTCCGGCCAGGGTGAGTTGTTTTTCAGCACAGGAACCGGTCACATTAATCTGTGCCCATTTGGGACGAACACCAGGACGCAGCTCGACATGCTTTGTCTGGTAGGGCGCGACCTGCACTTGGCAGCCGCCATACCCAAAGCAGGAATCATTGCCCTCTGCTTCAAGGTGGATGGCAACGCAAGAGTCGTTTTTGAAAGCGATGACGTTCCCTGCTGCCAATACCGGCCCGGCCAAAGCGGCAATGCCAGCCGCTAAGACTGTTGAACGAAGAAGTGTCTGCATCTGTCCGACCTCCAATGCTATCGACCCACAAACGATAAGGGCCGCGCAGTGCGCAGCCCTTGATCCGGATCAAAGCCCGACAGATTTATGAACAATCAGTCGACCTATTCCTGGCGTCCAATCGCAGTGAGGTCCTGAGGGGACGAATAGCCAGACCCCTTAAGCGCATCGCTCTGCTCAGCCCGGTCAAAGGCTTCCATGATCCCAGCAAATCGCATTTCTACCGCTGGGCGCATATCTGGATGGGTGAAGACGTAAAGCTCATTCTCCCGAATAGCTTCCAAGACCCGTTCGCCAACCCGGTCAGGGTCCAGTCCGTTCAGTACGAACTCCGCCGCACCCGCTGCGACAGCTTCGTTCTCCTCAACGGCCTCACCATATTCCGCCTGGCGAGCCCGCCCAGATTCATGGATCCGGGTTTTCACAAACCCAGGACACAGAACAGAAACGCCAATACCATGCTCTTCCAGCTGGCCGCGCCACCCTTCCGACATGGCAACAACCGCAAACTTTGTTGCGTTGTAGGGCTCCATGCCAGGAGGCGACACCATGCCGGCCATTGATGCCGTATTCACGAAATGACCACCTTCGCCCTGCTCCCGCATAATCGGCGTAAACACCTCTGTGCCGATCACGACACCTTTCAGGTTTACATCAATCACCCAGTCCCAATCGCTCGGTCGAACTTCCTCGATAGGACCGCCCGCGCCGACGCCTGCATTGTTGCAGACAACATGGACTTTCCCGAATTCAGCAACCGCTTTTTTCGCGGCCTCCTGCATCGACTCTCGAGAAACAACATCACATTCGACACCGATTGCCTTGATCTGTCGTTGGTGGAGATCTGCAAGAGCCGTCTCAATGGCGTCAGGATCAATATCAGCAAGGACAATATTCATGCCGGCTCGGCCAAATGACCGCGCCATGGAGAGACCGATGCCGCTGGCGCCACCGGTGATGAAGGCTGTACGCCCTTCTACTTTTTTCATTAAGCTGCTTTCTCGCTATAGGTGTCGAGCGCATCAAATTCGGCGAGCAGTTTTTGCCCGTTCTCTTTTGAAAGAAGACGCTCTTTGATGTTTTCGTAACTTTGTTCTTTGGAGAGATCGAACTGGGTCTCCCCGTGCCAGGTCACCATGTTCTTCCAAACAGGGTCGATCAGGTCTTTGCCTGCAATCGTACCGCCATCGACGGTCTTGAAGGTAAAGCTGCGCATCTCTGAGACGACTGTTTGCAGATAGCCCACATGTACGGACTCATCAATCCGGATACGCTCGACCATGGTAGCCGCCTGATCAGCCTCTGCCACATTGCTGAAGATCTCCCGATCACGCATCAGAGCAACTGAGTGAGCAAAAAAGGCTTCCGCCCGCACTTCAATCATCAATACGTTCATGAGGAGAAGGAGCAATCCTTCGTGTGCCTCCGGCAATTGCGGCATCAGTCGCCCTTGATCTGGGCGCCCGATGGATTCGGGTGGTTCGACAAGCGGGTAAGCGTCTTTTCCGAACACAAGATCACGGGCCGCAAACCACATCGCGTCATGGGCACCAAATTCAGGCTTATCGGGATCGCCTCCTTCATCAGCACCATGTGCATAGAGCAGACCCTTGTTCAGATGGCCCGTGGCCGTCTCTGAAATATCCTCAACAATGACATCCTGATAGTCAGGCGCCTCAACAGTGCAGAGGATCTGCCCCCGTGCTTCAATGATCCCTGTGACGGTGAGCGAATTCCAGAATGACTCGCCATATCCGTTATTAATAAGGAGTTTTTGCTGAGCGAGGTTTGGGTAGTTGCCACGATGCAGGAGGTCGCCCGTTGCCTCAACAAGGTCCCAACCATGATCTGTGAGCGCCTTTTGCCACGCGTGAATCGCAGGCCAGCGATGCAAGGTCTTTGGCGAGATATAGGTGCCCTTATCGTCAAAACCACCATGCAGCAAATAGCCCACTTCACGATGCTCTTTGGCGTAAGGATGGTCCGCCATCAACTCATCGCGTGTGTATACAAGCTTGTCCATTGTTTCCTCCTGAAGCCGCTCGCCAACTCAATGGCCCCCGAGCGACATCGATATTAGGGTGTTGTGGTAAGCGAGCGCACAATCGAGCGCGTTAGTTTTTCAAGGGTTTCTTCCGGTTCCAGGCCCGCCCGATAAGCATAGGCCCCCCCTTGCCGGATCATGCCCACCAGCACATGTCCCGCAAACATCGGGTCCGTGTCCGGTGCAACCACACCTTTGTCCGCCCACTCTTGGATCGTATCGGCCCATTGCTCCGCCCATCTGTCGACCGGCATCATCTTGTCGGTCTCATCCACGGCAAGCACGTTAATGTCGGTAAGAGCAGCGGCCAGCACGCCTGGGTTTTCTTCAGAATACTCAAATACTGCCTTGAGCACTTCTCGAATGCCCTCTTCCAGCGAATGCACATCCGCGTGATTTTCTTCAGCAAACTTCTCCAACTCGGCCGATGCCTCCTCGGCGAAGGCCAGAAAACACTCAAGCTTGTCTGCAAAATGGAGATAGAAGGTTCCGTGCCCCACGCCGGCTGCTTTGGAAATGTCCTGGGGGCGCGTGCCGTGATACCCCCGCTCAACGAAGAGCTGGCGTGCAGCCGCAAGAATACGCCGACGGCTTTCCAACCGTCTTTTCGAAGGTGCGGGTGCCGGCGCTTTTTCCGCGGTTAGGGTTGCGGTATCGCCATCTTCGGGTGCATGATTATTTGTCATGTCAGCAGTGTTCGCTGAATATGACATTTTGTCAACTCACGAAAGTGAGTTTCTAGCTCTGAAGGCGCGTGAAGACATAGGTCGACGCATCAGAAAGCTGGGGCCGGAACACATAGCCCTCTTCGTCAAACGCCTTCAGCCCCTCCGGACGATCGATCTCGTGGCGAAGCATATAGGCAGCCATCATGCCGCGCGCCTTCTTCGCATGAAAAGAAACGATCTTCGCAACACCCGCGACCTCCTCTTTGAAGACAGGTGTGATGACTTCAGGGCCTAAGACGGACTGATCAACAGATTTGAAATATTCAACCGAAGCGCAATTGACCACGGCCTGCGCGCCGCCGGAAGCCTCGCAATCCTCGTTTAAAAGCTCGGCAATTTGGCTACCCCAAAAAGCATAGAGGTCCCGACCACGAGGGTTTTTAAGTTTCGTCCCCATCTCAAGACGGTGCGCCTTGATGAGATCCATCGGCTTCAGCAGCCCATAGAGCCCGGAGAGAATACGCAGATGGTCTTGCGCATAAGCCAAATCCGCATCACTGAACCGCGAGATATCCAGGCCCCGATAGGTGTCGCCCGCATAGGCAAAAACAGCAGGCTTAGCACCACCCACCGGGTCGGCGGCATCAAAAGCCTGAAACCGCTCATAGGTAAGGTCGGCCAGAGCGTCTGACAGTTTCATGAGTTTCTTGAACTCTGCGCGTGTCCGCTTCTTCGCGACATCACCGATTTCCGCCGTACCATCCAACAAGCGTGGATGGCTGACGGGAACAGGCAGTTCCAATGGATCAAAGTTCAGCGCTTTGGCGGGAGAAACAACAGCAATCATGGACGGGTACAGAACTCTCAATTAAAAAATAACAGCTGCACCCTCCCTCATGCAGCCCAGCTGCGTCAACGATTCCATAGGATTCAAACGCCCTCCAATCCATCCGTAACATCAACGTGATGAATTGGCGACTTCCCATCGCGAAAGTCCCTGTTACGCTCCCTCAACCCTGGGAGGATCAACAATGACATCATCAACAACCATCCGCGCTGCTCTGATTGCAGGCCTTATCAGCATTTTTGGAGCTGGTGCATCGCTTGCAGCCGCCAGCCTCTCACCCGGAGAAATCCAGCAGCTCGACGACGACATGCAAGCCGCAGTCACTGAAATACATGCACATCGATACGAAAGCGCAATCTCAAAGCTGATGGACATTTACAATGGCATCGGCGCGGACGCCGACGCACTCAATTATCTGGGTTTCGCACATCGCAAGCTTGGGAATAATGGCGATGCCCTCGGCTTCTATGAAGAAGCTCTCGAGCTCGACCCCGACCACCTTGCCGCCAATGAATATCTGGGCGAGCTCTACGTCCAGACTGGCGAGCTCGACAAAGCAGCAACCCAGTTGGAAACGCTGACCAACCTCTGCGGTGCGTGTCAGGAGTCGGAGATGCTCGCAGAATCCATCGCTCAGGCACAAGCGGGCGAAATCCACTCATCGCTCAAATGGTAGGCCTATTCCGCCGCTTGGCGGGCACCTGAATGGATAAGACGCCAAAGTTTTTGTGGGGTGACCGGCATATCGATCCGCGTCACTCCGTGACCCTTCAGAGCATCAATCACCGCTGAAATGAAGGCAGCAGGCGCGCCGACAGTGCCTGCCTCGCCCGCTCCTTTAACACCCATGGCGTTGGAGGCCGCCGGGATCTCATTGTAGGAAAAATCGAACATCGGCATGTCGTCAGCTCGCGGCATCCAGTAATCCTGGAACGACCCAGTGAGAAGCTGACCGCTCTCTTCGTCATAAACCGCGTGCTCTCCCATGGCCTGGCCAAGCCCCTGCACAATGCCGCCATGCACCTGGCCCGCAACGATCAGCGGATTGAGCACCGTCCCGAAATCATCGACCACCGTATAGCGGGTGATCTCAAACTCGCCTGTGGCGGCATCAACTTCCACTTCGCAGATATGAGCTCCATTGGGATAGGAGTTGCCCGCCTCGTCATACTCACCATCAGCGCTGAACTCGCCAAGATCGGCCTGGCCTTCAGCGATTTTCGCAACCGTGAATAGATCAATGCGCTTGTCCGTTCCCACGACAGCGAATACAGGTTCTCCGTCGCTTCCGCGAAATTCAACATCAATGACGGCCGCTTCCAGCTCATTGGCCGCAAGCTCTCTGCCTTTTTCGATCAGCGTATCAGAAGCAACGCCAAGGGCTCCGGTCGCCATGTAAACAGCTTTAGAGCCACCGGTCCCTGCCCCGCCAGCAAGCACTTCACTGTCGCCTGCGTGGACTTTGATTTTCTCTACATCGACACCAAGTCGACCCGACACATATTGCGTCCAGACCGTCTCATGGCCCTGTCCGTTAGACTGCTGGCCTGTATAGACATGAACCATGTCGTTCTCGCTATCGACCTCAAGCCGCGCAAACTCGGTCATGCCCGCAGCCGTGCGTTCCACATAATAGGCAAGACCAATACCTGCGAGCTTACCTCGTGATGCGGCTGCGGAACGACGCGCCTCAAAGTCAGCGAAGTCTGAATTCGCTAAGGCATCTGTCAGGTTGCGGTCAAAATCACCAGAGTCGAATGGCAAGGACGGTTTGTTTTTGTACGGCATCTCCGCGGCGGGAATGAAGTTCCGCCGACGCAGCTCATCGGGCCCAATGCCCAACTCACGTGCTGCCGCATCCATCAGGCGCTCAATCACATAGGACGCTTCAGGACGCCCGGCCCCGCGATAGGCATCCACCGGCACCGTGTTCGTCATCACCGCTTTCACCCGATTGTAGAGAGCAGGTACCTGATACACGCCCGCATGCATGCCACGCGGTGCCAATGTCGGAATAAACGCCGCGAACTGGCTTTGATAAGCACCCAGATTGGCTGTTGTGCGTACATCCACGCCAAGGATCTTGCCATCAGCATCAAGTGCGAGTTCGGCAGAGGTGACATGGTCACGGCCTTGCGTATCCGACAGGAAGGATTCACTTCTGTCCCCCGTCCACTTCACCGGACGGCCCAACTGTTTCGCTGCATAGAGAACGATGGGATATTCGTTATAGACGAAAGTCTTCATGCCAAAGCCGCCGCCAACATCGTCAGAGACGACCCGCAGCTTTTCTTCGGGAAGGCCCACACAGGCAGCAACACGTGAGCGCATGCCATGAACACCCTGGCTCCCGGAATAAAGTGTGTACTTGTCTTCTGCTGCATCGTAGGCGCCGAGTGCTGCCCGAGGTTCCATTGCGTTGACGACAATGCGGTTATTGATCAACTCAACCTTGGTGATATGGGCTGCCTTCGCCTTTGCCTCTTCGGCAGCGGCTTCATCACCCCATTCCCAATCGTAGACAACGTTTGAGCCACACTCTTCCCAAATGACAGGCGCGTCTGGAGAAGCCGCCCCTTCAGTGTCCACGACCACGGGAAGTTCGTCATAGTCAACCATCACCAGTTCAGCGGCGTCCCGCGCAAGCGCTTCGCTCGTTGCAACCACGACCGCCACCGGTTCACCAGCAAATCGCACACGATCACGGGCAAGGATCGGCCGTGTGGTCTTATACATTGGTGACCCATCCCGGTTCTTCACCATGGCGTAGGCTGCATTAGGCACTTCGTCATACCCGGCGGCATCAAAGTCTGCAATTGTATAGACGGTGAGCACGCCTTCAGCGCTCTTCGCCTCCGTGGTGTCAATATCCCCCAGCTTTGCGTGGGCGTAGGGCGATCGCACAAGCACGGCATAGGCCTGGTCCGGCAACGAAACATCATCTGTGTAACGGCCATGTCCGGTGATCAGGCGGTCGTCTTCGACCCGGGTCATTGGTTGTCCAACACCAAATTTCATATGGAAGCTCTCCTGGAGGCGTAGGTCTTTGAGACCGGAAGCATAAACACGAACGGGGCCGCGCCGGAAAAACCGCCGCAGCCGCCATCGCTATCCTTACATGTTAATCCCGATAGGAAGGATCAACCCTATCGATGGTTCTGAGCAGCGCAGGCCATGCCAAATTGCCAATTCCGTTGGCATCCTGGAAGCGTGCCTGGCCAGCAACTGTGTCAATCGCTTCTTGCGAGGGTGGCTGGACACAATCACGACCGCCCGACAGAGCTTTGATCTGCATGGTGCATGCGCGTTCCAGGAAAAAGAGCCTCAGGAACGCGTCCGCGCAAGTATCACCACAGGTCAGAAGCCCATGGTTGCGAAGGATCATGGAGTGTTTGTCTCCGAGATCAGCAATCAAGCGCTCCCGCTCATCATGATTGAGCGCGATGCCTTCATAGTCGTGATAGGCAAGGTCTGCCATGACGACCATCGCCGTTTGAGAAAGTGGTAGAAGCCCCTCTTTCTGCGCAGAGACCGCCACCCCATCATCAGAGTGTGTATGGATCACTGCGTGTGCATCCTTACCTTCAGCATGAACCGCACTGTGGATCGTAAACCCAGCTGGGTTGATCATATAGGGCGTGTCCATGACAATGTTGCCCTCAAGGTCGACCTTAACCAGGCTCGACGCAGTGATTTCATCGAATGTCATTCCATAAGGATTGATCAGGAACTGATTTTCAGCATCTGGCACGCGGGCCGAGATATGAGTGTAAATGAGATCCGACCAACCATAATGCGCAACCAACCGATAGGTCGCGGCGAGATCGACGCGGGCCTGCCACTCGGCGTCTGACACCTTGTCGCGGACAGATGTAATGGTCATGTCTTCAGCAACGGACATGGGCTTCTCCTCCAAAAAAGACTGTTGTCACTAGAGTGAGCCAGGGCCCGGTGCCTGTCAAACCTAGAAATGCAATCAAAAAGCTCGTGAAACGACCTGGATTGGCGCGTAGGGTTCACAACAAAACGGCAGGCAATCAGCTATCTGCTGCAATTGGGGGGAAAAATTGACTCTGATACCTACTGAGCTTATTGCGCCGGTCTACGACCCGTCCACATTTGCCTCTCCGTCAGCAATTGACGAGATTTTCTCCCGCATTCGTGAGAGCTATCCTCTTTGTCAGGCAGATGTACCTGGATACGACAAACACTGGATCGTCTCACGTCATGCGGACATCATGGCCGTCAGCCGACAAAATGATCTGTTTCACAACGCTGATCGCTCAGCCACACTAACACCCAGGGCAGGCGAAGAGTTCATAAAAGCCTTCACAGGAGGCGATTACAATCTTTTCCGTTCCTTGGTTCAGCTTGACGGCGAGGAACACAAGGCCCATCGCCAGGTCCTGTTTGATGCGCTCAGCCCCGCAGCGGTGAAAGCCATGGTGTCTGCCATGCAGCTAACCGCAAGCGCCGAGCTTACAAAGCTTCATAGCAGTAAAGGTGAAATCGATTTCGCTCACGAAATTTCTTCAGCTTTTCCGCTCAAAGTAGTGATGGATATTATTGGGGTGCCCGAAAAGGATCACCCGCGCATGCTGGAGTTGACCCAATGGTTGTTCAGCTGGGCTGATGAAGACCTGCGCAGACCAGGCAGCGATCCAACCGATCCGGAGCAGCAAGCCCAGACATGGACAATTGTCTTTGCCGGCCTCGATGAGTACTACTCAAAGCTCATTGAAGAACGCCGCGCCGCGCCACGCGACGATCTGGCAACGCTCATTGCCAATGCCGAGATTGGAAACAGCCCCATGGACCATGGGCGTGCAATTTCATATTTCGGCATACTGTCGACCGCCGGGCACGACTCAACCGCGCACTCGAGTGCAACAGGAATGTGGCTTTTGGCCTCAAAGCCCGACCTCTTTGCGCAACTCAAAGCCGACGCCTCCCTCATACCCAACTTCGTTGAGGAAACCATCCGCTGGACAACTCCTGTGAAACATTTTGTCAGGCACGCAACAAGAGATTGCGAACTTTCGGGTCAGGAGATCAGCAAAGGTGACCGTCTCTACCTTGCCTATCCCTCAGGCAACAGAGACGCAGCGGAGTTCGATGATCCGTTCACATTTAGGCTGGACCGCAAGCGCAACCGTCATGTTGGATTTGGGTATGGCGGTCATGTGTGCCTCGGCCAGCACGTGGCACGAGCTGAGATGAAGGCACTTTGGGAAGCACTCATTCCAGCTTTGAAGAGTGTCGAGATCGCAGGAGACACAAAGTGGATAGCGTCTGAATTTGTCTCAGGACCAAAGTCTGTTCCCATCCGCTACGAAATGGAATAGCGAGAAGATCTATTCAGCAGCAACCTTCAATCCTGGCTCCAAGACCTTACCGGGATTGAGGATGCCCTTGGGGTCAAGCGTTGCTTTGAGCGTATGCATCAGGGCGACCTCTTCTGGGGTGCGCGACCACCCAAGATAGGGACGCTTCTCGAGCCCAATGCCGTGCTCAGCCGACACGGAACCGCCAATATCACGAAGCGGCGAATAGACGATCTCCTCAACACGCCGCCGTGCTTCTGGCTCGCCATCGCCGACGCCAACGATGACATGGAGATTGCCGTCACCCAGATGCCCAAAGATCATTGTAGTCGGACTGTCCCACTCGGCGGCCAGACGCTCCTTTACCGTCGCGACATATTTCTCCATGTGAGAAATTCCGAGACTGACGTCATAGGTAAAGATCGGCCAGTTTTGGGCCACCTGCCCGACATCATCTCGAAGCGCCCACATGGCATCGCGCTCTGATTGGTTTTTTGCAATCACCGCGTCCGTGACTATGCCCTCTTCCATCGCCGCCATAAGCGCCGCCTCAAAGCGGGCAGAATCTTCCTCCTGGTGACCGCCAAGCGATTCCACCAGAACGTAATATGGATGCGTGCTGGCAAGCGGCGGTTTGCCGAGTGCCGGTTCTCGCGTCACCAGATTGTAGAAATCCTCCCACATGACCTCAAAGGCCGAGAGCGTGCCTCCAAGAGCCACATCCATATGCCGAAGCAGACGGGGCATAGCATCGAACTCACTCACGCCGACAAAGGCAACATCCTGACTTGACGGCGCCGGGCGCAAGCGGACCACCGCACGGGTCACAATCCCAAGCGTGCCTTCAGTCCCGATGAACATTTGCTTGAGGTCATACCCGGCGTTGTTTTTGAGCATATGGTTCATCGACGACAGGACAGTTCCGTCGGCAAGAACCACCTCCAGGCCCAACACCATTTCCCGCATCATGCCGTAGCGCAGCACCCGGTTGCCGCCTGCGTTCGTGGAAATGTTGCCGCCAATGGTGGCTGATCCGCGCGCGCCGAGATCAAGCGGAAAGAAAAAGCCTTTCGCCTCAACAGCATCACAAGCAGCTTCCAGAACGGCACCTGCCTGTACTGTCATTGTGCCGCTGACAGTGTCGATCTCTTCAACCGCGTGCATGCGTTCCATAGAGAGCGCGATCATGCCCTCCGCATTGCCGCCTTCCACGAGTCCGGTCTTCCCGCCCCAGGCCACAATGCCCTGACCGGCTGCATGGCAAAGCTTCAACGCTTTCGAGGTTTCCTCTGTTGAGGCAGGCCGGACGACAGCCAGTGGCGTGCCTAAATGGCTCCAGCCACCTTGTGCCTTTTCTTCAGCATCAGCGCCGGTGAGAACCCCTGCATCCCCCAATTCAGACCGCAACTTTTCGATTAGATCGGACATCGCCATTCCTCCTGAAAGCCGGATCTGAAAACTATACCGTCAAAATGCGGCCGACTGCATCCTTCCAGCGCCCATATCGCCCTTCCCGCGACACTTCGTCCATGACTGCGTCAAAGCGGGCTTCCTGCTGCCATTGCGCAGAAACGCTTTCCTGGCCGCCGAAAAAGCCAACCTGCATGCCGGCAAGATAGGCAGCGCCCAATGCGGTAGTTTCCTGCACAACAGGCCGAACGACGGGGCGTCCCAATAGATCAGACAGGTTTTGAGCAAACCAGTCATTGGCCACCATGCCCCCATCAACCCGCAACTCATTGGGCGCAGAAAGCCCCGCGCTTTCCATGTCCGCGCCCATAGCGTCCATTAGGTCTCGCGTCTGATAGGAAACGGACTCCAGAGCAGCCCGCACAATCTCTGGCGCGCCGGTATCCCGGGTCATGCCGAGAACCGCGCCGCGGGCGTTCGGGTCCCAGTAAGGTGCTCCAAGCCCGGTAAAGGCCGGAACAACAATGGCCTGAGAGTCTGGATTGGCCTGCTTGGCAAGCGCTTCACTTTCTTCAGCTGATGAAATGAATTTCATCTCATCCCGCAACCATTGGATGGTCGCGCCCGCCATAAAAATGGAACCCTCAAGGGCGTAGGTCACCTCGCCGCCAATCCGATACGCGACAGTGGTGAGCAAACGATTTTGCGAGTGCACATGAGCACTGCCAGTATTCACCAACGCAAAGCACCCCGTCCCGTAAGTCGACTTCATCATGCCAGGCTGGAAACAGGCCTGACCGACCGTCGCCGCCTGCTGGTCTCCCGCAATTCCCGTGATCGGCAACGTCACATCAAACAGGCCAGCCGCCGTCTCGCCAAATGCCGCACAACAGTCTTTCACCTCGGGCAAAAGGGAGCGCGGAATGTCAAACCAACCGAGGATTTCATCATCCCAATCTTGACTGTCGATATTGAAGAGAAGCGTGCGCGACGCATTGGTCGCATCCGTCACATGAGACGCACCACCGGTCAGGTTATAGACAAGCCAGCTATCAATCGTCCCAAAGCACAGCTCGCCCTTGGTAGCGCGATCCCGCGCGCCCTCCACATTGTCGAGCAGCCAGGCAAGTTTGGTTCCTGAGAAATAGGGATCGAGCAACAGGCCCGTCTTCTCTTGAACGACCGATTCCTTGCCCTCACTCTTGAGACGCGCACAAAGATCCGCCGTCCGCCGGTCCTGCCAGACAATCGCGTTATAGAGGGGCTCGCCGGTCGCACGGTCCCAGATCAGGCTTGTCTCCCGCTGATTGGTGATCCCAATGGCAGCAACCTCATCCGCCGGAACCTTCGACAGCACCTCCCGACAGACCTCCAGCGTGTCCGCCCAGATCTGCTTGCCATCATGTTCCACCCAGCCATCCTTCGGAAAGATCTGCGGCAATTCTTTCTGCGCCACTTGAACCGGTGTCCCCGCACCATCAAACAGGAGAGCCCGTGTGCTCGTGGTGCCCTGATCAATGCTCAGCACATATGCTTTGCCGCCGCTTTCAGCCATTCTGCCGTCCCCTGTTTACCTTTTTGGTCACATCTGACCTTTTCTTGAAGCCTAACCTGTCAAAATACGCTGGCAAAGTGCCTGTTTGCCCCCATATTGTCGGAGACCAGCCCTAGAAACTTTCTCAGGGGCTGCATGAGGGACCTGATGAGCCAGACCGACACCATTGAGAAGCAGCCACCCATGATCGACCCTTTTGGTCGAGCCGTGACCTATCTGCGTGTGTCCGTCACGGATCGGTGTGATTTCCGCTGTGTCTACTGCATGTCAGAGCATATGACGTTTCTTCCCAAGAAAGACGTGCTGTCGCTCGAAGAACTGGAATCGGTCTGCACGGCCTTCATTGAAAAGGGCGTCCGCAAGCTGCGCCTCACTGGCGGCGAACCCTTAGTCCGCAAAGACATTATGGTTTTGATCAACCGTCTGGGGGCAAAGGTTAAGTCCGGTGAGCTGGACGAGCTGACACTCACCACCAACGGATCACAACTCACCAAATTCGCCGATGATCTCTATGCTGCTGGCGTCCGCCGCATCAACGTATCGGTTGATACGCTGAACCCGGAGAAATTTGCTGAGATCACACGGTGGGGACGCTTGCCGCAGGTTCTCGACGGCATCGAAGCCGCGAAAGCCGCAGGTCTGAAAGTGAAGATCAATGCTGTTGCGCTGAAAGACGAGAACGAAGCGGAAATCCCCTCGATGATCGAGTGGGCACATGGCAACGGCCACGACCTCACTCTCATTGAAACCATGCCTATGGGGGACATTGATGAGGATCGGACCGATCAGTACCTTCCCCTCTCCAAGGTGCGCTCAGATCTCGAGAAACAGTGGACGCTGACGGATCTTCCTGAACGCACAGGTGGCCCGGCGCGCTATGTGCGCATTGAAGAGACCGGCGGCAAGCTGGGCTTCATCACGCCGCTCACCCACAATTTCTGTGAAAGCTGCAATCGGGTGCGTCTCACCTGTACAGGGCAGCTCTATATGTGTCTCGGGCAGGACGACAATGCTGACCTGCGGGCGGCACTGCGAGAAGGCGGACAGGCCGCCCTTTCAGAAGCAATTGACGAAGCCATTGGCCGCAAACCAAAGGGCCATGACTTCATCATTGATCGGGACCACAAGGGTCCAGCCGTCGGCCGACACATGTCACTAACCGGCGGCTGACTGCTGTCTTCGATCAGCTCTTAGAACGCTTTCTGCCAGCCAATGGTGACTATGAGGTCTGTTTCCATCTGAGGGCCATTGAGGTTCTCGTAGATCGGAGCTCCGACCTCAAGCGCCAGACGATGCCCTTCAAGGAAGCCTGTTTGCCCGGCGAGATTGAGGCCGACAAAGGCTTCCACCCGCTTGCCGCCAAAATTATCCGGGTCAGCTGTCTGAACTGGCGCGGTAATGCGAGGATCAAAGCCTTCAATCGTGCCTTCATGCTTTGCCGTCAATCGGCCAGATAGGCTGATCCAGGGCTGGAACTGATAGGACGCCCAGCCGGTGAGTTGATGCTTGTTCCCAAGCGTATAGCCTTCATCATTGGTACCAGTCCGCAAGGTTGACCGCCATTGAGCGCCCCACCCCCAGTTTGCATCTGTGCCGGTATATGTAAGACCTGGTTCCAGGTCGAACGTGCCTGAGCCCAACTGCATGGCGTAAGGCAGCCGCAATGTGGGGCGCGTACCCATGGGCGTCAGAACAGTGTCTGATTCTGTGATCGACCCGGTCGGAATGCTCACACCCAGATTTGCGTGCAGCTTGTGTCCCTCTTCATCGTGCAGACTGACCAGAGCCGACACTTTGGTGTCACCGATTCCTGAGCTCTTTGTTGTAAACGTGCCAAGACGGGTCGTGCCAGCCATCCCCTGGAACGTGATATGATCCATTTCCTTTTCAAGGTACATGCCCATCACCATCAACGTGATGTCGTCCGTCGGCGCGTACATGGCACCGAACATATGCATGTCCATTGTCATTTCGGTTGGTACAACGCGAAGTGTTGGAGGGCCTGCAAACCGGTTTGGAACGGTTGTCACGATCTCCTCTGGGCTCACCGAACGGTTTCCGATCCGGTTGCCTTCCATGTCCATATGCATGAAGCGATAGGAAAACATAATCTCCCCGGCTTTGTGCAAATGGTCGCCCATGACGCCGATAGGCGCGTGGGCATAGGCATTGTTAGCGTCTGGCTCGTGATCAACGCCATCATGAGCGATGGCTGGAGCTGAAAGAGAAAGGGCAGCTGCGAATGATGCAAAAGCCGCCGTCGAGCGGCCGAACTGGCGCGCGGTACGGAGTATCATAATAGGATTCCTGAGATAACTGATTAGAGGCCGATATGTGGTGGTCGCTGAGCGAGCGCCGCCAATCGGATAAGCTTTGACAGTTACCCTGCGGGTGGTGCTCTCGACCGAAAGCCAGATGTGGTTTCAGCGCCCGTCTCACTTTGCTGGCTCCACGGCCACGCAGCGACTATCCAAGGCGTTCTCGGCGCATATGCCATGCCGGCACACGCAGAAGCACCTCTAGAGCACCCGCATCCGACACAAACATCACAGCCCGCCCCAGTCTTTGACTGCGCAGGCCGTTCTGGCACCTCATTATCGCCATCAATGGCAATCGTCTGAATACCTGCAGTGGTGCAGAGCTCAACAAGAAAGCTATTCCCGCTATCGCTCGCGAAGGCACCTGCGACAGGAAGAAACGATTGCAACAGGAGGGCCCAGACCGCAAAGGCAGTAGCCACCATATAGCGTCCGCTACCGGTGTTCATCAGCTTTACATCTGTTGATGACCGCAGATCGCGTCCCATCACAACCCCCAAACTTTCAATGGCCCCTTCTAGCATAGCAGGCCTATCTTACCAGCATGACGAAATGCCTCATGCGCGTGTGACGGTAACGGCCTCAGGAATCGCTCATAAATTCAATCCGTTACCTAAAACGCTTGAAAGGTTATAGTGCTCCCCACATTTAACGCCTTGACCTGAATCAGGTGGAAAACGGAGCCGGGGATGAAGTTCCGCAAAATTGCCTTTGTGGCGACAGACGTGCCAGAAGCACAATCAGCCCTCAGAGACCTGAGTGATCGCTACGGCAATGCTGACACGGAAGATGCAGACGTCATCGTCGCGTTGGGCGGGGACGGCCTGATGCTGCAGACACTCCATACCTTTATGGATCGACGTATCCCGATCTACGGCATGAACCGCGGATCTGTGGGCTTCCTGATGAACGAGTTTCAGGACAATGATCTACCGGAACGCCTAAACGCAGCTGAGATCACTACGCTTCACCCCTTGAGGATGGAAGCAACGGTCGCAGACGGCAGCAAACAGTCAGCCCTTGCCATCAACGAGGTTTCCCTTTTGCGCGAAACCTATCAGGCGGCAAAAATTCGGATCCACATCGACGGCAAGATGCGGATGGACGAACTGATCTGCGACGGTGTGCTCGTCGCCACACCCGCGGGCAGCACCGCATATAACTTCTCTGCCCAGGGTCCGATCGTGCCCATTGGCGCAGAGCTTCTGGCGCTCACACCCATAAGCGCCTTCCGGCCACGCCGCTGGCGCGGCGCCCTTCTGCCCCATACTGCAGAGGTCCGTTTTGAGATTCTCGAAGCAGGCAAGCGCCCGGTGAGCTGTGTGGCTGACCACTCTGAAGTTCGTAATGTCACAGACGTCCATATCTCTGAGGAACGATCCGTCGAACTGCTGATGATGTTCGACGAGGGCCACAGCCTGGATGAACGCATTCTGCGCGAACAGTTTCTTCCTTGACGTCTGACGGTCCTCTTATTGAAGAAGCAGAGGGTATAAAACTCTCGCCCAAAAATGTCGCTGTTGCGCTAGCAGCCGGATCACTGGGTGGCGCGGTTTTCGCTCTTTTGGGCGCGCCCCTTGCCTGGATGCTGGGCGCGATGGCGGCAACCACATGCTTTGCGCTCTTCGGCGCTAAAACGGAGATCTACCCCGGCGCGGTAAGCCTGATGGTCGCTGTGCTTGGCGTGTTGATGGGATCAGCATTTACCCCCGACATTGTGCAACAAGCCGCCGCCTGGGGACCAAGTGTTCTGCTGATGGTCGTCGCCATGACAGCATTCGCTGCGGCTGGCTACCTCATCTTTCGACATTTCGGACGCTATGACCGCGTTACGGCCTATTTTGCTGCCGTGCCGGGCGGATTTACCGAAATGACATTGATGGGCACCGACCTGGGAGGCGATGCCAAAACCATCGCCCTCGCCCACGCGACCAGGATCCTGATCGTGGTGAGCGTTATTCCTTTTTACTTTCGCGGCATTCTCGGGCTGGAGATCCCGACACTCCCGTCGAACCTTATGAGCACCGCCTCTTTTCCCATCACCGACGGTCTTATTCTGTTGGCTTGCGCGATAGGTGGTCTCTATGCCGCCCGATCGATGAAGCTTCCCGCTCCTGCATTTCTCGGTCCCATGGCGTTGAGTGCGGTGGCCCACGCCACCGGCTGGACAACCAGTGCCCCGCCGCTCGAACTCATCGCCATTGCTCAAATTGTTGTGGGCACCTCAATTGGCAGCCGATTTGCTGGCCAGACCTGGGAGAGCGCCCGCAAGACCATCCTGCTAGCCGCAGTCACCACGAGCCTGATGATCATGGCCGCATCCTTGATTGGTCTGAGCATGGCAGAGATCCTCGACCATCCAATGGAAGCGCTGGTGCTGGCACTTAGTCCTGGCGGTTTGACAGAAATGGCTCTCATCGCGCTGACTTTGGGCGTCAACACGGCCTATGTCTCAACACTTCATATCCTCCGGATCCTCTTCGTATTGATGGTCGCCCCTTTGTTAGCCTCACAAATCCAACCAAAAAGCCCCCCTCAGTAAACAGATTGTTAAACCGATCTATCTAAAATGACTGAGATAACAAAGGATTGGGGAGTCCACGGGTGAGCGAAATGACATGGACCACGGAGAATCTCGACATGGTTGCGCAAAGTCGCAAAGTCACTCCTAAGAGACTTTTGCCCGCACGTATTTCCCGCGAAGATCTGATCGCCCGCGCAGAAAAAGCCATCGACAGCATGCGCGATGAATTCGCTGGCTGGATCCAGGAAGAAGCAGAGGACCTTACTAAGGCCCTCGCGGCATGGCTTGAAACCCCTACCGACGCAGAACGCACAGACGATCTGTTTCGGCGCGCCCATGACCTTAAGGGTCAGGCACCGACACTCGGCTATCCGATCGTTGGTCGCATCGCGACATCGCTTTGCGAACTGCTCGGCTGCCAACAGGTCGACCCGGCAGAGCTGATCATGCTGACCAAAAGCCATGTAGGTGCCATTAAGGCCGCTGTACGTGATGAGGTTCGTGATGAGACGAACGCGACGGCCGCAGCTCTGGCATCAGAGTTGGAAGCAGCCGTCAACACGCTCTACGCGAAACTCAATTGATCCGGTCCATAGACTCTTCAACGACGGAATAATCAGCCTCCGCAGGAATGCAGAGTTTTGACACGCCATCAATTTCCCGAACAACCGGTTCGACTGTGACAACCTGACTTGATTGTGCAGTGGATAGAGCGGCTGCCACATTTGACGAGCGTCCCAGCTTTTCGACATTCAACCGTGTTGGGAAGATGATGGTCCGACGCTTTTCTTCGGCATCTTTCAAGGCCGCCGCAGGTTCAATCCATACGGAATCGACACTCTCATGTCCGTCATGCACAGCAAGATGATCATCTGGAGCGGCTGCGAGATAGAAATAGGTGTCAAATCTCTTGGGCATCATCTTAGGCGTAATCCAATGCGCAAAGGGCACCAGCGCATCACAAGCTAGATGCAGGTCTTCCTGCTCAAGAAAATCAGCTATCGGCACTTCACCTTTGTGCAGCCTGTCCCGCCAGGGTTCCATGCCTTCAAGGCGCTTACCATCCACAAAGGAGGTTGATCCTTTGGGCCGCGCGAGCAACACACCGCATTCTTCAAATGCTTCGCGAATAGCGGCAACTTGAATGGCAAGCTCACCATCTGAGACGCCCTCCGCGCCGTCGCAGCGATTCCTAATACCCGGCGCCTTATCCCCTTCATCCAGCTTACCGCCTGGGAAGACGAGAGCACCGGAAGCAAAGTCGATCTGATGATGGCGAACGACCATAAACACTTCGAGACCTGGGTCTCCATCCCTGAGCAGCATGATCGTTGCCGCCGGTATCAACGGTTTTGCAGTTTTTTCGCTCAAAACAACCCCCACTTTTTGACGACCCTACCGCTTAAAGCACCATTGAAACAAATTTAGTCAAATTCGCGAAGCGAACGCGACGTCATCCTAACGTGCGACTCGTAGACTGTGCGGCGAGTGCAGACAGGTTTTGACAGAAGACTTCATCTCGGTGTTTTTGGACTATGTATAACAACTCATCCCCCCTATCCGCTGACGATCTCGACCAAGCATTCATCCAGGGACATTTCGCCGCTGTGTTTCAGCCGAAACTCTCGCTGATCGATGGCCGGACCTTGGGCGTTGAAAGTTTCATCCGTTGGCATCATCCCGAATTCGGTACTTTGTTGCCGGGCGAGTTTTTGAGCTTTGCCGGCGCCGAAGGGCGCCTTCAGGATCTAACCGACTTGATGCTTCATGAAGCCGCCCGTGTTGTATCCGTTTGGCGCTCCCAGCAACGACACTGGACAGTGTCTGTGAACCTGAGCGCTGAAGACGTTGACAACCCATACCTGCCAAATCACATATGCAATCTGTTTACCGCATACGCCATCCCATCAGATGCGATCTCGGTTGATGTTCCTGAAGCAGCTTTGAGTGAAGACCCTGACCGCAGGTTGAGCGCTCTTGCCGAGCTTAGAAAACGCGGCATATCCATTGCGCTCGATACCACCGGAATAGATTTGCTTCCCCCTGAGAAGATTAGTGCAGAGTATTTTTCCGAACTGAAAATCGGGGGCACATCGCTGATCAAATTTGCCAGAAGCGTGAGCCGGTCCCGCAAAGGGTTGATTGCAGAAAGATTGGAGGCCGCTGCCGCCAACGGCCTCACCGTCACAGCGACGCGCGTAGAGGACATCGAAACCATCAGGCCTCTTGCCGATATGGGGTTCAGTGCCGCACAGGGCACCTTCTTCCGACATCCTGACACTCAGGAGGGATTGGAAAACTGGTCTTCAGACTGGCTGATGCCGGTATTGAGCGGCGAACGCCCGCCTCGTGCCGACACCATCGCCCGCGCACGCGCAGATCTGGCAGACCCGGATCTATTGCTTCTGCCAGACAATGACAGCACAGAAATCGCCGAGGGCGACTCCAAGCGCCTGTCGCAAGATACAAAGCCTGCTGAAAAACAGGGCGACACGTTTCAGGTTGCCGTCCCCTAGGTAGCGCCTGAAGGTGACTTAGACGCGCTCGATGATCGTCGCGATGCCCTGTCCGACACCAATACACATAGTGCAGAGCGCATAGCGCCCACCCGTTTCCTGTAGCTCGTGAACCGCCGTCGTTACTAGACGGGCGCCGCTCATGCCCAGCGGATGGCCAAGCGCAATAGCGCCCCCGTTCGGATTAACATGACTCGCATCATCAGGAAGACCTAGATCGCGCATGACAGCGAGCGATTGAGACGCAAAAGCCTCGTTAAGTTCAATCACATCCATGTCTTCAAGGGAGAGCCCCGTTTGCTCAAGCACCTTGCGTACCGCAGGCGCCGGACCAATCCCCATAACGCGAGGCGGTACGCCGGCTGTCGCCATGCCCACGACACGGGCAAGGGGTTTCAGCCCATGCTGCTCCACCCCTTCATGTGACGCCAACAGCAAAGCACAGGCTCCATCATTGACGCCTGAGGCGTTACCGGCCGTGACAGACCCTCCTTCGCGGAACGGTGCTCTGAGTTTCGCAAGACCTTCTGCATTTGTTTCAGGGCGAGGATGCTCGTCCACCGCGACAACGGTCTCCCCCTTCCGCGTAGAAATCGTGACCGGCACGGTCTCTTTCTCAAACCGGCCCCGGGCCATCGCTGCTCCCGCTTTCTTTTGGCTTGAAAGCGCAAAACGGTCCTGGTCTTCCCTGGAGATCTGGAAATCTTCGGCGACATTCTCGCCAGTCTCTGGCATCGAATCCGTACCGTACTGACTATCCATCAACGGATTGACAAACCGCCATCCGATCGTTGTGTCATACATGGTCACATCACGGGCAAAGGCAGTTCCGCCCTTGGCAACAACGAAGGGGGCTCGCGACATGCTCTCCACACCGCCTGCGATCATGAGATCTGCTTCGCCAGCTCTGATCGCTCGTGACGCGGTACCGACTGCATCCATGCCCGATCCACAAAGACGATTGATCGTGGTGCCCGACACATTGACCGGAAGACCAGCCAGGAGCGACGACATGCGCGCGACATTCCGATTATCTTCGCCTGCCTGATTGGCGCAGCCAAAGATAACATCGTCCACCCTCTCCCAATTGACGCTGCTGTTACGCTCCATGAGAGCCATCAAAGGAACCGCTCCTAAATCGTCTGGGCGGACCGTCGCTAGGCTGCCGCCATACCGGCCAATAGGCGTTCGGACAGCGTCACAGATAAAGGCATCGGTTCGGGAATGGGACATTACATAAGCCTCGCGTCTCGAAGAAAGTCGAGCGCGCAGACTATCTTATTTGTCAGCTATTGCCAGTAGCGAAGCGTTAGACGAAACTCACTTCGTCGCCGGGTGTTTCAACATGCAGCTTGTCAGAGATCCGCGACATGCGACCGAGCAGGAAGTCCAGGTCGTCCCCTTCCAAACCATCATAGCTGGTCAGCAGGCGTTCCAGCATGCGCAGGCGGAAATTGTACCGGTCGCTTTCGGCGCCTGTGTAGTCCATCTCCTGGTAGATATCGACGGCAGCCCGAAAGGCTGGAAACAGAACCTGAGGAAGCCTTGCCCGTGCATAAAGCGCTTTCAGACCCAGCGGGCCCTTGTCGTGCATCAGAGACCACACTTTTGGTTCAGGCAGACCTGTGAGCTGAACAAAAATCGCCTCAGCAAAACGCATTTCGCCAAGGCACATCGCACGCAAAAGCAGAGAAGAGGTCATACGACCAGTTGTGGCGAGCTGTTCAACGAGCTTTGGAATATCCTTGCTCTCAATACCATCAACCAGATCAACCGTCGTCCGCTCACGGCTATCTTTAATGACCTGGGCCGCAACATCTTCGCTGATGTCGTGCCGCTTAATGAGATAGCCTCGAAGCTCATCGGAGACGGCCGTCACCAAATGCTCGACAACGGTGACGGGCAGGTCAGCCCGTTTTACAAGTTTTTTGGCAATAGCCTCATCGTCGCCAAACCGGTCAGCGACAGCAACAAGCGTCCCTTCCCAAAAGCTTGCGCCCTCATTGCCGGTGAGACACAGAACCACATCCCGATTGTCAGTTGAGACGAGCGCGTCAGATAGTTCAGGCGAGACAGTCGGACGGCTCGCGATCGACATCTGCTTCGCCCGTGATCCGCTATTTACAATTGAGATCAGCGCCTCGTCACTGAAGACCGGCGATGCTTCAAGCACCGGCCGGGCGACTTCATCAATATCAGCCGCCAGAGATTCAAGAATGTCTTTTGGGGCGCCAGGCATCAAGCACAGAGATTTCGCAAGACTCTCCCGCACCATCTGTGCTGTGTCCTGCACAAGAAGCGCCAGAATTTCGTGTGCCAATTCCCGCTCACGGTGCGTGATCAATGCGTTGTCAAAACGCTCGGCGACTTTTGTGCCAACTTCTACTCTAGCCTCGGGCGACGGATCGCGGGCCAGTGCGGCGACATCGAAGGCACTCAAAACAGGGGTATCGGTCATGGGTGTCTCGCTCCTGTTCCCCTCCTGCAAAAACAGGAGATCTGGGTCATTCTGACCAATGTAGCGAGTGCGGGTTAACGAAGACTTCAGGCGATGTGCATAAACGGCGATCGAGTGAAAGAAAATGGAAACCACAAAAAACGCGGTTTTCGCCCTTTTCAGACCCTCACGCCTGATATCTACAGGCGCTCTGAGGTCATTTCTGGGCCTGTGGAAAACGTAAAAGTTTACCTATGCGGCTGCTCTGCGGAGCGATCAGTCCTTAGACGGCGTCCGAAATGGAAAGACCAACTGCTCTGTAAACCCAGCAGGCATAGGACCATGGATCCCGATCTTGGCTGGGGGCCGGCGGTCCGCGTCAAAATAGGTGCGGAAGAGAATATCCCAGAGCATCAGGTTCTCGCCGTAATTCTTATTGCCTTCATTCAGGTCAAGAGAGTGATGCCAGCGGTGCAAGCCCGGTGTGTTGAACACATAATTGAGCGGCCCGGTGCGCGTTTCAATATTGCAGTGGGTCAGAATGCCCATAAAGGCCGTGAAGGCGCTGACCCACAAAAAGACTTCCATCGGCGCACCCATAAGGAAGAGCAAAGGCTGGCTCAAGATGATGCTGAAGAAAGAGTCCACAAAATGAAAGCGCCCGGTATTGATGAACCATAAGCGGGTGACGGAATGGTGGACCGCATGAAAACGCCAGATATAGGGAATCTCATGGGCGAGCCGGTGCGCCCAATAGAGCCCGAACTCCGCAACAACCAACCCTAACACCACTTGAGCAAGCATCGGCCAGTCACCTGGCCAAAACCCGTCTGTTGATCCTGCTGGTGGCTGAACGGCACCGGCAATTCCGACTGTCGCCGTAACAACTACGAGAATCTGAACAAGACCCTTGTTCAGAAGGGTGTGGGCGAGGTTTGCAAAGGTCTGCTTATCATCTTTGAGCCAGGCGCGTTCATGAGGCATCACCCGCTCAAACACACCAACACAGAGAGCAAAGCTGACATACACAATATTGAAAACGAGCACTGGCGACTCTGTCGTCATGCCCCACCCCGTCAGTGTGACACCAGCGGCAAGCAAGCCAGGCCAAACGATAAACGAAGCTAGAAAGCGAGCCCGTCCGCTATCAGCATACCCGCTCTTCACCACACTCTGGTCGCTCACACTCACCCTTGAACCCTTTTCTCTCTACTTCGCGTGGGCAACACAAGTCGCCGCAGCGGGATCCAAATCCAACCGGCCCCGCTCTATAGCGTCACCGCAGGCAGCACAATACCCGAATTCACCCTCATCGATACGGGCAAGCGCCGCGTCAATTTTCCGCAGATCCAGCATCCGGCGCCGGTCCGTCTCCTGAGCCATCGCTTGAGCTTGTAGCGCATCCATTCGGCTGAGGCGCCCCACACTTTGTTGATCGAGCTGAACCACCGCACTCGCATCTTTAGAAGACGCCTTAACCTCCGCCAATTCAGCCTTCATGGCCCGCAAGCGCGCAGCGAAATCGGCCAGCTCCTGGTCATTCAAATCAGCCATGCCCCAGCGTAACACGAGAAGTAAAATCCCCGAAAACCGGCCATTTTGACAGCATCGCGGAAGTGTGGATGATCCGCCGCAACAAGAAACAACATATCCGGTTCCATAATGGCCGGCATTCGGGGGTTCTCATGCTCGACGGCATTCGCGTAATTGAAATGGCAACTTACATCGCAGCACCCGGCGCAGGCGGCATTATGGCCGATTGGGGTGCTGATGTGGTCAAGGTCGAACCGCTACATGGCTGCCCGATGCGCCACTTCCTCTCAAACATCGGGTCAGAAGGCCTGCAGGGGAACCCGGTCTTTACCATCGACAATCGCGGCAAAAAGGGTGTGGCGCTAGACACCAGCAAGCCGGAAGGCGTAGCAGCGCTTAAGAAACTGGTAGCGGACGCCGATGTCTTCCTGACCAATGTCCGTCCCGGCGGACTGGAACGTTCCGGCCTTGATTATGAGAGTTTGAAAGCCATCAACCCAAAGCTCATCTATGCGAGCGTCACGGGCTACGGGCTGACAGGTCCCGACCGTGACAAACCTGGCTTTGATGTCGCTGCCTTCTATGCCCGATCCGGCATTGGTCGTATGGCAACACCGAAGGGACAGGAACCCGCCCCGCTCCGCATGGCAAACGGTGATCACACCACCGCCATGGCAACGGTCGCAGGCATCCTGGCCGCCATCATTGAACGCGGCAAAACCGGCGAAGGAAAACTCGTTGAATCTTCCCTCCTGCGCACCGGCATCTATACAGGCGGATCGGACATGTCGATCCAGCTGATGTTTGGCAAGCTTGCGACGTCGAAGTCGCGTCATGAAGCCATCAGCCCAACGTCCAACTTCTTCCTGACAAAGGATGACTACTGGATCGCATTGGTTCCCCGACAAGGTCAGAAAGACTGGGCCGGCGTTTGCCGCGCACTGGGACATCCCGATCTGATTGAAGATGAGCGTTTTGCGACACCGAAGGCCCGCCGCATTCATGCAGCAGCCCTTGTCGACATCATGGATGCGACCTTCCGTGAGCATGATCTGGACTATTGGCGCGAGCGCCTGGACGCAGAAGACCAGATCTGGTCACCCATGCAACATCCCAAAGACGTCATCGAAGACGAGCAGGCACATGCCGCCGGTGGCTTTGTCGACATTGCCGGCCCGGATGGCAAACCTGCCTTCAAGTCACCGGCAGGTCCCATCAGGTTCTCTGACGTAGAAGATGGCATGAAGGCGCCTGCTCCCGGCCTCGGCGAGCACACAGAAGAAGTGCTGAAGGCCGCTGGTGTAACGGATGAAGAATGGGAAGCGTTGAGAGCAACCGGAACGGTAGCCGAAGCTTAAGACGCAGACGCGCTCAGCCGAAGATCATCATAAGCCTGTTCTTTGCGACGATCGGCAGCGACATCATCTCGCTCCGGCGTTTCCAACGAAGCTAGAATGTTCACAACCATAGGGCTGAGTTCCATCACCGGTCGTGAATAGCCTGTAGCAACCTGAAGCGGCGGAACCGCTGGACCGCCTGGGGCACGTCGCACCGGTTCCGGTAGAGAGTCGCCTGGCAATGCCGGCGCTGCATCCTGAGTGCCACTATCGTGACGGGAGATGAGATTGCGGTAGACCTCGCGCATGGATTTCGCACGACCGTCCCCATCAAAGAAAATGGATTTATTCGCGCTCGCCGCCCGGGGGAAGAGATCCGCTGCGGGGCGCCCTGGTGCGACTTCCGTGGCCTGGATGAAATCAATCGCGCCACCTGTACCGAGGAAATGAGACATATAGAGCTCGCCGTCACTCACTTCTCGCTCTAGCTCACGCTCCATTCGCTGTTCTGCACCGCGGGTCATCGCACCTGCCATCAGTGCAGCGCTTGTCGGATTATAGCGCTCGGCAAGAATTTCCTGCTTCATTGCCGGGTCAGCCACAAAATGCCGACCACGACCATCTACCTCAATGGCATCGGCATAGGTGCCCAGTCCGTGCTCCGCGCCATTTTGTTTCACTGTGCTGAGCCACGTCTGATCGATGAACTGAAACAGTCCCGCCGCACTGGAAGTCCTTGCTTTTGCTGTGCTTTCCAGGCTCGACTCGCGCATGGCCGTCTGCATCAGATAGTCGAAATCAACCCCTGTTGCATCGCTTGCCTGGGCAATCGCGCCGGTCACTTCTCGCGGCGTCGCCGCTATTTGCATATGTATCGAAGTCATGTCTCACCTTTTCCCGCCATCAACTTCGCAAAGCCCGTGCCAAAACCTCGCCGACCTGTGATCGACAAAAAACCCCACTTTTCCTAGCCCTTTCTCCATAAGTCGCTAAGCTCGGATTCGGGGAAATCAGGAGGAGGAAAGAATGTCGGAGACCGAAGTCGCAGCGGAAGTATCTGAAACGCTGCACCATCCAGGTACATCAATCCCAGGGGAAAAGCCCTATCCAAATCCAATTTATGCCTGGTACGTGGTCGCCGTCCTCGTCGTCGCCTACACCTTCTCCTTCATCGACCGTCAGATTTTGAGCCTGCTGGTTGGTCCCATGAAGCGGGACCTGAGCATCTCTGACTTCGAAATGAGCCTGCTTCAGGGATTTGCCTTTGCGATCTTTTACGCTGTGCTGGGCCTGCCCATTGGGCGCATGGTCGACAGCAAAAAGCGGGTGACCATCATCTCAGCCGGTATTCTGGTCTGGAGCGTCATGACTGCCCTTTGCGGGACGGCGCGTTCTTATTGGCAGCTTTTCCTCTATCGAATGGGCGTCGGCGTTGGCGAAGCAGCCTTGTCGCCCGCCGCCTATTCCATGCTCGCTGACTATTTCAAACCGGAACGCATGGGCTTCGCCCTCGGTGTTTACGGCATGGGAGTTTATATCGGCGCGGGTCTTGCCCTCGTTATTGGGGCTCAGGTGATCGCCATCGTAAACACAACAGGCGCCACAACACTGCCTCTCATTGGAGACATATACCCCTGGCAAATCGTCTTTCTGGCGGTCGGCCTGCCTGGCATCCTGGTCGCCATCTGGATGTGGACCATCAAGGAGCCCGAGCGCCGCGGCCATATGCGTACCGAAACCAATGCGGATGGTGAAGAAACCCATGCGCCTCTGCCCCTCGGCGAAGTGGTCGGCTTCATGTGGCAGAACCGCGCCACGCTCGTCTCCCATCACCTCTGCTATGCGCTTGGCGCCATGATGGCCTATGGCGTCGCGGCCTGGATCCCGACCTTCCTCGTTCGCACCCATGGATGGGCAATCGTGGATGCAGGCACCTATTACGGCATTGTTGTTATGATTTTTGGCACAGCTGGCGTGGTTGCCGGTGGCTGGATGGGCGACAAAGTGACCGCTGCCGGACGACCAAATGGACGCCTGCTCGTGATGGGCCTTGGCTGTCTTGCTGCAGCACCCTTTGCACTTGCTTACCCGCTGGTCGACAATATCAGCTTGGTCTTTGTCCTTCTGTGCTTCGCAACCTTCTTTTCCACTTTCGCAATCTCTCCTGGCGCAGCTGCGATACAGGAGCTCATGCCCAACCAGATGCGCGGCTTCGCCTCCGCCTTCATGATTTTCGTGATCACACTCATTGGTCTGGGCCTGGGTCCGTCCGTCATCGCGGCGATGACGGACTTCGTCTATCAGGATGAAATGATGATCCGCTATTCCCTGGCCTATCCACCAGCAGTCATTTTGCTTGCAGGCGGACTGATTGGCCTGGCAGGGCTCAAACCCTATCTGACAAGCCGGGAGCGTGTGGTTGCCTGGTCGAAGCAACACGAAGCCTAAACAGAGAGCAGTTTCAGAGCGTTAGACGGAGAAGCGGACTCAAAATGAGAACCGACCTCGAAGCTGTGGATGATTCCAAAGTCAGATTCGATTTCAAGGACTTAGCGCGAAGTGTTAGCGCCAGTCAGAGAGGCGGATAATGTTGCTGGTGCTCTTGGCTTGGCTGCCCAATGCGGCACGTTGGGATGCCATGTCTGACTGACCAACTGCGATCCGGTCTGAGGGATGAGGCATCCGGATTTTGCGCGCAAGCGACGCATCATCGATGGGCTTGCGAATGTGATCGTCCGCCCCCGCAATGCGCCCCTCATCAATCATGTCAGGCGTCAGCTCATGGCCCGTCAGAAGGATAATGCCCTCCCGACCATCGAGATCACGAAGACCACCAAGGCCATAACGCAGCGACACAATCAGAGCGCCAACATCTTCACCGCAGACGGATTGGTCAACGATTGTGAGATCTGGTTGAAAACGCCGAAATGCTTTTTTCAGTCCCTCACCAGAGGAGACTTCCATGCTCCGAAACCCCAACCGGCCGCATACACGGGCTGCAACGCGCCGCGCAAGGTGAGATGAATCAGCAATAAGGCAAGTTCGCATAACAGCGCCCCCGAAATCTGGAAGCGCAGAAAGCGCTTCCCTAACGAGAAAACGCTAGCGCGGAGACCTGAAGTTTTTATTAACCATAATCAGGTGGTTTGGATCGGCTCCAAATCACCCGTTCCGAGCCGGTAGGCACTGGGCGTCAGCCCTTCCCGATCCTTAAAGGCACGATTGAACGGCCCAATAGAGCCATAGCCCAGATCCATAGCGATGGTCAGGATGGGCAGACGCGCGAGTTCCGGATCCCGAAGGCGCACTTTGGCCTCCTCAATCCGGTATTGATTAAGGAAATCATTGAAATTTCTGAAGTTGAGCTCCTGATTGATGAGCCGCCGAAGCCTGTGTTCCGGGATTTTCACCTGCTCACCCAGGCCGTTGATCGTCAGCGAGGAGGTAAAAAGCCCTTCCCTCTTCGAGATCCATTCATTCAGAGCGGTTAGATCACGGCGTGCAATCTGCGCGGCGGCACTAGGAACCAGCGCTCCAACCGAAGGTGTCGGTCGCGCCTCCGGAAAGAACATGGCATCGGGCGCCAAGGAAGCAGCCCGTAACACCAGCAACACAACCACCAGCCAGATCGCGAATGATTGTAGCGCCTGAATGGGCACAAAAGCAGTCTGGATTTCCATGGTCAGCTCATAGACCGACACCACAGACATCATCAACACAAGGAAGGAAATGAAATAGAGGCGGAAGCGTCGGCGTCCCTCCACCAAGTCATCGGCCCGGCCGCGCCACGCCACCCAGCCAAGATGAACCGCGAGCCCAATCACAATCAGCTGGTGCAGATTGTCGAAGGCGGAATGCTCATGGGTGCCACTCAAAACGTCAGGCATCACGCGCCAAATGCCAAACACCAGGATAAATCCCAATATCCCCCAATGAGCCAGACCCGGCTTAAAGCGGTCTTCGAAAAGCGAAAGACCGAAAATCCACAAGACCACGGAATTGGCGATGCAAGCAGGAAGCAACACCACCTCCACCCAGAAATTGTCGGTGATCGAACAAAAAAGATAAGCAGCGGTGCAAAGCGCGGAGGCAACACCAAGTCTGCCAGGCCAGACCGCTCGATGGTCCCGCACCAATAGGACAGCAAGAACCAGGAGGCTGGTTACCGCCCCATAGCGAAACACCGCATCAAATGTCACAAGATCCATCAGGCACCACCTTTTCTTCAACGATCCCGCGATCATCTCGGCAAATCAATCCTCTGCCCCCGTCGCCGTGAGCCAAAAACCTTGCCGAATTCCCGAAAAACTGGCTTTTTCCGGAAATCGGCCTGCCAGTGGAGCATTGAGCGAGCCTCTATAGGGCCATAAGGGCCATCTGGACCTTCCAAAGAAGGAAGGACCAACCATGACAATAGATACCCATGACTACCCCCTTGCCCGCGCCTCCTGGGTTGCCTTCGCGCCGGGCATTGAGAGCGTCAATGTGCTGCTGCTCTATTTCATTTTTGCGCCCTATATGGTGCAGACAGTTCTCGGCGGGGGCGCTGATGCGCAAACCATCTGGGGTGTCGTGACAGCAATCGGCGGCATCTCCGTCGCGTTACTTGGTCCCATAACGGGTACCATCGCCGACACAGTGGGCGGCCAGAAGCGGTTTCTCTCAGCCTTTGTCCTCATAGCCGCGACGGCCAGCGCGGCGCTCTGGTTTGCTGTGCCCGGTATTCCCGTCGAAGGACTTGTTGCGTTGAGCATTGTTGCCATTCTGCTCATGATCGGCGTTGAACTGGCAGGTGTGACCTACAGTTCGCTCCTCCCCAACCTTGGAACACCAAAGACCATTGGTCGGTTGAGCGGAAACGCCATCGGGTTCGGGATCGCCTGGGGGCTTATCCTGCTGGGCGGTTACATCGCAGCCTTTATGCTTGGCGACACACCCTTTTTTGGCCTGGACCGGGAAGCGCATGAACACAGTCGCATCGCTGGGCCGATTGTCGCAGCAGCCCTGCTCTTCTTCATCATGCCGCTGCTCGCCTTCACACCGCCGACCCCAATCCGCCTCGTTTGCTTGCCGGTTGGGCGCATCGTCCGCGGCGTGCTGAAAGATGCTTATCTCGCTATGCGGGCAGAACCAGCCATCGCACGATTTGTGATCGCCCGTGTGATCTACCAGGACGGCATCGGCGTCGCTTTGACGTTTGGCTCCATCTATGCGGCTGGACTGTTTGGTTGGGACACGCTGGAGCTCGCCGTGTTCGGGATCTGCATCTTAGGCGCCGCAGCAATTGGCGCCACCATTGGGGGCCAGATCGATGATCGCATTGGTGCAAAAAACACGATCCTCCTGGCCCTGCTCATCCTCATCGTGGGAATGATCGCCCTGCTCAGCTTTCCCGCCTCCTCAGAAGTCTCAGACGGCTTCCTATCAACGCCCGCTGAACAGACCTTTATCGGCGTAGCTCTGCTTCTCGGTTTGGGAATTGGCCCCGCCGGGGGATCTGGCAGAACCATGATGGCACGCATCGCACCCCAAGGTCAGGCGGGTAAATGGTTTGGCATCATGGCCCTCGCCGGCAACGCAGTGGCCTTCACAGGACCGGCTCTTGTCGCGCTTGTCACGTTTCTTACCGAAAGCGAACGGAGCGGCATGATGGTGGCACCCGTCATCATCGGACTTGGTGCCATCCTGATGCTTTTTGTGAAATCAGATCAGCCATTGTTGAACAAGCAGCTGGCTACAGCTTAGCGGCGTCTCGCAGAGCCACTATCAATGCATCAACCTGAAGGGTGCTGTAGGGGATCGCCTCCCCTACACCCCAGACCGGGGCAGGCCACGCCGCATCAGCGGCGAACCGGGCCACCACATGCACGTGCAGTTGCGGCACCATGTTTCCAAGCGCCGCCACATTCAACTTCTCCGCAGACGTCTCTGCGCGCAACGCTCGGCTCGCCCGATCAATCTCGGCAAAGAAGGTTGGCTTGTCACCTGCTGCGATCTCATCGAAATCGCGAAGTCCGTTTTGACGTGGCACAAGAATAAGCCACGGAAACCGAGAGTCGTTCATCAGCAGAACGCGACACAAAGGCCAATCATCAACAAGGAACGTATCGGCAGCGAGTCTTGAGTGTAGGGAGAATTTTTCAGACATATCAGTCTGAAGATGCCATCGATCTCTGTGAAACACCATCGTCAACACCGGTAGACACACCATACCAGCGACGCCCTAGCGCAACGCCCGATATGCCGCCGAGGATCAACGCCCAGACCACCAGAAGAGCACTCCAGACAACGATCATGGTCCAATCACTTGCGGCAAGGCGCGGCACAACATCCGTCCCATATCGGCTTAACTGTAGAACAGAATTGAAGAGGCCAAGACCTGCGCCCATCGCCAACAACCAGACCACCCAACCGTTCCAATGTCGATTTCTCTTAGGCAACGTCATAAACACACCCAGCCAAACGACGAACAAGCTGAGCGTCACCCCAGCTGTGATTCTGCTGAGGAAAATATACAGTTCACCAGAAGTATTCAATCAGTAAGATTTTGGTAATTCCAAGACTCTCTCGGCGATAAAACTTAAGACTAGTTCCCGACTTACTGGTGCAATTCTAGCAATCATCACTTCACGCAAGTAACGCTCCACGTGAAACTCCTTGGCATAGCCCATGCCCCCATGGGTCATGACCGATGTTTCACATGCCCGGAAGGCAGCCTCCGCCGCCAGGTATTTCGCCGCATTCGCTTCGGCACCGCAGGCCGCATCCGCGTCATAAAGTGCTGCGGCCTTAAACACCATCAGGTTCGCCGCTTCCAATTCCGCCCAGGATTTTGCAAGCGGGTGCTGGATCGCCTGGTTCTGTCCAATTGCACGTCCAAAGACTTCCCGCTCACGGGCATAGGTAGTTGCCTTCTCCAAGGCGATCCGGCCAATACCCACGGCCTCTGCCGCAATTAAGACCCTTTCCGGATTAAGTCCGTGAAGCAGATATCGAAACCCCTTCCCCTCTTCTCCGATCAGGTCTTCCTTGGGAACCCGCAAACCATCAAAGAACACCGCATTGGAGTCGACAGCCTTACGCCCCATCTTGCCAATCTCATGCACCTCCGTCGCGCCGCCCCGATCCAGATCTGTATAGAAAAGACTCAAGCCATCCGTCGCCGATTTACAGTCTTCCTTTGGTGTTGTTCGAGCCAGCAGAAGGATTTTGTTGGCTGTCTGCGCCGTCGAGGTCCACATCTTCCGCCCATGGACCACATAGTGGTCACCATCTCGTTCAGCCTTGGTTGTGATAGCCATCGTATTGAGACCCGCGTCCGGTTCCGTCACCCCAAAGCAGCAGCGATCCGTTCCATCTATGAGCGGTGGCAGGTTTTTCGCTTTTTGCGCATCGGTGCCGAACACAACAATGGGCATTGGCCCAAACAGATTAATATGGATTGATGAGGCACCGGAAAGACACGCCCCCGACCGGGCAATGGTCTGGGCGACAATCGCCGCTTCGGTCACGCCCAAGCCGGCCCCACCATGTGCTTCTGGCATTGCAATACCGAGCCACCCGCCAGCAGCGATATCTTTGACAAAGTCTTCGGGAAACACCCCGTCAGTGTCGCGAGCGAGCCAATAATCATCGCCATACTTGGCGCAGATCTTCGCGATCGCATCCGCAATGGCCTGTTGGTCGGCAGAAAACTCAAAATCCACAGTCTGTCTCCCTATTTGTATTAGGGTATAACTTACCCAAAGACAGAAGGCGGCAACAGGCCGTCCACATAACCAATAAAGAAACAGGGAAAATGCCATGCCAGGGCTCTATTTTGAAGACTGCGAGGAAGGTCTCGTCATCAAACACGCGATCCACCGCACAATCACAGAGACAGACAACACCCTCTTCTCAGCGATGACCATGAACCCGGCTGCACTTCACCTGGACCACCACTACGCGGAAACAGAGACAGAATTCGGCAAGCCCCTGGTCAACAGCCTCTTTACCCTCGGGCTCGTCATTGGCATCTCTGTTCATGAGACAACCCACGGCACGACCATTGCAAATCTGGGCATGACCGACGTGTCCTTTCCCAAGCCGGTCTTTCACGGCGACACTATGCGGGTGGAGACCAGCATCATCTCCAAACGTAGGTCCAAATCACGTCCAAAGGCTGGCATCGTGACCTTCGAGCACCGGGGCTACAATCAACGCGACGAACTGGTCGCTCAATGCACCCGGCAGGCCTTCATGATTGCAAAGACGGACGGTTGACCCATGCGCTCCTTTCTTTTCGTCCCAGCTGATAGCGATCGTAAACTTGCAAAAGGCGCTGGCTCTGGCGCTGACGCGCTCATCCTTGACCTGGAAGACGCTGTTGCCCTGGACAACAAACCCGCTGCGCGGCAAGGCGCGATTGACTATCTGCACTCCCGCAACGCCGATGATACGCAGACCGTCCTTGTCCGCATGAACGCGCTGGACAGTGAATTCTGGCAGGAGGATCTCGCAAGCGTGGTGCCAGCAAAGCCCGACGCCATCATGGTTCCCAAGACCATATCTGGCGCGTGTATCGCGACAGTCTGCGCACACCTCACTGACCTCGAAAAAGAGCACGACCTCCAACCAGGCTCGATCAGGCTCATGAATGTGGCGACAGAGACCGCTGCGTCCATGTTCAACTTGGGCACTTATGGCAATGTGAGCGACCGCTTCTTCGCCATGACATGGGGCGCAGAAGATCTCTCTGCAGATCTTGGCGCGCGCTCCAACAGGGACGAGGCCGGAAACTATACCGGCCCCTATCATCTAGCCAGAACGCTCTGTCTCCTTGGTGCCGTCGCCGCCGACGTCATGCCCATTGATGGCATCTGCAAAGATTTTCGAGACGAAGTGGCACTCGAGGCAGAAGCCCGTGCTGCCATTCGGGACGGCTTTACCGGCAAGGTCGCCATCCACCCGGCACAGGTCCGGATCATCAACACGGTCTTCACACCAACCGAAGAAGACATTGCCGAAGCCCGCGCTGTCGTTAAAACCTTCGCGGATGCAGGCAATCCAGGCGTCGTGAGCCTTGATGGCAAGATGTTGGATCGACCTCACCTGCGCCAGGCTGAAAGTGTTATTGCGCGGGCCGCCGCCATAAATTCCTAGTACGGAAAGTGCTGACGTTCGCCCTTATGGCTGCTACGCTTGTCGTGCGGCACCCCATGCAGCAGTGCAAGGAAGACGTCCATGTCGATAGTCAAAAAAGTAATTGCAGCCCTGATCCTCGCAGCGGGTCTCTATGTGGCATACGAAATTTACCAGCAGAGCCAGCTCGCGGGAATCCTGTTTGTCATCCTCGCCCTGACAGTGGCGGTACCGCTGGCAGTCGGCACAGTCCGGCGGAACAATGCGATCAAAACCAATATCGGCGAAATGCCGGACAGCAAAATGGATGTCGGTGTGCGTCAGGCAAGAGCCACCATTATGCGCGAGGACGGCGAAGTCAGAGGCGCGCCCGCCCGCAAACAGCCATCATGACCCTGACCAGCGTGTGACACGTTCCTGAAGGTCCGGGCGAACCCGTTCTGTTGGCTGAGCCTCTTTACCACCGAGATAGATAAAACCTGCCACCCGTTCGCCCGCGCCAAGACCCAAGGCGCTAACGACATTCTCATCAAACGCATACCACTCGGTCAGCCATTGCGCGGCATACCCAAGCGCCGTAGCAGCAACCAGCATGTTCTGACAAACAGCCCCAGCAGCGAGCTGTTGTTCCCAAACCGGGATCTTGATGTTTTCTGTTACGCACGACACGACGGCAACCACTGTGGGTGCCCGCAGGAACCGGAGCGTTTCCATTTCCGCCCGATCAGCATCTGCGTCTGGATTGGCTTTGGCAAATGCGTCCCGCAACGTGCCGCCGAATTCAGCCCGCGCGTCACCTTCAAACACGATGAACCGCCAGGGTCCGAGTTTCCCATGATCTGGCACCCTGTGCCCCGCCGCAAGAATAGTGTCTAGCTGGTCGGCACTCGGGCCCTGTTGCGTCATACTACCCGCGACAACTGAACGTCGGGAGAGCAACAGGTCGATCATCTCATTCATAGTCGTTCCTTCAACTAGCCAAACCTCACCCATGACATAAGGCACTCGGCAGAAATTGCAAATGGTTCGCAAATATTTTGTTGGACAATGCAATATAATAAAACTTCAATTTCCCCATGCGGGAATTCGCGCAAAAGTTGTTCCTTGGGTGTGTCGGCAGCTGTCTGCTCATCATCTTTGCTGCAGAGGCGGTCCTCGCGGGGGCATGGCCTCAGCCAAAAGGAGAAACGCAGGTTATCGTCTCGGTCACCCACGCGCTGGCGCACCGTAGCTTCGATCAGACCGGAAACGCCGTGTCGCGAGGCCGCTTCAAGAAGGTCGAAACTCAAATCTATGCAGAGCATGGTCTGACTGACTGGCTAACGCTCGTTGGTGAGGCTGCACGATCAACCGATAAGTCCGAGGCCTTTGGCCGGGAGTTTACAGATACCCAGTTTCGACGGCTTGAACTAGGGACACGAGCCTACCTCTTTACCTGGGAGGAGACGCTATACTCTGTCGACGCCATGGCAATTCTCAATGCCTCGTCAGGTGGCGACGATCCGGCTGCGTCGCAATCTGGCGACCTAGATTATGAAGTCGCCATCAGCACCGGCGCCCCCATCATGTTTATGGGGCTATTTGGATTTAGCGCCCAGCGGTTTGCCTACCGACACAGACCAGGCATTCGACCATCGGTTGCCAGTGCAGACGCAACCCTTGGCCTCAATTGGGGTCCGGATTGGATCACCATGCTGAAGTCATCAAATGAATATTCAATCGGCAGAACGCCCTCACCCCGCGGACATTACTGGTCGAGCAAAGCAGAGTTCAGTGTCGTCCATCGCCTTGAACCAGGCTTCGCCATCGAAGGCAGCGCCTTCAGGACATTCGTTGGTCGGAATGTCCTGAAGGAGACCGGCTTCAAAGTCGGGTTCTGGTATGAGTTCTAAGACCTAGGCTGTCTTTGCGAGGTCGGGCGGCGTCGCTTCCTCAACCAGTGCGGCGATGGCGTCATCCACGGACACAACCGTCTGATCTTTGGAACCAAGGCGGCGGATGGAGACTTTGCCCTCTTCCGCTTCCTTCATGCCCACCACCATGATGACAGGTACTTTGCCAACGGAGTGCTCACGGACCTTGTAGTTGATCTTCTCATTCCGAGTGTCGCTTTCAACGCGAAGTCCCGCAGCTTTGAGCTTCTCAACCACTTCAAGGCCGTAGGAGTCGGCTTCCGACGTGATCGTCGCGACGACCGCCTGAACCGGCGCCAGCCACAGAGGCAGCTTGCCCGCACAGCTCTCAATCATAATACCGATAAAGCGTTCCAGCGTGCCAAGGATCGCACGGTGAAGCATGACCGCCGTCTTGCGCGACCCGTCTTCTGCCACATAAGTGGCATTGAGCCGCTCCGGCAGAACATAGTCGAGCTGCAGCGTGCCAACCTGCCAGGACCGGCCAATTGCATCCTTCAAGTGGAACTCAAGTTTCGGTGCATAAAAAGCGCCGTCCCCTTCTGCAATCACAAAGTCATAACCCGTCGCACGCAGCGCATCTCCGAGCGCTTTTTCAGCAGCATCCCAACGCTCAATCGTGCCACCAAATTTCTCCGGACGCGTCGCAAGGCGGATCACCACATCGTCAAAGCCCATATCCTCATAGACTGAGTAAAGCAGGTTGACGAAATGCTCTGTCTCCGACTGGATCTGTTCTTCTGTGCAGAAGATATGCGCATCATCCTGAGTCATCTGGCGTACACGCATCAGGCCATGCAGCGCGCCATGGGCCTCATTCCGGTGACAACAGCCAAACTCCGCCATGCGCATGGGCAAATCACGGTAGGACTTGATGCCCTGATTGAAAATCTGGACATGCGCTGGACAGTTCATGGGCTTGATCGCCATGAGGTCTGCTTTGCCGGAGAAGATTTCGCCCTCGTCTTCCGTGTTTGGCACTTCGTCGGGCACCACGAACATGTTCTCGCGATATTTGCCCCAGTGGCCGGACTGTTCCCAGAACTTCGACGCCATTAGCTGTGGCGTCTTCACTTCTTCATAGCCCGCCTTACTGATCTTGCGGCGAATATAGGCTTCCAGCTGGTTGTAAATAACAAAGCCTTTTGGATGCCAGAAGACAGAGCCCTGAGCCTCTTCCTGGAAATGGTAGAGATCCATTTCGCGACCAATCTTGCGGTGATCGCGCTTCTCCGCCTCTTCGATCATATGAAGGTAGGCTTTGAGCTCTTTGTCGCTCGACCAGCAGGTGCCGTAAATCCTCTGCAGCACTTCATTATTGCTGTCACCACGCCAGTATGCGCCCGCAAGTTTCGTCAGTTTGAACGACTTACCAAGCTTGCCTGTGGACGGCAGATGCGGCCCACGACAAAGGTCAAGCCATTCACCTTGACGATAGACACTCACATCTTCGCCTGCGGGAATGCTCGATATGATTTCAGCTTTGTATTCTTCGCCAATCTTCTTGAAATAGGCGATCGCCTCGTCCCGGTCCCAGACTTCCCGTGTGATCGGTTCGTTGCGGTCGACGATTTCTTTCATCTTCGCTTCGATTTTTTCCAGGTCTTCCAGATGGAAGGGCTCAGACCGCGCGAAGTCGTAGAAGAAACCATGCTCGATCACAGGACCGATGGTGACCTGCGTGCCGGGGAAAAGCTCCTGCACCGCTTCTGCCATCACATGGGCTGCATCGTGGCGCAACAACTCAAGACCATCCGGCGTGTTGGCGGTCAGAATTTCAATCGCAACGTCCTTGTCGAGCACCGTCGCAAGATCTTTCACCTCGCCATCAACCTTCAGCGCTATCGCCTTTTTGGCAAGCGAGTTGGAGATGCTCTTGGCGAGCGCCAGGCCGTCAAGGGCCTGCGCTTCTTCGCGAATTGAGCCGTCTGGCATCGTCAGCTTAATCATCACTTCTTCCTTTCAACTGCCTATTCATTCGCAGGCGGCAGTTCCTTCTTTTCTTCACGGTCATTCAGAAGCTGCCAGGACCAATGTCCATAGCGCCAGGGCGCATAAAACGGTTGATCAGCAAGCTCCGCCGGAACCGGATCAAACCCGTGAGATCCCCAAGGATGGCACCGCGCAATGCGCGAAAGCGCCAGCCAGCCACCACGCCAGCCACCATGCTGGCGGACCGCATCCAGGGCATATTCCGAACAGCTCGGCATATGCCGGCATCGGGGCCCTAGAAGCGGAGACAGAACCAGCCGGTAAAACTGGACAAGCCCTAACATCACAATGGCAAGCGGACTACGCCGCATGGGTTTCTCTCACTTTTCGATCAGGATCGATTCGCAAAGACCATAGGCTTTAAGTATCGCCTATGGGGGTTCTGCTCAACAGACCGACAGAGTCGGCACTGGCAGCTTGAATTTTGGGTGATTTTGGACCCGGTGCGTCAATCGCTCAGGGCCGCAGGCTCGTCAAGAGCCAGGCTCGGTGTCAGACCGAGCCGGTGCTAGTGAGGGTGGTGCCGGTTGCGACCCCCAGTTTAAACACGCGCACGATAGACGCGGCGCTCAGGCCACCTGTCCAGTGCAGATTTTGCGTGTTTGTCAACATAACGTCCTCATTTTCGAGGCCTACTCTATAGCAGCATGGTAAGCGAGAGGTAAATAGGCGCTAATCAGTCGCCGCCTCCGCTGCTGCCATCGCCTCATCCACCGCGTCGCAGGTAGCATTGAAGGTAAGCAAGGTGGAGGTGTGTCGGGCCTTATAGTCCCGCACTGGCGTCAGCACTTCAGCATCGACCCACTTGCCGGTGGGCGGCTCTCCCCCCTCTTTCAGCATCACCGTCATTTGATCGCGAAGCTGATGCAGCTCTTTCGCCGTAGAGCCAATCACATGAGCGGCCATAATGGAGGAAGACGCCTGACCAAGGGCGCAAGCCTTCACGTCATGGGCGAAGTCAGTGACCACATCGCCCTCCATCTTCACTTCAACAGAAACTTTAGAGCCACAGAGTTTGGAGACAGCGGTCGCCGAGCCATCCGGTGCATCCAAATGCCCGATCCGCGGAATGTCCGCAGCGAGTTTCAAGATGCGCTTGTTATAGATGTCATCCAACATCGGTCGCTCCAGACGGGTTACCCCGCCAGTTTCCACTTTGTGCCTTCCGGCCCGTCTTCGATCAGAACACCGGCATCCGCCAAAGCGTCCCTGATCCGGTCAGCCTCTGCAAAGTCCTTCGCCGCCCGAGCCGCGTTCCTGGCTTCTATCTGGGCTTCAATCGCCTCCGCATCAAGGTCCGAGGAACCACTCGCCCCTTCAAACCATTGATTGGCATCCTGCTGCAGGAGACCGATCAGAAGCCCGGATTGTAGCAAAGCCGCTTTGACTTGCGCCTGATCCTTCGGCTCCGTTGCCTGGTTGGCAAGTTTTGCCAGCTGGAACAGTTCCGCCAGTGCCTTTGGCGTATTGAGATCATCCAAAAGAGCATCGAGGAAGGCTTCCGGCACATGGGAACCCTCAGCGGCTTCCACACCGTCTAGCTGACGCAACGCCCCATAAAGACGGTCCAACTGCGCCTTGGCCTGAGGCAGCACATCATCATTCCAGTCGAGAGGCTGGCGATAATGCCCATTGAGCAGGGCCAGACGAATGGCCTCGCCAGGCGCCTGTTCAACCAGATCATGCACCAGCAACACATTGCCGAGCGACTTCGACATCTTTTCCGAGTTCATGTTGAGGAACCCGTTATGCAGCCAATAATTGGCAAACGGCGCGCCCTCATGGCTGCACCGGCTCTGCGCCAGCTCGTTCTCATGATGCGGGAATTGCAGATCGATCCCGCCACCATGAATGTCGATGGTCTCGCCGAGATGTTTCTCAATCATGGCGGAGCACTCGATATGCCAGCCCGGCCGTCCCCGACCCCAGGGGCTGTCCCACCCCGGTTGCTCGTCTGAGCTCGGCTTCCACAGAACAAAATCCGCCGGATCTTTCTTGTAAGGCGCGACTTCGACGCGCGCACCCGCCACCATTTCATCCATGGGTCGGCGCGAAAGCTGCCCATAATCGGGGAAGCTTGGCACGTTGAAGAGCACATGACCTTCAGCCTCATAGGCATGCCCTGCTTCAATAAGACGTTCCATCATGGCAATCATCTCAGGAATCGTCTCGGTGGCCTTGGGCTCAATATCAGGCAGACTGACGCCGAGAGCGCCCATGTCAGCGCGGTAAATATCGGCATAGCGCTCGGTGATTACGGATATCTCGACGCCCTCTTGGGCGGCCATCTCAATGATCTTGTCTTCAATATCCGTAATGTTCCGGGCATAGACGACGGTGGGATAGAGGTGCCGTAGGACGCGCGCCAACATGTCAAAAATCACCGCGGGACGCGCATTACCGATATGGGCGTGGTTATAAACCGTTGGTCCGCAGACATACATCGTCACCCGATCCGGATTGATCGGCGTAAACACGTCTTTGTGACGGGTGAGTGTATTGTAGAGCGTAAGCGTCTTTTTGGCGTTCTGGGAGGATGTCTCGGTCATCTGGGTGTCTCATCGCGTATCAGGTCAGGCAAGGCCCTGGCTTGCAGGGCCCGCAACCGCGCGACATCCCCTAAGCCGGTGATTCTGTGGTGTTTTTTCTACAACATCGACAGGTCATAATCAGTCTCCTGAGGCCAACCTAACCACCTCAAAGGTTAATTTCCAGTTCTATTCAACCACTGAGCTTTGCGTGAGGTATAGGTTGGACCCACTTGATAGGCTTTTTTGCAACGCTATATGCATGCTTTAGAAGGTGTCGCATCAGCAATGGCATGGCATAAGACCCGTGCTTGATGGGCAAATGGACAGGATCCGAAGGTTCAGGCCTTCGCCCCGTTCGTGACTTGACCCGACCGTTCATCAGCGTGCGCAAGTACGTGCGGTTGGGAAACCCCAAAAGAGATTGGTCAAATGGATATGAATTCTGTAGTCGACGACGTGCTTGAGAATATCGAAAAAAGCGACAACCCAGACCGCCCTAGCCGCAAAGAGGCGGAAGCAGCGGTGCGCACCCTCATTTCATGGGCGGGCGACGATCCAGCCCGTGAAGGCTTGATTGAAACCCCGAAGCGGGTCGTCAAAGCCTATGAAGAGTTTTTCGCTGGTTATGACGAAGACCCTGATCTGGTACTCGGCAAGACTTTCGAAGAAGTCGAAGGTTATGACGATATGGTCATGCTCCGCGACATCGATCTGGAAAGCCACTGCGAGCACCATATGGTCGCAATCCTTGGCAAGGCGCATATCGCCTATGTTCCAACATCCAAGGTTGTTGGTATTTCGAAGCTCGCCCGCGTGATCGAAATCTACGCAAAGCGGCTCCAGACCCAGGAAACAATGACTGCGCAGGTTGCAGACTCAATCAACCGGGTGTTGGCACCAAAAGGCGTTGCTATTCTGATCGAAGCAAAGCATCAATGCATGACAACCCGCGGCATCAAGAAGCCTGATGTTGCAACGATTACGACGCAGTTTACCGGTGTCTTCAAAGAAGACCCGAACATGGAACGGCGCTTCCTGTCGATGATCCGGGGCTACTAAGCATTTCCAGTAAAAGTTGCAGACTTTTACGTCCCGAAATGTGGCAACAAATGTAGCCCAAATCTCCACCGGGACACCGCTCCATCCACAATAGGAGCCGTCCCGGTGAGTGATCTCCCAACTTTTTCCAAAACCTCGTCCAAAGACGAGCTTGAGAACGGCACGCTGTTTGCGCCCAAATTCGACGCAAACGGACTTATCCCGGCTGTAACAACCGACGCCAAATCGGGTGAACTGCTCATGCATGCCTGGATGAATGAAGAGGCCCTGGCCAGAACGATTGAAAGCGGTGAAGCCTGGTATTGGAGCCGCAGCCGCAAAGAGCTTTGGCACAAGGGCGCCACCAGCGGACAAATCCAAACAGTTGTTGAGATCCGGACAGACTGCGATCAGGACACCGTCTGGCTCAAAGTCGAGCCCCAAGGCGATGGTGGCTGCTGCCATGTCGGTTACCGGTCCTGCTTCTACCGCGTGAGCCCTATTGGTCAATCGGGCGAACCAGCTACACTAATCAGAGATCAGGAAAAGCTCTAAGGATCGGAGCAGGCTCCCATGGAGATTGAAACCGACCGCCTCATAATCCGCCCCTGGACAGACGACGACCTCCCCGCCTTTGCAGCCATCAATGCGGACGCAGACGTGCGCCGCTATTACTATCCCGCCATCCTCAACCGGGCCGAATCCGATAAAGTGGTCGAGGATTGCATCAAGCACCTGGGCAAGTATGGCTTCGCCTTCCTCGCAACCACCCGAAAAGCAGATGGCACATTGATCGGCGGGACCGGCCTCTCCTGGACGAACGATGTCCCCGGTGATCCTGCGATCGAGATTGGTTGGATTCTGGGTCGGCCTTATTGGCGGAAGGGATATGCTCGCGAGACTGGTGAGGCCTGGTTTGCCCATGCACGCAGTCTCAGGGTCACTGAGGTCATTGGCTACACCTCAGCAATCAACACCCCGTCCCGCGCTCAGATGGAGGCGCTTGGCATGATCCGCGATCCGGCAGCAGATTTCGCTGATCCGACGGTACCCGCTGACAACACGCTGAGCCCCCACGTGCTCTACCGTATGCTGCTCTAGCCCTTAAAACCGGACTGATCCCATGCCGCAAATTATTGAAGTAACCGTCACCTACGACAAGGAAGAAACGGCCCTCGCCACCGCTCGAAAATTGGTGGAGCATCGCCTTGCTGCATGCGCCCATGTGGAGGGTCCCTTCATCAGCGTCTACTGGTGGGAGGGCAAGGTACAGCAGGAGCCGGAATGGCGACTTGTTTCCAAAACCCTTCTCCCCCTTAAGGAAGCTTTGATCGAAGCGATTGAACGGGACCACCCCTATGAACTTTCGGGGATTCTCACAACTCAAGCAGATGTCAGCGAGGCCTTCGCAAGCTGGGTACAGCAGGAAGTCAAAGCTTAACAATCTCCCAACAGCCCCTTCAGTATTAGGTCAGCAGCCCCCACCTAGTCTTTGCAATTTAGAAATCCATGGCCGTCATACTATCGGCACAATGGGGGCCAGAATGGCTAAGATGAAGATAGGTATCGCGTTTGGTTCGGGCGTCGCCCGTGGATGGGCCCATATCGGGGTCATCAAAGGCCTGATGAAGGCTGGTTACAATCCTGACATCATTTCTGGCACCTCCATCGGTGCTCTTGTCGGCGGCAGCTTCGCGGCCGGCAAGCTCAGCGAGCTTGAAGACTTTGCCCTCTCCTTCCACGGTCGCAAACTCATCAACTTTATGGATTTGAGGCTTGGCGGTGCGGGTCTCATCGGCGGCAAACGTTTCACCAAGCTGATGGACGAGCATCTCGGCGACACAAAAATCGAAGACCTGGACCACACCTTCGTCGCGGTCGCAACCGAGCTCGCGACGGGCCATGAAGCGTGGCTCCGGAAAGGTTCAATGGTTGAGGCCATCAGCGCGTCTTATGCACTTCCGGGTCTCTTTGAGCCAGTACGCCACGAAGGGCGCTGGTTGATTGATGGCGCACTGGTCAACCCCATTCCGGTCTCGGTGTGCCGGGCACTCGGCGCACGGCTTGTCATCGCGGTGAACCTCAACACAGATGCCGTGGGGAAAAGCAATCATCACGACGGCCACATGATTGAGACACTTTATTCCGAAGAACATGATTCAGGATGGCGCAAACGTCTCGTCGATACGGGCCGAACCGAACGGGCCATCGCACGCCAGTTTTTTGGGAAGAAAAAGGAATCGCCCGGCATCGTCAATGTGATGATGGGGTCTCTCAACATTATGCAGGACCGCCTGTCGCGCTCCCGCTTGGCGACCGACCCGGCCGACGTCCTGATTGCCCCGCATGTGGGGCATATCAGCCTGATTGATTTTGACAAAGCGCCTGACCTGATCGCACAGGGCGAAGCGGCCGCAGCCCACGCCCTCCCCTTTATCGAGGACGCTCTTACTCGGCTAAATGGTCACGACGACCCCGCCGATGAATTGGAATCAGACGAAACTCAGCCGCTGGCGATATAGAGCCGGAGCTGCTCTGCTTCCATTTCCGTTTCCGCGATACGGTGTTTCACCACGTCACCGATTGAGACGATGCCAATGAGCTCGTCTTCTTCAATCACTGGAATATGGCGGAACCGTCCACCAGTCATGGCATCCATCAACTGATCAAGCGTATCGCTGCGCGTGCACGTGATCACATTCGCGGTCATTACCTGCGCGACAGGCATGTCCATTGCTTCAGCACCGGCAACATTGATCGACTTGATGATATCGCGTTCAGACAGGATGCCGCGCACCCGTCCATCATCAACGACAACCACAGCCCCGATCTTCTTGTCGCACAGAAGCGTCACCGCGTTTGCGAGTGTGTCAGACGACGATATGGTCGTGACATCAGAACCTTTGGTTTTCAGAATTACTTCAACATTCATGCGTCTTCTCCCAGGTCGTGGGTCAGAAAACGACAAGGCCTCCAACAAATCGGTCAACGTTCCTGCCCTTCATGGGAAAACGATGCCCGGCTTGAAGACAGACAAGCGAGGTAAAAAGAAACTTATCCACGCCTTGCCGCCGTTGAGTAAAATCATGATCGACCGAACCCAAACACGCAAGGGCAGGAAGATGATTTAGGTAAACAGGACAGCCATTCTGCCTCATTTCCGCCCCAGTCGACGCCAAACTGAGACATACGAAGAAAACCTGACGCATCCGTCACGATTATCCGTTCCCGGAGAAACAACATGTGGCCCACCTCTTATGCCAAACGAGTCGCAAGCGACCTAGAAAATTGGGTTGAAAAAGGATGGGTGTCTGCAGAGAACGCACCTAACATTCTCGCCTCTCTCGACAAGGAAGATGCGCCCAGCAAACTTCCTGTGGTGATAACAGTATTGGGCGCTGTACTGATTGGTTTTTCAGCCATGGCGTTTGTCGCCGCGAACTGGGCAGAAATGTCGAAAGCTCTGCGGCTCGCGATTCTTGCCGTAGCCCTATGGTCGGCCTACGGCGCAGCAGCCTTTCTTCATTTACGAGATCGCGCCCCCTTTGCAGAAGCTGCCTTTGTCATCGGCGTTGCGCTCTTTGGCGCCAACATAATGCTCATCGGACAGATGTATCACCTGCCAGAAGATTTCCCGGCAGGACTCCTCGCTTGGTCGTTAGGTGGTTTGGTCACTGCCTGGGTGGTCCAGTCTCGCGCAGCCCTTGCGGCTACTCAACTATTGCTCATGGGATGGACCATCGCCGTCATTACCGAAGGCGACATCCATCTGATGTACTTGCTCCCCTGGGCTGCGGCCGCTGTGCTCGCCTTCCGTCTGGATTGGGGACCAGCAAAACACTTGGCCCTGATTGGCATCATCGTTTGGCTTCTGGGGAACGCCCCAAACCTTGCCGAGAACCTTGGCTGGGGACCAATTGAGTTACTGACAGTCCTGTCGTCCCTGTTCGGAATTATCTGGCTCGCAGGTATTGTCGGCGAAGAGAAACAACAACCCTTTGCGCGAGCATTGCAGGGATATGCGGCCATTACGCTGCTGGTAATGTTCTGGCTAGGACATATTGTCGATGAGGGATTTGAAAAAGGCGCAGGCTACCTGGCACCCGTCCTCTCTGTAGTCCTCCTTTTGGGCGCATCAGTCTTTGCACTCAGCCGTGCAAAAATCCTCGCGCCCCAAGACGTCATTGCCTTCGCAGCTTTCCCTATAGGCATTCTTCTCTCGGGCGCCCTCACCAGCAGTGACGGGGATGTGCCCCTAATTCTGACCGCCCCCCTTCTCCTGGCGCTCTGTGTATGGCTCGTGACATTGGGCACCCGATTGCACAATCGCTTCCTCATAAATCTGGGCTTTGCAGCCTTCGGCGGAGAAGCGCTCTACCTCTATCTCGAAACATTCGGCACCCTGCTCGACACAGCAGCCTTCTTTGCCATTGGCGGCATCCTGCTCATTGCGGGAGGGTTTGTCTGGGAGAGATTACGCCGCCGAGCAACCGCCACCCAAGCGGAGGCAACCTCATGAGCAAATCCCGCATCCTGATCGGCATTGCCATTGCCGCCCTTTTTCAGACCGCCGTATTGACGCAAATGGTCTGGTCGCAAATCACGCTTCTCAATTCTCCGACAGAAGTGGTTCTCAAAACCACACCGGTCGACCCCCGCGACATCTTTCGGGGCGACTATGTCATTCTGAGCTATGAAATTTCAGCGTTTGACGGAAACAAAGTGCCGATTGCCGATGAGCTTAAGTCAGGCGATGACGCCTATGTGCTCTTGAGCACCAAAGAGAGCACCGCCAAACCAATGAAAGTGTTGGGTGCCGCACCAGAAGATCTGCCGGAGGGTCAGGCGGTCATACGGGGCCGGGTCAACTACGTGCTAAGGGATGACATAACGCCCACAGGCGAGGAATGTGACGATTGCACAAGCATTTTCATCTCCTACCCCATCGACAGCTATTTTGTGCCCGAGGGTACGGGGACAGAGCTTGAGCAATATCGCGATGAACGCGCCCTAGGCGTGATCGTCGCCCTCAATGAAGAGGGCGACGCTGCCATTAAAGGCCTCATGATCGAAGGTCGGAAGATCTACGACGAGCCTTTGTTCTAACCGGTGCGGCTACCTTAAACCGCATCCGCCCAATTGCCGTGGAAGCCGAAAGGCACCCGCGTTGGCAATTCAGCCTTGGCGATAGGTCCTTGAGAAATGTCATCTGTGTCCAGAACGACCAGATCTGACAGGTTCTTCGAGCCGTCATAAACCAGCGACACGAGGTACCCGTCACCCTCTTCTGCTTTCTCATCACGCGGAACAAAGACCGGCTCATGAACGAAGCAGCCTTCACCCGGTTCATAGGTCTTGGTGTTACCCGTCTTCAGATCAACGTGAACGAACGTATCGAACGGCGCACCTTCTGCTTCGGGCCGGGTCATGGTGGCGTAGTAACCGTGGCGGTATTCATGACCGACAAAGCGCTCATCAAAGCGGGGGAATTCCCCACCAATATCGTTGAGTTCAGTCTCTGTATAATCGTTGGTGTTGCCATCAAGATCGAAGGTCCAGCGAACAAGTTGTCCTAGCTCCGCTCCAAGATCCATGACTTTGTTACCGTCAACATCGGGGAAGAGCGGCACACGAGAATATTTCATCACGTCGGCGACCACCTTCGTCTTACCCCCTTCATGCGTCGTGTAAGCATTCATTGGGTGATAGACATAGCAAGGATCGCCTTCGAACCACCGAATGCTGTCGACGCCATCGTTGCGTCCCATGATGCCAATCCAGGTGGACTGACTTGGGTCCCACGCGATCATTGGCCCGCCCTTCATAATCCGGTCCATATCAATGGTTGCTGGGAAAATGGGGAAAATCACATGCTCATCTGTGGTGATAAAGTCATGCACCATGCTGGCATAAGGCGCTTTGAACATTTCTGAGCGGGTCAGGTTCCCCTGCGCGTCGACCACCTGATAGGAAATATCAGGAGACGCAGGACCGTCGGCCATATAGCCAAAGAACATCATCTCGCCGGTTTTTGGATCAAATTTCGGATGTGCCGTCATCGGCCCCTGGTATTTGCCGCCAAAATTGTTGGAACCTTCTGTTTCCAGCGTTTTCATATCCATCATGACGGGGCTTGAGCCCTCATCAAGTGCCCAAAGCTTACCGGCATGGGCGACCACATTTGTGTTTGCCACATTATTTGGAAGGTTTTCGGCACCCTCCTTACGAGGTTCACCAAAAGCGGTTCCAACAAGGCGTTCGCCCGCTTCCCGCTGGGCATTGTACTGCTCGGTGCGCACCCAGCGATTGCGATAGCTCGCTTTCCCATCTTCCAGATTGATCGCGTGGATCATGCCCTCACCCAGAAACCAATGATGATGGTTGCCGAGCGGCGGAAACATCGGATTCGGCCCGTTGCGATAGAGCGTGCCAGCAAGATTGGCGGGAAGCTCGCCATGAACAATCAGGTCGGGAGCGTCACACTCGACCATCACTGGCGCAAAATTGTTCTTCAAAACAGGCTTGTTGGGAAACGGCTTCGACATGGGATTGCTCCATGAAAATGCGTGAGGCGACCCCATGGCCACCTGGTGCGTTTGTCTGTTGCAGTAAAAATAACGCTGTTATATAAAAGATCAAGCTCAAGGCTGCACAAATGAAACTAGGTCGCGATTCAAAAATGAACAGCGCTGAAAAGGTGAAGACAAAGCGGCCCCGCCGCGTCTCAGCGGAGGTACAGCGGACGGAACTCCTCGACGCCGCCAGTGAGATGTTGGCGAACGGGGGCCCTGAAGCCTTGTCTGTTCGCAAGCTGGCGACCGCTGTGGGCACGTCGACCATGACGATCTATACGGCTTTTGAAGGCAAGGATGGCGTCATCGCCGCTCTCTATGAAGAAGCCTTCGCCCGCATGGCGGAATTCCAGGAAGCGGTGCCTCAAGGCAGAAGCCCGTTGGAGTGGCTGGGAGGTTTGGGCGCCGCCTATCGCGCCTTTGCGCTGCAGAACCCCTCCTACTACGCGCTCATCATGTCAGAGACACTGCCCATCTCGCAGTTTCACAAGGAAGAGGCAGAACCTCTCGCGCGGGGCATCGCCCGGCAGCGCTCCTATAGATCGCTTTTTGACGCGGTAAGAGCCTGTCAGGACCAAGGCTTCATGTCGTCAGACCATGAGACTGAAGAAATCACGGCCGTCCTTTGGGCCACGGTCCATGGCCACGTAAGCCTGGAACTCGCGGGCTTTCACGAAAACCAGCAAGCCGCGGACAACCGCTTCCTACTGCTCACACAGTCCGTCCTTGCGGGTTTGTTGACGCCCAAGGGCAAGAAAGCCTGGAAGGCATTCGCGCCCGACTGAGATCAGACAGCCCATAAAAACTGTCAGTCGTCGTCCCTATCTCGAGCTTCCGGAAACGGACCAAATGGAAACGGCTTATCGTCACGGTCAAACGTGATGAAGCTGAGGCACTGAAAGACGTAGGCAATCAACCGTCGGCTGAAGCTTAAGAGCTCCTCATTCTTGCCACCGCTTAAGAACACAACAATCAATTGCACAGCACCCAGTAGGATGGAAAGCGAAAAGGCTATGTTTCCGAGAAACCAGAAGCCCGCCATATAGAGCAGGCGTTGCCAGAGCGGCTCATGCTCTTCTTGCTCAATAGCATGGGTATCAGGACGAGGAGTGTCAGGGTCGGAGGATGTCGAGGCATCACTCATGGGGGGATCTCCATTGGCTAGGACATCAAAGGGCGGCCTATCCGCCACCCTCTATATTTGGGTGTCCGCCCCTCCTCCTTCAATGACCTGAGACAAACGTTAGGTCAGTCTCCGCGCCATTCTCCGTACCCGACGTTCCCAGGCCCCCCAGAAGGCGACTGTTTCATGGGGTCAAACAGGCCGAAGAGCAGCAGACCGGCCGCAAATCCACCCAAATGCGCTTCCCAGGCAATAGAGACCGTCTCGCCTGAAAGCGAAATCCCGGACAGACCAAAGAGAAGGTTGAGGCCAAGCCAGACGCCCACAAACAGAAGCGTGCGACGGTCGCTCAGCGCCTGAACGATGGTTGCTTGCGCCCGCGGAGCACCCGGCAGTGAGGGATCCCGAGCGGCAATAAGGCCGAGCGGCCCGCCGGCAAGGAAGACAAATCGCGCAGCCCCGCCCATTAAGCCACTGACAGCACCAGAGGCGCCCACAACAAAGACCAGCTCACCGGCATGAATAATGACATGGGTGAGGCCACCGATAATCCCGCAAACCAGAAAGAAGAGAAGAAACCGTACGGTGCCGAACCGCCGAGCCACAGGCGTCCCAAAGGCAAGAAGCCAGATGGAGTTGAAGATCAGGTGGCCCCAATCCGCATGCAGAAAGATATGCGTCACAAATCCGGCCAGGTCGACCAGCAGACCACCGGGCAACGGAACGATTTCACCTGTCTCCAAAGGCGCATAGCGCGCAGGGCTCAGCGCAAAATAGGCAATCAGGCGATTGGCTTCCGCGGGATCCATGAAATTGGCGATCAGGTGGATCCCAAACAGGGCACCCACAAGCCCTAGTATTACGGCAGGCGCATTAAAAGCAGGCGGTTCAGTACTCTGATTAAGATCAGCCACGGGCAAGTGCGTCCTCTACTAGCGGCAACCTGTCATTGCCAAAATACATATCGTCTCGGTTCACAAACATAGTCGGAGAGCCAAAACCACCCCGCTCGATCACTTCTTCGGTGTTCTGTCTGAGACGGGCCTTCACATCATCTTCCTTAATGCGTGCCGCCACGTGAGCCGGGTCGAGCCCTACCTTCTCGCATATCTCCGCCAGAATGTCCGGTTGCGATATATCTTTGAGGTCTCCCCAATAGGCTTCAAAAGTCGCCCACGCAAATTCAGGAAGTTTGCCCTCATCCAAAGCGACAATGGCTGCCCGCATGGGATCGACCGCACGAACCGGGAAGACGGGCGGCTGACCGATCTTCACACCGCAATACCGTGCCCAATCCTGCAGGTCCTTAACATAATACCGGCCCTTGACGGGATGCGGATTGGCGCGCTGCTCGTAAACGGATTCATTAACTTTATTGAAGATGCCGCCGACAAGCACGGGCTTCCACTCAATCTCTGCCTTTGTCCGCTCGACCATCGCCTCGACCCGGGCAAAACACAAATAGGTCCAAGGGCTTGAGCAATCAAAATAGAACTCCAGAACCGCCATCATTGTCTCCCTTAACCTGTGACTGGAGCCGGAGTGTGACGGTCTGCCTCCGGATTCGCAAACCCGCGTTAACACTTGCCCTCTCATCGTTTCAAAACAGGACAACAGCCCTTCCCTCATTAACGAAATGCGTATCCCCACGAGCCAACCCCCGGCACCTCAGCGCAAGATCAGGGTCGCCCGGGCCCACGAAAAACGACCGAAAACTGGGAAATTTTGGAGAGTGTTAACGCTGTGCAGAGGGTGGCACAGCGGTTGCAACCATCCGGGTGACTTTAACAGATGACCTAAGAAAAGATTATGACAACCCGTTTTCCACAACTCAGCCTCGCGATTGCCCTCGGCGCCGCATTGGCACTTCCGCTTCTCGCGGAAGATGTGTTCGTGGCGAATGAAGGTACGGCTTCTGTTAACAGCGCATTTGGCACCGAAAACAACGACCAGAAAAATTCTGGCACGCCAGCTGCACTGTCCCTGCTCAACAACGAAAACAAGTAAACGGAGAGATCCCGTGTTCTCTACGACAAAAAAAGCTCTTAGCTCTCAGAATGGCATCAAGAAAGCCGCAATTCTGCTTGGTCTCGGCGTAGCACTGACAGGCTGCATCAGCCCGACAGCAGGTAGCGATGGCCGTTACACGACACCGATCGGCAACGCCCCGGTGATCAATAATGAGACACCTTATTCAAGCGCTCTGCGCTGCATCGGCAGCCGCATGGCCGGCACAGCCGCTGCACCCCGCATCGCGGTTGGCAACATCAAGGACTATACCGGCAAGGTAGAACTTGAAGGCGGCGCGAAGCTGACCCAGGGCGCCTCGCTCATGGCGATTTCCGGTCTGTCCAAGGCTGGCGTTATGCTTGTGGAGCGTTTTGACACATCAGTCGCAGAACTTGAGCTGAAATATGCCAATGATCGCCTGATCTCAGATGCGAACCCAGACGAGTATCGTCAGATCCACGCCGGTTCCATTCGCGGTTCTGACTATTACATGGTTGGCGGCATCACCGAGCTGAACTTCGACATCCGCAATGGCGGTCTGGACAGCGCATTCTCTGACCTTGACCCAACAGGTCTGTCAGCAACGATCAGCGGTCGTCTCTTCGTCATGAATGTTGGCCTTGACCTTCGCCTTGTCGACAGCCGCTCTTTGGAAGTCGTGCATGTTGTTTCTTACCAGAAGCAGATCATCGGCCGCGAGATCGTTGCAGGTGTGTTTGACTTCCTGAACGGCAACACGTTTGAGATTGGCGCAGGTGAGCGCGCAAATGAGCCTCTGCAGCTTGGTGTTCGCTCTGTGATCGAACGTGCCATCCTGGAAATGATTGTGCCTCTCTATGGAACAAACCCATCCAACTGCACGAACTTCGGCGCAGACGGTGATCCTCTTGGCGAGATTCACTATCGCTCCGCACCGCAGAACTACGGCGTTCAACAAGCTCAGGTTACAGCACCAGCGCCGCAGGCTTATGCACCCGCCGCACCTGCAGCTCGCACGGCACCAGTTCAGCCACAAGCGGTTGCAGCACGGACGACAGTTGCGGCTCCAGTCATGAACGATCCTTATGGCTACTACTCTGAGCCGATCTTCTCAGACCGTCTCCGCAGCAGCCAGTACTAAACCCCAAGGCTAACCCAAGCCCGTCCGGGCAAGGGACAGATCGAAAGACACGAGACTGAATTTTCAAGAACCGGCTCCGGGTAGACTAAGTCACGGGACCGGCGGATGAGGCGGCACGCCTGCCCTTCCAACACCAAGTTCGTTGAGAGCAACTTAGGGAGAGCTTCGGCTCTCCCTCTTTTTTTATGTGACCCATCTTCCCTGATCTATCCGTGTGCTAGCGTGTCGATTGAGATTCTTGAGGGGGAAAAGATGATCAGTCGACGATCAATTGCAATCTTTGTTTTCGCACTTATCACAGCGGGTTTTGCCTGGTCACAGTGGCCAGAAGAGCATGGCGCTCTTTTTCAGACCTCTCTTACTGAAGAAAACCAAATCCCGACTGACCCCCTCCTCGGCGCACCACGGGGGCGAACACACACCCTTATGAACGGTGACTGGAACATCATCATCGACCCCCAGGGGCGTGGATTGCCGGGAAAGGCGTTGGGCATCGACTTGCCGGGATATTTTCAGGACCTGCAATCGCCCGGCCCGAAACAATTGGTCGAATATCAGTTCGACAACAGCGAAACCTTGGCAGTACCCGGTGACTGGAATTCCCAGCGGGACGATCTGTTCTTCTATATCGGGCGTGTCTGGTACCAGAAAGCGGTCACACTCACCCCTGATCCCGGCAAACGGTATTTTCTCTATTTTGGTGCCGCCAACTACCTTGCCCATATCGGAGTCAATGGAACCTACCGCGCATCCCACGAAGGCGGGTTCACCCCATTCAATGTGGAAGTCACAGATCAGCTGGTCGACGGACGCAATACATTTGTGGTGTCAGTAAATTCGCTGCTTGGAGATGAGACCGTACCTACCGCCAATACCGACTGGTTCAACTATGGTGGCCTAACACGAGATGTCATGCTCATCTCGACGCCGAAGTCACTCATTCGGAACTACAAGGTAGAGTTGCTTGATAGAGAGGAAAAATCCGTCAGCGTCTCGATCCAATCAGAAGCACCGGCGGGTACAGAAGTGCGGCTTGCACTGCCTGAATTGTCTGTTGAGGAAACCGCGCAGGTCGACGCGCGTGGCATGGCGGTAGTTCGGTTTGAAGCTTCGTTTGATCTCTGGACGCCAGAAAACCCCAAACTCTACGATCTGACACTCACCCAAGCAGGTGAAACAATCAGCGACCGCGTTGGTTTCAGGACCATCGAAACAAGAGGTTCAGAGATCCTGCTTAATGGCAAACCGGTTTTTCTGCGTGGCATTTCCACACACGAAGAGAACACGCTCCGCCCCGGACGTAATTCAAACGCGGAAGAGGCCCGCGCATTGCTGTCGCTGATCAAAGAGCTTGGAGGTAACTTTGTTCGCCTCGCGCATTACCCACATAATGAGCACACAGTCCGGGTCGCAGATGAGCTCGGCCTCATGGTCTGGGCGGAAATTCCGGTCTACTGGGATGTCGATTGGGCGAGTGACCGGAGCTACATGTCCGCCAGCACACAGTTGAGCGAGCTCATTCAGCGTGACTGGAATAGGGCGTCCGTCATTACCTGGTCGGTAGCCAACGAAACGCCGAATACATCAGCTCGCCTCGACTTCCTGGACCGCCTGGCGGGCTTGGCGCGATCCCTCGATGCAACACGGCCCATTACAGCGGCCCTGGTGGGGGATGAAGTTGGCACCCAGCTCGGCACGGCTGTAGCTCTTCGAGCGCTAAACGACCCCGACCTGGACCCAGCAGCCAAACAACGCATCCGCGATTATTTAGGTCCGGTACAGTCCTTCCTTTTGGATCAGGCGATCGCTTGGGAATATCTCGACCCAACCGCGCCGCCGAAAATCGAGTTGGAGGATCCTCTGGGTGACATTGTCGATCTGGTGGGCGTAAACGAATATATAGGCTGGTACTATTCCGCTTTCTTCGCCCTGCTCTGGGATCTGCCAGAGGAGTACATTCGAGAAACTGTTTTCTCCCTGATGCCGGAAACAGAGATCACCAATGCTTATGGGAAGCCCCTGATCATCAGTGAGACAGGCGGCGGTGCCCTCGCCGGTTTTTCAGATGCTGACGCACCAATATGGTCTGAAGAGTATCAGGCGAAAATATACCGGCAACAAATCGACATGGTCCAGAATTCGGACCAGCTTGCAGGCATGTCACCTTGGATTCTAAAGGATTTCCGTTCTGCGATGCGGCCGCTCAATGGTATCCAGGACTTCTGGAATCGGAAGGGTTTGGTGTCGGAGACAGGAGACCGCAAACAGGCCTTCTATGTTTTGCAAGAGTTCTATAAGACGCATCCCGGAGTAGGTCAGGAGTGACCCATAGAGCCCGGCTGTCCTCTTCCCTCAGCCGGATTGTGGGCGCGCGCATCTCAAGCGAGGATTGAAAATAGTTCCTCATGTGTGGACGGACCGCTGCTCGCCTGACCATAAAGCTGTTCAACTAGGCTTGATGGGGTATCGGCGTCCTCATCGCCCTCTTCCAAAGAAGAGAGCAGCGTCTGGATCAGCTCGCTCTCGTCCGTGCCAGAGACCTGCTGAAGACCAGGAGGCGGACCGTCAGGCCGGTTCGCTTCCAGAAGATTGGCAAGTTTCTCTGGATCTAGCGAACCATCTTCCTGAAGGATGCCATCCGCATCCTCACCAAACCGTTCGCTCAGACGCGACTGAATTTCTGCGCCATCGACATTTCCCGATGAGATCGCGTCATTCATCTTCGCAGCCAAGTCATCACCGCTCGGAGGACCCTGCCGGCCTGCGCCAGACGCCCCCATCATTTGGAAGAGCGACTGCCCTCCACTCAGTGCTTCGATATTCATGGGCTTTTCTCCATTACCATGAGGTTGGAGAAACAGAATGGCCTGACCCAATTTAGGCCTCAGTTACCGCAAACAAAGTGAAATTCATCAGACGAGAGAAGGTGTCAAAAAGAGGTCAAGTTTAATTCGTCCATCAAACACCTTGTTGAATAAAGCTCCCCAAACCCGCAGCGGGTTCTCATTCACTTGTTATCAGGACGATAGAATACCTGCGCGCCAATGACGCCTGAGACCGTTCCGTCATCCGCGAACACTGGAAGCCCGACACTCTGGGTACGTAGATATTCCCTACCCTCGACGACCGAATGTGAGTCAGTCGAAACAGCCTCTCCAGCCTTCACAACCAGGTCCAAAAACGCACCTACATATTGATCAACGAGGTTTGCCTCAGATCTGTCCAAAGGCTCCTGAGTCGGATCATTGCCCCTTACTCCAACGATTTCCGAGCCAAAAAAACGACATACCCAGCTCTCGTCATCCTGAAGCGTGTACCAGAACACCAAGGGCAGAAAACGGACCGCGTCGAGCAGATCGATCTTCGTTTCATCCGGTCCCGCGTGGGAAGAAGTCCACGCCTTCACCACCTCCACAAAGTCGAACAAAAACGGGTCTGTAAGCCGGAAATCCGGCCCCCATCCCGCTTCCCCGTCATGGTCGTCAAATCCGTAGTCCGACGATTGTGTGGTTCCCATGCCCCCCCCAAAGGGTTTAACCATATCGACTTATGAAACGGTCACATAGTTAGGGATTCGCCTCAAGGGCTGGAAATCGCCGGTCTATCATTCGCAACCAAGCTCAAAGAAGTGGCTCCCTGCCTGCCATAACTTATGCTATACTGACGCTGAGGAATGCTGATCGGCCCTTTGATTCGAGTGGATTTGGGGGCTTCGATCATGAGTGAATTTGCGATGAAGACCGTTAGCGTAGTGATTGAACCACGCCCGGCACGCAGGCGCGGACGCCCCCTAAAAGACGGACCGGATCGGCGTGAAGATATCATCGACGCCTCAACACACCTTTTCCTGAAAGACGGTTATACAAGCACAACCCTTCGCCGCATTGCACATGCGGCAAACGTGAATGTCGCATTGGTGCATTACTATTTCACGAGCAAGCAAGGCCTCTATCAGGAAGTCCTCAATTCAGCACTTCAAGCCACGCTGTGCTCGCTAAAGGATTTTCAGAGGACCACCCCGTCAGTTGACGAGATCGCCAGGACCTTGACGGCCCCGCTGTATAAGCACCCCGATCTTATCCAATCGCTCAACACTCCCAATGCACCGCCAGAAGCCCGCGATGCAGCAGAGGCGGTCATGCGACGTCTGTCACTCAGTCTCACTGCATGTATCAAATCGCTGCAGCGGGCAGGAACCCTCCGTTGCGATCTCGACCCGGAACTATTTGCACAGACCTGCCTGGAGCTGTGCTGGGCACCATTCAAGTCTGACCAATCTGGGACAAGCATCGAGGAAGAAGCCGCGCGCACGTGCAACCCCACAGAACTTCTGACGCGCCATGTGGAACAAAACACCCTTGTCCTCGCGAGCGCAGCAGCTTGCCTAACCGGCGATCCCAAAAGCGCAGAAAAAAAGGGGGACCCAGATGGTCCCCCTTTCCGCCACTTCCCCGAAAAAGTGATTTAGTAGCCAACGCCACCATTGAAGGTCGTTGCACCGCGGAAGGCGGTAGTCTCCGACGCATAGCCACTTGACTTACGGTTGAGGAAAACCTCAGCGTACCGAACATGGGAACGCCGATCCGAACCAGCAAAGTAAGCATTGCTGCTAGGACCACAAGCCAGACGGCCTTCATTGCCATAGTGAAGCGACTGACCATCCAAACACTCGATGACCTGACCGTGCGTGTAGTTGGGCTGCCCGCCCCCTTCTGGAACTTCACCGATGGTGGCGACAAGTGCATCGCCCATCTGGCAGTACATCAGCTCACCACTACCCGTCGCAATGTCGATCTGGTTGGACGACACCGCGAGATAAGCGGCTTCCTCAAGTCCCTTCGCGTCAAGACAGACGCCACGAACAGCGCGGCTCTTAACACGCTCTTCCTTTACAACAACCCGCAGAGGGCCGATTGAGATCGGTGCGCGCGCTGCATTGACGATCGTACCGCCAGCACCGCGGCGTTCAGGTCCAAAGACGCTGTTACGCACATTGCTTGTGTTCAACCGACCACCAGCACGCGACGCAGCCGTTGATGCACTTACAGCATTTGCATTGGCAATTGCTTCCGCCTGAGCTGAATTCGTAACATTCACATCTCCGCCGCCGCCATTATTGTTGATGATCGTCGTCGTATTGTTGTTATTCGAATTGTTGTTCGAGTTGTTGTTGTTGTTCGAATTTGTATTGTTATTCGAATTGGTGTTCGTGTTGGTGCTGTTATTCGTATTGTTATTCGTGACGTTATTGCTGTTATTGTTTGAGTTCGTATTGGTGTTGTTGTTCGTCACACTATTATCGACACTATTGTCGACATTGTTGGAGTTGGAATTGTCGACATCGACATTCACTTCCAGGTCCAAGTCCAGATCAACTTTCACCTTGTTATCAATATTAATGTCGCCACCGCCATCATCATGGCAGCCGCAATCATCATCCCAGCCGTCGTCCCAATGATCATCGGGTTCTTCCCAACCGCCACCGCAGTCGTCTTCATACCCACACGCCTGTGCCTCGTCGGCGATGAGGGTCATTACAATCGTACCTGCTGCAAAAGCGAACAGGCCGAGAAAGAGAAATACATATAGTCGTTTCATTTTGGCACTCCGGAGAGCTGTTTCTGCTCCATTTTTGGAGCTTTTGGGTTTCTTGACCCGATCAATGCAGATGCCATGCCGTTTAAGGATGTCCCTATCCTGTCCCTGTAACAGACTTGGGTCACGTCTTTGTTTGCAACTTCGCAGCCAGTTCAGCTGTTAACTGGTTAACGCTCAAAGCCTCTTGAGCGCATCGGCAACGGGACCTGAACCCGCACAAATCTGCGAAATACAAACATATGCCCCAACACAAAGCCCCGCGGTTCCGCCCCATCGTTAAGCTTTGGCATGCTTTTCGCTGAGTGTCGGTCCAAGAAGGCCAGCGCCGTCCCTCACTGTTCTAAAACGGGATTGGCGCCGGTGGTATGAGACAGTTAGTAAGGGACCAGCGGTCGAGGGTTCCGGTCAGTGAGAGATAATAAGACATCCCTTTCTTACCGGTACCAAGATCTGGAAGTGTAAATGACGCATCAGACGGTACAGGGACTACTAGATTATTGGAACGAGCTGCGTGGCAGCCGCCCTGCTCCCAAACGCAGTGAAATCGAACCAAGAGACTTGAAACGCGTGTTACCACACGTCTTCATCCTGGAGCGCAATGACCGTTGGACCTACCGGTTTAGGCTGGCAGGTACAGGCCTTTGCAACGTCTACGGTATGGAGTTCAGGCGCCACAATATGGCAGCGCTTTGGCAGGATGAAAGTCAGCAAGACATTCTCGGGCTCCTAAACGATGTGACAGGTACCGGCACCATTGGCCTTGTCGAGTACACCGCAGAGACACCCGACAATCGCCAACTGTCTCTTGAAATGGTCCTGCTCCCGCTCGCACAGGACAATGGCGCAATCACCCGTGTTCTAGGTGCCATCGTAGCAGTTGACGAGTTTCCATGGGTGGGTGAGCACATGCTGGTACGTCAGTGGATCGACCGGATCCAGCGACTAGATCCAGAAGAATTGCCCGCAGCGCCTCCAATGATCGATGCAGCGCGCAAAGTTGTTCAGGCTATGCCTCCACGCCCTGTTCCCATTCCAAGTCTTGGAACCCGCAGGCAAAAGCACACTGCCGAACGGCCATACCTACGCCTGGTGCGCGATGCGAGCTTGGAGATTGATAAGGCGAAATAGCGCCGGGAAATTAGCCTGTTGCAGTCTTAGCAGCCCGCGCCCGGGATTTTTGCTTCTGAGCTTTTGACACGTCGATACCCATGACGTCCGTCAGCACACAGGAACTAAAGTCAACATCATCAACCACCGCATCTGTCAGATCGGCGCCCTCAAAGATAGCGCCTGTAACATCAACAGAGGTGAGATCAGCGCCTTGAAGGGTCGCGCCTGTAAAGTCGCACTGCGAAAGGTCTGCATGCGTGAGATCCGCGTCTATCAGATTGGCGCCGCGCAAATTTGTGGGCCAGGTACGCCCGCCACCACCAGCGATGGGCATGGCAGATAGATCGGCCGACACCAAGCAGGCTTTTGTCATCTTCGCACATTGGAATTTGGCACCTCTCAGGTCCACATGAGAGAAATTCACTTGCGCCAGCATGGCCCCAGAGAAATTCGCCATGGAGAAGAAACTGTGCTCAAAATTCGCCTGTGTGAGAATAGCGTCGCTAAACTCAGCCGCTGACAAGGCAATACCGGGATGCGCAAACCCCGTGAGGTCGACCCCTTTAAACATTGCCTGCTCGCCTTTTGCCCCACCCGACATCATCCAAGCCTTGTGGTCAGCCATCAGTTCATCAACAGAAATCCCCAGATCTTCTGCGGTCCTTGGCATGATGGCGCCTTCAACAGACTTCGCAGCCATGATTTCTGATCTGCGGAACCGGGCAGCTGTCAGATCGACTCCTTCTAGGCAGGCGCCGTCCAAGACCACGCCGATCATCTCTGCGCCCTTGAGATTTGCACGTGCGAGATTTGCGTCACTTAGATCCGCACCATCCAAAACAGCGCCGGAAAGGTCCGCCCCGGTAAAATCGCATCCCGAGAGACGCGCGCCCTTCAGGTTTGCCTGGAACAGGTCTGTCCCCGATCCCATCGCACGCCCCATGCGAACCTTCTCAAGGTTCGAATGGCGCAAATTAGCGTCGTCAAACCGTGAGTCCGTATCTCCATTATCAACGTAGGAGAGTTCACCTTCATCTGATTGACGCATAATCTGACCTTCGCGCAGATCGCTGTCCGTCAGATCAGCACCTTCCAGATTAGCGCGGGCAAACCGGGCACCACGCAGATCAGCCCTTGTCAAATCAGCATTGGAGAAGTCGACACCGGTCAGATCGGCGCCAAACAGGTTGGCACGCGTAAGAAGTGCACCCTTGAAACTTGCATTGGCCGCATGCAGACCGACCAGCTCAGCATCTGAAAGGTCAATCTTGTCGAAACGAAGTGCTTCAACATTTTTATGGCTGAGATTGAGACGGTCACCACCACGCTGGCGCTTTACAAACTTCATGTGAAGTTGAAGCGCGTTTTTCAGCTCCTGGATATTCATCCGAGCATAATCGTCAGTCGAGTCCGACATCGGTGGGCCTTTTCCCATTGCGAAATCGTACTATCGGCCTAGGCCTGTTTATTTTCCGTAAATCATACCCGCAATGCACAGGGCCATGTCTGGGAGTACCAGGCATGGCCCTGAAACATTAATCTTTGAGTAAGAGATTATGCAGCGCTTGCCGCGTCATCCTCTGCAATCCGGACATGTTCCGCAGGAAGCGGCGCTTTTCCTAACATGTCATCGGAAATCTTCTCGGCGATCATGATAGTGGGAGCGTTTGTGTTCCCGCCAATAAGGGTCGGCATGACAGAGGCATCCACCACCCGCAAACCTTCCAGCCCCCGGACGCGGCAGCGATGGTCAACAACTGCCATATCGTCATTGCCCATTTTCGCGGTGCCAACCGGGTGATAAATGGTTTCCGCTTTTTCGCGGATCCAGGCATCAATCTGATCGTCCGTTTGAACATGCGCACCTGGCATCACTTCGTCGCCGGAATATGGCGCCATGGCCGGTTGTTTAAGGATATTCCGGACCATCTTCACACCATCCCGCATGACGGTACGGTCGTACTGAGCTTCAAGATAATTCGGTTGAATGAGCGCAGGTGCTTCAGGGTCTGTTGATTTTAGACCGATAAAGCCACGACTTTCCGGTCGCAACTGGCATACGTGGACAGTATAGGCGTGTCCCTCAGACTTGATGCGGGCATGATCTCTCATGCTCGCCGCCACAAAATGGATCTGCACGTCTGGCATTTCGAGTTCTGGACGGGTTTTCAGGAATGCGCCTGCTTCCAGGCCATTCGACGTCCCGAGACCAGACTTGAAGAACACATACTGCATACCTGTCATCAACATGCGTGCAGGATTTGTCTGGCTATGCAACGAGACGGGCTGCAGACACTCTTCGATCACTGTCGCATCTAGATGGTCCTGCAAATTTTGACCGACACCAGGAAGATCAGCGACGACATCGATACCAAATTTCCGCAGATACTCACCTTTACCAATGCCTGAAAGCATAAGGGTTTGCGGCGAATTGATCGCGCCACCGCTCAACACCACTTCTTTGCCAGCACGTGCTTGCACGGTATTGCCATTTTGGGTGTATTCCACACCCACGGCCTTTTTGCCTTCAAAGAGGATACGCGAAGTCAGCGCTTCTGTTTCAACCGTCAGATTTGGGCGATCAAGAATGGGCGTCAGATATCCCTTTGCCGCGCTGCAACGTTGATTGTTTTTAATTGTCACATGATAAGGACCAATGCCTTCCTGTTGAGGCCCGTTGAAATCCTTTGTCGCAGGATGTCCCGCCTGAACGCCGGCTTCCTTGAAAGCATCAAACAAGACATTCGTGTTTTGAACATCAGAGACGCCAAGTGGACCGTCGCTGCCATGGAATTCGTCTGATGTGTCGTAACCCTCTGACCGTTTGAAATAGGGAAGCACGTCGGCAAACCCCCACCCTTCAAGGCCCAGCTGACGCCAATGATCATAATCACGCGCATGACCGCGAATGTAGATCATGCCATTAATGGACGAAGACCCACCAAGCACTTTGCCGCGCGGCCAGAACAAACGGCGATTGTTGAGGTGCGGCTGACCTTCGGTGTCATAGTTCCAATTGGTCTTGGTGTTTTTCCCAATCAACTGCCCGACACCAGCGGGCATATGGATCATAACGCTCTTGTCTTTTGGCCCTGCCTCCAGCAGAAGAACCTTGTTCTTTGGGTCGGCGGACAGTCGGTTGGCAAGCACGCAGCCAGCACTCCCAGCACCGATGATGATGTAATCGAATTCGCTCATTCTGGACCTTCTCCCGTTCTGCCAATCCCGCTTGCCGCTGGCAGAAATCGCCGCGCGCCGCATTATGGCTCACTTTTTCTTTGCATCCATAATCGACCGAGTTCAATCATGACGCAAGCGTCAACTTTTGAATCTCAGCTGAAAAACAGACCTTGAGCCCTTACGTTAGGGAACCAGGGTGACCACTGTCCGTCGGTTAAGTGGCTCACGCACACCATCCCCCGTCTGCACAGCAAGGCGGCTTTCGCCATACCCCACCACCTCGACAGCATCCGCCAATGCCCCCATTTCAACGAGGGTTAGTTTGACCACTTCGGCACGCCGCACAGAGAGCTCATCATTGTAAAAAGACGAGCCGGACGTGTCTGTGTGACCGGCCGCAATGATTTTGCTGTGGCCACCTGCGCGGGCCGCATCAATCGCAGTAGAGAGAACCTCCAGGGCTTCAGCCGACAGGAACCACTCATCAAATCCAAAATACACAATGAACTCAGCAGCATCAGGAAGAGCCACAACAGGTTCTGGCTCAGGCGCCAGGTCAACTTCCAACCGTCCCATCTGTGTCAGGAAGCGGGCGCGGCATTGGTAAAGCTGCGCAGCAGGCGCACCAAGCGACAATTCATGTGCCCAGCAATCATAGGCCGCCTGCGCACGTGCAGCCATATCGGGAGCAATTTCCTTAGCGCCGCGAGAAAAGGCGCTCGTCAGCCGGTCTCGAGCTTTCTGCAAGTCGTCGGCAGCCGCGCCTGAACCCGTCGGCTGCAGGGGCGTTACATCTTGGCCGTTGGCAGCCTGAATGGCGCGCTCCGCGTAAAAATCAGCACTATCACCAGAGCCAAATCCCTCTCCCCGGCTAACGGCCAGATCAAGGTAATGCTTATAGAGCGATTGCTGAAACGCTGTTCCAGATGGGCTCATATCCTGCGCGTCATCCACGAGCGACGCACAACTTGCGAGGAACAGGGCGGTCAGCCCCATAGCAGCAGCTCTCAGCAGAGAAGAACCGCCGTCATTTCTCGATTTATGGTTAAAAATGCGTTGCCCCAAACTCTGCGCATCTGACATCTATTTCGCCCTTTATTGACCCAAATTCGCCGCGAACGCCCCTGTACGCGTGCAATTTCGTTTATAGCGCGATGAATGACGCGCTGACCAGCCATTCTGCCACCCCAGTCCTTGGGTGTATTTCATCGCGATAAGACCTCTTTAACCCCCAATCTCTAGCGTGAAACGGGCAAATGCCACCTATGCCTGGCAGTTGAGTTGCGGAGGATGAAACACATGTCTCAATCCGTGTCGGTGCAGACAAGTGAAAACAGAGCAAACAGACGCCAATTCGAGCGGACCAGTCTTTCGGTCGCTGGCCGTCTCATGCTGCCCTCAGGGGGCGAATTTCCCTGTGACGTTGAAGACATCTCTGAAGGCGGCATTGCCCTTCATAGTCAGGCAGATGGAGAAATTGGCGACCGGGTCATTGTCTATCTCGACAGGCTCGGCCGGTTCGAAGGTCACCTGGTGCGGCGTTTCAGCGGTGGATTTGCCATCGAAACACGCCTTCACAATAACCAGAGAGCCCGCCTCGTAGAACGCATCGAACTGCTCAAAGGTCGGCCCAAGGGCCAGGGCATCGCGGACCTTCCTCAGCGCGCCCTAAGACGTGCGCCGACCAGCGAGGAAGCAAGTGAAGGGGCGCGGCTGACGATTGATGATGGTGAAGAGGTGGCCTGCAAAGTCCTCGACATCTCCCTGACCGGTGCTCATATCAAGCTCCGCAATCGCCCCAAAGTCGGTACCCACGTGACAGTTGGGAAAACCCTCGGTCGTGTCGTTCGGCACACAGACGAAGGCATTGGAGTTGAGTTCCTCTCAACCGGCAAACTCGCAAGCTAGCCTGCACAAACAACGCTCCCTTTTTTGAGGCGATCGAACTAGACTGCCGCGCAATCAAAACAAGCGAGGCGCGGAATGTCTGACTCAATTCTGAACTATGATCTGAAAAATGGTGTGGCTGTCCTGCACATGGATGACGGCAAGGCAAACGCGCTGGGTCATGACATGATCTCTGCATTGTCTGATGCGCTGGACCGCGCTGAGAAAGAAGCCAATGCTGTAGTCCTTATGGGGCGCGAGAAGCGGTTCTGTGCAGGGTTTGATCTCTCCGTTATGTCCTCCGGGCCAGAAGCAGTCGGCAAGCTTGTATCGAGTGGGGCCCATCTCATGACGCGGTTTTACACATACAAACTCCCCATTATTTCCGCCTGTACAGGCCATGCCCTTGCCGCTGGTGGACTGCTTCTCCTGGCATCGGACTACCGCGTCGGCACGAAAGGGGATTTCAAAATCGGCTTGAACGAAGTCTCAATTGGCATGACCACACCGCAGTTCCTGATTGACTTTGCACGAGACCGTGTCCCCACCCGCCTCCTTGCACAGGCCGTAGTGCACGCGCAGCTGTTCTCGCCGGATGACGCAACAGAAGCAGGTTTTTTAGACGAAGCCGTTGCAGCTGATGCCCTTGAAACCACCGCTCTTGCCGTTGCGGAGCGATTGGGTGCCCTCCCCCAACCTGCTTTCGGAAACTCCAAGAAAAAGGTCAATGCAGACACAGTCGCGCATATCAACGCAACTTTGGACGCAGATTCCGCAACATTCGACGGGGCGTCATAAGGCTGGCCCCATCAGCCCACACACGGTATGATTCCTCTGCAGGTAGTCGATGATGACCCATCGAGAGGAGCTGTCATGCACCAATCAAACGCGAAAGCCTTTGCGCAACCAACGAAGCCGCTAAGCGCATCTCAGCGAGCCGCTTGGGGAACCATCGTGGTTGCAACTTGTCTCGCTCTCATGATTGGCATGGCGACGCCGGCAAAAGCGGCATGCGATCCGACAAGCACAGAAGGTGTGATTGGTGGCCTCGCAGGCGCTGCAATTGGCGGCTTTCTCGGATCAAAAGTCGGCAGCGGCAGTGGCCGCACCTTCGCCACCATCGGTGGCGTGCTGGCCGGCGGGCTTCTGGGCAATCAGGCTGCAACACGCCTAACCTGCCAGGATCAGCAAGCGGTCTATTCAACCACCCAATCAACACTGGAAGAATATCCCAGTGGCCGGTCCGCAACCTGGAACAATCCAGACAGCGGACATTGGGGCACAGTAACCCCAACCAAAACCTATGTGGACAATCGAGGTCAGAACTGTCGGGAATTTGAACAGACCATCTATATCGACGGTCGTCCCGAAAAAGGTGTTGGTGAAGCCTGCCGTCAGCCAGATGGATCTTGGCGCATAATCGACGGCTAACACCGCTCTATCCTTCAAATTGGGAGACAAGGACAGAAGCCTCCGCTGGCCGAGGCTTAAGACGCCTGCTTGTCTACAATTTGAATAGAATTTCAGTATTTAAAAATATAGGAGAATTTTATTCTACGTTTATTAAAGTATAAATAAATAATGGAAAGTAAAATAGACTTGATGTCAAAACATCATATGCATGATGGCCAATACAAATCGACAGATTGGGATTGGTTACATGTATTTATTGCGTATTACTGCAGGGTTTGCGGGAGCCCTCCTTCTCGCAGCGTGCGGGACAGGCTCGCCGGGTGATCCCGGCTCTACAGCCACGATCAGTGGCCTATCGTCTGAGATGCCTTATGCGGCGCCATCAACGGCACCGACCTTCATCGCACGGGGAAATGCGATGCCGGTTGGAGCTGAAACTGCGCCCCCCTTTGGTTTTGTAGGCTTCTGTCAACGCCATCCCAGCGATTGCGTAGGAAGCTCCTCAAGACCGGCGTCCCTGACTTTGACAGACAGGCGCTGGAACCAGCTGCAGGAAGTGAACAGACAGGTAAATAGATCGGTAACGCCGGTCGAAGACGCGGATCTCTACAACACGCCAGAATGGTGGGCCTATCCCGCGGCGAGCGGCGGCGACTGTGAAGACTATGTCCTGTTGAAACGCCGAGAACTGATTGAGCGAGGCTGGCCAGCTGACTCGCTTCTAATCTCAGTCGTGAAAGAACAAAACGGCGCGGGACATGCTGTCCTCTTGGTTGTTACAGCGGAAGGCGAATATGTGCTCGACAATAAAACCCGCCATATCCGACTCTGGCAGGAAACCCCTTACACCTGGGTGAAGCGTCAATCCCGCCATCATCCTTATGTGTGGGTAAGAACCGGCGATGGGCGCGGCGGCAAAAGTGCAGCGCTCGAGGAGCACGATCTTATGGCGCCTATCTCAGAGCCCATTTCGCCCCTACGACCGGCTCTTTTCTCGTAATTCCCCGATCAGACTGACCCCCCATCGGTCTGATCCTGTCGAGACCGGCCCTGCTTTCCCAGGCAGGGCCGGAACTCGGTTTTTCTTATGCAGTCAACGACGCGTCAGCGCCCTTTCCACTGCGGCGCACGCTTCTCAGCAAAGGCTTTCGGCCCTTCGATCAAGTCCTCGCTCTTAAAGAGAGCCCCCACGGCTGGGTAATGGCCGGTGACCGCTTTCTCAAGGTTGGCTTCATCAAGCCCCTGATAGACAGATTCTTTTGACGCCCGGATCGACATTGGCGAACAGGCCATAATCTGCGCAGCCCATTTCTTGGCTGTCTCCATAAGATCAGCAGCAGGCACCACCTCATTTACAAACCCGAGTGATTGGCCTTCAGCAGCTGGAACTGTGCGACCGGTCAGGATCATACCCATCGCCTGTTTAACCGGGATCTGGCGCGGCAAACGATGAAGACCACCGGCCAAGGCAGCAAGACCAACCTTTGGCTCCGGCAGTGCAAATGTCGCTTTGTCAGAGGCGATAATCAGATCTGCTGCCAGCGCAATTTCAAATCCGCCGCCCATGGCGACCCCATTCACAGCGGCAATAACAGGCTTTGCCATATCGTAACGCGCGGTGAGACCCGCAAAGCCGGTGTCCGGCACTTCCAGCTTGTTGCCTTCGGCTTGCCATTTGAGGTCATTCCCGGCGCTAAACGCCCGATCGCCCGCACCCGTGATGATCGCAACCCAAAGGTCAGGATCTGCGGCGAAATCATCAAAGGCTTTGGCCAATTCAAAATTCGCTGGCGGGTGAAGAGCGTTCATCCGGTCCGGTCTGTTCATTGTCACAATGAGCAGATGTCCATCCTTTTCGACGGTGCAATGTTCATAATCAGCCATTCGACGCCTCCAAATATCGTTTTGAACTCAATTTTGGCGCGACTTTGCCTTGCGACAGGCGGGCTCGCAACCATGCGGCCAAAAACGCAGGGGATTGCGCCAATCTGGAAACGAATTCTAAACCACAAATTCATAAAGTATGAACGGGTGGCGCCTCATACTGACCCAAAGTTTATAGACAAGGCCTAGCCGCCTGATCGGCAGGCCTGCGATCAGAGCAAATGACGATGCAAAACAGTGCAGATCAAATGGATGACATGGCTCCCGAAGCTCAGGCTGAGGTGCCAGAAGACCGTGTGCTCGCTGACGGGCACTGGTCGCTGAAACATGGTGATGACGTCTACGGTCCTTACACATTCGAAGCGATGGAAACCTACATCTCTGAGGGACGCGTCGCCGGCCATTCCGTGATTGCACCCTCTGGCACTGAAGATTGGACCGAAGCCAAAGACGTCGCCATGTTCGCTGGTTTTTTTGATGAGGAAAAATCAAAAGTAACAGCAAGCACGCCGTCCCACCCGCAAGACAGGCGGACAGTTTATGGTCCCAAAAAGGGCCAGGTGGATCGACGCAAACGTCCTGACACCTCGAACTTCCTGATAATCACGGATATCAAATCGCGCCATGGCGCAACGCTTGAGCAGTCCATCATGTCGCTGGGTGCCGCGCTCAAAGTGGCAAACAATGCCTGGGTGGTGAACTGTAAGGGCACGGCCCCTGGTCTCTTGAACCAGCTATCGAAAGTCCTCTCAAGTCAGGATGGCCTCTTCATAGCCGACGCCACGCGAGACCGGACTGCTTGGTACAATTTTGGACCAGAAACCGACGCGAAGATCCGTCGCGTCTGGCGTCGCCCCGTCTGATCCCATTTAGCTAGTTGATGGTTGGTCTGGCCCGAGGCACATAGCCTCGCATTTGTCCTTCACTTACCTCACTCCGCCGACCGGGTCGTGTACGAGGTATTTTCCTGGACCCCTCAGAAACATCTACGCTCCCTGCATTTGGTGCTACATCAGAGCTCGACAAAGTCGTAACCGTTGATGTCGGCGCGAGCGGAACGGGTGCTCCCTGCACCACTTCAGGGGCCCCAAACGGTTCATCGCCGACAAGAGCGCGCATAATGTCTTCCGCCCGCCGCCAGCGTAGCATCAGTGGGCCGCTCATCGCACTCACATCCGCACATTTGGTTTCCGGAGACAGTCCCCGATCACATTTCACTGTTTCCCGAATGAGCTCCAACTGAAAATTCGACTTCCTCAAAAACTCATTGAGCAAACCGGCATCACGGACAGCCGTGATAGAACTGAGATAGGCCCCGCAATCTGTACGCTGCCGTTCGAGCATCTGATCCAGGTCTGCAGTGGCAAAGACATTATTCGGCGGCGAGGTCGTACACACCCGCCAAAGAACTTCAGCTGCGGCATGATCAAAAAGCTGAATAAGCTCTCGGTAGCGGCTTTCGAGTGAGACATAGATCCGCGCCATGTCAGCCGGGTCCCAATCACGGAACGCGTCCACAAACTGAACGATATCAACATCAATTCCGCGCGGCGGCGCCGCGCGATACACAGAGGGCTTAGGAAGCTGAAGCCCCTTCTGCACAAAGGAATAATCGGTGGCCCCTGCAATATCAGGCTCTTGCGCCGGTGTTTTTGGGATGAGCAAGAACTGCACGCCCAGCGGACGTTCCTCGAGATGAAAAAAGAAACTCTGCCCTGAACGCTCGACCGATCCTTGTGCAGCATCACCAGTCCGCCGTCCGTTGAGTGAGAAGGCCTCACCGCGTCCCGAGTGAAACCGACCGACCACGCGGTCGCTCGATTCCTGCAACGTCAGCGTCATGCCACCCGCAGTGCCAATCCCCTCGAACTGACCAGAAAAACCAGACGCAATAGCAGGAGACGCCCCGAAAAAGGCAACCGCAAAAAGGCACCACCTGACAATCTTCAACACGAGGCCCAAGCTCCTATAGATCCGGGCTTACACAAACACATACTCTAGCGCGAAGCGTCTTTACCGGCCTTTAAAGTCCGGATCCCGCTTTTCAACAAACGCTGCCATGCCCTCCTTCACATCCTCGGTACGCAATAGTGGCAACAGCTGCAGATAGACATGGTTTACATGCTCCCCAAAGGGTTCATTTAGCCCCATACGCATCATCCGCTTTGCAGATTGAACGGCTAGCGGCGCATTAGCGGCGATTTCCAAAGCGAGCTCTCTCGCCCGACCCATAAGCTGATCACCAGGAACCACTTCAGAGGCGAGTCCCCATTCAACAGATTCCTCTGCGGTCAAAGTCCGGCCGGTAAAAATGAGTTCCGATGCCTTCGACCAGCCCAGCAAACGAGGCAAGATCCAGGTTCCACCAGACTCTGGCACGATGCCACGCTTGGTGAAGGCTGCCGCAAGCTTTGCCGTGTCAGCCATGATGCGAATGTCGCAACCAAGGGCGGTGTCCAGACCATAGCCCGCAGCACCCCCATTGACAGCGCAAATCGTTGGCGTATCCATGGCCTGCAAGGTCGTCGGAGGAGCATTCCGCAGATCCAGGTTTCTAAACCCACGATCTTCTTTGAGCATCCCGGTACCACCGGCCTGCGCTTTGACATCAAGGCCGGCACAGAACGCGCGCCCATTGCCAGTCAACACCATCACCCGGACGTTCGGATCTTCATCCGCCTGTACGAACCTCTCCGCCATAGACCTTAGCATCGTAGGCGAGATCGTATTCATCCGCTCAGGTGCGTTGAGCGTGATGGTCGCGATATGATCAGAGACCTCATAGAGAACTTCGTCTGTGCCCTGGTCCAAATTATGTGCTTCGCTCATTCTATTCCTCGCTTACATCCTATGTGCGGTGCAAATATTTTTACTAGTCGATGCGCTTAAGGTCCCGCGCATAGCGCTGCCAATTCTCAACATAGTGGGCGGCGGAGAACTCAAGGCCAGCCGCCTGTTCATCCGTCAGCTGCCGCACGATTTTGCCGGGCGCGCCCAGAACCATTGAGTTATCCGGTATATCTTTTCCTTCGGCGATCAGAGTGTTGGCTCCAATAAGGCAATTTTTCCCGATTTTCGTATTGTTCAGAATGATACTGCCGATGCCAATCAGGGAATTGTCTCCAACGCTGCAGCCGTGCAGCATGACCTTGTGGCCGATCGTGACGTTTTTGCCCAAGGTCAGCGGTGAACCAGGGTCTGTGTGAAGGACTGAGGCGTCCTGCACGTTCGAGTTTTCCCCGATCGTGATCATTTCATTGTCACCGCGGAGGACCGCGCCAAACCAGACACTGGCATTTTTGTGCAGGGTCACGTTTCCCATCACCTGGGCGTCAGGCGCCACCCAATAGTCTCCCTCGGCGGGCAGCGTTGGCTGGGCATCGCCCAAAGCATAAATCGGCATAAACGTCTCTCTTCTTCGTCTCACAATGGCATCTACTATCGCATGGACGCAGGACAATGTCTCGGCGGCGGTTATTAGGTGTTGCCCTATGTCATAGCCCCTTCATGAGAAGCATTGTAAGCTGACTGCAAACATTCGAGGGCCTAATGACCGACAGATCCTATGAAGAAACGGAAGATGTTCCGATCAGACGCCCTATGGGCACCCCCCTGCACAATATCTGGGAAACACGCCTAAGCCGTCGCGGTTTCCTCAAAAGCTCTGCAAGCACGCTGACTGTGGCGGCAACCGGCTTAGCCCTTCCGGTTTCACTATCCGCTTGCAGCCAGCAGCTTCCCTCTTTCGATTTTGCAGAGATCGAGCACGGTGTTGATGAAACACATCACGTCGCTGCCGATCACCAGGCAGACATCCTGATCCGCTGGGGCGATCCCGTTACCTCAGATGCCCCGCCCTTTGATCCGGAGAACCAAACCGCAGCAGCCCAGGCAAAGCAGTTTGGCTACAATAACGACTTCATCGGTTTTATTCCCCTGCCTTTAGGCTCCGAGCTGAAAAACAATGCCCTGCTGTGTGTCAATCATGAGTTCACCAATGACGATCTGATGCATGCCGCATTTGATGGTGCTGAAAATCCGCTGACCGCGTACACGCGTGATATTGCCGAGATCTCAATGGCCGCCCATGGCGGGTCCATTATTGAAGTCGCCCGTGATGCCGACGGCACATGGCAGACTGTCCCCGACAGTCCCTTCAACCGACGGATTACAGCCTCAACCACAGATATGAAACTTTCAGGACCGGCGGCGGGTCATGCGCGCCTTCAAACCAGCCGCGACCCTTCAGGTCGGTCGGTCATCGGTACCATGAACAATTGCGCAGGCGGGATCACCCCCTGGGGGACCTACCTCATGGCTGAAGAAAACATCCATGGCTATTTCATGGGGGCGCTTGATGATCATCCCGAAAAGGCCAACTACACACGTATGGGGATACCCGGCCAGTTCTATCCTTGGGGTCTTTACGATGAGCGGTTCAACATCAATAAAGAACCCAATGAGGCAAACCGCTTCGGCTGGATTGTTGAGGTCGATCCATTCGACCCAACGTCGACGCCTGTCAAACGCACGGCTCTTGGGCGCTTCAAGCACGAGGGATGTGAAACAGCCGCATGCCCCCTCGGACGCGTTGTCGTCTATTCCGGCGACGATCAACAGTTCGAATATCTCTACCGCTTCGTCAGCGACAATGTCGTGAGCCCCGACAATCGCGAAGCAAATCTCAACCTCTTAGACAGTGGAATACTCTCTGTTGCCCGCTTTAACGAAGATGGCACTGGCGTTTGGGAACCGCTGATTTTCGGGCAAGGCCCGCTTACGCCAGAGAATGGATTTGAAAGCCAGGCGGATGTCCTCATCGAAACGCGCCGAGCCGCTGACTTGCTGGGCGCCACCCCGCTCGACCGCCCGGAAGATGTTCAGCCAAATGTAAAATCAGGCAAGGTCTATGTATCTCTGACCAACAATTCCAAGCGCCAGGAAGACCAAACCGATGCGGTCAATCCGAGGGGACCAAATCTCTGGGGCCAAATAGTTGAAATCTCACCCGAAGCCGAAAACCACGCTGCTGTGAACTTCACCTGGGACATGCTGGCGGTCTGCGGCGACCCGGCTGACGATGCGGTAAACGCGATATGGAACCCCGAAACAACGGAGAATGGCTGGTTCGCCTGCCCTGACAATTTGGCAGTGGACCCTGCGGGACGTCTTTGGGTCGCGACAGACCAAGGCAAGAATTGGGCGAAGGCATCTGGCACGGCAGACGGTGTTTGGGCGATCGACACCGAAGGTGATTTGCGCGGGCGAGGAAAAATGTTCTTCCGCGTGCCTGTAGGTGCAGAAATGTGCGGACCCTGCTTTTCCGACGATGGACAGACACTGTTCGTTGCCGTTCAGCACCCAGCAACAGACGGTACCGAAGCCTTCCCCGGATTTGAGCGGAAATCCACATTTGGTGACCCCGCGACCCGATGGCCGGATTTTGAGGCCGCCATGCCGCCACGACCATCTGTTGTGGCGATCAGACGAAAATCAGGTGGGCCAGTGGGCTAATCCACCCTTTGATTAACCACGCGACTTGGCAAAACGGCCTGCCTGTCGCACTCTAGACAGGCAAACCGACCGGTCAATGTGGGGACGGTTGCCGCAGGGGTGCGTAGTGGGGTTTTGATATGCGTCTTTTCAACTTTCTCTTTGTCGTGCTTGTGGCATTTCCGGTGGCATTCGCCCTCGCATTTGAGGCTGGCCTCCTCGACGACTATGTCGACGAAAACCTCATTCCAGCTGAGCCCTTCATTCGCGCTGAAATAAAAGCAACAGTGCCGCCGGAAGAACTGGATCTCGCGGTAAACGACGCGCTCGACACAGGCGAATATGAAGACGCCCTGATGTATGCCGAAATTGCGGACTATGCTGGCATAGCGCTGGCACCAGAGACGACCCAGCGTTTGGAAGATGCAGGCACACTTCTCCTCCGTGTCTCACGGGACACTGGCAGCTTCTTTGAAGGTTTTCTCACCGGAGAAGGCAGCGACACAGCCGGCTTTGTTGGGGCCATCACATCCGACCTGACAGTCGTGGGAGACGTTCGAGACATCGGACGCGAAGGCTCAAAGCTCGTTGCGGGCGAGGACTATTCGCAGCTCATTTTGGGGCTCTCGGTTGTCGGGGTCGCAGCCACGGGCGCGACGGTTGCAACAGGCGGCGGCGCCCTGCCCGTCAAGGTCGGCGTGTCATTGATGAAGGTCGCCAAAAAGACAGGAGCGCTCACCGCAGCCTTTGCCCGTCAGCTCGGTGATTTGATGCGCAAAGCCATCGACTTCCCAGGGCTGCGACGCACCCTCACCAATGTGAGCCTCACGGACAGCACGGCAACACGACGTGCCGTCACCAATTATGCGAGCGGCATAAATCTCAAACCACTCACACCGGTACTGGATGATATGGCGGCGCTCCAGCGGAACACGGGGCCGGCAGAGAGTGTGCGCCTGCTTTCCCGTGTTGAAGACACCAATGATTTGCGTCGCATCACGGAGATGAGTGGCACGCTTGGAGTTAAAACCCGAGGTGTCATGGCGCTCACAGGAAAAACCAGCCTCCGAGCCTTTAAGACATTTGCCAATATGATGCGCTGGCTCCTTGAGTGGGTCTGGGCGATCGCAGCTGGCATCGCAACCCTCCTCTTTGGCGCTGGGTCGCGACGGGTTGTCCGGCGAGTTCGCAGGGCCTAACAAAAAAACCCGCCCTGCCTTACGCGCAGAGCGGGTTTCGTTGGTTTGGGACCTTCTTTCGTCGCCGAAAGCGTTCAACCGGGTCAACCGACCGCGGGAACTGTCCCGATTGGCTTAAAGCCTCAGCTGAACGTCAGCACCTGAGCGACCACAAGGGTGCTCAGACCTGCAACGACGAGGCCTGACAAATAGCTCACGGATGAACCGTGACTTGCCGGTTTGGTGAAAATGGACGCCAAAGCCTGACCGAGCGGCTGATTTTCACGCGCCAGCAGCTGATTGCCGGTGTAAATCGCCAAAACAGTGAATGCGATGAAGAAAGCGTCGCGTGGAGCGACATATCCGACTTCAAAAGCAACGGTCGAAAGGACCACAACTGAGACTGCAACAATATTCCAAATGAGAGAGCGCATTGGGGGGTCACTCCTGTTTACTTCGCGGTGCAACAAAAAGGGTTTGCATTGCACAGAAGAGTAAATAGGTACGAACTGACAATTAGTCAAGTATCGGAGCCCAAATTAGCTCACAGAATTTTTCTCAGTGTTTCCAAGGAGTTAACGTTCAGAAGAGCAATAAGCTGAGAACAAATATGCCAACAAAGAAGCTCCACACCCCAGCCATAAGGGAACTGACCACAAGCCAGCCTGGGGGGCGGTTTTCAATGACCTGCGCTCTCAGTGCATTGCGCATGATCACGCTGGGCCCGGCAAGAACCAAGGTCAAAACCCCGCCTATGATCCCCATTGTCGTTTCCTGCCACATCTGAAAGCTAGGTGGCTTGTTGGTCACCAGCCGGTAAAGGCTCGATACAAGACCCGCAGTTACGACACCTGTCACAAAGGTCCAAAAGAAAGCAGCCATTATTGCTCAAACCCTATCCCAGAGCGCAAACCCACTTCTGTGAAGGAAACTGCGCTGTTTTGAACTTCATTATCAACAATCAGATCGGCACTCGCTACCACCGGGTGCCCAACCGCCCCTATCTGTAAAATGGGAGCGACGGATTCCGGAGCGACATGCTCCACCAAAACATCCTGATTTTGCGGATGGTTTTCGCCCTGAACGATCAGTGTCACCGCATCGATAGGACCGCCCGCATAGAGAACGACTCCCAATAAGGTGAGCATTTTGGCGACAAAAGCAGTCATGGATGTGAGTTTCCTTAAGCAACGGAATGACCTGTTTGATGGTCTGCGTCGCAAAGCTCGTACCAGACACCCGTTTGCCTGAAAGTCTTTGGAAACCTTAGAAAAATCAAAAGGTTGGCTGAAATCCTAGGAACGGTATGCTGCGCCGGGGGGAATGAGCGTTTCAAACCGACTGTCTGACAACGCAAAAACTGTCCCAAAACAGGCCAACAACGGCGGCAACAAAGTCAAGATTTGAGAACATGAGCAACGAATCCGACCAATTTGTAAAAGAGCGTCCTGCCTGGCTGATCCCAGCCGCAGTCGCTGTGGGGGTAACCCTCTTCTCCGCTTTGTTCGGATATTATTATTTCGGTCCAACGCCTTCGGAGATCTTAGGCCTCGACCCGCGGGCGAGTGACAGCAGCGAAAAAGTCGACATGATGATCGGCGACGAACGCTTTCTCATCCCCGCTAATTTCACCCGATATCCCCTACAACGCGTCGGCGGCACACAGGATGAGATTGACTTACATGCATTGCTGCCGGAACTGGCGCCCTACACAGCTGACCGTCAAGCCGCTTTCGAAAACAACAAACAAAACGCCATTGTCGTTCACATTAAGGTTCATCGAGCAGAAGGTCTGATGCCAGCATCAAGGCGCCTCGACGATATCTATGCGCGCCATCTGCTTAGTCGATCACCCGAAAGCGGTGCAGCAGGGCTTGACCTGTACAGGTTCGCAGATGGCTCTGGCTATAAAGATCAGGAGCTTTATGTCGCCGACCAATCAGATGGGCAACCACTGCTGCTTTTGTGTTTCAAACATTCTGATGTGATCTTTAGCCCCAACTGCACCCGCACCTTCCACCTGACGGATACAGTTGCGGTAACCTATCGTTACAAGCGGGCGCAACTGGAGAACTGGCAATCCACGGACCAATCAATCATCGCGCTGGTTCGAAGCTTCATCACTGAGCCCCTGCCAGACGAAGAGGCCACAGAAGAGACCGAATAGGCTGGTTGCAAAGGACTGCGGATCAAGCCTCAGCGGTTTCCTGACTCGCTGTTCTATATTTTGGGAACCGGCGGTGGAGAACGGCAGCAAGCGCTGGAAGACCGGTAACCGCGCCAATCATGTTCGCGAAGAACATGAAGCTGAGCAGCAGCCCCATATCGGCCTGGAATTTCAAAGCAGAGAAGACCCAGCTTGCGACACCAAGCGAGAGCGTCAGCCCAGTGAAGATCACAGCCATGCCCGTTTCCTGCATGGCAAGAGTGAAGGCACTGACAATTTCTTCACCAGCCTCAAGGTGGAACTGCAGACGCGTGTAAATGTAGAACGCGTAGTCCACGCCGATGCCAACGGCGAGCACCAGTACCGGCAGAGTCGACACTTTGAGCCCAATTTCCAGCCAGCTCATCAGCCAGTAACCCATGAAGGTCGCGACCAATAGGGGTGCACAACAGCAAATAATTGCGCGCCAGTCGCGGTACGCCAGCAGCACCAGGAAGATGATGACACCAAAAACATAAAACAGGATCGGCAGCTCTGAGCGTTCAATCACATCATTGGTGGCAGCGATAAGCCCGACATTACCCGAGGCCAGCCGGAAAGTGTGCTCTGGATATTTCGAACCGTTTTCCGCAATCCAACCATCAGCCGCTGCAATCAGACGATTGATTGTTTCCGCCCTGTGGTCCTCGGTGAACACAATAACACTCAGGAAGTTGCAATTGCGGTCCGTTAAACCAGAGCTTGGCCCAAAGCTGTTTGTCGTCAAGACAAGCGTATATCTGTTGCGCGGCAGCTCGCGGAATTTCGGATTGCCCTCCATCCAAACGCTATAGACGGTCTTGGCAGCTTCCGGCAGCGAGACAACAGACCGCACGCCCTCCACATTCATCAGATGATAGCCGAACTTTTCAACTGGCTTCATCAACTCCCAACTGATGCACGAGTTCTCAGGTGTTTCCACAAGCGCAACAAACGCGTCCAGGTTGACGTTGAAATTTTCAACGATGAAGCGTGAATCCACGTTGAAGCGCGCATCTTCGCGGAGCTCTGCCGCCCCGGCATGCACATCGCCAATATTGCGATCCCGGCTTTGATAAACCGCCACCACGAACAGTGAGCCAATCACCACAAGAGTAATGGCTGCTGGCGCTGGACGCGTGATCTGCGCAACACGCGCCATCAGGCGCACCCTCCGCTCGCGCAGCCGCGCCGCCTTCTCAACATAACCCTTAGGCACGGAGAAGTAGGCCGCTGCCAGAGGCAACATAATCAGATTGGAGACGATTTTAAGCGCAACGCCAATTGAGGCGACAATTGCCATCTCCTGGATCATCGGCACTGGGATGAGATAGAGCGTTGCAAAGCCCGCAAGGTCCGTCACCAGCGCCATTGATCCGGGCACGAGCAACCGAGAGAAAGTGGCGCGTGCCGCCGTATCAGCATCGGCTCCGGCAACAACCTGAGCGGAAATCAGATTGATCTGCTGGATGCCGTGGCTCACGCCAATGGCATAGACAAGGAACGGCACCAGGATTGCCAATGGGTCGAGCCCATAGCCCAACAAATCCAGAATCCCAAACTGCCAGACAACGGAAATCAGTGAAGAGCCGACCGCGAGTGATGTCAGCACGACAGAGCGGCAATAGACGAAAACCGCCGCTGTGGTGAGGAAGAACGAGATTACAAAGAAGAAAACGACCCCGCCTGCCCCATCAGCAATATCGCCAATCATCTTGGCAAAGCCGATGATGCGGATATTGATATCCTCACCCTCATACTTGTCACGAATGTCGGTCTCAATCCGCTGCGCAAAATCGATATAGTCGAGCTGCTCGCGCGTGATTGGATGAATTTCCTGAAGTTCAAAGCGGATCAGTGCTGCTGAACTATCATTCGAAAACAGCGTACCTTTAAAGCCCCAACGGTCAGCGTCCTCCTGAATCTTCTCAATTGCCTCCTGATCAATATTGGTTCGGGTGACATTTGAGGGGATCAGGTTGTAGGCAAGGAAGCCTTCCTCGGTGATTTGAAACACCCGGGTGTTCGGTGTCCACATGGACTTGACCGAGCCACGAAATACGCCGGGTAAAAAGAAGATGTCGTCTGTGACATCGTAGAGCACCTTCATAAATTCAGGTGTCCAGATATTGCCATCCTTCGCCTCGACAGCGACCATGAGAGCATTGCCGCCCGGGAGCTTATCCCGATACTCCAAAAATGTCTCAATGTACGGATGATCGGAGGGCAGCTGTTTAAGGTAGCCAGCATCGGGCCGGAGCTGAACGGCCTGATAGCCCATCCAGATGGTAAAAGCGCCGAGCGCGATCAAAACGATCGCCTTCAGACGAAACAATATGTTTTCAAGCAGCTTGACCATCTTATCCCTCTCCCGCGGCATGCCCCAGAATACCGCCCACGGTCTTACGACCGTCTAAACATGCCACAGGCGGGTAAACGAAACCCCATCAAGCGCAAATCGCGATCAGTCCTCAGGCAGGTCAATGTCGAGGATCGCCATATTAAAGGCGTACGACACTTCGCCTTCGTCCTCGTCCTTGAAAACAACGCCAATAAACTCTTCGCCAATGCTCACTTCCGCCGAATCATCCTTGTTGGGACGTCCCTGCACGACAATCGTGTCGAGCCGGAAGAGCTTACGAAAGTATGATTCCAACCGATTGATTTCCGATTTGTCCACGAGGAGTGCTCCGCATTCGATAGGTGACTTAGGGAAGTTTGTGAGTCGTTTTGTAGCGGTTCGCCCCCACTGGCGCAAATCACCTTGTTTGAGCAGGCTGTCCTACCCCTCAAGGGGGAGACAAACTCGCAACCTGACCCTGCGGCGCTTCGTCCGATTGCCGCAGAACCACCCTCTGTGAAAGGATACGAAACCCAAAGAGATGGGCTTCCCGGTTCACCGGAAGATGCCCGGACATGCTCAATAATGTGATCGGGAGGGTCCGGATGGAGCATAGATACGCAACGAAATGGCTTGCCGTAGCGGCAGCCTTGATTACGGTAGGTGCCGTGGCGGCGCTCGCCCGTGCCGCCGAGCCCGAAATCGGCCTCTCAGATGCTTGGGCACGTCCCACGCTGGGTGCCGGCCGAACGACAGCCGCCTATGTCACCATCACAAATGTGGGGACCAACGCCGACAGGTTGACCGCTGCGGATACACCTGGCGCGGGATCTGTTGAAATTCACACCGCGGGCATGGAAGAAGGTGTCATGCGGATGCGTCGCCTGGAAGGCCTCGACATCCCAGCCGGTGAAACCGTGACCATGGCGCCTGGCGGCTATCACATCATGATTATTGATATTGAAGAGCCCATCAAGGTTGGCACCACTGTTCCGCTGACACTCACATTCGAAACATCGGGAAGCGTCACCATAGACGCCTCTGTTTCCATGTCACCTCCAAGTTCGACGGAGACCGCTCCAATGGGAGGCAGGGAAGAGAGCATGGGTGACCACCAGGGCATGATGCATGGTGGCCACTAATACGGTCTCCTACCGAGCGGTATAGCCGCCATCAACCACCATTTCAGACCCGGTCATAAACGACGACTCGTCTGACGCAAGGAAAAGGATCGCGTTGGCAATCTCCTTTGGAAAGCCCAACCGTCCGATGGGATGCAGCATGGTGAGGAGCTCGATTGCTTCATTGGCGCTTCCCATACGCCCAGCAATCACACCTTCTTCGACCACATTGCGCACAAGCGGCGTGTCGATAAAGCCCGGGTGTACTGAATTTACCCGAATGCCATATCCCGCTTCGGCGCATTCAAGAGCGGCCACTTTCGTCAGCAAACGCACGCCGCCTTTTGCAGCATTGTAGTCAGCAGCATTGGATGTGCCGACCATGCCCATGATCGAGGAAATATTGATAATCGATCCGCCGCCAGATTGTTTCATTGCGCGGATGCCGTGTTTGCATCCCAGAAAGACACTGTCCAAATCGATGGCAATCGTGTTCCGCCAGGCATCAAGCTCCAGGTCCTCAATCGGTGCTCCCGGAGGCGCAATACCCGCATTGTTCACGAGAATATCCAGCTGACCAAAACTCTCAACTGCATGAGCAGCAACTTTCTCCCACTCATCCTCGCTTGTTACGTTATGCGCCATAAACGTAGCTTTGCCGCCATTGTTCTGGATGGCATCCGCCACAGCTTCGCCCGCTGATACGTCAATATCCGTGCAAACAACGGAGGCGCCCTCCTCCGCGAGCAATCCAGAGGCTGCAGCCCCAATGCCTTTTGCAGCGCCTGTAACAATCGCTACCTTGCCGTTTAGCCGTCCCATCAATCATCTCCCTGTTTTTATTTGGTCACATAGTGGAAGAAGGAACCGGTCCTAAACAAGGGCAAAAGCGCTTTCGATTAAATGGCCGCGCTGATATGACGACAGCAGCGCATAACTTGGAGGTTTGGAAATGGCCATCGCCCATATGATCACCTATGAAACAGGTTCCGTGGACACAATCATCGCTCAGACAGTCGCGTACAAAGAACGCGAACTGGACCGGTCGCCACCCGAAGGGTTTCTAAGCGTCAGCATTTACGCAAATGAAGAAACTGACAGTGTGATCTTTCTCACCGAATGGGAAAGTGCCGAACACCTTGCGGAAACAGCGGACCAAGCCCCCTGGGAGGCTGCCCAGGACCTGAATGAGACATTCTCTGATAAAGTGACAGCGACCACGTTTAAAATCATAAGCTGACCCTCAGTCGAACAACTGGCGCCAATTCCCTTTGCCAGCCTATGATGTCTGCATGACACGCGACGCATTTGCAGGCACCGATCACCCACCCTCCTACTACGCGGCAACAGCCAAGGACGCGCCCGACCTTGGCACGCTTGACGGCGACATCACCTGCGATGTGTGCATCGTCGGTGCTGGCTATACCGGTCTTTCCGCGGCAATCCATCTAGCCGAGCACGGATATGATGTTGTGGTCCTGGAAGCGGCCCAAGTCGGCTGGGGTGCCTCCGGGCGCAATGGCGGTCAGCTCGGCACGACACTGCGCAAAAGCCAACCCGAACTCGAAGAAATGTTGGGTCGCGACCATGGCCGCGCATTGTGGGACTTAGCGCAAGACTCCATCGCAACAGCGAAATCTCTCGTCAATCGGTTCAAGATCGACTGTGACCTCACCCCGGGCATCATGCACACAGCCTGGAAGAAGGGCGACATGTCGTGGCTCCGTGAAGAAGCCGATCACATGGCAGAGAACTATGGCTATGAGAAGCTACGCGTTATCGAAAAAGACGAAGTCGGCGACATGGTTGCCACAGACCGTTATTGGGGCGGTGTTCTGGACGAGGAAGCCGCCCACCTCCACCCGCTGAACTACGCACTCGGGCTCGCCCGCGGCGCCGTCAGCCTTGGCGCGAAAATCTTTGAACGCACCCGCGTAAACGACATCTCAGATGGCACACCGTCGGTCGTATCCACCAACAACGGGGACGTTACTGCCAAACAGGTGATCCTTGCCTGCAACGGATATTTGGGTGGACTGGAGCGCAAGGTGAACGGCTATATCATGCCGATCAACAATTTCATCATCGCGACAGAACCACTGGGCGACGATGGGGCCAAAGCACTGATACGAGACAATGTCGCAATCGCCGACAGTAAATTTGTCATCGACTATTATCGGCTCTCAGCTGACGGTCGTTTACTGTTTGGGGGCGGGGAAAATTATTCCAGTACCTTCCCCAAAGACATTGCAGCTTTTGTGAAGAAGCCCATGCTGCGGGTCTTCCCTCAACTCAAAGACAAACGTATCGACTATGCCTGGGGTGGAACGCTTGCCATCACCCTCAAACGCATGCCGCACTTCGGTCGTGTCGGGCCCAATCGCTTCTTTGCGCACGGCTACTCAGGACAAGGGATCAACGTCGCAACCCTAGGCGGAAAATTACTTGCAGAAGCAGTCGCAGCAGAAGCCGAGGGCAAAGGTTCTCCTGAACGGTTCAATCTGATGGCTGACATCAAAGCGACCAAATTCCCAGGCGGGACCCTGCTGCGCTATCCCGGCCTGGTCGCGGGCATGCTCTTTTACGCCATGAAAGACCGACTGCCTTAGCCGTCGGCCTTCATTCGCTTAGATGCCCTCGCCGTCTTTGCCATTCTCTTCAATGATCTGGTTCATCGCGCGGGACGGCTCGTCGCATCCAGCGCACCCCACAACCTTTGCAGGTACACCCGCAACGGTGCAATTGGCAGGCACATCAGCAAGCACCACGCTTCCAGCGCCAACCCTTGCGCAATCACCGATTGTGAGATTGCCCAGGACTTTACAATCAGCGCCAAGAAGCACACCGCGCCCAACTTTCGGATGACGATCACCGGTCTCTTTGCCTGTACCGCCAAGGTTGACGCCATGTAGCATCGAGACATCATCTCCCACGACAGCCGTCTCGCCGATCACGACGCCGGTCGCATGGTCCATCATGATGGCCTTGCCAAATTTCGCCGCAGGATGAATATCAACAGCAAAGAGCTCTGACACACGGCTCTGAATAAAGAGCGCCATCGGTTTGCGGTCCTGTGTCCACAACCAATGGGCAATCCGGTGTGCCTGAAGACTGTTGAAGCCCTTGAAGAACAAGAGCGGCTGAAGATAGGAATCACAAGCCGGGTCGCGATCAAAAACGGCTACCGTGTCGGCACGGAATGCTTCAATGATTGACGGGTCTGCCTCATAGGCATCTTCGAACACTTCGCGAAGCACCATCGCGCTCACTTCCGCGTTCGCCAGTTTCCGCGCAAGATGGAAGCTCAACACCTCCGGCAAGGCGTCGTGGTTGAGAACCGTCGCAAAAATGAAACTCGCGAGCACCGGTTCAGCCGCAGCCATGTCGCGGGCTTCGTTGCGCATGCGATCCCATACGGGATCCACCAGTTTGACGTTCTCGATGGGTTTGGACATGTGTCCTCCTCCTCGGGCCTTACCCTGCCCGGACAGCGTTTCCAGCGAGCCTAGCACATAGGCGTGAGCGACAGCGAGTTCAACTTGTTTTTCTCAAGCCCCAGCCATTATCACCGGGCGCGGGTGACGGACAGAGAACCAATTGCTAGGCTCCAACAATTGCAATTCAGAACTGTTCAAATGTGAGTCGTGCGATGCCCCATCTTCAGACCGCGAGGTTGAAAATTTATTATGAAATCAAAGGATCGGGCACCCCTCTCCTTTTCATTAGCGGAACCGGCTCAGACCTTAGAAACAAGCCCAATTTTCTGGATGGCCCCGCTCCGTCGCAATTTGAAACACTCGCCTACGACCAACGCGGGCTTGGCCAAACCGAGAAGCCGGACCAGCCCTACACAATGGCCGATTATGCAGATGACGCGGTCGCCCTCTTGGATGAGTTGGGTTGGCAGCAGCCACATGTGATTGGCGTGTCCTTTGGCGGCATGGTGGCGCAGGAGCTGGCACTGCGTCATCCAGACAGGGTTAATCGCCTGGTTCTTGCCTGCACCTCACCGGGCGGAGAAGGTGGCGCCTCCTACCCACTCCATGAAGTCCAGGACATGGATCCCGTCGAGCACGCAAAATTCATGATCCCCATATCCGATACGCGGCGCGATGCAGCCTGGGCGGCGGCGAACCCAAAAGAATTTGAGTTCTTCATCGACTATGCCTCAACCGATGCCTTTGCAGGAGAACCGGGCCGCGCCATGGGCGCCACAAGACAATTAGAAGCCCGCAAAGGTCACGACACCTGGGATCGATTACCCGAGGTAAGACATCCCACGTTTGTCTGCGGCGGCGTCTATGACGGCATTGCACTTCCAGCGACACAAGAAAAGCTTGCCGCCCAACTTCCAAACGCGGAACTTGCCATGTTTGACGGCGGGCACCTCTTCATGATCCAGGACAAGGAAGCTGTCCCCGCAATGCTGGATTTTCTGAACGCCGACAAGAGCTAGGAACACCATGGGTCGAAAAATCCTTTTCATCACGACAGATCAAATGCGCTTTGATGCCCTGGGCTGCAATGGTGGCACCGTCGCCCGCACGCCCGCGATTGATGCACTCGCCCGCGACGGCATCAACTACACCCGCGCCCACGCGCAAAGCGTTGTGTGCATGCCCGCCCGCTCCACCATGCTGACCGGGCAATATGTGAGTACCCATGGCGTCTGGATGAATGGGGTGCCCCTGCCAGAAGACGCACCGAGCGTGGCAGCCTATCTACAAGACAAGGCCGGATACAAAACCGCCCTTATCGGGAAGGCCCACTTTGAACCTTTCCTCGACCCGGAACTGAAATTTTATGAAAACCGCATGGCGCGTATTGATGAAAACGGGCCCCATCGTGGTTTCGATCATATGGAGCTCTCAAGTCACACACCCCTCATCCTCCACTACAACAAGTGGATGCGAGAAAATGCGAAAGACGAGATTGGTGGCTTCTATCAGAACCTGACCGCTGACTTCGAAGTGAATGCCGAGGGCGGTGGAGATACAGGCGCCTGCCAAGTCCACACAAACCCGGTCGCGAAGGAGCACTACCATACGGACTGGGTGGCTGATCGCACCATCGCCTGGCTCGACAGTCTGGAAGAAGATGCCGATTGGTTCTGCTGGATGAGCTTTCCTGACCCACACCACCCCTGGGACCCGCCCGAAAGCGAGACCCACCGTGTGAATTGGCGCAACATTGATCTACCAGATGCCTACCCGGGGAGCCCGGACAAGAACCAGGATATCCTGGAAGGCAAACCCAAACATTGGATGTGGTACTGGACCGGCGAGCGCACCATTAATATTGAAGCACCACCGGCATTCATCCCTAAAGACATGACGCCGGATCAGGTCCGCGAAGTAAACGCCATGACCCATGTGGAAAACGAACTGATCGATGAAGCCTGCGCCAAAGTGTTTGAGCGCATCAAGGAACTCGGCTGGGAAGACGACACAGACATCATCTTCACCACCGATCATGGTGAGTTCCAGGGGGACTACGGCCTTCTATTCAAAGGGCCCTACCATGTGGAAAGCCTCATGAAACTGCCCTTTATCTGGCGTCCCGCACCAAATGCTAAAACCAACGCTGCAACCGTCACCGCACCGGTCGGACAGGTCGACCTCGCGCCGACCTTCTGCGATATCGCGGGCGTCACCGTTCCAGACTGGATGCAGGGACAGGTGCTTCCTCAAGACCAGGAAACAGCCTCCGCACAAAAACGAGACCATGTCTTTACCGAGTGGGACTCTGTTTACACTGACGGAACAGAGGTCAGCCTACGCACCCTCTACAAAGAGGGCTACATCATCACCGCTTACAACAAATCAAACATTTATGAAGGCACCGAAGGTGAGCTTTACAATCTGGCGGACGATCCCAATCAGTGGGTTAATCTGTGGGACGACCCCGCTTACGCCTCCATCAAAAAGGATTTGCTTGCGGCGCTAGCCGACGCCCACCCCCCTGCCCGCGAGCCGAAGCTCGACTGGGTTGCCATCGTTTAAGGACAGACAGTATGCCATCACCGACAGAAAAAATGATCGCCCGCAAAGAAGGCGCTATTGGATGGATGATCTTCAACAATCCGGAGAAGCACAATTCCGTCAGCCTCGACATGTGGCAGGCGGTCCCCGACATCCTGGATGAATTCGAGGCCGACCCGGAGATCCTTTCCATTGTGCTCGCAGGCGCCGGCGAGAAAGCCTTTGTGGCGGGCGCAGACATATCTCAGTTTGAGCAAGCACGCTCAAACCCGGAAAGCGTCCAGAACTATGAGGACACCTCCACCATCGCGTTTGAGCGCATCGCCCGTTCCTCTCGGCCCACCATTGCCATGATTGATGGCTATTGCATTGGCGGCGGCTTAGGGATCGCGCTTGCCTGCGACCTGCGCTTTGCTGCAAAAGGCTCCACTTTTGGCATCCCCGCCGGCAAGCTCGGCCTTGCCTATCCGCTCGTCTCCACCAAACGATTGGTGGATGTTGTGGGGCCATCATCTGCCAAAGAGATCTTCTTCACTGCCCGTCGCTTCAGCCATGATGAGGCCCTGCAAATGGGGCTGATCAATCGGGTCCTCGACAAAGGTGAGTTGGAAGCCTTCACCCGGGCAACCTGTGAGCAGATTGATGACAATGCCCCGCTCACCGTGCGCAATGAAAAGAAGATCATTGATGAGCTCGTGCGCGAAGCCGACAGCTTTGATGCCAAAGCCTGCCTTCGCCTGATCGCAGAATGTTTCGGCAGCGACGACTATGCCGAGGGCCGAGCCGCCTTCATGGAAAAAAGAAAACCCAACTTCAAAGGCAAATAAGAAAGAGGAATCATGGGAGACCGTCTCAAAGACAAAGTTGTGATCATCACTGGTGGCACGAGCGGAATTGGTCGCGGCACAGTTGACCTGTTCCTGTCTGAAGGAGCAAAAACTGTTGTCGGCGATGTGCAGGAGCATCGAGGCGAAGAAATGACCCTGACCCTTGGAGACAATTTCTCCTACTGCCAGACGGACGTGGCGCAGGAAGCAGACGTCAAAGCTCTTGTCGACCACACAGTCGATAAGTTTGGCCGTGTGGATTGCATCTTCAACAATGCAGGATTTGGGGGTGTCGGCGGGCAGCTGGATGAGATCGATATGGATGGGTTTGACACATCCGTCGGCGTCCTGCTGAAAGGTGTCTTCCTTGGCTACAAACACGCCGTGCCCGTGATGAAGAAACAGGGCTCCGGCTCCATCATCTCCACAGCAAGCGTTGCAGGCCTGCAAGCAGGCTTTGGGCCGCAAGTCTATTCCGCCTGCAAGGCGGCGGTAGCGCATCTCGCAAAGACAGCCGCCCTCGAGCTCGGTGAGTTTAACATCCGCTCAAACGCCATCTGCCCCGGTGGCATAGCGACGCCCATTTTTGCAAATGCGTTGGAACTGGGTCCCAACGCAGCCGATGAGTTTGCAGAATTCATGAAGCCCCGCCTTGCGAAGCTTCAGCCGGTTGCGCGGTCCGGTGTCCCCAATGACATTGCGGAGATGGCGCTCTTTCTGGCATCCGACGCCTCCACCTTCGTCACTGGCCAGATCATCGCTGTTGATGGTGGCCTCACGGCGGGGCGTATGCGCGGCCTCTCAGACGCGGTCGACTTCGAGGAAACCATCAACGAGTTTCTATCGACACATAAATCCGGCTAGAAGCGTTTTCAGTAAAAGTTGCAGGCTCTTATGGTTCGAAAACGCGACAAAAAGCCTAGAGCCTTTCCGTCAGTTCAGCTGAAACGAGAAACGCTCTAGAAACGGAATTCATCGCCACCACGGCCGAGAACAGGAACCGCGCCATCGGGGCAACTCCCCCCGGTGGCGTATTTGTCTGCAACCTCTCGCGCCATCTCATTCGCATTGGCGTTTGCCAGCGCATCGAAATAGGCAACATGGCAGCTGTTCCCATCGCGGAACCGCGACACGACAAGCACCTGCCCATTGGAGAAAGACCCATCATCGGTCATCTGTTGATAGGTGTAACGAACGATTGTGGCGAAGGGATCTGCGCCTGCCCGATTGGGCGCCCGCCATTCAAGCTTGGGACCGAGATTATTAAACGGCGGAATGGTCTGCCCAATGGGACGTACGCCCACAGGTACAAAGACGTCCACGGGTTCTTCAGTTTCAACCTCAATTACTATTCCAGCTTCTTCAGCCGCCGCGTCGACCTCTTCCGATACGCTCTCATCGACCACACCAGGCTCTTCGATCACTTCTTCAACCTCTACAGGCTCTTCTTCGATGATCAGAGGTTCACCCGGTTTCCGGTAGGCGAGATAGAGACGCAGGTCCCCTTCAGTCGCGTATACATCATAGCCGTGTTGCCCGGCGCATTTCACTTGCACGAACCCAATTTCGGATTCTTCTTCGATAAGTGCGCATTGGCCCAGATCAAGATCAGAATAGGAGCTCGTGTAGGGTGTGGCATTTGCCGCTGTGGCCCAGAACAGAGCCCCCGCAACGCCAGCCAATCCGATGTAACGCTTTTTCATATCACCCCTCCACAACCAACTGGTTTTTGACCCGCGCAACGCGATGACGCAGATCGAACTGCATCGCGTCCTTGCCCCCAACTTCGTCAAGCAATGTGTCCACACTTTGGCGATCATCGCCCCGCAAAGGCTGATAGAAATTCAGCACACGCTGCAGCATCCACTGCTCAAAGGTGAACATGCCCCTCTCCCCCGTCACAGGCGTACCGTCTGCTTCTTTCAGCACGAAGCTCTGTTTGCCGATGGCGCGGGGAATGTCCGTACCAGGATTCTCGTCAATCCAATCTGCAAAAGAGGAGATCATGTGGTGGAGAGGCGGAAATTGCTCCTCGAAGATACGGCGCAATACCGGATGGAGCGTCTCTGGCACTTCATCTCCCGGAAGGAAGTCCCCTGCCTTCGGCTCTGGGTCCATCATCCGCTCAACCCATCTGGCAACATTGGGGGCGATCCGCTTCATGATCTCGCCGGACGCAGGATCGCGATATTGATGCGCATAAAGGGGTCCGATCATGCCAAAATCCCCAATGCTTGGGCGTGACCCCAGAAGGTAGCCATGCACGGCAAAGTGCACGTCGAGGTCTCGGAGTAACTGCTCGTAAGAGGCCTCTACTGCTTTTTCTGTCGCCGGCGTCACACCCAGGATGGGAAGTGAACCCTCGAACGGTTTGCAGGTCTGTTTGCCCACCTCAATCTGCTCCGCCTCGCTCAGGTCAGGCTGCGACACCTTACCGAACTCCAGATACATGGCCTCAGCATTGTGATTCCACCGATAATGCATGGCGGGGATCTTCATCCATTCATCCCCATAGAGCTCAAACAGACGCGCGATCGTACCCTGGCGCGGCGTAGACGGATAAATCGACGGCTCCGGAAACCGTTCTTCGAGAAAGTCGATAATGTCGCTTGTGTCCTGCACCGCGATATCATCTGGCGAGATCAGAACCGGCATCATGGCAACGCCTGTCCGGGGAAGAATGACATTCAGATAAACATCGCGATCTGCGTTCACTTCCTCATACGGGATGTCCTTGTAGCGCAGATAGGACCGCACCTTGCCTGTGAAATAGGAAATCTCCGCGCCCAGAAGCTGATAGGTCTCTGTCATGTCCAACCCGATTGTTCAATTTTTTGGCATGCAACATGCCGTTTTGTGGCAATTTAGCTGTTGTTTCCAATCGAGCCAAGCTGTTCAACAAATTTTCAACTCTCTTCGGATTAGCCTGCGCTGCCATAAGCGAGACCGGTTGAAACGTGACGACGAAAGTCAAAATTGAACGGCGGCGACGACCGCGCATCGCTACCGCCATATCAGGCCGGATTGTCTACCCCGGTATCGACGCTGAGTGCTGGGTCAATCAGATGTCAGCGACCAGCGCTCTGGTCGAAGTTGTGCCCCTCCCCGCACTCAACACGCCCGTCGCTCTCGACGTGCCAGGCATTGGTTTTTCCAGGGGCACAACGGTGAGACACACTGGCCGATATGTATGTATTCGCCTGGACCCATCGCTCCGAAAAGAACAAGCGATGGATGACAGACTTGCCGATCTCAAGAACAACCAAGAAAGCAGGGGCAAAGACGACTGACTCCCCCCGCGACAGCAAGTGATGCCGCCGCTACACTCTCCGCAAACACCATAAGGGAGAGACCTATGAAACTTGACGGCGCAGTCGCAATTGTCACCGGATCAGCCGCAGGCCTGGGAGCCGCAACAGCTATCCGCCTTGCCAAATCTGGAACAAAGGTCGCAATCAACTACACAAAATCTGAAGACGAGGCGAAAGCCGTTGTTGCGGAGATCGAAGCAGCTGGCGGCGAAGCAATCCTCGCCCAGGGCGATGTGTCCGATGACGAAGCCTGCAAAAAGATCGTCCAGACGACGGTGGACAAATGGGGCCGTGTCGACATTCTGGTCAACAATGCAGGCACCACACAGTTTGCCGACCATGACGATCTCGACGCGCTTCAGGCAGAAGACTTTCACCGCATCTATGGCGTAAATGTGATTGGCGCCTATCAGATGATCCGGGCCTGCAAACCTCACATGCAAAGCCAGGGAGAAGGGTCCGTCGTCAATGTGTCGTCCATCGCTGGCGTTACCGGCGTTGGCTCTTCAGTCGCCTATGCCGCCTCAAAAGGGGCGATGAACACGATGACGCTTTCGCTCGCACGTTCACTTGCGCCAGAGATCCGAGTAAATGCAGTTTGCCCCGGCTTCATCGGCACCCGCTGGTTCCGCGACAAATTCGGCGAAGCAACCTTCCAGAAGATTGTCACAAATCAGGAAAACACCATGCCGTTAAAACGCGCCGGTACACCTGAAGACATCGCAGCGACCGTCTGCTTCTTCGCCGGTGAAGGGTCTGATCACATCACGGGCGAGACGCTCATCACCGATGCGGGCATGCATCTGAACTTTGCGCCTCTCTCGGCGCGCTGACGCACTCAAGCAAAAGGCCTGGCGAGATGTCAGGCCTTTTGCAAAAACGCGAGCACTGCTTCTTTGTAGGCTTTATCGCCAACGGTGCGCATGTGATCGCGCCTTGCAATCGTCACAGCCTCCCCCTTCGGAAACGGCTTAGCCAGCCTTTCCGCCGAACCGGCAATCTCGTCCCGCTCGCCGGCAACAACGAGCACAGGGACCTGGACCTGCGCCAGCGTTTCATCCGTCAGCTTATCGCGCGGCACCTGATAACAGGCAGCGAGCGCTTCTCTGTCCTGGCCATTCTTATCCGCAAAGGCTCGAAAGGCGCGGGCCACGGGGGTCTTAGCGTCATGCAGACTGTCTGCAAGCAATGCCTCAACAACCGGCTCAATCTGACCGGAAGGGGCAAAAAGCCGGTCGCCCACCCCCGCCAAAACGACAGACCGGCAGCGATCCGGATAATCCATAGCGAACCGCAGGCTCAACATGGCACCCAGCGAATAGCCCATAATATCAGCCTGATCGAGCCCCAGATGATCTAGGAGAGCAAGAACATCCGCCGCCATCAGACCCCGGTCATAGGCGGAGACGTCATGCAAATCATCACTCTCCCCGTGCCCGCGGAGGTCAAACATTGCGACCCGGTGCCCCGCTTTCACCAGCAGGTCGACCCACCCAGGCTCAACCCAATTGACCGCATGGGTCGATGCAAAACCGTGAACCAGCACGATAGGGTCTCCCGCGCCTTCGGCCCGATAAGCCAACTTCACATTGCCTGAATGAAAATAGTCCACGAAACCCTCCACACCGCACAACACCTAGAGCATGCCCATGAAGAGTGTATAGTAGGACGATCACTCGGACGGGGACAAAAATGACTGACGCTGCCGCTTTGAAACGCCAAGCTTGTGACGCCATTGATGCCATGAGCGACGAGCTCATCTCAATTTCGCATGAGATCCATGCAAATCCCGAGCTGGCTTTTCATGAGCACAAAGCTGCCGCCCTTCTGTCTAATCGCGTCGAGAGGGAAGGCCTTGCCGTCGCCAGGGAGGCCTATGGCCTGGAAACAGCCTATGCCACGGAGTTCGGCGACAAAGGGCCGACAGTTGGCATTCTATCAGAATATGATGCTCTGCCCGGCATCGGACACTCTTGCGGCCACAACATCATCGCGACGACGGGTCTCGGAGCAAGCCTTGCGCTTTCGAAACTGAATGGCACACTTCCTGGCCGCGTCCGCTACCTCGGCACCCCCGCCGAAGAGCAAGGCGGCGGCAAGGAACTGATGGCTCAGGAAGGCGCCTTCGACGGCCTTGATGCCGCGATGATGGTGCATCCTGCAGGCGTTGACCTCGCGACCATGCCCTGCATCTGCGTGTCAGAAGTCGAAGTGATCTATTCAGGCAAAAGCGCCCATGCCTCCGCAATGCCCCATGCAGGCCTGAACGCGCTCGATGCCCTCGTCACCGCGTACCAATCCATCGCTCAACTAAGACAGCACATCAAACCAACCGAGCGCATCCACGGCATCATCAATGAAGGCGGAGTCGCGCCGAACATCGTGCCGGATCGCGCCAGCGGCGTGTTCTATGTCCGTGCCGCAGAGGCCATCTCTCTTGCAGCATTGAAGGCCCGCGTCCAGGCCTGCTTCGAGGCCGGAGCCTTAGCGACAGGCTGCACAGCTGATATCAGATGGGCGAAAGCCGACTATCTGGACATGAAAACAAGCTGGCCCATTGCGGAAGCCTATGAGGCAAATGCACGAACGCTAGGGCGCGATTTCTTTCCGCTCGACAAAATGCCATCCGGATCCGCTGGCAGCACCGATATGGGCAATGTGAGCCACCGCGTGCCATCTATTCACCCCATGATCGCCTCGGCACCCCCAAGCGTCGTCATTCACAATCCTGAATTCGCCAGGTGGGCAGGCGGCGAGATGGGCGACAAAGCCTGCATCGATGGCGCCAAGTCATTGGCGATGACCGCGATTGATTTCATGACAGACCCTGCCCTGCAGGAGGCTTCAAAGGTTAGTTTTGCCGAAACTGCTGAAAACTCCGCGCGCTCGGTAGGTGCCGCTTACAATCCTGAGGGCACAATCGCACTGGGCGGCTGCGGCTGCTGCTAGTCTGACGCAGGCGCTGCTTCCGACGCTGCCCGCTCTGCAAGCTGTCGACGCACATCTTCTTGCTTGTCCTTGTCGAGCGGAAAGCCCCACATAATGGCGACGACGCCCAAATAGCAGATCACCGGTATGGTGACAAAAACGATGGACAGGCCCCGAATGGCACCGTCCGTGTTCTCTTCTCCGGGAACAAAACCGATGAGACTGAGTGTCCAGAAGACAACACCGACCGCAATTGCGCCCCCTGTTTTCGACGTGAGCGTCGTCAACGCATAAAACAGACCTGTACGGCGGTGCCCTGTTTCCAGCTCATCGATATCGGCCACATCTGCAATTATAGAGCGGAAAAGGAGAGTCGTGCTTCCGACATTGACGCCCAGAATCATGAATATAAACGCGGCCGCGTAAAAATTACCTGGCGGTATCAGGAAGATCGACGGGACCATAACCGCATTGAAAAGTGCGGCGGCGATCAATGCCTGATGCTTGCCCAATCGATAGCTGAGCCTCACCACCACAGGGACAAAACCAACCCCGGCAAAGAAATAGATCAACAGCAAGATACTCGGTACATCAATTTGCAGGACATATGTCGTCTGAAACAAGAACATGGATCCGAGCGCCGCACCTGAAAAACCGGTGAGGAAGTCCGACGCGATGACACGCTGTAGCGGCCGATTGTAGAGCAGCGGACGCACCGCATCGCGAAGAGGCAGCTCCTGCTTCTTTGAAAGGTTGCTGATTTCGGGGATCTTCCAGGCCGCCAACGCAATTGTAATGGGCAGGAGAATGACGACGAACCATCCCATTGCGGCAACGCGTTCTGCTGCGACATCCCCGGTACCAAACTGCTCGATCATTACAGGAATCAGCAGAACGACAGGCACGCCAAAAATCGCTGCTCCCTGAACAAAACCCATAATACGAGAGCGCTCATCATAGTCCTCGTGAAGCTCCGCGCCCCATGCCAGATGATTGAGTTGAGCCATCGTGAAGCCGATATAGAGGACAAACATCCATCCAAACAGATAGAGGCCGCTGGACGGCGCGTTCGGCATAAAAACCATCACCGCAGACAACAAAATGATCGGGACCGATCCAACGATCCAATGGCGCCGCCTGCCCCATCGTGAAGGGAAGCGATCAGAAATCACCCCCATCATCGGGTCGGTCACCACGTCCCACAGGCGGGCAATCATGAACACCGTGCCAACAGTGGCCAGGCCAAGGCCCATCTGCTCGGCATAGAATTGAGGTAAATAAACGGAAATTGGGAGACCCATAGCAGCCATGGGAACGGCCGGTCCGGCGAAGAGCGCAAGTTTCCACGTCGGTAACCTATCCTGTGCCATGTAAGAGCGTCCCTCCGCTGATCTCTGTTTGATAAATAGGGGTTTATGACGCGGTGACTAGAGCCAGCCCGTAAGAAAGTCGATGACGGTGCCCTTAAAAGCCCCATTGGTGAGCAGATACATATGATCAGCCCCGGGGATAAGCTCCCCTTTAGCGCCAGGGATCGCCTCAGCCAGGGTAACCGGGTCCCCTGCAAGGTCGTCCCGCTGTCCGGCTACGACTAAAGTTTTGGCCCGCACAGCAAACAGATCGTCAGCTGAAGGAGATGTTCTATTCGCCCCCGCGCAGGCTGCCAGTGCTTTCAGGTCCTGCCCCAGCTGGTCCGCATAAAGGCGAAAGCCTTTTGCCATAGGGTCTGAAATTTCATCTGCCGAAGCCGCATCGAAAATGTTCTCGGTAAAGCGTGGGGAACGATTTGGATCGAGCATGTTGCCGCCAATGCCTGCAAGCACGAGATGGTCGATCCTCTTGCCTTCTTCCAACGCAAGCCGAAGAGCAAGCCCTGCCCCCATCGAAAAACCGAACAGATCCAGTTTGTCTATATTCAGATGATCCAACAGTGCTCTAACGTCACCCAGCAGGAGATCAGCCGCGTAGTCGTCTGATGAGTGACTCGCTGTGCTCTCTCCATGGCCACGCCAGTCCATCGCAATTACGCGGCGGCCGGTTTTTTCAAGCGTTCCATACCAACCTGTGCGCGACCAATTGTCTGTTCGCGTAGAGGCAAACCCATGCAAAAGCAAAATGGGGTCGCCGGATCCCACATCGTCATAGGCGATATCGATTCCATTGTTGGAGAAAACCGTCATGGAATGTCCCTAGTTACCGCCAACACCAGTCGGCTGAGGTCCAGACGACTGCGCATCCGAAGGCTCGCCAGTTCTGTCAATGATCGCGGCAGCGGCTGCATCAAGGGCGCGCTTCTCCAGCGTTGCGCGGTTCTGCAACTGGGTTTCTTCATCCAGTGGAAAATACCAGATGATGTAGGCACCCACGAAGCTCACGAGCACAGCCGGCAACACATAGATCAATCGGAGTTGCCACAGAACTTCGTCGCTATTCTCCCCACCGGCTTGGAAACCGATATAGTCGAGCGCAACATAGCCGATGAAAATGGCAAAGGCGGCCCCCACCTTACTGGTCATTGTAAGCAGTGAATAAAAGAGCCCTGTCCTTTGCTGTCCGGACTCGATGGCATCGTGATCTGCAACATCCGCCATGATGGACCGGTACAGGAACGGTGCGGCTGCCATATTAAGTCCGAAGATCACCCAGCAAATGAGGGCTATAAGTGCGCTGCTTTCTGGAATGAAGAGGATCAAAGGTACGGTTGATCCACTAAAGATGGCTGAGAAAGCCGTGGCTTTGTGTTTTCCAAATCTCTCGGAGATCTTGATCCAGATCGGAATACAAACAACGCCCGCCGTGAAATAGCAGAGCAACAATATGCCGGAATAAGCCGTTAGCTTGAGTGCATCCTCGGCGAGGAACAAAAAGAGGCTCGCCACCAGTCCCCCACCAATCCCAGCCAGCAGGTCACATAGCAGCACCACTCTGAGGGGACGGTTCGCAAACAAAACCTTCACGGCTTCTCTGAACCCTACATGTTTCGGCCGGGGCGATGGCTTTTCACCGACGTGCCAAGCAGCAAGGCCGACAGTCAAAGGTAGCAGAATGATCACAAAGAGCCCCATGGCACCGACCCGTGCCCGGTCAAGGTTCTCTGTCACCGTCTGCTCAATGATAACGGGCAGCAACAGCACCAGTACCATACCGGCGATCAACGCCACTTCCCGCGCACCATGCACCCGTGAACGTTCGTTGTAGGACGGGGTAAGTTCCGCCCCCCAAGACATGTGAGAGATGGTCAGCAAGGTCCATCCGATATAGAGCAACACCATCCACCCAAGCAGGTAGAACTCACTGACAGTCTCATACGGGACCAGAAAAACCATATACACAGAGAGCATGATGATCGGCACGGATGCCACGATCCAGTGCCGTCGCCGCCCCCACCTGGTTTCATAGCGGTCCGACAGAACACCCAGAACAGGATCTGTGAAGACATCCCAAAAGCGGATGATCAGAAACAAGCTGCCGACAACGGCAAGCTCAAGTCCAATCACTTTGGCATAGAAGGGCGGGATATGAACCGCCAAGGGAAGTCCAAGAGCGGCAATAGGAGCCGCGGGCAGAGAAAACGCCCACAATGTCGAACGTTTAAGCGCGTCGCCGCGCTGGTCGGCCTCCTCCGCCATCCAGTATCCTCCCTGAATTTTGTGACCGGCTCTAATGGCCGACTGAATATCTTTGACATAACTATATGCGCAACCGACCACATCGCGCCAGCAAATGCGAACGACACTCAGGAAGTTGATGCCGGGTGAGGCATTTGGTCGGCTCCGACATCGCGCCAAAAGACTGGAAATTGCCCCTTCCTGAGGATAGGGTAACGCCAAATTTCAATACCGGCGGCACGGTCCCGCCGCAACAGAGTGGGTCTCATGGCGAGCGGCACGAATATCCCTAAATTTCATAATGATTCAGGTGTTGGCGAAATCCGCATTGGCGCAAAGGAATTCAAATGCATGGGCGCGACGCCACCCAACGACCATCCCCATGTCTTCCTGGATATGGGCGAAGAGTCAGAAATCATCTGCCCTTACTGCTCTACCCTTTACAAGTTCGACGCCTCACTAAAGGCCGATGAAGCGTCGCCAGCAGAGGCTGCCTGGCGCGAAGCATCCTGACTGAGAAGAAGCCCCCGCCAGTCGGCGAACGCGCTGAGTTCTGGAGGATCTCGCAATGCCCGTGAAGCTCTATGCATTCACATGCGGCTACCTCACCCTTCCTGCGACTTTCATTTTAAAGGGCGACACAGGTCGCCTCACCCTCCCGATTCCCTCCTACCTAATCGTCCATCCAAAGGGCAAAGCCCTGTTCGATAGCGGGCTGCATCTGCAAACGCAGACAGATCCTTTGGGATATGCCGGAGAAGAGTCACTCAAGTTTTCCGAGTTTCATTTCCTCCCAGGTGAAGAAATTTCCTCGCGTCTGATGGCGATGAATGTCGACCCGGGCGAGATTACTCATCTGATCAATTCCCATTTGCACTACGACCATGCTGGCGGTAATGGCCAGATACCTAACGCGGATCTCATCGTGCAACGGAACGAATGGGACCACGCAATGGCTCTGCCAGACACAGATCTTGCCTATTTTAAACAAGACTTTGATATCGGTCAGCGCCGCCAGTTGATTTCCGGTGAGCATGATTTGTTTGGAGATGGGTCGGTCGTATGCCTGCCAACCTACGGACACACACCAGGCCATCAATCCCTGCGCGTGAGAACAGAAAAAAACGAGTATATTCTCTGTGGAGACGCTTGCTACCTGAAGGAGTCGCTCGAAAAGCTGCACCTACCAGGCATCGCTCACGATAAGGAAGCAATGCTGGCTGTTTTCCGGCGCCTTCGCGACATGCAGAGCCGTGGCGCAACCATCATGTATGGCCATGACCCCAACTTCTGGCAGTCAGTGCCGCAGGGCCCGATCTGCCTGCCATAGCGAATTGGCCGTTGGCCCGGCTTAAGAAAGCCCGAAAACCCGCCGAGCATTCCCGCTGAGAAAGAGCTCCCTGCCCTCGTCCGACAGACCAAGCGCATCGATATGTTTCAGACACCGGCTTGGCGAAAGCATCGGCCAGTTGGTGCCGAACATCACCCGAGACTGCCCTGGTCCCTTCATGAACTTTACAAAATCCTCCGGCAACCGGTGCACCGCGTAGGCCGAAGTATCTGCATAAAGATTGGGATATTTGAGACTGAGGGAAACCAGCTCATCAATCCACGGAAAACCAACATGGCCGCCAACGACTTTGAGCTCGGGAAAGTCGAGAAGCACGTCGTCCAGATAGGGAATGAGACGACCAGGTTCTGAACGACATAGCGGTCCCGTATGACCGATCTGGGTGCAGAAAGGGACGCCGGCTTCAACGCAGGCCACATAGATCGGGTAAAACCGTCGATCATTGGGAGGCAGGTCCAGTAGCCAGGGCACCAACCGCACGCCGACAAAACGCTTTCCGTCGACCCAGCGTCGGATCTCGCGGACTGCCTCAACGGGATTGTTGATGTCGACCGTAGCCAACCCTCGAAACCTGTCTGGCGCCGCATCAATCGACTCAGCAACTTCTTCATTGCTGATCAAGGATCCTTCCGGCCCCTGCCAGGCTGAGAGAAACATAATGTCTACATCAGCCGCATCCATTGCAGCAACGGTCCCGGCAACGTCAGGAATCGACCTATCTCCAGGCCGCCCTGTCCAGCGGAGCAAAGTCTCCATCCAGGGCCGGTCGGCCATCCGCTGCGTCGTGATTTGAGCCCAAACATCTATCGCACCCACATGCACCTCCATTTACTTCACTAGTGAAGCTTATAGGAAAGTTGGGTGTTCCGGGCAAGGGGTTTATGATGAGCCTATGTCAGCACATAAAGAACGCCTCTATTTCCTCCTCCAGGTCGCAGCCCACCGCCTAAAAACCGCAGCAGACAATGACTTGATTGACGCCGCCGGCCTCTCAACCACGCAAGTTGCGGTCCTCAACCTCATCGCATCGTCTGAAAACGTGAAGCAGCGAGATCTCGCTAGGCGTCTCAGGCAAAACGAATCTGCGATTACTGCGATGGTGGCCAGATTGATGAAAGCAGATCTCGTCACCCGTCGACGTAGCGAAACAGATGCACGCACCTGGCTGCTCGATCTAACACCAAACGGAAAGAAAACCCTGAAACGTGCAGAGAAACCGTTTCAAGAAATAAATGCCCGCCTGGATCAAACCTTGGGTAAGAAAGGCGTCGCGACCTTGGCAGCAGAGCTGACTGCGGTCACGGAAGAGTTTTCTAAGGGCGAATAGGCCCCCTCTCAGCAAATAAATCAGATAGGTAAAGAATGCCGACGGCCCCCCCCGAGCCTCAAAAGCGTAACGAAGACACAACCAAACATTTGAGCAAGGCGAAGCTCTACATGTTGTCGCTCGCTAGCGCTGTAGTCACCGCCAACGCCTATTACATTCACCCCATCATTGCCCGTGTCGCAGAGGACTTCAGTGTGAGTGCGGCCATGATCGGCGCGGTGCCAGCACTTAACCAGATTGCCCTTGCGCTCGGCATTCTCTTACTGCTGCCCCTTGGCGACCGGGTGAGCAATAGAAAGCTCACATCATTCTTCGTCGCAGGGCAGTTCTGCGGCATTCTCGCTATGGCTCTGGTGCAGGACTTCAGACTGTTCATCGCTGGGTCCACAATCCTGGGCTTCTTCACCATCGCGCCCTACCTGCTCCCCGCCTATGTTTCCAAACGAGTCCCGCCATCGGAGCTTGGCCATGCAACAGGCATTCTGACTGCAGGCATAATTGGTGGTATTCTCCTCGCGCGTGCAGGGGCCGGTTTCCTCGGCGAAAACTTTGGCTGGCGCACCGTCTATTTTGTTGCCGCCACATTAATGTTGATCGTGTCCATTGCCCTCCCCCTCATCATGGAGGAACGCGAAAACCAAACATCCGCTCGCCAGTCATATAGGCAGTTGATCTACTCCATCTTCCCGATCATCAAGACACATCCGGACATCCTTCGTGCCGGTGCCATTCAAGCCTTGAGTTTCGGGATCTTTCTTGCCGTCTGGTTGGGACTGGGACTTCACCTCACAAGCCCCGAAATGGGCTATGGAGTGGACACGGTGGGGTACCTCGCAGCGATTTCAGCGCTTAATCTGGTGACAACGCCAAGGATGGGCGCATGGGCCGACAAAACCGGTGCCTATAAATCTCGTGTCATCCTGGCGACCATTCAGTTGTTCGGCGTCGGATCGTTGTTTGTTTTTGGCAACAATCTCTGGCTCCTCATGATCCCTCTCATCACGATGAACCTGGTGGGACCTGTCATCGATATCACCGGCCGCATGACCTTCCTCAACCAGGATGCAACAGTCAGAACGCGCTTAATGACCGTCTACATCTTCCTGATGTTTCTGGGCGGAGGCATGGCCAGCTGGGCGGGCACCGTCGCCTACGACTGGGCCGGTTGGACAGGCAACGTCACTTTCGCGTTTATCATGTCCGTTCTTGTGCTCACCCTATCTGTGTGGAGCTATCGAAAGACGGGCGCCGGCAGCAAATAGCATCGCCGCCAGCTCCCTATGGCTTGCCCACCCAGATGGGAGAAGACCATGCCATCTCTGTGCTCGTGCTCGGCAGGTTTTCCGGCGGTGTTTCGCCTAACCGTAACGCATCATAGGTTGACCAACGACAGGTGGGAATCTGTACAACACGGGCATAGTAAAAAGCACGCTCTCCCACATCGTAATCCGGATCCTGCCACACCGTCTGCAGAAGCTGCGCGCCTTTGTCTGCATCGAACGCACAGTTTGTGAGATCCACATTCGCCTCTGTGGTCGGGCAACGCCCAGTAGCTGAATCAACGACCCGTCCATCACTGCAGGCAACGTCAAACACTCTCTCTTTGACGTCCCCATCTTCGACCCATCCCTTAATGATCTGAATGCGATCCAGTGGTGCATTGAGCGGGTCCTGGAGTGCATGGACAAAAAAGGCCGGTGTTTCACCGTCTGTTGGACGAAGCATGCCCCCCATCGGCACACCAAGCTCGTAAGCAGTCTCAATAGGGTTGTCGTCTCGCAGCAGACCATCTTCAAATGTTGGCCCACCAAAGAACCGCAGACGAATGCGGGTGCCGCTGGTTGCATAGACCTCTTTACGCTCCATCGCGTCAAAGAGCGCATCACGCGTGTTTTCCGGCGCCCACACCACAGCAAGGCCGCCCGGGTTGTTCACCGTCGATGCCCCGCCGCCCCGAAGCCCGCGAAGCCGCAGGTTCGCAGTCCCCGTGAACAACGCGGCAGCCCCACGAAAATCGTATTCTTCAGCATTACCTGGATTGGAGTTATGCGTGTCTGTGCTGCCAATCATGCCGAAATCAAGCGGATTGAAGCCCAACTCTTCCTCAAGCTTGAGGCCGAGTTTGAGGCCATCCCTCGCCATGGATGTGGAGTGAATGCACTGCGTCTTTTGCCCCTCCTCACAAACAGGCAAGAACTGTTCGAAGCCGCACTCCTCGTCAGTCGCGCCAAACCCCAGGCTGCATTCAGAATTACCCTTGATCTGGAAAATCTCAACGATGGGCTCGACCTCATCTCGCGTCTTCCAGTCTTCAGCCGTGTACGCATCGCCATCAATGGTATGGCTCGCAAACGCCAACCCCCAGGACTTATTCGGATTGTGAGGAATGGTGATGAAATCGCACGGTGCGTCGCAATCCGACGAGATCATGTCCCAGAGATCGATCTCTGTGAGTGCATCGAATGCCGAGATCGCCCGAGGCGGAACCGTATCGTTGCGGAAGATGACATTTCGGTGGATCTTCCCGCGATCAGGCAAGGGAGGTGAATATTCATAAGCCGCGAAGGTCGTAAAACGACCGGGTTCGTTATGGCGCTCGGCGGCGGCAACAATCTGCGCCCATGTTGACCGGGCTTGCTCACCTTCGATCGCCTCATCTGAGCCACCTAGGTTTTCTGGTGGCCGTTTTTCACCCGCCTCGCGAAGATCAAGAAAGAAGCTGGCGTTTGGCGTTTCAAAGCGTCGGCACAGGTTCATGAAATCGTCAGAAACATCTTCCCCCTGACATGTTTCAAACAGACCGAATCCCTCTGCATGGTCAGTGACTGCAGCGAAATCGAGCGGCATCGTGAGCTGAATTCTCTCTCCTGAGGCGGTTTCGAGAGCGTCGCCCTTGGCGATCCGATATGCCTCATCGACAGAGAGTCGGTTTCCAAAAATGTAAGAGTCAAACGACAGCGCGGAGTGGGAATGCAGATCCCCGAAATAGGCATTGTTCAAAGGATTGGAAGGCGGATATGTCGCAGGTTGCGGCGCCGGACGTGTAAACGCCTCTTCATTCTGGGCGGCCACTTCAGCCGCGATTTCCTGTTTCCGCTCTTCGGTAAAGAGCGGCGCATTCAATTGATACTGGACATAAAAATAGGCGGACAGCCCCGCCACAACCACCAGCGCTCCGGCACCATAAATCCAGCGCATCTCCATCCCCCCTCACATTCCTAAACTTTCAGAGGGACATCATACACCAGGCAGGAGCAAAACAGCATTTTCAAGCAGGAAATTCCGCGCAACGGAATGCTTTGCCGATCAGTTGCTCACAATATCGCGGGCTTGGTCTTCTGCCTCAACCGGTAGCTGAGGATCCTCTTGCCAGAAGTCAAACCCTGTCAGACGTGTTATTTCTTCAAGCAACCCTTCCAGATCAACAGGTTTAGATGCATACCCATCCATACCAGCATCCATATATGTTTCCCGGTCGCCTTCCATCGCATTCGCGGTCAGGGCGATCACCGGCACATCAGCCCATGCCTCCCCGGAAGCTCGTATCTTCTTCGTCGCTTGAACGCCATCAAGAACGGGCATCTGGATGTCCATAAGAACAACATCAAAGTGCTGCTGATCCAGCAAGTGCACCGCTTCCTCCCCGTTCTCCGCGCAAACCAGTTCAACGTCAAATGGCAACAAGCAAGCCCGAATGACCTGCTGATTGACATGACTGTCCTCGGCAAGGAGCACCAACAGTTTTGACCCTGACGACCGGTCGGGATCGTTCTCAAATCCAACACCAGCCTCCAAAACCAGATCACTTTCAGCAGCCTGATCACCTTGTTCGGTCGACACCTGCAACGGAACTTCGAACCAGAACAGACTACCTGTGACGCCGTCGCTTACAACACCGATGCGCCCGGACATCAGTTCGGTCAACTGTTTGCAGATTGACAGGCCAAGGCCCGTTCCCCCGAACCGTCGCGTCGTCGTTGATTGCGCCTGGGTGAAGCGGTCAAAGATATGGTCTTTCAGATGCAAAGGAACACCGATTCCATCATCCTCGACTTCAAACCGCAGCACTTCTACACCACCCTTGCTGCGTTTCTTGACCGACACGTGGATATGCCCGCCCTCACCTACAAACTTCACCGCGTTGCCAACGAGATTGATCAAAATCTGCTTCAGGCGCGTAGGGTCGCCAACAATCTGGGTCGGCAAACCGTCTTCAAGATGGACCCGTATCTCGGTGTTTTTTTCCGATGCCGCACCGGTGAAAGTCTGTGCTGACATCTCGACCAATTCCGGCAGGCCAATGCTGATCGCTTCCAAATCCACCTGGCCTGCTTCAAGTTTGGACATATCCAGCGTATCATTGAGGAGAACCATCAAATGTTCGGCGGAAGACAGTGCAAGCTTCGCCTGATGTCTCTGGTCTTCACCCAGGTCTGATTTGAGCAAGAGCTGCAACATCCCGCTCACTCCATTCATCGGTGTGCGAATTTCATGGGACATGTTGGCGAGAAAATCTGTTTTCACCCTCGCCGCTTCCTCAGCTTTCTGAAGACTTGCTTGTGTTTCAAGCGCATGTCGCGCGACACGCCGCGCAAAAACAACAGAAAGGAACAGAGCGGCGCTGATAAGAAAGGTCAACATTATTGTGTGCGCAACGCGCACATCATGTGGATCCAACGGGTTGTCTGGAATGAAACCCATTTCATCAATGGCATAGAGGCCAATGACGGAGAGGACACTAACGGCACCAAAAAAGAGGGATGAGCCGGTTCCCAGAAAATACGCAGCCCCCAGTGGAGCAATAATGAAAAGCGCCGCGATACTGCCGTCCACACCACCCGTTGCAAAAGAGGCAAGCGCGCTGAGCACGATCAATGTGATCATCAAAATCCAAGCCGGCAGACGAATATCTCTACGGAAAAGAGACCAGACGCCCAGTGCGATCAACACACATCCAGAGGTCGAAGCTGCGATGATACCAAGGCGCACTTGGCCGTGGATCAGATAAGCCACAAGCGTCTGCGCAAATATTAGCGCGGCCAGACCGAACGCCACCGCCCGAAAGACGCTGGAAAGGGTTGTCTGATCGAGGTTACCCATCTCATCTGATTGCATCAGGACCTCACACTCACAAAGAGGGGAGCCAACAAGCCCCTCTCTTGAACAATGATGCCCCACGCGGTCTAAACATTTAGTTATACAAACGGTTTATTTTATCATGACATGTGCGCACCGTTTGGGCCTAAGAAGTTAAGAGTTTTTAGGTATCCGGATCAAAGACACAAGCGAACGGCTAACTTTTCGCGAGCTCTGCTAGAAGAAAATCGACCGTGACCTGGATCTTACTGAGGCTGTACTTAGGCCGGTGATAGAGCAGATAGATACCCAAATTGTCGCCGCGGATGGTCGAGAGTTCAGCATCTTCAATCTCAATCTCGACCAGCCGACCTTCGGTGACATGATCGCCGATGCCCCATTGCGCCACCAATGCCAGACCTGAGCCTGCAAGGGCTTCTTCCAACAAGGTTTCTCCTCTGTTGGTAATGAAGGCGGCTGTGGGGCGCAGTTCTATCCACGCTTTATGCGTCTTCGCCTGCCAGTAGACGACCCCGCCCTGTTGCCGATAGAAGACCGCCTTGTGGTCGAGCACATCAGCCATCGTACGGGGACAGCCATGCTTCGCCACATAATCTGGCGACGCGACCAAAAGAAGTTTGCTGTCGGACAGTTTACGAGCGACCGAACGATCCGGTGGAGCTGTCGTCGCGCGGATCGCGAGATCAACCTCATTGCTGGCGAGGTTGTAGACATTGTCGGTGAGCTCAACATCGAGAATGAGGTCAGGATATTGCCTCTTGAGCTTTACGATAGCCGGCATCAGACAAACGCCACCATATCCTGAGGGTGCTGTGATACGGACGAGACCTGCTGGCGAATGCGGCTGCGAGGTGACAATCGCGTCGGCATCCGCAAGCGACGACAGGGCCGGTCTCACATGATCAAGATATAGCCCGCCAAGCTCTGTCAATCGCACCACACGCGTCGTGCGGTAGAGCAACGCAACGCCCAGATCAGATTCCAGCTCCTGGATACGCCTGGAAACAGACGACGCCGGCACGCCAAGCATTTTGGCCGCGCCCGAAAAACTTCCAGCGTCCGCTACGCTGAGGAAATACTCCAAAGCCCGCAATTTATCCATCGTGTCCCACTTGAGTGACTGGCCAGCCAATTATTGCCAAAACTGCAATACTGTTTCGCCTTTTTGGCTAATTATCAAGAAGATTGCTCAGTGTTATATCGCATGCATCAATAATTAGCGGAACCGATGGAGACCGGCATGAGCGTTATTGGGTATCACGAAACCGGATGACAGGCAGGCTGTCTTCGGCGAGATCATGAGCCGCATCACCACGGGAGCATCGGCCGCAAAGATTGATGTCGGCCTTTCCCTGGAAGACATCAGCGCTGAGGTAACGCGGAATCTGGCGCCCGGTCGGAATGGCGAGGTCTTGTTGATACCAGCCCATACGACCAAACAATCAACGACAACATCATTTTTGGACAGACTTGGATTGGGGAAAATCGTGAAGAGCATGAACATCATAGCAGGCGCCATTGTCGGACTTTTCACGTCCTCGTCTGCATTTGCGACAACGGCTTCCAGCCACACTTACGTGACCAACGGAAACGCAGAAAGTTGGCTTGCGCTTGGCATCATTTTGGCGTCGATCGCCACCGCATGGACGATGAACTATCACACTCCAAAGGTACGCGTTTACGGCACGCTGCTTGCCGCATCCGGCTGCTTCGCAGTTACCGCATGGTTTTTGTTCTTTGTACTCGGCACGGGAATTCTGGAGGAGCCAAAACCAAACCAAACCCCAATGGACTCAGCAAAGCCTGCCTTCTTATGGTTGCAAGCTGCGGTCGCGTTTCTTGCTGGCCTGCTGCTTGTCAGAGCAGCGTTCCTCCAACGCAAGAACGTAGAAACACTCGACCTTCCTTCAGCAAATGAGCAGGATCGCTACGGGCGGGTCTCTCGTCTCTTGCATTGGACAATTGCAATATTGTTTATCTCGCTTATTCCAATGGGAATTTTCACATCGATGATCCCAGAGGACACCTCGTTCAGAAACGACTATTACATTGTCCACAAAACCATTGGCGTCACTGTATTTCTTTTGATCCTTGTGCGGCTCGCCTGGAACTGGCACTCCAAACGCCCTGCATTGGATGCTTCGCTGAAGCCCTGGGAACGCAAATTGGCGCACGGGGTCCATATCAGTCTCTACGGGATGATGATCGCCTTCCCTATCACCGGCTATGTGATGACCAGCATGCACGGGTTTGGCACCTACATCTTCGCTTGGGAAGTGCCGCCGTTCTTGGACAAGAGCGATGCCTATGTGATCTGGGGGACCTTCCACAAATACCTCCTCCCCTACCTGCTCTATATGATCTTGGGCGCACATATTCTCGGCGCGCTTAAGCATCATTTTGTGGACAAGCACCAAAACGCATTCAAGAGGATGGTTTCGTAGTCGGCTCGGATACACGCGAGAATGGGGCTGGACGACGCAAGCTGCACCAGCCCCGCTCGTTGAAGAGATTCGAAAATAAGCTACGCGTCAGAAAATCGATTGGTGCTGACCGCCATCAATGACAATGTTCTGCCCAACAATAAAACGCGCCAGTGGACTGCAGAGCAACGCGGCCATGGGTGCCATATCTTCTGCTTCTGCGAGGAAGCCTGCAGGGATTTTGTTGTGCTCTAAAAAATGTGGCAAACAAACTTCCTGGGTTGGTTCCAATCCGAAAGCATCGGCATAGGCTTGAGTGTTTTCATCAAAACCTTCTGTTCTGAACATGCCCGGCAGAATATTGTTGATCAGCACACCATGACCCGCAATTTCCCGCGACACGCTAGCGGTGTAATTCAGAAGAGCCGACCGGGCAGGTCCCGACAACAGCCGCCAGATCATCGGGTTTTTCGCTGAGAAGGTAGCTATGTTGACGATCCTCCCCCACTGCCGCTCCTTCATGCCAGGAATATAGTTGCGCATGATTTCGATCGGTCCGACGAGTGTTGTCTCAATGGACGAGCGCCACATATCAGGCGTCACATTCAGAAAATTGCCGTTAGGCGCCGGCGGCTTAATGGTGATGGAGAGAATGTCCGGGTCAGGACAGGCCGCAAACAAGGCACTGCGCCCTTCATCCGTCGAGGAGTCCGCCACAATGGGCGTGACGGTCGTCCCATATTTTTCCGACATTTCTTTGGCGGATTGTACCAACCGGTCCTCACGCCGAGCTGAAATGTAGAGGTCGACACCGGCTTCCGCTAAACGCTCCGCAGTAGCACGGCCCATGCCCGCACTGCCACCGGCCATAAGCGCTTTCTTACCTTTAATCTGCAAATCCATGATTGTCTCCATTCGAATTGTATTGCCGATCAACGACCGGCAGTGATGTCGCGTTTATTTGGTCAGCTTTTGGTGCGACCAAGTCGTTGCAGATGCCATCTCAACGTGTCGACGCGGTCCTGGCCGAAGAACGGCTCATTGCGCACAACCATTGTTGGAACACCCCAGTGACCGGCAGCTTCAAGCCCGTCATGGTTGCGTTCAATCTCATCTAGATGATCGCCCTCGCTTATCGCCGTTTCCATCTGCGCAAGATCAAGGCCACAGGTCGCTGCGGCGTCTTTGAGGTGGGTGCCGGTGTCCCAATCTTCCGTCCCGCCGAACACGAGAGAGGAAACAGCTGCGGCAAACTCAACTCCCTTGCCCTGCCGTTGGGCTTCAACACCCAACTTGGAAAGACGCCATATGTGAGGTTGCTCGTCAGCCACCTGCATCGTCTCATAATCCTGTACAATGGGATCAGGATTCGGCCAGACATGCGGACGCCCCAGCATTTCCGCTCGTCGTTCCCAGTCCATCAGGATGTAGAGCGCGGGCTTGCGGTTCGCCGCATCAAAAACTGCCTCCTTGTTCCGAATTGCCAACGGCAACACAACACGCAGAGCAATGTCCACGTCGAAATCCTCCTGGAGCTGCAGCAGGTCTGCGGTCACCAGGTAGGAATAAGGGCTACGAAAAGACCAATAGACATCGACCGGTTCGGCCATGATTTTCCTCCAACGTTCCGTCTTGAACACGAAGGCAAAATGCAGAGGAAAGGCACCAGGTACGAGACCAAAGCCGGACAAAAGTTATACATATCCGGCCAGGTTGGAGGGTGAACGAAGTCAGCGGTGTCGATAGGCTGATGGCGACTGCCCGGTCCATTTTTTGAACGCCCGCCCGAAATGGGATGGATGCTCAAAGCCCAACTCGTAGGCAATTGAGGCGACCGGTTCATCCGTTTCAAGCAGCAGCTTGATTGCCAACCGCTGACGGGCACTGTCGAGGATCGATTGATAGGTTGTTCCCGATTGTTTGAGCTTCCGACGTAGATTGCGTCCGGACAGCCCCAGCATTGCCGCAGCCTGTTCCAAATTTGGCGGCGATGACAAATGATCAAGCACAAGCGACGTCACCGCCCCTGCAGCCCCCTCTTCGGCATACCCCTCTTGGAGTTGCTTCTCACACACATCGGTAATTAATCGCACTGTTTGTGGATCGGCATATTTCAACGGTGCATCAATAAGGTCTGGGTCAAGAAACACACGATTCCGCGGGCAGCCGAATTGCATTTCAAAGCCCAAATCACCGCTGATCTGGTCAAATCCGTCTGGTTTGCGCATTGCCATCTCAGCTCGCTGCACCAAATGCTTGCCCCCTAAGGCGTCCTTGAAAAAGAAATCGATAAAGAACACCAAAGAACTGACTGCGAAATAGGTAACGGCCTCATCGGTTACATGGGATTCGACTTCCAGCACCACACCCTGATCTGCATGGCCAAACTGAACCGTCAGCGTCCGCGTGTAAATGCGGTTGTACCGCGTGATCAAATGCAGCGCGCGAGAGATACGGCCTGCATTCGCTATGGCCATGAGGAAGGCACTGTACCCAACACTGAATGCTCGCTTGGACACATCCATGGCGAGATGAAGGTTGCCGCTTAAGTCCAAGGCACGCGTGATAAAGCGCTGATGCTGGTCCGCGCTAAGCCTGAACTTTTCGTTGGATAGATCCTTGCGGTCGAATCCGAGGCCTTCGAACAGGGCGTCGACGTCAACACCATCTTCTAAGAGAATCTGCGTCAGCAGCCCCGGGAAGCTGGGCAGATGCGACCGTTCTATTGATGTCAAACCCCCATTGGTCATGACAACATTATAGCGTCACTTCTTGAAAGGACGAGACAGAGAAAGCGTTCTGCATGTGGTGGCCCCACCCGGACTTGAACCGGGAAGCCCTTACGGGCGACAGATTTTAAGTCTGCTGCGTATACCAATTTCGCCATGGGGCCCCATGGTGACATGCGTGTGTCAAACACAAGCGACTCAATCAAGCGAGCGCGGCGCCACCATAATGCCGCTACCCCCTGTTTGAAAACCTCAAGGTCAGGTCACCAAGCTCTCTGCCAAAAAGAAAACGGCGGCCCAAAGGACCGCCGTCTCAAAAATCAATGTCGGCAGGCTTAGTTGACCATGCCCTGCCAGACAGGCCAGCAAGTGTTGCCAGCAGATGCTGCGATCTTGGACTGCGCGTCCTTCGCATCAGAGCCATCAGCAGCTTCGACATAATCGTCTTTACCGGTGCACCAGACATAGAACTGGTGCTTGCCAGCTTTAGACATGCTGTCGAAGTTTGAATCCAGTGCCATCGCACCAGTGCTCATCATCGACATGCCTGCAGCGATCCCCACAATGGCAGCAAACTTCTTCATTTCGCGTTCTCCCTCAGGGTTTTAGTACCCACAATTAGTTCGTCTTCGTTGCCCGAGCCTTCAGTCTACTCGAGAGCCCCTCCACTGGAACCCTTTTGCACGAAGCGGGATCAATGAGACCCCCCTCCATGGCATCCGACAAAACATATCGCATGCCAGCTTCGTTCAAATGAACCTCCACTTACGAGCATTTCAGTGAGGCACAGTAACGAGTTATGCCAAAGAGTGTACCGAAAATAGCCCCGCGTACAGCTGAAAACTTCGTAATGTTGAGGTTAATGTTGCAAAAAAACGACGTCGACCACCCTGACTCCCGCTCTTTGTCTGGGATTCAAGGTTAAGAGCACCAAGATCAGCTTGTCCTCTCGACAGGGTTTCCTCCAACCTTTGCCGCTAGGTCAAATGTCGCTTTCAGGGCTGCTTCCAGCTGATCCGATTCGACCGACCGCAAAACCAACGAAGTCCCATATTGCTTATCGCGGAAGAATGGATAGCTCCCGATACCGACACTTGGATATTTCTCCTGGATCGCACCCAGCTCATCAGCGACGGCACTTTCACCGACAAAACAGTCAATCGTCTTGCTGATCATCCGTGCCCCGCCCTCTAGGCGGTCCGCCAGGGCATCCATCATCACCTGAACAATGATGGGAATACCCGCCATCACAAAGACATTCTCCAATTGAAACCCGGGCGCTTTGCTCACCGAGTTAGGAATGAGACTAGCGCCATTCGGAATGCGAGCCATCCGCTGCCGCGCCTCGGTAAACTCCCCACCCGTTTCTTCATAGTGCCGGGTTAAAATGTCCATCGCCTCAGGATGTTTGTCGATGGAAACCCCAAACGCATGCGCCACGGAATCTGCCGTGATGTCATCATGGGTGGGGCCAATGCCACCAGTTGTAAAAACATAGTCATACGCACTGCGTAGGGCATTTACCGCCTCGGCAATCTTATCTCGATCGTCAACCACAACACGTGCCTCGCGCACCTGAATACCGATATCCCCCAGGTAAGTTGCGATAAAATTCAGGTTAGCGTCCTTCGTCCGTCCGCTCAGGATTTCATCGCCTATTAGCAGGACAGCGGCAGTCACAAGGCGGGCGGTGCCGGTTTCAGACATGGGGAACTCCAGACAAAAGGACGATGCCCCAACATATAGCCTCATCGGCACTCAGACCAAGAGCTTGTCGGACAGGCCGAACAAACCTTATGGTGCGCGCCATGAAATTCACCCCACCTCTCACATCCGCCAAGCTCCTTAAGAGATACAAGCGCTTCCTTGCCGATGTGCAGTTTGACGACGGCACAGAGACAACTGCGCACTGCGCCAATCCGGGCTCCATGATGGGATTGGCGGAACCCGGCTCAACAGTCTGGCTCTCAAAAAGTGACAATCCAAAGCGCAAACTGGCCTGGTCTTTGGAACTAGTAGACGACGGAAATTCGCTGGTAGGTGTCCACACCGGCAAAGCTAATGCGTTGGTGGAAGCGGCTATAGATTCCGGCACTGTCCCCGAACTCGCCGGGTATGAAATCCTTAGGAGAGAGGTCAAATATGGCGAAAACAGCCGCATAGACCTCTTGCTGGAAGATCCGGGACGCCCTACTGCCTATGTCGAAGTCAAAAGCGTGACCCTTTCGCGCACCAAGGGCTTGGCAGAATTCCCGGACTCAAAGACGGCCCGAGGAGCAAAACACATGTCCGAACTCGCTGAAATGGCGAGACAAGGCCATCGAGCCGTCGTTTTCTTCCTGGTTCAGCGCTCAGATTGCACTTCCATGCAACCTGCGGCAGATATAGACCCGAAATACGCGGAAAGTCTCAAAGCCGCCGTCGCTGCAGGCGTTGAGGTGATCTGTTATTCTTGTAGACTTTCTCCTGGCGAAATCACCCTTGATCGACGCCTGGAAGTTGATATCTAAATAGTAAAACAAATATTCCAAGAAAGACCCGACGGCATGATGACCGACCTCGCCGAACATGACATCCAAGAGATGGGCCAGCTCAAGATCCACGGACCTGAAGCATTCGAAAAGATGCGCGTTGTGGGCAAGCTGGCAGCCGGCGCACTCGACATGCTGACGAGCCGGATTGTGCCGGGGATAACAACAGACCAGATCGATCAATGGGTCTTCGAATATGCGATGGATCACGAATGCATCCCCGCCCCACTCCACTATCGCGGATTTCGCAAGTCCTGCTGCACGTCCGTCAACCACGTTGTTTGCCACGGCATTCCCGGTGACCGAGTCCTGCGCGACGGCGACGCCGTAAATGTGGACGTAACACTCATCAAGGATGGATGGCACGGCGACACCAACCGCATGTATTACGTTGGCAAGGTCAATCGCAAGGTCGAACGCCTTTGCGACATCACCTATGAAGCCATGATGCGGGGCATTGCCGCCGCTAAGCCTGGCGCGACATTGGGTGACATTGGCGCAGCCATTCAAACCTACGCTGAAGGCGAACGCTGTTCAGTGGTACGTGAATTCTGCGGCCACGGTATTGGTAGGGTCTTTCACGACATTCCAAACGTATTGCACTATGGGCGCCCGGGCGAAGGCATGGCCCTCCATGAAGGCATGTTTTTCACCGTGGAGCCGATGATCAATTCCGGCAAGGCCGCCGTCAAAATGTTGAACGATGGCTGGACAGCCGTGACCCGCGACAGGTCTCTTTCCGCGCAGTTTGAACACACGATCGGCGTCACGTCCGACGGCGCGGAGATTTTCACGAAATCGCCTGCCGGGCTCGATCATCCGCCCTATGGCTGACACGGCAAAACCCGACATCGACCAAGAACCGAAACCGCACTATGCCGGGCATCGGCAGCGGTTGCGGGAGCGTTTCGCCAAAGCAGGCGCCGACGGGATTGCAGACTACGAACTGCTTGAACTTCTTCTCTTTCGCGCAATCCCCCGCCGCGATGTAAAACCGCTCGCAAAAGTCCTGATCGATCAATTTGGCAGCTTCGGTGCAGCGCTCTCCGCAGACCCGGCACGCCTTGCCGAAATTCCAGGTATCAGCGACACCGTCATCACCGAGTTCAAAATCGTACAAGCGTCGGCGATCAAACTGTCTCAAGCAAAGATCATGGATCGTCCTGCGCTTTCGTCCTGGGCCGCCCTCATCGACTATTGCAATGCGTCCATGGCCTACAATGATACGGAACAATTCCGTATCCTGTTCCTAGACCGGAAGAACGTTCTGATTGCAGATGAAATCCAGCAAAAGGGAACGATCGACCACACGCCTGTCTATCCCCGCGAGGTCGTGAAGCGGGCTTTGGAGTTGAGTGCCTCATCTTTCATTCTGGTGCACAATCATCCGTCCGGTGACCCGACACCAAGCCAGGCCGACATAGATATGACCCGCCAGATTGTCGACAGCGCCAAACCGCTCGGCATCTCTGTCCACGACCATCTTGTGATCGGTAAAGGCGCTCATGTGAGCTTCAAGTCACTCGGTCTCATCTGAGAAGTCAGTCTTGACGGTACACGCTGTCAGCATTATCTCTGAAAACAACAATGGAGATTTGATGTTAAATGTGAGTGCCCTTCGGTAACCCAGGAACGTTTTGAACGATCCTGAGAGGTTGCCCCGAGTTCCCCGCGCCGCGGCTCGCCGCGCGGGTGTGTTGCTTTGCGCAACAGTCAGACACTCCAAGGCACAGATACAGTGGACATTTCAAGACCGGAGCAGAAGGTGCTCCATGTAATGGCTCAAGGGGGCCGGATCACTCTCGAACGCGATGATCAGGGAAAGATTATTGAAGCGATTTGCTTTACCCGAGACGGCTGGGCTCTGACCGGCTTCTCCATTGAGCTATTCAGGAAACTCAAACGGCGACGCTACATCGCGTCCCGCAATTCAGGTCCCTACCGCATCACCCATCGCGGCATCACATCGGTCAGGGGCCAGATCGACAACAGATAAGTCAATAACCGATAGGTGGCGGTGGGGCGCTGGTAACAGCGCCCCACCTCACCTTCAAAGGTTGACCGCAGAAGTCGGTGCCCAGCGATCTGCCCATGGAAGCGCAGCTTCCAGTTCGTAGGCGAGCTCAAGCAGCGTGCGCTCGCCACCTCTTTTGGTTGCGAACTGGCTGCCAATTGGCAACCCTTCAGCGCTGGTGAAAAGCGGAAGCGAAATGGCGGGCGTGCCGGCGACATTGTGCTGAGGGGTATAGGAGACATAGTCGATGGTCCGCTCAAACAGCTGATCAAACGCGACGCCCGGTGCCTGCTCACCCAGCAGAACCGGCGGCGTGCGGAGGACCGGCGTTAGCTCCACATCCAGGCTATTGAAGTAGGCATCATATTCACGGACGATCCTGTCGAAATAGACTTGTGCTCGTTCGATAACACCTGGATTCGCGGCCTCTTTCTTCTCAAACCATTCGGCCAATCCGCGAGTCCAGGGCTCGAGTCCTTCCTCTGCGCTCGTCCAGCGGAACTGCGTGAGACCAATGAGCCAAGCATTATCGACCAGGAATGCGGGCGACGATGCCCAGATACCCATGAAATGATCAAGGAACTCTTCTGCATCAAGAAATGGTTTGGTCTCGACAATCTCGTGCCCTAGATCAGCACAAAGCTGCGCCGTTGCATCGAGCGCTGCTTTGACGTCCACCGACGCATCTTTACCGGCATAATTGACCGTGCTGAACCCGATCTTGAGCCGCTGTGAGCTGGGGCCCTCGACAAATCCTGTCGGTTCAAAAACCGCATCCGCTCCCTTGCGTTCGCCGACATTCAGAATCTGCGCGGTATCCCGAACCGATCGACTGACAGCCAGGCGGACCCCAATGTCACCCGGCAATGGCTCATCATCACCGGTAAACAAGCGAGCCCGACTTGGCTTGAGGCCAACCAAACCGCACACGGATGCGGGGATGCGGATGGATCCGCCACCATCACTCGCATGCGCGAAGGGCACCATTCCCGAAGCCACAGCCGCGCCAGCACCGCCACTGGACCCGCCGGTGTGTCGCGCAACGTCCCATGGATTCCGTGCCGCGCCCAACAAGTCGGACTCTGTCGTTCCGAGCAGCCCGAACTCCGGTGTGTTGGTTTTACCGAGAATGACAAGACCCGCCTCTTTCGCACGTTGGACACTCGAGTGATCGTGGTCAGCGACTTGGCCCGCAAACAGGCGTGACCCCATGGTGAGGGGCTCTCCTTCCAGATCAGCCAGATCCTTGATGAGATACGGCACGCCTTTGAAAGGTCCATCGGGAATGGCGTCGGAGCTCGCCAGCGCACGGGCTTTATCGAAACGGGTGTGCACCACCGCATTGACTTCCGGGTTGAGCTTCTCGATCCGGGAGATCGCGGCATCCACCAGTTCCAAAGAGGAAACCTCACCTCGCCGGACAAGATCAGCCTGCGCCATCCCATCCAGCCGGACAAAGGGGTCACTGTCGGCCCACGCAATTGATGGCTTAGCCACTGTAGCAAGCGCTCCAACAGCGGCTGAGCCGCGCAAAAAATCCCGACGATCCATGGTTTTCTCCCAGTTTTTGGCTCAGGCCACCTCCCGAGCCTGTGCAATCTGGCCGATTCAAACATCAAAGAAAATCGGATATATTAGGACAACAACATCAAATTATTTGGACAAGATATGCATCCCAATCTTTTGGACCAGCTAGCGGTTTTCGAGACCATTGCCGACACCGGGACCTTTTCCGCGGCCGCCAAGAAGCTCAACAGGACGGTTTCAGCGGTTGGATACACAATTGGCCAGTTGGAAGATCATCTGGGCCTCACCCTCTTTGACCGGTCTGGCTACCGCCCCCAGCTGACAGAGGAAGGAAAGGCAATTCTGCGGGATGCCAACATGATCGCCCGCCGCATCGAACGCCTGTCGGCTCGAGCTGACGCGCTGAAGAAGAACACGGTTGTCAACGCCACCCTTCTGATCGATTCAGTCTTTCCACGCGAACCGCTGGCCAAAGGACTCGCTCTCTTCTCCCAACAATATCCTGAAATTCAGCTGACCATTCACGAGGCACAGGTCGATAAAATCGCTGAGCGTCTGGAAGCGGGAGACGCCAATATCGGACTACTGGCCCTGAACGACACGTTACCGATGCACCACTTTGACGGCCGCCAAATAGCCCTGCGGGGCGCTTTCGCCGTCGTTGCGCCCAATCACCCACTCGCCCAGATCAAAGCCCCGTTCTCCCTGTCAGAGTTCGACAATCACCGACAAATCATTCTGTCCTCGGAGGCGGTGGATGAAGGGCGATACAATTATCATGTGCACGTCACAGACTTGTGGGCCGTCAACACCGCCTCCCTCGCGCTGGATCTCGTGCGTCAGGGTGTTGGCTGGTGCTTCATGACCCGCGATTCTGTCGCAGAAGACTTAGCCTCCGGGCGCCTCGTTGCGCTCGATTGCGCAGACATCCATGACTGGGCCGCATTGCGTTTCACAGCTTTTTGGCAAACCACCCAGCCACCAGACGCGCCACTCACCTATCTCATTGATATGATTGAGAAAGCCTGCGAGGAAAGTCCAGGTGCGACACGCCTCGTCGTGGGCTGAAGTCCTTTTGAGGCCTGTGTTGAGGCTGGGGCCTTGATCTGCTACATCCTGCGCTCTTCTTACACCTAAGACTGAGAGCAACATGATCCCGCGCTACTCCCGGCAGGAAATGGCCGACATTTGGTCCCCCGAAACCAAGTTCCGTATCTGGTTCGAAATCGAGGCCCACGCCTGCACAGCGCTTGCCGAACTCGGTGTCATTCCCAAAGAAGCGGCTGAAACCATCTGGGAACGCGGCAGCAAAGCTGAGTTCGATGTCGCCCGGATCGATGAGATCGAACGGGAAGTAAAGCACGACGTCATCGCTTTCTTGACCCACCTCAGCGAATTCATTGGCGAAGACAGCCGCTTTGTCCACCAGGGCATGACCTCTTCTGATGTTCTCGACACCTGCCTCAACGTCCAGCTGGTCCGTGCCGCTGATCTTCTCCTCGAAGACATGGACAAACTTCTGGCAGCGCTGAAGCGCCGGGCGTTCGAGCACAAAGAAACAATCACCATTGGTCGCTCCCACGGTATCCATGCGGAGCCCACCACCTTCGGCGTGAAGCTTGCGCAGGCCTATGTGGAATTTGAGCGCTGCCGCGAACGCCTTGTGCTCGCCCGCAAAGAAGTGGCGACATGTGCGATTTCCGGCGCGGTCGGGACCTTCGCCAATATTGACCCACACGTTGAAGAACATGTCGCAAAGTCCTTGGGCCTTGTGCCAGAGCCTGTCTCAACACAAGTCATCCCGCGCGACCGCCATGCCATGTTCTTTGCTGTTCTCGGTGTGGTTGCCAGTTCCATTGAGCGCCTGGCAACGGAGATCCGCCACCTGCAGCGTACAGAAGTTCTGGAAGCCGAAGAGTTTTTCTCCAAAGGCCAAAAGGGTTCCTCCGCAATGCCGCACAAGCGGAACCCGATCCTGACCGAAAATCTCACAGGCCTTGCCCGCATCGTGCGTATGGCCGTGAACCCAGCCATGGAGAATGTGGCCCTCTGGCATGAGCGTGACATCTCCCACTCGTCTGTTGAACGCATGATTGGCCCGGACGCCACTGTCACCCTGGACTTCGCTTTGGTGCGTCTCACCAATGTTGTCGACAATCTGCTGGTCTACCCGGAACGCATGATGGGCAATATGGACCGCCTCGGTGGCCTGGTGCACTCCCAACGAATTCTCCTCGCACTCACGCAGGCAGGTAGCTCACGCGAAGACGCCTACCGTCTCGTTCAACGCAACGCCATGAAAGTCTGGGACAGTTACCAGGTCGCAGGCAGCGCCACAGTGGACTTCCTGGAGGAGCTTCTCGGCGACGAAGGTGTTCGCAAGTTCCTCTCGGAAGAAGAGATCCGGGAACGCTTCGATCTCGGCTACCACACCAAGCACGCAGACACGATCTTCAAGCGCGTTTTTGGCGAAAGCTGAACGGGCGTCACACAGAAGAGAAGAAATGCCTATACTCCCGGGATCAACATTCCGGGAGTTTTTTTATGCGCCAAGCTTTTGATGGCTCACATCGCCGCCGTATCCACCTGTTCCGTCATGGCGACGTCTCTTATGTCGACGATCAGGGCAACCGGGTGGCTGACAGCCGTGCGGTCCCCCTCACCGATTGGGGCCGCGAACAGGCGGCTGGCATGCGCGTGTTCATGGAAGGTGTCGAGGTCGACAGGATTATCTGCTCAGGCCTTCCGCGGACAATAGAGACCGCCAATGGCATCTTCGGTGATCGTGACATTAAAATAGAAGTCGACGCCGATTTCGAAGAAATCCGCTCAGACCAGAACCGCTACCAAACTCTCACCGACCTGAATGACGTGGCCTACGCCTTCGCAAAAGCCCATGAACCGGGCGCCTCATATGGCGGCGGGGAAGTCTTTGCGGATGTCGAAGGACGCATTGTTGGCGCAATGAACAGAGTGATCGCCGATCCGAATTGGAAGTCGCTTGCCCTCGTGGCTCACGGCGGCGTCAACCGCGCATTGCTTGGCTGGGCCACCGGTGCCGGCCTCAAAGGCTTTTCCACGTTTGAACAAAACACCTGCTGCGTGAACATAATCGACGTGGACACACATCCGGAGTCTGGCGACCATCACCGCACCCTCATTCGCGGCGTGAACATCACTGCCTACGACCCCGCCAAGCGGGATGTTCATCTGACGGCACTCGAAACCATCGCAGATCGTATGTCCAAGAAGGAAGGCACCAAGCCGCACCTTTGACATCAATCAGGAAGGGCGAAGGCGACAAGCTCATCGCCGAGCGTCGTCGTCGAGGTAGAGTGACCACCCGCCGCGATGACCACATACTGCCGCCCCTCCCATTCATACGTCATGGGGGTCGCCTGTCCACCACCCGGCAAACGCCCTGACCAGAGTTCCTCCCCCGTCTCTGCATGAAAGGCGCGCAGATAGTCATCCATCGCCGCGCCGATAAAGACGAGTCCGCCACTGGTCACCAGTGGCCCGCCAAAGTTCGGCGTCCCCAACTTCCACGGGATGGGTAGAGGCGCGATGTCACGTACAGTGCCAAGCGTACTCTCCCACTTGATGCTGCCATCGCTGAGGTCAACGGCATGCAACACCCCGAACGGTGGGGGGTTGCATGGCAGCCCGAGCGGCGACAAAAGCAGGTCTCGCCGCATAGCCCATCTTGTTCCTGCCTGGGGCGAGATCTCCTTGCGCGGCTCCGCAGCATCTGCCGCCGCAAAATCTTCTGACGGGATCAGTTTTACAACATGCAGCGCCCGACTTGTGTTCACATACATGATCTGAGTATCGGGATTAAACGCCATCCCACCCCAGTTGGCCCCACCGCCGGTGAAGGGGTACATCAAGGTCCCTTGTGCGCTTGGTGGTGTAAACAGACCATCATTTCTTAAAGACGCAATCGCATCGCTGCAGGCACCTCTGTCCCAGGGCGTCAGCCCCCATGCATCTTCAGGCGCAATGGACTGAGGCACCAGTGCTGGCGGCGCAACGGGATGGGGCTGCGTTGGCGAGAGCCATTCTCCGGCAGGACCATCCTGCGGCACCGGTCTCTCCTCTACGCCGAAAATCGGCTCGCCTGTTTCGCGGTTCAACACAAAGACAAAGCCCGTCTTCGCGACCTGCACCACAACATCTACAGGGCCGTCAACATGTTGCAGGGTCACGAGGCTCGGTTGTGCCGGAAGGTCATAGTCCCAAACATCGTGATGCACAGTCTGGAAGTGCCAGACCACGTCACCAGTCGCACCGTTTAATGCAACCACAGAGTTTGCATATCGATTGTCACCCGGCCGTTCGCCACCGAAAAAATCGGGGCTGGGCGATGAGGTTGGCAGAAAGACAAGACCCCGGTCTTCATCTACGGACATGGGTGCCCAGACATTGGCATGTCCTGTTCTCGCCGCAATCCCCTCACCCCAGCTGCCGGGCTGCTCAACAGCGCCCCGAGCGACCGGATCAAAATTCCATTTGGGAGCGCCAGTGCGAACATCAAACGCGCGGACAGTTCCCTTCGGCGCATCTGCCCGCTGATTATCTCCAAGCGCCGAGCCAACAATGAGCGTGTCCCCAACAATCACCGGCGGCGACGTGATCTGAAATTCCCCAGGCCATAGAAGGTCCATGCCCGGATCAATCTGCACCTGCCCTGCGTCCCCAAAGCCATCACAAAGCTCGCCGGTCAACGCATCGACGGCAATCAGACGCCCATCTACCGTTCCCATAAAGATCCGCTCAGCGCAGGGGGCCATGTGGTCGCCACCAGCATCGTTCCAGTAGGTCACCCCCCGACACACGAACTGATTGGCGGGGCGATACCCCCCGGCCACCTCCGGATCAAAACGCCATTTCTGTGCGCCGGTGCCTGGCTCAAGCGCAATGATCTCGTTAAACGGTGTGCAGAAGATGAGCGAGCCAGCTACAAGGATCGGTGTACCCTCGAAGGCACTGACCTTGATGTCATCAGGCCGGTTGGTGAGATCGCCCGTGCTGAAAATCCACGCCTGGCCGAGGCCTGCCACATTTTCCGACGTGATCTGTGTGAGCGTTGAATGGCGGCTACCACCCGCGTCCCCACCATAATGGGTCCACTCACCCGCGAGCGCGGTCCATGAAAACCCCAAAAATCCGGCCAAAAGAGCCAAAAACTGCTGGATTCTCATGTCTTACTCCATCTATAATAAATGAATGGTTCATTCATATATGAACTCTGCCTTGGTTTTCAAGATGCCAATTCTCTGCCAACCGGCCAGATGAGGGGAGCCCCATGCCGCGCAAACAGGCGACAAATCTTTCCGAGATCGCGGAAGCTGCCCTCAATCACATCTCCCGGCACGGGTTCAAACAGACACAAATGTCTGACATTGCCAAAGCCATCGGGACTTCGGCGGGCACGCTTTATCTCTATGTGGAAAACAAGGAAGCCCTGCTCGCGCTCGCGAGTGCGTCACTGTTGAATCCAGATGAGCTTGCGGCTTCGCCCCTTCCCTTTAAGGCCGTGGCGCGTGAAAACCTGGCGCACCTCTTTGCAGAAACGGCGCGGAGGTTGGCGACCTGGCCACTGCTGGAGCAAGCAATCAAAGACAAGACCAGCGACCCAGAGCGTTTCAAGACTGTTGGATATGAAATGTACGATCTGCTGTCAGCAAACCGCCGGGCGATATGGTTCCTCGACCGACTGGCTGCTGAACTCCCGGAATTCGCGCCAGTACAGCTAACCTCCGTGCGAGGTCGAACGCTCGGGCTCCTCACAGATCTCCTTGATGCGACGGGGAAATCTTCAATTCCAACCCACGGGTTGGCGGTCATGGCCAGAGCAGCCATAGAAACCCTCGCCTGGTCGGCCATGCACCGACACCGTGAAGGCCTGGATGCACAGCCTATGGACAAATTGTCAGAGGAGGCCATCCGCAATCTGGCCGCCCAGGCTTTTGCCGGCACCCTCCAGGCTGCTCTCAAATAAAAACCCGCTATCCGACCAGATAGCGGGTTCTTAAACTTTATTGGGAGAAAGCTCAGCCTTTGGTCTGAATTTCCTCAACCGCCTGGGCGAGCATCTCGTCCATGGTGCGGCGAATCTGATGATCTGACTGCTCAACGCCTTTGGCATCAAAGTCCGCCCGGATTTTGCGGAAGACATCATCGTCCCCTGCTTCCTTCAGGTCTTCTTTGACAAGATCTTTGCCATAGGCCTCAGCCTCATCGCCTGTAAGTCCCATCAGCTCAGCGGCCCAAGCACCAACCAGCTTGTTCCGACGAGCCTCGGCCTTAAACCGAAGGTCCGCATCATGGGCAAATTTGCTTTCAAAACCTTCTTCACGCTTGTCGAAACCGGACATGGGAGAACCGCTCCTAAATAACTGTTGTGAGACACGCTAAGTGCCCCAATGATCTGTTGCTTGGGCTAGGCATAGCGGGCTCATTTTACGAAATCAACATGCACGTGGTCGCATCAGAGCCTGCAAACGCAATTTTAGCAGGATATGCCGCTTTTTCGAGCATTTCTGCGGTATTTTGCTGCCGTGAATCTGAGGCCCGCTGCATTGTATCTGAGAGGCGCTTGAGATAGGTTCCGACCGAAAGTTAAGGGCGAATCCCAATATCCATCGGGGCCCCAAATGCCGCTCCACGCCACCTGTCGCTCTCAGACGAGATGGCCCAAAAGCGGCCCCAAAGATTGGACCTAATCGACATGAGCCGCCGCAGACGGGTTTACGAAGGCAAAGCCAAAGTTCTCTATGAAGGCCCGGAACCTGGGACACTTGTCCAACATTTCAAAGATGACGCAACTGCATTTGACGGCACAAAACATGAGCTGATCGACGGCAAGGGTGTGCTGAACAATCGGATTTCCGAGTTCATCTTCACACGCCTCAATGAGATCGGCGTACCAACCCACTTCATCAAAGCACTCAACATGCGCGAGCAGTTGATCCGCGAAGTGGAAATCGTGCCGATCGAAGTGATTGTGCGGAATGTCGCCGCAGGGTCCATTTCCAAACGCTTGGGGATTGAAGAAGGTACAGCCCTTCCCCGCTCCATCATTGAGTTCTGCTACAAGAATGATGCGCTGGGCGATCCCATGGTGTCAGAAGAACACATCACTGCCTTTGGCTGGGCAAGCCCGCAGGAAATCGATGACATGATGGCGCTGGCGCTCCGCATCAATGACTTCCTGACCGGCCTCTTCCTCGGCATTGGTATCAAGGTTGTTGATTTCAAGATTGAATTCGGTCGCCTGTTTGAAGGCGAGATGATGCGCATTGTCCTGGCAGATGAAATCAGCCCGGACAGCTGTCGCTTGTGGGACATCAACACAAACGAAAAGCTCGACAAAGATCGCTTCCGTCGTGACATGGGCGGATTGGTCGATGCGTACCAGGAAGTCGCCAGACGCCTGGGCATCCTCTTTGAAAACGATAGCGGAAAACCAACCGGTCCAACGCTTGTTAAGTCCTGAGTTCCTCCTGCTGAAAGTCAAAAGGCACCATGAAGGCCCGCATTAAAATCACTCTGAAAAACGGTGTGCTCGACCCGCAGGGAAAAGCCATCTCTCACGCACTCGATCAACTGGGTTTTGACGGCATCGGTGATGTTCGCCAAGGCAAATATATCGAAGTTGACCTGACCGAGACCGATCCTGCAAAGGCCCGCGCCGCACTGGAAGACATGTGCGAGCGGGTTCTGGCAAACACGGTCATCGAAAACTACGCCATAGAGCTCGACGGAGCGTAAGCCCATGAAATCGGCAGTCATTGTCTTTCCCGGGTCAAACCGAGAGCGCGACATGCTTTACGCGCTTGAGCAAATCGGCGGGCATAAGCCCATTACAGTCTGGCATCAGGAAACCACACTTCCAGATGTTGACCTGATCGTGCTCCCTGGCGGTTTTTCCTACGGCGACTATTTACGCACGGGCGCCATTGCAGGCCTCTCCCCCATCATGAAGGCGGTAAAGGAACAAGCCGACAAAGGTGTCCGCGTCCTCGGTGTCTGCAACGGATTTCAGATCCTGACAGAGACCGGCATCCTGCCAGGTGCCCTGCTCCGCAACGCCCATCTCAAGTTCGTCTGCAAAGAGGTTGAACTTGAAGTCGCGACAAACAAAAGCGTGTTCACCAGTGCCTACGCACAAGGCCAGGTCATTCGCTGCCCAGTTGCCCACCATGATGGCAACTATTTCGCAGACGAAGACACACTGACCCGCCTTGAAGCTGAGGACCGGGTGGCGTTCCGCTACACACAAGCGACAAACCCCAATGGATCCATCCGCAACATTGCCGGTATCCTGAACGAACAGAAGAACGTGCTGGGCATGATGCCCCACCCGGAAAACCTGATCGAACCTGCCCAGGGCGGCACAGACGGTCGGGGAATTTTCGCTAGTGCGCTGGAGACGATCGCGTGATCAAGAACGATGTAGAGATTACCGCAGACCTGATCGCGGAGCACGGCCTCAAGCCTGACGAATATCAGCGCATTCTGGACCTGATCGGGCGAGAACCCACGCTCACAGAGCTCGGCATCTTCTCAGCCATGTGGAACGAGCACTGCTCCTACAAGTCATCGAAGAAGTGGCTACGCACCCTGCCAACCGAAGGGCCACGCGTGATTGAAGGCCCGGGCGAAAATGCCGGCGTGGTCGACATTGATGATGGCGACGTGGTTGTCTTCAAAATGGAAAGCCACAATCACCCTTCCTTCATCTCCCCCTACGAAGGGGCGGCAACCGGTGTTGGCGGCATCCTGCGCGATGTCTTCACCATGGGCGCGCGTCCCGTCGCTGCCATGAATGCACTTCGCTTCGGGGCTCCTGAGAACGAACGCACCCGCCACATTGTATCCGGCGTTGTGGAAGGCATTGGCGGCTACGGCAACTGCTTCGGCGTGCCCACCATTGGAGGTGAAGTGAATTTCGATGCCCGCTATAATGACAATTGCCTGGTGAATGCCTTTGCCGCGGGTCTTGCCAAGGCCGACGGCATCTTCCTGTCAGAAGCCAAGGGCGTCGGCCTCCCGATCGTGTATCTGGGCTCCAAGACGGGCCGCGACGGCATCCACGGGGCAACCATGGCGTCTGCCGAGTTTGACGATGATTCAGAAGAAAAGCGTCCCACCGTTCAGATCGGTGACCCTTTCTCTGAGAAGCTCCTGCTGGAAGCCTGTCTTGAACTCATGAAAACCGGCGCTGTGATCGCCATTCAGGACATGGGCGCTGCGGGTCTCACCTGCTCTGCTGTTGAAATGGGTGCCAAAGGCAATCTTGGTGTGAACCTTGACCTCGATAAGGTGCCCTGCCGGGAAGAAGGCATGACTGCGTATGAGATGATGCTGTCGGAAAGCCAGGAGCGCATGCTCATGGTACTCGACCCTGACAAAGAAGATGAGGCAGCGGCCGTCTTCAAGAAATGGGATCTCGATTTCGCGATTGTCGGCGAAACAACCGACGACCAGCGCTTTAAGGTTTACCGCCACAAAGAACTGATGGCAGATCTGCCGATCAACGAACTTGGCGATGAAGCTCCGGAATATGATCGCCCGTGGGTCGAAAGCCCGAAGCTCGCCCCTGTGGCAGCAGCTGACGTGCCGGCGCCCGATGATCTTGGCAAAGCGCTCATCCAATTGGTGAGCCTGCCGGATATGTGTTCGCGCCGCTGGGTCTGGGAGCAGTATGACAATCTCATCCAGGGCAATACGATGGCAGGCCCCGGTGGCGACGCTGCCGTGATCCGCGTGGGCGATAAAGGCAAAGGTCTTGCCTTCGCCGTCGACGTCACACCGCGCTATTGCGAAGCAGACCCGATTGAAGGCGGCAAGCAAGCGGTCGCTGAATGCTGGCGGAACATCACAGCTGTTGGTGCCGAGCCTCTCGCCGCCACCGACAATCTCAATTTCGGCAATCCGGAAAAGCCCGAAATCATGGGCCAGTTTGTCGGCTGCATTCAGGGCATTGGCGAAGCCTGCCTCGCCCTCGACATGCCCATCGTCTCCGGGAATGTGTCTCTCTACAATGAGACCAACGGCCAAGCCATTCTGCCCACCCCCGCCATCGGCGGCGTCGGACTGATGCCGGATGTCACAAAGCGGGTCGGCAAAAGCTTTACCGCAGAGGGAGAAATCATTCTCCTGATCGGTGCCCATGAGGGTCATCTGGGTCAAAGCATCTACCAGCGCGATATTGTTGGAAAGGCAGCGGGGGCCCCACCCAAGGTCGACCTAGCAGCCGAGAAAAAGCATGGTGCATTCGTACGCACCGCCATCCGCGACGGACGCGTGACAGCAGTCCATGACATTTCAGATGGCGGCCTTTTGGTGGCCGTTGCCGAGATGGGAATGGGCAGCAAGGTTGGTGCTTCCCTTACGCCCAATAAGGACATTCCCCTGCACGCCTGGGCCTTTGGCGAGGATCAGGCCTGTTATGTCGTGACCGTACCTGCCGCGAGCGCGGAAACCTTTGTCAAAGATGCTCTTTCAGCAGGAATTCCGACACAAGCGATCGGAACGACCGGCGGCAATGAATTGACAGTAGAGGGGTCTGATCCCATATCATTGGCAGACCTCGATGCGGCCTATGAAGGGTGGCTGCCCAACTATATGAGCGCACCCGACACACACTGAATGAAATCTGTTGGCCTCGTATTCGAGACTGGAGAAAAAAGATGGCGATGAATGCCAGCGACATAGAACGGCTAATCAAAGAAGGCCTGCCTGACGCTAAGGTCGAGATCCGAGATCTTGCGGGCGACGGCGACCACTATGCCGCGACTGTCATCTCTGCCGCATTCGCAGGCAAGACCCGCGTGCAACAACATCAGATGGTTTACAAGGCCCTGAAGGGCAGCATGGACGCAGATCTCCATGCCCTCGCGCTGCAAACATCAGCGCCCGAGGCTTAAGGTTTTAGGAGAGCAAGAATGAGCGAAGCAGTAGCAGACCGTATCCGTAGTGAAGTTGAAGGCAATGACGTTGTGCTTTTCATGAAAGGCACGCCTGTCTTCCCACAGTGCGGTTTCTCCAACACTGTCGTGCAAGTGCTGACCTACCTGGGCGTTCAGTTCAAAGGCGTGAACGTGCTGGAAGACGAAGAAATTCGCCACGGTATCAAGGAATTTTCCGACTGGCCAACCATCCCACAGCTCTATGTGAAGGGTGAGTTTGTCGGCGGCTGCGACATCATTCGTGAGATGTTTGAAAGCGGCGAACTGCGCGACTATTTCGGCTCCAAGGACATCGCTCTAGAAACAGCCTAAAGCTCTTTCCGGAAAAACGCCCGGTCAAACCCGTCCTGGCTGCCGCGCCCAGTCTCGGTGAACCCAGCGCGGGCATACCACGCGATATTTTCCGTCATATGCACATTCGTGTAGAGGGTATAGGCAGTGAACCCCTCTTCGCGCAGATGATCCTCAACTTGCTCTAGAAGCCTGGTGCCTAGCCTTTCGCCCTGGGCGTCCGGGTCCACCGCGATATTGTCGAGCAACGGCTCACCTTTGCCAAAAATGACAACCGCATAGGCACCGACCCCCTCATCATCCCACACAAAGACAGTGTCTTTTGCGATATGAGCAGCAAAGTCTGGCCGCATAGGTGCAGGCTCCTGCCCCATTCGCGCGACATACGGTTCATACGCCCGAAGCGCGATTTGCTGCAGGACCGGTATGTCGTCTGATCTGGCCAAACGGATGGACATGAAGCGCTCCAACAAAAAAGGGGCCCGAAACCGGACCCCTTTGAAACTCTGTAGTCGGCGCTAGATCAGCGCGAATAGAACTCAATCACGAGATTTGGTTCCATCTGAACCGGATAAGGAATATCCGCCAGTGCTGGGGTCCGAACGAAAGTGGTCTTGAACTTGTCGAGATCAACTTCGAGATAGTCCGGTGTGTCCCGCTCTGGGCTCTGAGACGCTTCGAGGAACTTCGCGTTCGTCCGCATCTTCTCTTTCACTTCAATCACGTCACCCTCTTTCACCCGGTAAGAAGGGATCGTGACGCGCTTGCCATTGACCAGGATGTGGCCGTGGCTGACAGCCTGACGGGCTGAATAGACAGTCGGTACAAATTTTGAGCGATAAACGATCGCATCAAGACGGCGCTCCAACAGACCCACCAGGTTTTCACCTGTGTCGCCTTTGATGCGCGAGGCTTCGTGATAGGTGCGTTTGAACTGCTTCTCGGTGATGTTGCCATAGTGGCCTTTCAGCTTCTGCTTCGCGCGAAGCTGCAGACCAAAGTCCGAAAGCTTGCCGCGGCGGCGCTGACCATGTTCACCTGGACCATATTCCCGACGGTTCACTGGGCTCTTTGGGCGACCCCAGATATTTTCGCCAAGACGGCGGTCAATTTTGTATTTCGCTTGGATGCGCTTTGTCATCGCTGTTTCCTTATCTCAAATGTAGGAAACGCGCCCTCCTCTGCAGATCCCGGAACCCCGGGAGCCACCGACAGGAAAGAACCCAATGCGCTTGAGCCTTCCCACGGGTGCGTCGTCAAAAAAGTATGCGGGCCCAAAAGGACCCGCGAACTGGGCGCACTATACTTACGCACGAGCCAAAGTCAAACCCGCGATCCACCGGAATCAAACCCTCAAACACCCGCCCTAAGCATTTGATTTTCCCTCAACATTTCGGGAAAGCTAAGAATCCGGTTCAGCCTCCTTTTCACTCTTCATCTTCTCAACGGCCCGCCGCTCAGCGTGCTTCGTAAGTGCTGAAACGATCCCCCGGAGCGTGCGGATTTCCTGCTCGGTGAGCGCCGCGCGCTGGAACATATTCCGCAAGTTCCGCACCATAGCCGGGCGCTTGTCGACGGGCAGCAAAAAGCCGGTATCGTCGAGCTCGTGCTCCAGATGCTCAAAGAAACCATGGAGCTCCTGTTTTTTGGCAGGCCGCGTCCCGTTCATGGGCATGTCTTCTGCTGGGGTCACATCGCTGAGCTGGCTCCATTCATAGGCAAGCAGCAGCACCGCCTGGCCCAGATTGAGAGACGAAAAGCCCGGATTGAGCGCTGCCGTAATCACCGCGTCCGCAAGCGCCACATCATCATTGTGAAGCCCTGCCCTCTCCGCGCCAAACAGAACACCAGGCTTCCCGCCGGCCTGCATCGCCTGCTTGAGCTGGCCTGCCCCGGCTTCAGGCGTATAAACCTGCTTGGTCATGTCACGAGGCCGCGCCGTTGTGGCAAGCACATAGTCCAGATCTGCAACCGCCTCAGCCACTGTGCCGAACAATTGAGCGTTCTCAATCAACTCAACTGCGCCAGAGGCAGCTTTGAGCGCATGCTCATTTGGCCAGCCGTCACGCGGGGCGACCAATCGCAGCTCTGTAATGCCGAAATTCAGCATGGCACGTGCTGACGCACCAATATTGGCCCCCAATTGCGGGCGGACCAGAATTATTGCCGGCGCAGGGGGAAGCCCTGCCGTAGCGTTCGCCTTGGAACGGTCGGTTCCTGCCATGTCATTTCACCTTCATCTTCCCCCAAAGGATCAGAAGAATTGAGGGATATTAAGGGGTGATAAGAGATTGGCGTGCTTTTATCAACGTGGCTCAGGTGTTATACGAGAGCTAAAGGTGAGACGCGCTTTTGCCCCCGATTCTGCGAGTGCTGGCGTCTCCGATCCCGTTCATCAGGAACGGAAAGCAGCGCCCGTCCTGCCATTCGGGCATCTGCTGCGTTCGCAATGGCATAAGAGGTCCGTACGCATGTCCAAAATTAAGGTGGAAAACCCCGTCGTTGAGCTCGACGGCGATGAAATGACCCGCATCATCTGGGCGTTCATCAAGGATAAGCTGATCCACCCCTATTTGGACATTGACCTCAAATATTACGATTTGGGCATGGAATATCGCGATGAGACCGACGACCAGGTCACCATCGACTCTGCCGAAGCCATCAAGAAATACGGCGTCGGCGTCAAGTGCGCGACCATCACCCCGGACGAAGCTCGGGTTGAAGAGTTTGGCCTCAAAAAAATGTGGAAATCGCCAAACGGCACCATCCGGAACATTCTGGGTGGTACCGTGTTTCGCGAGCCGATCATCTGTCGCAATATCCCGCGTCTTGTTCCCGGTTGGACGGAGCCGATCGTCATCGGCCGTCATGCATTTGGCGACCAATATCGCGCAACCGACTTCCGCGTTCCGGGCGCTGGCAAGCTCACCATCAAATGGGAAGCCTCTGACGGCTCGGACACGATCGAACATGAAGTCTATGACTTCCCCTCTTCCGGCGTCAGCATGGCCATGTACAACCTGGATGACAGCATCCGCGACTTTGCCCGCGCCTGCATGAAATATGGCTTCGACCGCGGCTATCCAGTCTACCTGTCGACCAAGAACACCATCATGAAAGCCTATGACGGGCAGTTCAAAGATCTGTTCCAGGAAGTCTTCGACAAGGAATTCAAAAAGGAATTCGACAAGAAGGGCCTCACCTACGAACACCGCCTGATCGACGACATGGTGGCCATGGTTCTTATACACCTCTTACGCGGCCGACGAATAGAGAGGGGTTGAGCATTGTGAGATCAGTGCCACCGTAAAAAAACACCACACAATGAGGTGAGTGGATCTGATAGGAGCACATCGTAATACAGTAGCGA
>JAAWWE010000006.1 GCA_021404525.1 Rhodobiaceae bacterium
GACCCGGGGGCGGTACCCGGCGCCTCCACCAAAAGCCTAAGACCTGACATTCAGGGAACTTAGGTTTTTCATGGGGGCGAAATAGGATCGACGAGGGTGTAAAGGATCTTCTTTTGCTCGGCATGGTTCCGCCGTTATCGGGCCGTTTGATAGTTGCAAATGACAACTACGCTGAGGCACGTCTAGCTGCGTAAGCGGTTCGACTGTTTCGAACTTAGTCCTGTAAGTTAGCGCTTGCAGGCGGGGTTCGGAGGCACCTGGCAACAGAAGCCTCCACTTCTTTCCCGGGGAGGGCCACAAAGACACTCAACGGAGACATGAATGTCTGACACTCAAAAGATCACCCCCCGCGACCCCGGTTTCTCCTTCGCCGACGATCTGCCGGTGAATTGGCACTCCGATGATCCCGCCATTTCTCATTTCTACAATGGCCTCTCCCTCACCTTCCCCGAAGGCGAGCGTTTCTTTGTCGACAGTGTGCGGCATTTCGCTGATGAGATTACCGACCCTAAACTGAAGGTAGATGTGCGCGGCTTTGCAGGACAGGAAGCCATCCATTCACGCGAACATGTTGTCTACAATCAGTATCTGGCGAAGCAGGGTCTTGAGCCGGAAAAGATTGAGCGTCTCGTAACCTATGGATTGCGCATGGGACGCAAGCTCCCAAAGAAAACTCAGCTCGCCATCACCTGTGCCCTTGAGCATTACACCGCCCTCTTCGCAGAAGCCATTCTCGAAAACCCAAAAGTGATGGAGGGTGCACACCCGCAATTTGCCAATCTGTGGCGCTGGCATGCCTTGGAAGAGTCCGAACACAAAGCGGTTGCGTTTGATGTGTTCAAGACTGTTGATCCAGGCGTCGGAGGGTATCTTCGTCGGATCATTGCCATGACCCTGACGACCATCAATTTCAACCTGTCTGCACTGGGCAACCAGATTTACCTGATGAAAAAGTCCGGGGAGCTCACCAATTGGCGGTCCTGGGGCCGCAGTCTGCGCCACCTATGGGGTAGAGAGGGCGTTTGGCGCCATGTCATGAAGGGTGTCTTCTCCTACTACCGTCCCTCCTTCCACCCAAATGATCGGGACACAGACGCCCTCGTGGCCAAATGGCGCACCTGGTACGCCGCTGACATTCAATCCAGTTGAGTTAAGACCACACTCTCACTAGGGTGACCCCAACAAACAATCTTGGGGGACGAGGTGATGAAACGTTTTTTGGTTGGCTTAGGCGTCTTTCTTTTGGCTGCCTATGCCGCAATTTACTTCTTCGCCCCCGGTCTCATCGAAGGCAGCGTTAACCTCGTTGAGGAACACGCACCCTACGACATTGCCGATGAAGCCCGCGAGCTTCACAGCACCCTGACGATTATTGACCTTCACTCCGACACCATGTTGTGGGGACGCAACCCTCTCGACAGAAGCTCAACCGGCCATGTGGACGTGCCGCGTATGGTTGAAGGCAACATGGCGCTTCAGGTGTTCTCCTCAACAACAAAGTCGCCCGCTGGCCAGAACTATGAGAGCAACTCCGCCGACGCGCGCGACCAGCTCACCCCGGTAACTGTGCTAGGCCTTTGGCCGATCAAATCGTGGACCAGCATCTACGAACGTGCTGTCCACCAGGCACGGGAACTTTACTCGGCCGAGGAACAGGACCCAACTGCGCTGCAGGTCGTGACCTCGCGTCGCGGTCTGGATGCCCTTCTGGAAGCAAGAGCTGAAGGCAAGCCAACGGTCGGCGGGATTTTATTGACCGAAGGCAGTCATCCACTTGAGGGGGATCTCGCCAATGTGCAAAAGCTCTATGAGGAAGGCTACCGCATCATGGGGCTCCAGCATTTCTTTGATAATAGGTTGGGCGGGTCCCTTCACGGCCAGTCAGGGGAAGGACTGACAGAGTTTGGCAAAGCAGCCGTCATGGAGATGGAGCGCCTCGGCATCATCATCGATGTTGCCCACTCCTCACCTGCTGTAGTGCGAGACGTACTCGCCCTTTCCAACCGGCCGATTATCGTTTCCCATACGGGCCTCAAAGGTGCCTGCCACACAAAGCGCAATCTTGAAGATGACTTGATGAAAGAGATCGCTGCCAAAGGCGGGTTGATCGGGATCGGATTCTGGGATGCCGCAGTGTGCGACTACACACCAGCGGGGATCGTGAAATCTGTTCGCTATGGCATTGATCTTTTGGGCGTCGATCACGTAGCACTGGGTTCTGACTATGACGGCAGCACAACAGTGCTCATGGACGCTTCGGAAATTCCTGCCCTGACCCACGAAATGTTGAAAGCTGGCTTTACCGAAGAAGAAATCAGAAAAGTGATGGGCGAAAATGCCGTAGCGCTCCTTAGAGATCTGTTGCCGCAGGACTGATAGGTCAAAACCGCAACACTGGACGCACTCTCGAATCGCTGATTGAATGGGTCGCAACCAATTAGGAGACCCAAATGGCCGATGACCAGATGCGATATGATGTGCTGACGCAGAAAGCTCTGCTCGCTGTCGTTCGCGATGCCCTCAATATTGCGGCGACGGAGGGCCTGCCGGGTGAACATCACTTCTACATTTCATTTCGGACGGAAGCACCAGGGGTCGATATCTCTGATCGTCTGAAGAGCCAGTATCCAGAAGAGATGACCATTGTTTTGCAGCATCAGTTCTGGGATCTCAAAGTAGGTGAGGAAGGTTTCACAGTCGGTCTGTCCTTCGACAAGACGCCAGAAAGACTGGTCGTGCCCTATTCCGCCCTCGTTGGCTTCTTTGACCCAAGCGTCCAGTTCGGCCTGCAATTTGTGCCCGAAGGCGAGGACGCCGCGGAAACGCCACAGGATGTTTTTGAAGCACCGGTAGCGGCAACGGAGACAAAGTCAGAGCCAGGCGATGAAGACCATAGTGGCGAAGTGGTCAGCCTCGACGCCTTCCGAAAAGACCGCTAAGCGGCACTCAGCCTCGATTTTTCTCGGATTTGGCCTGCCTCACGAGGCATGCTAAAGGAGCCCCCTATGAAAGACATCTGGGGGAGCCTCCCCGCCGATCAAATGTAATGCCCGAAAGCCGGAGAGCCGCTCATGAGCCAGACACGCACAGAAACAGATACTTTTGGCCCCATTGAAGTCCCATCAGACAAATATTGGGGTGCACAAGCCCAACGCTCACTGGGCAATTTCAAAATCGGCTGGGAAAAACAACCTATGTCGGTTGTCCGCGCACTCGGCATCGTCAAGCGCGCCTGCGCTGAAGCCAATATGTGGCTGGGCAATTTGGACGACACCATCGGCAAAGCGATGATTGAAGCCGCGCAGGAAGTTATCGACGGCAAACTTAACGACCACTTCCCGCTGGTGGTCTGGCAGACAGGGTCTGGCACCCAGTCCAACATGAATTCCAACGAGGTGATTTCAAACCGCGCGATCGAAATCCTCGGCGGCACCATGGGCACAAAAGATCCGGTGCACCCGAACGATCATGTGAACATGAGCCAGTCGTCTAACGACACTTATCCGACAGCCATGCATATTGCCTGCGCGGAACGCATCGTGCACGGGCTCATCCCGTCACTGAAACATCTGCACAAAGCTCTCGTTGCCAAACAAAAAGAGTTCGACCATATCATCAAGATCGGCCGGACCCATACGCAGGACGCAACGCCGCTGACACTCGGTCAGGAATTCTCGGGCTATGCAGCCCAGGTAGCCTCGGCCATTGAGCGGATAGAACTCACCCTCCCCGGACTGCTTCAATTGGCACAGGGCGGCACGGCGGTCGGCACCGGCCTTAATGCGCCGATCGGGTTCGCAGAGAAAGTGGCAGAAAGCGTCGCCGCGATCACCGGCCTTCCCTTCGTCACCGCGCCAAACAAGTTCGAGAGCCTTGCTGCTCACGATGCGATGGTATTTTCCCATGGGGCGATCAACGCCGCAGGCGCAGCGCTCTTTAAAATTGCCAATGACATCCGCCTGTTGGGTTCTGGACCTCGCTCAGGTCTCGGCGAGCTCGCCCTGCCGGAAAACGAACCCGGCTCCTCCATCATGCCGGGCAAGGTAAACCCGACCCAGTGCGAAGCACTCACTCAGGTCTGCGCCCATGTCGCCGGGAACAATGCCGCTCTCACCTTCGCAGGCAGCCAGGGTCATTTCGAGCTCAACGTTTACAACCCGATGATGGCATACAACTTCCTGCAATCAGTTCAGCTGCTAGGTGATGCCGCAGTAAGCTTCACCGACAATTGTGTGGTTGGCATTGAAGCCCGCGAAGACAATATCAAAGCAGCGCTCGAGCGCTCTTTGATGCTCGTCACCGCGCTCGCACCAACCATCGGCTACGACAATGCCGCGAAGATCGCCAAGACCGCCCACAAGAACGGCACCACGCTGCGCGAAGAAGCAGTCGGCGGCGGCTACGTGACGGAAGAAGAGTTCGACGCCGTCGTGCGTCCCGAAGACATGATCGGGCCCAAATAAGCGGAACGCACATGACAGGTCAGATCAAACGTTCGATCACTATCTCGGGTCATCGCACGTCGATCACCCTGGAGCAGCCGTTCTGGGATGAGCTGAAAGAAATTGCCTGTCGGAAAAAAGTCTCTGTCACTGAATTGGTGCGCCAGATCGACTCTCACAGAGATGCATCCGGGTCCCTGACGAGCGCCATTCGGGTCTTCATTCTTGAGCAATTGAGACAACAACGATCAAACGCTTGAGTGAGTTAGTTCGTTGGGCGTTCAACCGGCGTCGGCGCTGTAGGGTCATGAGCTTCTCCTGGAGTCGCGTCTTCGATGACGCCCTCTAGCGGCACATCCAATTCAGACCCACTGTCTGGACCGACGATGAGTTCTCGCAGCTCATCCGGCAAGTCCTCAATCCCTGCGTCCTCAATGTCCTGAACCAGCAGCCTCTGTGAGACAGCCTGTTGGATCGCCAAACTATCTGTCCGGCGCTCAAGTTTCTGGAGTGGGCCAGCGAGAACCATAGTCATGGGCGGCAATGGCCGCTCGCCCGTCAACGTGACGTCCGTCTCCACGTCGGCTTCCAAGCGCACCAGATCAGCTAAAGCCACAACTTCCAGACCATTCGCCCCGGCAACCTCTACCTCGGTGGGCGCATATTTCAGAATGCCATCTTCGACGGAGAACGTCCCTTCAATCCGGTTATAGGGCGCGCGCCCTTTATCCAGGTGTACTGCCACAACAGCGTCAAAATCATCCATCGTCGACAAACCCTCCAAAGCAGTCCGAAACGCTTCAAGGTCAAAGCCATTCAACTCACCATCTGTCAATGCGAGCGATCCCTTGCCAGAGAGAGTCGACACCAGCCCCAGCAGACTGCGTCCCTGCCCTTCCACCTGGAGACTAGCCGTTGCTTCACCGCTGGCCAGCCTCTCTCCCGAGAACATTTCGGCAGCCTGATCAACAGATATGTCTTCAGCAGCCAGTGTCAGTCCCAGGCCAGGAACACCCTCACCTCCTTCAAAGCGAGCCCCCATGGTCAACCGACCAGATGCCATCTCCGCTGTAACAGGAGTGAAAGAGAGGACGCCATCCGCCAGAGTGCCCTTAGCAGCAACATCTTCCAGCATCAGATTGCCGATGGTGGCTTTGGAGACAGCAAGTGTCAGCGACCCTTTCACCCGCCCCAAAGACGACCAATCCAAGGGGTCAGCAGACCAGGGATCATCCGCACCTGACGAGAACAAGGAATCGAGATTGATAGACCCAAGGCTGATATTGGCATCCACCAACGGGATCCCGCTCTCAAACTCAACAGCACCGCCTCCTGAAACCCGGAAGGCGCCAGCTATCGCTTCCACTTCACTTACAGCAAAACGGTCAGTGGACCACACCAAGTCCCCACCGGCGACAAACGCACCATCACGAGCATTCGCGGAGATCAGGTCGACGACGCCGCCTTGCCAACCGGCGGCCTGGCTTGCCAATCCAAATGAGGGCGCGGAGGATTCAAACCGCCCATCAAAGCGCGGCACCTGCATCAACTCTTCCGTCTTCCCGGTAAACGACCCTTCAACATCACCCGCGGCAAACCGAAAGCTCGTATCAAGAGAACCTTCTGGCTGACCGGATAGCTGCATGCGGACGCGCCCGGCTCCCTCAAACACAGAGGTTGGCGCAACACCAAATTGATCAAGCAAACTATGAGCAGACGGGTTTTCCAGTGTGAGCACGAGGTCCAACTTATCCGCCGAAGGCGACGACCGAACGCGCTTTTGATTGACCACCAAAGAAACCACTGAGCTGTCTACCTCTCCAGACAAATCAAGCGATGTTTTATGGCCTTCTTCAGTCTGCTCACCTCTAATCACATAGGTAAGCACGCCCTCATCAGCTGACGGGATTTCAGCATCCAGTAGCATACTGGCGATCGACGTTGCCAACCCAGCATGAATGCTTCCCTCAAGCCCGCCGGTTGCGAACGGACCAATTTCTGAGACCGTGCCTGTCGCAGACACCTTGTCAGTCCCATTGAGTGTGGCCTCGAACCGGTCGACAGACAAAACACCGTCAGACAGAGCTGCAGAGACATCGACATCGCTCAGCACTGAATCCGCCAATACGAGTCTATCGAACCCGAGTATCGCATTTGCGTCGAATGAGGAGGTATCCAGGCTCTCAGAAAGGCTCTGCGCGTTGAGCAAACCATCAAGCCAGGAAAGGTCAACAGAGGAACCACGCAGCTCTACGCTAAATGCCGGCCGACCTCTGAGGGCAAAGGAAAGCCCGCCAGTAACAGACTTATCTTCCTCACCCTCCTCACCGGCGCCAAAAGTCAAGGAATAGGCCTGTAACAGCGATGGTTGCATCGCCAGCTCCGTTTGTAGGCGAAGCGGCCATGACTCGCGGGCCACCACTCCTGGTGCCAATGGCTCTGATTGTGCCAAATCAGCCGCCCATCGTGCGAGCATTGAGGCATCGTCGACAACAGCTTCCAAAGATCCATCGAAACGCGGCGTGCCCTGCAAAAGGCTAAATGTTCCTTTAAGCTGCGCTGTCGTATCACCCGGTAGTTCGACCGACAATAGATCAAAGAAGAGCGTGCCATCTTCAAGGCGAACATCCGACTGCACATTGGACGCGTGCGCGCCGCCAAGGCTTACATCAGCAACATCAAGTTCAAGCGCTCCAGTAATGGATTCTGGAATTTTCAGATTCTCCGGCGGGATACCTGATACCTGCAACTGTTCCAACACTCGGTCAACCACAAGACGTGACCCCGACAGACCTGCAGTAATATTGGGCCCCTCTTCAAAACCAACCTCTACACCGCCTTTGAAAATCGCACTGCCCAACGAGAGCTCAACTTCGCGAAGTGAAATGGCTTCACTGTCCCCTACAAAACCAGACGTCAGCTGAAGGAAGGGCAACACTTCGCCATCAACTTCAGATTGTCCGAAGCGAAACTCAAAAGTGCCATCAAGACGCGCCGAAATTGTTGCTTCTGTCGACAAGCCAGAAAAGGAGCCAGTCCAGTTGTGGTCTGTTGAAGTCAGATCAATGTTTACAGGGAAAGCTCGGTCACCACCAAAAGCGCCCATGCTGAAAGCGAGCTCGTACGGGCTATCTTCATAATTGAACCTACCGTCAAATTTGAGAGGTCCGACAAGTGAGGTCGCAGCAAGCTCACCGGTCACATTGAGTAGTTGGACAGCCCCATCGGAAACAGCGTTTGACAGAAGCACCCGCCCATTTTCAAACACCATAGACTCGAGACTTATGGCTTCTGGATCAAAGGTCGTATCGAGCGTCGGAGTACCATTGTTGGCCCAGTTAAGGCTTCCATTTTCATCACGTCTGACATGGGCTGTAAAATCCAGCGCACGCACCCGCACCACATCAATCTCCGCCCGCAGGAGCGGTGCCAGGGCAACCTCGCCTTCCAACGTACCGACTTGTGCAAGCGGTGCCTCGGCATCATCGCCGCCAATGGACAGATCACCCAGGCTGAAACGGGGTGCCGGCAAGATGACGAAATTGATATCCCCGCCGATCGTGACATCTCGCCCAACTGCTTCAGAAATTTGGGACTCAATCTCTGCGCGAAAGGTATTCCAGTCGACAATGCTCGGCCCCACAAGAGCGGCGAACAGGATCAATATGACAAAGCCCGCTATATAAGAAAGAACCGAATTCACTAACGACTGCTCCGCGCCCCGGCAAACACCGTCATTTATCGGTGTCCAACTTGCTTTATTATTGCTCTCAACGACACTGTCCTACACTCAGTGCCACGCAGAGCCGATTGGTAGACAAACTATGGATTCTAAAGGCAAAAATATAGTCGATTTCGGGTCAGCGCGAAAAAACCTGAAAAACAAAAAGAAAGAGGACCAACGTGCTGCCAAAGAAAAACAAGCCGAAGAGAACCGCGTGAAATTCGGCAGAACAAAAGCCGAAAAGAAACGAGACAAGCAGACAACAGATCGTCGTGAGAAAAAGCATGACGGACACAAGATAGAACCAATGTTTCCCGCCCCATCAGAGGATCCCAAAGAATGAGCTCAACGACGCCCAAGATCCCCGGCCCTTTTGCAGGCCTCAAAATCATTGATTTGACGCGGGTTTTAGCCGGGCCCTATTGCACCATGCTCCTGGCCGACTTCGGTGCTGATGTCATCAAGGTAGAGGTGCCGGAACGGGGAGATGATGCGCGCCATATTGGTCCATTTATCGAAGAGAAATCGACTTATTTCATGTCTCTCAACAGGGGAAAACGCTCCATCGCGCTCAACCTGAAGGACGATAAGGACCGCAAAACCTTCGAAGCGCTCTTGGAAACAGCAGACGTGGTCGTTGAAAACTACCGCCCCGGCGCATTTGACAAGCTGGGCTATGATTGGGAGACGCTTCACAAAAAATACCCTTCCCTCATCCTCGCCTCCGCCAGCGGTTTTGGTCAGACGGGCCCCTATAGCAAAAGACCCGCCTACGACATGGTGGTACAGGCCATGGGCGGCATTATGAGCCTAACAGGACATGAGGGAGATCCACCAACCCGCGTGGGATCCTCCATTGGGGACATTGGCGCAGGTCTTTTCACCGCGATTGGCGTAGCGTCAGCACTCTATCATCGCGAAAAGACCGGCGAGGCAACCCGTATTGATGTCGCCATGCTCGATTGTCAGGTTGCGATCCTCGAAAACGGAATTGCGCGCTATCTTGCCACCGGACAAGTCCCAGGCCGCTTGGGCTCCCGGCATCCGTCCATCGCCCCTTTTCAGGCCTTCGCAACCGCAGATCGCCATATCGTTATTGCTGCGGGGAATGACATATTGTTTGCCCGCATGGCAAAAGCGATCGGTAACCTGGACCTGATTGACGATGATCGCTTTGCAGACAATGACCTGCGCCGTCACAATGTTGATGCCTTGTCCGAAGCCATGGAAAAAACACTAAAGACGCAACCCGCCGAACATTGGCTCACCATCCTAGAAGAGGCCGGTATCCCGAGCGGTCCCATCAACAATGTCGAACAGGTGCTGCAAGACCCTCAGGTTATCGCACGCAACATGGTCATCCAAGCAAATGACCCAGACATAGGACCCATCAAGATGCCCGGAAACCCAATCAAGTTTTCGGCGTTTCCCGACCCTGCCGAACGCGCCGCGGCGCCAGCCCTAGACGGCGACCGAGATGCCATACTCTCTGAAGCAGACATACCAAAGGCTTGATAATTCGGCTTGTTTGCCCCATTTGACAGAATATGACTGACCAGTCAGTCTTCTATCATCAGGATGGAGTGTGCCATGGATCTCAAGCTTGTCGAGACATCACCCGACCCAAAGACCATCAAGCGGAACAATCAACGACCCAGCCAGATATTAAGCGCGGCTGTAGAGCTCTTTCGAGATCGGGGGTTCGAAGCAACGCGCCTCGAAGATGTTGCAGACAAAGCCGGTGTCTCCAAAGCGACGATCTACCTCTATTTTGAGAGCAAGGAAGATCTGTTTTTCGCACTCATCCGCGAAAAAGTGGTGCCGATGCTCGAACAGACCATTGCCCAAGCAGAAGCCTTCGAAGGGCCAGCGTCTGAGTTCCTGCGTCTGAAGGCACAAAGCGTCGGGCGCTTGTTCGCGCACTCTGAACAGGGTGCCATCTTAAAGCTGGTGATCGCGGAAGCCCGCCGTTTCCCAGATCTGACGGAATATTACCGGACCGAAGTCCCAGAACGGGGGCTGGAGAACATCTCCAAAATGATCCGCCGCGGCATCGACGAGGGAGAATTCCGAGAGTGTGATGTCGAGGCTGCTGCCTCTGCCTTCATGTTCCCCCTGTTAATGACCGGCATTTGGATGAATTCCGTGGGACCTGATGAGATCGTTGATCCAGACGCAGTCATTGATTTTCATTGTGAGAATTTCATCCGTGGACTGAGCCTCTAAGCTTCACAATTCCGTGCGCTCACACAGGGCAGCTTGACCCCTGTCTCCTAGCCTGTTCTGATCCTATAGAGAGTTGCAAATTGCAACTTTGCACATCAGATTTCGGGGGATGACGCATGGCACTGGATTTTGAACTCACACGCAGAGGCGTTTTGACGGTCGGCACCGCAGCAGGTGTAGCGGTAGGACTTCCAGCTCAGGCGAATGAAAAACCCATAAGCGCAGAACCCTTGCCCTCAAAGCGGGCCAAAGCTCTGGACCTTGAAATGTCCTATGTCGAAATGGGAGAAGGCGATCCGATCCTGTTCCTTCATGGCAATCCAACATCGTCTTATCTATGGCGCAACATCATGCCCTACGCCGCTCCCTTTGGTCGGTGCATTGCGCCAGACCTGATCGGCATGGGAGGCTCGGACAAGCGTCCCCTTATCGAGGGCGAAGACCCAGATGCCCGCTACGGCTTTTTTGAACATCAGAAATACCTTGATGCTCTGTTGGAAACACTCGGTGTTACCGAGAATGTCACGCTCGTGATCCATGATTGGGGATCCGCGCTGGGTTTTGACTGGGCCCGACGCAATGAAGACAAGGTCAAAGGAATTTGCTTCATGGAAGGGTTCACCCGACCATTCAGCTATTCCGAGATGGATTGGTTTCCATGGGTGATGTTCAAGTCCTTCAAATCAGGTCTCGGCGAATGGTTAGTGCTTGAGCAGAACATGTTTGTAGAGCAGGTCCTCCCGGCATCAGTGCTTCGGGAAATGAGCGAAGAAGAGATGGGACATTATCGCGCGCCCTATGTGACCGCAGGTGAAGACAGAAGACCAACCCTGACCTGGCCCCGCGAAGTTCCGTTCGACGGAGAACCCGAAGACACCCACGCCATGGTTACCCAACTATCCGAATGGCTGCAAACCAACGACATACCGAAGCTCTTTGTAAACGCAGAGCCAGGCGCTTTGATCCAGGGTGAGGTGCGCGACTTTGTGCGGACCTGGAAGAACCAGGAAGAGATCACTGTACGCGGCATCCATTTTATTCAGGAAGACAGCCCCCACGAAATCGGCGAGGCACTGGAGAAATGGATACCGAAGGTTCAGGCCTGACTTAGAGAGATACGATCTTCCCGGGATTGAGGATGTTGCGCGGATCCAGCGCCCGCTTGATGGTGCGCATCATATCGACGCCTTGCCCAGCCTCTTCTTCAAGGAACGCCATCTTACCCAGACCAATTCCGTGTTCACCGGTACAAGTCCCTTCAAGGGCCAGAGCACGGCGCACCATGCGATCATGGAGTCGCCGAGCCTCCGCCATGTCCCGGCGGTTCTCCGGATCGATCAACATGATGGTGTGAAAATTCCCATCCCCCACATGACCGACAATCGGAGCTGTAAGAAAGGAAGCATCCAGATCTGCCTTGGTCTCGCGAAGGCAACGAGCGAGATTGGAAATCGGCACACAGACATCCGTCGTCATGCCTTTTTTTCCAGGCTCCAACGCCAGAGACGCATAATAGGCATTGTGGCGCGCTTCCCAGAGACGCGTTCGTTCCTCTGCCTGTGTGGTCCAGGTAAAATCCCCGCCTTGATGTTCTGACGCAATCGCCGCAAAGCGTTCCGATTGTTCTTTAACGCCTGCATCGGTGCCATGAAATTCCAGAAACAACATTGGACAAATTGGAAGGTCCAAACCTGAATAAGCATTGCAGGCAGCAACCTGAACCTCGTCCAACACTTCAATTCGCGCCACAGGTAGCCCTGTCTGGATGGTCTCAATCACCGCGTCGATCGCGCCATCAAGACTTTCAAACGGGCAGATCCCCCCTGCAATCGCTTCGGGGATACCCTGTAGCTTCAGTGTGAGCTCGGTGATGATTCCCAACGTTCCTTCGGAGCCAACCAGCAAACGGGTCAGGTCATATCCGGCGGCAGACTTACGCGCCCGTCCGCCGGTTGTCACAATCTCGCCAGTCGCGAGCACCGCTGTCACACTCAATACACAGTCCCGCATGGTGCCATACCGCACAGCATTGGTCCCAGATGCGCGCGTTGCCGCCATTCCACCGAGACTTGCATCAGCTCCCGGATCAATGGGGAAAAAGAGGCCTGTGTCCCGTAGATAGGTGTTGAGCTGTTTACGGGTAACACCCGCCTGAACGCGGCAGTCCAAATCCGCAGCATGCACGTCAAGCACTTCATTCATCTGAGAGAGGTCGACGGTAATCCCGCCCTGAACTGCACTCACCTGTCCCTCAAGCGATGTCCCGGTCCCAAATGCGATAACAGGCACTTGTTTAGCGGCGCAAATCCGCACGATCTGGGCAACTTCTTCTGTCGAAGTGGCAAACGCCACCGCATCAGGCGCGTGGGTTTCGTGCCAGCTCTCATCATGGCCATGGGCATCCCGAACAGCTGCGGTCACCTGAAGGCGATCTCCAAGCAAGGTCTGCAACTCAGAAACCACCCGGCTCAGGTGGTCTTGCTCAGCATTTATTGTCGATACCTCGTCCATGGAGGTACTTTAACACAGAATATGAAGGCAATCTGACCTGCTGCGGCCTTTGGCATGGCTCTGTACTCAGGCTATGATTGAGAAAAGCCCCTAGGGGCAGGTAACGGTGAGGAGTTGTTGATGTCCGGACCCTATTCAGAGCCCTTTGAAGCGCCATTGCGGAAAGTGGAAAGCAACTGGATAGACCTGAATGGCCACATGAACATGGCCTACTACAACCTCCTATTCGATGAGAGCCTGGATGCTCTATTCAACGAGCTAGGGATTGGTTGGGAATACACCAAGAAAGGCGAAGGCTCCTGCTTCACGGCAGAGATTCATGTCACCTATCTAGATGAACTCAGTGAAGGCGAGCCGGTACGGGTCACCTATCAGCTGTTGGATTGGGACGAAAAGCGCCTACATCTATTTGGACGCATGTATCACGGCACCGAGGGATACCTGGCCGCCACCTCAGAACAGATGGCCATCCATGTAGACATGAAATCACGCCGCGCTTCGCCAATGCCGGAAAGCGTACAGACAGTTGCAACGGCAATCATGAAGGATCACAAATCGCTCGACCAACCGGAACAGGCCGGTCGTGTTATCGGTATCCGACGCAAAAAGGAACAAACAGCCTGATGCGAAAGCCGCTTGCTATTCTCGCTCTCTGTCTGCTGGGAACTCCGACATCTGCCTTTGCATTCGCAGATTGCTCCGCCGTACCAGCACCGGGTGTTGATTGGTCCAGGTGCTTTCTGGAAGAATCAAACTTCACAGACAGCGACCTGACGGATGCGAAGCTCGTCGATACCAGATTGCAGCGCGCCGACCTGTCTCGCACCATCTTCAACGGTGCCGACGCACGAGACGCTAAATTCGTAGATGCCGAACTTGCGGGAGCAAGCTTCGTTGGCGCCAATCTGCGCAAGGCGGACATGACAAAGGCGAACCTCGAAGGCGCAGATCTGTCAGAAAGCAATCTGCGCAGAACGCGTCTATTTAGAGCAAATCTGAGGGGCGCCAACTTCACGGGGGCGCTGCTGGACCAGACGGACCTGCTCAATGCCGATCTGTCTGGAGCAACATGGACGGATGGCACGCGCATATGCGTTGAAGGGTCGATCGGCCGCTGTAAATGAAAGCGCTTCTGTCAAAACTCGTCAAAATCCTCGCCCGAATTTTCGAGGCGGTGATTGACCGCCCGATTGAGGAAAACTGGCGGGAGTTCTGGGAGTCGCGAAGCCTGACAGGCTGGGTGCTTGCAGCAGCACTGGGGATCGCCGCAGCCTATGCCACCATTCTCTTTCGCATGGCCATCGCCGGCGTGCAGTGGATCTGGATCGGAACCTTTGACGAGGGAACCGCAAGCGCCGCCGCCGGCGTGCCTTGGTGGCTCCTGATGGCAGGCCCCATCGGGGCCGGCCTCGTTGTGGGCCTCGGCATCAAATATCTCATGCCACTCAATCGGACTGAAAGCGTTTCCGATGTGATTGAAGCTGCTGCGTTGAAAGCCGGCCGCATGCCCCTCAAAACCGGCATCTACTCTTCAATCCTGACAGCCATATCGCTGGGCGGCGGGGCCAGCGCGGGACGTGAAGGACCAGCTGTTCATCTCGGCGCCACCATTTCTGCTTATGTGGCTGAACGCTTTAAATTCAATCCGGAATGGGGCCGTATCCTCTTGGCGTGCGGCGTCGCTGGCGCAGTAACCGCCTCATTTAACGCCCCGATTGCCGGTGTGCTCTTCGCCCACGAGATCATTCTTGGACATTATGCGCTTCGGGCTTTCGTGCCTGTATCAATTGCCTCTGTCGCAGCAACATCGGTTGCTCGCTTCCACTTGGGTAACTTTCCGGCGTTCACCCTGCCCGACTATTCCATTGCCTCCTATTTCGAGTTCCCGGCCTTTGCCTTGCTCGGCCTGATATCAGCACTCGTGGCAATCAGTTTTATGGCATCGGTAATTTATGCGGACAAAGTCGCGCGCGCTGTTGAAATGCCGGTCTGGATCCGGCCGGTATTGGGTGGCTTCGTCGTAGGCCTGATCGCGCTCATGGTGCCTGAGGTCCTCGGCGTCGGTTATGAAGCCACCGACAACGCGCTGAAGCAGAGCTACACACTTCCCTTTCTGATCGCTCTTTTGATCGCCAAGACCGTGGCAACCGCAGTCACCCTTGCCAGCCGTTTCGGGGGTGGTGTTTTCTCGCCCTCTCTTTATCTCGGCGCCATGGCAGGTGGTGCCTTTGGCATTGTCGCCGCCTATATCTTCCCCGGCATGGCCTCTGCCCATGGTCTCTATGCCATCGTTGGCATGGGCGCTGTTGCCGCCGCGGTGCTGGGTGCTCCCCTATCGACGACCCTCATCGTCTTTGAACTCACAGGCGACTATGAGGTCACGATTGCCCTCCTGCTCGCCAACGCCATCGCCACGGCACTGACCCAGGCAACCATTGGCAAAAGTTTCTTTCACTGGCAGCTCGAACAGCGCGAAGTACACCTTCAAGAAGGCCCCCACAGAAGAGTGATGATGAACATCCACGTGCGCGACGTCATGACCCGGTTCGACCAGGCCCACCCCTATTCAGAAGATGCTCCGAGATTGCTCACAGCAGCGGCCGAATCCATTCGGATTTACCCATATGACCGGTTGAACCAGGCGCTTGACCTGATGGACGCCCACGATCTGGAGCATCTGCCCGTTTGTGAACCGGGCAAGAAAGACTCAGCAGTGGGGCGGATTACCCGTGTCGCGGCCCTTAAAGCACTCGCGGACGGCCTGATCGCCGCATCCCGCGAAGAACACCACTAAAACCTACATTTCATATTGAGATGAAACCCAGGCACACCTAGTGCCCGTGCCTCTAAATGCTTATCTTGAGCCCATCATGTCAGATTCGGACCCATTTGATCTGGGAGACATCCCGGAAGAGGAGACGGCCCGCTCATTGAGCGCCCAGGCCATGGGCGGCATGCGCCCGCCCTATCTTCGCAGTCTGAACGAGGCCCAACAGGAAGCAATTGAGGCTCTGGACGGGCCTGTGCTGGTGCTCGCCGGCGCAGGAACAGGCAAAACCCGAGTGCTGACAACCCGGCTGGCCCATGCCCTATCGACCAAAAAAGCATGGCCTGGGCAGATCCTCGCGGTGACCTTCACCAACAAAGCGGCAAAGGAAATGCAGCACCGGATCGGCTCCCTGATTGGCGGTGTTGTCGAAGGCATGCCCTGGCTCGGCACCTTTCACTCAATCGGTGCCAAAATTCTGCGACGTCACGCTGAACTTGTGGGTCTGCGGTCCGACTTCACGATCCTCGATATGGACGACCAGCATCGTCTTCTAAAACAACTCATCAAGGCAGAGGGCATTGATGAAAAGCGTTGGCCCGCACGTCAGCTCGCAGCCCACATTGACGGGTGGAAAAACAGGGGCCTCACACCGGACAAAGTCCCTGCAGGCGACGCTGAACATTTCGGCAATGGCAAAGGAGCAAGTCTCTATGCCGCCTACCAGGAACGTCTCAAAATCCTGAACGCTGCCGACTTTGGCGACCTGCTTTTGGAGTGTTTGCGGCTCTTTCAGGAAAACCCGGAAGTCTTGAGCGACTATCAGGACCGCTTCAAATACATGCTGGTGGATGAGTATCAGGATACCAATGTCGCCCAATATCTTTGGCTCCGCCTGCTCGCACAAAAGCACAAAAACATCTGCTGCGTGGGGGATGATGATCAGTCGATCTATGGCTGGCGCGGGGCAGAAGTCGACAACATTCTGCGCTTTGAGCAGGACTTTCCAGGCGCCAAAGTTGTGCGCCTTGAACAGAACTACCGATCCACACCTCATATTCTAGGTGCAGCCTCCGGCCTCATCACAGCAAACGAAAGCAGGCTCGGAAAAACCCTTTGGACAGAAATGAATGAGGGCGAAAAGGTCACCCTGCGCGGCCTTTGGGACGGCGAAGAAGAAGCCCGAGTGATTGGCGAAGACATTGAACAATTGCAACGCGACGGACACTTGTTGCGAGAGACCGCCATCCTTGTTCGCGCCTCCTTCCAGATGCGGGAATTTGAAGACCGGTTCATCAATCTTGGCCTGCCCTATCGCGTAGTCGGCGGACCGCGCTTCTATGAACGCATGGAAGTGCGCGATGCCAACGCCTATCTGCGCCTCGTCGCACAACCTGATGATGATCTTGCCTTCGAGCGCATCATGAACAAACCAAAGCGCGGCCTTGGCGACAAAGCGCTCCAAACACTTCATCAGCTCGCCCGCCAGCAAGGCATCTCCCTGAGCCGTGCCGCACGCCTTCTCATCGAAACAGAAGAGCTGCGCCAACCCGCCCGGCGCAATCTTAAAGACTTTATCGAAATGGTGGATCGCTGGCGCGCACTCATGCCCGGCATGGGCCATATCGAGCTGGCGGAAACCATCCTAGATGAAAGCGGCTACACAGAAATGTGGCAAAACGACCGCTCCGCCGATGCACCTGGCCGTCTGGACAATCTGAAAGAGCTCGTGCGTTCCATGGAGCATTTCGAGAATCTGGCAGGCTATCTGGAGCACATCTCCCTGGTGATGGAGATCGAACAGGCCGATACCGCAGACAAGGTCAATCTGATGACGCTTCACTCCGCCAAGGGACTGGAGTTCGACACTGTGTTCCTACCCGGCTGGGAGGAAGGCCTTTTCCCCCATCAGCGCTCGCTTGATGAAAGCGGGCTCGCCGGCCTCGAAGAAGAACGCCGCCTCGCCTATGTTGGCATCACCCGCGCCAAGAAAAGCGCTCGCATCTCCTTTGCCTCAAACCGACGGGTGCACAATCTCTGGCAGTCCTCCCTCCCGTCCCGATTTGTGGACGAGCTTCCCAAAGATCATGTGGACGTCGTGGAGGGGGATACGAATTTTGGCGGCTATGGGTCCTTCTCGCAGAGCCGGTTCGATCATGAGTTCTCCCAAAGCAATTATGGGGGACCCGGCTGGCAGCGCGCGCAAGCCAATGCCCGATCAGGCGCCATGAAAACCCGCGCGCCTGATTTGGAGGGCCACGCGGAGCTCGTCGCCACGTCTGACCCCGCCGCCTCAAGCTACAATGTGGGGGAACGCGTCTTCCACCAGAAGTTTGGCTACGGGCACGTCGCCGAAATAGATGGCAACAAACTCACTGTAGATTTTGAACATTCAGGCCGCAAAAAAGTGATCGATACATTCGTGGAACGCCATGCCTGACGCCCACGCTGTCAGGAGCGCACCATGAGCACAGGTCACACGACAAGCCAGGTCTGGAAAGTTTCCTTCAAAACACCCATCACCGCTGCCGAGGAATTTGCCACTCTTCTGTCGGACGCGTTTCATCCCGCCTCCCAAGCTGTCGCCACAGCGGAGGTAGAGGAGCACGTGTCCTGGTCGGTTGAGGCGTATTACGAGGAAAAGCCCGATGCCGTGCAGATTGAGAAGATCATCCGCCCTCTCGCCGAGGAGTTAGACATCCCGCTGCCAGACGTCACGGTAGAAATTCTTCCCGATATCAACTGGGTCGCCAAATCCCTGGAGGGCCTAGCACCGATAGAGACGGATCGTTTCTTTGTGCACGGCGCCCATGACGCCGATAAATGTCCTGCCGCGCGCCACCCTCTCCTGGTCGATGCTGGCGAAGCCTTTGGGACGGGCCATCATGGAACCACTCTCGGCTGTCTCAAATTCATTGAAAAGGAGTGTCAGAAGCGACGCCCTGCCAGGGTCCTTGATCTTGGATGCGGCACCGGTCTGCTGGCCATCGCCGCCGCCAAACTTACAAGACGAGAAGTCATCGCCAGCGACATTGACCCGATCGCAACGCGGGTGACACGCGAAAATGCCCGCATGAACATGGTACACCCGCTGATCAGGACCATCACGGCCAAGGGTACCGACCATCCGGATCTGAAAGCCCACGGCCCCTATGATCTTCTGATCGCCAATATATTGGCCGGTCCCCTCGCTCAGATGGCACCGGACGTTGAGCAGCAGCTCGCGCGCGGTGGCACCCTCATCCTGTCAGGCATTCTCCATGAACAGGAACAGATGGTTCTATCCGCCTATCGCGGCCAGGGCCTTTTCCTTCTCGATCGTCTCCGCATCGACGAATGGGTGACCCTGCGTCTGCAAGGATGACCGATCTTTGATCGCGACAGCTCTACCAAGCCCGCGGCGGGACCGCTAAGATAGCCCCATGTTTCAGACCTATGACGATGTGGCCGACCCAACACTGGGCCCTGGCCGAGCCGAAAAACTCCGCACTGAGCTCTTAACCCGTGGCCTTGATGGCTTCATCATTCCACGTGCCGACGAGCACCAGGGGGAATATGTCCCACCACATGCAGAGCGCCTGCGATGGCTGACGGGCTTCTCAGGTTCAGCAGGCCTTGCCATCGTCCTTCAGGACAAGGCGGCAATCTTCATTGACGGTCGCTACACCCTTCAGGTCCGCTATCAAGTCGACATTGATGTGTTTGAGCCCCAATCGCTGATGGGCATGCCCCCAGCGCAATGGGTGGAGGAAAACCTCCTGGCAGGCGCAAAGCTTGCCTACGATCCCTGGTTGCACACAGTCGAGAGTGTCAAGCGGCTGAAGCAGGCTGTCGACAAAGCGGGTGGTGAGCTGGTCGCCGTTGAAGATAATATCGTCGACGCAATCTGGGAAGATCAACCAACAAAGCCCAAAGCCCCCGTTGAACCTCACGACCTCATCTATGCGGGCACCCCCGCTGCTGAAAAGCTTGCCGCCATCACCAGCGAACTTCAATCATCGGACGCCGATGCAGCCATTGTGACCATGCCAGACAGCATTGCCTGGCTGTTCAACATTCGTGGCGGTGATGTAGCGCACTCCCCCCTGCCACTCTCATTTGCCATTGTGTACGAAGAAGGCCACGCAGAGCTCTTCGTGCACGAAGACAAAATCTCAGCAGAGACCCGCGCCCACTTGGGCAATGTGGTCACCCTCCTGCCTCCAGAAGATCTGGGGCCGACCCTCGATAAGCTCGGCACCTGGGGCCGTGAAGTGCGCATCGACCCAGCCACCTGCAGCGACTGGATCGCAACCCGCCTTGCAAAAGCAGGCGCCACCCTGAAGCAGGGCACCGATCTCTGCGAACTACCCAAAGCACGGAAAAACGACACTGAAGTTGCAGGAACCCGTGCGGCACATATTCGCGATGGGCAGGCGCTGAGCCGCTTCCTGGCCTGGCTCGACCGGGAAACACCCAGCGGGCAGGTCACAGAAATTTCCGCCGCCAAACAGTTAGAAAGTTTTCGCCAGGAAACAGGTGCGCTTAAAGAAGTGAGCTTCGACACCATTTCAGGCGCCGGTCCAAATGGTGCGATTGTGCACTACCGCGTCACAACAGATACCGACCGGGCGTTGGGCCAAGGCGAGCTCTATCTCGTCGACTCTGGAGCGCAATATCTCGACGGCACCACCGACGTAACACGCACCATTGCCATTGGAACACCGACCCAAGAGATGAAGGACCGTTTCACACGGGTCCTGAAAGGCCATATCGGCCTGGCGGCCGCCCGCTTCCCCAAAGGCACCTCTGGTGCCCAACTGGACGCGCTTGCACGCATGGCGCTCTGGCAGGCAGGTCTCGATTTCGACCACGGGACAGGACATGGGGTGGGCTCTTACCTGTCTGTCCACGAAGGTCCGCAGCGTATTTCCAAGGCAGGCCATGTGCCGCTTGATCCTGGCATGATTGTCTCGAACGAGCCCGGTTACTATAAGACCGATGCTTTTGGCATTCGCATTGAAAACCTATTGGTTGTCACCCCGCCCGCGCCCATTGAGGGTGGCGAACGGGACATGATGGGGTTTGAGACAGTGACCCTTGCCCCCATCGATCTGTCGCTCGTCGAGGCAAGCCTTCTAACGGAGGATGAAAAAGCCTGGCTCAATACCTACCACGCAGACGTGCGCGCGAAAGTGAGCCCAGCGCTGAGTGTTGAGGAAAACACCTGGTTGGAAGAAGCAACACGCTCCATCTGATGCGGAGTGTCAGGCGCCCTCAACGAGAGCCAGCCATTCATCTTCGGTGAGCGTTTCAATGCCCAGCTCTTCCGCTTTCTTGAGCTTCGATCCCGCACCGGGCCCTGCGACCAGCAGATCTGTTTTCTTTGAAACCGATCCGGACACTTTGGCGCCCAGGCCCTCTGCCCGTGCCTTTGCTTCAGATCGGGTCATTTTTTCGAGTGACCCGGTAAACACGACCGTCTTGCCTGCCACCGGCGACCCTGTGTCCTGTGCCTCTAGAGGGGTCGGATTAAGTCCAGCCGTCCGCAGGGCCTCAATTGCTTCGGTATTGTGCGCTTCCTGAAAGAAATCCATCAAGGCGTCCGCCACAGTCTCCCCGATCCCATCAATCGTAATGAGATCTTGATAGGCCTCACTCTCGGAGCTGGTCATGGACTTCATAGCCACAAGAAACGCGTCAAGGTCATGATATGTCCGTGCGAGCACCCGCGCTGTTGTTTCGCCAATGTGGCGAATGCCGAGACCGAACAGCAGGCGATCAAAATCCACAGTTCGTTTATCATCAATGGCAGCGAACAGGTTCTTAACTGACGTGGCGCCCCAGCCTTCGCGGTCTTTGAGCTTCTTAAGCGAGGCAGCATCCCTGTCTTCCAGAGTAAAAATATCCGCCGGACTTTTGATCAACCCATCTTTGTAAAACGCTTCCACCTGTTTGTTGCCGAGCCCCTCAATGTCGAGCGCATTGCGGGACACAAAATGCTTAAGCCGTTCAATACTCTGTGCCGGGCAAATAAGTCCGCCCGTACACCGGCGGACCACATCCTCTTTACCGGTCTTCTCATTGAGTTCACGCACCGCATGGCTACCGCATTCGGGGCACACCGTGGGATAGTCAAAAGGTTTTGCCCTTTTTGGCCGCTTCTCAAGCACCACACTGACAACCTGCGGGATCACGTCACCTGCACGTTGGACAACCACCGTGTCACCCACGCGGACATCCTTGCGCGCCAGCTCTTCTTCATTGTGAAGCGTTGCGTTCGAGACAACCACCCCGCCAACCGTAACAGGCTTCAACCGAGCGACAGGCGTCAACGATCCCGTCCGCCCAACCTGAATGTCGATACCTTCCAGAAGAGTTGAGGCCTGTTCTGCCGGGAACTTGTGCGCAATTGCCCAGCGGGGACTGCGCGAGACGAAACCCAGCCGCTCCTGCCAGTCAAGCCGGTCCACCTTGTACACCACACCATCAATGTCATAGCCGAGAGTTGCCCGCTGAGCTTCAATAGACCGATAGGTCTCCAACAATTCTTCCACTGTCGCGCACCTGGCCATCAAAGGGTTCGTTGCAAAGCCCCACTTCTTGAATGTGCCAACCACCCCTAATTGCGTGTCATCTGGCAGCGCACTCGCCGCCCCCCAGGCATACGCAAAAAACCGCAAGGGCCGTGACGCTGTTATGCGCGAGTCAAGCTGACGGAGCGACCCCGCGGCAGCATTACGCGGATTGGCAAAAGGGTCCTTCCCTGCCTCGATCTGCCGTTCATTCAATCGGGTGAAATCTGCGTGGCTCATATAAACTTCGCCGCGCACTTCCATCACATCGGGAACATGTTTCGCGTTAATCGTAAGCGGAATATCTTTGATCGTCCGGACATTCGCTGTGATGTCCTCGCCTACCCGACCATCACCACGTGTTGCAGCTTGAACCAGCTGCCCTTTCTCATACCGCAATGCCGCCGACAGACCATCAATCTTGGGTTCCGCTGTGATGGCCAGCTCTTCCTCTCCCAAATTGAGAAAGCGGCGAACACGCTGACAAAAATCGACGACATCCTCATCGGAAAACGCGTTTCCAAGAGACAGCATCGCCACCTCATGCTCGATCTTCTCAAACTTGTCGGAAGGCGCTGCGCCCACGCGTAGAGAGGGACTGTCTGGCCGCACAAGATCAGGAAACGCTGCCTCAATCTCAACATTGCGCGCCCGTAGCGCATCATACTCAGCATCGCTGATGCTTGGTTTGTCGTCCTGATGGTAGCGTTGGTCGTGCTCCGCGATCGTCCGGGCTAGAAGTTCAAGCTCTTTTGCCGCTTCCTTGTCATCCAGCGCCGACACAGACTTGACCTCTTTGGCTGCCATCAATGCGTGCCTTCAATCAATTGATCAGCCGCTGCACGCGCTTCTTCCGTGACCTTCGCACCGGAGAGCATACGAGCGATTTCCTCACGCCGGGAGCCATCGTCCAACGGTTCAACACGGGTCACAACAGATGCTGTTTTCGCAGCTTTGCCATTACCGCCTTTGCTAATCCTGAAATGCTTTCCAGCTCTGGCAGCCACTTGTGGTGAATGCGTCACCACCAAAACCTGCAGAGACTTTGCCAATTCAGCGAGACGCTTGCCCACCGCTTCAGCCACAGCCCCCCCCACGCCAGCATCCACTTCATCAAAAATGAGCGTTGTTGCGGAACTTGTGGAAGCCAACGAAACTTTAAGAGCCAGGATGAAACGCGACAATTCCCCACCCGAGGCGATCTTAATCAATGGCCCCAAAGGCGCGCCCGGGTTCGTAGAAATCAGAAACGCAACTTTGTCGATACCTTCTGGTCCAGCATGGTCCAGATCGACCTGTGTTACCTGAGTGCGAAAAGTGGCTTTGTCCAGTTTCAGCGGGATCAGCTCTTTCGCAACCGACTTATCAAGCCGCATGGCAGCTTTTAGTCGACCATCCGACAAAACACCTGCAGCAGCCGCATAGGCTGTTTCTGCATCTGCCAGCGCTTGTTCCAGCTCCTGAGTGCGGGACTCACCGGCTTCAATCCCCTCTAGCTCATTCCGCATACTCTCAGCCAGCTGTGGTAAAGCCTCTACAGCAACGTCATACTTCCGCGCGGCTGCCCGCAGAGCAAAGAGCCTCGTCTCCGCGCCATCCAGCCTGTTTGGGTCAAACTCTAATGACCGCACAGCATCTGCAAGCTGCGCCCGCGCATCTGCGGCTTCATTGAGCGTCCGGTCAAGAGCTGCAACCACACCATCCAGACGACCACCCGCCTGTTTCTGTGAGCGCTCGAGGCGCCTTAACGCCAAATTGATTCTGGCTTCCAACCCTTTATCACCAGAAAGAGCTTTTTCCGCTTCAACCACATCTTCTGCGATTTTCTCAGAATGCATCATCAGCGTACGCTCTGCCGCGAGGCTGTCCTCCTCACCTTCTTCAGGCGCCAATTCATCAAGCTCAGCAACGGCATGAACCAGAAAATCTTGGTCGGCGGCAGCTTTTGCAAGCGCTGCACGATGCGCCTCAAGCGCCGATCTCGCCTCTGTCAGGTGGGTCCAGGTTTCGCGAACAATACGGAGCGGCTGGTCCAGGCTTCCATACGCGTCAAGCAGGGTCCGATGTCCCGCCTCATCCAGCAGACCTCGTTCATCGTGCTGACCATGAATTTCAATCAGCATGTCACCAATTGTCCGTAGGAGACCCACGCTCACCAACTGGTCATTCACAAAGGCACGGGTGCGACCATCCTTTGTCTGCACGCGGCGAAGAAGAATCCCCTCGTCAGCCTCAATGTCGTTTTCTGAAAGCAGGTCAAAAACTGGGTGTTTCGGATCGAGGTCAAAAACCGCGGTGACCGAGCCCTTGTCCGCTCCTTGAGCAACCAATCCCCCATCACCTCGCCCGCCGGTTGCCAAACCAAGTGCGTCCAAAAGAATGGATTTGCCCGCGCCGGTTTCACCGGTGAGCGTGCAAAGGCCTCTCTCCAACGGGAGGTCCAGCTTGTCGATTAGGACAATATCGCGGATGGAAAGAGCGGAAAGCATGAGCGCTCCTAGAAAACAGAGTTCCAGGCTTTGCTCATCCAGGAGTCTTGATTTTCTTTTGGTTCAAGATCATTGCCAGAAAGCAAAGCATAACTGTCTTCGTACCAGTCACTACCTGGGAAGTTATGTCCGAGGATCGCCGCTGCCGTCTGTGCCTCAGTGACAACACCCAGCGATAGGTACGCCTCCGTCAACCGGTGCAACGCTTCAGGCGTATGGGTCGTCGTCTGATAGGTAATAATCACTGAGCGAAACCGATTGATCGCAGCCACGTAGGACTGCTGGTTGAGGTAGTAACGCCCGATCTCCATCTCTTTGCCCGCCAGGTGATCAAAGGTGAGATCAATCTTCAGCCTGGCATCTCTGGCATATTCCGTTTCGGGGAAACGTCGAACAACCTCTGAGAGTGTCGCAAGCGCATTTTGGGTCATACCCTGATCGCGCCCCACATCCGAGATCTGTTCATAGAAGCTGATCCCCATCAAATAGTAGGCATAAGCCGCATCTTTATTGCCTGGATGCAAGGCAAGAAATCTTTGAGCACTCAAAATCGCTGAGTCATAATCGTTCGTCTGATAATAGCAGTAGGATGCCATCAGCATCGCCCGACGCGCCCATTGAGAGTAAGGATGCTGGCGCTCTACTTCATCAAACTCGGCGGCTGCCTGACGGAATTTGTTGTCTTCAAGAAAGTTCAACGCCTTGTTGTAGATTTGTTCGACGGGCCGTTCGTCATAAACAATCTCCGCATCTTCATTTCCTGAGCAAGCGCCAAGGGCGAGCGCGGCTCCCAGCACAATCACCGTCGGTGCCCGTCGTAGCTTTTTCACCCATTTGGGTCCAAATTCCGCCACACTGCCTCTACTCATCAAGCCATCGCTCCTGCACATTCAGCCTTGCCGGAAACCTCTCCGGAAAGACCGCACTATATCAAGCCTTCAGCGCATACCATAGAGCGCCGAAAGCGTCTCAGGCGATAAAAAGCCGGCTTGAGAAGCTCTCAAGCCGGTCAAATTTCCGAAATCAGCGTCAAAAGAGGCCCGATGGCCTCAATCAGCAGAGACCATCATCCGCGGGACATCATCCATCACGTCAACAGGCTCGTCACATGTGACATATTCCCAAGAATCAGGGTTCGCGAAAAGCGCATGCAGCACCTGATTGTTAAACGCATGTCCTGCCCGGCTTGCTTCATAGCAGCCCAGAATAGGAGCTCCCGCCAAAGCCAGATCACCGACCGCATCGAGGGTCTTGTGGCGAACAAATTCGTCAGGAGACCTCAAGCCACCAGCGTTCAACACTTCCTCACCGTCCAACACCACAGCATTTTCGAGTGTTGCCCCTTTGGCCAGTCCGAGGGACCGCAGCATTTCAACGTCTTTCAAGAACCCGAAGGTCCGAGATCGGGACAACTCGCGACGGAAGTTCTCCGGAGAGATTGTCAGAGCAAGGTCCTGTTTCCCAATGACCTGATTGTCGAAATCAATGCTGAGCTCAATTCGCAGACCTTCATCGCAGGGATGCAGCGTTCCCTGACGCAACCCGTCCTCAACAGAAATCGGTTCCAGCACACGGATAAACCGACGTGGCGACGCAAGTGTTTTCTGTCCCGCCTGGTCAAGCAGAGCTATGAAGGCGTCAGAACTGCCATCCATTACAGGCACTTCTTCGGCGCTTACTTCTATCAGCAGATTGTCTATCTGAAGAGCCGATATCGCAGCCATGAGGTGCTCAATCGTTGCGACTTTCGTCCCAGCCGCATTGCCAATTGTCGTGCACATGGTCGCGTCTGTGACAGCGTCATAACGCGCCGGAATATCTGTGATCGTGCGGTCTGTTGTATCCAGATCCGTCCGGCGAAACACAATACCCGTGTCAGCAGCAGCAGGTGTCAACACAAGGCGCACAAGAGTGCCTTTGTGAAGGCCAATACCATCCAGCGTGATCGATTTGGCAATCGTCGTTTGACTCAGAACATCAGCGTCCGCAGAAGGACTGTCGCTTGTGTGCGCAAATCGCAGCTTATTGAAAGTAGATCCACCTCCGGTATTCACCGGTTCTGCAAACGTGTCGTGATCAGTATTCCGCACTGTCCGATCCCCATAAACCACCTAAACAAACCAGCATTTCGGTGGTGCGCCCCAAACCTGTCGGGCAGTTATTTGATGTTTACGCGTCTCTCCCCTAGAGACGCATCACCGACCAGTCCATATGGATTGGTCTGAGTGTGGTTCTAACAAAAGTCGAGAACCCTTCTCAAATAACTCTTTCTTACAGTTTGTTACGTATAAGATGGATCGTTAAGCCATTGAATAAAAACAATAAAAAGGGGTCAGCGAATCACGCCAACCCCTTAATGTTTCAAGCGTTCCTACCGCAAAATCAGTTTGCCTGACGTCGCAGGAAGGTTGGGATCTCTAATTGATCCTCCTCGAACGACGACGCCACCATGCCATCATCAGCTTTTGGCTGCGGCGCAGGTTCTTGTCGAGCAGCGGGAGCGGCCACCTGAGGTTCAGGCGCGACCGCCTGTTGAGGTGCAGCTGGCGCTGGCTGGACTGGCGCCGCGGGTTTTGCCTGAGCAGGCTGAACCGCTTCGCGCGGTACCACCGGTGCTTGGCGCGTGTCCGGCGCGGCCTTTGACCGCCCAGTCAACCGTTCAAATAAGGAAGGTCCCCGAGCAGGTGCCGTTTGCCTGGCAACAGGCTCTGGGCGAGCGCCGAGGAAGGACGGCAGCTCACTGGACCGAGCTTCCACTTTATTCAGTCCAGCCGGAATGAACGGTCGGTTCGGCTCCGCTTCGGCAGACAAACTTGCCTGCGTAGGTTCTGGTTCAGCTACCGGTTCCTGGCTCGGGATGATGACTTCAGCTTCGTAAGCCGCTGGATCAAAATCAGCTGGCAATGGAGCTTCAAGTGCAAGTTCAGCTTCCGCCTGTGCGGGTTCTGGTTCTTGCAAGTCGACAGGTTCTGCTTCAGCGACCACTTCTGCGGCTTCCGCCTCAGCGGCTGTTTCGTCAGCTGACATACGACGTCCCGGCCGCAGCATGGTGACTTTTTCTGTCTCAGGAACGGGCTGCTCAGCCTGCTCAACGTCAATGCCCGTCGCCACTACAGAAACCCGCATGCTTCCGTCGAGTGATGAGTCAAACGTCGAACCCACAATGATGTTCGCGTCTGGATCAACTTCAGACCGGATTCGGTTTGCCGCCTCATCCACTTCATACAGCGTCAGGTCCATGCCGCCCGTAATATTGATAAGAACGCCACGAGCACCCTTCATCGAGACTTCGTCAAGCAGCGGGTTCGAGATTGCAGCTTCCGCAGCTTCCACCGCCCGCTTCTCGCCTTCTGCTTCGCCGGTGCCCATCATGGCCTTGCCCATTTCGTTCATCACAGTGCGAACATCGGCAAAGTCGAGATTGATCAGCCCGGGCTTGACCATAAGGTCAGTAATGCCAGCCACGCCCGAATGCAGCACCTCATCAGCCATAGAGAACGCTTCCGCGAAAGTCGTTCTTTCATTCGCAATTCGGAAAAGGTTCTGGTTCGGAATGATGATCAATGTGTCAACAAACTGAGACAGTTCCTTGATGCCCTCATCCGCGAGCCGTGCCCGGCGCGCACCTTCAAATTGGAAGGGCTTGGTCACAACGCCAACAGTCAGAATGCCCTTTTCCCGCGCTGTGCGGGCAATCACAGGCGCAGCACCTGTACCCGTGCCACCGCCCATTCCAGCAGTGATGAAGACCATATGGCTTTCTTCAAGACTCTCTGAAAGCTCGCCCAACGCCTCTTCAGCGGCAGCACAGCCGACTTCAGGGCGCGAACCAGCGCCAAGACCTTGTGTGATCGCCGCGCCAAGTTGAATGCGTCGTTCAGCCGAAGACATGGTGAGGGATTGGGCGTCTGTATTCGCCACAACAAACTCAACACCTTCGAGTCCGGAATCGATCATATTATTGACCGCATTGCCGCCAGCGCCGCCGACGCCAAAAACAGTAATGCGTGGTTTCAGTTCAGTTGCCTGTGGAACCGTCAGATTGATGCTCATGTAAGCCTCCTAGGAGCAAATCGTGGGTCGTAATCGAGGTCGAAGAAACAGGCTTACTCCTGGCCCATTTCTGGTGGAGCGGAATGCTCCGATTGGCACGCTGGTCAATTGCCGCATCTTCCAGCACACCGATGATCGACCTCGCCGTCAAAGTCGACTTAAACAACACAAAACCCTTATGCGTGCTGCCAAGCCCGATCATCAAAAATTCTCCTTCAACCACCGCCCAATGCGCCGCCATTGACCGGTGTTTTCAGGAACGTCCAAAGCCGGATCCGAATTAATCGTGAGAGGAGCCAACTGTGAATAGGATGCAAGGCCCGCAGCGGCTGAGAATGCCGGTCCGCCTGTTGCCTCTGCCAAGCCCATATATCGGACAGGTTGTCCGACACGGACCTTCTTATTGAGAATGCGCGCGGTATGCTCGCGGGCACCACTAAGCTGCGCGCCGCCGCCAGTAAGCACCACCCGCTGCCCTGCCACGCGGTCAAAACCGCTTTTGGCAAGTCGGTCGCGTACAAGTTCCAACGTCTCTTCCAAACGAGGCTGAATAATGCCTGTCAGAATTGACCGAGGAATATGATTGGCTGAGGAATGATCTGTTTCGCCGACCTGTGGAACATCGATCAGCTCGCGTTCATCCGACGGGCTCGCAAGTGCTGAGCCATAAAGAGTTTTCATACGTTCAGCATGCGCGATCGGTGTCGAAAGACCGCGTGCAATGTCATTCGTAATATGCTGGCCACCGACAGGAACAGCGTCGCAATAAACCATCTGACCTTCAAAGAAGACGGCCAAAGACGTGGTTCCGCCACCCATATCGATCACCGTCACGCCGAGATCCATCTCGTCTTCGACGAGGGCGGCAAGACCGCTTGCATAAGGGGCCGCAACCATGCCTGCAACGTTCAAATGGCACCGCTGAATACAAAGCTCGAGATTGCGCACCGGTCCATGCTGAACGCTGACCATGTGGAGTTCAACGCCAGCCTTTTCGCCGAACATGCCGCGGGGATCGCGAATGCCACGATTGTCATCAACCGAATAATTGATCGGAATGGCGTGCAATACATCCCGGCCTTCCGGCATATATTTGCTTTGGCCAAACGCAACCAGGCGCGTGAGGTCGTCATCCTGCACTTCTCGAGACGGAATAGGTGCCTGAACCGCAATGGTCTGGCTCTTAGGCTCCCCACAGGCGACAGTTACAAGAACATCCCGTACCGTGGCGCCCGCCATACGTTCAGCTGCATCCACCGCAACGCGGATCGCCTCTTCGGCTGCATCCATATCCACAATGGCACCACCGCGCACACCACGGGAGACCTGATGCCCAATCCCAATGATCCGCATAGGCGACAGGCCATTAGCAAGCTTGCCGGGCTCAATCTTGGCGATAAAGCAGGCAATCTTGTTTGAACCGACATCAAGCGCAGCAACAATCCCTGGCCGTCCAGCACTGATCGGCTTGCCCTGCAATCCTTTTGCGCCAAGTCCCATATTCATGTGTCATCCTCCTGCGAAGAACGACCCCACTCTTGGGTAACAGCATCGCGTCGCGCCGCTGCATCAGGACTCAATCGAACGGTAAAGCGATCCGGCAGGCGCACGTCAATCGCGTCAATATCCCGCGCCAACACTCGTTGTGATTCATCGATGGCGACCAGTTCAGCAAGTGCTTCGCTCACGCCCACTTCCGGCAAAAGAACATCAACACCGTTTTCTAGACGCAAGTTCCAGCGGCGGTCACCAACACGCACATAAGCACGAACCCGCGCTTGCAGCTCTGGCCAAGCAGCAACAACTTGTGTGAAACCTTCTGCCTCACGCGCAGCCCCATGCCCGACGACCAACGGCAAATGGCCATAGCCTTCCACACCATCCTCGGTGATAGGACGCCCTTGCGCATCAATTACAGCAAGCCGCCCACCCCGTTGCCAAACAGCAAACGGACGGCGCTCCACAAGCTCAACATGCACACGGTCAGGCAAAATGCGCGTAACCGTGGCATCCGCGATCCAGTCGAGGCGCAGCAGATTTTCGCGCGCACTTTCCAGATCAACACTGAAAATGACCTGGCCTTGCTCCACTTGAAGAGCCGCGAGGACATCCGCTCTGGTCGTCCGCTCACGCCCTGCAACAGTCACCTCATCAACACCAAACCCGACCCAGGCAACAGATGCGCTCGCCTGGTCGGCAACATAAGCGCCGGCAGCAGTGATATGCCCGCCGACCGCAAGACCATAAAGCGCTGCGGCGCCAACAAAGCCTGCGCTTGCAACACCCACCAGCGATTTGGGCAAACGTCCCTCGCGAATAGCTTCAAACGCGCGTGAAAGTCGGCTCGGCGGCCGCTGTCCGCGTCGGCCAAAGGATTTTCCGGTTTTGGCGCGACGACGCCCGGGCGCAACAGTGCTGGAACGCCGCGTGGTCTTTGCGCCGCGTGCGGAACCGGACGCAGAACGGCGCGGCGCAGCTTTGCGCGCAGGCCTTTTCTGTTCCTTTACCGATCGCATGACGCGTCCTCCACCATCCAACGGACAAGCGCGCCATATGACATTCCTTCATACGCCGCGAGTTCGGGAACCAACGACGTCGGCGTCATGCCGGGCTGCGTATTGACCTCCAACAGAACGAGCTCCCCTTTCTTTTCATCGAAACGGAAATCCGACCTGGTTACCCCCCGGCAACCAAGCGAATCATGTGCCGCATGCGTCACGTCCTGAACACGTTTATTTATATCCGAACTGATTCGGGCAGGCACTACGTGAACCGAGCCACCACTCGAATATTTTGCGTCATAGTCATAGAAAGCTGTGTTTGCTGTGATCTCTGTGACATTTAAGACTCGGTTTCCGATCACAGCACAGGTGAGTTCCATACCTGGAATGTAGCGCTCGGCCATCACCACCTCGCCAAGGTCCCATTTCGCCGAAGAGAGTTCTGCCGGCGGCCGGTTTTCACCTTCCCGAACGATGAAAACCCCTACACTTGAACCCTGGTTATGGGGCTTGATCACGTATGGCGTATCCATGACATGGCCACGAGCTGCTTCTTCACGACTTACAAGTTTGCTCTCAGCGACAGGAAGGCCCGCCGCGCGAAACACATGCTTCGATTGCTCTTTATCCATCGCCACCGCAGAGGCCCGAACACCTGAATGCGTGTAGGGAATGCCCAGAACTTCGAGGAGGCCCTGAACGCAACCGTCTTCGCCCCAACGCCCATGCAGTGCGTTGAAGACAGCATCAGGCTTTACCTCGAGCAATTGCTCTGCCAGATCCCGACCTGCGTCAATCTCAGTGACCTCAAACCCTTCTCCGCGCAGGGCGTCGGCGCAATCACGCCCGGAAACCAGGCTCACTTCACGTTCCGGCGACCAACCGCCTTTGATAACGGCAATATGTTTGTAGTCGCTCATGAAGATGCCTCGTCCCGCGTCATGCCAATACGACGGATCTCCCAGTCGAGCGTGACACCGCTTGTTTCTTTGACTCGCGCACGCACATCCTCACCAAGGCCCTCAATATCGCTGGCCGTTGCATCACCCGTATTGATGAGAAAATTGCAATGCTTCTCGCTCACCTGCGCACCACCGCGCTTAAGGCCCCGACAGCCAGCCGCATCAATCAGCTGCCAGCTCTTGTGACCTGCAGGGTTTTTGAAGGTTGAACCGCCTGTGCGGGTACGGATCGGCTGGCTGGTTTCGCGGCGCTCTGTAATCTCGTTCATGCGGCGCTCAATCTCTGCTTTGTCACCTTCAGCGCCTTGGAAAAGCGCACTCGTGAAATAGACATCCGCAGGCGCACTTGAGTGGCGATAGCTATAGCCCATATCTGCAACCGAATAGGTGACCCGCTCGCCTGCGCGCGTCACTCCCTCAGCTTCGATGAGCACATCCACGGTCTCTTTTTCATAGGCGCCGCCGTTCATCCTGAGCGCGCCGCCGATAGAGCCGGGAATGCCGCGAAAGAATTCTAATCCGGCAATCCCAGCCTCCATAGCGGTCCGCGCGACCGCCATATCAAGCGCAGCGGTCCCGGCGCGTACACGCTGGCCATCCAAAACCTTGATACCCATGAAGGGCTTACCCATGCGGATCACCACACCGGCAACACCACCGTCTCTCACAAGAAGGTTGGACCCCACGCCCACAATCGTGATGGGAACATCAGCAGGACAGCCTTTGAGGAAAACTGCAAGATCTTCAGCATCAGCAGGACGGAAAAGAACCTCAGCCGGTCCGCCGACACGGAACCAGGTAAGTGGCGCCATGGGGGCATCCGGGATCAACTCGCCCCGGACGTCTGGCAATCCATCAATGAGATGATCGGCGGTCATACTCATGCATCCCCGCTTAAGTCTTTTAGATCGTCCGGCAACGCATTCGCCCATTGGGTGATATTGCCTGCCCCCAGACACACAACCATGTCGCCCGGTTGAGCGAGTTCGGCGATCACCCCGGGAAGCGCCTCTGCACTCTCCAACGCAAGCGCATGCTTGTGGCCCCGCTCCTGCAGCCCTTGCACCATCGTGTCGCGATTAATGCCTGCGATCGGCTTTTCACCCGCCTCAAAGACCGGCGACACAATCACCGTGTCGGCATCGTTGAAGCAGGAACAGAATTCATCAAAGAGATCTCGCAGACGCGTATAGCGATGCGGTTGCACCACGGCGATGATACGGCCGTCGCTTGCTGACCGTGCGGCCTGCAAGACCGCTGAAATCTCAACAGGGTGGTGGCCATAATCGTCGTAAATCTCAACGCCATTCCAGGAACCCGCATGAGAGAAACGACGCTTCACACCGCCAAACCCGGCAAGCCCTTTGGCGATAGCCTCCCCGGACAAGCCCATTCTGTGGGCAACCGCCACCGCCGCAAGCGCATTGAGCATATTGTGATGGCCAGGCATGGCGAGACGCAATCCGTCAATAGTCGTTGTCTCTCCAGATTTCCGATCCGTGAGCGTCACATTGAACACGGTGACCGCACCATCCATCCGAACATTGGATGCCCGAACGTCCGCCTGCGGGCTCGTACCATAAGTCACAAGTGTCCGGTCGCTGACCCGCCCCATCAAGGCCTGCACCTCCGGATGATCGATACAAAGAACCGCCAATCCGTAGAACGGCACATTCTCGATGAAACGTACAAAGGCATCACGCACACCATCGAAACTGCCATAGTGATCTAGATGCTCGGGATCAATATTAGTGACCACCGCAATCGTCGATGGAAGCTTGGTGAAAGTCCCATCGCTCTCATCAGCCTCAACAACCATCCATTCCCCGTCACCAAGACGAGCATTGGTGCCATAGGCATTGATGATCCCGCCATTAATAACCGTCGGATCAATGTCACCGGCATCTAGGAGTGCAGCGACAAGCGACGTTGTTGTCGTCTTGCCGTGAGTGCCGCCAATAGCGACGCAAGATTTGAGGCGCATAAGCTCAGCCAACATCTCTGCACGGCGCACAACAGGCAACATGCGAGCTCGCGCTTCAATAAGCTCTGGATTGTCGGACTTGATCGCAGAGGACACGACCAGAACCTGCGCATCGCCCAGATTGTCCGCGGTCTGCCCGACCATCACCTTGATGCCCAGGCCGCGAAGCCGCTTTACATTTGCATTCTCAGCAGCATCAGATCCCTGAACCGAATAGCCAAGATTGTGCATGACTTCAGCGATGCCGCTCATGCCGATACCACCAATGCCGACAAAATGGATCACACCCATATCAAGGGGGGCAGGTCTCATTACTTTTTCTCCTGAGGTTCGGGCGTTCCATCAGGAGCCGAAAGAGATTGTTGGGTACTGGGCGAAGGCAGACCGCCCGTCTTTTTGCGGGCCACACGCTCAACAAGATCTGCAAGCGATTGCACCGCGCGCGGTTTGCCTTCCGCTTTCGCAGCCGCAGCCATGGTCGACAGCTTTGCGCCATCAGAAAACAAAGAAGAAAGCGTCTCCGCAAGCAGGTCTGGCGTGAAACCATCCTGCTCAATCATTGTCGCAGCGCCTGCCATTGACAGAATTTCCGCATTGGCCTTCTGATCCTGATCAAGCGAATGCGGAAGCGGTACCAGAATTGAGGGGCGTCCGATGACGGCAAGTTCGCTGACCGTTGAAGCGCCCGCGCGCCCAATGACCAGGTGGGAGTCTGCTATCATGCGTGGCATGTCATCGAAAAACGCTGAGAGCTTGGCCGAGATATCCGCATTCGAATAGGCCTGACCCACGCGACTCAGATCTTCTTCCCGGCATTGCTGTGTCACCTCAAGACGCGCACGCAACTCAGCGGGAAGTTTCGCCAGAGCATGAGGCACAATATCGCTCATGACCCGAGCACCTTGGCTCCCGCCAAAAACCAGCAACCGTATGGGGCCGCTGCCAATTGCTGCAAACGGTACATCTGCCTGATCCAGCACCGCATCACGAACTGGATTGCCCGTCACATGCAGTTTCGGCAAAGCGCCTGGTTTCAAATATTTCGGTGCCGGGAAAGTAGAGGCAATTGCATGAACAAACGGCGCAACGGCTTTGTTGACCCGTCCCAGAACTGCATTCTGCTCATGAACGATTGTGGGGATCCGGCGCAGAATGGCCGCAAGCATGGGTGGCATGGTTGGATATCCCCCAAACCCCACAACCACAGATGGTTTGGCACGCCCCATGACCGCCAGAGACTGACTGGTGCCGTTCACGATCTTCGCCGTAGCGGAAAAAATCCCCGCAAGTCCAGGCCCGGAGAACGTCGCCGAAGGAACTGAGAAAATATCTGCCCCGGGAAACAGGCGGTCGAAATGCTGCACACGCTCATCGGTGATCAGCACAATGGAATGCCCACGACGCTTGAGCTCTTGCGCCAAGGCCTGCCCAGGGAACAAGTGCCCACCCGTGCCACCAGCTGCAATCATAACGGGGCCTGCAAGAATGGTAGACATAGCACTCATGCGTAAGCCCTCCATTCAGCAGGCTGCGCACCAGCATGCACCCGTCGACGGGTAAGAGAGAGAAGCATGCCAGTCGCAACTGCAAGCGCCAGAAGAGAGGAGCCGCCATAGGAAATAAAGGGAAGCGTCATGCCCTTAGCAGGCATCAAATTGAGGTTCACTGCCAGATTGATCAGCGCCTGCGCCCCAATCAACAGCGTGAGGCCAGAAACGGCGAGCTGTACAAACAGGTCCGTTTCATCAAGCGCCCGCAAAAGCGTGCGAATAACAATGAAGCTAAACAGCCCGATAATGAGGATGCCAGCCAGCACACCAAATTCTTCAGCAGCTACCGCAAAGATGAAATCTGTATGCGCATCAGGCAGAATGAGTTTCACTGCACCTTCACCCGGCCCCCTGCCCAGCAAACCACCGGCCTGAACCGCCTCCATCGCGCGGTCGATCTGGTAGGTGTCGCCCGAGGCTGGATCCATAAACCGGTCTACCCGGCTGGCAACGTGGGGAACAAATTGATAGGCAGCGATCGCGCCACCCAAGCCTACGGCACCCAGACCAATAATCCAGAACCAAGAAATCCCCACCATGAACAACAGACCGCCGAACACCAGCGTGACAAGTGTCGCCTGTCCGAAATCCGGCTGCAGAACGAGAAGTCCGATAAAGAAAGCATAGAGTACAAAGGCGAGCGTCATACCTGGCACCGCTTTGCTGCGCGCACCTTCGGCAAACATCCACGCCACCAGCACGACAAAGGCCGGCTTCACAAACTCAGAGGGTTGCAATGAAAACCGACCGAGCGGCAACCAGCGGGTTGCCCCCTTAATTTCCGGACCGATCAGCAACGTTCCGCCCATCAACAACAAGCCGCCAAAAAACACGACAACAGCTAAACGACGCACCTGCTTCGTCGTGAAGAAGGAAATGCCAAAAATCAGAATGAGAGCAGGCACCAGAAACACAGCCTGGCGATAGACAAAATGAAAAGAGTTGAGAGAAAGACGGTTTGCCACAGCTGGGCTTGCAGCCAGTGTCAGGATGATGCCGAGCGCCACAAGCGCCAGGATGGCAACAACCGTCCAGCGGTCAATGGTCCACCACCATTCTGACAAAGCAGATCGATTGGCACGGGAAAGGCGGATCATGCGGCTTCTCCCCCATTACCGACAGCTTTGAGCGCAGCATGCACCATGTCGCGAAATGCCTCGCCGCGCGCTTCAAAGTTTTTAAACTGATCAAACGAGGCGCAAGCCGGTGAAAGAAGAACAACACCAGGGCGTCCATCACGCGATGCGCTCACAGCGTCGCGCACCGCCGCAGCGACCGCCGCATCCAGAGCCCCCACGGATACATGCTGCACCTCACCCTCTAGCGACGCACCAAAGGCATCAGCAGCCTCTCCGATGAGATACGCCTTTTCAATACGAGAAAAGAACGGCGACAACGGGCCAATCCCGCCCTCCTTCGGTACGCCACCGGCAATCCAGTATATGGAATCATAAGCACCAAGCGCTTTCCCGGCAGCCTCGGCATTGGTTGCCTTGCTGTCATTCACGAACAGGACACCATCGATCTCCGCGATGATTTCCATACGATGGGCAAGACCAGGAAAAGACCGGAAGGAATGCAAAATACGATCAGAAGCGAACCCTAGAGCCCGGCCAACCGCATAGGCCGACGCCGCATTTTGCCAATTGTGGATGCCCGCCAGTGTCTTCAGCTCTTTCAAGTCACCAACACGATCCGTCTTTCCAGATCCGCTGTCATAGAGCACACTATCCAGAACGCACACGCCGCGGCTAAGAGACTTAGACGTGGACACAGGAACAAGCTCCGCTGCTCGTTTGCCACAGAGAGCCGAACAAATCTCAGATGTGAGCTCACCATCAACGCCGATGACGGCTACATCCCCCGCTTCCTGAAACTGGAATAGACGAGCCTTGACTGAAGCGTAATGCTCCAATGTTCCATGACGGTCTATATGATCAGGCGTGATGTTAAGGAGCACACCAATGTCCGGGTGGAGCGTCGGCGCAAGATCGATTTGGTACGACGAAACTTCAATCACATACACCGTGTCAGAGCGCGGAGGATCAAGATCGAAGACAGCCTTACCGATATTTCCGCCAACTTCTGCGCGCCGCCCATTGGCTGTGATCATATGTCCGATCAAGGCGGTTGTTGTGGACTTACCATTCGTGCCGGTAACCGCGACAATTTTGGCATCCGGATTAAGGGCACGCACTTCATTCTGGAAGAGCTCGATATCACCCAGCACCGGCACACCAGAAGCCTGTGCAAGCTTAACAACCGCATGCGGCTCCGGATGGGTAAGTGGGATACCGGGCGCTAGAATGAGTGCGGCATACCCTTCCAATCCATCGACACAAGGGTCAGAAATTGAAAGACCAGCAGCTTCAGCTTTTGCCCGCTGCGCTTCTCCATCGTCCCAGACAGTTACCTCTGCACCACCTTCAACAAGCGCGCGCGACACCGCAAACCCGGAGGCACCCAGGCCATAAACCGCGACCTTTCGGTCTTTATATGCGCGCGCCGCGATCACTCCGAGACTACCTCAGCTTCAACGTGGACAGACCGATCATCGCCAATACACCGGAGATGATCCAAAAACGAATAACAATGGTGGGTTCCGCCCAGCCCTTCTTCTCGAAATGGTGATGCAGCGGCGCCATGCGGAAGACGCGCTTGCCCGTAAGCTTGAAGCTCGCGACCTGCACAATGACAGACACAGCTTCGAGCACGAATAGACCGCCAATGATGACGAGAACCAGCTCATGCTTCGCCACAACAGCGATTGATCCAAGCGCCCCACCCAACGCTAGAGACCCTGTGTCACCCATAAAGACAGATGCAGGCGGCGCGTTGTACCAAAGAAAACCCAGTCCAGCGCCTAAGAGCGCACCGCAGAAAACGGCAAGCTCTCCAGTGCCAGGCACAAAATGGATCTGCAGATAGTCAGAGAAGACAGCATTGCCGACGAGATAGGAAATGAAACCAAAGCTTGCCGCGGCGATCATCACGGGCACAATCGCCAGACCGTCAAGCCCGTCGGTCAGATTGACCGCATTCGAAGCTCCCACAATCACCAGAACGGCAAAGATGGCGAAGAACCCACCAAGAGGGATCAGCAGATCCTTAAAGAAGGGAACAGCGACTGATGTTGCGAGTTCCGTTGGCGCCACATTGAGCAATGCATAAACGGCAATACCCGCAATAATCGTTTCCAACACCAGTTTTAGGCGACCCGGCACGCCATCACTCGATGCCTTGGACACTTTCAAATAGTCGTCAGCAAACCCGACCGCGCCAAACCCAAGCGTGACAAGCAGAACAATCCAGACATAGGGGTTACTGAGATCAGCCCAAAGTAGAACAGACGGCACCAGCCCCAGCAGGATCAAAAACCCCCCCATGGTGGGCGTGCCTTTTTTGGTGAGCAAGTGACCCTCAGGACCATCTTCGCGAATGGGCTGGCCTTGAGATTGCCGCGCACGTAGGGCGCGAATAACAGCAGGTCCAAACAAAAACGAAACCAGAAGCGCGGTGACGGTTGCACCGCCTGTTCGAAACGTGATGTAGCGAAACACATTCAGGCCTGGAACCTGGTCTGCATATTGAACCAAAAGATCAAACAACATGTCTCATTCCCCTACGCCTGTCGACGTATCTTGCTTGTTGTGAAGCGCCAGGAGCCCATCCACAATCAACCCCATTCGTGATCCAAGCGAACCCTTGATCATCACCACGTCACCGTCCCCCAACTGTGAGGCAACCTGATCAAACAATGCTTTGGAACTTTCCCCATACCCCGCCTTAGTTTCAGCAGGCAGTTCTTCATACAAATTCTTCATCAAGGGACCGCAGGCATATACCTGATCTATCCCCGCTTCCGCCAAAGGCCCGGCAAGACCCCGGTGCATGGATACCTCGTCTTCGCCAAGCTCAAGCATGTCGCCCAGCACCGCAATGCGCCGTCCAGACCCCTTGACCTCTGCCGCCCCAAGAGTTGTGATGGCCGCTCTCATAGAAGCCGGATTGGCGTTATAGCTTTCGTCGACAACGACAAACTGCCGGTCTCCAGCGTCAACAGTATGGCGCTCGCCCCGCCCTTTGGGCGCACCCAACGTCGCTAATGTCATTGCTGCGAGGGCAAGATCTGCGCCCAGCGCATGGATCGATGCAAGGATGGCCAGTGAGTTCATCACGTGGTGCTCACCAGGGATACCAAGCTTATAGGTGATCGCTTCACCACAGATAGAAGCGGAGACACAAGAGCAAGACGCATGCAGCGCAACTTTTTCCAGCCGGGCATCCGCAAAGTCTGATTTCCCAAATGCGATTACTCTCCCGGCACCCGCAGCCAAAGCTCTGGACTTGAGCCTATCGAAATGCGGGTTGTCGGCGTTCAGAACGGCTGTGCCGCCTCGCTTTAACCCGTCAAAGATTTCCGCCTTTGCGTCAGCAATATCTTCAACACTGTCAAAGTTCGCGAGGTGCACCGGTTCTACCGTCGTCACAATCGCCACATCTGGCTGAACCATCTGGCTAAGCGGCGTGATCTCATGTGCGTGGTTCATGCCAATTTCGAAGATACCCCACTCGGTATCGGCTGGCATGCGCGCCAGCGTGAGCGGCACGCCCCAATGATTATTGTAGGATGCAACCGACCCATGGGTCCGACCCTGTGCTTCAAGGATCGAGCGCAACGCATCTTTCGTGCTGGTCTTGCCGACACTCCCGGTCACAGCAACAATTTTGGCATCCGTCCGTGCACGGGCGGCGCGGCCCAGCGCTTGCAAACCACTCAGTGTGTCTTTAACGACAAGAAGTCCTTCGTCTGACACACCTTCGCAAGGGCCAGAGACCATGGCTGCCGCCGCGCCCTTGGCCAAGGCATCTTTCACATGCGCATGACCGTCGGAATTGTCGCCGATCAAAGCAACGAACAGATCACCAAGATCCAGCGTGCGGGTATCAATGGACACACCAACAGCAGACCACTCACTTTTCACCGAGCCGTCAGTGGCAAGGGCTGCATCTGTCGATGTCCAAAGAGCTTCACTCATACACTCATGTCCCTCGAACCCGCTTCAATAGCACTCACTGCCGTCGCAACTGCCTCATGATCTGAGAAAGGCAGAACCTTGTCTCCGACAATCTGGCCGGTTTCATGCCCCTTGCCGGCCACCACCAGACAATCTCCTCCTTGAAGAAGAGACACTGCCTCGGAGATCGCAAGCGCCCGGTCACCGACTTCACGCAGCCCGTTAGCGCCAGCGAGCACTTCTTGGCGGATCGCCGCCGCCTCTTCCGACCGGGGATTGTCATCCGTCACGATGGTGATATCAGCCGATTGCGACGCAATTTTGCCCATTTGAGGGCGTTTGCCGGCATCCCGGTCGCCACCGCACCCAAACACCACAATCAGCTTTCCACTTACATGAGGTCGCACTGCCTCCAGGGCAGTCTCCAGTGCGTCTGGCGTGTGAGCATAGTCAATGAAAACCGTCGCTCCACTGGCAAGATGCGCCACTTCTTCAAGGCGCCCTTTCGCCCCTTTGAGATTTTCGAGCGCCCGGAAAGTCTGCTCGGCATCTCCGCCACACCCGATCACGAGCCCTGCAGCGACAAGCGCGTTGGAAGCTTGAAACTGCCCAACAAGCGGCAACATAACTTCATAGTGCGCGCCGCCATGAACAATCTGGAGCACCTGACCACGGGGTCCCGGCTGTACGCCAGCAAGGCAGATGTCCCGACCTTTGCGGCCGACGGCGACGATCTGATGCCCGCGCGCCCAGGAGATCGCTTCGAACTCTTGCGCAAAATCCGCGTCCACATTGATCACAGCGACACCGCCAGGATCCATCACTTCACCAAAAAGGCGCATCTTGGCGTAGAGATAGTCATCGAAATTCGCATGGTAATCGAGGTGATCTCGGGTGAGATTGGTAAAGGCGCTAGCGCTCACCCGCACGCCATCCAATCTGTACTGCGCCAAGCCATGACTGGATGCCTCAAGCGCCAGATGGGTAACACGCTCTCCCGCAAGCTGCGCAATTTCAGAGTGAAGCCGCACCGGATCCGGCGTCGTATGCGCCAAAGGTCGAACGCCTGCAGGCCCCACCACACCGACAGTGCCAAGGCTTGCAGACCGCAAACCAAGAGAGGCCCAGATCTCACGAACAAAAGTGGCAACCGATGTTTTTCCATTGGTCCCTGTGACGGCAGCAACAGTGTCGGGCTGCGACCCGTAAAATTGAGCTGCGAGCATCGCCAGCCTGCGCCGCGGATTGCGATCATTGATCACTGGCACATCAGCGTCAGAAGTGACATCGGGCTCAGCAAGAATTGCAGCAGCGCCAGCCTTGATCGCCGCAGGAATAAATTTCGCACCGTCAGCCTGCACGCCGGGCAGTGCAGCAAACAGAAAGCCCGCCCTCACTTCACGACTATCTGCCGTCAGCCCAGCGATATTGATCGTCCCGGCATTGGCGGGAAGCACTGTTTTTGGACCAACAAGCGCTTGAAGTTCCATCGCCCTACTCCGCCGTCGCAAAGGATGCGGATTGGACCGGAGAGGTCCAGGATTGAACCGGGCGCAACCCCAGGATCGGCGCAATGCGCTGAACAACACGGGATGTCACCGGCGCTGCATTCCATCCAGCTGTTGCATAGCCGTAAGTATTCTCCGTGGCCTGCGGCTCATCAAACATGATCAGCATGGCGTATTTCGGGTCATTAGCCGGAAACGCACTAAGGAAGGATGTGAGCAATGCATTGCGCGCATAACCGCCAGCCCGCGCCTTTTCCGCCGTGCCCGTTTTCCCCATCACCGGATAGCCCGCAACGTCCGCACTTCGGCCTGTCCCGCGCTCAACAACCAGTCGATAAAGCGCCCGCATGGCATCGCTTGTGTCGGATGAGAGAACGCGCGCCCGCTCACCAGCATTATCCCGACGAAGGAATGTTGGCTGAACGCCAAATCCGCCATTTACCAAAGCCGCATTTGCAGCCACAACCTGAAGCGGTGTCACGGACAGACCATGACCATAAGAAATGGTCATCGCTGAAACGTCTGTCCAAGTGCTCGGGAGAAGGGGCCGTCCCGACTCTGGAAGTTCAATATCAGTCCGGGTCAACAATCCCAGCTCGCCAAGAAAGCTGCGATGCTCCTCTCGTCCGAGCTCCAACACCATTTTTGCGGTGCCAATATTGGACGAGTGCATAAAAAGTTCCGGCACGCTCAGAAACCGTTTCTGCGCGTGATAGTCATTGATCGTGAAACGGGAAACCCGAATAGGCTCGCGGGCGTCATATTGTGTCGAGAGTTGCACCCGACCAGAATTCAGTGCCGCTGCGACGCTGAAGGCCTTGAAGGTTGATCCCATTTCATAAACGCCAAGCGTGGCAGCATTGAACCGCGCACGACTGGACGCGGAGCCAGGATCGTTTGCATCAAAGTCAGGCAGGGACGCCATCGCGATGACCTCGCCCGTGTCAACATCCAGAACAACTCCGGTTGCGCCAATCGCGCTGAATTCATCAACTGCAATCTGCAATTCTGTTTGCAGCGCATGCTGAACACGCAGATCCAGAGAAAGAACGAGCGGTTCGCCCGACACAATCTCAGACCGCTCGATGTAATGTTCGATGCCGGCAATACCGCGATTGTCAATATCAACCCCGCCCAGCACATGAGCGGCGACACGGCCATTTGGATAAACTCGTTTTTGCTCACGCTGAAATGCGAGGCCAGGCTGACCAAGATTATGAACGGCCACCTGCTCGCGCGGCGTCATATCACGCTTGAGCCACACAAACGCTCTGTTGCTTGAAAGCTTCTCCTCAAGTGCACCTTGATCGAGATCTGGCAAGGCTTGCGCCAGAAGACGTGCAGTTTCTTGGGCGTCCATCACCTTGCGCGCATCAGCATATAAAGAGGCCGTAATGATGTCTGTCGCCATCACTTCGCCATTGCGATCAACAATGTCACGTCTTTGCGCAGGGCCTGCCTCATGGGTCGAAGCTACCAGCCGCTCACCGCCGCCAGGCGCCATGCCGAGCATCACCAATCGTCCAGCCACAATCGTAAAGGCCAATGCGAACATGACGACCGTTAAGAAAATACGGCGCCGACCACTATCAAGACGCGTGGCCTCGGGTGCCTTCTTGTTCCGCGGCGCTGCAAATCGAGGACGAGCAATCAGGTCATGCCCAAGGCGCGGAGCGGCATTCTCGGTTTGGCCTTGTTTTGACCGACCAACCATCAGCGCACCTCAGAACCAGATTGCGGCGCAGCTCCTGCATACCCGCCAAGCGCGCGACGACCATTGGGACCAAAGAGATCTTCCTCACGCGGTGGCATCGGCAGATCTTCAAAGGTCGCGATTTGCGCCGCCGTGAGCGGTGCCAGGTCAAGATGACGCTCCGCCAACGACTGCAACCGCTCTGGCTGGGTCAGATAGCTCCATTCCGCGCGCAAGATACGCACAGCGTCCTGCTCATTCAGAATTTCCTGCGCAAGCGCTGCTTTGACACGCTCCTGCTCCTCGACTTTGTATTTGAGGTTGTAGAGTCCGATGGAGACAGCAACCACAAGCACGACGGACAGAACATTGAATAGACGGATCATAGGAGATCTCCCTGCAAGGCAGCGAAACGCTTCATACCGAGCGCGTCTGGATCAAAAGGAAATGCAGGGGCCTCTGTCCGCTCAGCGCCGCGCAGCCGCGCAGACCGAGAACGAGGATTAATGTCAATTTCTGACTTGCTTGCCTTGAGCGCGCCCCGCGTGACTTGCTCAAATGACGGTGCCGGACCATCAAGTGCTTCGGGCAGATGACGCGACGGGCGCCCACTTTTGCCGGTGCGCTCCGTCAGGAACCGCTTAACCAATCTGTCTTCGAGCGAATGGAACGCAACAACTGCAAGCCGTCCTCCCGCACTCAGTAAGCCTTCAGCAGCAGCAAGACCCCGGGCGAGCTCACCCAGCTCATCATTGATAAAAATACGAAGCCCCTGGAAGGTTCGCGTCGCTGGGTGCACCTTTTCTGCCCTCGCGCGTGGCCCCATCACATCAGCGATCAACTCCGCAAGCTCTGCGGTGGTCTCGAACTTCTTTTCAAGCCGCCGCGCAACAATTGCCTTTGCTACCGCGCGCGACCGCTTCTCTTCACCATAGATCCAGATGATCGACGCGATATCTGCTTCGTCAAACTCATTGACAACATCGGCAGCCGACACCCCTTCCCGCGCCATGCGCATATCAAGGGGCCCCGAACTCTGAAATGAAAATCCACGCTCGGCCTGATCAAGCTGCATAGAGGACACACCAACATCCAGCGTCACACCGTCTACACCGCCAAGGGAGCGCTCATTCAGCACCGGGGTAACGAGCGTCGCCATATCGCCAAAGCAGCCATGCAGAAGTGTAAGGCGGCCATCAAACTCCCGCTCCATCTCACGACCGCGATCAATCGCCGTTGGGTCGCGATCAACCGCAAGAACGGAACAGTCCGCCGCAGTTAATAGCGCGCGGGTATAACCGCCTGCGCCAAACGTTCCGTCGACATAAAGAGCACCATCTTTGGGCGCGAGCACATCCAGCACTTCAGCCAGCATCACCGGAAAATGGGGGGAGACTGCCGGTGCCTGTGTCACGAACCGCCCCCTGTAGAAGAAGGAGGTCCAGGTGGTGCGTGAGGGCTTTTGAGCAACCCGCCATGGCCACTTGCTTCAGCCATAGCCTCCGCAAGATAGGCCTCATAAGCCTTGGGCTCCCATAGCTGGAACTTGTTGCCAAGCCCAACAAAGGTCACGTGGTCCGTGATCCCAGCCTTCGATGTCAGCATCTCCGGCAGGCTCACTCGGCCATCGGCATCAAACATGAGTTCAGCAGATTGTGCTTTGAGCATGTTCGCAAGCACATTGCGTTCGCGGGAGAAGGGATCGAGCCGGCTCAACATGGTGTCGATCTCAGCTTCGAGATCCGGGCCGCCCCCTTCAATGCAGGGATCAATAAGGGAGGGAAAACAAATGATACCTGCGAATTCCTGGGCAGCCGTCACCGACCGGAACTTAGCCGGAACAGAGATGCGCCCTTTCGCATCGATCTTGTTTGTGAATGTTCCCCGGAACGACAACATGTCCCGCAAGTCCCCCGTACCCGACACAAATGAATGCGACCACCTGATCGAATTCAGTCCCGTGAAAGAGGTCCGACCCTCCCAATATGGGCCGCATCTGGGCCGGCCTGCCTCTATCCCGGGACATCATGGGATACCATGGGATACCATGGGGGTCAACGGGATAGACTAGTCAAACCTTGGGTTTGAGCGGGATTTTGACTGCTCGTCGCCGTGCTCTATTCACCTCTCTACTTAAGAACAAATAAGGAACATTTGACTAAACCAGCATCACCAACACGACATCTTGGGTCCTGGCTTTCACACCCACCACTGATAGTGCTGAGGAATAAGGTCAGATGGCCTATAAGCCGGGTTCTGTATCCCGAAATCCGAAGATCTCGACCGATGACCATTCATCTGGGACGGCCGTCGCCGACCGCCTCGTGCAACCAACCCGGATGGCAATCCGGAAACTGACCTGACGATCCGAAAACCGTCCACCATCCCTATTTGGTTTTGCTCCCGGTGGGGTTTACCCTGCCCGTCCTGTTGCCAGGACAGCGGTGCGCTCTTACCGCACCCTTTCACCCTTACCTCGACCAAAGTCCAGGCGGTTTGCTTTCTGTGGCACTTTCCCTGAGGTCGCCCTCGCCGGGCGTTACCCGGCACCGCGCTTCCGTGGAGCCCGGACTTTCCTCTGTGAACAAAGCCGCAGCGGTCATCCGGCCATCTGACCAAGGGTAGAAATACGCCTGGAAACTGGATTTGTCGAGCAGACTTAGCTCAGCGCGCATCTCGCAACAAACGCAGGGTGCCGACGGTTGAAAGATCTGCGGCACCATCCACTTGAGCCGGACGAAAATGCCGCTGAAACGCCGTTACAACATTTGCGGTCACCTCGCCAAACCACCCATCAACCGCGATGCCATAGCCAAAATCCGCCAGTTGAAACTGAAGCTCGGAAATCTGATCGCCTCTGTCTCCTAGTCCAAGCACCGGCCCCTCCATAGGCTCAATCGGCGGCACCCAATGACCAACCCCGGCCTCCGCTAGGCGGCCCCAGGGAAATTTCTCGCCGGGATCTGCTTTGCGGTCCGGCGCCACATCTGAATGGGCTAGCACCCGCACTGCCGCGATATCACGTCGACTGACAATGTCGCCGGCAAGCGCCGTCACAGCCTCGATCTGCGCATCAGGGAAATCCGGATAGCCAAGTTCGTGACCAGGATTAACGATCTCGATCCCAATCGACCGGCTGTTAATGTCCGCCTCGCCCGCCCAGCTCGCCACACCCGCATGCCAAGCGCGTCGGCCTTCGTCGACCATGCAGACAATGCGACCATCCTCGAACACCAGGTAGTGCGCACTGACCTGCGCCGCCGGATCACACAGGCGCTCCAACGCACCCTCGCCGGTCTCCATGCCCGTATAATGCAGGAGCAGCATATCGGCGGCGCCACCAACCCGTTCATTATGGTTGGGCGATGGCACGGACTGGATCTTATCGAGGATCGACATCAACGAAGGGTTCTTCTTTTCGGGCCTGACGAATATTCACGATCAAGACGCCCACCAGGGACACCAGACCGCCAAGGGCCATTCTGAGGGTCAACTCGTCTCCAAGCAATGTCACACCGAATAGGACGGTGAAAATCGGCGCAAGCAGCGTCAGAGGAGCGGTTTGGGAAACCTCATAGCGCTGAAGCAGGTAATAAATGCCAGCGTGTCCCACCAGGCTAGAGGCAAAGGCCACATAGAAGATACCTGACCAGGCCAGCAGACTGGCGCTTTCAATGATCTCAAGATGATTGCTCTCAAAAGCGAAGGACGCCCCCAGCAGGAACGGCGCGGCAATCAACGCCACCCATGCCTGCAGTTCGAACACACCCACATCTTTGATCTGTCGCTGGAAGATCGTCCCGATCGACCCCACAAAGGCAGACGCCGCAACCAAAAGAATTCCTGTTAAGAAACTGAACACAGCGGGGTCAAAACTCATGATCATTACACCAGCAAAGGCAAGCGAAATGCCGAGCCAGCGCCGCCAATAGATCTGTTCTTTAAGAAACAGGACCGACATGACTGCAGAAATGGGCACAGCCAATTGGGTCACAATGGCAACCACGGAAGCATCCGCCGCCGCAAGCCCCAGAAAGAAAAAACCAAACCCGAGCGGTCCCGCGCAGAGCGAAATAATGATGACGTCCCGCATCCGTCCTTTAAGAATCCGCAGGAACGGAAACAGCACCAGCACGATCAAGGCAAATCGAATGCCGGCAAACAGGAAGGGCGGGAAATGTTCAAGACTGACCTTGCCGGCGACCAGCGCAAAGCCCCAGATGAGGTTGATCAGGACCATAAAAGCGGTGTGTTCACGGGTCATGTCGGCATCACCCGTATCAATCTTGTCCAGAGACTTTTCGACCGCTCTTGTGCTATTTTGAGGGAAGATCGGTTGGCTTTGCTGTTTTTCATTTTCTTGTCCACCCGATTGTCCAGTCTTTGTCGCTACAGGTTTCGGTCTTTGGCGATCCGCTCATAAGCGGTGTTGATCGATTTGATTTTTTCTTCCGCAAGGTGGTGAAACTCTTCCGGCACACCACGCGCGATCATCATGTCCGGATGGTTTTCTCGGACCAGTCGCTTATAGGCTGATTTGAGCTCCTCGTCGGAAACATCTGCCGAGATCCCCAGGATCAGGAAAGGATCTTCTCCGTCCGGTCCCAGGTGGCTGGCCTTGATGCGCGCATATTCCAGCTCCGAAAAACCGAAAATGTCAGCAACCTGTTGAAGAAAAGCGAGCTCACCGTCGTGAATGACATTATCGGCTTTGGCTATATGGAAGAGGCCGTCCAGCACATCTTCCAAAACCCCAGGCTTGTCTTTGTAGATACCAGCAACCTGCGTGGCGTAAGCCTCAAACCCGGCCACATCCTGCTGCGCGATAGAATAAATGCGCGACACATTCTTCTTTTCGGCGTCAGGCACTTGAAGGATCTCTTCGAATGCCCTCACCTCAGCCGGATCGACCACACCGTCCGCTTTGGCCATTTTGGCTGACAGTCCAATAAGCGCGACTGTGAAAACAACCTCATCGTCTCGCAAGTTGCGATCGACAGCAAAGTGTCCCGCAACAGCCCCCGCAAGTGCGCCGATCGGCCCGCCTACGGCGAGCCCGGCAGCAGCCCCGGCTAATTTTCCCCAAATCGACATGGCGCGCACCTTAATGGGAAATCCCACAGGATGCGAATACCTTTTCTTTCAGCTGCGACATGTTTTCTCAAGCGCCAACATATGGCAGGGTCCGCGCCATGAACGAGCGTAGACATTGGGATTTCTGGATCGACCGGGGCGGAACCTTCACGGATATCGTAGCGCGAACGCCATCAGGGGAATTGGTCGCGCACAAGCTCCTATCTGAAAACCCAGAACAATATCAAGATGCCGCAATTCAAGGCATAAGAGATCTTCTGAAAGTAGCCCCAGCCACACCGCTCCCTTCTGACCTGGTTGGCACAGTGAAGATGGGCACCACCGTCGCCACGAATGCGCTGTTAGAGCGCAAAGGTGATCGCGTCCTGTTTCTGACAACCAAAGGCTTCGCTGACGCGCTGAAGATTGGCTACCAGAACCGCCCTCAGCTCTTCAAACTGAAAATCGACAAGCCCTCAATGCTGTTTGAAGCAGTCGAGGAAGTAAACGAGCGCGTTTCGGCTGAGGGAGCCGTCTGGCAACCGCTCAACGCCCACGAGACTCGTGAAGCACTTCAGCGCGCCTATGATGCAGGCATTCGTTCCGTCGCTATCTGCTTCATGCATGGCTACCGCTTTCATGATCATGAACAACAGGCCGCAAAAATTGCCAAAGAGATCGGGTTCACGCAGGTCTCCGTCAGTCATGAGGTAAGCCCCCTCATGAAATTTGTCGGGCGTGGTGACACCACCGTTGTGGATGCCTATCTCTCCCCCATTCTCCGACGTTATGTGAACCAGGTTGCTGGCGAACTAAATGCCCAAAGTGACAGCTCAAAAACAAAACTTCTATTCATGCAAAGCTCCGGCGGATTGACAGACGCCTCTCTCTTTCAGGGGAAAGACGCCATCCTCTCCGGCCCCGCTGGTGGCGTGATCGGCGCCGTTGAAACAGCTGCGCTGGCAGGTTTCGACAAGATCATCAGCTTTGACATGGGCGGCACATCAACAGACGTCTGCCACTATGACGGCACGTTGGAGCGCACCTTTGAAACAGAGGTGGCCGGTGTCCGCCTCCGCGCACCGATGATGCAAATCCATACAGTCGCTGCAGGTGGAGGCTCCATCCTTACTTTTGACGGCGCGCGGTTCAGAGCCGGCCCCCATAGTGCTGGTGCAGATCCCGGACCCGCAAGCTATCGCCGTGGCGGGCCGCTGACGGTAACCGACGCCAATGTTGCTCTCGGAAAGCTTATCCCTGAACATTTCCCAAAAGTCTTTGGTCCTCATGCAGACATGCCCCTCGATAGAGAGGCCGCCCTCCAGGGGTTCGCAGATCAGGCAACCGCCATTGCCGGGCAGTCAGCAGAAGAGATGGCCGACGGTTATCTCGCCATCGCTGTTGAAAACATGGCCCAGGCGATCAAAAAAATCTCCGTTCAGCGCGGTTATGATGTGACCACTTATGCCCTGGCCTGTTTCGGTGGTGCTGGTGGCCAGCATGCCTGTCTCGTCGCAGATGCCTTAGGCATGAAGAGCATCCATTTTCATCCCTTCTCCGGCATTCTCTCTGCCTATGGAATGGGTTTGGCAAGCATTCGTGCAACCCGCGAAGAAGCCATCGAAAAGCACCTCGACAGGGCTTTCTGGGCAAACTTTGAGACCATGGAAGACCGCCTTGCAACAGCAAGCCGTGAGGAACTTCAAGAACAAGGGCTAGTCACTGACCAGATTGAGACAGTGACACGCCTACACCTACGCTATGAGGGCACAGACACTGCCCTCATCCTTGACCATGACGCAACCGACATGCGCAAGGCATTCGAGAACGCACATCAACTTCAGTTTGGCTTTTTTGATACTGGTCGCAACATCATTGTCGAAGCCATCTCGGTTGAGGCCATCGGCAAAGAGACAGGTGTTGACGAGCACCCACCGCAATTTGCCGCAAGAGAGGGAACCGCAACCCCGGATCAAACAACGCGCTTCTTTTCACAAGGCGAATGGCATGAAGCACCGGTCTATCTCCGCGATACCTTGCGACCCGCCGACAAGCTAAGCGGTCCCTGCCTCATCATCGAGCCGACAGCCACCATCGTTGTCGAAGATGGATGGCGCGCGGAGATTACCAACTTGAACCATATGGTTCTCACACGCACAGCAGCCCGCGCCACCCGACACGCCATCGGCACGCAGGCCGACCCTGTAATGCTGGAAATCTTCAACAATCTGTTCATGTCCATCGCAGAACAGATGGGGTTCACGCTGCAAAAAACCGCCCATTCCGTGAACATCAAGGAACGCCTGGACTTCTCCTGTGCTGTGTTTGACCGGACAGGCGGGCTGGTGTCGAACGCCCCCCATATGCCGGTGCATCTCGGGTCCATGGGTGCCAGCGTCAAAACTGTCATTGAGCAAAACCCGGACATGAAGCCCGGCGACGTTTTTGTTCTAAACGCTCCTTACAATGGGGGCACGCACCTGCCTGACATTACTGTAGTCGCCCCTGTCTTTGATGAGAGTAAAACCACCCGCCTCTTCTATGTCGCAGCCCGTGGACATCATGCAGACATTGGCGGCATTGCCCCTGGATCCATGCCAGCATCCTCAACCAGTGTGGAAGAAGAAGGTGTCCTGATAGACAATTTCAAACTGATGGACCAGGGCACGTTCCGCGAAGATGACCTGCGCCATCTGCTGACTGCCGCCCCCTATCCCGCACGCAATCCGGATCAGAATATTGCTGACCTCCGCGCCAAGGCAGCAGCCTGTGAAAAAGGTGCGCAAGAACTGCGAAAGATGGTTGAGCAGTACGGGCTCGATGTTGTGAACGCCTATATGGGCCATGTTCAGGACAATGCGGAGGAAAGCGTCCGACGCATCATCGACACTCTTTCCGACAGTAGTTTTGAACAAAGGATGGACGACGGGTCTGTCATCAAAGTCACCATCTCGGTCGACAAGAAAACGCGGTCCGCCACTGTCGACTTTTCAGGTACAAGCGCTGTCCGGCCAAACAATCTGAATGCCCCCGCCTCGGTTTGCCGTGCCGCCGTCCTCTATGTATTCCGCTGCATGGTCGATGATGACATCCCCCTAAACGATGGCTGTCTCAAACCGCTCACCCTCATCATTCCTGAAGGGTCCATGTTGAACCCGACCTATCCGGCAGCGGTGGTCGGCGGCAATGTGGAAACCAGCCAGGCCGTGACCGACGCTCTGTTTGGAGCCCTTGGCGCCATGGCCGCCGCCCAGGGCACCATGAACAACCTCACCTTCGGAAACGGTTCCTATCAATATTACGAAACCATCTGCGGCGGAGCTGGAGCGGGCCCCACCTTTGACGGTGCAGACGCGGTGCACACCCATATGACGAACTCACGGCTCACCGATCCGGAAATTCTGGAATGGCGCTTTCCTGTGGTGCTGGATGATTTTTCTATCCGTTCGGGCACCGGCGGCGCCGGAAAACACAAAGGTGGCGACGGCGTACATCGCGCCATCCGGTTCCGCGAACCTATGCATGTCTCTATTCTCTCTACCCATCGGCAGATTGCGCCTACGGGTCTAGATGATGGCCACAACGCAGCGCTTGGGCACAACATCCTATTGCGAAAAGATGGCAGCCTTGAGGAATTGGACAGCCTCGCAGAAAGTGACGTGCAAACAGACGACACCATCATCATCGAGACACCGGGTGGCGGAGGGTACGGCAAGCCCTAGCCTCGCGCCCCACTAACGCCCCCGAACAGATTTGCGGATTTTTTTGATCTCAGCTTTCTCTTCGACAGACATTTTCTCCATTGCTGCCGAGAACGCATCCGGATGGATCGCGCCTGCATGCTTCTTCAAATAGCGAAATGTCTGCTCGGGATAGGCATTGTAGGCTTCGCGCAATGCCCAGCCGACCCCCTTCTGAACATAATAGTCTTTGTCGCCGAGCAACGCGGTAATCAATTTGAGCGACCGTGCGACGGGCGGACACTTCACCCGGAAGCGGGTGTAAAAGAAAAGCCCCACAACCGACTGGCGCCGCTTCCAGGAATCAGCATCATTGTTCCAAGCCTGCATGACAGGCCAGACCATTTTGGGCTTTTCTTCAAGCGCACGCGCCACATGAGCTGATAACGTGTCGGATTGGTCCCAGCAGTTAAGCGTCGAACACCAGTCTTGGACTAGCGCCCACCTGGCGTCAAATTCAAGCGCGGGCGCAAACTGTTCCAGCGCTAGCCCCGCTTGCATTTTGCCTTCATGGGTCTCCGCACTATGCCAGATTTCCGTCCAAACCTCCGCCAGCTCTAGAACTGGAGCGTCCGAGAAAGAATATCCCCGCTTCGCGAGCTTCCGCTGCTGCGGTACGGTCAGTCCAAGCAATGGCATCTGCACCTTCATGAAGAAAGCCCGCTCTTTTGCCTTCGCTTTGGGAATTCCCGTCGCGGCACGTTTCAGAACACGCTCAACTTCTGCAACTGGCGACACAATGAATCCCTTTCCCATCTGGAAAGCTCATCTTGTCGCCTCCTTTTTGGAAAATCTAGACTCGCGGAAGCGGTGCACCATAAGGTTCCAGCGGCAGGTCGAGCCCGTTACAGAGATAGGCCACCGTGTGATAGAAGCCTGCCAGCATAATGAGCTCGAGCAGTTGCATCTCTTTAAATTCTGACCGGAGCGCAGCCCAGAGTTCGTCGTCTATTCGGGCAGTTTGATGCAGCGCGTCCATCAGCTTCAGGATCAGCGCCTCTCGGGGGCTCCAGCCACCCTCCTCCGGCGCCTTGGTCGCCAGCGCATCGATCTCTTCGTCGGTGAGCGAAACCTGCTCTTTGAAAAACGTGATGTGCACACCCCACTCATAGGCACAGCCTGTTTGAGCACAGGTGCGATCAATGGCGAGTTCTCTTTCCCTGAGGGACAAATGCCCCTTGTCCAACAGCCCCGCCCCCATAAAGCGCGAGAACAGGCGCGTGTCGTTGGCGAGTGTGCGAAACAAAACCAAAGGATCAACACCTGGTGGCATCAAACGATCAAACTGCGTTTGCACAGCGTCATCATAAGGCGCTTCAGCTGGCGCAATACGGGGGGATAGGGACATTGGGTTTCTCCAGAATGTGTGCTACTAATTTAATAGCAAAAACATAATGCTACTTTTTTAGTAGCGCAAGAGCCGGGAGTCATTTACTTGGCGAAGAAACCCAAAAACCCCACCCCCGGACGCCCCGTCAGAGGGTCGACGACCGGCAAACCCATCATGGCGTTGCTTGATCTGCTGGGACAAAGATGGGCACTGCGCATCCTCTGGGAACTGCGCGACACGGCCCTCACCTTTCGCGCACTGCAAACCGCCTGCGACGGGGTGAGCCCCAGCGTGTTGAACAGCAGGCTCAAGGCTCTCAAAGAAGCGCACTTTATCGAGGCGACCCCCGATGGCTATGCACTGACAACACTGGGCAAAGAGCTTCAAGAAAAGTTCGGTGGCCTCTACCAGTGGTCCGAAAAATGGGCGGCGGAACTGGTCCGCCAGCCCTAAACCTTCAAGAAACTAAACGTAGGACGGGTCCGCCTCAGGCGCATATCGCTCAAGCCAGGCGAACGTTTCATCTATCTCCACGAACTCGGCATCATAAAAGTCGAGCATGAGGTCAATTTTACCGTCAAGAAAATGCCAATGGCAGGTGGCGGGAAAACGAAGCGGCGGCGCACCCGCCTTGTCATACCCACTCAAAATCCGCGCCGTCACATATCCAGGTTCGTATGTCTGAACACCCACCGGGTGCCAAGTGCGTTTGATAAATTTATGATCGAAGTTCTGCACAGACTTTCGCAATCCAGCGAGCACAGCAGCTCTCCCCTCAATCGAACAAGAAAACGGGGCCCCCGAAACGATGTATCGGACATTGTCTGCGAGATAGGGCTCAAGCCGATCCCAATGGTCGTCCTCAACTGTTTGATCAAAGTCCGCAATCCATGCCCGCCAGGCGTCTAACAAGATTTTCATAGTGTTCTCCGTTGAAACTTGCGGCATGCTACGTACAAAGGTAATGGAAACAATTCCATTGAGGTAATAGACAGCCGACCGTTCAACACCGACAGAAGCCCAGATGGACAAAAAGTTTAGCGATTTGCTGAAAACGCACCGAAGACAACGCTCTATGTCTCAACTGGCTCTGGCCGTTGAGGCTGGTCTCTCGCAGAAACATTTGAGCTTCCTGGAAACCGGACGCTCCTCACCACGCCAACCAACAGTCATAAGCCTGGCGACCGCCTTAACCCTCACGTTGACAGAGACGAACGTCTTTCTGCGGTCTGCCGGCTTTGCAAACGCGGCGTCGGCGAAAAGCCTCAAAGCGAGCGAGATGGCAGCGGTGAAAGAGGCTGTGGAACACCTGCTTAGACAGCAGAACCCCTACCCTGGTGTGCTGGTCACCGGGTCTCAGGATCTCCTCGCCACAAACCAAAGCTTCGACAAGCTGATCCAACTCACACCCGATGGCGAAAAGATTTGGCAGAAGACATGCGGCACGGGTCCACGAAATCTGATGCGCATGGCTCTTCACAAAGATGGATTGTTTGAGTTGATGGTCGCCCCGCACCTTCTCGTTCCCGCTTACATTGACCGGATTGAACGTGAGTCGTCCGGCGACCAGGCGGCATTTGCTCTTTTGGAAGAATGTCGGTCCTGGCCGCACATCAAAGATCTGCTCCCCGGGCCTCCCGGCACCCAAACTGACCTGCCCCTTGTACCCGAGACATACGCGATCGGCGGCGTTCCATTGTCCTTTTTGTGCATGATCGCTTCTGTCGGCGCACCAACTGACGCCACAACCGAGGCGCTCCGGGTAGAGCTCTTCTTTCCCAACGACCCAGCCACCGAGGCGTTTCTAAAACGCAAGCGGTAACGCCGCCCACTTGCATTGATGAGAAAGGGAGACGATAGTCCGCGTCCAAATTTCAGGAGGCCGGCCATGACTGACTTCACCCCGACATATGAAATGCCGCCAGGCAGCCCGCCAGCCGAAGTCGATATTGACGAAACGCTCGTACGACGTCTCCTGCAGACCCAACACCCAGACCTTGCAGCGCTTCCGATCCAACAGCTTGAAGCAGGCTTTGACAATGACATGTACCGGTTGGGCACTGAATACATGGTGCGTCTGCCACGCCGCGCAGCGGCAGTACCCTGTATCGAACACGAACAGCACTGGCTGCCAGAACTTGTAGAACGCCTGCCTTTGCCTATTTCAGCACCAGTGCGCGTCGGCGTGGCAGGTGACGGTTATCCCTGGCCTTGGAGCATTCTTCCCTGGATTGAGGGAAAAGCCGCCGACCTCGGATACCCTCAGGATGACCAGGCATTTGTGCTCGCAGACTTCTTAAAGGCACTCCACCACCCCGCCCCTGCAAACGCCCCGACCAACCGGGTACGCGGCATTCCCCTGTCGGTCCGTGCGCAAAACAACGAAGAACGCATGGCCCGCCTGCTGGAAGACACAGATGCCATCAACCCGCAGATCTATCAGGCCTGGGCAGAGGGCCTGGCGGCACCGGAAGACGCACGCCCCACCTGGCTCCATGGCGACCTGCACGCGCGCAATGTCCTCGTGAAAGAGGGGCAGATTGCAGCCATTGTCGACTGGGGCGACATCACCAGCGGCGACCGGGCCACCGACCTCGCGGCCATCTGGATGCTGCTTGAAAACCAAAACGCACGGCAGACAGCCATCCAGAACTACGGCGATGACGACCCGGCGCTTTGGGCCCGCGCCAAAGCCTGGGCCGTGATTTTCGGTGTTGTCCTTTTGGACACGGGCCTCGTCGACAATCGCCGCCACGCGGAGATGGGACGCTGCATTCTCGAGCGCCTTACAGAAGACATGATCTAGTCAGAACCAACGCCTGCCCAGCAAGGAACCAATTGGCTCTCCCGTAGAAGTCTGAAGCCGCAGCCACTATGTTGAGCCCTCAATCAAAGGAGAGCACGTCCCATGGCACAGCAGTTTCAGGAACTGGCAGCAGCGCACACCAAGTTCATCGAAAAGCAGAAAATCTTCTTTGTCGCGACTGCCGCCCAGGAAGGCCGGGTCAACCTCTCGCCCAAAGGCCATGACAGTCTCAAGATTACGGGCCCAAACGAGCTCATTTGGATGAACCTCACCGGGTCCGGCAATGAAACGGCAGCGCATCTTGCCGACACCAATCGCATGACCATTATGTGGTGCGCCTTTGAGGGGCCGCCACGCATCCTGCGCGTTTATGGCGAAGCCGAGACCATTCATCCCCGCGATCCGGATTGGGCCACGTGCGAACAACTCATCCCGGCAGAAACCGGATCACGTCAGTACTACAGAATGAAGATCGACCTGGTGCAGACCAGTTGCGGCTACGCCGTTCCCCTCTTTGACTATGAGGGCGAACGCGACGTGCTCCGTGATTGGGCGGACAAGAAAGGTCGCGACGGTGTCGAAGACTATTGGGATGAGAAAAACCAAACCAGCATCGATGGATTGCCGACGGGCGTGTTGGGGTAACATCTCCCCAAACACCGACGGAGCGCCAGCGTTAGCCAGCACTCCGTCTTGTCGCGCTATGGTGGGAACGCGACGGGACCGCAGGGGAAACGCGGGCCGGGTTAGCCCGCTGCGCGGACCTCTGCGAGGAACGTGTCTACCCGTTCCTCAAGAATGTTTGATTGCTTGGCAAGCTCAGCCGTGGCCGACATGGTTTCATTCGTGGCTTGACTGGTCTCAGCGGAGGCCTCGCTGATGCCGGTGACGTTGGAGGCAACCTCTTGCATCGCCACTTCTTGCTCACCCATCGCGCCAGAAATCTCAGACGACATTTCATCAATCTTCTTGATCGTCATGGCGACTTCGCTAATCGCGCCGCCGGTCGTCTGCACTTCCTTCTGAATGGCATCGATGCGCGAGGCGATTTCTTCTGTGGCACGCGCTGTTTGCTGCGCAAGCGCCTTCACCTCACTCGCAACCACCGCAAAACCTTTCCCTGCCTCGCCGGCGCGCGCCGCCTCAATCGTTGCATTGAGCGCAAGAAGATTGGTCTGCCCGGCAATATCGCTAATGGTTTTGGAGAATTCGCCAATGGCATCGGCTGAGGTGTTCAACCCGCCGATTGTCGTCTCCGCAGATCCTGCCTGCTCCACCGCAGAGCGCGTATGCTCCAGCGCATTCGTGAATTGTTGTTTGATACTTGCGATCGATGCCTGACATTCTTCGGTTGCCGCCGATACGGTGCCTGATTGCGACGCAGATTCTTCTGCCGCCGCAGCCACGGTTCCAGCAGTTGCCTCAAGTTCCGTCGCAGCATTTGACACAGAAGTCACAACGTCCCGAACATTTTCTTCGAACCGCTCAGCCTGCTGTTTGAGAAGCGTCGTCGCCATTTCCTTCGCCTGGTCGATGTAGATCGAAATGGCAAAGTCCATGTCCAAAAAGACTGCTTTGTTCACAGCGTCGATGACCTGCATCATTCGCTCAGGGTCATCTGGATAGGTTTGCTGCGCAATCGCATGCAGTCTGCCGATCACAAAACAATAGGCACCGATATACCAGCGTGGGTCGAGGCCGATGCGCGCATGCGCATGCCCGATCGCGGAAACACTGGCCACATAATCTGCATCAAACCGACCGGAGAACACCCGCTCCATCCAATGCTTCTTTTGCGCTTCTCTTGCGCGAGCAATATGGCTTTCGTCATTGAAAAGTGCTTTGAGGTTCGGAACAGACGTTACATGGGAATAGAACTCATCAAGCAATTCTTCCATCCGTTGTGAAAGAACGTCTTTGAATTCGCGTAGCGCCACGGAGTCGGTTTCAGTGATCCGTGTGAAAAGAACGCGCCGTTCCAACTCACCCATTACATCTGTGTCTTGAACTGTTTCGACCTGAGTCATACCCATCCCCTTAGTTCTATTCAGCCCCGCGCTGAATAGAACCATGCTTAGACATTAGGGTTAAGGAACACCTAAAAGCGGTGTTTTTCTATAAAACGGTGTAGTTTGTTCTGACCGTAAGTGGAAAACGAAAGATCAGGCGACAAAGAAAAAACTAAGAAAAATCAACGACCTGGAGCATAATTAAGTACCGGCGCCAGCCAGCGTTCTGTCTCATCAACGCTCATGCCTTTGCGCGCCGCATAGTCCTCCACCTGATCTTTCTCAACCCGACCTACACCAAAGTAGTAGCTGTCAGGGTGCGAGAAATAGAGGCCCGACACGGATGAGCCAGGCCACATGGCACAGCTTTCTGTAAGGGTAATGCCGGTCCGCTGCTCGGCCTCCAGAAGACGGAACAGGGTACGTTTCTCCGTGTGATCTGGTTGCGCTGGATAACCTGGCGCTGGACGAATGCCCGCATATTTCTCTGCGATCAGGTCTTCTGGCGAGAGGTTACTCTCATCTGCATAGCCCCAGAACTCGCGGCGCACACGGGCGTGCAAGTATTCAGCAAAGGCCTCTGCAAAACGGTCGGCAAGCGCCTGCATCAGAATTTTGGAATAATCATCATGGGCAGCATCAAACCGCGCCACATGCTCATCCTCACCATGACCAGCCGTGACAGCAAACCCGCCCACATAATCATGAATGCCTTGTTCCGCGACAAAGTCAGCCAGCGCTACATGGGCCCGATCGTTCTTCCGAGCCATCTGCTGACGCAGCGTATGGAACATGGCAAGTCGGTGCTCGCGGGTATCATCGCTAAAGAGCTCAATGTCGTCTTCCGCGACCCGGTTGGCCGGCCAAAAACCGACAACACCTTTTGGCGAGAGCCATTTTTCGGTCACCATCTGATTGAGGAGTTTTTGCGCATCATCGAAAAGCTGGGTCGCCGGCTCACCCATCTTGTCATCGGTAAGGATACGCGGATAGGTGCCCTTCATTTCCCAAGTGGCAAAGAAGGGCGTCCAGTCAATATAGGGGACCAGGTCTTCCAGGGAGACATCATCAATTGTCTTCAACCCCAGGAAGGTTGGCTTAGGCGGAACATATTCAGCAAAGTCGATCGCAAAGTGATTGGCACGGGCATCCGCCAAGGACAAGCGCTCGCCCTTCGCCTGACCTCTGGCATGCGCTTCCGCCATTTGGCTATATTCTTCGGCAATGCCCGTTTTATATTGTTCGCTCTGGGTGTCTGAGAGAAGCGAATTTGCAACCCCCACCGCGCGGCTTGCATCCGGCACATAAACCGCCTGCCCCTTGTCATAGTTCGGATGAATTTTCACCGCTGTATGAACGCGACTTGTGGTTGCCCCACCGATCAGCAATGGCACGTTAAAGTCCTGCCGCTCCATTTCAGCCGCCACGTGACACATTTCATCCAGGCTTGGCGTGATCAGACCGGAAAGCCCGATAATATCGACGTTCTCTTCTTTCGCTGTTTCAAGGATCTTCGCGGCAGGCACCATAACGCCAAGGTCAATGACATTGTAATTGTTACACTGCAGCACAACGCCAACGATGTTTTTGCCAATGTCGTGCACGTCGCCTTTCACTGTCGCCATCAAGATGGTGCCATTGGCAGAATCTTCCGTGATGCCGAGCTCTTCTTTTTCCTTCTCCATGAAAGGCATGAGATAGGCAACGGCCTGTTTCATCACCCGCGCGGACTTCACCACCTGCGGCAGGAACATCTTGCCCGCACCAAAAAGGTCGCCGACAACATTCATGCCGTCCATCAACGGGCCTTCAATCACATGAAGTGGACGCTCAGCCTCTTGCCGCGCTTCTTCTGTATCCTCTTCGATAAAGGCGGTGATGCCGTTCACCAGCGCATGACGCAGGCGGTCTTTCACCGGCACCTCGCGCCAGGACAGGTCTTCAACCTTCTTCTTGCCACCCTCGCCTTTATATTGCTCAGCCACATCAAGCAGCCGCTCTGTCGCATCGTCACGGCGGTTGAGAATGACGTCCTCTACCGCGTCTCTGAGATCAACGGGAATGTCTTCATAAATCGCGAGCTGCCCCGCATTCACGATCCCCATATCCATGCCAGCCTTGATGGCATGATAGAGAAACACAGAATGCATCGCCTCGCGCACAGCATTGTTCCCTCGGAATGAGAAGGAAACATTGGAAACCCCGCCTGACACATGGGCGTGCGGCAGGTTTTCCTTGATCCGGCGGGTCCCTTCAATGAACGCAACCCCGTAATCATTATGTTCTTCAATGCCGGTGGCGACAGCAAAGATATTCGGGTCAAAAATAATGTCTTCTGGCGGCAGGCCGACCGTTTCGGTCAGAAGCTTGTAAGAGCGCTCGCAAATCTCAAACTTCCGATCAGCCGTGTCCGCTTGGCCCTCTGTATCAAACGCCATGACGACGACAGCTGCACCATAGGCTTTGACCTTACGTGCTTGCTCCAGGAACGCCTCTTCTCCTTCCTTCAGCGAAATCGAATTAACGATTGCCTTGCCCTGCACGCATTTAAGGCCCGCCTCAATCACATTCCACTTGGATGAGTCGATCATCACAGGAACGCGCGCAATGTCTGGCTCAGACGCAATAAGATTCATGAAGCGCACCATGGCGGCTTCAGAATCCAACATGCCTTCATCCATGTTGACGTCGATAACCTGGGCGCCATTCTCCACCTGCTGCAGAGCAACAGCCAACGCCTCCTCATAATTATCTTCGAGGATGAGTTTCTTGAATTTGGCTGAACCGGTCACATTGGTTCGTTCGCCCACATTGATGAACGTGGCGGTCTGATCGGACATGTACTCTATTCCTATCCGTGTACGAAGGGCTCAAGCCCTGATAAGCGCATACGCGTTTCTATCTGAGGGATGTCGCGGGGTGCTGATGTCGATACAGCTTCGACGATCGCAGCGATATGTTCTGGTGTTGAACCACAACAGCCACCAACGATGTTGACCAAACCACTTTCCGCATATTCACCAACAAGATCAGCCATTTCCTTGGCCGACTGGTCATACTCGCCAAACTCATTTGGCAGCCCCGCATTAGGGTGCGCCGATACATTGACATCTGTGATGCGGGACAGCGTATCCACATATTGGCGAAGCTGCTCCGCACCAAGCGCACAATTGAGGCCAATGGAGAAGGGCTTAACATGCCGCACAGAATACCAGAAGGCCTCGACCGTCTGCCCGGAAAGCAAACGCCCAGACGCATCAGTGATCGTGCCGGAAATCATGACAGGAAGCTCAATGCCTGTTTCAGCAAAAACATTCTGAATCGCAACCAACGCCGCCTTGGCGTTCAGCGTATCAAAGATGGTCTCGACCATGATCGTGTCAGAGCCGCCTTCAATCAGGCCACGCGTAGCTTCTGCATAGGCGTCTTCCAGCGCATCAAACGTGATGTTCCGGAAGCCGGGGTCATTCACATCCGGGGAAAGGGATGCGGTGCGGGGAGTCGGCCCGAGCGTCCCCACTACATAGCGGACACGACCATCCTCCTCTTCAGCGATGTCAGCCGCCTCACGCGCAATCTTTGCACTTGCGACATTCATCTCATAGGCGAGATGTTCCAGCTCATAGTCACCCTGAGCAACAGTGTTGGAGCCAAATGTATTTGTCTCAGCAAAATCAGCACCTGCACGGTAGTAGTTCAGATGAATTTCACGGATCACATCAGGGCGGGTAAGCGACAACAGCTCATTGTCACCTTTCACATCCACATGATGATCTTTCAGAATATCACCACGATAGTCGGCTTCCTCTAGTCCATAGCCTTGAATGAGCGATCCCATCGCGCCATCCAACACCAGGATCCGCTTGGACACCTCCCGTTTGAGCTCTGCAATCCGCTCTTCTCGCTCTTTGTTGTCCACAGTCATTGGCAGACCTCCTTCAAGAAACCGCAACAGGCTTGTAGCCAAGGATATGGCAGATCGCATAGGTGAGATCTGCCTGGTTGAGTGTGTAGAGATGGAAATCCCGAAAGCCCAGGCTTTCGAGATCATGCACCTGTTCTGCAGCAACTGTTGCTGCAATCAGCCGACGGGTCGGCAAATCATCGTCGAGACCATCATAATAGTTTGCAAGCCAGCTAGGGATCGTTGCGCCACAGCGGTCGGCCATACGAACGACACCCTTAAAGTTTGTCGTCGGCATGATGCCAGGAATGATCGGGATATCGATACCGGCTTTCCGAACGCGCTCCAACAGCCGCTCATAATGTTCCGTCTCGAACGCAAACTGTGCGATGGCACGTGTGGCCCCCTGATCAATCTTTGCTTTTAGCAGATCGATATCATGGTCAAAGCTCGCACTCTCTGGATGTCGTTCAGGGTAGATGCTGACAGTAACCTCAAAATCGCCAATGGCTCTGATACCGCGCACGAGGTCCGCCGTGCTCACATAACCTTCATCATGCGCCTTGTAGGGACCCTGCATATCCGGCATGTCGCCGCGAATTGCGACAATGTGCCGAACGCCCGCATCCCAATAACCCTGAATAACGCCATCCACTTCCGACTTTGACGCCCCAACACAGGTGAGGTGCGCCGCGGGCTTCAGATCTGTTTCATTGACCATCCGCTTGACGGTGGAGTGGGTTCGTTCACGCGTGCTGCCGCCCGCGCCATAGGTCACCGAAACAAACGCTGGTTGCAAAGGCGCGAGACGTTCAATGGCCGTCCAGAGTTTTTCTTCCGCCTCCGACGTCCTTGGCGGAGAGAACTCGAACGAGACACGCACATCATCTCGCCCTCTGAATCTATCTCCCAGGGAACTCATTCGGCCTCTCCTTTTTTGTCACCACCGGTCTCTGCCGGTTTCTCTGCCGCCCAAATCAATACTGTGAGCTTTGCCTCATCGCCATCTGGCGGAAGCGCTACTTCTTTCAAAACCTCTAGACCGGCGCTGCGGCACCAGTCACTTATCTCAGCCTTGGCAAAGCCAAGTCGCCGATGTGCTTGTTCATCGCGCAGGAAATCCAGATCATGCGGGGCAAAGTCAGCAATCAACAAACGTCCGCCCGGTGAAAGCACCCGTGCCGCTTCTTGTATCGACGCTGCAGGATCATCAAGGTAATGGAGCACCTGATGAAGGGTGACGAGATCAAACTCACCATCCGTGAAGGTCAGATCAAAGATGTCTCCCTGACGAACATGCGCATGGGCGAGGCCCGCATCGTCTAGCCGCGTGCGCGCAAACGCCAGCATTTCAGGACTGAGATCAACTCCTTCGGCCCGATCTGCCTTATCCGCAAAAATCTCAAGCATGCGGCCCGTACCGGTACCCAAATCAAGAATCGCTTTGAGGCGCGGTGCTGGCACAAGCGCAGACAGCGCCTCCTCTACCTTCACTTCAGGGACATAGAGTGCTCTGATGAGATCCCACTCATCAGCATTTTCCCTGAAAAAGGCAGCCGCTCGTTCAGCTCTTGCCTCCTTAACCGACTTCAATCTCTCCAAATCGCGGGTAACAACGGGATCGTCTGAAGGCAAAGCCCGAACAAGAAACTGAACCAAATCGCCATCGCCAACCTGGTTCGCAAGCCGGTAAAAGACCCAGCTGCCTTCCCTGAAGCGGTCAAGAAGGCCAGCTTCACAAAGCAGTTTCAGATGCCGGCTTACGCGCGGCTGACTCTGGCGCAATATTTGGGTCAACTCGCTGACTGTGAGTTCGCTGCGCGCAAGCAGCATTAACAAGCGAAGCCGTGTCGGCTCGCCCGCGGCGCGCAACCCTGTCAGCAGTGTTTCCACAGACCACCTCACTCCCGACCCCGAACATCGGAGCTACGAAAAACGTCGATCAAAACGATATATACATATCTTTATATTCAATTCCAAACAAAAGATGAATCGCGCAATCTAGATCGACATTTAGAAGTCCCCACCGTTTTCAGAGGTATTTTGGCAACATGGTGCCGATTTCCAACAGCCAGTCGGGCCACAGGCTGGTTAACAGCTCTATGAGCGTGGTAGCAAAGATTTGTTTTCCCTGTAGTGAGTCCCGCCCTATATAGCCTTAAGTTCGCCGCCAAATCGGCAAAATTCAGCGATATTCACGGCGAGTTAATGTGGTAGGTGCTAGCAACAGCGTACCTGTAGAGAGTGACATTGGGCGTATTTGAAAACGGTTTCAGATGCGCCGACATTGATGGTGTAGGAACAGCATGAACATCGAATTTGGCCGAAACTCCCTTCGCGCAATGATTGCAGTCTTCGGGCTCGCCGTCGTTCTTTCTGGATGTGCTACGCGCCCAGATAGTGCTGACACTGCCGCTGTCGCTGCCTATGAAGAGGCGAACGACCCAATTGAGCCGTTGAACCGCTATTTCTTCGAGCTCAACAACTTCCTCGACATCATCATCCTTCGGCCAGCTGCCGAAATTTACGATGGTGTCCTCCCCACCATTGCAAAGGACGGCGTGCGGAACTTCCTCGATAATTTGCGCAGCCCCGTGATCCTCGCAAACGATCTGCTTCAGGGCGAGTGGGACCGTGCAGGCGATACAACCGCGCGGTTCGGCATCAACACAACTGCAGGTGTTCTTGGACTTGGCGACCCGGCCACAGGCTGGGGCTACGAACGCCATGGGGAAGATTTCGGACAGACCCTGGCAGTTTATGGCGTTGGTGAAGGCCCCTATTTCTATGCACCGTTGCTTGGACCTGCCCCACCCCGTGATCTTGCGGGCTTTGGTGTCGACCAATTCTTCGATCCGCTCACCTATATCCTTTGGGATGATGGGTACACAATTCCAGTTACACGCTTCGTCGTAAATGGCATTGACCTGCGCGCTCGCAATCTTGATACGCTCGATGAAATTGAACGCACGTCAATTGACTATTATGCCGCCATTCGCTCGCTCTATCGACAGAGCCGCGCCGACGAAATTCAAAACGGCGTGACTGATGTTGACGCGCTCCCTGACATCTCCAATATCAATTTCACTTCAGACGAGTAGCGGTTCAATTTGGCCAATATCCGTTTAAGCGGCAGGAGAGTAAACGACATGACCTGGCACCTATGGCAAACCCCTTCCTCTGCACGCCGGAGCTTCATCGTCGGCTTGTTCGTACTGGTGAGCCTGGCCCTGACCCCAATACCTGCGTCAGCAGCGCGCGATGATCAAGCGGAAGCTTTTGTCAGTGACATTGCCTCAGAAGCAATTGAAATCCTTGGACGGGAAGGCTTCACGGAGGAGGAACTTGAAACAAAGTTCCGCGCGCTATTCGTTGGCAATATGGATGTCCCGCGGATCGGTGTTTTCGCCCTGGGCCAATATGCACGAACACCAACGGCGGAGCAGAAGACAGAATACCTGGCTTTGGTCGAGGAATTCATCGTCAAAGTCTATGCCAGCCGTCTTTCTGACTACACGGATCAACAATTCGCCGTGCTCTCTTCCCAGCCTAAGGGCAATAGAGGGAAAGAGGTCATTGTTTCAAGCCAGATAGAGTTTACAACCGGTCGCGCCCCAGTCCCTGTCGAATGGTGGCTTCTCAAGACTGACGATGGTTTCAAAGTCTTCGACGTAAAAGTCTTGGGCATCTGGATGGCGCAGGAACAACGCTCTACTTTTATCTCGGTTATCCGCAACAATGGCGGCAACTTCTCATCGCTACTTGAACATATCGAAACGCAGATAGCGCAAGCCAATCAAGACAGAGACGTGAAGGTAACAGAAGCAGACACTGCAGTAGCTTCTGAAGCAACGCAGTAAGGCTCGGTCTCATTCTAAAACGTTTAGGGCGGCCCATTGGACCGCCCTTTTTTGTTGTCTAATCGTTCCGAGAGAAACGCTTGTATTTGATGCGGTGAGGGACTTCCGCTTCAGCACCTAACCGTCGTTTTCTGTCTTCCTCATAGTCGGCATAATTGCCTTCAAACCACTCCACATGGCTGTCGCCTTCAAAGGCAAGCATGTGTGTCGCGATACGGTCCAGAAACCAGCGATCATGGCTAATGACCACAGCGCACCCAGCAAAGTCGATCAGCGCATCCTCAAGTGCTCGCAGCGTATCAACATCCAAATCATTGGTTGGCTCATCGAGCAGCAATAGATTGGCGCCGGACTTGAGCATCTTCGCCAGATGAACACGGTTACGCTCCCCGCCAGAGAGCTGCCCGACCTTTTTCTGTTGGTCCCCGCCTTTGAAGTTGAAGGCGCCGACATATGCCCGGCTGGGCATTGTCTGTTTGCCAAGCTCAATCACATCTGTGCCGCCAGAGATTTCTTCCCAGACATTCTTGTCGGGATCAAGAGCATCGCGACTTTGGTCCACATAACCAAGCGTCACCGTATCCCCGATGCGGATCGAACCACCGTCAGGTTTTTCGTCGCCTGTGAGCATCTTGAAGAGCGTCGACTTACCGGCACCGTTCGCGCCGATAACACCCACAATGCCACCTGGCGGCAATTCAAAGCTCAGATCATCAATCAACAATCGATCCCCGAACCCCTTGTTGAGATGATCAGCCTCGATCACAACACCGCCAAGGCGTTCGGCTACAGGTATGATGATCTGCGCTTTCCCGTTCTGCTCCTTACCGGCCGCTTCAAGCAAGTCGTCATAAGCTCGAATACGCGCTTTGCTTTTCGCTTGGCGGGCTTTGGGGGATTGCCGGATCCACTCCAATTCCCGAGACAATGTACGTTCCCGCGAGGCCTCGTCCCGGCCTTCTTGCTCCAAACGCTTCTGCTTTTGTTCAAGCCAGGAAGAATAATTCCCTTCATAGGGAATACCTCGACCGCGGTCGATCTCAAGGATCCAACCAGTCACCTGGTCCAGGAAATACCGGTCATGGGTAACCAGAACAATCGTGCCAGCGTAATTCACGAGATAGTTCTGCAACCACGCCACGGACTCCGCGTCCAGATGGTTGGTCGGTTCGTCAAGCAGGAGGATATCGGGAGCCGCAAGCAAAAGCTGACAGAGAGCAACCCGCCGCCGTTCCCCCCCGGAAAGTTTCGTGACATCGGCATCACCTTCCGGACAGCGCAGAGCATCCATCGCCATTTCGATTTGACTGTCTAGGTCCCAAAGGTTTTGCGCATCGATAATATCCTGAAGCCGCGCCATTTCCTCTGCGGTTTCATCAGAATAGTTCATGGCAAGCTCGTTATATTTCTCCAGCATTGCCTTCTGTTCGGCTACACCATTCATCACATTGCCAAGCACGTCCTTATCCGGATCCAACTCTGGCTCTTGCGCAAGATACCCAACCTTTGCGCCTTCAGCGGCCCAGGCATCACCCGTAAACTCCTTGTCAACGCCCGCCATGACCCGCAAAAGTGTCGATTTCCCGGCCCCGTTCACACCAACAACGCCAATTTTCGCCCCTGGCAGGAAGGACAGGCGGATATCACTGAACACCTGCTTGCCACCTGGGTAGGTCTTGGACAGACCATCCATGACATAGACATATTGGTAAGACGCCATTTCTTCACCTCTTCAGAGCCAAACTTGCGGCTCACTCATAAACGATTAACCAGATTACGACAACGCGCGTCTGGCATCGGCTTGTTAGGTCCTGATTAACAGCCGCTACTTACTCTTGTTCACATCCGGGTGGGGATATAATTGGGTGATGATGTGTTCAACATCATAAAATGGGTGAAGTCGGGTAACGACCGCTCTCAAACCGTGACAGCGGCAGCAGAGGGCCCGCAGGAGATCTCAAATGCCATTGCGGATGCATTCCAATATGGCATCTATGGCGTTGCGATCTGGGATCAGCAATTCAATCTGATCGCCGCCAACCGCCAATATGCCGACCTGCACAAGATACCCACCACCCTGCTAACGCCGGGATCGAACCTTCTATCTATCATGCACAATCTGAAAGGACGCGGTGTTCTGTCGCCTGAAACGGATCCAGATGTGCTGATGGAGGTCATCAAGTCGACGCTCGACGAGACAGGACATCTTGCGTCTTACATACGGTTCTCAGACGCCACCATTTTGGAGATCTCCGCAGAACGCACATCGGAGGGCAATACCGTTGCCTATTTGCGCAATGCCTCGCGAGACAAAATGCTCACCAACGCTGCCCGTGAGTCCAAAAAAAGAGCCGATGCCTATGCGGAGGCCATCGCCAAATTCCCATTGACGGCAACTAAGAGATCAAACGCAGGCTATCCGCAGGAAATCGATGAAATCACAGCAAGCGTGGCATCTCTGCTTCAGGTTGATTGGTGTGTTGTCTGGACAAGAAGCAATGTTCTAAACGAAGCAACCGCGGCAAGCGCATATCAGAGCGCCACCGCCAAACACATCAACATCGAAAACCTCGTACTGCCAGATCTTGGGGCCTATCTCGCAGTTCTAGAAACATCGCGCATAATCGCCATTGGTGACCTCGACAAGCACGCATACGGACAGGTACATGGCAACCGTGCGCCACTGGATGAGTATGCCTTTGCCTCAATGGACACACCCTTTCGTCAGGATGGAAAGATCATGGGTGTACTGAGCTGTCTTGACACAAAAGCAGCCAGAACCTGGACGGCATCAGACAAAATGTTCGTTATGGCGGCAGCTTCGCATATCGGAGATCTCCTGAGCCCCTCAGTTCAAAGCGACCTCTGGGATCTACCATCCAGTGAAATATATGCCGGTGGCCAGGCCGCCGAGTAACACAACCCAGGCGGAAAAATTCGTCCACAGCGCTTTCTGAGACGCCTTTTTCTCACTCCAGGTTCGAGGCGAAATACGTTTTGCAACAAAGACAATCTGTGCCGCCAGATTGATGCAGACAATGTTGACGGCTAGCAAAATAGCCGCGCCGCCGGCCGATTTCATGTCACCACTGCCAAGCATCAACCCCATCGTAACGGCAGGCGGCATAATCGCGACCGCAACCATCACACCTACCAGAGCACTCGAAAGCCCGGTTGTAAGAGAAAAGACAGCGGCCGCGCCTGCCGCAAGCGCCAGCGCGATAGCATCATACCCGGCCAAGGTGCGGGACGTAATCTCAACAGAGTCAAAAGGCCCACCGAGCATATTGCCCAGGATCATCGAAAAGAAAATGGCAATCCCCAGACCGGTCACATTGGTCAGCATCGCGCGGCGCATCAAATCCTGATTGCCAAGGGCCACCCCAAACGCAAAGGCCAAATTGGGTCCAAGGAGCGGCGCGATCACCATAGCGCCAATCAGAGCCGCCACATTGTCACTGATAAGACCGACGGCAGCCACGATGGCGGACAAGACAACGAGCACGAGAAAGTCCGTATTGAGCTCCGTCCCTTTTTCAACTGATTGCAGAATTTCCTCGCGCGGGGCAGAGCGTCCGCGAAAGCTGAATGTTTTCGCCTCTGGATCTCTCTCAGGTTTTCTTTGGTCAGGAGCAACAACCGCTTCAACCGGTAAGATGGTAAGCCGCCAGTGAGCGTCCTTTCCCATCGCCCGGTGGGTGGCATCAATGATCGTCTGAACGACGCTGGTTTCACAGACAATCCGTACCAGGCAGCGATCCTCTTCGCCGAGCTCTGCATACACATCTTCGCCACCATGCTGCTCCCCGAGAGCAGAAAGCGTCGGTGCATATCCGCTCGGCGCAGTGATTTCAACTTGGCGTTTGGGCACGGGGGACCTCCGATTCTTCCATGCCTCAGACTATCAGACGATGTTTTGAGCGCCCATAGATCGCCTCATTGATGTGAGGCGGGCGCTTGATGCTGCGCTAGCAACTGAGCCCAACCCGTCCGTCCTGTGTCATAGGAAAAGGTTTCGCCGAAAAGCTGGCTCTGCCAGTTCGCCGCCATCCCGACTGCATTGAGCGCAAAGGCCAGGTGGGCCGGATCCGTATCAGCCATGATCTCTCCCTCTTCGACCCCGCGCACCACATTGTCTTCAAGAAGGTCGAGCCACTCCCGCATCACAGCAGCAACAGCATCACGCGCGGGCCCAGGGCGTCCATCCATCTCCAATGAAGCGGACGACAAAACACATCCACCCTCAAATGTCTTTCGTTCCAAATAGGACATCCATCCTTCACCAAGGGCAGACAGGCGCTGCAAACCAGCGGGGGTTTCAAGTGCCGGGGCGATGACCAGCTCAATTAGAATGTCGCGTGTATGCGCCACTACAGCGACCTGCAGGGCTTCTTTGGACCCGAAAGGCGCATGCACACTGCTCTTGGCTGTTCCAAGCCGCGCAGCGAGATGCGCAATCGACAATCCTTCAAGCCCTTCCACAGACGCTAGCTGCACCGCTTCTGCGAGAACCGCGTCGCGGGTTCGTGCACCTCGGGCGCGCCGCCCATCTGCATTCGCTGACCCCATCTGTTTCGACCTCATGGCGCTTTTCCGAATCTTGCTTGCGGTTCGTCCGCAGAACGGGTTATATCTGAAATAAATATAGACGATCGTTCATATATATTTCAAACAGAAAGAGATGCACATGCCAAACATCACGATCAACAGCCCCGATGGAGACTTTTCAGCATACCTGGCAGTCCCAAATAGCCAGACGGGTCCTGGAATTCTGGCCATTCAGGAGATTTTCGGGGTTAATCAGGACATGAGAGACCATTGCGACGCCTGGGCGGATCGGGGCTATTTCGCCCTTTGTCCCGACCTCTATTGGCGCCAGGAACCAGGTATCGAGCTCACCGACCAAACGGACGAAGAATGGCAGAAGGCGGCATCGCTCTACTACGCGGTCGATGTCGACAAAGCGGTTGAAGACCTGCAGACCTCCCTCATGACCCTTAGAGCCATGGAGGGCTGCACCGGCAAGGTCGGCACTATGGGCTTTTGCCTGGGCGGGCTCCTCACCTACCTCATGGCAACCCGCTCTACCTCTGACTGCAATGTGGGTTACTACGGCGTTGGCATTGATGAGAAGCTCGATGAAGCATCCAACATTTCAAAACCCACCCTGCTCCACATCGCAGAAGAAGACCGGTTTGTGAACAAGGAAGCGCAGGCGAAGATCAAGGCGGGGCTAAACGAAATCTCGCTCGTCACGGTCCATTCCTACGCAGGCCAGGAACATGCGTTTGCCCGCCATATGGGAACCCACTATGACGCAGAGGCGGCGAAACTCGCCAACGACCGAACAGTAGAGATGTTTGAACAGCATCTAAGGTAACAACAAGAGACGGGGCGGATAGATGCGGCCCCGTGCTCACACCAGGGTCAACTCATCAACCTGCTGAAAACGGCCATCCTCTTCCAATGACTGATCATACCCGCCGCAGCTGATCAATCGCGCTGTGACAGAGGCGGACGTGAAGTCAAGCAGGGTCAGACCGTTCAGCTCCCGCGTCGGCAGCAACGCGTCGACGCGCAGCCAGTCTGGCGTGGCTGCAGCAATGCCCCGCGCAGACGAGGGCCAGGTCGCATCAGATGTGCTTACAGGTCCAACCAGCAGGCTGGCTACAGGCCTCTCTGCCAGGTCGAGCGTACCACTCTGCACAATGGACACAGCGCCTTGCGCATGAATGTCACCTGAGAGCATGAAACGGCTGCCTGCACGCGAGGCCAAGGTGCCAAGCAATCGCTGATGTTGCTGCCACCAGCCTTCTTGCCACAGGTATTTTTCAGCCTTTGTCGTCAGAGCGCCAACGGTCTCCGCGGCCATATGCTCATTCATCACCACACCGTCATACCCTTCAGGAGCGACTACGTCTGGGTACCATTCCCGCCACTTGCCTGCGGTCCACCCCATAGGATGGGAGGGCACATAAACGAAATGGGCCGCATCGGATTGCGCAGTGCGCTCTGAAATCCACCTCTCGACAGAGGGAGGCACCAATCCAGCTTGATCCCCTAGAGACATTTGCCCGGCACAATCAAACAAAACGCCTTCGAAGAGACGCCCATATTTAAGCAACCCAAACGATCGAGCCGTCTCCTCAGCAGGGCCGTTGGGCAATGTTGGATAGTAGAGATCAGCCATCGCTTGATAGGCCGCAGCACTGAAATCATCCGGTGGGAAAGTGACCAGATCTTCTTCCGCGTCATCATTCTCAAAGTAATCATGATCGTCAGAGATAAAATAGATCGGTGTAGACCGAAACCGGGTTCCATAAAGATCCGCTATCTGCTCATCGCCTACCGTCGTCAACACCGCTTCATTCTCTGTTCCGATCAGCGGGCGCGTGCGATCAAAAGCCCCATAACGATATTTCAGATACCAACCCGCCAACAGTTTGATCACTCTGGAGCGTCGCCCAACTGCTGGCATTTCACCGCCCCGCAGATCCCAATAGATGTGATCGCCGATCGCGACAGCTGCATCTGGTTTTTCCGCCAATGCCTCCTCGAACATTTTTTGCCGAAAGGCATGGGGCTTAAAAAACTGTCGCCCAGGGACGCCAAAGCCATCTCCGCCGCCAGCACAGGTAAATGCGAGCAGACGGAATGAATCAGGTGTGATTTCGGGATCTGGAAATGTCTTGAGTGACCAAGGTGTTCCAAGATCACCTCCGTCGTCCACAAGCTGAAGCGTATGGTCAGTATCAGCCGAAAGATCAGATACCTGAAAAGACCAGAAGCGCCCCAGCGTATCCTTCTGCTGACCGGCAATTTCCCGCCCATCAACCCGCAGCGCCAGCTCCGCTCGTGGCGCGCCGACCGAAACGGAAAGCCCCATTGAACGGGACGTGACCGTCGGCAATATGTGACGAATATCGCCTTCCATGGCCCGCGCTTTTTTTGGCAGCAGACCTGAAAACACAGACGCAAGCATCGTGGCCAGCATGGATCGACGTGTGATTTTCATGATTGTTCCCCCACCTCAAGGATAGCATAAGCCTCAGCAGCGGCAGGAAACTTGTGAAGAGGAAAATGGTGGGCCCGGCAGGACTCGAACCTGCGACCAAACCGTTATGAGCGGTTCGCTCTAACCAACTGAGCTACAGGCCCTCCGGAACTGGGTATATCAGAACCGGGGCGCTTGCCAAACTGCCGATCTGCCGCAATTTCGACCTAATCCCCGGCCAGACTATCCTTGCGCATGAAGGACAGGCTCAGGAGCAAGATCAATGCCTCACTCAACTGCAAAAACACCTGCCACCGAACGGAGCCAATGGCTCGCGATGGGCCTTGGCGCCCTCATGGCACTCGGACTGTTTACCCAGACCGCCAAGGCGGAAGACATTCAGCGCACGATCACCATCACCGGCCAGGGACAGGTGTCCGTGAAGCCGGACATCGCCATTGTGGAATCAGGTGTCGTGACACAGGCAAAAACCGCCGCCGAGGCGCTTGCCGCCAACACAGAAGCCATGCAGGCCGTGTTCACCACCCTCAAGGATTTGGGCATTGAGGACAAGGACATGCGCACCTCCCAATTCTCCGTCAATGCCATACACACGCGGCCCGAACGCGGCGAAGCCCGTCGCATCAGCGGGTACCAGGTATCCAATCTTGTCTCCGTTACCATCCGGGATTTGGACCGGGTTGGCGAAGTGCTGGACCGTGTGGTCTCGAATGGCTCAAACGAGCTGCGCGGCATTCGCTTCCAAGTCGAGAATCCTGGCCCTCTGATGGACGGTGCCCGTGAAGAAGCCGTGAAAGACGCGCTGCGCAAAGCCAAGATTTATGTGGCCGCTGCCGGCGTCGCTCTCGGACCAGTCCTCACCATCAATGAGCACGGCGGTGGTGGCCGTCCTCAGCCTATGTTTGCCCGCTCCATGGCCATGGAAGGAGCAGCAGACGTACCTATCGCCGCCGGAGAGCAAACACTCTCGACTAGCGTAACGCTCGTTATCGGTCTGGAATAAACCACGCCGACACCAAAGCGTTTCCAAGGTGAGGACTGCCGCGCCATTGGTAAGAGCGGCGGTCCGAACGTGTGCGGTTTTCTGACCGGAAACGCGACCACAAAGGACAAGCTTAAGCGGCCCCCTACGCAGCCCGTGGATGGCCGCTTTTGTTTGTTGTAGACGCGACGCTGTTGTCAGCATTCATCTGCAACACAGTCGGCTCAAACTTTTCAGCCTCTGCCGCATCCATATGACCAAACGCGCAAATGATGACGAGGTCGCCTGGCTCCGCCCGGCGGGCGGCGGCGCCATTAATGCCGATCATGCGGGAGCCTCGCGGCGCTTCAATCGCATAGGTCGTGAAGCGCTCGCCATTATTGATGTTGAGCACATCCACCTGCTCGTGCGGCAAGATACCGGACTGGTCCAGCAGATCGCGATCAATCGAGATGGACCCTTCATAATGCAGATCCGTCATCGTGACGGCTGCCCGGTGGATTTTGGCCTTCAGCATGGTGAGGTTCATCTGCTTACTCCAGATTAGACATGGCAAATTGCTTCCCATCGGCCCCACTTAAGAAGGCCCGGGTCAGTTTCGCCCAACGGGGGGATTAGTTGTCGAGGAAGCTCCGCAGTTTCCGCGACCGGCTCGGATGCTTGAGCTTCCGAAGCGCTTTCGCTTCAATCTGACGAATACGCTCACGGGTCACAGAGAACTGTTGCCCGACTTCTTCCAGCGTATGGTCCGTGTTCATACCGATGCCAAAGCGCATCCGCAGAACCCGCTCTTCACGTGGCGTGAGAGAGGCCAGAACCCGGGTCGTTGTTTCCCGAAGATTGGACTGGATCGCCGCATCAATTGGCAGGATCGCATTCTTGTCTTCAATGAAATCGCCCAGATGGCTGTCTTCTTCATCACCAATCGGCGTCTCAAGAGAGATCGGCTCTTTGGCAATCTTCAGAACCTTGCGCACTTTCTCAAGTGGCATGCCGAGCTTCACGGACAATTCTTCCGGCGTCGGCTCACGACCAATCTCATGCAGCATCTGACGTGACGTGCGCACCAGCTTGTTGATCGTCTCGATCATGTGGACCGGAATACGGATGGTCCGCGCCTGGTCGGCAATAGAGCGGGTAATGGCCTGACGGATCCACCAGGTCGCATAAGTCGAGAACTTGTAGCCGCGGCGATATTCAAACTTATCAACCGCTTTCATCAGGCCAATATTGCCTTCCTGAATGAGGTCGAGGAACTGCAGGCCACGATTGGTGTATTTCTTCGCAATGGAAATCACGAGACGCAGGTTTGCCTCGACCATTTCTTTCTTGGCGATGCGTGCTTCGCGCTCACCCTTCTGCACCGTATGCACGATGCGTCGATATTCAGAAATGTCGAGACCGGTTTCCTGAGCAAGCTCCTGGATCTCGTCACGGATTTCTTTGATCGTCTCTTTGTCGTTCTTCGTGAAGTCAGCCCAGCCTTTGCCTTTGAGGCGACCCACACGGCGCACCCAGTTCGGGTCGAGCTCGTTTTGGTAATATTGCTGCAGGAAGTCTTCCCGCGACACACCATGGGCTTCAGCCGCGCGCATCAAACGGCCTTCAAGCCCCATCAGGCGCTTGTTGATCTGGTAAAGCTGATCCACCAGGCTGTCGATACGATTATTGTTGAGCGCCAGGCTTTTCACTTCCTGGATCACATCTTCTTTGAGCTTCTTGTAACGACGCTCTTGCGACGTAGAAAGCTCTTCGGTCTGAAGCGCCAGTTCGTGCTTCTGATCCTGAAGGCGACGCAGCTTTTTATAGTCGCTGGCAACCGCATCAAAGATCTCAAGAACTTTCGGCTTAAGCTCAGCCTCCATGGCGGCGAGCGAGAGATTATTCTCTGCCTCTTCGTCTTCTTCCTCTTCCGGCTCTTCTTCGATCACCTTGCCTTCAGCCTTGGCGCGTTCCTTGTCGAGCGCCGCCTGGCTCTTATCCACCTTCTTCGCATCCGGGCCCGCATAGGTGGCATCCAGATCGATAATGTCGCGGAGCAGAATGTTTCCTTCATTCAACTCATCGCGCCAGATGATAATCGCCTGGAAGCTCAGCGGACTTTCGCAAAGACCCGCAATCATCGTCTCGCGGCCAGCCTCGATACGCTTGGCGATGGCGATTTCGCCTTCGCGGGACAGAAGCTCAACCGATCCCATTTCCCGCAGATACATGCGAACGGGATCATCAGTGCGCTCAAGCGTTGTGCTGGTGGAAGACGCGGTCTTGGTAACAGCACCCGGTGCCGGCCCCGTTTCGGCAACAGCTGTGCCTGCAGCAGCCCCCTCTTCCTTACTACCGTCCTTATCGTCGGTCTCGGCTTCCTCATTCTCGATGACGGTGATGCCCATTTCAGAGAGCATCGACATGGTGTCTTCGATCTGTTCGGAGCTGAACTCTTCCGACGGTAGAACCTTGTTCAGCTCATCATAGGTAACAAAGCCACGCGCCTTCGCCGCCTTGATGAGTTTCTTTACGCCTGCATCTGACATGTCGAGCAACGGTCCGTCGCGCTCTTCGCCTGTCGTCTCTGCTGGTTCTGCTTCTGCCGTCTTCGTCGCCATTCAAAAACTCTCCGCCTGACCTGCCCAATTGTTCCGAGGCTTGTGTCGAAATGACTTTCAACTCAAGTGTCCCATTAGGAGACTAAAAATTCCGCAACATCCCCTCATGCGCGGAACTTCAACTTCCCAATGCAAACGCTGCACCGGCTTACTTGCCAACGAAGCGTCTGGTCTGTCTCGTTTCAATCGTCGGTCGGTTGGTTTCCTTATTCGTCATAGTTTCGAAAGCCCGCCCAACTCCGCATGCAATGCTTTTAGTCGGGTCAGATTTTCGTCAGTCATTTCTTCTGCCAGCGCTCGTTCTGCTGCCTTGAGCTCCATCTGCAAATCCGCTGCCCTTTGATGCCATTGAAGCAAGTGCAGCCATGCATCTTCTGCTTCCTGTTCGTCGGCGTCGGCCCATGCAAATGTTTCGCTCCTCAGCGCCGTCCCGCTCTCGAGACGGCGAGCGATGTCCGATAATCCCCTCTTGTCCAAGTGGCCCCTCAGTGCTTCCCTGTCAAGGGGCGCATGGACGGCGGCTATATCTATGATTTCATTGCGTATTTTGTCAAGCATACGGTCTTTTATTTCGACAGCTGACAGGTCTTCGCAATAGGCCTCCAAAAGCCCTGGATGGTTGAGCAGGGTGAGGATGAGCAACTGCTCGCGCCTACCAGCGCCAGGGTCCCCTCCCCGCGCCAAAGAACTCTGTTTGAGCTGGGGTGTCGACGGTTGCTGAAACGCAGCACCTCCTCTGGCATTGTTCCGAGAGTTCCACGGCTTTTTTGACTGATATCCGCCATTTTGGCGCTCATTTCGCCAATTGGCACGGCCTCCTACCTTCTGGTGTGGCCGCAGGAACTTATTGAGACGGTCATTCAAAGCGTCCCGGTAGAAATCCTGAACCGTCGGGTCGGCAATTTCACGAATAACCGCAGAAATCTTCGATTTTAGCTGGGCTTTTCGCTCCGGCGTGTCCCAGGTGCCGGCCTCAACCTCCTTGTCCCAGACAATCTCAGACAGGGGCCGCGCTGCAGTGAGGACATCCTCCATGGCCTCAACACCGCCTGATTTCACCAGATCATCCGGGTCCTGGCCCTCGGGCAACAGTGCAAATCGCAGGGAATGACCTGGTTTCAACAGCGGAAGAACCCGTTCTACGGCCCGATAAGCCGCACGCAAGCCCGCTTTATCGCCATCAAAACAGAGGATCGGTTCCGGCGCCAACCGCCAGAGAAGCCCGATCTGGTCCTCGGTTAGCGCCGTGCCCAGGGGCGCCACAGCATTGTGAATGCCCGCCTGCCCCAGGGCCACCACATCCATATAGCCCTCAACCGCGATAACGGAGCCCTGATCGTAGGAAGGTTTTCGCGCCCGGGCGAGATTGTAGAGAAGCCGTCCTTTGTGAAAGAGCGGCGTCTCTGGCGAATTCATATATTTCGCCTTGGCATTCGGATCGAGTGCGCGGCCGCCAAACGCGATCACTCGGCCGCGCGCATCCTCAATCGGGAACATCACCCGGTTGCGGAACCTGTCATAGGGCTCACGAATATCCTCCCCGGATATCAGGAGTCCCCCTTCCACCATTTGAGGGATCTTGAAGCCCCGACCCATCATGTAGGACTTGAGGCCCGAGCGGTCGTCCGGCGCAAAGCCAATCCCGAAATTTTCGATCGTCTCATCCGACAGGCCGCGTCGCGCGAGGTAGGCGCGGGCCTCCGCTCCCTTCCCGCGATTGAGGCTCTCACGAAAATAGTCCTGGGCCGCCGACATCACATCAATGAGGCCGGTTCGTTTCTGCTCGCGTTCCGCCTCCTGAGGGTCCCGGCGCGGCATCTCCATGCCGGCTTCCGCCGCCAATCGTTCGACTGCTTCCAGGAACGACAGGTTTTCCGTCTTTTCCAGAAACTTGATCGCGTCTCCATGCTCGCCGGTTGAGAAGCAGTGATAGAACTGCTTATCGTCGTTCACTGTAAAGCTCGGCGTCTTTTCATTGTTGAAGGGAGACAGACCCACAAATTCGCGGCCCCTCCGCGTGAGCTTTACCTTCCGACCGACCACATCCGATACCCGCGTGCGGTTTTTCAGCTCTTCAAGGAAAGACTTAGGAAAGCTCATCAGGGTTCCAAAAGACGCAAAGGATCAGATAAGGGAGCTTATCCCATCGCTGCCGTCCCCGCATCCAGCAGAAAATGCCTCAAAAGAGCCAATTTGACCAAGCGCAATGCTCATCGGCCCAAATCCGCTATTCTGATCATCTAAGCCCCGAAACGGGGTCCCAACTGCAAGGAAGGAAGCCTTATGAGCCCTCTCGCCCTTGTTCTGGTCATAGTCGGCTTGTTGATCGCGGCGAGCCGCGCGCCTCTCATCATTGCGCCTGAAGGCACCCGATCACTCTATTTGAAGCTCATGGAGACCGATGGCCGCATGCGCGCCCTCGCCATAATGATCATCGCGCTCGGCGCACTGATGATCTGGGCATCAGCCCCTGAGGCATCAACTGTCGCAAATATTGTCTATTGGCTTGGGCTTCTCATGCTCGCAATCGCCACCTTCTTTATTCTCCTGCCCGGCCAGGCGCGCCGTCTTGCCACGACAACATGGGGCAGCTTCAGCACAGGTGTGCTGCGGGGGCTGGGACTGGTGGCACTGGTTTTCGGTCTACTGGTCGCTGCTTACGGCTTGAGCCTTTAGCCCATCAAGCTTCTTCAGCAGCACCGGGCGAAAGACCTCTGTCGCGTCAGACAAGAAGTAAAGATAGACGCCCAGAAGCCCATCATGGCGAAACCGCTCCAGGCTGATACGCCCATAAGTCCAGGCGCTCGAAGCAACGCGGTAGTTGGCAAAGATCTGCTCACCAAGGATACGGGCGGGTACATCCCCGCGCAGCAATCCCTGCTCTTGGGCAAGACGCGCCGCATTTTCCTGCATCGATGCAGACCGCGATCCAAGTTGTTTCCAATCTTCAGAGTCGCTTCCTGACCGCTGCAAGTGATCCGCCGCGATCTGAGCCGAGCGAAAATACTCCTTGTTCTCACCTATCATTCGGGTCGCTTCGACAACCACGGCTTCCGCTTTGTCGAGCGGATGATCTTCATCGATTTTAGTGAGCTCCTGCTCAATCATCCCAACCCAATCTGCAAACAGCTCTGTGAGGATCTGGTCCTTACCGCCGATCAGATTGTAGATGGTGGGCACCGTGACCTCAGCGGCAGCAGCAAGCTTCCGAAGGCTCAGTCCTTCGAACCCATGCGCACCGATCAGCCGCCGCGCCTCGGCAATGATCCGGCCTCGGCGATCCAATTTGGCGGCGGTGCGTGGGTTTTCAAAAGCAATGACAGTCACAAGCACTCCTTCGATTCGGGCTTTCTTGCCCTTTTTGAATTTTAACACTGTACAAAGTCAAAACACCACCCTACTTTAACACTGTTAAAAATGCACGCTGCTATAGCGGGCAGCGTGCACCAAGGTCGGCCCAACCGCTAGCAAACGAGAACGTCATGACGGATTTCCTGCGCACGCCAGATGAAAACTTTGCCAATTTGAAGGACTTTGATTTCGAGCCCCACTATCACCAGTGGCAGGACCTGCGGATGCATTATCTCGACGAAGGTCCGAAGGACGGCCCGGTAATGCTGTTGATGCACGGCATGCCCGCGTGGAGCTATCTCTACCGGCATATGATCCCGCCACTGGTCGCTGCAGGATACCGCTGTATTGCACCGGACCATATGGGCTTCGGGCGATCAGATAAACCGACAGACATTCACTGGTACACCATCGCCCGTCACACTGAGATCCTGACCACACTGATCACGGGACTTGGTCTCACAGACGTCACGCTTGTCTGCCAGGACTGGGGAGGCCCCACCGGGCTTGCCCAGGCGGCCACCATGCCGCAACGTTTCTCGCGCCTCATCATCATGAACACCTGGCTGCATCGTCAGGACTATGAATATTCAGAAGGCATACGGAACTGGAACCAGAACTGGCAGGAGGGAGGCCTCTTCTGCCGGGAGAAACCAGACATGGGTTTGCTCATGGCCATGACCGCAGGATTGTTGGACCCCAACGAAACCCTCGGCCACATCGCAGCCGGGACCAGACCTGAGCTTGAAGGTGCCGCTGCGGACATGTGTGCGGCTTATGAAGCGCCAGTCGCAGGTCTGCCGGACGACGCCTATAACGGTTTCCGCCGGTTCCCACTTTCCATCCCAGTGAGCAGCTATGACAACGGGAACGGCGCTGCCCAGACCCATCACTACAACACCCTGCTCAACTGGTCGAAGCCTGTACACTTCATCTGGGGCTGCACGGACAATGTGTTTACAGAAGAACAGGGCCGCGCCTGGGCCGCACAGATGAACGCGAGCTTCGACCCCATCCCGGACGCCGGACATTTTCTGCAAAACACCCACGGCAAAGAAACAGCAGCGCACATTCTGCGCCGCATCGCGAGCTGATCGAAAAACCCAAGAGCCAGATTGGAGGAAACACCATGGACCATAAACTGCAGGTGGAAATTCTCAAAGACCTGATGCATCAGCTCGATACGGGAAAAAACATCGATGTGGGTGTTCAGTATAAAATCCCGACCGATAGCTATGCCAACGAGGAACTGGCCGAAAAAGAATGGGAGACCATGTTTCGAAACCATCCCCAGGCGATTGGCCTGTCGGGTGCTCTGCCTGAGCCTGGAAGCTTCCTCACACTGGAAGACTTTGGCGCGCCGGTCCTCGCCACCCGCGACAAGAAAGGCACCTTCCGGGCTTTCCTCAACGCCTGCCGCCATCGCGCCACACGTGTCGCAACAGAGGCCCGCGGCAAACGAACTCTCTTCACCTGCCCTTTCCACGCCTGGTCCTATTCAAACGAAGGCGACCTGGTGGCCATCCCCGACAATGATCACTTTGGCGACGTGGACAAATCCTGTCGCGGCTTGATCGAGTTACCTGCCCTTGAACATGGCGGTCTGCTTTGGGTGCATCCGCAGCCAGAGGGCAAACTGGATATTGAGGGTCTGCTGGGTCCACTCGCCAATGAGATCGCGTCCAATGGTTTTGAAGACCTGGTCTATGTCGGCAGCAAAACCATTGACCGGAAGCTCAATTGGAAATTCGCCAACGACACATTTGGCGAAACCTATCATTTCCAGAAGCTGCATAAGGACACGTTGGGCCATATCTTCTATGGCAACAACACCCACTATGAAGAGTTTGGTCGCAATCACAGATTCACGACGGCCAATATCGGCATAGACAAATTCCGAGAACTGCCGGAGTCCGAATGGCAAATCAACCAGGGGACCTTTGTCGACTACCACCTCTTCCCCAACATTCAATGCATCTGGAGCGGCGACAATGTCTCCTTTATCCGCATCTATCCGGACCCGGAAAATGTCGGCCGCTCAATCACCCAGGTCGACTTCTACTTCTCGCAAACCGCTGTTGACGCCGCAAATGCGGCGGACGCAGAAACAAAAGCGAAATCAGTTGAGAATGTCTACGAGCGAACAGAAGACAGCGTGTCGACGCTGGAAAGCATCATGGAAGTCTTCAACAGCACCATTGAACAGGAAGACTATGTGATGGGCGAATACCAGCAGATCGCTGCCGCCAGCGGGATCGCGGGCGATGCCCTGATTGGCCGCAACGAGCCGGTCATCCACCACTATCATCGCTCTTACCGGGAAGCGTTGGGCCTTCCGCCACTTGAAACGATTGAGCCACCAATCCAGACTGCGGCGGAATAGAGCTCACCAGAGAGCCCCACATCAAAGTTGGGGCTCTCCCTTTCTGGACCCAGTCATGGAACATGTCGACATTTACGGCACCGATCATTCACCCTGGGTACAAGCCGTCCTGCTTGGTCTCTATGAAGCAAAGATTGATCATCGCCTGAGGTCCGTGCCACCGCTTCAGACATTCCTGAAAGCTGGCATCATGATGCCGGCAGCAAAGATTGACGACGGCGCATGGCATCTAGAATCCACCGACATTCTCGTAAGTCTGGGCTTTGATGCAGTGCCCAAAGAGCACCAAAGGCTTGTCATGAGCAGCTGGCGCGGGCTCATCCATCGTGTTGATAGCTCCGCTCTGTTCTGGAGCAATTTCAGCCTGGCAGGTGACCGCCACCCGTCCTACCTGCGCCGGCAAATCAGCAACCTGTTGCGACCGTTCATGCCGCTAACTTTTTTCCTGTTGATCCATTTCCTGCGACTGACAGGGCGATCATCCATTCCAAAAAACTTCGGCGATCAGTTTGTGCCCTTTGAAGACATGCTGAAAAGCTCCGGCACCCCCTACCTGTGTGGCGACAAACCCAACTCACTCGACTTTCTTCTGTTCGGCATGATCCAGTCTCATTGCACCACCTACGTGCCGCCGGTCCATGCACTACAAACTGACAAACGCCTACCACTTCTCCGCGCCTGGCTTGCAACCATGCAGGAACGGTTCAAAGGCTATGGTCACCTGTATTCAGGTGTCTATTTCCCACCGCACACCCTGCGTCAAGAAATCGCGACAGGCTCGGAACGACTGGTTTTCTGGATTGGCGCGACACTCATGGTCGTGGCCTTCCCGATCACAGTACCGCTCATCATCTTCTTCTCTGTTCGCAATCGCATTCGATAAAAATGAGGATCACATGTGGTCGACTTGCGGCACTGAGACTGCTTGGAATTTCGTCACGATTGGATGTTCTTTCCTAAACATTCAGAGCGATTGCCTGGTTGATCTTTTGACCGGCGTTTACCGCATGGTAGGTCGGAAAAGGAGAGCGATGAGAAACATCTATCTCGCGCTTGAGCCAGGCCCGTTCCTCCAGCACAAACAATGACTGGGACAGGGCACGGTCCGAGATTCCCCCCAGTTCTGATTTGATGTGCGAAAACCGCGCAGGTACATCCGTCACCGCGAGAATGGGAACCGCCCAACTTCGCCGGATGACGACGAATGCATCTTCATCAAGCACATTCTCCATGACCCTCCCGGCAATCACTGCAGCCCTCTTTCCAGACGGGGTCAATCGAAACTCAGGCCGCAACGGGTGGCCATGGCCTGGATTTCTCTCAAGCAGTCCCAGCTGAACCAAATGCTCCATGCTCGATGCAAACGAACTGCGACTGGCCTTCGTTGCGGCCAGCAAAGGCGCCTGTCTGCCCGGAGTGCCGGATTGCAACAGCGACAGGATCTTTAATGACCAGGCTTTAGACGTGATGTTGACAAGCAGCTCGATATCCATGAAATATATATACTATATTTTTAGGACATAGGAAACCATCATGTCGGTAGTCACATTGGACAATACGATCACGCTCGCCCTGTCAGTACGCGACAGACACACAAGCGCAGAATGGTATGAGCAGCACCTTGGCTTCGCCACGCTCTACCATGCCGACGAGGCTGGTTGGAGTGAGCTACAGACCAACACTGACGGTGTGACTCTGGGCTTGGGTGAACAATCAGAACCTGCGCCGGGAAACACCGTTCCAGTCTTTGGCGTTGCAGACATCGCAATCGCGCGGGCCGCGTTGGAAAAAGCGGGCGTAAGGTTTGATGGAGAAACCGAGACCATTGAAGGCATGGTCAGCACGGCCACATTCTATGATCCAGATGACAATGCCCTCATGCTGGCCCAAGACCTCTCAAAATAGAAAGCGTCCAAGCCAGCATCGCCACGCCTGGCGAAGCCAGCCACTATGCTAGTCAGGTAACTGATCGAGAAACACACGAAAGGCTTTGGCGAACTTCTTAGGTGTTTCAAGTGCCGGCATATGCCCCGCTCTAAAGGTCACCAATTCATGGTGAGGCGTCGCTTCAACAGCAGCCCGGCTCTTCTTTAAGGGCACGATCTGGTCCTTGCTTGCCCAGGCATAAAGGACAGGCATCGGAAGACGGGCTGCGACAGCGCGAATATCAGCCTTCGGCGAGATAAAGCTCCGCCAGGCATCAACCAAGGGCTGCGCAATTTCAAACCGGGCATCAATGATCCGTTTGCGCTGCGCCTTCGCTGCACGCCTTGGCAGCACGCGGCCGTAATAGAGTTTGAACGCCGGAGTGAACCACCGCTTGCGGTCCACACCCGCCTGAAAAAACGCCACCATGCGACCAATGGCAAACCGGGCAAATCCAGTCACCGGAGCGAGCCCCCCTGGATTCGACAGGACAAGCCCGCGCACTTTTTCTGGATGCCGGTCCGCGTAAAGAAGGGCCGTCGCACCCCCAATAGAATTGCCATAGAGCACAAATCGCTCGAGCCCTAAGGTGGTCACAAAACCCTCCAACAACGCGCAATAGCGCTCGGCTGAGGCCGGTTCTGTGTCGGAGCCAGAGCGCCCCTGCCCCGGCCAGTCAATCGCGATGATCTCAACCTGATCACTGACCAGCTCCGCAAATTTTTCAAAGTCCCGCGCCCCATGGCCAATGGCGTGGAGACAGAGAACCACGGGCCCCGTTCCGCATCGCTGATAGGCAATATCAACATCGTCTATCTCAATCCTTGGCGACCCTTCAGCGGCGCCCGTTTCAAATCTTTTCATGCGTTTTTCCAAAAAGAGATATTTATATCACTTTTTGAATATGGGACACTTGCACCAGTGATTCAACACGAGAATGCTTATGGCCTTAGCTCCCCCTTCAAAACAGCGCGCGAAATCCCAAGCCACCCGGCAAAAACTGATTGATGCGGCGGCTGATGAATTTCGCACCTCCGGCTATTTCAACACCGATACAAACAAAATCGCCACGCGGGCAGGCTATGCGCCAGCGACCTTCTACAAACACTTCAAAAACAAGCTGGGCATCTTTCTCGCGGCCTATGAGGCTTGGGTCGCCGAAGAATGGCGAGCGCTGGAGGCAGCGGACGAGGACACAGAAACCCTGATCCGTACCGTGCTTGCCCATCACAAAAAGCACCTGCTGTTCAGAACCGATCTGCGCGGGCTCGCGGCGACAGAGCCGGAGGTGAAGCGCTACCAGAACAAATTGCGTAGAGAACAGGTGAAACGTCTGGCAGAGCTCGCGCCGGATCTGGCACCGAAAGACGATGATTGGTCCAATCCCGTGTTTCTCTTGCTCACAATGGAGCGCGTGTCAGATGCGATCGCTGACGGATCGGCCAAAGCAAGCCATGCCACTGAAGCAAAGCTCATCGCCAACCTGGTAGAACTGATCAATAGTCTAAGACGCTAACCAATCGCCGCATCCACAGCCCGCTCCATCAAGGCGCCACCGATCCAGGAGACCAGGGGGATAGCGAGATAGAAGGCAAGCCGCCCGAGGGTGGAAAAATCAATCGGCCATTCGCGCGCAGCCTGTATCCGGGCTTCCAGCGCGAGCAAGCCACCGATTTTGGCGAGCGCCACATCATCCTCTTCAGCGGACTTAAGACGCGTCCAGCAGCGATCAATCACCTTCCTTACGTCTTTTAATTGTCGCTCTTTTTCCGCCAGCAGCACACGGTGCCAACCGACAAGTGGCGCGACCAGATAGATGATCGCAACGCCGCCAATCCCAATGAAGAAAGGGAGCAGCGTGCTGGTATCGATTTCACTGCTCAGGAAAAAGAGCGTGCCAATCGTGGCGCCCATCACCCAGGAGAAGGAGCCGCGCAGGGCTGCCTTGGAGACAGGCCTTAGCTTCGCTGGATCAAAAATGTCAGGCGCCGCAACCTTTGTTCGGAAACCGGACCACAACTGCCCCTCGCGAAACGCGATATAGACTGCCTTGGCGATGAGGGAAAATATCAAGGGAACAACAGCGAAGAACCAGACCGCGGCAAACTGCACCGAGTCAGGCGGCAGAAAATTGTAGCTTCCTTGCAACCCGATCAACTCCATCATGCCCGGCAAGGATGGAAAGAGCGTGATCACACCGGCCACATAGCCAACGATGCCAGCGACACGCGCGCCAATCCTGTTGTCCCGATAATGCTTGTCCCAATAGCCGAGCAGGTCTTCCTCTGAAAGACCGAGCATGTTTGCTGCCTCACCTGCTTCATTGTGCTGAGCCACCAGATTGTAGGAAGCGACCGTCCCGGCAAACCCACCAAGCAGACAAAAGACCATGGCAGCCCATCCATAAGGACCAAGACCAAAAAGAAGCTGCGTAGCGTCAGCCTCGTCTTCCACAAAATTATTGCGGGTGCCGAGTTCGTTGACCCCGACCTCAGAATAGATGCCAAACGAAAAGGCGAAAACCCAATAGCTCGCAATCAGGATGCCCGCAATCAGGAAGGACGCAGGCCACGGCCGCCGCCCCAGATACCAAACCACCCATTGGTCCCAGGCATATAGCTGCTCGCGTTTGAGCGATGGATCCCGTAGTGCCAAAGCCGCCTCCCCTTTTCCTCGTCCCAGATTGTTGTCTGCCCCTGCGGCAAGGTCAAACCCATTGCTCCCTATACGCAAGTCTCGCTAGGCTGGATGCCGGGGAGACACATATGACATCCATACCAACAGAAAAAAGCATCGATAACACCTGGCTCACTGACCAGCTCAACAGGGCCGGTCATAAGGTCGAGGTGACGGGCTTCACCGCGAAACGCATCGGCACCGGCCAGATTGGCAAATGCATTAGATATGAGCTTCAACTGACCGGGGATACTAACGGTACACCCACAAGCCTGGTTGGCAAGTTTCCCTCCGACGATGAAACAAGCCGGGCAACTGGGGTCATGCTCAAGAATTTCATCAAGGAAGTCTCCTTCTACCAGCAGCTGCAGGATCGCCTGACAATCGCGACACCTAAGTGCTATTTCGCGGCCATTGACGGTGAAGGACCGGACTTTGCCCTGCTTCTTGAAGACTTGGAGCCCGCCGTTCAGGGCGACCAGTTGGCAGGCTGCTCCGTGGAAGTCGCCCGCGCGGCAGTTCTGGAATTGGTGGGTCTGCATGCGCCCAGCTGGAATGATCAGAGCCTGCGCGGCAAAGACTGGCTCGGCGAACCAGATGCCGAGAGCACCGAACTCAACCGAGCGCTCTACCAGGGCAACATTGACGGCTTTGCAGAACGCTATGGACCCAAGCTGAAGGCAGACGAGCTGGAGATCATCAAAAAAGTAGCGGGTACCGCTCCGCCAACAGGGGAGACATTGCCCGACCCCTTTGCGCTTGTGCATATCGACTACCGTCTCGACAATCTGCTCATCAATGAAAGCGTCACGCCACCCAAGATCACGGCTGTGGATTGGCAGAGCATTTCGCTCGGCAGTCCCCTTGCTGACGTCGCCTATTTCCTTGGCGCGGGCCTACGCTCCGAAACCCGCAAACAAGCCGAAGAAGAGATTGTCCGCGCCTATCACGCGGCTCTGCTCAACACCGGCATCAAAGACTATGGCTGGGACGCGTGCTGGACCGACTATCGCAAAGGCGTTTTTGCGGGCTTCTTCGTCACCGTCATCGCCTCCATGATCGTGGAACGCACCGAGCGCGGCGATGAAATGTTCCTCACCATGGCCAGACGCCACGCACGACACGCCCTCGACCTAGGGTCAGACGAGTTTTTGACCTGAGGTAAAAAAATCGATCAGCCCCCGTATCTTTTTCGGGTCCTCATCCGTTTAAGCTAGACAAAGACGGGAGAGACATCATGTCGAACAAAACCGATGAGATCAGCGCTGGCGAAGAAGAGAGACGGAAAGACGGCCAGGCCCATATGCGCCAGGCCTGGTTTTTATATCTGAACGATATCGAGCCAACCAGACCACGGTTGTTTCGCTATTGCCGCAAACTCACCGGCAATGTCTGGGATGCGGAGGACCTCGTTCAGGACACCCTACTCCGGGGCTTCAGCAATCTGGCTCTAGAAGACAATCGGGACATAGCTTGGGGTGCCTATCTCGCCCGAACCGCGAGCAATCTCTTCATTGACCAGACCCGCCGTCAGAGTCACGCGTCGTTGGAGGAAGCAGAGGAGCCATCAGAACCATCGGTCGCCGAGACAGCCGCAGCCATTCGTGATGGAGGACGTAAACTGATGACCGTGCTGTCCCCCCAGGAACGCTGCGCCATCGTCCTGAAAGACGTTTTTGAATACACGCTCACGGAGACAGCGAGCCTGCTTGAAACAACCGAAGGAGCCGTAAAGGCGGCTCTCCATCGCGGTCGGGAGAAACTCGCCGACCCAACCCCCAGCACCCGCCCTGCGCCGTCTGAGGCCCTGGTTCAGCGTTTTGTCGATGCGTTTAACGCTGCTGATGTAAACGCCATGCGAGACACCATGCTACAGACCGTCACAGCAGAAGTCTTTGCACTTGGCACAGGACGTGGCCTCGACAATATCGACAAACCAGACCGATGGATCGGCGCCTGTCTCAACGGGCACTCACCAGATCCAACCCGCCAGCAGCGCGCCGAATGCGCCATATTTGAAGGCATGCCCATTGTTATCCTGTGGCGGCGTTTTGGCGAAGGCCCGGAGAACATGGAAGAGATCTGGCGCTTCCACCCGCAGGACGGAAAAATCGCCCATATCTGGGATTATTGCGCCTGCCCAGAAACACTGGAAGAAGTGGGACAGGCACTCGGCTATCCAGTGGTGACCAGGTCCTACAGCACCTATCAGGGTGAATTGGGAGAGGAGTGAGCCAAACGACGCAGCAAAGGCAGTTTGGCTTAAGCGCCAAGCTTGCCTTTAATGACAGCGCCCGCCTTGCCGAAATCCATCCGGCCCGCATAGCGCTTTTTGAGCTCGCCCATGCAGCGGCCCATATCTTTGAGGCTTTCCGCACCAAGTTCCGCCACAACCTCAGCCGCGGCAGCCTCAACTTCTTCGTCGGTCAGCTGAGTGGGCATAAAGCTTTTAATGACGTCGATCTCTTCGCGCTCTTGAGTCGCAAGTTCCGCCCGTCCGGCATTCTCATAGGTGACGGCTGATTCTTCGCGCTGTTTGATCATCTTGGCGAGGATCGCGAGGATATCATCGTCCGAGACCAGCGTGTCGGCCCCTTCGGTCCGCGCGGCAATATCACGATCCTTGATCGCGGCCTGCATCAGGCGAATGGTGCCCATGCGGCGCTTATCCTGGGCTTTCAGAGCCTCTTTTAAAGCGGCTTTGATTTCTTCGCGCATCTGTCTTCTGCCTCATAGACATGTGATCGGGACGCGGGGAGGTAGCACGAGGCACCCCCTCAGGCCAGCCCTAAGCGGTGAGGCTGGCGGAAAGCGAGAACGCTACTCCAAACACTTACCTGGTGCAACGCTCCCACACCCGTCATAACCCATTGTTTTTTAATGGATTTTTTTATGTGTGACTTCTGTGCGACTCGCTTGACGTGAAGCAGCCCTTCCCTTAGTTTCCGCGCAATTTAGCGGGTCTCTGCGGCCCTGCGCCCTCCCCAAGGAGTGAAGAAATGAGTGTGTCGACACTGTCCGCCACGGAACCAAGCTTGTCTGGTTCCGGGAGGGAGTCGGCCCCGTTCTGGTGCGCCCAATTCTCGCTGAAACCGATCGATAGCCATTTGATACCAGGAGCAGCCTTATGAGCGCGCGTAAGCCAACAGCCCTTCTCGTCTTAAAAGACGGCACCGTGCTGGAAGGTATCGGCCTTGGCGCCACCGGCGAAGCCCAGGGCGAGGTCTGCTTCAACACCTCAATCACCGGCTATCAGGAAATCCTGACCGACCCGTCTTACGCCGGCCAGATCATCACCTTCACTTTCCCTCATATCGGAAATGTGGGCGCGAATGAGGAAGACCTGGAAACCACCAATCTCGCCGCCAACTCCGGCGTGCGCGGCGCGGTGCTTCGGGCAAACATCACAAGCCCCTCCAACTATCGCTCAGCCCAGCATTTTGATGCCTGGCTGAAGGCCCGCGGCATCATCGCCATTGGGGGCATCGACACAAGGGCGCTCACCGCACGCATTCGCGATGAAGGCATGATTGATGCCACCATCGTGCACAATCCCGACGGCACGTTTGACCGCGACGCCCTGCTCGCCAAAGCACAAGCCTTTCCAGGCCTTGAAGGCGCGGATCTGGCCAAAGAAGTCACCACCGGCCAGACCTACACCTGGGACGAGACACGCTGGGAATGGGATGAAGGCTTCGGCACCAATGACAAGCCAAAGCACCATGTGGTCGCCCTCGACTTTGGCGTGAAGCGCAATATTCTGCGCTGCCTGGCCAGCACTGACTGCAAAGTGACCGTCGTACCCGCCTCCACATCGGCGGAAGACGTGCTCGCCATGAACCCGGACGGGGTTTTCCTCTCCAACGGCCCTGGCGACCCGGCAGCAACCGGCACCTACGCCGTGCCAGAAATCAAAAAGCTCGTGGACAGCGGCAAGCCGGTCTTTGGTATTTGTTTGGGCCACCAGATGCTTGCCATCGCGCTTGGCGCAAAAACGGAAAAAATGCTGCAGGGCCATCACGGCGCCAATCACCCGGTGAAAGATCACACCACCGACAAGGTGGAAATCACCAGCATGAACCATGGCTTCACCGTTGACCGCGACAGCCTGCCTCCAGAAGTGGAAGAGACTCATGTCTCCCTCTTTGACGGCACCAATTGTGGCATCCGCCTGAAAGACAAGCCCGTCTTCTCTGTCCAGTATCACCCGGAAGCAAGCCCCGGCCCGCAGGACAGCCACTATCTCTTCGACCGCTTTGTAAAGCTCATCGCCGAGGCGAAACGCTAATGCCCAAACGTACTGACATTGAATCCATCCTGATCATCGGCGCCGGTCCCATCGTGATCGGTCAGGCCTGCGAGTTTGACTATTCAGGCACACAAGCCTGCAAGGCGCTGAAAGACGAGGGATACCGGATCATTCTGGTGAACTCGAACCCGGCGACCATCATGACCGACCCGGATCTGGCGGACGCAACATACGTCGAGCCCATCACCCCGGAAGTGGTGGCCAAGATCATTGAGAAAGAGCGTCCGGACGCCCTGCTGCCCACCATGGGTGGTCAGACGGCGCTCAACACCGCGCTCTCGCTCGCGGACAATGGCACGCTCAACAAGTTCGGCGTGGAACTGATTGGCGCAAACCGCGAAGCCATTTCCAAGGCAGAAGACCGCAAGCTCTTCCGCGAAGCCATGGACCGTATCGGCCTTGAAAACCCCCGCGCGACCATCGTCGCCGCGCCGGAAATCAAGAACGACAAGGGCGAAGTTGTTGGCTATGACCGTGCCATGGGCGTGGCCCAGGCCATGAAAGTGCTGGACGAGATTGGCCTGCCCGCCATCATCCGCCCTGCCTTTACCCTCGGTGGCACCGGCGGCGGCGTGGCGTATAACCGCGAAGAATATGAAAACATCATCCGCACCGGCCTCGATGCCTCCCCCGTGGGGCAGGTGCTGGTGGATGAGAGCCTCCTCGGCTGGAAAGAATATGAGATGGAAGTGGTTCGCGACACCGCGGACAATTGCATCATCATTTGTTCCATCGAGAACGTAGACCCCATGGGCATCCATACTGGTGACTCGATGACCGTCGCTCCGGCGCTGACGCTGACCGACAAAGAATATCAGGTGATGCGGAATGCGAGCATCGCGGTGCTCCGTGAGATCGGCGTTGAAACAGGCGGCTCCAATGTCCAGTTTGCGGTGAACCCGAAAGACGGACGTCTCGTCGTCATTGAGATGAACCCGCGCGTGTCCCGTTCGTCGGCCCTCGCCTCAAAAGCAACCGGCTTCCCGATTGCGAAGGTCGCCGCGCGCTTGGCCGTCGGCTACACCCTTGATGAGCTCATGAACGATATTACCGGCGTCACCCCCGCCGCGTTCGAGCCCACCATCGACTATGTGGTCACCAAGATCCCACGCTTTGCCTTTGAAAAATTCCCGGGCGCAGAGCCCCTTCTCACCACCGCCATGAAATCGGTGGGCGAAGCCATGTCTATTGGCCGGACCTTTGCCGAAAGCCTGCAAAAGGCGCTGCGCTCCATGGAGACGGGCCTCAACGGCCTCGACCCGGTGGAGTTTGAAGGATTGGGCGAAGGCGACGATAAGAACGCCATCCGCAAGGCGCTCGGCACACCGACACCGTTCCGTATCCTCTACATTGCGCAAGCCATGCGCCTCGGCATGGATCATGATCAGATCCAGGCAGCTTGTGCCTTCGATCCCTGGTTCCTGGAACAGGTGCAGGCGATTGTGGATGCAGAAAAACAGGTGGAAGCAAACGGACTGCCGTCAGACCCGCATGACCTGCGCGATCTGAAAGCGCTCGGCTTCTCTGATGTGCGTCTGGCAGAGCTCACAAACAGCACAGAAGCAGACGTGCGCAAAGCACGGCTCGGCCTTGGCGTGAAACCGGTCTTCAAGCGCATTGACACCTGCGCGGCGGAATTCAAATCGCAAACGCCGTACATGTATTCCACCTATGAGACCGATTTTGCTGGCAACGCTGCCTGTGAGGCGGAAGTCTCTTCCCGCAAGAAAGCCATCATCCTTGGCGGCGGTCCAAACCGGATCGGCCAGGGCATTGAGTTTGACTATTGCTGCTGTCACGCCGCTTTCGCGCTAGCGGACGCCGGCATTGAAAGCATCATGGTGAACTGCAATCCGGAGACGGTTTCGACCGACCCGGACACGTCCGACCGGCTCTATTTTGAGCCGCTTACCAAAGAAGACGTGCTCACCATCATCGAAAAAGAACAGGAAGACGGTGAGCTGCTGGGTGTGATCGTTCAGTTTGGCGGGCAGACACCGCTGAAACTCGCCAACGATCTGGAAGCCGCCGGCATTCCGATCCTCGGCACCTCACCGGACGCCATAGACCTTGCAGAAGACCGGGACCGTTTCAAAGCCCTGCTCGATGAACTGGGTCTCAAACAGCCGCCAAACGGCATCGCCCGGACGGCAGAAGAAGCCCAAGCAATTGCAGAGCGTATCGGGTATCCGGTCGTTATTCGCCCGTCATATGTTCTCGGTGGCCGCGGCATGGAGATTGTCCGCGATACCGCCCACCTCAATCGCTACATCAACGAAGCTGTGGTGGTCTCCGGCGACAGCCCTGTCCTTATTGACTGGTATCTGAAAGACGCCATTGAAGTAGATGTGGACGCGCTTTGTGACGGCACAGACGTCTTTGTCTGCGGCATCATGGAACATATCGAAGAAGCAGGTGTGCATTCGGGCGACAGCGCCTGCTCGCTCCCACCCTACTCACTCCCAGCGGAAACGATTGCGGAGATCGAACGCCAGACCAAAGCCATGGCTTTGGCGCTCAATGTCGGCGGCTTGATGAACGTGCAATATGCGGTTCAGGACGGCACCATCTTTGTACTGGAAGTAAACCCGCGTGCATCGCGCACCGTGCCTTTCGTGGCCAAGGTCGTCGGCGAGCCAATCGCTAAAATCGCGGTCCGGCTGATGGCGGGTGAAAAGCTCTCTACCTTCGGGCTGAAAGCCAACAGCTTTGACCATATCGCGGTGAAAGAAGCCGTCTTCCCCTTCGCTCGATTCCCAGGCGTGGACACGGTGCTTGGGCCAGAAATGCGCTCTACCGGCGAAGTCATCGGCCTCGACAAAAGCTTCGGTGTTGCCTTTGCCAAAAGCCAAATCGGTGGCGGTACCACCGTCCCGACAGAAGGCACCGTCTTCATCTCGGTCAAAGAATCTGACAAAGAGAAAATCATCGATGCCGCCCGAAAAATGGCGTCCATGGGCTTTAAGATTATCGCCACCAGCGGCACAGCGCGTGTGCTGTCAGCGGCAGGCCTTGAGGTCGAGATGGTAAACAAGGTTCTCGAAGGCCGTCCTCATATTGTCGACGCCCTGAAAAATGGCGATGTAGACCTTGTCTTCAACACGACCGAAGGCGCCCAGGCGCTCGAAGACAGTAAATCAATCCGCCAAACGGCGCTCATGGGCAAGGTGCCTTACTACACCACCGTCGCCGGCGCCCGCGCTGCCGCAGAGGGCATTGAAGCCATCCGCAGCGGACAACTGGAGGTCGCCCCACTCCAGTCCTACCAGGAGACTCCCATCGCTGCAGAATAGAGTGCAGAATTCGCAATTGACGTGAGCGGCTTGCCCGTCCGAAGATATGAATCGGGTCGCCTCCGTTCTGGCGCCGCGCCCTTCGATCAAGAAAGATTATCTGAAATATGGAAAAAGTGCCGATGACTTCCGGCAGCCATGAGGTTCTGGAAGCTGAGTTAAAGAGACGAAAAAGCACGGATCGCCCGCAAATTGTTGCAGCGATTGCAGAAGCGCGTGCCCATGGCGACCTTTCTGAAAACGCGGAATATCACGCGGCGAAAGAGGCGCAGGGTCACAATGAAGCCCGCATCAATGAGCTGGAAGACAAGCTCGCCCGTGCAGAAGTAATCGACCCCGCCACCCTCTCAGGTGACACGGTGAAGTTCGGGGCCACCGTGGGCGTGGTTGACGAAGACACAGATGAGGAAAAGACCTACCAGATCGTTGGCGACGATGAATCTGATGTGTCGCTCGGCAAAATCTCCATCTCCTCCCCCATCGCCCGCGCGATGATCAGCAAGGAAGTGGGCGACAGCGTGGAAGTAAACACACCAGGCGGCGGAAAGTCCTACGAAATTCTGTCTATCGACTACAAATAAAACCAATCAGTCTTATGTATCTGCAAGAGCCGTGGGATCTCACCTGCGGCTCTTGTTCTATGGAGTTTCAAATGTCCGACACAAGCGCACCTACTTTGGAAGAAGCTTTCCCTATCCCCGGCAGCGACGAAGAGCCAAACTCTCTGCGCATGCTTGGATGGAAGCTCCTGGATTGGGACGCAGAAGCTCAAAAGATCAAAGTCGGGTTCGAGACCCGCAAAGAGTTCCGCAATCCTGGCGGCGTCATTCAAGGCGGGATCATCGCTGCCATGATCGACGATGCCTTTGGCCCCATGTGCATTCTGGCCTCCGGTCGAACAAAGAGACCCCTCACCCTGGATCTCACTGTGAGCTATCTGGCTGCCGGCAACCACGGAAAATTCACCTGCGAAGCGCGCATCATTCGCCAGGGCAAATCCATCTCCTTCGTCGAAGGCGAACTGTTTGATGCGACCGGCGAGCTGGTTGCCCGAGCCACCTCAACCGTGCGCCTTGTTCCTATGCAGCCGCGTGGGTAGCGCACAAGCCCTCCAACTCAACACCGCTGATTGAAATCTCTCTGGATAGTGCGGCATGCTGGCTCATGTCCAAAACATCTGATCTCGGCCTGCTCTTCCTCCATGCCCTCCCACTTGACGGCTCCATGTGGGCAAACCAGATGGACATCCTGCCGGGCCATTCCCACGCGCCGACCCTCTATCCCTTTGGGGCAACGCTGACGGACTGGGCGGTCAAAGCACTCGCCTTGGTAGAAGAACAAAGACTGATTGTCGTCGGCTGCTCAGTCGGCGGGTCCTGCGCTTTAGAAGTCGCACAGCTAGCACCCGACAGGGTTGCTGCTTTGGTCCTCATCGGCACCAAGCCCAAACACCGACCGGAGCCTGCCCTTCGCGACGAAGCGTTCGCCCTGATCGCCAACGAAGGTCTCTACGCAACATGGGACAAATACTGGGCACCGCTATTCTCTGAGGACACAGACACATCAACAGTGCAGAGCGCAAGGGACATCATGCTTAGCCTCTCTGAAGACGATATCTCCAGCGGCGTTTCGGTCTTCCACAGCCGCGAGAGCCGCGACCGGTTTGCGGCAAAGTCCGACATTCCCATCACCGTGGTGACCGGAGAGCACGACGTGGCTCCCGGCGTCGCTGTGAGCAGAGAGCTAGCAACAGCGGCACGGTTCGGAACACTGCACGTCATCCCTCACTGCGGTCACTATGTCTCATTGGAACAACCGCAAAGACTTCGAGAAATTCTAAGTGAGGTAGTGGCAATCCATGCCTGACGCCCGGATCACTCCCTAAAGGTCGTCAAGCAACTCGACCAGCTTCGCAACGGCCGCATCGCCCTTCGTGAGATCGGTTGGAAACAACATTGCCTGTCCATCAATTGCGCTCATGATAAGCACCGCAAGTGGGCGCTTCTCTGCATCCGGCACAGCGAGCATGCCAGACAGCCAGACGACCCACCCCTCTGCCATTTGTTCGACAATCGCCCCAAAGAAGGGATCACCGCGGCTCGCGCGGCTCGACAGATCCAGCCAGAGACGCAATTGCCCGGCAGCGGCCTCATCGCTCACCATCGCCCAGATCTTCTCCACAGCATCAGCTGGCTTCAATGGCTCTGTGCCGAAGACAGCATCCAGGACATCGGTAAAACCACCGCCGATCTCACCCAGAACCGCGGCCAGAATCTCTTCCTTATTCTCAAAATAATAGAGCAGCATCCGATCGCTGGTGTCCGCGACCGCCGCCAAACGGCGCACGCCCGTGTCCCCCAGCCCCGCCTCAAGAAAGTGAGCTGCCAGTTTCCCCACGATTTCTGCGCGTTTTTGTTCTTTTTTGCCCAAATCAATGGCCTCCGAACTTTTTTGTAGCACTTACTACAAAAACTTGCTATGTAGCAGATGCTACATTTTTTAACCACTCCGAACCCATTCGAGGTGATAGATGACCCCCTTCTGGCAAATATGGATCAAAGCAACCTGTGCCAGCTTAGGCCTACTCGGTCTCCTGCTCGCTGGCGGCGCCATGGACGCGACCTCCGGTCCGGCAAAGCTCTATTTCCAATTCATGGGTGATTCTAGCCAGCTCGATCTTAATCCACATATGCAGGTCACGCTCGGCGTCCTGGGCGCAGTCTGCATTGGCTGGAGCATCACCTTCTTCGCCACCTTCCAGGCCGCCAACATGCTACATGGTGAGGCCGCCACCAGCGTCTGGCGCACCACCCTGCTGGGTTTAACAACCTGGTACATCATCGACAGCACCTTATCTGTCGTCACCGGCTTCTGGCAGAACGCTCTGGTCAACACGCTGTTTTTTGCCTCACTCGTCTTCCCCATCATCCGCACCGGCGTCCTAAAGCCCGCATAGCTCACCCAGTTGCAACCAGGTTTATGAAAGGAACTCCCATGTCCTCCCTCAGCATTCAAACTTTTCGAAAACAGACTTTGCTGATGATGCTCATCTCCGTCATCGCATGGATTGCCTTCGCTCTCTTCTACAGAACCTTCTGGCCAGGCGGATCCGCGCCAGGGGACAATTTTCTCTTGTTCTGGATCTGGTTTGTGCTGGGCGCCGCCACCTTTGTCGGCTTACTGTTTGCCTGCTTCCGCCTCTTCAAAACGCCGCCGGCCCTGAGAGCCACCGCAGCGCTCGCGCTTACTGCCCCGGCACTCTGTTGCGATGTGTTCACCGTGACTTTCTTTGAAAGCTGGTTTGCAAATGGTGGCGGCGCGGACGATCGCATCTACGCAGCCATGATCTTAGGCGGCGTTGGCATTTTCCAACTGGTCGGGCTCTTCACCACAGACCCGCAGGATACCAATCCAGTTGCCTCACGTGTGTAACACCAAACCACATTCCAAGGACCTTCTGATATGACTGCTTTTCGTATTTTTCTCGGCGCTTACTTGATCGTCTTAGTTGTTTACACGCTCATTGTGGGCATGAACCACGGCTGGAACCTGGGCGCGGTCTTCTTTGGCGATATGGTCGCAATAAATTGGCCAGGCCAGTTCAACCTCGACTTTATGGGCTTCCTCTGCCTCTCTGCCCTGTGGGTGTCCTGGCGTCATGAATACAAACCAGCTGGCCTCGCACTCTCGGTCGTCGCCTTCTTTGGCGGGGTCGTCTTTCTGGCAACCTATCTGCTCTTCGCAATCAGCCAGGCCGATGGAGACATGAAAACGCTGCTGCTTGGACCAGGACGAGCGAACGCCTAGCCCTCTATGCCGAATATCTCGAACACACCCAACCACCACAGGAGAACACCATGATTGGTCTGCGCATATACCTCATCGCGTTTTTTGTTATGTTCGCGATCTACACCCTATTCGTCGGATCAGACCACGGCTGGAACCTCGCGCCCTTCGCTGTAGAGGAGATCGCCGGGCTCACTTGGCCGGGTCAGTTCACATTGGACTTCTCCGCCTACCTGGTCCTGTCAGCCCTTTGGGTGGCATGGCGTCATAAGTTTACGCCTGTTGGAATCGCCCTGGGGCTCGTCGCCTCGGTAGGGGGGATTCTGTTCCTGGCACCTTATCTGCTCTACGCCATCTCTCAGGCAGACGGCGAGGTCAAAGCGCTGCTTCTTGGAGACCAGAAAACCAGCGCCTAGGCCTCAGGCCTGGCAACCAATTCATCCAGCGGCACGCCGGGCGCGTGCTTGGATCGACGAATGGTAAGAGAGGTGCGGACGCTCGCCACATTCGGGGCGGGCGTCAGCTTTTCAGTGAGGAAGCTCTGAAAGCTTGCGAGATCCGGCGCCACGCATTTCAGGATGAAGTCAATCTCACCATTGAGCATGTGACACTCACGCACCTGCGGCCAGGCGCCCACAAGCTGCTCAAATGCTTGCAGGTCTGCTTCGGCCTGCGAATGAAGCCCCACCATGGCGAACACCGTGACATCGAAGCCGAGACCCGGGCCGTCTAGCTCTGCATGATATCCGGTAATATATCCGGCCTTTTCAAGCGCCCTGACCCGACGCAAACAGGGCGGCGGAGAAATCCCCACCCTCTTTGCCAGCTCAACATTGGTGATCCGACCATTTTCCTGAAGCTCGTTCAGGATCTGCAGGTCGATATCGTCAAGCTTCGCGCGCTTCATAACCACTCCGTCTTCAATAACTCTGTCAGGGCCAACCGTCAGAATCTCATGGATCGCTGGCAGAAATGCAGCAAGACAGCTGGCTGAACATGTTCTATTACTCCTTTTAGGCACTCTTTTCAGTAACAAAATTACCCAAACGCGCACGATCATGACCGAATCTCAGCCCTCGCAGACCCATTTGCTGCCGTCTGGCACCTCTTGCTGGATCGTCACCAACGGCATGGCAGGTTTTGAAATGCAGGCAGTCGGCGTAGCTGAAGCACTGGGCCTGTCGCCGGAGATAAAGCGTGTCACCCCGCCTGCTCCACACAGATGGATGGCGCCCTGGGGACCAGCGGCAGCCAATGAGAGCGTTGCTCCGCCTTGGCCAGATATCGTGATTGCCAGCGGCCGCCAATCGATTCCCTATGCCCGGAAAATCAAAAAGGCGTCAGGCGGCAAAACCTTCGTCACTATTCTGCAGAACCCAAAGGTCTCCCCTTCCCAATTCGACCTTGTCTGGGCACCTGAGCACGATCAATTGACTGGCCCCAATGTGATGAGCACGCTCACCGCGCCCAACCGGATCACGCCTGAGACGCTTGTAAACGCAGCGCGAGAGCTGAGCGAGCGCTATGCCTCTTTGCCTGAGAACAAAATCGCCGTTGTTTTGGGGGGACCCAACAAAGTCTATGAGTTCTCGTCAGAAGATATGCGCGCCCTTGCCAGGTCACTGAAGGCACTGGCAGACCGCGAGAAAATCGGCCTCATGGTCACCACCTCCAGGCGCACCAGTGCAGAGGCAACGGCTGTTCTGCGCGCAGAACTGCGAGCGGTGCCGCATGACATTTATGATGCTTTGACAGACGCGCCGGAAGACAACCCCTATCCAGGCCTTTTAGGGCTAGCAGACGCGGTGATTGTCACCTGTGACAGTCACAATATGGTGGGCGAAGCGACAGTTACCGGAAAGCCCGTATATGTTGTAGAACTAGAAGGCGGATCGGCCAAGTTCCGCCGTTTTCTGGATGCGCTCTACGTTAACAATGTCGCGCGACAATTTGACGGCTTGCTTGAAACGTGGTCCTACGCACCCTTAAATGCTACGCAGGAAATCGCGGCAGCCATTGCCGCAGCGTTTAGTAGAAAACCAAAAAGTGATTAACGCCAATGAGCTTGATCGATCTTGAAGCGCTCCGCGCAACGCCACTGAAAACCGACCCGTATGATTTTCTTGTCGTTCCAAATTTCGTGACAGGCGAAAATTTGGATCGCGTCATCCGCGACTATCCAAATGTCACAACGCCGGGTTCCGTTCCCCCTTCAGAACTCGACATTACCGGTGACTTCGACGCGTTGATGAAAGAAATGAACGGCCCAGAATTTGAAGCGGTCATTGAAGAGAAATTTGATTTGGATCTGTCTGACCGCCCGACCATGTTCACTGTGCGGGGGCATTGTCGCGAGACAGATGGAAAAATCCATCCCGACAGTGAAACGAAGATCATCACGGTCCTGCTCTATCTCAACAAACCTGACGAGTGGAGCCATGAAGGCGGCAAACTGCGCATCCTCCGCAGCCCCACAGATCTTGAAGACTATGTTGATGAAGTTCCGCCCTATGGCGGCACGCTGTTGGTTTTCCGTCGGGCAGACAATTCCTGGCATGGCCACGAGCCCTTCAAAGGACCACGCCGTGCTGTACAAATGAACTGGGTCACAGACCAACGTGTCGTTATGGCCGAACAGCGCCGACACAAATTGTCGTCCACAGTTAAAAAGCTGAACCCATTCTCATCAGCTTGAACCAGATCAACGCAGCGGTCCCTGCGAACCGCTACTTCACCAACCAACGAAACGCAGACGAGATCGAAAGACTGTCATGACCCTCAATATCGAGACCTTCACGAACGCGGATCTTTCACAAGGATGGCGCCCTGGAAACAATGCCGGCGGCGCTTCGCTCTTCAAAGCACTCGGCCATCCGCTGGCGGCCCCAAAGGGTCACGCCATTATTGAGCGTCTGAAGGGGCTGGGCCCCGTCGCGATTTACGATCCGACCGGTGTCATTGGCAACTTCCACTCTTACTACGATCTCTCCAATGTAGACATTGAAGGCTACTACGTTCAGCGGATCGAAGATCTGGGACAACCCTTCCTCGGACATGACGCAAAACCTGTCTCCACCTGCGCAAACAGCAAAGCCGGCGCCGTTCTGGTTCTTTTGTTCGACGCGGAAAAGGTTCTCGGTCCTATCTCGCATTGCTTCCCGGATGACGCGGCGATTGTCACTCTTGACGACATGCGCATCCCGGACGAGATGCTGACCAACCAACGCAACTATCTGGACCCGATGAACTTCGCAACCAATTTTGCGTTCCTGAGAGACCACAAAGGGGCGAACGGCTCTGACGGTCTTCATACAACGGTTGCGAGCGCAAACTATTGGGCCACCCATGGGGCGAAAGATCCGAAACTCTGGCTCTGCCTGTTTGACGAAGAAGGCAATGAGCTTGCCGCTTGGGAAGAAGGCCTTCCGGCTGCCGGATGTCCCTATGCGATAAACAGTGAGACCGTTCGAGAAAAATTCAACCTGGACGATTTCCAAGGCTCTCTCTTCATTCACGCCATCCGTATTGCCGGTCATGACGTGGTGAAATATGCCATGGATGTCTATGGCGACAATGGCAAGGGCCTGACTTGCACCCATGACGCCAATGCCTGGCCAGCAGACTTTTACGCTGGCATGCCCGCGGGCGAAGAGGATGAAGAGCTCACCCTAATTGTGCAGAACTCACATCCCATGCCCATCCCACCAAAATCTGTCGGCTTCAACATTGTGGGGGCGCAGGACATTGCCTGGCATGAAGAGGAAATCCCTCCCTTTGGCACCAAGACCCTGAATGTGAGTGAAATGCTCCCACAGGCAAAGTTCCCGGATCAGATAGAAACGGTCGCCGGACGCTATTTCGTGCGTCCTCGCTACGAAGTGGTTCGGAAAAAATCAGGCCAACGTCGTATGGCTCACGGCAATGTGGAACGTACGGACCTCGAGCCCAACCCGGAAATTCCAGGTCTCGAAGCGACCATGGGCAAAGGCTACATCATGCCGCTGCCGGTATTGCCCACCGACCTGTTCAATTCCACGCTCCTGCCCACGCCAATGGCGCGCTCAGAACAGGAAATGCCTCTACGGATCGAACTCATGGACGCCGACGGGTCGACGGTCGCGTCAAAATATCTCGGCCGCATCCAGCGCCGCGATCACATGGCCATCGACATTGATGCCTGGCTCAAAGAGGAAAGTGCAAAACTTCCGTCAGGCCACGGCCATGCCGAGTTCCTCTATGATTTCCGCGACGGCGGCGAAGCCAACGGATGGCTTCATGCCCTGGGCCGTTATGAACAAAAATCCTCGGGTCATCGCGCAGAAACAATCTTCGGCGCGCACATCTACAACACAGCCGTCATCTATAAAGACGAGCCACAATCCTACATCGGGAAACCGCCAGGCCTCACCACACGCCTCTTCCTGCGCCTTGGCGACGGCCCAAAGGATACGCTCTGTCACCTGGTCTATCCGGCATCCACGCCCTGGCATGAAAAGTCGGACACGCGCCTTATTCTGCACAATGCCGATGGCGAACCGGTGGCCGAAAAACGCATTCAGATCAATTGTGGTGGCTCACGTTTCTGGCGCTACCATGAACTCTTTGATGCAGAAGAGCGCTCCCGTGTCTCTGTAAAAGGCAATGATCTGGGCTACATCATCGTCCGCGACACGACCTGTCGTCTTTTCGGCTTCCACGGTCTCATCAACGGCGACACTAGCTTCTGTCTGGACCATATGTTCGGCTTCTAGGGCCCTGGCCATCGGCCAAAAACTTGATTGATTGACTCCACCGACCCCAATGGCGAGGGTACCGCTCTCACAGTTGGTCGGAAGTCAGTTATGCGCATATTCATCAGAATCATTCTCGGCATTGTCAGTTTGGCCGTTCTCGCCCTGGGGATTTTTCTCGTACCGCCTCACCTTCAGACTCAGGGCATTGAGCCCGACCTACCCAATGAGCAAGCGCTGCGCGACCTGATGGCTGAGGAAGATGGCCCCATCGCCGTCCGCTATGTCCTCAGCGCCAGCCAGGATGTCCGCGGACGCCAACTGGCGCACACAACCTTCCTTGTCGAATGGGCCAATGGAAATCTGTTTGCCATTGACGCCGGCATGGACGAAAACGGCGCTGCAGAGTTTGCAGATCTGATGCGCGGCATCAGTGGCGGAGGCGACGCGCAGTTCTTCGGCACGCTCGGCAAGCAACTGGGGCCAGAGCTTCAGCGTGTCAAAGGCATCGGCTTTACCCACCTCCATATTGATCACACGCAAGGCATCACAGCCTTTTGTGCCGATCGTGGTACAGGCACAGATCTTCTACAATCCAACGACCAACGCGATGAGCACAACTTCAATACTGTTGAAGGTGCCGAACTGGTGGCAAAATCCTGTCTGTCGCGGGGCGCACTCGGCGGCAGGGAAATTCTGACAAATGATGCCTTCCCAGGCCTTGGCCTCATTCCTCTGGGGGGACACACGCCGGGCTCCACGCTCTTCGCAGTCGGCCTCAAAGATCATCTATGGCTCTTCTCTGGCGACACAACCAACACGAAAACCGACCTGGTGAACAATAGAGGCAAAGGCTTTCTCTATTCCGGCGTGTTCGTGCCAGAAAACACCGGCCGCACCGAAGATCTGCGCCTTTGGCTCACCGGGCTCGACACCAACGCCGATGTCGACGTTGTGGTCTCTCACGACCTTGAGGCCCTGCTGGCGACGGGCATGCCGAAGTTCGGCGAGTAGCACGCTGTCTGTCGACCTCAAAGATCATCCAGAAAGCGCACGAGGGCATGATTTGTTTCGTCGGGCTCTTCTTGCTGCACCCAGTGTCCTGCGCGGGGAATAAGTGTTGTCCCTCGGAAATCAGTACATCCAGCTCCTGGGTCCGCATAAAAATCCATTTCCGGAATATAGTTCCGGATTGGATCCCGCTCCCCACCGATAAAGCAGGCAGGCACATCAATGGGGCGATCACGAAGCTCGACAAGATCTTCATGGTCAAGATCCATCGCCCGATATCGGTTGATCGGACCTCGAAAACCGCCCTTCTCAAATGAGTCCACATATACTTTGAGATCTGAGTCCGACAGCCAATCCGGAAACGGGCGCGGGTCAACCAACTCATCCAGCAACCCAGCCGTCAGGGGCTTTTCTTTAAGCCAATCATTCAATGGCGCATCGCCGGACAGCGAATAGTAGATCTTCCTCAGCGCCGCTCCGACATCAGCAGCGACTTCTGCCTCGACGACATCCGGCGTTTGGAAATAGGTCATGTAGAAGAAGCGGTCGGCATAAACCTGCCTCAACATATCCAGCATGGAGACCTCTCCCGCTGGTAGAAAGGGCACACTCAGACCTGCGACAGCTCGGACGTGCTCCGGGTGGAGGAGTGTCGTCGTGTAGACGATAGGCGCTCCCCAATCATGACCGAACAAAATCACCGGATCATCGCTAAGGGACTTCGCAACAGTGGCAACATCACCGGCAAGCTTGCGCAGGGAATATTCATCGATGGCGGTCGGCTTTGTGCTTTCCCCATATCCACGAACATCCATTGCGGCGATTTGATAACCACGCTCAGCAAAAAATCTGATCTGATGCCGCCAAGACCAGGAATGTTCCGGCCATCCATGCACACATAAAATGACCGGGCCGTCGCCGCTCACATGAACAGCGATCTCGCCGCCATCCGTCTTCACCATTTTCTTCATGAAACGAAACTCACTTCTACCGAGCACAATCGACGCGCTCGAAGCCGCCCGGCATCCGTTCAGACCTGAGACCACGGGAAGCCATCTGCGTTAAACGGCTTCACCCCGCTGGTATCGATCCAGTTCGTCCGGATCAAAACCCCGGTCATTGTCGACAAACTCGTCCCGCATAAAATCCTTGGCGGGATCGACCATCGTCGCCTTGGTGATCATCTTTCGGCACATCCTGTCGAGAAATGTCTTGTTTCGCGAACTCCGCGCCGCCATCCAGATGGCAAGGCGCGCGGAGCGCTCCTTCTTGCGAACGTTCTTCTGCTCAGCACTCATTCTGCGGGCTCCATATGCTGAGCCTTGGACACAGCCTCAACGGGCGCGTCTGGTGTGAACGGCACCACGCGACAGGGAATGCCCTTAAGGTGTGGAATACCTTGCTCCAGATCCAGATAGTCTGGATCATCGCGGCAAAGCTGGGCGTCACTATAGTCCCAGGCTCCGCTGAGCGATCCATTCCCCTGCTCCATCTCTGGCTTCCACCAACCATGGGGCACCCGCACCAGATCATCCGGCATGGCATCCTTGATGGCGAGAAGGGCTTTAACGCTGCCAAGCTGGTTTTCAACCGTTACCCAGTCACCCTCAGTCAAACCTGCCGCCTTGGCAGTTTTTTCATTCAGATAGATTTGCGGTTCCGGACACCGGGCCCGCATTTCAGGGATATGACGGTGACCTGTTTGGAAGAACGGGTCTTCCCGCACACCGGTGAACATCATCAGCGGATAGTCTTTATCGTGGGGCGGGTCTTCCCGGAAATAGGGCAGCGGATCAAAGCCAAGCTCTTCAAGAAGCGAAGATTTGAGTTCCACTTTCCCGCTTGGTGTCGCAAAGCCGGTCTTCTCGTAAGTCTTGAAAGCCGGTTTTTTGAAGTAGACCTCTGTGTCCGAAATCAGCTCAGCGAAACTCTTGCCCGTCGCCTCAACACGATAGTCATAAAAGTCTTCAATTGTGTCCCACGGGACAACCTCCGGCATATCCATGGCACCCGCGATCTGCTTCCAGAACTCAAACGTGCTCTTGCATTCACCGGGAGGGTCCATGGCCTTTTCTGAGAAGCGGATTGTCGACATCCACCCGAACATGTCGTGGATCCAGGGCCGCTCAAGCCAGCTATCGGCCGGCAGAATATAATCAGCCAGCTGCGCCGACGGTGTCATGAACTGCTCATGGGACACAATCAGGTCCTGGTTCATCATTGCCTTATGAATGAGTGGCATGTTGGCGTAGCTCATGAGCGGATTGTTGCCGAGGAAGAAGAAGGCTTTGACGGGATACTCACCCTCCCCGGCCATCGCCTTAAAGGTCTCCGATGGCGTCGCCATATGACAGCCCGTTACCAGGTTCGCATATTCCTGCCCATAGACACGCTTGGTCGGCTCCCGGAAGGCCAGCTGACCCCGATAGGTAAAGGCCGGATGGTCTTTCGAACCAAGCTGTTTCATCTTCTGTTCGTCAGAGAGCACATGGTGCATCTCAATCGTAGACTCATTCACAATGCCCGGATTGAACCCTTGCAGCAGCTCACCACCCGGCACGTCCACATAGCCACAGATCGAGCGCAGGATCGTCTGAAGACGAATGCCCGACGTGCTGTTCCGCTGCATGTCTGTGATGGGTGTCCACGGAATAATCGACGGGCCGCTGGTTGCATAAACCCGCGCAGCCTCCGCGATCATTTCCGGATCACACCCGGTGAGCTCAGCAACACGGTCCAGCGGATACTCATTGACCCGCTCTTTCAGCTCTTCAAATCCAATGGTCCAGTTGGCGACAAACTCTTTGTCATAAAGCTCTTCATCAATAATGACCTTGAGCCAGCCAAACATCATGGCCGCATCGCTGCCTGCTTTGAGTGGCAACCAAATGTCTGCTCGTTCAGCACTTGAGCTGCGCCGTGGGTCCATAACAATGAGCTTCGCGCCGCGCGCCTGCGCCGAGCGGATGCTGTTGTAAAGCGGCGTCCAGCTATGACGTCTTGGATTGTGCCCCATGAGCACAATGCAATTCGTGCTGCTGAAATCACCAAACGGGAACCAGCCATAGGTGAAACGATTAATCGCCGCCGTGTTCCCTGCACACAAAGCCACACCGCTGATCCAGTTGGGCGAGCCCACATGGTTCATGACGCGGCGGCCAAGCCCATGGTCGGTAGACGTATTCCATTGGCTGGTCGACACAGCCCAGGCCTCTGGCCCATGCTCCGCAACAATCTTTTTGAGGCGAGAGCCAATATCGCTCATCGCCTCTTCCCAGGTCACCTGCTCAAACTTGCCGGACCCACGTTCCCCAACCCGCTTCAACGGATGCAGGATACGGTTTGGATGCGCCAGGCCTTTCGGCGCCACGATCCCCTTCATGCAGATATTGTCTTTGAAGATGGGATTGTCCGACGAACGGATTTTCGTCACCCGCCCTTTTTGAACTTCGCCGACAACGCTGCAGGCAATATCGCAGGCCGCGCAAATCATCCGCTTGGTGGTGACGCCCTCGCGCGTTGGACGCTCGTCATATTTGGCATCGACAATCTCTTGGGGGTCAAAGGGGACCGGTGCTGGCATTTTTTCCTCCCTGGCTCGGAAACGCCATTTACATACATACGTGAATGTATGTAAGGTACGATAAACAACCGTCGCACAGAGTTCAAGACCGAAAATGCCAGCAACATCCACACGGGCACGTACCCAGTCAGACCGTTCCAGCGAAATGCGCGAGAAACTGATCGCTGCGACGATCCAATCCCTGATCGACAAAGGATACGCGCGCACAACCGCCGTTGAGGTCTGCGCCAGGGCGGGCGTCACCCGAGGAGCCCTGTTCCACCACTTCGAGAGCCTGCCAGCCCTGATCGCGGTCGCCTTGAGCGACACCTATGACCGGCTGCTGCTAGATGATCAGCCAGATGAAACCGCGACAACCATTGAAGATTGGGTCGTCTGGGGCTGGTCGCGAGTAAGCCAAAGGGAGTTCAAAGCTGTCATCGAGATCTGGCTCGCCTCGCGCAATGACCCGGAGTCGACCGCAGCTATTCGACCTGCCATGGAGCGCTACAAAGAGATCTTCACGCCGTCTGAAGACAATCGGCTCTTCAAGCGTTTTGGGACGGACAAGAAGGCAGCCGCCTTTTACCGGCTGGCGATCGAGACCATGTTTGGCTTGGCGCTCGGACGCGCCGCCAACCCGGACGGCGCCGCCCTTGACCATGAGGGCGTCGTGCTCGACCAGCTCCGCGCGTATGCCCGCGAGATCGACAGGCAATGACTGCCATTGCCGGGTTGATTTATGCAGGCGGCAAAAGCAGCCGCTTCGGTGCTGACAAGGCGACGGCTCTGCTTCAGGACAAGCGCTTGATTGATCACGTCGCAGTCCGGCTTGACCCGCAGGTCAGCGCACTTGCCATTGCCGGCTCCATAGACCGAACTGGTCTCCCCTGCCTTGATGATGGAGCACATACAGACAAGGGCCCGTTGGCGGGGTTGCTGGCTGGTCTCACATGGGCCGCAAGCCTTCCCGATATTGCCTGTCTCGTCACCGCCCCTTGCGATGTCCCTCTCCTGCCAAAAAACCTTGTCGGCCTTCTCACCCCAAATTCGACGAACAGACCCACAGTGCTGAACGTTGAAGGACGCTGGCAGACCGGCTGCGCGCTCTGGCCGACATCAGGTCTTCCCGTCATCGCAGAGACACTCGCGACCGGACAGGACCTGTCGCTGCATTCAGCGCTCCGGGCGCTAAATGTGGAAGTCATTGAGTGCGACCCCGCACTACTCGACGGCTCCTTCGCTAACATCAACACGCAGGATGACCTGGCCCACCTCGAACGAAGGCTTTCACAATCCCATGGCTGAGATGAACAAAGTCGTCGGCATCATCGGCTGGCAGAACAGCGGCAAAACCACCCTGGTCGTGGAGCTGGTGAAACATTTGGTGGCGAAGGGATTGAACGTATCGACGGTGAAACATGCCCACCACGCCTTCGACATCGATAAGCCCGGGAAAGACAGTTTCAAACATCGCGAAGCTGGTGCCCGCGAAGTGATGGTCGCCTCTGACACCAGATGGGCGCTCATGCGAGAACTGGAATCGGAGATGCAACCGTCATTGCCGGACCTGGTGAGCCGGATGGCCGACGCCGACATCATTCTGGCAGAAGGATTCAAGTCCGGGCACCATCCAAAGATCGAAGTCTGGCGCGACCCTGAGACAGAGCTCCTGGCAAGGACCGACCCTAACATCATCGCCGTGATCGCCCCGTCGGGAGTGCTCCTCCACGATTGTCCCTGCCCAGTTCTTGCGCGAGATGATCTGACACTCATCGCAGATCTCGTTCACAAGACCTGCGGCGTCCAACTAGAGACCCAGGGAACCGCGGCCCGGTAGACCAAGCCCCCATAGACCGAGACCCCATAGACCGAGACATAGTGACACGGTCGCCGAAAAAGGAAGGAATTCCGCCCGACTCATCTTGAAATCAGTTTGGAATAAGTCTAACTAGCACCACAGAAGTTAGATTAATTCCAAACTGGGAGTTCCCCTTATGAGCGTATTGGTCGGCAAAGCCGCCCCTGATTTCACCGCAGCTGCTGTTCTCGCCGATGGCGATATCGTTGATGATTTCAACCTCACCGAGCACCTGAAGGGCCACTACGGCGTCATCTTCTTCTATCCGCTCGACTTCACCTTTGTTTGCCCGTCCGAGATCCTCGCGTTCTCAAACCGGGTTCCGGCCTTTGAAGAGCGCAACACCAAGGTGATTGCCGTGTCTGTCGACAGCCAATACAGCCACTTTGCCTGGCGGAATACGGCGCCAAACGAAGGTGGCCTCGGCCCGGTTCAGTTCCCCATGGTGGCTGACATCACCAAGCAGATCGCCCGCGACTATGACGTCCTGATCCAGGAAGACGGCGTGGCGCTGCGCGGCACCTTCCTGATCGACAAAAACGGCATTGTCCGCCATCAGCTCGTCAACGACCTGCCGATCGGCCGGAACGTGGACGAAGCCATCCGGACCCTCGACGCCCTCCAGTTCCACGAAGAGCATGGCGATGTCTGCCCTGCAGGCTGGAACAAAGGCGACGAAGGCATGACAGCAGACGCCGACGGTGTCGCTAAGTATCTGGGAGAGCACGCAGAAGCGCTCTAAACCTGAACTTTCAGGCCCGCCGCGATCACACCTTCGCGACGGGCCGTTTGATCCCTTTGCCCCCCTTTTGACCCGCGTCAGGAGTCCCTATATTGAGGCCCTGCCCTGGGAGTAAACTGGCTCCAACGCCGATTCTCCGGCGAAAAAAATCAACCGAGTAGATACAAATGTCGAACCAGCATCATTCCAAAGTGACCATTATTGGCTCAGGCCCCGCAGGCTACACGGCCGCCATCTATGCCGCCCGCGCGATGCTGGAACCGACAATCATTCAGGGCATCCAGCCTGGCGGTCAGCTCACCATCACCACAGAGGTGGAGAACTATCCAGGTTTCGCTGAAGAGATTCAGGGCCCATGGCTGATGGAGCAGATGGAAGGTCAGGCCCGCAATGTCGGCACCAACATCGTGTCCGACACCATCACCGAAGTAGATCTGAAAGCGACGCCCATCCGCATGGTCGGCGACAGCGGTGACATTTACACGACCGACGCGCTCATCATCTCCACCGGCGCGCAAGCCAAATGGCTGGGCCTGCCGTCAGAAGAAAAGTTCCAGGGCTTTGGCGTCTCAGCCTGCGCAACCTGCGACGGCTTTTTCTATCGCGGCAAAGAAGTGATCGTTGTTGGTGGCGGCAACACCGCTGTGGAAGAGGCACTCTTCCTCACCAATTTCGCAAGCAAGGTGACCGTCGTGCACCGCCGGAACGAGTTCCGCTGCGAAAAAATTCTGGCGGATCGCCTGTCCAAGAACGACAAGATCGAAGTTGTCTGGGATACGGTTATTGACGAAATCGTTGGCGACGAAGATCCGCTCGGCGTCACTGGCGCAAAAGTGCGCAATGTCAAAACCGGGGAGACAAGCACCATCAACGCAGACGGTGTCTTCATTGCGATTGGCCATGCGCCATCAACTGAATTGTTTGTTGATCAGCTCGAAACCAAACAGGGTGGCTACCTGATTACCGCACCGGACAGCACAGCGACCTCCATTCCCGGCGTCTATGCAGCGGGCGACGTTACCGACGACATTTACCGTCAGGCTGTGACAGCTGCTGGCATGGGCTGCATGGCCGCTCTGGAAGCAGAAAAATTCCTGGCTGCAAAAGAAACCGTCGCTGAAGCGGCAGAATAAACTCCCTGCAAATTAGTGCACTCGGTTTTCTGAGCGCATACGGTCTGGCGTGCTGCCAGTCCATCCGTTAAACGCGCGGATAAACGAATTGGGATCGTCATACCCGAGCAGGAAGGCGATTTCTGCATTCGTGTAGGCGGACCGCGTGAGGTAATGTGCCGCAAGCTCTTCGCGCAATTGGGTAATTTCTTTTTGAAAGCTGGTGCCCTCCTCCGCCAGACGACGTTGCAATGTGCGATCGCTCACAGCCAATTGCCGCGCAACTTCTGACATGGTGCATTGCCCACCTGCGAGACTCTCTGTCAGACAGGCACGAACCCGCGCCCGAAATCCTGCTTCAGGCGCAAGGTCCTGCATGCGGGTGCGAAGTTCTGGCTCAAATATGGACCACATGGACTCATTCGCCGTCAAAAAGGGGCGCTCAGCATCAGCCTGGGAAAAGGTGACTTTGCAAGCAGTGGACGTTGATAAACGGCAGCCGAAAAACGCTTCATATCCATCCTCGTCACTGGCCAATTCCGGCAGCATGATCTGCAGCGGAACGACATTGCTTCGCGTGGCAGACCGCGCCATATGCACCAGAAACACTTGCTCCATAAGGAAATAGCTCAAGGGAACTTCCAACGTCGTTGGATCTGGCTCGATGGTGACATCAGTCTGGTCCTGGGTGCGGTCAATCTTGAGCCGCAGCGGACCAACGAGAGGTTTGTACTGCGCCAGACGATCAAGCGCAGTGTTGAGATTCCGGCTACAGAAACACGCAAACAGCGGTGGGCTGAAGGTCTCTGCAGAAAACGCCTGCGCGACTTTCAGCGGAAACAAGGGATCGCCAGAAACCTTCATGATTGCACCCCACAGGCGAAAATATTCAGGGGTCGAAAGCGTCGGCGTCTCGCGGGTGAATAGGTCGAGAGGCAGGCTCGCCATGCGCAGAACATCCTGGGCGGAAACACCCAAATCGCCCAACAGAGCCTGCCAGCCGAAATCCACCACAAATTGCGGCCCCGCATTCGTCATTTAGCAGCACTCAAGATGGCCCGATCGAAAACCCGATCCCCGAACCACTTCCGAATAAAAATGAGAGGACGTGCCAGCTGGCCGGCGGCATATCGCGTTTTTGGTCGCCTGGATTTCACCGCCCGCGAGACCACTTTTGCAATCAGCGACGCTGGCGAGGCTTTGCCATTGGCATAGGAGTCAGAAATTGCCCCGGCAACATTCTGCGCCATGGGTGCATAGGGTCCCTCGCCTGAATATCTGATCAACGGTCCCTCCGCCACATCGCCGAACTCAGTCTGAATAACGCCTGGTTCCACCACAACCACATCGATCTTGAAGGGAGCCAGTTCAAGCCTCAGACAATCAGCCATTCCCTCCAGCGCGTGCTTGGAAGCATGATACCACGCCCCCATTGGCGTATAAATTTTTCCGCCCATGGACGTGATAAAGACGATTTTTCCGGCCTTCTTCTCACGCATATGCGGGAGAACAAGCTGCACGAGCCGCGCGCCGCCAAAGACATTCACTTCAAACTGATAGCGAGCATCATCCGCTGGAATATCTTCCAAGGCACCCAGAAGGCCAAAGCCTGCATTATTGATAAGCACATCAACGCCGCCATGGGTGCTGGCAATGTGAGCGATACCGGCGGACATGCTCTCCTCTTTGGTAACGTCCATCTCTATGACGTCCGCGCCCAGGGCCTTGAGATCTTCCATCTCCCCAACCCGCCGCGCGGCGGCTACCACAATGAGCCCGTCTTTCAACAGTTTTTGCGCAATGGCCTTGCCCATGCCTGACGACGCACCTGTTACCAGCGCAACTTTTTTCCGACGCTTTGCCATATCCGTCTTCCCGTTCTCCGTTCACGATCACAGAAAAATAGGAAGGGCATGGTCGCGCTTCACTCGCCAAAGGCGCCAACAAACTGGCAAACCCCGCCAAAACGCACAGACGACAACAAGAGGCAACAGCGTATCAGATGATATCCACGGAATAGATCCACGCGGTGTAGAGCACATAGAGCGAAAGAAAAACAAATCCCTCTGCGCGTCCAATAGAAGGACGCCGCCACACGAGCGGGGCAAGCAGCAAGGCCACTCCGAGAACGATCCACACATCAATGTCCGCGATACGGCCCGCGATGGGCATCGGCGTCACAATCGCCGTCGTACCGAGAATACCAAGCACATTGAACAGATTGCTGCCCAGAACATTGCCCATCACCACATCGGCATGGCGCCGGTAGGCTGCCACAATCACCGTGGCAAGTTCTGGCAGTGACGTGCCGATCGCAACAAGCGTCAGACCGATAATCGCGTCAGAGACACCCAGCTGCCGGGCAATTGCTGTCGCTCCCTCAACAAGGGCATAGGCGCCTCCGGCAAGAAACGCGAGACCTGCCAAGCAAAACATGATGGCTGTCCAAAGACCGATACGCGGCGCGCTGATGTCACGCTCGACCCGTTGTATGATCTCCTTCCCATTCTTGCCATTCCGGCGCTCAACAAGAAACGCAAAGGTGAGATAGGTAACAAGCGCTGCCACCATGACAGCCCCGGCCGCACGGTCGACGACACCATTAAAAGAAAGACCCACCAGCACAATGCTTGCGAGCACGACCGCAAGCGCGTCGCGCTTTACCTCCCGACCACTGCAGGCAACGGGCGCTAGGATTGCGGCAAAACCGAGAATAAGAAGGATATTGGCAATATTGGACCCGGCGACATTGCCAAGTGCGATATCAGGCACCCCTCCCATGGCAGCCGTCAATGAGACCATGAGCTCCGGAAGCGACGTACCGAAGCCGACAATCACCATGCTGACGAACAAAGTTGAAAGATGGAATCTGTGTGCAACAGCGATGCTTCCGCGAAGGATCGCTTCACCGCCCAGGAACAACAGCACTAAACCAACAACAAGAAGTATAATATCCATTCACGCTACCTTTCCTCAGAAGGTAGGGCGAAAGATTGGTGACGACAATGAACAAAATGCTCAACGGCATGGTTTGTCGCCAAATCTCGATTCAGTCAAAATCCCAACTTGACCCACCCGGCCCAGTCCAATCAGCCAGCACATGAGTATTGCGATTGATAGGATAGGCCCGCGGCCAGAATCCGGCACCAGCAAGCCGCCCATCGCGCATTGCTCGAAGACCGTCGCGGAGATCAAAGAGGTTCTGCATACCCACGCTGGGCGCCGCTTTGGTGTCAGCGCCACCATGGGCGGCGAATAGAAGCGTCTGAGGCGGCAGATCCGACAGCAGACGTTCTGTTGTTTCCAGGTAAGCGCCCAGGCTTGAATTAGGCAGGAACGCGTAAATCTCCCCGTCTCCTGCATAATCGCCCATAAACAGACGGTTGGTGGTTTTGTCCCAGATGGAAATCGAGTCTGGCGTATGGCCCGGCGTGGAAAGCAACGTCAAAGATCGACCGCCGAGATCAAACTCTGCACCTACTGCCCACCACCCTCCCACATCCCAACCGGGAATTGCATAGCCTTCCACCCGGCCAAGATGCTCGAGCGCGTCAGGCACGAACTTACCTTCGTATGTCCGTGCCCGAAGGGAGGAAAGATCCGGCATCAAAACCTTCGCAAACCGGGTGTGATTACCGACATGATCAAAGTGAAGATGAGTTGCAATGACGCTCACCGGCTTGTCGGTCAGCTTGGCAAGAACTGGACTGATGTCTCGAAGCGGCGAACCGCTATCGATGAGCAGTGCTTCTTCTTCGCCGACGACCAGATAGGAATAGACATCACGAAAATAGCGCGGCTCGCTGATCGCAAACGTCTGAGCATCCAGGCGTTCGACAGAATAGAAGTCATCCGCCCAGGTCTCTTCTTCGCCAAGCACCACTGCCTCTTGCGCTTCGAGCGGCGGTGCACCTGCGAGCTCAAGGGCTTTGAGAAGCAGGGGTGTTCGAAACACATAGAATGCACCCACCAGCACGATCAAAACCGCGCCGGTCACAATTCCGATTCGTAGAATGCGTCTCATCACCCCTGCTCCTGCTACTTAGAACGTCGCATTGTGGTTAGATACCTGCAGCCGGTTCCAGGTATTGATCATCACAATGATAAGCGTCAGATAGTCAATCTGTTCCTGGGAGAAATGCTCCAACAGGTTCGCATGCAGCTGCGTGAGATCAGCACCGCTGCCTTGAACCGTCAAGGCCTCACTCCAGGCAAGCGCCGCTTTTTCTCCGGCTGTAAAGAGATCCGTATTCCGCCAGACCACCAGGTGATCCAATCGCGCTTCCGTCTCGTTGTCATCCCGGGCTTCGCCCGTATGCATGTTCACACAATAGGCACAGCCATTGATCTGCGAGACACGCAGTTTCACAAGATGGCGCAACTGGGGATCAACGGGGCAGCTCTCAAACATCGTCTCAACGCTGCCAAAGGCACCGAGCGCATCGGGAACTGTTTTCACAAGTGTAACTCTATCCGTTCCAGACATGTGTTTTCTCCATTTTACAAAACAGGTCATTGCATGTTTGACGAGGGAGGACGGAGCTTTGTGACAGCAAGAAGCCAGATTTCTGCGACACGTGGCAGACACAGCCAGCCAATGATAGGGTGACAGGCTTAATGGTCGGGGGACATTGCCATGCTGCGCGTTTTTCTCATTTCCATCCTTGCACTCGTGGTCATTGCCTCGGGCGTGCTGCATTTTCGATTTGATCTTGCTGTAGCAGCGCTTTCGTCAGACAGCCCGCCGCCGCTCCTCGACAAACGAGAACTCTCCGCCTCTGAACGGTGGTTTGATGACTATTACACGATCGACACCATTGATGAGCGTACCCATGTCATCGGTGAGCCTCGTGCCAGCGGTCCCGTATTTTCCTATCTCATCGAAGGACGCGACAAAGCCATTCTGTTTGATGTTGGATATCCGTCGGCCAACATTTTGCCCGTCATCGAAAGCCTGACCGACAAGCCGGTTCTCGCCGTGCCCTCTCACCTCCATTACGATCATGTCGGTAATCTGGAACGGTTTGATGAAATCGCCCTCCTGGATACGCCACAGCGCAGAGCACAGATGGACGGCGACATTTTTTCGCCAACACACACGCAATATCTGGGTTCCGCCGAAGGGCACCCCATCCCAAGCTGGAAGATCACCAGATGGCTCTCAGAGGGCGAAACAATCGACCTTGGTGATCGAACCATAAAAATTGTGTTCACACCGGGTCATACAGACGAATCCATTTCGGTGTGGGACGAAGCAAACGGCCAGTTCTTCACCGGCGATTATATTTATGAAGGACCGCTCTACGCATTCCTGCCCAACTCATCCCTCACCGACTATTTGAAGGTTGCAGAAAACCTGCTCCTCACTCTGCCCCGCGAGACCAAACTCTATACTGCGCACCGTATGAACATCACGGGCACACCTATCTTGGAAATGAGAGATATTGTGGAACTGCGCGACACCCTGGAAGCGGTTCGCGACGGCGAAATCTCTGGTTCTGGCTTTTTCCCGACACGCTATCCGGTGAACGAACGGATCGATCTCGACGCAGATATTCCCTGGTTTCAGGACTGGTAGGCCCGCGCCGTTAGAGCGCCAACAGATCAGGCAACTGCTGCATGCTGTCAAAGGTGGTTGCACCTGCAGCCTTGAGAGCCGCCTTGTCTGAGAGCGGGTCACCTGTATATCCAAGCACCTGCATGCCCGCTGCAATGCCAGCCTCAACACCCGGACGGCTGTCCTCAATCACCACACAAGTTTCCGGCGCATGGCCCATCTGTTCAGCCGCATGGAGAAAAAGGTCCGGCGCCGGCTTACCACGCGCCACCATGTCTGCATTAAACAGAACATCTTCAACGAGGGACAAAAGCCCGGAACTTCCGAGCGTTGCGTGCATCTTTTCCATCTGGCCCGACGAAGCGACACAGTAGGGCACGCCTTGCTCTCGCAATCGCTCGATCTGGCCTTTCACGTGAGGAACAGCCTCGATCCCGTCCGCAAACAGCTTGATCGATTCATCGCGCACCATCTGATGCCAGTTCCCTGGTAGAGACCGCCCGGCAAGCGCTTCCACTTCCGCCTGAACCGTCTTCATGGATTTACCCAGAAAGCGTTTCCGGCATTGCTCATAGGTAAGGGGCGCACCTGCCTCGGTCACAAGACGGGAAAGCAACTGATTGGCCACATGCTCTGTATCCACCAGCACGCCATCGCAATCAAAAATAACAAGAGAGGTCTTATTCATGCGCCGCAGCATAGGCATACAGGCGCGTGCGGCCAGTCACTTTCTATGACGAACTTTTACCAGCAGCTCACGCCTGCCAGCTTGGTTCACGGGTCGCATGTTCATTGATGAAAGCCTCCAGGTCTTTCACGGCCACACGAAATTCCCGACCGATTTTCACTGCCCGCAACTCCTCCTGCCGGATCCAGGACCGCACCGTCGGCTCGCGGACCTTGAGCAACTCCGCAATGTCCTGCGTTGTTAAAAATGGCTTGCTCAGCATTAACCCCTCTCCCCATCCGGACAAGTACGCCTAAGTATGTAAACGACTTTGAGAGTAGGTCAACCACTCTCAGAATCGTTGAAACAACATGTTTTGCGCCCTATTTGTAGAGAAGGTGAAAACCGCCCCTTCAGCATTGAACAGACAGGTAGCAAATGCCCCCAAGCGCCCAAACAGACGACCGCACCGCCGCAGCGACGCTTAAAGCACCCAAGACCATATTGATGGCGACGGATCTGTCGGCCCGATCAGACAGAGCGCTTGAACGTGCGGTCACTCTCGCGAAACAGCACCAGGCGCGCCTGGTCATTCTCAACATCATTGATGAAGACCTGCCCTCGTCCGTACAGGACCGCGTGCGCGACGCGACACTGACGGAGATTCAAAACAGCCTCGACAGAGTGGATGGCGCAGAGGCGCTTGACCCGTCAGTAGAAGCCATTGCAGGCAAGGATTATCGAGACATTCTGGACCATGCAGACGCCATCGCCGCCGACCTGATCGTGCTGGGCATCCATCGCAATGAAGCCGGCAACAAGCCCATCGCCGGCACCACCATGGAGCGGGTTATTCGCAAAGGGCAGAAGCCCGTGCTCGTCGTCCCGAACAGAACAGAAGGCACCTACAACAAAGTCGCCGTCGCGGTCGATTTCTCAGCCTACTCCCGCATCGCCATTCGTCAGGCGCTGACATTGGCACCGGGCGCTGAATTCAACGCCATCCATTCCTACCATGTGCCCTTTGGCGGCTTTCAACGCGGCCGCGAAACCCGCAACGCCTATAGAGATGAACATGAGCGCACCCTGACCCAGCTGATTGAGGAAGAGTTAGAGACCCTCATCGGTTCCGCATCGCAACCAGACATCCCCTTTCACAAGGTGATCAAACAGGGGGAAACCCAGTCTGTCATCCGGTCAGAGGTGGAACGGCTGCAGCCAGACCTTCTGGTGCTCGGCACCCATGGGCGCGTTGGGCTGACCCACGCATTGCTGGGCAGCATTGCCGAGAGTTTCCTCAACAATCCACCCTGTGACGTGCTCGTGGTGAAAGCCTGGTAGAGGGCCAGACAGCACTTATCGATAGAGAGGCTGGTTATTGCCCGCATAAAGGTGGGCGACTTGCTCGGAATAGCCATTGAAGAGCTGGGTTGGCACCCGCGTGCCGGTGCCGAGCAGCTCCTCGGTGGCCTGGCTCCAGCGCGGATGTGCCACTTCCGGGTTCACATTCGCCCAGAAGCCATATTCTTTCGGATTGATCTCTTCCCAGAAACTCACCGGGCGCTTTGCCGTAAACGTAAACCGCACAATCGACTTGATGGACTTAAAGCCATATTTCCACGGCACCGCCAAACGCAGCGGCGCGCCAAACTGTTTGGGCAAAGGCTTGCCATAAACGCCCGTCACCAGGAACGCGAGATCATTGGTGGCCTCATCAAGGGTGAGTCCTTCCACATACGGCCAGGGATACCAGAACTGATTCTGTCCCGTCGCCACATCCGGGTTCATAAAGGTTTCCATGCGCACATAGCGCACGCCTGATTTGATGTTGGCGAGTTTCACCAGTTCTGAGAAAGGGAACCCGGTCCAGGGAACCGCCATCGCCCAGGCTTCCACACACCGGTGACGGTAGAGACGCTCTTCCAGCGGCATAGCCTTGATCAGCTCATCGCAATCCAGGGTGAGCGGCTCGGCCACATCTCCATCAATCACAACCTGCCAGGGGCGAATCTCCAGCGCTTGTGCCGCACTGGAAATACGCTTGTGGCTGCCAAACTCGTAGAAATTATTGTACCGCGAGGACACCTCTTCCCGGGTGATGTCCCGCGTCAGCGTGAAGTCCGGATTGCGCGGGGCTGGATATTTGGACGCGTTGGGATCAAGGGAAATGGCACTGCCCGTATCTGCTTCTGCCCCATCCTCGCATGCAGCAAGGAGGCCGGACCCGACACCCGCAGCAAGCAGACCACTGGTTTTCAGAAACTTTCGCCGGTTGAAGAATATATGCTCAGACGTGGCCTGGTTTTCAGAGATCTCCCAAGGGCGGGTCTTTTTGATGAGCATCTTTCTCTCCTGAATAGATGAGACCAGAATTAGCCCAAAACACAAAAGGGGCAAGTCACCTTAAAGCGACCTGCCCCCAATTCTGCTCGCGTTTTCGTGAACCAGTTTAGCCCAAATGGCTCTTAGCTCTCCAGCATAGAGCGCAGCATCCACGCGGTTTTCTCTGATGCCTGCATACGCTGGGTCAAAAGGTCTGCAGTTGGTTCATCACTTGCGTCTTCGGCCAGCGGAAACACTTCGCGCGCTGTCCGCGCCACGGCTTCATGACCCTTTACAAGGTTGGCCAGCATGGCCTCCGCCTTTGGCACGCCACTATCTTCTTCAATAGAGGTAAGATCAGCATAGGCCGCGTAGCTACCCGGCGCATATTCGCCCAATGATCGAATGCGCTCTGCAATCTCGTCGACCGCCATCCAGAGCTCATTATATTGAACCTCAAACATGGTGTGCAGCGTATTGAACATCGGACCCGTCACGTTCCAGTGGTAATTATGGGTCTTGAGATAGAGCGTATAGGTGTCCGCCAGAACACGGGTCAGCCCTTCCGCGATCTTCGCGCGCTCAGCTTCGGGAATTCCAATATCAATTTGCATGGGTCACCTCCTTGATTGAGCCAAATATAGGCGATCTCTCATCCCCATACAAGGTAGTTTAGAATTATTTTAAAGAAGAAAATGTGACAGGCCGCTTGGGCTCGCGAAAGGCTTTAGGTAGAGTAAACAAGAGCTTCTAGGGGTGCGTCACATAGGGGAAGTAGAATGACCATTAAGTTTCTTGATCAGGACCCAATCGTCATCAGCCGACGCAAGCTGGTTCAGGGCCTGGCGGCTGGTTCCATCGTGGCAGTCGCAGGCTGTGCCCGCAATCAGGCGATTGGCCGCGACCAGCTCCTGCTTGTTTCGGAAGGCCAGATTGCGCAGATGGCCGCATCCTCCTGGACCCAACTCAAGCGCCAGACAAAGGTCTCCAAAGACCGCAATCTCAATCGCCGTCTCAATGAAGTCGGGAACCGGATTGTGCAGACGGCAGGCCTTCAGCGCCAGCCATGGGAATTCACGGTCTTTGACGATGATCAGGCGAACGCCTTCGTGCTACCCGGTGGCAAGGTCGGTTTTTACAAAGGCATCTTCAAACGCATGAAGAATGACCATCATCTCGCAACCGTTATGGGTCATGAGGTGGGACATGTCACCGGCAAACACGCCGCCGAGCGCTACAGCCAACAGGTGGCGGCTGGCGTTGTCACGACAGCAGCTGCTGTGGCGCTTGAAGCAGGCGATGTAAGAGGTGGCGCGCAAATCGCGGGCATTCTGGGTTTGGGCGTCCAGTTTGGGATCCTGCTGCCCTATTCCCGCCGCCATGAATTGGAAGCAGACCGGCTAGGTGTGCAATATATGCACCGCGCGGGCTATGACGCGCGCCAGGCCGTCGCCTTCTGGGACAACATGTCAGCGCAGCGCCGAGGCTCGCCACCGCCAGAATTCATGTCGACCCACCCGTCTGATGCGACCCGCAAAAACGCGATCCGTCAGGAGCTACAGCGCTTGGGTCTGGCGTAGGACTTCACGAAAACGACGGATAAGTTCAATCCAAGGCCACGATCGTGGCCCGGCGCTCCTGCGCCGTTCCCGCGAAGGCCGACGCGAGTGCGTACGGCCGTGAGCGATAAAAAAGCATTTTGCGCGTAAGCAGGAGGAGCCCCCACCCTTCCTCCTCCCCCCAAAACGGGAGGAGAAGGAAGGTCCGGCGCAAGGGGGGATGCGGGGGAACACATGCACCGGTGGGGTTGGCAGAGTTCTTCAGAGCAGCGACGGAGCACCAAGGCCACGACCTTGGCCCGGCGCCCCTGCGCCGCTCCCGTGAAGGTGGTGAGCACAGCGAACTCACCGTGAACGCAATCAAGCTACATCATGGGCATATAGACAGCCGGTCCACCGAGCCTGACATAGGCATCAATGGTCGACGCAATGAAGAGCGCAGCGGACCAGTTGAGCGCCACGACAAAGCCGAACCACCGAAGGGCTGATATCAGGCCGGACCAGTGGTCAACCGGATCGTCATAATCCCCCAGCGCCGCAAACAACCAGGCGACACCTGAAATTTCCAGCGCTGGGACCACCACCACCAGCCATTCAAGTAGATCCTCAGCCGGGTCAAGCCCCAACCGATGGATGAGGAACAGGAACAATGCCGCGCCTACGGCAACGGTCCGGGCATGCGCCAGATTGAACAAAGTTTCTCTCTCTAGTTCGATATTCATTTTTTCGTCCTCCGCGCATGAGGCCGAGCGAAACCACTCGCTCCCGACACGCGGAAACTCCTTGTACTGATATTTTGATCGAGCCGACCACAGGCGTGCGCTCGCCGGACAGGCGAACCAAAGCCCCCACCGCGATACAAAATCGCAGAGCCGGTGCGCGAAATTTCGCGCGTTACATCACTGAAATGCCGAAGCGGAAAACGTGAGGCAGGACGTTAAGCGTACGAACCGACAGACACGTCAATCGCAGGGTTTTTCAGTGTTTTGGTATGGAAACAAACCATCTGACTTTCCTTCGATTGTTATCGGGACACCGTTTGGGGCCAAACATACAAAAAGCCCCATCCGGATATGGTGGGGCTTTGAAAGTGACTTCGGATAAGCGTAGGTACGCTTAGTCGCAAAGGAGCCCGCCCCAGGGCTCCGATTGCCAGCCCATAAATGGGCGCCGATATTTTGTGGTCACTGTCATGGGCGTTTGAGTACACCCGCCATCACGCAACGTCAACAACACTTCTGCATGTTTTTTTGTTTCATCCGCTTAAAGACAAAATTGGTGGTGCATGTGTGATGCAAGAGTCACAGAGTGTGAAGAGAGACTGAAGAACACGACCGTGGCCCGGCGCTTGATCAGAACACCCAAGCTTGCGACTGCAAGCCGGGCGTCAGCCCGCGCCCGCGCCCGTGCAGTGGAATGCTGAAAGCATCCGCGCGTGAGCGGAAAAAGAGTCCTATTGCATCACACCGCGCAACACGCGAACCTCTTCATAAAGAAACAAAAGACCACCGGAGGAAACAAACATGGCAACGAATGCAAACTGTTGGGGCGATGAAACGGAATATGATTTCAACGACCTCACAGCAAAGCTCAACCAATACTTACGGCTGAGAACCAATCCCGTCGCCATGAAACGCTTTGCGACAGAAGCGGATCTTGATGCCATCCCGAAACTGCGCCGCCCGCGCGACGGTGAGCTGATGGCTACTGACCAGATTGTAGGTCAGTCCCGCTGGATCGGGTACACGATCGGCGTCACCATGAAAAACCTGATGGGTCAGCAATGCGGTGCCGTGGTGGGTCTCACCGCACGCGACGAAGAGTTTCTCGACGGCAAGCGTTTCCACGGTGTCTGGTATGGCGACCTGGAAGGAAGTGCGGAACACCAGCGAGAAATGTCCTGCGCGCCCCATGGCGATTATGAAGCGCTCGTGACCTCGCCGCTCATTTCGGGTCGCATCGACAACCCGGACATCTGCCTCATCTACGGCACACCCGGTCAGATGATTACGCTCATGAACGGCCTGCAATATAAGAACTACAAGAAGTACACCTTCACCTGTGTCGGCGAGAGTTCTTGCTCGGACAGTTGGGGCAATGCGCTGAAGACCGGCGAGCCCTCCATGTCCATCCCTTGCTATGCGGAACGCAAGTTTGGCGGCGTGCAGGATGACGAAATGCTGATCGCCCTGCCACCTTCTTATCTGCCCCAGATTGTCGACGGCCTCGCCGCCCTCTCAAAGAATGGCCTGCGCTATCCGATCCCCAACCACGGCATCGACAAATCGCCGATGGCCAGCATCAACCAGAGCTATGGGTGAGGAGGCTGAGCCCATTTTGTCGACGTGATAGGTTCAGTACAAAGAGGCGCCAATCAGCATCGTGGCTGCAGTACCAGTAAGAATGAAACCTGTTCGCCATCGACGCAGAAAGACTTTCCCCTCTTCAGATAAGTATTCTCTGTTTAGTTTGTGAGAAAGAGGCAGCCAGACAAACCGATGTCTTTTCAGTTTTGCCTCTTCTTTCAGAAAGAAAATCAAGAAAAGGTCGAACAACCACGCTGAGCAAAAAATTCCAACAGTCGCCACAATAAACAAATACAGCATTGCTTCATTGTTCATGGAATTTACTCACACGTTTCATAAGCGCCAGTGGTGTGGAGTGCGTCGGAACGCAAGATCCCACTCCACCGAAAGCTCTCTTGCGCCAGCAATACCCGTTCATCTGCTCGCCTGCTGTCGCGCAAGCACCGTAGCTGGGTGAAGTGTCAGCGCACCTTGACCCTCGGGTCAAGCTCGGGGGTGCCAGCAAAGTGCTCATCACACACCCAAGCTCGCGACCGCGAGTCGGTGCCACTGCACCGCCCCCGCGGAGGCAGTGAGCAAAGCGAACTCGCCGTGAGCGAGAACTACGTCAGCGAAGCACAGAACCGCTGGATCCGTTCGCAGGCTTCCGTCAGGGCTTCCGTCGAGGTCGCATAGGAGATCCGGAAGAACGGAGACAGGCCAAACGCCGCCCCATGCACCACGGACACGCCTTCGGCTTCGATAAGCGCAATGGCGAAGTCTTCGTCGCTCTCAATCACCTTGCCCTCTGGTGTCTTTTTGCCAATCAGCCCTTCGCAGGACGGATAGACATAGAAGGCGCCTTCCGGCGTCGGGCATTTAAGACCTGTTGCCTGATTGAGCATGGAGACCACAAGGTCGCGGCGCTCTTTAAAGACCGCTGCCCGCTCAGGGATAAAGTCCTGCGTGCCGTTCAAGGCTTCCACCGCCGCCCACTGGCTGATGCTGGTGGGATTCGACGTGGACTGGCTCTGCACCTTGGTCATCGCCTTGATGAGCTCAACAGGCCCCGCACAATAGCCGATCCGCCAGCCGGTCATGGAATAGGCTTTGGACACACCGTTCATGGTGAGCGTGCGATCATACAGCTTCGGCTCAACCTGGGCAGGCGTTGCGAATTTGAAATCGTCATAGACGAGATGCTCATACATATCGTCAGTGAGGACCCAGACCTGCTCATGTTTCACCAGCACGTCGGTCAGCGCCTTCAGCTCATCATGGCTATAGGCCGCGCCCGATGGGTTGGAGGGCGAGTTGAAGATGAGCCACTTGGTCTTCGGCGTGATCGCCGCTTCGAGGTCCGCCGCTGTCAGCTTGAATTTGTTTTCGATGGTTGTTGCCACAGGCACGGGCGTGCCGCCGGCGAGCGCCACAATGTCGGGATAGCTGACCCAATAGGGAGCCGGAATGATCACCTCATCCCCCGGGTTCAGCGTCGCGATCATGGCATTGAACAGGATCGGCTTGCCGCCCGGCGCCACAAAGGCCTGCGCGGGCTCGTAATCAAGACCATTTTCCCGTTTGAACTTGTCGCAGATCGCCTGCTTCAGCTCCGGGATGCCGTCGACAGCTGTGTATTTCGTTTCGCCCCGGCGGATCGCCTCAATCGCCGCCTCTTTGATGTTATCCGGCGTGTCGAAATCGGGCTCCCCGGCACCCAGACCAATCACATCAACCCCTTGCGCTTTCAGGTCGCGCGCTTTCTGGGTCGCGGCAATGGTTGCCGACGGCTGAATGCGGGAAAGCGTGTCTGAAATAAAGGCCATAAGGGTCTCCATCAAAAAGAGTGGAATTGCGAGGCAGTTCTAAGCCTCTGACGCCGCCCACGCAACCTGAGATCAGGGAATTAGGCCTGTTTCATGGCTGCTGCGAGCTCTATGTCGCCGCGCGCCTCGACCGCGTCAATAAAGGCGGCTTTGTCCGCGGGCGCCCGGTTCTGACTGAGCTTCCATTTTCCCTCAAGGGACGTCACCGGCATCCGGAAGACCACGAGTGCCTCGAGCAATTGTTCGAGCTTTTGCCCGTCGAGATCACCTATGGCCCAGGGTGTCGACTGGCTTGCTTCATGCGCCTCCGTCATCAGGTGCAGCAGGTGGACTTTATCCGCCCGACCCTCAACCACCTGCGGCACGCCCCGCGCATGCACAATCATATAGTTCCAAGTGGGCACAAGCTTCGAGCAATCCCCCCAGCTCGGCGAGATGTACCCATCGGGCCCCAGAAAGATGGCGAGCGCCGGGCTCGCCCCGTCAAATACCTGCCAATGGGGATTGGCTTTCGCCACATGTCCGCAAAGCACCAGACCTTCTTCCTCCTGCTGAAGCAGAAAGGGAATATGGCTGGCCTGCAGATCATCGCTCACAAGCGTGCCAAATGGATGAGCGTGGATCAGCCCAGCAAGGGCCGTCTCATCCGGTGGGCTGAAAAATTCAGGCACATACATGGCACCCGCTCCCATTTTGTATGTTTTTAGTCGGTTTGCATCCAGACCGCGACGCCCGCAATGGCAAGCGCAGCAATACCAACATAATCCACCAGCGCCACCCTGCCGAGTTCCGCATTGGTTTCGCCTTCCAGCGCCTGAAACACCAGGAAGCTCACCATGCTCAGCATCCCCGCAAAGAACGCCGCCCAGCGAAAAGAAGGGATGAACGCCGCCGCCGCCAGCAACGCCCCCACAATACCAAAGAGAATGGCCCGGTGACGCATCAGCACCGCCAGGTCGCTGCCGTCAATCGCAACGCCATACATGCGTTCGAGCTGCGGCGCGCCAACAATGCCTATAACCGGCAGGAGATTAATGAGCGCGGCCACAAGAAAGCCGCCCATGATGAGGATCTGCATTTCCCCTCCTATTTCCTGAACAGGGGGCCGCTAAGCGCCGGCCGTCCCGCATCGCTGACGGACGGATCATGCTGCCGCGGCACACCAAAGACGGTGGTCACGGGCACAATGCCCGCCCAGACCGGCCAGTCGAGGTCTTCTGGCTCTTCATTGGGTGCATCTCCCACGCTCACCTTGGCCGTCACCTGATCAAGCCGGAGCCGCACCACATGGGTCGCCTTGATCTCCTGATCGTTCATGGGGCGCAGATGGGCCGCCCGTCCGGGCTCCAACCGGTCAACCATGAAGTCGAGCGCCGCAAGCTTGTCATCACCGCTCACAAGCTCTGTCACCCCATGGGCCGCGACCGAGCGGAACTTCATGGAGTGATGGAAGCCAGAGCGCGCATAAACAATGGAATCAATGAGCGTCACCGTCGCGCACATCCAGGCGCCTTGTTTTGCGGCCAAACCCAATCCGCTTTTCGAGGACGCATGAAACAGAAGGTCATCCCCGTGCCGGGCATAGAAGATCGGGATCACATGAGGCTCACCCATGCCGCCGACATAGGCCACATGCGCGACCAGCCCCTCATCCAGAATGGCGTGCACCGTCGCTTTGTCATAATGCGCCCGGTCAGGCGTCCGCCGCGCCCGATAGGGTTTCTCAGTGGCATACACGTTAGACATCAAGAGTCCTTTTCGGCCGGGGTTTCAGCTCCCCACCGCAATTGGGGCAGACCCGGTCCATATCGTTAGAACACGGCACGCAGAAGGTGCATTCAAAGCTGCAAATGCAGGCCTCGCCTGATTTCGGGGTCGACACCCCGCATTTTTCGCAGTTTTCCTTCATATCCAGCATGAATGGCCCTTCCTTGTGTCCGGTGAATTGGCCCCACCATGCCGAAACATTGGCCCCTAAATCAGACCCAATTTGTGATTATATTCAGGACCAATAAAATTGGACCTGAGGAGAGGACCTATGGGGCAATCCATCGCGCTGGTTGAACCGATCAATCTCGACCGCAATGGCGACCGGCCGTTGCAGTGGCAGCTGTATGAAAGTCTGCGCCTGGCCATTTTGGATGGCCGCCTGACCGCCGGCCAACGCCTGCCATCAAGCCGCGCGTTGGCGAATGATTTGGCATTGGGTCGCAACACTGTTGTCGCCGCCTACGAACAATTGGCGGCAGAAGGCTACGTGCTCTCGCGCACCGGCGCGGGAACCGAAGTCGCAGCCCTTCCGCCGGAGACCGTCTTGGAAGTGGGGCGTGGTGAAAGTCAGAACCGGCACCAGGATCCGCGGCGTCATCTCTCCAATCGCGGCGAGGCCACCATCGCCATCAAACGGGCAAGCCCGCGATACGAAAAGCTCGCGGCGCTGCCCTTTCAGCATGGTCTGCCTGCCATGGACTCCTTTCCCCGCGACACCTGGGCCAGGCTTCTGGCAAGACGCGCCCGCCAACCTCAGTCGCGGCTCTATGACTACCAGTTTGGGCCAGGCTTCCCCGCGCTGCGCGAAGCCATTGCCGCCTATCTGGGCGCGGCACGTGGTGTTGTTTGTGGACCAGACAATGTGATTGTCACAGCCGGCGCACAAGCTGCCCTGGATCTTGCCGCCCGCATGACCTTGGACCCAGGCGACCCGGTCTGGATTGAAGACCCGGGCTATCTCGGCGCGCGCGGCGCCCTGCAAAGTGCCGGTGCCAACCTCATCCCCGTTCCGGTCGACAAAGAAGGCATGAACCCGGACGCCCTGCCGGAAGGCACGGAAGACCCGAAACTCATTTACGTGTCGCCCTCCTACCAGTTCCCCCTCGGCGTCACCATGAGTCTCAACCGGCGCCTGGCGCTGCTTGAACGGGCCAAGGAGACCGGCGCCTGGATACTTGAAGATGATTATGACAGTGAGTACCGCTACACCGGCCGACCCCTCGCTGCGCTTCAGGGTCTCGATGGCACCGGCGGCGTCATCTATATGGGCACCTTCGCCAAGACCCTCTTCCCCGCATTGCGCGTCGGCTATCTGGTCGTGCCCGACAGTCTGATAGATGCCTTTACCAATGCCATCCGCATGACAGGCCAAAGCCCCGCCCCCGCCATTCAGGCCGCGCTTGCAGACTTTATGGATGACGGGCACTTCACTGCCCACATCCGCCGCATGCGCACCCTCTATGCAGGGCGCCAGCAACACCTGATCGATGCGCTGAAGCGTGAGACCGGTGACATGTTCACCGTGCCCAAGCTTGAAGGTGGTATGCAGCTGGCCGCCTATCTTGGCGACGATGCAGATGACGTGAAGGCCGCAGAGGCGGTCAACGCCGCCCGCGTTCTGACAACGCCCCTGTCTGGCTATTACCTGAAAAGCGCGCCGAAGCGCGGCCTCTATCTGGGCTATGCAGGCGTTCTGGAAAGTGACATTGACCGCGCCGCCAAAAAACTTGGCCGCGCCATGTCCGATGCCGGTTTTTAGGAAGAGAAAAAACAACATGCGTCTCTACAATATGGCCGACAGCGGCAACTGTTACAAAATCCGTCTGTGCGCCGCACAGGTCGGTCAGGAGCTCGACCTTGTCCCTGTTGACATTTTGAAAGGCGAAAGCCGTACGGATGAGTTCCTTGCGAAAAACCCAAATGGTCGCGTGCCCACACTGGAACTCGACGGTGGCACCTTTCTTCCGGAGTCCAATGCCGCCATCTTCTACCTGGCAGAAGGCACACCGCTCCTCTCTGACGATCGCCTGATCCGGGCGCAAACACTGCAATGGATGTTCTTTGAGCAATATAGCCACGAGCCCTATATCGCCGTTGCGCGGTTCTGGAAATCAATCCAGCCCGGCGGTGAAGAGGAAAAGAGACACATGTTTGCCGAGTGGCACGAGCGCGGCTACCAAGCACTGGACGTCATGGAACGACATCTCGCTGTACAGGACTTCTTTGCGGGCAATACCTACTCCATCGCCGACATTGCACTCTATGCGTATACCCATGCTGCCCATGAAGGTGGTTTCACACTCGATGCCTATCCCCGTATCCGTACGTGGATTGACAAAGTTTCATCGCAATCAGGCCATATTCCAATGATGTAACAACCTCTTCTGACGCGAAGGGGACATAAGATTGCATCAGGTTTCAAAATTTTTTGGCGCACTCTTGATTGCCGTGACGGGGGCGACAGCCCCCCTTTATGCGGGGGACAATGTCATTCTTGAGACCGTACGGGACATTGAGTCGAGATTGGGTGGTCGCATAGGCATCTCCATTCACGATACAGGCTCAGGTCAACGTTGGGAGCATCGCGCCGACGAACGCTTCCCTTTGTCCAGCACATTCAAGCCCTTTGCCTGCGCAGCTGTCCTCACTCGCATAGAAAGTGGCGCGGAGCGGCTTCATCGTGTCATCGAAATTGAAGACGACGATCTTGTCAGCTACTCACCCCTAACCGAAACACGGGTGAACACGGTCGGCATGACCATCGCGGAGCTTTGCGAAGCGACGATCACCTTGAGCGACAATACCGCCGGCAATCTCATCCTCGAAAGCATCGGTGGGCCAAAGGCCTTTACCGACTATATGCGCACCATCGGAGATGACACATCGCGCCTTGATCGCTGGGAGACCGATCTCAACGAAGGAACACCCGGCGACAAACGCGACACCACCACACCCCGTGCCGCAGCAGCATCCCTTAACCGCCTGCTGCTGGGACAGATCCTCTCCGTCAGCTCCCGTGAGCAACTCACGACCTGGATGGAAAATGACAAGGTCGCTGATGCTCTGTTGCGATCTGCCTTGCCCGAGGACTGGCGCATCGCTGATAAAACCGGTGCCGGTGGCCATGGCGCCCGCTCCATCATCGCAGTGATTTGGCCACCTGCCCGAGAGCCTCTCGTCATATCCATCTATGTGACTGAGAATGACGCAAGCTTCGCCGAAAGAAATCAGGCCATCGCCGAGATCGGTGCCGCGATTGTCGAGACAGTGGGCAACTAAAACAGGGCTGCTCACCGAGCAATCACATTCTCGCCTTAAAATGACCCCCACCCCGGCACAAAACGACTGACATGTCGCCCCATTGCATCCCTAAAACGTCAGCCTACCAATCAACGCTGCCGACAGGGGATATCAAATGGCTGCTCTCACACTCACAACCGACCGCTCGCTCGCCCGGCTTCTCTCCCTCCTCCCTCTCATTCTTGTCTGTCTGGTTTTGAGTATTGTCGGCGCCCGCGCCGACATTTCTTATGTGAGCCCCAATGACATGCAGCGCGGCGCGCTGTTGCTGAAAGGCAAAGAGCCCGGCAAATATGTTGAAGCACCGATCCTCGCAACAGACGTCGATATCCAGGTCACCGGGCCTACCGGGCGCACCCGTGTCACCCAGCGGTTCGAAAACCCCGGCGAGGGGTGGGTCGAGGGAATTTATGTCTTTCCGCTCCCTGAAGATGCCGCCGTCGACACCCTGAAGATGGTGATCGGTGATAAAGTCATCGAAGGCGAAATCAAGGAAAAGGTCGAAGCCCGCCGCATCTATGAACAGGCACGCGACGCAGGCCAACGGGCCAGCCTGGTGGAACAGGAGCGTCCCAACCTTTTTACCAATTCCGTCGCGAACATCGGCCCGGGCGAAACAGTCATCATCCAGATCGAGTATCAGGAAACCATTCGGCAATCGAACAACACATTCTCTCTGCGCTTTCCGATGGTGGTCGCCCCCCGCTACAACCCGCAGCCCACGATTGTGCACACCGTTGATATAGACAATCGCAATGGTTGGGGCGTGATTGATCCCGTGCCAGATCGCGACCGTATTGAACCACCGGTTCAGCATCCTGACGACGGACCAATCAACCCCGTCACGCTAACCCTATCGCTGGACGCGGGCTTCCCCATCGATCGGATCGTCAGCCACCACCATGAAGTTCGCATCGAGCGCGGCGAGCGCAATGCCACATTGACGTTGAAAGACGGTGACGTCCCCGCCGATCGCGACTTCGAGCTCACCTGGACGCCAGAAGAAGGTTCCGAACCAACAGCAGCCCTCTTTCGCGAAACCTGGAAGGGTGAAGATTACCTGCTCCTGATGGTGACACCTCCTTACGGGGAAGAAGCCGAGACGGCGCCAGCGCGCGAAGTCATCTTCGTCATCGATAATTCGGGTTCCATGGCAGGCGAAAGCATGCCGCAGGCCAAAGAGAGCCTTTTGAAAGCTCTTGATCGGTTAAAGCCAACAGACACGTTTAACGTGGTGCGTTTTGATGACACCCACGAAGTTCTGTTCGACCAATCCATCCGCGCTGACCGGGAAAATCTTAACGTGGCACGCCGCTTTGTGCGCTCCCTGGAAGCAGACGGCGGCACGGAAATGCTCCCAGCCCTTCAGGCGGCCCTTCATGATCCCCTGAACGACACTTCGCGCCTGCGCCAGGTGATCTTCCTGACAGACGGTGCCATTGGCAACGAGCAGCAACTGTTCGAAGCCATCGTCGATCAGGCAGGCCGGTCTCGTCTTTTCCCCGTCGGCATCGGTTCAGCCCCCAACAGCTTCTTCATGACGCGGGCGGCCGAAATGGGTCGCGGTGCCTTCACCCATATCGGATCAGAAGCACAAATTGCCGAGCGCATGAAGGAATTGTTCCTGAAGCTCGAAAATCCCGCCATGACAGATCTTCGTCTCGTTTGGCCGGATGGGGTGGAGGCAGAAGCGTGGCCGACACCTCTGCCCGATCTTTATCGCGGCGAGCCCATCGTGCTGTCAGCCAAAGTCGCAGATGGCACCGAAGGCACCCTTCGCCTGACCGGCAAAACAGGTGATGACGTCTGGGCCATCGATATGGAGATTTCAGACCAAGCCCCAGACCGTGCCGGCGTATCTCAACTTTGGGCAAGACGCAAAATAGCCTCCCTGGAAGCAGCCCGCACCATGGGCGGCGACTGGGATGCGTTTGACAAGGAAATCACAGAGGTTGCCCTCGCCCATCATCTGGTAAGCCGTCTTACAAGCCTCGTGGCTGTCGACAAGACACCGGCACGCCCGGCAGGCGAAGAGCTCACGGAGACTGAGATTCCTCTGAACCTGCCCGCAGGGTGGGAGTTTGAGAAAGTCTTCGGGGAACCTGACGCCGCAGCGCCTGTTATGCAACGCGCGCGGGCAGGTGCCATGCGCTCAATGCTTGCCGCCGCCCCGGCGCCAATGGTCATGGCGGATGCAAGTCAGACACAGGGCATCGCCCTGCCCCAAACCGCCAGCGAGGCACCAGCTCTCATTGCACAGGGGATCATGATGCTCCTCCTGGCGCTCTCGCTCCTTGCTGGATGGTTCGTCTGGATGAAACAGAGCGGCACAGCCTCAATGGTTGAACGGAGCCCCTCATTCAAGTGGAGATGGTGATGCGTATCACGCCGTTCTTCCTGCTTGCCGCCGCCTTGGGTCTCACCGCCCTTGGCGGTTGGCAGCTGGGCCAGGGTCTCTACATGGATGCAAAAGCGGAACTCGCGCAGACCCTGCTGGAAAATGCCTGGGACGAAACCAAACAAACCGGCAAACCCGTAAAGGCTTGGGAATGGGCAGACACCTGGCCGGTGGCGCGTATCACAGCGCCACGGGTGAAAGGATCTGCCATCGTGCTCGCCGGCGCCAGCGGTGAAGCGCTGGCTTTCGGTCCCGGACATCTGTCAAACAGTGCGGACCCAGGCTCACAAGGGACCAGTGTGATTGCTGCCCATCGCGACACGCATTTTGAGTTCCTGAAAGACATGCAGATCGGCGATGCCGTAGAGCTGGAAGCGCATGACGGCGAAAGCCACACCTATATTGTCGACGCGTTCAAGATCGTTCGTGCCGACGCCTCTGGAATTGATCCAGGAGAACCCGGAAAGCGCCTTGCCCTCGTCACCTGTTTTCCCTTCAACACGACGGAACAAGGACCCCTCAGATATGTGGTCTTTGCGACTGCCGAGGAAGATCTGATTTGAGGGTCCCCCGAATCAACTGAATTCCCCACTTCTTGAAGGTAAATCCTTGGAACTAGACTAATCTGGTAGGATTCCCCTGCGTCAACGCCATGCACCCACCTCCTAGCACGCCCGCTATTTAAAATTTCTTTTAAACAAGGAGCCCATCAAGCCTCCCGAACTGACACCACAAAACCTGCAAATCCCTTCTTCGGGGTTGGGTATTTTGAAGTGAAATAATAAGCTATTTCAATGACTTACAAACCAAAATCTCGGTATTATTTACATCGCAAACAGTTCATGCTTGCATTGAAAGCGAATTCCATGACAAAAAGATGGTGTAAAAATGGGGCAATCCGGAAGGTCGGTTTTGCTCAAGGGGGACACGCGTTTTTGTGAGGAGTTCTGAATATGGGACTTGAAGGTTATCGACGCCGGGTCAGTGAATCGAAAAGAAAATCGATCATGGAAGCGGCGGGCGCAGAATTTCAAGATAACGGCTTTACCCATGCGGCCATGGCCGAAATTGCACGAAAAGCCGACGTCTCTACTGCGACACTCTACAAGCATTTTGGATCGAAAGAAGAGCTATTCAGCTCCATCATCGAAGCCTCTTACGCTGGGATCGGCATTCCACAAAGTGCAGCAGCGGAGGCAAAAAGCGCCAAAGAAGCTCTGACGATTGCTGCCAACGACTATCTGAACCAGCAATTTGGATCAGGAATCAATGCCCTGATGCGCGCGGTCATCTCCGAAACATCAGGCGTACCTGAAGTCGGCAAAGACTTTTTGAAACGGGGTGTGCATCAGCGCACCAAAGATCTCGTTGCCTATCTCGATCAATTGGTCGAGAGGAATTTGCTGAAGCCGCACGATACAAAGGCATCAGCGCTGCAGTTTGGCGGCATGGTCAAAGAAAGCTTCGTCTGGCCGGCAATGTTTGATCCCAACTTCAAAATGCCGTCCAACAAGGACGCCATCATTGAAAATGCGGTCGAAACATTCCTCGCCCGCTACGGCGCTTAAGCCACGCCTACTTCGTCGCAACAAACATGTAGCGATTGACGCTGAAAAAGAAGGCGCCCAGCTCCGCCAGACGGAGCTGGTCGTCATACCAGCGCTGAATATCCTCTTCCGACAATCCATGCTTTTCAGCATTGCCGCGCACAAATGAGCGGATGCCGCGCATGATACCCGCTGCATAGGAATGGGGCTGGAACCCGACACTCAGCATCGGAACGATCTCAACCCGCGACACGTGAAAATCAGCGCGCTTAAGTCGTCGCGCCAGCGTTGCAGGCAAGTGCGGGTCGGCCAGATGGTCATCCCAGCAGGCAAGGACCTGCCTCATTAGACCTGCATCGCTTGCATGCCAGACAATTGAGTCCCAATCCGTATCAAGAATAACAGCGCGCCCACGCGGTTTCAGGACTCGATGAAGTTCTTTCAGAGCCTTGTCCACATCATCCACATATTCGTAGACCTGTGTGGAGACAGCCGCATCAAAGCTTCCATCAGCCGCCTCAAGTTTTGTCGCGTCACAATTAGCAAATTCGGCTTGCGGCAAGGCCGCACAGCGCGTCCGCGCCATCGTCACCATGGCATCGCTGACATCAACACCCAGCACGCGCCCCTCAGCGCCCACCATCTTGGCCGCATCTTCGGCCAACAAACCAGGTCCGGACCCGATATCAAGTACATGCTCATAGGGTGCAAGACCCAGCGCATCCAGAACGGTGACCCGCTGCCCGACCACATCCGGCGTCAGGTACATAGCCTCAACTGCCTTGGCTGCGTTTGCATCAAAATCGATTTTTCCACTCATACCGCACTCACCTCGTCTGCCGTCGCCCGATCCTGCATCAGTGCCGCAGCAACCAGGTTTGGTGCACTCATATCATCCAGAACAAACTGACGCCCGTCCACAAGCTCAATCCTGATCTGTCCTGCACCCAGCAGCTTCTGCAGATAGGACTGGGCAACTCGAACATCGCCTACGGAAGTAAAATCAGTTCTCACCAATTCAGGCTGGCGCCCCCCCGTTGAAATGGTGACGGCATCCGACGTAACAGCGACTTCTGCGCCCCGGGCCCGAAAGAAAGCCCAGAGGTAGAGCGTCGGCACAGCGATGATCTCAACAACAAGCGCCAGCAGCTTCAGCGTTTCCAGAGGGGGCTCACGACTGTCTGCCCAGAACAAAATACCCGCCCACAGAATAGAGATGCTGAGCGCAGGCAGATAGATTGACCAATGCCGTTCAGACCGCATCACGAAGACTTACCTTTCAACATTGATCCGTCGTAGCTCGCTGGATTGTCCCAGATGCAAACGCCATTGTTAAGCCCTCTCACGAGGTTTGGCTAATTGCTGCACCGTCAACAATCAGATAAACCGGGCTCATGACCCGTTTGCGCGCTGACATTCTTTTGCTTGTAACGGCCCTCATTTGGGGCGCGGCCTTTGTTGGTCAGTCAACCGCCATGGATCACCTCGGTCCCTTTCTCTTCACAGGCACGCGGTTTTTGCTGGCGACACTTGTCGTGCTTCCCTTCGTATTGGCAGAAAGCAGACAAGGTCCGCCCCTTCGGCGCGATCATATGGCTCTTATGAGCACAGTGGGTCTGGTCTTCTTCATCGCCAGCATGAGTCAACAGGCGGGTCTGCTTGCAACAACGGTGACAAATGCCGGTTTTCTGACCGCTCTCTATGTGGTGCTTGTCCCCATCATCGCCTTCATGGCCTTGCGGCACCGGCTTCCCTGGGTGGTCTGGCCTGCAGCAGCTCTCTCTCTCACGGGGACCTGGTTGTTGGGAGGTGGGCTTTCCGGCCTGAACTGGGGCGACGGCATCATGATTTTCAGCGCCGTCTTCTGGGCGTTGCAGGTTCTGCTCGTGGGCTCGCTCGCGAGTCGCTCAGGGCGCCCCATTACACTCGCGGCACTGCAATTTGGGGTAACGGCAGTTCTCTGCCTGATCTTAGGGGCCATGTTTGAACCCCTGTCATTCACGGGGCTCGCCGCCGCATGGAAGGAACTTCTTTTCACCGGCATCATCTCCGGCGGGCTGGGCTTCACACTACAGGCTGTCGGACAGCGCTACACACCCGCCTCCGACGCCGCCATCATCATGTCGTCAGAAGCCCTTTTTGCTGCCCTCTTTGGCGCGCTGCTGCTCGGTGAGCGGCTGCCGGTGATCGGGTGGATAGGGTGCGGTTGCATTCTGGCCGCCGTCATCGGCGTGCAACTCGCGCCGCTCTGGAGACAACGCACCCTAACCTGAGGTTGTCAGCTAGTACGGATACTCCAGCTGAAGCGCCACGAACGCGGCGCTGTCCCGCCCATATTGTTCTGTGAGGAAGGCAAGAATCTGTTCCGGCGCCTCTGCGCCTGGCGCCAACTGCAGATCTCCACCACGCTCAAAACCAACCGATGCTGCAGCACCTGCAAGCTCCGGTTGCTCGGGCAGCACCGTCAAACCAGTCAAACTCCGAACAGCTTCAGACCCAACCGGTACCGCTTGCGAGCGATACGTCCGGGCAAACATGTCGACAGCAAAGGCCAGAGCGATCTCATCCATCCCGTCAGAGAGAACAAGCGCATACTTATCCCGCGGCCATCCAAAAAGGAAATTGCGCGCAGCGACCCAGACATTCGCCGCGCCCAACTGAAACGCTTCTGAATTGTGCTCGGCGCTAAACCCTTCAAGGGAAAGCTCTGCGGCAAGCGCCTCCGCCCGAGCCTTGCCTGCCAACATGTCAACGAGATGAAGGGAGATGGGCAGAGAGGCACTCACCCCCGCAGAGGTGGCGATATTGCCATCACGCACATAACGTGTGTTCTCCTGCCAGAGCACATTCGGGAAATCTTCTTGCCGAGTTTTGCGGGTGTACCAATGTCCCGTTGCTCTACGTCCATCGAGCAGCCCTGTGCGGGCAAGCACAAGCGCCCCATCACATATGGAGACGAGCATGGCGCCTTTTGCCGATTGCTGCTGCAACCAACCAATCAACACCTGATCCTCAGGATCAAGGACCGCAGGTATAATCACAAGATCAGCACCGTCGGGCTTGCGCGCATCAAACGCGTCAACACTTTCATCTGCTTCAATCGTTAGTCCCGGCCATAGGTATACAGGACCGGCCTCTGTCGACACCGCCCGCACCTCTCCAACACCCGCTCGAGACAGAACCCCATAGGGCACGAGAAAGTCCGTCACCTCTGTGCCGCCATTTTGCGCAACCACCACGATGGTCCGCTCATCAGCACGCGCCTCGCCTACCGCCACTAGGGTGACAAGCGCCATCAGACTGAGCGTAAGAAAAAGGGCCGTCCCCACTGGACCGGACGGCAGATGAAATCTGGGCATGGGTCTTTTCCTTTCAACGATACTTCGCCCATCAAAATGCCCTTGCTTTCATTTGGCAGCAATGACACGATACAGGCTTATTCTGCCATTTTGAGTTTGGAGTTCCCCCATGAGCCCTGCCCCGACAAGCCGCAACCCAGGCACTGTCCGCAAAATTGTTATCTATACTTATGAGGACGGCATGATGTTGGACGTCGTCGGCCCAGCAGATGTGTTCGCAACAGCAGCCCAATATGTCGCCTACACAGAAAAAGCCGCTGCACCCTACTCTGTAGAAGTGGTCGCCAACGAGGCTGGCCCAGTCACCATGTCAAACGGGGTCCAGATCGTCGCGGCAAAAAGCTTCCGGGATGTCAAAGGGCCCATCGACACGCTCATTTTCGCCGGTGGCTCGGAAGAAGGGATCGCGCTGGCAGAAAACGAACCCGCCCTTCGACCATGGATCAGACGGAAGGCGGATACGGTGCACCGTTTGGCGAGCGTTTGCTCCGGGGCATTCTTTCTATCACGAACCGGACTGCTAGATGGGCACCGTGCGACCACCCATTGGGTCGCCTGTGAAAGGCTTGCAAAGGATCATCCGAAAATCGATGTGGTGGATGATGCGATTTACGTGAAAAGCGGAGACACCTACACATCCGCTGGCGTCTCGGCAGGGATCGACCTGGCGCTCGCCATGGTGGAAGAAGATCTCGGCCGCGAGGTCGCCATGCAAGTCGCGCGTCACCTTGTTCTCTTTCTGCGGCGCCCCGGTGGGCAATCTCAATTTTCCGCGCAGCTCGCCGCACAAAGCACAAAGACCGAAAAGTTCGATGCCTTGCTCACCCACATTGCCGATCATCCCGAAGATGATCTGAGCGTGCCAGCTCTCGCTGACCAGGTCGCCATGAGCCCACGCAATTTTGCGCGCCTCTTCAGGCAGCAGGTCGGCGAAACACCTGCCAAATATGTTGAACGCGCACGCCTCGATGCTGCCCGCAGGCGTCTCGAAGAAGATGATGACAAGGTTGAAGCCGTCGCCATGGCAACGGGCTTTGGCACCGCAGAAACCCTGCGCCGCACCATGAAACGCCATATGGCGACAACACCGGAGGCCTATCGCGCCAGTTTTGGAGGATAAATTTCGCAGGCGGACGACCCGCTGGTTTCCAATGACGCAGGGGCCCCCTACGTCCAGCGGGCCCGGTCCGAAACGGCGCAAAAAAGCGGCGAGTTCTCCTTGATTTGAAACAAGAGGAGGACGAGATTTTGTGCCAAGCTCCTTAAAAATGAAGAGCACTTTTGCGGAGGACCTAATGCGCATTTCACAGGATATTGCCGAGACCATTGTTGACCCGAAGGCCTACGCTGCCGGCACGCCGATCGACGATGCATTTAGGACATTGCGGAAAGAATCCCCGTTGGCCATCGCGGAGCCGGATGGCGTTGACCCCTTCTGGGTCGTCACCAAGTTCGATGATATTCAATTGATCGAACGCCAGAATGACTTGTTCCACAATGGCGACCGGTCTGCTGTGCTCACCACCATTGAAGCCGACAAAATGGTTCGCGACATGATGGGCGGCTCGCCCCATCTCGTGCGCTCGCTGGTCCAGATGGACAATCCCGACCACATGGCCTACCGGCGTCTGACACAAGCCTGGTTCCTGCCACAGAACATCAAGAAGCTGGAGCCGCGCATCCGCGAAATCGCTCGAAGCTTTATCGACCGTATGGCAGCCTTCGGCACAGAATGTGATTTTGCGCGTGATGTCGCTTTCCTCTACCCGCTTCATGTCATCATGGAAATTCTCGGTGTGCCGGAAAGCGACGAACCGAAAATGTTGAAGCTGACGCAGGAACTCTTCGGCGCATCGGACCCGGAAATGAACCGCACCGGCACAGCCGATCAGGACACAGAGAGCGGCGTCAATGCCATCGCTGAAACCGTTGGCGAATTCATCGAATATTTCAACGCCCTCACAGAGGACCGACGAGCGAACCCGCGCGATGATGTGTCGAGCGTGATCGCCAATGGCCAGATCAATGGCGAGCCCCTCGATCATTTCGCGGCCATGTCCTACTACATCATTGCCGCCACGGCTGGCCACGACACCACCTCCCATACAACGGCAGAAGGCCTGTGGGCGCTCTGCGACAATCAGGGGGAACTCGCAAAGCTGAAGGCAGATCCGTCGCTCATCAACGGCCATATCGAAGAGTCGATCCGCTGGACCACCGCAGTGAAACATTTCATGCGCACGGCCACAGAAGACACAGAAGTCGCGGGTCAGAAAATCGCCAAGGGCGACTGGCTGATGCTCTGCTACCAGTCCGGCAATCGGGACGAAGATCATTTCGACGATCCCTTCGCCTACCGGGTGGATCGGGACCCGAACAAACATGTCGCCTTTGGATATGGCGCCCATGTCTGTCTGGGTCAGCATCTGGCACGCATGGAAATGCGGATCCTCTGGGAGGAGCTTCTGCCTCGTTTGAACAGCATTGAGTTGAACGGCGCGCCGGAACGCATGAAATCGTCTTTCGTCTGTGGTCCGAAATCGGTGCCTGTGACGTTCAAAATGAATTAGGGCGCACCGCTCATGGCCGAAACAGACTTCAAGACCTGGCAGTGTCGCACCTGTGGCTACATCTATGACGAAGCTGAGGGAGATGAGGGCGAAGGCCTGGCCCCCGGCACCCGCTGGGCGGACATTCCCGACGACTGGGTCTGCCCGCTTTGCGGCACGCCCAAGTCCGACTTCGACATGATAGAGCTCTAGGCAAAGCCTAGCTAAAACCGCCGTTAACCAATTTGGCGCCTGAGGTTAACCATGCCAAGATAAACCCTTCGGACGATAGGTTGGGGTGGGATCATGGCAGGGAACATCAAGAGAGCCGTTATAGTTGGGGCAGCTGCAGCACTTATGGCACCCTCTGCGCTGACTTCTGCAGTCCGGGCTGCCGACAATTCCGCCTGCTTCTTCAACGGGCCGAACTTTGAAGGCGCCGCCTTTTGCACATCCGCCGGCACCCGCAAGGGACTGGTCGAGCATCCTTTCGGCAAACGCTTTCGGTCCGTTCAACTGACGGGCAGCGCCGTCGTGCACATCTGTGAATATTCCGGCTTTGGCGGTCGCTGCATGGTGGTGGAAAAAAGCCAGCCCGACCTCGATGCGCTCTATGTAAACAATGTGGAGTCGTTTGAAGTGATGACGGTCGAAAGCTCCGGCGCCCGCTTCTTCAACCATGTGGGCTATGCCGACAGCGGCCTTCATAACGCGGGTGAGTAACCAACCAACCGCCGCACACCCAAGCTCGCGACTGCGAGCCGGCCGGTCAGGCCGCCCTTGCGGAGCAGGTCACCTTTGGTGACCAAGCGTGAGAGAAGACAACTGACATTTCCTGACAGGAAGCGCGCCCTGCCCCCTTTGAATGCGGGTGATTCCGCGCCATATTGGGGCCATGAGCTCATCAAAGTCACAGTCAGGATTCTCGGAAGCACCGGGCGCGTCGTTTGTTCCAGAACAGCCGCTGACGCAGCCCGTACCTGAGCGCGCGCCAAACGGCGATCCGCTGGAGCCATTCACCCCCCACCGGCCGGAACGCCCGGAAAAGTCCGAAGGCGGCATCGCCTTCAAGCTGGTCTCGGAGTTTGAACCCAAGGGCGACCAGCCCGCCGCCATCAAGGAACTCGTCGCCCAGGTAAAAGAAGGCGAGCGTGACCAGGTGCTCCTCGGCGTCACCGGCTCCGGCAAGACCTTCACCATGGCGAAGGTGATTGAACAGACCCAGCGCCCGGCCATCATCCTGGCCCCCAACAAGACGCTCGCAGCCCAGCTCTATGGAGAGTTTAAAAACTTCTTCCCGGACAATGCGGTCGAATATTTCGTGTCCTATTACGACTATTACCAGCCGGAAGCCTATGTGGCCCGCACGGACACCTATATCGAAAAAGAAAGCTCCATCAACGAGCAGATCGACCGCATGCGCCACGCCGCCACCCGCGCCCTGCTGGAGCGCGACGATGTCATCATCGTCGCATCCGTCTCCTGCATTTACGGCATTGGCTCGGTGGAAACCTATTCGGAGATGACCTTCACCGTGAAGGCGGGCGACAAGCTTGACCGCAACCAGCTGATCGCCGACCTGGTCGCCCTGCAATATAAGCGCAACGACAATGCCTTCCAGCGCGGCACCTTTCGCGTGCGCGGCGACACGGTGGAAATCTTCCCCGCTCACCTGGAAGACCGGGCCTGGCGCGTCAACATGTTTGGCGATGAGGTGGAGGAGATTGTCGAGTTCGATCCCCTGACCGGCCACAAGACAGACCGCCGCCCCTTCATCAAGCTCTATGCCAACTCCCACCACGTGACGCCCGGCCCGACGCTGCAGCAGGCAGCGACCCAGATCAAAAAGGAGCTGGGCGAGCGCCTGGACGAATTGAACGCCCAGAACAAGCTGCTGGAAGCCCAGCGCCTGGAACAGCGCTGCAATTTCGACATTGAGATGATGCTCGCCACCGGCAGCTGTGCAGGGATCGAGAACTATTCCCGCTACCTCACCGGCCGCAAGCCCGGTGAGCCGCCCCCCACGCTCTTTGAATATATCCCGGACAATGCCCTCATCTTTGCCGACGAAAGCCATGTGAGCGTGCCCCAGATCGGCGGCATGTATCGCGGCGACTATCGGCGGAAATCGACCCTCGCGGAATTCGGCTTCCGCCTGCCAAGCTGCGTGGACAACCGCCCGCTGAAGTTCGAGGAATGGAACGCCATGCGGCCGCAGACGGTCTATGTCTCGGCCACCCCCGGCCCCTGGGAGATGGAGCGCACCGGCGGCGTCTTCGTGGAACAGGTGATCCGCCCCACGGGCCTCATCGACCCGCCAACGGAAATCCGCCCTGTCGACACCCAGGTGGATGATCTGATTGACGAGTGCAAACAGGTGGCCGCGCGCGGCGGGCGCATTCTCGTCACCACGCTGACGAAGCGCATGGCCGAAGACCTCACCGAATATATGCATGAGCAGGGCATCCGCGTGCGCTACATGCATTCCGACATCGACACGCTGGAGCGCATCGAGATCATTCGCGACCTGCGCCTCGGCGCGTTCGACGTGCTGATCGGCATCAACCTGCTGCGCGAGGGCCTCGACATTCCTGAGTGCGAGCTGGTGGCGATCCTCGATGCGGACAAGGAAGGCTTCCTGCGCTCAGAAACCTCGCTGGTGCAGACCATTGGCCGCGCGGCGCGGAACGTGGATGGCCGCGTCATCCTCTATGCGGACAAGGTGACAGGCTCCATGGAGCGCGCGCTGGCCGAAACCAACCGGCGGCGGGAAAAGCAGCAGGCCTATAACGAGGCGAACGGCATCACGCCGGAAAGCATTCGCAAGAATATCGGCGACATCATGGAGAGCATGTACGAGCAGGACCATGTGAGTGTCGACACGGGAGACGACACGGTGGAACTGGTGGGCCACAATCTCCGCGCCCACATTCAGGACATGGAAAAGCGGATGAAGGACGCCGCGGCGGATCTGGAATTCGAGGAAGCCGCGCGCCTGCGCGACGAAATCCACCGCCTGGAACAGACGGAACTCGCCATCGCCGACGACCCGTTTGCGCGCCAAAGCGCCGTCGCCGCCGCGGGGGAGAAAGACAGACCGCTGGCCCGCTCCGCGTCCGGTAAAGCCGGCACACGGACGTTCAAAAAAAGCGGCCAGACAAAACCACGGCGTCGCAAGGGGCCTTAGGGCTTGAGGTTATGTTCGCCCAACAAAACCTTAGACTAGATCACGGTTTGTTGAAGGTTCAGTGCCACCGGTCCAAAGAAGTTAAATCCCAGATTGCAGGAAATATCTTGATCCTCAGTTAGGTCTTCCAAATTCTGATCATAGAACGCGTCAACCTGCAAAGACGGAATTTCGATAAAACAAAAAGACGGCCCCACCTTCTTAATCTTCCCATAATAAAGCTTAAGCTGCCCGTCTGCTATCAACCTTACTTCGCCTCTGATCTTCTTCTTCATCTCATAAGGCCTGGGGATCGCCCTCAACTTCTCAAAAGCATCCATGCCGCTTGGGCCGAACCCACTCAAAATCAGCTGTCGCGCATACCAGAATTGTCGCTCGTACAATTTGTCATTCGGCGCAAAGGATCGTTTCAGATGATAGAGAATAATTTCTCTACTCGCCTCGTCATCTACATCCTCTTCCTTGAGCAACAACTCCGCCATCATGTAGCGCAGGTTTTGACTCCCGGGTGTATGTTCTATCGCCTTAGTTAGCACCCCTCTAGCCTCAGCGGTTTGTTTCTGAGACAAGAGGACTCGCACGAGCCGCCGCGCGATCAACTCGCTTGCAGGGTTACCCTCAAAAGCTTTTCTTAAAGCATTTAGGGCTCTGCCAACATCTAGCAGCGCTTTTGACAACTCAGCTTCTGAACCTAACAAGTGAGGATCATTGGGAAACCTGTCCAACCCTGCTCTTATTGTGGATTCGCATTCCTTGATCGCCTCCTGGATTAGCCTCGCATCTCCCTCGGTAAGAGTATCATTCTTCGTACCTAGAAGTTCAGTCAGCGTATCCAATCGCACCTTTGCAAGCGTGTGATATGAGTGAGAAAACTTGCTGGTTCGTGCCAGATCACTGGCGAGACCAATCGCTTCTTGCCGAAAAGCGTCCTTCTCCATCGAGTTCGTTGCCAACCTAGATTTTCGCAATGCTAGCTCAGCAAGCGAATGCCTAAACGAAGTAGCCTTTGGCTCCAACTCCACAGCCTGCCGCAGGAAATTCTCCGCAGTACTTAATGCAACTTTGTCGTTCGCCTTGTGCATCTCATAGAGACCCCATTGGTGCAGCACATAGGGGTCATTACCAAGGTGGTCCATGGTTTTTTGGTAAATAACACGAACTTTGGAAGCATCGCTTAGAAGACGGTCAAGTTCCGACCATTTCAGCAGTCTATGTAAAATCCTAAGGTCGTAGCTGAACGCACTGTTGAGCTTGTCAATTATCCGCGAGATGTTTTCAAATCGTTCTTCGCTAGTTTTCAGAATTTCCGACACTACAATATCCGCAATTAGCGGATGACGCGCCCGAAAAACAAAGTCGCCCGAACGTGGATCCTTCTCTCGCATAACAACAGAGTCCAACGGGTCGAAGAAACGCTTCTCAAATTCTTCAAAAGATATGTTGTGAACTCGGGAAATCAGCCCAGCTCGAACCGGCGCACCAAATCTATACAGAGAACAAACATCCAAATACAGAAGGCGGGCTTCATATGACGGAATGCTATTGTATTCATCGCGCAGTATATCCCTTAGGCTTGCTCCGTGGGTCGCTTCGTGCAACGCGACCAACAATTGTCGATCAAATGCTTTTAGAAACTGATTTCTCCGTTCCTCCGCGGGGAGGACTTTCAGTTCACCTAAACAATCCGCTCGTTCGAGTTTAGCTATTAGGTCGTCAACTTCAGTTTCTGAAAGCCTGGAAAGCTCATACTCATATGCAAGGTAATCACTCACTTCTTCGCAACTTGCGTTCCATTCATTGATCCGCTCGGTACAAATTACGTTTAGCGGCCAAGATCTATGTTTGGCCCGGCGCATTAGCTCTGCCAGCAATGGAACTCTGTCAACAACACCATCTACGAACAGAAAAACAGGAAGATTCGTGAGAGAGAAAACCTCTTCTAAGCAGTCAAGATCCAACGCAGACCGCGTATCTACAAATAAACAAAGCTTGTCTAGGTCGCATGCTGCATTCCACGCTACTCGCTTTAGAGTTACTGTCTTGCCAGCGCCCGCATGCCCCTTAAGCAAAACTAACTTAGGACCAGACTTCGAGGTTGCAGGAACGATCTGATCTCGGGTAATTGCATTTGTGATAGACCGATTGGCATCCCAATTGTCTGAGATCAATCGCCAGCCACGGCTACTCCCTTTGTAAAATTCGCTGGCGGTTCCGACATCCAAAGACTGTGAATCTGAAACAACCTCACAATCATTGCGCAAATACGATGACAACGCAGGGCTTTCGGCCATTCCTGGCGTAGTGATAAAGCGCGAAAAAAGTGTACTGATATGAGGAGCAGATATCAGAGAGAGCTTCTTTTCGTTATCGGAAATTGCGCTGTTCAGATCGTTTAGAAATTCTTCAAACGTGCACTTCAACGGCCTTACTCTGCGTTCACTCCAGTAATCGGCCGCAATAGGCAGTAGTCCAGGATCAACGATGAAATGCGGCGGGTGCTTGTCACCATCCTGCACTATCTTGTGATAAAGGCTCCGAAGGTTGGGATCATTGAACTTGTAACCAACGAAAATCAACGTGTTTTGCTTCGCCCATTCCAGAAAGGTATCTACTTGACTCGAACGACCGTGTAGATGGGTTATCAACTGCTCCGTGTTCGCAATGAGCGGTGGGTCAGTACATTCATACTTTGTGATGCATCCATGAATTTTCACTAGCAAGAGCGAGTTCGCCGACTTCTTGTCGGCAACATTGTCAGCGTCCATTGTAAAAGGAACGATATCTTGCAGTTTCTCAGTGACACTTGAGTACGAACGCTCGATCAACAAATCATAGTTCGTGGTAACGATCCCACCCCAACAGAATTTTGGAATGAGAAGATGGTGTGGCGCAGGCTGATATGGATTGAGCTCGTCATGGATGAACGCTTGTACATCCCTCACCCCAGCTTCCGTACATGCCAAATCGTATGTAGTGGTGAAATCACTATCGAGGTAACCATCACTTAGAAACCTGTCGCAGATTTTTCTCGCAAGCCCGTTCGCATCTGGAATTTTTCCTCCACCACCGTCAATTCCACCTATCGATGCACCTGCGCCCAAGAACAAAACAGCTTTCCCTCTCTTCACCGAATCCAAGAGAGCGGTTTGCGTAGAAACTAGATTTTCCAAAAAATTCCCCTCTGTCGACCAATCACAAGCGACCAAACCCCCTAATTTCACCATAGAATAGACGTTCTAATATGTCGATTTGCGAACCTCTCTCCCCCTAAACAAATGATTCTGCTATGCTGCTCTCGCGGTGGGCAAATTCCCGCCAATTTTATTGCCGCTCCTCTAAAAGAGGAGCGCGGGGGCTACAGAACCCCAGACTCTCAGACACACCGATAAGCGGCGTTTGGTTTTACACGGGCGAGACATATGTGGCCGGGTGACGGTTACGTATGTCCAGGGCTCCGGCCTAAAGGTGATCGTGCTCCTTCGTTCCGAAGGGGGTTTTCTGACATCCGGCTGCTTGCCGCATTTGAAGCATCGCCGGACACGCCTCTCCCTCAAACGGACAAGAGAGGCTGGCATGACCTCCCCAAGTGACGATGACGGTGGTGACCCAAGAGACGGTGACCCCACAAACGGTGGCAGAGCCACCGGGGACGGAAACAATAGGCACGAACACGAAGACGAGTTGAACCTCGCCTATCTGCCGCCCCACTCCCGCGCGTTTTATGGCAGCGCGGACGAGCGCATTCAAAACGCCCTGGCGCATGTGAACCCGAAGAGCGCCGTCACCTTCCTCCGCAAAACGCATGGAGCCCAGGCCGGGCAAGAGGCCCTCATACGTGCGCTGATGGCCGAACGCCAGCACCACCGCGTCGCGGCCCGCTATTGGCTGGATGTGTATGGGAAGCTGGTGGGGTAAGGGTGCGTCCCTTCACCCACAATGTCATTACCCGGCTGGTCCGGGTAATCCAGGGTTACAGAATAGAAGCTTGTACACGACGCTCTGGACCACCCGAATAAATCGGGTGGTGACAGCTCTTTTATATGGAGGACTTAGAGCGCGGGAAAGACGCCCCTCACGAACAGCCTTCCACCCAATGCACTTCCGGCGGGCGGCCAACGCGGAATGCGGTGACAGCGCCTTCGTCGGTTTCAAAGACAAGGCCCTTCGTGTCCGACAGCGTCACAATATAGTCTGTGCCCACACCATATTTATTGGGCTCGGTCGTGACCTTGTCGCCCCAGGCCGCTTTAATGTCGCCAACCGGGCTGCCAAGGCCGATGCCATTCGGCAGCGACGGGCCGGTGATCACCCCTTCCGGCCCCATGCTGCTCACATCAAGCCGCGCCGCGTCTCCCTCCACAATCATGAGATAGAGCGGGCCCGCCGGATGATCGAAACGCACATAATGGCATTCCGGGTTGATCGGACCAGACGCGGCAATCTCCGGATCGCTCAAGTCCACCGCCTCGCCAATCACGTAGGGCCCGTAGCCCACTTCGGTGAACGGCCGCACGGGTTTTTCTGGCTGAATGGGAGCTGCTTCAAACGTCCCGCTACGGGGCCGCGGGGTCGCGGGCGTCAGAAAATCAGAAGGCGGTGGCAGCGCCGTGCCCTTCTCAATATCCGGGGAGCCACCCACGTCCGGCGAGAGGTCAATCCCGTCAATGGCGCCAAAGGCTGTGCTCGTCCCCAGAGCTCCGCAGATGACGAGCACCAAAAGGATGCACCCGTCTACCAAACCCAAACCACGAAACCGACTCATGACCACCAACTCCCAGAACAAATACCAGGCGGCCAGTGTGACCTCTATTAACCAAAGAAGAAAGGACGGAAACATGGCCCGGGTCCTGCATCTCCCCTGCTATGAGCCCCCGAATCTGGTCCATATTGGCACCGATTGCCGCCCTCCTGTGCCTTACCGGGACAGGTCACGCCCTGCCGCAGGTGGAACTGCGTGGGGCGAACTCTGAATTGACCCAGATCGGGATTGAGCCCCGCCTGCCCGCCTCGCAGTTTCTGACGCCGAGTGAGGGCCTGAGAGCCACAGTGCCCGCTGCCACTAAGGCCGAAATTGAGGCCGCCGGCGACGCCCTTGTTCAGAAATATGCACCCATCCGCGAAAAAGGTGTCCGCCTACATCTGGATCTCTATACCGACCGCGCGGAGCAGACCGGCAAGCTGGAAGACGTCGCTGTCACCGCCAATTACACGGTGAGTTGGTAGACGTCAAAAACAGGCCTAATTTCCGGGGCAAACCGCCGCACCCCGCCTCTGGTTTTGCTTTCTGTTAATGCCATCCATCTAATCTTGAGGGATGGGTGCGCATCAAGACAACAACCCGGCGCTGCAATCGCCAAAATCCGTCGGCTTTGCTGATCTCTGGTACGACGCGCGGGCCACCGCAAAAACCACCATTCCATCAAAGATCGATCTGCCGTTGCCGCGGCTGGTGCCTTTCATGTCTCACATCGCCATGCTGAAACACGAGCCCGACGGCCGCGCCCGCTACACGCTGTTCGGCACCGGCCTTGCCGCCGCCTTCGGTCAGGACCTCACCGGTCAATATGCAGACACGCCCATGAATGAAGAAGCCCGCGCCAAACTGGAAACGGTGATCGCTGCCTTCTATGAGGAGCATGGCCGCGATGCCCTCTTCGGCCGCTGGACCATGTCCAAAGCCCGCACCTCAACCGGTCGGCTCATCGAGTTTGAAAATCTGGCGCTCCCCTATCGGGAGGCAAGCGACAACAGCATTCGCTATATCGCCCATGCCATCACCCTCACCACGCTCGACTATGGCGAGGGCATGGTGGAACGCTTTCCTGATACAGCAACGCGCATGTTCAATGCGGAAACGGATCGCCCAACCTGGCTCGAACAGGACCCGGCCTCTGCCGCTCTTATCACCGAATCAAACGTCGCCTGAAGACGGGGTTGCTTAAAAACTGGCTCCGCTCTGCTGAACCCCCTACAAAGAGGGCATGGCAGATCACGCACTTCTTATCGGCACCACGGGCATGCTAGCCCCGGTCGCCCGGCAGATTGTTGGCGAAAGCCAGCACGCCACCCTTTGCGCCCGCAGCGCGAGCAAGTTCTCCTTTGGCGAAAGCTTTCTCGACGACAAGGTCATGAAACTCCCGCTGGACTATAATGACGAAGCGCATTTCCTCGACACGCTCCGTGTGCGCGGCCCTGTAGATCTGGCGCTCACCTGGCTCCACCCCGAAGCCCATGACCTGCGCAACGGGATCGCTGACTGTGTGATCCCCGGCGGGAAGATCATTGAGATCATGGGCTCCGCCTCCGGCAAGCCCGACGGCTTTGCCGATCAACGGTTGGAAGCCATGCAGGCCCATAGCGGCAAAACCTATCGTCAGGTAATCCTCGGCTTTGTTGTCGAAGATGACAGCTCCCGATGGCTCACCCATGACGAAATCTGCGACGCGACGCTCCGCGCCTATCGCGGGTTTGACACCCGCACCATTGCCGGAACATTGGAACCCTGGGAGAAGCGACCATGAAGTACCTTCTAACCGCGGCGCTCGTGCTGTTCACGAGCCCCGCCTTTGCAGATTTCACCCAAACACCGATGGCGCCACCGCCACAAGAAATTATAGACCGCGTACTGGAGGATCCCGACTGCTTCCTGCCCGAGGACCTCGAAACAAACGATATGTGGACCGGCGCAACGCTCGACGCCAATACCCGTATCCATTTCATCCCCTGCCAGCTCGCCGCCTACAATATGGCCGTGAAAGTGCTTCTGGAGCGCCGCGATGACGAAAGCGATATCTCCACCTGGGACACCCTCAGTTTCGCGCACTACAGCGACGAACTCGGCTGGTCCGCGTCTGACACGCTAACCAATGCGGATATCGATGCCGACGCAGGTCGCCTTACCGAATTTGTTAAAGGCCGTGGTGTCGGTGATTGCGGATCGGTTGGCACCTGGATCTGGACCGGCTACACGTTCGCCATGACGGAATATGCCTATGAGGGCGAATGCAAGGGCAGACTTCCGGAAGAATGGCCTGTGATTTTCACACGAACCTCAGCGCCGGACTCCGCAAGAACGCCCGACACATTGATCGACAACCCGGACGCACAAACAGACGGGGCGGACTGCTCCGTCGCGCCTTTCTGTGAGGATCGCGCCTATTTCAAGGACTTCCTCGTTGCCTGTCGTCAGCATCGACAGGATGGCTCGCGCTACTGCTCCGCGAATACCTATGTACACAACACGAGTGCCCCTGCGGGGTTTGACTACCAGCTGCGCGTGTCGCGGGAACGCAGCGGTGCGCCGTTGCGCATCTCGATGATTGCGGTCTTCAACATGATGAGCAGAAAAGACACGGTGGACGTCCATGTCGATGGCATCCGCCAGATCCTGCTGGCACCGGATGAGATCGAAACACCTGAGTCCATCAATGACTATTTCATCGGACCACAAGACCTCACCGATCATCTCATAGAGGCCATGAAATCTGGTTCGGACATTCGCTTCGACTACACAAACGAAGCCGGCGAAGACGCGTCTGCGCAATTCTCCCTGTCAGGCCTGACGGCCTCGCTTCTGTGGATGCGGGAATACGGCGGACAATAAGCTCACGAAGCTGTGCATGGACGGGTAGCCTCGGACCTCTATCCTGAAGAAACTTATCTCAGGGGCAGATCATGCGCGCACTCACACTTATCGTAGCCATCCTCACAATTTTTGTGACACCCAGCCTTGCTGAAGAGGAAGCACCCGCCCGCGAGGGCACCATGTCCCTTAAGCACATGCACACAATCCTCGAACGGTTGGACGGGGATCTGCAAAATCAAAACGGGAGCTGGCAGCTCACCATCGCCGATGTGCCGGTCGTAATTGTCACCGATGAAACAAACAACCGGATGCGCATCCTCATCGCCATCCGCAAGGCAGATACGCTGACCGAAGAAGATCTCATCCGTATCATGCAGGCGAATTTCGACAGTGCGCTTGATGCACGCTACGCCATTGCAAAAGGCATCCTCTGGAGCACCTTCATTCATCCCTTAAGCACACTGCACGACCGACAGCTTATTGAAGCCATAGGGCAGACGGTAAATCTTGCCAGCACCTATGGCTCAAGCTACTCGTCCGGCCTCCTCCTCTTTGGCGGCGGCGACAGCGGTGCCATTCAGCAACGCGAACTCATCGACAAATTGCTGAAACAAGGCCAGCCGACCTAAGCCGTCAGCTCAGGAGGTATTGGCCGACATCTTTGACGTCGAAAATGAGCGAGATCCAAAGGGTGGCCAGCGCCAGCACATACCACACGCCGTAGACGCTCTTCACCTCGATCTGAGAGAAACGCCGCGCCATGTATATCGCGACCGGCGTCCAAAGGATGAGATGGGTGATGCCCCACAAATTGTTCCAGCCGACTGCATAACCGATCAAAAACGTCGCGGGAATTGTCAAAAACATTGCCAGAAGAAGCCACCGAGCTTCCACGCCGACGAAAGCAAAAATGAGGGAACCGAGAAACAAGACGATCCCCATCCAATTCATCCACCACTGCACCCACAATGGAAGAGCTGAAATATAGGCATCTTGAGATGCCTGAAGATCTCCGAGAATTGTCACTAAGTCGCTGAACATGGGGTCCCCCTCCCTCACCTTGATTGGTTCTTGTTATTGATGACTATTGTTGAACCTTTGTATCCAGCCTGCATCTGACAATCTCGTGAGACAAGAAGAAAGAACACCATGCCTTCCAAAAGCACCGAGAAAGCCTACCTATCGCACCCGGAATGGGTGAAGGGGTCCTGTGGCTGCGGCATTGTTCAGTTCGAAATCAAATATCCTGCACGCTGGGCCTATCACGACCATTCCACAGCAACCCGAACTGTTATGGGCACGGCCTCTGTCACCTATGTCGGCTCCTGGCGTAAGAGGTTCAGACTTACGGGCGGTGAAGAGGCCGTTACGGACTACAGGGACGACGAAAAGGGCATCACGCGCCGCTTTTGTATCGAATGCGGCACCCCCATCGCTTACGAGCGCGACGCATCCCCACACATGATCAACACGCCGCGCGGCCTGTTTAGCGAGAGCGTTGGGCGCGAGCCCCGCTACCATGTGCGAATGGGCGAAATGCCTGACTGGGCCTACACTGGAGAACAGGTCAACCCGCTGAAGAACTATCCAACTGTCCTCTATGAACGCCCGCGCAAAACCAAAAAGCGTAAGGCGCCAGACGAAATGTTCTAGATCGCCATAAGAACGCTATGCCTGCTCAACATCCGGATTGACCCTGGCATAACCTTCTTCGCGAACGCGGTCCATATGAGGCACGATCGCTTCATGAGGCGTGCCAAGCGAGTGCAACACATCTGACGCTAACTGCAATGAAGCCTCCAACGTCTCAGGGACAATCCCGGTCGCCCCAAGCTTCATAAGTTCCTGTGAATGGGTCAGATCATGAGCGCGCACAAAGACGGGCAGTTTTGGCCACTTGGCGCGCACTGACGCAACACCCTTGGTACTTGCGGCATAGTCGTTCAGTGTAATGACAATAGCGGCGGCCCGATCTGCCCCCACCCGCTCAAGCACATCGTGTCGGGCGGCATCACCATAGAATACGGGCTCGCCGCTTTTTCGGGCTTCCTGCGCCCGTGCAACACTCATATCAAGCGCCACAAAAGGAACCATCTGCTCAGACAGAAGCCTCGCAACCGTTCGGCCGACCCGACCATATCCGGCAATGATGACATGGCCGCTGAGGTCATCGTCAATCGCAGACACCTCAACTTCTTTTTCGACGCGGTAGCGACGCGCAATAAGAGCGGAAACACCATTCCCAGCAATCATGAGTAGCGGTGTCAACGCCATGGAGACACCAGCGACAATCAGCATGTATTGCGCAACGTCGCGATCAAGCACACCCCCCGCCATGGCGCCACCAATGATCACAAATGCAAACTCACCACCCGCACTTAGCAGCAGGCCGGTCCGCACTGCCTGACTGGCCGTGACGCCAAACGCGACCGTCAGCGATGAGATCATGATCGCTTTGATACCAATCAGACCAACCACGCCCAGAAAAATCTCATAGGGCATGGCCTGCATGATCGCGAAATCGAGGCCCATACCAACGCTGATGAAGAAGAGACCAAGCAAGAGGCCCTTAAACGGCTGAATATCAATTTCGATCTGCGGACGGAATTCAGTCTCCGATAGCACCAGTCCCGCAAGGAACGCTCCAAGGGCCATGGACAGGCCGGACTGCCCCGTCGCCCACGCCGTGCTGAGCACAGCAAGAAGGGTGAGGGCCATGAAGAGCTCAGGCGACCGCGCCCAGGTCACCAAGCGGAACAGGTACCGAAGCGCATAGCGGCCTACGATGAGGATAAAGGCAATCGCCGCCACTGCCTGCAAGACAGCGATCCCGATCAGTTTCGCGAGATCAAGCGGCCCTTCGGCCCCGCCGTTGGAGAGAATCGCCACCAGCATGATGAGCGGAACAACCGCCAGATCCTGAAAGAGCAGGATTGAAAAAGTCCGGCGCCCCATGGGCGTTGCAAATTCGCTCCGTTCGATCAACACCTGCGTAACGATCGCAGTTGACGAAAGCGCCAGGGCAAACCCAATAACCACCGACGCTTCAATAGAATTGCCCCACATATTGGCAAAGAGAGCAAGCACGGAGCCGCAGATCAGGACCTGCAGCCCGCCCAGTCCAAAAATCAGGCGCCGCATCGCAAGCAGCCGTTCGAACGGCAATTCAAGGCCAATGGTAAACAGAAGGAAAACAACACCAAGTTCGGCCAGCCGGGCGACCCCTTCAGTATCGGCAATCACCGCCAGACCAAAGGGGCCAATCAGCGCCCCAGCGGCCAGATACCCCAATACAGGACTGGCTCTCATCCATTGGAACAAGGGCACAATCAGGACCGACGCGACCAGAAAAACAACAATCTCCCTCAGGTAGGGAATGACCTCCGTATGCCCCGCACCCGCATCCACCAGCCATATCTCCATCACTATCGCGTGTTGCGGGCATGCCACGCACACGTCAGCTCAATTTGAGCGGTTTTACTTCAGCCGGAAGGCCCCTATATATGGAGGATAGGGGATCGACGTTAAGAAAGAAAATAAATGACCGCCGACGGGAGTTTTACCGCCACAGGGCAACCTTTGACCGATTTTATGCTCACCCGCGATCTCTTCTGCTGGAGCGGCTTCGCATGATGTACCTGTCGCTGATCAGCGGTTTTGTCATTCTGCTGTTTTGTGGCGACCTATTGGTTCGAGGTGCAGTCTCGCTCGCGCTGAAGCTCGGCATACCATCAATGCTCATTGGGTTGACGGTTGTCGCCTTTGGAACCTCTGCACCTGAGCTCGTCGTCTCCATCAGAGCAGCCCTTACCGGTGTGAGCGGTATCGCCATCGGGAATGTTGTTGGATCCAACATCGCCAATGTCTTGCTCGTCCTGGGCGTGCCTGCGCTGATCTACCCCACCCTGTGCGATCAGGTATCCGTCCGGCGCAACACCATCTTCATGGTGTCTGCGACGCTGATATTTATCTTTCTCTGTCTGTTTGGCCAGCTCGTCTTCTGGCAGGGTTTGATCCTCTTTACACTCGTCCTATTGTTCCTGGCCTATGTCGCAACGCACGCTGTGAACACAGCCAATGGATCTGGCACATCTGCCATCGAAGAAGAATTCGAACTTCCAGACGAAAGCTCTGGCCTCCCTCAAAACCCCATCATGATTGCGCTCTTTCTGGCAGCAGGCGTGCTGGGGCTGCCGCTTGGGGCCCATTTCATTGTTGATGGTGGCACAGAGATCGCACGAGCCTTCGGTGTCTCAGACAGTGCCATCGGCCTGTCACTGATTGCTTTTGGCACCTCCTTGCCTGAGCTCGCTACCACAGTCATCGCAGCGCTCCGTCGGCAGGCCGATATCGCCGTCGGCAATGTGCTTGGTTCCAATCTTTTCAATATTCTGGGTGTCATGGGCATCACCGCCATGGTTGCGCCGATTGATGTGCCCTCAGCCTTCATCTGGTTCGATCTCTGGGTCATGCTGATCGCCGCCTTGCTGGTGGTGCCATTCGCCATGTCGCGCGGCACCATTACCCGCTCAGCCGGCGCCTTTTTCCTGATTGGCTATGTGGCCTATCTCTATTTCCTCTTTGTTGCGGATCGTGCTGCGACAATGCACGCTGTCTAAGTTGCCAAGATGACCGATCCCTCTGCGAGAAATGTGCTTATCACCGGCGGCGCGAAACGCATCGGGCGGGCCATAGCTCTTGGACTAGCCACCGATGGCTGGGGTGTCGCCGTTCACCATCGGAGTTCACCTGACGCAGCTGAAGAGACCGTTCAACAGATTGTAGACGCAGGAGGACGTGCTCACGCCGTTCAAGCAGATCTGGTGGAGGTGAGCTCCCTCTCCCCACTGATCGACGAAGCCGCTGCGAAACTGGGTCCCCTGACAGCACTCATCAATAACGCCTCCCTTTTTGCAGACGATGATCTGGACAGCCTGACGCCCGAAAGCTGGGCTGCCCATATGGACACAAACCTGCGGGCCCCCTTATTTCTAGCCCAGGCCTTTGCCCGACAGCTGCCAGAGAGCAGCGCCGGCAACATCATCAACATCATCGATCAGCGTGTCTGGCGCCTGACCCCCCGTTTCCTCTCCTACACGGCCTCCAAAGCCGGTTTGTGGACGCTGACACAAACGCTGGCCCAGGCGCTCGCCCCAAAGATCAGGGTCAATGGGATAGGTCCTGGCCCCACCCTTTCCAACGACCGCCAATCCAACGCGGATTTCGAAGCCCAGGCAGCCTCGACACTGTTGCAGCGCCAGATTTCAACAGAAGAAATATGCACAGCCGTCAGATTTATCCTTGCAAGCCCCGCTATGACAGGCCAAATGATCGCTCTTGATAGCGGTCAGCATCTCGCCTGGGAAACCCCTGACGCCGTCGGACCTGAATAACGTCGTAGAGTGCGAACAAGGAACCAAATTCCATGAGCCATCGCTCCTCAAATAATGGCGAAGACCTGAATACCAGCCTGGACAATGTGACCCGCTTGCGGATCGCTGACGGGTCTCAGTCCATTCGCCATGTCTTTGTCCGAGATCTGGTGCTTGATGGAGAAATTGGCGTCTATGCGCACGAAAAGGACGGTTTCCAGCAGCCCATGCGGTTCAATATTGACCTAACAGTGCGCGAAGTGGCCCATGGCGATGCGCTGGAAAACGTCGTTTGCTACGAGCAGATCGTCAATAAGGTCAAAAACCTGCTTACTGAAGGTCACGTCAATCTCGTCGAAACCCTGGCAGAGCGCATCGCCTCCAGGTGTCTGGAGGACGGTCGGGTTGAGTGTGCAAGGGTCCGGGTAGAAAAGCTTGCCGCTATTGCAGAAGTGGCAAGTGTTGGGGTGGAAATCGAGCGTGTCCGAGCGCGCACCTAAAGGCCCAAAAAGCTCTTAAGTAAAACCATAATACTACCTTTACTGCATTGAATTTTTTCACATTTTTGTCATATGAAAATAGACCGCATGCGGACATTTGTGCACACGGCGGCGATCGCCAAATTAACCATAAGGTTTAGAGGTTGATTCTGGACCCGTTTTTGCCGAACACCCGGGACGCGCAAAAAAGCTTATTGTTTTCAATGGGTTAAAAATGGGCACTTTGTACCCAATATTCGAATAATCGTTGTGTCACAATCAGTTGCATCGAATCCCTTGAGATTCTCAACAACTTTATCCACAGGTCAGAGGTGGAACAGATCGGTCCAGTAAAGAAGCAGAATTTGGGAAGAAAAGCCTTCGAAAGCCTGGCCCTCTATTCAACTGTGCTACGCCACTACTACATCAAGCTATACATCAACGATTCTACATAGACGGGACGAAAGAAAGCGATGAGCAAAGACGCCATGAACAGTGAGGCAGACGAGCTTCATGGCGCGGCTTTGATCGCTGAGAAGGTCAAAACACTCCCTGATAGTCCCGGCGTCTACCGCATGCTGAAAAACAACGGCGATGTGCTTTATGTCGGAAAAGCGCGCAGCCTGAAGAAGCGTGTAACCAGCTATACAAAGCTCGCTGGCCATTCCAATCGAATTGCGCGAATGATCGCCTCCACCGAGGCAATGGAGTTCATCACCACAGCAACAGAAACCGACGCCCTCCTGCTTGAGGCCAATCTCATCAAGCAGCTAAAGCCCCGCTACAATGTGCTGCTGCGCGACGACAAATCCTTCCCCTATATCTTACTCACGTCCGATCATGACTACCCACAAGTCGTGAAGCACCGCGGCAGCCGCTCTCGCGAAGGGGATTATTTCGGTCCCTTTGCATCGGCGGGATCTGTCACACGCACCCTCAACACGCTCCAGAGAGCCTTTCTGCTGCGCTCTTGCACCGACTCTGTATTTGACGCCCGCACCCGTCCCTGTCTGCTCTATCAAATCAAGCGCTGTTCAGCGCCCTGCACCGGTGAAATCAGTAAAGAGGACTATGCCGAACTGGTCTCAGAGTCCCGTGACTTTCTCCAAGGCAAAAGCCGTCGGACACAGGAACACCTGGCCGAACTGATGGAAGCCGCCAGTGCCAAGCTTGACTTCGAGGGTGCTGCCATCTATCGCGACCGAATACGGGCCCTCACCAATATCCAGTCCCACCAGGGCATCAACCCGCAATCGGTCACCGATGCGGATGTCTTCGCTGTTGCTGAAGAGAGTGGACAGACCTGCGTTCAGGTCTTCTTCTTCCGAGGCGGGCAGAACTGGGGCAACCGTGCCTATTTCCCACGACACGAAAAAGGCTTCACCCGCGCCGAAGTGCTCGATGCGTTCCTCGCCCAATTCTATGACGAGCGACCCGCCCCACCGAAAATCTTCCTAAGCGATGATGTGCCAGGCCGCACGCTGTTGGGCGAGGCGCTCACCATAAGGGCGGAGCGGCGTATTGCGGTTTCCGTCCCGCAACGTGGCGAGAAGCGGGAGCTCGTGGAACACGCGCTGCGCAATGCCAAAGATGCCCTCGACCGCCGACAGGCTGAGTCAGCGACCCAACGCAAACTCCTGAATGAACTGGCAGAGATCTTCGGTCTTGATACCCCGCCCGAGCGCATTGAAGTCTATGACAACAGCCACATTCAAGGCACAAACCAGGTAGGCGGCATGATCGTTGCCGGGCCGGAAGGGTTCCTGAAAAACCAGTATCGGAAATTCAACATCAAGGGCGACTCCATTGAGCCCGGCGACGACTACGGCATGATGCGCCAGGTGCTCACACGCCGATTTACGCGCCTGCTGAAAGAAAGCGCGGCCGCCGCCGAAACAGATGGATCTGAGGAGACGTCGGAACACAGCATCGACGCAAAACGCGCCAACGGCTGGCCGGACGTGATCCTGATAGACGGCGGGATGGGACAGCTCTCCGTCACAATGGAAGTGATGACGGAGCTCGGCATTGACGATGTGGCTGTCGTCTCTATTGCCAAAGGACCAGACCGGAATGCCGGCCGCGAGCGCTTCTTTATGCCAGGCCGCGACCCGTTTTCATTGCCGGAAAAGAGCCCAGCGCTCTACTTCCTGCAAAGGTTGCGCGACGAGGCACACCGGTTTGCCATTGGGTCCCACCGCGCCAGACGCGCCAAGCAGGCCAAATCGAACCCTCTCGACAATGTGCCGGGTGTAGGTGCATCTCGTAAGCGGGCACTGCTCCATCATTTCGGGTCTGCCAAAGCCGTCTCAAGAGCCGGCCTAACAGATTTGAGCTCAGTCGAGGGTATCTCTGAAAAAGTCGCCAAAGCAGTCTATGATCATTTCCACGGAACACCCGATTGACGTATTCCAGTGGTAAGGTGCGAGTATGACGGACACACAGAGCAGTAAACTGGACAGAAGAACGGCCGTTCTGACGAGCTTGCCCAACCTGCTGACCTATGCCCGCATCCTTATGGTGCCCGCATTGGTGGCAGGGTTTTATCTGGAAGGACCAGCCGCCAACTGGACAACTCTGGGCATCTTCATACTTGCCGCGATCACCGACTATTTCGATGGCTACTTCGCAAGAGCCTGGGAACAAACGTCAAATCTTGGGCGCATGCTCGATCCAATAGCGGACAAACTGTTGGTCTCTGCTGCCCTTTTTATGCTGATTGCCAATGACACCATCAGCTGGGGCTCTGTCCTGGCAGCCATCATCATTCTGAGCCGCGAAATCCTGGTCTCAGGGCTGCGCGAATTTTTGGCTCAGGTCCGCGTCAGCGTGCCGGTGAGCCAGTTGGCAAAATGGAAAACAGCCATCCAGATGATTGCGATTGCCTTTCTGTTGGCGGGTGACGCCGGCGAGGCGATTTTGCCTGGGACCCAACAGGTGGGCATCTGGCTCCTTTGGATTGCGGCAGGCCTCACTCTATATACAGGGTACGACTATTTCAGAGGCGGGCTTCGCCACGTCATCGAAGACGACGCCAAATCCGCTGACTAAAACAGGTTTCCTATGAAAGTCCTCTATTTCGCATGGTTTCGAGACCGCATCGGCTTGGCCGAAGAAGAAATTGACCTGTCGGATGCTGACAAGTTGACGGTAAAGGACTTTATCGGAGAACTCGCAAAACGGGGGGATGGGTATGCCACTGCCTTCGAAGATATGAATGTTGTGCATGTTGCCCTCGATATGCAGGAAGTGGATCACGGCACATTGATCGGCGGCGCATCCGAAATCGCCTTCTATCCACCCTTCACCGGCGGCTGACCCATGGTCCGCGTACAAACAGAGGATTTCGACCCCGGTGCCGAGATGGACACGCTTGTCGCTGGGCGGACCGACATCGGCGCAACAGTAAGCTTTGTAGGATACATGCGCTCACGGAACGAAAACCGTGATATTGAGACCATGACCCTGGAACACTATCCAGGTATGGCCGAAAAAGCCTTGCGCGAAATTGAAGCTGAGGCTCACAAGAGATGGCCTCTGCAGGCCAGCACCATCATCCACCGCGTCGGACCTCTGACACCCAGCGACAGAATAGTTTTGGTCATCACCGCGTCGGCGCACCGTCAAGCGGCATTTGAGGCCGCGGAATTTCTGATGGATTGGTTGAAGACCAAAGCCCCCTTCTGGAAAAAGGAGTCGGGCCCAGAAGGTGAGAGTTGGGTGTCGTCAAGAAGCACAGACGAAGACGCCGCCCAAAGATGGACGGCGCCAGCTAAATCCGAATAGCGAGAACCTTAGGCGGCGCTCACCTTGGGCTGCACTTCTGCAGAATAGTCATCCATCAGTGTTTTGGTGATGGTCGACGGTGTGTAGGTGTAAGGCCCGATCTCCGCAACGGCGGTGACTTCTACTGCAGTGCCGGTAATGAAGCACTCACTGAAATCCCCCAGCTCTTCTTCTTTGATATGGCGCTCCACGATCTCATATCCGCGTTTGCGCGCAAGATCGATCACTGTGCGGCGGGTGATCCCATCCAGAAAACAGTCAGGTGTTGGGGTATGCAAGACGCCGTCTTTGACGAAGAACACATTTGCACCGGTCATTTCTGCGACATAACCGCGATAATCCATCATCAACGCATCCGCATAGCCTTTGGCTTCTGCTGCGTGTTTGGAAACGGTGCAGATCATGTAGAGACCGGCCGCTTTGGAATCGCAAGGCGCTGTTTCCGGTGAAGGCCGACGATATTGCGCAATATCCGCTCGAATGCCTTTAAACCGCAGCTCCGGGTCGAAATAGGATGGCCACTCCCACGACGCGACGGCGACGTGAATTTTGTTCTTCTGCGCAGAGACTGCCATCATCTCGCTGCCCCGCCAGGCCACGGGACGAACATATCCATCCACAATACCCTGCGCAGCCACAGCTTTCCGACACGCGTCGTCGATTTCCTCTATGCTATAGGGAATCTCAAACCCAAGAATTTCAGCCGACTTAAAAAGCCGTTCGGTATGTTCACGCAGTTTGAAAATTTCGCCGCCATAAACCCGCTCGCCTTCAAAGACGCAGCTGGCATAATGAAGCCCATGTGTCAGAACATGCACCTTCGCATCCGTCCATGGAACGAGGTCGCCGTTGAACCAGATAAAGCCGTCTCGCTTATCAAATGGAATGTCCGCCATGAGCCTGGATCCTGATTGTTTCCTGACCGATCTGGCGCAAGCGCGATCTTCTTCGCCAGCAGCGTTTGCCCCATTCAGGCCGCTGCCTACAAAAATTGCAGCACATCCGGTCTTTGGGTCAAAATACTGGCACTCACGTCGCGAAAACGCCAGATGGGTTCATTTCTGTCGTAAATTCGATTGTCAAAGTAACTATATGATCGAGATATGTCAACATGGCTGACATAAAAACAAGCACCCTGGCATCAGGAGCAAACCATAAAGCGGCGGAATCCGGCGAAAATCTCGCCGAAAAAGAAGCCCTCATCCAGGCAATCGAACTGCTGTTTTTTGCCTACAGGGACTTTGTGAGCGATCCGGATGCGATTCTGGAGGCGGACGGATTGGGCCGTGCCCACCACCGCGTCGTCCATTTTGTCGGCCGCAATCCAGGCATCACGGTCGCTGAGCTGTTGGGAATATTACGGATCACCAAACAGAGTCTCGCGCGTGTCTTGCGAGAACTGATTGAGCGGGAACTCATCGAACAAAAGACAGGCACCCGCGACCGCCGACAACGCCATCTCCACCTGACTGAAGCGGGCACCAGTCTTGAACGGCGCCTGGCCGTGCCACAGCATGCGCGCGTGGCAAAGGCAATCGCGGACGCTGGACCAGAGGCAGCGGATGCCTGGAAAAAAATTCTCCTCAATCTCGTCAACGAAGACGAACGAGCCGCCGTGGAGACCCTCATCACAAATGGTGAGGTACCTTAATGTCCCTTGCCGCGTCCGAAGCCGGTACGACATCGTTCGATGAAGAAACACCGCATATTCTGGTTGTGGACGATGATCGGCGCATCCGCGAACTGCTAAAAAAATATCTGAGTGAGAACGGCTATCGCATCTCGACGGCAGAAAGTGCGGCCGAAGCACGCGCGCGCATGGAAGGTATTGCTTTTGATTTGCTCGTGCTGGATGTGATGATGCCTGGTGAGACCGGCTTGGAACTCACGAAATCCCTTAGGCTCGATTCATCAATTCCCATTCTGCTTCTGACCGCCCGCGCGGAAACCGAACATCGAATTGAGGGCTTTGAAGGGGGCGCAGACGACTACTTGCCCAAACCTTTTGAACCCCGGGAATTATTGCTGCGCATTGGGACCATTCTTCGGCGCACAGTACCCGAAAAAACCGATACCAGTCAGGTCCGCCTGGGCGCCTGCCGGTTTGATCGCCAAAGAGGCGAGCTCTGGCGGGACGGCAATCTGGTGCGCCTGACAGATCGCGAAATCCAGATGATGCACCTCTTTGCAAGCCGCCCGAATGAAACGCTGTCCCGCACCCTCTTGAGAAACGATGAGGCAGGCACCGAACGGGCGATTGACGTTCAGATTAACCGCCTTCGGCGGAAAATTGAGAAAGACCCGAAAAATCCAATTTATCTCCAAACCATCCGCGGTCTGGGATACGTTTTGAAACCCGATTGAACCCGCATGCACCCGTTGCGAGCGGCACCCAAATTCTAGGGAAAAGAAACGGATGAGTGGCGTCGACATTCAGGATAAGCAGCCCAGCGCACGCGCCCAAAGGCAAACGCCGAACACGGGTAGCGGCATCCATCCCTTTCGTGTCTTAAAAAAGCTGATGCCCCGCGGCCTTTATGGCCGGTCTCTGATCATCATCGTCGCCCCGATGGTATTGCTGCAGGTCGTCGTGACCTATGTGTTTCTGGAGCGCCACTGGCAGATGGTGACGGAGAAACTCTCCGGCGCCGTCGTCAGCGACATTGCGCTGCTCCTGGAGGCGAACACCACTTTCCCAGAAGGCGAAGCCAGCGCACCGCAACTGACGGCACTTGCCTGGGAGCAGTTGGAAATGAGTGTCTCATTCCGCCCAGGCGAAACACTGCCCACTGAAACACCGGATCCGGGCTTTTCTCTACTTGATCAATCATTGCGCAGCGAACTCGAAAAGAGGATTGGCAAACCCTATTGGCTCGATACGGTTTCCTATCCAGACTATGTAGACATTCGAATACAAACGACCGATGGGGTGATGCGTGTCCTGCCTCTACGAAGCAGAGTCTATGCAACAAACTCTCACATCTTCCTTGTCTGGATGGGGGGAGCGTCGCTTCTCCTGATAGCTATCGCCATTCTCTTTTTGAGGAATCAGATACGCCCTATTGAGAGGCTCGCCGTCGCGGCTGAAAGTTTCGGCAAAGGCCGAAAGTCGGGACCTTTCAAACCATCAGGGGCTCTGGAAGTGCGCCGAGCAGCAGCTGCCTTCCTCGACATGCGTGAGCGCATTCAGCGACAGATCGACCAACGCACCACCATGCTTGCAGGGGTCAGTCACGATCTGCGCACCCCGCTTACTCGTTTCAAACTCCAGATCGCCATGATGGGAAACAATCCAGAAGTCGACGAACTCAAAAGCGATGTGCGCGACATGGAGCACATGCTTGAGGACTATCTGGCGTTTGCCCGCGGCGAAGAAGGAGAAGAAGCACAAATCGTTGACCTCGCCGATCTTCTGAACGAAGTGCGCCTGGATGGGCAGCGGCATGGGCACCAGATCGCTGTTGAATCAGAACCAGGCATCACACTGCCGCTCAGGAGGGCAACCTTCAAGCGCTGCCTGACAAACCTAACAGACAACGCCACCCGCTACGCAAACACCGTGCGACTGACACTGTCTTCAACGAAAGATGCTGTCACCATATCCGTTGATGACAATGGAGAGGGCATACCAGAGGACCAGCTTGAAGAAGTGTTCCGCCCTTTCCATCGCCTCGATACCGCGCGCAATCTCGACAATGCGGGAACGGGCTTGGGCCTAGCCATCGCACGCGACGTCGCAAGATCTCATGGCGGTGATATCACTTTGTCGAAGAGTGCTTTGGGTGGCCTGCGCGCGGAAATTACTCTGCCGCACTAGCATGGGGTGGTGTTGCGTTGGTTGCAGTTGCAGCTGTATCCCCCCACAAGGCGGATGATTGCTGAAGACGCTTATCAAGTTCCGACATTGTTTTGCCGAGCCCTGGCTCATCGTCTAGCCAAACCCGAAAGGCAGCGAGCCAGACAAGAGCGAGCGCCCTCGCACGAACCGCGCCATACATGCCACCGGAGTCAATCGAGGCAGCCTCAAGCATCCAATGCATGGACCGAAGTGCTGGGCGCGTTCCCGCGAGAAGGCCAAACGGGTCGCGGGCGAGATCACGAGAGATCGCTGTTACACCTTCTTTGTAAGGGCCAAGTTCATCAAACCGCAGCATCAGCACATCAAAAAGGCGGTCCTTGGGACGCTCCCCTTCCTGGTCTTCCGGGTCAACCGCGCGGAGCACCCGCACATCGGTCCTCCGGGAAAACGCAGCAAGCACCGCCCGTTTTCCAGAAAAAGTGCCATGCAGGTCTGCCAGCGGCACTTTTGCCTGCGATGCGACCTCAGACAGCGAACAACGATTCCACCCCTCCTCAGCGGCGAGCTGAAGGGCAGCATCGATAATTTTATCTTCTGTCGTTTTTCGCGGTGCCAAGGCTCTGCTCACCTGCTGTCACGGGGTAGACATGAACCATAGTACAAAATGACTGAAAAGAGCTTACTGCTTTGACAGTTCTCTTGATCGATCACGCGCAGCCGTCATGCCAGAACGCATGAGCTGTGCAAGCCCGTCAGGCCCGAGAAGCACATCCAGCGCCGCTGCTGTGGTGCCCCCAGGAGATGTTACATTCTGACGGAGCGTTGCAGCATCATCTGGCAGTGTTTCGAGCATCGCCCCGGCGCCGGCCACAGTCATCCGTGCCAGCTGAGCTGCAAGATCTGGCTCAAGGCCCAGCGCTTCTCCCGCAGCTGTCATGGTTTCTGCGAGCGCAAATACATAGGCAGGGCCACTTCCCGAAAGTGCCGTCACCGCATCCATCTGAGTTTCTGCAGCAAGCCAAACAACGTCGCCGACGGTGCCCAACAGACTGTCGCAGATCGCCTTGTCAGCATCGGTAACAAGGTCATTCCCGATGACTGCTGTAATTCCTTTGCCAACCGAGGAAGGTGTGTTGGGCATCGCACGGATGATTGCCGCCCCGCCCCCAAGCAATTCATCCAAGCGCTCAAGGTCAACACCAGCAGCAATCGAGAGGAACAAAGTTCCCGGCCGGACAAGGGGTCGTAGGTCTGGCAACACCGCATCCATGATCTGAGGTTTTACAGCCAGCACCACTATGCGCGGGGAGACCTGAATTTCTTCCAAGGGAAGATTTAGGCGCAGCCCTTTCTCGGCCACCAATTGTGCCATTTCTGCAGGTGGTGTCGGATCGCGCAAGAACACGTTCGATGGTTCAAGCCCCTGATCCAGCCAGCCCGTCAGAAGAGCTCCACCCATTTTTCCGGCACCAACCAGTACCAGCGGATCATCGAAACGCAGCATCTCATCACTCACTTGCTCAAATCGGGTTTACACAAACGCGAGGCCTTGAACAGATCAGGCTGACCCCACCGTCTCAAACATCGCTGCAGCAATCGCCTCTTCTGGACTTCGCCCAGCCCAGATCACAAAATTGAACGCTGGGTAATAGCGATCACAAGCCTCCATCGCCAAATGCAACAAAGCCTCGCATTGCTCTGGCGTTGCCGCCGCTCCACCACATAAGAGCAATGTGTCACGAAACAAGATGGTCCCATCATCGGACCACATGTCGAAATGCCCGGACCAGAGTTGCTCATTAATCAGGCCAAGCAGATCCCGCACCGCGAGTCGTTTTTCCGGCGGCACCCGCATGTCCAGCGCGCTGGCCATATGCAGCCCACAAAAATCATCCCGCCAATTCAGTGAAATCTGATAGTCCCGCCATTCGCCGACAAGTGCCAGATTGAGCTCCTGCTCGTGCGACCGGTCAAAGGCCCAGTTCCGAACATCAGCTACTTGCTCCAGAAGATCGAGTGGATTTGCGTCGACATAGTCTGCAGGCACCATGGTCGCCTTCATCACGAATCCTCGTCCGCCGCTTCACACCGCTCAGACGTCAGTATATCCATATATTGTGGATAACTTTCCCCTAAACACTACAGAGCGTGCCCGATCAAATGAGTCGGTGCAAGCGCCGGAAGGTGGGCAGGGAGAAAAAACATGTGGAAAAACGGGCGTGACGAGCCGCAGGGTCATCCCGCACGCAGCGCGGTCAAGACTAGCCTTGCGAAGATGCTGCCGTCTCAAGCGCCTCAATCCGGGCTTTGAGCGCTTCATTCTCTTCACGAGCTTTGGCCGCCATCGCCTGAACCGCATCGAATTCGTCCCGAGAGACCAGATCCAGGTCGGCAATCAGACGCTCAGCCTGGCCTTTCACAATCGCTTCAATCTCCTGACGCAGCCCTTGGGCAGCCCCCGCCGCAGACGTAAAGAGCTTAGCCACATCATCAAGCAGACGGTTGTCATACTGGGTCATTATCGTTCTCCAATTCTGAGGCGATCTTACGCCCTCCCCCGATTTTTGTCAGCCCGGACAGACCTCTATCAGCGCTTGCGACCACATGTCTCGATCTTGCCCGCGCCGGTCCGCCCTGCAGGCCTTTGGCTTGACATGCAAGGCCCGAGAGAGACACTGACGAGCCACGTCCTGACCGCAGAAAGAGTGCCTGTGCCCTTCCCCGAAATAGATCCTGTTCTCATCCAAATAGGCCCTTTTGCGATCCGCTGGTACGCCTTGGCCTACATTGCAGGTCTCCTTCTGGGGTGGCGCTATCTCATGCGCCTCGCCGAAACGCCATCCGTCTGGGGTGGTAAGTCGCCCTTCAGCCGCGACCAGGCGGACGACCTTCTGCTTTGGGTCGCTCTCGGTGTGATTCTGGGCGGGCGTTTAGGCTACGTGCTCTTCTATAACCCGGCTTTCTATCTCTACAATCCAGGCGACATTATTGCTGTCTGGAATGGCGGCATGTCTTTCCATGGCGGTTTTCTGGGAGTTGTGCTGGCGATCTACCTGTTTGCCCGCAAACACACTATTCCGCTTTGGTCACTCGCAGACGGTGCAGCCGCCGTCGCCCCCATCGGCATTCTCTTCGGGCGACTGGCGAACTTTATCAATAGTGAACTCTGGGGCAGAACAACGGATGTCCCCTGGGGTGTGGTTTTCCCCACCGGCGGCCCGCTGCCTCGTCATCCGAGCCAGCTCTATGAGGGCCTGCTTGAGGGTGTGGTTCTCTTCATCGTCTTGAGATACCTCACCCATCACACCAACGCCCTCTCGCGCCCGGGCATTGTGGCGGGAACCTTCTTCATCGGCTATGGCCTCTCGCGCATCTTTGTGGAGTTCTTCCGCGAACCTGACGCGCATATCGGCTACCTGTTCGGTCCGGTAACACAAGGCATGGTTCTGACCCTACCCATGATCCTTGTTGGCGCAGGCATCATCTGGTGGGCCCGGACCAACTCGGCGTCTCCCCAAGCAAAGCCCGCGCGAAAGAAAAAGTAGTCGAACCATCGTGACCGCGCTTTCGGACCATATCGCCAGCCTTATCCGACAGGACGGCCCGATGCCGCTGGACATGTTCATGGACCTGGCGCTCGCACATCCAGAGCATGGCTATTACCGCACACGCGATCCGCTGGGCCGTGAAGGAGATTTCACTACAGCGCCGGAGATTTCCCAGATGTTCGGGGAGCTTTTAGGTCTCTGGTCAGTCGACATGTGGCAAAAGCTCGGATCACCCCCATCATTTAACCTGATCGAGTTTGGACCAGGCCGCGGGACGCTTATGGCTGATGCCATACGCGCAGCAAAACTCGTTCCTGCTTTTATCGAGGCCGCCAATCTGGTCTTCCTGGAAACGAGCCCCGCCTTGCGCACAGAACAAAAGACACGCGTGCCAAGCGCTTCCTGGATAGAGAGTGTCGAAGCATTGCCTGCAGGCCCCTGCATCATCCTCGCAAACGAGTTTTTTGACGCGCTTCCGATCAAGCAGTTTCTAAAGACAGGCAAGGGATGGCAGGAACGGTGTGTGGCACTCCAGTCATCTTCCGATGAAGATGCACCCTCCTTTAAATTTGGCCTGGCTGAGACATCAGCTGCGGTCTCGTCGTTGGCACCGAATGTTCACGAGGCGCCGGAAGGATCAATCGCGGAGATTTGCCCCGTCGGGTCGACGATTATGAATAAAATACGCAATCATTTTGATGCGAACACTGGTGCCGCCCTCATCATTGACTATGGATATAAACGCTCAGCGGCAGGTGACAGCTTCCAGGCATTGAAGAACCACAAATTCGTCGATCCGCTTGCCGATCCCGGAGAGGCAGACCTCACCGCCCATGTGGATTTCGAAGCACTCGCAAAACCGTTCAACACCGGCACCTGTTACGGCCCCGTGGAGCAAGGTCCCTTTCTCAAAGCCCTCGGCATCCAAGCACGCGCCAATGCGCTCAGCGCAAATGCCAACGAACATCAACGAGACGATATAGCCTCAGCCCTGAAACGCTTGACGGACCCCGGCGCGATGGGCAGCCTCTTCAAAGTGATGGCCGTGACGTCGCAGGGCCTTCCCGCGCCAGCGGGGCTCTAAAGGTTGCGACGCAAATTGAATGGAGGCCGATGGTGATACAAAGCGACAGACTGTCAGCGTTCCCCAATATCGCCCATGGGTTTTTCACACGCGAAGGGGGCACCTCCACCGGCATCTATGAAGGCCGCAATTGTGGCTTGGGGTCTGACGACCTTCGAGCCAACGTCATCGAAAACAGAGGGCGAACCGCCGATGACCTTGGCGTCCCTCGCGATCACCTGCTGACCGTTTATCAGGTTCATTCGCCGAAGGTTATTGTCGCAGACAGGCCCTGGGCACACGACACCGCACCTGAAGGAGATGCACTTGTCACGGCCACCAAAGGTCTGGCCCTGGGCATCCTGACGGCAGATTGCACGCCTATCCTTTTCGCAGATCCGCGCGCAAACGTGATCGGAGCGGCCCACGCAGGCTGGAAAGGCGCCATTGGGGGAGTCCTGGAGGCAACCGTCAATGCCATGACGTCCCTCGGCGCAGACCGCGACCAGATTGTGTGCGCCATCGGTCCCACAATCTCTCAGGCAAACTATGAGGTTGGTCCGGAATTCCAGGCACAGTTTGTGGCCAAGGCCGCCGAAAACGGAGTTTATTTCACTCCCAGCGCACGGGAGAATCACCATCAGTTCGACCTGCCAAGGTTTGTCGCCGACAGACTTGGTGCCCTTGGGATCGGCACCATCCACAACACAAATCTGTGCACCTATGCTGATGCCAAGCGATTCTTTTCCTATCGTCGGACAACTCATGCCGGGGAACCGGACTACGGACGACAAATTTCCTCAATCGCGTTGCGAGCCGCATGACAGACTTTGGTATGAGGCCACCGCCTTGCTACCCTTCACTTGAAACGAATCGCTGATATGCGATCAGTGACGTGAGGGGAAGCCAGCGCCGTGAGCGACAAAGAGACCGCGACAGTCCTGCGGCGAATGCGCAGCTTGAAGCGCGGACCACGCGCGACAAGAGCGCTGGGCATCTGCCTCACAAGCATGCTCATTCTCTCCTCCTGCGGTGAGGAAAAACCGGACGCCAACGCACTTGGGCTAAATGCCGCGTCTGACACATCTCTCATCACAGGGTCGGTCAAAGGCCTGCAACGGCGTGGTGTCTTTATTCAACTGCCCGCAGGTCTCCCCGATGAGTTGGCAAGCCAGCTTTTGGCCCGGTTTCAGGAAGCCAGCATCGCCAACCAACTGACCCTTGCTAGAACAGGCACTGTTCCCGAATACACTGTCAAAGGCGTCGTCCGGGCGGGTGCTGCACGAAACGGCACCGCTGTGGTCGTGGTTTGGGAAGTAATCGGTCCAGACGGGAAGCGCGTGAAGCGCATGACCGATGACGTCGTGATCCAAAGGCGCAATTCTGCCGACCCTGCTTTTTACGATCCTTGGGCCGTCGTCGACGAGGCAACTCTAGAAGAGATTGCAGACACTGCCGCCCTGGAGCTAGCCGGATGGGTCTCCGACCAGACCTTGGGAGCGAGCCCGGACAGTGACGTCTTACTCACAACCGCCAGCATAGGTGATCAAGAGCCGACAGACACTCAAGGCACCCCAGCGACCGACACATCGCCAAGTGTCGACCTGTCGACACCCTCGCTCCTGCAGACCCGCCAGCCAGCCGCCACGCCACCAGACATTTCTGGAATTGCCGCACGCAATGCGACTTTGGGAATTGCCCCGCCAGTCGCCGCGCCACCTCCGCAAACCGTCGAAAAACCAAGTCCGGAGCCAGCCGACAGAGAAGAAACGGGCACGGCCATAGCCACATTGGAGCCTCTCAATCCCAATCAGGGATCAGGTGGCGCCCCTCAATCCATCACGAGCAGCACCCGCATTCTGTTTGACGTTGCGGTGGGCACCTCGCCAGGCGATGGCCGCCTTTCTCTTGCCGCTGCAGTTCAGGAGGCTCTGGTCAAGGCGGACCATAAGACCAATGAGCCAAGGGCTTTCAGGGTGATTGGCAATGTCGCTCTCGAGCCCGTTCAGGGGACCTCCCCACCCGGCACGATCAGCGTCAACATTGAATGGACCGTGACCACCAAGGAAGGAACCCCCTTGGGCCTCATTACGCAATCCAATCAGGTCGACGAAAACGCCCTGGCAGGCGCCTGGGGAGACATTGCGGTCGCTGCTGGGACAGCCGCGGCAGACGGCATATTGCAACTCATCAATGAACCGACACCCCCAGCATGAGCCGGAACAAGCCAGAATGAGATTGTTGCCACAAGAACACGGATGTGCGGTTTACAGGCGACAACCAGCCTTGATACAACCCCGCCAGATGCAGGGTGGATTTCGCAAACATCATTTCGAGCGTGAGCCTGATAAAGAGCTCACAACAGGGGAACACAGATGAAACTGGTCGCAGGCAATTCAAACAGGGCACTTGCCGAATCCATTGCCGCCTATCTCAACCTTCCCCTGACCAAATCGGTCGTTCGACGCTTTGCGGACATGGAAGTCTTCGTTGAAATCCAGGAAAACGTGCGCGGAGAAGATGTTTTCGTCATCCAATCCACCTCTTTTCCGGCCAATGACCATCTGATGGAAACCCTGATCATCATTGATGCGCTGAAACGGGCGTCTGCCAATCGGATCACCGCCGTCATGCCTTATTTCGGCTATGCCCGCCAAGACCGGAAACCAGGGCCAAGAACGCCAATTTCCGCCAAATTGGTTGCCAATATGGTGGCAACTGCCGGTGCAGACCGGGTGCTGACTGTTGATCTCCACGCAGGGCAGATCCAGGGCTTTTTCGACATTCCAACCGACAATCTTTTTGCGGCGCCGGTCATGACCCGGGACATTCAGGAGAACTACGAAGGTGCGGACAATCTGATGATTATCTCACCTGACGTTGGCGGTGTGGTCCGCGCGAGAGCCTTGGCCAAACGCCTGAACGCAGATCTCGCAATCGTAGACAAACGGCGCGAACGGGCCGGAGAATCGGAAGTCATGAACATTATCGGGGATGTGAACGGACGCCCCTGCATCCTGGTCGATGACATCGTCGATTCTGCCGGAACGCTCTGCAATGCAGCTGAAGCGCTCCTCGCCCAGGGGGCCACCGAGGTTTCCGCCTATGTGACCCATGGCGTGCTCTCTGGCGGCGCTGTGGCCCGTGTGACGGCCTCCCAGCTGAAGGAGCTGGTCATCACCGACACCATCCAGGCGACGGAGGCGGTGCGTGTGAGCCATAACATCCGCACCACAACAATCGCCCCGCTTGTGGGCGAGGCCATGCGCCGGACCGCAGAAAGCCGGTCGGTTTCCAGCCTCTTCGATTAAGGCAAGCCCCTCCCCAAAGCCTCACTAAGGTGTTGTTTTATGGGGGGTTCTGCGCTATCACGCCATCCGATCGCACTTCCACACCCCTGGAGGAGACTTGCGACACCTAATTAGGGCCCTAGGGCCCTGTTTTTATTGGAGAATTTGCAATGGCCGACAATACACAACTTACGGCCCAAGCACGAGACCGGGCCGGCAAGGGGGTCGCCCGGGCACTTCGTCGCGAGGGACGTGTTCCAGCAGTGGTTTATGGTGACAAGAAGTCCCCTGACCTGATTTCCCTCTCACACAACGAAGTGACCAAGCTTTGGAACAAGGGCTCCTTCATGAGCTCCCTGCTCGACCTGGAAGTCGACGGCAAAACGCAGCGGGTTATCCCGCGTGACGTGCAGCTCGATCCGGTCAAGGACTTTGTGACACATGTTGATTTCTTGCGTCTTGGCAAAGGGGCGAAAATTGCTGTGGAAGTGCCAGTGAACTTCGTAAACGACGAAGAATCTCCTGGCATCAAGCGTGGCGGTATTCTGAACGTTGTCCGTTACGATGTTGAGCTGAATTGCCCAGCTGAATCGATTCCAGAATCAATCGAAGTCGACCTAACCGGCACCGACATTGGCGACTCGATCCACATCTCTGCGATCAAACTGCCAGATGGCGTGACACCTGCCATTACCGACCGTGACTTCACGGTTGCAACCATCGCCGCACCAGCCGCTCTTGTCTCTGAAGAACAGGAAGCCGAAGAAGGTGAAGGTGAAGAAGGCGAAGCAACAGCAGCTGAAGGCGAAGGCGAAGGCGGCGAGAACAGCGAAGGCTGACGCCCTCTTCTGGCCTTTAAGGAGCATGTCACATGATCCTCTTGGTAGGCCTTGGCAATCCGGGTGAAAAATACGCCCGTCAACGCCACAATATCGGCTTTATGGCGGTGGATGAGATCATCCGCCGCCATAACTTTTCGCCAGAACGAAAGCGCTTTCAGGGCCTTGTCTGTGAAGGCACATTGGACGGCGAGAAGGCCCTCATCCTCAAGCCTCAAACCTACATGAACGAGAGCGGCCGCGCAGTCGGCGAAGCGATGCGCTTCTACAAGCTGGCGCCCTCTGACGTGGTGGTGATGCATGACGAGCTCGACCTGCCCGCTGCCAAGGTGCGCATCAAGACGGGCGGCGGTGCTGCGGGCAACAATGGCATCAAGTCCATCACATCCCATATCGGGCCGGAGTTCAGACGTCTGCGCATTGGCATCGGCCATCCAGGTGACAGGGCACGGGTGAGCGGCCATGTATTGGGCGACTTTGCCAAGGCCGACAAAGCCTGGTTGGAGCCTCTCCTGGACGCGATCGCCGAAGCAGCGCCGCTTCTGGCGGAGGGCAAAGACTCAAGCTTTGCTAATAGGGTTCATCTGATTTTGAATCCGTCTCAATCCAAAAAGCCCAAACCTGAAAATCAGGCGGGTCAACCAAAACAGAAGGACACACCCGATGGGGTTTAAATGCGGCATTGTAGGCCTGCCTAACGTCGGGAAATCGACCCTGTTCAACGCGCTGACACAGACGGCATCCGCCCAGGCAGCGAACTACCCCTTCTGCACCATCGAACCCAATGTCGGAGAGGTCGCTGTTCCCGATAGCCGCCTCGATAGCCTCGCGGGTATTGCAGAATCGAAAGAGATTATCCCTACACGCCTCACCTTTGTGGACATTGCGGGCCTTGTGAAAGGCGCATCCAAGGGCGAAGGGCTAGGCAATCAGTTTCTTGCCAACATCCGTGAGGTAGACGCGATCGCCTATGTCCTGCGTTGTTTCGAGGATGGCGATGTGACCCATGTGGAAGGCCGCATTGATCCACTCACCGACGCGGAGATCGTGGAAACCGAACTCATGCTCGCCGACCTTGAGAGCCTGGAAAAGCGTCTGCCTGCGCTTGAAAAGAAAGCCAAGGGCCAGGACAAAGAAGCCAAAGAGACGATCGATCTCATCGAACGCGCCCTTGTTCAGCTTCGTGACGGGAAACCGGCCCGCTTCACAGAACGGACCGACGAAGAAGAGAAGGCTTTCCGCGGCCTCAACCTCCTTACATCAAAGCCCGTCCTCTATGTCTGCAATGTCGAGGAAGAAGCCGCTGGCACCGGCAATGAATTTTCCAAAACCGTTGAAACTCGTGCAGCAGAAGAAGGCGCGGTCGCTGTCGTCATCTCCGCAAAGATTGAAGAAGAGCTGGCGCAGCTGGATGCAGAAGAGCGCACAGATTATCTCGAAGAGCTAGGTCTCGCAGAAGCCGGCCTCGACCGTCTGATCCGCGCAGGCTACGACCTTCTGCACCTCATCACTTACTTTACCTGTGGTCCGAAAGAAACCCGCGCCTGGACGATCACGGAAGGGACCTTGGCGCCTGCAGCCGCTGGTGTGATCCACACCGATTTTGAGGCGGGCTTCATTCGGGCAGAAACAATCGCCTATGATGATTTTGTAAGCCTTGGTGGTGAAACCGCCGCCAAAGATGCTGGCAAGATGCGTCTGGAAGGAAAAGAATATCTGGTGGCAGACGGCGACGTCATGCATTTCCGTTTCAACAATTAAGGGGATTGAGGATGATCTATTGGGAGGACGTGCCGGTCGGCCATTCATTCACGACGGCAGAACGCACCATCTCAAAAGAAGAAATCATCGAATTCGCTGGCGAATACGACCCTCAACCCTTCCATCTCGATGAAGAAGCAGCAAAAACCTCCCTTCTTGGAGGCCTCTGTGCAAGCGGCTGGCACAGCTGTGCCATCGCCATGCGTCTTGTCTATGACAGCTTCCATGTGAAGGCCGCAACGCAAGGCTCACCCGGCATTACGGAATGTCGGTGGCGTCGCCCGCTTTATGCGGGCGAGACTGTCAAAGTCACCGTGACCTGCATCAACGCGCGGACCTCCAAAAGTCGCCCCACCATGGGGCTTACCAATTGGACCTGGGAGATGACCAACCAGGCAGGTGACACCATCATGACCACGGAAAGCTGGTTGATGATGGGACGGCGCCCGACCGAAACAGCCACACCGGAGGCAATCTAATGGCGTGGTTTGAAGACATCGAAATCGGACGTGAAATTGAGCTGGGAAGCCACACTTTTACCAGCCAAGACATTATTCGCTTCGCCGAAAAATATGACCCGCAGCCGTTCCATACAGATCCAGAGGCCGCAAAAGACTCACACTTTGGCGGGCTCGTGGCCGCAGGCTGGCACATCGCTGCCGTCTGGATGAAGCTGATGATCGGCGCTCGAGAAACCGCCCCGAAGGAAGACAGCAAACCAGCGCCAGATGGCCGCCAGGCGCCGCAGGGCGGCCCGTCGCCGGGCTTTTTCGATCTCAAATGGATCAAGCCTGTGCGCGCGGAAGACACCATCTCCTATCGCACCACGACGATTGAGAAAGTGGACCTGAAGAGCCGTCCCTATCAGGGCATTATTCGAAGTATGAACGAAGGCTTCAATCAGGACGGCGAGTTGGTCTTCTCTTTCATCGGACAAGGATTGATCGAGCGGCGCGAGCCCTACGCCGCACCATCAGAAGGCTAACAGGCCAGCTCAGGCGAAACCAAACAGACGCTCTGCGTTGCCGCGAAGAATAGCGTACCGCACTTCTGTCTTTCCTTCCGTTACCATCAGCACTTTGGCTTGTGTCGCCGCCAGGTGATAAAATGGCCAGTCAGTCCCATAAAGAAGCTTGTCCGACCCAACTTCACGGACGAGCTGATCCAACTTGGTCACCCCCTGCCCATGAACACCAAGCCATAGGTTCGCGTATTTCTGCGCCAATGGAATGGCTTGGTCCACATCCCGCGCACCTGCATGGCCCATCACAAACTGCACTTTTGGAAAGTCCCTGATTGCCCCTTCATAGTGACGCATCAAGGCATATTTATGTGAGAACTCAGGTTCGATCCCCGCGCGCCCGCCATGAAAGAGGATGGGCAAATTAAGTTCTCCACACGTTTCATAGATTGGCGACATGACTGGATCGTCAGGATAGAAGCGCTGCATGGTCGGGTGCAGTTTGATCATGCGAATGCCTTGAGCAACAAGGGCTCGTAGTTTTTCTGGCGCATCTGGATCTCCAGGCACAACAGATCCACCCCTTAGCAACCGAGGCTCTGCCTCCGCACTATGGATGGCCTTCATCCAGTTTTCAGTCAGGGCATCGCCAAATGGCAGTCCCCAGGCGATGGGCAGAATTTGCGCCTTCTCAACACGACAATCGTCCATTTCAGCCAGCAGGTTGGGTATCGTATGCGTTGCTGCTGCCCCACTGCCGTGCAGAATTTGCGCAAGCGACATGAGTTGCAACCGCCGCAGAGCGGCCTCGGAAAAGTTCGCGTTGATGTACACATCCAGGTCCAGCGGACAGCCGGGATCTGTCGCATCACAATCAAGCATGTATTCAACCCGCTCGCTCTCCGCAGAGAGATCAAGGTCAGGAGCAAACAGCATGTTCATGCCCAGATGCGCATGCACGTCAATGGCGGCCGGTACACTTTCATCAACAAGAACCAAACGCCCTTGGGTATTCAATTCATACCAGGGAAGCGCTGCAAGGCCACGGTATCCGTCATAAATCTGAGCACCATACGGGCCAGACCCGGACTGCGCCGCCTCACGCGCCTTCTGCGCAACCAAGGCCTCGGCTTCTTCCTCAGTGTACCGCGCTGAAAAACGGTCGCCACCGAACACAAAATAGCCCCCGATGCCCGCAAGCGACGCCAATCCCGCAAGTCCCAAAAAGTGCCGTCGTTTCACTCTCATCTCCCCAAAAAAAAGGCCGCCAGGTTACTACGCACATGGTCGCAGAACGGTGCACCCCGCCTACGCCGGACAATACCCTACACGCCCGTGTGAACCTTGCCTAACAACAGAAGACTGTTGCTGCGGCAAATAGAGACAGGCACCATACTGTCCAGAAAAAGGGGTCAGAAAAGGGAGAAGATCGATGGCACGAAGTGGAAACATGGTCGAGTTGACCGGAGACAAGGACTTCTCCCTCGGCGCCTATCTCGTGACGCCACAGGAAGCAGGCACAACGTCAAATGGGCAGGGACTTGTGCTCATTCAGGAAATTTTTGGTGTTACCGACCACATTCAGGAACTCTGCGACGGATATGCCGAGCGCGGCTTCACCGTCATCGCCCCTTCCATGTATGACCGGGGGGAAAAAGGCTGGCAGTCGGATTATACCGGCGAGGGGTTTCAGCGCTCGATCGAACTGGCGCAGAATTTTGGTGGACCTAACGCCCAAGGTGACATTCAAGCCGCCATCGACTTCCTGAGAGACCAAGGCAACGACAGCATTCACATCACGGGCTATTGCTATGGCGGCTCTATGGCATGGCTTGCGGCCTGCCGTTGTACAGGGCTGACATCAGCCGTTGGCTATTACGGGCGGCTGATCATGGATATGGAAGACGAGACGCCCTCTGTGCCCACCATGCTCCATTTCGGTGAGAAAGACGCCTCCATCCCCATTGACTGGGTGCGCAAATTCAAAGAAAAGCGGCCGGACATTACCGTCCACATCTACGATGCAGACCACGGCTTCAACTCAGATCGGCGCGAACATTACTCCAAAGAAGCCGCAGACCTGGCACTCACCCGCACCCTGGACTGGTTCGCCAAAGCGTCTTAACGCGAACAGGTGTTAGGTCTTGGGATAGAGAATCATCTGCGTGCATCGAAAGAGCGCAATGATCTTTCCCGAGGTCTCATTCTTTACCTCAACATCCCAAACATGTGTCGTGCGCCCCTTATGAGCCGGTCGCGCACAGGAAAACGTGGCCTCACCGCACATCTGTCTAAACTCGTTAGACAGCCTGCAGGCTGCGATAGAGCTCTGTTCCTTCAGAAGCGAACTGGTTTGACTCTTCCACAGCCTCAGCAATGGCACTCAGGCTTTCATTTACGTCGCTCACCGCCGTCGACACCGACTGCATGTTTGAACTCATTTCCCGAGTTGATGCCGTTTGCTCTTCGACTGCACCTGCGGCCGTCGTCACACTCGCTTCCACTGCATCAACAGCTTCCTTGATGCCAGACAAGCGACCAACAACTTCTTCCGCAATGGTCTGCATGCCGTTGATTTCGCCACTAATGTCATCTGTTGCTTTCGCAACCTGATTAGCGAGAGACTTCACTTCAGAGGCAACCACAGCAAAACCTTTACCCGCCTCGCCGGCGCGGGCAGATTCGATCGTCGCGTTCAGTGCCAGCAGATTAATCTGACCAGCAATGTCCTGGATCATCTGAACAATATTGCCCATCGCTTCCGCGGCATCCGTGAGTTTTTGCGTCGACTCATCAGCCTTAAGCGCCTCGTCGGTTACGCGTTCAACTTCTGTTTTCGATGTCATCATGCTCTGGGCGATTTCGCGCGCTGACGCTTCGAATTCCTCAGCAGCAGAGGCAACAGTTTGTACCATATGCGCTGTTTCGCCAGACGCTGCTGCGGCAGTCGACGATTGGTCATTCGCACGACCCACAGCGCTCATAATTTTCTCAAGATTCTCATCGACCAACACACCGACCCGCTTGGCTTCATTTTGGGCATAAATCTGCGCCGTTATGTCCGTCGCATATTTCACAACCTTGAAAGGCTTGCCACTGGGATCAAAAATCGGATTGTAGGACGCCTGAATCCAAATCTCTTTGCCCCCTTTGGCGAGCCGCTTATATTCTGCCGCTTGAAATTGACCCTTCGCTAACTGATCCCAAAAGTTCTTGTATTCAGGGCTCTTTGCGTAGTCAGGATAAACAAACATGCGGTGATGCTTGCCTTGAACTTCTTCAAGCGTGTAGCCAACGGTGCCAAGAAAATTGGAGTTGGCAGTGATGATCGTGCCATCCAGTTCAAACTCAATCACCGCTTGCGACTTGGAAATCGCCTCAAGCTGACCGGAATAGTCAGCGTTTTTCAAAGTCTGCGCTGTGATATCAGTGGCATATTTTACGACTTTGACAACCTTACCGGCTGCATTCAAAACAGGATTGTAGGATGCCTGGATCCAAATCTCCCTGCCCCCTTTAGCAATCCGTTTGAATTCCGCTGCCTGATATTCGCCGGCAGCCAGCTTCTCCCAAAATTGCTTATAAGCTGCACTTTTTCCGTAGCTAGGCTCTACAAACATACTGTGATGCTTGCCTTGAATTTCATCCAGGGAATAACCGATGGCACCCAGAAAATTCTCATTAGCCGTGATAATGGTGCCATCAGGCTTAAACTGGATGACAGCTTGCGACTTGTCGAGCGCATCGAGCAAAGCATTCTGCCCAGCGCCTCCTAAGGCCAATGAACCGACTTTCCCACGCAACAAAGACAAAACAGACATAGATCCACCCTTACAAACGGTCACCGAACATCTGCATCGGAACCATCTTCAATCTTGAGGACAAATCCGGCCAATCAGATCTGCCCAATCCCACTCATGCGGAAACGACAAAAGCCCTTGCGCTCCGCCGCCGACCACCGCGACGCGCAGGTTAAATAGAAGGGTCTAAAAAAAGACTAATTCTAGGTAGCCCAAAAAACCTTACTGGCAAGTGCTGGGGAACCGAGGCTGGCAATTGTCGGACTTCATGGCAAACAAAGTCTGAACGGAAGCGCCGTCAAACCTGCTGACCATAGCCACTGAACTTTTCAAGGACACGCTGCATCTCCGCTTCACTCAACAGAGGTACCTCGCCAAGCTGGCGTGCTCGGCCAAACTGATCTGCGAGCGTCTCTACTTCGACAGCCAGCTCGTAGGCTTGTCCAAGGCTTGATCCACAGGCTATCACCCCATGATGGGCTAGAAGACACGCTGTGCGCCCTTCCAGAGCCGCAACAGCGAAGGTGGCCAATTCTTCCGTCCCGAAGGTCGCATAGGGGGCGCACCTGATGTCCATCCCGCCCGCGGCAGCCACCATGTAGTGGAAAGCCGGGATGCCCACCTCAAGACATGCAAGCGCCGTTGCCGCATTGGAGTGGGTGTGGACGATGGCACTCACATCGTCCCTCGCAGCATAAATCGCCGCATGAAAATGCCATTCTGACGAGGGCTTCCGAGACTCTGGTGCCACAGACCCGTCTAGTCCCATAGAGACAATGTCGGCGGGTACAAGGTCTTCATAGGCCATGCCGGTCGGCGTGATCAGCACGCGATCCCCATCCCGGACAGACACATTGCCTGACCGGCCTGCAGAAAGACCGGATTCCGACATGGTCAACGCCGTATCAATGACCGATTGTGCCAGCCCGCTCATGCTTTCTTCTCCGGAAAGAGCGACAGCAATCCTTCGCGTGACGCCGCACATAGCCCCCTATCCGTCACAAGCGACGTGACAAGACGCGCCGGCGTCACATCAAAAGCCGGGTTGGCCGCCTCACTGCCGGCCGCGCTCACCTGAACCTCCTGAACCTGTCCCTCGGCGGTAAGCCCCGAGACATGGATAACCTCTCTCGCATTTCGTTCTTCAATGGGAATGTCCGCACCCCGGTCCAGCGCCCAATCAATGGTCGTGTGAGGTAATGCCACATAGAAGGGGACATCATTATCAAATGCCGCAAGCGCTTTCAGATAAGTTCCGATCTTGTTGCAGACATCACCATTGGCTGCCGTGCGATCAGTCCCCACCAGACACAGATCTACCTGCCCCTGCTGCATCAAATGACCGCCAGCATTATCGACGATCACTGTGTGCGGAATACCTTCATGGCCCAATTCATACGCTGTCAGCGCCGCACCCTGGTTGCGCGGACGGGTTTCATCAACCCAGACATGGATCGGCACTCCTTCATCCCGTGCCAAATAAATCGGTGCCGTCGCCGTTCCCCAATCAATGGTCGCAAGCCATCCTGCGTTGCAGTGGGTCAGGATATTCACTGGCTTCCCGCCATTTACTTCCGCAATGCCTCTTATCAGGGACGCACCATGCTCGCCTAGCCGTCGGCTGATATCCACATCCGCCTCAACAATCTCCTTGGACCTGCTATAGGCCGCATCAGCGCGGTCACTCGCCACGAGATTGTGGACGGCACGATAGATCTCATCCAACGCCCATTTAAGATTGATGGCCGTTGGTCGCGTGGCGTGCAACCGAGCATAGGCTTCCTTCAGCCCGGCATCTGACGGATCATCCCGCAATGCCAACGCCAATCCAAAGGCTGCTGTTGCCCCAATGAGCGGCGCACCGCGCACCGCCATATCTTTGATGGCACGGGCCGCGTCGTTCAGACCCCGCAGAACCACAATCTCGAACACGTGCGGTAGTTTTTGTTGATTGATGATGGAGACGGTCCATCCATCCTCATTCAGCCAGATGGTGCGCATATGTTTGCCATCTATGCGCATGAACAGTCAGTCCCCTTCGAACGTACAAAGTGACAGAACTTCGATATCATACCCTTCAAGGCGGTCGCGCCCACCAAGGGCTGGCAGCTCAACCACAAAACTCGCCCCTAAAACATTGCCGCCTGCGCGGCCGATAAGTTTCACCGCAGCCTCAGCTGTGCCACCCGTGGCGATCAGATCATCAACGAGCAACACGTTGGCTCCTTTCGTCACCGCATCTGTATGAATCTCTACGATGTCCGTACCGTACTCCAACTCATACTCCTGCCCCATCGTTTCGGCGGGCAGCTTCCCCTTCTTACGCACCGGGATGAAGCCCTTGCCCAACTGATGCGCAACAGCGCCTCCTAGAATAAACCCACGGGCCTCAATGCCGGCAACCATATCAATGTCAGCGCCCACATGAAGCTGTACCAGGGCATCGACGGATTGCCGGAAGCCTTGGGCGTCTGAAAGAAGTGTCGTGACATCACGAAACTGAATACCAGGCTTGGGGTAATCGGGAATGGTGCGAATATAGTCTTCGATCTTTTTCAACGTCATATTCCTTAAAGAACTCGGCCCGCGACTGCGTCCAATTTAGCAAGAAGTGCGGGGTCGCGTGCGTCCGGTCCTGTGATAATCGCCATCTCGAGCACCTGATCATGCCCCTGTGGGCAGGGCGCCCTATCTTTGCCGGCAATAGACCCAATCAACCGCCGAAGCATAGCCCGTGAGCGCTCCGCATTATCCGTCAAAATCTGAATGACCTGCGCGACGTCTACATCGTCCTCATGCGGATGCCAGCAATCATAATCCGTCACCATCGCAACGGTGGCGTAACAAATCTCGGCCTCCCGGGCGAGCTTCGCCTCCGGCATATTGGTCATGCCAATGACGGAACAGCCCCACGAGCGATAGAGCTCTGACTCGGCGCGCGAAGAGAACTGAGGCCCCTCCATGGCGAGATAGACCCCGCCCCGCGTGTGAGGGATCTCCTCGGCTTTACACGCCACCTCCAAAAGGTCGCCCAACCGTTCATTGACCGGATCAGCCATAGAGACATGAGCCACACAGCCCTTGCCAAAAAAGCTCTTCTCGCGGGCAAAGGTGCGGTCGATAAACTGATCCACAATCACAAAGTGACCGGGTGGCAACTCTTCTTTGAGTGACCCAACGGCGGACACCGAGACAATGTCGGTAACCCCAACCCTTTTCAGAACATCAATATTGGCGCGGTAATTGATGGAGCTCGGACTGTGTACATGACCCCGCCCGTGACGGGGCAGAAAAACCAGTTGAACGCCATCAAGCTCGCCGAAATGCAGCTCATCAGAAGGTTCACCCCAGGGACTCTCCACCCGCTCCCATCGTTCGTTTTCCAGGCCCGGAAAGTCATAGACCCCGCTGCCACCCAGTACACCTAGCACGTATTTTGTCATACCACCCCTGCGGTTTGGAAATGAAAATCTTAGGGACGCCCTACAACGCCTTGCTCAAATAGAACCCTGACAATGTGCTCGGCCAGCATTGCCGATCCAACAGAGTTTAAGTGATCATCATCGAAATAGAGCGGATCACCGTTCAGTTGCGCCACACAACGATTTTTCACAAAGCTATCACAGAAAACCTTGCCGGGATGGATCGCCAATAAGCCATACTGGCTCGTAAGATCATCAAGAGCCGCTACAGTTCTCTCATTTCGTTGGTCAAAAACCTCCATGCTTGTTGAAAACGGTCTTTGCCGGTCAACCCCATAATGCAGCTCACGTGCAAGCTGTATTGGAACGTCTGCGCCTGCCTCCGGAACGGGATAGAGAAGGACAATACGTTTCCCGGCTGCGGACAACTCGGCCATATACCGATTTACAGCATCCTCGAACACAGCGCTTGACCCAGGCTGAGCAAGCGCCGCATCTACGCCCCAACGCACAGGGCGCCCCCACTCGATCCCCCCTTCCATATTGTTGAAACGTGTAGACTCGTTGTACAGCGTCCAACGAGCGAGCAAAAAGACCGTATCGATTGAGGCATCAGCTTCGACAGCCTCAACGACATCGCGATGGAATTCGCCACATCGCTGGCTGTCACCATCCAAACGCCTAATTCCAAGCGATGGTGCACAGCCTTCAAATGACATCAGCCGAACTCCCCTGCCAAATCGCGATAGTTCGTCTCCTAATGCCTCTACAAGCGCCGTTGCGTGGCTATCACCAATCAAAACTGAATTGGCGTTGCCAGCCAAACCAAACCGACATGCATCTACAGGAAGGACATAGTGCCGGTCAGAACTTTCACACGTTGCAAATGCATCTGGCTTGTCATGCGCCCACTGCGCCATTTCGGAAGCCTTTCCGGTCAGACGCTGAGGGGCACCGCCTGTTTGCCACAAGGCTGCTCCGGCTACCGTAAAAACAACCGCAACGAGAAGAGCACCAGCGAACACCCCGCCCCTATTCGCCGGAAAACCGTTACGGAAGGGCCTTTCCACCCATCTCCAGGAAAAATAAGCAAGTGCGAACGCCCCGCCGATCAATACAAGCACAAGCGGGACCGATGATTCCGCCGCAAACCGAATGCGGGCAAAAGCAAACAGAGGCTGGTGCCACAAATAGGCGCTGTAGCTAATGAGCCCTATGCCAACGATTGGTTTCTGGCTAAGGATCCAGCCTACTAAGGTGGCCGGATGTGCAAAGATTATGATCAGACAGGTACCCAAGACGGGCAACAACGCCCAAACGCCCGGAAATGGAACCGTTCCATCGAGAAAGAAAACCGCCACACCAATCAACACCACGCCAGCGATAGCGGCAGTCTGGTCAAGCGTTCTCCGTTTGCCTGCCCAATACGAGGCAGTCAATGCGATCAACGCACCTGCCCCCAGTTCCCAGATACGGGCGGGCAAAAGGTAAAATGCTGCACTGGGATTAAACCTGGAGGCATACTCAGCTGCGACGAAGCTCAACAGTGAAATGAATGCAATCGTAGCAACTAGATATGATCGCTTAAACCGCCCGAGTAGCAGCACGAGCAGAGGAAAGAAGAGATAAAACTGCTCTTCAACCGCCAACGACCAGGTATGCAGCAAGGGCTTAAGCTCGGAAGCAGCATCGAAGTATCCGCTCTGCAAAAAGAACAAAACATTGGAGACAAAGAAATTTACCGCAACAAGACTCTGCCCTAAGGCTCTCAATTCAATCGGCATCATCCACGCCCAGCCGGCAATCAGTGTCGCACCGCACACAAGAAAAAGAGCTGGGAGAATGCGCCGCGCCCGCCGTTCGTAGAAATGGGCAACAGTAAAGGTGCCTGCACGGATAGAATCGTCGATGATTGTCGTAATCAGGTAGCCGCTGATGACAAAAAAAACATCAACCCCGACAAAACCACCTCCGAAGGCCGAAAAACCTGCGTGAAACAGTATGACAGGTACAACCGCTACTGCGCGGAGGCCATCGATCTCAGGTCTGTATTGCACTAGCGTTCCCAGTGAGAGGTTTTGACATCACTTTAACACTGAACAATCAGAGCAATATCCAAAAAAGGGCCCCCGAAACGGGAGCCCTAATCATGTCATGAATGCGCAATGTTTAGTGAGCGTCAGCCCAGACCTTGCGCATTGTGAAATACATGAGACCTGCAAAAACGGTCAGGAAGATCATGACCTGGAAGCCCAGGCGGTGCCGCGCTTCACGGGTTGGCTCAGAGGCCCATGTCAGGAACGTGGTTACGTCCTTGGCATACTGATCCACTGTCATGGGCGCACCGTCTTCATAGTCGACAATTTCGTCTGACAAAGGGTTTGCCATGGCGAGCAGATGGCCCGGGAAGTAGGCGTTGTAGTTCATGCCCGCAGGAACATCGAAGCCCTCTGGCGCATCTTCATAGCCTGTCAGCAGCGAGTAGATATAGTTCTCTGCACCACCACGTGCCTTGACGACAAGTGAGAGGTCAACAGGATAGGCACCACCATTAGACGCCCGCGCTGCATTCTCATTCTCGAACGGTGCAGGGAACGGGTCTTTAGGCAAACGGGCACGCTCAAACATGTCACCGTAATCATCGGGGCCATCTTCGATCGTGTAGTCCGCTGCAATCACCTTCACTTCATCTTCAGTGAATTCAGGTCCACCAGGCTGCGACAGGTTCCGGAACTTCATCAGATCCATCGCATGACATGCAGCACAGACTTCTGAGTAAACCTTGTACCCACGACGCAGCGCAGAGCGGTCGAAAGTGCCGAAAGGCGCATCGAAGGACCAGTCACGTTCCTTCAGCTCAACAGCTGGACCAGCGGCCTTTGCGCCGCCCATTGTCAGGAACATCGCCCCCAGCACAACGATTGCAACAGCTCCTAGAAAAGGAACAACGCTGCAGGCGCGGGTGAAGATGCAAGGACGGCTTTCAGTTTCATTCATTTGTGTGGTCATTGTTCCGCCCCTTATCCACGAGTCTCTGGCGACGCGGCCGCTTCAGATGAACCGCCCCCGCCACTCAGCACCGATTGCGCAATGCTTTCCGGCAAAGGCTTCGTCTTTTCGACAAGTCCCAGAACCGGCAGAACGATGAGGAAATGAGCGAAGTAATATGCCGTCAGGATCTGAGCAGCGATCACAAAGCCACCTTCAGCCGGTTGGCCACCGAGATAGCCAAGGCCCAGACAACAGGCGACGAAGATCCAGAAGAACTGACGGAACAGAGGACGGAAGCGCGCAGAGCGCACCTTCGACGTATCCAGCCATGGCAGCACGAACAGGATCCCAATCGACGCGAACATGGCAATCACACCGCCAAGCTTGGAGTCGATCGGACCAATGTCGAACGTGATGGCGCGCAGGATCGCGTAGAACGGTAAGAGATACCATTCCGGCACAATGTGCGGCGGCGTCACGAGCGGGTTCGCCTCAATATAGTTGTCAGCATGGCCGAGCGCGTTCGGATTGAAGAACACGAAATAGCCAAAGAGCAACAGGAAGATCGAAAGACCAAAAACGTCTTTGATCGTTGCGTAAGGTGTGAACCGGACTGTGTCCTGCTCGTCCTTCACATCAATCCCCGCTGGATTGTTCTGACCCGTCACATGCAGCGCCCAGATATGAAGCGCCACAACCCCGGCAATCAGGAAGGGGATGAGATAGTGAAGAGAGAAGAAGCGGTTAAGCGTTGGGTTATCAACGGAGAACCCGCCCCAGAGCCATTCCCGCAGCGGATCGCCGATCAGCGGGATCGCACCAAACAGGTTGGTGATAACCGTTGCACCCCAGAAGCTCATCTGCCCCCAAGGAAGCACATAGCCCATAAAGCCAGCGGCCATCATCAGGAGGTAGATCAGCACACCGAGAATCCAAAGCACTTCGCGTGGCGCCTTGTATGAGCCGTAATAAAGGCTCCGGAACATATGGATATAAACGGCCAGGAAGAACATGGAGGCACCGTTCGCGTGTACATAGCGAATAAGCCAGCCATAGTTCACATCGCGCATGATGTGCTCAACGCTATTAAACGCCATGCTCACATGCGGTGTGTAGTGCATTGCAAGCACGATGCCCGTCACGATCTGGATCGCCAGGCAGAATGTCAGGATCGCCCCGAACGTCCACCAATAGTTCAGATTGCGAGGCGTCGGATAGACGATAAAGGAGTCATACCCCAGACGCATGATCGGCAGGCGATCATCCATCCATTTGGTAAAGCCATTTGAGGGCTCGTAGGTGCTTTCACCGCTCATGATCTATCCCCTCAACCAATCTTGATTTTGTCGTCAGAAAGGAAGGCATATTCCGGCACTTCCAAGTTGAGTGGCGCAGGCCCAAGGCGGATACGACCAGACGTATCATAGTGCGAGCCATGGCATGGGCAGAACCAGCCATCATAATCGCCCTTCTCATCAGCAACCTTCTGCCCCTTCGGCACACAGCCAAGGTGCGTACAAATGCCAACCATCACCAGCCATTCAGGCTTGATGACACGCTGTTCATCTGTCTGAGGGTCGCGGAGGTCGTCCAGATTGACTGACTCAGCCTCTGCGATCTCTTGCTCAGTCCGGCGGCGGATGAAGACAGGCTTCCCGCGCCATTTAACTGTGATCGATTGGCCCACTTCGATATTCGAAATGTCCACTTCGATGGAAGCGAGCGCCAAAGCGGACGCATCCGGATTCATTTGATCGATGAGTGGCCAGGCAATGCCCGCGACGCCTACAGCAGCAAAAGCGCCTGTGGCTACATAGAGGAAATCGCGCCGTGTCGGCTCATCCGTGTCGGTGGTTGCCACGGTTGAGGTCTCCTTTATTTAAAGTGCAGCGCCAGCCCATGTGACCATCGTCAGGTGGCCAGGACGGACGCCCAAAACCGGAATTTGCGGGGCTTTGTCCCCTCGTCCCCGCATTGCCGCGTTTGTGGCATTCCCTTCATAAATTGTCCAGTCCTTGGCACTTTGAAGGGACAGGATGACGCATGCGGCGATCTGTGCGAGATCAACCAATCAATGCCATGTCCGTTTGAGGAAAGCGTAAACGATGCGAATTGCCCTATTTGAGCCCGATATTCCGCAGAATACTGGGAATATTCTGCGTTTGGGCGCCTGCCTGGGCGTGCCTGTGGATATTATCGAGCCTTGCGGCTTTCCCCTCTCGGACAGAGGTCTGAAGCGCGCCGGATTGGATTATCTGACCATTGCAGCCATGCATCGGTTCGATTCGTGGGAGGTTTACCTGGAGAATCTGGCACCTAAAGCCCGCCTGGTCCTCATGACGACAGCCTCCGCAGAGCCTTATCAGGACTTTGAGTATGGAGAAGACGATATATTGCTCCTGGGCCGGGAAAGTGCGGGTGTGCCGCCCCACGTCCATAACCGCGCAGATGCACGTCTTTTCATCCCGATGGCTGAGGGGGCCAGGTCACTCAATGTCTCTTCGGCCTGCGCCATGGTGACCGGCGAGGCCCTAAGGCAGCTCAGTGCCTTCCCACCGGTGAGCCCCTCATAACACCCTTATCAAACCGCTTTGGAATGGCGGCCCGGGCCATTGCTCAGATAGGTATCAAAAGCTGCCGCAGCGACACGGACCAAGGGACGGCCTTCCTCTGTCACCACCAGACGATCTCCCTGAAGTTCGACCAGACCATCGTCCATGAGCGGTTCGAGACGCTCCAGCTCCTGTTTGTAGTGATCGCGCCCCCCGGCAAGGTCCGCGCGGAGCGAACACATAAGATCATTGATAATGTCGCGGCGCTCCCGATCCTCTTCACTCAAAGCCCGCCCCTTCACGATGGGTAGATGCCCTGCCTGGACAGATTGCTTGTAGGAGGTAAGGGACGGTTGGTTTTGCACATAGCCTTGCGGCAAGGAGCCAATAGAGGAGGCGCCTAGCCCAATCAGGGTCTCTGCATCATCGCTCGTATACCCCTGGAAATTCCGGTGCACGCCCTCACCCGCCAAGGGATCCCCCGGCAGAGCGAAATGATCAAACCCAACGGCGACAAACCCAAGCTCGATCAACCGGGCGCGCGCCGCCTCGAACTGCGCGAAGCGCGCTTCCGCATCCGGTAATGCCGCCTCATCAATCATTTTCTGATGGGTCTTCATCCATGGCACATGGGCATAACCAAAGAGCGCCACCCGCTGCGGCTCCAGGGACACCGCCAGATCCACCTGATCAATCACACTCTCGACCGTCTGATGCGGCAGCCCATACATCAGATCCATATTAATCGCCGTAATCCCGGCTTCCTGAAGCCAGCCCACCACCCGTGCCGTCATGTCATAGGGCTGTATACGATTGATCGCTTCTTGAACGCGGGCATCAAAATCCTGCACACCGATGCTCACCCGGCTAACCCCGGCTTGCGCCAGGGCTTGCACATAGTCCTCAGTTGCTGTGCGCGGATCGAGCTCCACCGCAAGCTCCACATCCTCGGTGAATTCGAAATGGGCATGCAAAACGTCCACCATGCGTGCCCAGTCCTCCGGCGCCAGCATGGTGGGGCTACCTCCGCCCCAATGCACATGGGCAACAGGAAATCGTCGCGGCAGCGCATCGGCGACCAGCGCAATCTCCTTCAGGACATGATCCACGTAAGAAGCCACCGGATCATACCGCGCCACAATCTTGGTATTGCACCCGCAGAACCAGCACATGGCCGCGCAAAAAGGCACATGAATGTAAAGGGAGAGAGGTTTTATGGGATCAAGGTCCGAAAGCCAGTCTCGATAGACGCCTTCGCCAACACCGTCCGAAAAATGCGGTGCCGTGGGATAGCTCGTATAGCGCGGCACGGGGCGGTCATACTTAAGGGCAAGAGAAAGCGAAGAACGGGTCATGAGATACTTCAGTTTTGGGTCGCACCGACATATTGTGCGCCAGCGTAAACCTCGTCCGCCCAACCTGCCTTGACCCAAATCATGGGGCCAAATCATCAGACGGGCGCACCAAAACCACAGAGTGAACATGGATATCGACGCCGCAAAGACCAAAGCCGAAACCTGGTTCCAATCGCTTCGCGATGACATCTGCGCGTCCTATGAGCAGCTCGAAAACGAACTAACAGGCACATTGTCAGACCAGCCCGCCGGTCGCTTTGAACGCACACCATGGAACCGGGGCGACGCAAATGAAGACAAGGGCGGCGGTGTCATGTCCGTCATGAAAGGCCGCGTCTTCGAAAAAGTGGGCGTCCACACCTCTTCAGTGTTTGGCGAATTCTCAGAAGAGTTTCGCGCACAAATTCCAGGGGCCGACGAAGACCCCCGCTTCTGGGCGAGCGGCATCTCCCTCATCGCCCATCCACAGAATCCAAACGTGCCAGCTGTGCATATGAACACACGCATGATCGTCACCACGAAATGGTGGTTCGGCGGGGGCGCCGACTTAACGCCCGTGCTCGACCGCAACCGCACCCAGGAACACAAAGACACAATTGATTTTCACGCCGCCATGAAAACGCCCTGCGACGCACATGGGGATGACTTCTACGCGCGCTTTAAAAAATGGTGTGATGAATATTTCTACCTGCCCCACCGCAACGAGCCGCGCGGCATTGGCGGCATCTTTTTTGACCGTCACAATACCGGCGACTGGGACAAGGACTTTGCCTTTACGCAAGATGTTGGGCGCGCCTTCCGCGACATTTACCCAACCCTTGTGCGCCGTCACTTGAATGAGCCCTGGACCGAAGCGGATCGTGAAGAACAACTCATCCGCCGCGGTCGCTATGTGGAATTCAATCTGCTCTACGACCGGGGCACAACCTTTGGCCTCAAGACCGGCGGCAATGTGGACTCAATCCTCTCGTCCATGCCCCCCGAAGTGAAATGGCCGTGAGATAATACTCCATACGCACGGACAGTCAGAATTCGCTTTTGGTAAACTTGTTTACATGCGGCGTAATAGCGCTCATTTGCAAGCTTCCTTACTTTCTTCAAAATATCGGATGGTGTCGCGGGCAATATCAGCCATGAACAGAAACTGCTTAGGATCCATCATATAAACGCCGTGCAAAACACGAACGTCTTCACCAAGAGAGAAACGGGTGTTGCATTGTGCGCTGTATCCTGAAGAGCTAACGGCGTCGAATTTCATGCAACTATACACCATCGGCAAGTTGCTTAGTGGCGTGAAAATCTCTTCATGGACGTGATACCCGCTAGCCCGCGGCCCGAATGCTCTCTCAAAAAACTCATCTTCGGTTGGCGAGTTGATGATACTGGAAAACGTCATTGCATCTATTCGCCCGAGCGACAGTGCTTCGGCGGAGTACACAGCTCGACGGCCATACTCGCTCCTCGGAACTTGAATCTGATTCACGACTTTTAGTTCACCCCACCGGTCTCGGTCGCCAAAAAATGGATAGGACACGATGGTCGGGCGGTTGCCTTCTCGCTCGGTTACCTTGGCAGCACTTAGAACGATTTCCCTGAACCGCCCATCGTCAAAGCGGATTGATGATCTGATTCGGTCAGCATCAACATAGAGACTGATGTCACCAATGTCATAGCAACCAGATGGAAGTGGCTCCTCGCATGAAGTCAGCGACAGACAAATAGACACCAGTGCAAATGCCGTCGCTTTTTTTCCGATGATCGCACGAACCTTCATGCCCTTACCCTCATCATTGGGAGATTCTTCAGCAAGCTCAGACACCTTAAACAGACTTTTACCGAGCATAACCGACAGCAGTCGATGTTGGAGAATCAAGGCCAATTGGCAATTGCTAAAAATGCGCGGCGTAGCCACCGTCGACAAGAAGCACGTGGCCTGTGACATAAGAGGCAGCGTCTGACGCGAGGAACACCGCGGCGCCGCCAATCTCGTCAGGTTTGGCCCAGCGGCCCAGACTCGTGCGTTGTTGCAGCCAATCATCAATCGACGGGTCAGACGTCAGCTCTTCATTGCGTTCCGTTGCAAAGAAACCAGGCGCAATGGCATTGACGGTGATCTGTCGCTCGCCGAGCTCCGCCGCCAATGCCCGCGTCAAAGACTCGAGTCCACCTTTAGCAATCGTGTAGGGCGTGTCGCCCTTGTTGGATAGCGGTCCGGCAATCGACGTGATGTTGATAATGCGGCCACCTGCACCCATGAGCGCTGCCGCACGACGTGACAGATCAAACGGCGCGACAAGGTTCACGTTCAGCATGGTGCGCACATCATCAAGCGAATGCTCCTCGAGCGCCCGACGATCGCGGAGCCCCACATTGTTCACGAGAATATCGAGGCCGTCCTCGCGAAGCACATCAAACGCTGTCGCGACAGCCACTTCGTCTGCGACGTCAAAAGCGAGAGCACGCACATCCCCCGCAGAGGTCAAGGTCGCTGCTGCCGCCTCTGCCCGTGCCGCATCCCGCCCATTGAGCAGAACCTGCGCCCCCGCCTCTGCCAATGCCTTTGCGATTTCAAACCCAAGACCCTGCGTCGCCCCGGTAACCAGTGCTCGCTTGCCTGAAAGAGAAAAAACAGAATTCTCAACCACGGTTCAATACACCGTCGCCTGCACGACAGCCTTCAACCGTTCGATGATGGAGAACTCATCCTCAATGAAGCCTGCGTCGACCCACCATTCTTCGACTTCTTTGTAGACCCGGCTCATCTCCGGGCCTTCCGGAACGCCTGCAGCCTTCATCATAGAACCATTGAGCGCGAGCTTTGGTCGTTCCCAACTGTCCGCAATCGCAAGCAATGCCCGCCACTGCATGGCATTGGCGCCCTTCTTGTCCATCGCCCAGCCAAGCATGACCCGGTCTTTGAAACACTGCACACCCATAAGGTAGAGCGCTTTGTGCACTTCCCGCACCGAGAGATAGCAGACGATTTTGGTCTGATCGGTCTGCATGTCTTTGATGCGATCCCGGTCTTTGTTCGAAAGTTTCAACCGAGCGGCAAGCGCATCCACGCCTGCCGCGTCGAGCTCCACCGCACTTGAAAGCCGCAGAACAGGGTCGGACGTAAAAAGCTGGTTGGCTTCGATATCCACCACCGCTTCCAGCCTGTCGAGACGTGTCGCTTCCGGCAGAACCAGCGGCAGGATTGCCGTCGCCGCCATCTGGCGCAGCGCATCCCCTGCTTCGTCTGCGCCAAGCAGCTTCAGAAGCTCCGCCTGCACGCGCTCTGCCGAGAGCTGGCTCAATCCTTCTGCTTCTTCGGCGCAAGCCTTGAGACCTGCTGCATCTGGTTCACCTGACCCATAGTGCGCATGAAAGCGGAAGAACCGCAGGATCCGCAGATAGTCTTCGCGGATACGATCATGAGGATCGCCTATGAACCGCACCACCCGCGCATCCAGATCAGCGCGTCCCCTCAAAGGGTCATGCACTGTTCCATCCATATCTGCATAGAGCGCATTCATGGTGAAGTCGCGCCGCTTCGCATCTTCCACCCAGTCTTGTGTGAAGGCAACATCTGCCCGCCGACCATCAGTCGCCACATCGACGCGAAGCGTTGTCACTTCAAAATGTTTGCCGTCGAGCACCGCCGTTACTGTGCCGTGATCAAAACCCGTGGGAACAACTTTCACGCCCGCCGCTTCCAGAAGCTGCGTGGCCTCAGCCGGCGCATGAACAGTCGCGATATCGACATCGCTTACAGGTTCCATTAACAGCGCATTGCGTACGCAGCCGCCAACAAACCGTGCTTGCGCCTCTTTGCCGCCAAGCGCTTCCATCACCTTTTGCGTGGTCTCGTTCTTCAGCCAGTCATGGACAGCGAGTTCGCCTCGCTTTTGTTCACTCATCACCTGCTCCCAAATCCTGTCTCAGTCGCTCACTCGACCGTGCCGGATTGAATTTCACCGTCAATCAATCGCGCAGGCTCATAGTCCGTGCCTGCAGTATTCGCCGTGTAAATACCAGCGACAAGCATGCTTCCAACGCCGAGCGCCAGCCCCGCGACAATGAGCCACCCAAATGGTGCTTCACTCCATTTGAGATCGGGTCGGTCTTCCGCCTTGCGAGAGATCAGAATAAAAATCCAGTAGGTCGCAAAAGGCAGAAGGAAGAAAAGAAAGTTGATCAGAAAGCGTGCCATCAAGCATTGGTCCCATCTTGTAACCGATCATGGAGGTTGCGGATCATACCGGCTGTTGCGCCCCATATATAGTGACCCTGATAGGGCATTGCATAATATGCGCGTCGCTTTCCACGCCAGAAAACACTATGGCGTTCATGGTTATCGACATTCATGAGGAACCCCAACGGCACTTCGAATATTTCGGCAACCTCGCCGGGTTCTGCCGTCAAGGAAAAGCCGGGGCGCACAAAGGAGATCACCGGCAGGATACGAAACCCGGTACCGGTCTCGTAGGGGTTGAGAAAACCCGCAACATCCACAAAGGACCGATCAAGCCCCACTTCTTCTTCTGCTTCGCGAAGCGCGCCTTCAACCGGCGTCTCATCCGGTTCAACTTTGCCGCCGGGAAAAGCCACCTGGCCAGAATGAGAATTGAGATGGTCGGCGCGACGCGTAAGCAAAACCGTTGGGCCTGTGTCATGTTCAATAATCGGGACAAGCACCGCCGCAAGCCGAAGGTCGGGCCGGTCCTTTGGATCAACCCAGTCGTTGGGGTTCAAGTCTTTGTCGCCGCGCACACCGGCACCCGTCGGTTCCAGAATGCGATCCAGCGACGGGGTTTCCAGATCAATGCTGGCAAGAATGCGTGCTTTGTAGTCTTCCATGACGGTCAGGTCACCAGCTCGCCGGCTGGCATGAACTTGTAGAAGTCACCGGAACTCCAGACACCAAACCAGCGTGCGCCGTCTATCTCTTCTTCGACACCAAGCTCCACAAGATCATAAAAGACCGCGCGGTTGATGAGCGCTTCTAGCCGCGCTCGAACCAGCACGTAAGGAGCAGGCTCCCCGGTCGTCTTATCCACTTCAAACCGCATCGGGTGCCCTTCATCCACCGTCACCCTGTCGCCAACACTCGTTTCAAACGAAAGCACCTGAGATTGACCTTCTCCCTCGACCGACATCGCAACCGCCAAAAACGGCACGTCATCAACCGTGATCCCGATCTTCTCGACCGGAGTGACAAGGAAATAATCATCCTCATCTTTTCGCAAAACCGTCGAAAAGAGCCGGACCAACCGTTCACGACCGATGGGGGACCCCAAATAGTGCCAGGTCCCGTCCCGCTTGATCCGCATATCGAGATCGCCGCAAAATTCAGGGTTCCAGAGATGCACCGGCGGCAGGCCCCGCGCCTTCTCCCCGGCAGCCTGGGCTGCACCTAATCCTTTGAGAACTTCGGTCGGTGCCCGCGCCGACACGCCCGCAGAGCCTTTATTTTCCACTTTTTCGCTCTCAGACATCAAAAAACCTGCTTTCTCACAACCTTGTCATGTCCCCGAAAGTATCCTCAAGCCCCAAAGCAGGGCCATAATGGCCGCAGACTGGGCCAAAATGACCGAATGGCGGTCACAAAGGGGACATGAGTCCCGTTACACTGGCCAAACGAAGACAAAAAGCCACCGATTCCCCCGTGCCGGGCCTTATTCCCGTCTCACGCAACCATATATGTAGGGCAATGCAGACAGTCAGTGAAGAAGGCGGCAACGTCGTCAAAGAAATAGAAGCCGCAGGCGAGAAGATTGCCCAGGCGAAGTCCGCCATTGGCGAGATCATCTATGGGCAGGAACCGGTGGTGGACCAAACGCTTATCACCGTGCTGGCGGGTGGCCACGCACTGCTTGTCGGTGTGCCTGGACTCGCCAAGACCCTGTTGGTTCACACCATGGGCACGGTTCTGGGGCTGGATGACAAACGCGTTCAATTCACGCCGGACCTCATGCCCGCCGACATCGTCGGATCTGAGGTTCTGGAGGAAAGCGACACGGGCAAACGGAGTTTCCGGTTCATCCCCGGCCCGGTCTTCTGCCAGCTCTTGATGGCAGACGAAATCAACCGGGCGAGCCCGCGAACCCAATCAGCGCTTCTGCAGGCGATGCAGGAACATCACGTGACCGTCGCAGGCCAGCGTCACGAACTGCCGCGCCCATTCCATGTGCTGGCAACCCAAAATCCGTTGGAACAGGAAGGCACCTATCCTCTGCCCGAGGCTCAGCTCGACCGGTTCCTCATGGAGATTGATGTCCACTACCCGGACCTGGACGCAGAGCGCCGTATGCTGCTCGCAACCACAGGGTCCGATGACGCAACCGCCAAGCAGGTTCTGACTGCTGACGAGCTGCAGGCCATCCAGCGTCTTGTAAGACGCATTCCCGTCGGCGATCAGGTCGTTGATGCCATCCTGGAGCTTGTGAGAAGTGCGCGACCTCACGAAGGCGATGTGACGGAGGTCGCAGAACATGTCGCCTGGGGCCCTGGGCCTCGCGCAAGCCAGGCGCTCATGCTCGCCGTTCGGGTTCGCGCCATGATGGATGGCCGCTTCGCCCCCTCCATTGATGACGTGGTGGCTCTGGCAGAACCTGTGCTGCGCCATCGCATGGCGCTCACTTTTGCCGCCCGCGCAGAAGGCGTCACGGTTGCTGGAGTGATTGACCGCCTGACGAAACGGCTTGGATAACACGCCTGATGGCCAAACTGTCGACCAGCCCCAGTGGCACGACCACTTTTGCCGAAGCCCAATCTCTGAGCGCGTCCCTACCGCCATTGATGGCTGAAGCAGAGCGCGTGGCGAACACGGTAGAACAAGGCATCCATGGACGACGGCGGACAGGGCCGGGCGAAAGCTTTTGGCAATACAGACGCTATGACACCGGTGACACCGCCACTGCAATCGACTGGCGCCAATCCGCTCGGTCGCAAAACCTCTTCGTTCGGGAGAACGAGTGGGACGCTTCTCAAAGCGTGTGGCTCTGGTGCGACCAATCAGCCTCAATGGTCTTTAGGTCAGACTTCGCCCCCTGCCTGAAGCGAGACCGCGCCCTTGTTCTGGGGTTAGCCTTGGCCAACCTACTCACCCGCGCTGGCGAACGGGTAGCAGCTCTCGGCCAGGACGGCATGCCCAGCAGTGGCCGCACGGGGCTGAACCGATTGAGCAATCATTGGCTGCAGAGTGGCGCTGAGACCGAAGAGAAATCTGGCTTGCCACCGCTTCAGGAACTGCCCCGATATGCGACCATGGTGCTGATCGGAGATTTTTTGGACCCGACAGAGGCACTATCACAACGGGTCCGACAGCTGGCCGCCTCCGGAGTGACAGGCCATCTTGTGCAAGTGCTGGACCCCGCCGAAACCAACCTTCCCTTTGATGGACGCACCGAGTTCGAGGGCGTCGAGGAAGACCTCAAACTCCTCGTCAGCCGCGCTGAATCCATTCGCTCAGCTTATCAGGATCGTCTTGCCAGTCATCAGGCAGCTTTGTTGGATATGGCCAGATCAATACACTGGTCTTTTGCAACACACCGAACGGACCACTCCGCGACCAGCGCCCTCCTCTCACTGTACGGCGTCATTTCAGGCACACCTGATGCAATCCAGATGGCGAGGTCCTGATGCTCTCACTTGGGCCCCTTGCCTTTGCTACCCCATGGGTCTTGATCGGCCTGCTGAGCCTGCCGGTCATCTGGTGGTTGTTACGCGCGACGCCCCCGGCGCCGCAGCGGGTGCGCTTTCCGGCAATCAGGCTTCTTCTTGGCCTTGTGCCAGAAACAGAAAGCCCAGCCCACACGCCACTCTGGCTGCTGATATTGCGACTGACATTGGCAGCTCTTGTCATCATCGCACTTGCAGCACCGCTGTGGAGACCAGCTGATCGCATTGAAGGCGCCGGCCCGCTGCTCCTCATCATCGACAATGGCTGGGCTTCTGCCGCAGATTGGTCAAAGCGCCAGGCCCTGGCGACCAGCCTGATCACACAAGCCGCCCGCGATGATCGCCGTGTCGCCGTCATCGGCTCTGCCCCTGAAGCCACACCCGCCGCTTTTGTTTTTGAAGGATCCTCAGAGGCAGAGAGCCGCTTAGGTGCCATTCAGCCCCAGCCACTAAATGTGGACCGTTCAGCTCTGATCGAGAAGCTCAAAACACTGTCAGAAATACCCAGTCAGGCCATTTGGATTTCTGACGGGTTAGCCGGTGGTGAAGCAAACGAGCTGGCAACCTACCTGTCATCCCTTGGGACTGAAATTGAACTCATTGAGCCCCCCGCAAGCGATCAGGCACTCGCCCTTCTGCCACCGGCGACGGGAACAGGCACCGTCACAGTGCCGGTCATCCGAGCTGACAAGGCGGCCCTGCACCAGGGAGACATCACCGCCTTCGCCATTGATGGCCGCCCTCTTGGACGTGCACCCTTCCTGTTTTCAGACAATGAATTGCGCACGGAAGCGGTTTTTAATCTTCCCCTGGAGCTTAGAAACGAGATTGCACGCATCGCCATAAGCAGCAATGCCACCGCAGGAAGCACCCTGGTCTTGGATGAACGCTGGCGGCGGCGCACCCTGGGCATGGTGTCGGGCAGAGCGAAAGACCAACCGCTTCTGTCAGACCTCTACTATCTCGAACGGGCCCTTGAACCCTTTGTCGACGTTCGTACACCTGCAAGCGAGGAAGGCGATGTCAGCCCAATCGCGCAACTGTTGGCTGAACCGCTTTCTGTCTTGCTGCTGGCAGATCTTGGGCGCCTGTCGCCACCAGATGTCGAAGTGACATCAGAGTGGATAAAGGACGGCGGCGTGCTGGTGCGCTTTGCGGGCCCTCGTCTTGCTGCCCAAGCTGACCCACTCATTCCCGTGCCCCTGCGGTCTGGCGGACGAGAGCTCGGTGGCGCGCTTTCCTGGACAGAACCACAAACGCTGGCACCGTTCGCTGCTGACAGTCCTTTTACAGGCATCAATGTCCCCGTTGACGTCACTGTAAAAAGGCAGGTTCTGGCGGACCCGCGCGGCAATCTGGCCGGTCGCGTCTGGGCGCAACTGAAAGACGGCACACCGCTCGTCACGGCACGCGCCGATGGAGACGGATGGATTGTGCTCTTCCACGTGACCGCCAATGCAGAATGGTCCAACCTGGCTCTGTCGGGGCTCTATGTGGATATGCTCCGCCGCTTGGTCGATCTCGCCCAAGGAACAGCGACCACGCAGGAACCAGGTTCAAACGCGACGCTTGCGCCCCGCACGACCCTTGACGCCTTTGGCACCTTCACAACGCCACCGCCCTGGACAACACCAATCCCACGGGCTGACCTGACAACGATCAGTCCAACTGCTCTGCACCCGCCTGGCCTTTATGGCGATGCAGGGTCTGCCCGGGCCCTTAACCTCACAAATGCCGAGACCATACTTACGCCCCTTCCCGACCTTGAGGGTGTGACGACCCGCAGAACATTCACAGGTGGCAACGAATTGAACCTCAAGGCCCCCGTCTTCGCGATTGCGTTCCTTTTGCTGCTGGCAGATAGCATCGCAGCGCTCATCTTGAGTGGCCGGCTTTCACGAAAGCACTTCGCCAGAGCCCAACCTGCGGCCCTGGGCTTGGCAGCCCTGCTGCTCATCTCCAATCCCGGCGCATCTGAAGCATCAGAAAGCGACGAAGCGGCTCTCGCAGCTGTTCTTGAAACCCACCTCGCCTATGTCTTGACCGGTGATGGCGAATTGGACGAGCTAAGCCGCGCAGGCCTCACGGGACTGAGCGACACGCTCCGCCGACGCACCGCGCTGGAGCCCGGCGCTCCCATAGGGGTAAATATCGAGACGGACGAGCTTGCCTTCTTCCCGCTCCTCTATTGGCCTGTCAGCGAATTTCAATCGGATGTATCGGCAGCTGGCCTGGCGCGGATCGAGGCCTATATGCGCCAGGGTGGGACCATCCTTTTCGACACACGAGATCAGGACCGGACCATTCAGGGTCTCACCACCAAATCGAGCCAGGCCTTACGCGACCTATTGGAGCAACTCGACATTCCCCCTCTCGAACCGGTGCCCGACACCCACGTCCTGACAAAAGCCTTTTATCTGCTCGCAGATTTTCCCGGGCGCTGGGACGGCGGACATCTTTGGATCGAACGTGCCCGCAGCGATGATGGAGCGACTTCCACAAGCAATGATGGCGTCTCGGCTATACTAATCGGATCAAATGACTATGCGGGCGCCTGGGCACGAGAGGCGTCCGGGCGGGCGCTTTATGCGGCAGTACCTGGCGGCGAACGCCAGAGAGAGATCGCCACACGGACCGGCGTGAACATTGTTATGTACGCGCTTACCGGAAACTACAAAGCCGATCAGGTGCACCTTCCAGCCCTCCTAGAACGGTTGGGCCAATAATATGAGCTGGAGCCTTGTGACAGATCCGCTCATCGCGCCCATATGGCTTTTGGGCCTTAGCATCATCGCCATAGCCGCCACTCTGGGCGCTGCTTGGCTAAGGGCGCCTGGCACGATCTATCGCGCCGCTGCCTTCGCCGTGCTGCTGGCACTGTTAGCCAACCCAACCCTTCGGGAGGAAGATCGCGAACCGATTGACGATGTGGCCGTGCTCCTTGTTGATAACAGCGCCAGCATGAAACTCGGCGAGAGGTCTGAGACCCGCGACGCAGCTGTGAGTAGTTTGCGGAGCCAGTTAGACCTGATCGCAGATCTCGATGTTCGAGTTGTGGAGAGCGACAAAGCGGCAAAAGACGGCGGTACCGCTCTATTCGGCACCCTGGATAGCGCCATCGCAGATGTCCCTCGGGAGCGGCTAGCAGGCGTTCTTATCGTCACCGATGGACAGGTACATGATGCGCCCGCCAGTCTTGCATCCCTGGGGTTAGATGCGCCTTTGCATGGCGTCCTTGTAGGCACCCCCGATGCCAAGGACCGCAAACTCATTGTCGAGGAAGCAACCCGGTTTGGCATTGTCGGTGAGCCCATCACCATTCGCTTTCGTGTTGATGAAGAGGGTGGCAACCAGACCCAACCGGTAAGCGTCGAAGTACGACTAAATGGCGAACGCGTACATCAACTCAGTGTCACACCAGGAAATGAAACAACAACGGCGCTGGCGCTGCCGCATGGCGGCGAGAATGTGGTGGAGATCATCGCAGCGACGCTGCCTGACGAACTGACAGCTCAGAACAATAAGGCCACGCTGGTTTTAACAGGCATCCGAGACAGGTTGCGCGTCCTGCTCGTCTCAGGCGAACCCCACGCAGGCGAGCGAACCTGGCGCAATCTCTTGAAAGCCGACCCATCCGTAGACCTCGTACATTTCACTATTCTTCGGCCACCTGAGAAACAGGACGGCACACCCATCTCGGAACTGTCCCTCATCGCCTTCCCGACCCGAGAACTTTTTTCTGCGAAGCTGGATGAGTTCGATCTGATTATTTTTGATCGCTACCGCCGCCGCGGCGTATTGCCCATCGTCTATCTCGGAAATGTGGCCCGCTATGTGGAAAATGGGGGGGCTGTACTGGCCGCAGCCGGCCCCGCATTCGCCTCACCCTTTTCCATCTATCGCACCCCATTGGCTGGAATTCTTCCCGCACAACCAACCGGACAGATTGTCGAAGAAGGCTTCAGAGCCACGCTAACAGAAGACGGAAGCAGGCATCCCGTGACGGCAGCACTGCCGGGCAGCGAGACAAGTCCACCGGACTGGGGCCGTTGGTTCCGCCTCATCGAAGCAGCCCAGACCTCCGGGCGTGCCGTCATGGAGGGGCCTCAGGGGCGGCCGCTTATGGTGCTCGACACAGTGGGGGAAGGACGGGTTGCGCAACTTCTATCCGATCACGCCTGGCTCTGGGCACGCGGTTTTGAAGGAGGAGGACCTCAGGCAGAGATGCTCAGGCGCTTGGCTCATTGGTTGATGAAAGAACCAGACCTGGAAGAAGAACGCCTCCTGGCCACCGGCAATGAGGGTAGCCTGACCATTGAACGAAGGACCATGTCGTCTGAAGCCGAGCAGGTCACTGTCACACTGCCATCCGGAGCGACAGAGACACTTACCCTTTCAGAGACAGCACCGGGGCGGTTCACCGGAAACATTGCGACTGATGAGATCGGCCTTCATCAAGTAGCTGACTCCGCGCTGCAAGCGGTGGCGGCTGTCGGTCCGGCAAACCCGCGAGAATTCAAAGATGTCCGCTCAACCGATGAACCGCTGAAAGATCTGATCGCTGAGAGCAGCGGCGGGACTTTCTGGGTAGACGAGTTAGGTGAAGCCCCAACGCTACGCAGCGTACGACCTGGACGTGACTCCGCAGGGGATGCTTGGGCAGGCCTACGGCGCAACGGTGGCTATGTTCTGCATGCCGTGACCCAGGTCCCTCTCCTCTCACCGCTGATTGCGCTGCCCCTGATGATCGGCCTCCTGCTTCTCGGCTGGCGACGCGAAAGCAGGTAGCCAGAAGGCTCACAGGCCTTTTTCAACAAGCCCAGAGACAGCATCAAATGCACCAGGCGCCAGATCGCAGTAAAGGAGGCGGGTCTTATCGACCGGCCCGGGCAAGGTTATCTTGCCCGGTGGCACCTGCTTGAAGCCGACCTTTGCATAATAGGGGGCGTCTCCAACCAGAATGACAAACCGATGGCCTTCGGCACGAGCGGCATCAAGCGCAGTACGCATAAGATCAAGCCCCCCTCCTTGCCCCCGCACAACAGGGTCCATCGCCAGCGGGCCAAGCAATAGCCCTTTTTCTCCACCAATCACCAGTGGGGAAAACCGAATGCTACCCACCATTCGCGAAACACCGTCAATCGTCGCAAACGCGACAAAGCTGAGGGAAGCAATGGGCGCGACGCTTTCGCGCATCCGGTAGGCAGTTTTGGCAAACCGCCCTGGGCCAAAACTCAGGTCGTGCAAAGCTTCGATATCGGCTTCGTGTGCCGGGTTTTCCGGAAGGATGTCGAACACCATGGAAGTAATCTTTCGAAACGGCTAAAGAACAGCAAGCATTTGAGCGGCGCCTGTCTGGACTTGTCTCCAGCCGTTTAGAGGAAGGCAGACACACGCGCGCGAAGGTCGAGGGATTTGGTCCCCCGCTCGGTACGTCGTCGTCGCAAATGGGCTTTCGCCAATATCATCTTGCCGTCCTCAAATTCGCAGGCCCAGAGCATTTCCAGTTGAAGCTGAAATACGTCAGCGCCCAGAAATGCGATCAACCAAAAGACATCAACCGGCTGCGAAGACGGTGGGGTAGCAGGGAAAACTGAGGCCGTCCAGAAAAACCGACTTGGCGCACACCGTTTTCGCGACGGCAACGCCCCCTGCACGGTCAAAAACGGGGAAAAGACTGGCCCCATTGGGGTGCCATCGGGTAGCTTCAGCGCCAATGAATATGCCATTTCAACACCTCTCACGGAATGGCAGACAGAAATAGGAACAGGGAGATCGCAGATGGGATTGCTTGAAGGAAAAGTTGTGCTCGTGACCGGGGCTGCAAACGGCATTGGCAAAGAATGCGCACTGATTGCCGCGCGCCAGGGCGCCAAAGTTGTCGTGAACGACTTGGGAGGTAGCGTCGCTGGTGGAGACGAAGGCAGTGCCGGCCCAGCCCAGCAGGTCGCAGACGAGATCAAAGCCGCTGGCGGCGAAGCCGTCGTCAACTCAGACAGCGTCGCGATTAAAAGTGGTGCTGAAAACATGATCCAGCAGGCTATGGATGAGTTCGGCGCACTCCACACAATCATCAGCCCGGCCGGCATTCTGCGGGACGGCATGTTCCACAAAATGCCAGATGAAGATTGGGACTCTGTGTTGGAGGTTCACCTGAAGGGCTCCTACAACATGACCCGCGCGTCAGTGGAGCATTTCCGCAAGCAGGAAGAAGGCAACTACGTACTCTTCACCTCCACATCCGGTCTCATCGGTAACATTGGCCAGGCCAACTATGCCGCTGCGAAGATGGGCATCGTTGGCCTGTCGCGCATCATCGCTATGGAAGGTGCCATGAAAAACGTTCGCTCGAACGTCATCGCCCCCTTCGCCTGGACACGCATGATCGCAACCATCCCTGTAAAAGACGAAGCATCCGCGCAACGTGTTGACCGCATGAAAAACGCCATGCGTGCTGACCAGGTGGCAAACTTCGCCGTCGGTCTCTCCGCACCTGAATGCGACGTGAGCGGCCAGATCTTCTCCGTCCGCGGCAACGAAGTATTCCTCTTCAGCCAACCCCGTCCCGTGCGTGGGGTTACCCGGCTTGAGGGCTGGACACCAGAGACACTTCTGTCGCACGGCTTCCCGGCTATGAAGGGCGATATGACTGACCTAGGGAACACTGCGTCCGTGTTCACATGGGAACCAATCTAAGCTTCCTAATTCATGCTCAAGAAAGCCGCCGACACGAAACTGTCGGCGGCCTTTTTAGTGAAAATGGCGCTCGACCTGCCCAAAGCTACGCTGTGAACTATAGCGATACCGCAGGGGAAGCGTTTGGTGGAAGGTCAGCATGTTTGTATTCTCCGCCGACCGTACGTGACGCTCAACCTCGCCAGTGATACAGCCTTTATTCTGAGCCCGCCTCACGACACCGGTGAATGGCCCAACGGAACAGACACGCTGAGCCTGCCGCACAATGCGTGTGTGATCATTGTTAAGAGACCTAAGCTGATCAGGAGTGAATTCCGATGCAGCCTGCACGCTACCCAGCGGCAGCATGAGGGATAGGGCAGCAAAAAATCCTGCAAGAGTGTGGTTCATCATTTTTCTCCTTCAAGAAACCATAGAAAGACTACGCCTCCTGCGGAAGCTTGATTGTTAAGTCATCGTAACCTCTCGCGAATGTGACTTATCGCGATCCACCTCCTACACTCTCCTGAAACAAGAGTGACGAAATATGGGGAGAGAACCGTGGGCAATTTCAAGGAATATGAAGAACATGATGCGCTGGGTTTGGCGCAGCGCGTCGCACAGGGTGACGTGACTGCAACCGAATTGCTGGAGGAAGCTATTGAACGCACCGAAGCAATCAACCCCAAGATCAACGCAGTGGTTCTCAAACATTATGACGAAGCCCGCAAGCTCATATCTGACGGTTTGCCGGACGGTCCGTTTAAAGGTGTCCCATTCCTCCTGAAAGACCTCCATCTTCTATGGGAGGGCACCGTCACCACCTACGGGTCCGGCGCCTTCGAAGGTTATGTGGCCGATCACAACACCACGCTGACTGACCGCTATCTTGACGCAGGTCTCGTCCTCTTTGGTAAGACAAACTCCCCTGAACTCGGCTTGACCGGGACAACCGAACCCCGCCTCTATGGCCCGACACGCAATCCTTGGGGTCTGGAATATTCTCCGGGGGGCTCATCGGGTGGCGCAGCAGCAGCTGTGGCTGCTGGTATTCTACCCTTGGCGAATGCGTCTGACGGCGGCGGCTCTATCCGCATTCCAGCCTCTGCCTGCGGACTGTTTGGATTAAAACCCACACGAGGACGCACTCCAGCCGGTCCTGACCGGGGAGAAGGCTGGGCAGGCATGTCCATCAGCCATTGCGTGTCCAAGACGGTCCGCGACAGTGCTGCCCTGCTCGACGCAACAACTGGCATGGCGCCGGGAGATCCCTATCTGCCGCCCGAACCGGAACGCCCCTTCCTGCAGGAAGTCGGCGCGCCCACAGGCAAGCTGCGCATTGCGTTTAACACCAAACGCAGCGACGGCACCAAGCCCGACCCGGAAGTTGAGAAATCCATCCTTGAGACAGCAAAACTCTGCGAGTCACTTGGCCATGAAGTTGTCGAAGCGGCGCCCTCAATCGACCCTGAGGCCATGGGCAACGCGCAAGCCACGATCATTGGCGCCAATGTCGCCTTAACACTCCAACAGCGCGGGGAAGCCCTCGGTCGGAGCCTTACCGAAAACGATGTGGAACACATCACCTGGTTGATGGCCAATGCCGCCAAAGGCAACACAAGCACAGACTATGCTGCCGCCACCCTCTTCATTCATCAGATGGGCCGAATGATGGGCATGTTCATGCAAAATCACGACATCTACCTTTGCCCAGTGCTTGGAACACCTCCACCAAAGCTTGGCGTGCTCGACATGATGACGGAGGATGTGGGCACCTACCTCACAAACCTGGGAAAGATCATGCCCTACGCAGGCTTGTTCAATATGACAGGCCAACCCTCCATGTCCGTTCCCCTTCATTGTACGCCGGATGGTCTGCCCGTTGGCGTCATGTTCACAGGACGTTTTGGCGAAGATGCAACCCTGATCAGATTGGCCGCGCAGCTGGAGGAGGCAAAGCCCTGGCGGGATAGAAAACCATCTGCCTAGTCGAGATAGAGTTCAGCGCCCGCCGGTTCAGTCAACCGCCCAATGGTCCGGCGGCGCCAACCCTTCCATCACTTCACGGATCCGTACACGCGTTGCCTTGCTTGTCTCAGCAGGCAAGAGATCGGGAGCAAAAAAACCAAACTCCGCGATTTCCCGGTTCGGCCGCGCCTCAATGTCAAAAGCCCGCAGCACGAACAAAGAGACATGGTCTGACTTGAATTCCGCGAAGTTGGCGTAAACGCCAAAGAACTCAAGATCCTCTTTGGGGGTCACGCCGACCTCCTCCCAAAGCTCCCGCTCTGCAGCAGCCCGCATGGTCTCGCCGCCATCAACGCCCCCACCCGGCAGGTACCAGCCGGGCATATAGGTGTGGCGGACAAGCAAAACCCTATCCTCTTCGTCTATCACCAAAACGCGGGCACCCGCCGTCAGTGGACGGGAAAAACGCCAGTAAATCCGCAAAAAAAAGCGCGCAAACGGATAGAGACGGGATAAGAGTCGCATTCAGTTTGGGCCTCGCCGGGATGATTTGTTCATAAACTGTAAACCCTGCTGCATTTACCGTCCATCAAGTGCAATGCGTCACAAGTCGGAAACCGACTGTGGCGGTAAAGGAACGACGGATATGGGGCTTATCAGCAAACTTGTCGGCAAGCGGGGCAATCCTGCAGAGGCAACCGTACCTTCGGTCTCTAGCGGTGAAGCCGTCACCCGTGTGATGAAAAGCATGGCGACAGGTGCTCCGGCAAAGGTCGCGAAGGCAGGTGCAGAAATCGCCACCGCACTCAATACTGTTGAAACCGCGATCCTCGCGATTGATGTGGTTGCTGACCTGTTGGTGGAAGCTGAGCTCCTCACCGCAACGGCCCGGGAAACAGAAAGTGTTGGCCGCAGGGCACTTATCGCAAACCGCTATATCACGCTCCTGCAAACCATTTCCAATACGGTTGCGCGGGCGGAACATAACGGCATGAATCTACTAGATGGCGAAAGAAATACCTACGAGATCAAACTTGACTCAGAGGAACGCGCATCAATCGCCCTCCATGTCGCAAACCTGACGACCGACACCGAAGGTCTGGACCTCACATTGCCACATGAAGAATTTGCCAGTCAGGTTGAAATCGAACGCACCATCGCTGAAATCGATGCCGCGCGACGCACGGCTTCTCGGATCGCAGACCTTTTCGCAGACAGTTCCGCTGTCCTTGCAGAACGTCTCGCCCGCCTTGATCAAGACTTTGGACCAGAGGCAGCGACAGCCACGATACCGACAGGTGCCGGGCACTGATCTGCTCGTTTAACGATTGGTCAACCACGTTTGCCGACAGACTTTTAACCTTGACCGACTAACCTTTTTGTATGCCCAACGGAAGATCAGGGGATGCTTTCGGTTCAGGGTAAGGGTTTAACATGCAACACAAGCCGGATGTCGCTATACGGTCTCTTTTGGGTGGACCACCTGAAATCGTTCCTGTCCCGTCAATCGCCGAGACCAAAGGCCTCGCCACCGACGATGCGCATTTGCGCATGGACCCCCGGATCCTGACACGGATCAACGATGTTGTGTCGGTGCTGCAGCAGGACTACACGAAAGTTCTGCTAACGCATGTCGCCGATCTAGAACGCGCGTATATTGATTGGAAATCCGGCACCCAGGACACACGGGCCAAAATCTATGACATCGCCCATGACATTCGCGGTGTTGCTGGCACGTTTGGGCGTTCGCTGTCAGGTCAGATAGCGACAAGAATATGCGCGCTGTTCGATCAGACACCTCACGCCATTCCCGCAATTGATGACCATATCGATGCCCTCAATCAGGTCGCCAATCTATCGCCGGAGCCCGAAGGCGCTTTCGCACAACTGGTATTGAATAGACTGGACGGCGCCGCCGATCAGCTGCAAATGCCGGCGCCAGACGAAAAAGCAGGAGGGTAACCAGATGACGGAAACAAGCCTCGCACCCCTAAGAATTCTGATCGTCGAAGACAGCGAACAAATGCGAACGCTGCTTCAAGCGCTTTTGGAAGCCATGAGCATTACCGACATTCTAATCGCAGGAGACGGTGAGCAGGGTTTGGCGCTCTATATGGAATCAGCGCCCGACATTGTCATAACAGACGGCGCCATGGTGCCTATGGATGGCTATGAGCTGACGAACCGCATTCGGACGGCACCAGACAACCCGAACCCTTACGTCCCCATCCTCATGCTGTCAGGCCACCAGGAGAAGGAACATGTCGAGAAGGCACGGGCAAGTGGTGTGACGGAATACCTGGCAAAACCCGTTTCCTGGCAAACGCTCTACGAACGCCTGGTGGCCATTGTCAGCAATCCCAGCTTTTTTGTCCGCACACCAACCTATTTGGGTCCCGACCGGCGCAGGGAAACCCACGAACTATATCAGGCACCAAGCCAGCATAATGAGGCACAGCCCCCCAAAACCACCGCAGAAATACTGCCATTGGACGCCATTCGCAGGCCGAGCCTCATCCGCACAAAATAGACACTGAAGGCCTAAGGTGACTGGCCCGTCATTTTTTTGCCTTCCACCATGTTTTGCGGCTAGGCTCACTTCCAGGACCGTTCCGCAGGATGCCTTGGAGGAGTGCCATGTCTACTGAACAGACCAACATCACAGTTGATAGTGCTTATGAAGCCGTCGCGCCGGATGACTTTCCGGCAATGATGGAGGTGGAGCGGTACGGCAGTCGCTCGACAGCCTTCGACAAAATCATCTCAGCGACACACGATCATTTCTGGGACCCACAGGACCCGAAATTTGTGGACTTCAGCCAGCCGTTCGATATGGAGAACGAATACCTGGTTGATCCAATCGGCCTTGCTGAATTGCAAACCGCCATCAATGACAAGATCGATGAGAAGCAGCGCATCAAACTGGTAAACCTGGATGTGCAATGGTCGCTTTCGTCCATTTTGCATGGCGAGCAAGGCGCCCTAGCTCTCTCAGCGAGCCTCTGTCATATCCTGAAAGACCCTGGCGCACAGGAATATGCAGCGAACCAGACCCGCGAAGAAGCCCGTCATGTCGCTGGGTTCTCAAATTACATTAAAGCCAGGTGGGGCAAGCCTGTCGCAGTAGGCCCCGCTCTTGGGGACCTTCTAACAGAACTCGTTCTATCCCCGCTCGTTTGGAAGAAGATTGTTGGCATGCAGATGCTCGTTGAAGGCCTCGCCATGGGCGCCTTTGCAACCTTCTACAAGCAATCCAATGACCCCGTCATGACCAAGCTGATGCAGCTCACCATGACCGACGAAGCTTTCCACCATAAGTTCGGAAAAATCTGGGCGGATCGCACCATCCCCAAACTCTCCGAAGATGAGCGAAACCAGATCGAAGATTGGGCCTGGGAGGTCTTTCAGGTGCTTCTCTACAATCTGGGTAGCCCGGAGCAAAAGAAGCACATCTACGCCGCTGTCGGTCTGGATTGGGAGTGGGTCCAAAGTGCCTTCATGGAGGCGATGACAGACGCTGCGGTTCGCGAAGACATGATGGAAGCGACAAACATCTTCCGTGTTCTTATCAAAACCCTTCTGAAAGCAGGGGTCATCACGGACCGGACCTCCGCCAATTATGCCGCCTTCATCGATATGAAAGAGCTTCACCAGGAAGGCGACCGGATGATTGGCGACGATATTGCTGAAGAAGGCATCAAATATCTTCGTGAATTGAACGGAAACACCAACAAATACATGTCGCTGGACAATATGACGGCGGCCGAATAACCGCGCCAAAACAGGCGATCACAATTTCGTAAAATCGGGCGGTACCGGAGGGTGTCGCCCTTTTTATTTACCAATCCCGTGTTAGACTCTTACCTTACGTCACCATGGGGCTAGGTCATTCCATGAGTGTGGAACGGTCTTATTCTGAACGGGCTTTTCAATGGCGCAATCGCCTTGCCATTGGTCTGTTCACTGCGGCCACGCTCCTTCTTCTCCTCAACATTCAGTCACACGCAAATGTCTTTGAAGTTGACGACCGGCGCCTCATCACGCCGGATGATCAAATGGGATTTGTCGGCATCATCGCCTGCGCCAACACCAAACGCATCCCAACTGCCAGCCTCATCACCACGCCGGATGCAAACCCACACCGTCAGCATGAGGTGATCACCACCGTCGCCCACGCCTTCTTCACCAAAGAAGGAGATCGCTGGCAGGACTGTTCCTTTTTACCCGAAGGTGACCCGACACGCGCCTTGCCCATCACCCATGTGATGGTCGGAACATCTACTCCCGGCAAAGGATGGAACGACGATTGGGCCGTCGCTGTGGTTGAGGGTCGCGTCTCAACGGATACGCCGCTCCCAATGCCTCTCTCAGTTGATCTCAAAACCCTCGAAGAGCACCGCACGAAAGGGGCACGCATCCAGCTCGCAGGCCACAATGGTGAGCGCCTTCCCATGCTCATGTCTGAAAATTGCGGCCCCAGGCACAAGCGAAGCGGAAGTCACAATTTTGGTGATACCCGTGTCTTCAATCATGATTGCGACATGATATCTGGATGGTCAGGAGGGCCTCTCCTTCTTCGAACACCATCAGACGTCTTCACTATTGGGGTGAACTCAACGCGGTTCAATCCGGTAGTCCATCAGACGGGCTTTCCGTTCGATGATCGGTTCAATCCGAATACAGCCATCCGTGTGGACAACGAGTTTCTGGCGACAATTGAGCGCTTGAGCGTTGAGGGTGTCCCCATCCAACTGGCCGTTAGCACATCAGTTTGCAGCGGCGAGCAGGCTGACTGCTGAGCAGTCTAGTTTTTGGCTGCAGCGATTGGTGCGAGCAGTGCCTCAAGGCTTTTTGCATAAATCTTTCGTGCCGCCTTCGGATCGTCTGCGTTTGCAATCGCAAGCCCCGCCTGCATAAGCGACCCCCCGATGAGATCAGCTAAGGGTTCAAGAGGTTGCTTTCGCAATATGCCTTCCTCCACCAGATGTTCCAGTGAATGCGTTACAAGAGCCTTATTCAGAGGTTCCTGGAGCTCGCGCCAAGCCTCCCATCCGAGCACGACGGGACCGTCCAGCAAGATGACCTGTTTGATGTCTTCCCGGCTATAGAGATCAAGCAGGATCCGCGTGCCCACCACCAGGTCCTCCCGGTCATGGGTAATCTCGTCCATCGTTTTCTCGAACAGCTCCAGCGCAACCTCATTCAACATGTCGAGAAAAAGCGCCCTGAAGAGATCCTTCTTGTCAGAAAACTGATGATAAAGCGCACCGCGCGTGACGCCGGCACGAGCAACAATCTCCTCCGTTCCCGTCTCTGCATAGCCTTTCTCGACGAAGAGCGCGCGAGCAGCTTTCAACAGCTTGGTGTAATTGCGCGATGGCTTTTTTGCAGGGGCGTTCATAAAAATACAGCTTGTATGAAAATCTCTAGCGGACTATACACGATCAAAATCATACAAGCTGTATGATTTTGATCTGGGAGATAGGCATGGCTGCATCAAGAAAAACCCCCACATGGCTTTTTGCCGTGACCCTGATCGCGTCGCTGACGACAGTCATTGGGCCTTTGTTGCTGCTCGGCATGAGCGAGCGAGGCCTGCAGCTTGCGGCACGCTATACCGTCCGGGTGAGCTTCCCCCTCTTCCTACTGGCATACCTGGCACGACCACTGACGACGCTCTGGCGTTCTGACGTCACGCGCTGGTTACAGAGGAATAGACGCTATCTCGGTCTGAACTTCGCCCTCGCCCACACCATTCACCTTGGGGCCCTCACGAGCTATTTCATCTATTTGGGCATATCACCCGACGCGGCGACCTTGATCGGCGGCGGCCTGGCCTATGCCCTGATGTTTGTCATGGCGGCGACATCCAACGATCGAGCCGTTAAAACGCTCGGCACTAATTGGCGGCGAATACACTCGATTGGTCTCCACTACCTCTGGTTCATCTTCTTGATCACCTATATGCGGCGCCTTTCGGGCGGTGAGAGTGGAGACATAACGGAAGATTTATTCGCCGTAGGTGTCGTCGGGTCCGCCTTGGTCTTCGGCGCTCTTCTGGTCCGTCTCATCGCAGCCCTAAAACAGCGCCGACAGAAAGCAGCTGCTTGACCCACTGTTTCGCGTGACCTTGTCGTGTGGCGCGGTATATTTGCCCCCAAAGGGCGAATAAGGCCCGCACACATCGAACGGGGAGGACCATATGGCCTGGAACTACGGCGATATACTCGACACGATTGCGCCAATGCTGCCGGCAGATGCGCCAGCAATGATCCATGGGGATCGTATGATCACCTGGGGCGAAACCACCAAACGCACCAACAACATCGCCCGTGGCCTTATTGAGCGCGGCGCAAAGCCCGGCGACAAGCTAGCCTTCTATATGCGCAATCGCCCGGAATATATGGAGACCCTCGCGACCAGCTTCAAAGCGAGGATGACCCATGTGAACGTCAACTACCGCTACACAGCTGACGAAGTCTTCTACATTTTTGACAATTCTGACGCCCAAACCGTCATCTACGGTTCTGAGTTTCGACACATCATTGAAGAGCTGAAGGACCGCCTGACAAAGGTCGCAACCTTTATCGAAGTAACAGAAGACGGAACCACCGCATCCTTCGCCGAGGATTTCGAAACCCTTGCCACCACTGGCGACGGCGCGCAGCTCGACATTCAGCGCTCACCAGACGACCAACTGTTTATCTATACCGGTGGCACAACCGGCATGCCAAAAGGGGTTATGTGGCGCCATGATGATATGCGCGAAGCGCAGCTCAATGCCCTGCGCCGTTTGGGACCGGTGCCGGAGTCACTCGACGAGCTGCAGGCGGCAATTAAAGAGGTTGGGCCAGCTGGCAAGATGATCCCAGCCTGCCCACTCATGCACGGCACGGGCTTGCTCACCGCTCTTGGCAATCAGATGAATGGCGGTTGCGTTGTCACTCTCAGTCATCCCTCTTTCAACCCGGAAGAAATGCTGGAGGCAATCGATAAACACAAAGTGGCAAGTGCTGCCATCGTTGGCGATGCTTTCGCGAAACCACTGCTGAAAACACTCGATGAAAACCCTGGAAAATACGATCTCTCCAGCATGGAAACACTCATCTCTTCTGGGGTGATGTGGTCCATGGAAGTAAAGCAGGGCCTTCTGAAACACATGCCGACGGCCATCATGACAGACAGCTTTGGGTCTTCCGAAGGACTGGGCTTTGGCTCTTCCCTCACCACTGCTGACGGTGTCATCAGCACCGCCAAGTTCCAGATCGGTGATCGCTGCAAAGTATTTGATGAGGAAGACAACCTCGTCGAACCAGGCTCCGGCAAACCGGGCTTCATCGCCCTGACCGGCCCAATCCCTGTCGGCTATTACAAAGATGAAGAGAAGACAGCCAAGACTTTCAAGACAATTGACGGCGTGCGCTACTCAATCCCAGGCGACTGGTGCACCGTAGAAGAAGACGGCACGCTCACCCTGTTAGGCCGCGGCTCTGTCTGCATCAACACAGCCGGTGAAAAGGTCTACCCGGAAGAAATCGAAGAAGTGCTAAAAACCCACCCTGCCATTGACGACGCGCTTGTTGTTGGAGTGCCGGATGAGAAATGGGGGCAGTCTGTCACCGGCATTGTGAAACTCAGCGGTGAAGGCGATTTCAATGAGGAAGATCTCCGTCAGCATGTGCGCAGTTCCCTCGCTGGATACAAAACGCCAAAGCGTATTTTGGTCGGCGATGCGATCCCGTTCCGCGCCTCAAACGGCAAGGCAGACTATAAGGGTGTCACCACGTTCGCGCTAAACGAATTGGGAATTCCTGCGTAAACAAAAGACATGTCAGAAGGAAGCGGCGGTCAATCACTTGGCCGCCGCTTTTTGTTTGTCTCAGTGATCAAGCCAGGACGAAATCCGCAATTCCTCCACCAGATGGTCAACCACAGCACGCACCCGCGCTGTGGTTTGGCCAGCCTCTTTGTGCACAACATGTACAGGCAAAGGCGGACCCTCAGCTTCCGGCAAGATGATCTGCAACCTTCCCTCAGCCACCTCTGCCGCGATCTGATAGGACAGAACGCGAGTCACCCCGCGCCCTGCCACAGCAGCAGCGATTGCTGCATCGGCTGTGTTCACCAGCAACCGTGTTTCCGGCCGATGCGTGATCAATTTGCCCTCTGCCATGAGGCCCCATCGACTACCAGACCGACTTTGCGAAAAATCGATGAGCCGGTGCTGGTCGAGATCAGCGACATTTGTTAGGTCCCCATGCGCCTCCAAATAGGACGGTGCCGCACAGAGAACCCTGCGCACAGACCCGACCCGCGAGGCAACCAGCGTTGAATCTGGAAGGTCCGCAATCCGAACCGCCACATCAATACCCTCGTCCATCATGTGAACCACCCTGTCGACAAAGAGCGTGGCCACAGACAGGGCCGGATAGCGGTCCATAAGGCTAAACAGAATAGGGGTGAGGGCTAGACGTCCAAAGAGCGCGGAGCCGGTCACAGATACCCAGCCTTCTGGCTGTCCATGCCGACCACCGGCATGAGCATCGGCGTCTTCAAGGTCAGCCAGAATGCGACGGCAGTCTTCTAGATAGCGCACGCCCGCATCTGTCAGCTTTACGGAGCGCGTTGTGCGATGAAACAACCTCGCCCCAAGAGCGTCTTCTAGATCGGAAACCAGACGCGTCACAGACGGCGCAGAAAGCCTCAGTGCACGAGCGCCAGCAGCAAATCCTTCCGTCTCTGCCACGGCTACAAAAGCCCGCATAGAACGCAACTGATCCATCTATTGTTCCGTTTTTCAAAATAATATTGTTCGAAACTAACATATTAATTCATTTTGAGAAAAGGCCCAGATTTCCCCAAACGCAGTCACATCCCGACCGGCTCAAAGGAGGAAATCATGTCCCGAAAAACTGACACTCAGAACCCCACATCCCATCCCCTGACACAGGGTGCCCATCACATTGGTCTCACCATCCCAAGCGTCGCCGATACAAAGGCCTTCTTTCTGAACACGCTTGGCTACACCCAGGTTGGCGAAGTCCCGGACTACCCAGCAGCATTCCTATCTGATGGCACCACCATGATCACCCTGTGGCAGGCAAAAGATCCTGCAACCGCGACGGCATTTGATCGGAAAAACGTTGTCGGTCTCCACCATCTGGCATTGAAGGTGTCAGACAGAGCAGCCCTCGCAACCCTCCACGGCAAGATCAAAGCTGCACCTGGATGCGAAATTGAATTCGCGCCGGAGTCACTGGGCGGCGGCGACATTCATCATCTCATGTGCACCATCCCGGGCGGCATCCGCGTTGAGTTCATCGCCCCTAAGCCCTGAGTCAGATAGCAGGAGGAAGCCAGATGACCCAAGCATGGACACACGAAACCTCGCCCTTTCACGAAGGCGAACGACGCATTCAAGAACGGGCCGGTGTCCGCGAACGAACGGAATTGCAGGGGCAACGGGTGATCCGCGACCACCTGCCCAATCAACACCGTGAGTTCTACGAGAACCTTCCCTTCCTCCTGCTGGGCTCTGTCGATTCTGAAGGCAGACCTTGGGCGTCTTTGGTCGCAGGTTCTCCCGGTTTCATTCAAAGTCCGGATGCAGGTCACATTCACCTGAACACAACCGCGCTCAGTGGCGACCCACTCGACAAAAACTTGCAAGAAGACACCTATCTCGGCGTTCTGGGAATTGAACCAGCCACCAGACGGCGCAACCGGTTTAACGGGCGCGCTGCACAAGTGAACAAAGGCGGGTTTGACATCCGCGTGGATCAGTCTTTTGGCAACTGTCCCAAATTCATTCAAACCCGCGACGTCGCCTACGTCACTCCGTCAGAGCATGACCTCACACCGGTGGCGCGGGAAGTTGACCTGTCAGACACAGATGTAGTCCGCACGATCACCACAGCGGACACCTTCTTTATTGCCACGGCGTACTCAGACGGCAGCGGATCAGCAACCATGGGAGCAGATGTCTCCCATAGGGGCGGCAAGCCAGGCTTTCTAAGAATTGCCGACGAGAGCTCAATTCTGTTCCCCGACTTTATCGGCAACAATCACTTCAACACACTCGGCAATATTGAAATGAACCCGCAGGCGGGGATCCTCTTTATCGACTTTGAAAAGAACGGGCTTGTCTACATGACTGGAAAGGCCGAGACCATCTGGGACGGCCCCGAGGTTGTTGGGTTCGACGGTGCCAAACGCCTGACAAAGATCACGCCCAGCAAAATCATTGCGACACAGAACACACTGCCCTTGCGTTTTGAATTTGGCGACTACTCCCCCTTCCTCTCCAAGACAGGGAGTTGGTAAGGGCCCGCCAAGGCATCAGCGGTACTTTCCTGCGCTTGACAACCAGCGCCCCTACGGAATTCGCGCAAAATAGAACCGCGTACACCTAATGTCCGCTTGCCTGGCGGCCCATCAGCGCTATTCTTCTTGCAACGTAACTGACGAAAAATCAGGAAGAGACGCAAATGGACGCTCTAGAGCAATTCCGGGCCGATACCCGCGCCTGGCTGGAAGAAAACTGCCCCCCTTCAATGCGCACGCCCATGCCGGAGGACGAAAGTCCCTGGGGCGGGAAACGCGCTGTGTGGAAGAACCCAGAGTCAAAACAATGGCTCGACGCTATGGCGAGCCGCGGCTGGACCGCTCCACAATGGCCATCGGAATATGGTGGCGGCGGCCTTTCCAAAGAAGAAAACAAAGTGCTTCAGCAGGAACTGCGTCGCATCAAAGCCCGCCCGGCTCTCATGAGCTTCGGCATCTGGATGCTTGGCCCTGCACTTCTTGAATTCGCCAATGAAGAACAGAAGAAAGAGCACCTTCCGAAAATCATCCGCGGCGAAATCCGCTGGTGCCAGGGATATTCCGAACCAGGTGCTGGATCTGACCTTGCGGGCCTGCAGACCAAGTGTGAAGACAAAGGCGATCACTACCTCGTCAATGGTCAGAAAATCTGGACGTCCTACGCGGACAAAGCAGATTGGATCTTCGCCCTTGTGCGCACAGACACCACTGTCAAACATGACGGCATCAGCTTCCTGCTGATCGACATGGAACAGGATGGCGTCGAAGCCCGTCCCATCACCATGATCTCAGGCGCGTCTCCCTTCTGTGAAACTTTCTTCACCGATGCGACAGCACCAAAAGGCAATCTGGTTGGTGAACTCAACAAAGGCTGGACCATTGCCAAACGTCTGCTTCAGCATGAGCGGGAAATGATTTCCGGCATGGGCATGGGCAGCGGCGGCGGCGGCACGGGCCTTGCTGATCTCGCAAAGGACTATGTCGGCCAGGCAGACGGCAAAATTTCTGACGCAACCGTTCGCGATTCTGTTGCACGCCAAAAAATGGACTCCCATGCATTTGGCCTGACACTTCAGCGCACAACGGAGGAAGCGAAAGCGGGCCAGGGAACCGGCGCTGCATCGTCGATCTTCAAATATTATGGAACGGAACTGAACAAACGCCGCAACGAACTCATCATCGAACTGATGGGAACACAGGGCCTTGGCTGGGAAGGCGACAGCTTCTCAGATGAAGAACTGTCAGCTCCCCGAAGCTGGCTGCGCTCGAAGGGGAACTCCATCGAAGGTGGCACAACCGAAGTTCAGCTTAACGTGATCTCCAAGCGTGTTCTCGGCCTGCCGAGCTAACACGCGACAATCACGGCATAAAAATAGAAACGACTAGATAAAGACAGGGATACCCATGGGGTTGGTACTGACCGAGGAGCAAACACTCCTCAAAGAAACAGCATCGCAGTTTTTCCAGGAAAAGCTGCCGGTGGCAAACCTGCGAAAATTGCGGGACGAGAAAAACGCTGACGGATTTGACCGCAGCACATGGAAAGAAATGGCAGACCTGGGCTTTGCAGGTGTGCTCGTGCCGGAAAGCTATGGCGGCACAGAGTTCGGTCCAGTTGGCCTCGGAGTCATTCTAGAGCAGGCCGGAAGAACCATTGCATCCACACCGCTTCTTTCGACGGTTCTGCTTGGCACGACCGCCATTCAGCTGGGCGGGTCACAGACCCAGCGCCAGGAGATCCTGCCTGCCATCGCCGCAGGCGAAACCATTATGGCATTGGCGGTCGAAGAAGGCCCACATCACAACCCAACTCAGATCGCCACAACGGCGACAGCAGATGGTGATAACTTTAAGCTTTCTGGCTCTAAGACCTTTGTGATCGATGGCCACGTGGCCGACACCCTTATTGTCGTCGCGCGCACCTCTGGCGAGGTGAATGATTCGAACGGCTTGACCCTGTTCCTCGTCGATACAAACGGCACAGACGGCCTGGAGATCACACGGACCATCATGGCTGACAGCCGCAACGCAGCGAACGTGACACTTACGGACGTAAGTGTCCCCGCATCAGCTGTTCTCGGCGGCGTCGATGGCGGCTGGGACGTGCTCGAACCCGTCCTTGATGCTGGTCGTATCGGTGTATCCGCCGAATTGATGGGCCTGATTCAGGAAGCGTTTGATCAGACACTGGCCTACCTGAAAGAACGCACCCAGTTTGGAGAGCCCATCGGCTCGTTCCAGGCATTGCAGCACCGCGCAGCAGAAATGTTCGCGGAGCTGGAAGTCTGCCGGTCTGTTGTCCTAGATGCGCTCAGCGCCCTGGAAGATCGCCGGAATGACGTCCCGAGTCTTGCAAGCCTGGCGAAAGCGCGTCTGTCCGAGTCATCTAAGCACATCACGAATGAATGCCTTCAGATGCACGGTGGGGTCGGCATGACTGACGAATATGATGTTGGCCTCTTTATGAAACGGGCCCGCGTTGCCGCCGCGACCTTTGGCAATGCTGGCTTCCACCGGGATCGCTATGCCGGTTTGGATGGTTTCTAAAAACATCTGATTCGCGCTGAATTTGGAGGGCTTCGGGGCAATCTCGAGGCCCTTTTTCTATGTCAGGCCTTTCTTGCATTTGAGGCCTGAACCTTCTATCGACAGAGACAGCGGCGCACATCATACTAGCGCCAGTAACTGAGGCGGGCCTGGCTCACTGCCAGCCGCTCGATGACCCCAAATGACAGGATTTCAGTAAAGCTATGGCCGACGAAAACGATGACACCCAGCCGGAGCGCATCACTGTTTTGGCAAAGGATTTCACGCCCGCAGCGATGGAATTTCATCGCCGCAATATGAGCGCGAAAGGGTATCGCATGGAAGGCCAGATTGTGCCCCGGAAGTTCCAGATGATTGAGGGCATGGGTGAGCCATCCGACCTGTTTGAAGGCGAACGCTTTTACGCTGTGACCTTTGTCCGGAAATCCGACCAGGAATAGATCACGGCACGCGAGGTCATATGGTCGAACAAAACGAGCCAGGTGGGCAGCAAGCTCCTCATGACACCCATGAGGACACTCGCAACACAGATTTAGCAGGGGTAGTCCCGCCGGATGGTGTGGATCGCTGGACACTGATGCGCGATGTCACCGTGTTTCAGGGAAAGCTCATTCTGGACGGCCTTCGGGATCTTCTCTTAAGTCCCATCTCCATCGCTGCGGCGCTGATCGGCATTATTGGTGGTGGAGATAGACCCGGCCGACAATTCTACGACCTCCTCTATTTGGGCAAACGCTCCGAAAAATGGATCAACCTTTTCGGCGCAGCCTCCCATGTCTCCCCACCAAGCTTCGATAAGGAAGACGCCGAAAGCGTCGACGCTCTGGTCGATCGCCTGGAGACTGTCGCTCGACGGCAGTACGAAAAAGGTGGTCTGACACAGAATGCCAAAGATGCTGTTGATCGGGCCCTCGACGCGGTCAACAAAGGCCTGACCAGCAAAAACCCCTAGAATCCAGGCCCATGCGCGCGCATGGGTGAAAAGTGCGGCTTTTTACTGGTCCCGCTCAGCCTCCCGTGCATCATGAAACCAACAAACAGATCTGGGGAGGTCATAATGAGCGCACAGGAAAATTTTGGACACAGCACGCAAGCAGGTGAAGTGGTTAAAGGCATCAGCCTTGCGGGGAAAACAGCCATCGTGACCGGCGGGGCTTCCGGCCTCGGTGTGGAAACCACCCGAGCGCTTCTACAAGCTGGCGCCGCCGTCACTCTTCCTGTGCGGTCCATCGAAAGAGGGAATGAGGTCGCAAAAAGCCTCGCGGATGATACGGGAAACCCCAACGTTTCCGTGGCCCAAATGGACCTCATCGACTATGCAAGTGTGCGGGCTTTTGCAGAAGAGTTTCTCGCAAGCCATGACCGGTTGGATATCCTCATCAACAATGCCGGAATCATGGCCTGTCCCCTCACCCGTTCACCAGAAGGCTATGAAAGCCAGTTCGCCACCAACCATCTGGGCCACATGCTGCTCACATGTAAGCTGGCCCCTGCCTTGGTCAATGCCGCACCTGCCCGCGTCGTATGCTTGAGCTCCATCGGGCACCGCCTGTCACCGATCCGTTTCGACGATATCAATTTCGAGACCACCGACTATGACAAGTGGATCGCATACGGGCAGGCGAAAACAGCCAACGCGCTTTTCGCCGTTGAGTTGAACCGCCGCCTGTCAGGCAAAGGTGTGAATGCCTTCTCCGTTCACCCCGGTGGCATCATGACAAACCTGCAACGAGACATGTCCGACACCGAAATCAAAGGAATGGGATGGGTCGATGATGATGGCAATGTGCGCGAAGGCTTTAAAACGCCAGCTGGCGGCGCCGCGACAGCGGTCTGGGCTGCGACAAGCCCAAGCCTGAATGGCAAAGGTGGCGAATATTGCGAGGATTGCCATATTGCCGAACCCGCCAGAGACGATGTGCCCTTTGCAGGCGTTCATGAATATGCGCAGGATGCTGAAGCAGCACAAAAACTATGGGAGGTGTCAGAGAAGATGTTAGGGGAAAGCTTCAGCCTCTAGAGTGGCCACAGATAGGCGACACGCAAGGCTATGCCGCGAAATACCCAACGCCGAAATAGAATGCGATAATAATCGCGATTGATATCAGGATTGAGATCGTCGCGAGCGTTGCCCCTAAAGCGACGATGGCTCCATCATGTTCGATCAACCCTATGCCCAGCACGGCAAATGAAATGGCGGGCAACCAGGCACTGAGAGGGATCGGCAAACAGAGGTTGATCGCAGAGGCGAGCAGCAAGCCGCCTAGAAGACGCTCGGCGCGTCCTTCGAAAAGAAAAGACAGGCGGGCTTTTGTAAGCCGCGCCACCGGTCGCGCCACCGGAAGCGCCTTTAACGCTGCATTACGCCATTTTTCCCGCTTGAGGTGGCGGTTCAAAAGAAATCTCGGCAACCAAAGATCAGGGCGCCCCATCACCATCTGGACCGAAATGAACAGAGCTGGAACACCAAAAATCAGGTTGGAGCCGTAGGGCAGCGGCAACATGTTGAGAAGCCCGACAAGCAGCAGCGCCCAACCGAAACTCCGGTCGCCCAAGCCGTCAAGAACGTCTCCCAATGTGCTGCCATCCGGACCATTTCGGGCCCCAAGGCCCGCCAACCCGCGGATCGCATCGCTTCTTTTCTTAGCCATTCACTGTCCGAAACACTGTTCCGGAAGGAAATACCATATTGCGCTAATCGAGGGTAGCGCTCTATTAGGTCACCATGCGTTTGAAGGCATCATCATGCTTATCGACAAACTGATGCTTCAAGGCACCGGCTACATGCGCGGCAAATACGACATAGAACAAGACCGGTAGCGCAAGCTTGTGCAGAAGCGCCCAAGGCACAATAAGGTCGGCATCCGGGGCCCAGAAAAGCGGCGTATCCCAAAAGAAGAAATGAGAATATTTTCCGCCAAAGGTCGACATCACAAATCCCGTGATGGGGAACCCGATCATCAAGACATAGAGCAACACATGGGCAGAATGGGCCGACCTGCGTTCCCAGGGCTTGTGGCCGCTATCCAACACCGGTGTCGGACTTATCCAATGCCAGATGAGTCGATAGGCAACCAGCACCAGGACCGTCAAACCAAGAGATTTATGAACAACATAATATCCCTGCCGATACCACACATCCTCTGGGATCATTGAAGTGAAGATCCCCATCGGGATGAGCGCTACAAAAAGTACGGCCGTTGTCCAATGAATGACCCGGGTTGTGCGCCCATAACGCTCCCGCTCATTTGCCGATTGCAGAGCCAACACGTCACTGCGTTTGGTTTGCCAATAGGTTACGAGCAATAAAAACAAACCGCCAAGTGTGAACGCGACACCCATCAGCCTCATCAGATTGGGTTTGAAGTCATCGGTCGGAAGAAAGGGCGGGCGAACATGATCAAGCGCACCAAGCAAATGCAGCCAACCGATCATCAAGCCAATGCCCAATGTCATCGCCGCAGTCAGAAACGTTCCCACAACCCGCCGACTGGGAGAAGCATGATTGAGCCAGGCTGCTGCGAGCAGCGCGGCAACAAGCACCACGACACCCGCAACGCTATCTGCCTGATAGGCCATGCGATGGTCATTGTCGGCTGCGTTTTCAATCAGCTTGGCCGTCATTTCATTGCCCGCCTCTGTAGGCGCGAGAGCGCCCTCCGCCAAAGCCAAGGAAGGCGTGAGCCCAACCACGCTCAGCACAATCAAAAGCACCACATTCCGAAATAGTCTGGTCACAACCATCCTCCCCTATCAGTTCGCCAACCAAGTAGGAAAGGAGGATACCAGCGGTAGCATCAGTCATTTTTGAATGGCGTGAGATATGGTAATTTGTGATCAGAAGCATGAACCCATCGGCCATCACCATCAGGCACACCTAGAATGCAAGAAAAGCCGTGGTTTCTCTACATTCTGGAATGCGCCGGGGATCGGCTATATACCGGCATCACGGTCGACGTTGATGCCCGGTATGCCGCACATGCCAGTGGCAAAGGCGCCAAATTCACCAAGGGGTTTCCGCCAGAACGCATCCTTTTCCAGGCAGAGTTTCCAGACCGAGCAGCAGCAAGCCGCGCGGAGTCCGACTTCAAGAAACTGTCCGCTTCGGAAAAAAGACGCTTTGTAAAAACCCACACTTAATCTGGAACAGACAAATTATGACCCCATCCGATGAGAGCAACAGGATCGGCGATCTCGAAGTGCAGGTAGCACACCAAACCAGGCTTCTCGACGAGCTCAACGAAATCGTGCGAGCGCAGTGGACAGAAATCGACAAGCTCACGAGATCTGTAACCTTGCTGGCAGACCGCCTAGTCAGTATCGAAGCCAACAACAAAAAGGGGACAGCTGGCGAAGAGCCCCCACCGCCTCACTACTGAGCGGGCCTACTTCTTCAAGAACACAAGCGTTAAGGTTCCGATCTCCACACCAAATCGCGTGACACTCGCGCGGTTGAGCAACACGCCATCAGGCTGCAAGTAAAACCAATCGGTAAATCGAACGCGCCAGGTTGTCTCGGGGTCAATGACCAGATCAATATCGTAAGCCCAGGTCAGAGCGTTCCCGTAAGACTTACCGACAGCGACACCGTCAATGTCGGGGGACGACCCTTCATAGGTGTGGTCATCCAACTTGCGAATGGTCCAGATGCGTTGATCTTCTTCGCCGTCTTTGTAGACAAACCGTTCGTCCAGTGTCAGCACATCACCGTCGACAGTGCCCGTCACATCAACCACAAACTCCCGCCTCAGCTTGCCGAACCGGTCTTCAAAAATGCCATATCCCCTACTCTCTCCAGCGAAATACTCAGCTAAGACAAGACGCGGCTCAGTCCCGTCAAATTCTTCCACCTGCCCGCCGACACAACCGACAAGGAAGAGAGACACAGACATGACAGAAACAGCTAGAATTCGGCGCATAACATCTATCCTTAAAAGATACTGACAGTTTTTCTACGTCGACCGGTCCCACTCAGATCATAGGACCAACTCGAACTTTGCGATCAGGCAAAGGAAGCGTATATGTCGACCATGAGCCCAGATACGCCACGTCCGATTACATACAACCCACCGCTGGAAGCATTGAGGGTGATACATCAGGACGCGCAAATTCTTGTCCTTTCAAAACCCTCAGGACTGCTGACCGTACCTGGCAAGCCCGCCGCTCATGCCGATTGTCTGGAAAGCAGAGCACGCACGGAATTCCCAACAGCGACGATCGTTCACAGGCTGGATATGGACACGTCGGGGATTCTGGTCATGGCCATGACCCCAGAGGCACACCGGCACTTGGGGCTGCAGTTTGAAAAACGAAAAACTGCAAAATGCTACACAGCGCGCGTGTGGGGTGAGATGTCAGACAATGAAGGTACCGTCAGCGCGCCCATCATCACAGACTGGCCCAATAGGCCAAAACAGATGATTGATTTTGAAAAAGGTCGATCAGCTGAAACCCATTGGAAAGTGCTTGATCGGGAAGCCGGCAAGACGCGCGTAGCACTATATCCTCACACCGGCCGCTCGCATCAATTGCGGGTTCACATGGTAAGCCTCGGGCACCCGATCCTTGGGGACAATATTTACGCACCAGACGAAGCGTTCAACGCTGCTGAAAGATTGCAACTCCACAGCACCTCGCTCACGTTACACCACCCCGATGGTGGAAAACGCCTGACCTTTTCCGACCCCTGCCCGTTCTAGACGGAACACAACCGACCTTATTCCGCTATCTCTGGACCATGGACCCTGATCATGAGCGCGGCCAACCCTGCACCAAAAAACGCGACCCCACCTAAGAATAGAAATGCGCTTTGCTCGCCCCCAAAGGAAATCGCAATTCCGGCGATCGCGGGAATCGCTATGCCGCCGCACATGCCCATGCCAACGAGCAGGCTGGAGAGCCTCGGCGAGGCGACCATTGGCCTGGCGAGCCAGGCAAACATGTTCGGAAAAATCAACGATATCGCCGCGCCGGAAAGGATAAAGGCGTAGGGTGCAGCTGCCACATTAAGGGTCAGAAATAGGGATGCACCCCCGACAAGCAACCCAGCGGTTACCAACCACCCCGGCCGCACAAAAAGACTGATCCCGACTGCCGCCAAACGCATCACTGTAAAAGCAACATAAAAAAGGGAGGTATAGACGGCGGCCTCTGCTTCACTCACCCCCTGTGCAACCAAAACTGTCGCGCCCCAGCCAACGGCGGAGATCTCAATGCCCACGCCGAGCGCCATAAGAAACAATATCCATCGATAGCGCCTGAACAGCGTGGAGAGGTCTTCCCCGCGATCGCTAACTTCTGGCCCGCGATCATCGCTCATCAACGCAAACGGCAAGATCACTAAAGCCACAAGAAAGATCGCAAAAAATGCCGCGTCCGGGCGTCCGCCCAACCAAACCAGGAGCAAAGGTGCACCAATAGCGCCTACTCCGAACACCGCGTTCAACAAGTTCAGAACAACCGGCGATCTTTCGCCAAAGGAGGCCGCTGCGAAGCCATTAAAACCAACTGTCAGCAGCCCATACCCGCACCCATTGAAAGCAGCACCTAGAAGGGCAATCTCCCAGGAGGTCGTTGAGGAAATAGCGACCGTTCCGATCAGAATACTTCCAATACCCGCAGCCGGTCGCCACCGCAAAACATAAGCCGGCAAACGAAACGCCAAGCCAGAAACACCCACAAACGCGCCAACCCAATGTGCACTTAAAATAAGCCCCGCAGCACCGGGACCTAGCTCAAAAGCCCGTTCAAAGGCCGGCAAAGAGGGACCAAACAGGGCTTGGGCGATACCGATCAGTGAAAAGGCAAAAAAGCCGGTACCTAGCGTCAGTGCTTTCCAGGGAGCAGACACGTCAGTTTTTCTCGCTTTTCTTGAGACTGGGTAAGAACTTTAGCTGGCTCAACACTCTCCGGCTTAACGTCTTGTTTTACATAATCATTCCGATAGCGCCAGCGACAGGGTCATTAAACTTTCTGAAATCCGAAAACTTTAGAGTTCACCTAAGGTTGCAGATAGAGAGTCTAGGAGCCGGTCATGGATAGAGATCAACAGATCGCATTGGGCGCCCAATTGATGGCTCATTGGAAATCTCTTCTCACCTGTGAGTGCATTCCAGCAGCTGGAAAATTCAAACCAGAAGCGAGCCTGAAATCTGTCCTGCCACACCTCCTCATTCTGGAAATTGTGGATGGCGACGTGAAACTCGGTCTTATCGGGCCAGGGCACAACGGACGGTTGGAGGTCAATCCCATGGGACATTCCTATCTCGATACGATCCCTCCCGAGCGCCGATACGCAACCATGATGCGGGTTCAGGCAATGCTGCAGCACAAGTGCGGCGCCAGCATAGAAATCGAAGAAGAGATGGAGAACGGGGAGCTAGGCACCACCTATCTGACAGTCGTGCCCTACGCCGCCGACGACACACACGGTGCCTATCTCGTCACGGTCGTGCCCCCAAACACACTGGCCGAGGACGATAAATCTGCAACCTCTTCTTCTTTTCTCAGCAGGCCTTTCAAATCCTTTGAATATCTGGATCTGGGATTTGGCACGCCGCCCGCCTTAGCTGAGAAGATAATGGGGGTTGATGCGCCATCCCCATCATTGCAATGGCCCGACCTTAAATCTCTGGTTGAGTGAGGCGCCGTGGGACATGCTCACCAGGGCTGGTCGCGAAAAAATGAAAAGGTTTGCTGGCAAGCCCTCTCCACTTAGGATGAAGCATTGAATCGCATCAAATAAGAGGCTGGCCCAGCATGGATTTCACCTACCCGCTCTCAGGCATTGTTACCGTTGTCACCCTCCTCATCTATATGTGGATGGCGATGCAGGTCGGCAAATCCCGCGGAAAGCATGGCGTTCCAGCACCCCAGAACACCGGACCTGATGAATTTCTCCGCGCCCTCCGGGTTCACGAGAACACTGTTGAGGGGCTCCTCCTATTCCTGCCAGCACTCTGGATGTTTGCGCTGACATTCGGCGATCTGTGGGCTGCACTGGTCGGCCTTTTCTACCCGCTTGGCCGTATCGTCTACGCTTTGGGATACTACCAGGCGGCGGACAAGAGAAGCCGCGGTTTTATGATTGGGCTCATCTCGACGATAATTCTCCTTATCGGCAGCCTAGTCGGGTTTGCCCTCTCGGCAGCGACGCTGTACCTATAGCAAACATAAAAGCCCACTAATTGGCCCAAAGAACCGGTTCCAAGAGTAGCAAATTGAGACATCTGGTTTGACAGATTTGTTCAGACATTTTTGCTACAAACCACGAATAGGCTTGTCGTGACCGTCTATTTGACCTCCCCCCTTCAGAAGAGTTAGGGCCCCTGTTGCAGAATCCAGATCCTGAGGCGAGCGAACTCATCAAAAGAGACTGGCTCAAAACCCTCGCCAAATATCGCGTGCCCAGCCACAGACGTAGCCTTTTTGAACTTGGCATCACCGGCCTTCCTTTCATCGCTCTTTGGGCCGCTGCTTGGTGGGCGCTCTCCATAAGTTATTGGTTGGCATTTGGCATCAGCGTCGCTGCTGGCCTATTCCTCCTCCGGCTTTTTTTGATCCAACATGATTGCGGCCATGGCGCATTTTTCCGCACGAAATGGGCAAACGATTGGGTTGGACGTGCGCTTGGTGTCTTCACACTTACGCCTTATGACGTATGGGCACGAAGCCACACCATTCATCATGGTACATCCGGCAATCTCTCCAAGCGCGGTACAGGCGACATCGATACACTGACGGTTCGCGAATATCTGGCGCTTCCGAAATGGCGTCAGGTCTTGTATCGCCTCTATAGGCACCCTCTTGTGATGTTCGGTCTGGGACCTGCCTACATCTATTTTGTTCGCAACCGATTGCCGCTTGGTTTTATGCGATCAGGGTCCAGATATTGGATCAGCGCAATGGGGACCAACATAGTTACGGCCTTGTTGGTCGCACTCGCGATCTATGCCGTGGGCGCCGGACCATTTCTGCTTGTCTATCTGCCCACAACCCTTTTGGCAGCATCCGTCGGCATCTGGCTCTTCTATGTGCAGCATCAATTCGAAGACACTTTTTGGGCGGAGACAGATGGATGGTCACTCAATGACGCTGCGCTAACAGGCAGTTCACATTTCGATCTGCCACCTGGCTTCCGTTGGATTACAGCCAATATTGGCATGCATCATGTGCATCATTTCAGCAGTCGCATTCCTTACTACCGCCTGCCAGCGGTACTGCGCGACTATCCAGAACTCGCCAATGTTAGACGACTTACATTTCTGCAGAGCTTCGCCTGCCTGAAACTTCGCCTCTGGGATGAGCACGAAAAGCGGCTGGTTCCATTTTCTGCCCTGCGAACAGCCTAGACCTGTCACTGGTTAAACCTGACGGGCCTTACGCTCGCGGTCCCTCCGCTCTATCCTGATAACGACCGAAATCGTATTGGGAAAATAATGGACAAGAGTCGCATACCAACAGTTCTAATTTCGCTCTTGGCTCTGTTGTTCTTTGAAGCACCCGCACAGGCAGGTGACTTGTATGCCTACAACGCATCAACCCCCGTTTACGAAAAGCCGGACTCCGAGTTACCTCCCCTTCACATGCTTTCCTACGGCGCCAAAGTGACGGTTGCAGATGAGGCAATGGAGTCGGGATCCGAATGGATTAAGGGGAAAATTGAAGCAGAAGCCCTGTGCGTGGTGGCATATGCCCGCTCAGACGCTTTGCTGCCTCTCCCGGCACCCGATCTTTCGGTAAGCGGCTTTCAGTCCCTGATAAACCAGCTAGAGCAGGTGGGCGCCGCGACATCCGAACGGAAAGACAACGTCACCACACAGACGCAGATTTTCGATCATGGGGTCACACTCAGCACCCGGACATTTCATACCTCCTATGGCGACTTTGAGGAACAGAGCCTCCTTGTTTCAGACATCACCATTGCACAGGGTTTTCTGCTTGCACGCGCAATCGTCAATCAGGATGGAATAAGCTCTGAGCAGATGAGACGCGTTCCAATCATTGAGAAAGATGAGCAGGGACATCCCTTTATTTTTGACGAGACTCATTGGCAGATTATCTCCGTCACACAAACGCAAGAGGGTATTCTCATCTCGTTCCCAGAAAGGGCGGACTAACCAGGCCGAGTGGGGGCTTGGGGCGAACAATAAGCCTAGAAAAGGCACTCCGTCCCCAGTACCTTTAGGATCAGGGTCATAGTGGCTCTGCCTACAAACAGATCGGTCATCTCGTCATCATGCGTATCCAGTTTTTTAAACGCTGCATCCTGTCCGGCGCCGTCTTTTTTGGCGCTATCAGCCTGTCACTACAGGGCACACAAGCTGATATCCCGGAAAACATCCCATCAGAGGCGGCCTTTGCTGATGCGCAAATTTCCCCGCCCAAAAATGTCATTCTGATTATTGGCGATGGCATGGATGATCATCAGATCACCATTGCCCGAAACTATCTCACCGGCGTAACTGGTCAACTGACCCTCGATAGGATGGCGCGCAGAAGCATTGCCCAGGTTCTGACCGTGTCCAACATGCAGCCTGACCTGCCGGTCTATGTTGCAGATTCAGCCAACAGCGCGACCTCTATTGCAACGGGAACCGTGACCAGCCGTGGACGCATTGCAACAACTGCGGGTACCGACGAAGACCTGACCACCATCGTAGAACTGGCGAGCGCGGCTGGAATGAAAACCGGCTTGGTAAGTACCGCCAGCGTCACCGACGCGACCGTTGCCGCTTTCTATGCGCATATCAGCCTGCGTGTGTGCGAAAACCCTTCAATGATGCGCGATGCCTTGCTCTTTGATCGCATCCCCATCGATTGCTCTCCGGATATGAAAGAGAATGGCGGCCTTGGCTCTATCTCTGAGCAGCTTGTGGCATCAAAGCTTGACCTTGCCCTGGGCGGTGGCGCGAAACACTTTGTCCCTCTGATGGAAGGCGCCGCGCTAACCGTAACGGAGGCCGCTGAGGCAGCAGGCTTCCAAGTACTGCGCACAATTGATGACCTCAACTCCGCTGCTGCAGACACCAGATGGTTGGGCCTGTTTGCACCGAGCACTTTGCCGATCAGGCTACAGGGCGAAGGCGGACGCGCCGCTGAGAGCCCCCTGCCTTCTTTCATGAACCGGGTTCACTGGAGTCAGGGCGACGTCACCTTGCCTGAGCCAACGACCTGCGAAAAGAACCCGGAGTTTGCTGGCACGCCAAGCCTGAAACTGATGACAGATCGGGCCCTTGAACATCTCAGTCAGGACAATGACAATGGCTTTTTCCTGATGATCGAGTCTGCCTCGATCGACAAGCAATCCCATCTTCGAAATGCCTGTGGCAGCATTGGTGAAGTTGCGCAGTTGGAAGAGGCGCTGCAGAGCGCGCTGAGCTTTGCAGAGCAAAACCCGGAAACACTCATCCTTGTAACAGCAGATCATGGTCAGGCCGCACAACTGGTGCCGACTGAAAGCCTGTTTGATGCTTTTGGCCTGCCCATTTACACGCCCGGCCAGGTCATGCGCATTCGCACGCCTGAAGGCGCGCTCATGACCGTCAATTACGCGACCAACAGTTTCTTGTCAGAGGAACATACCGGTGTGAGCGTACCCGTCTTGACCAATGCTACAGGGCCATTCCCGACCATGCTCACGCAGCCGGGTTTGTTCGACGTGATGACGCAGCATTTGGGCCTGGCCAACTAGGCCAGCCAGACTGTTACAGGGACAGCATCCCTAGAACTGATACCTGACAGCCG
>JAAWWE010000021.1 GCA_021404525.1 Rhodobiaceae bacterium
TGAAAAGAACATACGCAAGATGTGTGCGGTGGTACCGCACATCTTGGCAAGGGGTCCCGCTGCGCGCCCCCGTTACATCCCCCAGGGCCAATGGTCGGATTGTGGCCTTGAGCCACATCCAACCATGCAAACCTATCGCGGTTTGATCTCTCGTCGGGGAGATGTCTTCTCTCCCCAACACCCCATAGACCAACCCTTCGCGGATTGGATGCCGCCAGCTTTTCAGCACTGGACCTGACCAAGGGAGCTATCGCGCCCCGTTGGAACCCACTCGCAGGGCTTGGAGATATGACCTCTCCACCTGCACCGAACCATGCACAAACAATTGCTTGTTTGATCTGCAATCAAGGAAGCCAGGCTCCCCCAATACCCCCACAAGCTAGGGCTGCCGCCCCCGCGCGGATCAAAGGGTGGGTCCTCGCCATGCTCGCTTCATGTGCATTGCAGCTCCGCGTGGCTCCGGTCCTGCCTGACGGCACCTTTGATCCTTGCACCCCCGCTCCTCGGCGGAGGCCAGACGGTTGCATGCGCAACACGTCAAATCAAAGAAGAGGAGCAGACCATGACACAGTTACACGCACAACCGTATAACATCAGCGCCACGGGATTTTACTTTGAAACCGTGGAAGAGTTTGACCGCAAGGCAAAGGTGAACCGCAACCGCCACGGCCAACACGTTGAAGAATACGAGATCCAGTTCATGGACGGTGAAGACATTGATTGCGCTCTTGCGAAAGCATGGGGCGTCAATCAAGCCAATTTGGCGGGGTATTTCTCTGCGGTTGAAGACTGGGACGAGCACAGCAAGCAGATATTCATCATCGCCGTTGATGAAGTGGGTTATTCCTTCGATCCCGAGAGTGTCAGCCCAGATGATTTTGATATGGACATCTATCACCTTGAGAGCATGAAGGCCTTGGCTGAGCAGTTTGTCGAAGAGGGGCTGTTGGGCGATATTCCCGATCATCTGGCCAGCTACATCAATATGGACGCCATCGCCCATGATCTTGGTTTTGACTATGTCGAAACATCCATCGCAGGTGAACGCCTGATCTATCGGGCGGGGTGATCATCATGGCACAGGAAAACAGACAGACAAGACAACCCGTGATTTACGAGACCCACCATATCACATGGGAGGGCATACCGATCACGATCCAGTATTGCGCGGATTGGTTGCCCAATCTAACCATCGAATTTGCAATGGCACATGTGACGGTCGAGAGTAACGACCGTCAGGCGTTGCCCATCACAGAGACAGGCTTCAAATCACACTTCATCCCACCTGATCACATCGTAGATCATGGCGGTGCTGTCGCCTTTGTTGAGGCGTGGCTGGATCATGACGCCCAGTCCAAGGACTGGAAAGCCCATGTTGAAGCGCAGCGGCAGGAGAGTTTATTCAGTTGCTACTCAGATAGCTGACCAGTGGATAGAAAAGAATCTTTGGTGGGTTTTCGTCGGTAGAAGCGGCAAACCAACCACAACTCGTTAATGCCGCAATGCACACCAAAGCTCCAGGAAGCATGCTATTTGGAGATGATTCATCGTTAGTGTCGAGAGGAACAAGCTTGAACCACGCCGAAGAGAAAAGAACTGCAATTGCTATTCCGATTGGCAAGCTGAACCAACTCAACAGTATCTGCAAACCAAAAGGGCCATTGTCTTCCTGTACGCTAAATCCAGCGACAAGCAAAATTTGCCATCCGAACCAGCCTGTCGCGACAGCGATGATTGAACCGAGTACATTCATATAGTTTTTTCACCCTATGTTTGTGGTCGGCGTCTTCGGCACCCTAGTGTGTCGACGTAAACGGCTAGCCGAGTATCTGCCGTCAGATATCAGGACTGGGCACCTTAAAGGAGTCCCTTTCTCGTATGTTTGGATCATCACTCCAGCTTGCCGCCGCTTGTTGTTTTTCCACAAGTTTTTTGGGAGCGGATCGCTGGCAAAACGAAACCTGAGCGCGGCTTGAAAGGGACCCCTTTATGCAAGCCGTTAAAGCCAGAAAAACAAGGACTTGCCGCGACAAACGGACTCACCACACTGGAGGCATGAGCTCGAACACCGAGGCAGCAAGCAAAGGAATGTCAGGTCGTAAAATCGGCTATGTGCGTGTGTCCGATGAAGATCAAAGTGAGGATCTGCAAATGGACGCACTGGGAGGCCCGGGGTGCGACATCATCTATCGGGATCATGGCGTCTCGGGAGCGAAGACTGCCCGGCCCGGGTTGGATCAAATGATGGCTGATCTCAGGGCGGGTGACACCCTAAACGTTTGGAAGCTGGATAGGCTGGGAAGATCCACGATCCACCTTCTCAGCATCCTTGAAGAGCTGCGGGAACAGGGTGTCCATTTCCACGCCATCACTCAAGGCATCGACACCTCGACCGCAGTGGGGCGGATGATCTTTGGTCAGCTCGCAGTCTTCGCGGAATACGAAAGAAGCCTGATCAGCGAACGTACCAAGGCGGGCATGAAGGCCGCGAAGGCACGTGGAGTACATGTTGGGAGGCCAAGAAGCTATCGAAAGTCCGCGGGTCGGGCAAAAATGAGCAAAGCATAATCCAGTAACTAGTGGTGAGATTTAAAGGTTCACAACCTCGATATTTAAAGCGTTTGCCATTGGCAGAATTTTCCTAGGCCCAACATGCACAACACGTTGGCAAGGCTTGAGATTGGAATGGGTACACCACTCATCGCGACCAATGCGTCGGTTACAGCTGCTGTTCCAGCACCAGCAGCTTGAACTTCGAGTTTTACCGCTCGATCTTTGCAAAGGCGCCCCTGGATATCGGCCTTATTGTCTTCGATGAAAGCGATCGCACGCATGACCGATTCATTGAAACGATCTTTCATTCTAAGAGTATCAAGCCTTGCTACGTCCTCGGTCCAATTCGCTGCTTTGAGTTCGTCTCCAAGTTTTTCCAATGCGTTCACCTGATCTGGTGATAAGTTCTCGAAAACCAACCGATTCCTCCAGAAGTCAGAGTAATGTCAGAAAATAGAATAGTTGTGTTGGGTGCGCGTGAGCAACCGCTTTCAGCAATCGTGGAGTTTTATTTCGGCGATCGCGTTTACCATGATTTTTTGCAGACAGACCAAGATGGTTTCGTTTTTCTTCCTGAACTAGATGGAATGCTACCAAGTAAGGCCACTGTAATACCTATTGATGGGCACTGGGCCGTATCGAAGCAGTTGGCCACCAACCGAAAGCTCACTCCAATTCACTGTCCGCCGATAGCCACTTCAAACGGCCAGAGCTGGTGGTTAGGCTTTCTTGGAGTACTCGCAAAGCTTCGGGTCGAGAAGACTATCCGGATCGGGGTCATCGACGCTGGATTTGATATTGGTGTAGCGCCCAGCGGGATTAGAATGGTGAACCTTGATGGCTACTACCCTGAGCACAAAGAGCCTTCTACATTTCACGGGCTGCATGTTGCAAAGGTGATCCACGAGATTGTTTGTCAGAATAACAACGTGGAAATTTTCGTTCTGGATGCAGCGGACGGTTCTGGTTTGCGCCTTGACGGCGAAGCGGTGTGTGCTGGTATCTCGTCCCTTGTTGATGACTATGCTGTCGATGTTTTAAATCTATCAAATGGTCTTTTCTTTGACCCCACACGGGATGATCACGTGAGAATTAGAGAGCGGTTGATAGAAGAAATTGATTACGCGACAGCTTGTGGGTGTGCCGTGATCGCGGCAGGTGGAAATGAGGATTTGGAGGGTTTGGCGATCCCTGCAAGATTTGAGTCAGTTATAGGCGTCGGGAGTATTGGCGTAGCTGACGTAGCGCCCCATGGAACTGATTGTAGGCAAACTCAAGACTGGTCGATGTCGATTGAAGAAAGGGTTGGGCAACTTGGTGACGATTGTAAGGTTTTTCACCATCTGGGAACATGCTATGGAGAAGGGCTAGATTTGGTCGCCACTGGACTGGGAATCGATGTTCGCTATCCAGATGGATCGGTTTTTGTGATGGACGGCACTTCATTCGCAGCTCCCATCGTCACAGCGGTGTTATCCGTTGTGTTGAAGCAACATGCTCTTGAAAATGCAGAATTTTCCTCGAATAGAGCGGTGCTTGCAGCTAAGGAGTTATTGACTTCTATGTGCCAGAACACAGGTCTACCACAACAGTTTCAAGGTTTGGGCGTACTTAGGGCTTTGAAATGAAAGGATTATATACCTATGTTACTCCTCGGAAGCCTGTGATAAGTTGTTGATATGATCTTATCTTTGAGTATGAGAGCAGCTAAACGGCGAGAGATTATGACTTCTGGCCAAACTGTAGACTACAATAAGGTGTTAGCTGGCGTTGACTTCGCGCGAGTTGTTTCTGTGTACGACAAAGGAAGGTGTGCCAAAGTTGATATTGATGATGGTCGGGTCGCCGAACTTGAGCGACTTATTGGCACTGAATTCGTCGTTTCGCATAATGTTAAGTTCGATTTGTTCGGCCCAAGCCGCCCTTCGTAGCACTTTGTCTCGACATCGAAACGACCTTAAGTTCTGCTAAGCCAGAAGGCATCGTCATTAAACACGCGCTCGAGGTGAGCGTTCTTCGAGCTAGCTTCCACTGTGCCCCATTGGACGGCAACCAATAGGCGTTGCGCTGCCTTGCTCATATCGCCCGCATTCGTCCATCCACAGCCAGTACATGAGCTGATGGGACAGGGTATAACCTTCGGTTGGGTTTTGATCGCAATGCACAACCCAGTTCTCAAACCTGACATCGGTGTTTGCTTCTAGCCAATCCACATAGTCCCAGTAGCACCGATGCAGATGGATGATGGTAGCGATGCCTTGCGCGTTTTTGTAGCTGCGCGGAACAGCGTCGTAGGCGGGATGTGACGGCGTTCCTTTACGTAGATAGTGCATAAATTCTTGGTGGTTCATTTAAGAACAGGATAGCATTTTTGGGTGCTATCCTGCCATCGGAACATAATCCTAAGCGGGGTTTTAGCGGTCCATGCCATGCCCCTTGCCGGGCTTATGCTCAAACCCTTTGACCTGTTTTTGTTGCGTATCGCCCAGCCCATTGCGAATGCGATGGAGGGCTTCGCGGTGTTCCGGCGTTTTGGGGTCTGTGTCCCAGCCGCGATCATACCGCATGACCAACACGTCATCCTTACGCACATCCAGTTTGGAAATGGTGCCGCCCTCGATGCCGTATTGGGATGGTGTGTCGAAGACTTTGGCATGGAAGGTGTAGCCGGGCATTGAAATAACCCGGCCTTCGATCCAACTGCTATCTTTGCTGTAATCTACCGAGAGACCTGCGGGCGCTTTGGAGAACGAGGGGGCAACAGTCGGTGTCGGGCTTTTACGTTTGATCCCAGCCATCCCAGGTGGCGCGAGATTTGGCGCTGGCTTATTGGCCAAACGCGGTGGGGCGGGGCGCATCTGTGCGTTGTTCTGATCACGCACTGGCGTGCCGTCAGGGTTGGTGACGCGCTCAAAGGCGTCTTTGGGCGGTGTCTTGGCCATGGGGCCTCTCCGTTATCTATCGGGGAAATGACCAAGGGCGGGATGAGCCCGCCCTTGAAGATTTCAGTTAGTCTTTGTGCAGGTTGATGCCTTTGCTCATGAAGAGCGGGTGTTCATACCACTTGATCTTGCTGGCCAGGATCGGGTTGGCGTTTTCAATCAGAACCAACTGTTGGTCTTCCTTGAGGCGCATCAACTCATCGGGATAGGCCAGATTGCGCTGCGATGCCGCCCGATTGTCGGTATAGGTTGTGGAGCTGTTCGATGACCCACCCCCACTGCCGGACGAGGAGCCAAACGCCCTGGCCACAGCCGTGCTGAAGTTCCAGACGGTTGTGACACCGCACATGGAGGAAAAGTACTCAGCCGATGTCTTATCCGGTGATCCAAAATACGCCACCGCACCGCTATTGCCGATGAAGCTTTCGTAATCCTCACCATAAACCCGGCGGAGCTGGCAGAGGTCCTGGGCGATGCCCCAAAGCTGGATTCCAAAGCCTGCCATAAGGCCATAGGCTTGCTCGACCATCGTAAGGCGCCCCAAGGCAGGGATCTCATCCAAGATAAACAGCACAGGCTGTTCCGGTTGATCCTCGATATTGCGTGCGTTGACCGTGATGGCTTGCTGGATCAGCAACCGCAGCCACCGTCCAAAAGCATTGAGGCGATAGCTTTGATAGTAGCGGTTGTTGTTCCAGCTCTGTGCGTAAAGCGGATCACCATCCGTGAAGATCAAGATCAGGGCAGCAAGAATCACAGCCCCCGTGGATTGCCAAGTCATGGCACTCTCCTTTTGAAAGGTTGAAAGTGCTCATGGGATAAGAAAGAGGCACCCATCTCCTCTTGGGTATTTGGCGCGTATTGTCGGGTAGGATGGCTTAGACTGCGTTAAAAAACGGTGTGTCGGCGCTCGTGTGTGAAGGGATGTGGCGACAGAGAATTTGGTGTTGTTTTTGCCGCTTGTATAGATCTCTTGAATTTCAGTCAGTATTCTCCTGAAAATTCTGACCGCATCAAAACCGGGAGACTGGAAGTACAAGTTCACATGGTGGAGAGGTTATTTTCTGTTCAAGTTCTTTTTGAGAGGTTGGTATGAGCGGATTAAAATGGTTCGTCGAGCATCCCTATGTTGGGTTTTTGTTGGCGATTGCGGGCTTAATGATCGGTGCTTTGTCGTTGGTGGAGCCGCGATATGAAGATGCGACTGATGGGGACAAGTGCGGGTTCACATCCAATGTCGTTCAGCATCGTGACCACGAATTCCAACTTTGCGCCCATCCTAGTCATGAACTCACGGGTTATCAGTTCACAGAAACAGTGTCTGGTTCGAGTGGTTGGCGAGGAGGCGGCTACAATCCTACCGCTTGGTGTAACGATGTAAAAAGAGCAAAAGAAAACTCGGTTGGCCAGTCCATCGTGTGGTCTAATCAAAGGCCGAGAGAAGAGAGCAAGAAAGACCTGCTTGGGAAGGTTGAGTACAATTATCATTGTACGATAACCGCTCAGTGGGGCCCAATTTACGCGACTGTAAGAAGCCCTGCATGTGGGCCAGAGCCGTTTGTTGACAGAGTTGCCCAGGAGCCAAACACATGTCCTGATACGACTAATCGCGTTGGTTGGAAATGGACTTGGATGTGATGTGCGCCCTCCCTCTATTTGTTGCAGCGAGGTTTTCGCCAACATCATAGGCTTCGAGTTTGGCGAGCTTAACCAACCTAATAATTGTGTCGGTAAATGATCGGCGCTAACGTTCTAAGGCAACACCTCGTCGCCGTGATCTGCTGTGCTCTTGATGTTGCTGTTCCAACCGCCGCAGTGAAGACGCGATATCTCGTGCGAGGATTTTTCGGTCTTCTGCCTGTTTCGCGCGCAGCGTCGAAAGCCGCTCTTGCAGAATGCGACGTTCGCGCAATTGCGTTGTAATCAGCGTGTCGCGTTGCGCTTGATCTCGTTTGACACAGGCCAGAGCTTCTTTCACATTCCGGTCTTCGAGTTCGGCTTTCTTGCCCCTTATCCAATCCCACACACCGCGTAGGCCTTTGGTAAAGCGCGCTTGTCTTGCCGCTGTTTCCTCAGCCCATCGTTTGGTTTGTCCGGCTTGGAGGACCTTGCGTTCATCGCGATGGGCTTGCGCCATTGTGTTTCGCTCAGCGTATATCGGTGCAAGCTGATCTGCATGACGGGCTTTGACTTGGTGAATATACGTGCGCATCTGGCCAGACACTTTGCTCCGCAGACTGCCGCGCGTGGCTTCGACGGTAGGCAGATGTTCAGGGGAGCCAAGTTTAGCGTTGATGTCTTTGGTTTTGATACCAACCCATTTTGCGAACGAATAAACGGTGCCAACGACATCCAGAGCGACGAAACCGCGTCTATCCCCCCGCGCCAAGAAGAAACCGCGATCTTCCAAGGCATGTTTTAATGCGGTCAAGCCATCCGACTGTTCCCACGCGTGCTGGAAGGTCTGCTTGATTTCTCTGGGGTCCAAGCCTTGGCGTTTGGACATCTGCCATTGTTCAAGGGTGAAGTTCAGGGGCGATGCGTTGTTGTAAGTGGCCAATCCATCGGGGAGTGACCATCCATGCGCTAAGAACAGTTCTCGCGAGATATCCCGCAGCTTTGTTTTGAAATGAGGTAGGTTGATCGCCTTCATTGTCTCAGCATCGATGCGCGACACCACAAGGTGAGCATGACGTCTGCCTTCCTTTTCATGAAAGACTAGAGCACGGGGTTGGCCAGAAAGGCCAAGCTTTGCCTCGATCCGATCCGCAGCATCAAAGAAGATTTGTTCGCTGACGTCTTGATCAGCCGGTGGGTTCAAACTCACAGAAAACAGATATTGCTTGCAACGTGTTCCTTTGGAGATCGCATAGCTCTCTTGCAATGCGCCGTGCAGGTCATCCGCGACAAAGCCTGTGATCTCGGCCACGGTCACAATCTCATTATCGATCTGGTTCATCAGGTGATCAGAAAGGGCAGACGCACCAGAACGCTGCGAAGCAACAAGTATCATGGCTTAATCCCCAGGGCCTCAATCAGCGTTGCGCGCATCCAAGCAACATCGAGGATTGCTTGCTGTAGATCGCGTTCCAAAGCCTCGTCGAGGACAAGTGTGCCTTGGTTCAAGTGTTTTGCGATCTGATTGAGGTTGTTTGCAGTGCGGGACTGTCCCAATCGCGCCAAAATCTCGGCAAGCAATTGCTTGTCAGCTACAGGCGGTTTGCGTGATTTGCGGTATTGTGGCGCGTCATCGGCAAACACGACGGACTTCACGTAGGAGGCCAGTGGCATCGAACCCGCTTGCTTCTCTAGACGGTCTCTCTCTCCCTCAGTCAAGCGCAGGGAAAACGGTGCAGGGCGGCTCATGGTTTGGGCCTCCGCACCGACTTGAACGATGGATTATCTGTAACGTTTGTCGCCGACGCCTTAGATCGCTCCCTTTCATCTTGCCGTTCCTCTTCCTCAAACGACAAAAGCTTGTGAGTTAGGCTTGGTTCAGCCTTTAAGAACAGATCCCAATCCTGCAAATCTCGAAACAGCAGGTCAGCGTCAATGTGTTCTATTTGCTGAGCCGCTTCTGCACCATTTTCTATGGGCCTACCGCCTTCGGCTACTTGAGGCCGTGCGGGTTCGAGGTTGGTCCTGTCGCCTGCGCCACAGTGCATGGTCAAGCTGAAGCTACCCTCTAAGGCTTTGAATAGTAACGATATTATCGGGGCTCTAGCACATTGGTTTCGGCGGTCTTTGATACGCTCTTTGAAGGCTGGTTTCGCGATGGCGCGATGCATCATTGACCGACAGCGGCATCCGGCGGGTGTGTGTGATCGAAGTATCGAAAATCGGACCCGCACCGGGGACATTCAAGATGGCCCAACAAAAGCCTGCTCCTCAAAGACCGATCATTGTCGATGTCAGCGAATTTGATGTGATTACCGCCGCCACGCTGATCGAACCGCTCAACATCGAGCGAGCCGGGCGTGATCTGTCGGCGCACCGGATGACGTTCGCCGCCCTTCGTGATGCCACCCAGCAACGTCCGCCCCGGACGATGATCCGGGATTTGTCCAAGGTCCAGATACTGCAATTCGCCGTGGTGTTCAGGTCTGCCCGATCCATGGGGCGCTTCTGGTTCCTGTTTGGTCGAACTGTCCCGGCGTGGTCCGTACAGACCGGCCACCGTGACCTGACGAACACGGTTCGCGGCCATTGCGGCACAAACATCTCTCTTTGTTACACAATTAACCAAGGATTCAGGTACGCTGGCTAAAAAAGAGAACAAGAGGCAGCAGAGCGAGTAACGCCATGACCCCATTTACGGGTGGGCGGACGCCGGGTCTTGGATCCACAATGCGTCCTATGCCCTCAGGTCGATCAGGTCGCGGTGGCCTTCCTGCGGGCACCATAGTGTTGACGTTGGAGGGCGAGATTCCGGTTGAATTCCTCGCTCCGGGCGACCGTATCGTCGCACGGAATTGCGGATCGGCCCGACTTGAGGACGTCGAAGCGGTCCACGTCACCGAACACTGTGTCGAGATCGCCGCGGGTTCGCTGGGGGACACGCGGCCGGAAACTGAACTAATTCTGCCCGCCAGCCAGCCGGTTCTGCTGCGCGACTGGCGCGCACGGGCCCTCTTTGGCCAACCCCAGGCGGTGGCGCCGATCGGGGCGCTGGTCGATCACGGTTTTGTCCGCGATCTTGGGGAGAGGGAACTGACCCTCCACCGGCTGATCTTTGCCCGCGACCAGGTAATCTATGCCGGCGGGCTTGAGGTTATGAGCGCCCCGGTGCTCTCGCTCATACGACCGGCGGCCTGAGCGCGAACAAGTCTTCGCCGGACATTATTCACCATGCGGCAATCGGGGTTTCGGAACTCTGACCCGCTCAGCACGCCAATGCGCGAAACACGTTCGGCAGCTCCTCTGGCAGATCCTCGGCAATCAGTCCTGGGCCGAAACGGTGCGCCGCCTCGACATGAAGCCACGCGGCCGTTTTCGCCGCTTGCACCGGCGCAAAGCCGCGCGCCAGCAGCCCGGTCATCATGCCCGACAACACATCCCCCGACCCTGCGGTCGCAAGCCACGGGGCGGCGCGATCATAGCGTGCGGAATGGATGAAGCAATTCCCATCCGGATCGGCAATCACGGTGTCCGGGCCTTTGAACAGCACGGTGCAGCCCGCGCGGCGTGCGGCCTGCCGGGTCGCATCGACTTTGGAATAGGCCGGGCCTTTGACAGCCGGTGCATTCAGCGTCTCGGCAATATCGGGGAAGAGGCGTTTGAACTCACCACCATGCGGAGTAAGGATGCAGTTTTCATGGAGCAGGTTGAACAGCGTTTCGGAGGTGTCGGCGAAGACGGTGAGCGCGTCAGCGTCGAGCACGGTGGCCCGTTTCGCGGCAAGCGCGACCGGGACCAGACCCCGCGCGCGCTCATGCCCCAATCCCGGGCCAATACAGAGCGCGTTAAAGCGCGCGTCATCCAGCAAGGCGGTCAGGTCATCCGGCCCCTCTGCCGGTTTGATCATCACAGCGTCCAGCCGTGCCGCGTGTTCCGGTACCGCCGCGTCACCGCACACCACCGACACAAGCCCCGCGCCAATCCGCAGCGCGCCGCGCGCGGCCAGGCGCGCCGCGCCCCCTGCCCCCGGTGGGCCGGAAAGGATCAGGGCATGACCGCTGGTGTATTTATGTGCAAATGCGCTTTTTGTCAGGCAGTGGAAGTCCGGGCGATCCACCAGCGTTACGATGTCCCTTGACGATACCGCGCGCGCACCGCTCTCTGCCCTCGCGGACGGCGGTCTCACCGTGTCCTGGGGTTGGACGATGTTTTCCAACCCAATACGCTTCACGACGGTCTTGCCGCAGATAGCCGGTCCGTTCGCCAGGTGATGCCCCGATTTCAGCGCATGAAAGGACACCGTCAAATGCGCCGAGGCCGAGCAGGGCATGCCGGTCTCCTCGACGGTCAAAGCGCGCCCGCTGTCTGAGCAAAGCCCCGAGGGCAAATCAATCGCGACAACCGCAGGACCACCGCCTTTTGTTTTAGGATCAAAGGGCTGGTCGCGCATATGTGCTGTGAGATCCTGAATGAGGCCCTGCAATTCTGTCGGCGCACGGCGCAAACCGGTCCCAAAAATCCCATCAATCACAACATCACAGCACCAGCCATGCCCCTCGTCAAGATCGATCAGGGCGCGCACCTCCCCAATCTCCGCCCAACGCTCAAGATTGGCTTTGGCATCGGGCGGCAACGCGTCGCGATTGCCATAGAGAAACACCTCGACCTCCCAGCCCCACTCTTTCAACACCCGAGCGACCACAAACCCATCGCCGCCATTGTTGCCGGGTCCGCACAGAACGACCGCGCGGTGCGGGGCTTGTGCCAGGTCCGGCCACTCTTCAAACACCGCCTCGACCACACCGCGTCCGGCGCGTTCCATCAGGTCCAGCCCGGTGACCGCACCGCTCTCGATCGCGGCGGTTTCAATGGCCCGCATCTGCGCGGCGGTAAGTAAATCTGTCATGGCAACGACACTCGCGATTCAGTTTCGGTGTTTTATTGTGCATTTTGCACAAAAGTTAGGCGCTTCGCGAAAATCCGCTTCACCTTCCCCCTTTGCTTTCCTTATCAGATTGTCGCCCGAAAACAGAAATGATCTGTGCGGACACAAGTGAATGCATATCGCATGCGAGGGAGGCCCACATGAAGAAGATCGAAGCGATCATCAAGCCGTTCAAGCTCGATGAAGTCAAAGAAGCCCTGCAAGAGGTGGGCGTCCAAGGCCTCAGCGTGATCGAAGTGAAGGGCTTTGGCCGTCAGAAAGGCCATACCGAGCTTTATCGCGGTGCCGAATACGTGGTCGATTTCCTGCCCAAGGTGAAGATCGAGGTCGTTCTGGATGACGATCTGGTGGATGCGGCGATCGATTCCATCGTGAACGCCGCCAAGACCGACAAGATCGGCGACGGCAAGATCTTTGTCTCGGTCGTCGAGCAAGCCATTCGCATCCGCACCGGTGAGACCGGCTCGGACGCACTCTAACTCACTGCCATTCAAAAGAGAGGACCCAACGGAATGAGCAAGGACGCAGTTCTCAAGCAAATCGCGGACGAGGATGTCGCCTATGTCGACATCCGCTTTACCGACCCGCGTGGTAAGCTGCAGCACGTGACGGTCATGGCCGATCAGGTCGACGAAGACTTCCTTGAGGAAGGTTTCATGTTCGATGGCTCGTCCATCGCGGGCTGGAAATCGATCGAAGCGTCGGACATGAAACTGATGCCCGACACCGAAAGCACCTATATCGACCCGTTTTTTGCCGAAAAGACACTCTGCGTTCACTGTTCGGTCGTTGAGCCTGACACAGGCGAAGCCTATGAGCGGGACCCGCGCGGCACCGCCGAAAAGGCCGAGGCCTATCTGAAATCGAGCGGCATCGGCGATGTGGCCTATTTCGGACCCGAAGCCGAGTTCTTCCTTTTCGACAATGTGCGGTACTCCAACTCGATCAACAAAGTGTCCTATGAGGTCGATGCGCTTGACGCGTCGTGGAACACCGACACGGAATACGAGATGGGCAATATGGGCCACCGTCCCGGCATCAAGGGCGGCTATTTCCCTGTGCCCCCCGTCGATGACGGCCAGGACATCCGCTCGGAAATGCTGTCGACAATGAAATCCATCGGCATGAAGGTCGACAAGCACCACCACGAGGTGGCGTCGTGTCAGCACGAGCTGGGCCTGATCTTTGACAGCCTGACCAAGCAGGCCGATGAGCTGCAAAAGTATAAATACGTGATCCATAATGTGGCCCAGGCATACGGTAAGTCGGCCACCTTCATGCCCAAGCCGATCTACGGCGATAACGGCACCGGCATGCATTGCAACATGTCGATCTGGAAAGACGGCAAGCCTTTGTTTGCGGGCGATAAATATGCCGACCTGAGTCAAGAGGCCCTCTATTTCATTGGCGGCGTGCTCAAGCATGCCAAGACACTGAACGCCTTCACCAACCCCTCGACCAACAGCTACAAGCGTTTGATCCCGGGCTTTGAGGCCCCCGTGCTGCGCGCCTATTCGGCGCGGAACCGCTCGGGCTGCGTGCGGATCCCATGGACCGAAAGCCCCAAAGCCAAGCGCGTCGAGGCCCGCTTCCCCGATCCGGCCGCCAACCCCTACCTGTGCTTTGCTGCCCTTCTGATGGCCGGCCTGGACGGCATCAAGAACAAGATCGACCCGGGCGAGGCGATGGACAAGAACCTCTACGATCTGCCCGCCGAAGAGCTGGAAGGCATCCCGACAGTCTGCGGCTCTCTGCGCGAAGCGATCGAGGCCTTGCAGGAAGATCACGCCTTCCTTTTGGCCGGCGACGTTTTCACCAAGGATCAGATCGACGGCTATGTCGAGCTGAAAATGGAAGAGATCGAGCTTTTCGAGCACACCCCGCACCCGGTCGAATTCCAGATGTACTACAGCTGCTAAAATCCTGGTTTAGCATCGAAAACACGAAAGGCGTCCCGACCATGGGGCGCCTTTTTTCATGCACCCCAATCTTGTCACAACACAGCCGTATTATCACCTCAATCCACTACCACACACCTCGGTGTGCGAGACAACGAGGAGGGCGCGATCCGATGGCCGACAACGCATCATTCAATGACCGGATCGCCAGGATCGAAGCCCGCGCCGCCAAGGGCGGCGCCACCGGATATGTTACCCCCGGAGTGATCGACGACACCACACCGACTTCACCAGCACGCAAGACGCGCAGGGCAAAGCGCCGCAACACCTCCTCTCTGGGGGCTGTGATGGGCGGGCTCTTTGCCACCGCCTCCATCCTGGCGGTCGCAGCGGCGATCCTGATTGGCAACGCGGATGTGGGCGGGCTCGGCGGTCAGGCGCTCTCGCTCTTTTCAGGCGCCCAATAGGTGCCGATTGCTCACCTTGCCGTGACGCGGCTGACACATCCCTTGCTCTGAGCGGGGCAGAACGCCACCCTGTCACCTACCGCACCTGGAGTGACACGACATGCCCACCGAACGCATCACCTTTCCCGGCCATGCCGGCGACATATTGGCCGCGCGCCTGGACCTGCCCGATGGGCCGGTTCTGGCCACCGCCCTCTTTGCCCATTGTTTTACCTGTGGCAAGGATATCCCGGCCGCGCGGCGGGTGGCCGCACGCCTTTCGGCGATGGGCATCGCCGTGCTGCGGTTCGATTTCACCGGTCTTGGTCACTCCGAGGGAGAGTTTTCCAACACCACCTTCACCTCGAATGTCGACGACCTTCTGGCCGCGTGCCACTATCTGGATGACCGAGGTTTGGCGCCTTCAATCCTGATCGGACATTCTCTGGGCGGCGCGGCCGTTCTCAAGGCTGCGGGGCAGGTCCAGACGCTCAAGGCCGTCGTCACGCTGGGCGCACCTTTCGATCCGGGCCATGTCACGCATAACTTTGCCGATGCACTGCCCGAAATCATCAAGAGGGGGGTGGCGGATGTAAACCTGGGCGGGCGCCCGTTCCAGATCGGAAAGGCGTTTATCGAAGATGTCGCGGCGGGCGAACTGACCCCGGCAATCGGCGGACTGAAGGCTGCGCTTTTGGTGATGCATGCGCCGCGCGATGCCATTGTCAGTATCGACAATGCCAGCCAGATCTTTCTGGCCGCAAAGCACCCAAAGAGCTTTGTCACGCTGGACGATGCGGATCATCTGATCACCCGCCCGGCGGATGCCGAATACGCCGCCGACGTGATCTCGGCCTGGGTGACGCGCTATGTGGAATTGACCCCGCCTGCCCCGCCGCCCGGCGCACCCGAAGGCATTGTACGCGTCTCCGAGGCCGATCCGGCTGGGTTCCTCCAGGACGTCAATTCCGGCCCCGAGCATCACATTCTGGCGGATGAACCCCTGGCTTATGGCGGCACCAACAAGGGGCTGACGCCCTACGGCCTGGTCTCTGCCGGGCTGGGGGCCTGCACCTCGATGACGATCCGCATGTATGCCCGGCGCAAGGGTTGGCCGCTGACCGGGGTGAGTGTCGATATCAGCCATAACAAGGTCCATGCGCAGGATGCCGAAACCGCCACCAACAACCGGGTGGATCGGTTCGAGCGGCGCATCCGCCTGATCGGCAATCTGGATGCCGATCAACGTGCACGGCTTCTGGAGATCGCCGATAAATGTCCGGTTCACCGCACGCTGGAAACCGGCGCCGAGGTCCGCACGACGCTTGTTGAGTGAGGGCCAGACAGGATCCGCCAGGCAATCGGGCTGGTAACGCACCATCCTGTCGATGGACGGCGCCCATGCAAGACACGGGACCCGGTTTCGGATCCGCCGCTCTCGTACAAGGCCTTGCCGAAAGGCTCCTTGGCAGATCGGTGTTGATCTGGGTCAAGGCGGGCATGCCAAAAATACGGCAGATAGTTACCTGACGCAACTAAACGACAGGGACCATGCCATGGGCTGGATTACAAAAATCGCCAAGAGTGCCGATCTCGCTTCCGGGATGATGGAGCGGCTGGGATCGGATTTCGCCACCGATATCCTTGAGCATCCCGAAACCGGCGCACAAACCTATGCCAGCGTGGTGTTTCGCTGCGCGGGCTGTAGCGATCAGGCCGGATGCGCGCGCCTGCAGGCCGAGGTGGATCACCTCGATCACGCCCCTGCCTATTGCCGCAACGCCGCGCTGCTGGAGAGCAGGCGCCCCGCCTGATCAGATCTCGGGCCAGCAGGTCGAGACCGTGCGGTAGGATTTGCGCGGGCCCGACACGTCCCATGTCGCGGTCCATTCTGGCCATCGGCTAAAATCATAGCCGACCTTGTATGTGTCCGGCGGGCAGATATGTATTGACGTGCCGCCCTGTGCGGGGATCCGGCGAAACGGGCGGCCATCGTCAAACAGGACATGCAACCCCTCTTTCCAGATATAGCTGCGTCCGGTCTGTAATGCCGGGCCGGTCCCAAGCGTTATGGTCCCCTCCTCCCGATAGGCCAGAGTACCCGGGCCTTGTGGCGTGAAACGAACCGTCCCGACGAACCGCCCCCTCGTGCCGTCGGCCTGCACAATGGTCCGCTCCACCTGCCACTGCCCTTCGAAATCGGCGAGTTGCCGGTCAATCGACATGGATCGCGCCCACGAAAACACCTCGTTCGTCGATGAACCGCACCGGGATCTCCCTTTGCGCTGTCGCATAACGATCCCGGTGACCTTGTGGCCGCCGGTTGGCGCAATGCCGGGCGCCGCTGTACCGCGCCTGGCACCGGCTTTTCCGCCCCGCACCATGGAGCGGACGAACAGAGCTGTGCAACATCTGCCAGGCGCTGGCAGAGTGCAGCACGGGATCGGTCGGGGCCATGCGAACGGTTTGACCTGTCATCCCTGCCCATCCCTCCTGACCCCGATCGGGCCCCGCCAGACACAAAGGGGCATCCACGGGCAAAGCGTCTCATCTCCCGCTCCCGGCTTGTGATGCACCGCCCGTCAGTTTATGAGCCACGCGAGCCCCTGAACACCCCTGAAAGGCGCATTGATGATCCCCCGCTACTCCCGCCCCGACATGGTCGCCATCTGGTCGCCCGAGACCAAATTCCGCATCTGGTACGAGATCGAGGCGCATGCCTGTGACGCCATGGCCGATCTGGGTGTGATCCCGCGCGAAAACGCCGAGGCCGTGTGGAAGGCCAAGGACGTTGAGTTCGACGTGGCCCGCATTGACGAGATCGAGGCGGTGACGAAACATGATGTGATCGCCTTTCTGACGCATCTGGCCGAACATGTGGGCAGTGACGAGGCGCGATTCGTGCATCAGGGCATGACCTCGTCGGATGTGCTGGACACCTGTTTTAACGTGCAGCTGACGCGTGCGGCGGACATTCTGATTGCCGATCTCGACGGGTTGCTGGCGGCGCTGAAACGCCGCGCCCATGAGCATAAGGATACCGTTCGCATCGGTCGCTCTCATGGCATTCACGCCGAACCCACGACCATGGGTCTGACCTTTGCCCGCTTTTATGCCGAGATGGACCGCAACCTCAGCCGCATGCGCGATGCGCGCGCAGAGATTGCCACCGGTGCGATTTCAGGCGCAGTGGGAACCTTCGCCAATATCGACCCAAGGGTCGAAGAGCATGTCTGCGCAAAGCTGGGCCTGGTGCCGGAACCGATTAGCACGCAAGTGATACCGCGCGACCGCCACGCGGCGTTCTTTGCCACGCTCGGCGTGATCGCCAGTTCGATCGAGAATATCGCGATCGAGATCCGCCATATGCAGCGCACCGAAGTGCTCGAGGCGGAAGAGTTCTTCTCCAAAGGCCAAAAAGGGTCGTCGGCGATGCCACACAAGCGCAATCCGGTTCTGACCGAGAACCTGACCGGGCTTGCGCGGCTGGTGCGGATGGCCGTTGTTCCGGCGATGGAGAATGTGGCGTTGTGGCACGAGCGGGACATCTCCCATTCATCGGTCGAACGCAATATCGGGCCGGATGCGACGGTCACGCTGGATTTCGCCCTGTCGCGGCTGACCTCGGTCATCGACAAACTGGTCGTCTATCCCGACAATATGATGGCCAATATGAACAGGTTTCGCGGGCTGGTGATGAGCCAGCGCGTGCTGCTGGCACTGACGCAGGCGGGTGTGAGCCGCGAGGATGCATACCGGATGGTTCAACGCAACGCGATGAAGGTCTGGGAAGAGGGTAAGGATTTCAAGACCGAGCTTCTGGCCGATGCCGATGTCACCGCCGTCCTCAGCGTGGACGAAATCGCTGAGAAATTCGATCTGGGCTATCATACGAAACATGTCGATACGATCTTTGCCCGGGTGTTTGGCACGTCGTGAGCGCGGTCCAGAGTTTTCGCCTAAAACTCTGGCGTCGGCAAAGGCTTCCGTGAAGATCTTACGCCTGGCGCCGGAAACTCCTTGGGCAAGAGCCGCATTGCAGGGTAAACTATTTGGCACCTTGAATGGAGGACTGTCATGAAGATCAAGACCCTCTTTGTCGTATTTGGCCTGCTGGTGCTGCCAGCAAGCGGCTATGCGATGTGTTCCGGGCACGACCATCAGGCCCTCTCCTGCGCCGAAGGCACGGTTTGGAACGCCGATACGCAAACCTGCGTCGCCCAGGTTACCGGGTAACCCGTCCGGATTCCAAGATCTCACAAATAGGTCAAGGCGGCCCGACGGGGGTCGCCTTGACCTTTTTTGAGGCTATTGTCGCTTCATGAGAGTTTAGAGGAGCCTACCGATGCGTCTTGCCGCCCTTTGCCTTGCCCTGATGCCCACGATTGGCGCCGCCGCCGGGTCCGACACCCCGATCGGCAAACCCAAGACCACGCCGACAACTCAAACCTGCAAGGGTATTCAGGTCTGGGACCCCAGCACCCAGAAATGCGTCAACCCCCAGGGATCCTCACTGGATCAGGAGCGTCTGGGCGATGCGGTGCGCGAACTGGCCTATGCCGGGCGCAATGCGGATGCGCAGGGCGTGTTGCAGGCCATGGCCGATCAGGACAGCGATCTGGTGCTGACCTATTGGGGCTTTACCCACCGCCGCTTGGGCAACATGGATCAGGCGATGATGTTCTATGACCGCGCGCTCGACAAAAACCCCGACAACCTGCTTGCGCGGTCCTATCTGGGCCAGGCCTATGTCGAGGGGGGAGACAGCAGGCAGGCCAAGGCTCAGCTCGATGAGATTCGCGCCCGCGGAGGTCAGGGATCCTGGCCGGAACAATCTCTGTCGCGTGCCATCGAGAGCGGCAAGACCTATGATTACTGATTGAGGCTTTCTTTACCGGTTTGCGCCTATCCTGACAGCTCAGAAATTTGGTTGCAGGACACGCACTGGTATGAGCGATTTTACACCGCTTCCGGCCTTGCCGATGATGGGCGGGGCATTGGATCTTTCCGGCCCCGGCTCCGCGCCCCCGTCCCCGCCGCCCACAGCCCGTCGTCTTCTGGCCAAACGCGCAAAGGCAGCCGTGATCGTGCGTCTGCTGCTCAATGAGGGGGCGGATATCCCGCTCGAGGCGTTGCCCGACGACTTGCAGGCAACATTGACCCAGCAGATGGGCAAGATGGGCATGGTGGACCGCGACACCCTGGGCGCGATCGTGGCCGAGTTCGCCGACGAATTGGACAGTCTCGGCCTGACTTTTCCCAAGGGCATCGCCGGAGCGTTGACAGCGCTTGACGGGCGGATCAGCCCGCAAACCGCCGCGCGGCTGCGCAAGGAAGCCGGTGTGCGCCAGACCGGCGATCCCTGGGTTCGCCTGCGCGCGGAGGGTCTGGACGAGTTGTTGAAGCTGGCGGAAAACGAAAGTGTCGAAGTGGCCGCGGTGCTGCTTTCCAAGCTGGAAACCGGCAAGGCCGCAGAGCTGCTCAGCCGCCTGCCCGGCCCGCTTGCTCGCCGGATCACCTATGCGGTGTCACAAACCAGTAAGGTCACGCCCGACGCCGTCGATCGCATTGGCCTCGCCCTTGCCGCGCAGCTTGAGGCCAAGCCGGATCTCGCCTTTGACACCGACCCGGTGGAGCGGGTGGGCGAAATCCTGAATTATTCAACCTCCATCACCCGAGATGACGTTCTGACCGGACTGGATGAAACGGATGCCGATTTCGCCCAGCAAGTGCGCAAGGCGCTCTTTACCTTTGCCCATATCCCTGAACGCGTCGACGGGCGCGATGCGGCCAAGATCACCCGCGGGGTCGATGAAAGCGTCCTGGTGGCCGCTTTGGCCTATGCACGCGGCTCCGAAGACACGGCGAATGCTGCGGATTTCCTGCTCAGCAATATGTCGTCGCGCCTGGCCGACAGCCTGCGAGAGATGGTAGATGCCGCAGGCAAGATCTCCCGCAAGGATGGAGAAGAGGCCCTGACCGCAATGGTCATCGCCGCCCGCGATCTCGCAGAGAGCGGGGAGATTACCCTTCTGCGCCCCGGAGAGGTGGAGGACGAAGACTAGGCGCACACACCCCTGCCAGAGCCGCCGCCGCAAATGATCCCGGATCGCGGCAGGAGCGGGGACCTCAGAGTGGCGGGCATCTACGGACCCTGGTCTGAAACGATGCAAATGCTCAGGATCCACACAAAACCTGTCGCTGTCTCGGTCAAAGACCGCATGCGCCGAGACTGACACCTGTGGCAGGGAAAGAGCGGGGGAAGGCGCGTATACCATCGGCGTGGTCTGCCGACCCCTGCCAATATTGTGCAGCTATGCCTCTGATGCCGCTTGCACGGACCCCGCGATGTCCCGCCGCTTTGCGATCTTTGCCGAAGGCCGCGCTTGGTCGCATAGGTGGTCAAATGGCGCCGCGCCAAGTCGGCCGCGCCCGCTTTTTGGCGAAACTCAGGCTCGCCCAGCCGCCAACACGGTCGTTGCTGGCCAAAGCGAACGTGGTCGTAAAGCATCCGACCTTTAACCTGAGACATATCCGGCGGCCTTGAAGT
>JAAWWE010000041.1 GCA_021404525.1 Rhodobiaceae bacterium
CTTGGTGTTGTTGGGGTTTGTGGGGAAGCCCCGGGGGGTTGGCCGGTAAGGTGGATGTGGGACCGGCTCGGGGTGTCCCGGGGCGGTTTCCACGCATGGCTGACGCGGCCCCAGAGTGCGCGGGCTTGCAGGGACCAAATGCTCGGCGCTGTGGTGCGGGCGAGCTTCGTGCGATCTGATCGGACCTATGGCGCACGGCGTGTTTGGCATGACGTCCTTGCTGAGGGCTTCAACTGCGGCTTGCATGGGATTGAACGGCTGATGCGACTGAATGCTCTTAGAGCGCGTCCGCGCCGCCGTCGGCTCCCAATGGATATGGGCGAGCGATCCATCATTGCGCCAAACGTGCTGGAACGTGAGTTTGAAGCAGAGGGCCCAAACCAGAAATGGGTTGCCGACTTCACTTACATCTGGACCGCTGAAGGTTGGCTTTATGTCGCCGTAGTGATCGATCTGTTCTCACGGCGCGTCGTTGGCTGGTCGATGAAAGATGCCATGACAGCGCAGATGGTCACTGACGCTCTTATGATGGCGATCTGGCGTCGCGGTCGGCCCAAAGAATTGATGCACCATTCGGATCAAGGCAGCCAATACACCAGTGAACCGTTCCAAAGGCTGATGGCTGACAACGGTGTGACCTGCTCCATGAGCCGATCAGGCAACGTCTGGGATAACGCAGCGATGGAAAGCTTCTTCTCGTCCCTCAAGATCGAACGCGCAAAGCGCAAGGTCTATCGCACACGGGACCAAGCACGCGCTGATGTCTTCGATTACATCGAACGCTTCTACAATCCGAGGCGACGCCACTCGACCATCGGATATCTAAGCCCTATGCAATACGAGGAGAGAGCGATGAAAGCTTAAGTTGCTGTCCACGAAACCGGCAGCAGCTCAGCAGACATGCCGCTTCCATCAAAGAACTCGGCGCCGATGCAGTCCGCTAAGTCCGGCTTGATCCGGGCGGCGATGGATGAGGCCATTACCAACTGGGTTGATACATAGCCACGCTGGTCTGCCAAGCTGCGTTCTAGAAACTCTGCGCCGTGGAAGCCACGGCCCAAAAAACCGGGG
>JAAWWE010000013.1 GCA_021404525.1 Rhodobiaceae bacterium
GAGGCAGGGGAAAGCGTTGTTCTGCAGATTCCTCACTTCGATCTAACCTCGAACCCACAAACGCACACCTTTGTTCAGGCGTTCATGCAAAAGCACAGAAGCTAGGGGTTAGCCTGAGACCAGAGATTGTGACCCGAGTACGCATAACCAGGAGGTATCCGTATTTCATAGACCGGCGGCGGTGATGAATTCACACTTCCGCAGAACATAAACTAAAACTATCGCCCCAGTCTCCGCGGTCGAATCCAGATCAACAACCTATTGAAACATCACAGATAGAGCCCTCTTTTCACCCCCTGCCCCACACCCGGAAATGTTTCTGACCAGTCAATTCACGCAGAATTCCTGAACCTGCGAGCTCGTTACAGAGCCTTGCCGCTGACTGAACCGCCATGCCGGTGTCGTCCGCTATAGACCTTGAAGAGACCACGCCCTTCGCCGCAACCAATTCTAGAATGCGCGATATACCGGAGGAACGTCGCCTGGTATCGAGATGCTGCCCTGCCCGCTCCCACCACAGGTCCAGCTCATCCAGCTGGTGCATGCCGACCTGAGCCGTAGCTTCGACTGCCTGCAGGAAGTCGGCAAGAAACATTTCATCAGTTGAGGAACTCAAGGGACGCCACTTTGTTCTGCGCGCACCGGTCGCAAGCGCCAGAGGAGCGGACTGGGTGAGACCGGAGGCTCTGGTCATCCTCTCTCCAAGAAGGAGAAGATCAGCGATCGTTGCATGGGTGAAGGCTGGTGCCTGGGTCCAGGCAAATAGGCCGTAGCCCACTTGAAGAAGAGCGGGCTCATGTGACAATTCAGTCCACCTGGCGCACCAGGCTTCAACAGTCTCCCCATGGTTTTCATCGGGGTCGTAAAGGGCCAGATCATTTTCCGGCGACTGGGGACCGCGCCCGAAAATCCGATAAACCTCTTGAGGCGTAATGGCTCGATTGCCCCCCAGTCTCATCGACTGAGTGTGAAGTCGGATACGGTGGCGCGCCCTTAAAGTGGGAGGGTCGCCGGGCCCTGGTGCCGCCCCACTTTCGTGGAGGGTGAGATCGTGGGGATCTACCAGATGTCCAGAGATCCATGCCGCGTCACAGGCATCGTGTAAGATCCTGTGGGCCGACCATCCTTCCCTATCGTTCATTTTGAGGGAAGACTGGCGCTTCGCGCGCTCATCCAATCGGGAGATCGCGTCTTGCGTGTTAACCAATTGTTTACGAAATCGTGGGTCAGAGAGCACGGTGAGGACATCCAATAGAACAGTGGGTTAAGAGCTGTTTTGAACAGTAAGGCCCCCAATCTATTCTCTACTTAGGGGTTTGTGAATCTCTCTTCTCACTCACGATAAGTTACCCTTATCGGAAGTAATGGCTTGTCCGATACCTTGTGCAAACGCCCCCTTGAGAGAAATAACTGTTATCGGCTCATCCGGTCATATGCGCCAAACTAGTCAGTGGCTGTCATTGATCTCGTCACATAAATCTACCGACCCGTGGCGCTATAGCGCCTTAGCGCTATTCATGCCAATTGACGCTCACCGAGCGTGTTTGATAAGTATATTGACCGCTGCATCAGTCCCCCGTTCCTTCGCAGTCTCCATATATAGCAGAAAACAGCCAAATATTTCTAGCGCTATAGCGCTTTATATACTTGACGCAATTGCGCAATGGCGTTAACCATGAATAGCGTTATAGCTGCTTAGCGCTATTCATGCACACATCAATCAAACGAGGTAATCCCGTGCCAACGATTTCGTTCATCCAACCAAAGGGCGGTTCAGGAAAATCGACCTCAGCATTGCTACTGGCGACAGAGTTGGCAAAACAAACTGATGTTGCCGTCATCGATGCAGACCCAAACACCCCGATCGCCAAATGGGCCGAAAGGGGAGGGTCAATGCAGAACCTAACTGTCCACGCCGCAGATCAACGCAACAGTCTCATGGACGCAATTGAAGAAATTCAAACTCAGTCCAGCATCTTGATCATCGACACTGAAGGCGTTGCAGATTTGCGAGCAGCACAGGCCATATCAATGTCAGACTTCGTAGTGGTTCCCAGTCAAGGTACAGCCCTCGACCAGGACAACGCCGCAAATGCAATCCGACTCATTAAAGAACAAGAAAAGGTCTCTCGGAGACAAATTCCTCATGCAGTCCTCTTTACTCGGGTGAGTGCAGCGATCAGATCAAGAGGCATGAAGGCCGCAGAGCAGCAACTAGAAAAATCTGGAATACCCACTTTCAACACTCGGATAATCGAACGCGAAGCATTCAAAGCCATGTTTGCATTCAATAAGCCTCTGGGAGCACTCAATTCACGCGATGTGTCAGGACTCGACAATGCACAAATGAACGCAATGAGCCTATGCATTGAGATGGTGCACAAACTGACAACAGGCTCCTCAACTCCACAAGAAGAGGTGGCATGATGGGCGACCAGGGCGAAAGGCATGACCCTTTTTCAGCACCTGATGAAAGTGAAATAACAAGCCTGGTCTCACAATTCAAACCAAAACCAAAAGCCGCACCTGTCGCCGAAACCGAAAAGAGCGTATCGGCCCTCGCTGTTAGCCGCGGCTTTGTAGACCGTACACCGAAAGAACCCACGGCGCCTTTACGTCCGCTACAGTTTAGACTCACAACCGCAGAGGTAGAGGAATTCAATGACCAGGCCTTGAAGGAGTACGGAAACGAACATGGCGGTAAAATCAAACTATTCAGGAAAATGATGCGACACTATATGGAAACGATGGAATGACTAGCGGCATAGCGCTATTGCGCCAATTACCCGTCTGTCTCATCGCATTCTCAACTTGCTTCACAACCGCGTCGGCCCTAACCACAGACAGAGAATTCAATGGCTTCGTTGTTTCTTTGGACTGCGAGAGGAGAGGGGCCGTTGGCTTCTTCTACCAACTAGGCGAAGACCGAGGGAATGAGAAGAGGGAAAGCCGCTTTTTCACAGATCCCGACATTGCTACTGAGTGCCAACAAACATCGACAAGCTCATACCGCCGCCCTGATGGTGAACCAAAGTATGATCGTGGACACTTAGTGCCCGCCAATCCAATTACATGACCAATGTCCTTCCGCAAGCCTTACAGATGAACCGGGGAGCTTGGCTGCTCACTGAAGAAATCACTGAATGTCATCGCGACTTGGAGCCGCTGCAAGTGTGGGGTGGGGTCATCTGGGGGGATGACACCAGCAATGACCATTTTCTTGAAAGTCATGGTATTGCAACGCCTGACGCTTATTGGAAAGTCATCCTGAAATCTGATCGCGGCATTGCGTGGGTAATTCCCAACAATCATCAAGCGACCAGAAAGCGCCTGGACGACTATCTAGTGTCCCTAGATCACATTGAGGATCTGAGTGGTTTGGATTTCCCATTGCCCGAAGATGTAGAATCCCAGCCTTTACCCGCGTCCTGGATAGTGCCGCGCGGTTGTGACAAGAGCTGACATGGACAGTGATCGACTAGGGGAGCTGATAAGCGTTGTCGGAATCGACAGCGAAAGCCTGGTTGGATCACTTCTCTCAGACGGGGAACTAGATGCTCTCAAACAGATCATCCGCAATGGAACGCCGCTCAACACTCTGCGTGCCTACGTCTCAGACCTGACCTACCTTGAGGCGTGGTGCCAGGCTTCAACTGACGCTGCGCTCCCGTGGCCTGCACCTCAAGAGCTGGTTTTGAAGTTCATTGCTCATCATGCAGATAGCTCGGCTCCGGACGAAGAGCCAGCTTTCAATATGCCCTTGGATGTGCGGAAATCGCTTTCTAGCAAAGGGATCTCAAAAGCTGACAAGCCGCATTCGATCTCGACCATAGAGAGAAGGCTCGCAACATGGGGTAAGGCTCATGTGATGCAAGGATTTCTAAATACGGTTAGCGTGGATGAGGTTAAAGCGGTCTTGGCTAAGGCCAAGAAAACAGGATCTCGCCTCAAGCGACCGCATAGCCGGAAACCAATCACACGCGATGTCCTGGACTTACTTTTGGAGCAATGCGATCCAAGCAGGTTAGTGGGCAAACGCAATCGCGCGATCCTACTCACCGCGTTCTCCTCGGGAGGGCGTAGGCGCTCCGAGCTTGCAAAGCTCAAAGTAGAGAACCTGATTCAAGAAGACCCTGTTGTTCACGAAGGCAAACATCTCACTTGCCTGACACTCGTCATGGGGCACACGAAAACCTCTAGAGGTGACGAGCGACAGGTTGTGAAGCTTGTCGGCCGAAGCGCGGACGCTCTCTTGGAGTGGATGAGAGCCGCCCACATCACAGATGGCCCGATATTTCGGGGGTTGGATCGGTGGGGCAGGGTGTCGAAGAGAGCAATTACCGGCAGTGGGATCAACGGCATCATTAAGACGTTGGTCGAAGCTGCTAAACTCGACCCAGCCGATTTTTCGGCTCATGGGTTGCGATCGGGGTTTCTAACTCAGGCTGGCAGGGACGGGCATTCCCTCCTGGACGCAATGCAGCAATCCCAGCACCGATCAACACAGCAAGCAGCACGCTACTATCAGCCAGGAGCGATTAAAACTTCGGGCATTGTTCTAGTCGGTGAAAAAAACAACTAAAGTTATGGTAGTAACTTCCAGCCTACCTTGTAGGTGTCACAGTCCAATCTTCGACGCGCAATCCGGGGACACGTTCGAACTCACGAACATTGTTCGTCACTAGGACCAATCCCTCTGCCTGAGCGTGGGCGGCTATCATCAGATCATATGGACCGATCGGTAAGCCTTTGCGTTCAAGATCTGCGCGGATCTGACCGTAGTGATCAGCTGCTTTCTGATCGAAACTGAGGACTTCCACGCGAGCTACCAGCCCATCAACAACCAAATGGTTTTTCTCGGGCCGCGCGGACTTATCGGCGCCATAACGCAGCTCAGCGAGAACTACAGACGATACAGCTATCCGGCCATCATGCGATTTGACTTTCTCCTGGAGAGTAGGGGGCCTGTCCTTCGCCAAAAAAATGCAAATGTTGGTGTCGAGAAGATACCTGAGCATCAAAATGCTTCCCGCTCTTGCATCGCGGGCTGTGATCGCTCGGGCAGGAAATCATCGTCTACTTTTGGCCCGGCAAAAAACTGATCCCATGAAGCTTCAGCGGGAGTGATGATGAGACTATTTCCTTGCCGGTGAATCTCCACGCTCTTCACGGCCTCATCGAACGCCAAGCTTTTTGGAATCCGCACAGCTTGTGTCTGATTGTTCTTGAATATGCTGGCTTTAGGCATTCGGGGAACCTCCATATACGATGTGTATATATATACGCCCTAGGAACGTATATGTCAATACCATATACAACTAGAATAGCGTCAATTGAGGGTCTTCTCGATTACTAAGGCGCTCGATTTTTTCAGCAATTCCATTCTGCGGCGCGTCCACATCCTCCATGGGATCACCGTGCTTTTCGAGGAAGAGAATAGAAGCTTTCAGAACGCCGCTACCGTAGTGATCAAGAGTCAACGTATTGGCCCGATGCACCCGCCCAGATAGCCCTCTAAGCGTCAGCTGCAGATAGGCCCTTTGCTGACAGATGTTTGAAACGTCGATTGCTTCAACCCACATTGTGAGAGTGGGGTCATAGCCAAGCCTATCGAGCACATCAGCGGCGGCAAGCAACATTCCACCAGCCCCGCAAGCTGGTTCTTGAATTGTGAAATACCCTCTCTTGTCAATTTTCTCACCTATCCCTGAGAGGTTGATTTCTGCCATCAACCTAGAAACCTCATACGGTGTAAAAAACTGTCCAGCTCCGCTATCCAGGACATTCAACTCACCAGAAACACTCCCAAGAAAATCAGTCTGGGAATGAACACCCTCAAAGATCATCGCAATGAGTTCTGGCATTCTGCGCACATCGTCCTTGTCTCGATAGGTTCCGACGATCCGCATGTATTCTGCTTCAAGAGCCTCAGCGCGTTCCGAGCCGCTCATCTGCTTTGCATAACTACAGTGTGCGAGGGTGAGGAAGTTTCTAAAATGATCACCCACGCTCTTAGAACGTTCAAATGATTGGGTGGCTTTCACAAACTTCTCTTTTGTCATTTCTTCTTACCCTTTGGGCTGAGGTTGCATCGAACAGATGCACCTCTGCCTGTCTGGCGAGGACCGGGGGGAAGGGTGAAGGTTGGCTTGGCCGAGGGGGATCACCCAGCCTGCAACGCCCAGAACGAAGTGAAGAGACGTGAAGGCTGGGGATACGGCTAAGACACGAGCTTGCGAACTTGACCTTCCGGGAAGGGGGGTGGCACCCCCGTTCCTTCTAATCCTTTGAGTGAGATTGACCCAATAATAAAACCCATGTTTTACTTAAAGGGAGCTAAAGGGCGCGGGCGTGGAAACTGTGGAAATCCAAGATAGTTTGCTAATCAAAATACGGGCGGATCATTTGGAGAAGCTGGAACAGCTCATTGAGGAAGCCAAATTTGTTGAGCCACAATTGCTTCCTTTACTCTATGGCGCCGCCCTCAAGCGCATTGAATCTACATGGGGGAAATCAGCACCCTCATAGGTTATCCAGCTGGGCTCATCAGCCGAAGCAGGTGGAGACAACCCGGCCTCAAAAGCCAGGGGTTTGTCGGAGCCTTGTGGAGAACTTTCGATAGCAATGGTGACGGCGTGCAAGCTCAACGATCAGGTGAATGATCATGTTCTGACGCGCCGCACTCAAGGCAACGCTCGCCGCCAAAGTTTTCATTGTAGGACCAACCGCCAGCCCAACCACAAACCGGGCAGAACTCATATGCTGCCACATCCCCCCATTCCCAAGGACTTGCAAACTCAGGGACAGCATCATTGTCGTAGGAAACGATCACAAATAGGTTGCTCCCAACGGCGATAAAGCTATCGTTAGCATTGGATTTCAGCGTATCGATAACATCTTCCGCACTAAGGTAGAACCACTCGCTACGCGCCTGCCGTTGCCGCGAAAAGTGCTTATGCAAGCTGGCCTCTACGGTACGGTCCTGATCCTCGTCCTGAGTTCTAATCTCTCCCATAAGTAAAAGCTTGTCTGGATTACCGGTCTGCAATTGCGTTAGACGACGCTTCAAATCTTTCGAGCGCCCGATTTTTATCCGCATTGGATCTAGACACTGAGACACTTCATCGGTCAGAAAATAGACAGTCACTTTACCTCCAGCATCATTACGCCCTCAAAGGAACAGCACATCTCCGCTCTGTCCCATGCAATGACGAGTACCATACATTCCTCGATGATGTGGGTGACTCACTAAGCCGAACGGCAGCGCCGCATCTTCCCCATCCGTGATAGATCCGTTTGGTGCCACATAGTTCAGCGGTTCTTGGATCTATTGGTTACGCGTATACATAACGACCCCACTAGTCCAAAGTAAACGCTGATGCATAAATGCCTTTCACCTGACTCAGGGAAACCGGTCCATAGTGGCGGCTATCAAAACTGTTTGGTATCCGGGTTGAGAGCATGAATAAGCTCTGCGCGTCATAGACTGCACACTCGCCATCTGCAATGAAACCAGGCAATAGCGATGAAGCGGGCAGGGGAGCCGCATCAAGCAACAAGACATTAGCAGCACGGCAAATGGTGAGTGGCCCACGTCGATGTACGGGCTTTAGAAACGTGTCGATACCTTCAATCCCTGTGAGAGACGTGTGCCAGGCGAGCGTTTCTGGATCTGGTTCGAAAAGAACAAAAGAGCCGATTTCAATCGGCGTATTCACGCGCTGATAAAGTCCAAGTGCAACACTTGAGCTGGTGTTCAACACGAATTGGTGTCGGAGGTTCATAATTGTGTCGTAAAGCATCGCAAAACAGAGGCCGCCGATGACTGCGATCCCAATCTGTTTCGCAATGACTCGTGGTCCCCAGACAACTCGCTGGCGCAGTTGGCCCCGACCTTCCCGCACCATAACCGCCATGCGGCGCAATTCCTTATGCACCTGGCTACGTAACATCGAGCGCAAAACCCACCACAGATGCCCAAGCGCTCATCCGGTCAGTGAGAGGTTCTAACACGACAGATGAGACACACATGCCGCGTCCCTTGAGGGACGGTTGTGCCGGCAGGATCAGTGTCTCAACCACGAGCTTTGCTTTCTCGAATTTCATGCGGGTGAGTGTGGGCTGCGCATTTGCCGAGGCGAAATGAAAAGCGCTTCGAGCCGTCTCGGCCATCTCCGGTGACAGTGCTTCCGAGGCTATCGAAAGCTTGGTTTCGAGGAGCTTCGCTTGAGAACCAGAAAACCGATGTTCAGTCGGATGTGTGAGGTGAATGGCTAGATGGTCACGTAACTCATCAGGCGCATGGGTCAATGCAAGAGCTGTTGGGATCTCAGCGCGGCCCCTGGCGCGCTTCCAAACATCAAGCCAGAGCCGCGAAAGTTCGAACTCTGCCGGTTCGGTCGACAGTGCCAAATCACTCACAATTTTAGTGTGTTCCACGATATCAGGCCCGGCTCTCTTCTTTGTTCTATAAGGAATCTGAGTCATCCCCCGCGACAGTTCAAGCACTTGGTTCATCTATTTGTCCTATCGCCCGTAAGCGGTTTCGGCGGCGGCCCGGCCAGCGGCAGCCTCCTGAACGGCGGCAATTTCTGGGGCAATCTTCGCGTGCTTTGTGAGGATTTTCCGCAAGCTCACTTCCGGCCGACAATCCTTCGGCGCACGGCGAACAATCCCAATCAGATATTTTTCCGGACTGCGGATCGGCGTATCAGAATGGGTTACAGACTTGAGCCAGGTTTCCAGCAGCGCCAAATAGGCTCGGTCTCCATGGATCCGGACGCGGCTCTCCCAGTATTTATCTTTGAGGTCCGGAAACTTGCGGCGGCGGATCGCTTCCACCCCATCACGCCAATCGGTTATGTTCAGGATATGGTTATTATCCTCATCGCGCACTACAACCTGGGCGAGTGCTTCAAGGCCTTCATCAGAACTTTCAATCAGACCGATCGCAGCCTCACCGAGTGCTTGTGCCCACCTGGGACGCAGGGCCTCAGAAACGCGCACCTGATAATTCTGCCAAGCATTTTGCGGTGCGTGAGCACCGCTATGGCGGAGTTCCGCCGTTTTAGGCGGAAATTCCGTCTGAGAGGCAGGAGGCCGACTAGGCCGACTGTCCTTTTGAAACCTACTTTTGCGGCCTGAAGTAGGAATAGAGAATCCTTTGTTGATATGTGCGCAATGTTTTGCACCCGTAAAATTTTCGCCGGATGCTGCATTTGAGGAAGTATTGCTCTCCATCGGGCCTGCAGATGCCTTGGCTTCTTGCAGCTCACCTGCAGGGCTGTGGATAGTTTGATCACTGACGGGCTCTTCTGCACTGAGAGAGGCTTCTGGTGAGGGGTCATCTTCGAGGCTCACATACTCCTCGTATGCCGCCTGGTCGGCCTCTGTGGGCTCATAATAGCCGCTATCGTGAAGATCCAGCTCACGTTGTTTCTCAATCTCCTGACGGTCCCAGAACTGTTCGTTCATGTGTTCGGCGAGGAAAGCCAGTCTTGAATCAAGAATGGTGAAGAGAGAAGGGGCGTTGAAGTGCTTTGCCCGCTTGATCTCTTCGCGAACGAGGATCTGCTCACCGATCGCAGTGCGCAGCATGTATTGCACGGTGCGCTCTGAGCATTGCGCCAGCTTAGCAACGGTGCCGATCGGTATCTGAGCTTCACCGCCTCGGCCGCAGAGAAACACCAGGGCTTCCAGGGCGCTTGCCTGAGCATCTGAGAAATGGCCTCTCAGTTGATAGGGCAGTCGGCAGGCGAATGCCCGCCACTTGACCTGTTGCACCTTCCTGGAGCGCCTTGGAGGCGTGCCCGCAGTCGGTCCACCAAGCTCAAGCTTTGGCTTGAGGGTTTCGTGCAAGGCCTCTTCGAGCTTTGCCGCTTCGTCCCATCCGAGCTCTCCGTCAGCTACACGCTGGTAGAGAGCCTTAATTTGATCGGCAATACCGATCGTACTTTCCCGATTACTCATCGGTCTCTCCGCTATTGCGGAGGTCACGGACACCGATTTCAGCCGTTTTGCGGTAATTCTGGCCTCAGAATTTGGGCCGCAAAGATCTGTCGTGCGACGGCACGTTTTTTATTGACTGAATTTTGGAGAACATCTAGCTTCGAGAAATCAGGTTATTTTGATTTCGCGGCACCATTGGCGTGGTGTTGCTAGAGATGTCCCCCTGGTGGCCCCGGCCTCCGGGGGTTTCTTTTGCCTAAATGGCAATTTTCCTCATCAAAATTACACACGAATAGCCCAGCTTGTCCGAGTCGGTCAGGCAGGCCAATGATTCTTTACCGATAGGGTTTTTGGCAGTTTTCAAGGGAAAATCCCTGTCGCTTGAGTCCAAAAAGTTCGTTCTCAAGGCCGACAAAATCCGCTCTCAGCAATGGATATTGCCAAGATGGGACTTCAGGACTTATTCTCGCGAAGCGGAAGCGAGAAATAGCCCAGAACGGCCTCTCAATTCTTGAAACCCTGGTAGTTAGCGCTGCTGGGGTTTCTTCATTTCGCAACTAGGTCATCGCGACCCTCCTCGAAAAAGCGCACATCCTCATTTGGTCGCAGCAAAAATGCTTGCGCCCGGTAAGTCATTTGGTAGAGTGGGAATCACATCAGATATCCATCTACCTATGTCGAGACCCTGGCTGCTGTAACAGCCGGGGTCTTGTCGTTTCAGACCGCCTCCTTACTTTCACCAGCAAGGGCTTGTTCCAATAGTTGCTCAACAAGAGCGGAACGCTTGCCGCCGTCTGCTTTACACTCATCCAACTTGGCAATGAGGCCGACGGGCAAATCGAGCAAAATCTCTTTGCGACCAGCTTGTCTTAGCCGATCTCTATATTTCCTCTGCGCCGCTGTACTTGACATGCTCACCTCATGAATCAGCCTGTGAATCACTAGTGATTGTGCCACATTACTAGTGAGGCGCAAGGTCTTGTTTCGGTTGGCTGAATTTAGGAGAACACTTTGTTCCGAAAAGTCAGCTTTGTCCGAGTCGTTCAAGCCAGCCAACGATTCGTAGAAAACAACTTCCGTGGTTCTCGTATCAAGACAAAGCTGTCCCTCTAAGTAGAGCTGTCTTGATCCGTCTCTACCAAACCCGACAAAAGCGCGTAGAGGGGTGCTGCATAGTGAGAAGGGAGTTGCCTGACCAATTCTTGTAGATGATCGGCAATAGAGTTCTTTGCAGGAATTTTCTGGATGACATTGGGGTCTTCCATCAGTTCTTCCAGAGCAATTCCCAGCGTGTTGGCAACATAGATGGCTTCTTGCAATGTGAGATCTCGTGCCCCTTTTTCGATGCGGGAACACAACTGCGCGTCCCAACCCAGGAAGTCGGCAAGCGCTGAAACTGTTGTGAAACCTCGTTCTGACCGGATTCGAGTAAGCGCGACTGGATATGGTTTCACACCGGGAAGCATATTGGTCCGCATTTTGCGACCTGGAGCTGCCATGTGTCGAACCCTCTATAATAATAAAAGAAGAATCAATGAAAGAGCCAAACATACTGCCTAACCGCCTTTTATTATAAAAAATAGTTCCCACAGAGTTTGATCTTCTTGCTGACTTTCCTCGAACGCTCACTAGGCCTCACCCATACCGTTGGTAGTAGATGAAGCTCGGGTTGCATCCAAAGGTGTTGTCCACCCGTATCCAATCTCCGGCTCGAACGGGAAAGGTTCCGTAGGATAGGGAGCCCCCAGGTGCATATGCTTTCTGCGAACCGCGTAACACACCGCTAATGGTGATGTTTTGGTATGAGTAGGTGCAGCCCGTGTTTGCTTGCACATAGACGAAGCCGTCGGTTGGAATGCTGTAGGTAGAATTCACTGGGATGCTCGTGAGCGCTGACGTGAGGCTTCTGCTGCCAACGCGTTTCCACGTTCCGCCTTTACATATAACGACATCGTTGGCCGTGCTAACTGCTATGGCATAGGTTTGAGAGCAACCAGAATTCTCTGTGAATAGTGTCGTCGGTCGGTAGAGCTGTGAATAGGTCTCTCCATGTGAATACAACCGTTGAGCGTTCATATGGTTCGTATTACTGGTACTGGCGGGATCAACGTAATATCCGGTGTTGTTTCGATCATAAAAGATTGAAGCACGGACATCGTTCAAGATAGACGCAGAATTCGGATCTAAGTAGAAGCCAGTGTTATTCTGATCACGGAATATGGCACCTCGCACGTCATTCAAAACAGTCACACTGGCTGGGTCGACGTAGTAGCTCCCATTTTGTCTGTCGCGAAAGCGATCTGCCCACAAGTCACTTTGAACATCAACAATATCGTTGAACGTTACATTGCCAGACGGGTTTGATATGGAGCCAGTGACTTCAAGCGTGTCGTTAATGCGAACATTGCCATCAGCATTATTGATCGTGTTTACATCCAAATTGTCGGTGTTGCTAATGTCATTGCCATCCATAAGAAGGGTGGTGAACATTGTGTTTGCTGCCGCATCCGGGTGGGCATTTCGGTGAAGGTACGGAGAAACATCTGCTGCGGACGACGCTGTGATGAGCGATGTGAGATGGCCGACCTCCAAAGCGCACGACGCATGCGTATAATTTGAAAGATCCATCGTCCAATGCCCACCGGCACCCAAGGCGTTATCGGTATCGAGGGGACTAATAAGACCGGCATTGGGTCCTGCAAGTTTTGATATACGAGCAAGCTCTGCTGGATCGATGGTATCCCCGCCACAAGTCGCCACTAAGCCTTCAAGAGCTCCAGGAGACGATTGCCGAATGAGCAATCGATGCGTCTGGTCAAAAATATTTGTATTCACGAAGGATGGGTCGAGGGACCCTTCGGTGACAATCATCGGCGCAGTTACTGCCTGAACACCGCCCGCTGTGGCTGCGACGAGCGTCGCGTAATTATTGTTGATGTAGTTTTCAGAAGCCTTGGAAAAGGTGTGCAGCTGCGCAGCAGCGTAGTTGGCGCTTGCTTGAGTGCTAAGGGCGGCAGTCTCCGGAAGCACCTGTGTCAGGACCCCCAAACCAATCAAAGAGGCTAAGAAAAAACCCGTTAGCTGGTTCATTGCAAAAGACCTTCCTGGTTAAAGCTCTGAATAAATCGTTAAGAGACCGGCGGGAACCGGACAGGGAAGCGAGTATGATTGGCCCGCAGAAGTGGTAATCGCAGTGCCAGTAGACCGACCAATCCCATCTGTTGGGTTGGCTTGGTATCGTAGGTTCTCTGAGATCGATGCGGGGTTTGTAAAAGCAACATCCGATACCCAAGAAGCAACGCTCGTCGCATCGGCACACGAGCTCATAAATGTAATGGCCCAATGACCAGGCATTGTTGGGCTGAACGCTCCAGTCAGTGTCGGGCTCGCACGTTTTGCAGCAACAGCTTCCGCATGCCACGCGAGAGCAGCCCTGGCGTGGGCTTGCGTGGCCGGAGCTTGATCAAAATCCAAGGCGAAATTGGAGGTCTGGTGGGAGGCTGTCATAGCTCCCACCAGAACCATTAGTATTGACATAGCCAATAGAAAGTGCGGCATTAGCCCGCTGCTAACCGAATGGCATTCGTGGCCGTCGCACAGGCAGTAGCAGCGGCCGTCGTATTTACTGGCAAGGTAAGGTCGGCCGCTGCACCTAGATCTGCGGTTGTTTCTGCTACACGGATTGCATTGATGCTTCCATTCGGCACCATGCGTGTTACCAGATCGACGCAGGCATCCGCTGTAATGCCATCAGTGTCCAGCGTGAATGTGTTGGTCGCACCGGTCACTGCATAGTCACCGCCATATACATTTTGAATCAATGTAGCTGAGCGCCGTGTTGACTCTGGAGCAATGCCAAGATCAATCAGTGTTTCATCTGTGATCGCGGCAGCGGTGTAGCGAGCAGGTGTGTGCCCGTAAGTCTTTACGACCTCTGCAACCAAGGTGTTCAGCTCAACATATGTCTGTTGAACATAGCTATCGCTTTGGCTGGTGCTGTAAGCGTTGAAGACAAGGGCAATCGTACTAAGGCCCAAGAATGCGGCTAGTCCATAGCCAATTAGATTGTTCATTTTTCTCTCTCTTGTAGAGTTATTGATGTTTCCCTTTTGGGAATTCTTTTGAAAGTCAAACGTTCGCTAGTTTTAGGTCATTGGCTTCCTCCATGGCTGTGGGACGGTTCGGTTGTACTGAAGACGAGATGTCGTTTACGGCCGCGTACATCCAGAACGAAAGAATGGCGACGAATGCCATCGTCGTGAAGGAGACGATGCCCGTAATGCCTTCCATGCGTTGCTCAAGCTTCGCCAGAAGTTCTTCAGAACAAATCTCAATGCCTTCATCCGGGCGTTTTGCTGTCATGAACACTGAGAGATCGAGCACTGTCACAACATTGGGCCAGGGCCTCGAAAACGCCGCCATCCGATCAGGCAACGTGCGATCATTAAGCTTGATGAGATGCGATATCTTATCTCGCAGGTACGGCTTCGCGTGGCGATTGAGAGCAACCAAAGCCTGCTGTTCGTTCACACCGTTCTGAATCAACGTGGCAAGAGAAGTCAGGAAGGTTGCTGCATTCAGATCACGGTAAATCGACCAGGGCGGTAGGTGATCAAGTAGGTTTCTAGAGCGGCCCACCAAGTTTGGGAGAGAGTAAGCAATGGCGAAGATGAAAATTAGCAGACCAAGACCCGTGATGATCCCATAGTCCAGCATGTAATCTGATGTCGCCTTTAGCTGGCCCGCATATCCATAAAACTCATCTGTTTTGATTGACCTGGTAATCTCTGGAAAGATTGATGTTCCAATCCAATAGAGAGCGAGAAACGAAAGAAGTAAGCCAGCACCAAGAGAGGCAAACGCCTTTCGGACAGCCCCGTTTACTGTCGCAAGGCGTTCTGAGTGACTAATCAGTTTGTCGAGTAGGGCAGGGCTTAACCCAGCTTCTTGGCCAGCGGCGAGAATGGACGCTTCATTCTGGGGAGCCCATGTCGCCATAAACGCCGATAAGGTTCCGCCAGCCTGTGTGAGATTGAACAAGGCTTGGGCAGCAAATATTGCCAGTGGGTCCCAGGATTTCAAGGCAGAGGTATTTACAATCTGATTGTAGATTTGGGCCAGTGCTTGAGTCTCACGAAGCTCATTGCCGATATAGGTTTCGAGGTATCGATAGAGACGCATCCTCTGGGGTGTGCCAAGCAGTACCCGACCAAAAAACCGCTGGGCTCTACTGAAGCCAAGCGTAGTACGCACAATGGCGTCGATACTTAGTGTTTTTGTCTGCGCCATCAGTGAAGCATCCCCTTGGGATCATGAGCCAACGGCACAGCACTCGCGCGGGACTTGACACTCTGAGCCTTTGTCGTTGCTGACAGATCAAAGGCGAGATCATCAGCACTTCCAATAAAGGACGCGTATTCGGCCAATCCAATGGTGCCCGCAAGGAGGTGGTCCATCCCGAGGAGTCGCATTGACTTGTCATTCATATGCCGAAGCCAATAGTCGCGGCCTGTGCGGGTATCTTCTTTAAGGTGCTTCAGAAGGTCCTCAGTCGGGCGAACGACTTCAGCGATGAGCTTTCTGCCGACCAGACCTTTCATGGAACCCACATCGCGGCATTCAGAACATCCGGGACCGGCAACATACACAGCCTTGGCTTGGTCTTGGAGGACAGGCTCAAACGATGCGAAGAGGGCTTCAGTGACTGGGTTCTCAAGATCGGAAGCTGCCTGCACTTTACAATGCGGACAGAGTGTCGGTACTAGGCGCTGCGCAATCCAGAGACGATGAAGATCAGGATCAAAAGCTGTGTCGGCGGGAACACCAAGCCATTGGTAGCGGAGAGGTATCTGCATGGCATTGAGGGTGTGAAGCGTTGTGAGGACAAGCTTACCGGTATAGACAGCCTGCATTGCAGCCAAGGCAGTATTCTTGGTTCGGCATTCGCCGATTTTGACGACGTGAGGGGCAACGCGTAGTGAGGCTTCAAGAACCTTCTCGAAAGGATCTTGCCCATCTTTGTGAACACTCGCGTCAACAGAGAATTGCAATATCCGTGGATCAATGCCTTCGGGTGGGTCATCGGCTGCAACGACAGTGAGTCTGTTGTCGTTAATATCCATGAGTTCAGAACAAAATATGGAAAGAGTGGTGCTCTTGCCTGATTCAGTTGGGGCAGCATTTGTGATCAGGCCAGCTGATGATTTCTGCGCTTCCCGAAATAGGAGCATATGTGATTTGTCAAAGCCAAGAGAACCAAGACCGCCAGCTGCAATTTCCTTCTCCGCATACATCAATCGCATGTTGAGGTGTCGGCCATTTGCGAGACGGGCAAACTGCATTCGGACACCATTTACTGACTTGGGGAGCTTTGACGTGTCTGCGATAGAGACTTTTACATTTTCGCTTGAGGAGTTAACGGTATCGCCATGGTCCGCCAAATAGTAAGCAGCATGGTAGACGGCATCCCCCAGTAAGGGGGGCAGTTCAATCACCGTATCAGTTCGATATCCATTGATGTGATAAACGATCTTTGTGCCAGTCGGCAGAAAGGTGATTTGAATGTCACTGGCTCTCTTGTCCGCTGCATCCTTCAAGATCCGCTCGATCTCAGCGCGCGCTTTGGAAGCATATTCGCCAGAGGTGACGCTGACGCCGTAAATGTCTTGCAGTTCGGAAAACTCACATGCGATCGGATCACTTAGTTTCAAGCCCAGAAGTGTCATCGCTGTGTGGGGCAGTGCTGCAATATCGGCCCTGTCGATCTGGTCTTTGTGGACGTAAAAACTACCGTCATTCATGACAGCACATATTTGGCGGAGCTCAGGGTCAATTGTCAGCTTTCCTCCTGGATCAGTGAGAACCGTGACGGGACCTTGCGTGTCGAGCTCTGGCGTGGCCGAATGCGCGGCGTCTTCGGACGCGCAAGCATCGGCAACCGGTGCAAGCTGTAGGACAGTCTTGCGATCCTTTTGAGGTCGGCGCAATTTGATCCCGAGGAAAGGCATGTGTCTACCGACCACCACTTAGTCGAGTAACACCATTGTCTGTCACCAGTGACACACCGTTTCTATCGATCGAAGAAACACGGCCTACGCCCTCAATAACGTCTCCCTTATGCACAGCCCGTCGCTCACCACTCGGCAAGGATAGTATTGCTGTAAGCTTGCCCGTAGACCCCGAAACTTCTTCAACAATTGGGGACAATTGTCGCGGTTGGGGAGGTTCAGCACCTACAGTTTGTTGGAGAAATTGTTGTGGGTTTTGTGGGAGACCGGGCGAAATAGCTTGTTGTTGAGCAACACCTGGAAGACCGGTTTCGCTTTGCGAAACACCCGGCTCATAACCCTCGCAACGATCGGCAGCGGGTTGAGCCTTGCAAAGTTGCTCGAGGTTGCGGGCATACTGCAATTCAAGGGAGGACGTGTAGATCCTCCTCTGAAGATCAATCGTGTGTTCGAGCAGCAATGGATCTGGGTCAGGAAGGCGGTGCAAGGGTAGAGGCATACCGTCTGCCAAGACCGGGAGCGTCCCAGAAAAAAGAAACAGAACACTTAGAAAATTACGATACATGCGCAATTCCTCCAATGGACCACTCGCTGGCGCTAGGGTTAAACTCAATTGACGTGAGGGCTGCCGCAGGCAGTGTGCTCAAAGCTTCCGTCCAGAACATTGGCGGTGCTTTGGTTTTGAGAGACCACTGAAGAGTGCTCGGTGGCGGAGATCCGCCAGGAAGTGTCACAGGTATCTTTTCAGTTAAAAACCGCATCTGATAGGCATCACTGAGACGGGCCAAAATGACCTGCAATTCATAGGGGTCCGAAAGGGTCGCCGAAAGCTCAACAGGCTCTACAGCGTCAAGGACATAGCTGACCTCAGCCATGCGAGATGTAACATCCAAGCGAGATCCCGGTAGATGGTTGACGACTGCTGCCAACGAAGCAATGGACGTGGCCCGCACACTGGTGGAAACGGTGCTCCCATCGCAGTCCACTGAACCGACCTCCCAGCCAGGAAGAGTACGGGCTCGCAAAAAGAGCTTGTAGATCGCCGACACGCAAACATCGGCTGCTACTGGCAATGGAACGACGCTTGGACGAGCGGCACGAAGAACTGTGAGAGCTGGCTCTGGTTGAGGGGTCTCAGCGACTTCTTCCGTTTCGAAAGAAATGTAATCTGGAATGTAGGTGACTGCTGTAGCCAAAAGGAGGACGAGAGCGGCCCCTACCGCCAGTGGTACAGCTGCCTTCTTTAGCGGGATGTCTTTGAATAGGAAAGAAGGGAGCAGAACCGGCCCTTTCAAGCCGATCATTGCGCGATCGACGCTCTCAGTCTGCGTACCATCAATCAGCCAGTCAGTCGGCGCGACTGCTTTAGGCCAGGTTCGAGAATTGTATCGCTTTTCGAACTCATCCTTTGCGGCTTGTCGGGTGCTGTAAACAGCGTCATGCTCAATGATGCCGTCGCGATTGGCTACGACCCAAACATGATCTGGTCCAAGCTGATAGGCGGCAAGCCAGTCGGTCGGATCAGCATCAGACAAAGCGGCTGCGGCAGACTGGTACAGTTCCCAAAAGCGGGGCTTCTCTTCTTCCTCCAATCGGCAAATGCCGAACTGACCGGCATTCGTCCTGGTGATGACGTGCGCAGGTTTTAGATCAGCTGTGTTAGCCGCTCTTTCCTTACGAAGGTTCGACATTGCTTTGTGCCAGAAAGCGCCAGCAACAAAACGAGTGCTTCCAATATCGAATGGAAGAGAATTGGGAAGATTATAATCCACTACGGACACCTCGCTCGGCAACGCGCGTCGGCTGAGGGTCCCCGACAATTGTTGGCGTAACCATCAGGATTAATCGTGTCTTTTGCACCTGGCCGCTCTTAGCTCCTCCAAGAAACCAGAAGTCCGAAGAGCCCAGCCCCGTGTCTCCTCGGACGACGCGTTCCTGCTCATAGCCGGAGAGAATGAGTGTTTCGCCAGAAGACATGACGACCTCATTTTTTAGCTGACGTGCATCAACCGTTGCCAGCTGTATGGTCTGCTGAGCAGAGACCTGGAAGTTTTCCAAGTTGGTAAGGTCGGACGACGCCATGGCAAGGGTAAGATGGACTTCATCATTGCCAACAACCCGTGGGAGGACCTGGAGGCTAAAACCAATATTTAGCGTTTCGGTTTGGGCTGTTGCTGTGACGATCCCGTTTCCTTCAGTCACAGTCGATACCTGATTTACAATATCTTGTTCTCGGGTGAGCGTAATCGGTGTGACAGTGTTGGACTGAGCGATCGTGGTGCCGATGCGATAGTCTGCAAGACGGTCATTTCTCGCGACGGCCCGCAACATGAGTTCCGTCCCATTGAAATGGGAGTTGGGGCTATCTGAGGCGCCCAATATGCCGATAGAAGTAGATCCAATCTGCGATAGGGCCGGGACTAGGGACTGCTGTGCAATGTCGAGACCGGATACAGCGTCATTGAATAACGCATCAATAGACAGGCCGAAATCATCCTGGTCATCTATATTGATGAAAATCGCCGCGACCTCGACGGCCACCCTTTTAGACAGGATCTGATTTATCCGCTCTACATGGGCGCTAACGGCCTCCATCGTTCTTTTGGTGGTTGTTACAGTCAGTACGCCGGTGCTCTGAGATACGGAGTAACTGCTTCCACTAGGGATCAGAGAAGCAAGCGTGTCGTCCAATTCCGCCCATTGGTTCCCGGCAAAGGTGGCACTTGCGTCCTGCTCTCCGCTTCCCTCACCGCCAGTCGCTCCAGTGACGGTTACGTTAAAGGAGTTGGTGGAAAGAGGGACTTTCACGAGAAACGTTCGTGTCAGATATCTATTGAAATAGACCGTGCCATTCTCAAACGACCAGGACATGTCGAAGTGGTGGGATACGATGTCCAGGAACCTGGAAAGTGGACCAGAATAATCAGGCTGGTATGTCGGGGCGTCGATGTCACTATTGGAGCCAGCATCAACCGGAGACGAATTAAAAACGGGTGGAGTAAATGCCGCCACAGGGTCTGTTGGAGCTGCTGCTAAGGGCGTAGAGGCCGCCGTTTCGGTAGCATCGCCAAGTATCCGAGTGTCTACGTAGGTTGGAAGGCCGGTTGCTTTCGTGATCCGCTCAGCGATTTCTTTGATCGTAAGCGAACTCTGTGCAAACAGCACTATTCCAGACTCACCTTCAAACATTTCGGGCAAGCGGCGCTCAATTGGTGCGAGTGTTGAGACGTCGCCTAGATAGGGCGCAGCTCGATGCACGATGAAAGAACTCGATGTAATCTCATCGGTCTCCGCAATCGATTGATCAGCAATCGCTTCCAATGAATTGAGACGCTCGTCTGCCTCTTCTATCGTCTCACAGCTGGCTATAGAGAAGGTAGCGGCAATCGCAAGGAGCCGGAACAGGTTTGGGTGTTTCATCATTTTCCGCGCGGAGACCCCGGCTTTAAAGCCGGGGAGGAAGCGCGCCTTTCGTTCTTTGCTGTTTGATCTGCATGTGCCCTGAACGGGAGAAAGATTTTTCTGGCATGAGATTCCTCTGACCCGATAGACTCGATGGATGATAAATCGCGGCTACAGATACAGATTGAAGCCAAGTGCTGAGCAATTGGACCTGTTCGGACAGTTCGCTGGTGTGTGCCGCCTGATCTACAATCTGGCTCTGGAACAAAGGCGGGACTGGTGGTCCCCCTATCAGCGACGGACAGGCAAACACTTGTCTTATGTCTCCCAAGCTAAAGAGCTGACGGCGCTTCGCTCGGAGTATGACTGGATTGCGGCGGTCTCCCAGACCTGCCAGCAACAGGCACTCAGAGACCTGGACAGGGCCTATAGCAACTTCTTTAAGGGCATTGCCAGCTATCCCTCTCCCAGACGCAAAGGGCTGAATGACAGCTTCCGCTTTCAGGGCCGGGAGGTCTCGGTGCGCGCCCTCAATGGTAATTGGGCAGAGGTTCGCCTTCCCAAGATTGGTTGGGTCCGCTTCAGATGCACCAGACCTCTTAGAGGCAAGGTCAACAATGCAACAGTAAGTCTTGCCCCAAACGGTTGGCACATCTCCTTCAGTCTTGCCATTGAGCATGAAGCGCCGGCCAACATTGCCCCCTCTGTGGGCATCGACCGTAGGGTAAGCAATAGCTTGGCTCTGTCTACTGGAGAGCTCCTGTCTCTGCCGGCCGCGCTCCAGGCTCTGGAGCGGCGCAAGAGACGAGCTCAGAGAGTGCTGGCCCGGAGAAAGCGGGGATCGAGGCGATCTGCCAAGGCGAGAGCTCGGGTGGCGGCTCTGGCAGCCCGACAGGCGCGTGTTCGCAAAGACTGGCACCACCGGGTTAGTACGGACATTGCCCGGCGTTTTGGCACAATTGTCCTGGAGGATCTCAACACCCAAGGTATGACGAGAAGCGCCCGGGGAACCCTTGAGACGCCCGGTAGCAACGTTAGAGCGAAGGCCGCTCTCAACAGAGCGATCCTGAACCAGGGCTGGTATCTGTTTGAGACGCTGCTGGCCTACAAGCTTGAAGAACGGGGCGGACATCTGTGCAAGGTCTCTGCCCACTACACATCGCAGACCTGTTCGGCCTGTGGAACCGTAGACAGGGAGAGCCGCAAGAGCCAAGCGTCTTTCCACTGTCACACCTGCGGCCACATCGCCCATGCAGACACGAACGCTGCGATCAATATCCTGCGCCGGAACACGGCGTCTATGCTCGTGGAGGTGGACCATAAGGTCTCCTGTGAAGCGAGAACTCGAAGGGGTCTCGCGATCCCCGAAAATCTCCCTGCTTCAGCGGGGGGAAGATGTTAATCGACCTGCTCCTTGATCTCAATCACGCGATTGGAATGCAGGACCGCTACCGGACGCTTATCAGCGTGTGCGAACCCACTAAAAAGCCATTCCAATGCAGACTCAAAGTCTCCGGTGAAACTGTCGGTGACGCCCAATCTCCATCCCTGCTCGGGTAGCGGCAAGAGACGGTAGCCCGCCTTTACCGTCCACTCAGTCAGGACCTGAGTGAGTGTCTGTCCTTCACGCACCTTCCACTCCAAGGAACTGGCTGGAGTTGGTTCGGGTGTTTGAGGAGTGGCCTTCGGGGACTGGTCCGCAGTGGCGACGGCGCCAATTGTTTCATTTAGATCAACCTCTGATGGAGCGAGTGACGTGGGTCGATCACTAGCTCTGCGAGTGGGTCGAGCGAGCGGTACATCTGATGGTCTGAAGGGTGCAGCACTTGCGACCTGCACTTCGGGTCGTGGCAATTGCCAGTCCACCGTGCGATTGAACGTTGGGCCTTCAAGGCTTTTCAGCCGAACCCGGTAGTGACGTGTCTCTGTAAAAACCTCCAGCATGGCGCTTTTGTTTGGAGTTGTTGTCAGCACAGCAAGCCGGTGATCAGTCGGCGTGTAGTGATTGGGCTGAGACTGACTTAGAAAGAAATGGGCAGGATCTGACACAGATTTCGACGTAATGAATTCATCGTTCGGGAAATTCAATATGGTCGCTTCACCTGGCTTGACCCAAATCTCATAAACTTGATCTGGCTGCACCTCGAACGTGACGTTGGGCGTGATAAAATCGGTCCAGGGTGTGGGCACTGTTGTTGAAAGACCGACGGGTAGGGCCTGGGTCGCCGGAGCGTATGTCCTAAACTCTGTTGGCGAACGCTCTGGCGCACACCCACCGACTGCAATCACCACAAACAATGCAAGTGTTCTACTCATTGCCCAAAATCCTTGTTGATGTCGATGCCGACGATGTAGATGCCCAGAGGGTTTTTGATGATTTGGTCTGGGCTTGAGGACGGGCGTACATCGACCGTAAAGGTCGCTGTCCAGTCTTCCTTGTGATCAAAAGCACCCTGAATGTAGTGCTCTTGCACAAACGCGATCTGATAGGTCCGATTGGTAAGTTTGCTGGCTTTGACAATATTGACCGTCACAGCCTCCAATCCGACCTTTTCGGTCGGCGGATTCTGCTGAGCAAGACGGGTCATGTAGCCAAGCGCCTCACCATCCAAGTAATCAAAGGCCCGGACCCAATTTTGCTGGACTTGCACTTCGTCAATAGAGCGAGAGCGGATGTTAGAGATCCAATCGGCCAGGAAGAAAATCATCTGACGGTCATTGGGCTCGTAGATTTGCTGAAGAGGCTCAACTTTCAGTGCCTCTCCCTTTTCGTTTATCTGAACGATATAGGGAACAGCTCTGACCTGACCAGATTGCCAAAGATTTCCTGTCAGCGAGAGGGCGGTGATCGAAAGAGAGATCAATGAGACGAGGCGCCAGTTCGCTGCCTGAGCCGTGGCCGTGCCTATTCGATCATCCCAGACTTGGGCTGCGCGCTGAAAAGGAGAGAGTGGCTTGAAACCACTTGGAGGCGTCTCCGATTTAAAATCACTCATTGGATCGCTCCCTGCATTTGAATGTACGGGTTGAAGCGCCCTTGAAGCGCTGTGACACGCTTTGCTCGCTCTAGCTCCCAATCATCAACAGGGTCTTGCTCAGCCCAACGCTCCAGGAGAGTCATGTACGAGGCAGAGAGAGCCATCCCGTAGGTGTCGTCCATGTAGAGCCAGGTACGGGCAACATCGCCTCGAATGGAGATGGCGGGTTCGTAGCGAGAAGGGATATCGCCAACTTCAAAATTACACTGACCAAACTCTCGCGGCTCACCCCGCACGATGCCGGTTGGATAATTAGCCTTGGACTGATTTATGGAAAGGACAGCGGGGACGATGTTGTGCAGGTCAACAGACATCTCCATGTAAGTCGTGTCGAGAAGGGCACAGCACGCCTGACCTCGATATTCAACTCCACCTCTGTGACAAGCTTCATGACCTTCTTTCCAGCAGGAAAGGCCTCTTCCAAACCAAGAAGCGGGCACGACATTATCCCAGGATAAGATCTCGCTGGTGTCGTCTGCACCATCAGCATTTAGACCACACCGGCTTGGAGCAACGGCGCCATCAAACTTGTCGTAAGGAACCCATGGGCAGCCACAGTAAAGGGTCTGCTCCTGGTCTCGATACACAACATCACGGGCCAAGCTCCACGCATCTTCAGGACTGATGAGCGTCTTGCCAACAAGGGCGCGGTGAGCTTCGCTCAACGACTGAAGCTCATAGATCGTCTCTTCTGCTGCGGCATATGCGCTATGCAGAAGAGAGAGCAACGTGCCCGACAGGAATATGAAAGCTTGGCGAGACATTCTATTTACGAGCGCCTTTGGATGTTGCCGCCAGTTCTTTTTTCGTATCGCGCACCCAACTCTTGAAGTTTTCGTCGGTTTGAATGCCGCGCATAATTAGATCTTGCAGAAGTTGTTCTTCGACTGGAGGTTGGCCATAGCTTTGCTCAAAAGCTCGCGCGTAAAGAGCAATCTGCTTTTGTTGTTCTTCGCTCAGAGTGATTTCGACAGCTTTTGGTCCGACTCGGTGTGGGGCCACAGAAACACTTTCTCCTGTCATTTTAGGCGGACGACCTGGCACACGTGGTTTGAGATCATGAGTTGCGGCGTCGGCAAGGATGGGATCAGTTAGGGACATTAGGATTGCTCGTAAGTTGGTAGTTGCAGGTCTTTGGTGAGAAGCAGAAACACTGGTGTGCCTGGCTCTACGGTGATGGTTGGTTGACGGTTTAAGTAACGCTCGGTAATGGAGCTTGAAACGGCTGATGATTGTCCTTGGATGGCTTGCACAGACGCATCCACAGCATCACCATTGTTGCCAGAGGAGTTCGTAAGCAGGCTTGCAAGCCCGGAGATCGTTGTTGAGATCCCAATGCCGGTCGCAACACTGTCCAAGTGATTATCGACATCGCCGCTAATGCCCGCATAACCCGCGCGATCAATGCCCGGCATATTATCAAGCTGAATGCTGCCACCGTTTGGCAAAAGGAGGCGGTGCCAGGCGACCTGTACTCTCTCCTGATCAAACGAAATTATCGCATCGTAGCGACCAAGCAACCGGCTGCCCTGGGGAACAAGCAAGGTTCGACCTGAAAGGGAGTCAAAGATGGGCCGCGTTACATGAGCGACGATCGTACCCGGAAGATCACTGTTGATACCGGTGATCAGGGACGCAGCGATCGTTGTTCCAGCTTTGATCTCGTGCCCAAAGCTGGCAGGAGTCAGATAAGGATTGCTAACATGTGTCGCCCCACTGAAATTCTGCTCGTCAAACTGCAACTTACGGGCAGGGTCATTGCCTTCAGCGGTCAAGCTAAGTTGTGGCAGTTGGACAGGATCAATCGTATTCGCCGCAGCGAGGGAACTTAAGTCGGGCAAGGGTGCCTGAGACTGTGCGAATGTCGAAGATCGCGCCTGAAACTCTGGACCGAGATCAGCGGTGATTGGAGACTCCCAAGCACGCTTTTGCTCAGCAAGCTTTGCTTCCGCCGCTGCAATCTCAGCAGCACTAGGTCCTTGATACTCCACAACGGGAGGCGTGTTGGCTTCCAGTTCATCAAACCCATAATCAATGACAGTTTCATCGGTGTCATAATCAATGTCGGATGCATAGTCCGGCTCTGGCTCTTGGCGTGGAGCGAGATCTGCGTAAGTCTTCGGGCCTCCCTCAAAGAGGTTTGCGACAACTGCCTCTGTCTGTGCACGTTGCGGCTCAAGGGGAATGTCCTGGACACTAGCGCTTTCTCGAACGCCAGCATTGGACAGCGCAAAAACGAAAGTGCCAACTACGACCGTCGAGATCAAAGCAGCGCCTCCAATGAGGACATTGCGGTTGAGCGAAACAGTGCTTGAAGGCGTGCGGCGGAGATCCAAAATGGGATTTGTCATCTTAGCCCCCCACACGTTCAATAGAGATGACAGAGCGAGGGTCGCCATGTTGGAGGATGGCTTGTTTGATCTGGTGATCAATCACATAGAAATTGCGGTCAACACGGTAGTTGACGAGACCGTTTTCTTCTTCCGCGCCGACAATAAATAGTGGCGGTGCATCGACGGCACCAAGCCCCTCGGGAAATCTGATGTAAGTCTTTTGACCATCACTAAAGACGGCGACAGGCCGCCAGCTAGGGCTATCTCCCTCCATGAGGGTGATCTCATAATTGTAGGAAAACCGAGAGGGATCTGTGATCGTCTGAGGAGCAGGCGAACGCTGCGGACGCTGGGTGCTCCCTGTCAGGACTGGACGCAGGGAGTTCAGATTGTCGGTTGGATAGTTCCAGGCTACCGCTGTGTGATAGACCGTCTCACCCGTGGCCAATGCATCAATCAAATAGACACGTTTGTTTGTCGAAATGACAAAATTCGTTTTCACATCCGCAATGTGCGGCTTAACCAGGATAAGCGTTTGCTGGTCATTCTCAGACCCTGTGTGTGTCTGAGTGATAGACCACCGTGACGTATCACCGGAAAAGAAGTTCACTAGCTCTTCACCCGGCTGAAGATAGAGGGTCGTCAAAAAGCCAGGTGAGAAGTAGACCTGATAAACACTGTTATCAAAATAGAGAAAATTGTGCTTGGCACGGTCGAAGAGCTGCACGTCTGTACTCTGCGTAGACGCTTGTCGCGCAGTGAGCACGGCCTCTTTCGGATCAAGAGGAACTGGAGCGGTGCGCGCTTCAGTTTGAGTGGTTGGCACTTCAACTAAGGAAGGGGAGGCAACAGGCTTTTCAACCTGGAACACCTGGACGGGCACCTCAGGTACATTGGCTCCTGAAATCACTGCCGCCTGAAACACACTTCCCTGGGCTGTTGGACCAGTGCTTCCCTGATCTCTAAGTGCTCTAAGCTCAGCGCAGCCGGTAAGGGCCGCACCCAATGAAATCAACAATGCTGCGTGAGAAACTGACACTAGCTGTTATCTCCTGTTCCAGGAGATGTTTCACCAATGCCACCGCGTGGACCCTGAGATGCCGCGGCACCTGCACTTACCCCCGTGGCTTTGGTGACAAGGGAACCAGGTGTTTGTAGTGCTCCGCCACCTGCGGATAGCGCCGACTGAACGCGGCTCATCAGACTACCGGCGTTCCCTGACGCAGCTGATGCGCCAGATGCGGCGGCAGCGCCAGCGCCAGCAATTCCGACACCAGCTGCAGCACCGACCGCTGCACCACCAGCAAGCGCACCAATGCCAAGGCTTGGACCGCCTGTCACGAGAGAAGCAGCAGCGGCGGGGATGGATATAGAAAGGCCAGCGATAACGATAGCTACCGCCATCATTCTCAACCCGGTTCCTACATCAATGTTGATGGTCTTGTGCGCATTCAGCGCAAAATCCTCGACGATATTAATTGATATTGCCAGAACAAACGCGAGTGCAAGGAACTTAAGTGCTGCTGATGCGACATAACCCAATGAGCGTTCCATCAGGAAATTGGTGCGAGTCAAAATCCCGAAGGGAATGAGGATAAAACTAGCGAGTGTGAGAAGCTTAAACTCAATGATGGTGATCATGAGTTGAAGAGCCATGATCAAAAAGGCGATAAAGATTACGATCCCGGCAAAGCCAAGAACCAACGTATCGAGGGGTGCACCCACGACACCTAGCACGCCTCCAGAATCCGAGGCGATGTTCATGAGTGTTATCATCTGCTGAGCGCCTAAATCTACGATGTAGCTCGGTGCTAGCGCTCCACCAATGTCGCTTGCAGTATTTCCACTTGCTCGCAAGCCCAACTCTAATGCTGTTTGCCTTATTAGATCAGTTTTGTCCGCCCATGTGTTCGTGAGATAGATCACCACGGTCCACAGCATGGCCCTGCGACCAGCGGTGATCATCTCTGAACTCCCACCTAACGTCACTTTGAAACCAGTAAACGCAATGGCTATGACCATGAGGATTGTGGTTAGATACACGACCTCACCGCTTAACAGGTTAAACCCAGTGTTTGCAGCGTTCACAAAAACAGCCAATATAGAGTCGAGTACTTTGTAGGAAGAAAAATCCATCGGGGTGGCTTACCAATCAAGAGTGTTTTGCGTTCTTCCGACAGGCTCTGATTGAAAAGGGGTGTCCTGCGAATTTCGCCGCTCTAACAGTTCGGCAACCTCTGGCGAGGTTTTCACGGTCTGAAGACATCTCTGCTTTTCAGTCACGACCGAGATCGAATGACATTTCGCATTCGCAGACGCCACTATATCTTGGAGTTCTTTGTCGCTTTTTGCAGCTACATCGCCCTCATCCGAACAACCGGCAAAAAAAACGGTCGCCAGTGCGAGAACCGATATTCTGGTTGGAGTTTTCATCTAAAAGCCTTCCTCTAAATAACTGGAGATCACCACGCCATAGTGTTTGTTGATCTACCCACGGGTGGAGACGAATAATTCGATATTCTTGACCTGGTCGCCTCAGCCCGCGACTGTCTTGCAACGTCCTCCGAAATTCGGTTTTCGACTGTCTGATGATGCGCAGAGAGAACAGAGACCAACTCAGTCATTTGGCCTGAGAGCGTTCCAAGAAGTTGATTGCCCGCTTGGGTAGCAGCAGTTTGCCCGGCTGCGGTGTTTGAAGCATTGATGAGACTGAGGACACGTGCTTGTGTCTGTGGAGAATTCTCGATGACTGCCGCATGGACTCGTGCGCTATATTCACCAAGTTGCCTTGATCGAACACCGAATTGACGAGCATTGTCGGCAATATCTGGAAAATTGAAGAGATCATCTGCTTCGGGAAACATCTCTCTCATTTGATTGGTAATTTGATCTGCTTTGTAAAAGAGGCCCGCGGCCTTTGCGTACTCTTGGTTTAAAATGCCAAGCTGTCCTGCCAACTGAGCCGCAGTGTTGATATCAATTGACCGCAGCATGGCCGCTTGATTTTCAATTTGCCTGACTTGATTGGAAATCTCCGTTGCCTGTTGCGCGACGGTTTGCAATGTCTGCAACGCCGTGAGCAGATTCTGCGCATAGTTCGCTCCGTCAAACACAGCGAGCGATCGCGCCGGGCCAGGCAAGAATACTGAGGTTGTTAGAAATAGAATTATGAGAGAGCGTTTCATTTTGGTCCTCGGAGGGAAGATGTTGTGGAGCGGGTCAATATCTGCGGCCTGAATAATCACCGACCGACAACTCCCAAATACGTGTGTAGTGCTGAGCGATCTGCATTGGGGAGCCAACGCCCCCACCGAGCGCTTGTGCGCGATTTCCTGAATAGAAGACAGCGTGCTTCTCTCCTGAAACTGAGACATATGAAGAACCAAAAGCGTAGCCATCAGGAAGAATGATGAGAGTGCCACCGAAGCTCTGCCCTTCCGCTGAACCATTGCCTTCATACTCACAGCCAGGCGCGTTGTGTTGCATGCCACCACGTTGGCCTTGCTCAATGGTCAAGCTGGTTGTTGGCAGAGCGGAGGGCCTAAACGGACTTTGATAGGTAATGTCCAACTCACTGAGATCTGACAAATTGGAAAGGGTTTCCAAAGGCGGGCAATTGTCCTGCCGGAGGTTCAAAGAAACAGTCCGAGCCTGCTTTCCAAGCGCTACGCATTCAGCAAATGACGTTGTGTCCGCCGCGCGCCCCTTCAGCAGCTTGTGCTGTCCGCCTCGACGGCGATTTGCATTTCGTCCGCCTCCACTGGTGATAGAGCGGGTTGAAGAGGATTGGGTGATACGCACATCAATCATCGTCTTGTTGATGGAAACACACACATAGTTTTGACACCTTCGACCACAAGCGCTCCATCCAGGTGCCGTGTGTGGGAGGTTTGCGACGTTGATCTCAGCTGCCAAACTCGCTGTGCTGTGAGCGGTTGAGAGCGCCAAAGCAGACACGATGGGTAGGCACTTTAGAAACGGGAGGAGGGTAGAAGGATTAGGCATGAGCAACCTCCATCTGTCTGTCTGCAAGTTCGTTGGCTTCTGTGACAAAACCAGATGCCGACAGGAATCCCGTGGCAAAGTTCTGGTCTTTACCCCCTGCAAGAACCCCCTCAATCAATGCCTGGTGATCTGGGCTGGATGCGCCAAAGACTGCAAGTGCCATTTGATCCAGGTTGAGTTGAAAGAGTCGCGTGCCACGATCTGACTGCATGTAGTAATCAGACTTTGGAGCTGCCGTTGCCAGGATCTCAATTTCCCGATCTGAGAGGCCAAAGCGACTATAGATCGTTGCCAGGTTTGGCTCTTGAGCCCGAGAATTTGGCAGAAACAGACGTGTTGGGCAGGACTCAATCAAAGCAGATGTAATATCTGACTCAGCAACATCAGAAAGGCTTTGCGTCGCAAAAATCACAGAAGCGTTTTTCTTTCGAAGGGTCTTCAGCCATTCGCGCAGCTGACCAGAAAACTCCCTGTCATCCAGGAACACCCAGGCTTCATCGAGAACGATGAGGGTGGGGCTTCCATCAAGCGCGCGTTCTATTTTGTGGAAGAGGTAAGAGATGACCGGACCTAGTGCATCCGGGATCGTCATCAGATCTTCCATTTCAAACGCCTGAACAGCGCTGAAGGTCAAATCTTCCTCATCGGCATCCAGGAACCGCCCGTAAGGGCCTCCCAGCGCATATGCGGCGAAAGCTTCTCTAACTGTGAGATCCTGGAGCTGATTGTTAAAGCTCGTTAGCGTTCGTTGCTTAACTGGCAATGTTCTTACGCTGGCCAGCGCGTTCCGTATTGCCCTTTTTACATCCGGCGTTACAGGTACTTTGAGCCGTCGAATAATGTCTTCAATCCACTCTAGAGCCCATTCAAACTCTAGTTCTTCATCAATGTGCTTGAGTGGCTGAAAGGCGAGGGCATTCTCTGCCCCGAGATCGAAGAAAGATCCCCCCAATGCCAGACAAGTGGCACGGCAAGACCGGCCTTTGTCAAAGACAAAGATCTGTGCGCTCTCATAGCGGAGGAACTGAGCAACGATCGTAGATAAGAGGACAGACTTCCCGGCCCCTGTTGGTCCAACAATCATCGTATGGCCTACATCACCACTGTGCAGAGAAAGCCGGAAAGGTGTTGTACCCCCACTCGTCGTGGCATGTAGAAGAGCAGGACCATCAAGGGTCCTGTTCCATTCAGGCCCAGCCCAAACATCCGAACTGGGAATAATGTCGGCGAGGGAGAGAGAAGATAATGGAACCCGTCTCACATCAGCGTAGGCATGAGCCGGCAGGCTTCCAAACCAGGCGTCTACAGCATTTATGGTCTCGACTTTGGAAACAAACCCGTGGGCGTCGAGGATCTTTTGAATTTCTGCAGCCTGCCACTCCGCTGTCTCAAGGCTTTCATCGGAGACAATGAGTGAGGTAGTAAAGTATCCAAACGCGGCTTGATCAGCAGATACCATCTGCATCGCCACATCAGCCTCTTGAGCCTTGTTAACAGCATCCGTGTTTTGAAGAGCGCTTTCTTCCCCCAAGAACTGACCGCGCAGGACACTGCCCAGGCCGCTACGTTTGGAAAACCAATTCCGTTGAAGGGTCTTGAGCGACTTCTGAGCATCTGGACGAGACAGGGCCAGCCAACGATTGCTCCACCGATATGAAAATGGGAGATCGCTGAGCTGTCGGAGATAATCAGGTTCGGTATTGGGCGGATATGACCTGACAGAAATTATCTTGAGGTGCTTTGAGCCAAGCATGGGCTGCAACCCGCCTAGCAACTCTGTATCTGAAAGAAATGCATCTAGATAAGCTGGAACGTCTGGAACTGAAACACGGTGCGGGCGTTCTGATACGCAGGAATGCAGATATGTAAGCAGAGCCTCCCCATCCATAACGCTGACTTCTGGCATTAGCGTAGTTAAAAGACCAAAGAGCTGGTCGCTCGCTTCAACAAACCGATTCAATTCCTTTGGGGTCTGGCTGACTGTTTGATCTTCTTGTTCATCACCGTTTTTGGAGAAAAACAGGGACGCTGCTTTTTCTTTTCGATCCTCTGGCGGCAAATAGGTGAGCACCAGAAAATGATCAATCTCGAAATGGGCCTGATCGGCCTCAAAGCGGTCCCGACGCCGATCATCAATCATCTGAGAAAACGGGTCGGGAAATGTTGATTGCGGATATGTCCGGCTTGGTCGCCTCTGTGCTTCAACCTGAAGACACCAACCGCTTTCCAGTCGCTTAAGAAAATTATTGAGACGTTGCCGATGCCCGAGCTTCTGTTCATTGCTCGTAGCATCCATATCAGGTGCTCGGTATCGCGCAGCCCGTGTAAATGAACCATCCTTGTTCAGGAGAATACCGTCATCAATAAGAGCCGCCCATGGGAGGTAATCCGAGAGGCTTTTCTGCACGGGTTTATATTCGGCTAGGTTGAACATCAGGCTTCAAAATTAGGAGTCAAAAAATTGTGGATAGCGAATGTGCCGGATCGCACTTGAGACAAAGTGGGGGTCATGGGCGGTGACGAGACGCGCGATGAAATGAAGTGCCAGAGCCAGCGGTATCCCGATCAACCACTGTTGCAGGCCCGCTGAGAGGGCGCCGCCGATCATCCAAATTGTAAACACCGTTGTTCTCGGCGCTCCCATAATCGTGATTGGCTCTGTCAGACCCTGGAATAAGGGAACGGAGAGATTGTTGTTGGTCAAACTCGTTACTCATAAGGGCTTGGGTTAAGGGATGATCATGTCCAAACATGCGGGCATATCTTGCGGCTTTGCTCGTGTTAGTTCGGGCGTGTTTCTCGGCGCTCGTGGCCCAGAGAACAGCAAAACCCCAACCAAGAATGGTGAGCTGCAGAAGCAGACACAAAACCGCTTTTCCAGGCTGGGCATTGGCCTTTAAGACCCAAGCGGGAAAGAGGAGTGTCTGCAGACGGATCATTAGAAAGCGGCTCCAGTCGTTAAACCAAAGACGTTGGCCAATATTGTGGTCGATCCAGCAACGATACTGATGCCCAACCCAACTCCAGCAGCGCGGCGCATCATAGATCCACCTTCAGAAAACATGACTGTAAATCCGGTTATGATAATCGCCACGGTCGAGATCAACAGCGCTACCGGACCCGTCAAAGAATTCACAATCGTTGTAAGCGAAGACTCCCACGGCAACCCGGTGCCACTGGCGGCAAGAAGGGGGGTCGTCCATAGGCAAAGGCTCAGTCCGGACACAAAACTCGGTAGCGATCTAAGATTCACTTTCAACATCTCCAGTTAGCTCAAGATTTTCTTTGTTACGTACATGTCTTGGCCGAAAGCCTCGACTTCCATTAGCTCTAGGACTTTGCGCTCTGTTCCGATGCGCTGAATAAAGACGATCACGTCAATGGTTCGGCCGATCATCTGTTTTGGAATGGTCGCAACCACTTCACCCACTAGGTCCTCAAAGCGATAGAGCGCTTCCATCGCGCCATTCGCATGTACCGACGCGATGCCACCTTCATGGCCAGTGTTCCAGGCTTTGAGAAGTTCATAAGCTTCTCCTCCGCGCACCTCACCGATGATGATCCGGTCTGGGCATTGGCGGAGCGCATTGCGCACAAGGTCATTCATCGAGACCGCTGGTGGCGCTGTTTTTGTGAAGGTTGAAACCAGATTGCCTGCGTTCACCTGAAGCTCTTTAACGTCCTCAATGGTGTAGATGCGGTCGTTTGAGAAAGCTGGCTCTGCCAAGAGAGCGTTCAGCAACGTCGTTTTTCCTGAACCAGTGCTGCCAGCAACAATAATGTTCTTACGATTGATGACGGCCTGCTTGAGATAGTCAGAGTGGGCCGCTGACATGATCCGGGCTGAAACATAGTCATCGAGGCTGTAGACGACAGTAGGGGGCTTACGTATTGAGAAGCAGGGTGCATCTACGACTGGCGGAATCAGTGCCTGAAACCGCTCACCCGTGACCGGCACGATGGCTGAGAGCTGGGGCTGGGCTTCATCTATTTTGAGACCCGCCATAGCAGCAATGGCGTTTATGGCAACGCGCACATTGTTCGGCGTTAAGCTGAAATCTGCTTTCGCGATCCCCGAACCAGCCTGATCAATCCATACCGACCCGTCGGGATTGGCATGGATGTCCGTAACACCCGGTGTCTCAAGAAACTCCACGAATTCGTTGCCTAAAGACGTGTAAATCGCCTGAAGACCTCGCTTCGTGATAGAACCCTGTGTGTCGGTAAACATCTACGCTCGCTATAAAACCACCATTTCCAGCGAGTTAATAGTTTCTCAATCTTTCCGTCAATCACATTTATTAATTAAATACATTTGACACTAAGTGTTCGTCACTGTATTTAGATTATAATGGTATTATATTGATATATATCGAATATACATATTCGAAGAATTCTCAAAAAAGGCAGTCGATTGAGCTACGTTCCCGGCGTAATTCCTCTGCCCGGAATGAGACTTTGAGCCATCCTTTGCACTTGTCCGACTTTCGATTGCGTTCTCGCGACCAACTTGTTGACTGACACCAGTGTGTCTGGATTGATTTTTGCGATTTTTAGCCCGAGCTGCGCCGAGGGTTCGATATCTCTCAAAGACGTGACTCCGAACCGGCGTTTCATTGCTTTTTCAAAGCTCGCAACTTCATCAAGTGACTGCTTCGCATGAGGAACGTTCTTTATGAACGCGCTCGCCTTATTTGGGTCTTTGATTTCTGAAAACTCTTCAGCGAATTTGAGCGCACGAGAAGATAAGGGTGGCACCTCTATCGTCGCCTGCTTCAACCTTATCTCGATCGTTTGGACATAGTTTTTTTCTGCGCCCTCCACTCTGGACTTAAGCAAGTCAAAAGAATTGGTCATCATTTTGATTTCAGGAGCAGACAGACGATGCGCCTTCATCAGATCTTGAAAACTATTCTTCGTTAAAAGATCCAATCCAGATCTTGATATTTCCGTCTGGAAACCCTCACCCACATAGCCTGCCGTCTCTTTAAATTCAGCGAGTTCTCTGACAACAACTGGGTCAGCGCTTATGTGCTGTTTTAAGGCTGTGTCCGAGAGAAGATCAGTTCTCAGTTTTGCCAACGCTTCGGTTGATACGGGCTTTATGCCGAATTTGCTCTCGCTTTGTGTCTCACGACCAATAGTCTCAGAATTGTAAGACTTAGCTCCCGGCCTTGCTCGCTCTTCATTCTGCTTCTGAGGCAGATCGGAGTCCGCCCCAACAACCGGGCTCGGCTCCTCTACCGCTATCCCGAACCGCTGCTTGATCTGGGCAGGGATCTCGGCAAGACGCTCAGCAAGAGATTGCAGGCGATCGACCTGACGCTCATAGACCTGACGTAGGTATGCTACCCGATCCTGCTCTGGGACCGGCTGCCGGCGTTCCAGATAATCAAGTGTCGTGGACTGAAGGCGCGCACGAGAGAGCTTGGCGCCGATTTTCGATGGATCTTTAAACTCATCTGCTGACGAGTAGAACTTCACATCATCCCTATGCCGCGTCATCGAAACATTTGTCAGATGACGATCCATAGAGCTTGAACCATAAACAAAGGATCGATCTACAGTCACACCCTGCGATTTATGAATTGTGGCAGCGTACCCATAGTCCACATGACTGTAGGACTTGAGATCCACATTGACTACCTGACCCGACCCACCATCAGGCCCCACACGAACGTCGAGCGTGTTGCCGCTAGCGGCCTCAATCCGACCCAACATCCCATTCTTTACACCAAGAGCGCGATCGTTCGATTGGAAGATCACTTGCTCACCAGGAGCAAACTCTCGCGCCCCTCCTGCCACCTCAAAGGTTGATCCAGCCCCTAGTTGACCTGACTCAACCAAACTGTCACGCACTCTCAAATTCAGGTCCGCGACATCGATACGACGATGCGCCAATATGATCTGGCTGCCCTCAGAAGAGCTATTGTCCATCCAGTCAGCAACCAAGCGATCCTTCGCAAGATCGGCCGTTAACTCATGAACTACATGGCCGCGCGACTGGTAGGCTGCAAACGCATCTTCAGTCTTGTGAGTGGCAAAGTTTTTCGATGCTTCGCGCATCCAACCTTCATGTTGGCGACGGATCTCGCTGATCACCGCCGACCCGGTTTGCTCAGATATAGCCCTAAAGGCAGCACCCGCCTCAATAGGCTGAAGCTGCTCCGCGTCCCCAATGAGAACAACCTTCGCACCAGCATCATTGGCTCTCGCTAGAACGTCGCGCATCTGGCGCGATCCAATCATTCCAGCCTCGTCAATAACCAAAACGTCCTTGGCTGTCAGAACCTCACGACCTTCTTTCCAGGCATACTCCCAGGAGGCGAGAGTGCGAGACTCAATCCCGGCGCCATCTCCCAGACCCTGAGCCGCAATCCCAGATAGAGCACCACCCTTGACGGTATAGCCAGCCGCCTCCCAGCCATGCTTCGCAGCCTCGACCATCGTGGTTTTGCCCGATCCTGCAAACCCGACTACAGACGAAAGCTGCTTATCAATAAGCACATGCTCTACCGCCACCTGCTGCTCGTGGCCCAGGAATGAGAATTCTTTCAGAGCTGCCTTGCCCTGATTGAGGGTAATTGCATGGCTCCGGACCCCCACCATCTTAGAGGCAAGGCCAGCCATCTCCGTCTCGATGGAAAGCATTTCCTGCGACGTGTATTTCGCCGCCGACAGAACCCAGTCCTGGGTTTCGTGGCGAACCTCTTCCGCCAACATGACAAGCTCCGGCGATGCCATTGCTCGAACTCGGAAAACCTCTATATCCTGCGTACTCGCAAGATATTTCCCGGCTTCCTTGATCAGATCATTTTCCGAAAAAACAGATCGGCCTTGCGCAACCTTACGAATAATCTCATCTGGATTATCGAGTATCCGACGACCATTCTCAGCAAGCGTTTGACGGTATTGATCATACCGATCACTTGACCGCCCTTGCTCCCACATACCCACGCCAGCAGGGCCAATATGGCGCGTCGGAACAAGCGCAATTCCACGATCTTTGTTCGAACGGTGATCCACCCGAACATCATGTCCCTGTCGCTGCAAATGCTCATTCTGGATACCGGCCCATTGTTCACGCCACCTGGCCAGGTCCGAACGACTGCCCACCACCGGCTGATACATAGGTTGCCCATTCTCCCGGAATACAACCTCGCCATCTCCGTTCGTGATTGGCATAGATTTCGGGCCAAAGCCATCAAGAGTAGGACGCCTAGGCAAGATCATTACATGGGCATGCGGGTTTCCATCTTCGTCGTGGATGGACCAGTCCGTCACCACACCGTGGGATGAAAATTCCGCTCCAATGAAGTCCTGAACCAACTCGATATTCTGCTCAACGGTCAGCTCTACAGGCAAGGCGATAACCATTTCCCGGGCGAGCAGGGCATTCTTTCGGGTCTCAAACTCAGAGTAGAAATTCCAAAGTTCTTCCGAAGCTTGGTTTCCAGGCTTGGCAGCGATCTCTTGCAGCCATTCAGGACAATCCTCTGGAAGTCCAAGCTCCGAATGGGCAACATGTTCCTTCCGTGAGTAGTCTGAGACGCGCTCCTCGGCCCGGTGCTCCATGCGTGCACCACGACGATAGGCAGCGGCGGCAACGGCACTACGTCCGTCTCCTCTCGATATCGCTTTTACACTTAGATGATAGATGGCCATACCTTGATTTCTATCAGCAAATCTGTTTGGAACAAACAGATAAGTGCGCCTTTCGACTTTTCTTCGAAAAGATCGGACGGACATGTTGACTAGGTTCGCCGATCAAATTAGTTTCAAAATTCTAAAACGGAGTATTCATTATATGGCTAAAGCATCCAAGAAACTTGCAGACCTTCTCGCCAAACAACAAGAGACTGCTCGGCAAATTGCAGAAATACAAAAAGAAGCGGCGACTGAGATTGGTCAAATAGCGGTAGGCGCGGGTATCCACACTCTCGACCTCACCAAGAAGCAGCTGGAAGAAGCATTCCTCGAAGTGGCCGCGCGATTTTCCAAAGAAACGAAAGACCAAGACTAGCCGTCTTTACGCCAATGCCGTTCGGATTGAACGCGCAATATCAAGAGCAAAGAAGATGGAAAGAGCGGCAGATACCAGACATAAGATCCAGTTAGGCGGCCTTGTAGTCAAGGCCGGATTGGATGATCTGGCAAGCAATGAACTACTCGGCGCACTTCTCGAAATCAAAGACATTTTGGACAGTCCAGATGCTGACCAGAACTTACGAAAGTTCATGAGGCGAGGGCGCAGGGTCTTTGAAGAAGACGAGAAACGCCGTGAAGAGAAGCAACAAACAAGGGGTGATTTCGAGTGAGGGAAGTGAACAAACAATCAACGATGAAAGGGGCTTTTCTTTCCGTTGGGCAGGTTATCACTGCGGCAACTATCTACTATTTACTAACCACGCAAGTGTCGTATTGGCATGTCAGCAATGTCGAGACGGAGGCGTATTACAGCATTCCAGTCGGTGTTGCATTCGGCGGTATGTTGATGTTCGGCAGCATTCTCGCCTTTCGAATATGGCCTGAACTGAAGTGGACAGCACTTGCTTGTTTTGTGTGTTTTCTTCTCACAGTCTGTCTGACTTTGTACGCTTTCCCAATCAAGGTTAGTGACCCTTTGACATGGCTCAGACCAATCACAGGGGTTCTGTTGTTGCTTCTTGGGGGATGGACAATGGTTCGAATGGCTACGGATGGTCTTGAGCCCTTGACCTCAAAAGCCGCTGACACCGCATAGAGAATTTGACCTCAAATGAACATTGTTTGGATCAGACCAGCTTCCTTCGTTGGTGCCTTCGCACTGCTGTTTGCGGGTGCTTTTTTCGCGTCCAACCTCTTTATTGCATCGTTTTCGCGCGGCGCTGACCCCTCCCTATCGTGGGTGTATCTTGCGGTACTGCACCCATCCGCTATTGCCGCCGCCATCACTTTGCTTGCGTCCTCAATTGCTGTCAGTGCAAACGAAGATGCTCGTATCGCACACACAGCTGCGATCGCTATCCTGATCGTCACCTGCGGCTATCAGGTTTGGGTCTATCAATCATATTTCACTACCTGGCCCTACTTTCTCAAACCCGGCGTCCATCTTCTTGTCGGCATTTTGTTCCTCGCAGGCGGCTTCCGGGTACTCACCAGATCATTCGGCATGGCATCGTCTGAGGATGGGAGACGGGTTGAAGATGGCGTATTTGGAGACGCTGCTTTCGCGACGGTTCGCGAGATGAAAGACCGCTTCGGACCTGATGGAGAAGTGGTGATCGGTGAAGCCTATATTCCCAAACTGGGGTCGAAAGTAGGTGCCAAACCAGCTGGGAAAGCACCATTGCTTTGTGACTCGTTGGAACAAGGGTCAACCCATGGCCTGCTAATAGCAGGATCGGGTGGTTACAAAACCACCTCCGTTATTCTTCCAACCTTATTCTACTCGTCAAACTCCTGCGTAGTCTTTGATCCCAAGCGAGAACTTGCTTCCGCCATCAAGAAGGTACGTACAAATGGCCATGGGAAAGCCGTTCTAACTCTCAACCCCAATGCGCAAGAGGCATTTGGGTTTAATGCCCTGGATTGGATCGATATGGAGGCGCCGTCCGCAACAAGCGATCTATTTGAGGTCGCAAACTGGATCATCGGAGAGACCCCAAATTCTGGCGCTTCACCGAACCAATTCTTTCAGGACGCAGCAAAAAATCTCGTCCACGCCTTGCTCCTGGACATAATGAGTGATGAAAGCCTGCCTCCTGATCGCAAGAATTTGGCTCAACTGGGTGAACTTCTGTCCCTGGGTGAGCAACAACTGCGAGCGGAATTGGAGGAAATCTCACAGCGCTCAAATAACAAGACTGCCAGACGCGTAGCATCCAGCCTTTTTGAGTTGGAAGGACGGACATTCTCCAGCGTTAGATCCACAGCAAACACCACAGCGAGCTGGCTACTAATCGACAATTTGGTGGGTCTCGTCTCCCGAGATAACTTCAAGACAGCTGACATACGAGAGCAGCGCGCAGATCTCTTCATTCAAACCAATCTATCAACTCTCACATCGCATCCTAGCCTTGGCCGAGTGATCCTAGGGGCGCTCTTTCAGCCCATGTTCAACGAAAACCTTGAACCTGGGAAACGGGTGATCTTTCTGCTCGATGAGGTTGCCCGCCTTGGCTACATGTCGATCCTGGAAACTGCCCGTGATGTCGGCCGATCAGCCGGAGTTACCCTCATACTCATCTACCAGAGCCACGGCCAGTTCTCTGATCAATGGGGCAGGGAAGGCACAAACAAATGGTTTGAGAATGTCTCCTGGCGCGCCTACGGCGCTGTGAGTGATCATCAAACTGCCGACATTATCTCACGGTCCATAGGCGATTTTACGGTTATGTCTGAAGGGCAAAGCAGATCTGCTGGCAGCTCTTCACGCAAAATGGAGGTCTTTGGAACATCGTCTAGCAATCAAGGGCAATCAGCGAGCGAACAAAGACGCCGCTTGATTAACCCAGACGAAATTCTTGCAAAAGTTCCAGCCGATGCTCAATTCATCTTTGTTCAGGGGATGCCTCCCATCTTCGCAGGACGGGCCATCTATTTCCGCCGCCCGGAAATCGCACAATGGATTGACGACTAAGAGCCTTCGTCGCCACTGACTCAAATATTTCTATCAAAAAAGAACTCAGGGGCTTCGCCCCGGCGCACGCAAGGCCAAGCGGCTAAAGCCGTGCCCTGGCGGGTCTCCCCAACCTTCACGTCGCTTCGCTTGTTGCAGGCCGGGTGATCCCCCTCCCACCAGGTCAGCCTTGACGTTTGCCTCCCCACTCGTCGCCCGAGGGGCAGAAGGGTTGAGCGCGCGCGCATCAACCCTTAGCCCCACCACGGGAGTAAAGAATGACCAAACTCAGCAAACAGGAACAAGAGCTTCTGACAACCTACCGCAAGCTTCCTCACGGATTTCAGGAATCCGTACAGAGCTTTATCAGACTGCTAATCGCCACACTTCCAGCCACCGAGGGGAACTGAAAATGATCATCGGTCGCTTCATCCCGAAAGAAAATGGTGACTTTGAAGGCTGGGTTGAAACCATGTCCCGCAATTTCGAGCTCCTGATGCAGCCGGAGGAGGGGACCAGAGTCGCCTTTCGGATTTACAAAGGCATGTGTGAGGTGGGACAGGCGTTCGAGAAATGCTCCAACGAAACCGGAAAGACCTTCTACTCAGTGCGCCTCGATGACCCATTTTGGGAGAAGCCACTCAACTGCCTTCTCTTCGAGGACAGAAGCAATGGTGGATGGAACTTGGTCTTCAAGCGCGAACCCCGCAAGCAGTCGAACCGCAACGACCAGTCCAGATAAGAAATGGAGGCCCGGCGATGAACCGAGCCCCCAATCGTGTCAGGAATTTTCGTCTTCAGGTTTTTCCTTGGCGACCCGCATGACAATCTCACCTTCGAGCGGCATTGCAGAAAGCTTGATTTTGAAACCATCTCCATCCTGATGTGACCAGGCTGCTCCGACTTTATTCCAGTAAGACTTCTCGCCTGCTTTAGTGACCTGATAAACTGTGTGTGTTGGTTTATTGCTCATTTGTCATCTCCTTAGAGTTTGTCCGTCGATGACTGTTGGAGAAGGTGGACCAACGAGCAGGGATCAAGTGAGGCATAGCCGAACGACCGCTAAATAAGCCTGGTGCGGGCAGCGTCCTCTTGGACGCAACACGGGGCGCCATTTAGGGGTTGATCGCTGAGAGGGGACACCTAAACAGGCATAGTTGAGACGGACAGACCCTTTAGGAGAGACTTGAGCAAAGATCCCGATACATGAAGGACGGTCTACCTGCAGGGCGGAGACGTGGAACGTCGGAAAGCAAGGAACAGATCCTTGATGGCAGGTAACTCAGCGCACTCAATGCCGTGTCCAGGTTGACTACAAGGGTCGCTGAAAGCCTGAGACAAACCCGATCCGACTGGGCGGTTCATAGCTGAGTCCCCGCATCACCGTTGCCGAGCAGCGACGGCAGAACCAACGCCGCACTGGGGACGGTGAGGATGCGTACTGGATTGTGTTTGTGTTGAGATGCTGCACTACGAATTAACCTAAATGCACGGCAGCCAACTGCGCCAGCGTTCACTCTTTCGACGCGAGTGTTATCGATGGAATGAAGACGCACCTGGCGAACGTGAATATCCACTTCCAAAGCGGAGACCAAGCAGACTGGTTGCGTGAGCTCACGTCTTTTCAAGACGAACTCTGGACGTCGTGAGAACGTGCAGTGGAAGAGGTCGTTGGTCCCGTCTTGAAGCGGCTTTCGCGTAAGGTCGATACAGCAGGCTTGATCAAACTGAGCGTGCTCACAAGCACAGACCATAAAACGATGCGGGCGCATATGGACGTTGCTCTGCGTTACTGCATAGCCAAACGGGGTAAATCAACCCGAAGCTCCAGACGTCTGAGCAAATTTGGAACGACTCTTACGTTACCGTGGCATACGTCATGGCGTTCACAGGTGGGACGCCATAGCTAGACTTGGCAACACGTTGGCAAGTGGTCTGCGTTCAGCGGAGGAGACTGTTTAGATTAGCGGAAATTCGTTCGGAGATCCGCTCTCTCTCACATCCGAAAAGTGCTGCTAAACCGTCCCTAGCGGGTTTCACATCCGCCGGCCCACTGGAGTTCTGATCTTGGTTCGCAAACGGCCCGTCTGTCTCCGTCAATATCCGATCTTCAGGGAGCGACTCGACAAGCTTCCTAGATTTCTCCTTGCGAAGCATAGCTGCGTTAACCGAGAAAAAGCATCCCATTTCGGCAGCTCTCCGTGCTTCAGACGCCGACCCGGTGAACCAGTGTAAAACGACCCTTCCAGTGCCGATCGGCAACTTCGCCTCGATCATATCCAAAACTACCTTCGCACACCTAACGCTGTGTACGGAAAGAATTTTGCCACCCGCTTCGGCGGAAGCGGTGAGCACCTCTTCGAACACGTTCTTCTGGTCTTCAAATGAATGATAGAAAAGCCGTCCTGCATCGAGACCGACCTCCCCGACATACCTGGTCGACGGTAGATACTCTTTCCAGATCGACAGTTCATGAGCCCGCTCTGCAACGAGTTGCGGATGCAAGCCGAGCGCGGCTCTCACATATTTCGTCCGATCCGCCAACTCCTTGTTCCGCGGGAACGCTTTCGGCGTTGTCGTGACCGCGAGCGTGAACACCCGCTCTTCGTCTCTTTGCAAAACAGCCCCGGAATGATCCGGATAGAGATCGAGATGACAATGGAAATCGACGAGAGGAGTTCCGCGCCAATCTGTCATGACGGTGCCGTCCTCACGCCCGCCAGCAATGCACCGACCTCTTCGAGACCGCGACGATATACATCGGCATACGCGTCGGTTCTATCTGGGTAATCCGACAACGGGCCAGGCTTATGGATAAGCAACTTCGCGACATCCGGCCGTTCGGCAAGCCGGCGGATAGCCAGTTGGAAAGACCGCACCTGCTGTCCTTCAGCCTGCCGGGTATCAAGTGTACCAGCTGTCAGATCGGGAACGCCGTAATAGGTTGGATCGTCGCCGAGCAAAGATGCTCGCCGGATCAGACAGGGCAGGCAGTACCCGCAGTGGCCTTGCGACTGACCCTTCCAGCGAGCCTTCGCCGGAGATGAACATGAAAGGGAATGGGGGGCCGCTCTTTTTAGGAGGTCGCGATCGGCGCACTGCGTGGCCATCTCTCCCTTCGTCTTGTCCCAGTATGGGTTGGTCAACGCCCCATTGATTCCAAGCACATCCAAGAGTTCGTTCCACCGCGCCATGTAGAAAGGATGCGTTGTTCGCGTACTCAGGGCGCCTAGTCTTAGCGGATCCAAGGGGACGTTTAAGGCAATAAGCCCGTTTTCCGGGACTCTAAGGACGAACTTCTTGCCGAGACCGACGCCTGCGGCCACACCGAGTGAGAAGAACAAGAAAGACCGCCCGCGCGTTGTGCTCTCGGATTCGACACCATCGATCAGGCCATCCCCGAATGCCATCCAGATCCGCAATCGATCAAATGCCGACTTAGGAAACCCTTCTTTGAGAACCTCGAAACACTCTTCTTGAGATTTGCTGACTGCACCCTCGCCGGCATGGCTGACTAGCAAAGGCAATCCGCCCGAATGAAGATGATCGATAGCGCCGATGAGGCTATCGAGCCCGCCGGAGAACAAGTTTACCGCATCGAAGGAAACGGGATCCAGCGGTCGAGGCCTCGCCTTCGCGATGGTGGCAAACTTCTCAGGCCGACGACGAAAGCCGATCTGCCATCGATCGCCCGTGAGGAAATCTAGCGCCCGCTTCAGGACGGAGGATGCCCCGGACCAGAGGGTTGGATTGCTTACTGGCACTACCAGCCGGATCTCCCGCGACCACCCGTCTTGGGATTCCGTAGCCCGTGCGAGCCGTGTATCGGCCGCATGGATATGCGCTGCGACGATCATGAGATCGACCGCCACCTCACTGGGTTCCAAGTTCAGTTCGGCCATGTTCGTGAGAGCGTAGCCGATACCGTGCGCCAGTCGGTCACCCGCCAACAGGTCGAGCGTGGAAAGCTGTTCGTCGCTCGCCTTCGGTACTTTCACTGTATCCTTCGACCCGAACCGCCCCGTCAATAGGTGCCGCCTCATGTTCTTGCCTCGCTCTCGCCCAAGGCTTCGAGCATGTCGAAAGCCACCTCATATATGCTATCGACGAAACCCGCGACTTGTTGCGACGACAGTGCTCCGACATCGACGCCGGACGCATTGACCGCATCGCTGACGCCGCGCTGAATGAACTCCGACAGTTGGGTCTCGATCCTCTCGACCGTCCGCACGTCGGAGGGCATCGTTACGACCTTCGTCCCAATATCGTTGCAGATACGGGCTTCGATCGCATGTGCCGCATAGAGTTCGAAGACGGTCTGAATCTGCTCGGAGGTCAGACCGTCTATATCGGTGATCCCCGCATCGGCGAGATCGGCGATTGTCTCTATAAACGCATCACGCGCGATGCCCTCATCGATTGAGCCCCCATCCGGACAAATGTAATCTGCGAGTCCAGCGAATACTTCTTCGACAGGACGGCCTGCGAGGCTCTCGAGATCGAGAGATCTGAGGGCCTCGCGGACACCGTTGGCGCTCGCGTTCCCGAGGAAACTGACCAGCCCTGATGCCGTACTGCGGGACGAACCCATCCTACGCGCGGCTTGCGCCGAACCGCCCGCCGACAGCGATACATATTGTGACACAGCGCGCGCCAGACTGCGTCGATCATCACCCCCGGACCCAGCGAACCGCGTGAAGTTGCTGCGCGCGGATCTGAAACGATCGCCCGTCGGCGGCGGGGGCGCAGGCACTCTATCGGCAGGCGCGGCTGGAGGCGTTCCGGCATCACTATCAGGCGCATCGTTGAATGCCCCATCATCTGGCCCTGTACCATCTCCGCCGTCACTACTGTTGCCGTCTCCACCACCCTCGAGCCAGCTTGGAACCAATGGCGTTCCCCCCGATGCGCCGCCGAATGCGTTCGAAGTTCCCATTAGCGTGCCCCCTTGCGTGTCCGCGTCGCGGCCGTCGCAGCGGCCTTCAAGGTCGGAGATCCGTTTTCCGCCCATCCAGCCAGCAATCTTTCGAGCCGGACGACGAACTCACCGCCTTTGATGACACCAGACCAACCGGATGCTGCCCATGCCCCGCAGCGATCGGCAGGAAGACTTTCGAGCATGTCGAGCAGGTTAGATTGCAACAGGTCGTGCGCACGCACCAGGACCGCGATCCCATTCACTCCAAGAGGCGCGTTATCGAACGCATCTCCGCCCATGATCCTGCCACGCAACTCTTCGAAAACTTGTCCGGCTTCCGCAGGTGACAACTGCCGTAATTCGCTCTCATAAGCCTGGACTGCGAGTTTGGAGCCCATCAATTGCTCGACGACCGCGCTCAACCGACCGAGCACCGAAGCGGCCCCGAAATAGTCTTTCCGATCTTTGGCGACGAACAGATAGGGACGCAGGTCTACGTCACCGATCTTGGGCGACAACTTCGCCCACGCTCTGATAACGTCAGACCCCTTCCACTCAGATAGCATCGCGCTGTCGGGATCTGGGTTCGGCCCTTTACTAGACCTGTCCAGCGTCGAGATCTTCGGACCATTCCGGCTCGCCTTTTTCGGCTTCATCTCCGTTTCATTATTGGCATCATTGTCGACCTCGAGAGCGGCGAGGTCTGCGCAGAGGCCGTTCTCGTGCTTCGCCGCATCGTTCGCGATCTGGTCGAATAAGCGAGACATAAACCGTTCTGCCAACATCAACTTAGCCAGTACCGGCAGCTTCACATCCTTACCGAACCCGCGTGCCTGCGCGGTCTGGTTGCGCAACAGTAAGCTGTTCAAGAACCGTTTGATTTGCCGCGGATTCCCCTGAGTCCCGCTGGCAAGGATCGGGCCGATCTGATCGCTCAGAGTCAGTGCGTTCGTCACGCCGGTTCCCATATCACCGAGCGTCTCCTTGACCGTCGCTGCGTCGAGACCACTGGCCTGCCAAGGCCGTTGGAGCTTTTTCCGCGCGACGGCGATGAGCTTCGCATAGCCCTCATCATCTTCCCCCATCTCGGCTCCGATCAATAAGAGGGTCACGTAGATCCTCGTCTCTGTCTCTCCCAATGCCGGTATCCGGAACGGGACTTGAATGAGCTTCTCCAAATAGTTCCGCGCATAGTCGCGCGGACCGGTCGTGTCCGGTAGTTCCGGAAAATGCTTGCGCACGGAATACTCGATCATCGCTTCATCAGCCGCCACGATGAACGCAGTCCTGTCAGTGAATACGAACAGCCGAACGGCTTCCAAGGTCTCGATGGCGATATCGGGCAAGCATCGGTCGAGATCGTCGATCAAGACAACCAGCTGCTTCACGCCCGCTTTGTCGAGCAACTCATCGAAGGCCTTGCGGAACTGTCCTATTTCCTCTGGCAGCCGCTTCGAGTCGTCCGGCTTCAGAAGGCCCTCTACGCCTTCAATCGCGGCATTGTAACTTGCTTTGGTGGCAAGTTCACCGGGTTCGTCGAACACGCCCCTGACAGTGCCGACGGCGGCGTTGATCTGATCCGGCGTCGGGATACCCGACAAGGCAGTAAACGCCAGTCCGCCACCGTGGCGTGCTATCTTCAACCAATCGATCCGCTGGAAGATATTCTTGACCGCGTCGCCGGCCTTTGCGCCTAGCGAGCGCCGCTCGATTAATTCGGTGACGATGCCCTCGATGAGCGCGATCTTCGCGTCTTCGAAGCCTTGGAAGCGCCAGCCATTGAATTTGATGCAGAGGATGTCCTCGTCGCCGCTGAGCGCGGCGTCAATCATCTCCAACACACTCGATTTGCCCGCCCCCCAATCGCCGTGCACTCCGATCGTGATGGCTTGCTCGGGACGTTTCGCGAGAAGTTCGATGATAGTCTTGGCGATTGCCTCATTATTGAGAAGATCCACCTTTGTTTCGTTGTCAGTCAGTATCATAAGCACTGCCTCTGCAACGTACGAGCGTCATAGCATGTTGAATTATATAGAGAAATGGCGTACCAGCTCCGATCAACAATCTGACACGTTTTTTTGCCTTGAGACAGTATCTGGCGTAGATCGGCCATGAAACGGCCTGGGTTATAGATTGTTGTTTGACTCATCCGGCCCTTTTCATACGGCTAAGGTGACACGCTAAAATCTTCACAGGATACATTTGGCAAAGAGTCTTGCCCGTGATTGGTAACACGGGGGGCTTTCAATACATGAGAACGATACAGGCGCATGCAGTTTACACAAACGCTTGATTTTGCACTGGGTAGTAGCTCGGGTTTGGGAGGCGGCCCGTCAAGCCAGCGCCGAAGGCGTGCGGGAACCGCTTGGGCTTGAGGCGAGGGCTGGACTAAAATGCAGACCGATAGGAAATAGAGGAGATGTACCGGAACATCTTAGAGGGCTCCCCTTGACAATTGGCACAAATCGTAGCTATATTGAAACCTAAATAATGATCGATATTTGGCTCTTTTTAGGAAACGAGGTGGCGAGATGAATACTCAAGTTTTAACCCGCCAAGCAAATAGCGTATCAGAATTCAAAAAGAATCCTTCTAAGTCCGTAGCAAACGCTAAGGGGGAAGCTGTAGCCGTGCTCAACCATAATAAAGTTGATTTTTACGCCGTTCCCGCCGAGCTATTCGCTCGCATGACAGAGGTCATTGAGGATTGGAATGACGGTATGATTGCTAAGGCGCGAGCTGAAGAGCCTATGATTATGAAGGATCTGGATGACCTATAATCTAGCCTTCATTCCCTCGTCTGAAGGGGAGTGGGATCAGCTAGATGGCTCCATCAAAAGACAGTTCAAGAAAGCTCTAAAGAAGCGTCTGAAGGAACCAAGACCACCAGGCGCCAAACTTCACGGCCACGATGATCTCTACAAGATCAAACTCCGACGGTATGGGTACAGACTAATCTACCAAGTGGTCGATGAAACTCTAATTGTTAAGGTGATAGCGGTTGGTCGCCGCGACAAATCTGCCGTCTATCAGATTATGAATGAGCGATTAAAAGACCTTGAGGAACAAGAAACGATCGTTCCCGAGCGCAAAGATTCTCCATAAGATATATTATGCGCTTTTAATTTATAGTAGCAAAATAGAAGTGCGACAGTCAATAATTCCCTCGCCAGGAAGCTTTGCGCTCGCTCAGGCTTTTCTCTGTTCCAAAGAGAATGACCTGAGACCCAGGTAGACCGTCCACAAGATTGATGCAACAAACACCCAGTTCGTCAAATTTGCCAAGAAATCTGTCAACTCCGGCCAGCGACATCTTCTCAGTCTTCTTTCAATGCCTCATCGAGTGCAGGTTTGTTGTGATGGGTAATAACCACAGGTCCGCGCATAGCAGCGGACGTATTGTCGCCTGTGCGCTTGCTCAAGTCGGTTGATGTGAATGTCTTAGTTATGACCCTCGATCGTCATCCCCCGTTCGGTCGACCTCGCGCCCTGGTTCTTCTTGCAAAGCGGAGTAGAATTCACGACTGATGGTGATTAGAAACTGCCTGGATAGTCGTCCGATTGGTTCTTGCGGTTCGAGATAATATGAGTTCTCAGCAATATCCAAATTGTACTCATCGACCACCACCCAAGAACGAACACCTATATCAAGGCCGATACGCTGTTTCTCCAATTGGGGAATCTCAATTGCATGGGTACCTTTGGTCGGTGCTTGAGTAGTGATCGGCAGCAGAAAAAGAACATGGTGTTCCGATTTTTCCAATGAGACCGCCACACATGAAGGTCGAGACTTCCGGCCCTCTGTTTCGCCTGCTGCTGCCTCCCGCAACCAAAGGTAAGGGTAGACAACAACGTCGCCAGACTCAGGCACCGTCATGGTCGTCTCCTTCTTCACCAATCACCTCCGCCAGTGCCTTTAGAAGGTCTGTACGATATGGCTCTGGCGTATCTGCCGTCCGAAAGACCTTGCGGTTGTCTTTCAGCGGAGCAGTGATCCGCTCGAAGTCTTCAAAGCTCAGCATGACAAACTTCGGCCTGTTATGCCGCGTCAGGACGATGGGCTCTTTTGCGGCGGCTTCAGTCACCTCACCCACATGCTTATTTAAGTCTGCTGTTGTGAACGTCTTCATTCGGCAACTCCATATTCCATGAAATCCATAATATATGGAATTTATGGAATATCAAGCCAATTCATTGAAACAGTGAAGAAAACCGGCCCCGAAAGGCCTGATTCCTTGATGTTTTGCCCTACGCCGCTGCTTTGGGATTTAGGCGCGGGCGGCTTTGTCTGGCGTCTCTTCTTCATCTTGGAGAATCTTAGAGAGGCTAACCTCAGCGCCATCAAATGTAGCCGTGAGCTGTAACTCACCGCCCATGCTCTGCACATAGCGGCGCAGAGTCGAGACGAGGAAATCACCGCGCTGTTCCAGTCGTGAAATGTTGTCCTGCGATACGCCAAAAGCAGTGGCAACGTCACTTTGGGTAAGCTCAAACGCTTTGCGTAAGCTAGAAAGGGACTTGTATTCCGCGACAAGGGTTGCCCCCATTTCAGAGGCAGTAGCCCGCTGTTCTGGGGTCATGTTTTGTTCAAAAACACTCTTTGCATCAATGGACATTCTATCTACTCCTTCGCCAGATGGCGGCTGTAACGCTGATCCGCTGTCTTAATAAGGTTCTTGTAGAAACGCTTTGTCGATCCACCAGACTTGTCGCCTGCTACCAACAAAACTGCTTTGCGCTCAGGATCAAATGCGAAGGCGACGCGCCACACCCCATCACCTGCCGTGAAGCGCAGCTCCTTCATGTTGGCATACTTTGATCCGCTCAATGTGTCGGCGTGAGGCCGCCCAAGCTTGGGACCAAATTCACCTAGCAACTCCGTGTTTGCAGCTAAAGCCACCTGCACTCCATCTGATAGGTCAGCAAACTCGCTGGCAAAATCATCGTCGAATACTATCTTCCATTTCATACCGAAATATGCACTCAACGTCATATGTTGTCAATGGCATATTTCAAGAAAACCGGCCCCGAAAAGCCGGATTCCTTGATGTTTTGCCCTACTCCGCTGCCTGAAGCTGCGGCACTGACGGGGCCTCATTCTCCCCACTCCGCATGGTCTCTGGGAGCCAACCGCTATCATGGGTCAGCCGTTCGGCTGCAACGGCCATATCCTTCTTGGTCACGCCCTGAAGCTTTTGAGCTTCTTCTGGACCCACTGCGTCTTCCACATCTTCTCCGATTTGGGTCTTGGAGATATGACGGAAATGCCCTTCTGCAGAAGGTTGCCAAAACAAGGAAAGCTCCCCACCAATGACAGTGGCAACACGGTCAATTGTGTCTTGGTCAGCGGCCTCATGATGGTTTGTAGCGTTCAACCGATAGGCCAGCAGAAACGCGAGCAGTGACTTGCGCTCTTTGGTTTCCATATCAGAGACAATCTGAATGTAGTCGGCGTCTTCTTCCCCAAAGACTTTCATCCAACTGATTTCAACATCCTGCAGGGCCATGTAGGCTTTGTTGGCTTTCAGTTCCTCACTGTCAAAACCCAATGGAACATGACCATTGCGGATACCGGCAAACACGCGTGAGGTTGTGCCTCCAAAATGACTTTGAGCAAGCTCTGAGAGAAGCAACACTTCCGCTGCCTCTTCGTTGTTCTCTAGGAAAGCCTGCATTGCTAATGTGCGCTCGCCTGCCAGCCGGTCTTGATGCTTAGCTGAATAGCCTTTCTTAGTATTGTCTTGTTCTTTGCTGCCCTTCTGATTTGGAGACGCCTTCTCTTTCGACAGACCGCGTTCTGCATCTACGTCGCCGTTTCCATCGACAATGAGCACCACTCCCAGCTGAGCTTTCATTTCTGCTGAGTAGATTGCCTTACGTTCTTCGATCTCTTCAATCTGGTCTTGGAGACTGTCAATCAAGTCCCACTCTTCATCTGTAACGTCGTCATTCTCTGCCAAGGGTTCCAGCTTCTTATTGAGCTTGTCGAGTTTGGCCTGATCCTTTGTTGATAGCTCAACGGTTTCAGGAGAGACGCGCTTGAGTTCCGACCAGTTGATCTCCGGCCTCCGCCAAACCAGTTCGACCCATGACCACCCATCATCGAGATAGGTCTTCTTGATCTCTTCGACCTTCTCTGCTGCAAGCTTATCTAGCAACGCGATGTCTGAAAGATACTGACTTTCCTTAAACAGGTCGGTCGTGACTGCCCCACCCTCTTCAACGTACTTATTAAGAGTTACGAGCCGAACCCGAGGGTCACTGTCTCTAACGGTTTCTTCAAGCAACCTTGAACGGATCTGATATTCAGAAAAGTCACACCCAAACGCTCGAAACAGACTGATCTGCTGTTCTTGGTCTTCCGTCACGCAATAGGCCTGAAGTTCGGACAACCTCAAATCACCTTCACGATAGGCTTGAAATATCTCAGGTGCCGCATTTGCCAACCGAAGACGCTGCTCCACTTTCTTCTCAGCAACACCAAAACGGATTGCAATCTCTTCGTTAGATAGCCCCTCAACGCTCAGTGCGTTGAAAGCCTTAAACTCATCTGCCGGGTGCATACCTACCCGAACAACATTGGTCGCGAGAGAAACCTCCCGTGCTTCGCTTGCAGGCCGCACTTCACAACGCATTGTGAAATTCTTAGCCAACTTTCCCTCAGTCTGAAGAGCTTGGCAGGCGAGGAAACGCCGCTGACCATCGGTGATGTCAACCATGCCTTTCTCTTCTGAGGCATGAACGATGACTGGTGTGAGTTGTCCCTTGGCAGCAATGCTCGCGAGCATCTGCTCATGACCTGCCATCACATCGGTCTTACGTGTGTTGGCATCGGACACTTTCAGTTTTGCAAGCGTGATGTTTCTTGTTTCGATCTTGGTCATTGGATTGAGTTCCTTGGTCTGATTAGTCGGTGAATTGAGCAAAAAACGCTTGGGCGAGAATGAAGCCCATGACGTACTTGTTTGAGAGCAGTCGAAAGATGAGGAACATGTTTCCCTCCTTAGAAGTTGCCTGTTGCTACTGTGATGAATGTTGAGAGTGCGTAGAGGCTTGCGAAAAACAGACAGGCCCCAGCCAGTTCGGAGAGGAAAAGAAAGACGGAACGTCCCCTGCCCTCTGTTGTGAAACTTGATCGCTGAAACACTTCACTTCCCTTTCCTTAGTCCGGTTGCGACATGCAACCGGAACTAGGCCAGCGCCAATGAGCGTGGGGGGAATGGTCAAGATCACTTGGGCCGGCGGGGGATCACCCGGCCTGCAACGATCGAAGCGTGAGCGGAGAGACGTGAAGGCTGGGGATACCGGGCCAAGTGCCCCCCGTGTCTTTTGGGGGTTGTCTTGACCAGGGGGCGGGTAAGACCGCCCCTACTTTCACTGAGATAAGAAGCCGGAACGGCTACGATCCTTACAAAGAGGGTTTGCTACTCGATTTGAACCGAATAGCATCTAGGTGTGTCCCGACATTCAGCGAGATAAAGAGATGGAAGACCAAGAACAAGATCCAGGAAAGTTCCCGCTGGTACGAGGGAAAGTTATGGTCTTCGCTATTCTGTCGTTTCTCTTCTCACTGGGAATCTTGGTTTTTCATTTTGTTCAGGCGATCTACTGAACGTTGCCGCTCTATAGATGGCAGAGCGGAGATCCGGCCGGTCTGCCGGCGAGATCCGTCCGCGCGCAGCCGTGAAAACTGAGGGCGCGTCGAGTCTATCGATCGCGCACCTCAGAGATCATCTCACGCAAGGTCGTTCTGGTGATCGAGGACTGAGATCAACCGTCTGGTTTGTCTTTGGGCTTGACCCCTTTACGGGTGGACCAGATTCTGTATGAGAAATAGATGAAAGAGCCTACGCCACCTAAGACGGCGGCAAGATTGGCGAGCAATTCGAGATTAAACATGTGCATTTCCACACACGCCTGGGCAGAAGCCGATGAGCCTCCATTTGCCATCCACTATTATGCTCTCAGGCGTCTTCTGAAAGACTGACAAATGTGGCACCTCGAACCATAGAAGTAGTTCGGCGCGTAGCGGGTGCGTTATTAACGTAGGTCTGCGCTCTCGTTTTTCAATAGTGTCTTGTTACACCACCATTTTCGGCTGAGTTGGGCCGATAACACGCCTCTCCATAAAGCCACGACCTATCCGTTCACCGATTGTCCGCGCCAGGGATCGTGACCCCTTGTGGGCGGAGACCCTTTTGGGGCTCCGTGGCGTGAGCCATAGAGCCCGTCCGCGCTTGTCGCGGGGTGCATGGTTCTATTAGGCTGGAATAGAAATACGATTGGGGAACGGAGGAACGCTGGAATGATCGTCTCAAAGAAACGTATGGGCATGTCTCTTCTGTCAGGAACAATAGCAACTGCCCTGCTCTATCTGTTCAGAGAGATTGGAGTTGGCTCACTGGGAACACCAGAGGGATTGATCGTCTATTTCCTCCTATTCACAACGTTCTGTCATTTCTTCCTGGTCAAAAACGAATAGCCTTTCCAGAGTCAGACGGTCAATCGCCAGGGAGCAAGCTTCATGTGCGGACGTTTTGCTACCAGATCGAAAAGTTGGCCTGAAATCTTCACCGCAATGGACCTGACGGCCACGCGAGACCGTCAAAGTGAAGTAAGAGCCAACTTCAATCTTGGACCAATGCAGAAGGCCCCAATCATTGCTTCTGATGGTTCGAAGATCCGCGCGGTAACAGCTACGTGGTCACTCATCCCAACATGGTGGAAGCAAGATCTGGAAGAGAAGAAATTCTCCACCTTCAATGCGAAATCCGAGACGATCACGACCACGAAGTCCTATAGCGGTCCCATCAAAAGCCTGCGGTGCCTGGTCCCTGCCCACGCCTATTACGAGTGGAAACGGGAGGGCAAAGTAAAACAAGGCGCCTTTGCGATTGGCATGAACGATCAGTCCATGTTCGCCATGGCCGGGATCTGGACTTACTGGAAAGGGACCTACAAGCAGAAGGATTGGGAAGGCTATTCCTTCTCGATCCTGACGTGTAAGCCGAACCCGCTGACAGCTGATGTCCATCACCGAATGCCGGTCATTCTTCACAAGGATACTTATGAGGACTGGTTGCATGCACCAGTGGACCAGGCGCTCAACCTTGCTTCACCCTACCCGTCTCAGAATATGGCCGTCTGGGAAGTTGACGGCCGAGTTGGGAAGCCATCAGAGAATGACGAAGGCCTTCTGGCCCCGAAGGCAGAAGAGAAGCCCGGTAAAGAGACCGGGCTTCTGCTCTGATCAATATTCAGATGCGAGCATGATAGTGAGAACGCGGGTTGTCACAGCCGGGTCGGCAGGATCTTCACTGCCAGCATCAAGCGTCTTGTTGTAATAATCGATTTTCCAAAAGATGTGGTGTTCTCCGTGATGAAACGCTCCGAAGTCTCTTTCGCCGTATGGATTGTTGTCGTCTGAGAAGTCATTGCAGGTTTCGACCTTCTGACGAATGTCCGACAGATCCTCGGGAGGGAGCGATGCCACACCGTCAGTCACGAAGACTTTCGATGCTATTCCCATAGCTGACCGAGCGAGATCATTGAGCTTCGCGATGATGTGCGCGTTGTTAGACATGATGGTTCTTCCCCAATTTGTTGAACAGGACAAACCTGAAACCTTGCGATCGGGGGAAGCCATCAAGGCCGTAGAGCGGAGCGTGCCTTGAAGGGTGCCCTAACAAGGTAGGTTGTCCGACTGTTCAATCAGGGGAGAAACCTTCTGAATGGCGCACTATCAGCGTCGCTTTGTGCTGCCGCACGCCCATGGCGAGCAGCTGACTTGAGAAGCCCGTCTACGGTTGTACGCGACCAGTTGGTTATTGGTGTTCTTGGCAAGTCATCTTGCAAGAACCAGAACACAAGTTCGCCAGAGGCTGACAGCCTATTGATGGAGCGCCTGATTGCATCCAGAGCAGGACAGCAGCTCGGACCAGAATAGCTTTCGCTGGTACATCTGAGCGCATCGGTGTTGGGCAGATCAATTGCATGAAGACATCTCTTGGTTGAGGCCGTCTCAACTATGCCTGTTAGGCGTCCCCTCTCCGCGATCAACCCCCAAATAGCACCCCGTGTTGCGTCCAAGAAGACGCTGCCCGCGCCAGGTCTATTTGGAGGTCGTTCGGCTGCGCCTTTCTTGATCTCTGCTCGTTGGTCCACTTTCTCCAACAGTCATCGACGGATACAAACCAAGGAGATGACAGATGAGCAATAAACCAACACACACAGCGTTTCAGGTCACTAAAGCAGGCGACAAGAATTTCTGGAACCGGATCGGCGCTGCCTGGGAAAACAAAGATGGCAATGGGTTCAACATCAAACTCTTCGCCATGCCGCTGGACGGCGAGATCGTAATCCGGGTCGCCAAGGACAATGCTGACGAAGAGCAAGACTAACGCAGCGCGGAGGCTCGGTTCACCGCCGGGCCTCCCCTTCAATCGAAAAGCCCCCGGAGCATAGCGCCGTGGGCTTTTCAATGGTTGCGGGGATAGGATTTGAACCTATGACCTTCAGGTCATGAGCCTGATCGCGCCAATTCAGAAATGAGCACTGATCCAATTCTATCAGTCCAACAATACAGGTTCGCCCGTGTCCCCGACTTTGAAACGGAAGATGCAAATCCTTAGACAAATGCTGGAAGAAAAACCCAACGTTGGAATTTCGCTCAGCATCGGTCGCATCAGATCGGCGCTGAGAAATCATCTGACAGAATGTCAAAAACATCCAGTGAACTTTGAAGACCCAGGGATGATAACACTAAACCAGCTCCGCTCGAAACAGCCTGTCAGAGACCAATCCCGTTAGACAACAGAACTTCTATATCGAGACCTTAGCAGACTACCCGGACGCCAGCTTTCCGGGGACGAAATACATGAGCATAACGATAACTTCTGATTGACCCATATAAGCAAACCAAGCAGTTTGCGCAGGCAGTTCAATAGAGCTGCCGGGATTAGCAGCCTGTACACACAGCGTCCGACGCGGCAACCACCGCGCACTAAGGTCGGACGCAATGGGCTTCCTTGCGGAGGACCGCTTCACTGTGTGTGCGGTACTGCTAACTCGTTGTTGACCGGCCACCCGGCCAGGGCAGCAAGAGAGAGATTGGTCCAGAACAGACAGAAATATGGTAGGGTGGATATGGGTATTCTTGAAAACAACGAAGAGGACGAACAAGAGCTTCTAACGTGTTACCGAAAGTTCTCTCTTGGACTTCAACAAGCAACTTTGGACACATTCCGGTGGCTTTCATCGGGACACGTCAAACAGCCAGCTAAAGCTTCTGTCATCTCTGAAAACACCCCTCTGGCTAAAAATGATGCGCCGGACGTTGGTAACAGCTCACTAGACAGCTAGAGAAATTAGCAATGGGGTCTGATAATTTTGGCGGACTGCAGATTTGGTCAGCAACCGTGCGAACCAAACACAAAACAACGTTCTTTTAGCTGCGACTAGCCATGCAAATACTTTTGGAGGTGATGTGCCACCTGAAAGTGTCCTCGATATTGGTTAGAGTTTTCCGCGAGAACCCCTTGGCTGGGAGAGGAGCGGAAAGGCATGAAAGCCTCGAAATTCACGGACGCGCAGAAGGCGTTCATTATCAAACAGGGCGAAGAAGGCATTCAGGTTGCAGAGATTTGTCGCAAGGCTGGAATTTGCCAGGCGACCTATTTTAACTGGAAGAAGAAGTATGCAGGGTTGCTGCCAACGGATATGAAGCGTTTGCGTGAGCTGGAAGACGAGAACTCCAGGCTAAAAAAGATCGTTGCTGATCTATCCCTCGACAAAGAGATGCTTCAGGACGTTCTCAAGCGAAAGCTCCGAAGCCTCCTCGGAGGCGAACCCTGGTCGATGAGATCAGGTTAGATTGGCGAGTATCGACACGGCGTGCCTGTGCACTTGCAGGGATTGACCCTCGGATCTATCGATACAAGTCTCGCCGCCCCGATCAGGCTGCTCTGGAACAGCGGATCAAGGAGATTTGCCAAACCCGCATGCGGTTTGGCTACAGGCGCGTTCATGTCCTGCTGCGCCGCGAGGGTTGGTCGGTGAACGCGAAAAAGACCTATAGGATCTACAAGGAACTGGGGATGCAGCTGAGGAACAAGACACCGAAACGACGGGTAAAGGCGAAGCTGAGAGAAGACCGCAAGAAAGCTGTCGGTCCCAATGATGTTTGGGCGATCGATTTTGTACATGATCAGTTGGCGTCGGGTCGCAAGTTACGGGTTCTGACGGTTGTGGATACCTTCTCAAGATACGTTCCCGTATTGGATGCCAGGTTCAGTTACCGCGGTGAGGATGTCGTTGCCACGCTTGAGCGCGTGTGCGGTCAAACCGGCTACCCCAAAACAATCAGGGTCGATAATGGCAGCGAGTTTATCTCGTGAGATATGGACCTGTGGGCGTATCGGCGCGGTGTAACCCTGGACTTCTCCAGGCCTGGAAAACCGACTGACAATGCGTTCATTGAAGCCTTTAATGGTCGGTTCCGTGCTGAATGTTTGAACACCCATTGGTTTATGAGCCTTGCAGATACCGCCCAAAAGGTGGAGGCTTGGCGTAGAGATTATAATGAACAGCGACAACATAGTGCCATCGGCAACCAAGTACCGGCGGCATTGATAAAATCGCCACACGCATCCAGCCCGTGTGTGTGATCAAAGCGCGGAAACTCTAGCCGTCGCTGAGGACCCGTTGGGGAGCACGTCAACCCCAGAACAGAGCTAACTTATAAACGAGGACAATTAGGGGAGCAGGTCAAACGCTAGAACGCCAACAACGGGATGCTGTCTCCCGTCAACTTCGAAGGGCAGCAGAAACTGAACCCGCAGGGTGTCTAGAAAAGGAGGGGCTATTCAAGATGTCGCTGCGGGTGCGGCGTAGCGCGAGAGCTTCACGGTAGGTTTGTCACCTGAGGTCCGAACACCTATTCATTGACAGTTCGTCTCAAGGGCGACAACAATTCCACATTCTACCATCAATTTTTCAATATCGCGCAACCGGAGGTTGGAGAGGGAAAACATTCGACCGCCTCCTGAACGGTTGACGGCAAGAAGTGGCGATTGCGACAACCGACCTGTGTCGTCTGATCACGGTTGCACTCCCAAGTGATTTATACCGACAAGTTTGCGACAAAGCCATTGCAAGTTTTCAGCTGTAACAAAAAGGCGGTCCCGGTATGAGGCCGGGACCGCCAACACCGCTGACTGTGCATGTCGTCATTTGAGGGATGCCGACAACCAGAAAGTCAACGATCAGATCTCAACGAATTCACTTCTACGATCGCTGAGATTATCAACCACTGCTCAGTCTCCTGAGACCCAACAGTGAAGTCTTGCACCTAGAACGAGTAGCTCAGGTTGATGGAGACAAAGTCTTTGTCGCCATCTTTCGTGTATTTTTCGTTCCCGAAGATGTTGGTGTAAGAGATGCCACCGCGCCATGTGTTCTGGTAAGAACCGTCAATCGCAAGGCTGACAGACTTCGTACCCTCACGATAGTTTGAGAGTGGTGCAGGAGAATTACCCTTCACATCATGCTGCCACGCGATGCGTGGGCTCACTGTGATCGGCGTACCGAACGCATTGTTGTACTGCAGAACACCCACGAGAACATAACCGTAGGCGAATTCTGTAGGACGACAGCCAGTACGTGGGCTGAGGCCCAGGAAGGAACCCAGCGGCAGGTCCGTACCTGAAGTACAAACATTCTGCAGCACTGATTGGCTGAAGTCACCTTCACTTGCTGCATCCGGCACATACATTGCACCCAGTTCTGTGAGAAGGATACCAATGTCGGCACCCAGAGCTCCAACCAACGGATTGGAGTTTGTGTAGGTCGCCGTTGTCCCAATGTCGAAGGTCACAACCTCTTCACGGATAAACCCGGGAAACTCTGTAGAGGAGTTAGCCCCTGCATCCGTACATGAACTAGACGTTTGCGAGAAAGTCTGCCGACCCTGAAGAGCGGTCATCGCATCCGGACCCAAAAGGAAGTCCAGCGTACACGATGCACCCAATGTGGCGATCGTAATTTGGTCTGTATCGAGTTGCAGAGGCTGGTCATGACGGAAAGCCACTTCGCCCTGAACACCCCAATCGCCAAGAGTTGTATTAAACGATACACCGAACAGCTTGATATCCTCTGGATACTCAAAGAAGAGATTTAACGATTCAGTACTACCGTTTGGATTGGTGGGGATCAGAAGCTCGGCACCATCAACCAACAGGCCCGTTGCCGCGTTGGTTTGCGCGCCCACGAGAAGACAATTGGTAATTGCAAGTTCCAACAGGCTCCCATCAGCAACAGTAAAGCCGCCACCCACAAGAGCGTTAAGCCCCAAAGCAGCAGCAGACGCGTGCGTACTGCCACCACCATTCGCAACGGCTTCACCAACCGCGTTCAGGCCCAACGTATCGTTGTAGGTCCGGCTATTAAGAGTCACGAGTTTGGTTGGATCAAGGGCCGCCGTGATGGCACCTGGCTGACCGGCAGGAATCGCAGCCAATGCAGGGCTTAAAGTACCCGGCGCAAAACAACCCGCAGCGTTCGTGCCACGACCGGTTCCAGAGTTGTTGTCTTCCGACGCCAGATAAGACCGCACTTCAGAGTTGGCTGCACCAGATCCAAGTATAAGACGCTGGCTCGCAAACGGAAGACGCGAATGGTAGTTCATGAAGTAGAAGCCGAATTCAGTGGAGTTCAGGTCTTCGGCATACCACCGAAGCGCCACACCATACTGGCCACTATCCTTCGCGTCCCTGTCTTCCAGGCGACCAACATCTGCGGTTCCGCCACGTAGAAGCAGGCGGTTGAACTCAGACTGGCCGACAGGAAGGTCTATCGCATAGTCGATTTGAGCATAGGTCCCACCAGCACCACAAACATAGTTTGTCTGACCTGCAGCCAGATAAGCCGCATCAAATCCTGTAGACAACGCATTTGGTGTTGAACAGTTCCGGTTGAGGAAACCACCACCGGACCGCCCACCGGTTACCCACGCACGTCCGCCCAGATTACCATTACCATCAGACCCTGTTGGGATAGTATCTGCGCCTGAGAAAGGTGTTCCCGGCCGGTCAAGCTGCACATGGTCCCACTCAAGCTGGTAGAAAGCTTCGAGTGACAGGTCGTAGGGCAGACCAAGAGACGCGTATGCACCCCAGATCGGCACCAGACCTTCTTTGACTTCTGAGCCTGGACGCCGAAATGCACTCACGTCAAACGGGTTCCAGGAGCTGATGCCATTGAGGATGAAAGTTGCTTCTCCCCAGTTCACCACCTGTTTACCCAAACGCACGTTCAACGGCAGGTCGCCGACATTGAAGTCACCGGACACATAAAAGTCGAGAAGATCAATGTCACGTGCGGCATCAACCTTGCCGCCGTCAATAAGGTTTGATCGTTCATATGAACTGTCATCGTCGAGCACAGCATCGTAGAACGAACTCACACGGGCAAAGAACTTATAATTCTCATAATTCGCCTGAATGTCGTTGGTCATCTTGACCACACCCGATGTCAAATCTCCACGGTCAAAGTTCAGACGACTATCATCTGCATTGATCGACCCAGCGTAGCTAAACCTGGAACTTCCTGGTGCTGCGCCTGCGTCCCCTGCATCCGCGCCAACACCCAACGTGAGATTATTCGTGGCACTCAATGGTGTCACGACTGTCCCATCGGGACCAGCCACCCGCAGGATGGTTGGATTGGACGTTGGACCTCCGTTCCCAGAGGCCACAAAACTCATGTTGCGTTCCGCAACACGCATGGACACGCCAGCCGAAACTGTGGTGTCCAAAAAGACTTGAACGCCGCCGAAATTATACTCCAGCGCGTTCGCCCCCCCTCCCCACATTGACAAAGCCGTCGCAGCGGCAATTGCTGAAAGACTAGCTTTCTTTAGTACATCGCACATAACGCGCATCCCCCTCCCAAAACACCAACTCCGCGTACCGTGTCGCCACCCAAGCCCTCGGGCGCAGCAGCAAAATGCCATACGCAGATTTCTAGATATTTGTTAGCAGACAAAATGCCAATGCTTATGTCAATTTATTACGACCCATTAGAGTGACATTATAAAATGATGTGACACAATCGACACAGAAATACGGCGAACCATCCAAAGAAGTCGCTCGAATTTCCCTTTGATTGTTCACCTATTTCATAGATTTGGCTGGAGTTCAGGTGCCGCAGCCTTAACTGCCATAGGATCTCTCGATCCAAACTAATGATAGTCATCACTGCTTATTCTTTTTGACTGTCTTAATATTGCAAACCGCCATCTCCCTCGACAGAAAAGGTCAGCTCTCCACGTCGGCAAAGCCCGCTATTTCCGCTATTGTTGCCAAAGAAAAGATTAGTGGCGCTTGGGGGGAAGTTTTCTAGTAATGAATTCACAAACTACAGATGGTCGACTACGACGAAGCTCTCGCTCACGTGACAAGATAGTAAATGCGGCCCTCGCTCTCATACAGAAAGGCAGTGTGAAACCAACCGGCAACGAGATAGCCGAGGCGGCAGGCGTCTCGCCTAGAACTGTTTTCCGTCTTTTTGGGGACCTTGAATTGCTTTTCAGCGCTTGTGAGGTTGGTGTCCTCAGGTTTCTTGAACAATCAACAATTGAAGTCGACCGCAGCGCTTCTTTACAAGAACGCGTTTGGAGCCTCGCAAAAGCAAAATGCAAATCTTTTGACGAGCGAAGAAATTTTACCCTCTTCTACCTTAGCCGAGTTCAATCTGACTTAGAGACCAATCATACCAGCGCATCGCAAGCCGAAAAGGAACGGCTTGAACTTTGGGCCGCGCTACCAGAGGTCGTTGCATTGGAAGCGAATGCGCGACATTTGGTGGAAGTCATGTATTCATCCCGCTGTTGGGATCAACTGCGGTATGCTCAAAACCTCACGTCTGCAGAAGCCCTAAATCTGATTGCGAGCACCGTAATTTCGATTGTAGAATCAGGCTCTGCATATGCCAGTGTGACCACGGCAGCAGAGAAGAAAATTTTGCGGTAACGTCAACCTAAAGCCAAGCAATTCCCTGGCATTTGGAATGCCGGCTAAGGTCGGGTGCAACGAAACCATGCCGCGAAGACCGCCGCTGCTTGCCTTGATGGTTCGTCAAAAACTCAAAAGCGAGATCGAAGAAACATTATGCTACCCAGCTCATGTAGCAGCTATCTCGCGCCATGACGTCAACGCCCTTTTGATCGCGCGTGGCCGGTATATCCAGCACCCACCGAAGTAGACGTGCATTTCGTCGAGATGCCATTGCGGTTGCCGCGTACCACGAGACTTTCTCAGTCGCTTAGCCACCTGAGGTCCAAATCGGCTCATCATCGCCGGATCGCATTCCGGAAGACATCAGTTACGCGTTCCGCCAGCAATTCCTCAACATCACACAAGCTGCGACTAAAGCCGACATGCATACAGACCGCCTGCTGAACGGTTGAAGACGGAAAGTGGATTTGACGATAGCTGGTCTGTGTCATGTGATCAGGCATCCCGATACACCCATCAATCTATCCGAGTTTGCAACAAAGCGCCTTTGCCGGAAACATCGGCGCAAGACAGTATCCTTTTCCAAATGGAAACTTTTGATCAGCAAGTCAAATTGTCGCTCGGGCTGAGGATCTAATCCATCGCCAGACCACAATTTATTCCGCTGGTGAAGCAACCCTTTACTCAGGTACCGTCACCACGTTCCAGTCGAACGCTTTCGTCAGATACTGAACATCACATCGTGTGAGCATCATGCCAGCGGCTAATTTGTGCCACACTCTCAGGTGAGCAAAGGCCCAAACCGACCCGGATGAAGTTGTTGGTAGGGATAAGAGACCGATAAAGCGCGCCGGGCGATTCAGCTCTTCCTCCTTCAGCTTATTAGCTCAGTGCAAAACCCGAATAGCCAGCGGCGGCTGACGCTTCGCAAAGCTCCATATACATTGGCACACTGGGGTAGTTCAGCAATTGCAGTGGCTTTCCGGGAATGTTGGCCCCCATATACCAGGACTTGGCTTTGGGAAAGAGTGTCATTTCAGCTATTGCGCTGATGTGCGCTGTCCAAGCATTCTCCGCTTCGACCGTTGCCTCTATCTGTTCAAAACCCTTGGCCCGCAAATATTTCATGCATGACACCACCCACTCCCCCTGCAATTCCGCGCAGGTCGGCCCGTTGCAAAAACCGGCTGGGCTTTGCGGGCCATATAGCATCAGCATGTTAGGGAAGCCTGATGTCGCTATTCCAAACTGAGTACTCGCTCCTTGCGCCCATTTCTCCTTCAGCGACTTGCCGCCGGTTCCTCGTATGTCGATCTGGGTAAGACCGCCCGTCGCGGCGTCAAACCCTGTCGCCAGTACCAGAATATCAAGCTCGCAGACCCCTTGTGAGGTTCTAATCCCCTCAGGCACCACCTCCTCGATCGGTGTCTCTCCCACATCAACGAGGCTCACGTTGCTTTGGTTGAAGATTTCATAATACCATTGTTCGAGCGATGGCCGCTTAACACCAAACGGATGCGGCGGCTCCATCGGCGCCAATTTCTCCGCGATCACCGGGTCCTGAATACGCGCACGCGTTTTGTCCCGCCAGAAATTATACGCTGTCCGATTTGCGTCTTCATCAAGAAGAACGTCCTCAAAGGTGCCCGCCCAGAAGTGAAAGCCTCCGAGCTGCCAAAGTCTCTCATAGGTCGCCTGACGCTCCTCTTCGCTATAGCTGAGAGCCGGTGCATCTATTCTACTGATATCGAAACCCCCAGAAGTCTCCCGCCGCTTTTGGAATATCTCGGGGTAATCTTTCTTCATCTCCGATTGTGTCTCGGCATCCAACTTTCTCTGCTGCATCGGAATCGCGAGGATAGGGGTACGCTGAAATACCGTCAGATGCGCAGCCTCCCGGCCTGCTTCCTGGGCAACCTGAACGCCACTCGCTCCGGTTCCAATAATACCGACCCGTTTTCCCTTAAGAGAAAGGCCGTTTTGCGGCCAATGACCGGTGTGGTGGCATTCGCCTTTGAAACTCTCCAGGCCTTTGAGATCTGGAATAAACGCTTTTGACGCAAACCCCGTGCACTGCACGAGAAAGCGCGTCCTCATCGTCTCCCCTTTTTCTGTGCGTATCTCCCAACGATGATACTCTTCATCAAACTCCGCAGCAGTCATGCGCGTATTGAACTTGATATCCTTGCTGAGCTGCAACTTTTCATCTGCATACTGAAAGTATCGGCGCAATTCATCCCAGGCTGGGAATTTTTCCGTCCAGTTCCAATCACGCCATAGTTCTTCGATTGAGTATTCATAGACTGGCACATGTGAATCCACGCGTGCGCCCGGATAGCAGTTCCAGTGCCAAATGCCGCCGAGATCAGAACCTGCCTCAAGTAGACAGACAGAGAAACCCTCTTGTCGCAGTCGATAGAGTTGGTAGATCCCGTTGAATCCAGCTCCGATTATAGCGACATCAAATTCTTCCATCGTCATACTTCTCTCTAAAAATCACTTTAATACAGAGGCGGCAAACGCCGTGTCGGCATCAGCCTTTCCACGATCACTGGCATCGTTTGAAAATCCAGGATAGGTCTTTCGATAAACGGCAAACAGCGTCTCTATGGGAACGTCTGCAAAAATTCCGTGGTCTGCCACATATTCCATGTGGCGCTGCCCGTGTGCATCAAACTCATGAAATAGCGCATCTGAGCGTCCATCGAAACAAAGCGGCTTGACGCCAAAACGTTCGCAGAGTTCTGAATTGAAAGCAGGTGTCACTTTGTAGGACTTTTCGCTGAGCCAAAGCTGTACGTAACCATGATAGACAAATAGGTCTGTCTTCATCGCGGCTTTAAGTTTTTCGGAATTCAAGTGATTGCGAACGTCAGCAAAGCCGACGGCCGCCGGTATTCCGGCGGCCCGAAGAGACGCCGTCAACAATATCGCTTTGGGTACGCAAAATGCGGCCTCAGCCTCGGCAATGACGCTTGCACGATACTGTTCCGGTTGGACAGAAAAAGCGTACGGATCATATCGGATGCTATCGCGGACGGTATTGAAGAGATGTATGGCTCTTTGTTCATCAGAAGGTTCTTCCAATCCCTGAAGCGCCTCACCAGTAAACCGCTGAACGGCCCCCGAACCGCTGTCTATGAAAACGCCGGGCTTTAGAAGCGCTTCGATTTTCAGACAGGCACAATCCAGGGGTTTTTCCGCCATCAATGTCATGTCTACTCCGTTTCATGGTGCGCGCGATATGCAAACCCTATTGTTTTGCCCCGCCCACCGGTTGAAAGCACGGCAAAATGAAGTCATCCGCGATACGTTCAAAGCAAACTTCCACGGGCATATCGAGAGCTATGGCGTCAAGCGAACAGTTGACCAGCCGAGATGCCATCCGAACACCCTCCTCTAGCTCAACCACGATGGCGGCGTAGGGGACATCGGCCGCAAAAGCTGGATGGAAGGCCTGATGCGTCACCGTCCAGGAAAAAATGCTGCCTCGTCCCGTGGATGGCGTCCATTCAAACTCGAACGAGCCGCATTTTGCGCATGTGTATCGCGGGAGAAACCGCCAGACATTACACGAGGAACATCTCTGAAAATAGAGAGTGCCGTCCTGACACTTGTCCCAAAATTCCTGCTCGATGGGATCTTGTACTTTTGGTTTGGGTCTTTGGATCACCGGCTGTTCCATTACGAAGCCTTCCTCAATATTGCAACGCTTCCGTCGCCAAGGTCTCCCCAGCCGCTCACCAACCCGACTTGGGCATCCTTAACCTGGCGTTCGCCAGCGTCACCCCTGAGCTGACGCACTGCCTCCAACGTATGATTCAACCCCCATACATGTGCCTCACTCAAAAGGCCACCATGGGTGTTGAGCGGAAATTTTCCGCCGATCTCAATTTGTCCGTCTTTAACGAAATCCCACGCACCGCCGGGCTCGAAATAGCCAAGAGCCTCAAGCTGCAATAACACAACATAGGTGAAGCAGTCGTAGATTTGCAGAAAATCCATATCCTGTGGTTTGACGCCAGCCATCTCAAATGCCCGCGGTGCGGCATAGCTCAATCCAATTTTGAAGGGATCAGGCCTTGAAGGAATATCGTCCGCCGGATAAGGATGGCCTTCAGCGGCACCTGCGATCAATACTGGTCTGTGCGGCATATCTTTAGCACGCTCAGCACTCGAGACGATCACCGCACACGCACCATCCGTCTCAAGGCAGCAATCATAAAGGCGGAATGGCTCCGATATCATCCGGGCATTGAAGTATTTCTCTTCGTCCAGCGGATTTCCGTAGGTAAAAGCATTTGGGTTGAGCTGTGCGTGGCGACGACAAGCCAATGCAACCGCCCCCATCGGTTCTGGACCGACATTGTAGAGTTTGGAGTGACGCATCGCCAGCCATGCGTACATTTGCACCGGCAACATTACACCATACGGTAGATAGTAACCGCGGATCGTATTTGTCAACGTGTTCATATTCATTGGGCGGCTGGCCGGGCGTCCAGGCTTGGGCCGGAGCGCTGAATAACCATTCCAGCCAAGGACCACCAAAACATGGTCAGCGACGCCCGCAGCCACGACCATCGCCGCAGATTGCAGCGCCGCCGTCGGGCTTGCACCCCCCATATGTACTGTTGATGCGTATCTGAGAACGTGAATACCGAGGTTTGCCGCTAGCTCCTCAGACGTGGTGTACACAGGCGGCGTCACCATTCCATCAATGTCCGACGCTTTCAGTCCGGCATCGGCAATCGCGGCAAGACTAGCCTCCAGCATCATGCCGACCGCCGTCTTTTCCGTCCCCTTGACATACTCTGTCTGACCGATCCCGACGATCGCTGACTTATCGCTGAAACTCATATTATCGCTTAGTCCTGTGTTTCAATTTTTGGGCCATTTATGCAGCTGAGAACCTATACTTCTGGGATCAGGCATGAATGAATTGACTCATCGCCTGGCACTTGGCGCGCGAGTGTTTTGATTGCAAGCTCCGCATCTTCCAAAGAAAAATTGTGCGTGTGCATCTTCTCCAGCTGCACCGTCTTGCTCTCAATGAGGTCAATTGCCTTACCGTAGCCACTAGCGGTAACGCCAATCGCGCCCTTGATGGTAATTTCCTTCATAACAATCATATCAGTGACGAAGTCAGGAATGGGTTTGAACCCCTTAACTCCCGCAAGAACGATCGTACCGCCTGCACAGACATAACTGAGTGTCTCTCGAACCGGGTCAGTCGCATAGGACGTCACGTCGATCACGACATCGGCGCCTCGCCCTTTGGTAATCTCCGCGATGCGCTCTACCGCATTTTCATTGTCGACATCAATCGTGTAATCGGCGCCATAGAATTTAGCCAGTTTCAGCTTGTCCGCATCCGCCGCGAGCCCAGTCACGATGATGGTCCCGGCACCGGCATGGCGGGCAGCAATGACGCTTGCCAACCCGCGTTGCCCTGGCCCTAGAACAACAACTGTGTCACCTACCTGGGTCTGAGGGATTTCGACTGCCCACCGGAAGCCAGCTCCCAGCGGATTGAACATAACCGCAATTTCCGCTGGCAGCGACTTGTCCATTTTGTGCACGACCGCATTGGGGGCGACATACATATATTGTGAGTAAGCACCCCACAGTGCCGGCTCCGACGTCAACGGGATATAAGAATATATCTCACGGCGGTCGCAAAGGTGGTAGCTGCCAGACAGGCACGTATCGCAGGAATGGCACGAGAGCATCGTCTCCACTGCGACGCGGTCGCCAACATCGACGCGCCATCTTGTCGCCGCCTTATCCCCAATAGCTTCAATAATGCCTAGCGGCTCGTGGCCAGGGATCACGGGCATGGGCGTGTTTAGAACACCTTCATATTGCTCGTAGTCGCTGCCGCATATGCCGCAGGCTTCGATTCGAATAATCGCACTGTCATCGGATATCGCGGGGATCGGTAGATCGCGCCGTTCCAGTTTGCGTGGACCCGTCTGAACGATGGCCATGGTCTTTTTCGGTAACATGCGCAACCTCCAAAAATAGAAACTCACCCACACCTATAAACATATATGTGTTTTTTGTTTCGCTTATATGTTATACAGGTAACTCTTCGCTGACGGGAAGAGAAAAAACAACAACGCCCAACGCGTCGCCTGAAAAGCAGTATCGAGGAAGGATGTCATGAGCGATTTAACCGGGGCCCGTGTCCCATTACTAAGTATTGCAGAGGCGGAAAAAATCGCCGCTTCAAACGGCATTTCCGAACAAATGGCACCGCTAAGTGTCTTTCGAGTTCTACTCAGGCACCCCGGGCTCGCAAAGGAACTTAGTTCTACACTCAATACTCTGTTATTTGATGGTAACAAGCTGGACGCACGTTTGCGCGAGCTTGTTATCATGCGCATTGGCTGGAAAACGGCCTCACTCTATGAATGGACGCAGCATTGGCGCGTCGCGCGGATGCTCGAAATTTCCGAAGACGACATCCTGGCAGTCCGCGAGTGGAAGACTTCCAGCCTCCTCTCTGACCTTGACAAAGCAGTGATGAAGGCAACGGACGAAACCTTGGACGGGGGCATGATTTCAGATTCCACGTGGGCCGAGCTTGCTAAAGGACTTAAGTCGTCTGAAGAACGCATCGAACTGGTCGTCGCCATCGGAAATTGGACGCTGTTCTCACAACTTTTGAAGAGTTTGAAAATTCCCCTTGAAGATGGTGTGGATTCTTGGCCGCCGGACGGGAAAACCCCCACTGCCTGACAACCATCTGCATCACAAAAGCGAGATTAGAAAACATGGATAAAAAGCCGATCTCAAACGAATTAGTCGGGCTTGCGTTCGAGCCGAGAGAAGTATCCTGGACCCAGAAAGACGTTATGCTGTATGCGTTGGGCGCTGGCGCTCGGCCGGAAAATGACCTCGACTTCATTTACGAAGGAAAGGGCCCCAACGTACTGCCGACTTATGCAGTTATTCCTGGCGGTGTTGGGCTCGGCGGCATGATGGGCAAAGTTGATATGAAGCTCGAAATGCTTCTGCATGGAGAGCAATCGATTGAGCTCTACCGCCCACTGCCCCCCTCAGCAACCGTAACGGTGGTCGGCCGTATCACGGAAGTCTGGGATAAAGGCAAAGCAGCAGTGCTGGGCGTCGAAAGCGTCGCAAGTGATGCCGACGGTGAGTTGTTCAAAACGCATGCGACGCTGTTCGTGCGCGGTGCTGGCGGCTTCGGTGGCGAGCGCGGCCCCTCGTCAGCCGGGATTAACGTAGCGCCCGACCGCGCTCCCGACATTATTGTGGAAGACGTAACGCGCCCCGAGCAGGGCGCTATTTACCGTCTGTCCGGCGACAGCAATCCAATCCACATTGATCCCGATTTTGCTAAACTGGGCGGCTTCGGACGCCCTTTCGTACACGGTCTTTGTACCTATGGGTTTATCGGCCGCGCCGCTCTTAAGGCGCTTTGCGGCAACGACCCATCAAAGTTTCGTTCCTTTAGCGGTCGGTTTGCAGACCAAGTCTACTTTGGCGACACCATCGTCACAAAAATTTGGAAGACCGGTGCGGGCGAGGCGATCATTCAGGGCGAGACACAGAAAGGCAAAATTGTTCTGTCTCAAGCCAAAGTAACATACGGCGAATGAGGTAAATCACGCAGATGACGGTTTCGGCTTTCTCCCATCTTCTGGCGCCACTTGATCTTGGTCACACGCAGCTTAAGAACCGTGTGCTGATGGGGTCGATGCATACGGGTCTGGAAGAAATGCCTGACGGCTACGCCCGGCAGGCCGCTTTTTTCTCTGCCCGGGCCAGGGGCGGTGTCGGGCTGATCGTTACCGGCGGCATCTCTCCCAACATAGCCGGCCGGTTGGCGCCGCGCGCCTCAGTCATGACGGAAGAAACCGTTGCCGGTCATCGGCTTATCGTTGACGCTGTTCACGCCGAAGGCGGCAAGATCGTTCTGCAACTCCTCCATGCCGGGCGCTATGCGCGGCACGAAGATTTGGTTGCCCCTTCGGCTATCGCGTCAAGTATCAACCCGCTTACACCCCGCGCTCTCACAACCAAAGAGATAGAGGAGACGATTGAGGATTTTGCCCGCACCGCCCTGCTGGCCAGAAAGGCCGGTTACGACGGCGTCGAAATCATGGGTTCAGAAGGCTATCTGCTCAACCAGTTCACCGCGCCGCGCACTAACCAACGTGATGACGGTTGGGGCGGCTCGGCGGAGAACCGCCGCCGTTTTCCGCTTGAGACCGTAAGACGCGTCCGCGAGACGGCGGGCCCGGACTTTATCATCATCTACCGATTGTCAGTGCTCGATCTGGTGGAGGGCGGCAACAGCTGGGAAGAAATCGCCGCCCAAGCAAAAGGTGTCGAGGCCGCTGGCTCCAGCCTTATCAATACCGGTGTCGGCTGGCACGAGGCACGCATACCAACCATTGCCCACATGGTCCCACGGGGCGCTTTCATTTGGGCAGTCGAGAAACTCAAGGGCGAGGTCACAATCCCGGTTGTCGCCTCAAACCGCATCAACACGCCTGAACAAGCCGAAGAAATATTGGCGGGCGAAAAAGCCGACATGGTGTCCATGGCGCGCCCGCTCCTGTCCGATCCCGATTTGGTCGCAAGTGCGGCAGCGCTGCGGCCTGTCAATATTTGCATCGGTTGCAACCAAGCATGTCTCGACAATGCTTTCACCGGCAAACTCACCACTTGCATGGTGAACCCTTTCGCCTGCCGGGAAACGGAGCTTCGACTCGAAACCGCAACCAAGCCAAAACGGATTGCCATCGTGGGGGCCGGCCCAGCGGGGTTGGCGGCCGCGGAAATTTCCGCACGGCGAGGGCACCAGGTCACCCTGTTGGACGCAGGTAAACAGATCGGCGGCCAGTTCAACCTCGCCCGGCGTATCCCAGGCAAAGAGGATTACGCCGAAACCATTCATTACTACGAACGCCGCTTGTCGGATTTAGGCGTGACCATTCGTCTGGAGACGATGGCCGACGCTGCAATCCTTTCCGCTCTCGGTGCTGACGAAATCGTTCTGGCGACCGGCGTGCACCCTCGCGTACCGGACATTGAAGGGGTCGGCCACCTTTGCGTAATGACCTATGATCAAGCCATTCTAAAACCGGAGAGGGTTGGCAAAAGAGTGGCACTTATCGGGGCCGGCGGCATCGGCTTCGATGTTGCAGCACTTTTGTTACACCCAGAAGGAACACAAGACCCCCGTAAACCAGATACTCTAACCTTCGCACGGGAATGGGGCATAGACCTTACATATCAGGCTCGGGGCGCGCTATTGCCGAGCGAGCACCGCTGGCCGGCGCGCCGCACGGTCTATCTGCTGCAAAGGCGAGAAAGTTCCAAATTCGGAACAGGCCTCTCCAAGACACGAGGGTGGGCTAATTTTTTGGAAGTGATGTTTCGTGGTGTCAACATGATCGGTGATGCCGTCTACAAAAAGATAGACGATGATGGCTTGCATGCTGAAATCTGCGGAGACGCCCGCGCTTTCAACGTGGATACAATTGTCTTATGTTCCGGTCAAGAACGCTCCGACGCGCTGCTTCCAGAGTTACAATCTCTAGGCGTTCCGCTTCACTGTATTGGCGGCGTGAAGGATCCGCGCGAACTCGACGCGGTGCGAGCGTTCGAAGATGGTACGCGGCTAGCGCTCACCTTGTAGCAAGAACGGAAGACACGACAAACCATGGGAGAATCGACAGGATCAGAAATGTCCAACGCGCGATCTGCAACCGTCAAGTCGGCGGCGCGCGTTCTGGAAATTTTTGAATATTTTGACGAGACGCGTCGGCCTGTCACTATTCACGAGGCAGCCGAAGCTCTCGGATATCCGCACTCAAGTAGCGCGGCCCTCCTCAAAAGTCTTGTTGCGCTTGGCTACCTTGACCATGACGAGAGGGCGAAGACGTTTTTTCCCAGCATTCGCATTTCACTTCTGGGAAACTGGATTGAGGCCGAGACGCTTCCAGTCCGCCACATTCACCGTCTGATGCAACATCTTTCAGATGAAACCGGCTGTACTGTGATCCTGGCAATTCGGTCTGGTGTTCACATTCAGTACATCAAAGTACTGCAGGGAACGACGCCCATTCGATTTTACGTGAAGCCTGGCACGCGACGACTCCTGCCCTTCTCGACAATCGGACGCGTACAGCTCGCTGCATTGCCAACCGCAAAGGGGTCCCAACTCATCAAAGAGGCCCTCTCACGCAACCCAGAGGCAGCAGCACAATCGCAAGCGCAGATTGAGGAAGAGCTCACCGGGATTAGACGGCGGGGATATGCATTCTATACCGGACTGGTGACGCCAAATGCCACGATGCTGGCCATGCCGGTGGCCAAAACCCGCGCCGGGGAGCCGGTCGCCATCGGCATCGCCGCACCAAAGGATCATTTTAAGGATCGAAAGCGGGCATATATTGACCTTATGAAAGAAGCCATCAAAGCAAATATCACAGAAGCTGCTGGCAACCCGGTTTCCCCCGAAATCAAAACTACCAAAAAGTCCTAACCGGTCTGCTCTAGGATAAAGTCGGCCATTTCCTCGGTAGCCTCGCGCCCTTCGCCTAATATTGGTCCAAACCAGTGCCAAACATGGATCATGTCTGGCCAAATCTTGAGGGTCACGGGTACACCAGTGGCTCTCAGCCGTTGGGCGAGCAACTCACTATCGGACAGGAGAACTTCCGCCTCGCCGACCTGAACCAAGACAGGCGGCAGACCGTTGAGATCAGCATGAACCGGCGAGGCGAGGGCCGTCTTGCGATCTACATCGCCCAGATACGCATCCGTCCAGCGCTCAAGGTCAAGGTGACGCACCATCGGGTCAATATCAGCATTCTTGGCATAAGAGATGCCGACATTCTCGAGGTTTGCCCAAGGTGAGATGCAAACCGCGGCAGCTGGCATCGGCAATCCGTCATCGCGGGCAGCGATCAACGTTGCAACAGTCAAGCCGCCGCCCGCGGAATCGCCCGCGATGGCAAGACTTGTTGCATCATAACTGCTGTCCAACAACGCCTGATAGACCGCGAGCGCATCGTCGACCGCTGCCGGAAAAGGATGTTCGGGCGCACGCCGATAGTCAATCAGCAGCACAGGGCTCCCCAACGACACCGCAATGGCTGCGCACATATGACGGTGTGAGCGCACCGATCCAAGCGCATATCCGCCGCCATGAAGATAGAGCAGCACTCCTTTGCCGTCCGCCCCATCCGGCTTAAGCCACTCTCCCGGCACGCCCGCGATCACTGTTTTTTCGACCGTAACACCGCCTGGAACACCGAAGGCCTCGCCAGCCTCGTCATAACCTGTGCGGAATTCCTCGAGGGTCCGCTCCTCATCCGAGGCCATGCCCTTCAACATTTCCCGTACCATAGAAAGTTCTTGCAGGCTCATTCGTCGCGTCTCCTTGATTTAAGCCGCCATACCGTTACGCAAGAGCCGACCGGGAAGCTTGTCGCCAGCGCTTAGCATATCAGTCCCATTTTCCCGGATCAGAGTGCCGTTCACAACAACCGCCGTAACGCCAATAGCGTCCGCAATCAGCCGGTCCTCTCCGGCAGGCAAATCATGAACCCTGCGCAGCGCGCTCGCACCGACAGTATCGGGGTCAAAAACCACCACATCCGCCGGTGCGCCCTTTTCGAGCTTCCCCCGATCCTTGATGCCAAAGACTTCTGCAGGCCGCGATGTCAGCATCCGCACCGCCTCCTCAAGCGAAAGCACCTTTTTTTCGCGCACCCAATGACCTAAAAGGTGTGTCGAGAAACAAGCGTCGCAAAGCTGGCTCGCATGTGCGCCGGCATCTGACAGGCCGAGCACAGTCGTGGGGTCCTTGAGAAGGATGGCGATGTCATCTTCATTTGAATTCGCTACGGGGATGCGAAAGCGTGTGGTCAGATCAGACTCCAAGGAGAGGTCAAGGGCCAGATCCAGAGAATCAACGCCTTTCTCTTTTGCGATTTCGCTAACAAGCCTTTCTTCATAGTCAGGCATATTTGAACAAAATGAAACGACTGTCTTCTCCCACGCGGCCCGCATTCCCCCCTGAACCGCCGCCCGGAACGCCTCGCGGAAATCAGCATCAGCGTAAAGCTTCAATTTACCGGCATGGTCTGCCTTGTTGACCGGCGCGAATGCCGGCATGCTCTGGAACAAAAAGGGTTGATCGAACCTGAACTCAAAGTTCAGCGGACGGCAGGTAACTTGCGGAAAAACCGCATACCCGTTCTTCACAAGCTCGGCGGACCGGGTAAGCTGTTCCTCCATTGAGCCGACATTGAGAACACCTCCGCCGCCCAAAAGCGCTGTCCAACTGACGTTGCGCCCCGATATTTTGTTCAACTCCGCAAACTCGTCAAACGATAGGTCGCGCCCCACTGTTGCTTGTATAATGCCCGCCTTCTGTTCTCCCAAGGCGCTGGCAATGTCACGGATCTCAGAGAATTCCGCCATGCGGCTCGGGACGGGACGGCCTTCATATCCGACATGGGTGGGCGATTTTGAGGTCGCGAACCCCAACGCCCCCGCTTCCAGGCCCTCACGCATAATGTCTTTCATACGGGCGACTTCTTCATCGGTTGCCGCCCGCTCGGTCGACTCTGGACCCATCACATAAAGCCTAAGAGGCGTATGCCCCAAAAGCGCTGCGACATTGATCGATGACCCGCCCTTTTCCACGCTATCGAGATATTCGGTGAAAGTTTCAAACGACCAGTCAGCGCCGAGGCCCGCCTCAAGCGACTTCACGCTCATGCCTTCGACATTTTCAAGCGTCCGGACAATCAGATCCCGATGTTCCTTGCGCGTTGGCGCAATGCCAAACCCGCAATTCCCCATGACCACAGTGGTGACACCATGCCAGGGTGAAATGGAAAGCATCGGATCCCAATTTATCTGGGCGTCATAATGCGTGTGGATGTCGACGAAACCGGGAGCCACAATCCGCCCCCCTGCGTTGATCGTCGCGTCGGAGGCTTCAGGGGCCTTACCCAGTGCCACCACCTTGCCGTCTTTAATACCGACATCACCTTCATACGCAGGCTTGCCAGTCCCGTCGATGATCCGCCCACCGACGATCTTAAGATCATATCCCATGATTTATGGTCCTTCGGCCCGCTTACTGGATGCTGAGATTGTAGAGTTCCGCAACATTATCGTGACAGATCCAATTGCGTTCCTGTTCGCTCAGATCTTTGGCATGTTCCTCCAGCATCGACTGCGACCAAGGCCAGGTGGAATCCGAATGAGGGAAATCGTTTGCCCACATCAAGCGGCGGACATTGCACATGTCTTTCATCTTGAAGGCGACCCAATCATCCTGGAACGTCACATAGATGTTGTCGTGGAAGTATTCGCTCGGCAAACGCTTGAGTGGAGGCGCCTTCATCCAATAGCGGTGACGCTTATAAGCGTGGTCCATGCGGTACATATAATGTGGTACCCATCCAGCATCCGCCTCGACGCAAACCACCTTGAGAGTGGGAAAGCGGTCAAACACGCCGCCGAATATGAACGTGCCCATGACATCCTGGCATCCGCGAATAATCGACAGGAATCCATTTATCTTCGGACCGCGAACTTTCCCCGCAAGAGAATCCGAACTGCCGGTTAGAATGTGAAAGGAGAGCGGCATATCAAGTTCGACCGCCGTTGCATAGACTGGATCGTAAACAGCGCTGTCATAGTCTTCAACGGCCGGGTTGCCCGGCATCATCACACCTTTGAATCCCATTTTATGGGCGTCTTTAAGCTCCTGCACGCCATCTTCCGGGGTCCGCATGGAAACTTGCGCCAGACCATAGAGACGGTCGGGAGCCTCACTGCAATATTCCTGAAGCCAGCGGTTATAAGCCTCAAAGCAGGCTTTTTTGTAGTCGAAGTCAGGGTGATTGCAGAGCATCATGCCAACCGTCGGGTATATAAACTCGGCTGCGATGCCATCTTTTTCCTGATCGGCAACCCGGTATTTTGCATCCCAGCCACTCTTCCACAGGTCTCCGAACTTCACACCGTCCGTGGTGATGTCAGCTGGGTCTTTGCCCGCTGCCGCTACGAGCCCCATCGGGATCGGCGTATCAAGCCCATCAATCACAAAGACGTCGCCAATCGTATCCATCGTCGTCATATGTGGTGCCGTGTTCTTATATTTGGGATCGATATAATCAATGTAGCAGTTGGGCGGTTCGGTAATGTGCGAATCCGCTGAAATCGGGCGCTTGAGCATGGTATTTCCTCCCAGTTAGTGGATCAGTGACTTTTTATCATTTTCGCTAGCTTGTTGCTCAGAGTCCAACTAAAATCACATTTGTATAACAAAAAATATATATATGTTACGATGGGAGACAACCAGATGGCCCCAGTTCTTTTCGAAAAGCACGGCCATGTCGCGCTGATTACCCTAAACCGGCCCGAGGCACGCAACGCCTTCAATCCCGAAATGCTGGTGCGGCTGGGCGGAATGTGGGAGGAGGTGCGCGATGATGATGACATTCGGGTCGCCATTGTCACCGGTGCTGGCGACAAGGCATTCTGTTCCGGCGCCGACTTGGGAAAGCTCATTCCACTCATCAGCGGTGCCCGACAGCCAGAAGACGAGTGGGACAGGAAAGCGCTAGAGGCGCCTGACCTTATTGGCAACGGTCTTTTGAGAACGTTCGACGCGGGCAAGCCCGTGGTCGCGGCGCTCAACGGCCATGCCATCGCAGGCGGGATGGAACTAACGCAAGGCACGGATCTGCGGATTGGCGTGGAATCAGCCAAGCTTGGGGTGCAGGAAGTCAAATGGGCGATCTTCCCCGGCGGTGGTTCGACCGTGCGCCTGCCCAAGCAAATACCTTACGCTCGCGCCATGGAGCTGCTTTTGACAGGGGATCTAATCACGGCTCAGGAAGCGTATGACCTGGGGTTCCTCAACCGTGTCGTCCCAGATGGACAGGCCGTTGAGGCCGCCATGGAGCTGGCCGGGAAGATTGCCGCCAACGGTCCGATCGCCGTGCAGGCGATCCGTAGATCAGCTCGCGCGTGCCAAGGACGCCCAGAAGAAGAAGCGATGAAGATGGAATCGCGCTTTGCAGCGCCCGTTTTTAGAACCGAAGATGCGCGCGAAGGACCGCGCGCTTTCATGGAAAAACGCAAACCAGTCTACAAAGGCCGCTAATGCTGCCGCACAATTCAAGCGATGGAGAAAAGCGATGCAATTCGGTGTACAGATGGTGTTCCAAAACTACAACCGCGAGGTTAGTGACGCACAGGTCTATGAAGAAGACATCAACCTTGGTCTGCTCGCAGAGGAATTGGGCTTCGACGCCCTTTGGCCCGTCGAGCATCACTTTGAGAACTATTCTTTCTGCCCTGACAATACTCAGTTTCTGAGCTACATGGCGGCCCGGACGAGCCGCATCAAGCTTGGCACTGGCGCGGTCATTCTACCTTGGAACATGCCGATCCGCGTGGCGGAGAAGATCTTGCTTCTCGACCATCTCAGCAACGGCCGGACGTTGTTCGGCATGGGCCGCGGACTGGCCCGCAAGGAATATGCCGGAATGGGCATCAACATGGACGAAGCGCGCGACCGCTTCGACGAAGCCGCCGACATGATCATTGAAGCGATTGAGACCGGTTTCATCGAAGGCGGCGGCGCCTACTATCCTCAAGCACGCACAGAGATCAGACCCGCGCCCCACAAAAGCTTCGAGGGCCGGATTTATCAGGTGGCAATGTCGCCGGAATCAGTCTTGGAAGCTGCCAAGATCGGGGCACGCATGGTGATCTTTGCCCAACGCGCCTGGGAAGAGCAGGCCAAGGCGGTGGCCATCTATCGCCAAGCCTTTGAGGAGCATCACGGCACAAAATCGCCGCCGATCATGATTTGCGACTTTACCTACTGCGACACGGTGCCTGAGCGCGCCGAAGAGCTCGGACGCAAATATGTGACCAACTATCTTTTGACTGTGCTCGACCATTACGAACTTGCCGGTGACCATTTGAAAGACGCCAAGGGTTACGAGGCTTATGGCGACGCCGTTGAGGCTATCCGCGCATTTGGTAAAGAGGGCATGGCAGCTGGCTATCTCGATGTCACAGCCTGGGGGACACCAGAACAGATCATCGAGAAGTATCAAAAGCGCTACGAACTTCTCGGCGACTTCGACATTAATCCCTGTTTCCGTTTCGGTGGCATAAGCTACGAAGAGGCAGAGCGCTCGATGCGCGCCTTCGCCAAACATGTTATGCCGGTGCTGAAAGATTGGGACGCGCGGAAAGCGGCTTAGACCACCAGTGTCTGCTAAGTCACAGTCTGCTAGACCATCATCTGAAAGCGGAACCAACTTCCGGAAAAGAGACCAATGAACTTGCTTTAAGAGCCCTGGCCTGATGAACCGAGACAGGTTGCCCAGCACACACCTCAAGCCGGTGTGTGTGTTACTCCACCAGCCCGTTGAGCCTGGAACTCCGCTTCGAGACGTTTGGATTCCGCCTCAGCCTCGCGATAGACGGACGGCTCATGAACACCTAGGCGGGAACGCACGTCCTCAAGCGGCAATTGCAGCCAATCCTCCCAGGCAATAGCCGGGAACCATCCGGCCTTGCGGCCCCGACGCCATGCTTCGAAAGCCGCCCGGAAGACCGGGAGTTGCGATTGTTCACGGCGGGTTTTTAGAATGCCAATCAGCACAATATAAGCGATGCCGTGATTGTACATCTGGCCATTGCCGAAGGAGAGCACACAGATCTCACCTAGGCCGTCGCGGCCATAACCGGTCACGACATGCCAAAGGTCATGGCTATCGCGCATCCGGTTGCGGAACAGTTCGGCATCGTCATTTTGGAAACGGCGCCCTGAACCTTCTTCGCTCGCTTCCACCAAACCATCCGCGCTCAGACCTTCGCCATAGACAAAGTCAAGATAGGCGCGGCCAAGGCTTCCCACTGGAAGCCGCGCCAGCGCCTCCCGGTCGCGCAGCCGATCCAGAAGACTGAGGCGGCGCTGAAGAATATCCCGGCCTCCCGGCGAAGTGACAAACCGTTTGAACGACTTGTAGTGAGAGCTCCCAGATAAGGCATCAACAATGCGGAAAACCTGCGCAGTGTCTTCCTTATTCTTAAGAAGCACTCTTGTCGCCTTCAGTGCGACCAAAGGCCTTATCCGCCTCTTCAACCTTTCACTAACCATGATGTTTCCACCTCTGTCGTTATTGTGTTGTACGCCGGTTATTTGGGTCGGGGGTCCCGAATGAGCACTGTACCTTGAGCGGCGCAGCAAGCCCGTCCCTCATTGGAAACATCAATCCGCACCACCGCCGTCGACTTGGTCATGGAAATAAGGTTGGCTTCCGCTACCACCGTTCCCTTACTGACCGGGGCGAGCAGATTTAGCTTGAACTCCGTGGTTGCCGCCCATTGACCTTTTTTCATATGCGGGTAGCAAACGCAGCCCAGCACATGATCACACAAAGCCGCCAACACGCCGCCATGCATATTCCCGATTGGGGTCAGCAACTTGTCAGTCACAGGCATTTCCGCACGGATCAAACTTGGTTCCGCATGGACAATCCGAACCCCCAGAAAATCAGGCAGCCCAGCCATTGAATTGCTGGCATTCATAAACGCGTCCGCAATTTCCTGATTGAATTCAGGTAATTTTGCTGTAATGGCCATCGTCTTCCCCTCAGGCGTATTGGCTGGCGCCCGAGAGCGCGTTTTCGGCATCCGCCACAAGGTCTTTCATAACCTCTGTGGCCGGACGCACCTTTTTGATAAGACCCATCCCCTGGCCCGCAAATCCTGGCGCAATGTCCTTGCGGTTGCTCGCCATGCCAGAGGCGAGCACTGGCCCAGCAATTATCGACTGGAAGGGCATTGGAAGCGGCTCCTTCTTTTCGTCAACCCAGGCCTGCGACCATTTGTTTTTGATAATGCGGGCGGGTTTGCCAGTGACGGATCGTGACACGACTGTGTCACCGTCCCCACTCTCGGCAATTACCTCTTTCTGATAATCCTCAATTCCCGCTTCCTCTGTTGCAAGAAACGTCGTTCCTATCCACGCCCCTTCGGCACCCAACATAAACGCAGCGGCGATCCCCCGACCATCTGATATACCACCAGCGCCCAGAACCGGGATGCGGCCCGCTACCGCGTCAACAACCTGGGGAATCAATGCCATTGTCCCGATTGGGGAGTTGTGACCACCGCCATCATGGCCTTGGGCCACGATCAGATCGATGCCCGAACTAACCACTTGTACCGCGTGCTTCACTGCACCGACGACCGCCATCACCTTGGTGCCATTAGCATGAAGCTGGTCCATCCACGGCCCTGGATTGCCAAGGCCTGCCGCATAAACGGGTACCTTCTCCTCGATCACGACGTTCATCTGCGCCTCGAAAAACTCCTTGGAGAAAACTTGCGGGGATTTTTTACTACCCTTGATAGGCGCCATGTCAGCGATTATTGACGAGCGGCCAACTGATTCAAGGCCTTCCTTGTCCATAAAATCCCGAGCGAATGCTTTATACTCGCTAAGCACGTCCATCGGATCAATGTCACCGCCTCCCGATTGGGGCTTACTGCCTCTTCGAACCGACGCGGGTAACAGCGTATCTACGCCGAACGGCTTGTCGGTGAGCGAACGCACTTCTTCAATCCATTCGCGCAACTGTTCTGGTGAACATGCAGCAGCTCCAAGAATGCCAAGCCCGCCGGCATTAGATACAGCGGCAGCCAATCGAGGCACACTCGCACCTCCCATTCCTGCGAGCAGGATGGGATACTTGATCCCCAGAATATCGCAAATACGGCTTTTCAGTGCCATGCTTCTCCTCCATATAAGAGAACCAAAAATTTAGTTCTTCCCTTTATCTCTATTCATATCAGCGTTCAAAGCTGGAAATTGTTCCGACCGTCAATTCAGTGCTCGGGGCGCGTATCACGAACAATTGCGGCCGCATCGTCCCATCGCACACATTTGGACATCAAATCGGGATAGCGCTTTTCAAGATAGCTGTCCGAACGGCGCATGAACCGCAGCATTTCCGTTGACGCCAGTTCCGGATTCCGACCCTCGATCGCAGATAAGAAGCGATCATACGCTTTCAGCTGATAGTTGCGCTCTGCCTCGCTGTAGGTAATGCCGATCCCCGAAGCGTTCGTGATATGATGCAAAGCTACAACTAGAAAACCGATCAACGGGTTTTGGCTTGCCCACGCTAAAAGGTCGTGGAACCGCCGGTTCTCCTCGACATAGTCTGAGGAAGTTCCATCGAGATTGCGTAGCCGATCAAGCGAACCGCGCAAAAGCTCAATGTCGTTCGCCGTCGCCCTTTCAGCGGCATGGGCCGCCATGCCAGGCCCAATGGCTTGACGTACCTCTATGAGCGCCCGGAAATCAGCACCAACGAACTGCAGTAACAACGCCATCGTGCTTGCAAAATTGTCCGCCTTGGGCTCCCGTACGACAGGCCCGCCACCCGGCCCTGGCTTCAGATGGATCACACCCTGTAATTCCAAAAACCGCAGCGCTTCTCTCAATGTTGCCCGCGCCACCCCATAGCGTATGAGCATCTCTTGCTCCGGCAGAAGTTTGTCGCCCACGTCAAGGTCACTGCGGCCAATCTCGTCGACGATTTGATGCGCAACCAGCAGAGCCCTTTTGGTGCCACGATGCCGCGGATCGTCATTCACTTTTCTCGCCGCGCTCAGGTTCGAAACCATTGTCAATCCTTACGTCCTACCAGCGCCATGTTGTGTCCATTACTTAGAAACGGGAAAGCACCTACTTCACTAGACAGCAGACCATCGTAACCATTATAATAGTTTAATCTACCCTTGAACAGTAAGAAATTTCAGAAGGAACCGCCGACGATGGCTGCTCAAGCAAGCCGATTAACGTTTAATACGCCAGACGGTTTAACCCTAGCCGCCGACAGCTTCGGTCCGGACAACGGGTATCCTGTGCTTTTTGCCCATGGCGGCGGGCAAACCCGCCATGCATGGCAGAACACGTGCATCGCCTTCGCTGCACAAAACTACCGTGCCGTCGCAATCGACCTGCGTGGCCATGGCGCGAGTGACTGGGCGCCGAACGGTGATTATCGGCTTGAGAGGTTCGCTGCAGATTTGACGCTTGTCGCAGACAGCTTCAACAAACCACCAGCCCTCGTTGGCGCTTCGCTCGGCGGCATGGCCGGCCTTATCGCTCAGGGAGAAAAAGCACCTACTGACGCGCGCGGATTTTCCGCAATCGTCTTGGTCGACATTGCGACCCGGATGCGTATGGACGGGGTGGAAAAGATTATCGGGTTCATGTCCGAAAACCTAAACTCAGGTTTCACATCTCTTGAAGACGCGGCCGACGCGGTTGCACGGTACCTGCCAAACCGCCCCCGCCCGAAAGATCTGTCCGGCTTGCAGAAAAATCTGCGCCTCAAGGAGGATGGTCGCTACTATTGGCACTGGGATCCACGCTTCATCACCGGCGACAATCGACCCGAAGGCAGCCGAAGCCCAGATCGGCTTGAAATGGCTGGACGCAACCTGTCCATTCCCACTCTGCTCATTCGCGGCAAGCAAAGTGAACTTATCGATATGGATTCCGTGCGGGCTTTCCAAGAGCACGTTCCCCACGCTGAGTTTGTTGACGTCGCTCATGCCGGACATATGGTGGCGGGTGATCGCAATGATGTCTTCTCGGACGCGGTTATGACATTTCTCAGTAGCCAGCGCGAAGCAGTACCGATGCCGACTGACGGTTGATCCCCCATCTACTGGACACTGAGTACTGGGCGCCGCCAATTTTCTTGTGGCGTCACATGGTCGTGTAACCGCCATCGACAACGACCTCAGACCCCGTCATGTATGAAGCCTCGTCCGATGCAAGAAACAAAACTGCATAGGACACCTCCATCGGTTCAGCCGGCCGGCCGAGAAGCGTGGTGCCTATGATCTGCTGCGTGATGGCCTCATCAACGAGCATATCTTTTGTCATGTTGGTGCGTATGATACCCGGATGCACAGAATTCACTCGAATTTTGAACGGCGCATAGTCCACCGCGGTTGATTTCGTCAGCAACCGAACAGCCCCTTTCGACGCCTGATAGGCCGCCGAGGCCGGCGCGCCGATCAAACCGTAGATCGAAGAAATATTGACGATTGAGCCGCCACCAGCCGCCTGCATCGCTGGAAGCATGTATTTCGTCCCGTAAAAAACGCCTTTGACGTTTATGTCAAGAACGCGATCAAAATCCTCATCCAACGTATCCTGAACGGTGGACAAGACGAGAATGCCAGCATTGTTTATGAGAATGTCAACACGGCCGAAAGTAGCGATGGTTTGCTCCACGGCACTCTTCCAATCGGACGGGCACGCAACATCGAGCTTTATGAACCGGGCCTGCCCCCCTTCAGCATTTATCTCATCGACCACGGCGTGGCCGCCCTTTTCGTCCATATCGGTCACAACCAGCGTTGCGCCCTCACGCGCGAGCAGCAAAGCATGACAGCGGCCCATGCCGTTGGCACCGCCTGTCACAAAGGCGATTTTTCCGTCAACTCTCCCCATTCGCCTCTCCTCCTACTTTCCCCGTTACGCTTGCAGCGGACACTATCTGCTAACACAGCTTCGTTCATGCTCAGGCGATTCCCAATTCGCGCCTTGCAAAATTGCTGACGCCTTTATAATCAGCCTTACCATTAGGTGCGCGAAGAGCAATATCGCCAACGAGGATATGTTTCGGCGTTTTATACCCGGCAAGGCTTGCGCGGACATGGTTGCGCAACGCCGCCTCGTCAAACGTCGCGCCCTCTGACAATTTTACAATTCCGGTAACAGCCTGACCCCATTTTTCATCGGGCACACCGACCACGAGTGCGTCCTCGACGAAAGAATGCAGCTTCAGAACTTCCTCAACTTCTTCGGGATAAACCTTCTCGCCTGCGGTGTTTATACAGACACTGCCACGCCCGAGCAGCGTTAGGCTGCCGTCTTCTTCCACGATGCACCAATCGCCGGGGATCGAATAACGCTCGCCGCCGATGGTCTTGAACGTCGCGGCGGTCTTTACCGGATCCTTGTAATAGCCGACGGGAATTGGCCCGCCCAAAGCGATGATGCCAGACTTGCCACTGCCGGGCTCAACCGGCTGGTCGTCTTCGTCAAACACCCGGCACCGGCCGCCGATCTGAAACTTGGCGGTTTTTACCTCGCCGGCACTCGTCATAATGGAGCTGCCAAACCCAAGACCCTCCGAGGCACCGAAGGAATCCATCAACACGACGTTGGGCATATGTTTAAGAAGACCCCGTTTCACCTCGGTGCTCCACATGACACCCGACGAGAGAATGGACACAACACTGGACAGATCATATTTTCCCGGCGCCTCCTCAAGCCCTTGAAGCATTGGCTTGGCGAAGGCATCACCGACGATGGCCAACGAATTGACCCCACGGCGCGACACGGCGGACCACAGCTCATCGGCGTCGAGCGACGGACTTTCCAGCGTGACGATGCATCCACCGCTCATCATATTGCCTATCGCGGTGATAAGCCCGGTACCATGCATCAACGGGCAGGCCGGTAAGGATATCGGGCCGGGTCCGGCCTCTTTGATTGTCTCGACGAGCGCTGGCAAACTCTCGGGGACCGGCCCGAGCGCGCGAAGCGCGGTAAGCTGCGCTTCGCGCATGTCATCATGCCGCCACATCACGCCCTTGGGCATGCCCGTTGTTCCGCCAGTGTAGATAAACAACATATCGTCAGATGAACGCTGAATATCAAGCGGTACACCATCACCTGTTGTAACGATCTTCTCGTAATTCTCCGCAAAGGGCGCGGCAGATCCATCCGGGGCTACTTCTATGAAAGTTTTGACTTTTCCCAGCCGATCCTTCAGCTCCACGATGGTATCGCGAAACTCGGCGCCGTAGACAACCGTCTGCGCATCGGAATCGTCGAAAATGTAGAACACCTCATCGGGCTGGTAGCGATAGTTGATGTTCACATGCACCAGCTGACTTTTGAAGCAGGCGGCCATGGTTTCCACATATTCGGGCCGGTTGCGCATATAGAATGCCACTTTGTCGCCGGGCTTGGCGCCGCGTGCGAGCAGTGCACGGCCAAGATTATTGGACCGCCGCGTCGTTTCGCCCCACGAAATCACCCGATCTCCGTGAATGAGAGCAGGTGCATCCGGCGGCAAAACCTCCGAAATGCTGTCTAGAATGTCACCGAAATTCCACGTCATGTTGCTCCTCCCTGGTGAGCGTCCGATTTTTTAGGGCAGCCCATTTTAGAAACTCTGGCTTGCGCCCCAACCCGCTTTTGACCGCTTTAGGCCGCCTTAGGCCGGTGTAAACACCGGCAACGCATATCCCTCCTCAGCCTCCACGAAACTGACCTTAACTCTCTGTCCGATATGAACTTTCTCCACATCGCAATCAACGATGTTCGTGAGCATCGACACACCTTCATCAATCGTAACATAGGCAATGACATAAGGCGGCTTGGCCTGCCGTGTAACTGAATAACTGTAGATCACCCCATCGCCGGATGCTTCAACGAAAGCGGTATTGTCCGCAAAACAATGAGGACAGATCGAGCGTGGATAGTAATGCACCTTACCGCAGTCATTGCATTTCTTGATCAGGAGCTGCCCCTTCGCGGCCCCTTCCCAGTAGGGCTTGTTTTCCGAGTTTACGATTACCCGGGGTTTGTTTTTCTGTCCGGTACTCATGCGGCTTCGCTCCCGAGGATGAGGGTTGCACTGCCCATGCGAGCGCCCAGAAGTCCACCGGTGCCGTGGGCAAGGGCTATGTCGCAATTGGGAACTTGCACTTTCGGGTGGGCTTCACCACGGATCTGACGGGCGGCTTCAATCACTTTTGTCATTCCGCCACGATTGCCTGGATGGTTGTTGCACAACCCCCCGCCATCGGTATTGAAGGGCAACTTACCAACACCCGAAATCAGATTTCCGTCTGAAACGAACGCGCCACCCTTGCCCTTTTCACAAAAGCCGAGGTCCTCTAGCGTTTCCAAAACAGTGATTGTAAAAGAATCATAGATCGACGCGTATTTAATGTCCGTGGGCTTAACCCCGGCCTCTTCAAAGGCCTTTGGCCCTGACCAGCAAGCCCCGGAATAAGTCAAATCGACATAGCCTCCGGCCAGATGCTTGGGCGCTTCGCCCGCACCTAAGACCTTGACCAGGGGTCGTTTCAACGACTTTGCAACTTCAGGGCTCACCACCAATAACCCACCACCGCCATCTGTCACAACACAACAATCCAACCGATGCAGCGGGTCGGCAATCATCGGTGAGTTGACGACATCCTCCACCGTCACGACATCGCGCAGCTTGGCATGTTCATTGTGCTGAGCGTGGTGCGATGCGGCGATCTTGATCCATGCAAGCTGCTCGCTTGTCGTCCCATACTCGTGCATATGCCGCATCGCGCACATCGCGTACATGTTGACAACGTTGAAGCGGTACGGCATCTCGAAGGGAAGATCTGGTGTGTCCGGACTATAGAAGCGGGCGGACTTACCTTCCTTGGCGTCTGCCACTGGTCTTCCGGCCAGCGTGATCAACGCCACGCTGCAATGTCCCGCGGCAATCGCCTGCGCTGCGTGGTTCACATGGACAATGTAAGAGGATCCGCCCGTCTCCGTACTGTCCATATGGTGCACATTATTCAGACCTAGATATTCGATCATATTGATCGGACCAAGGCCCGGCGCATCGCCCGCGCAGAAATAGCCATCGACATCGTCTTTTGTCAGACCGGCATCCTCAAGGACACCCTTCGCGATCTCGGCGTGAAGCTGTGGCAAGGTCTTGTCAGGAGCCTTACGGGTCGGGTGCTCGTAGATGCCTGTTATGTACGCTTTTCCTTTGATACTCATCCCTACTCCTTCAAACCCTTCATCATAAATTCAACACCCCATCCAGCACATTTGCGGGCTGGCCGTCCTCTGGTGGGAGAGCGCCCCAACCAAGACAGTCGAGAATGTCGCAACGGGCAGCTCGGACACCGGATGCCTCTTCTGCCAGGCGCGATTGTCAAAGTCCGAGAACGGCTTTCGCGATCACGTTGCGCTGGATTTCGTTGGAGCCGCCATAGATCGAGGCGGCCCGGCCGAAATTATAGGCGCTGGCCGTGGCGACCCCATAGTCAGGTCCGACAGGCGGTTCATTGGAAGTCCCCAGCAACTGCTCTTTCTGAAACGGCTGTGCATAGAAGGCAATGGCTTCTACCGCGAGTTCGGCAAGCGATTGCTGAACTTCTGTTCCGACAATTTTGAGAGTGGACGAAGACGGTCCCGCTGGCCGGCCCGCCGCCGCGTCAGCAAGGATACGCAGGTTTGTAAATTCAAGCCCCGTGAGTTTGATTTCGATTTCCGTAAGCTTGTGCCTGAATGCCGGGTCATCCGCCAGCGCGCCGCCATGCCCGAGCCGCTCTTTGTGCGCAAGTTCCTTGATCCGCGCAATGCTCCTCTTCGACTCAGGCACGCCGGCAATGCCAGTTCGCTCATTTACCAGCAGAAACTTTGCGTAGGTCCAGCCCTTGTTTTCTTCGCCGATCCTGTTTGTTACAGGCACCTTGACGTCCGTAAAAAAGACTTCGTTCAAGTGATGCAGGCCGTCTATGGAAATAATCGGCTTTACCTCAATGCCCGGCGTTTTCATGTCGATGAGCAGGAATGTGATGCCCGCCTGCTGCTTGACTGTATCGTCCGTTCGCACCAGACAGAATATCCAATCGGCCTCGTGGGCATATGAGGTCCAGATTTTCTGACCGTTGACAATGTAGTCATCCCCCGTACGCACTGCCTTGGTCTTCAACGAAGCAAGATCGGACCCGGAACCAGGCTCCGAATACCCCTGGCACCACGCCGTGTCCCCCGACAGGATGCCCGACAAGTGCTGCTTCTTCTGCTCTTCATTGCCGAACGTATAGATTACCGGACCGACCATCGACAGGCCGAAAGGAGAAAGCCGTGGGGCATTCGCCAATGCCATCTCTTCGTTAAAGATGAATTTTTGCATTGCCGTCCAACCGGTCCCGCCATATTCGGTTGGCCAGTTAACCGCAATCCAGCCTCGTTCGTAGAGAGATTTTTGCCATCCCCGGAGAACACTCCGCTCCGCGGAGGCGCCGACCGTAACTTTTCCCGCGAGTTCCTTTGTCAGATTTTCTGCGATAAATTGCCGAACTTCAGCACGGAACGCTTCGTCCTCTTTGGCAAGCTCGATATCCATTTCATCCTCCCACCTTGCGCGCCAAGCTGACACCAAGCCGCCGAGAACACCGCGCTTGGCGAAGCGGGGTCCTGTTTATCCGGGCGGCGAAAAACATAATCACCCTGTTAGGCGGCCCATCCCTGCAATCGCGCGGCTTCGAGACGAATCTGCTCCGGGCCACCCAGCAATTGCCGGTCAAGACCAATACGTTTGAACCAATAGTGCAGTCCCAGAAGGTCGGTAAAGCCCATACCGCCATGGACTTCGGTCGCGGTGCGCGCAACGAAGCGCCCCACTTCCGACAAGTGCCCTTTTGCATGGCACGCCATAAGACGGGCATCATCGGGAACCTGATCCATCGCATATGCCGCATACCACACCAGCGACCGGCATGGTTCGAGCGCCGCCGCCATTTCGGCACACATATGCTTCACCGCTTGAAAAGACCCAATCACCCGGCCGAACTGCTTACGCTCTCCTGCATAAACCACGGCTTTCTCAATCATCATCTGGCCCGCGCCCAGCGTGTCGGCGGCGAGCATTATTCTGCCCGCATCGAGCATCCGAGCGACCACATCTGCGTTCGCGCCCGGCAATAGTTCCGACACAACGTTGTCAAACACCAGCTCGCCGACGGAGCGGGTTTTGTCGATGGTTTTGAGCGCGCGCCGGGAAAGCCCTGGCGCGTCTGGCGCGACCAGGTGCAGACCATTGTCCCGGTCGGCGACAATATAAACATCCGCCTTTGACCAATCGATGACAAACAGCGCCTTACCGCTGAGCTTGCCCTGGCTGGCATCAACACCGTCATTCTCGCGCGCGCCAACCCGCTCGGTGACACCCACGCCGGCTATGACTTCACCCGCCGCAATTTTCGGTAGCCAATTTTGCTTTTGGGCCTCGCTACCTGCAAGTGTGAGCGCAACCGGCGCCATGACACTCGTCCCAACGTAAGGCACAGGCGCCACATGACGGCCGATCATTTCACTAATAATCGCTGCATCGAGAAAACCAAGCCCCATACCACCAAAATCTTCTGGAACGAGTAACCCCGGCACACCCAATTCGCGAATGCCATCCCACAAGCCGCGCGGAACGAAGTCGTTACTGTCAGCAGCTTCCCTCACCTTTTCGAGAGGTGATTGCTCCTCAAGAAATCGACCCACACTGTCCTGCAGTAATCGCTGATCTTCCGACAAGCCAAATTCCATCGGACACCTCCCTATTTTGCTGGTTTCGGTTCGCGTGGCATACCAAGCCCACGTTCCGAAATGATATTTTTCTGAATCTGTGCGGTACCGCCGCCGATGATGAGCCCGAGCTGGAACATGTAACCCCATTGCCACGAACCATGGCTGCGGACGTAAGGACTATCATCGTAAAGCACGCCGAGCTCACCCATAACGTCGATCGCCAGCGCCGAAATTGCGTGGGTAACTTCGCAAGACTGAAGTTTCACGACCAAGCGCGCAAGGCCGGGATTCTCTGCCTTAGCGGCGCTGGTCAGCAACCGCAATCCGTTGAATTTCATCGCCGCTAGCTCAGCCTGGAGTTTGAGTAAGCGATCTAGGAAAATAGGATTGTCAATCGCGCGCTGCCCGTCCAATGTCTCTGTTTCCATGAGATCGACCAACGCTTGGAACCGCGTCTCCATGGCAGCCGGATCGCCCAACATCCCTCGTTCATGTTTTAGTGTCGCGTTGGCCACGAACCAACCTTGACCGCGCTCGCCCACAATTTGCGACGTGGGAACACGTACGTCGGTAAAAAATGTTTCGTTAAACTCCGCGTGGCCCGTCATCGTCTTCAATGGACGCACTTCGATCCCCGGCGTCGCCATCGAGAAAATGAGGTAGCTGATACCCTCATGCTTGGGCTTTTCTGGCTCAGTCCGAACCAGACAAAAAATCATGTCCGCTTCATGGGCGGTGCTGGTCCAAATCTTCTGCCCATTGATAACGAAGTCATCACCATCAACGACACCTTTGGTCTGAAGGCTTGCAAGGTCAGATCCTGAGCCCGGCTCGGAATAACCCTGGCACCAAACCACATCCCCTCGGAGAGTGGGCTCAACCCATTTTTTCTTTTGCTCCTCCGTCCCCAGCTCCAGAAGGGTCGGCACCAACATTGAGATGCCCTGGTTCTGAATTCCCGCAGGCACCCGTGCGGCCGAAAATTCCTCGGCGATAATGCGTGACTGAAGGATGTCCGGTTCGGCGCCGTAGCCGCCATACTCCTTGGGGATCGTGCGAGCTGCGTAGCCGTGCTTGATTAGAAGTTGTTGCCACGCACATGCTTCTGGAGACGGTCGTCCTGCCGCTCCCAGACCCTTGGGGACCTTGTCCTTATTCGAGGCCAGAAAGTCTTTTACTTCCTGCCGGAAGGTTTCGTATGCGGGGCCGTATGCCAGATCCATTTTCAAGCTCCGATGCCTTGTCAATTCTATGATCATAAATTATGTGCGATCCTGGCAAGAAGCAAGCCTGAAGACAGGCTTGGCCTTTCGCATCACATCAGCGGCTCCGCCACGGAACAATATGGTAGAAACCACCCTATATTGATTATAATGTTTCCAAAGATTGCACCTCAATCGGGCACACAAGGAATATGAAATCATGGACAAATTCGTTCTTCGCGAGGATAAGGACCGCATTTGCACGCTGACGCTCAATCGGCCCGAGGCCTTGAACGCCCTGAACATGCCCCTCTTCGTGGAGTTGCGCGGACATGTTGAAGCGCTTAGCGCACAAGTCCATCATGTTGCCTGCATCATCTTGAAAAGCGCCGGTAAATCCTTTTCAGCCGGCCACGACCTCAAAGACATTCAGAAAGGCGAGCGGCCGCCGGAACCCCATTTCCAGGCACGAACCATCCAGGCGCTGGCCGAACTGCCCCAGCCCGTCATCGCCAGTGTCAGTGGGCATTGTTATACCGGCGGGCTTGAGCTGGCCCTGGGAAGCGACATTATTATTGCCTCGCGGTCCGCTAAATTCGCCGATACTCACAGTAAATGGGGGCTCAGCCCTCTTTGGGGTATGACCCAGCGGCTGCCGCGGCGTGTTGGTCAGTCGAGAGCCAAACAGATGATGTTCACCTCAGACGTTTTTTCTGTAGCGGCAGCGGAACTTATGGGATTAATCGACATCTGTGTAGATGATGAAGAATTGGAACAAGCGACACTCAATCTTGCCGAACGGATCGCTGCAAATTCGACATACAGCAATCAGGTCAACAAAGCTTTGTTGAGTGTGACTGACGGGCTGTCAATCCAAGCGGGGTTAGCCTACGAACTCGCCCACAGTCCGGGGGCTTGTACTGATGCACAAGAGCGGGTCGCTTCATTCGGCAAAAAATAGTCTGCGGCGGCAGCAAGGGGCACCCTCTATCTAGAGTGCCCCTTTATTCTCCGTCAGAGTTGGGGGGTCCGCCCGACAGGAGAATTCCATTCCGCAGCGATGGCTTTTTGAAGGGTTTGTAGTCTCCATGGCGCGCGATCAACTGCGCCCGAAATAGTTGACACATACACCAACGAAAACATCCCCGACATCGTGTTTTGACACCAGAAACCCTCTTTTTATGCACTTTGACGTTGCCATACTCTATTTAGTATAATGAATTATTCTAAGGCGGCAACAGAAATGACGATAGCATCAGGTTTAAGAATATTTGCTGACAACCAATATGCTTTCCATGCTAGGTATTTTGCTGATAATGAATTATCATGATGACCATTGGCCGACCTGCTGCTCATCATCATCAGGCAAATGATGTCGATGTCTGTTTGTAGCATCCAGAAAACCCCTAAAGAGGCACCATTATGAGTGAAGCCATTCTCACCACAAACGGCGGACCGATTGTGGACGCTTATACGATTCCCCTGGATGAAATAGACCTTAGCGATCCGGAGCTCTTCAGGACCAATACGATATGGCCCTATTTTGAGCGGCTGCGTAACGAAGACCCGGTTCATTACTGCAAAGGGGGTGACTATGGCCCGTTTTGGTCAGTGACCAAATACAAGGACATTATGCATGTTGACACCAATCATGCCATCTACTCGTCCGAGGCCACTTTGGGTGGCGTAGCCCTGCGAGATCAAACGGAAGGTTTCTTCCTGCCTACGTTCATCATGATGGATCCTCCCAAGCATGATGCGCAACGCAAAGTCGTGAGCCCAATCGTTGCGCCGGGGAATCTAGCGATACTTGAAGGAACAATCCGCGAGCGCGCCGGCAAGATACTCGATTCACTGCCTATCAATGAAACTTTCGATTGGGTAGATCGCGTATCTATCGAATTGACCACGCAGATGCTCGCCACTCTGTTCGATTTTCCGTGGGATGAACGGCGAAAACTGACCCATTGGTCGGATGTTGCGACAGCGGGTACATCTTACAAAGATGAGGAGACCGAAGCGACCCGTAGAGCCGAGTTGTTGGAATGCGCCGCTTACTTTACCGAATTATGGAACCAGCGGGTGAACGCGACCGAACCAGGTCATGACCTCATCACCATGCTCGCTCAGGGAGAGGCGACCAAGAATATGGAGCCGATGGAATATCTCGGGAATATCCTGCTGCTCATCGTCGGCGGCAATGACACAACCCGCAATTCGATCACTGGTGGTTTGCTTGCATTGAATGAAAACCCGGATCAATACAAAAAGCTAAGGGACAATCCGACACTTGTTGAAAGTATGGTCCCGGAAATCATCCGTTGGCAGACGCCATTGTCGTATATGCGCCGTACCGCTCTTGAAGATACAGAGCTCGGCGGCAAACAGATCAAAAAGGGCGACAAGGTGGTGATGTGGTATGTCTCGGGCAACCGCGATGAAGAGGTGATTGAAAATGCCAGCAGCTTTATCATTGATCGTGACCGCCCCCGGCAGCACCTATCTTTCGGATTCGGCATCCATCGTTGTGTCGGCAATCGACTGGCAGAAATGCAACTCCGCGTTGTCTGGGAAGAAATCCTGAAGCGTTGGCCTGACACACCTATCGAAGTTGTCGGTGAACCTGAACGAATTTCTTCTAATCTGATTAAGGGCTATGCGAGCTTGCCGGTACGAATTCCTGGCTAATCAGCCAACACCTGTCCGTCGTCAGGGGGAGACAGGGATGGCGACGGGATGGATGCTGAGATCGAAGAGGATCTCAAAGTTGAAGACATTGACGATGCCTGCACGGTCTTCGAGATCAACTACATGACCAATATCGCACCTCAGCGCCACAACTCACTGAATGGCTCAGGTGGTCCCTGGTACAAAGTCGAAACCCTTGTGCGTGAGCAAGCTAAAGACGGCGAAGAGTTTCATGTGCTGGCGGGCACCACATTTGGCGACGCTCCCATCAAGATGATCGGCAACCCAAACGACAATCGTCCGGACACGATTGGCGTGCCTCACATGTTTTGGAAAGTGATTATCAGTGATGGCCACGCGTTCGGGTTTCTGTTTGAGCACGACGGCCAGCTTCACCCAAATGACCTCGGCTGTCCTTTGAGGGAGCCAGAAGTCCGAAATTGCCTTGCGCCCCTCACAGAAATCGAGACCCTAGCGGGAATTGATCTCTTCTCCGATCTAGAAGCGACTGGCACTGAGATCCCTATTGATGTCGGTGCGGTCTTAGCCCAATCAAACGGTCTTTTTGGCGAATAATGGCCTGTCCCTACCAAAAACTAGGTCCGAACGGATTGGTGGTGCAAACCACCGAGGTATGAGATGGAACCGATGGGGCTGCATGATTGGATCGGGCGTCCGTTCGGCGCATCTTTGCCAAGAGATAGGTGAGTGCGGACATCGTTGTAATAGCCGACGTACCCACGCATCACCCTGCGAAGATGCTCTTCGCTGAGGACAATCATGTGATCCAGGCATTCTCGACGGATTGATCCAATCACTCGCTCAACATATCCATTCTGCCAAGGCGATCGGGGTGATGTGGAGCTATCTCGAATGCCCATAGCATCTAAGCGCAGTTGAACCGCGAGTCTAAAGGCCCCATCACGATCCCTGATCAAATACTCGGGCGCTTCATCCCAAGGAAACGCTTCAGTGATCTGTTGTGCTACCCATTTTGATGTGGGGTCGAAGGTGACGCCAAATGATACGATACGCCTACTATTATGCTCTAGAATGATGAGACAGTAGAGAAGTTTGAAGCCGATGGTCGGGACGATCACAAAGTCCATCGAGGCGATGCCGTTCACATGATTATCCAAAAACGTCTTCCAGGATTGTCCGGGTCGCTTTGGCGCTTTGACCCTGTACTTCGCCACCATGGTCTCGCACTCATCGATGCAAAGCTTCAGTAATTCTCCATGAATACGGGGTGCGCCCGATAGCGGATTCTCACGGCTGATCCTCCGAATTAGGTGGCGGGTCTCTACATCAATCTTCGGACGGCCACCAATGTTGCGGGACTTCCAACGCCAGAACATCTTAAAGCCAGCACGGTGCCAGCGAACCACTGTCTCGGGCTTCGCAATGACAATTGTAGCCAGAATTGTCGGGCAAAACCGGTAGAGCATGACAAAGACCAATCGATCCCAGCCTGTCAGTCTTGGCTTCACGGTTGTCTTTCGGCGCAAGATGCAAAGTTGCTGACGCAAGACCACGTTCTCTGCCTCAATTGAGGCACTAGATCTAAAGAACAGCCGCGCCCACTGCGCAAGTATGAAAATCATCCTGATCATGGTAGCCAATCGTGCCACGATTCTCACAACATCATTCCCGGCTGAGGTTTTTGGTAGTGAGAACCAGCAAGCGCTACAAGACAACGATCAACCTATTCAGGCCCGGGCGCCTTGTTGGCACGGACACGGACAGAGCCTTGCAGCTACCTTTTCCTTCTTAAGCGATTTGTCAGACGCAAGATATGCTGCTTCCAGCGGGATTGAAGGATGGGTGCCATCGCAATGAACGGAGCCCAAAAGTCCTCCACCGCGTCCCGGTTCTTGTTGATGAAATTTACAAACTCTTCCTTTTTAAAGACGAGATCGGCCGGAGCCCGCCTGCCGATTGCATGCGGTTCATAGATTTCTCCTGTCATACCTATCGCTTTAGCTCCCTCCACCATTAGAGCCTTCAAATCCGCAACCTGAAATAAGCGGTCGCTATCTCCAACAATCGTTCGGGTGTAAATCTTCCATGTCCCATGCCGTCGCTCGAAAACATCGAGGTAGCGACCTTCGTGCATGTAATCGAGAAACTCGTCTCCCTTTGGAAGTCGATGCAGGACCTGCCAATAACATTCCGTGAACGCTCGGTCTCCATCCAACTCAATGATTTCATTGCTGATTTGATGGATACTGGATTCCGCTTGTTCAAGGATTGGAATCACGTAGTCTGCGAACTCATGAGCATTTCCGCCAAAGAACCCATGATCGTCCCACCCATCTTCCCAGTAGCAGGCTTTCAAGCCCTCAATGTCACACCGGTCAACACTTCGCGCATAGCGGTGCATCACATCTCGTATCTGTTCCTTTGACTGAAGCTCATCAAGCATCCTCTCCAATTGAGCGATGCGATCTTCCGAATTCATTTCAGTATTCATGGACTAATTCCTTCTCGCTTCTTCTTTGAGCGGCAATGGGTAGCTGCTTATTCAAAAGCTTTTTCCAGGTAGGTAACCATCTCGGCACGCGCCTCTGTGGCCTCCGGCAAGCGCGCATTCAGCGGCCAAACGTGCGGCGCATGGTCATATGTATTCAGGGCAGTCGGCGAACCGCATAGATTTAGCTTCTCAGACAACCGAACGGCGTCCTCATGCATCACCTCCTTTGAGCCAACAAATATGATGGAAGGAGGCAAACCACTCAGGTCCCCCCAAAACGGTGACGCGAGTGGGTCGGTCGGGTTGTGTCCCTGAAGGTAATACCAAGCCTTATGAATCAAGGCCTGCGGTCCAAAATTGGGGTCACATTGAGCATTTGATACATAGGATCGCCCGGTGTTCGCTAAGTCAGTATAGGGAGATAGTAGAACCAGCCCAGATGGCAATCGCCCGCCCAGCTCACCAAATTTCACTACGGCAGAAAGGCCGACAGCAGCCCCAGAGGAATCTGCAATCATCGCGTACTTACGAATGGAAAAGACATCGTTTATGTGCCTGAGGCAGGCAATCGTGTCTTCCACTGGGATTGGAAATGGATTTTCTGGCGCAAGCCGATGATGGATGATCAATCCTCGTGAATTTGTCGCCGCGCAGAGCTCATCAACCAACTGGCGATGCATATCAGTAGGGCCAAGGAAGAATCCGCCTCCGACGCAATAAACAATAGCCTGATCGCTCGCGGCATCACCGCGGCACTCGATGGAGGCATCTCCCACGCTGACCCATTCACTCGTTTCGCTCAGGCGGCTTCTTTGAGCCAGGCGAAGCCTCATTGCCGATGGATCATAGTCAGCGTTTACCCACCTTTTGAGTAGGCGCGACCGGGCATTTGCAAAACGTAAGGCCAATGAACGCATTCAGTGCCTCAAACCAACAAGTCGAAGTTCACTTGCCTCGTGACAAAAACGCTCCATCTCTGTCTCCCTCTCTCCACCTCAATTTCGCGACCCAGATTTTTCTGACGCACGCTCATGTGAGGGTTAAGTGCCTTAGCTCAGGATTTGACGATTTTGTTTCGAAGAATGCCAATCCCCTCGACCTCGAGCTCAACCACATCATTCGGTTGCAGAAAACGCTTATGCTCAAGTAGACATCCCAACGGCACAGTACCGGTCCCAAATATTTCACCAGGATAGATCCTCTCGCTTTGGCTGATATGCGCGACAACATCTTCAACTTTATGGTCCATCTGGCCGGAGTTTCCGCGCGATACTTCCTCACCATTTAGTCGGGCGATCATTGTCAAGTTATCGATATCAACTTCATCGGCGGTCACAATGCAGGGACCAAATACATTGCCCGTATCAAAGTCTTTGCCCTTTGCAGGCCCCAGTCCTGCAGACATTTCGTCTGCCTGCAAATCGCGGGCCGATACATCGTTGAAAATTGTGTAGCCAAAAATATGGTCGCGTGCATCAGAAGGAGAGATGTCTTTGCCTTGTCGGCCAACAACAACTCCTAGCTCAAGTTCGTAGTCCAGCATCTGGCAGCCTCGTGGCTATTGAATGTCGTGCTCATGGCCGACTACGCACATACGGTTGGCTTTGTAGTAACGTGGGGCAGTCTCGAAGGCAGCGGGAAGAACAAAGCTATCTGCAGATTTCCCCTGAAGTTCGTTGGCAACACGGCCGCAGTTACGCATGTGATCTAGAAAACACAAAACATCCCGAATTTGGATCGGCGTTGGGAGCGGTGCGAGCAGACGAACCCGGTCAGCGGGGATCGCACCATCGGTTGATGTCTTCGCAATCGCCTCGATCGCAGAACTGCCACCGTCGACTATTTCTTGAATAGATGAGAAAGCCGTGATCGGAAAAATGCTCTGCGCGTCAGAATCCAAACGCTCCGGCAATGCACGACCGTTTGTATCTTCATAGGTAACCAGTTTCATATCGTCATTCCCGTGCTGTTTTTCGTTTGGTGTTTTTCGCCGAACAAAACCCGCAACGCCTTTTTGTCAATTTTTCCATAGGGAGTTGTCGGCAAGCTTTCGATTGCGCAGAAGCTCTTCGGCGTTTTGTATTTTCCCAGCTTGCTATCACAATAGGTCTTCACATCTGCCGGGTCGGGCGCCTCATCAACCACAATGAATGCGTGGACAGCCTCGCCCCAGTCTGCATCAGGCACGCCGATGACGGCGGCAGCGTGAATATTCGGGTGCGACACCAGGACTTCTTCGACCTCTTTGGAGTACACATTCATTCCACCGGAGATGATTAGATCTTTCGTCCGGTCAACTATGAAAATGTGGCCGCTCTCATTTTGATATTCGACATCGCCGGTTCGCAGCCAGTCGCCGTCAAAAGCTGCTTCCGTCAGCTCTGTCTCTGTATAGTATTCTTGCATCGTGTATGACGAGCGAACCTGAAGCTCCCCGACCTCGCCGATTGCGAGCTCTTCACCTCCCGCATTTGCGATCCTGACATCAGCAGTCGGGCATGCTTGCCCGCAGGACGTCAGCAGCGCCTCATTGCTGTGATCGTCTTTCGAGAGCATTGTCACGAAGTTCGGGCATTCGGACTGGCCGTACAACTGCAGAAAGACGGGGCCAAAGCAGTCGATCGCCAGCTCGATCTGGCTTTTTAAGATAGGTGCAGCGCCATATACAATTGTGCGGATGCTCTCTGTTCTTGTTTTCTTATTTTGCAGTTGGCTAAGCAGTCGATAAATTTGAGTTGGTACCAGGAATGTCCAGCTGATTGAGTTTCTCTCAACAAGCTGAAGCAAGCGGACGGGATCGAACTTGGGCTCGATCCAAGTGGTCGCCCCTTGAAGCATCGCTGCTTGCAGAAAAAAACCGGCTGAGTGCGGCAGGGGCGTCGTTAGCAGCAACCGCTCATTAGAAGTTATCTGGGCACACATAACATGCGCCAGCAGGTTGATGCCCAAGGCTCCGGCTGTCCTTCGGACGGCCGGTAGTTCCGCCTGTGTACATGAGCACAGCTGGTGCATCTGGTTCTGCCGGCGTGAAGCGGGTTATGGGGGCTGACGACAGCAAATCTGCAAACCGGGTCCCACTTGCATTCTCATGTTCCATATCTGAAACAGTGATGATCGTCAGACCCGGTCTGGGTGAGACTCGATCTAGAAGGGATGCATGGACGATCACTGCGACAGAACTGGAGTGGGTCAGTGCATTATCAACTTCAGACCGTGAAAGAAGTTCGTTCAAAGGAACTTTGACGGCACCGCGTTTGATGATTGCGAGATCGGTGACCGCATACTCCACGCAATTACGAAGCAGGATCGCGACGCTGTCACCGCGCTTTATGCCAAGCTCCAGCAGTCCTTGTGCCGCTCGCGACGACTGATGATTCAATTCGGAATAACTAAATTCAGCGCCTGAATATACCAGCGCCGTCTTATCGGCATTGCGTTTCAACGCATTTGTCAGGATTCCGCCTAGCGTTAGCCCATATGCGAATTTTCGCGCGTCGACCATTATGCGGCGTTCGCATCAATTAGAACAGCGAACAAGAGGACCGGGGCATCCCCTTCAACCTGCCAGCCATGCATAACGCCCTGCTGAACAATAACATCTCCGGGTTCAAGCGTAACTTGCTCATCGCCGTCCATGAGCATCGTCAATCGACCAGACAAGATGACGAGGTAGTCCAACGAATCTGTTTTGTGGAAAGTCGGGTGTCGCTTAACAGACTCAAGCGTGGGCTTGAAATCACTCTGCATTGCCTGGTAGCCAGCACTCGCTAACTCGAGCAGATCCTCCAGACCAATATCTTCAGGCACATTGAAACCTGGCGACATTTCGAGCATGCGGCACAACGATCCGTTGGGCGCCGGATCGTGCACCATCGGATAAATTGCACGGTCTGTTTTATTGTCGAATTTCACAGGAGACTCGGAGCTCGACCAAAGCTCAGTAACTTGAGTAGCCCCACCATCGTGAACGTGCGGCGAAACATCATCGATCAAAACGGTCGACTGACCATGGTCGTTCAAACCGGTTACAACACGTCTGATCCGTTTTGACATATCACCTGTCCCCAGAAGTTTAGTCTCCTAAGGGGATTAGCACCTAGCGAAACGAAAAACTTGATAGCTCGCCTCACGGTTTTGATAATTTGCCTCAGGCGAGCTAATAGCAGCGGTCAGCGCTGGTGAAGCTTGGACCGCGCTCTCCACTTTGAGGGCGGAATTGAGAAATGCCTCTTAAATGCCCGAGAGAAAGCTTCAGTGCTCGCATACCCCAACGCGTGCGCAGTATATCCAACAGAATGTTTCCCCTCACTAAGCAGCTCGCATGCCTTTTTGCACCGCTCCGCATCCAACAAAGCCTGATAGCTGTTCCCCACTTCGGAAAGTGTTCGCTGGAATGTTGCCCGCGAGCAAGGAAAGAACCGCAGCACAGCTGCAAGCGAGGAAACTCCAACGGCCAAGTTTCTCTGGATCAAAGCAGAAACACGAGGTGTCAACATGCCATTACATGGCATTGCCTCAGAGGCTACATACTGACGCAAGATATCAGACAACTGAGTGTCGTTCGTCGCTAGCCTCATCTGCAAGTCGGAACTGTGAAAGTCGATCCCGTTGAAATCTGAATCAAACTCAATCGGACATTGCAGGACGCGATGGAGATACCCAACTTCTCGCGGCTGACTACTCGTAAAGTGCACGATATACGGTTTCCATTGATTGCCGGTGATCGCGCTCAACAATCTCTTAATCAGAACAATATTGTGCAAATACAACTGCTCGGAACCCCGCGAATGAAGAACAGAGTTGCGCAGGCGCCCAAGCTCTCCATCCACATCTACGGTCCAGCGACTGCCTCCGACATGAATCTCTATATAGGTTGAAAACTCACTCAAAGCGGATTGAAGAGTAGGCGCGGCCCATACCATGCGCCCAAGCACGCCTAGGTAAGTGGAAAGGTCTCGCCCGCCGGCGAGGCGAGCACCAAAAACATCACAACCACTAATGTCAGCTCCGGCAATAATCGCTTCACCGACAATTTGTGTCGGCACTTCATGATCAGGTGTCGACAAATCTTCGGGGCGAATGTGGCATTTTGCAAATAGATGATCCGGGTCCCCACCGAGTTGAGCGATCATGTCCACGATCCCCACCAAAGCGGCTGCCCGACTGCCAACGAACACAATGATCTCCTCAATCTGTCGTCACGTTCCAAACAGTCAGTAAGGCAAATGCCCATCGAAAAATCCTATACGGAACTGCTCGACTATTCGAAGTGATTTAGAAAAGAAAAGAAAAGATGCAGCAATTTGAGGATCAACGCTAAAAACCCGCCAACAACCATCAACCGGGCCTGTTATCTCCACCAAAAACCGGCTTTGTCACAAACTCCGCACAATTTGTCGACGCGGTGAGTTAACATAATCAAATAACCCAGATCAGTTCTCGCAATCTCCACTTCCCACCTTCTATTGTTCAACAGTTTGTTTGGATGTATGTCCGTTTCAACCTTAGCTTGCGCGATGTAGAAGACCTACTTGCTGAGCGGGGAGGCAAAGTTTCTTACACAACGATCCGCCGATGGGTTGCGTGTTTTGGACCACAGACAGCGATGCGATTGTCCAAAACTCTAAACACGCCTCACCCTTGGCCTGCCCCTGGTTGGTGGTCCAAAACCCTGACGACGGACAGCTGCGGCATTAATCCCCTGCCACATGGAGACGATGATGGACTTGTCGCCTTATCCGAAGCGGTGGCAGGT
>JAAWWE010000014.1 GCA_021404525.1 Rhodobiaceae bacterium
TTTTTTCAAGGCGGAGACCGCCAACGGAGATGTAGAGAGGGTCCCGGGGCCCGGGAATGTGTAAACCCCCCCCCCCCCAGGGGTCCCCCCCCCCGGGCGGACCAGGGTCCCCTCCCCGACGGGGAGTGCATCGACATCGACCTCTACCGTGTCACCACCCCGGACGACGCGCGCGGTGCGGACCTGCAGGCCCAGCAGAGCCTGAATCGCAGCGCCGGTGCGGCCCTTGGCGCGTGCTTCGAGCCATCGGCCAATCAAAATAAGGACGACGATGACCGCAGCGGCCTCGAAATAGACCGCGCGCACACCCTCTGGCAGAAGTCCGGGAAGAAAGGTTGCGACCACCGAATATCCCCAGGCCGCGCCGGTGCCGACGGCGACGAGGCTGTTCATGTCCGGGGCGCCCTTGAAAAGCGCGGGAAACCCCTTGGTGTAGAAATGGCGTCCCGGCCCGAAGAGGACGAGTGTTGCGAGGACGAACTGGATGATCCAAGACGTTTGGAGACCAACCGTCGTCATCACCACGTGATGAAATGCCGGAATAAGATGGGAGCCCATTTCTAGGATGAAGACCGGGAGCGTTAGAATTGCTGCCAAAAGGACGCTGCGGCGCAGTCCGTCGGCTTCTTCTGCCTTGCGTGCGACGCGAGACTGGCTCGCCTGCGCCTCTGCAATTTCGGCCGGATAACCAATCGCCGCCGACGCGGCCATCAAGTTGCCCAAGGACACCGCGCCCTCGAGATACTCGACCGTCGCCGTTTCTGCCGCCAGGTTCACGCTGACGGAAAGCACTCCGGGCACGTCCGCCAGTGCCTTGTCCACCCGTCCGACGCAGGATGCGCAGGACATGGACGCAATGTTCAAGGTGACCTTGGATGTTCGCGCGGGATAACCCAAGGAGGCAAGCGTCTGCGTGGCATCGGTAAGTCGAGACGGATCATCCAGCGAAACCCGCGCCGTTTCGGATGCGAGGTTGACGGCGACGTCGGAAACCCCATCGAGCCCCGCCAAGGCCTTTTCAACACGCCCCACGCAGGATGCACAGGTCATGCCTTCGATGCTGAGCGTTGTTTGGCTGGTGTCGGTCATGGCATGTTACCTCGATTGCGTGCTCGAGGCAGATATAGGGCTTCCAGTCACAGGAAGCTCAAGGGGTTTATCGGAGATTTCTTTTTCAACCGGCACAGCATCAACCTACAGTCTCGCTAACCCCCTGTTTCCGATTGAAATGTATCGATTTGTAAACTTGTCGCACGAGCGATTGGTGCGCTATCTCCGAGGAAGGAGTATGTTCGATGAATATGTCAGATCAAGAAAAGCAGCCGCAGAATTCAAAGATGATGCACGTCGGCATGTGGGTGTGCTGCGCGGTGATGCTGCTTCCGCTGCTTGTTTTCTTTGTCCGAGGCGGCTCGTTTTTTGGATTGCAGGACAGTTTGGGCGTTCTGGCACCAATCGCCCTTTGCCTCGGCGCACATGGCGTGATGTTCTTCTTCATGGGGAAGTCCTGTCATGGAGGCAGCAAGTCATCGAATAGCAACGCTCCCGTCGCCATAAAAACCCCAGTTCCAACATCGACGGACGCTTGACCTTCCACCAACTGGAATCCCTATTTCCAATTGGTGAGAAAAGGATGCGCCATGAAATTTCACGTCCCAGAGATGAGCTGCGGCCATTGCGTCGCTACAATCGAAAAAGCGGTAAAGGCCGCAGACCCGTCAGCAACCATCCGGACGGATTTGGCTGCACACGCGACAGAGATAGACTCGACAGTCTCCACGGCTGCCCTGCTTCAGGTTCTTGCGGAAGCTGGTTATCCGGCGACCGCTCTGGGAGAAGGTCCGGAGGATTGAAGAGCCGGATGAACGGGACCTCTAAGGCGTTGGGCCTGATTTTTGGTGCGTATCTGTTGACCGGATGTTCCACGACACCCGTGGTCGATGCGGACGGTGCCTTCACCGAATTGCCTGAACCACTCGTCGGTCTCGCTGCGCCATACCAGAACCTCAACAAGGTAAGGCTGGATCCGAATGACAGTTGCTTTTGGTATTTGCACAACGGCCCGGTCGAAGCGACCTGGTTGCCGCTCAGAACGTCACAAGGCAATCCAATCTGCCAGGCGGTGAGCTAGGTCAAGACGCTTTGAGCAACATCAAGGCGCCCATTTAGCCGCCGATCGCATCTTCAGGCGGATACAGGTGAGCGGTCTTGCCCGTTTCCACGTTGGGATAGAGATCGTTGATATGTGCCATGATCATGCGCACGCATCCTGAACTCGCACGACCTCCGATCGAACGCGGCTCAGGCGATCCATGAATACGCAGATAAGTGTCCCGGTTCCCCACGTAGAGATAAAGCGCACGGGATCCCAATGGGTTGGTTGGCCCCGCGTCCATCCCCTCCGCATGCTGTGAGTAAAGGTCCGGGTCGCGTTCGATCATGTCCTCCGTTGGACGCCAAGTGGGCCACTTGGCTTTTCGCCGGATCGTGTAGACACCCGGCTCGTACAGTGTCCCGCGTGCGATGGCCACGCCATAGCGCATCGCCGTGCTGCCGTTCGGCTCGATATGATACAAGTAGCGCGCAACGGCATCGACATGGATGTCACCCGGCACGAGGCCCGCCTTTGCCTCCACCCGAACCGGTAGGAACCGCGGATGAACCCCCCACGGATTGGAAGTTGAGGGGTCATACCCCGGAGGTGTGACTTGCGCATCCCAGACATCCCACATCGCGCGCGGGGACGTGGGCGCTGCCGATATCGACGTGGCGAGCGGCGCCGAAAAGAGCATTACAGACCCTACCACAAAGTGCCGACGCGTCAGTTTGGCCATCAAAGTACCTCTTTCACTCGTTTTGACTGTGTCCGTTCGCCCATTGTCAGGAAACTATTGACCTGCGGCGCGTGCTTCCTGCGCAAGACGGATCATCTGATCAGCCTCGATGACCCCCGGAACCAGCGCGTCTCCGATCACAAAGGATGGCGTGCCATTGAAGCCGAGCGCGCGGCTCATCTCCATTGACGCCGCAATATGGGCATCAATCTCAGGCGCCTGCATGTCCCGTCGCAGCTGCGCGACATCCAAACCAATTTCCTGCGCAACCTGGATGACGGACGCTTCCTCGGCTCGGCCCTGCATGCCCATCAACGCCCAGTGAAATTCCTCGTATTTGCCCTGCTCTCGCGCGGCCAATGCGGCGCGCGCGGCAAAAACGGAGCCGTCGCCGAGGATTGGCCACTCACGATAGACCAGCTTCACATTGGGATCTTCGTCCAAGAGCGCTTCGATATGCGGCTTTACCCGTCGGCAATAGGGGCAGTTGTAATCGAAGAACTCCACGACCGTGACGTCGCCTTCTGGATTTCCGAGAACCGGCGCGTTCGGGTCGTTCTCGAGGAGATCGCGGTTTTCGGAGAGGACACTCGCCGTCGCGGCGGCCTGCCGCTCCTGTTCACGCCGTTCAATGATCTGAACCGCCTCGAGGACAATCTCCGGGTTTTCGCGGATGGCCTCCAGAACCAATTCCTTAACCCGGTCTTCGCTGAGCGCGTCAGCATGAGACGCGAGTGGTGCAAGCAGAAGGGCGACCAGTGACATTGCCATTGCGATCTTCATGAGAGTTCTCCTAGTTCACCGGCACGCCATGGGTGCGCGCGGCTTGCATGTCCCGTATTTCCTCGGGCCAGGTTGACTTGATGTATCCGAGGATATTCCAGATTTCCTGGTCGGAAAGTTGGTCGCCGAAACCGGGCATGCCGCTGTCGAACTCCATGCCCTGAGCGGCCATCACCTCTCGGCCCCCAAGCTTTGTGTAGTCGAACAGAACCTGGTCTTCGTGATGCCAGGTGTGACCGGTTTCATCATGGGGTGGTGCGGGCAGCCGACCGTCCGCGCCCGGACTCCGCCAGTTGTCCTGACCCTCCAGATTGACCCCATGGCACGCAGCGCAGGTCTCGGCATAAAGCGCCTTGCCGGCCACGAGATCAACGTTTTCCGGCATCACCCCGCTTTGGACTTCACCGACAGACCCGGTCCAGACATAGGCTGCCGCCCCGAGAGCCGCCAGCACACCAATCCCGAGGATGGCAGTCATAGCTCTCATGCCACATTGACCCATGTCATCATGCCGGACGCCGCGTGTGACAGCATATGGCAATGCAGCAGCCATTTTCCGGGGTTGTCTGCTATGAAGGCAATGTCGCGCACTTCGCCCCGGTCGAGCAGCGTGGTGTCGCGCAGCGCGCCGAGGCTGCCATCGGGTGCGATCTCGTGAAAATGCATGCCATGAAGATGCATGGCATGCGGAAACGACGTGTCATTGGTGATCTTCAGCCGAACGGTTTCGCCACGCGACAGTACCGCCAGTGCTGGACCATCCATGCCACCCACCGCGCCATTGAAGGCCCAGAAGTTTCCTGTCTCCATCATGTCGCGCATCGAAGACATCCGCCCGCCCATCATGGCACCGCGCATGCCGCCCATGGCCCCCCCTTCCATCAGCAATGCGATGTCCCTTGCCGATCCCAGGTCGGGCATGGCATGGGCATTCGGCGGCAGGGGTTGAGGCGTTCCGCGCCGCGCGCGTGTACCGTCGCCGCTCACTTCGAAGGCCACCTGAGAAAAGCTTTCATCGCGGCTCAATTGCACGATATGGCCCGCGCTGCCGACCTCTGCGGTCACGTCGACGATCAGGTCCACCCGTTGTGCCGACGACAGCAGGAATGAACCTTCCACGGGTTGCGGTGTGGCCAGCGGCATCCCGTCCATGGCCACAATCCAGCCTTCGAGCCCCTCCAGCGCAAGTTGGAAAATCCGGGCGTTCGATGCATTGATCAGCCGCAGACGCAGACGCTCATGCCGTTTCACGGTCTTTGCGAGATTGTAGACGCCGTTCGTAGTGATGTAGTTCCCGAGGCGCCCGGCATGGCTGAGGTCATGCATCGCCCCGAAGGTATCCGCAATCTGTGCTGTCTCCGGATCGATGCGCCAATCGTCGAGGATCAGGACTTCTTCCCGATCGATATCGATCGGCTCCGGCTCTTCGACGATCAGCGCACCCTGAAGACCACGTGCGACCTGCTCGAACGAGCGGTTGTGCGCGTGATACCAGTAGGTGCCCGCGTCGGGGACAACGAAATCGTAGTCAAAGCTGTCCCCAGGGCGAGTGGCGTCCTGCGTCAGACCCGCCACCCCATCCATCGCATTTTCGATGCGGATCCCGTGCCAATGAGTCGATGTCGGATCGGGTAACTCATTGATAATACGTCTCTGTACCCGCGCGCCTTGCGTAACCCGGATTTCAGGGCCCGGCGCGATACCATCGAACCCCCAGATCTGTGTTTTTCCGTAGTCATCAGGCAAAAGCTGTATATCTGCGATCCGGGCTGTCATCGCGCGCATGTCTGTCTGCGCGAGCAGTGAATTCGGCATGCACACCAAACCGGCAGCACTCATGCGAAGGAAGTCGCGTTTTGAAAGATTCATGATGGCACCGTTAGGATTGAGGTGAAAACAGCCGTGGCAAGCAAGATGACACCGATACAAACCCATTCGAGAGAAATCGATCTTGCAAGGTGCGGCCCAGCTTTGGGCTCACCGCTCTGCAAAGCGGGCACAAGCCGTGTTTTGTTGATGGCCGCAAGGGCCAGAAGCAGCGTCACGACGGCAATCTTTGCCAGAAGTGTCAAACCATAGGCAGTGCCGAGAAGCGCGGGTAACGAACCAACCAGTCGCCAGGTCATTACCACGCCAGCGAGCAGCAGAAGCGGGACCGCAACAGATGCGACCTGTCCAAAGCGATGTCCAAGCACGCCAGCAACTGGCAGCGTGTCCGCAGACCCCGAAAGCTTATGGAGCGGAAGAAGGACGCCGATCCAGAATGCGGCAACGATAAGATGACCGAACAAGACGCTCTGAAACCACAGGCGATCTTCGCTGGCGACATGACCGATCTCGCAAAAACTCCAGATTGCCAAGAAACTGCCCAAGAGCGCGACCCATAGCCACCGCCCCCCCAAGACCACACCGGTCAGGAGTGCCCCCAGGCCCAGTAGCCGCAACAGCAGGGCGTCTCCGGGCGGCGTTTCCCAGAGCAACGCAAGGATCGCCAGATCAGTCATGCCTGAAGCATCATCCATGAGCACCGCGCCCCGCACGGCAAAGCCGAGGAATGACATTGCAGCCGCCAAAAGAGCAAAGAAGACGGCCCAGGCGCGTAGAAAACGGTCGAGCCCAGCCAACTGCTCGGAAAAGACTTGGCGACAGAGTATCAGCCCGGCACTCGTGAGGACGCCGAGATAGAGCAAAAACTTTGTGGCAACCGCAGCCTGTCCCCAGATATCCGGCACCGCTCACTTCACTTCAAACGAGAAGACACCGTTCATCGGGTGCCCATCAACACCAAGCCCGCGCCATTCAATGTGGTACATGCCCGGCCCCATGGGCGTGAGAGGAAGCGAGAATTCTTTGACAAAACCGGATTGGGTGCCGAGGTCCAGAGCCTCGGTGTGCGTCTCAGCATGGGTCATTTCGACTTTCGTCAATCGCATCCCATCGTTGAAGCGCAATCCAATCGTCTCTGGTACGGCGTCAAGAATGGCTCCATCTGCAGGCGTCATGCTTTCCTTTTCAGAATGGGCGAGGGCTTGCGCGCTTGCCAGCGCCAAGAAAACTGTCAGTGCTAATCTATATTTCACGGATCGTCCTTCGTCGGTTCATGCTTCAGTTTATACCATTCGCGCGCTGCAATTCACGAACATAGGCCACAATCATCTTTACGTCGCCGTCAGTGACACCTTCGACAGGAGGCATGTTCCCAAACCGCCAGTGATGCGCCCGGACGCCGTTCTTTGCCGCCAGAAGGAAGGCGGCATCCCCATGGTGGCTGGGTTCGTAAATCTTATGCACAAGAGGGGGCGCCACACCGTCCTGCCCGGCCGCATTTGCGCCGTGACAGGCTGCACATTTCGCATCGTAGGCCAGTTTGCCGATCTCCGCGTTGGCCGATAGCGCTTCCGGCAAGGCGACATCGACCATGGGTGCAGCCGCTTGTGCCGTGACGTCCGCAGCAGGCGCAACGGCATCGCCGGTTGATCCGGTCCACCAGAAGCCTATGCCAAGAACCACGGCAACGCCGACGGCAACGATCGCGTACCGCCCCATCAGATCAGTTTGACCTGCGTGCCGACCGGGGTTCGATTGTAAACCTCAATGATATGTTCGTTGTAAAGACCGATACAGCCGCTCGACGAACGACGACCAATCTTGCGCGTATCGTGTGTCCCGTGAATGCGATAGTACTGCCACGTCAAGTGCAGCGACCGCACTCCGAGCGGATTGTTCGGACCTGGCGGCATATAGGCTGGCAAGGATGGATCGCGCTCGCGCATGGATGGCGTGGGGGTCCAATCCGGCTCAGGATCTTTAAAAACGATCTCTGTATAGCCCCGCCGCGTCAGCTCATCCGTCATTGGAACCGATGTCGGATAAAGAAACATTTCACCGTCGGCTGTCCATTGCTGAAGAGCCCGGGAATTGGTGTCCGCAATAATGATGCCTTTGCCCAGACGATCGAAGTGGTCTTGCCAATCGTGGGTTCTGAAGCTCGAAGCGTTGCGCCGAACCGGTGCGAGTGGTTCTGCGCGCAGCACCGAAGGCGCAAACAGGAGCGCCGCGCCGACGCCGCCGACAAAATGACGACGCGACCAAAAGGATCGATTTCTTGCCTGCATGGCTCTGCCTCGTTTCCATGTCGAACGCTTTGTTTTCTATCGAAGATCAGTGAGCGACGGAACGCAGGGAGGCCCGGAATTTTGTAAGGTTATGTATCAACCCGCCGGTTGGACGGCGGCGCTACACTTTTTTGGTCCGAGCCGAAAATCCGGTTTCGGCGCGCGCTTCGGGATGCTCTGACGGAAATGTCATTGCAGCTTGATGCGCAGTCACGGGCAAGACAATGCGCGCACGGAGTCCGCCCTCTGCACGGTTCGACAGGGTGATCGCGCCGCCGTGTTGCAAAACGATGCTGCGGGCGATTGAAAGGCCCAGCCCATGGCCTCCGGTTTCGCGGGAGCGCGATCCCTCAAGGCGCAGGAAGGGCTGGAAGACATCGCGCAACCGGTCATCGGGGATCCCCGGCCCATCGTCCTCGACCAAAATCTCGATGCTCTCGTCAGAGACGCCCCAGGTTAGGGTCGGATTGCGCCCGTAGCGCCCCGCATTGTCGATGAGATTGCGCAATGCACGACGCAGTGCCTTCGGCTTGATCTGCACCATTGCCTCGGGTCCCGGGCGCACGTCCAATGCACCGTGGGTTGCGTCCCGAATGTCGGTCAGGAACGCGCCAATCTCGGTCCGTTGCAGGGCCTCGTCCTGTCCCACACCGCGCGCATAGGCCAGCGTGGCTTCCACCATATCCTGCATCTCGTCGAGAGAGGCCGTGATGCCGGTCTTGGTCTCCGCATCCTCCACCATCTCGGCATGAACCCTGAGCGCGGTGAGTGGCGATCTCAAGTCATGAGCCAGGGCGGCCAGCATTTGCGTCCTGTCCGTGACGAAGCGGGCCAGGCGCGTTTGCATGTCATTGAAGGCCGTCGTCAGGTTCCGCACTTCATTTGGGCCGACCGGCGTGAGGGGTCCTTGCCCGCCACCGCGCCCGAATTCCTCGGCTGCCGCGGCGAGATCATTCAGGGGCCGCGTCAGGCGCGTCAGCAGAAACCAGAAGATCGCAAGCAGCAACACGGCGGCCGTCAACACGAAAGAGAGGGTGGAGGCCCAGGACCATTGTATGGGCGGCCGCTCGAACCGGGTGGCGACGTTCAGCCATTGGCCTCCGGCAATGGCGATCGAGACCTCCATCTCGAGGGCCGCCAGCGTGCCCTGCATCATCTCGGCGTGCATTTCCGCCATTTCCGGAGAGAGGTTCGGCAGCGGCAACAGCCCCTGTTCAATCTCATGCACTTCGACCCGAATATCGCGGGTGTAGCCATCGTTCAAAAGCGCCCGCACGCGCGCCTCAACCGCTCCGTTCTCATCATGATGGGAGTGCGTCACAGCAGGCGTGTCGCCGAGATCGAAGCGCACAAGGGGCGAGTTTGCCGCGGCCACGATATCCTCATGCAACGTCGGCGGTGCTTCCTCGATCAGACGGGCGACGTTGGCTGCGCGTCCGGCTGCCTCGCTGCCGATGGCCGCTTGCACCGCAAGCGACCGTTCATCGACGAAAAGCCACAAACCTACGACCTGAGCCACGAACAGGACCACCACCACCAAAAGGGCGATCTGTGAGCGGAACCCCATTCGCATCAGGCCTCGACCTCCACATCACAGTTCAGGCAATATCCGCCATTGCGCACCGTATATATGATCCGAGGGCGAAGCACATCGGGTTCGATTTTCCGGCGCAGGCGCGAAACCTGATTGTCGATCGTCCGGTCAAATGGTCCGGCGACACGGCCGGCGCTCAATTCCAGAAGCTCATCCCGGCCGATCACGGCCCGGGGACGCTCCAATAACACCGTCAGCAACTTTGCTTCCGCCGTGGTCAGTGCATTGACCGTGCCATCGGGGCAAATGACATGGCTGGCGTCGTGATCGAATGTGATCCCGGCAAATACGGCCCGCTTGCCCGCAAATGTTCCGCCATGGGGTGCATATCCGTCTCCCGCACGGCGCAGGATCGCATTGATTCGTGCCAGAAGCTCGCGCGGATTGAAGGGCTTGGCCAAGTAGTCATCTGCGCCGGTGTCGAGCCCCTTGATCCGAGCGTCATCGTCGCCGAGCGCCGTCAGCATGAGAATCGGGGTATGCTGCTGCTCCCGACGCAACCGTGCACAGGCCGCGAGCCCGTCCTCTCCCGGCATCATGATATCGAGCACGATCAGATCGAATCTGTCCTCGCTCAATCGCGCATCCATCTCGCCCGCACTTTTGGCTCCCGTCGCGCGCAGCCCGTTTTTCTCCAGGTAGCGCGTCACGGAGTGCCGGATCTCGGCATGATCATCGACGACCAGAATATGCGCCGATGCCGCCATCAGCGATCGGGTCCCACACATCGGCACGTCTGGCCGATCGGCCCACTGTTCAATAGATTGAGTTCCATAACACCCAGAATAGATTGTTCTTTCGGGAAAGACCCGCACCTCGTTTGTCGCAATATGTATCAATAGACCTGACATGTCTTGACCCTCCAGCTGCTGGAAGCCCCATCTGACGCGGCATGACAGGCGCAAGACCAGACATATCGGGGCAACATCCCGCCCAATCAGTGCACCGGACCATGGCGGCGCCCGCTTGGATCGGATTTGCGCTTTTTGTGGTCACAATGCCCGCCCACCTTCTCCTGGAACAGGCAGGCTCGCTTGCCTTGGCAGCGGTCACACTGGCCCTGATCGGCGGGGCCTATATCGGGTTCGGTGCCGCCGATGGCCGACGCTCCGTGTTCTGGTCTGAGCTGGCGGTTGCTCTCGTCTTTGGGGCAGCGGCCGTAGCGGGTCTTCTCTGGTATTGGGTGGCTTTGCCTCTGGGTCTCGCGCTCCATGCGCTATGGGATCTTGCCCATCACAATGCGGTCCGCCTTGCCCGGGTCCCACACTGGTACATCCCGTTTTGCGTCGTCTTTGACCTGATGGCGGCAGCCTTTCTTGTGCTGCTTTATACGAGGTAGGCCATGGTGCGTGTCGTTGTTCTTGTCCTTCTGGGGCTCTTGCTTCTCGTCCTGGCGCGTCCGGACCTTGCGGGGCTCGATGCCGATCTGCCGGAGCGCGACGACCTGCGCCTTTGGATCGAGGCGGCTGGTCTTCTTGGTCCGCTTCTGGTCGTGGCGCTGATGACGCTGGCGATCGTGGCCAGTCCCCTGCCCTCGGCGCCGATCGCGCTGGCTGCCGGGGCCGCCTATGGTCACACCTACGGAACACTGCTCGTCGTGCTCGGCGCAGAGATCGGCGCGCTTGCCGCGTTTCTGCTCGCGCGCGGGCTGGGGCGCCCTTTCGTGGAACGCCATGTCGGCGAGACGATCGGACGTGGACTTCTGGGGTCACAGAATACCTTGACGTTTCTGGTGTTCGGAAGCCGACTGCTGCCGTTCCTGTCCTTCGACATGGTCAGCTACGCGGCTGGATTGAGCGTCTTGCACCTTTGGCGGTTTGCCCTGGCGACACTCGCGGGGATCATTCCGGCCAGCTTCTTGCTCGCCCATCTCGGCAGCGAAGCCATGAATGGGGACGTGCAAACTGCCACCTGGACGGCGCTGGCGCTTGGAGCATTTACCGCCCTGTCCGTCCTCTTTGCGGTCTGGCGCGACCGCCGCACGCCGAAGAAGGAGATCTGACATGGCCACTCATTCACATGCGGGACATATGCCGTCGTCGGGAAAAGCTCTGGTCATATCTGCCTGGCTGACCGGCATCTACTTCGTGATCGAACTGGCCGTCGGGCTCTGGACCGGCTCGATCGCGGTGCTGTCAGATGCGTTTCACACGTTGTCCGCCGTCGGGGGCGTGCTCGTCGCCATCATCGCGCAGCGGATCGCGCGCCGCCCGGCGGATATGGCGCGCAGTTACGGGTGGTATCGCGCAGAGATCATTGGCGCGCTGGTGAATGGCGGCTTTCTTCTGGGCATGGCGCTTCTGGTGATCTGGATGGGGGCGATGCGGCTCGGAAATCCGATCCATCTGCCCACGGGACCGATGCTCTGGGTGGCCTTCGGTGGCTTGGTCACCGAGGTGATCTCGCTCGGCCTGATGTGGAGATCCAGCCAGGATGATCTGAATGCCCGCGGGGCCCTCTGGCACATCATCCAGACCTTCGTCGGCAGCCTGTTGATCATCGTGACCGCGCTTGTCATCGAGTTCACTGGCTTTCTGGCGATCGACCCGATCCTTGGTATGGCCTTCGGGGTCGTGCTGCTCTGGGCCTCGATCGGAGTTATCCGCGAGGCGGTGCATATTCTGTTGGAAGGGACCCCGGAGGATACTGATCTCGAGGCCGTGACCGCTGATCTGCGCGCGCAGGACGGCGTTCTCGATGTCCACCATGTCCACGCATGGACCCTGACCAGCGGCAAGCATGCCTTCTCGGCCCATCTGCGCCATGCAGAACCTGCCGATGCGTCACGCATCCTTGAGACCGCCTATACGCACCTGACCAAGCATCACGGGTTTCACATGGTGACCCTGCAGCTTGAAACGGATTGCCTCGACGAGCGCCACGCGGACGATTTGGACGTCACGCAATCGATGGAGCCGCAGGCAGAGCTTCATGCACCACCCGCGCACCGCGATCACCTCGACAGTGCCGCTCCGGATGCTAATCTCGAACACAATTCAAAAGGAAACGACACATGAAACGACGTAGCTTTCTGCTGACCGGCGCTACCGCCACGATCGCGCTCCCGGCCATGGCTGATGCCGGGCCCATCATCAAGGTTGTCAAAACCCCGACCTGCGGATGCTGCACGGCCTGGGTCGATCATGTCCGCCAGGCCGGGTTTCAGGTCGAGGCTCAGGATGTCGGTCAGGACGCCCTCTATGCGCTGAAAGACAGGCTCCGGATCGCGCCGGAGTTGGCCGGGTGCCACACCGCTGTGGTGGGCGATTACTTCATCGAGGGCCATGTGCCGGCAGAAGACATCGCCCGGCTTCTTTCAGAGCAACCCACGGCGCGCGGGCTGAGCGTGCCGGGTATGCCGATGAGTTCCCCCGGCATGGGCGGTCCCGGGGCCGGCGATACGTTTGATACGCTGCTTGTCGGGCCCGATGGCGCGACATCGGTCTTTGCCAGTCACAGCTAGGCCAATCGGTAGGTTCCGCGGGATGGGTTGGTGACCCGACCCGCTTCGACAAGCGCCCGCAGCGCACGGTAGGTCGCCTCATGCGTCAGCTGGAGGCGCGCGGCAAAGTCGACGACGGTGCCATCCAGAAGACCCGCAACGATCCCCGCCATCACCCGGTCCTCGGCGCGTCGGATGCCGACAATTTCCATGATCTGCCGGTGCGCCTGAACCTGTTGGGCCGCCTGGCGTCCATAGGCCCGCGCAAAGTCCGGGTTCGAGAAGGCGGCGAGAACCGCGGATTTGTCGATCCGGACCAGCTCTCCCGCATCCATCACGATGGCATCGCAATGATAGCGCTCCGAAAAGACCGAGGCTTCGGCAAAGCTGGTCCCGGATGTCGCCCGGTGAATGATGAGCCGCTCGCCATTCGGACCAACCCGTTCGAGATGCACACGCCCGGTTGTCAGCACATAGAGGCCAAGGGTCCTTGCACCCTGTCGAAAGAGCACGTCGCCAGTCGCAATTGTTTGCGACTGACGCGCAGTTGTCGGGAGAAGGTCGTAGGGCTCTGGCAGCATATGATTGAAATCATATTCCAGAGCAGGCCTGCGTGCTAGGAAAAACGGGTATCGTGCCGTTCAAAAGGATCCCGCCATGCGCCTTGTTGCTCTCCTGCTTGCCCTGTCATTGTCTGGACCCGTCGCGGCCCAGCACAGCCATTCCGCGACCGGGCATGCGATGCCGGGTCCGCAGGAAACCGGGCAATCTGCCTTTGCCGCCATGGCCGAGATCGTGGCGCTCCTACGCGCCGATCCCGCTACCGATTGGGCAAATGTCGATATCGCGGCCCTGAGGCGACATCTGGTGGACATGGAGCTTGTGACGATGGAGGCCGAGGTTACCCGCAGTGTGCGGCCCGCCGGTATCCGGTTCGAAATCCGCGGAGCACCGCGCGTTCTCGAGGCCATTCGCGCCATGGTGCCTGCCCATGCGCCGTTCCTGGCTGCCGAGACGGGTTGGGAGGTCACGACAGAGGATCTCGGGGATGGTGTTGCCCTCCTCGTCGATGGCGATTCCGACCAGATACAGGGTCTTGGGTTCTTCGGGCTGATGACCATCGGCGCGCATCACCAGGAGCATCACCTCATGATGGCAAAAGGCGAACCGCCCCACCATTGAGCTGAAGATCCGCCACAGTTTCCCTCCGCCAGCCCCCGGGTTGCAGACAAAACATTACAAAACCCGCGTTGACGTTCCGGGGCGGGAAGGGTGCACACTCGCTGTGCTATGGATGCCACCGACGACACTGAACGCAGGGATTTCCTGTATTATGCCACTGCTGGCGCGGGCGTGGTCGCGTCCGGTGCGGCGCTCTGGCCGCTGATCAATCAAATGAACCCATCGGCGGATGTGCGCGCCCTGGCGACGATCTCGGTGGATATCTCCGGGCTCGCGGAAGGCACCCAACTGACCGTCAATTGGCGCGGAAAGCCCGTCTTCATTCGCCACCGGACGCAAGCGGAGATGGCCCAGGCGCGTGAAGAGGCGGTCTCCACCTTGCCGGACACCGATGCGCGCAATCCCAATCTTCCCGGCGAGGCCACAGCGCAGGATGAGAACCGGGCCATTCCGGGCCATGACGCCTATCTGGTGATGATCGGTGTCTGCACGCATTTGGGATGTGTCCCGCTTGGCGATGGCGCTGGCGATTTTGGAGGGTGGTTCTGTCCCTGCCACGGGTCGCACTACGATACCGCGGGTCGTATTCGCAAAGGGCCTGCGCCGGAGAACCTGCACATTCCACCTCTGGCCCTGTCCGACAACATGGTGCTGACGCTCGGTTAGGCGCATGCGGCTTTGTCATCTTGACTGGCCCGCCAACCGCACGGCTGGGCAGGCTCTAGGGCACAAGATGCCCCGGAGCCAATACTGTCTCCGCCCTTCCGGGTAACGATCCTTCGGGCACAAGACAAAGGCAATCGCGGGCCTGCCCGCGATCACGCGGTCAATCGACGGGGGTGCCGCCGCTCTGCTTTGGCACCCCCGACGGTTTTGCATTTTTCCTCCGCCTGACATCCGAACGACGGCGCCAACAGGGGCTCGGGTGCCGCTGGCGCGTCAGCCTCCGCCGGAGAAATCCGGTGCCTCCCGTCGGCTGATGCCGCCGGGTCCCTCCCGATTTCACCGCTTCGGCCCCCTGTGTCCCGCCGCCGCCCGGCCGCAGGTCGGGCTGTGCCCTTCCCTGCTCTGCCCTTCGGAAGACGCGGGGGTCTTCCGAACGTCAGAGACAGGGATGGCCCGCGCCCAAGGCGGACAATGGGCCAATGCACAAGAAACCCATGCCGCGCCAACCACGAAGGAAAGGAGCGAGACCATGGGCCTCGATCAATATGCCTATCTCAAGACACCCGAAAGCGGAGACGAAGGGGAAGTGCCCGCCTTTGTCTGGCGCAAGCATTCCAAGCTGCAGACATTCATGGAAACCCTCTATGTCGCCCGCACCGGCCTCTCGGCCAGCGACCTCAACTGCGGCGAGTTGATCCTCGCGCCGGAGGACATCGACCGCCTGGAACGGGCCGTCACCGACGGCACCCTGCCCCGGTGCGAGGGCGGCTTTTTCTACGGCCACCAGTTCCAGGACGAACAGGCTGCCGACTGCCGCACCTACGACCTGGACTTCTGCGCTTGGGCGCGGGCCGAAATGCAGGCCGGATCGACCGTGGTCTATTCCTGCTGGTGGTAACCCGACAGCGCCTCAGAGACGCCCTGAGCGTCTTTTGGGGGCCTTCTCCCCTGCTATTCCCCTTCCATCGTCCTCCTGCGCCGCCACGGCGCGGTAGGCGCCACATCCCACCCACAAACTCAAGGAGACTTCCCCATGACCAAGCAAGACCCGATCCTCACCGACACGGGCAGCATCGAACTGGTGCCGCTCGACGCCCTCACGCTCTCGGACCTCAATCCGCGCAAGAGCGTCTCGGATGTCCATATCGATACGCTGGCGGCCAGTATCGCCCGCTTCGGACTGATCCAGAACCTTGCAGGCCTGCGCACAAAGAAAGGCCGCGTCGAAATCGTCGCGGGCGGATGCCGCCTGCGGGCATTGCAGAAGATCGCCGCCGAGGCCGAAACCCCTGCCCCGGTCACCGTCCCGGTGCGCATCACCGAGGATGCCGAGGAAGCCGCCATCTGGGCCAATGCCGAAAATGCCGCGCGTGAAGCCCTGACCCCTGCGGATGAAATCCGCGCCTTCGGTGCAATGACGGCCAAGGGCGCGACGGTGCCCGATATCGCGCTGGCCTTCGCCACCAGCGAGGCCCGGGTCTACCAGCGGTTGGCCCTTGCCGCCTTGCCCGCTCCGGTCATTGACGCGCTTGCCGCAGGCGAGATCACCCTCGGCGCGGCCAAGGCCTTCACCCTGTCGCAGGATGCGGCGCTGTCGCTCACGCTTCTCGAGCAGATCAAGGGGCAGCCGATCTCGGAGGCGCAACTGAAATCCGCGCTCACCCCCGAAGCGGTGACCGGCAGTGACCGGCGCGCGCTCTTTGTCGGCCAAGAGGCCTATGAAGCCGCAGGCGGCGCGATCACGCGGGACCTGTTTTCGCAGGCGGTCTATTTCACCGATCCGGCTCTGCTGGATGATCTCTTTGACGAACGGCTTGAGGCGGCCCGTGCCGCGCTGGTGTCGGATGCGGGCTGGCTCTGGGCCGAGGCCAAGCGCGAGCCATGGCTCAACTACTATGAAATCGACCAAGCCAAGCTGACACGGCTCTACCCGGTCGAGGGCGATCTGAGCGACGCGGAGGCCGAGGATTACGACCGGCTGGCCGAGATGTGCGAGGCGGGTGTGCTCGACGCGGACGGCGAGGCGCGACTGGCCAATCTGCAGGCCACCCTCGACGGCTCATACACCGAAGACCAGAAGCGCGTCTCGGGGTGCCTTATCCTTGTAAATCAATCGGGTAAGGTGGAGATCACTGCTGGTTTGGTGCGCCCCGAAGACGAGGATGCGGCCCTCGCGGCGGGCGTTCTTACAGCCCCCGACCGCCCTGCCCCCGCGCCGAAATCCCCCTACTCCCAGAAGCTGAGGGCCGACATGCAGGCGATTCGGCTGGCGGCGGTGCAATCGGCCCTTCTGGCCAAGCCGGACCTTGTGCTCGATCTTCTGGCCTTCGGCCTGTCGGAAGCCTCCGGGTCGTTCGAAAGCCTCTTTGATCTGCGCCTCGGACGTCCCAACAACGTCCCGAGCATCGAGGATGGGTTTGACCGCGAGCCGCGGCTTGATCACGGTCTCGACCCGACCACCGGTTGGCAGACCGGCACCCGCGTCGATGATCTGGAGGAGGCCTTCACCGCCTTTCGGGCAAGCGGCAAGAAGGCCCGCAACGCGGTCCTCACCGAAGCTTTCGCGCGCGCCCTGCCCGATCAGGCCGGGGACGAAGGTTTCTTTGCAGCCATCGCCGCCGAGGCCAAGTCCGATATTCGAGCCCACTGGACGCCCACGGCGGAGAATTTCTTCTCGCGCGTCTCCGCCGGGGTGCTGACCGACCTGCTCTGCACCTTTCTCGACTGCGATAGCCGCGACGCGCGCGTGGTGGCCTTCGGCAAACTCAAGAAGGCGGAGAAGGCCGAGAAGCTGGAAAAGCTGATCGGCGATGCGACCACGCAGAAACTCATGGGGCTGACCTCCGAGCAGAAAGAAAAGCTGGCGATCTGGGTCCCGGATTGCCTCTGAGCCTTCCTTCGTGGGAAGACCACCTGGCCCCGCTCCGGCGGGGTCTTTTTTTGCTCCGTCAAGCACGGGTACGGGATGGCCCAAAATTGTGTCCGGCGGCGGGGCAGAGGAATGCCCCCTGCCCCGCCGCCGGACCGGCGCTGCCCGCGCGGGGGTCGCTGCGCGACGGGGAGGTACCGGGGAAACACTAAGGGGGGGGTCGTCAGGCCCGTTGGGCGTGGAGTGGCCACTTGCGGCAGCTCCGGGGCGTGCCGTTGCAGCCAGTGGATCGGGCTGGAGGCGCAGGTGGCGGGGCGGGAGCGTCGCACCCCGCGCGCCGGGCATGGCGCTCGGACAGGTGGCCTGCCCGCTGCGACCTGTGCCGAAACCCTGATTGGTATCTCACGGGATCGCCTTGGGGCGACGACCGGTTGACGCCGCCACGCGGGTTTGCGGCATGGGACCCATGGCGGTGACCGGTGCCGGAGCCAGGCCAGCAAGTTCCCGGATGAGAGGTGGGATGGCGTGCTGTCCTTGCGTTCCGGCGACATGCGTTGCCGAGGCGCAGATCCTGTCCAAGCCATTGGCGCTGATCGTGGCGGGCACCTGTTGTTGTCCGGGGGTCCGGCCCGTCTCCGACCGGTGTTGCTGAGCGTCGCCGGTGGCAGGGCACCCCGGGAGCCGCAAAGGTTGGGGCCCGTCTTTTTCCCCTGCCCGTGCCGGGCATTCCGCGCGGGTCAAAAAGGGCGCCCCCCTGCCCTTCTCCGCTGCGCTGCGCCTGCGGTGCTGCCCCAGGGCTCCCTGCTTTGGTCACCGGCATTGCAACACCAGACAAGGAGACACGCAATGACCCCGAACTGCATCAAATTCGACGCCGCCGAGATCGGCACCGCCAAAGGCACTGGGTCGATCTCGACCCTGACCTTCGATCTCGACATCTCTGTGGAACCTGTGACCAGCGACAATCCGATGGCACCCACCCACCGGGTGCTCGGCCGCTCGCCCCGCGGCCGTCTCGTCGAATGCGGCGGCATCTGGCGCAAACAGAACCGGGAGACCGGCGCGGACTATTTCACGTTGACGATCCGGGACTACGGGTTCAATGCCAATCTCGGCCAGGCGGCGCATCAGGACGACCCGACCCTGCAGGCGGTGATCCCCTGGGGCCCGAAAGAGGCCGCATGAACCCGCGGTTGGCCGGGACACCCGGCCAACCCACCCTGGCTTGGGCCTGAGAATCGGGGCCCGATTCTCTCCAATGGGTGGGCTGGGGGTGTTTCTTGCCGGGATCTTCCGAGCGAGACCCCAGTGCGCTCCGTGCGGACGACCGTGATTGTGGCGCAAGCCTGCACGGGTGGTCGCAGGCAACGGCCATCTGGCGCCACGGCCCATATGCTCGGATCGTGATTTGCCTTTTTTGACAGCCGTGCAAATCGGGAAACATTATTAAAAACAATAAATTATAGTAATTCCGCCGCCTTCTGCGCAAAGACGTAAGGACTGGACCGGTATTGCACCCTACCAGATATAGCGGTCCCTTTTGCCCTATCTGCGGTGTCTTGTGGTCTCCCCGATCTCTGCCATGATCCGGCAGTGCTTTGCCGCCCGCTGAAAAAATCGTTGTGGATAACCCACTTCCGCTGTAGTCACAGTTTAACGAAAGAAATCGCGATAAAAGCGATATTAGGCGAGGCGGCAGGATGGCGACAGCACCATTCCGGCAAGATACAGGCGAGTTGGCCTTCGATGAAATCATTCTCCAGCAAGGAGAACTGATTTCCGATCGACTCAATATCTTGCGTCAGGAACAATACCCCCCCGATGCCCAGAAGGGTCTGCGGCAGTTTTCTCTCGCCGAGGTGGCCTATTTTCTGGGCGTCACGCAGTCGACGATCAAGAAGCTTCATCTGGAGGGCAAGGGACCGGAGCCACAAACCTCGGCCTCTGGGCGTCGATCCTATTCCGCAGCACAAATGCTCGAGCTGCGCGCCTATCTCGATGCCCATGGCCGTCCGGGCAAGCGGCGTTACCTGCCCCACCGCACCGAAGGCGAAGATCTGCATGTCATCTCCGTCGTCAACTTCAAGGGCGGCAGCGGCAAGACAACGACCGCCGCCCATCTGGCGCAGCACCTGGCGCTCAAGGGCCACCGCGTGCTGGCGATCGATCTCGATCCCCAGGCCTCGCTCACCGCGCTGCATGGGATTCAGCCTGAATTAGACTCTGTTTCCTCGCTCTACGAGACCCTGCGCTATGACGCGGAGCGCCAGCCGATCAGCGCGGTCATCCGCTCCACGAACTTCCCGAACCTCGATATCGTTCCGGCCAGCCTCGATCTGCAGGAGTACGAATACGACACGCCGGTGGCCCTCACCAGCCGCGACCCCTCCGAAGGCCGCGCCTTCTTCACCCGCATCTCAAAAGCGCTGGAGGAAGTCGAAGACCGCTACGACGTAGTGGTAATCGATTGCCCGCCCCAGCTTGGATATCTGACCCTAACCGCGCTGACAGCCTCGAGCTCGGTGCTGATCACCGTGCATCCCCAGATGCTCGACGTGATGTCGATGAGCCAGTTCCTCCTGATGCTGGGCGGTATCCTGCGCACCATCCGCGAAGCCGGGGCCGAGATGCGGCTCAAATGGTTCCGCTATCTCGTCACGCGGTTCGAACCCACGGATGGGCCGCAAAAGCAGATGGTCGGCTTCCTGCAGGCAATGTTTCCCAACCAGATGCTCGAAGCGCAGATGGTGAAATCGACGGCGATCTCGGATGCCGGGATCACCAAGCAGACGCTTTACGAGGTCGAGCGGGCGCAGTTCGTGCGGTCGACCTATGACCGCGCGATCACCTCTCTGAACGCCGTCAACGATGAAATCGCCGGTCTCGTGCATCAGGCCTGGGGGCGCGAAGGCCCATGAGTTTGACAGCCGTGCAGATGCGTTTTGACAGCCGTGCAGACCAGGGGTCTCGTGGCCCGAAAAGGAGGGCATCATGGCCAGAAAAGACCTGTTGAAATCCGTGATCGGGCAGCCGACCGACCCGCCGGTCGATGGGGGCCGCTCGAGCTACGCGATGCGGGGTGCCTCGAAATCCATGAAGGTCTCGATCGACAGTCTCGCCGAAAACTCCAAGCGCCTCCTCGAAGGCGAAACCATCGTCGAGATCGATCCCGCCTTGATCGATGCCTCTTTCGTCAATGACCGGCTCAGCGGCGATGACGAGGCCTTCGAGGAGCTGAAAGCCTCGATCGCATCAAGTGGGCAGGACACGCCAGTCCTGCTCAGGCCGCATCCGGAGGCCGCCAATCGCTATATGGTCGTCTTCGGGCATCGCCGGGTGCGTGTCGCGCGCGCGCTCGGACGTCCGGTCCGCGCCGTGGTCAAGAAGATGGACGATGTCGCCCATGTGCTGGCGCAGGGCCAGGAGAACACGGCGCGGGCCGATCTCTCCTTCATCGAGAAGGCGCTGTTCGCCAGGAACCTGCATGATCTCGGCCAGACCAAGGAGGTGATCCAGCAGGCGCTGACCATCGACGGCACGCTCTTGTCTCGCATGCTGTCGGTGGCGGGGACGGTGCCGGGCCATGTCATCGCCGCGATCGGACCCGCCAAGCAGATCGGGCGGGACCGTTGGGAGGACTTCAAGAAGCTGATGGCGGTCAAAAGCAATGTCGCGGTGGCCGACCGTATCCTGGCCACGGAGGGGTTTGACCAGCTCGACAGTGACACCAGGTTCGAAATTCTGCACAGCAAGGTGACCGAGGCGGGCAGGGCACCCCGGCGCCGGGCGGCGAAAGCCACCCCGGCCAAGCGCACCTGGACCGCCGGAGAGGGCCGGATCAAGGGCGTCATCGGACGCGCAGGCCGCGCCTATACCATCTCGCTGACATCCAAGGATTCCGCAGGCTTTGGCGAGTTTCTCTCGGAGAACCTCGACCAGCTCTATGCGGAGTATCTGTCTCAATCGAAGGAGACATCGACATCATGACCTGAGGCAAAAGAAAAGCCCCCAAGCCGATCCGGCCCGAGAGCTTATCCAAATAGATTAGACACCTTCTGGATACCGCTCCCGCGAATCACTGTCAACGAAAGAACGTCGTTTTGGCGCACGGAAATCTTTTGCCTCCACAAAATCGGAGGTGAGATACAGGCATGACACAGAGCGGTTGGCGCAAGCCGACGCCGGCTCTCGGGACCGCGGATCAGCTGGCCCGAGACGGCGAACAGATTTCCATTGCCAAGACACGCAGTGTTGTCGCGGCGAAACGTGTCGGGGCCCATATCGGGCTGAAAGCGGCGGATCTTCTGCTTCTCGATACGCTGGCGGCCTTTACCCAGCCCCAGGATTGGGAAGAGGGGCGACGGCCCATCGTCTGGGCGTCGAACGCCTATCTGATGGAGCGGACCGGGTTTTCCCTGTCGACGCTCAAACGCCACGCCCGGCGTCTGGCAGAGGTCGGCGTGATCACTTTCCGGGACAGCCCGAATGGCAAACGCTGGGGTCGCCGCGATGCCGATGGTGTGATTGTCGAGGCCTACGGGTTCGATCTCGCCCCCTTGAGCGCCCGCGTCGCAGAGTTCGAGGCACTGGCGGCCGATCTGGCGGCGGAGCGGACGCTTTGTCAGCGTTTGCGGCGTCAGATCACGATTGCCCGGCGCAGTATCCGGGCGCGTCTCGAGGCGGCCGTGGAGCGCCAGGAGCACATGCCGGGGCTCCGGAGCCTGCAACAGGCCTTCGAGGCGCTTCTGGCGTGCCTGCCAGGCCCGCGTGCGACGGCCGACATGCTTCAGCGACTGGCAAATCGCTTCGCTGACCTACTGTCGCGGGTCGAGAAGGTGTTTCTGCGGGAGGCAAAACCTGTGGATCAAAGTACCGAGATGACCAAGGAAATGGAAAATATGGACCCCAGGGAGGTCATTTCCGGACCTCACATACCAATTACAAAACAACTTCATCCTGTAATTCGTAATTCCTCAGAAAATGAGGAAGCGGCAGCCGAACCGCCCGGACCGGCAACGCCAGCGCCTGTGGCACGGACAGCGTCGGACAGTGGGGCAGGGGAGGCGAACAGACCGCAGGTCGGGATCGAGTTGGGAACGATATTGCAAGCCTGCCCGGAATTCACATCCTGGGGGCGCAATCTGGGCGGCTACATCCGTGATTGGCGCGATTTTGTGCGGGTCGCCGGCGAATTGCGGCCGATGATCGGCATTTCGGAACATGCCTGGATCGACGCACAGGAGCAGATGGGCAAACCCGCCGCTGCGGCTGCATTTGCCTTGGTCTTCGAGAAGGTCCATTCAGGCGAGGTCAACTCGCCGGGCGGATATCTGCGGGGCATGGTCGAAAAGGCCGGGGCAGGGGAGCTGCATCTGGAGCGTAGCTTCTTCGGTCGGCTGAGTGAGATGGCGGCGTGAGACGGGGCTTCACCTCTCGAAATCCTTGCAAATCTTCCACGTGATGGAATAAATGCAAGGTATGATCGTGCGCAATCACCTCAAACGGGTCGAAGACGCCCTCGATGCCCAGACCGGGGTCGTCCTTCTCGGGCCGCGTCAAGTCGGCAAGACCACGCTCGCTCAGGACATCGCGGAGACCCGCGAGGCGATTTATCTCGATATGGAGCGGATCGCGGACCGGCAGATCCTCGAGGAGCCCGATCTCTATCTCGATGCGCAGATGGGCAAGCTGGTGGTCATCGACGAGGTTCAGCTGATGCCGGGGCTGTTTGGCGCACTTCGGGGGCAGATCGACCGCCGCCGACGGGCCGGGCACCGCACCGGGCAATTCCTGCTCCTGGGGTCGGCCTCCAATACGCTGCTACAGCAAAGCGCGGAATCGCTGGCAGGCCGGGTCAGCTATCACGAACTGACCCCCTTCACGCTGGATGAAGCGGGGCAGAGGGCCTTCCCGAGGCTCTGGCTGCGCGGCGGCTTTCCAGACAGCTTTCTCGCCCAATCGGGCCGGGCCAGCTTGACCTGGCGCGAGGATTTCATTCGCACCTATCTCGAACGCGACATCCCAAGCTTCGGCCTGCGCATCCCGGCCGAAACCCTGAGGCGGTTTTGGACCATGCTGGCCCATGAGCAGGGCGGGCTCTTGAATGCGGCAAAGCTGGCGGCGGGCCTCGGCGTCTCCGGCCAAAGCATTGCGCGCTATCTCGATCTGCTGGTGGACCTGATGCTGGTGCGACGGCTCCCGCCCTGGCACGCGAATACCGGCAAGCGGCTGGTGAAATCGCCCAAGGTCTACATCCGTGATGCGGGCCTGACCCACGCGCTCTTGGGGATCGAGACCGCGGAAGCGCTGCTCGGTCATCCGGTGGTCGGCGGCTCCTGGGAAGGCTTTTGCATCGAAAACCTGATTGCGGCGGCCCCGCGTGGCACGGAAGCCAGTTTCTATCGCTCCTCGGCCGGGGCCGAGATCGACCTGATCCTGAAATTGCCCGGCGGGGCGCTTTGGGCCATTGAGGTCAAACGCACGACCAGCCCCAAGGTCACCCGCGGGTTCCATATCGCCGCTGACGATCTCGACGTGGCGGAGCGGATTCTGGTCTATGCCGAGACCCGCGACGTGCCGGGGCAAGCCGGGCTCCGTGCCATGCCGCTCTCGGCCGCAATCGACCGGCTGCGCGCGCTCTAGGAGCGCGTCTCCGCCTGGGTTCCAGGCCAATCCGCGGCCCAAGCCCCGATGACACGGGGCTGATCAATCCTCGACCCGCCTGCCAGCTGCGCCTCCCGTCAGGTCCCCCGTGCGAGCAGGGGAGCGCGGGCCTGACAGACGCCGCCGCCAGCGCAATGGCCTGCCCGCGCCGGTCGCGGACGCTCCCCCGTGTTGACCATGCGCCGTCGGCTGACGGCGTCCGTCCTGCCTTTCCGCGTCCCGCACGAGGGACCTGCCGAAAGGAGGACATCATGGCAAATCGACCTGACATCTACACCCGCGTCACCGCGAAGATCATCGCCGATCTCGAAGCCGGGACCCAACCCTGGCACAAGCCCTGGAACGCCGAACATCTTGCGGGGCGTATTTCACGACCCCTGCGGCACAACGGGGTCGCCTATCGCGGTCTCAACATCGTCCTGCTCTGGGCCGCCTCGGTTGCCAAAGGCTTCGCCGCGCCGACCTGGATGACCTATCGTCAGGCGTCAGAACTCGGCGGCCAGGTGCGCAAGGGCGCGAAGGGCGAGTTGGTCGTCTATGCAGACACCTTTCGCAAGACCGAAACCGACGCCGCCGGTCAAGACCGTGAAGTCGCGATCCCCTTCATGAAAGGCTACACGGTTTTCAACGTCGATCAGATCGAGGGCCTTCCCGAGGCGTTCTACGCCGTCCCGGAGCCGATACTCGACACAGTCGAGCGCGATGCAGCTGCAGACTCCTTCTTTGCCGCGACAGGGGCCGACGTTCGTTACGGGGGAACCCAGGCCTATTACGCCGTTGAGCCGGATTACGTGCAGATGCCGCCCTTCGAGACCTTCGAAGACCCTGAGAGCTACTACGCCACACTCGGTCACGAGATCACCCACTGGACCCGCCATCGTGATCGCCTGGACCGTAGTTTCGGCCGAAAGCGCTGGGGCGATGAAGGCTATGCGCAAGAGGAGCTTGTCGCGGAACTGGGCGCTGCGTTTCTGGCCGCCGATCTGGGATTGTCGCCGGATCCGCGCCCGGAGCATGCCGCCTATATCGACCACTGGCTTCGCGGTCTTCGAAGCGACACGCGATATATCTTCCAGGCTGCGGCCCATGCACAGCGTGCGGTCGATTTTTTGCACGGTTTGCAACCGGATCGGGACGAGGCCGTCGCTTAGGCGGTCTCAAAACAGATCTGCCTCAGAGTTCGCAGGTGACGTTTCCGGACCTTCCATGCGCCAACAGTCGGTGGCGGCAATGCGGGACAGAGTTCCAATTCGCTGCTGCTGCGCCAACGTCCAGTTTGCCTTCACCGCTGCTCTCGGTGGTTATCTATTCCTCGCATCCTTGGCCAATGGGGGTGATAGTCATCAATGACGATAGGATGACTGTGGGTTGTTCCATCCCGCACATGCGGATGATCTGCCGGGAGGTCGTCATGCGAATGCTGCACGGACTGGCTGCTCTCTTTTGGCCAAAGAACGACTCCGCTGGCCATTCCAATACCCGCCAGCAACGCCAAGACCGCAAACGCTTCCCCCGGTCCGGAAACTGTAATCAACCAGCCTGCGAGCGGGTAGGCCACCAGCCAACATGCGTGTGACAGGGCGAATTGGGCGGCATAAACAGCAGGTCGGTCTTCCGCATGTGCGGACCGTTTGAGCAAGCGTCCCGAGGGGGTGAGGATGGCGGAATACCCGATCCCTATGATGACCCACCCCGCCAACAGAGGTATCCACTGCGTATCGTACACTAGTGCCATCATAGACAGAGCCAGCAGTGCCGCGACCAGCACCAACGCACCGCCGATCATCACCGGGCGGTCGGGGCGGTTGTCCAACACTCTGGGTAGCAGGAGAGCGGCCAGCATTGATCCGCCACCAAAGGCCCCGAGTGCTATGGCAACCTGGCTATCTCCAAGGCCCAGGTCAGACCGTACAAGGACCACGGTGTTTACCAACACCATTGCACCTGCTGCTGCTGCGGCAAGGTTCAGCGACAGCAACCCGCGCAGGCGCGGTGTGGCGAGGTAGATGCGCATTCCACGTGTGGTCCGGTCGTAGATGCCGCGCGAGGCTGGTGGCTGTGGGCTGGGCAACAGGACCGATACCACCAGCAAGGCAGAGCCAACAAATCCCGCGACAGTGCCAAGGAACAAGGCCTGATAGCTCACAAAGGCCAGCAGGAACGCCGCAACCATCGGGCTAATGATATTTTCCAGATCATAGGCCAGCCGAGACAAGGAAAGAGCACGTGTATAGCGGTCTTCCTCCGGGAGGATGTCGGGGATCGTTGCCTGGAACGTCGGTGTGAAGGCGGCGGACGCGGATTGCAGCAGGAAGATGAGGATATAGACTTGCCACACTTCACTTACAAAAGGCAGGCAAAGGGCGACTGTGGCGCGGACCAGATCAAGGCCCACCAACATCGCGCGGCGGGGCCAGCGATTGGCGAAGGCCCCGGCAATCGGCGCGATCCCGACATAGGCTACCATTTTGATCGCGAAGACCGTCCCCAGCACCAGACCCGCCCGTTCGCCCGATAGATCATAGGCCAGCAGCCCAAGAGCAATCGTCGCCAGCCCCGTTCCGAGCAGCGCCACGACCTGCGCCAGGAACAGATGGCGGTAGGTGCGATCAGCAAGGACAGAGAACATGGGCCTTCCTTACAGATACTTGGTGATGGCCTTGAACTCGGCAGTGATTGGAGTTCCGTCAGAACCCACCAGTGCATCATCGAGGCAATGGTCGATGTGATCCTGTATCAAGGTGCGCTTGGCCTGCTGAACGGCCTTCTCGACCGCGTGGAGTTGCTGGGCGATGTCCACGCAAGGGTGCTCATCCTCGATCATTCTGATGACGCTTGCGAGGTGCCCGTTGGCACGTTTCAGCCGCTTGACGATGGCAGGGTGGGTTGCATGAGGCAGGTGTTTTGTCATATCAGAGACCTAACCCCCCAGGGGGGATCAGGCAAGTGGGCCAAGACCCACGAGAGCGGGCAGAATGACACGGGCAATCACGGGATACCTGAAAGGACTGCTGACCATTGCCCTGGCGGTTGGTATGTTGCTTTCCGCAAACTCCCGTTCGGTCACCCATGATTTTACGGAGCTGGCAAAGATCGTCGCGGAACATCACGCCGAGATTGAAGAACATGGCCACGCCCATGAAGACATCGTTGATCTGATGCACGCCTATCATAGCCACAGCCATGACATCGCAGACCACGACCACAACATTGCGTTTCTTCCGCCCCGTGATGCGATGAGCACGCCAATGCCATCCGGCTCAAGTTGGGCAATGGCAAACTCTGCCATGGCTGACAGGCGAGACTATGGGTTGGATCGACCGCCACGTGTGTGATGCCGCGCCCAACGTGGCGTTTCAATCAATCACACTCATCGAACGGAAAATCCTAATGTTACCAAACCGATCCTATCGGTCGGGGCAGCCGTCACATCCTTTGCGACAGCCCTGGACCATTTTCATAGCCACCTTCCTGATGATCATCGCTCTCACGACCTCGGCCTCTGCTCATGCTGTTACGCCGGGCGATGCGGGATACATTCAGGAGATCTTCGGGGTGCATATCATCTCGTTCATCTATCTGGGCGCAAAGCACATGATCACAGGTTATGATCACATCCTGTTCCTACTTGGCGTCGTCTTCTTTCTCTACCACATGAAGGACGTTGCCACTTACGTCAGCATCTTTGCGGTCGGGCATTCTGTGACGATGATTCTGGGCGTCTGGTATGGCTGGGGCATCAACGCCTACATCATCGACGCCATCATCGGCTTATCGGTCGTCTACAAGGCGCTCGACAACCTGGGGGCCTATCAGAAATGGTTCGGTTTCCAACCCAACACCAAGGCGGCAACGCTGATCTTTGGTCTGTTCCACGGGACGGGCCTGGCGTCCAAGATCCTCGATTACCAGCTCGCTGAAGACGGGCTGTTGGGCAACCTTCTGTCCTTCAACGTCGGCGTCGAGGTCGGGCAGCTCCTGGCCCTTTTCGTGATCCTGATCGTCATGGGGTATTGGCGTCGCAGCCCCAACTTCATGCGTCAGGCATCTGTCGCGAACATCATCATGGTCGGCCTCGGCCTTCTGCTGACATACCAGCAGATCGCAGGCTACATCGCCAGCACATAAGAATTGGAGAAAAACATGCATAATGCACCAAAACCCAACATCGAAGACCTGCCCACAAAGGCACAACTGCGCCGTTCCTCGATCATCGCGGGCATCGGGGCCGTGTTCATCGGGATCTGCGTTTACCTACCCGCTGAATACGGGACGGACCCAACGGGCGTCGGCAGCCTTCTTGGCCTGACCGAGATGGGCGAGATCAAGCAGCAGCTTGCCGCCGAAGCCGCCGCAGACGAGGCGCTACACGGAGGGGACGACTCCTCATCGCTGATGAATGACATCTTCGGCCTGTTCGTCTCAACGGCCCATGCGCAGGAAGCATGGCAGGACGAGATCACTTTCACCCTTGCACCTGGTCAATCCACTGAGATCAAGGCGACCATGGATGAGGGTTCCACGCTGAACTACACTTGGGTTGCCACTGGTGGGCGCATCAACTTTGATCTTCACGCCCATGCCGGCAGCGACGCAGTGACATATGAGAAAGGCCGAGGGAAAACGTCCGGCGAGGGCAGCTTTGAAACCCCGTTTGCAGGCGATCATGGCTGGTTCTGGCGTAACCGGGACAAGGTCGATGTAACGGTCACGCTTCAATTGCGCGGAGACTACAGCGAGATCGTTCGAAGCGAGTGAAACGCTTTGGTGGCCACCTGCGCATAGGCGCGTGGGTGGCCATGCTCCTGCCCGGGCAAGTACAGATGACCTTCGGTGCACAAAAGAGAAACCGCAAAAGGCTTTTTCCGGACCTTTGCCGCAAGATGTGCCAAGGCTGGCATGCGGAACAGGAACCGCTGAAATAGACGAAGATTGCCGATAACAGATACAGCCGGGTCTGGCCGATCAATGCGCTCGCTCGCACAGATCGTGATCGGCCAAGGCTGTTAGTACGTAGCAGTCTCCCGATACACCATCGCCGTCGCACCCTTTGGTGATACGGAGTAACTCTTTCTCCAGCGCACGGAGCTTTCTGATCTTCGCCCGGACATCCGAGAGCTGCGCGGCCGCGATATCGGTTGCCGCCTGGCAGGACCGGTCGGGATGGTCTTGCAGCTCGATCAGCGACGAGATCGCTTCAATCGAAAACCCGAGGTCCCGTGCGTGCCTGATGAAGCTCAATCGTTCCAGACCCGCCCGATCGTATCGTCTCTGGTTGCCTTCAGTGCGCTCTGGCGCGGTCAGCAGGCCGACAGTCTCATAGTAGCGGATGGTCGGAACCTTGACCTTGGTGCGTCGTGAAAGCTCGCCGATGGAGAACATCAGAATATTCCTTGAACCTCTAGTCGCTAGAGATACTATGTTGTTTGGGACAACGAATCCAGAGGCTCGCAATGTCCCGTGAACATCTCTTCGCAACTCCGCTTCTCGATTTTCGGGCACGATCAATCCAGGCGCTGATCGCCGAGCGTGGTTGGTCTGCCCTCGCGACCCGTGACCGGATTGGGGCCGCCTATGATTTTGTCCGACACGAAATTCTGTTCGGCTACAATCGCGCCGATGACATTCCGGCATCCGAGGTGCTGTCTGACGGGTACGGACAGTGCAACACGAAAGGCACGCTGCTCATGGCGCTCCTGCGTGCGGTCGGTGTGCCGTGTCGGCTTCACGGCTTTACGATCCACAAGGGCCTTCAGCGCGGCGTGGTGCCCGAGCTTGTCTATCCCATCGCGCCTTTGGAAATCCTGCACTCCTGGGTGGAGGTCGAAATGGATGGACGCTGGATCGACCTTGAGGGGTTCATCCTGGACAGCCGGTTTCTGTCAGCTTTGCAGACCGCCTTCGATGGACGGGAAAGTCTGTGTGGCTACGGTGTCGGCACGGATTGCTTAAGCGCGCCGCCGGTCGAATGGAAGGGCGACGGCACCTACATCCAAAAGTCTGGGATCGTTCAGGATTTTGGCCTCTTTGAGACCCCTGACGACTTCTACGAAAAACACGCCCAGGAGTTCGGTTGGGTTCGGGGCTTCCTCTATCGAAACATCATTCGTCATTGGATGAACCGTCGAGTTCGAGCATTTCGTTCGGGTCGCTTGAAGCCACAAGCAGTTTCAACACATTCGCATGGGGGCACACCTAATGCCGCATGACCACGTCCACATAGACCCCGAGGCGGGCGACCGGAGGGTGTTCGCGGCGATTGCCGTCAATCTTGGACTGACGATCGCGCAGATCATTGGCGGGATCGTCTCCGGCTCTCTCGCACTGATCGCCGATGCGCTGCACAACTTCTCAGACGCGATTTCGCTCATCATTGCCTTTGCAGCGCGCAAGATCGCACGGCGACCGAGGGATGCGGACATGACCCTCGGCTACGGCCGGGTGGAGGTGGTTGCAGCGCTCATCAACTACACGACCCTAATCCTGATCGGTCTCTACCTGCTTTACGAGGCGGCGATGCGCTTTGTCGATCCGCAGCCTGTCGAGGGATGGCTGATCGTCATCATCGCGGGAATCGCGCTGATCGTGGACGCGGCTACCGCACTGCTGACTTATCGCATGTCCAAATCCAGCGTGAACATACGCGCGGCGTTCCTGCACAATGTTGCTGACGCGCTTGGCTCCATCGCCGTGATCCTCGCCGGAACGCTGATCCTGCTCTACGACTGGCGGCTGATCGACCCAATCGTGACGGTCATGATTGCGGGCTATATCCTCTGGCAATCCTTCCGGGAGATCGGCCCGGTCATCCGCATCCTGATGCTCGGATCGCCGCCAGACATCGAGACACGCGGCGTTCTCGACGCCGTGCGCGGGGTGCCCGGCGTGACCGGCATCCACCACGCGCATTTCTGGCAGATGGACGAGCATCATGCGGCACTCGACGCCCATGTGGTGATCGAGGAGGGCCGCTGGAGTGACGCCGACGCGATCAAGGAGCGGATCAAGTCCGTCCTCTCCGACAGGTTCGACATCGAGCACACGACGTTGGAGCTTGAATGTGCGCGACACGCCTGTGGCGACCCCTCCGAGTTCGGCGGGCGCGGGCATGGTGCGGCGATCTCATGAACACGCCCGGAACCAGTGAGCAGAACGCGCCGATCCGGATGCGGGTGCACGGGATGGATTGTGCGAAGGACGCGGCCGAGATCGAGCGCGCTGCGCGGTCGGCTGGCGTCGTGGCGGAGAACGTCAAGGTCTCGGCGGCAACCCACATAATGACGCTGCGCATCGCGGAAAACGATTTTCCGCAGGTGCGTCCGGCCCTGGAGGCGACAGGCTACGGATTCGAACGGATTGAGGGCGACGACGCCTCGACCGATCCAGCCCACCAGGACCCGTCCTACCGCCGGGCGCTCTGGATCGTGGTTGCGCTGAACCTCGGATACGGCGTTGTGGAAATGGCGGGCGGCTTCCTGTCCGGCTCGCAGGCGCTGAAGGCGGATGCCCTCGATTTCCTCGGCGATGGGGCGATCACGTTTCTCGGCTTGCTCGCCATTGGCTGGAGCCTGACGTGGCGCGCCCGATCCGCCATGATCCAGGGCGTGTTCCTTGGCGTCCTGGGTCTCGGGGTCGTTGCCAGCACGTTCTGGCGCGTCCTGAATCAGGCCGCCCCCGAGGCGGGGCTGATGGGTGCCTTCGCCGTGGGTGCGCTGATCGTCAATATCCTCGCCGTCCTGCCGCTTCTGAAGCACCGGAAGGGAGACGCCAACATGCGGGCGGTCTGGCTGTTCTCGCGCAACGACGCCATCGGCAACGTCGCTGTGGTGATCGCGGCCGGACTTGTCGCCTGGTTCGGCAGTGGCTGGCCGGACCTGATCGTCGCCTTCGGTATCGCGGCGCTGTTCCTGCACTCGTCCTGGGCAATTATTCGCGACGCGCGGGCTGATTTGGGAGAGCAGCCGGTGCCGGACCAATAACGCCATGTCATCAATGTCGAGGTCAGTCAGAGCCTGAGAGGGCACAAAAGCGATGCACGAATCTACCTCGTTAGGCTGAAGCCGAGGAAGACGATCCCGCCTTTTGCGACAAGGCCAGATCCGTTGGAGTTCTGCTGCGGTCTGTCCTTCGGCACAGACGCGTCTTTGGGCTGCGTCCCTGCCGCACCTCCATCTTTGCATGTCGCGCCACGAAGGGGACCGGTCGATCGCCTCGCGTTTTCTTCCGGATGCAATCTCCGGGACCTGGCCTGACTGACGGTCGCGCGCGCCGCTTGCTCTCTTCAAGCGGAACTTTCCCCTGTCCGCTGACGCGGCCATTCCTCGCGCAGCAAAGTTCCGCCTGACAGCCTGTCCGGACGGTCCCGGTCTCTTCTTGCATCGAAAACGAGAGGAGATCGACATGACCCGCTACTACACCGTCACCACACCCGACGAAGGAAAGGACGGCAAGACCCGTTTCCACAAGATCGGCGTTGCCTTCCCCCAGAAGCCCGACGCGAAATCCTTCCTCACCATCCAGCTCTTCGCCACGCCCGTGACCGGCCAGCTCGTTCTCTTCGAGCCGAAGCCAGACGGGCAGGGCGATGCCCCGGACCTCGTCGAATGAGCTGTCCTCCGGGACGGTGTCTGCCGTCCCGGCCTTTTTCACACCGACATCCAGGAGACACCTTATGGACCTTCTGCCACAATCCATCCTCGACCAGCTCGCTGCGAACGGGCGCACCAACCAGGACCGCATCGAAGCAGGCGAAGACACCCTCGACTTTGAACCCGTGGTGAAGCTCTTCACCCCCGATGCCGGGGCGACCTGGCTGCTTTCCGAAACCGATCCGGAAGACCCGGATATCGCGCATGGCCTCTGCGACCTTGGGCTTGGCTTTCCCGAGATCGACTCGGTACGCCTCAGCGAAATCCGAGCCGTCCGCGGCCGTCTAGGATTGCCCGTCGAACGGGATCTGCACTTCAAGGCCGCTGGCACCCTCAGCGCCTATGCCGAGAGCGCCCGCAAAGCCGGAGGGATCGTCGCATGAGCACCAATATCCGCAGAGATCACGTCAGCGCCTTCGAGGCGCTGACATCCGGTTGTTTCGAGAACTTCGCGCTCTTCTCCTGTTTCGTGGACGGTGCGCCGGCCTCGGCTATCGTCGCAGTAACAGCACCTGAAGACGCAGGCGGCGAATATGTCATCACGCCACTATTCGTCAGTGTGACCGACACGATGATGGTCACTGACCACGGGGGAAGACCGGCCTGACATTGTCTTGCGGGCCGCTCCGGTGACCCGCCAAGCATCAGCGCGACACGCCGGACTTTTTCCTGAATAGACGCGTTTCGCCAGCAATTCTTCTTCCCGCAGTGGTCCCGCATCGATGGCGCCTCGGTGCAGTTGCTTCACTCTTGTGCTCAGCATGAGTGCGGGCTTCGGGCCATGCTAGACTGATCCCGACGACTCGGCAGCATTTTGCGCAGTGACACGATGTGCAAAAAGACAAATTGCGCAGATTCACGCATTGATGTATCCCTGAGGATGAAATGAGAGGGACGTTGGCAGGATATGCCAAATGTCTGCGACTTTTGTCCGAGGGGTCTGAGACGTGAAACCGGGACGCCCAAAACGCCTGAAACTCGAAGAGCGGATCGAACTCGCGCGGCGCTATCATGCCGGGGAGACGCCGAAGGTTCTGGCGGAGGCCTACGGTGTATCGCGACGGCACGTGACCCGGCTGGCCAAGGAGGAGCGGGGCGAAGGACAGGAGGTTCGAGACCCTTCGGTCACGGTGAGTTTCCGCGCGGCGACCTCTGAGATGGCCGCCTTCGATGCGGCTTGGCTGGCCCGCGGCTTTACGAGCCGCAGCCAGGCCTTGCAGGCGGTTGTGCGGGCCCGGTGTGGGCTGCTCGATCTGATGCGAGACGATCTCCGGGCGTTCTCGAAGACGTTGCAGCAGGCACAAGACGTTGCAGACAGCGGCCGTGTTTTGGCGAAGGCGGTTCAACTTGGAAAGTTGACGCTGTCCCCGGAGAACCGTGCAACGCTTGTCGCGCTGCATGATCTCGCGCAGCGCACCTATCGCGATCTGGCCGCACTGAAAGCGTCGGTCAGTCAGCGGCGGGGCGTGGGGTGGAACGCGGCGGATCCCGAGGCCTCAGACGCGCCTGAGGAGTTGGTGGACCATGTCTGAGCCGCTCGCCCTCTATCACGCCGTCATGGGCAAGCTCTGGGAGTCAGTGCGCATCCAGGGTCAGCGTCAGGCGCGCATAGACGCGCGGCTGGCAGGGCAGCGGCAGGGTCGCAGTTACCAGCGCGTGGGCCGGGCCTCGGCGCGCAACCTTCTGAAGTCGGTTATGCCGGAGAGCCGCGCCGCGGTGTTCAAGCGGATCAGGGCAGGGGGGTGCAAGACGAAGCAGAGTCTTGGCAACCAGCTGTCCTACGTGAACGACAAGGCAGTATACACCTACGCGACGATGACCAACCCGCTGACGGCTGAGGCTGTGCTGACCGAGGCGCAGAAGGCGGAGATTGTGGAGGCCTGGGCGCAATCTTGGCGGGGCACGACGAAGCTCGGGTTTACCTCGCATATGCTGCTATCGTTTCCGACCGACGTCACGGTAGATCAGGTGCAAGAGATCACACTCGACTGGGCTGAGCATTTCTTCGAAAGCGGGGATTACGGCGATCAGTGGGATTACGTGCTCTCGGTGCATGATGATCGGGCGCACAAGCACGCGCATATCCTGCTGAACAACCGGGGCCTCGCCAACAGCACCTGGTTCTCCTGCTGGGCCGAGGGTGTGATGTCGCCCCAGCTGATGCGGGAGAAACAGGCGGAGATCGCCGAACGTTACGGTGTGATGCTCGAGGCCACGACCCGGCTCGAGCGCGGCATCTTCGAGAAGGCCCCAGGTATCGCAGAAATCTACCGGGCAAAGGACGAGGCGCGCCTGCCGCGCGAGATTGCACTGTCGCCCGAAGAGCGTGACATCGCCAAGGCACAGGTTACAGGGTTTGCCAAGGACTACCGCGCTCTCGCAGATGTGCTGGATCGCATGGATCAGAAACACCTGGCCTACGCGATGCGCCGCATGGCGGCCTCAATCGGCTCGGACACGCCCTACAGATTCACCGCAGGAGAGATCGATATGGAGACTATTCGAACGGTCGGTGAGGCCATCGACTATGCCGAGAAAACCATCGAAGCGCTACGGCTCAAGGCAGAAGAACTTGATGCCACAGAACGCCCGGGATTTGAGACCAAGGCGGCGGGTGTTGTTCGGGACCTCTCGCAGATGGTGCCGGACCCTGATCTGCGCGCCCGGTTCGGGCGCGACTTAACCGAGTCCTATCCGCCAGGAGCCGGAGACGGGCGCTTGAGTGCTGCGTTCTCATCGGGCAAGGACCCTGTCCTCGAGGCCCTGAAGGCGGATGCCGCAAGAGCCGGTCTCGATCCGCAGGAGATGGCTGCCCGGATCGAAGCCGGTGGGACGACGAACTATGGACTTGCTCAGGATTGGGTGAACCGCGACATGGCGGCGGTTCTGGCCAAGGATGGCATCGATCTCGCTCAGGCCAGCGACGATCAACAAGATCGCGCGTTGGAAACAGTCGATCGGTTCATGGACCGATTGCTGGAGCGCGCGAAGGAGCTCGGCATAGCGACGGGTCTGTCACGCGCATCGGACGACTTGCAGGTGATCGATGACGAGGACCGTGGGCCAAACCCGTATCTGCAGGACCTCGCGGACATGCTGCGTGACGGCACCCTCTCGGAAGCTCAGGAAGAGACTGTGGAACGCACGCTGAAGGCCGAACTCTTCAAGGAGCTGGGCGAGGAGGGACTTGGGGAGCTGCGGCGCGGCAATTACGAGGTGCTGGCAGAGGTGCTTCCGAACCGGATCGATCAGATCACGGTCACGCAGGAATTCCTCGAGCTGACCCATGAGGAGACCGGTGATCAGGTCTTTACCGACCGTGCCTCCGCCTTGCAGCAGGACAAGGTCGAGGCGTTGGCCCGCGACACCCATCTCGAGATGCAGCGGGGCAGGGGGCTATCGCGCGATCTCGAAGATGAGATCAGCTTCTGATGAGCACCCGGCTTCCTCTCTGGGCTGCCGTGCCAGTGGGTACCCTCTGCGGAACCGCCCTCGGCACGATCGCGGCGAGCTTCTATCTCGCACTGGCTTTGAGAACGGGTTTTGCCGAGTTTGACATGTTTGCCGTCTGGACGGCGAGCGCGGGTCTGCGCGCCGCACATCCCGAGGCGTTCAAGGTCGCGTTCGGCGCTGTTGGCTTCGGGGCCATTGGACTGGCAGTTCTGGCCTTCAGTTGGACCTGGGCGCAGGACCGGGATGATTACGGGTCCGCACATTGGCAGACCAGACGTGAGCTCAATGCGAACGGCATGCTCCAGACACCGGGATCCGGGTTTGTCTGTGGCAAGCTGGGAAAGCCGGCGTCAAAGGCGCCCTACATCTCTGCGAGCGACATACCGCATGTAATGATGGTGGCTCCGACCCGGGCCGGCAAGGGCGTGGGCTTCGTGATCCCGAACCTTTTGTCTTTCGCAGGTTCGGTCGTGGTTCTGGATGTGAAGGGCGAGAATTTCGAGAAGACGGCAAGGCTGAGGGCGCTCAACGGCGATGAGGTCTTTCGCTTCAGCCCGTTCGATTGGGCGAATAGTTCGCATCGCTACAACCCGCTCGCGAGGATCGCGGCCGCCCCCAGTTTCGCCCAGCAGTTCACAGAAGTATCGATCCTGGCGGACCTCTTCCTCGACAAGGACAACAAGACACTCGACACCTTCTCCGAGGCAGGCAAATCGATATTCGTCGCGGCTTGCCTTCTGGCCATCCAGCGCGGCAGGCCGACCCTGGGCGAGGTCAACAAGATCGTCACCGGCGGGGATTACAAGAACGCACAGTACAGTGCCTATGCGGACGAGGCGAAGGAAGCGACGGTGCGCGAGCTTTGGATCAATGCGGCCAGCGCGTCGTCGCGGTTGCTGACGTCCAACATCCAGGCTTTGATGACGGCCGGTCTGAAGCAGTGGGACAACCCGGCGGTCCGGACGGCAACCGATGCAAGCGACTTCGAGTTCGCGAACTTCAGGAAAAAACCGCACGCGCTCTACATCGTGGTGTCGGAAGATCACATCGCGACGCTGGCACCGCTCCTGCGGCTCATGTTCGCGGATCTCATCGCCAGTTTGCGGCAGAACGAGCCGGGTGCAGACGAGCCGTGGCCGGTCATGATGATGATCGACGAGTTCCAGCAAATGGGCGCGATGCCTTATCTCGAGCGGGCGATCCATTCGCTCGCCGCCTATGGCGGGCGTGTCGCGATGATCGCGCAGTCGTTGGCCTCGCTCGATCGCATCTACGGACCCGAGGGGCGCGAAAGCCTTGAGAACGGGGCAGGGCTCAAGCTCTACATAACGCCTCGCGACCAGCGTACCGTTCGCGAGGTCTCGGCGGCCGTCGGCAGCACTACCCGGGAAGCGGTGACCCGCATGTATGGTCGAAATAAGGGCATCCTGGGTGCGACCTCAACGACTTCACGTCTGGAGGAACGTCCACTCCTCTCCGAGACCGAGGCGCGCACCATGGATCCTGATGAGGTGATCATCCTGGCCTCACCGCAGCACCCGATCCGCGCACAGCGCATCAAGTATTTCGAGGATTCCTTTTTCATCAAACTGGCGGATCGCCAGGCGGGCCGCGACTTCCCCTATCCCCCACGTGTCGACGGAGTGGGGCCCTGGTTCGAAGAACCGAAACCCGCTCCTTCGACATTGCAACCTGCCTCTGTCGAATCTACTGCAACAAGCGAGCGTGCACGCCGACGGCAATCGCGATCCATGCAGACGCAAATCAATGAAACCACTGCAGGTGAGCTGCGTCCGGAAACCCTTGATCGGGAGGACCCGGTCCCAGAAAAGTGGGAGCAAGTCTTCCGCGAGCAAGGTGACTTCATCGACGAGCTGCTTGGGGATGGGCAATAGTCCGGCGGGAAGCGGAAGTCCGCTGCGGGTGCACTCGAAGTTCTACGTGAAAAAGAAAGCAGACGTTTAAACTATTTGGTAGGCAAGGGTCGGCTGGTCCTGCCTGGCTCACCTCCGCTCCAGTCCGCTGACAGGATGCCCTCAACAACGTATTCAAACCTGAAGAAGCTGTGTCGAAATCATCTCAAAGAGAGTGTCCGAGCACCTCTGAGCTAACGATAAAGTTATATCTTTCAATGCCTTGATGTGAATGGGCCAGCGGTAGATTTTACTGGCGTTGTGTTCATTCATGTGGCACCTTCCATCCAAACGGTGCACTTTAACATTGACAACGATCTTTTTGCGTGTGCCGGCGCGGCGGCTAAGTACACGGGGAATGAGCGTGGGAATTTCAGTAATTGATTTCTTTTGTGGGTGTGGAGGTACCAGCGCTGGTCTCAAGAGCGCCGGTATGAACATAGTTGCTGGCATCGATTGTGACAGCGTCGCCTTGGAGACATTCAAAAAAAATTTTCCTGAGGCAAAGTCGCTAAACGAAGATATTGCCTCACTTACATGCGCAAAGTTGGACCGCAGCATTGGAGAGTATTCTCGTCCATTGCTTCTTGCAGCGTGTGCACCTTGTCAGCCGTTCTCAAAGCAGAACCGGCACAAAGAAAATACTGATAGCAGAGTTGTCCTTTTGGACGAGCTTCATGAGTTTGTAAGCTACCTTTGCCCAGAGTACGTTCTATTGGAGAATGTGCCGGGCATGCAGAAAGTCGAGAAAGGTCCTTTTTCGAGGTTCATAGAGCTGCTTGAAGAGAACGGTTATGAAGTCGACTTCGATATTAAAGATGCGAAGGACTATGGGGTCCCACAATCTCGTCGGAGGTTGGTGCTAATTGCGTCACGGCTAGGTTCAGTGTCCTTGCCCAAACAGACGCATGGCGAGGCCGAAAACCTCCTTAAGTATGTGACAGTTAATGATGCCATATCCTCATATCCGCCAATTGAAGCGGGACAAACGAATAACGAAGTGCCTAACCATCAAGCGGCACAAGTATCAGAGCTGAACTTGAAAAGACTTCGTCACACTCCTGAGGGAGGAGACAGGAAAGATTGGCCCGACGCACTATTACTTGAATGTCACAAAAGGAAAACTGGCTATACGGATACGTACGGACGTCTCAACGGGTCAGAGCCGGCAAAAACGCTCACGACCAAATGTGTTTCGATATCAAACGGGCGTTTCGGCCACCCAACGCAAGATCGAGCAATTTCTGTGCGAGAAGCTGCGTCGCTTCAGAGTTTCCCGGATGACTTCGTCTTTGTTGGAACACTGGTTCAAACTGCAAAGCAGGTGGGCAATGCTGTACCCGTTCGCTTTGCAGAGGCCTTAGGTAGCCAAATTTTGGAACACTACAGGTGCTCACTCGATGGCTAAGTTTAAAGCCAGAGCGAGAACACTCGACATGTTGGGTAAACAGCAGATCGCTGGGATACCCACTGCACTACACGAGCTTTTCAAGAATGCTTACGACGCTTATGCCAACGAAGTAACCGTAGATTTCTTTCGGAAGAGCCGCATTCTGTTGATTAGAGATGACGGCGTCGGAATGTCGAAGTCAGACTTCGAAAACCGTTGGCTGACTATCGGAACCGAAAGCAAACTTCAAATCGAGGGTAACTTAACACCTCCAGATAAGGCGGGAGCCGATGTCCGGCCTACGATGGGAGAAAAAGGGATCGGTCGATTAGCCATTGCTACAATTGGCCCGATTGTTTTGATACTGACACGAGCGCACCATGGCAGCGACCGCAACCTAGTTGCTTGCTTGATTCACTGGGGTCTTTTTGAAATACCCGGAGTTGATCTTGATGAGATAACCATACCTTTGCGTACTCTAAAGAACGCCAAAGAAGTATGTGATGACTTGGTATCGTCGATGAGAGACGAACTAATTCTTTCATTGGAAGCCCTGTCTTCTAGTCTACTCGCAACGACATTTGTCGCAGGCATCAAGCACGACCTGAAATCTTGGACATTGCCCATCGATCAGCTCTTCGGCTTGCAGAGCGGGCCGTCCTTGCAGGCCGATGGCTCAGGAACACATTTCATCGTCCACCCAGTTGGCGATGAGTTGGAAGCTGATATTGATGAGCCTCAATCGAATGGCGCAACTAACCTCGAGCGGATGCTCCTGGGATTTTCTAACCAACTTGGAAAAAGCGCACACTCACCAATGTCTGCGACGTTTAGAGACCATCTGATGGACGGACAGGTCATCGATCGCATTGGAGAACAGCAGTTCTTTACTGATTCAGAATTTGAATTGGCGGATCATCGGGTAGAGGGTCGCTTCGACGAACGAGGTAACTTCAAGGGTCGGCTATCCATATACGGAAGCGACTTTCGTGAATTCGAAATTCCACTTTTTCCAGGAGGCCACGAGAGGTCCTGTGGAGCGTTTGACATCTCATTTGCCTATGTTCAAGGTAACAAGCGGGACAGCAAGATACCTTTAGGGTTGCACGAGCCTCTGCTTCGAAAGCTAGACCAAATTGGCGGTCTCTACATATATAAGAACGGTATCCGAGTACTTCCCTACGGTAACTCCGATTACGACTTCTTAGAAATTGAACGGCGCCGAACACTAAGTGCATCTTACTACTTTTTCTCGTACAGGCGTATGTTTGGTGCGATCAACATCACTGCTCAACGTAACAGCGCCTTGAAAGAAAAAGCTGGTCGCGAGGGATTCCAAAGCAACAAGGCATATCGGCAGTTCCGGGAACAGCTGATGAAGTTCTTTGAAGAGCTTGCCGCGAGATACTTCCGTGAAGATGGGGCATTTGCTGAGGAGTGGGCCCTGGAGCGAGAGGCCCTGCAGAAAGAGTATACACTGCTTCAGAAGAGACAAAGATCAGTAAAATCCTTACGCGCCAAACTATCTGGTGAGCTGTCAAAATACTTCGACAGTGTGTCTGAGGCCCGCCATGTCCAAGAACTCGAAGATATCCTTAGTGGCGCGCAGACGCGAGTTTCTAAGCTACTTGAAGATCAAGACCTTGAAGGTGTAGCGGAACAGATAATCCATATCGAAGCGGAAATGCTACAGCAGTTCCAAAGCTTCCTTGATAAATACAGGATCTCGCGCCCTTCCAGTGCTGGTTTGACGAAATCCCTTGCACGACAGTGGGAGCAGTATCAAAGGTCTTTTTCTCAAGACATCTTGACCGAGTACGATCGCAGCAGGATAGAAGCTAGAGAGACAATCGGCCAGCTGGCGGAAAGTGCAAAGGTACACTTGGACTCTCGGATGAGACTGACCGCGTCTCTGTCCGCGTCAGAGGATTTTTCCAAGAAGGCGTTGCTCGCGCAGCGCAAATCGACTCAAGAAGCTCTCAGCAAAGCGGATAAATATGTCAACAACGAGCTCTCGGAAGCAAGGGTGATATTGCAGGAGACGAAGGACGACATTGATCTGGCAGTCTCTTCCTTCCGGTTCGAAAGCGCCACATCAGACGAACTTGATGATCTTCGAAACACGCTCGAAGAGAAACTCCTTGGCGCAAGAAAGAAGTTTGAGAACCGATTGGCTGCGATCAGAATGCGCCTCGAACGTGTTCCTGGTGACGAAACCGAGAATGATGTCTTCTCAGATGAGACAATGGCGGCATTGGAGACACAACTTGAAGTAATGCGGGAAGACTACTCTCAAACACTCGAGCTTGCTCAACTGGGTATGGCTGTAAGCATCGTACAGCATGAATTCGAGTCTAACGTGCGAGGGGTCAGGCGATCGCTAAAGTCAATGCAGAGGTGGGCCGACAAGAACGCGGGCTTGCGTGAAATTTATGATGACATTCGGGATGGATTTGATCATCTGGATAACTATCTCAGCCTATTTACTCCGCTAGACCGAAGACTCAGACGTAGAAAGACCAAAATTACAGGGCAACAGATCGCAGAATTTATCGAGGAGCTCTTTGGCGAAAGATTTGATCGCCATGGCGTAAAGTTTGAGGTTACGCGGGATGGTGCTGCTCAAAGCGTTGATAGCTTTGCCTCAGTGATCCTACCCGTTTTTGTGAATCTCGTCGATAATGCAATCCATTGGCTGTCGAAGAAGGATGGCTCGAGGTTGATAACACTAGACGCCACGGCCGAAGGGTTTCTCCTTTCAGACAATGGTCCTGGGATTTCTGCGATGGATAGAGAGCTTGTGTTTGAGTTCGGTTATTCAAAAAAGTACGGGGGACAGGGCATGGGGCTATATATAGCCAAAACCTCGCTCAACAAAGAAGACCTCGATATTCGATTGATTGTGGACGCGTCATCTGGCGCAAAGTTTGAGATTTTCCCCAAGGAGGCACCTTAGTGACCGAAGACGACTTGTTGGGTGTGCCGAGAGAGTTCTTGAACGCTGCCGTGTTAATCGACGATGAGCTTTTTTGGGGGCAGCCTGTCGAGCAGGCGGTAGACGAGCTAGCTGAACCTAGCGAGTTTGAAATCTCTAGCGACTCCGAGCTAGCCGCTAAGCCAAGCCAATCATCCGAGAGCAAGATCGACGCAGAGAAAGTTGTGGACGGTTTTTCTGATCTCGGCCTAGTTTGCGCGACCTATCGATGGAGCGAGGGCCATTCAACTTTTCCTAACTCAAGTGACAAGGCTGATCTAATCATTTTGGATTGGAAGCTGAACGATACCGAGGCGGTAGGCACGACGGCCGTGAAGTTTTTGAATGATCGGTTGAAACAGGATTTGGAAGGAAAGCGGCGTCTTAGATATATTGTTATCTACACAGATAAGCCCATGGCTGGTGTCATTGGGAAGTTAAGCGACGAGCTGTCCGTCCCGGCGGGAATATCGCTGGTCGCAAACGAAAATTCTGTAGAGATAAGAGAAGACAATGGTCCTTCTCTTTGGCGTATCCTGTATCAGTCCAAAACAGCCACTGAGGAAAGCGCGCTCGCGAAAGCCGTCTTGTTGGACTTTGCAAACTTTTTGAACGGACTTCTCCCACGAGCTGTCATGGCTGGCGTCGCGGAGCTCAGGAACCGAACTTTCGAACATCTCTATCGGTTCAACAAGAGTGTGGACCCTGCAGTTGCGTCTCACCTTTTGGCGAAACGTTCCAGTAAACTGGAGTTTCCCGCAGCTCAAGATGCGTTTGCCGAGTTCGTTGTTGGCCTGATAGTGAATGACTTCTCAGATGCCTTGCATGGTTCCAACATGCTTCGAGAAACTGCGTCCGCTCAAGCTGTAGCCGATCATTTGTCAACTGATGATGGAGTAAAGTTGCGTCACAACAAGCTAGAAGTTGATGCGACGTCTGATCAATTCCAAACTCTAGTTTTGGAACCTGACCACTCAAACTTTCTCAACACAGCTCAAGCCGTCTTCAATCTTACTCCCGATAAGGCAGCAAAGACTTTCTCAGATGGTCGAAATCCAATGGAATTCGCAAGTGTCGATGACACGCAGTACGCTGCGCTTTCAAGTATCGATCTTATGAGCAACTATCCAAGAGCTGTATCAGATCAGTATCAGCTGAAGTCCGGCGTCATTGTACAAGCCGAAAACGAACACAATGGAAGCCAAAGATATCTGATCTGCGTGCAGCCTATTTGCGACTCTGTTCGATTAAGCGCTGATTCAGAAAGGCCAAATCGATTCCCATTCGTGGAGTTGATCGAAGTTGAGCCGACAAAGAAATTTTCCTTTGTTGTCAAAGTAGACGGTAGCTTTGTGTATCTAATGACCAGATACAAGGTGTCCGAACTCCATATGGCATCTTTTGTAGCGTCCGGGACAACTGGCGATGTTCGAACAGTAGTCGACGGTACAAATCGGATTTTTGTGGATATTGCGGGGAAGCCTTATCGTTGGATATCGGAACTCAAAGAGCTCTATTCAATTGATCTCCAGAATAAACTGTCGTCGCAAGCAAACCGGATTGGAAGCAACAAGTTCGAATGGCTGAGAGCGCGTTCTGGCTAGCTTTCCTTGCTTCAAACCAAGTCGAGACTGATGTAAAGTCCGCTTTTGGACAGCTGCACTGCAGCATCGATTACTGCATGAATGACAGGTTTGGGCCGTCAGCGTGTCCCAACAACCAGGACCTCTGAGACGCCGCGTTTACCGCTGTCGCGTCCCAGCTGAACAATGACATCTATCGACCGGCGGATGTAGCTCTGTACCTCGGCGAAGGTCAAAGGTGTCCCGGCCTGCAAGACCATGATCGCCAACCTGTCAATCGCAAGCTCAGCGGTTTCGGCGTGGATTGTGGTCACCGATCCGCCGTGACCAGTGTTTATGGCTTCCAGATATGTCAGCGCTTCGGCACCGCGCAACTCGCCCACAACGATGCGATCCGGGCGCATGCGCAAACTCGCCTGTAGCAGAGCATTTGTTGACCGCTGAGATGTCGGAACACGCTCAGCCAACAGGCAAACAGTGTTTGGCTGACCAGGGAAAAGCTCGAAGGCGTCTTCTATGGTGATAAGCCTCTCGTCGTCCGGGACCGATTTCAGCAGATGCCTTGCGAATGTGGTTTTGCCGGTGGACGTCCCACCGCTGACCAAGAGGTTCAAACGATGACGGACGAGCGACGACAAGGCTCTGGAGAGGTCGCTCTTTGCAATTTCCTCGACTTCTGAGAGTCTCGATTGCCGCCGATCATCGAGCGAGACCGGTTTCCCAAACAGATACTCAGGATCGAAGGTTGTCTGGCCACCAACGCCAAATAGCCGAATGGAGATCGCTGCGCCGTGTTCTACCGCGGGTGGCACAACAACCTGGATGCGTAGCGGGCGCTCAAGGTAGTCGATCTTACCTGAAACCAAAGGCGACTTCTGCGACACCCGCGCGCGCGCATCACCAACCAATGTGGCAGCCAGATTTGCTGCTGCGGCCACCTCGACAGTGCGGTCAATTCTCTCCATGGCGTGGGCACCTTGGCGTTCGATCCAGACATTTCCATCCGGGTTGATCGCCAACTCAATGATGTCGTCCTTCAGGATCAAATCGCGATAGGGTTCTAGGTATTGCTCAAGATACGAGGAGGGGAGGGACGCTTCGCTCAATAGATCACGATGTCCCTATCGACCAGTACGGTTACCATGGCCCCCTGATCGACGTAAATGGTTGGCGAGATCGAGACCTGATCGGCGATCACCGAACTTGTCGCGTCTTCGAGATCACTGCCGACCTCCTCCAGAACCTCGCGGGTCACTTCGTCTTCCGTGGAATTGGCGGCGACTGCGGGGGCCGCGCCGATAATCGATATCAGAGCAGCTCCTCCAAAGCGTTCGTCGAACTTCGTATCCACCAAACCGGTCAGGCCAGAGCGTCCGAGTCGATCACCCCCGACTGAGGCGATCTGCATGGATGTACCGTCCGGCGTGAGGACGCGCGTCCATAGAATGAGGATGCGCTTCTGGTTCACTTCCACACCAGATCGATATTGCCCGAACAATCGCGAGCCTCGCGGGATAAGTACTGCGTCGCCGGAAAACGCATAGACAGGTTCCGCGACGACCGCGACAACGTTTCCGGGCAGATCACTGTTGATGGCCGTTTGCAGTGCCGCCTGTATGACGGACCCTTGCGCGAGAGTGCGTTCGGGTCGCTCCATCTGCGCCGCCTCATCGATTTCAAGCGGCCGCGCCGCGCCTCTGAGATAGGCTTCGTTTTCATTCAGTGGGATATCTGCGCCTGGTGCGCCGTTCTGCAGGCCGCTGGCGTTTGGTGCCGTGACCGATGATCCTGTCGAATAGACCACGGCAGGAGACTGGATCTGGGCCCTCAATAGTTGTTCGGCCTGCTGTTCGGCCTCGCGGCGCTTTTGTTCCTCTTCCTGTCTGCGACGTTCCTCGAGAAGCTGTTGGTCGCGGATCAGGGCGTCATTGGCGCGTTCCCCTTCAAGGGCTTCGCGTTGCGCGCGTTCCGCCTCCAGAAGACTCTGAAGAGAGTTCAGCCGGGTCTCGCTGTCGCGTTCTAGGGCCGCGAGTTGTTCATCTCGCTCCGCGACAGCGGCTTCGAGGGCTTGTGCTTGATCTGCGAAAGCACTGCGCAGTTCGGTAACGGCTGACTGAATCTCGGCGTTTCGCTCGGCTTGAGTAACGGCGAGTGCTTCGCGAAGCTCAGCCAGTTCGGCGAGGATATCTACGCTTGGCTCAGCCGCGGGCGGGATCGGCTCGGGGGCCTCAAGGGCTTCTTCCACAGCGATAAGGGCATCGTTCACGCGCTGGTCCGCTTCATCGGCAGGAAATTCCAGCCGACCACCATTTGAGAGACCGTCATTCTGAAACGGCTCGACATCCGAAGTCTCTAGTTGGTCTGGATCCGCTTGCCAGTCAGTCGCCAGGAAATACGCAACGCCCGCACTGCCGAGGCCGAGAGCGAGCGCCAGGGCAGTGACACCGAATCCCGATCTGGGTTTGGAGCGTTTTGCCTTGCTGAATGTATCCAGCCGGTTCTTCAGGTTGGGATCATCCGTCATGGCTCAGTTGCTCACGTATATCGCGGAGGTGTCTCGGTAGATGCAGAGCGCTTCTTCACCCAGCCGCAGTGTCCAGAAGTCGTTGACACCGGAGACGCGGACGGTGTTGCCGTTCTGGGTCCAATTGACCGTGCGCTCGCGACCGCGGTTGTCAGCCTTGAAGATCGCGGGTTGCCGTCCACTTTCGGGAAAACTGAAGTAGGTAAACCGACCGTCGTCATAGACCGTGGCCGGGCGAAAGTCGCCTTCGCCGGCGATCTTGTAGTTGTAGTTGCGCGGCGCCTCGAACCCTTTGGGCTGTGCGTTCGTCAGTGTGGCAAGGCGCTCTTCGCCCGGGTAGCGAAACCGCACTTCGAAGAACATGCCCGTGCGACCTGGAATCGAGCCTTCCCGGAGATGGAATGCATAGCTGCGACGGTTGGTGATCACGGTCATGTTGGTCGAAGCATTTTGGACATGCGGCTTGATCGTCAGCACATTGCCAAGCTCGGGAATTGGATCGACCTGAAAGCTTTCGGTGTCTCCCACGATTACAGCCTCGAACCGCTCCCCGTCTCCAAACTGGATCGTGGTCGAGTGCCGCAGATCCGTCTCGATACGGAACACCTGCTGCTCGTCGTAGACCGCATATCGTATGCGGATATCTTTCGGCCCACCCTGAGGCGTCGCTTCCGAAAGCACTTGAGAAGGTGCAAGAGCCAAAAGCAAACAGGGCAGGGCGGTGCGCAGCTTCATCACTCAGTTCTCCAACGTTTCGGCGTCGACACGATAAGACGTGACGACAAATCCGAGCGGGTTGGCCCAGACCTGCTGCAACCGCTGACGGGTTTCCGGGCGAAACTCGTAGCGCAGCGTAGCGACGTAGGGCCGTGTCACAGTCCTGTTGTCACGGGGTTTTCGAAGCGTTTTCGTGAACCGCACCTGCGCCACCCCGGGTTCGACCTGGTTCACAGACCGGATGACCACATCGATTTTCGCGTCCCGTCCATAGACTGAGATCGGATAGTCAGGATTGGTTGAAGACCAAAGATCGCGAAGCGTGCGTGCGGCGTCTTCGTCGGATCTTTGCAGGACCGAATTGATCCGTTCTTCACCGTCGGTCAGGTCGTAGGTTTCGCGATCATCCACGTAGGCGACCAGATTAGCCTGAATGATCGCATCACTTTCGTCGAGGCTGAGCGCCTCGACAGCGGCAACACGGTCCATTTCGCCGGTTTCCTTGTCGACGACGACCACGAAGGTCTCGACCGTCTTGAGCGGGAACAAAGCAACGGCTCCCACGAAACCGACCAAACCGATGATCACACCAGCAGCGGCGACAAAGTAGGCAAAACGCTCGCGCCTGCGTGGCCCAAAGATGAAGTCGGCCTCGAAAGCGTCCTGATCGAACTCCGCGCGGGTCATGTCTTGCGAAAGGATTTTGTCAGCGCGAGCGCGGCTGCAGGCGTCCGGCGGATCAATTCGTTGCTCTTCGTGGCCGCACCGCTCACTTCGCGTCGTAGCTCGTACGGCGTTCTGCCGGTCAAGATGCGTCCTGCACCACCCGCGCCATACTCTCCAGCGTTGACCACGCCGCGTCGCGCCAATCCCGTCAGGCCGATCGCATTCGAGGCGATGCCCATGACACCTGTGAGGTTGGATGCGATGAACGGGACGGCGGCCATCACGCCAGCTGAAAGGAGCAAGATCACGAGGAACGGCAGGATCAGGCTGACCGTTTCGACGTTGTCCGGGTCGGCGGAGGCGTCGCCAATAGACTCAGCGATGGCGACGATGATCCCGGCGGCTCCGGCAGCGGCCACAGGCATCAAGGCATAGCCGATGGTTGCCCGTGTCCAGGCTTCGAAAAGCGATTGGGTCGGTTTGAAGAGCGACGTCAGGATCATGAACGGCGCGATGACGATCATCAGTGTGAAAACGATACGCGCGTAGGCGATGATCCCGGCGGTGACGGCTGCGAAGATGGCGGACAGAACGAAGAAAATCGCCCCGAGCACTGCGCCAAACACCCAGCCCGCACGGTCGCCGATGGCGTCACCATAGGCGGTGATCCGGTTCACCATGCTGTCGAGGCTTTCGTAGACCCCTGCTTCGTCACCGGTGTCGGTCAGGTCTAGTATTGCTGCCCCGATGCTATCTGGCACATCGACCGCAATGCGGTACACGACGGAAAAGTTGTCCCAGCTTTGGGCAAAAATAGAAATCAGGGACAGTTTGAGCCCAAAGGCAAATGCGCTGCCAAAGGTCATCGGACGCAGCTGCATGACAACTGATATGCCGAGTATAATCAGCAAGACTATTCCGCCAACCGACAGAACATCACCAACAACGGCAGCGCCATCTGCAAAACCGGACTCGGCCACAGTGTCGATAGCTTCATCGACCTGTTCGAGTATGTCTCGTATGATACCCATCAGGAAGAACAGGCCGCGTCCCGTTCAGCCAATAGCTTATCAGCGTGTTCCCTTAGTTCCGAAGTGTCGAAAGGGCGTTTGGGATCGTCCGAGACGCGATATTCCTCCCCTGCCTCCAAGACCTCATCCCACTCAATCTCTGTAAGAAGGCAGTCACAGGAGCCAGTCTCTCTCCATGCTTCAGCGGCCATGATGCGCAAAATCGCGCGGTAGCCGTTGCGGATATATGCGCTTTCCGCGAGGTCCTTTGGCGGCCGCGGAGCCTTGCATTCTGTTTGGTCTTCGGTCGGTTGCGCCATGGTTTCGAACCCGCCCTGGGAGGTTTGAGCGCTCAATGTCAGCGGCATGCAGACCAGCGCAAACGCGGTCAGAAGAATGGGGGTCAATTGGATCATTTCGGCACCTCCATGGAGCGGAATTTTCGCTCCTCGGCGAGGGTCGCGGCATCAACGACACCCAACTGCCCGCCATTGACGCCGGCGGCCGCTTCCAGACGCCAGATCTGCGTGAGGATGATGCCGAGTTCGGCAGTCACGCGCGTGTTGAGATCGACCGCGGCTTTCAGACCGCCTTGGTCGTCGATGAGCCCCACCATGGCCTCAAGACGGCCAAGGCTTTCCCCGGCTTCGACATGACTTTCCTGTGCGGCCACCGACAGCATCGCGCTGGACCCGGCTTGCGTTGCGATCCGATTGTCTGCGGGCTCATCGCTGGTTGCCAAGGATGTCAGGCGTTCTTGGGTGAACCCGCTGCCGGACAGAACCCGTTCAACGGCAGCATCCAGCTCCGCCCCCGGTCGAAAGCCGCTAAGAAAGTCACCGCTCGAAATGGCTTCAGCTGTCGCGAGTGGTGCTGTCAGCTTGCCACGGACCCTCTCGAACTCCTCGACGGTCGCAAAAAGCTGGCCCAATTCATTGCCATCGATGAGAGAGGCCAGTTGCCCCTCGAGGTTCAGAAGCTGGCTCAATTGCGTTTCCAACTCCTGCCGCATCGTCGCGAGCTGTTGCAGCTGGACATTCAGATCCTCTGCCATGTGTTCGAGCTGCAGGACCAATTGCCGAAGGTTCGAATTGTCGAATGTCGGGACACCTTGGGCATCGGCTTGATCTGCGGGTGTGACGGCGAGAAGGGTGGCGAAGGCGGTGCCGAAGGTTTTTCCTTTCATCGGATGACTCCCATGCGCATGAAGTCGCGCTCAGAGAGCCGGTCCGCGGCCAGATGTTGGCCATGGGCTGCCTCGCGCTGACGGTTGGCAGCCATCAGACGAACGCGAAGGTTGAGGATGCGGCCGATTTCGGCCTTGGCGTAGGTGTTGATCTCGAACGCGCGCTTGATATCCGGCGTCTCGTCGATCTGCCGGATGATCGCGGCGAGCCTATTGATGACTTGCTCGGTCGTGGCGTGGCTATCGGCGGCGTAGTAAACACTGGCTTCTGAGACGCTGCTGTACTCTGCGAGCGCCATGTCCGACGGCGAGAGCGTGCCGAGCGCATCCGCCCCACCAACAACGGCGAGGTATTCGTTGTAGAACCGCGAGATATTCCGGACATAGCCCTGGGTTTCGGCAAAGGGTGGCACGCCGCCATATTCATGGACCCGGCCAGGTCCGGCGTTATAGGCGGCAAGTGCATGCGGGATGTTTCCGAAGGTGTTCAGCTGCGTCGTAATGTACCGCGCGCCGCCGCGGAGGTTGTCCATCACATCGTAGCGGTCGACGCCCATGTCGGACGCTGTTCCCGGCATCAGCTGTGTCAAGCCATAGGCGCCCACGGGGCTTTGCGCGGTGACGCTGAACCGGCTTTCCTGTTTGATCAGCGCCTGGAAAAGGCAGCGCCACTGGGAGGACGAAAGACCGGCCCGCCGCACTCCGGCCGCTCCGGCATATTCATCGGCCACCCGCACAATCATCATCTCGACGGTCTCGCGTCCCTCCCCGAAGAGGCGGCTGTCCATGGGATGATTGGTGGCAACGGGGTAGACATCGCCCGCAGGGAAGTCCGCGTTTCCTTCCAGCGCGCGAATGTCGAGCCCCGGGCCGGTGAGCGCGGCTGACATCGCCTCCAGCACCCGAAGCTGATCGGATTGAACCGATGAGAGCGTTTCTCCCGTGTTCAGTTGGTCGCGCTGCGCCTCCATATCGTCCCCCAGTTTTGAGAGGATTGTGAAAAGTTGCCCAAGCCCTGCGTTGTCTTGCGTCGGCACGCCTTGTGCTTGGGCGAGGGGCGTCGAGCAGACCAGAATGGCAATGAGAGAGGCCGCTGGTTTCATGGGCTGCGCCCGATCGCTTCGAAGTCGCAGTCCTTGGTGCCTTGCGCAGCAAAGGAGAGTACCTCTGTGCTGGCCCGGCTCACGGCAGGCGCGCCGTCGCGGCTAAAGCACGGAGAGGTGGCATCCGTGTAGCGTTCACAGGCGGTGAGTATGGTTGCCAGAAAGATCAGAGCTAACCGCATAGCTGCCTCCAGAATTCAGGAGAGCTACGCCAGTCGTTGCCAAGCTGGGCCTCAGCGGATCGTCCTCCCCCCAAAATGGTAAGAAGTGGTCCAAGTGCTGTGAGATCCGCATCGACAAAGACGCTGTCGCCCGCGGATCGCACCAGCGCGATACGCTGACCTGCTGTGGGTTTTGTCAGCAGCTCGGCTTCTTTTTCGTTCACGCGCAGGAAGTCGTAGTCGGAGGGCGTCGCCCGTTCGTTGGGGAAGAGTATCTGCGTGGGTACCGTCTCGATGATGGTCTTGCCGACCCGAGCCTCTCGCAATTGGCTGGGGTATTGGGTCATCATCACGACGACGCAGTTCATCTTGCGGAGGGTGACGAGCCAGTTCTCAAGTCTCGCCGCGAAATAGGGATCGTCGAGAAGCTTCCAGGCTTCGTCCAGAACAATCACTGTCGGTCGGCGATCTTCCACGATCCGCTCGTTCCGGCGCAGGATGTAGGACAGGACGGCCATGCGTTCGGTCGACATGTCGAGGATCTCGGTCATGTCGAATCCGACAATGTCGCCGTCCATGTGCATGGCATCGTTTTCCTGCGGCATACCGAAGACCCAGCCATAACGACCGCCCGGTGCCCATTCCCCAACACGCGCCTGCAACTCGCCATCGTCGTCGAGCGATTGGAACAAGGTCTGGAACGAGACAAACCGTTGCAACGAGGGGCCGGCATCCGCATTTTGCGACACCGCGCTCTGAATGTGCCGAGACTGCTCTCCGGACAGATCGCCCGCCCGCGCCAGAAGCGTCGCCAGCCATTCCGACAGCCAGGCCCGTCCGCGTTCATCCGTCTCTGTCTGCAGCGGGTTGAGGCCCGTCGGGATACCGGCAAGGATCGTATTGTAGTGACCGCCCAGGGCGCGCACCGCCATCTCGAGCCCGCGATCCTTGTCGAAGAAAAACAGCCGCGCGCCGACCCGCTGCGCTTGGGCTGCGAGAAAAGCAGTCGTGAGGGTCTTGCCGCTGCCCGTGCGACCCAGAACAAGCGTATGGCCAACAGTCGGTTCGCGCTCGGGCGATCCGGGTTCGTGGAAGTTGAAGCCGTAGGCAGAGGTGCCCGTCGTCGGGAAGACCGTTAGGCGCGCTCCCCACGGTGTCTCTCGATCCGAACGTCCTTCGACGCATCCATGCAGCGCCGAGAAATCCGCAAAGTTGATCGTGGAGATCGGTGTCTTTCTAGCACGGTAGCCGTAGTTGCCGGGAGCCTGCCCAAAATAGGTTGCCTTGAGGGCCATGTTCTCTCGCACGATCACGGCCATGATTTCCTGCCCCAGACGTTTGATCTCGGCTGCGGCCTGTTCGAGCGTCGGTTGATCGGGCGCATAGACGGCGATGGATAGGTGATGATCGCCGAACGCAATGCGCCCGGCTTCCTGATCATCGGCCGCTTCCATGAGCTGATCCCGCAAGGAGACTGCCGCGTCATCGGCCGCACGCATCTGCCGAACGATCCGTTGAATCCGTTCTGCCATGATGTTTGTGGGGATCGGCGTGAAGGAATTGGTCAGCACGATATCAAGCGGAAGGTCGAGACCGTCAAACAGAGAGACATCCGTAAGCGCGGGATAGCTCTTGATGCTGAAGAGGGCCCCATACCGTGTCTCGCCCGTCGTGCCACATGTGATCCGAGCCGTATCTCCGTCAAAAGTCGCTCGGCAGGACCCAAGCGCGTAGCCCAGGGGCAGGGGGGCGTTTGGTCGCGCAATCGGGGCGTATTGGCCGGTGAGCAGCGTGGCAAGAAACCCAAGCCATTCGCCGGTGGTGTTGTCGAGACGAACGGGTTTTGCAGGTGCAAGCGCAGTCTCGAAAAACCCGGCCACTTCATCGAGTTCCCGCGCGCGACCCGCGCGGTCTTTCATCCAGGTTCGCTTGGCAAAGGCGTTGAACAGCGGGACCCGTGCCCCGATCTCCGGACGTCGCAAGATGCTCAGATAAAGTTGCGGTTTCTTGGGCGTGAGTTGCGCGATGTGAGTTTGCCAGCGTCGGTCGATCTCGGCTGCAAAGCTGTCACCTTGTACAGGACGCATCGCGAGCTTCTGAGGCACAAATATGCGATGGACATAAAAGCCGTAGAGATTGCCCGTTTGCGCGATAACCGCCGCGACCGCGCGTTTCATGGCATCGAGATCGACGTCCGGTGTCGTCGGTGCCGCAAGTCCCCCGAGGCGGAGCGTGGCCATCAGATCGCCCTCCCGCAAGACCATGACGTCGGGTTTGGCGAAGGCGACGTAGGGCAAATGCTCGGCGAGATGGCTTTCGCGTGTCAGAGCTGTGCCGCTGGTTTCAATGACCGCTGGGCTGGGCTTTGCATATTTCATCCCGTCAAGCGCCATAGCTGTCTCCGCCGTGAAGCGCTCGATTGCGCGTGCCGCGCACCGTGCCGTAAGAGACGCGCAGAACTTCGAAGAAATGCGGTTCCTTGTCGGCAACAAACCAGAGGACAGGATAGGCGAGCGCGCCGACCAGAAAGAAGACCGGTGACTTCGTCCAGATAAAGGGCAGGACCACGCCAAGCGTGAGCACGACGAGATATCCGACCGGCAAGCCGAGATATTTCGGTGGGCGGGCCAACCCGAGAAAGAGAGGGGATCGCATGGCCATCAGGTAAACCCGTCAACGATGGTGCCCGCGGAGAAGATCAGGACGATCCCGATCACCACGGAGGCGAACCATCCCCAGTTGAGCCGCCCCATCATGCACATGAAGCCAGTGCCGATGACGGCGAGCGTCGCGACCGCGATGCCGATTGGGCCGGTGAGCGCCGCTTCGATTGTCTCGAGCATTGTCTGGATGGGCGAGAGGTCCTGGGCAAGGGCAGGGGAGGCCCATAAGGCCAGAAGGCCAATGATTGGAGGCAGGTATCCTGGAGGCAATCTTCGCATCGGTTTCCCTCGTTTCAGGTCTTACTTCAGGTCGAGCACGACGACGGGACGCGTGGCGTCGCGCATCGTCGGTCCGGTCAGGTCTTGCGTGGCTGCGCCGGAAAGGCGCGCTCGAATGCGATGCACCCGGGCGATGTAGTCGCGTGTTTCCGTGAAGGGTGGCACGCCCCCGTATTCTACGACGCGATGCGGCCCGGCGTTGTAGGCGGCCAGCGCCAGATCGACATCGTTGAAGGATTCTAGCTGCGCCAAAAGGTACCGTGCTGACCCGTCGAGGTTCTGCGCGATATCGGTTCTGTCGACGCCAAGGTCGCGTGCGGTGGCGGCCATGAGTTGGCCGAGACCATAAGCGCCTTTGCCACTGATGGCGTCAGGGCGATAAGCGCTTTCAGCTTCGATCAAGGCGCGGAATAGAGCCAGCCAGTCATCGGAGCTGATCTCGAGTGCTCGTAGGGCTCGGTTGCGTTCATGTCTTGAAGCTGTCGCATGAATGGCCGCCAGCACATCCGACCGGGCCGTGGTCGCAAAGTTCTGAGAGTGTGTGGGCGGGGGGTTCTTGTCTACCTGGCCGTGAACCGTCCAGCCGTCAGTTGTTCTGACGCTTCCGTCCGCTCCGAAGATCATCGCCTCCGCCGGGAGCATCGAAGGGGATAGAGTAGTCGCTGTCAAAACACAGAGTGCGACCATCGCCGAACTCGTGGTGATGTTTGAAGAGGCCGGGCCAGATGTTGAAGAGGCGGGGTTCTGGTCCGTAAGGTCCGAACCGTGTCGAGACCAGGATCGCCTCTGGCTCTCCCTCGCGCAGGTAGACACACTGATAGCGGGGCTTCCCATCGTCCGTGAACTCGACAAGCTCGTACCGACAGCGGAAGTCGACTCCCGACCCGATGAGGTCCTTCACCCCATCAATAGTAATCAAGATTTGGTCTCTTGCGATCGGCACCGGACTCCCCCACTGGGAGTCCTTCTACAATCGGCAGCATTCCGCAGAAAGCCATCACTTCGCAATATATAATATTGCGCAATACGTATTTTGAGCGAGAATTGGCCTAATCACTCCAGGAGGCCGATATGAGACACACCCGCCTTGCGTCACTGGTTCTGGCAGCCGGGCTGACGGTCGATGCCCAGAAAGCCCGTGCCTACGATATGGATTGCGCCATCATGCTGTGTATGGCCGGGGGGTTTCCGTCGAGTGCTGTGTGTTCAGCCGCCTATGCCGAAATGATCCGGCGGATTACGCCCTGGCCGAGCCGGCCACCCTTTGGGGTCTGCACCTATGCTGCCGTTCCGGTTGCTTTGGGCGGACCGGGTGGAGAGGATGCTCTCGATATTTCGACACCGGACTACGAATGGCTACGCCGAACGCGCGTGCTTTGGTGGCGCGGTCGATCTTATGAGCCGCGCGATGAACCACGTCAGTGGGACTGGTCCATCAGATCCTGCGATCATGAAAACAAGAACTGTCATTACATCGTGCGCGTCTACGGCTCACATTCGCCTTGGCCGGCTTCGTTCGCGTCGGAAAACGGTCAGGACATCCCGACACCTGGCTCGGGTGGGCTTTGGACCTTCTATAGCCGCGCCGTCATGATGGAGTATGGCGATTACGACGGCGCCATGGATTACACCGATTGGGTCAGATACTGAGGCGTCGTTCGGCAACTAAAGGTATTCGATATCGGCACGGGCCTGCGCCGCCAGTTTCGACAGGCCATGCCGGGTTAGGTCGAGCAGGAACTCGGACGGCGTCATCGGCGGGTTTTCATACCTTTTTCTCACGCGGCGGAGTGCACGGGCGCCGCCAGATGGATACAGGTCGTAGGTATTGGCGAGCATGTCATCCGAGCCGAGCGTTTCAACGCCATACTCGCAGAGAACTTCGCTTGGGAAGTCTCGATGGTTTTCTGTCACAATAACCTGTGCCGAGCATCGAATCGCCGCCGCGAGAACGTGTCTGTCGTCCGGGTCCGGCAGGTCCAGACCAGCAATCAAGGGCTGGTATCCGGTCACGAAGCATTCTTCGAAGGTCTCTCTGATGGCGGCTTCCTGCTGGCGAACGCTCTCTTCGAGATGTGGTTTGAGCGCGATCAGGTTGCGTGTCCATTCGTCGAGGATTTCATCGGTGACCCTGGCCCGAAACAGGCCTTCTTGTGTGAACGTTAAGAGGACGTCCCGAACCCGGAACGGAAACAGGACGTTGGCATCGAGGACAACCACGAATGGGTTGGCCACAAAACTCATGCGTTGTCGAACTCCTGACCCAATCGCGCAAGGTCGCGCATCGCCTGCTCCTGGCGCCGCTCTTTCTCTTCCCGGTATTGCATGAGCGCCATCAGAGGCACGCGCCGGTGCTTGCCCACCTCTTCAAATCGGATTTTCCCCTCCTTGAGCAACTTCGTGAGATGAGGGCGGGATACGTTCAGCATGTCAGCGGCTTGTTGGGTTGTGAGCATGGTGCCTACCGGAACCAGCGTGACCATGTTGCCATTGCTCACATGGCCGAGCAGTTCGATGATCAGTTTTCCAACCTCTGGCGCGATGGAGACCGGATCGCCGTTCTCTCCCGAGACTTTCAAGCCTCCGTCCAGCTCCATAGCCACGGCGATGGCCGTTGCGGCATGCGCGGCACTGTCGATTTCTTCCGGCGTCGGCGGGCGCTCCATGAGGCCGCTCTGGGCTGGTCTTTCCGCGGTATCGGCCATGGTTTTTCTCCTCGGTTCACCCCCTTAGATGTACCCAGGGAGTCACGCATGCAAGAAAAATAAACGGAATAAGTGAAATAAGTGTAAAGATTTGATAGACGGGTCGCGCCATAGGGTGTAAACAAAACAGGAACAGAATCGCCTTACGGAGCAGTATCATGGGCAAGAACACGAAACGCACCTCGCGGAAAGTCGCATCGCAGGCAGCGGCCACCCTAAGCGACCCGAACGCCTCCGCAACCGCCAAGAGCCTGGCGGCATCCGCGCTGGCGCAGTCCGGGACTGGTAAACAGACGGGGGCGGCGATGGAGGACAAAGCCTCCAAGGTCCTGCAAAGCGACAAGTACAGCAGTGACACGAAATCGTTGGCAGGAACGGTTCTCTCGCAATCGAACAAGGCGCGCTAGACTAGGCGGGTCCGGATCTATCGAGATCGATATCTCGTTCGATGATATTGACTACGCAAATCTCCTCGGGCCTTACGAGCCAGACCCGCGTGCGGTCGCCGGTGTTCCAGAGATGCTCTTGCCAGACGACAAGTTCTGACCCGTTCACGATTGCTACGCCTTCGCGCACGGGCACGCCTTTGAGCGGACGATCATCCACCCGCCATCCCGGAGCAGGGTGTCGTCCGGCCTCCTAGCTGCGGGGTTTGAGAAGTTCCGAAGGATCGATGTTCAGAGCTTGGGCGATCTTTTCGAGCGTTGTCAGCGAGGCGGAATACTTGGCGTTTTCGATCTTGCCGACATAGCCGCGGTTCACACTTGCACGATGCGCCAATTCCTCCTGACTGATGCCCTTGGCGCGCCGGGCATCTTGAAGATTCAGACCTACTCGTTCCTTCAGATTCATGACCGAAGCTCGGCCATGATGTGGCGTATTTAACCACGCAATATACTATACATTCGACGATGAAGCGGCTGATACTGTGTGATTTTCGGTTTCTAAAGGTGTCGATCAAGCTCGCCATTTGGTTGAATAAGATAGCATGGTGACTTTATGCAGCGAGGCGGAGTGGTCCTGTTGGGCAAAGTTTTGCCCATCGTCGCGGCTGAGGCAGGGGTACGCCGCAGCAGGTATTCTGAGTCTGATAAGGTTTATTATGTTATTAAATTGCTTTCCTTCACCTCAAATTTCCACCACATGTCAGCTGCACCTAAAGGCCAACGTGCTCAGGACAACAGTTAATCACGGCGGTACACTATAAGCAGAATTAGTGATTAAAACATCCACTAAGCCAAAGGCGCCATGCAATGATGTATTCATTTCTGATTTCCGTAACACTTTTTCTGGCAACCGCTTGTGTGCAGTTGGCGTCACTGAGGTTCTGCTCCGGACGAATGACTTCGATCCCAATGCAGCCCCACACTCGGGTTCTGTCGATTGTAACTATACTGTTCATCACTCATCTCCTTCAAATCGGGCTCTTCGCAGGTGGGTTCTGGTTCGCGGCGGAGGTGCTTGAAGTCGGTACTTTCGAAGGTGCCGATATGGATACCTCTCTCGACTACCTGTACTTTTCGGCTGTCATCTATACTTCGCTCGGGATCGGAGATATCGTTCCGAAAGAGCATTTGCGGTTTCTTACCGGGGTTGAGGCCCTCAACGGATTGCTCTTGATCGCCTGGTCCGCGTCCTTCCTGTTTTCGACAATGAACCGGCTGTGGGATTGGAAACCTTGCGTCAAGCCGGACAACTAGGTTGGCGTGTCCCTGCGCCTACTCAGCAACTGACTTTCCTACCGTGGCGGCCGCCCTCGCAGCTATGGCCGCGATTGTTGATCCGGCAATGACGGGAAGCTTCGCCGTAGCGGCGAGGCACCGAAGGCAGCACTCACGATAAACAGACTCATCGTGAATTGCCGGGACAGCGACCGCTCCATTGCTCAGACAAGGTGCCCGACGTTATCTCATGTTTGGTATGCAGGCCGATCAGTAGGAAACAGTCCGTCAGAAGACCCTGGTTGATCCAGTCGATCAGTGGCGCTTTGATAGCGACTGTGCCAAACCCCATGCGCAGAGGCAGATGATGCAAAAGGGCATATAAGGCTGCCACTCGCGAGTTCGCGGCAACCACGCTGAGAGCAAGTGCCGCCCATTTGTATTGTGGCCCCTGTAAGACGGCTTTCGCGAACAGAACGTGAGACCTGATCCGTCAACTGTGCGCCGCATCCTTTTCTGGCGCCAGCCACCGAGACAAATAGACCCTCTCGAACAGAAAGACTCCGATAATCGCGATGGCGGCATATGCTACAATTGATGGGTCGCTTTGCAGTTTCATGGTGGTAAAGGCGACCAGAACTATTGCATCGAAACTGAGCGCGGTTAGAATTACGACACTGGATGCACCGATCTCCTGCCTGCGGAATCGCCAAACCCCCCAATGCACGACCATGTCCATGATCAGATAGAAAAATGCCCCCAGCGAGGCGATCCTGCTCAGGTCAAAAAAGACGGCGAGGAACGAGGCGATGACCACTGTGTAAACCAGCGTATGACGTTGGATCGGTCCCGACATGCCGAAGTGGCTGTGTGGAATCATTTCCATGTCAGTCAGCATGGCCAGCATGCGCGAAACTGCGAAAACGCTGGCCAGAACGGCTGAGGCCGTTGCCACGACCGCCAGCAGAACGGTCAGTAAAAAGCCGACTTGCCCAAGAGCCGGTTCCGCAGCCTCGGCAAGCGAGTAGTCCTTTGCAGCGATGATTTCGTCGATGCTCAGGCTCGACCCGACCCCGAAAGCGACCAGCAGGTAAACAAGCACGCACAGTGCAATTGAGATCACGATGGCCCGTCCGACATTGCGATGCGGTTCAGTTATCTCAGCACCGCTGTTAGTGATTGTGGTAAACCCCTTGAAGGCAAGGATGGCCAGCGCGACAGAGGCGATAAAGCCGGTCGCGCCAAATGCACCTTCATCTTGGGATGAGACCGCAAACTCAAACCCGCTCGACCACAGAGCCGTGATCCCGAACAGTGCAATGCCTCCGATCTTTATCGCGGCCATGATCATTGAAAACAGCCCGATGGATCGGTTTCCGGCGATATTGACGAGGAACGCGAACAAGATCACGGTGACAGCGAGGATCGGAATGAGGGGGCCGCCATCAATGTCGAAGGGACGCAAGAGGTAGGTGGCGAAAGTCCGGGCAACCAGGCTTTCCGCAATGACCATGCTGAGCGCCATCAGAAGCGCGGCGCCAGCGGCAACCGCGCCGGGGCCATAGCATTTCTGCAGAATCATCCCGATGCCACCGGCCGAGGGCCAGGCGTTGGACATCTTGATGTAGCTGTATGAACTGAACCCGGTAACGATCGCGCCAATGATGAAAGCGAGCGGAAAGAGCGGCCCCGCCAACTCGGCAATCTGTCCGGTAAGCGCGAATATCCCCGCGCCGATCATCACTCCCGTGCCCATGGCGATGGCCCCGCCGAGCGTGATCGAATTTGCCTTGTAGCCGTCCTTGCTGTGGTTGTGATTCATTCGTTATCTCGTCTTTCTTGGTTTTCAATTCCGGATTTGACATCCACTCATTGGTACTTTCGTTGTTCCGGGAAAACGGGTGCGGGTGGCGCTCAGTGTCCGTGTGTCGTTTAGGTGGCCAATGATGCATATCGTTCCACCCAACTGAACATTGGTTGAACAGCCCGTATGAACGAAATTCTGGTTTATTGGCGACGAAAGACTGGCTTGGTCACGGTCGTCTAACAGGTACGAAGCGGCCAGTTTGTCTGTGCGATCAATCTGGCCCCAAAATGTCGCCTCGATCACGGCGTGGCAGCTTCGCGCAATCGCGGTACGAATGCAGGAACAGTCTCTGCATACCTGTCCCAGGTTTTGCCAAAACGGGCCCTGCTGTCAGCTTCCTCGCTTCGGGCCAAACGCGCATACATCCATACCAGCACCGGAAACATTGCCAGCGTCAGCAGTGTCGGCCATTGGACTAGAAAGCCCGCCATAATTAGGACAAAGCCAACGTATTGTGGGTGCCGTATCCGGGCGTAGGGGCCCGTGACGGCCAACTGCCCGGCCCGTTGTGCAGACCAAAGGTGGTGCCAAGCCACCGAAATCAACCAGAAGCCTGCACCGATCAAGACGAAACTGATGAGATGGAATGGGCCGAAATGCGGGTTCGATTTCCAGCCAAACATCATCTCCGGTAGGTGCCCGCTGTCATGGGCGAACCAGTCTATACCGGGCCAGTTGGACTGTAGCCACCCAGACAGGAAGAAAATGGTTAGCGGAAACCCGTACATCTCGACAAAAAGAGCCACAATAAAGGCGCTGAAGGCCCCGAAGCTTCGCCAGTCCCGCGACGTCTGTGGTTTGAAAAAGCTGAATGCGAAAAGTATGAAAACCGCTGAGTTGATGAATACAAGTAGCCATAGTCCGTAGGAAGCACCTAGGTCCGTCATTTCTCGTCCTCTCCTGACCCGTGACCCCCATGCCCACCATGCATGAAGAAGTGCATGCCAACACACAGCACTAGCGGAAGCCAAAGTAGCCAATTGCTGGCCAAGATATGCGCGCGATGTTCAAAACCTAGAAGCAAGCCGCCGAGCACAAGTGCAACGATCAAATAGACCCCAGCACGAGATTTCCAGAAGGACGGTGGATGAGCATCTCCGCCAGTTACGTTCTGACGATCTTGTTCAGTATGGTCATGCATTTTGTCGTTCCTTTTCAGATTTTAACGCCACGGAGGCGGAGTGAATTCAGCACTACCGAGATCGATGATGCGCTCATCGCGAAAGCAGCGAACATTGGGCTGATCAAGATACCAAAAAGCGGATACAAAAGTCCGGCTGCGACCGGCACACCACTCGCGTTGTAAATCAACGCAAAAAATAGGTTTTGGCGAATGTTTTGCATCGTTGCGCGCGCCAATCGGCGTGCTCGGACGATTCCGTCAAGGTTACCTTGCACCAAAGTTATACCGGCGCTTTCGATGGCTACGTCTGCGCCAGTTCCCATAGCAATGCCCACGTCTGCTTGTGCCAGTGCAGGAGCATCGTTGACACCATCGCCGGCCATAGCGACTTTCTTACCGTGCCACTGTAGATCCCTGATAATTGCAGCCTTGTCTTCCGGTAGAACATCAGCCCGAATCTCATCGATACCGAGTTTGGTTGCTACTGCTCTAGCGGTGCGCTCATTGTCGCCCGTGGCCATAATGATCCGAAAGCCCAATTTATGCAGAGCTTCGAGCGCAGCGGGCGTCGTTTCCTTGACCGGGTCGGACACGGCCACAAGCCCGGCAAGCGCGTTGTCCACCACTACAAACATCACTGTTTCACCGTCGTCTCTTCGGGAATTGGCCATCTCGATCAGATCGCCGGCATCAAGCCCGAGGTCTTTGACCAGTCTGTGATTACCGAGGGCGACCGTGTAACCGTCAACCACGCCCGTTACGCCCTTACCGGTGATAGCTTGGAAATCGCTGGCTTTGGCCAAAGCTACCCCGCGTTCTTCGGCTCCGGCCACGATGGCTTCTGCCAAAGGATGCTCGGATCCTTTTTCTAGGGTCGCAGCGAGGCGTAGTACCTCTTCTTCCTGATGGCCCGCCTCAGGTAAAACTGCAACGAGGCGCGGTTGGCCCATCGTGAGTGTACCTGTCTTGTCCACGATCAGAGTGTCGACCTTTTCAAACCGCTCCAATGCTTCCGCGTTCTTGATCAATACGCCCGCTTGCGCACCACGGCCGGTGGCTGTCATAATTGACATTGGGGTCGCCAGACCCAATGCACACGGACATGCGATTATCAAAACCGCAACGGCTGCGACCAAGGCATAAGACAGGGCGGGAGCGGGTCCCCATATGGCCCAACCGACGTAGGCCAAGGCTGCAATCACAATAACAGCCGGCACAAACAATCCTGCAACTTGATCCGCGTATTTCTGGATTGGTGCACGTGATCTCTGAGCGTTTGAGACCATTTCCACAATTTGTGACAGCACGGTGTCTGACCCGACGCGCGTAGCTTCAATAACCAGAGATCCGGTCCCATTTATGGTTGCTCCGGTGACTGTGTCGCCCACAACCTTTTCGACGGGGATTGGCTCTCCCGATATCATGCTTTCATCTATGGACGAATGCCCTTCCGCCACGACACCGTCGACGGGCACTTTGTCACCGGGTCGGACCCTAACCTTGTCGCCTACCTTTACATCATCCAGAGGCACCTCCTCCTCGCTGCCATCTGCGTTAAGGATGCGAGCGGTCTTGGCGGCCATATCGAGGAGTGCCCGTATCGCTTTGCCGGTGCCCTCTCTCGCGCGCAACTCCATAACCTGACCTAACAAAACGAGTGTTACAATTACTGCTGCCGCCTCGAAATAGACACCAACGTGGCCTTCGCTATCGCGGAAACCATTAGGGAAAACTTCCGGCATAAGAACGGCCACCACGCTGAACGCCCATGCGGCCGAAACCCCCATGGAGATTAGGGAAAACATGTTTAGATTCAAAGTTTTAAACGAGTTCCAACCCCGTACCATGAACGGCCAGCCGCACCACCATACAACTGGGGTACCCAACACCAATTCAATCCAAAGCGTCGTTCGCTCACCGAATATCTCGCGTACTTCAGGGAAACCAACATATGGTCCCATGGTGAAAACGAGCAACGGCAGCGTTAGAACGGCACCTACCCAGAAGCGCCTGGTAAAATCGACGAGCTCGGGGTTTGGGCCATCTTCCTCCATAGCCGCGTTTTCCAGTTCCAAACCCATACCGCATATCGGGCATGAACCGGGATGTGCCTGGCGCACTTGCGCATGCATTGGGCAGGTGTAAACGACGCCGTCGTACTCCAGTGGCACCGTATCGTAGTCAGCACCTAGTATGTCATTAGCGCCAGAGTGATGGTGCGCGCTTTGCCCGTGTTCTTCAATCTCCGCTTCGGGCACTAGATGCATACCGCATTTTGGGCAGTCGCCAGGTTCTTTCTGACGTACTTCGAGGTGCATCGGGCAGACAAAGCTTCTTTCTTCCATCGCGGCGTGTGCGGTTTCTCGGTGTGTATTCATTGTCGAGCATCCATTTGTTTTTTTTGAAAGAGGTAATCAGTACCGCTTGGCAAATTTTGCGCTTTGGAGTGCCCAAGCCGGTCAATCACTTCGCCAACTTCCATCATTGGAAGTTGGCGCTCTTTCCTGTTTGCCTCGCAGAAAGACTATGCTTTGGCTCAATTGTTCTGAGGTTCTTGTCCGTGCTGCCTTGGAACTGCGCTTGGCATCCTCATCCGCTCGATTGGAGCGGTAATTTCAGTTTCGGTAATGGCGCCATCGCCGTCCGCGTCAAGATGCTGAAACCTGTCAACCGTCGTCTCACGGATCATCGCGGCATGAAGTGCCTCAAATTCAACGAGTGAAAGTACACCATCTTTATTCACATCAAATTCGTTCAGTTTGGCACGCATCTCTTCTCTGCCTGTTTCCGGAGATGACATGCCCCTCGTGCCAGGCCCCATCATAAACTTCATAATAGATCGATCCATATCCATCGCGTTTCCTTGAGCATGGCCGCCCATCATTGCGTTGTGCATTCGCGTCATCATACCCATCATGTTCTGCATCATGCCAACTTGGCCACTGGCGTGCTCAGGCGCATCGTTTTTGGCAGCCCCACCGCTGTTATGGTCGTGTTGGCCCTCGGCCGATAGCAGTCCTGGCGTTGCGAGCGACATGGCAAGTGCGGTGGCGATCGTGGTCATTTTTGTCATCGGATATCTCCTACTGTTTCAGTCGGTCGCGAAGAGAGTGAGAATTCATCGCAAGCCCACCGTCTTAGAGTGTGTGCGACCGTCGTCACTTTCTCGGTTTTCAGTGCCCGAACTGTTTCCGCGTGACCTGACGATCTCGCTTTGCATGCTGGTGTTCTTGCGGCAACAGCACCCGGCAGTCTGGCCAGGTTTCGGGGTGTTTGAGTCGGTGTATGCCGTTTCTTCTGTTTTCATCACGGAAATCCTGCTAGGTTGCTTCACTCCTGTAGACGCCTCAACCGCAGCATCGTTACCAAGATTGCACCCTGGACGTGTCGCGGTTTGATGCCGCTCCTTTGATAGCATTTACTGCAGCAAAGGAGACGAACTATGGGACTGAAACGGACAGACGAATTCCGTGCTGACGCGGTGCGGATCGCACTGACAAGTGGGCTGAAGCGCAAACAAGTGGCCTCAGATTTGGGTGTTGGCTTGTCAACGCTGAACAAATGGGTGACGGCGCACCGGGACACCGAGGTGGTGTCAGACAAGGATCTGGACCTTGCCCGTGAGAATGAACGACTTCGACGGGAGAACCGCATTCTCAAGGAGGAGAGGGAGATTCTAAAAAAGGCAACGCAGTTCTTCGCGGGCCAAAAGCCATGAGGTTCAGGTTCATCGAAGAACACCATGATGCCTTTTGTGCGCAGCGTATGTGCGATGTCCTGGGTGTCAGCTCCCGTGGCCTGCGGGCCTATCGCTGCCGACCTGCCAGCCAAAGGCAACGAACAGACATGATTGTTCTGGCCCATATCAAAGAACAGTCTCGTCTCAGCTTGGGCAGCTACGGTCGTCCGAGAATGACGGAAGAGCTGAAAGAACTCGGCTTGGACACTGGCCACCGCCGGGTCGGTAGGCTCATGCGTGAGAACGGCATTCGGGTTGAAAGGTCAAAGAAATTCAAGGTCACGACCGACAGCAACCACGCTTTCAACATCGCACCGAACCTGCTGAACAGGGACTTCCGCGCCGATCAGCCGAACCAGAAATGGGCGGGAGACATCAGTTATGTGTGGACCCGTGAAGGTTGGCTCTACGTGGCTGTGATCCTTGATCTGCATTCCCGGCGTGTCATTGGTTGGGCGGTGAGCAACCGCATAAAGCGTGATCTCGCAATCCGTGCGTTGAAGATGGCCATCGCACTGCGGCAACCGCCCAAGGGATGCATCCATCACACGGATCGTGGTTCGCAATACTGTTCACATGACTAACAGAAAATCCTGCGCCAGCACGGGTTCAAAGTGTCGATGTCAGGAAAAGGCAATTGCTATGACAACTCGGCCGTCGAGACGTTCTTTAAAACGATCAAGGCAGAACTGATCTGGCGCAGGTCGTGGCAAACCAGGCGGCAGGCAGAAGCGGCCATCTTCCAGTACATTAATGGCTTCTACAATCCACGACGCCGGCACTCAGCATTGGGCTGGAAAAGCCCGGTCGCATTCGAACGGAAAGTAGCCTAATCGAGCACATGGGGCGGAACTAAAGCGTGACACGTCCACCCCTTGGGGATTATCGAAGAAAACTAGAAGTTTTCACCGCTCCTGAAGAGCGTGAGCTACTCAGGTCCACCCTTCTCTCGGCGGACGAAAAAGGCCAAAAATCGGCGTTTTTGGAGTTGCATAGCGGTCTTTGCGAAGCCTAATGCCTTCGCGGCTCAAAAGAAAGACTGGGTCACTGTAGGCTGTCGTGATTGCCATGTAGCAACCCGCCCCGACCGAGCAATGCGTCTGATCGGCAGATGCGAAGTTGAAGGAGGAATGCTCAAAATCATCAAGTAGGTGTGTCTCGATGTTAGGCTTTTGCGTGTGCCGATCACCAACCGCCTCGACATGTCCGACACCGCTGAGCAGCATGGCGAAGATAAGCAGTCCAACCGTCAAGAATAGTATGCCATCACTTCGCAGCCATGGGTTTCCAGATGGGTTCAACACACCGACCTCCTCAGAAAGACAGTTTGACATTTCGTATGCGTCCGGTCTGACCGCCCTACGGTGTGATTTTCCAAGGCAGAAGATCGTCGACACGGTTGATCTTGTAATCCGGGATGCGGGCGAGTGTGTCAGCCAGCGATGCCTGCGGATCGACGCCATTCAGTTTTGCTGTTTCAATCAAGGTATAAGCGATTGCAGCGGCGCGGCCGCCGGTCTGTGATCCGACGAACAGGTAGTTTTTGCGCCCGATTGCGACGGATCGCATCGCGCGTTCGGCGGTGTTGTTGTCCAATTCCAGGATGCCGTGGTCGAGGTATGGCCTGAGCCGCGCCATGCGCGTCAGAGCATAGCGGATCGCTCCCGCCAGCGGCGATTTCCCCGAGATACTGGGCAGTTGGGTATGCAGCCATGTTTCCAGATCATCGAAGATCGGCCTTGCCTGTGCTTGCCTGATCTCGACCCGTCTTTCGGGAGGTGATCCACGGGCCTCTTTCTCGACCGCATAAAGCTGTGCGATGCGTTTGATGGCCTCTTTGGCGATGGCAGAACCTTGAGCGCGGTGAACATCCACAAATTTGCGCCTGACATGGGCCATGCAGGCCACCTCGCAGATATCGCCGGAGCGATAGAGGTCTTCAAACCCGGCATATCCATCCACATGCATCCAGCCTTGATACTTTGCCAGATGATCCTTGGGGTGCTGCCCTTTGCGGTCTGGCGAGAACCGATACCAACTGGCGGGTGGGACATCACTGCCCCAGGGTCGTTCGTCGCGCCCGTAGGCCCAAAGGCGTGCTGTCGCTGTCTTACCGGTCCCTGGGGCCAGCATCTTGACTGGTGTGTCGTCGGCAAAGATGGCTGGCCCGGCCAGAACATGCCGCCCAATGGCATCCGCCAGTGGTTCCAACAACGCCGTGGATTTGCCAACCCAGTCGGCCAGCGTTGAACGGTCAATGTCGATCCCTTCGCGTTCGAAGATGCCGCTTTGGCGATACAGCGGAAGGTGATCCGCATATTTGTTGACCAATACGTGCGCCAGCAGGCCGGTACCTGGACGGCCGCGCTCGATTGGGCGTGATGGTAAAGCGGCTTGTGTGAAGGCTTCGCAGCCTGAGCAGGCGAAGCGCGGTCGCACGATGCGGTTCACGATGAACCGGCCTGGAACGTATTCCAGCTCTTCAGTCACATCCTCGCCCAGGCGGCGCAGTCCACCACCGCACTGGGGGCAATCATCGTTGCCAGTCGTCAGCTCCACTTCCATGCGTGGGATGTGATCCGGGATCGGTCGTCGCTTCGGTTTATCCTTCGGCTCCTCATCAGGGAGGCGCAGCTTTGCTGTCATCTTGGCGACAGCGATCTCGCTCGTTTCCAGCGCCAATTGAAGCTGATCAATGCTCTCAGATGATGCACCAAACCGGTGATTGCGATGGCCCGCCAGTTGATGGCGTAACTTCTCTATCAGGACGGCCTGCGACTTCACCTCGGCCAGCAAAAGCGCCGTGAACTGTCGCAGTTCATCAGGGTCGTTTGGCAGAGATTTGTCGATGTCCAGCATGGCCAGACCATAGCAAAACAACGGGCTGGCGGGAATCCCACACGTGCATTTATCCCGCCTTGAGCGGTGTCCAACTGCGCTGCGGCACACGCCAATCGATCCCTTCCAATAACATCGCCAACTGGGCTGCGGTTAGGGCGATCTTGCCCTCTTTGGCCGACGGCCACACGAACCGGCCCTTCTCAAGCCGCTTGCTGAACAGGCACGCGCCCTGACCATCCCACCAGATGATCTTGATCAGATCACCGCGCCGACCACGAAAGACAAACAGATGGCCCGTGAACGGATCCTGCTTCAGCGTTTGTTCGGCCTGCGCCGCAAGCGTCGTGAACCCGCGCCGCATGTCGGTCACACCGGCAGACAGCCAGACCCGCGTGTTCGCGGGAACAGGGATCATGTAGAAAGACCACGGATCAGCCGTGCCAATGCTTCGGGATCGTATCCACCGACAATCCGCAGTTGATGACCTCCCGCAATGTCGATCTCAATCACGCTGTGGCCGGATGAGGCATTAGCTGCACGCGCGTGGCCCAGTTCTGCAGTGGCAGGCCGGTCAACAACCTCCACAGGCAAAAAGCACGGCGTCTCAGCAACTTCACCTTCGATGATGTCCGGATCAGGCGCAAACTTGGGATCACGTAGCCATTTGTGGATCAGGTTGGTGTTCAGCGCGTACCGCCGCGCGACCTGCGCTACCGACACCCCCGGCGCGCATGTTTGCGCACAGATCGACACCTTCTCCTCATCCGACCAGAACCGCTTCTTCTGACCCTTTTTACCCGCCATATCCGTCCTCAAGATGTCCACTATCAATGGTGGACACTATCAACACACTCTATGAACCGTCAGAGCAGCGAGGCCGGACGCTTACGACATTTCTGAGGATTAGAATTGTTGATCTAGATCAATTGCCATCTCTTCTGGCCGGGTAAGTTACGGTTTCTGGGTGAGGCCGTGCCGTTAGGTATTTCATGTCTTCATTTGGAGTGCGACTATGGTTTCCCGGCTTGCTATTCCTGAGTGTCTTAGGGTGGTCGACTATCAGTTCTCCAACCAATGAAACCGTCCATGATGACATGCGAGTTCATTGTGAAATCGGTCAAGGTCGCGGTGCATATGAGACGGCATTCCTGTATTCAAAAGTGGCAAGCTTCCAGTTTTAATCTTGCACAAGCGGACGAAAGCTAAATCCCATATACCCATGGTGGTACTTTATCCATGTAGACTTGGACCGAGCGCACGCCATCGACGTTTTCAGCAGCTACTCTTATCGCCTGCTTGACGGCCTCGCCTTCCGCGGTGCCCCAGATAGTGACACTTCCGTTCTCTACTTGTAGGCTAACGGAGCTTACCGACCCTCCTGGTGCTGTTGAAATGGCGTTCAATACCTGCCGACGCAGGGTTTCGTCTTCCAGTTTTGGTACAGGAAGCCTTCCGTTTCTAGACAACGCAAGGGCTTGTATAAGGTCCGCCCTTGATACAACACCAACAGCGATGCCATCCTTTGTTACAGGCACACGCTTTATGCGGTTCTGTTCGAGGGTTAGAGCGATGTCCTCTACTTTCGTATCTTCATCGACCGTGATCACATTGCGGGTCATCACATCCGCTACAAGCTCACTGCGTGCCTTCATATAGTCCAATGCGGCCCCTTCGCTGGATAGTAGCTCCAACCACCAAGAGCGGCGCTGCGCTTGCCCATCGCGCATTCGCCGCATCAAGTCGCCTTCGCTTATGAGACCCAAAAGCCTTTTGTCATCATCCAGAACAGGAATCGCGCTGATACGGTTGTCCAACATCAACTCCACGGCTTGATCGATGCTTCCTTCTTCGGAAACTGAGACAATATTGGTTGTCATAATATCCTTTGCTCTCATTCTCTTCTTCCCATTTTGTCCTGTTTTCTAGTTTTGATTTGCCTAATAGGCCCATCGACATGCCCTCCCGCATCGACGTGAAGCACCTCGCCAGTGACGGCAGAGGCATAATCGCCCACGAGCAGGAGTGCGGCTCGGCCGACCTCATCGCCCGAGAAATTACGGCGCAAAGGTGCGACACGGGCGCTTGCGGACAAATGACTGCCAAAATTCGTCAGCCCGGACGCAGCACGGGTTTGAACCGGACCAGCAGAGATCGCGTTCACCCTGATACCGCCCGGGCCGAGTTCGTGCGTGAGGTAACGCACGCTGCCTTCCGATGCTGCTTTCACCGGCTCCATGACGTTGTAATTCGCTACGACCCGCTCTGCGCCAAGATAGCTCAGGGTTAGGATGCTGCCGCCCTTGGTCATCAGCGGTTTGGCCAGCCGTGCCATGCGGATCAGCGAATGCACGGAGACAGTCACCGCCTTGGCAAAACCCTCGGCCAAGGAATCGGTCAGGCGACCGTGCAAATCTGCTGGCGGAACCGAGCCGATGGCACGGAGCCGGAAGTCGAGCCGTCTCCACCGCTGCGAAATCGCCGCATTAACGGCTTTGAGTTGGTCTGGGACCGCGACATCGCAGGGCAGAACGATCGGTGCCTCCAGCTGCCGGGCAACGGGCTCCACGTGCGACCGGGTACGCTCGTTGACATAGGTGATGGCCAGTTCGGCTCCCGCTCGGCGCAAATGCATCGCCGCGGGCCAGGCCAGGCTGCGAGCGTCGTTCAGCTTGATGACAAGTCCCGTGCGCCCCGACAAGTCGAGCAATTCACTCGGATCGCAGCATTCCGCAAAACGAGGTCTGACAGCTATGTCATCCTTGCCGGAGCTTGGGCAGGTTTCGGAGGCAGAGCTGGGGACATCTGCATCGGTCACTTCGTGTCGCCGTCCTTAGCATCTCGATCCCGGTCGGTTTTGTCTGGAGCTGCCTCGCGCTGTCTCCTCCGTGCATCCCCGGTCAGCGGGTGTGCGCGTCCGCCATGGCCTTTGCTGCCATGGCCGTGACCAAAGAGATGCATCGCGATCATGCCACCCAAGAGCAGAAGCACGAGCCAGTTTTCGGTGATCCACTCCATCGCTCAGTCCTTGTCTTTCGCTGAAAAACCTGCGCCGGGCACGAACATCGCCTTGAACACTGCTGCAAATGCGAGATCGCGGGCTTGCCGCAGCTCGCCGAGGCTGGACCCTATACGCTCAAAGGCTTCCCGCTCTGCCGCCACGGACGGGTCGTCTTTTGGTAATGGCTGGCGCTTCGGGCGGATGGCCTCGGCCATGGTTTTCACCGTGGCCATCCACGGGTTGTAGCGTGCCGAGAACATCAACCGGCTCCAGCGCATGGGGTGCATGTTGCGAAGGACTTCGGCTGAGTACGGCGTCGTCATCGCCCTGATCCAAGGTCCAGCGAACAAATCGTAGGCCGCTTCGCCAATGCGGGAGACCTGCGCAACGTTGCGAAGCGCGTCCTCGGGGTGGACTTCGCCTACATCGGATACCTCGCGCGGTTTGAAGTGGACCGAATAGGCCGATTTACGGCAGTCGGGATCGCCAGTTGGGTTGTCGATCTGCATTTCGTAGAGACCCGGTTCCAACCCCTCGATCTCTTCGAGGCTTTCGAGGATCGCGCGATGTTCGAGGCGCGCGACAGAGGCGGAAACGAAGATACCCAGATGCCCGACACGAGGGTTGATCAAGTAGACGATGCGCTGGCCGGCAGCTTTCAGCGCGGCGGTATCGGAATAGACCTTCGGAATCCAGCCAAGCGCCTGGGCCGGTGGCGTGATGTTGTCGCCCTCCGAGGCGAAGATCACGATCGGGTTCTGCATGCGTCGCAAATCGGCGGTGCAGCCATCGCAGATGCGCAGTTCGCCGTTTTCGAGCTTGTTGCCCAAGAACAGGTTCTCGGTGATCGCGAGGATTTCCTCACGGCTCAGCGTGTAGAAACCGTTCCACCAGCGTTCGAACTCCAGGAATCGTTCGCGTTCACCGTCCACGTTGGTGAAGAGATCCACATACTTCTCCCAGATCGCCTTTTCAGGTTGCAGGTTTTCGAAGTTCTGCGCGAGCGACGCGCCATCGAAACGACCGTCGCCCAAGTCCGCTGCCATATGTGCAGCCCATGTACCGCCCACGAACGCACCCATAATACGCATCGGGTTGGTACCGGCCTCACCCGCCCAGTAGGAGAGCGGCGAGCCGTTTAGGACAATCGGTCCCGCAAGCCCGTTGCAATCTGAGGCAAGCAGCGTGATCGCCCAGCCCGCTTGGCAATTGCCGTAAAGAACCGGTGGATGGTCGGGATGGCGCTGTGCGATTTCCTCTGTGAATTGGCGCAGGGCATGGTGCACATCTTCCAGGGTTTGGCCCGGCTCGGGTTCAGGATAGAACACCACAAAATAGACCGGGTGGCCTTCGTGCATAGCGATACCGACTTCGCTGTCGCGTTTGAAGCCGCCTATACCGGGGCCATGGCCTGCACGCGGGTCAACGACGATCACCGGAGGTTTGGCCATGTCGACGCAATCGTCCCAGCAATCGTCGCCGATTTCGGTGATCCTGAGAAGCGCGTAATTCGCGGGGCGCTCAAAGCGGCGTGCGTCAAGAACGGTTTCATACTTGAAGTCGAGCAATGGCGGCATGCCCCGGCGCTCGTGCTCGATCATGTTGTCGGCGCGTTCGCGAAGCGTGTCCATGAACAGAACCCAGCGTTCGAACAGATCCCTAGGATAGGCTGAAGACGCTTGGACCCGGCTGACAGCTTGCGGGGTCACAGGCTCTGCGGCCGACGACATGCCTTGCTCGACAACCCAGTCTTTGTGGGTTTCAGCTACAGTATTGAGCTGCGGCTTGCGTGATCTGGTTGCGGCCATCTTCAACTCCGTTCAGCGAAGAAATTGAACAACGGGCCAAAGATCAGCGCCACGAACCAACCGTAGAGCAGTGTTTCAGCAATTCCCAGTAGATAGCTACCGATGCTGATCCTGTCGACCCACGGCAATAGCTGCATCCAGAGGCGCGACATTTCCTGGCTCGGGAACGCGAGGTCGAAAAGCACGCAGATCGTAAAGGTGATCGCGAAGAAAATTCCCAGACTCCATCCCAGAGCCTGAAGTGGGATGCGCGCATTGCGGTGCTCTTCGGTGGCTGTGGTCATGGCGATGCCTCCTTTGTCATATTGCGCCTGTCGTGGCGTGTCATGAGAAAGACGCTTCGGATCCGTATACGTTACACGTTCTTCGCCCCGCTGATTCTAGAAGTCAGTTTTTCCACCTTTAGCCGCCGCAGTCCTGGCTTCGGGAGGATCGGAACTCGTCAGAGCGACACCGGCAAGCGTCACCAGGATGCCAAGGCCGGCAATATATCCGACGGTTTCGCCGAAGAAAATTGCACCCATGGCCAGTCCAAATCCCGGCACGAGGAAGGCGAAAGCGTTGGCGTGGCTGAGTTCCGTAGTCTTCAGGATTTCACTCCAGAGCCAATAGGCGAAAGACGACCCCAGAAGGCTGATTGCGAGCAAGATCAGGATGAATTGTGGTGAGAAGGTTGCCGAAAACGGATCCTCAAGCAAAACCGCTCCCAGCATCAGGGGCAATCCGCCGATCAACATCTGAAAACCCATCGCCATCAAAGCATCAACCCGGCCTACTAGCGCGCGGATGAGAACGTTGCTGACTGTGATGCCGACCGCCGCGAGAAGGATGTAAGCGACCCCTAAACCGAAGCCGCCTGCCGTGGGAGCTCCTATTTCCGGTGCGGCGATCATAATGATGCCGATGAATCCCAAACCAAGACCAGCCTTCCCTCGAATTCCCAAGCGCTCACCTAGTACCGCAGCCGCAAGGGCGGCGGCCATCAGAGGCTGGGCATTTGCCAGCACTGTTGCGATCCCTGGAGAAACAAATTCGGATGCCATGAACATACCCAGAAATCCAAGAGTGGTGGCTCCGAGACCGATGCCGGTAATGGCGAGCCAGACCGGTCTGCTCTTTGGCCACGGTCGGCCAAGAGCGAGCCCGATAAAGACAAGCGCTGCTCCGGCGAGAAAGGCGCGCAGAGTGGCGAAGGTCAGATGCGGCGCATAGGCAAAGCCCGCGACGATAAGCGGGAAACAGACCGCCCATAAGAACATCACCAGGATGATGAGTGATGCCTTGTGGACCGTCATTCGGCGGCAACTTCCTTGTCAATGGGAGCATCAGGTTTGTTGCCCGCGCTGCTCGTTTCGCTGCCCGGATCGGGCAACTTGCGTTTTGCGACTTCGATATAGTTGCGCGTTGTCGGCACAGCGTCCAGCCGGTGTGCGAGTTGAATCTGAAAAACAACGAGACGGTTGTGACGGAACCCGGCTTCGCAGGCCGCAAGATAGAACTCCCACATCCGGCAGAAGCGCTCGTCATAGAGCACCGCCGCCTCGTCCCGCCGCGCGAGAAACCGCTCTCGCCACGCTCTCAGCGTTTCGGCATAGTGCAGACGGAGGACTTCGATATCCGTAGCTACGAGGCCAGCTCGTTCGATCTCAGGGACAATCTCCGAAAGCGACGGTACATAGCCGCCCGGGAAAATGTACTTCGCGATCCAGGGATCGGGCGCCCGCGGTCCGCAGCTGCTGCCGATTGTGTGCAGCAGCGCCACTCCATCCTTTTCAAGCAGTGCCGCAATCTTGGCGAAGTATTCGCGGTAATGTCCTGCGCCGACATGTTCGAACATGCCGACGGACACGATCCTGTCAAACCGGCCGGTCTGGTGGCGGTAATCACGCAACTCGAAACGGACGCGGCCAGCGAGTTCTTCGCGGATTGCGCGCGCGCTGGCGTGTCTCTCTTGATCTACGGAAAGTGTCAGACCGGTGACATCCGCTCCCGTGGTGTGCGCAAGATACATCCCCAGCCCGCCCCAACCTGACCCGATATCCAGCACTCTTTGCGCAGGTTCTAGTCGCAGCTTGGCCGCAATGTGCCGCATCTTGTGTTTCTGCGCGTCCTCAAGGCTGTCACGGGAATCCCGGAAATACGCACAAGAGTACTGACGCTCGGGATCGAGGAAAAGGTCATAGAGATCGTCGCCCAGATCGTAGTGATGTGCTACGTTCCGCCGTGCCCGGGTTACCGGGTTGTGCATCGCCAGCCGTCTCACCGCCATGCGCATGCGATGGTTTGCCCGCCACAACCAATGCGTCGGAGCCTCGTCGGCATTTCGCAGGCAAAGCGCAAGAAACTCGTAGAGATCTCCTGTTTCCACGCTGAGCGCGCCATCCATCCACGCTTCTCCAATGGCAAGGTAGGGATTTAACGCAATCCGGCGCAAGGTCGGCCAGTCGTGGATTGAAATGGCAATTGTTGGCATCGTGCCGCCATAGGTGCGCACTTCACCGCCCGGCAGATGCACTCGAAGCGTTCCCCTTCGAATCAAATTGTGCAGCGCGCGGTCCAAAAGCCAATGCGCTAACTTAGCCGGGTGAACTTGCGCTAAGATAAATTTAGTTCTTTGGTACGCCATGGTTTTCGTCACGTTTTGACAAGCTTCCCCAAACAACGAACTCAACCAGTTTTACCGATGCAGGTCTTTCCATTTTGATTTGTCGATGGCGTATGACCCTGGAGACTCGCCTCACGATCGTGGGTAAAGCGTCTAATCGTTGTAGCCTTGGGAATTGTGCCAAAGAATTCAGCAGTACGCTTCCAGTATGTTTGAGCCCTAAGGCTGGCAAGCTCATGACGGTTAGGCTCAAGTCGCAAAAAAAGAACGGCTTTCCAACCTTTTTTGCTGCCAAATCGGAACAGGAATACGAATTGCGCTACCGGAGACGTGTTTCCGGTGCGTGTATGCTATCAGGTCGCACGCGATGAGCAAAACGAATGCTACCAAGGCGAAGGTGGTGAGAGCTCCGAACATGTTAATCTCCTCTGAGCCAAAGGGCGTTGCGGTCTTCAATGGAGAAGACGTTGTGGCGAACTGTTCGTTACAGAAAGACTTGATGCCGAAGTCGAGGATAGGCTTAGGTAGCCGTGAAATCTTACCAACACGCTTGAGCTCCTAGCCAAGCATTTTTCACAGTTTAGTTTCGCAACAACTCAGAGGTTCTCGTCCAAGGATGCTGTTCACCAATGCCTTGGCTGCGCAGCGGCGCGAAAGCACAAGGATTACGTGGGCCTCATTGTGATCGAGTTCCAGAGAATTTGCTACAAGTGCTAAGGCTTCGTCTTCGATTTCCACTCTTCGGAATAACTCAAGCGCGATCGAACCAACATCAGCTTCTAAAGATTCGCCGCACTTGCATAGTAGCTCTGTGAGTAAATGAGCTGTTTCACCCGTACTGATATCTTCACTCTTTGCTCTTGGTTCAAATGACGGTGGCACGACCCTTATCTCCTCCTGAGATATCCCTTAGTGGAGGACGCGCTATGCAGAAATGTCTTACAACGCCGTACTATTTGGTGAGTTGATCCTCTTCGCAATCGGTTTCCTCAACCGGGTGTTCGCAGCCCTCCGGTGGACAGGAACAGTCTTCAAACCCATGGCGACAGCATGGTCCACAATGAGCTAACAACGCATCGCCCAAAGCAACTCGGGCACGGTGAAGTCGGACATTTAAGGTTCCCGGCTTGATCCCCAAGTCTTTTGCAACCGCGCTTCGTTCAACTTCTTCGATATCGACACGGCGGATTAGATCAGCATCGTTCGGTCGCAGTTCCGTCACCAAACCTTTGACGCATTCACAAATCATACTCATTGCTTCGACAGGGTCTTCAGCGACTATTGCCGCCTCGACTTCTCGCGAAACGGCATCTTTCAGTCGATTGGATCTACCAAGTTTCCGATAATGATCATTTAGCGCGGAGCGTAAAACGGCGTATAACCACGCGTCCATGCGATCCACTTCGCGTAACTGGTCTTTACGTGCAAGAACCCGCATGCAGAAGTCTTGCAAGACGTCCTCGGCGTCGGACCGGTCCTTCAGTCGCTTCATCAAGAATCCGAGAAATGCTCCTCTGTTCGTTGATAATACCGCCTCCGGATTGTTGTTCTGAGGACTACGTTTTCGGCGCGTCTGATTGGTTGAACTGCTCACATTTTGCTCTTTCTTCGGGTTCATTTAAAAGCCCTTCTCATTGATAGCGTCACGGTCGGCTTGGACCGCGCACGTCAAAGAAGAAACAGAGAAGATCTCTTACCAATCACAAAACCTCTGCCGGCGCCCCTACCTTGGTTGATCCATTAGGTATTCGGCCATGGCGGCAAGATCTCCAGTGCTGAGAAACTGCGTTCCATGTAACACGACTTCTCCCATAGCGTTGCCAAAGGCATCCCCGGACGGGGTAAGACCGGTCTTTAATGCATAGGCCAAACTGTCCGCGTCCCATCCTTGATTTATAAGCGACGCTGTGTCGATCGCAGGCGCTTTACCTCCACCTGGGATCAAGTCTGAACCAGCGAACTTCTCCGTTTTTTCCTTGCGCCCTCCAGCCAAGTTGCGCGGTGTGTGACACGCACTGCAGTGAGTCGCTCCTTCGACCAACCATTTGCCACGATTCCAACTATCGCTTTTGCCCTCCACAGGTTCCGTATCAGGGTCGTACATAAATGCTGCGCGCCACAACTTTAGACCCGCACGCTGATTGAACGGAAACATCATATTTGGCGCGATAGAAGGTTCCGCCACCGGTGGCACAGTTTGGAATGCCGCCCAGAGATCCGCGATGTCCTGATCTGAGAAGTCCGCATAGAACGGATAGGTGAAAGCGGGATAATAGGGCTCTCCCTCCGGGGATATGCCCTGCCTTACCGCGACTGCGAACTGGTCGATTGTCCAATCCCCGATTCCGTGAACAGGATCTGTCGTTAGATTTGGCGAATACAATGTGCCAAATGGGGTCTCCAGAGCTATACCACCTGCCAGAGGTGCGCCGCCCTCTGGGTTGGTATGGCAGGCGATGCAGCCGGATGCTCTCGCAAGATAGGCTCCATTCTGAACACTGCCGTCCAGAGCCGCCAGTGACGGCGACGGAGTTCGGGCAATTGGCCAAGCAGCGAGCCCAAAAAAGCCGATCACCGTAAAGGCGGCAAGCAATCCAACGCCAATAGATAGGCGCTTCATATTAGTTAGACTCGGCGCGGAATTTCGTATGACACGCCGAACATGCTTGGCCGACTTTTGCAAAGACCGCGTCGGCTGGCATCTGCGCAAGCATCTCGATGTCTATCATGCCGTTCATAGTTTGCCCCATCATGCCGCCCGTTCCCATCATGCCGCTGGTCCCCATCATGTTTGTGCTAGCTCCTTCTTCAGACACCGATTCCGCTAGACCATTTTCGGCGGCCTGCGCGAGACCTTTGCCAAGGTTCTCCAGTTGCATGGCAAGAACTTCGAATTGTTCCCAATCTGTCCATACATCGTCTTTCGCCTCGGAGGGCATACCACCGCTCCCTTCTGGGAAAAGCTTCGTCATTGCCTCACCAGCATGTTCCTCGATCGTGCGCGCGTAGTCTCGGATAGCTTCAGCGTTGTATTCGACGTTACCGCGCATCATCGGTGTAATCGCCTTAGTCGCCTTGCTCATAGCCACCATGCCATCCATGCGTTCCTTTACGATGCCTGTGGCGCTGCCATGCGCCCAAACGAGACTTGCGGCGGAGACCGCGATTAGTGAAAGTAAAAGGGTAGTCTTTTTCATTTGTTTATCTCCTGTGGGATTGTTTAGTGAGGATGAGATGCAGCAGCTTCGCGATCACCTGATCAAATCAAAGTTCCGGTTTGCGCCACTTGGAAGTCTGTATGCCCCGGCCATGGTCAGCATTGACCTCTCGGTAATACATGTGCCGATATCTCCAGCGTTCCGTGCCTGAAATTCAAGAGTACAGTTGGATGGTCGCCTGGGGTGAGATCTTGTTTGAGATCAGTCAATCGCGCACCGATGTGGGAACTCGAGACGTCAAGTACTTCCCCTTCATCCACGCCAAATCCATTCTGCGCGATCGTCGAACCCACGAAATCTTTGAAGTATAACTCACCACCCAAAGACACATCGGATGCGACCCCATCTAGGAACACCATCTCGGCGGAAGTGTTCTCGAACACCATTTCAATCTCAGCGTCGCCATCTTGAAGACCGCTGGTAACGCACAGTTTGCTTACGTAGATGCCGTGAAGACCTTCCAAGGACTGTTCGACGCCATCCGCGTGTGCAGGCAGAACAGCTACCGTCGACCAAATTAGTCCCATCACCAAAGCTTGCCGGGACAAGCGCATCATAAAGCTCCTTCGATTTCAGAGAATTGTGGACGACTACTCCACTGCTTCCCGCTCAGCCCATGGGTTACTCTTCCACATTTCATCAAGAAATTTTCATACTCTCTTGATCGAAGTCTGACATCGGAAGAATTCTGGTAATAGAGAATGAGTTCCCGGAAAGGACTGGAAAAATCTTTGAAGGCCGCAATGACTGCCACCAAGGCGCCAAGTGACAAACGGCCTTCAATAACAAGCCAGCCTCCAATCGAGTAAAGCAGAAAAGGCGTCAATGACATCAGAAAATTACTGATTGCCTTTTGCAAATACTTCGCGCGCTGCAATTCAAGTCTCGTGTTTCTAAGCTTGTGGGCCGCTGAGAGTGTTTTGCGAGTGATGTATCGGCCGGATACATCACCGGTTTGCTCCCCGAGAACGTCTCCGAATGCGCGAACAGCGCGAATGCGGAGTCTCATCCGTTTGTTTACCCATCTTTGCAAAATGGGTATGATGAACAGTTGAACAGGTACTAATGTCATCGCTGCGGCTCCCAATATCGGGTCTTGGATGAACATGAACAGCAGGACAGTGACTAAGGTGCCGCCTTGAAATACAGGCGTCGCCAGAACATCTCCCGCAAACCCGCCGATAGGTTCAATTTCACTCGTCGATAGTGGGATGACTTCGGTTCTGCGCTGTCCTTCCGGTGCGCGTCGCCACGCCCGGTAAAGCACCAGGCGCAGCCGCAAAAGCGTTCGCTCTCCGATCTCCCCCTTCTTGACGTTAATACAGTACTTGATCGCGCCGCTCACGATCAGGGAAATAAGATACAAGACAGACAAGAGTCCAAGAAACTCTAGTTGTGTGTATTGAGAGTCAAAAACATCAATGGGGAAATGGTTTGATTCGATCGCACCGTTGACAATACGTTTTGGCAACTCAAGTGTCGCATACAGTACTGGTTGTGCTAACAAACCAAGAAAAATAACGGTAACCTGTTCATGCCAGCGCAGCCCTATCAAGCGGCGAACAAGAGCAAACTCCCTACGATCTTCAATAGAAAACAGCCTGTTTTGAGCTATACTTTTGGTAATCTGCGCTAGGAATATCAGGAAACCTAATAGCGTAGCGAGAGGCGCAATTACTAGAATAAGGTGCAGCGCCACATGTAGCCAATGGGGAGGGTTTTCAATGATGCGGAATCCTAACAGGTCCGCAATATGATGTGTCCAGCCGAAAAGACCAGAAATTGTAAACGCGTCGATTTCCAGAGCCGTACTCATCGGGTGTCCTTAAATCGGCCGGCAGAGAAGCGGCCCTGGAACCTAAACATCACGTCTATTGCTTCATAAGCTCTGTTACGATGTATTTTCCGTTGATTTGCTCAACGACAAAATGGATTTGAGTACCTTTACGAAGACCTTTCATCATCGAAGGCTTCGCAACTGCATAACCCATTTCCATCGCTGGCATGTTGATGTTTTCGAGTGGGCCGTGGTTGATGGTCACAACATTCGATTTGCGATCCAAGTTCGTAACGGTGCCCATCGACATGTCGTGGTCGCCGCCCGCCAATGACGCTGTTGCGGCAATTGCCAAAGCGGCTGCGAGTGAGAGAATTTTCATGTTTTGTTTTACTCCTTTGTGAGGTGCAAGATCGGTTGCTAGAGTCCAGGCTTTCTTGATTTCAAAACAGGCAAGCTTTGGAGTTTGGCTGAAAATCACCGAAGGATTTCACTCTGACTATCGGGTTGAGCCCGACGGCCTTGTTGAAGTTGGCAGTGTGAACGGCCCTGGCGTTTCTACCTTCGATATCCTCTGCTTTGCTTGGCTTTGAGCCGTGATCACCTCATGTCGATAAAGCTAAAAATCCCAAACAAATCAATACTACTAGGCCAGTTTGAAATGTATCAATTTGTAAGGTTTACACCGACGAACACGACCGATAGCTATCGTTCAGGACATTGGAGAAAGAGACCTATGCGGCTGGAATGGATGACCAAGATAATTTGCGTCTTGTCGCTCGCTCTTTTAGTATTGTCGCTCACTCCAACTCTGTCTGTTGCTGTTGAGAACTCGCCTCTAACGTTCCAGGAAATTTGCGCGGAAGATAACTCAGCGCATGCTGCGCTGGTTACTGATCAGCAAGAGCGTCATGACACTGCGTGCTTTGGCTCGATGGCGCACTGTTCGATTATTTCCACAACGCCACCGACGCCTTATGCGCCAGGTCTTGTGACAGCTTTTAATGCTCAGAAGCTTGTGGCGCAGAGCGCCGAGAGTCGCACACTGGAAGTGAAGTCGCCCCCTCCGCGTTCCTGAAATCCCTTCCGATCTGCAGGTTGCTCTGTGCGTGTAGTTAACTGCGAACAGCGCTTAGTCCCTGCATCTGCATGCTTTGAGGGCGGTTGCCGGTAGGCTTTTTCGCAACGCCGAAGAAACCGGTCGCCCGATCTCAGATCTTGCAATTTAACAGACTCTAACAATCTCACTTATAAGGAGAAGAAAATGCCGCTCTTTAGCGCAAAATTCCTTGCACGCTCAGACACTGCTTTGAGTACATCGGAACATATCTCTACAGGCCTTTCGCGGCGCGAGTTCGGTCTGGCGGCAGCTGCAGCTCTCGCAATGCCAACCGCTTTGCAAGCTCATCAAACGCCGAAAATTACTTCTAAGGGTACGTATGACATCACCGTTGACCGGGTGCGGATTGATACAGGCGATTTCCGCACGAAGGGTGTTGGCTACAACAATAGCCCGTTCCCGACCGTCCTCCGCTTCAAGGAGGGTGAAGAAGTCACGATCAACGTCAAAAACAATCTAAACGAAACTACCTCGATTCACTGGCATGGGTTGATCCTACCGTTTACTCAAGACGGCGTACCTGGGATCAGCTTCAACGGGATCCCCCCGGGAGAGACCTTCACCTATCGGTTTCCGATCACCCAGGCTGGCACCTATTGGTTCCACAGCCATTCCGGGTTCCAAGAACCGGACGGTGCGTACGGGGCCATTGTGATCGAGCCTCGCGGAGGTGAACGGGTGCGGGCAGATCGTGATTATGTCGTTCAGTTGGCAGACAAACACCCACACTCCGGCAGGAAAATCATGCGCAACCTCAAGCGAATGCCTGACTACTACAATCGGTCGCAGCGCACGCTCCAAACACTCATAAAAGACTCGCGCGCTGACAGTCTGCAAGCAGCCCTGCAGGAACGCGGGATGTGGGGCAGAATGCGCATGATGCCGACCGATATCGAGGACGTTCAGGGGTTCACGGCGTCAATCAATGGCCAGAGCACGTCGCAGAACTGGACCGGCTTGTTCCGTGCGGGTGAGAAAGTTCGACTGCGTTTCATCAACGCGTCCGCGATGACCTATTTCGACATGCGGATTCCGGGGCTCAAAATGACCGTGGTCCAAGCGGACGGGAATGATGTTAAGCCGGTCGAGGTAGACGAACTCCGTATTGCTGTAGCCGAAACATACGATGTCATCGTGCAGCCGCGTGAGAACAAAGCTTACAGCATTATCGCGGAATCGGTGGGACGTACCGGCATGGTGCGGGGCACTCTTGCACCAAGAGAAGGTATGGCAGGCGCTGTGCCGACGATGCGGCCGAAACCACTTCTCACAATGGCCGACATGGGCGGTATGATGGGTGGAATGGGCATGGAGGGTCATGTGATGCAGAATATGGCCGGCATGGATCATTCCAACATGGCCGGCATGGATCATTCCAACATGGCCGGCATGGATCATTCCAACATGGCCGGTATGGATCATTCCAACATGGCTGGTATGGACCACTCCAACATGGCTGGAATGGATCACTCCAACATGGGCGGCATGTCGGAACCCAGCAGTGTCGACCCCTCCTATGCCAATGGCAGTGGTTTGATACCCAGGGCCTACAATGGAGGGAAATTCCTGTCCTATGCCGACCTCACGGCCGCGCGGCCCAAATACAAGTACAGGAAGCCGTCGCGCACGATCGAATTGCGTCTTACGGGGAACATGGAGCGTTACATCTGGTCGATCAACGATGTGAAATTCAATGATGCAGAGCCGATCGTCCTGAATTACGGAGAACGCGTGCGCATTCGCTTCATCAACGAAACGATGATGGCGCACCCGATGCACCTACACGGTCTTTGGTCGCTCGTGGATGTGGGCAAAGGGTCTCGCAACCCCATCAAACATACCGTCAATGTGAACCCCGCCATGACGGTGGACATAGATGTAGAGGTCGATGAACCTGGTCAATGGGCGTTCCACTGTCACCTCTCATACCACGCTGATGCTGGCATGTTCCGCAAAGTCGTGGTGCGCGGCAGGCCGGCGTAAGTGCCTCGAATACGAAGGATAAGATCAATGCAAAACATAAAGTTAGCTAGCGCAGCAGGCATGATGCTTGCAGCCGCTTCGGCGGCTCAAGCCGAACCGCTCATCTACGGGTTTCAGGCTGAGCAGTTCGAATATCGAGACGGTGACAACGGCGAAAATGTCTTTGTCTGGGATTTCGATTTCGTCGTTGGAACAGACGAGTTAAAGTTCGTTTGGCGGAGCGAAGCCGAAATCGTGGAAGGGTCTGGTGACTTCGAAGGCTTGGAAAACCAGCTGCGGCTGCAGTTCCCGATTTCGACTTTCTTTGACGGCGTAGTCGGTGTCCAAGCGAGTACACCCGATGGATTACCGGATCGGTATAATGCGGTGTTAGGCCTTAAAGGTCTTGCTCCTGGTTTCCTAGAGGTTGATGCTGATTTCTTTTTGTCCGATCATTCGTTCTTTCGCTTCGAAGCGGAGTATGAGGGTCTAATTACCAATCGGCTCATCTTGACACCCAGCATCGAAGTGACGGTCCCTCTTGAGGATGATCTTGCTTATGATCAAGCGTCAGGTGGTGCAACAATTGAAGCCGGGTTGAGGCTTAGTTATGATCTGGTTGATCGTTCTTTCTCGCCTTACATAGGGATAAACTACGAAAAATCCTTTGGTGGGACGGCTGATCTTATTCGTGCAAGCGGAGAGGAAAACGGCGTTACCTCTATTGTTTTTGGGACGCGTCTGATGTTTTGACACGGGACCGCCCCTTCTGAACTGAAGGGGCGGTTCAATCTGCCTGTATCAACAGCTAGTCGCAAGTTGATCTACGAAACAATCCGCATTTGTGGCGGATACAGAAGACTCAGATTGCACGCGTTATTGATCTTCTCGCATCATATTTCCTCGATTTCAGGTGAGCCTGCTCTCGAACTGAGGAAACTGTTGATTAAAAGAGGATGTTTCAGCCAAGAAAAAATCATTAGCACACAAGTACACTGGAACTGCTGTTCTGAACTACGGTCCTAAGGTACGCCCGTGCGAAACGGTAATTTTGGTTCAGAAAATCGACTATATCCTCCAGACATGCCAACCTGCTTACATGCAACGCTTCTTTTCAACCAAGATGCCGGGCGCGCAATTTGTAACGAACGTCTTGGTCTTCAGCCTGATTGGTCTCTTGCCGGTCTTGCTCGTCTATGTTTTGCGCGCTCCAGGATTTGCTTCGGCGTTGATGGACGGTGGACCGGCGCTGTCGCGATTTCTCAGACAGGTTCTGACAAACGGCCTTCCCGTCATCTTTATCGTCAACTACGTCGGCTTCTTTCTGTTTGCGGTGTTGAATACCAAGGACGCCAATGGCCGTGATCCGGCGGTATTCATTCTCTTCGATGTGATAACTCGCGTCGCTCTTTTTCTCGTTCTCCACGCCTTCATTTACGTGCTTTCCGCCAGTTGGTTCGGCTCTTTTGGAGGCAGTCGGGCGACGGCTCTTTCAGTGGTTGCGCCCACACTGGCGCGGTCCGCACTCTTTGAAAACATATCCGGAGTCTACCTGTACGCCACTTTGGTAAGTGCACTGCCGCTCTATGTTACGGCAGCCGGAAAGTCGGCAATCCTGAGACCATTCGTTGATCTCTTCCCAAGAAACATGGGCGCGGTTTCGGTTGCTCTCCTCGCTTTTTTGTCGGCCGCTGTGTGTCTGACGGCTATTGCCGCCGTCATCCTGCGTCTTCAGAGCTAGATTGCCGTCGCGCTCTCACGTGAGCGTGACGCGCGCCATGCTTTGGCAAAGGCCAGAACCCAGAGCCCTGCAAGAAGGAAACTCCAAAGCGCGTTCCAACTCGCCATAGACAGGCTGAGGAACTCCCAGGCGACTTGGTCGCACATGACCAAGGCTGATGGCGCGGATGATGCAGAGGGCAGAAGGTCCGCACCGGACAAGTTCGACATATCAAGACCAGAGCCGGTGCACGCCGTCGGACCTTCCCACCAACCCCGTTCGACGCCGGTGTGGAAAATCCCGACGCCTGCTGTCGTGAACGCTGCGGCAGCGCCTGCCATCAGTAGTAGTAAGATGGGCAAACCAACCATGAGGAGCGCGCCAATAGCGATGGCGATCGCGTGAGGGTATCGCTGCCAAATGCACATCGCGCATGGTGCGTAGCCCGCTGCCTGAAACAAGAAGGCAGCCAGCAAAAGAACGGCCGATCCGCCGGCAGCGATCAAACCAAGTTGTTTCGAAGACAGCGGCATTCACCTTCCTTTCGCCTACACGCAGCTCGACGGTCGAACTCGGTGTAACTCTCCAAGTACGCGCCGCAGTTGCCGATTTCTCGGCAACTGCGCATTCATGATCAGTTCGGCATTATGGCCCCGATTGCGTACATGCCATCCTCGCCCTTGACGAGCATCAGGGTCACCTCGTCACCATCGGTCACCTCTCCCATCATCTGCGCGTTTTCCAGAACCGTCATATCCATCGTCATTGCAGGCCAGCCGATCTCGGGAATCGGGTCATGGCTCACGTTTGCAGTGCCGTCGCCGATGGAATTGATTACGGCCTTCGCGTGAACTGCGCCCTCCATTTGTTCGGCGGACATCGGCATGTCCGAATGATCCATATTGTGGTTCATTTGTGCGATAGCCCCTGTCGCGGACAGGGTCAGAAATGCGAGACTTGCAGTCAGTATCTTCATGAGAAGCTCCATTCTTGAGGTTTGTGCGTTCAATTATTCGGCAGGCAGTGCTGCATCGACGGGCTGCTGAATTGGGGACGTGATTTCGCGGTTTACGCGTTTCAGCGCGAGCCGTTTCCAAATCACGAATATGGAAGGAATGACGAAAAGCGTCAGCAGGGTCGCTGTCACCATACCGCCGATCATCGGTGCAGCGATGCGTTGCATGATCTCCGAGCCGGTGCCGGTGCCATACATGATCGGTATCAGCGCCGCGAAGATGGTGGCCACGGTCATGACTTTGGGTCTCACCCGAAGAACAGCGCCCTCAAAGACGGCCTCCTCGATATCGTCTTGTGTCAGCTTGCGGCCTTCGGATTGACCGAGTTTGCGTCGCTTTTCCCAGGCGAGATTGAGATAAAGCAGCATGACGATAGCTGTTTCGACGGCCACGCCGGCCAGGGCAATGAAGCCAACAAGGACGGCGATCGAAATGTCGAAGCTGAGATACCACAGAAACCAGACTCCGCCTGCCAACGCGACAGGAAGCGCGGCAAGAATGATGCCAACTTCAATCACCCTATTGAACGCCATGAACAACATCAGCGTGATGATCATAAGCGTGGCGGGGGCGACGATCGCCAGCCGGTCCTGCATCCGCTCGATGTACTCATACTGCCCGGACCATGTCAGAGAATATCCGGGCGGCAGGCGCACCTGATCGGCCACGACCCTCTGCGCCTCGGCGACATATCCGCCGAGGTCTCGTCCTGCGATATCGATAAACACGAACCCTGTGCGCCGAGCGTTCTCTGATCGGATCATGCCCGGACCATCCACAATTCGGACATCGGCCAAGGCGGTCAGCGGCACATGAGCCCCCGATGGGGTGACAACGGGCAAGTTTTCGAGGCGTTCGGGGCTGTCGCGCCACGCCTGCGGATAGCGCAGGTTAATCGGAAAGCGCTCCAGCCCTTCAACGGATTCCGATACCTGCATCCCACCGATGGCGGTTTGGACCACATCCTGAACATCCCGCACGCTCATCATGTAACGCGCTGCGGCGTCGCGTTTGACGTCGATTTCGATGAAACGCCCGCCTACCGGGCGCTCCGCATAGGCGGAGGCAGTGCCCTCAATATCCGACACGGCCCGTTCCACTTCGATCCCGATGTCTGTGATGACGTTCAGATCAGCACCCGAGATCTTGACACCAACCGGCGTTCGTATCCCGGTGGCAAGCATGTCGATCCGGTTCTTGATCGGCTGGATCCAGACATTGGTCACGCCCGGGATCTGCACAGTCCGATCAAGCTCATTGCGAATTTTTTCCATGGTCATGCCAGGGCGCCACTCAGCTTCTGGTTTGAGCTGGATCGTGGTTTCCACCATCGTGAGTGGTGCAGGATCGGTCGCTGTCTCTGCGCGCCCCACTTTGCCGTGCACAGTTTCGACCTCTGGGATTGTAGCGATCAGGCGATTGGTCTGCTGCAGGACCTCGCGCGCCTTACCGATCGACACTCCCGGGTAGAAGCTTGGCATATAGAGGAAGTCGCCCTCATTCAGCTCGGGCATGAACTCGGACCCGAGCCGTTGGTACGGATACCACATTGAAGCCACGAGGGCACCGGCAAGCAAGGTTGTCGCCCACGGCCAGGCGATGGCTGCGTCCAGAAAGGGACGATACAGGAAGACCACCAATCGGTTCAGTGGGTTTTTGCGCTCGGGCAAAATCCGGCCCCGGACAAAGTAACCCATCAAGACCGGAACCAGTGTGATCGATAGGATCGCGGCGGCGGCCATCGCGTAGGTCTTTGTATAGGCCAGCGGGGCAAAAAGCCTGCCCTCCTGATTTTCCAGCACAAAGACAGGCAGAAAGCTGACCGTGATGATTGCCAAGGAGTAAAAGAGGGCCGGACCGACCTCAGAGGCGCATTCCTGCACGATCCTCCACCTGTTTTCTGCGGTAAGCTTCTCCTTCTCCAGCCGCCTGTGCATCGCCTCGATCATCACGATCGACGCATCGACCATGGCTCCAATGGCAATCGCTATGCCGCCAAGCGACATGATGTTCGCATTCACACCCTGCGCTTTCATCAGAATGAAGGCAGCGAAGATTCCGAGGGGCAACGACAGAAGGATCACCAGTGATGAGCGCAGATGCAGCAGAAAGGCCGCACAGACGAGGACGACGACAACGAATTCCTGCGTCAGCTTCTTCTTGAGATTGTCGATTGCGCGTTCGATCACGCCGGACCGGTCATAGGTCGTGATAATCTCGACACCTTCCGGCAGGTTCGGCCGCAACTCTTCGATGCGGGCCTCCACCGCTTTGATGGTCGCAAGGGCATTGCCACCCCATCGCATGATGACCACGCCGCCAACGGCATCGCCTTGCCCGTCAAACTCTCCGACGCCGCGGCGCAATTCCGGTCCTAGGCGAATGTCAGCAACGTCGCCGAGGGTCAGAGCAGCTCCACGCTCGTTGATCATTAGGGGGGCGCTGGATAGATCAGAAAGCTCATCGATGTATCCGGACGAGCGGATCATGAATTCTGCTTCGCCCATCTCGATCACGCTTCCGCCGGTCTCTCGATTGGCCGCTTGTATCGCGTTCCTGAGTTGTGTCAGCGTGATATCGTAGGCCCGCAATTTGTTCGGATCGACGACGACCTGATACTGTTTGACCATGCCGCCAATTGTTGCCACTTCAGACACACCGTCGACAGCCTGCAGTTCGTATTTCAGAAACCAGTCCTGCAGCGTTCTCAGTTGCGCGAGATCGTGTGTGCCGGTTCTGTCGATCAACGCATATTGGTAGATCCATCCGACCCCGGTGGCATCCGGGCCAAGCTGAGGGGACACTCCGTCCGGCAGGCTCCCGGTGATCTGCCCAAGATATTCGAGGACGCGGGATCTTGCCCAATACAGGTCCGTGCCGTCTTCGAAAACGACATAGACAAAACTGTCACCAAAGAAGGAAAAGCCGCGTACATCCTGTGCGCCAGGTACCGCCAGCAACGATGTGGCGAGCGGATAGGTGATCTGGTTTTCGACCACTTGCGGCGCCTGCCCCGGATAAGGGGTGCGGACGATCACCTGCACATCGGACAGGTCCGGTATCGCATCGACCGGTGTCTCGCGGATGGCCCAGATGCCTGCGACACCCATCATGACGGCAAGGACCAGAATAACAAACCTATTGGCCAGCGAGGCGCGGATGATCGCCGGGATCACTGGGTAACCCTCCCGTTACTGACAACATCGATCAATGTCATCGAGAAATCCGGGTTGCGCCGCAGGATGAGCGTGACGTCCGTTCCCACTGTGAGTTGGGAAATCTCGAGCTCCTCAGCCAAGGGAAAATCCATTGTCATTCCGGGCATGCCGATATCGGTCATCGGCCCATGGGTGATGTTCGCCGTCCGTGATTGAGCATCGATGGAGTTGATTTGGCCTGAAACCTGCATGGGCGGTGCCACAGGTTCGGCCGCCGCCAGCACCATATTCATGCCGTCCGGGCGCGCGAAAGTGAGCACCATCTCCACATCTGTCATCAAAGCGGCAGCGTCGAGTGACGGATCAATATCAAAGGCCATGGTCATGCCAGGCATGCCGATATCGGTCATCGGTCCATGGGTGATCGTGGCCTTTGAGGCGTTTGTATCGACACTATCGATCGTGCCTGAGACCACGATGGGCGGTGCCGCAGCTGCCTCAAGCTCGACATCAGACAAGATCATGTTCAAGCCATCCGGCCGTGCAAATGTGAGGGTCATTTGGACGCCGGTTTTCAGCGATGCCATGTCCAAGCCCGGATCGATAGGGAAATCCATGGTCATGCCTGGCATTCCGATCTCAGCCATGGGCCCGTGAGTGATCGTTGCGGTTTCGGAATTCAGATCCAGGTCGTCGATGGTGCCGGACACCATGATCGGCGCCGCGGCATTTGTTTCAGCCGCTTCCACCTCTTCGGGATCGGTGCCCTCGGGGCGGACCGCGACTACGGAGAAAAGGCCGCCATCACCTGCTGTGAGATCGAACTCGATCGGTGCATCGAGGGGCACGGTCTCAAGATCGACCCCCAACACCGGCAGGTCCATCGTCATTGCGGGCCAGCCAAGCTCTGGGATCGGGTCATGCTCCAGCGTTAGCTTGCCATCCGACGTCACCGCGCGTGCAATCCCAGTGCCGGTTCCGGCAATTCCATCATCTGGCGAAAGTTCGGTGAGGCTCAGAAGTCCATCTGCGCCACGGGCCACGAGAAACGCGACTGCCTCCCCCTCCTTTAGCCGATCCAGGGTAACATCGGCTCTCACCGGGAAGTCGGATGTCATCGCTGGCCAGTCCAGGCTTTCCAGGGCGTCATGCTGCACGGTTGCCACCCGCTTCTCAGGATCGAGAGCAACGAGAACACCGCTGCCCCGCGCCGGGTCGGCATCCGTTGGCGCCATGCGCGTGAAGCCTGCGCTCAAAGCGCTTTCGCTGTCGATCAGGAACTGTGCGGAGGCAACGACCTCTTCACCCGGACCCAGGCCCTGATGAATTTCTGTCCGCCCTCCTTCTCCGAAACTGTCCCGGAGACCGGCAGTCACCAATCTCGGTCGGAAGGTCCCCTCCCCTGTTTTCAGGATGACGCGCTCAGCCGACCCTGTCCGTATTACGGCCTCAGATGGCACTGTCAGGACCGTCCGGCTTTCGTTGGGCGTGAGACTGACACTTCCGAACATTCCGGGGCGGAGCACGCCATCGGAATTGTCAAACCTCAGTCGAACAGGAAGCGTTCGTGTCTGGGGATCGAGTTCGGGATAGATGTAGTCGATGTCGCCTTCAAACACGCGCCCTGGCAAGTGTTCGAACCGAGCGATGGCCCGCATATCCTCAGACAGCCGGGCAATATCACGTTCAAAGACATCTACAATGAGCCAGACCTTCGACAAGTCAGCGACGGAGAAGGCAAGCGTTCCAGGTTGCAGATACATGCCATCGGCCGCATTCAGGGCGATGACCACGCCGTTCTGTGGTGCTTCGATCTCGATGTTGCGAACCAATTCGCCGCCCGCCTCGATCTCCGCAACCTGGCGGGCGGACATACCGTGGCTCATCAGCTTGTTGCGCGCCGCATCCAGAATGCGGGGGTCACCATCTTCGACAGCGCGAACAAGATCACCCGTCGCGGCTGCGATGAGTGGAGAAAAGAGCTCGAAAAGAACCTGCTCCCCGGCAACGCGGTCTCCGACCGCTCGGACCTTAAGCCTTTCGACCCAACCTTCTACCCGCGTATGCACATGACTGGTCAGATGCTCGTCATACCCCACGAAACCCACAGTCTCGATCCGAGGTTGCACTTCACTCATGCGGGCGACCGCCGTGCGTACGCCGATTGCGTTGATTTCGGCCGCGTTCAGTGTGACCTCGGCAGGATCACCAGATGGCTCCTGTCCGGCATAGACGGGAATAAGATCCATCCCCATGGGCGACTTGCCCGGTCCTGGTTGACGGAAATTTGGGTCCATGGGCGCAACCCAATAGAGAATCTCGGGGCCTTCAGATCCGCCTTGCACCGCTGGGTTCAGGTACAACCGCTCAACGTAAACTCCACCGCCAAGGCCGGCTGCCAAGGCAAGAACTGAAAGTGCCGCGTATCTTCCACGCATATACATCGACTCCTGACGGCTGCATCGGATGCAGCGATCGCATGATCAAACAGCCCGCATAGGCGGACAGCGAAAGGTCAGGAGTGTTGGGGTGGTCGGTCGGGGACGAGCGGCTCTCGGGTTGAGTGTGCTTCAAAAAGCCTCATCTCAGTCGGTGGAGCTGCAGCGTTTTTGTCACTTCGGTCGGCAATGTTTTCTTGGTAATCCATGACGCAGCACAGACAGGTGAGGCATCCGTCGCTGTGCCCAGCGTGAGCATCTTTTTTGTCGTTCGACATGTCATGAGAATGATGCGCATGGATGTTCCCGAGCGATCCGTCGACGATATGAAAACTATGCTCCGCGCCGCTGAACTCTTCTCCGAACGGCATGGCTTGGGTTCCGACGACGGTGATCGTCAGACACACAAGGGCAAGACATGCCGATCGCAGGAAAAAGAACGCGTTCAAAACCATAAGCGTGAAATAGCGCTCTCCAGAAGTTGCGGCAATCGGAGCGGGACAGAAAGATTGTATCAGTTTGTAAAGTTGACCTTTTCCAAGGCTTCACACTACGACCTTTAGGGGGACACGGTGAGATCAGACTTCAGATGGATTCCAAGAAACGGTCAACACTTTTGACAATCGGTGCGGTCATCGCAGGGTACGCGGCCCTGCGCACAGTCCCGTCGCTGCTTCCGGAAAAACTGGAGCTGCAGGCGCTCGATAGTCCAGCTGGATTTCGAAAGTATGTTGCGGGTGAGACGTCAGGCGGCTTCGATCCATTTGTAGGCCTAGGCACGGCGGACAGCACCGAGGTGGCAGCGCAGAAAGCAGCAGCTTTGCAGCGTGTTTCCGAGAATATTTGTTCGGCCCTGTACGGTGGTCTGAGTCCTACGCCTACCCAGGTCCCGATGGCGTCGTTCTCGGATTACTATTGCCCCTTTTGCCGGGTGCAGACCAAACGGTTGGCCGACATGACGAGCGAGATGCCAGACAGGATTACAGTGGCCTGGCACGAGTTGCCGCTCCTCGGCGATACGTCGAATCTCGCGGCTAAAGCGGCTTTGGCAGCGAAACGGCAAAATGCCTATGTCGCCTTTCATGAACGGCTGATGAAATCCCCTTTCCAGGCAACGCCAGAATATCTCTCGCGCCTCGCCACTGATCTTGGCGTCGATGGCAGCCAATTGGTTGCCGACATGAAGAGTGCTGCGATCGCGCGCGAATTGGAGGACAGCGCGGCTCTTGCACGCGTGTTCGCCTTTGTCGGCACGCCGGCCCTCGTGATCGGCCGGACCGTCGTTCAAGGTCAGATCAGCGACAATATGGTTCGGGAAATCATCGCGCTGGAGCGCGAAGAGGGTTGGCGAGATGTCTGCACGGCTGCATAGGCTGGAAGGCTCGCCCCGGGAAGTCTTGGCGTTTGTCGTCAATCGACTGTGGAGGCAATATGGATAGGCGGTGCTTCATCCTGCTTGCATCGACGTGGGTCATGGGGCCCCAGGTCGGTGCGGCCGCTACCCGCACGATCTGGTCGGCTGCCGAGACTGCCGACGCATTGGCGCAGAACAGGGTTTCCCTGATCGATGTGCGATCGCGGCCTGAGTGGATAGAAACGGGCGTCGCAAAAGATGCATGGCCGATCAGTATGCATGAACCGGGATTCGAGCACCGCTTGTTCGCCGCACGCGATTTTTCAGGCGAGAAACCCATTGCTCTGATCTGCGCCACCGGAGGGCGCAGTGGCCATCTTTTGAGCGCCTTGAAGCAAGCTGGATACACGGGCTTCATCGATGTCTCAGAAGGGATGCTGGGATCACCGAAGGGGCCAGGCTGGATCGCACGCGGATTGCCGGTGACAGATCTCGAGGCGGCTTTGGCAAGCCTGCCTGGCGCTTTGCGTTGACCGCATGCTCATCCAAATGACCGTCCGGGTTTCTCACCTCGGGGCTTGGCCTCTGCTCTTCTTTCTCGGTTGCATGGGCATCTTCCTATCCGATGCCGTCAAGGCTGCCGAATCCGAGAGCTTTTCAAACCCCGCCGTAACCGCGCGTCTTATCTCGGCCGAAGACGGGATTGCGCCAGATGCCGCCTCCGTCTCACTCGGATTGGCCTTGGAGTACGGTGAGGGCTGGAAGGGATACTGGCGCACGCCCGGCGAGGTTGGCTTGGCACCGAAACTCGACTGGGCTGGTTCGACCAATCTGAAATCCGCGGAGCTCCTCTGGCCCGCGCCGGAACGTTTCGAGGCCTTCGGGATCGAGAACTTCGGCTATTCAGGTCAGGTTGTCTTGCCGATCCGGGCGAGACTTGAGGACGCCGGCCACCCTCTGGAACTGCGTGCCCGCGTGTCCTTGCTGACATGTTCGACTGTCTGTGTGCCTCATGACTTCGAACTTTCACTCACCCTGCCACAAGGCGTCGGGATCGATACAAACTCGGCTCGCCAGATTGCTACTTATGCCGATCGCGTTCCCGCGGTACCCGAGAACAGCGACATCAGGATATCGGTCACGGCCCTCGATGCGCGCGACTCGGCTCTCATCGTTGTTGCAACGAGCGACACACCGTTCGGTGAGGTCGACGTGTTCCCGGAATTCGGACCCCTTGTGACCTTTGGCAAACCAGATATCCGGTTGGATCGCGATAGAACGGAACTCTGGGCAGAAATACCGATCAACGCCTGGACCGAAGAGCATGCAGAGCCTTCGGTGACGATCACAGACACCGCACGTGCAATCACGGCGCCGATCACGCTTACCTCAGATCCCCCTGCCCCACCGTTTTCAAGCGCAAACCCTCGAACGAGTGTGCTGAAAGTCGTGGCGGTGGCCGCCATCGCCTTTCTCGGTGGTCTGATCCTGAATGTCATGCCCTGCGTGTTACCCGTTCTATCGATCAAGCTCACATCTGTTTTGAAGGCAACCGGTCAAACCCGGCAGATGACGCGCAACGGATTCCTGTTTTCAGCTTTGGGGGTACTGACATTTTTCTGGGCGCTTGCGGCTGCCTTAGTGTTTCTTCAATGGATCGGAGTATCCGTCGGCTGGGGTATACAATTCCAAAATCCGGTCTTCGTGACGCTGATGTTCATGGTCATCGCCGTCTTTGCCGCCAATCTCTTCGGTGCATTCGAGATAGCCCTGCCCGCGGCCCTTCAAGACCGCCTGGGTGCAAGCAATGCCAGAGCCGGGTACATCTCAGACTTTGGCACCGGACTACTTGCGGCCATCCTCGCTACGCCGTGTTCCGCCCCGTTCCTCGGCACCGCGATCACCTTTGCGCTCGCGGGTACACCACTGGACGTGATAGTGATATTCACGGCGCTCGGTCTTGGACTGGCCCTCCCCTACCTCGTCATTGCCGCACGTCCCGAGTTGGTCACGCGACTGCCCCGGCCCGGGCGATGGATGCTTCTGGTCAGGATCCTTCTTGGCGGTCTGTTGCTGGCAACGGCCGCATGGCTCTTGTTCGTTCTTGTCGGCGTGGCGGGTGGGCGGGCAGCTGCCTTTATCTCGGCACTCACAGCTGTCTTCATCGTCGCCGCATCAATCCCACAGGCAAACCAATGGGTACGGCGTGCGATTCTCAGCGCCTGTGTTTTTCTGGCGATTTTCGGGGCAGGTCTCATCTCAACCCCTGACCGCACCACTCCGGGGGTTGATGCGACGTCCCACTGGCAGGATTTCGAACCCCTCGGTATCGCGCGCCGCGTCTCTGAAGGCGAGACGGTGTTCGTCGATGTGACTGCGGATTGGTGTCTGACCTGCAAAGCCAACAAGTCTCTCGTGCTTGACAGGGATCCAGTACGTGCGCGGTTGCGTGGCGGTTCCGTGATCGCCATGCAGGCGGATTGGACCCGCCCGGATGACAACATCGCGCGGTTTCTCGAGCGATATGACCGATACGGCATTCCGTTCAATATCGTCTTCGGGCCAGGGTCGCCTTCCGGCATCGCTCTCCCGGAAATTTTGACGCCACAGGCAGTTCTTGACGCTCTCGACACAGCGTCTGTTCGAAGTGTCGCGTCGGAGTAACGCGTTTAATCGAGCTGAAGATCGGAAATCGACGCGACGATTCTGCCCTTGGTATCATCGCTGTCGGCCGACACGGCCAATCCAATCAAGGCACCCGGCTCGATCCCGAACGCAGTGCGATGATCTGATGCGAGATCGACCTGCTCACGATACTGCCCGATCTCTGAAGGGCGCAGGACTTTGCTGCGCAACCGGGGCGAATAGGGGCTGGGCAATATCGCATTGGTCGGGTGCGCACCGCCCCACACGTAGATCAGGGCGCGTGCGCTGTCCTCTTGAAGAACGCGCCGCGCGCTCTTTCCGCTCAGAGCGTCCACCCTCTCCGGATCGACGAACACGAAGTAGATCGCCAGATTTCTGTCGTCACCACCTTTGATCGTAAGATCGGTCGGTCGGACACCCTCGTGGACCCGCCAGACCCAACGCGCAGATTCAACCGAACGATTGTGGTCCTTAACGGGGCGCCAGAGCAACGAGACCGTGCCGTCCGAAACGATGTCCAACTGGCGTCCCCGTTGACCAAAATCGTTCGAGAAAAGGCGCAAGAAGCCCTGCTCTTTCCAGCTGCCGTCAAAAGAAATGGCCTCGTTGGCGGTGCCCGCGGCTGGTGCAAACACGGCGCATGTCAGCAAGGTCAGGACTTTGGCGACATGGACCATTGCTCCTCCTATATCCAACCGAGTGCGCGCGCGGGCATCCAGACCCCCATAAAGATCATCATCAGATTTTCGGTCAGCGACACAAATCCCAGTGGCACGTTCGACCCGCCACCAACGCAAGCGCATTTCAACTCTCGCCCGTCGATATAGACCGCCTTGAACACGGAGACCGCCCCGATGGTCCCGATTACGAGGGCGATTGGGGCACTGATCCACACAAGTGCGCCCGCGACCATAAGAACGCCCGCGATGGCTTCACCAAAGGGATAGATGTAGCCGTAACGCACCCAGCGTTGCGCGAGCAGATCGTAGTTCAGGAACATTGTCGAGAAGCCTTCGATATCCTTCAGCTTCTGGACGGCAAGGAAGCACATGGAGATCGCGATAAACCACTCGAAAGCACGAAGGGTAAGTATCGACCCGTAGAACGCCCAGCTGAGGCCCAGGGCCATCAGAAACGCCACCGAGAAGATCGCGATCACCGGCTGATAGGTCGTCTCGTCCGCCTCCTTAACCTCTTTCCCGAAGTGCTCGCGCAAGGCGTCATAGCCGCCGATGCGCGTACCGCCGATGAAGGTCTGGGGTGTTGTCGATACGTTGTGTTCCGCCTTGAACGCGTCCGTTTCTTCGCGCGTCGTCAGATGATGATCTTCGACCTCATACCCTTCGCGCTCCAAGAGATCTTTCGATTTCAATCCATAGGGGCAGAGGTGGTCTTCCATGACCATGCGATAAAGAACAGCCTTCCCTGCGGCCTGGTTGGTATCTTTCGGCATCATGTCCTCCATTGGTCTAGCTGTTGCAGGTCCAGTATCCCATGAAGCCAACCGCGAGCGGGGTTTCACCGGTCAATTCGAACAGAAGGGTAGAGCCTTCTCCGTTGTCAGCATCGCTCATCGCGACGGTCATCTGGCCACCATCGGCCATCAGAACACCTCCAGGGGCCACACTGCCGGTCGCTTCGAATTGCACCAGCGACCCGGAGACTTTCGCGATACCCTGCCCGTTTCCATCGGTCGCCAATATGGGGTCGGCGTTGACGGCGCGAACGAACGTACACATCGGCTCGGTGCCGAGCCCGCTTTCGATCTCCGCGTCCGAAAGAGGAGCAGGACGGATGCCTGCAATGACCGGCGTCGAGATTGCCTGCGTCAGGCTTGCCACGCTTGCAGGTCCATCGGATTTACCCAATGGCCATTCTGGCCCAGCTTCACCATTTGCTTCGATGTCGGCGAGCAGGAAGCGCATCTCCGCAATTTCCCGATCTTGAGCCACGACAATTTCTTCAGCAAGCGCTTTGACGCGCGGGTCAGTGATTTCCGCCCTCTTGCTGGTCATAATTGCAATCGAATGGTGCGGGATCATGGCACTCATCCAACTTTCATCCTGCACGGTTTCTTGGCCGCGGACGAGCCAGAGAGCGCCGGCGAACAGGACTGCCGAGCCTGCGAGAATTGCGACATTGGCAGCGAGGTTTTTGTACATGCCCCACATAAACAGGAGCATCACGACTGCCATCGTCGCACCCATGACAAAGGTCATATAGAACCGTGTCTCGCTCCAGTAGACATGCTCGATGGCATAGGTGTTCAGATACATCAGGCCGAACATAATAGCGGTCGACGTTCCAACCATCGCGAGGAAGCGCCCGTAAGAAGACTTGCCGTGACTGTCGGATTTCGCGGAATCGGCTGTGCGGCTGTCGTGATTTAATATTGCTGAATCTGACATGTGAACTCCTTTCGCTTTTCTCTCAAACAAGATTCCAGCGCTGGAGGGTTCCGAAATAGAACGCGTTTTCAGCGGATGTTCTTCAGGTCACCAGAAAGATCCTTCAAGATCGGGCAATCCGGTCGGTGGTCTCCGCGGCAGGCCTCGACGAGATGGGACAAGGTCTCGCGCATTTCCTGAAGCTGCGCGATTTTGTCGTCGATTGCGCTCAGGTGCTCTTCAGCTATGGTCTTTACTTGGGCACTTTCCCGCGTTTCATCCTCGTAAAGGCTTAAGAGATTGCGGCAATCCTCGATCGAGAACCCGAGCGCGCGCGCGCGACCCAGAAACGCAAGCTTGTGCAGATCGGTCTCGCGGAACGCGCGGTATCCGTTGCCGCTGCGCTGCGGCCTGACCAGGCCGATATCCTCGTAGTAGCGGATGGTTTTGGGCGGGATGCCAGACCGCTCTGCAACTTCTCCAATGTTCACGACACGATCCTCCTATTCCGCGGGTTGGGTCTGTGCACCGATCCGTGGTGCGGTGATGTCTCTGTCTTCACGCAAGGCCGGCGCGATGCGGCGCAGACGCAGGGCGTTTGTCAGAACCGATACCGACGACAGGGCCATAGCACCCGCCGCGAAGACCGGGGAAAGAAGCAAACCAAAGGCCGGATAGAGAACCCCGGCGGCGACCGGGATCAGCGCGACATTGTACCCGAAGGCCCAGACGAGGTTCTGGCGAATGTTCGACATGGTGCGCCTGGAAACCTCAACCGCATTCACCACGCCGCGCAGATCGCCTGACATCAAGACCACATCGGCGGATTCGATAGCGACATCGGTTCCGGTGCCGATGGCGATGCCGACATCCGCATGGGCCAGGGCCGGTGCATCATTGATGCCGTCGCCGACGAAAGCAATCATTCGGTCTCCCGCGCGCAGATCGTCGAGCGCTGCGACCTTGCCATCCGGCAGGACACCCGCGATCACGTGGTCGATTCCGGTTTCGCGCGCGATGGCCTCCGCCGTCTCGCGTTTGTCTCCGGTGATCATCGCAACCTTGAAACCGCGCGCGTGCAGGGCTGCAATGGCTTCCTGGCTGGCGGGTTTCACGGGGTCCGCCACGGCGATCACTGCGGCCAGTTTGCCGTCGATCGCCGCATAAAGCGCTGTCCGGCCCCGCCCTGCCAGCTCGGCTTCCGTTTCGACCAAGGCGGCGATTTCGATCCCTTCGCGGGACATATAACGGTCCGCGCCGACCATCACCTCCTGACCTTCGACAGTCGCGGCGACGCCGTAACCGGTGATCGACCGGAAGCCCGTGGCATTCGGAACGGCGATCCCTTCGGCCCGCGCGCCGCGGACAATGGCTTCGGCGATGGGATGCTCGGACTGGGCCTCCACAGCGGCGATCAGGCTCAGCACTTTGTCTCGGTCGAAACCGTCGGCGGTGACCAGATCGGTCAGCGACGGCTGGCCTTCGGTGACAGTCCCCGTCTTGTCGAGTGCGATGACATCGACTTCGGACAAGGCCTGGAGCGCATCACCCTTACGGAACAGCACCCCCATCTCTGCGGCGCGCCCCGTTCCCACCATAATCGACGTGGGTGTGGCCAAGCCCATGGCGCAAGGACAGGCGATGATCAGAACCGAGACGCCGGCCACCAGCGCAAAGGTCAAAGCCGGGTCCGGTCCGACAAGCAACCAGACCACCACCGTGAGCGCGGACAGCACCATGACCGCAGGCACGAACCACAGGGTCACGCGGTCAACAAGGCCCTGGATGGGCAGCTTGGCGCCTTGCGCCTCCTCGACCATGCGGATGATCTGTGCGAGCGTGGTATCCGACCCGACCCGTGCGGCCTTGAACGTCAGGCTGCCAGTGCCGTTGACGGTCCCGCCCGTTACGGCGGCACCTGCAGCCTTCTGCACGGGCACAGGCTCTCCGGTAATCATGCTCTCATCCACATTGCTGGATCCCTCGGTAACCTCGCCGTCCACAGGGATCCGCTCACCCGGGCGGACCAGGATCACATCGCCGACGGCGAGTGCATCGACATCGACCTCTACCGTGTCACCACCCCGGACGACGCGCGCGGTGCGGACCTGCAGGCCCAGCAGAGCCTGAATCGCAGCGCCGGTGCGGCCCTTGGCGCGTGCTTCGAGCCATCGGCCAATCAAAATAAGGACGACGATGACCGCAGCGGCCTCGAAATAGACCGCGCGCACACCCCCGGCCGAAAGCCCGGGAGGAAAGGTGGGACCCACGCAAAAACCCCGGCCCCCCCCGGGCCCCCGGGCGGGGGGCGGGCACACACCGGGG
>JAAWWE010000035.1 GCA_021404525.1 Rhodobiaceae bacterium
GGGTCGGTGGGGTCGGGGAGCCGGATTAGGGGCGGGGTCCTGGGGGGCGCGAATGCGAACGATCAGGATTTGCCATGTTGGGAAAGGAGTGAATCGAGGTGCTTCTGTGCGAACATCAATAGCGCCTCCGCATCGTTCAAAGCATCAACCGGATCACGTTGTAAAAGCGACAACTTTGCTTCCCGAAGCCAGTTCGATTGTGTCATGTCGATCTCTCTCGGATGCACCATTTTCGCCTCGTATAGTTGACATTGCACGCCCGTATATCCATACTAGATATACGCATATACGGAAAGGGATATACGCGAATGTCTGGACTTTTTATCAGGGATGAAGCGGTCAACGCTCTTGCGGTTGAGGCTATGAAGCTGACTGGTGCAGACAACAAGACCGAGGCAGTCCGTGCTGCCCTTAAGGCTGCCATCACCGCCGCGAAAGATCAAGTTCCGCTTATGGAACGCATTGAAGCGGCTCGAAAACTTGCCGAACGAGTTGGGCCTGTCAATCCGGCTTACGACGCGAAGGCGGACGCAGATGAAATGTGGGGTGACGCCTGATGTTTATCGACGCTTCGGCAGTAATCGCGATCCTCAACCGCGAACCGGGTTCGGACGAGCTGGTAAAACGGCTGGCAGCGAGTGAAAAAAGCCCTCTGTTCTCGCCCTTGGCGCGGTTTGAGGCAGTTGTAGGGCTTGCTCGATCCCGCTCAGGTAAACACAAGACGCCGAGTGAAGAGCAATTCGACGCCGCGAAAGCGGCTGTCGATCTGTTCTTCACCGAGGCAAAGGCGAAGAGCGTAATGATTTCGGATTCGCTTGGAGCTGGCGCGCTCGAAGCCGCCCGAACCTATGGCAAGGCCGTGGGCCATGCTGCCGACCTGAACTTTGGGGACTGCTTCACCTATGCCTGCGCAAAGGGGTATCGAGCGGCTATTCTCTACAAGGGTAACGATTTCGCAGAAACCGATTTGGCCTGACATGCTGGCATGGGGGCTGTCTGCCCCCGCGCCTCTCGGCGCTCCCCCGAGGATACTTCGCGGAAGATGAAAAGCGAAAAGGCCAAGCCCGAAGGGCCTGGCCGTCGCTGCCGCCCTAGTCGGTGCGGCGCTTGATGGTAAGACCGACCTTCAGGAAGCCAAGGTTAATCGAGATTGTAAGGCTGAGGTCGATTGCGCGCAGCATCTTGCGGATGGCACGGAGCCGACGAGCGGCGATGCGGCGAAGCTGGATGGAACGTTTGCGAATGTATTTCATGGTCTGTCTCCTGATTGAAAAAACAAGGCTCGGTGACACGGCGGGAAAGGCGGGCCGTCAACACGCGCGAAGCGCCCCGAAGGGCTTGGTGTTGACGGCTCGCCGCGCCGTGTAGAGTGGCCGCTGTTTTTCAAGGAGGCAGACCTAGCACCTTCGCAGGTTGGTCCAGCGTCGCATCGGTGCTTGTCGGCGGTTCGGGACCGCAGGTAGCGAAGCGCAATCGGCCGCCCTCTCGATGGGGGCGGCCGATTGTAGGGACGCAGCGCCGCGCCCGTAGGGCGGCGGGCCGAGAGGCCCGCCCGGGCGGTTAGCCCGCCTGCCGCTCGATCTGTTTGCGGATTGCCAGCGAGTAGTTATCGAAGCTGTCGGAATTGAGAGACACGCCATACCGTGCTTCGCCGGTGTTCGGATCTTCCCACTGTTCTTGGCGGATGGTGCCTTCCGAGCGGACCAGATCACCAGGTGCGACGTTTTCCTTCGCCCATTTGATGACGTTCTCGTTCCAGATGTTCACCTCGTTCCAGAAAGGTTTCGACTGGAAGTCGCCGTTATTATCCTTGCGGCCATACTCGGCGGCGATGGTGATGCGCAGGACGCCGTTGCCGTCTTTGAGCTGACCGACACGCCCGACGATCTCGTATTTTGCGAAGGTTTTCATGATGTGTCTCCTTGGTAAATGAGTGTTTCGATGAAGAACGGTCATGCTGGTCCTCGATGCGATCAAACCAAAAATCGGAGGGTCCGCAAAGCGGAAACCGATTTTTTGATTGAAGGGTGGGGCTTTAGTCCCGCGCGGTCGCCAAGAGAGGAACAAGCGATGTTCCGTTTGAGAAACACGGTCCAAGGGAGACACTTTAAAACTGATGTGCAGAAATTTTGAGGGCGGTATTAGCTCAAAGACGGCAACGGGTTGAAAACCCGACAGCCAGCGGATTCTATTCGCAAGGAGAATAACAGAGACGGTCGAAACCTGAGACGCGGTGATGACCGAGGAACTAAGAACAAACGGGCAAAGGCAACCGCGGGCCTTGATCTGACGGCGCGGGCACTTGAAAAACAGTGGGAATAGGCGAGACACGGTGAGAATGCGACGGCGAGTGAATCGAAAGACCAGAAGTGGAAAACGGTTGTGGCGATCCCGCTTGATTGGAGTGCTTGCGGTAGGCGCTATCGCGGGAAGCTGGTTGTCGATCGACACAACATCAGCCGCGGAAACGGTGAGTCCTCGATCTGTCTATGTGATCGACGGGGACACAATAGACCTCAATGGTGATCGGTTTCGATTGGTCGGCTTCGACACGCCGGAAACCTACTCGCCGCAATGTGCCTATGAAAAAGCTCTTGGCGATCAAGCTACAAGACGACTGCGCGAACTGGTCGCCTCTGGCGAGCTGATCGAGCTGGCGGTATTGCCAGGGAAAGACAAATACAAACGGGGTCTGGCACGGCTCTATATCGGGCGCAAAGACGTGGCCGATACCATGATCTCGGAAGGCTTGGCTCACCGCTATGAGGGTGGCCGTCGCGAAGGATGGTGCGATTAAGAAGTGCCTGCCGCGAAAGCGGCTCCTGCGCGGATAGCGCCAGTCCGGCCAGGGCGGGGCCTTGTGCCCTGACCTGGGGGGACACCATGAGTCCTACGGACAGAAAAAAGGCCCCGCCGAAGCGGGGCCGAGTGTTATCCTCACCACAAGGACAAACGGGGATGCTCGCGGCTCGACGCACTGTTTAGCGGAGCGGCGGCGGGAAATCATGGGCCTGAATGTTCTGGCTTAGTTCCATCCTAACACGGGCCTTCAGGCATAGCCAGCGCGCCGGATGAGTTGTCTTCAGAATAAAGCCATTTGCTCGGGTTGCGGACGGATGCCAACGCGCCCTCGCGGGTCGATGATCCAACCTTCGCCATCACGTTCAACGCTGGCATCTGGCCCATATTGGTCGATGAAGACCCGATCCGCTTCCATCTTCCGGCTCTGGTGAAAATCGGTGGCCATGTGACCGCTTGGACGGCGGCACCAAATGCCAGGAGCGCGTCCACAGTCAGGGCATCGGACGGCAAGGACGGGGTGACGGTGGGCGGTAAAGTCAGGCATGTGAACCTCCATCGAAATTCGGGATTAACGTGTTTCTGCATCCGTGTGGATCAGTGGCGGGGCGCTTGCGCCCCGCCATCGACCTCACTCCATCCCTTCGGGCAACCATGCCGCGATTTTTGCGGCCTGTTCTTCGGTGACACCAAGCGCAGTGCGCAAGTCGTGATCGCCTCGGAAAAGGGCGTCGAGTTTCGCGGCCTTCTCGCCTTTTTTCAGCTTGTCGAAGGTGGTGGCGGTTGGGTGATCGTCGGACAGGTCCAACAGATCGCGCCACAGGTCCGACATGTAAGGGCCACCCACGCGACCAAAGAAGTTCGTGGCGGTTGGGGTCCAATTGTCGCGAGTGTTCGGCTGCGTCTCTTTCTCGATCAGCGCCGCCAGCTTCTCGTCACCGCCCCGAAGATGCGCAGCGAGGAACCGGACCAACTCGCCGCGAATATGGTCTGCACCCTTCTGGCGAAACGCGCGGAAACTCTTGGCGAGGTCTTTGCCATACATATCGCGCGGCGGATTTTCGGTCAGGCGCTCGTCCAGAGCATAGCCTTCGGCTTCGGTCGTCGGCCAATTTGGCACGTCCTCGGTGGACAGGCCGAACGGCTTAGACCAATAGAGGTTGTGGCTCAACTGATAGGCCAGAAGGTCGATCAGCAAGTCAGGATTGCTCAAGGCCGCATGTTGGCGGGCACCCTTGGACACGCGGTTCAAGTCGTCGCGCAGCTTTTGCGAAATCTGGCTTTTCGGCGCATCGCCTGCGCTGTGCTGCGACTTTGCCAGAACGCCCGCTGCGATAGCTTCGGCCTTATCGGCCTTTCGGATCAGACCTTCATACGTCTGAACCTCGCCATCCCGATCCACATAGAGATAGAGGCCCGCATGTGCTTTCTGCGCCTCGGTGAAATCGCCCTCCATGATCGCATTGAGCGCCGCAAACTCGGCCTGCCCTGCCTCGTCCAAAACCTCGGCCTCGGCCAATTCAGCAAGTTCGTCAAACCGCTCGGACTGCTCGGCGGAAAGTGCGCCTTCCTCCTTGTAGATACGTTCAAAGCCATGCTCTTCGACAAACCAATAGCCGATATAGTCGTCTTGGGTCATTTCAACCCACTTCCAACCATCGCGCTTGTGCATGTCGGTGAGTTCTTCCAAGCGTTCCAGAAAAACGGTGGCGAGAATATCAGGATCATCAAGCAACGTTTCCTCGGAAAACAGATCGCCGCCAATCCGGCCCCCTGCGGCCTGATACGCCTCGATCCCCACAAACTTTGCGCGGCGGTCAGTGTCCTTAACCGCATCGGGCTTCAAAGCCTTCTTGATCTGGTAGTCGGACCAGTTGCCACCTTTGCATTGTTCCAGCACTTCCAGCGTCCGCGCCTCGTCGGCGCTGATGGTAAAACAAGCGGCGGCGCTCAAGTTGATTTCATTCGCCGCCAGCGCGTCGATCACGGCTTCGGGCAGACCCGCCAGCGCGAGGCGGCGATAAACGCTTTTCTCGGTCACAGCGAAGGCGCGGGCAATCACTGCGGGCGTCGAACCGCTCCGCTCCATCTTGCCATAAGCGCGGATTTCATCGGCAGGGTGAAGATCGCGACGGGCTGCATTCTCGGCAACCGCCCATGCCTGCGCGGTCGTTTCGTCGGGCGCGATGCGGACAGGGGGATTTGCCAGTTCGGGGCGCTCTTGGGCCAGATTGGGGTGACGCTCGGCCAACAGTTGCAGTGCCCGAAGACGACGGCCACCCGCGACAATTTCGCATTTGTCATTTTCACGGATGAAGCCCGCAAGGTTTTGGATCAAGCCAGCGGTCCAGATGCTTTCCGCCAGTTCCTCGACCTCGGAAGTCGGGACGTTCTGACGCGGGTTCATCGCAGACAGCGACAGCATGGCGAGAGGAAAACGGGCTTCGTCGGCGGTGATTTTCGATTGATTTGTCATTGGGACATTCCTTGTGGTGATCGTTGATTTTGTGTTATGGGTGCCCCAGCCCTAACGGGCTGAGGCGAGGGGTCAGATGACCCCGTGCTGGCTCAGGAAGCGGCGTCCGATTCCAAACTGATCGCCCTTCCTGACAAGCGCCCATGCCTCGGCAATTCGGCGCACTAGAGTGTCATTGCTCATTATTTTCACCTTCCTTTCCATTGTGGTGAGTGTGTGGGAGAGACGTTTGCCGCCTCTCCCGTTGGGCCTGCTCGACAGGCCAGCCTCGGCGCGGGGCAGGGAGTGACCCCGCAACCGATCTTAGGAGGACAGGGCCGCGTAGGTTTCCTTGTCCTCGTAACGAATGACGGGTTCGCCGTGGGCGGTGGTGCCGCCCCATGCAGGACCGATAAATCCCTCGATCTTCGGGTGGCCTTGAAGCTCTGCACGGGTGCGCGGGTTAGACGAAATGCCCGTGATGCTGGTGCCCATATCCTCGACCCATGCTTCGATGCAGTCGGGGAATACGCTGGTCATGCCTTCTTCGGTCATAACGACGATCTGATAAGCCATTTGTGGCCTCCTTGTGGTGCTGCCCCTTCCGGTCTTGGTGCCGAAAATCGGGGCGGGGTTTCTGGCGAGGAAGCGCGAAGCGCGCCCCTCTCCTGAAAGCCTGCCTCCCGGCGAGGGCAGGGGGGGAACCGCCGCAATGAGAAAATCAAGCAGACAAGGGGGGGGGGGGGCCCGCAGCCGAAGGCGGGGACACGGCCCCCCCGGAGGGGCAGCATTTTTTTGTTCGGGGGGGGGGACGGGGGCCCCCCCAGAGAGAG
>JAAWWE010000051.1 GCA_021404525.1 Rhodobiaceae bacterium
CCTGTTTGAGAGTAATCCGGCTGCATGATGTACCAGCCTGCAGAAGCAACGGCGATCAAAGCAAAGAATATTGCTGCCCATTTCATCCCATCAAACTCCTTCATGATGTTGCTATGGCCCCCTGCCCTACCAAAGACAAAGCTGGGTATCTCTGCTTGGATCGCTCGAATTGGCCAGCCTCTTGTGGCACAGTGTTGTCTGGCTGAGCATGCCCCAATGGCTGAATCGATTTGCTTAAAAAAGCCATGATTTCCTGATACCGGATCCGCGTGTCTTCCAGCGTCTGATAGTAATTGAAGAGCTCTTTCAGCGGTGCCGAGAAGTCCTTGTGTGCTGCCAGGACGGCCACCAGCGCGCCGAGTGAAATGCGACCTTCAATGACAAAATATCCACCCAAAAAGAAGAACAGAAATGGAGTCAGCGCGGACAAAAAATTGTTGAGGGCCTTGATGAAGAACTTAAGACGGAAAATCTTCCTGCGCACGCGCTCAAGCTCTCTAAAACTTGTACTCACTGGCAGCAGCCCGGCCGGCGTGACTCGGTCGTTCCCGCAACTGAACGCTGAACTGCGTGCAAAGTTGGCGGAATTCCCTGATCCTTGTGCGTGAAAGGGCGTTGACCCGGCGTTGTAGCTTGGGCAGCAGCACGAGCTTAATTGGCAGCACCGTCAGTGCGGCGGCACCCAACACAGGGTCCTGAACGAACATGAAAGACAGGATCGTCAGAAGCGTACCGCCTTGCAGGATTGGTAGCGCAAGGACATCTGCAGCAAAGCCACCTATGGGCTCAACTTCCTGTGCGAGAATAGGGATGATTTCGCTCTGGTTTCGGGAGTCTGCATCGCTGCGCCATTGCCGATAGACCAGCAGGCGGAAGCGCCGCAGAAACCGCTCCGCGACATACCCTTTGAAGACGTTAAGACCATATTTGTTTAGCCCGTTCAGGATGATCGCCAGAAGATAGAGACCACAAAGCAGCAAGAGAAAAAAGACCTGGCCGAGACAGCGTCCCAAAAAGCACAATGGGAAAGCGACACAAAGACCAAACGGTGGTTAACGATCGCTTTTGGAAATTAGGGGGCCGGAAAA
>JAAWWE010000029.1 GCA_021404525.1 Rhodobiaceae bacterium
CCCCGGGGGGGCCGGGCTTGCCCCCCGCACGGCCCAGGCCCCGGCGCGTGCCGTGGGCCGGGGGCGGGACAGGGGGGGGCGGCCCGGGGGGCCAGGGACGGGCAGGGGGAAAGGCTCGGGTCGGTGGCCGGTGCAGCCGGCGACCGACTAGGGCGCGGTCCTGGGCGGGCGCGAATGCGAACGATCAGGATTTGCCCCAACGCGGTTTCGCTTCCGACCCCCCCAAGCGTTCTGCTATTGTTCTCGTATGATCCGTGAAACATTCTTGGCTCCGCTCTACACTCTCCGCGTTAACAGCCTTGGGGCTGAACATGCTCTTCGGCTGAATTGCATGTGTGGGGCAGGGCCGTGGCATTTAAATAGTTTTTGGCTCCGGCTCCGATACCCAGAAACTGAGTTCCTTCGCTGGATCGCCAACAACAAACAGTGCCCCGAGTGCCGAAAGCGGGACAACATGGCTTGGTGCATTGTTGAAGCCGTTTATGGGGACATGCCAACGCCAAAGTAAGGTGGGGGCTGTCTGCCCCGCGCCTAACGGCGCTCCCCGAGGATATTTCGGGGAAGATGAATGGCGGTCAGTCGAGATCGACCTTGACCGGCTCCACTCGTTCTGCCGGTCGCCACCCTGAGTCGAACAGGGAAATTCGACCGTAGGGCGGCCAAGCGATTTTGAGGCGAGCGATCCGGCGAAGGCGGGTCGCCTGCTCTGAAATGAGCGTAGCCACATCACTGAGCGAAGCGCCTTCGCGCAAGAGATACCATTCTCGGGTGCGGCTTTTGTCACGATAGGCCAGCCTGCGGACCTTGGCATGACAGCGCGCTTCCAGTGCGAAGGCGTGGGGCATCCGCACAGTCTGGACAATGACCATGCGGCCTTGAACACTTCGGGAAAGCTCTTTTCTGCGATCAATGGTCTTTCGCTGAGTGAACCCGATCTTGATGCGGCGCGGGTCGGATTCATCGCAAGTCAGATACACGGTGCCCCAAGCGACATTCCGGCGAAACCAGCGAATGCGGGTGAACCCCCGTGACCGGCGGGCCATCAGGCCCGCCTCGGCGCGGCGAGCCCGTAGGGATTCGCCGGGCCGAATTTAATGCCGTCTTGTTCAAAGAAACCCATGTAACCGAGTAGCCAAGCGCGGTGAAGCTCGCTGCCCGCGATCAGGCGGCGCACTCTGCGCGGCAACACTCGCCCCGAATAGCCGGAAAGATAAGCGCGAAAATAGATAGCTTCCATCATGTCGGAAATCCCTTCATGTCCAGAAAATAGTGCGTGAAAAGGCGGGCCGAAAGGCCCGCCCCGTTCAACCTTGACCCAGAAACCGCTCGCCCGCGTTCGGCCCGTATTCGATCACCTCCCAAACCTCGTGCCCCGTGCGGCTGGCATAGCGCCACGCCGTCGCCTCGTCCTTGTGGATGCGGGGCAGGTCGTCGGGGTATTCGCGGGTCTCGATGATGCGCGAGGTCATGCCTCGATCTCCCAAGGCTTTGGCGCGAAAAGGTCGCGGGTCTGATAGTCGGGATGGGGCAACGGCTCGACGTTCTCGGTCACGAAAATCACTGTGGATTTCCGATCTCTCGGCTCGCCCCAGTCGTTCCGTTCGCGGGTCTTGATAACGGCGGAATACCGCCCCGGCTTTTCTGGGTCTGGCAACACAGCGTAGCTCTTTTGGGACTTGGGGAGGCCAAGCCAGCGCGTCCCCCACACCTCGGGGGGGGACGCGCGTTCAAACTCGATGACGGCCAGCAGATTGCGCTTGTCGGTTGCGGTCAGGTGTAAGCCGTCGATCAGCCGGATTTGGGGTCTCATACTCCACCCCCTTCCGAGTTGATCCGTTCGCAAAGCGCGTCAATCTGTTCCAGCGATAGCGGCTCAACCTCGCCGCCATCGGTCTGAATGTCGGTTATGCCTGCCGGAACGGCCTGCGATGATTGCAAGAGTCGAAGTCCTGCGAGAACGGCGGCCAGCTCTGCGCGGTCCAAAGTCACGCCTGCGGCGGGGTTGGGGGCGCTCATGCCCCCGCCTCCGTCCAGTCGGTTGCCCAAATGTCCATCGTGGCGATGGTGTTCCCGTTCGGGTCGATCAGGCGCAATTCGGGCTTGATCCTCGCGGCGGCGTGGTGGTCGCGGCCCATCATGCGCAGCATGGTTTCGCTGGTCGAATAGATCGCCTGCGGCTCGGGCTGGCCTTCATATTCGGCCAAGAGAGAAAAAAGACGTGTGGACATAGATTGCCCTCCTTGTGGTGTGCCCCTTCCGGTCTTGGTGCCGAAAATCGGGGCGGGGTTTCTGGCGAGGAAGCGCGAAGCGCGCCCCTCTCCTGAAAGCCTGCCTCCCGGCGAGGGCAGGAGGGGGACCCATGCAAGGTTGTCCGTAGGGGCGAAGGGGAGGGGGATCACCCGGCCACGCAGCTCGGCCCGCGGCCGAGACCGTGGTTGGGGACACCCCTTCGCCCCGTTAAGCGGATGGCCTTGCGTGGGGGAACCGGCGGTTCCCTAGATGGACGGGACGCGCTTGCGCGACCTGGCCCAAGGATGCGGGCGGCGTTCGGCTTGACCGAACCCCCCGCCAGTGTGATCGGCGCGCTCGCGCGGGGATCTCAGTTTTATTGAACAGCGTCAGCAGCTACCCAGTATGTGACATTGAGATAGTCGTTGCGGGCATCCGCTTCGGATTCTGCAATTTCCACGTCAAATGTCGGAGCGGTAGATTCCTGGTCGATGCTCCAGAAAAATCCAATACCTCGATAGAGAAACACAAAGGGGTTTCCCGCCAAATCATGCTTTTCAAGCTGCTCAATCGTTTTTGCTTCGATCCATTGGCGCAGGTCTTCAGAATTTTTCACAACACCCGCTTGAGATAGATAGCGTTCTGCGCCTTCTAGGTTTGCAGGATCGTAGGTAATTTTCACAGTGCCGTTCCTTTCTATGTCTCGTTTTGACAGTAACCTAGTAACAGGGAGACAGCACGTCCATGATACCCGCCGCGAAGCGGCCCCCGCGCGGGTAGCGCACAGTCCGGTGGCTGGGGCGCCGATGGCGCTCCGGCCACCGGACACCAATCGACGCAACAGAAAAAGGGGGCCTCTCCCCCCCCTGCGTGTCGCCTAGTTGCGGCGAACCCGTATGATTTTGGTATGCACCCGCGCCGTGCTGAACGTGTCGGGCGGCAAGGTTTCCAAATGCTCTGCCTCGGGATGCTCGAAGGTCACGGGAACCAAGGCGACAAGCGTTGCCGGTTCGGCGTGACCGCCTCGGCCGAGAAGTGAAAGCGCGGCGGTGATATGCTTCCGCACCTCGCGAAAAGGGGGGTTCATGATGATGCGCGGAAACTGTGCCTGCCCCTTCACCTCGTCAGCGTATTCCAGAAAACAGCGGTGAATCGTTGGGCCGATCTTACGCACCATCGCCGCAAGCTGGTGGTGCCGTTCGATCATCGTCAATTCGCGCGGACTGTGCCCCGACGCCAGAAGCGCCCGCGCAAGCTGGCCGGTCCCGGCGCTAGGTTCAAGGGTGAGATAGTCGCCCTGGGGGCCGAGATATTCGACCATCCGCCCCGCTACATCGTCGGGGGTGACGTGACATTCGGTGGCACGGTCAACCGTGATGATTTCGGGGGCCTCGATCTTTTCGAGCGGGGCGACTTCCCCGCGCTTGCGCACGGGGATCGTCAGGGGCTTGTTCGGGCGGGAGTAGATCGCGGGGCGGTTCATAGGATTGCCTCGATGTAGTTTTCACGGCGCGCGGTGCGCAACCAAGCTGCGACTTGATCGCGGGGCATGTTCATCGCCCCGCCTCCCCATGTCGGCCAGATCGCCGCCGTCCTCCCATAATCGGAGCGACAAGAGATAAGGCGCACCCCGGATTTCAAGCGATAGACTTTGCGGCTCATTGAGCCGCCTCCGTCTCGCTGGCGCTCTCGGGCGCGGTGTGGGCTTTGCTGTCGGTCAGGAAAACCGCAACACGCCCGCGCAAGTAGTAGGCGCGCTTATCGCGCGGGTCTGTGCAAGTGCGGGCGCGGTATTCGCCGCAGGCCGAAAGTTGAACCCATGACCCATCACCCTGCGCCTTGTATTCTGCCTTGGTCATTTCGATTTGCGGCAGGGTCTCGACGGTCGGTGCACCACGATAGCAACCCCGGCCCTTAAGCGCGATTTCATCCGCCTTGAAATTCGGGATCGGGGGTTTCGCGGGCTTCTTGGCCGGGGGGACATAGCCGCACGATTGCATGAGGTCGCGCCACTCGTCCCCGGACAGTTCCAACGCCTTACCGTCTCCGATGTGCAGGGGCAGGGGCGCGGCGCATTCGACGGTGAACAGGTCTTCATCGACCTTGCTCCCTTTCGGCTTGTCGGCCCCGTGTGCCCGCACGAAAACCTGCAACAGTGTCGGGGTGATTTCACCCGAATAGCGCGGAACCTCGCCAAGCATTTCGCGCTCGAACGACAGCCGGTTAAGCGTGTGGCTGATCCAGCGGCGCAGGTTCTCGCCCTCGATGACATTGCGCGCGCCCTTCATGGCTGCGGCGCGGGCATCTTCCGGCGTCATGTCGCCACGATCCACCGCCGACCACAGGTTGTAAGAGTGCATATCGCTACGGCCCAGAAAAAGGGTGATCTGATCGGGCGTCGTGATCTTGTCCCAAAGCTCAAGCGCCTTGTGAGCCGTGTTCAGGCGACGTTGCAGGTCGCGCAGCTCGGCCAAGAGCTTGTCGATGCGGCGGGCGCGGACTCGGGGATCGTTCTTCATGTTGGCGAACCGCTCGACGCCCTCGGCGCGATAGTTCCAATAGCCGATTGCCTTGTGGGCCTTGCTCGCCTTGTCCATCGCACTGTGCATCTGCTCTTGCGTCTTCCGCGCTTTCCGCTCGGAATGGTGGCCGACAAGGATAGGCTGGCCCATGTAGAAGGCTTGGGACAGTTCGTCAGCGCGGCGGGAATAGGCACTTGCCTGCGCTGCGCGCTTGTCCGCAATGGCGTCCAGGCGGTCGGCCTTCATCTCTGCCCGCTCGGCAAGGGTCATTTCCTCCGGCTCGATCTCGCCCGCCAATTCAAGCGCCAAATCCTCGCGGGCGCAGTTCCAAGCTGGGGCTACGAAAAGCTCCTGTTTCGGTGCCCATTTGAAACCGGCTTCCTTCACGCGCTGGAAGGTCTCGGCATCAAGGCGGCTCGACGCATACAGGCGCAGCTTGTTGTCTTCGGGCGAGTAGGTCGCGGAAATCGTGGTCATCTGGTCAATCCTTTGTGGTGTGCCCCTTCCGGTCTTGGTGCCGAAAAATCGGGGCGGGGTTTCTGGGGGCGAGGAAACGGACAGGGCGCGCTCGCGCTTCCTGGCCCAAGGATGCGGGTGGCGTTCGGCTTGTCCGAACCCCCCGCCAGTGTGATCGCCGCGCTCGTGTCAGGTGTCAGGCAAAACCGACTTTTGTGTCAGGTCGCTGACCCATCTCGCGGGTGCGAACGCCTAGCGGTCGTTCGTGCGTAGCGCGGCGACCTTCGCCGCGATCCGCGCGAAGGACTGGTGTGCGGGACAAAGCGGACGGTCGCGTTGGCGTCGACCACTATTCCATCATTCTCAGCAGCGAGTCGGTCACCATCGCCTTGACCTCCGGCGACAGCGGTCGTCCGCCCATGGCCCGGTGAGCCCAAAGCCCGTCAGCTGCAATCCGCGCCAAGAAGTTTGCTCGGCCCACAGGATCATCCACCTGCGGAGCCGGTGGTGCCCAATGATCCATCACTTCTGACCACACCTGAGCCAACCGTTCATCCCCGGCGCTTTCCAGCATCATCAGCAGCTCGGCCCGGGTGGCATCCCGGCTGCAGCTTTGCACATAGGCTTTGTAGCGGTCGGCGGGCAGGTCCGGGTCCGGTGTAAGACTGAGCAGTTGCGCCTCCCATTGCCGGGCAAGGTGCTGGTGCGTGGCTAGGATTAGCTCATCACGGGAGGAGAAGTGATAGATGATCCCTCCCCGGGTTATGCCGGTTTCTGCAGCCACAGCGTCGAAGGTGACCGCTGTGACCCCATCCCGCTCGATCAGCCGCACCACCCCATCGAGGATCTTGTCACGGTTGCTCTCTCTCATCGTGATCTCCTCAATGCGGATAGTGCGAAGACTGCGAACCCGGTCCATAGGACCGCAGTAATACGCCGGTGAACAGCGCACCAAGCGCAATGACACCCGCGACGACATACATCACCATCAGGAAAGCGCGGTCAAACGCCGTTGACGCGGCCTGTTTTAGCGCAATGCCATCGGCGCCCATCTCATCGGCAATCGACAAAGCATTGGGCAGGCTGTCGCGCGCCGCCGCAGCGATGCCCCCAGGCAAAACAACGCCCAGAGAATAGACCGCCGCCATCAGGCTGCCCAAAAGGGCAACGGCAATCAGACTGCCGAACTCAAAGGAAACCTCCTCGACCGAGGCTGCCATCCCGGCGTTTTTCACCGGCGCATTGCCGACGATGGCAGTGGAGGCCACCGACATGGCCGCCCCGACCCCAGCACCCGCAAGCACCGATCCGGCGATCAGCCAACCGATGCCGTGGCTGATCCCCAAGGTTGCGATCAGGACACCGACCGTCGCTACCGCCAGCCCGCCCGCGATTAGGATGCGCAGCCCGATCCGGTGCAGGAAGGCACCACCAAGCATTGCGGTCGGCAGCGACCCGATGGCTGCCAACGAAACAAGGATGCCCGCCTGCATGGGCGTGAAGCCGGCGACCAGCTGGAAGCGCTGCGTGGTTGCCAGTTGCAGCCCGGCGAAGGCGAACATGGCAAAGGCCGCAGCCAGAGTGCCCGCAAGGAAGGCCGGGTTGCGAAACAAGGCAAAGTTCAGGAGCGGGTCCGCCAGCCGGGATTGCCGACGCGTGAACAGGAGCGTTGAGATCAGGCCGATGGCTGCTGCGGCGGCGGGGACTGCCCAGGATTGCCCGGCATGAGCGGTTTCCTTGATGGCGATCACCAGCGCCGCTAGGGAAACCAACGCCAGCACGGATGAGACGAAATCCCAGTGCCGCGACCTGTCGGGAGCAACCCTCGGTGCCACAATCAGCGTCGAGATGAACGCGAGGGCCACCACCGGCACGTTCACCAGGAACACCGATCCCCACCAGAAATGGGACAGCAGGAAGCCCGAGATGATTGGCCCGAGTGCGACGCCGATCACCGAGATCGAGCCCCAGATCGCGATGGCGAAATTGCGCTCTTTCTCATCGGTGAAGCTGACCCGCAGTAGGGCAAGCGTGGCGGGCATCATTGCGGCGGCACCGACCGCAAGGAAGGCCCGGGCCGCGATGAGGACATTGGCCGTTGGCGCGAATGCCGCGACCAGCGAGGCGATGCCGAACAGGACCAGCCCGATCAGAAACATTAGACGATGCCCGACGCGGTCACCGAGCGTGCCCGCCCCAAGAAGCAACCCCGCCATGACAAGAGGATAGGCGTTGATGATCCACAGACCCTGGGTCTGGCTCGCGCCCAGTTCCCGGGTCAGGGTCGGCAGGGCGGTATAGAGGATGGAGTTGTCCAGCGTGATCAGCAGCAGACCAGCCGCCACAGTCACCAGAACCGCCCAACGGTTGCGGGGGGATACAGTCATTTTCAATGCACCTTGGCTAACACTTAACTATACTATCATGTTTGTATAGTTTTGCTAGACTGATTTTGTTTGTGTCAACCGGCGGGCTGTGCTGCAGCATCACACCAATCTAGGCGTCTGCTTTGGGCTCTTTCCGGGCGTTCAGGTATAGGTCAGAAATGCTTGGCATCTGGGTCGGGATTGCTTGGCACGACCTTCCGACAAGATTCAGAAAATCCGCAAGTCGAGTCACTTTCGCGCGGCATTCGACAGCTCGTGTCAGATGCCAAGCAAAACCGACTTTTGTGTCACATCGCTGACCCAAAGCTGGGATCGCTGCCTTTATGACCGAGTGATCTTCACCCGAAGGGCGGATCGGCGCGGGCCATGCCGACAGGCAGGATGGGCCGGGGCTAGCAGTCGGTCGGAAATGCTTGGCGCGGCCTTCCGACAAGATTCAGAAAATCCATAGGTTCGAGTCGCTTTCGGATGGCATTCGACAGCTCGCGCGGGGATCTCCGAACCCTCTTCCGCCAGAGCTTTCCAGCCCTGCCACGGCCAAGGGGACGGGGTAGGGTCTTGCAGGCGGCGAACTGGACGCGCCATCATACAGCGAAGGATAGTGAGGCGACCTGTGGTAAGGTCTGGCGCTGCGAAAGGGACCGTTACCCGAATGGGCCGAGACTTGCCCCCTGACAGGACCATGCGCCCGCGCCGATCCGCTGGCTCGGGACGAGACAGAGGGCGGCGCACCTGGGGCGCAGGGACGGGCAGGGGGAAAGGCTCGGGTCGGTGGCCGGTGCAGCCGGCGACCGACTAGGGCGCGATCCTGGGCGGGCGCGAAAGCGAACGATCAGGATTTGCCAATGAATAGAAATCTTGTGAAAAGGCAACCAAAACAATATGGTTACGACAGAAACAGAGGCCATAGAACACCTCACACAGAAAGGTATGGGATCAGCCCGAATGGCTGGTGCTATGCGTATTTTTGTTTGATTTCTGTGAGTTACCTACTTCAACGACACCTAAAAATAATATCGCGGCGACCGCAGAATTGGAAGCAACAATGGAATTTGACTTCGACGCAGAGCTTTCGAAACTGTCACGAGAAGAGTTGGAGCGACTTCTTAGGAGCATGTCGACAACGGGTATTGCCCTAAGTTTTCATGGAAAACGCACGGCAATGCAAATCGCAAAGCGGGTCAAGGCTCGCCAGACGCGCCGCGAGCCACGGCTTCACATTGGAACACCGGAAGATCAGTCAAAGAATATGCTGATAGAAGGTGAAAACCTTCAAGCGATGGTGACGCTGTATAAATTCAAAGGACAGGTAGATTTAATTGTAACAGACCCTCCCTATAACACAGGGCAATACTTCAGATATAACGACCGTTGGGACGACGATCCCAACGATCCAGATTTGGGCCTCCTGGTTCCAGATGAAGATGGCTCCAAAAAAACCAAATGGATGAAGTTCATGTGGCCGCGCCTTCAAATAATGAAGGCTATGCTTAAGGCGACAGGCGTCCTAGGGTCAGGACCCATTG
>JAAWWE010000039.1 GCA_021404525.1 Rhodobiaceae bacterium
CGCAGCCCCTGCCCCTGTGCCGCCCCGGGCACAAAACCGACGCGCAGCGCCCCGCCCCTTTGCCCGGAAACCCACCCCGGTCTTGCCCCCGATTTCGACCAAGAGCGTGGAGACCTGCTGCCCATTGGGTTTCTTTTGGCGGGTCGCTCATGTCCGGCTCTCCAACGGCCTTTCGTCGCGCGCAGCCCTGAGCCAAGGCGCACGCAAAGTCAAGCACAGCCGCTTTCCTTCCGTCTTTGCGAGCGTTAGCTTACTGCGGAAACACCAAGGGAGGGAACTGAATGAAACACATCAAAGGCATGGTGGCAGAGGCAAACGCAGTGGTCAGCCACGCGCCCGCAGCCGAGATGTTGGATAGGCACGGAACCGATGACGTAATCTTTGGCGATCTGCGCGACCCGCGCGAGTTAGAGCGCGACGGCATGATCCCGGGCGCGTTTCATTGCCCGCGCGGGATGCTGGAATTCTGGATCGACCCCGAAAGCCCCTATGCCAAACCCCAATTCCAAAGCGGCAAGCGGTTTGTGTTCTACTGCGCCTCCGGCTGGCGTTCGGCCCTTTCAGCGCGCCCCGCGCAGGAAATGGGACTAGAGGGCGGAAGCCATATCAGCGACGGGTCCAAAGGCTGGCAAGCAGCAGGTGGCCCGGTCGGGGAAAAGCCCACCAAGGGCTGATCACGCCTCTTGCATCCGCCGCGCGCATTGCGCAACGTGGCGCGCAATCCAAAGAGGGTCGCAAGTCATGGCGAGCAGGACCAGTGTCAGCGGGCGCGGGCATCTGCGGGCTGAGTGCCGCCAGCTGGCTGCGCCGCGCGGGCCATGATGTGACCCTGCTCGACAAGGATAGGCCGGGGGCCGGGGCGTCTTTTGGCAATGCCGGGCTCTTGGCGCAATGGGCCATCGTACCAGTCAACACGCCCGGCGTTCTGACGACAGGGCTGAAATACGCCCTCAACCCCAACAAGCCGCTTTTCCTGCAATGGTCCTATTTTCAACGCCTAACCCCGGGGTTGATGAAATTTCGGGCAAACGCCAATGATCGCGAAACGCGCCGGATGGTGCGGGGGATACCAGGAATTGTCGCCAAACCC
>JAAWWE010000038.1 GCA_021404525.1 Rhodobiaceae bacterium
AAGTTAAAAGTCGGATGCTTTAACTGACGAAAAGACACCGATAACGGGCTGAAATTGTCAGCTTGAGGCGATGGCAAACGCAACTACACAAAGCGGGATAGACAAATCCCCCCACCCCCAAGGGCCAACAACCCGCCGTGTTCGGGTCAAACTCGACACCGTGACCGACGCTCGAAAGGAAATGTCGAAGCTGTATCGCGAAGCACGCGCGGGCAAGATCGACATTGCCGATGCCTCAAAGCTGGCAAACATTCTAATGCTCATTGGGCGAATGATCGAAGGCAGTGACTTCGAAAAGCGTTTAGAGGCCCTAGAAACCGCAGAACAGAAATGACCCGTACCGCCCTATCCCGGCTCACGCGCCCTGAAGCCCTGCGCCACGCACCCCCTACAATGCGCCGCCATGTGGTTCGCTTCTCGCCTGCCGGTGTTTTGCTGGATGACCTGCCCAACGGCACCTTCATGGCGGTCACAGACCACGGGACAGACACGGAATGGGAAGACTGCCTTGCCGAACAGCAACGAAAACTCGTTATGCCCAACGCAACACAACTGCCAGATGACGCTTAGCGCGGGCAGATGCTACCCGCAGACGGCGTAATATCAGTCACCGGACTTGTACCGCCCCAACGGCGCAGACTACCGCCCAAGAAAGACACAAAGAACGTTCGCACACCTGCATAAGTTGCTTTGACGGGCTCGTCTCAATCGCCCTTTGGTCGAAAGCCCTAACAGCTTCACACGCTCCACTCTTTGCGTGGAGGATTTTGGTCATTGCAGGGAGATCAGGCTGTGTTTTTGCCGCTCTATTTCAGGTTGTTCTATATCGCCGTCGCACCAGTATTTTTTCTCATCTGGGGCATCCGTGAGGGACGGCGCGCACCGGATGACCGTAACGTCAAATTGGCGCTTCAACTGCTCGCTGGTGCATCCGTCCTGACTGCCATCATCTCGTATGGCACGACGCGAACGATTTTTCGTGATGATATCATCTACGTTATTCTGATTTGCCCCTTGCTCTATGCTGGTTTGTTCTTCGGTACGCAGCGCCTCTTTGATGCGCATCGGGAAACCATGGATGAGTGGTTGGAGACCGAAGAGACAGAGAATACCAAACGGATCAGGGTTCGCCAAAGCATTGGACGCAGAGCCAAACGCTTCTTCATCCTGCTGGCATTGACCATCCTCTCGATGTTCGCATTTGCGCTTGGATTGGACGGTGGACAAGACGGCGTCGCCTTGATAGGCGCACTCGGGCTGCTTGTCTTTGGGTTTGCCACACTGATCGGCTTGTTCCCCTATCTGGCAACGCTCACTGCTCGGTCCATCGTCACGATTGATGCCAGTGAAACAGCACTGCATCTCACGGACCCAGATGAAACCATCTCGTTCGCCAGCGTTACGGAGATTGCGGTGCGCTCAGCCAATGATGAGAGCTTTGCCGTGCAGCCTCAACGAACTGACCGGGGCCTGTTTGTTGGCGGCACTGGCGCTGCAGGCGCATCTTTCGCTGCGGCTTCTGTGGTCGGCGCAACATCCAAGGCAGTTGGGGAAGTGGCCGGGCAATCTGCGGTACTGGGATTGCACATTGTGCGCAGTGGCAGTGATTGCTCCGTTGAAATCGCCCATGGTGGCGGCAGACGTACCGTTGCGGCCTATTTGAACAAGAAGGAAGCGCATTTTCTGGCGCAACAGATTGCGAATATCTGCCAGACTGGCTGACATATCACGTTCGCTTTGGACTTTATACATCTTTGGACACTTACGATGCCTCGCTTTATTTTTGCCGTTGCTCTTACTCTTTTTGCTTTTCCCGCCTTCGCGCAGTCTTGGACGCATAGTGCGGATAGAGCCGTTGCGCCGCCTGCGACTGCGGGTGATCCGTCATCTGGCTTTGAGATTGTGTGCTTTCAAGGCGAATGGATTCTGTATCCGTTTGGCCTGCCAACGGCGGAAGGTTCGGCTGCGACCACTACGATCGATGATGACGCCTTTCCTGTCCAGATTATTTTCGGCAATGGCAGTGATGGGATTGCGTTGGATAGCGCGATCTTGAAGGCCTTGAAGGCTGGTAGTGCTGTGCGGATTTCATCGACCGAACCGTCCAGCCGCTTTGACAGCACTTTCGGCCTGCGTGGATCGTCACGGGCGTTGAATGCCGTCGAGGAGGGCTGCGCGGTGCCAACGCCCGCGACCAAACCGGAGCGCTTCGCGTCTGCCCCGCAAGGATCAACATCAGAGGCGATTACGCTGGCAAGCGCGCTGCTGCGGCCTGTCCTGACGGATGCACAGCGCATCGACCCCAAGGTGGGGATAGAGACGGCAAACATCATTGATCTGGGCAATGGCTGGCAATTCTTGATCGCTGATGTTGGGCCATCCATTGCGCTTTACGGTGCGGATGCGGTCGCGACGGTGCTTTCAGCTAAATCCCCGTCAAAGGACTGGCAAATCGTGGCGCAACAGACAGGTGTTGCGGTTTACATCGACAGCCAAGGCACATCCACTGGTTATCCAGATATTTGGTATCAAAGCCTGCGGGGCGCAAACCCACCCTATGCGCAGTGGCAATGGAATGGGTCGCAATATGAGTTCAGTCGCACGGTGCCAAACTAGTTTTCCATCCCAGTCACACGAATGCGCCTCAGCTAGAGACGAAACCGATATCAATCGCGTAGATCGCTCGATCCGCCGTGGGAAGATCAAGCATGTGCCAAGCGATATAGTCAATGTCAGTCCGGCTTAGGGGAATTCCCTCATTTAGATTCGAATGCAGAAACTCTGGGAACGGCTGCATGGACTGCATCAGAATGAAGCGGCTCGGGCCTTTTTCATGATGTTCCGCCATTGTGATCAATTCGCCATGTCTGACGTCAGCCCCAATGGGACAGATTAGGTCGATTTGATAAGAGAGGGTTTCTGGCACATCGTAACCACCAAGGAGTGGAGATGAGACAGAAACCCGGAAGCAAGCGGAGCCACGGCGAGAAGGTCGTCAAAGACATCCGCCGGGCCACGCGCAAACAGTATTCTGCTGAAGAGAAGATCCGGATCGTACTGGACGGCCTGAAGGGCGAGGATAGCATTGCCGAGTTGTGCCGCCGTGAGGGCATCGTGTTGAATGTCACTGAGAACT
>JAAWWE010000052.1 GCA_021404525.1 Rhodobiaceae bacterium
CAAATGTGCACTCGCAGTTGTCCAAAAAGGGAAGCGCAAAAAGTGCCCACTTGGTTGGCGGCAAAACCCCCCATGACATGAAAAAAGGGCTGGCCCGGGGAAATCCCGCAACCGGCGCCTCAACCGCGTAAAGCGGGGCTTGCCCCAAAGCCCAAGCGCCCCAACCGCATTTGATGCGCTTTCTCGCGAAGGTCACACTGGGATTATCCGCCAGGGCTGTCTTGATCCGGTTAAAAGCCTCGGGCTTGGCGCGTGCGTCAAAATGGATCGCCATATAGTCGCCCGCAGCCGTCAGCATCTCAGCCTGACGGAAGATCGCCTCAGGGTCCTTGTGACACCGCAGGATGAATGCGATCTTTGCCATTACGGAAACGGTTTAACCTTCGATTTACCGACTGTTTATAGCATTAACGGTGAACAGCGCCTGAATAAACAGACTTTCTTTGGTTTTTTGAACAGGTTAGACAGGATCAAGCCTGCATCAAGCGGGAAAGTATTGGCGGAGGCAGTGATCATGGGATTTCCCGGAACCTGGATGACCGAAAGCGAGAGCGTGGTCTACCGCGTGGTCCCCAAGTGTGCCTGCTCGACCATCGGGCAAATTCTCTATTATTCCGATCATGGCGTGTTCTTTGATGGCGACATTCACGACGCAACAGAGGGCCTTCATAAATGGGCGCGCGAAGACAGTCAGAAGCTGATCAACGCCAATGTGAAAACCCATACCTCCTATGCGTTTTCCTGCGTGCGCAACCCATATACCCGCATCCTGTCGTCTTTTTTCGACAAGATTTGCGGCATTCAGCGCAACGGCAGCCGCTATCGCGGCAAGCTGGTGCCGACCATCATCCAGAAATACGGAATTGAAGGGGGCGGCGACGACGGCAAGCAAGAGTTTGACCAGATCAAAAGCTTTCGCCGGTTTTTGCTCTTTGCTCGGGACACCATCCGCTGGAAACGACCGATGGAGCCAGATATTCACTGGTCCGCGATGTCGGGCCATATCTCGACCTTTATCGTCAACGGTGGCCGCTACAACAAGATTTTCTGGACAGAGAAATTCGATGACGGCATGGGCGAGGTGCTGGGGGCGATCAACACCAAGCATACGATCGACCTCAAAACCATTCCTCGGTTCAACGAATCCGAAGGCCACGGGCCCAAACGCGCACATCCTGTCGAAGAGTATTTCGACGACCTCTCGATGCATCTGATCTACGAAATATACAAACGTGATTTTGACCTCTTCAAATAT
>JAAWWE010000058.1 GCA_021404525.1 Rhodobiaceae bacterium
CATCCCTTGCCACCGGGGTCCCCTTTTGGGTTCTGTGAGATTTAGGGTTCCCAAAACCCGTGTGTTTCTGTTCAAACTTCCAAAAGGGGGGATTGAATGGACCCGGGCAGGTTTATCATCCCAGAGCGGCAGTGGGCAAAGATGGGGCCACATTGCTTGGGATTGAAGGCGCATCCCGGGCGCACCGGCGGGGACGCTCGGCTATTTCTTGAAGCGGTGTTCTGGGTCGCGCGGACTGGCGCACCTTGGCGTGATCTCCCGACAGGCTTTGGCAACTGGAACACGGTCTATCGCCGTTTTCGAGACTGGGCGCGAGCCGGTGTATTTGACCGTATATTCAACGCGTTGAGTGATGAACCCGACATGGAGATGGCTATGGTGGATGCCACGATTGTCAAAGTTCACCGCGCCGGACAAGGCTCAAAAGGGGGACTCAGCGTCAGGCTATAGGCAAGTCGAAGGGAGGGTGGAGCACAAAGATCCTGGCCCTCACCGACGCGCTCGGCAACCTGGTGCGTTTCGTCCTGTTGCCGGGAAATCGTTACGACACGGTTGGCGTCGCTCCACTGATAAAGGGGCTACGTTTCGGCGCATTGCTGGGCGACAAAGCCTATGACAGCAACTGGATCATCGAAGAGATGAACACGCGCGGTGCCTTGATCTGTATCTCACAGAGGCCACAGCGAAAGGCACCCCTTGAGATTGACCCTGTGATGTATGGTTGGCGGCATCTGGTTGAGAATTTCTTCTGTAATCTAAAAGACTTCCGCCGCATCGCAATGCGATCTGACAAGACAGACACCAGTTTCGCCGCCATGATCTACGCATGTGCAGCACTGATCAACTCTCGATGAATCTCAACAGACCCTAGGAACCAGATTCGTTCATCTAGGAACCGCAATCCCGAAGGTTTCTCCGCCCATCTAGGAACCTGCCCCATTTACACACACCCAATCCCATTTCGTCCCTTTGGAACCCCAATTCCCCCCTTTGGAAACCCGCCCC
>JAAWWE010000025.1 GCA_021404525.1 Rhodobiaceae bacterium
TCGCAAACGCGCTCTGCAAATCTCGTCTGAAATGGACCAATCAGGCCGCCCGAGAAATACAGTTGCTAGTGCTGTGGCCTGAATCTATCAAAAAGCGCCTGAGCGGCGTGACGCTTCTGGTCCAACCGTTGCGACTTCTCTGCCCGTGCGCGCATTTCTTCGGCAGCACGAACCCGTCCAAAGGACAGCCTCAACTGCGCAAGCACATCTTCCTTTTCCGCAAGCACACGAGCCAACTCAGTATTCAGTGCGCGGCGCTGGCGGCCAGTCCAGGCCGTCCAAACGACATCGCCGCCAAACGGGCGCATCATCTGCAGCCCATCCGCGTTGGCGCGAGCGCTGCGCTCATGGATCTCGAGCCGAACAAGTTCACCACGAATCCGCGCCTCGGCAACAAGAAGGGGTTTGGCCAAGGCCCGTTCCCTTTCATATCGGACACGCGTTGCATCGACGAGTTTGGCAAGCTCTTCGGTCTTCACTGAACCCTCCCTTTCGCGCGGCGCCGCATATTCTCGGCAAAGCGAATTGCCAAGGCGACCGCGCGGTAATGCTCTTCATCTATCTCGCACCCGATCTCGACACTGGCGAACAGAGCCCGGGCCGTCGGTGGGTCATGATGGATCGGCACGCCAGCCTCTGCAGCGGATCTCCGAATCGCGGTAGCAATCTCATCCACACCCTTGGCCACACAGACCGGCGCTTGACCCGGAAGACGCGACCACGTCAAAGCAACTGCATAGTGGGTCGGGTTGACTATGATGACATCCGCACTTGGGACGTCGGCCATCATCTGGTTCGAGGCGCGCGTCTGTCCGCGCTGGCGCCTTTCGTTCTTAAGATGCGGATCGCCTTCGGTTTCCTTTGACTCGTCCATCACCTCCTTGCGGCTCATCCGGTTCTTGCGAAGATGTTCCGCATGTTGCCAGAACCAGTCTATCGCTCCAATCGACGCTGAGACCAATAGAATGATGAACAAAAACTCCAGGCACAGATTTGCCATGTAGCGGCTTGCGATACCTGCATCGCTGTGCAGCGTGCCGATGATTTCCTGTCGTCTGCCGTAGATGAAGATACCCAAAATCACCGAATAGACGATCAGCTTGACCGCACTCTTGGCAAACTCAAATAGACCACCACGTCCATACTTGTTCTTGGCATTCGAGATCGGAGAGATCCGCGACATTTTCGGCTCAAGCTTTGTCGGAGCAAAGACAAAGCCGCGCTGTGCAAGGATCGCCAGTATGACGCAAAGCCCGGGAATAAGAAAAAGGGGGCTGCCTCCGATCGCGATCTCACGTAGCAGCCCGCCGGTCGGTGCGGTTGCCGCCCCCCCAAAGAACAAAGCGCCCAGGGTGTCTGCTTGATCCAGAGGGATCATGAGTAAGGTGCCAAGATATTGCACTGACCAACTTCCTGCAGCGAGACATGCGACCAGAAGTCCGAGATAGCTTGCCGCCGTTCCGACATCGGCAGATCGGGCAATTTCGCCCTTTTCCCGTGCCTTCTCCAGCTTCTGCGGAGTAGCATCAAAGGACTTGTCACTCTCTTCCTCTTCGGAGTTCATGGAACGGCTGCCATCGGATCAGCAGCGAAGTCGTTCAGCGCTGCCACCCAAACCGACAGCATTGCCGGAGCCGCCACCATCAGGATCGCCAGCCCGCCAAAAGTGATAACGGGCGCGCCCACGAACGCGACCATCAACTGAGGCATCGCGCGATTGATCGCGCCCAGCGCAAGGTTGTAGATCAACGAAGCAATGACAAACGGCGCCGCGAGGGTAAAGGCAAGTGCAAAGGCGCGGCGCACCTGAGCCAAACCCCAGCTGGACAGAATCTGACCATCCGGAAAGCGGCCAGGTGGAAAAATATCGAAGGACAACAACATCAACTCAGCCGCGCGGACGTGCAGACCGAATATCACCGCCAACGCCAAACCACCCAGAACAAGAATAAAGCTCATTGCGGGTAATGGATCGGCGGCGGCTCCTCCCAGGATCTGAGCCAAGGACGTGGCGTTCGCGGCGATGGTTCCCGCCGTCTGCAAAGCCAGAACAAAGAGGCGCAACCCCATACCCAGCGCCAAACCGATCACCGTTTCCGTACCCGCGAAACGCGCAAAGCTGCCCAGGCTATCGGGCGCCTGAAACGAGGGAGCTGCCGGGGCGACTATCAACGCAAAGGCCAGTGCAAGGCCAATCTTCACCCGCACCGGAACCATCCGTTCGCCAAAACCTGGCATGACCGAAACCAGGGCGCCGATCCTTAGGAAAACGGCCGCGAATTGCCAAAGAACATCGGCCGTGAGGCCCAAGACCTCTGTCGGTACCTCGATCATCCGGGAACGACGCCGACCAGTGCGGGGCGCGCCTCGACGCCAATCTCTTCAAACGACAGGACTGGGTTGGAGACACCAGAAGCCTTTAGAACGGTTCGCAAGAACCGCCTTCGGCGCATCGAGGTCACCAGAGCCGGAAAAATACCTTGCTCGCTGGCTTCGTTCATGCGGTCGGAAACAGCGTTTGCCAGCCGGTTGAACTCATCCGGCGGCAAGGCCACATCCAACCCGCCCCGATCGCTTTCGATCTGATATGTGGCAAAGCGATCTTCCCATTCGGGGGCGAGTTGAACCAGAGGGATTGATCCATCGTCCCGCCGCATGTCCGCGACGAGTTGAAAGCCCAGCCTTTGACGCACATGCTCACAGATGGTTTCGGGTTGCGTCGTGAATGCTCGCGCCTCTGCGATGCTTTCGAGGATCAGGGCCATATTCCGGATCGACACCTGCTCCTCCAGCAGGAGGCGCAGGACAGAGTGTAGCGTGTCAATCGGAACCTTGTCTGGGATCAACTCGTCAAGAAACTTGCGATTGGCCTCAGCACGAACGGGATCAGAGACCTTGGTCATTTCCGATAGAATGCGGCGAAGGGATTTGAGCGTGAGCAGGCGGCTGAAGTTCTTTTTGATCACCTCCAGAAGATGCGTCGCCAGAATTTCTGCCGGTGTGACAATCGTGACGCCAGCGAGAGCTGCCTCTTCTCGATGATCTGGCTGCAACCACCGCGCCGGTGCGCCGTAAACCGGCTCGACCACATCGGTCCCGTCCGGCAGGTTTGCCGTATCATCCGGCATCAAGGCCAGAACAAGATCGGGATGGAGAACTCCGCGAACCTGTTCGACCCCTTGAATGCGGACCACATAGGTACCCAGCGGAAGGGAAGGCTGATCGGTCAGACGAATCTCGGGAAGGATTATTCCAAAGACCGTGGCAACATGGGTACGCATATTGTCGATCCGTGCGTCCAGACCAGTTCCTGGATCCAACACCATGTTCACCAGGTCTGCGGCGAATTCGACATGTAGATCATCCAGATCCAAGACATCCCCGATCGGTTTAGGCGGTGCGGACTCCGGCAGGGCGTCCTGCCTTTGCATTGCACGCTCTTCCCTTCGTGCCCTTTGGTGCACAAGAAACGCAGCTCCAGCGAGCGCAATGGCCCCGACCAGAAACGGCAGGAAGGGCAGCCCTGGAACCAGAGCAAAAAGACCCATCAGAAAAGCCACCGTGGCAAGGGCGCCGGGATATTTACCCAGTTGATCAAACAAGGTCAGATCGGTCGCTCCACGTGCACCACCGCGCGCAAGCAGAAGGGCCGAAGCAATCGAGATGATTACGGCTGGAATCTGTGACACAAGCCCGTCGCCAACCGTCAGAATCGCATAGGTTTCAAACGCAGCGCCCAGAGCCATATCATGCACAGCCACCCCCATGATCAGCCCCATCACAAGATTCAGGAGCGTGATCAAAAGCCCTGCAATCGCATCACCTTTGACAAATTTGGAAGCCCCGTCGAGCGAGCCAAAAAACGTTGTTTCCTGTTGTTCGGTTTCGCGCCGCTCTTTGGCTTGCTGGTGATCAATGGCGCCCGCAGACATATCGCTGTCGATCGCAAGCTGTTTGCCCGGCATCCCGTCAAGTGCAAAGCGCGCACCGACCTCCGCCATCCGCGCCGCACCTTTGGTAATAACCATGAAGTTGACGATAAGTAGAACACCGAACACAACAAGGCCAAGAAAGACACTGCCGCTCATGATGAACTGAGCGAACCCTTCTATGACGTTGCCTGCCGCGTCCGTGCCAGTATGGCCCTGGCCGATGATGAGCTTGGTTGACGAGATGTTCAACGACAGCCTGAGCATAAGCGACGCCAGGAGCACGGTTGGAAAGGCCGAAAAATCCAATGGTTTTTCGATAAACAAGGTCACGGTAAAGATCAGGATCGCCAGTCCAAATGATGCCGCGAGGCCGATATCCAGCACCCAAGCCGGGACCGGCAGGATCATCATCACGATCACGGCCATTAGGGCCAAAGCCAGCAGGATAGTGGGGTTAAACAGCGCCTGAATGCTTATGTTTTTCATAACGTTACTCGCTCTGATGCGGTGTGCAGAGCGCCGACGAGATCACTGAGGAGCTTTGCACAACAGCAGCAGCAGGTCGTGCAGATACGCATGTCAGGTCAACGGGATCAAAGACTCCGACCCTGGACCATGTCCGGGCCCGATGCAGTGTGTCCCGAACCAGGCAGGCATGTGCCTTAGGCACAGCATGAACCTGATCTTGATACCCCATCGCTTGGGCTGGGGTCGGCGTGTGGTATTCGCATGCTATCGCGATCCTGTCACCAATCTGGCGACGTGGCTTATGCTCAAGCTGCGCCCCAAATAGCACGTTCAATTCAGGACCAGATATCTGATCAGTTGAGGCAAATGGGGATCCGTGCCTACGGTCGGCGATTCGGAAAGAACCGACATCAATATAGCGAACGCCCATTGTGAAGTATCCAAAGGCATACACCAATGGGCACTCTTGGATCTCGAAACAATTCTCCTTTCTTTTCAACCTGGAGGCCCGGGGCCAAAGGTCTACGCCTCGCCCGGTATGTCGATCCTCTTTGGACAGCGGAATCGCGCACAGATTTCCTGGGGGATTCTCCGTCTCACGCAAGCCAAGCAGAGCCGCAGTGTCACACTCAAGCTTCGGTGTCGCGGCCGAAGCGTATTGCTTGGGCAACTGTCCCAAACATGCCGCAAAAAGTAGGAGATAAAACAGTCTTCGGCCTTGAACGATAAAAGTCATACTTGGCATTCTGCTCAAATTGTTGTGATTGCCGTCCTGCAACCCCATCCACGGTAAGGCGCGAGTGTTGAGATTTGGTAATTGCGAAATGGCAATTCCTATCCTTGCAAAGCGTTTCAAGCCGTAAGACCGATGACCTGCCCCCTGAAACTTCCTTCGTTCTGATGTAGAGTTTGCTTAACCTTTTGAAGGGGCCTTGTTGCACAAATCTGTGTTGGGATTCACTGTTTGAATCCAGCGTGATAGCTGGCGGGTATGAGCAGTTGGGCCCTTACGAAGTACAAGAGCACGAACTGGTCGGATTACAATGATGCGCTGAAGCTGCGTGGATCGTTGTCAATTTGGTTTGATCCAGAGATGGCCTGGATACCCGCGCCGAGTGGCAAACGCGGGCGTCAGCAGCAGTTTAGCGATGCAGCGATCCAGACCTGCCTTACCCTGAGGGTGCTGTTTGGCTTGCCGCTTCGGCAAACCATAGGGTTTGTTGAGAGCCTGCTGCGGCTTGTCGGCTTGGATTGGAGCGTACCAGATTTCAGCACGCTGTGCCGCCGTCAGAAGGCGCTGAACGTGAGCTTGCCCTATCGCGGCGGCAGTGGCCCACTCAATCTGTTGATCGACGGCACCGGCATCAAGGCCGAGGGTGGGACAGGTCTGTCTGGGGAAACGGGCAGTGCGCTCAACTTCTGGTCTGTGCAACAAAGCCGATCCTGACTGGAGCTGAAGAGCGAGGATGTCGATACAAGGACCGTTCCATCCGTTGAGATAAGTTGGGACGCGGGGCGCAAACGCTTGTCCAAGCCGTTTAGGTGAACTGGCAGGCCTAATCTGCGTCGTAATCACAAACGAACATGCCTAACGCACTGTCTGGTGCCAAAACTCAGACAACAGCAGGAACCATACCGAGAATTTCTCGTATCAGAAGTAACTGCGAACCAATGATCCTGCGACCAAGCTCCAGCCATCCGCAACAACAAAGAACGCCAGCTTGAACGGAAGCGACACAATCGCGGGCGGCACCATCATCATACCCATTGACATCAGGACCGCCGCGACCACCAGATCGATGATCAAGAATGGCAGAAAGATCAGAAAGCCGATTTGAAAGGCTCTGGATATCTCGGACAAAAGAAAACTTGGGACCAGGACAGCCAAAGGCGAATCTGGATCCGGGGTCAGGCCTTGTGTCGCGGGCCTGAGATCGGCCATCGCCGAAAAAGTATCCGGGTCTATGCGATCCGCCATAAACACACGAAAAGGGTCCAAAATACGCGGTATCGCCTCTTCAAGTTCGATGGCTTGCTGGGTCAGAGGGCTGACCCCGTTGTCCCACGCTTGTGTGAACACTGGCTCCATCACGAAATACGTAAGAAACAGGGCAAGGCTGACAATCAGCATATTGGGTGGAGCTTGTTGCAAACCGATGGCTGTTCGCAGAATTGACAATACCGTTACTATAAACGGAAAACAGGTCACCATGATCGCAAGCCCGGGCGCGAGGCTGAGAACGGTCAAAAGCAAGATGAGTTGCACAGATGTTCCTGCGAGAGAACCTTCATCGCCAAACGAAATCGCGATATCCTGCGCATGGGCCATCGGAGCCACCAAAAGAAATCCGACGATCGGCACCAGGCTCAAGTATTGACGCCGTGAACACTGAAGGCGCCGCGCGAACGTTTGATCCGCTTTGGACATTTTGATCATCCGGGCGCCTTCAAAGGCCCTTTGGTGGGGCTGCGATCTCGGTCAAGCGGACGGCCAATTGGCCCCGGCTTTCACCGTCCATTTCCTCCAACTCGCCTTTGGCGATCAACCGATCTCCGACATAGAGCTCAACGGGATCAGAGACCTTTCGATCCAAAGTGAGGATCGAGTTTTCACTCAGCTGGACGAGGTCGCGCACCAAGGGGCGGGCTTTGCCCACAGACACAACAACTTCGACCGGAACGGAGGTGAACGGGTTGTCCGGATCGGTTGCCTGACGGCCGAGATCGGAGGGGTCATCCATGTGAAAGATCCTTTTGAACCTGGAAGCTGAAGGCCGCGATCGCGGTTTCGATCTGAGCTGCAATGTCGGAAAGGTCGATCTGACGCTCGATATCGCCAAACCTAAGCGAGACTTCATCCCTGTTCATTGACGCATCGCTGCTAATCTTGATCGGCATCGCTAGCCCGCTGGGCAAGCTGTCCACCAGCATCGCTTCTCGAAAGGGGGAGCAGGTAACCTCTACGGGAATGCGGCCAGCGTTTTGCGCGGATCGGCAAAGCTCTTCCGCGATCATTGCGACAGCGCTTGCCTCTAGCCCCGCAGGAACAATCTGCTCGGTAATCTTTGCCAAAAACGGGACCAATGCTGCCGCCAGGTTGCTGGCCGCCTCGTGATATGTGAATGCCAGATCGCCGAGGTTCTTGGCAAACGTTTCCGTGGCAATATTGCTATTGTCGGCCTGTGCCTTTATCGCATCATCCCAGCCGGCCGCATAGCCTTGCTCGAACACTGCAAGACGCTGTTCTTCGGCAGCCGCCTCTGCTTCGGATGCAAGATCGGGAACCAAAGCAACGGGACCGAAATCCTCCAAGAACGACGCGATCATGCTGTTTCCTCCTCGTCCTCAAGCCAGTTCCTAAGAATTTCAACAGTTTCTTCCTGTCGTTCACCGATCATCTCTCGCAAACGTTCTACGGGATCTGAACCACCTGTCGCGGCAACCTCCCAGTCTGGGGTGCCCAATGCAGGCAAGGCCGACACACCCCCTCCGTCTGCCAGCTCACCGGTCAAGGCATCACCCGGCTCCGGGAAATCAGGCAGAGCACTCGGCAGTGCCATCGGCGCCTGGACGGTCTGACCCACCGACTTCGTCAGGATCGGGCGTACGACAAAAAGCGCGAGGATCAGAGTAACGACGGCCAATACAGCCATTTGGATCAATGACATCGCATCCAAATGGAGCCCGCTGAACATCGGTGTGTCAGCCACTGTCCCTTCGGGCAATACCGATGGCATTTCCATACTCCGGATGGTGATGACATCGCCTCGCTCCTCATCAAACCCTACGGCAGAGGCGACCAGATCCCGCAATACATCCAATTCTTCTTCGGAGCGGTCCCGATAGACCGGTGCGCCCGTGTCATCCGGCTCCACAAGGCCATTTACCAGAACCGCGACCGACAGCTTCTTGATCGCGCCCGCGGCACGTACGATCTCACGCTCGGTCTCTGACACCTCATAATTGATACGTTCGCGTGTTTCGCTGGTTTCAGCCGAACTGCCTTCTCCTTCGGCAGCATCGCCGTCGGGAAGGTTCGAGGCGACTGTCACACCCGCGGCCTGTTCGGTCGACGTGTTGGACCGTTCTTCGGTGTCTGTGCTGATTGCAACCCGATTGTTGGGATCAAAGCGGCGCTCGCGGATCGATTCGGTTTCAGTCACAGTCTCGACGCTGACTTCAACAACCGAGTTGCCCGCGCCCACACGGGCCTCCACGAGCCGCTCCACCCGTTCCCGCAGTTGATCAGACCGGTCGGTGCCCTGCGTTGACAACGCGGGATCTTCGGTTGCACCGAGGATTGCACCATTCGAGTCGATCACAGTCACATCGTCGACTGCCAACCCTGCGACAGCTGACGCAACCAAATACTGCAGGGCCTTGGCCTGTCCAACGCTGATCGGGCCCCCCGTTGTTGTCACTGCAACCGACGCAGTGGGCTTTGCGCTGCGGGCGAATGGGCTGGAATTCCCGTTGGCAATATGAACGCGCGCGTTGCTGATGTGGGAGCTCGCAACGATTGTGCGGGCCAATTCGCCTTCTTTTGCACGCCAATAGGCCGCATCGAACATCTGTGACGTTGTCCCAAAGCCATTCAAAGTATCCAACAGCTCATATCCACGACCGCCATTGGCAGGCAGCCCTTCGCTGGCCAACGTCATACGCAGTTCGTCACGTTGCGCGGAATCGACAAAAATCGACCCGCCGCGCACTTCGTAAATGGCGCCACGCTGCTCCAATGCGCGCACAACGTCGCCCGCCGCCCCGTTTTCCAGGCCGGCATAAAGCAAGGTCATGGACGGTGCGGTCGCCATGCGCACCATCGTCAGGACAGAGACAAACACCGCCACAGTTGCCAGCACGACAATTGCACGCCGACGGTTATCCAAGTTGCTCCAGACAGTAGCTATCTGCTGCACGATAGTCCTCCGTTCATCGCCGACCGTTCTGGCCGTGTCCCCTCCTGTTTCGCCGATCTGACTTAACAATCGGTTAGTGCAATTCGGTCTATCAAGATTGCGGAATGACAGAGGGTACGACCGATGACGGATACTGCGGTTGAAGCGCCAGAAGAGCCGAAGAAAAAGTCAAAACTGCCTTTAATACTTGGGGTTGTATTGGCTCTTGTCGGCGCCGGGGGAGGGTTTTTCGCCTCCCAATCCGGCCTCTTGACTGGTGGCGATTCGGCCGACAAAGCCGAACCGGCCGAAAATGCCCCGCCGATCGACGACATCGCTTATGTGCCGATCGATCCTCTTATCGTCTCACTGTCAAACGCACAGCAGGTCAGGCATCTGCGGTTTCAAGCCCAGCTTGAGGTAAATGCTGGGTATGAGGCCGATGTCAGCCTGCTAATCCCGCGGGTGATGGATGTCCTGAACGGGTATCTGCGTGCGATTGAGCTGACAGATCTGGAAGACAGCTTTGCCCTTGCCCGCCTGCGCGCTCAGATGTTGAGGCGTGTACAGGTCGTCGTGGGCGATGGGCGGGTGCGTGACCTGCTGATCACGGAATTCGTTCTGAATTAGGAGTCTCGAATGGACCTCATTGCAGATATCCTGCTTGTCGCTGGCGCGCTGGGCGCTGGATTTTATTGTTTCGTTCTCGCCCAGCGCCTCAAGCGGTTCAACGATCTCGAAAAGGGGGTCGGCGGCGCAGTCGCTGTCATGTCGGCCCAGGTTGATGACATGACGAAAATGTTGGATTCCGCGCAAGAGAGCAGCGGTCGGTCCGGACAGGCATTGGAAGAATTGACCGGCCGCGCCGAAGCCGTGGCACAGAGGCTTGAGTTGATGATGGCGTCGCTCCACGATGTCCCCTCCACCGGTTTAGCCGATCAACCGTTGGAGAGCGTCAATGGGGAGGAGCAGACGGCACCACCGGGGGATGGCCCGATGTTCGTGCGTCACCCACGCACCTCCATGGCGGAGCGCTGAGCCATGGCCAAGATACGAGCGAATAGACGGGTCAGGCGTGCCGGTCGGGGCGCGCTGTCCATGGTCATTGTACTGTTGGTGGGCTCTGCGGTTGTCCGGCTTGCATCCGGGACCGGTGCGGCCATCGCACGGGAGGTCCAACCTGCCGAGCCCGCACCCCAGGCTGAGAACAATCAACCAGCCGAGCCTGACCGAGAGGGCATGACGCGCATGCTTGCCGCCTTTCAACAGCGCGAAGCCACCTTGCGGGAGCGAGAACGGGACATGGAGGATCGCATGGCTGCATTGACACAGGCTGAAGCGGCGATTGCGGTTCAGATGCAAGCTCTTGTTGATGCAGAAAACCGATTGCGTGAAACCCTTTCACTGGCTGACGGGGCTTCGGAAACGGACTTGACCCAACTGACAGCTGTCTATGAGAACATGAAGCCCAAGGAGGCGGCCGCCCTGTTTGAGGAGATGGATCCCGAATTCGCAGCCGGTTTCATGGGCCGAATGCGCGCGGATGCGGCTGCGGGCATCATGGCCGGTCTCAGCCCTCAAGCGGCCTATTCCATCAGTGCGGTAATGGCCGGGCGTCACACCGATGTTCCGAAATAGTAGTCGCTGAATAATCAGCCTTTCTTAACGGCTATCAGAGTATCTTTGCATTCAGGATTTTCGGGAGCGATTGGAATGATCGGACTGATCGGAATTGTCGTAGTTTTCGCAATGGTGTTCGGCGGCTATTCTGCTGCGGGCGGCAAATTCTCGATAATTCTCAAATCGCTGCCCTATGAAATGATGATGATTGGCGGCGCGGCGATAGGTGCGTTTCTCATTGGCAACCAAATGGCCGCCGTGAAACAAACCCTAAAGGATATAGGTAAGGTCTTTAAGGGACCACATTGGAAACATGAGGACTATAAGGATCTTCTGTGCCTGTTATTCGAGCTGATCCGCCTGTCGCGTAAGAATCCGGTGGCTGTCGAAGAACATATAGAAGCCCCAGAAGACTCATCCATTTTCGCTCGGTACCCCAAAATACGTTCGGATGAGGAGGCTGTCGGCCTTATCTGCGATACCCTGCGATCTGCATCAATGAATTATGATGATCCGCATCAAGTTGAGGAGGTGTTAGAAAAACGGATGGAAAAAAATCTCCATCATTCCATGCATTCAAGTCATGCGCTCCAAACCATGGCTGACGGCCTTCCTGCTCTGGGTATTGTTGCCGCTGTTTTGGGAGTGATTAAGACGATGGCATCGATTGACCAGCCTCCAGAGATTCTGGGTAAACTTATTGGTGGGGCGCTCGTTGGAACATTTCTGGGCGTTTTTCTTTCTTACGGGTTTGTCGGTCCGTTTGCGGGAAAGGTTCGCGCTGTCGTCGAAGAGGACCAGCACTTCTACCAACTGATCCGAGAGGTATTGGTCGCAAATCTGCACAATCACGCGACAAACATCTGTATCGAAGTTGGACGCCAGAACACACCATCTCATAGCCGCCCGACCTTTTCGCAACTTGAAGATGCGCTAAAGGCACTCAAGCAGGAAGCAGCATGATTCGGGTTTTGTTGGTTGCCCTATTTATTGGCGTTAGCGCACCCGTAGCAGCAGAGACAGTCGTCGTCCGTTCAGGCGACCATGCTTCGTTTACTAGATTGACACTTTCCTTGCCCGACCGCGCCACGTGGCGCGTCATCGAAGGCGAGACCGAAGTAGAAATCTCCATCGGAGGTATAAGTCCGAACTTTGACCTCAGTACTGTCTTTGACCGTATCGCACGTGATCGTGTGGGGAGTGTTAGTGCAACACCGGCTTCCCTGCGCGTTGCGATCACCTGTGACTGTAGTACGGAGGCTTTTCAAACCAGTTCTGGTTTGGTGGTGTTGGATGTCGTGGACAAGGCGGACACAGAGACGTTTTCATTGGCAGACCTCATGGGAAGGTCGGGCACTTCTTTTTCCTACCGGTTTACTCCGGGGCAGTTTGAACAGACCAGGACCGACGCCAGCGTCCAACGAGCCGGGCAACAGTTGATCATTGTTGAACCGGATTTAACAGAACCATCTTTGATGCCATCTGCACAGACCGAGCAGGCAGCGGTGGAGAATACCGGTGATATCCTGCAGGGCCAAAGCTATCTCCCGGTTGTCGACCAAAGGATCTTGAAAGATGCACGCGCGCGGCAAAAAGATGTATCGGCGGCCGAGGACCGCTTGGTGCGACAGATGTCCCGTGCATCTGGGCAGGGATTGTTGACTCTGGAACAGCCCGGTACCTTCGATAGACCCACCCAAGCAGATAGCACTCCGACTATCCTGGAGACAGTTAATATAGATAGGAAGCCTGGGGGCAGCTTGGCGAGAGGGCTAAACCTGACGACATCCTCGGCTTTGGATGAGTCCCGGCAGGCCTTGGCAGAGGTACTTCGGTTTAGCCAGAGCGGCTTGTCCTGCACACCGGATACCGAGATCGCCCTCGCAGAATGGGCTGACGGATCTTCCTTTGACAGCCAAATCGCCCAAAGGCGTCTTGCTCTCTATGGTGAGTTTGACAGGTTGGACACGGAAGCGGCACTGAAACTGGCTCAAACATACCTTCACTTTGGCTTCGGGTCTGAGGCGCACCAAATCCTGATGCTACCAGAGATGGGCCCAGTCGACCGATCCGTGTTGCTATCGCTCGCCAGCATCTTTGAAGAGCGAATTTATGTAGAGATGAATGAGTTTGTTGGTCAAGAAAACTGCGGATCTGATTCGGCACTTTGGGCTGTGCTGATCTCAGAGAACATAGAAGTTGTTCGCTCGGCAGACAGTGAGGCGGTAACACGTGGATTTGCCCGGTTGCCCGATCCTGTGCAAGACCACATCGCCGCTCGGTTGATTGATCCTTTTGTTGAGATCGGCGATCTCACCACCGCCGATGCCATTCGTCGGATAGTCGAACGAAATGCTGAAGTTTCGAAGACTCAGCCTCAATTGAGCAATGTTTCCCTGGCGGAAGCTTCAGGTGACCTGGAAGTGGCGCATGAGATGCGAGAGGAAATACTGCGCAATAACACCATAGAAACCCCTCAGGCTTTGATTGAGATTATCAGCAAAGCTTGGCGCGAAGGCAACGGCATTGATCCCTCGTTGATCCCGCTTTTGGATGCGTTTCGACTTGAACATCGGAACTCGAGTATTGCGCCCTCAATTGACCAAGCCCGGCTACGCGGCCTCTCGATGATTGGAGATTTCGGTGCCGCTTTCCGAATACTGGAGGGTGCCGCCGCAGGCGCAGATAAGCCTGAGCTTCTTGCCGATTTCATGCGGGCTGTATCGGAAAAGGGCAGCGATTTCGACGCAATAAGATATAGCTTCCTGCTTGACAGTTCCGCAATTGCAGAACTTCCCTTTGATACTCTCGACCGATTGGCGGAACGTCTGCTAGCGCTGGGATTCCCCGATCAGGTGCTCAGATTAACGGATGTCAACAAGGACGGTTCAGCCTCTAAGGCACGACGCCTGATCCGCGCCAACGCAGCTTTGAGCCTTCAAGACACAGAAAGGGCGATTGAGGAAGTAGCGGGTCTAACAGGGATCAGTGCAAGCGTTATTCGCGCGCGCGCGAATTTCAAGAAGGGGGAGTGGGAGCAGGCTAGCACCGAGTTTCAAGCCGCCGAAAGAATCGAAGAAGCGCGTCGGGTCCAATGGCTTTCAGGCCAGATTAATCCCGAAGAAGACAGTGTTGGAAACTATACAACGCCGGTGGTCGATATTGAGCCGGAAGGCAGCCCAGGTTCGCTGCTGAACACCCGTGATTTGCTTCAAAACAGTATCGAGGCTCGTGCATCTCTGACAGGGTTTCTACAATCACACGGATTTTCGGCAGAAGCGCTTCCGATCTCAAACACCGATTAAGGATAGCTCAGTTGCCCCCTGAATTCAGGCCATTGCAGCATTAAAACATCCGACTTTTAACTTGAGACATATCCGGCGGCCTTAAGGGAGTTCCAGCACTCCTCGGGCGAGAATAGGTCACAGATTTCTGTAAGGGCGTCGAACATATCGGTGAAGGTTCGAGCACCGATCCTGCGCAGGTGGGCCTTGAGTTTCGAGAATGCCATTTCAATCGGGTTCAGGTCGGGGCTGTAAGGGGGCAGGAAAAAGAACAG
>JAAWWE010000022.1 GCA_021404525.1 Rhodobiaceae bacterium
CAACTTTCCACGCACCGACCCCGACCGTGACGGGTGTTGTGAGCCTTCCTGAAGGCACCGAAATGGTGATGCCAGGAGACAATGTTGCAATTGAGGTTGAGCTGATTGCCCCGATCGCCATGGAAGAGAAGCTGCGCTTCGCTATCCGTGAAGGCGGACGGACCGTCGGATCAGGCGTCGTATCCTCAATCATCGAGTAAGGTGTTTGCTGAGCGGCTCATACCAGGGCCGCTCAGTTGTTTGTCCCGCGGCCATTTTGGCGGTGGGGCATTCGGTTTAGGAGTGTAGCTCAACTGGTAGAGCACCGGTCTCCAAAACCGGGGGTTGGGGGTTCGAGTCCCTCCACTCCTGCCACCGGGTAGGTGGGCAGGAATTAACTTGAGGGACCGAATTGTCGGTCAAACTCGCGAGAGGAACTATGGCGAAAAGCAATCCAGTTCAATTCGTGCAGGAAGTTCGGTCCGAAACGTCCAAGGTGACGTGGCCGACACGGCGCGAAACGATTGTGACAACTGTCATGGTCTTCATCATGGTTGTGATGGCGGCTGTGTTCTTCTTTCTTGCAGATCAAGTTTTGAGTTACGGGGTTTCCTTCGTGCTCGGGCTTGGTGACTAAGGTCAAGGGCGATTAAAGGTGCGACGATCATGAAGGCGCGGTGGTACATCGTTCAGGCATACTCGAACTTCGAAAAGAAGGTCGCTGAGTCTATTCGCGAGCGTGCGAATAGTGCGGGACTTGAAGAGGTGTTCGAGGAAATCCTCGTTCCGACTGAAGAGGTCGTTGAGCTGCGCCGTGGGCGCAAGGTGAATGCAGAGCGGAAATTCTTCCCGGGCTATGTGCTTGTGAAGATGGCTCTGACAGATGAGGCTTATCACCTCATCAAGGATACGCCGAAAGTGACTGGTTTTCTTGGCGCGGACAACAAGCCGCAGCCGATCAGTCAGAAGGAAGTTGATGTGATCCTGCACCAGGTGCAGGAAGGGGTCGAGCGGCCGAAACCAAGCATCACATACGAAATTGGCGAGCAGGTTCGGGTGGCCGATGGGCCATTCGCCTCGTTCAACGGGATCGTTGAAGAAGTCGATGAAGAACGGACACGGCTTAAAGTTGCTGTGTCCATTTTCGGTCGGGCTACCCCGGTCGAGCTTGAGTACGGGCAGGTCGACAAGCTTTAGAGTTTGTCGGGTATGTCCCGTGTTGTGTGTGGGAGGCAGCTTTGCGGTTGCTGTACCACTAACCCTTTAAAGTTTCCGGGTGGGCTTAGCTCGATCGGAAGGGGAAAGAGAAATGGCGAAGAAAATTGAAGGCTATCTGAAGCTTCAGGTGCCAGCAGGTGCGGCTAACCCGTCACCACCGATTGGTCCAGCGCTCGGTCAGCGTGGATTGAACATCATGGAATTTTGTAAGGCGTTTAATGCAAAAACGCAGCAGATGGAAAACGGGATGCCGATCCCAACCATCATTACAATCTACCAGGACAAGTCGTTCACGTTCGAAACGAAGACACCACCGGCTTCTTACTATCTGAAGCAGGCGGCGAAGCTGAAAAAGGGCGGTTCAACGCCTGGTCGCGACGTTGCTGGTTCAGTTACAGCTGCTCAGTGCCGCGAAATTGCGGAAAAGAAAATGGTTGATCTCAACGCCAATGATCTTGATCAGGCCGCGAAGATCATCATGGGATCTGCCCGGTCGATGGGCCTTGAGGTAGTGGAGTAAGACGATGGCAAAGCTTGGAAAAAGAACCACCGCTGCCCGTGAAGGTGTTGATGCGAAGACGCTCTACCCGCTGGATGATGCGGTGAAGATGGTCAAGGAACGCGCGAAAGCGAAGTTCGATGAAACCATTGAGCTGGCAATCAACCTTGGTGTTGATCCGCGTCACGCTGACCAGATGGTTCGCGGTGTTGTTGAGCTGCCTAACGGCTCTGGCCGTACTGTGCGGGTTGCTGTGTTCGCCAAGGGTGACAAGGCTGACGAAGCCAAGGCAGCCGGGGCCGATATCGTGGGCGCTGAAGACCTGATGGAAGAAGTGCAGGGCGGCAAGATCGATTTCGACAAGTGCATCGCCACACCGGACATGATGCCGCTGGTTGGACGCCTGGGTAAGGTACTCGGGCCCCGTAACCTGATGCCGAACCCGAAGGTTGGAACTGTAACGCCTGATGTTGGCGAAGCTGTGAAATCTGCCAAAGGCGGCGCGGTAGAATTCCGCGTTGAAAAGGCGGGCATCGTCCATGCCGGTGTTGGCAAGGCAAGTTTTAGCGAAGATCAGATCGCAGGCAATGTGCGTGCGCTGCTCAACGCGGTCCAGAAGGCGAAGCCTACTGGTGCCAAAGGAACGTTCATGAAGAAGGTCGCACTGAGCTCTACAATGGGGCCTGGTGTGAAGATTGATCTTACGAGTGTTCAGGACGCTTGATTTGACGATCAACTTGCTGCGGTAAACGGCAGGTTGATCTCGGAGTGTCTAGTAGAGAATTCCCGGCTCACAAGTTTGGTGAGTTGGGCGAAGACGGGACAAACGGTTTTCCGGAAACGGAGAGGCGTCGTGTCACGTCTTCATCCTGTCCGAGACGGTGGGTGTCAGCCATGCGTTTGATGGTTGGCTTAATGGGTCGGTTGATCCGCCTGCAATAGACGGGGGAGAGAGCAGATTTGTGATGTCGGGTTTTCGCTCGGCGTCATTCATCGGTTCAAACCCGGGACAGGCAAGAGAGCGCTGGTCGTGTGGCGTGCCTCCTCGGGGGTCTCACGCGAGCGGCATCTGCCAACGGTGAAGTGGGAGCGCAAGCTTTTGTTTCACCCCCGACGCATCCGAGGGATTTGGATGCTTTGGAGAAGAGTAAGTGAATAGAGCCGAAAAAGAGGATCTAGTAACGCACCTCAAAGGCGTCTTTACGGACGCTGGCGTGGTTGTTGTTGCTCACTATTCCGGTTTGACGGTCGCGCAGATGACAGTTCTGCGTGCTCGGATGGCGGAAGCGGGCGGCAATGTCAAAGTTACGAAGAACCGGCTCGCCAAACTCGCTCTGGACGGAACCGCGGTGGCCGGCATTGCTGACCATTTCACGGGACCAACGGCAATCGCCTATTCGGAAGACCCGGTTGCAGCGCCAAGAATTGCTGCAGCCTTCGCTAAAGAGAACGAACAATTCGTGATCCTTGGCGGTGCGATGGGCGAAACCCTGCTTGATCAGAACGGTGTGAAGGCCTTGGCCGAACTACCGTCGCTGGACGAGCTGCGCGGAAAGCTGGTGGGCATGATTTCTACGCCTGCAACACGTATTGCCGGAGTGCTGCAAGCACCTGCCGGTCAGCTGGCTCGCGTTATGGGCGCAAAAGCTGCACAGGGCGAGGAAGCGGCATAGGCCGGTCCTCGAACCCCAAGTTTGAACTGATTGATTAGAGAGAAATGTAAAAATGGCTGATCTTGAAAAAATTGCCGACGACCTGTCGAACCTGACCGTGCTTGAAGCTGCTGAGCTGTCCAAGCTTCTCGAAGAGAAGTGGGGCGTTTCTGCTGCTGCACCTGTTGCTGTTGCTGCCGCTGCTGGTGGTGATGCTGGTGGCGCTGCTGCTGAAGAGAAAACTGAGTTCTCAGTTGTTCTGACCGCAGCTGGTGACAAGAAAATCAACGTCATCAAAGAAGTACGTGCAATCACAGGTCTTGGCTTGAAAGAAGCTAAAGAGCTTGTTGAAGGCGCACCTAAGGAAGTCAAAGCTGACTGTCCTAAGGACGAAGCTGAAGAGCTTAAGAAGAAGCTCGAAGAAGCCGGCGCATCTGTCGAGCTTAAGTAATACTGCTTGGGAGCGGCTTTACGGTCGCTCCCAATTGCTCCGCCGGAGGGGCGTGGTGAGATCTCTCACTGATCCGGCACTTTGTCTGAGGAAGATTTCGAGGAACAAAAATGACGCAGTCATTTACTGGTCGGAAGCGGGTTCGTAAATCATTTGGACGTATCCCCCAGGTGGCAGAAATGCCAAACCTGATCGAGGTTCAAAAATATTCTTATGACCAGTTCTTGCAGGTTGATCGTCAGGAAGACGGTAATCGTCTTGATCAAGGTCTGCAGTCTGTATTCGGGTCGGTCTTCCCGATTAGCGATTTTTCAGAAACCGCTATGCTGGAATTTGTCGACTATGAATTTGAGCATCCAAAATATGACGTAGAAGAGTGTCAGCAGCGCGACATGACGTTCGCAGCGCCGCTCAAGGTCACATTGCGGTTGATCGTATTTGAGGTAGACGAGGACACAGGTGCCAAGTCTGTTAAAGACATCAAAGAACAAGATGTCTACATGGGCGACATGCCTTTCATGACAACGAACGGTACGTTCGTTGTGAACGGCACAGAGCGCGTGATTGTTTCGCAGATGCACCGCAGCCCGGGCGTGTTCTTTGACCATGACAAAGGCAAGACACACTCGTCAGGCAAACTGCTGTTTGCTGCCCGTGTGATTCCTTACCGTGGTTCCTGGCTCGATTTTGAGTTTGATGCGAAAGACATTGTCCATGTCCGTATCGACCGTCGCCGGAAACTTCCGGTAACGACGTTGTTGTACGCGCTGGGTCTGGACTCTGAGGACATCCTCAACACGTTCTACAGCCATGTGAAATACGCGAAGACCAAGGATGGCTGGAAGCTTCCATTCGATCCCGAGCGCTATCGTGGCTTCAAGCCAGAGCATGATCTTGTCAACGCGAAGAACGGCGAAGTTGTTGTTGAAGCCGGACGGAAAATGACGCCGCGCCTTGCGCGCAAGCTGGCTGAAGACGGTCTGAAAGAACTCCTCGTTCAGGATATTGAAGTGATCGGCCGCTATATGGCGGAAGAGCTCGTTAACACCGAGACAGGTGAGATCTTTGCCGAAGCGGGCGAGGAGATCACGGAAGAGCTTCTTGAGACCCTCGTTGATGCCGGCGCTAGCGAAATCAATACGCTAGATATTGACCATGTGAACACGGGTGCCTTCATCCGCAATACATTGGCTGTCGACAAAGCAACGGACCGGGAGCAGGCGCTTTACGACATTTATCGCGTGATGCGTCCTGGCGAGCCGCCAACCCTCGATACGGCGGATGCGCTATTCCACAGCCTGTTCTTCGATCCTGAGCGGTATGACCTCTCAGCTGTCGGTCGCGTAAAAATGAACATGCGCCTCAACCTTGATGCAGAAGACACGGTTCGTGTGCTGCGCAAGGAAGACATCATCGAAGTGATCCGGACCATCGTTGGTCTGCGTGATGGTCGCGGTGAGATTGACGACATCGATAATCTTGGCAACCGACGTGTGCGTTCGGTTGGTGAGCTGATGGAAAACCAGTACCGCATCGGTCTGCTGCGCATGGAGCGGGCGATCAAGGAGCGGATGAGCTCTGTCGATATTGACACAGTGATGCCGCATGACCTGATTAATGCGAAACCGGTTGCAGCAGCTGTCCGTGAATTCTTTGGATCCTCTCAGCTCTCGCAGTTTATGGACCAAACGAACCCGCTCTCAGAGATTACGCATAAGCGTCGTCTCTCAGCGCTTGGGCCAGGTGGTCTGACACGTGAGCGTGCCGGGTTTGAAGTTCGCGACGTGCACCCAACTCACTATGGTCGTATCTGTCCGATTGAAACGCCGGAAGGCCCGAACATTGGTCTGATCAACTCACTGGCGACGTTTGCCCGCGTTAACAAGTATGGTTTCATTGAGAGCCCGTACCGACGCGTTGTGGACGGCAAGGTGACCGATGACACGGTTTATCTCTCCGCCATGGAAGAAGCCCGCTACCGGGTGGCGCAAGCGAACGTGCCGATCGGCGCAGACGGGAAGCTTCAGGACGATCTTCTGAACTGTCGTATCGATGGTGACTTCGAAATGGTTCCACCAGAGCAGGTGGATCTGATTGACGTGTCTCCAAAACAGATTGTCTCTGTTGCGGCAGCTCTTATCCCATTCCTTGAAAATGATGATGCGAACCGTGCCCTGATGGGCTCGAACATGCAGCGTCAGGCGGTGCCGTTGGTGAAAGCCGAAGCACCGTTCGTTGGGACCGGTATGGAAGAGGTTGTGGCACGCGATAGTGGTGCTGCGATTGCAGCCCGTCGGACGGGTGTTGTCGATCAGGTGGACGCGACGCGTATCGTTATCCGCGCAACTGAAGAGACCGACCCAGGCAAGCCTGGCGTTGATATCTACAATCTTCGCAAGTTCCAGCGGTCGAACCAGAATACCTGTATCAACCAGCGTCCGCTGGTGCGGGTAGGGGACCGGATCAATGGCGGCGACATTATTGCCGATGGTCCGTCAACAGATCTCGGGGAACTGGCTCTTGGCCGGAACGTGCTCGTGGCGTTCATGCCGTGGAATGGCTACAACTTTGAGGACTCCATTCTCATCTCTGAGCGGATCGTCCGGGATGACGTCTTCACATCCATTCACCTCGAAGAATTTGAAGTGATGGCTCGCGATACGAAGCTTGGACCTGAAGAGATTACCCGCGATATTCCAAACGTCGGTGAAGAAGCGCTTCGTAATCTCGACGAAGCCGGCATCGTTTATATCGGTGCTGAGGTTGGTCCTTCCGACATTCTCGTCGGGAAGATCACGCCGAAGGGTGAGAGCCCAATGACGCCGGAAGAAAAACTTCTGCGCGCCATCTTTGGTGAGAAAGCTTCTGACGTTCGCGATACATCGCTTCGTCTACCACCTGGTGTGACAGGGACGGTTGTTGAGGTTCGTGTGTTTAACCGCCACGGCGTCGACAAAGACGAGCGTGCCATGTCGATTGAGCGGGACGAAATCGAACGTCTTGCAAAAGACCGGGATGACGAACTCGCGATCCTTGAGCGGAACGTCTATGGCCGTCTTCAGGAAATCCTGACTGGCAAGGAAGTGGTTTCCGGACCAGCTGATCTTGCCGCTGGCGCCAAGATCTCGAAAGCAGATCTGGATGGCCTGTCCAAAGGGCAGTGGTGGCAGATCGCGGTTGGCAATGAGAAAGCCATGACCGAAATCGAAGCCTTGAAGCGTCAGTATGACGAGTCCAAGGCCCGTCTTGAAGCCCGCTTTGAAGACAAGGTGGACAAGCTTCAGCGTGGCGATGAGCTGCCACCTGGCGTTATGAAGATGGTCAAAGTCTTCGTCGCTGTGAAGCGTAAGCTGCAGCCTGGTGATAAAATGGCTGGTCGTCACGGCAACAAGGGTGTGATCTCTCGTATCGTGCCTATGGAAGACATGCCTCACCTGGAAGATGGAACACCGGTCGATGTGGTGCTCAATCCTCTTGGGGTGCCGAGCCGAATGAATGTCGGGCAGATCCTTGAAACCCATCTGGGTTGGGCGTCGCACGGTATTGGTCGGAAGGTGACGCAAGCCCTTGAGCTCTATCAGCGTGAGAACAGCACAGCTGCTCTGCGTGAGACGTTGGACAAGGTTTATGAGGGTGATGAGACATATGCATCACTTGATGAACCTGCCATGCTTGAAATGGCCGGGAACCTTCGCAACGGTGTGCCGTTTGCAACGCCGGTCTTCGACGGAGCACATGAGCCAGATGTTGTGGGCATGCTCGAAAATGCCGGTCTAGGACATTCCGGTCAGGTCACTCTCTATGATGGCCGGACAGGAGAGACGTTCGACCGTGATGTGACGGTTGGCTACATCTATATGCTGAAACTGCATCACCTTGTGGACGATAAGATCCACGCGCGGTCCATCGGCCCATACAGTCTCGTCACCCAGCAGCCGCTCGGTGGTAAGGCACAGTTTGGCGGACAGCGTTTTGGTGAGATGGAAGTGTGGGCGCTTGAAGCATATGGCGCCGCCTACACCTTGCAGGAAATGCTGACGGTTAAATCGGATGACGTTGCCGGTCGTACCAAGGTCTATGAAGCGATCGTTCGTGGCGATGACACGTTCGAAGCGGGTATCCCGGAAAGCTTCAACGTCCTTGTGAAAGAGATGCGGTCTCTCGGCCTTAATGTTGAGCTGATCGATCGGCCAGCAAGCTAAGATTTAGACGGGCGCAGCATACGCGCCCGTCGATTGCTCCTTGCGAGGGGCAGATGTGAATTTGAATTGGGGTGATGCTGACGGGCCCTGTCGGTATCTCCAAGTCCCCTAAAGGTCTCTTTGACCGACCCATTCGACAGTTTTGGGGCCCGAACCGAGGAGAGAAGTCCATGAACCAAGAGGTCATGAACCTTTTCAATCCAACTGCGCCAGCTCAGACTTTTGAGCAGATCCAGATTTCGCTCGCCAGCCCAGAGCGGATCCTTTCCTGGTCTTACGGCGAAATCAAAAAGCCAGAGACGATCAACTACCGGACGTTCAAGCCGGAGCGGGACGGTCTTTTCTGTGCACGGATTTTCGGACCAATCAAGGACTACGAATGTCTTTGCGGCAAATACAAGCGGATGAAATATAAGGGCATCATCTGCGAAAAATGTGGTGTTGAAGTTACGCTGACCAAGGTGCGTCGCGAACGGATGGGCCATATCGAGCTTGCTGCTCCTGTGGCGCATATCTGGTTCCTGAAGTCGCTGCCCTCTCGCATCGGCCTTTTGATGGACATGACGCTCAAGGATCTTGAGCGGGTTCTCTACTTTGAGAACTACATTGTTGTTGAACCGGGCCTCACGCCGCTGAAAGAGAAACAGCTTCTTACCGAAGAAGAATATCTCGATGCACAGGACGAATATGGTCCTGACAGCTTCACTGCTGGCATCGGTGCGGAAGCCATCCGTGACATGATGGAAGGCCTTGATCTTGAGAAGATCGCGGCCGACCTGCGCGTGGAAATTGCCGAAGCGACAACTGAACTGAAGCCTAAGAAGCTTGCCAAGCGTCTGAAGGTGATTGAAGCCTTTATTCATTCTGGCAACCGCCCTGAATGGATGATCCTGAAGGTTGTGCCGGTCATTCCACCAGAGCTGCGTCCGCTTGTACCGCTTGATGGTGGTCGCTTTGCGACTTCCGACCTTAACGATCTCTATCGTCGGGTGATCAACCGGAACAACCGTCTGAAGCGCCTTATGGAGCTTCGTGCGCCTGACATCATCATCCGGAACGAGAAACGGATGCTGCAGGAGTCTGTCGATGCGCTCTTTGACAATGGTCGTCGTGGCCGTGTCATCACCGGCGCAAACAAGCGTCCGCTGAAGTCGCTTGCAGATATGCTCAAAGGTAAGCAGGGCCGGTTCCGCCAGAACCTGCTCGGTAAGCGCGTTGACTATTCCGGTCGTTCCGTGATCGTGGTGGGTCCTGAGCTGAAACTGCACCAGTGCGGTCTGCCGAAGAAGATGGCGCTTGAGCTTTTCAAGCCGTTCATTTACTCGCGCCTCGAAGCAAAGGGGCTCAGTGCGACCGTGAAGCAAGCCAAGAAGCTTGTGGAGAAAGAACGGCCCGAAGTCTGGGACATTCTTGAGGAAGTGATCCGAGAGCATCCGGTGCTGCTTAACCGTGCGCCGACGCTTCACCGTTTGGGCATCCAGGCATTTGAGCCTGTGCTGATCGAGGGGAAAGCCATTCAGCTGCACCCGCTGGTCTGCGCCGCGTTTAACGCTGACTTTGACGGTGACCAAATGGCGGTCCACGTGCCGCTGTCGCTGGAAGCACAGCTGGAAGCCCGTGTCCTCATGATGTCGACCAACAACATTCTGCACCCAGCTAACGGGTCGCCGATCATTGTGCCGTCGCAGGACATCGTGCTTGGTCTCTATTACATCTCGCAGATGAAGGACAATGAGCCTGGCGAAGGCATGCTGTTCTCAGACATTTCTGAGATCGAACATGCGCTCGACAATGGGCTCGTAACTCTACACGCCAAGATCAAAGCACGCTGGACGACGAAAGACGAAGAAGGGAACCTGGTTTCTCACGTCGTTGACTCAACACCTGGCCGCATGTTGATCGCGGAAGTTCTTCCAAAGAACCACAAGGTGCCGTTTGATCTGATCAATCGCCTTCTCACGAAGCGGGAAATCTCCAACACGATTGACGTGGTCTATCGTCACTGCGGTCAGAAAGAGACCGTGATTTTCTGTGACCAGATCATGGGCCTTGGTTTCCGCCAAGCCTGTCGTGCGGGCATTTCCTTTGGTAAGGATGACATGATCATCCCGGCTGAAAAGGTAAACCTGGTTGAAGAGACACGTGCTCTCGCGAAGGAATACGAGCAACAGTACATTGACGGTCTGATCACTCAGGGCGAGAAGTACAATAAGGTTGTTGATGCCTGGGCGAAATGTACGGACAAAGTCGCCGACACGATGATGGACAAGATTTCGTCCGTTCAGATTGACGAAGAAACCAATCGTGAGAATCCGATCAACTCGATCTACATGATGGCGCACTCTGGCGCGCGTGGTTCGCCTACGCAGATGCGTCAGCTTGCAGCGATGCGTGGCCTGATGGCTAAGCCTTCTGGTGAGATTATCGAAACACCGATTATCTCGAACTTTAAGGAAGGTCTGACCGTTCTTGAGTACTTCAACTCAACTCACGGTGCGCGTAAAGGTCTTGCTGATACGGCGCTTAAGACAGCGAACTCCGGATATCTGACACGTCGTCTGGTTGACGTTGCGCAGGATTGCATCGTCATTGAGGAAGATTGTGGAACCAAGAACGGCATCACACTTGGTGCGGTGATTGAATCCGGTGAAGTGATTGTCTCTCTCGGCGACCGTGTTCTTGGTCGGACACCGGTCGATGACATCATGCACCCGGCAACTGGTGAGCTTCTGTTCAAAGCTGGGCACCTGCTCGACGAAGCTGATGTGGACGTTCTTGAAGAAGCCAATATCGAAGAACTTCGTATTCGCTCAGGCCTCACATGTGAAACGCGGAACGGCATTTGTGCTACCTGCTACGGCCGTGACCTTGCTCGCGGTACACCTGTGAACATGGGTGAAGCTGTTGGGGTGATTGCAGCGCAGTCCATCGGGGAGCCAGGTACACAGCTCACCATGCGGACATTCCACATTGGCGGTACGGCGCAGGTTGTTGATACGTCTTTCCTTGAATCGAACCATTCGGGGACTGTGCGGATTGCGAACCGCAATGTTGTGAAGGACTCTTCCGGCGCGCTTATCGTTATGGGCCGGAACGTGCAGATCCAGATCCTGGACGAGCATGGCAATGAGCGTTCTTCCAACAAGCTCACCTATGGTTCACGCCTGCGGGTTGATGATGGTGACACAGCAGAGCGCGGTCAGCGTATTGCTGAGTGGGACCCTTACACGGTGCCGATCCTGACGGAAGTCAACGGAACGGTTGCTTTTGAAGATCTGGTGGAAGGCATGTCCATCCGCGAAGTCACTGACGAAGCAACAGGCATCTCTCAGCGCGTTGTGATTGACTGGCGCGCGAGCCCTAAGGGTGCAGAGCTTCGTCCTGCGATTGTTGTTAAGGGTAGTGATGGCGAAGTTCTGACACTCTCCAATGGCAATGATGCACGCTTCCTGCTGTCAGTTGACGCTATTCTGTCGGTTGAGGCGGGCGCTGAAGTTCACGCTGGGGACGTGCTCGCACGTATTCCAACGGAAGGTGCGAAGACTCGTGACATTACCGGTGGTCTGCCACGTGTGGCTGAGCTCTTCGAAGCGCGTCGTCCTAAGGATCACGCGATCATTTCTGAAGGCACTGGTAAGGTTGAGTTCGGGCGTGACTATAAGAACAAGCGCCGGATCATGGTTCACCCGGAAGATGGTGGGGATCCATGGGAATATCTCATCCCGAAAGGCAAGCACATCACGGTGCAGGAAGGCGACATAATTGAAAAGGGCGAATACCTGCTTGATGGCCACCCAGCACCGCATGACATTCTTGCCATTTCCGGTGTTGAAGAACTTGCAACCTACCTCGTGAACGAAGTTCAGGACGTTTATCGTCTGCAAGGTGTGGGCATCAACGACAAGCACATTGAGGTGATTGTTCGCCAGATGCTGCAGAAGGTTGAAATCACCAATCCTGGTGATGCGCCTTACCTTTCAGGCGAGCAGGTCGACCGGATCGAACTCGATGAGATCAATGATCGTCTGCGTGCTGAAGGTAAAGAAGAAGGGTCGGGGACACCGGTTCTGCTTGGTATTACCAAAGCTTCGCTGCAGACACGTTCCTTCTTCTCGGCTGCTTCCTTCCAGGAAACAACACGCGTTCTCACTGACGCTGCCGTGAACGGCAAGGTCGATGAGCTGCACGGGCTGAAAGAGAACATCATTGTGGGTCGCTTGATCCCTGCCGGTACCGGACGGGTTGTCGAGTTGCTGCGCGGTGAAGCCTCGGAGCGTGATGAGAAGATCCTGCAGGAGCAGATCGAAACCGGCGTGATTGCCGCACCAGAGGAAGCCCCAGCAGAAGCTGCGGCGGAAGAGGTGATCGAAGTTGCACCAGCGCCGGAAGCTCCAACCGAGGACGCTTGATGGTCGGGGCGATGATGCCAGTCTTGAGACAGAAAGCCGCTGCGTTTCGACGCGGCGGCTTTTTGCTTTGTGCCGTGCTTTTTTCTCTGATGTTCGTCGCTCCTGTCACAGCGGATGAGGTGATTCCAAGAGAGCCGACCGGTGAGGAGCGGGAACAAGTGTTGCGGGATTTCGTTCTCGCGAATGTTGAATTCACCTTGCTGCATGAAATCGGGCACGCGCTGATTCATCAGTTTCCAATTCCCTTGTTTGGACGGGAAGAGGATGCTGCAGATCAGATGGCAACCACCTTTATGATCCTGCGCCACAATACGGATATCGACCCGACTGCGATGAACCAGCTGCTCATGGTTTCGGTTGAGTGGTTGTCAGAGTGGGAGGAGGAAGAAAGCACGGCCGGTCCGAGTGCTCATGCTTTCTGGGACAGTCATTCACTCGCCATTCAGCGTTTCTACAATGTGAACTGTCTGCTCTTTGGTGCGAACCCTGATGAGCTCTCTTTTCTCCTGGACACAGAAATGTTGCCGGCTGAACGAGGCTTTGATTGTGAGCAGGCCTATAAGCAGGCTTTCGAGGCAAACCTCTGGTTGCTGAGTTCCTTTGCCCGAACGGAAAGCACACTCGTGCCTTTTGACGGGATCGTTGTCGAATATGAGGCGACGCGAAATCCGCGCCATGAAATGGTGCGTGGGTGGCTGATCGAGTCAGGTCTTGTGCAAGAGATCGCGTCCAGGACAACTGAGTTTTTTGCCTGGCCGCAACCGGTTCGCCTCTTCTTTGACAATTGCCCGGGCAGTGCAGAGGCTTACTACAATCGCAACGTCTCTGAGATTGTGATTTGCTATGAGCTGTTGGATGTCTTCCTTGAGAAGTCGGAGATGTTTGTGAGCCGCAGCGCGGTTGTTGTCTGCGCGAATGCAGGCCTACGACGTCTCTATGGGGAAAGCTTCGGGTGTGCCGACAGGCCGGAAGACTGAGCTGCTGTAAATGGGGGAGAGAATGATGCGTGCTTTTGGCCTATTGGCTGTCTGCCTGGTCCTGTTGATTGGAAATACGGGGCCTGCATCGGCAGAGACGTTTGATCTGGTCGTCGCAAATGGCCGGGTCATTGACCCGGAATCTGGCCTGGATGGGCTGCGGCATGTTGGCCTGCAAAGCGGACGGATCGTTGCTGTCTCCGAGGAGCCTCTTTTCGGCGAACAGGTGATTGATGCTCAGGGGATGATCGTCGCACCCGGTTTTATCGATATTCACAGTCATTCTCCCTCCAGGCTAGGCGGCGAAATCCAAGTGTTGGATGGCGTTACGACCCAACTCGACCTTGAAGCCGGCGCTTTTCCAGTCACCGCCTATGGGGAGCATTTTGCGGGAGGGACGCCGCTCAATTTTGGCGCCTCAGTTGCACATTTCGCAGTGCGGACGAAGGTTATTGAAAACCGGGATGTGCCTTACCTCTTTAGCGGCATGTCGCTGATGCAGGGAGGGGCCGCATTCGTTCAAAAAGCCACGCCCGGGCAGATAAAAGAAATGCGGAACCTCTTGAACGAGGGGCTTGATCAGGGTGGGCTCGGGATTGGAATCCTGCTGGATTATATGAGCGTAGCCGTTTCAGAGGCAGAGCTTCGGATGATCTTTGAAGTAGCTGGCTCTCGGGATGTGCCGATCGCAGTGCACGTGCGGCGGGGATATGCTGGTGACCCAGCGGGTTTGATTGAGGTGATCGCTCTCGCAGAAGAGACCGGCGCGCAGGTGCTGATCAATCACATTACTCATAGTGCCATGCATGCTGTACCTGAATGGCTTGCCTTGATTGATGGTGCCAGGGATCGTGGTGCGCGCATATCAACGGAAACGCTTTCCTATGCAGCAGGGGGAACCAGCATTTCCGCGGCGGTATTCAGTCGTGATTGGCAAAAGGTTTTCGACATCGACTATTCGGATGTCCAGTGGACCGCGACTGGCGAGTGGCTTACGCGGGAGACTTGGGAGAAATACCGAGCGGAACAACCGACGGGCATGGTGAACCACCACTATGTAAAAGAGGATTGGATTGAAGCTGCGCTCGCTTGGCCAGGCATGATGGTTGCCACGGATGTGACGCCTGCGCTTGACCGGGATGTGTTGGCAAATCCGAACGGTGCCGGGACGTTTTCAAGGTTTCTGGGGCATTATGTCAGGGATCGAAATCTGATGCCCCTGTCCGAGGGGATTGCCCGAATTACGCTTTATCCGGCGCGATGGCTCGAAGGTGTTGCGCCGCAATTTGCCCGCAAAGGAAGAGTGCAGGTCGGTGCTGATGCGGATTTGGTTCTCTTTTCTGCTGACGACATCCAAGAGACGGCGACATATGGTGACCCCTTTGTACCACCAATCGGGATTTCCAAAGTGATCGTTGCTGGCCGCATTGTTGTCGATGAGGGCCAGGTTGTTGAAGGTCGATATCCGGGCCAGCGCCTGTTAGGGCAGGCAAGCAGGCTCGAGCAATCGTCCCAATCATCTGACTGATCAGAACTGATTGAGCGGTATTTTGAGATATTGGACGCCATTGTCCTCTGCGTGCGGCAGTTCACCTGCCTGAATGTTCACCTGCAGGGAGGGCAAGATGAGCTGGGGCACATTCAATCCACTGTCGCGGCCGGTTCTTAGCTCCACAAACGCGCTGCGGCTGCGGTTGGCGATATGGACGTTGTTTTTTCGCTGTTCGCCGATGGTTGTTTCCCAGGCCGCTTCACGCTCCACCGGCGGGTAGTCATGGCAGAGGAACATGCGGGTCTCGTCTGGCAAGCTCAGAAGCTTCTGTATGGAGTCGTAGAGGGTACCTGCGTCGCCACCGGGAAAGTCACATCTGGCGGTGCCATAGTCCGGCATAAACAGCGTATCTCCTACAAAGACACAGTCCCCAATGAGGAAAGATACGCAGGCAGGTGTGTGTCCGGGGGTCGCCATGACTGTCGCTTCCAGGGAGCCGATCCTGAATTTCTCACCATCGGTAAACAGACAGTCGAACGACCGCCCATCTTCGGGAGCGGGGTAGGGTTGGTTGAAGACTGGATTGAACGTCTTTTGGACGGTTGAGATGCTGCGGCCGACACCGATGGGGGCTTTGAGCTGTTCTTTTAAGTAGTGACCCGCTGTCATATGGTCGGCGTGAATATGAGTCTCCAAAATCCACTCAATCCTGAGACCCTGGTTTTTCACAATCTCTATCAGCGCGTCGGCGGATTTGGTGCCTGTTCGAGCTGAAGCCTGATCGAAGTCCAATACCGGATCGATGATGACTGCGCTCAGCGTCTCAGGATCAACCACGATGTGGCTGACAGTGTGTGTGGGCTCGTCAAAAAAGGACAGCACTTCGGGTTTTGGAGCCGAATTTATGTTGGGTTTTGGGTCTTTTGAGCTTACGGCTGGCATGTCCAAACCTCCTATATTCATTTAAACGAATATAAGTGTGAAATTAGTATCCACAAGGCCAAACTGTAAAAAATGCTGAAGGGGAATCATTTCCCCGATTCCCCTGAGTCAAAGGTGCGTTTTCTGACTTGGAAAGGGTGTTTTTGGCGGTGAAAACTGCCTTTGTCAGATGTGTTCGTCGTCATAATCCGGTGAGGGGACTTAGGAAGACAAAAAACCGCGCAAAATCTTCCATTTTCTTAATACTCGGGGTTGACGCCCCCCAGGGGCGACGGTAGGTTCCGCCAACTTTCGCGCCAGGCAGTAGGCGGTTACCGGTACTGATAACCGATCAACCTAAACGCTGACGCCCGAAATCGACGATAAGGACTGGGGCATGACCCTGGGTTTTCTCAGGGTCCTCTGCAAGTTTAGACGCTGGCATTAAGTGAATGCCTCATGTGTCTAAGAGCCGTGTGCAACCTTAAGGGACTTCCCGGTAGCACGCGGTTTTGTGTTTGGATGAACTAGAGGAACGGCAGAGCAATATGCCAACTATCCAACAACTGATCCGCAAGCCGCGCAAAGTGCCGGTTAAGCGAAACAAGGTGCCAGCGATGGAGGCTTGTCCTCAGAAGCGCGGCGTCTGTACACGTGTTTATACGACGACACCAAAGAAGCCGAACTCGGCTCTTCGTAAAGTTGCCCGTGTTCGTCTGACCAATGGTTTTGAAGTCACCAGCTATATCCCTGGTGAGGGTCACAACCTTCAAGAGCACTCCGTGGTGATGATCCGCGGTGGTCGTGTGAAGGACTTGCCCGGCGTTCGCTATCACATCATCCGTGGTGTGCTCGATACGCAGGGTGTGAAAGACCGTAAGCAGCGCCGTTCGAAATACGGCGCCAAGCGTCCTAAGTAAGGAATACGATAGATGTCGCGACGTCACCGCGCAGAGAAACGAGAAGTCATTCCTGACGCCAAATTTGGCGATCTGGTTCTGACTAAATTCATGAACAGCCTCATGAAGCACGGCAAGAAGTCGACCGCTGAGCGGATCGTCTATGGTGCTTTTGACAAGATGGCTGAGAAGGGGACTGCTGATCCTCTCCGTACTTTCCATGAAGCTCTGGAAAATGTCATGCCGGCTCTTGAGGTTCGTTCTCGCCGTGTTGGTGGTGCGACCTATCAGGTTCCTGTTGAGGTTCGTCCAGACCGTAAGCGTGCGCTCGCCATTCGTTGGCTGATTTCTGCGGCGCGGGCTCGTAACGAAAATACGATGGTTGATCGCCTGTCGGCGGAAATCCTCGACGCATCTAACAATCGCGGCTCTGCAGTGAAGAAGCGTGAAGACACGCATCGCATGGCAGAAGCGAACCGCGCCTTCTCACACTATCGCTGGTAACAGACAGGCGCTTTAGAGGTTTAAGATCATGGCACGCCAGACAAAACTCGAGGACTACCGCAATATCGGCATCATGGCCCATATTGACGCGGGTAAGACCACGACGACGGAACGGATCCTCTACTACACAGGCAAAAGCCACAAAATCGGCGAAGTGCACGATGGTGCTGCGACGATGGACTGGATGGAGCAGGAGCAAGAGCGCGGGATTACGATTACGTCCGCTGCCACGACCTGTTTCTGGAACGACAAGCGTATCAACATCATTGACACGCCAGGTCACGTGGACTTCACGATTGAAGTTGAGCGTTCGCTTCGTGTGCTCGATGGTGCGGTTGCTGTGTTTGACTCTGTCGCCGGTGTTGAGCCTCAGTCTGAGACCGTTTGGCGTCAGGCTGACCGCTATGCGGTTCCTCGCATGTGTTTCGTCAACAAGATGGACCGCATGGGCGCAGACTTCTTCCGCTGTGTAGACATGATTGTGGATCGCCTGGGTGCGAATCCGCTGGTCCTACAGCTGCCAATTGGTGCGGAAGCTGAATATGAAGGTCTGATTGACTTGCTCAAAATGAAAGAGATCCTCTGGAAAGACGAGAATCTCGGTGCTGAGTTTGAATATGTTGATATTCGTGACTCGCTGAAAGACCAGGCTGAAGAGTATCGCGCGAAGCTCGTTGAAGGCGCTGTTGAAGTCGACGACGATGTGATGGAAGCGTATCTGGAAGGCAATGAGCCAGATGAAGAAACGCTGAAGCGCTGCATCCGTAAGGGTACGATTGAACAGAATTTCGTACCTGTTCTGAACGGTACGGCATTTAAGAATAAGGGTGTTCAGCCGCTTCTTGATGCGGTTGTGGACTTCATGCCTTCGCCGCTCGACGTTAAGGCGATCGACGGTATTGATGCCAAGACAGAAGAAGCTACCGTTCGTGAGGCTTCTGACGAAGTCCCAGCTTCTGCTCTTGCCTTTAAGATCATGAATGACCCATTCGTTGGTTCGCTGACATTTGCCCGCGTATACTCAGGCGTGTTCACCGCCGGCTCTGGTGTGTTGAATACGGTGAAAGATAAGCGTGAGCGCATTGGCCGTATGCTTCTTATGCACGCTAATAGCCGTGAAGAAGTGAAAGAGGCTTATGCGGGCGACATTGTTGCCCTTGCGGGTCTGAAAGACACCACAACGGGTGATACGCTTTGTGATCCAAACAGCCCTGTAATCCTGGAGCGGATGGAATTCCCTGATCCGGTTATTGAGGTTGCTGTTGAGCCAAAAACAAAGGCTGACCAGGAGAAGATGGGTATGGCGCTTGCGCGTCTTGCTCAGGAAGACCCTTCCTTCCGCGTTTCTTCAGACGAGGAAAGTGGCCAGACGATTATCGCTGGTATGGGCGAGCTTCACCTGGACATTCTTGTTGATCGCATGAAGCGTGAATTCAAGGTTGAGGCGAATGTTGGTGCTCCGCAGGTGGCTTATCGTGAGACGTTCACGAAAGATGCCGACATCGACTACACTCATAAGAAGCAGTCTGGTGGTTCTGGCCAGTTTGCTCGCGTCAAAATGACGATTGAGCCCGGCGAGATCGGCACAGGCGTGGTTTTCGAAAGCAAGATCGTTGGTGGTGCTGTTCCAAGGGAATACATCCCCGGCGTTGAGAAGGGCATCAAGAGTGTTGCTGAGAACGGTGTTCTCGCTGGCTTCCCAGTCATCGACTTCAAAGTCACCTTGACTGACGGTGCGTTCCACGATGTGGACTCCAGTGTTCTGGCCTTTGAGATTGCAGCACGAGCTGCCATGCGTGAGATCGCGCCTAAGGCGGGTGCTAAGCTTCTTGAGCCCATCATGAAGGTCGAGGTGGTGACACCTGAAGACTATATGGGTGACGTGATTGGCGACTTGAGCAGCCGTCGCGGACAGATTGCCGGCAGTGAAAACCGCGGCGTTGCAACAGCGATTAACGCCATGGTGCCACTCGCAAACATGTTTGGTTATGTGAACAATCTGCGGTCTATGTCGCAGGGGCGGGCACAGTACACCATGCAATTCGATCACTACGAGCAAGTACCGCAGGCGGTCTCTGATGAGATCCAAGCGAAACTCGCTTAATAAGCGAAGAACAATACAGTTCTGAGGGAGCCTTAAGATGGCCAAAGAGAAATTCGAGCGTAATAAGCCACACTGTAACATGCTGGAGTAACAGCTGGAGCGGTGACAGAACGACAAAAAAAAGGGGAAAGAAAAAAAGAAAGAAAAAAGA
>JAAWWE010000045.1 GCA_021404525.1 Rhodobiaceae bacterium
CTTCCGGGTCATGTGGCGAATCCCGGGGCTTGCTTGGGGAACAGCCCGCGTGCCTTTTTAACGGGGTGGCGGTTGGGTCTTGCCCATATCGCCCTGAACCAAGGCGCTTCGATTCCCGTGGCGGCGCGGAGTGTGGGCTATGGAACCACAGCGGGATTTCGCCGTGCATGGCTCCGCCACTTTGGGGATATTCCCTTGGCGGCAGTGGGTTCCGGGCCCGCAGAACACCCCATCTTGTAACACGGGCCAGGCAGAACACCGACGGTCAAGCTGCCAAGAGGGCTGCGCAAAAAGCGCTCTCGGTCGCAGTCTAGACACGCCTTATGGGTCGGTTTCGCGCAAAAGCGCCTGATTGGCGATGATCCCAAGAGTTCCGATCACTAACGCGTGATCTCTTTCAAGATGAACGGAAAACCCTCTTCCTGCTTAAACTATCTACTGATAGATAGTCATCACGAAAACAAAACCCTTGGAAAGGATGTCCCATGAAGATCTATGATGTTGAAGGTTTCCCGAACCCCGCCCGCGTTCGGATCGCACTTGCCGAGAAAGGCGCTTTTGAAAATGTCTCATTCATCCCGGTCGACGTGATGGGCGGTGAACATCGCACCGAGGCATTCAAGAAGATCAACCCAGATGCGGCCGTACCTTGCCTCGAACTCGATGATGGCACGCGAATCTCACAGTGCAACGCGATTATCGAGTACATTGACGGCGAATTCGAAAATGGCCCCTCTCTGACAGGCGAAAACCACCGGGAACGCGCAGTTATCTCGATGATGAATATCCGCGCCGAAACCGGGCTGTTGAACGCCGTGGGGAACTACTTTCATCACGCCACCCCCGGCCTTGGTCCCAAACTGGAAGTCTACCAGAAAAAAGATTGGGGCCTAAAGCAGCGCGACGTCGCGACGAACACCTAGGCGAATCTATACGAAGTCTTGCGCAAAAAAGCCTATGTTGCTGGTGAAAAATTTTAGAGTGTTGACATACAGGTTTCACGTGGGGGGGTTTTTGGCCTTTTCCAAAA
>JAAWWE010000001.1 GCA_021404525.1 Rhodobiaceae bacterium
AAAAGGTGGTACGCCCCCCCCCTTGGTCCGGCTTTAGGCTAACGCCAAGCCAGATTGAATTTTGGGGGGACCGGCCCTTCCGGCTTCATGATCGGCTTGTGTTCCGTCGGGAGGGAGCTGACGCGCCTTGGCAGACGTCAAAGCTTTTCCCGTGATCCAATGAGCAACAGCCAGACAATGAGCAGCACCGCTAACGACAGATTGATGCGTCGCGCGACCTACGCCGCGGTTGGCGTTGCGCTTTCGTTGATCACCATGAAGGCCGCAGCCTTTTTCGTCACGGGGTCTGTGGCCATGTTGGCGACCCTGTTTGATTCAATTCTCGATATGGCAGCGTCCGTGCTCAATCTGTTTGCGGTTCGCGCTGCGCTGACCCCCGCGGATTATGATCACCGCTTTGGTCACGGCAAAGCCGAAGCAATGGCGGGGCTGGGACAGGCGACGATCATTGTTCTGTCAGCCCTGTACATTCTTTGGGAGGCAGGCACACGGTTGGTTGATCCTGAACCTGTGTCCAGCTCAGGGATCGGCATCGTTGTCACTGTGGTCGCCATCGCACTCACACTTGCGCTTGTGGCCTATCAGACCAAAGTTGTTCGGGCAACCAACTCACTGGCCATCGCGGCGGACTCTATCCACTACAAGGGTGATCTGTTGATGAACCTTGCGGTGATTGCCGCGCTGGCTCTGTCTGCTTTTCCCGGGTTTATCTGGGCAGACCCTGTCTTTGGGATAATGATTGCGTGTTTCATCGCCTATAGCGCCTGGCAGATTGCCGAGCAATCAGTGCAGCAACTGATGGACCAGGAGTTGCCGGAAGAAGAACGCGACAAAATCAGGGCCATTGTCCTAAACGACCCTGATGTGCAGGACATGCACGACCTGCGCACACGCATGGCCGGCAGCAAACTCTTTATCCAGTTCCATCTGGAGCTTGATGGGGAGATGAGTCTGACCAATGCTCATGAGGTTGCCGATCGTGTCGAAGGAGCGGTGCGCCAGTCATTCCCTGGCAGCGAAGTGCTGTCGCATCAGGATCCAGCGGGCCTCGAAACCATTACGGCATTTGAGCGGACCTAATGGCCGAGCTCGACGCAGAAGCAGTCGAAAATTTTTTGGCCACGCCCACCGCCTTCGGTCTGCCTTCAGACACACTGATTGAGCGCATTGATACTCACATCTCCGTTATCTTTCTTGCCGGGCCCTATGCGTACAAACTGAAGAAGCGGGTGGATCTGGCTTACCTAGACTTCACGACGCTTGAAGCGCGTCGTAACGCTTGCGAGCGGGAATTGGAGCTCAATCGCCGCACAGCCCCAACCCTTTATCTTGAGGTTGTCCCTGTGATCCAGACGGCTGGCGGGCTGACCCTCACAGAGACCGCCGAGGGCACTGTGGTGGACTGGGTCGTGAAGATGGTGCGTTTCGATCAAGCAAACCTTCTCTCGCAAATGGCAGACCGTGGCGCGCTCACGGTCTCCATTGTCGAAACGCTCGCGCGTCAGCTCGCAGGATTTCATAAAGGTGCTGAAGTCAGCAAGGCGGATGGAGGTCGAACCCGGTTTGCTGAGATTCTTGAGAGCAACAAAAAAAATTTCGCGCCGTTTGTGGGGTCGATCTACCCACCCAAGGTTGTGGAACGATTGGGAGGTCTCTACACCGACACTCTTGATGCGCAATCCGGTCTTATCGAGGAGCGTCGGGCGGCAAACTGGGTGCGCCACTGCCACGGCGACCTTCATCTGAACAATGTCGTCTATCTCGACCAAGTACCTGTGCCCTTTGATTGTATTGAATTCAACGAGCAGTTTGCGCGCATTGATACACTCTACGACCTTGCCTTTCTTCTGATGGACCTGGCATTTAGGGCGATCACAGATCAACGGCTTGCAGCCCATGCGAATGCCACGCTCAATGCCTACCTGCAGGCGCAGACACCTGACGACCTGTCGCAAACCCTGAAAGGTTTGGCGGCGCTGCCTCTGTTCATGAGCATCCGCGCAAGCGTGAGGTCGCATGTGACCGCGCGCATGGCCCGTAACGACAACAGCGACGCTGTCGCGCTTGGTGAGCGCGCCCTGAACTATGCGAAATTTGCTGAGGGCCTATTGAGTGAAACAGAAGGCAAGCTTTTTGCGATTGGAGGACTGTCAGGGACAGGCAAGACCACAATCGCCAAAGGGCTGGCGCCAGAGCTGGGGGGCACGGCTGGCGCGGTGCATTTAAGATCAGACATAATCCGAAAAAGGCTGGCGGGTGTCGCAGATACCGACAGGCTGCCTTCTGAAGCCTACACGCAGGCGGCAAGCGACCAGGTCTATGCAGAAATGGTTCGCCTGGCAGGTATTGCGCTTGATGCAGGACAAACCGTCATCTGTGATGCGGTGTTCTCCAAACCAGTGGAACGGGTTTTGATGGAGGAGCTTGCAGAAAGCCGCTCCGTTTCCTTTGCAGGAATTTGGCTTTCGGCGCCTGCCAAAGTGCTGGAGGCGCGTGTTGACCGACGCGCAGAGGCGGGAACCGACGCGTCAGACGCAGATACACGCATCGTCCGGCAGCAACTCTCCTACGATCTTGGCGATCTCAATTGGCCAGTAGTTGAGGCTGATGGAGAACCAGAGGCTGTCCTGTCCAGCATCCGCGGGACCTTAGACCTAACGCTACCGCCATCTTGAGGCCCACGATAGTGTGACAAAGCTCTTGCTGGCCATGAAAGCGAGCTTCCACTAGATTGCCTGCATGAGCGAACCATCAAACCACAAGAAGACCCTCATCTTGACCGGGGCAAGCCGCGGTATTGGCCATGCGACCGTAAAGCGCTTTTCAAGCGCGGGATGGCGGGTGATCACCTGTTCCAGGCACCCGTTTCCTGAAGATTGTCCGTGGGAAGCTGGCCCCGAAGATCACATTCAGGTCGACCTGGCTGATCCGGAGAACACGGCTGAAGCCGTTGCCGAGATGCGTGTCCGTCTGCAGGACCAGGGAAGCCATCTGAATGCGCTGGTGAACAATGCTGCGATCTCTCCCAAAGGGGAAGACGGGGGGCGCCTGGGTGTCTTCGAGACGGATATGGAAGCCTGGCGTCGTGTGTTTGAAGTGAACTTCTTCGCACCAGTGAGCCTTGCGCGTGGATTGGTTGAAGAGCTTGCAGCCGCAAAGGGCTCCGTTGTGAACGTGACGTCAATTGCCGGAACGCGTGTCCATCCATTTGCAGGGTCGGCTTATGGAACATCGAAGTCGGCGCTGGCGGGTCTGACGCGTGAGATGGCATCTGATTTCGGCCGGAAAGGCATTCGCGTTAATGCGATTGCGCCTGGAGAGATCGACACAGCCATTCTCTCGCCGGGCACCGACAAGATTGTCGCGGAAATTCCAATGCAGCGTCTTGGCACGCCTGAAGAGGTGGCACGCACCATCTACTTCCTCTGCACCGACCAGTCATCCTATGTGAATGGCGCAGAGATCCACATCAACGGTGGTCAACACGTTTAATCCTCTAGCGCGTCACGACCACTAGACGATCATCATCAGATAAACGGTTGCGGCGACAATCAGCCAAAACACAGCTGTGGTCGAGACGGCAAACAACATCTCACGCATGGGCCTCTCCTCCGAAGGAATGCGGGTGTGTTCTCTCAAGTGTTCTGATTCTGAAGATTGAGAAGTGATTCGTCAAAGACATGACAATCACGTGTCGGAGAGAAGCGAGGTAGGTGGCTCACAAATCGGCGAAGTCGATCTCGTCTCGCGCCTTGTCCAAGTGAATGCGGACCTCACGAAGAAAAGGCAGGGCCGCCTCAACATCGGACACATCCAGCTCTTCAACCATCTGCGCGAGCGCTGGGGCTGTGGCGGCAAGGGTCTCATTCCGTTTCGAAAGACCTTTGTCCGTTGCCGTCACGATCTTGCTGCGTCGATCATTGGGGTCCGTGGCAATGGCCACATAGCCCTTCTCTTCGAGCTTTTGCAGCGTGTTCGTGATGGCTCCCTTAGTCACTTGAAACGAAGCAGCAAGCTGCGCGGGGGTTCGTTCGCCACCCAACCGGGCAAAATGGTTGAGGACTGTGAATTGCGCGCTGGTCATGCCATCGGGCAGCGCGCGTCGAAACGCGGTCGAGAAGAGCTGGTTGATGATGCCGATCTCGTTGAAGAAGGCGTAGAGAGGGGAGCTCTGGTCGTTTTGGCTCCCGCTCTCTGGTTTGTCTGTCACGCGCTCAAAATCCTTGTCTCAATAGGCCAGCGGGGCCCGCCGGGAATGGTTGGACCGTACCCCAAACGCCCGAGCATTTGTATCCTGTGTCCTGGCGCTGCCAGTTTCGTGTGCACCTCTTGGTACAAGGGTTCCATCTCCACATATTCCTGCAGCGACTGGGAAAGCGGATGAATGCCGATGCCGAGCTCGGTCGCTTTCATGTTTGTCCTGATCCAGGCCGCTCCCGCATTAAGCTGATCAACCCGAGTGTTTCCCTCGGTTGTGAGCCAGAGATGCGCCATCGCGGTGAACATCATCTCTTCATACATGTCGAGGCCGATCTTAAATCCTTCAGAAGTTGGGTCCGCCAGTTCTTCCCGGGAAATAATGCCAGCGAGCGCAGCGGCATCAAGAAAAGCAGAACCGCCAATGTCAATCCCGTCGGGGTTTGCATTGATCTCAGCTTTTCCGATCCGCATCAGGTCAACACTTTCCATGTTTGTGCGGTGCGTTGTCACCTCAAGTTTGTGCGCCGCCCAGCTGAGCTCGCGCAATTCTTCACGCTGTGTTGGGTCTATCGTGAATTCTGCTTTGACGCTCTCCGGCACGACGGCCGCAATGGCCGATAGGCTGCTTTCTGAAACAGGTTTGCTCGTATCATAGGGTTCTTTGAGCGATCGACGTACCAATACCTGAGCGAAGAGCGGGTCCGGTGTGGCTGACCCGGGTGTGCCGAACCGCATACGCGCAATCGGGCGAGTGTCGAGATTTTGATCAGGCGCACCATCGGGGAATGGCTCGAGGGTGAGCGCGCGGCCATCCTCGGCCGCAGCCATGCGGGCAAGCTCCAGAAAGCACCCCAGACCAATCACGATCTGCCGTTCAAACGGATCTGTTTCCGGCAACAACCGGTCGAGATCGCAATAGAGTGTGGCGACATCAGGCTCGGACAGATCCACCTGCCAGGGCTGACGATTGTGCGGATTGGGCGCAAGCACCGCATAGGACAGAGCGCGCATCCGTGGCTCTGCATAGTCAGACCCGCCGGCACGCTTCCAGGGAGCAACCGCGTCTGTGGGTGTGCGTGTGACGGCAAAACCGCCAACACCTGCAGCGGCGATTATGGCGGTCGAGCCCATGATCTTCAAAAAACGTCGGCGGCTGGGCATGGCGTATATCCTCTATTAGTTCAACGTTAAATCAATATAGTTTATCGTTGAACTAATTCAAGGACATTTCACTTAGCCGCCGCTAACTCAGGCCAAGTACTTGTTTTGAAATGATATTTTTTTGCACTTCAGTGGCACCGCCATAGATGGTTTGAGCCCTGTTGAAGAAATAGGAGGCGGTGGAGGGGGCAGCGAAAGCCGGAATGCCGCTGCCATCGTTCCAGTCGGCCTCGCTCCGGTCCGGAAAGAACGGCACAGCATTCGCACCGCTTGCTTCCAAAAAGAGCTCCGTAATCGCCTGTGCATTTTCTGTGGCGAGGATTTTGAGCGCTGAGCTTTCTTCACCAGGTGCATCACCCGCAGCCACTGAAGAGAGCGCTCGGAGAGCCGTAAACTCCAACGCAGTCAGATCGATCTCAACTTCCGCAAGCTTGGTTGAGAAAGCTGGATCATCCATCAAAGAACGGTTGCCAGATTGAATGGTGCCGGCGATCTCTTTCAGACGGGCAATATCAGCACGTTTGCCGGCAATGTGTGCATAGGAGGTACGCTCATTGGAGAGAAGATATTTGGAATAGGTCCAGCCCATGCCTTCCTCACCGATCAGGTTTTCAGCAGGCACCCGCACATTGTCGAACTCGATACGGTTGAGATAGTGGCTGCCATCAATGGTGATGATGGGATAGACCGTGATGCCCGGTGTATTTGCATCCATGCACAGGAAGGAAATGCCCTCCTGTTTCTTGCCGCTATTGTCAGTGCGAACAAGGCAAAAGAACCAGTCCGCATAGTGACCTTGGCTCGTCCAGATTTTGGTTCCATTGACGATATAGTCGTCACCATCTCGCTCTGCTTTGCATTGTAGCGATGCGAGGTCTGAACCGGATTCCGGTTCGGAATAACCCTGACCCCAAAAGGTTCGGCTGGCCAGGATATCAGGCAACCAGCGTTTCTTCTGTTCCTCTGACCCAAACGTGTAAATGACCGGCGCAACATAGAGCAGACCCATGGGGATCACATTTGGCGCGCCCGCGCGTTCCAGCTCATCATCAAAGATAAACTTCTGCGTCGCTGTCCATCCTGTGCCGCCATATTCTTTCGGCCAATTGACCGCCACCCAGCCCTTGTCATTAAGGGCGGCTTCGGAGCGTTGATAGTCAGCCTTATTCAGCTGCTGACCGTTTTGTACCTTGGCAAGAATATCGGCTGGATATTCATTGGCGAAAAACTCTCTAACCTCGAGCCGGAATTTTTCATCTGCGGCGCTGAAACTGAGATCCATGGGGCGCACTCTCTTTAAAGTTCTGAATGTTGATGAGGTGAGGATAGGCACTTGCGCGTCAAAGGAAAGCGGTCAGACTGTATTTTTTCGCAAACCCCGGATGATAAATCGGGCGGGATGGACGGCTTCCGCAAGGTCACGGGGCAGTGGCAGCGGCGCGCCCGTGATTTGGGCCGCGAGCAGTTCCCCCAGCAACAGACCCGTCGTGAAACCGCGAGCCCCAAGCGCGCCTAACAGCAGGAGCCCGGGATGGACCGGCGCGGGAGGATAGTCTGCAAACCGGTCCCCATGGCGTAGCCGGTCATATGCCGAGAGATAGGGGCCATGCATTGGCGCAGGCCCCGCGAAGGGAACACGGTCAGGCACCTGCGCTCGGAAGGAAACACGACCCGACAGGTCTTCAGGATTGAGCATGCCGAGAGCTTCTTTGAATGCAGGAAACGTTTCCGCCAAATCATGCAGATTGTGTTGGTGACCGATAGACGTTGGCGCTTGTGCAGTTTGGTCTCCCTTACCCAATTCATAAGTCGCCCCTGTGAGTGCCGAACCGTCACCATGCGAAATTAGATAGGGCCCTGCGACAAGGGCGTGCCTCTGCTGAGGCAACGCGCCGACGGGCAGGTTGGTAATCTGGCCAAGAACGGGTTCCAGCGGCAGCCAGTCAGTCTCGGGAAAAGCGGTGAGACCGGGGCCGTTGGCAAGAACAAGAATGTCCGCAGTTTCTTGTGCAAGGCCGTTTATTCGCCACCGGTCATCTTCATTCGAAAATGAAGTGGCATGCAAGCGCTCAACTTCTGTCTCTGCTATGAGCTGTGAGAGGAAACGGCTTGGATCAACCACCCCTGCCTTAGGAAAGAGAAAAGCGGGGAAGCCAGTCTCAAACCCCGCTACATCCCCCAGGCGGTCCGCTGCGAGGAATTCCAAATGACCTGCTGGCAAAGGAGCGCGCGCTGCAATCTTTTCAAAACGAGTGGCCTCCGCGTCGGTTCGCGCAAATTGCAAAACGCCACGCGGGTCAAAGAAAGGAGCAGATGCGCCTTCTTGCAGGCGGTGCATTTCTCGTTCTGCGTATAGATAGGCAGCGATGTGGAAATCATCTTCCGGTGTTGGATTAACGGAGAAGCGGGGCATAAACAGCGCCGCCGGATTTCCCGATGCCCCCGCGCCAGGCCCGTCGCCGTCAAAAATCCGCACAGACAAGCCTCTGCGTTTCAGTGCATGTGCGGTTGCGGCACCAGCAATCCCGGCGCCCACCACAAGCGCTGACCTGGGGTTTTGTGAGGGCGGGATCTGATACCAAGGCTTGGTTCGGCTGCGCGTTGGGGGCGCTTCCATGTGACCCACAAGCATCTCCCGCTTGCGCCCAAACCCCTTCACTTTTTGAACATTGAAACCCTGCGCTGCAAGACCCCGGCGCACGGCACCCGCAGCTGTAAATGTCGCGAAGGTTGCGCCCGGAGATGACAGTCGAGCGATTTCCGACAAAACCGCTTCCGACCACATGTCTGGATTGCTGGCCGGGGAAAAGCCATCAAGGAACCAGGCATTGACCTGTGCCTCCAGCTGACTGAGCGCGGGCAGAGCTTCGTTCTCGCAGAGTGTCAGAGTGACATTGTCCGGCAGATGGAGCAGGTGTGTTCCGGCATGGGGCACGGGATATAGGCCGACAAGCTCTGCCGCAAGAGGCGCGAGCGATGGCCATTTCTCGAGCGCTTGTGAAAGTTCTGAGCGCGTTAGAGGGAACCCCTCAATGGAGATGAAGTGGAGGTGTTGGTCCTGTGAGCGGGTCTCCTTCCAGAGCGCCCATGTGGCCAGAAAATTGAGCCCTGTGCCGAAGCCCAGTTCGCCAATCGTGAAATGGGTTTGGTCGGTCCAGGCATCCGGAAGCTCGTTGCCTCGCAGAAACACGTGAGCCGTCTCCGCCAGACCGTCTTCACTGGAGAAGTAAATATCGTCAAAGCGTGTTGACTGAGGACTGCCGTCGGCACGCCAGGTAATGTCGGCAGACGGCAATTGGCTCATGGGCGTTGGTTAGGCGCCGCGGCGACTTGGGGCAAATGGGTGCGTGCTGGACAGGCCGCCACAGACCGGGATCGCCTGACCGTTCACATAAGACGCTTCATCGCTCGCCAGGAAGAGCGCCATATTCGCAATCTCCTCCGGGTGGCCATACCGCGCCGTTGGATTGAGCTGCCCGATCTTGCCCTCGCTGCCGCGTGCCCGCGCTCCTTCAAAAAGCGGCGCTGTCATGCCTGTTTCAATAAGCCCAGGGCAAATCGCATTAACGCGCACGCCGGTGCCATAGAACTGATTGGCCGCTGTCTGCACGAGACTGATGACCCCGGCCTTTGACGCAGAGTAGGGCGTATTGCCTGCATTGGCGCGGAGACCCGCCACCGAGGCCGTGCAGACAATGGAGCCTTTGCCTTGTTTAATCATATGTTCGGACGCGTGTTTGATCGCGAGAAACGGGCCAATCAAATTCACCCGAAGGATTTCCTCCCACATGGCAGGTGTTTGATCCTGTATGGGGACAAGCCCACCGCTTACACCTGCATTGGCATAAATGGCATCGAGGCCGCCATATTCCGAAATGCAAAAATCAACGAAACCTTTGACCGCGTTTTCATCGCCGACATCTGCTGCGACGGTCTTGATGGTGCCACCTTTGGCACGAACCATCTCTGCCGTCTCGTCGACAGCACCTTCGACCCGGTCAACAGCAATAATATTCGCACCTTCGCGCGCGAAGATCAGTGCGCTTGCGCGGCCAATGCCGCTTCCTGCACCAGTGATGATTGCGTTTTTGCCTGCCAGTCTCGACATCGTAAGGCCCCTCAATTGAGCGCTTTCGGGAGAAGTGGAAACGGTTTTCCGTCCGAAAACGCGACAACACAAAAAATCAGGAGCCGCGTCCGGGTCTGATCAAGACCGACCGGCTCTGGAGAATCGATATGACAGGCAGTCTACTGCAAGAGTTTGGATTTCGCAGGAAAACAGTTTCGCTCAAATACAATAAAAAACGGCCCCATATTCAATAATAGGGGCCGTTTTGATTGAAAGCTGATCTAAGGACTTAGAAGTCTTTGCCCGCGGTCACTGCCCAGGCCACCGATCCACCTTCACCGTCAATTGTGCCAGCGCTGCCGACAGCTGGAGCATCATCAATAGGTGGTGTGCAGTTTTCCGGCTGATCGCCTGCTGTTGTGCAGATCGAGTTGCCGTCGACACGCCAGGTGCCCGGCACTTCTGCGCCGTCGGGGAGTTTGAGCACAATGTTGGAAGCGTCAGGGTAGTGCACCTTGGTCACTGTCCCGTCCGGTCCGGTAAGCGTGACTGTGTTGCCGACCAAGCCGGCTCCGATATCTGCCATCGCAAAGCTCGTGCTCATCGCCAGCATGGCTGCGGTCAAAACGAGTTTTTTCATGGATGATCCTCCCATATTAGGTGCTTCGCAGTTTCGGGGCCCATTGAGATTTGGCCTTGCAAACACGTCAATTCGACCGGCCGACCACCGGCCAGGTTCCTTAAGCATCTAATTTAGGGGTTCAGACCGCCACCGCAAGCACCTGCGCGAGGTCTATTTGTTGATGCCTGGTGGTTTCAGCAGAAACAGAACAAGCCAGATCGGCACGATCACCATGGCGCCAAGCATGAAATGGGGGAGGGCCCAATCAACAGCGTCGGACAGCACGACCCGCATTTTCTCTGGCGTCAGGCCCATGTCAGTCAAAAGGTCGGCCGCCTGGATATCGAGAGCAGACAGCGCCGCGCCGATTGCCACGGAGGCAATCGTGAATTTCACAAGGGCGGCAAGTGCGTTGTACAGCAAGGGTGTGCCTATGAGTGATTCGAGCAAGGACAGTCTAGCCATCCATGAGTGCAGGCACCATCTAGACTAGTCCATCCAGACCAAGTGTGGCCTCACCAAGGGAGTTTGAGCAATGGCAGAAGACCCGAAAGGCACGTGTTTTTTTCCGGCATCCAGGATCAAGGACATGGACGAGCGACGCCATGTCCACCAATACAATGAAAATGCCGTCCGGATGACCCGCACCCTCGGAGACCTAGCGGGACTGACCAATATGGGATTGCATGTCGTCCGCATTGAGCCCGGTCGTGAGACGACCGAGTATCACTATCATGATCAGGACGAGGAGTTCGTCTACATTATCGAAGGGCAGGGGACATCCGAGCTGGGGGAAGAGCTGTTTGAGGTAGGACCTGGCGACGTGATGATCTTTCCCAAAGGTGGGCCCGCGCACGTCATGCGCAATGAGGGGAGCGAGGACCTCGTCTACCTGATGGGAGGAACAAGGTCGCCCATCGATGTCTGCACCTATCCGAAGCTTCAGAGGCGCCAATACAATGTTGGGGGCGTGAAAGAGTGGGCTGACCTGTCAGCTTTCAAGAAAGTTTGAGGTTTGTCGGAAGGGCGCAATGCGCCCTTCCGGAACATCACTAGCGGTTGAAAAGACCGCGAATGGCATCTTCCACCCGTGGTTTTTCGTCCTCTGTATTCTCGCCTGTGGCGCCATCGGAGGACCCTCCGCCGCCCAGAATACCCTGCAGCAAGCCTTTGCCGCCGTCTTCCTTGACGCTGTCAATCACATCCTTGATGCCGTCTGGGTTGCTAATGATGGCTGCAAGGTCTGGTGTGAAGCTCGGGTTGCTCCAGGGTCCTGAGATAACAATCGGTACCTCAATTCCTTTGACGTCAGCCGAACTACCTTGTCCCTCAAGGGTCGCAGCCAATTTTGGTTCAACGCGATAGTTGAGGGTTTGAGGGGGCATGCTGACTGTCCCTTTGCCTGTGACGCGAACCAGAGGGCTCAGCATTTTGAGATCATTGTTCGTGAGCACGCCATTTGTGATGGTGAATGTGCCGCCAAGTTCAGAAAAATCCGTGCTTTGTGCACCGCCGGACTCCCATCCGCTGGTCGCAGCCGCAAAAACATTTCGCGAAAGCTGTGCAATGTTGATGCCCCGGATTGCACCATCTGTGAACGTAACCGCACCGGACCCATTCAGCGCACTCATCATCGCTTTTTGGCTTCTGCCTCGGGTAGTGACATTGACGTTGAAGGCACCAAGACCATCAATCCGTTCAAAAGCGGCAGCATCTTTGAGGAATGGGTAGGCAGAAAGGCCTGTAAGGTTGAAGTTGGCACCAACCGAGGGCGTGTTACCGGATCCGTCGAGAACCAATTGGCCCACACCAGCCCCTTCATAGAGAGCCAACTCCGTAAGTTTTGCGGTCAGCTTGCCGCCGCTCATCAGGACGTCAAGCGCACTTTTGCCGATGGTAAGGTCCTGAAACAGGATTTCGCCAACGCTGAGGTCAAGGTCCGCATCAATGGCCTTAAGGCCTGATAGATCAATCGGGGCGTCGCTCCATCCTGAAGCCGCTGCTCCGCCGCCACCGCCAGATCCCCCTGAAGAAGGCGCTGTCTCGCCTCCGGACGCGCCGCCAGCTAGGTAGACATTGGCATCGAGGCGGTCGAGCGCCAAGGCGCCTGTGAGCTTCGGACGGGATCGGCCCGCATCCACGGTCAGATCGCCGGTGCCGTTCATGCCGTCAAACGCAAGCGTGGCATCGGTGAAGGAATACTTGTCACCGACCACTGCAGCGTTGCCATTGAGGTCAAGGGCGCCAAAGCCATCGCCCGCTGCCATCGGTTGCCCTGCCCAGGCTGCAAGGTCACGCACAGAGGGAATATTGAGCGTGGTTGGTCCGTTGATGGTCAGCACAGGGCTCATCTTCCCATTGCCGGTGAAGCTCGCCGCAACCTTTGGCGCGGTAATTTTGAGGCTGAGGTCTGACGCTTCGCCAATGGAGAACGCCCGGGGCTTTGCAACATCGAGTGAAAGCTCAACCGTGTCGCCATTCCAGACAACCGATCCGTCAAGGCCAAGAGGAGCGTCGAGGCTTGGCAGCGAAACATCAAGGTTGATGTCGCTTGCTTCGTAAGTCTCAGAGGTCGCAAGGTTTGAGTATTTGACAGAGCCATCGATGAGCGAGATCTCGCCGAGTTGAATGTCTGTGACTTGAGGCGTGAAGCCGCCTTCTTCATTGGTAGGCGCGGTTTCAGCAGCAGGCGCAGCAGCGCTTTGCGCCGGCGTGTCAAACACCCAATTGCCGACGCCTTGTTTATTGATCGCAAGATCAATCTCTGGACGGCGCATGATGAACCGGTCAAGGGCAACTTCCCCGCGGATCAGCGGGAAGATTTTCAGCACAATTTCCAGCTGCTCCATCTTGGCCATATGTGGCGAAGAGGCCCAGGAGGCGTTCTGGAAGGTGACATCATTCACACTTACAGCGAGCCGAGGAAGGAACGAGAGGCTAATCTCGCCATCAATGGTGAGCTCCCGCCCCGTTTGTTCTTTTACGAGAGCAGTGATCTGCGGTTTGTAGCTCTCCACCGGAATGAACGACGGCGCGGCAAACAAAACGCCTACAACGAGCAAAACGAGAACGACGAGAAAAGATAGAAAGCGTGACATGAAGCCCCTCAATGTCTTGGCTGTAAGCCGTGCAGTTTGTAGATTAAGTGTGGCGGAAAAATGATGCCGGCACACCTGGCCGTGCGGCATGGAATGCGGCTTTTCGGTCACATTGATGTCAAAATCAAAAATCGTGATGGGCCCGCCTCTTGGTTTCGACCACGAAGTGCGTATCTTGGATGAATCGAAAGGGCGGATAGTCGCCCAGCGCATCGGACACGGGAAAAGGCTCCAGCATGGAACCGGTAGTGAAAATTCCGAACCACCTCTACGTCGGCCTCTGATTTAGGTCTGAGCCGCGGGGACCTCCTTTTGGAGGCACTCAAAGCTTGTCGATGAGAGGCAAATGACCACTCCAAGCCTATGGCTGGAGATGAGTCGCGTCTGCGCAACCGCCCATCTGGGCATTTCTCAATAAGAAAATTTGAGCCTGAAGATACCGGTCAATGTGACCCGTCATGGCTCATTTCGTTAGGAGCGTTTTCCGTCAGGGAAACGAAAATGACATGAAACGTCCTGTTTCTGCACGTCAGGTGGCATCTTTTATCTGGTTTTACTGGCGCCGCCAGGGCCTATGGTTTGTCCTTCTCATGGTGGGACTGGTGGTCAATGTTGCCATCGACATCATGTTCCCGGTCGTCTCCGGGTATCTAGTCGATGCGATCTCAACAGCTGATGTCCCGCCATCGCCGGATCAGATTGATACGGCGATATGGGCAGCTGTGCTGTTTGTTGGCCAAAGTGTTGTCTTCTTCACTGCCCAGCGTCTGAAGTTCCGCCTCTGGATGCATTTTGCTGCCCGGGTGATGCGCGACATCATAACGGAAGGCTTTGCCCGCGTTCAGCGCTATCCCGCGAACTGGCATGAAAGCTCGCATGCCGGCGCAACTGTCCGGAAGCTCACCCGTGGCATGTGGGCTTACGACACCATTGCAGACACGGTCTATGCCGCTTTGCTGCCCGCTGCGCTCATGCTTGTCGGCATCTTGGCAGTGCTGAGCTGGCGCTGGCCGCTGGTGGGTCTCTTTGCGGGTGCGACCAGCGTCTTTTATGTTGGCGTAACGGCATGGCTTGCCATTCGGCATCTGCCAGACCGTCATCGTGCGCATATGGATGCGGACAGTGAAGTTGGCGCCCAGGTGGCCGATGCCATCACCTGTAACTCGGTTGTGAAGAGTTTCGGGACGGAGGCCCGGGAAGATGCACGCCTTTTCTCTCTCGTAGAGCTTTGGCGCGGTAAGGCTGTTGGGGCCTGGGCGATGATGGAGAACCTTCTGATTGTCCAGAACGTGGCCTCTGTTGCCCTGGTCGCGGGGATTGTCGGTCTGATTGTCGCTGAGTGGGCGGCTGGGCAGGCAACCACCGGAGACATTGTCTTTGGGCTGACGGCTTACCTCATGATCAATGCCTATCTCAGAGATATGGGCTATCACCTGCAGAACCTGCAGCAGGGTGTATCGGAGATTGAAGACCTGGTTGCCTTCCATGACTTGCCTATGGAACCCGCCGTGAAGAAGGGCGCACCAGCGCTTGACCTGACTGCGGGGGCGATCACCTTTGACCATGTGGGCTTCCACTATCCCCGAAAGGATCAGGCGGTCTATTCCAACCTGTCTTTGAAGATCAACGCAGGGCAAAAGATCGCCCTAGTCGGGAAGTCCGGGTCTGGCAAAAGCACCTTCGTGAAACTGCTCCAGCGTCTCTATGACCTGGACAGCGGAAAGGTGCTGATTGATGGACAGGACATCGCCACGGTGGACCCGGTCAGTCTGCGCCGGGCAGTCTCAGTTGTGCCGCAGGAACCGCTGCTCTTCCACCGAAGCCTGGGCGAAAACATTGCCTACGCAAACCCGGATGCGACGGAAGCTGATGTGATGAAAGCAGCGCGTCTTGCCCGTGCAGATGAATTCATCACCGCTCTTCCAGACGGGCTGAATACGATGGTGGGCGAGCGCGGCGTTAAACTCTCCGGGGGCGAGCGTCAGCGGGTCGCGATTGCCCGTGCGTTCCTGGCCGACGCCCCAATCCTGGTGCTTGATGAAGCAACTTCCAGCCTGGATGTTGTGACCGAGGCGGCTGTGCAGGAAGCCATGGAAGACCTCATGAAGGGCCGGACGACCATCATCATCGCCCACCGTCTGTCTACGGTGCGGCAGGTCGACCGGGTTCTCGTCTTTGCAGACGGAGCAATCGTTGAGGATGGGTCTTACGATGAGCTGGCCATGCGTGAAGGGGGCTATCTCGCTCGCTTCCACGCGGTCCAGTCATCAGAGGACTTAAGTCCTGTTCTGGAGGAGGGTGAGGTGTAAGCCTCACGCGTACCACTTGAAGGATTTGGGGGTGCGGCTTAAAAGCTGGGTATGACCAGCCAGCAAAACGCATCCCCAAAACCGACATCACCCCTATGGGCGCCGAGCGCAACCCGCGTGGCCGCGTCCGCCATGACAAGATTTCGTCTGGAAGCCGAGACGCTGGCAGGGCGAAATCTGCCTGACTATCTGGCTCTCCACTCTTGGTCGGTGACAGAAACAGCGGCCTTTTGGGATGCTGTGTGGGACTTCTGCGGGGTGATCGCTGCTGAAAAAGGCGCGCGCGCGCTAGGCACCGCGATCATGCCCGGCGCTGAGTTCTTCCCCGACGCACGTCTTAACTTCGCTGAAAACCTGCTGCGCAAGAACGACACGTCCCCTGCGCTGCATTTCAATAATGAGGGCGATCACAAGCGCACGATGAGCTGGGCGCAGTTGAGGGCGGGGGTGTCGCAATTTGCGCAGGCCTTGCGGGCCTGGGGCGTAACGCCCGGCGACCGGGTCGCGGGCTATATGCCCAATTTGCCCGAAACCATTGTCGCAATGCTGGCGTCGGCAAGCATTGGTGCGGTCTGGTCTTCCTGTTCTCCTGATTTTGGGGCAAAGGGTGTTTTGGACAGGTTTGGGCAGATTGAACCCAAAGTGCTGATTGCGTGTGATGGCTATCGCTACAATGGCAAAACGCTCGCGCTTGAAGACAATCTGCGGGAGATCACGGCACAGCTGCCCACGCTGGAGCATGTCGTCATTGTGCCGTTCGTCGACGCACCGGTCACGGGCGTTGCAAAGACTGTGCGCTGGGAAGAGGCCTGCGCGTCCTTCAAACCGAAGGACATCCTTTTTGAGCAGCTGCCCTTCAATCACCCGCTCTACATCATGTTTTCCAGTGGCACGACAGGCGCACCCAAATGCATTGTGCACTCTGCGGGCGGTACGCTCCTCCAGCAGTTGAAAGAGCATGTGCTTCATTGCGATCTAAAAGAAGGCGACACGCTCTTCTATTTCACCACCTGCGGCTGGATGATGTGGAACTGGCTGGTCGCGGGCCTGGGTGTTGGCGCAACACTTGCTCTCTACGATGGATCGCCTTTCTATCCAGATGGCAATGTTCTGTTCGACTACGCGGATGAAGCGGGAGTCAATGTGTTTGGTACCTCGGCAAAATTCATTGATGCGCTCAACAAAGAGAACCTGAAGCCCATTGAAACCCATGATCTGAGCGATCTGCGCTTAATCCTGTCGACCGGGTCTCCCTTGGTGGATGAAGGCTTTGAGTATGTCTATCGCGGCATCAAGCAGGACGTGCAGCTCTCCTCCATTTCCGGTGGCACAGACATTGTGTCCTGTTTTGTTTTAGGCAATCCGGTTCTACCCGTCTGGAAGGGCGAAATTCAATCCAAAGGCTTGGGCATGGCGGTCGAGATCTGGGATGAAGGCGGTGATGTGCTGACCTATGGCAAGGGCGAGCTTGTTTGTACGAAACCGTTCCCGAGCATGCCTATTGGTTTCTGGAACGACCCAGACGGTGTCAAATATGCCGCCGCCTATTTTGATCGGTTCCCAGGTGTGTGGCATCACGGAGATTTTGCGGAGGTGACGGAGCGCGGCGGGGTCATCATCCACGGCCGCTCTGATGCGACGCTCAACCCCGGGGGGGTACGGATCGGCACGGCTGAAATTTACGCCGTTGTTGAAACCCTGCCCGAAATTCGCGAAGCAATCGCGGTCGGCCAGAGCTGGCAGGATGATGTGCGCGTCGTACTTTTTGTGGTCCTCGCAGAAGGCGCGGAACTTACCGACGAATTGATTGCAACCATCCGCTCGAACATTCGCAAAGGGGCAAGCCCCCGTCATGTCCCTGCGAAAGTCGTCGCCGTCACCGATATTCCCCGGACAAAGTCGGGCAAGATCACAGAGCTTGCCGTGCGCGATATCATCGAAGGACGCGATGTGAAAAACCGAGAGGCGCTAGCAAACCCGGAAGCTCTCGATCTCTATAAAGACATTGCAGAGCTTGCCGAGTGACCAGGAAAATTGGTGTGCTTAAAGCGCGTCGCTCAAGCGTCTGATCGCCACCATGTCATGAACGAGCACAGGATTTTCCGGCAAGTGTTCAGCGACACGTATGATCCACTCTTTGAGTTGAGGAACCTGTAGTGCAGAAAGGTTCTCCTCAAGCCCTGCTATGTAGCCAAAGAGAAGTTGGGGGACAATTGCGAGGTCCAGCATGGTCGGCTGCGACAAGCCGCCAATATAAGGGCCCTCTCCGATATGGGCGACCAGCTCACCCATTACACGCATCAACATATCCCGCGTGCTTTCTTCCATATTCATGTGTTTCCGCATGGCCTGAATAAAAGGCGCTTTGCCCACAAAGTCCGGCCATCCGTTACGAACTTCTTCCGGCAGGGGGGTATGCGCACTAACGATGGCAGCAAGACGCCAAAAGCGGAAGCGACGTTGAAGGCTGTCATCCTCGTCCAGCGCACCTCTGAAAATCGACATCAAAAACGAGTTGCTGACCCACTTATCGATTTCGAGGATCTGATCTCTATGTTCTGCGGGGCACAACGGCCGCTCTGGAAACAGCTCGTCGAGCCATAGAGCATGGTCCGAGGATTCTCGTTTCCACTCTCCATCAATCTCCAGGACAGGAACTTGCGTTCCACCAAATGCACTTAGAGACTCTTTAGCAGTGAGCGGACTGACTGGCACATGCGTGAAAGGGAGTTTCTTGTAGTAGAGGAATGCGCCGGTCTTCCGCACGAAAGGACTGGTGGCATATCCGTATAGTTTTATCTCAGGCATCTATCTGTCCCACTGTTCAATATTCGATGGCTTGCTGCCCTACTTGATGAAGGATGGTTGGCGCATGCGCAACGATGATGGCGAGAGCTCACAAAAGAGTGACAGCGGCAATCCCGCTGCTATGAAAACTAGTCCTGCAGCACCTGCGTTGAGGGAAAAGTAAGCTCCACAATAGTCCCGTCGCCCGGCGACGAAACGATGGAGAGCGCGCCTCTATTCGCCTCGGTGAGAGCTTTGGCAAGCGGCAGGCCGAGGCCGGTTCCCTTCTTGCCGTGAATGACAGCGCTGCGCGCCTGCCCGAAAGGTGCAAAGGCTTTCGACATGTCCTCGTCCGACATGCCAATGCCAGTGTCTTGCACGGTGACGACCAGGTCGCCATCTTTTGAGAGCGATGAGATCACGCTGACCTGCCCGCCGGGGCGGGTGAACTTGACGGCATTGGACAGAAGGTTCAGCAAAATTTGTGTAAGGCTTCGCTTGTCAGCGACAAGACCGGGTAGGTTCTCGTCAATCTGCGCGCGAATGGAAATCCGTTCGTCCGCCGCACTTGGCTTCACCATATTGACGCAGGTATCGACAATGCTCGCAATGTCGACCTGCTCAAACGTCGGTTCAAATTTGCCAGCCTCAACTTTGGACAAGTCGAGCAGATCGTTGATCAGACTAAGCAGCAATTCACCACTGTCATGAATATCGCCTGCATAGGTGAGATATTTTTCGTGACCGAGAGAACCGTAATGCTCATCGCGCATGATTTCGGAAAAACCAATGATCGCGTTGAGCGGGGTACGCAGCTCATGGGCGACCGAGGCCAGGAAATCAGATTTTTGGGTGTTGGCTGACGTCGCCTTTGACAGCGCGTCCCGCAGCTCCGCTTCCACCTGCTTGGCAGGCGTTATGTCCCGGAGGGCCGCCGTGAAGGCAGCCCCAGCATAGTCGCTGCCAAGGGGTTGAATAACCAGGAGCAAGGAACGGCCGGGCTCGCCCTGCGTGACGACCTCCAGGCCATTGTCATAGGCTGTGGCAAAGCCGGCCTCTTTCAGGCTTGCGATATAGTCACGAACGCGGGTTTGGTCGGGCGCCCGAAAAGCAAGCTCTAACGGATCCCCCGGGCCGACACCAAGGATCTGCTCTGCTTCAGTGTTTGCGCGGATCACCTGACCCGCATCGTCCAGCATTAAAACACCATCTGTCACCGAGCTGAGCAGCGTATCAGGATCGGACACGGGAACCGCAGGCGCAATCGCTTCTTCAGTAACTGTTTTAGCAAGTTCAGACGAGTCAACGACCCGCGCAATACCGTTCCAGCCGGCAAAGCCGCCTGCACTATCAAGGAGGGGAAGCGCGCTGAGCAATAGGTGGATCACGTCGCCCTCTGCGCCAGGCCATAAGAGCTCCTCATCCCGCCACGGAGCATTTGAGTTCAGGGCGTTCGTCAGGCCAGTACTTGGTCCGAGTCCGAAGCTCTGAAGCACGTCGGCCCAACTTTTTCCGAGAAGTGTGTCGGCTCGAACGCCAGTGGCATCCTGTATACCAGCGCTCACGCGTGTGAATGTCAGGTCCTTGTCAAGGCGCCATTGGAAGTCGCTCACGAGATCCAGCATGGCCTGCATCTTTGTGCGATCCGCATCCGCGACTTTTTCCAATACCCGCCGGTCGCCAATATCCCGAAAGAGACCGAGCAGCGCCTGACTGTCCGTATCTGGATCATGGACCCGGCGCAGCGTGAGGCGGTGCAAGCGGTCGCCATGCCGTGTTGTCAAACGTTGTGATTTGCTGACGGTCCCATTGCGTACAGCGCGCGCGATTAGCGGTAGCGCATCATCGGAACTTGGCAGTACGCCTGCAAGGCCCCCTTTGCGCAGGCGTCCGCCAAATATGCGTTCAGCTTCGGTATTTTGATGCAGGAGAAATCCATCTGTCCCAAAGAGCACCATGGGCAGTGGTGCTTCCTGAACCATCTGGCCGAACCTGGAAAACTCCCTGGCCTCGTCAGAGCCATCAGGCGTAACAGTAAGCAAGAGACCCGGCCGACCATCGTCGAGAGTGGAAGGGTAGCAGGTACAAACCGTCCAAAGGTTTTCTGAAGAGAGGTGCAGCTCCAGCTTGACGACAAGAGGCGCGTCTTCCTCAAAGCCTGTGGCAAGTCGTTCGAGTTTGAGTGTGGCCGGATCATCTGGATCAAAGTCCAGCTCAATAAGATCCAGAAGACTTTCTTCGCCCCAGAAGGTGACAGCTGCCGGATTGCCCCAGGCAATACGTCGGCGCGCGACGTCCCAGAGCCAGGCTGGATCCGGTGAGCCTGCTAGATCTTCAATACTCAAACTGGACGCGGCGCTCACACAAATCTCCTGGACGGTCATGCGTCTCACCACGCCGCCATACCCGCCACATGATAGGGCAGGGCAAATTGTTTAGAAGAGAGGGACCGCCGCGATCCCAATCTCTTTTAAGGCCTAGCCTAACGTCTAATTCGCGATCAGGTCCAGAGCGGGTGGTTAAGAGAGATACCTTTAGCCAACCCTATTTCTTCTTCTTTTTCTTAGGTCCTGATTGCCGCGCAATATTTGCCGCTTCGACGATTTCTGCAGCAATCTCTTCTGCCTCGTCGGGCATGAAGTCCATCGGCAGTTCAAACTGGGACGTTCTAAAGTAAAGGCGCACCATGCCTTCGGAAGTCGGGCCGATCTGAATTTCGCCGCTCTCATCCGTTTCTTTATTGATGCCTGACCCGCTCATGCTCTGCTTACCTCTGATGCTTCGGGCACCGGCCCGCCGGTTAACCATGCTTCCAGCATAGGATTCACCGTTTGCGGCGCCTCTTGTTGGACCCAGTGTGACACATTGGGGAGATATCTGAGGGTGAAATCCTCAACAAGGTCTTCCGTGCCATAGGTCAGTTCTTTCCCCAGTGCAGCATCCTCTTCTCCCCAGATCATCAAAGTGGGTGTTTTAACAAGTGGCGGGTCTTCCCAGACCTCTTTTAACGGGTTGCTGCGGAACGACGCCCGGTAGTAGTTGATCATGGCCTTCATTGCACCAGGAATAAGAGCGTTCTGCCGATAGTGCTCAAGGACGTCCGGGCCGAAATTCGTCTGGTCAATCGCCATGTTGGAGAACGCGTCCCCAATGGCTTGAGCCCCGCGCAGAGTCATGAGTTTCTCCGGCAGCCAGGGGATCTGGAAAAAGAAGATGTACCAGGACTTCTTCAGTTGCGTCCAGCCAGAGACATTTTTCATGAACTGTGTGGGGTGGGGCAGGTTCATCACCACGAACCTCTCCAGAGGCCGCGCTTCCGTGAGCACAAAGCTCCAGCCAATCGCGCCGCCCCAGTCATGGGTCATGAGCGTCGTTGGCCCGGTTATCCCTTCAGCCCGCGCGGCATCAATGAGACCGGCTGCATCGGCGATAAGATGGGTGATGTTGTAGTCAGCGACCTTCGGGGGCCGAGAACTCTGACCATAGCCCCGCAGGTTGGGCGCCCAGACCGTGTAGCCAAGTGCTGCGAGCAACGGCATCTGAAAGCGCCAGGAGTGTTTGCTCTCCGGAAAGCCATGCAGCAAGAGGGCAAATTTCTCACCAGACCCACAGACATCTGTTTCGAAAGTGAGGCCGTTTGCCTCAATCATGCGTGTCGTAATGTGTATGTCGCTCACGGGGCACCTCCTGCGGACGGGACTATAGGCGATCAGGCGATGGCCTGACAGGGCCGAAAATCCGGGTTAGTGTGTCAATAACAGAGGCTGAGAGGTCGGCGGGGGCCGCCATTCTCGGCGAGAAGGCCAGCGAGGGGATATTATGGCGGTTAGCGTAGCGCGCGAGCATTGGTCGTCGCGATTTGCATTTCTGATGGCGGCAATTGGATCCGCTGTCGGGCTCGGCAATATCTGGCGGTTCCCTTTTGTCACAGGAGAGAATGGCGGCGGTGCCTTCATCCTGATCTATCTGCTCACAACAACATGCATCGCGCTGCCAATTGTCATCGCTGAGGTGATGCTCGGCCGCATGGGCGGTCAGAGCCCCATTGGCTCCCTGATGCAGATTACCCGCAAGCACAAGAAGTCCATCTTCTGGGTGTTGATGGCCTGGGGCGGCACGCTGGGCGCTTTCGTGGTGCTGTCCTATTACAGTGTCATCGGAGGCTGGGCGCTGAAATATGTGACGCTCGCTGCGTCCGGCACATTTGGCAATCTGAACGGGGAAAGTTCAGGAGATATTTTTGGCGCCTTTATCGGCGACCCAATTGCGCTTATTGGCTGGCACACGCTCTTCATGGGCATCAATATCGGTATCGTGATCTGGGGCTTGCACAAAGGGATTGAACGCGCCGTTGTCTTCCTTATGCCGCTGCTTTTCGTGCTTCTGGTGGGCATGGTGTTCTATGCGGCCTCCACCCCCGGTTTTGATCGCGCCGTCGACTTCCTCTTCACCTTTGACTTCTCGAAAGTGACTTCGAACACATTCCTGATGGCGATTGGTCAGGGCTTCTTTTCCGTGTCTGTCGCGCTGGGTGCGATGATGACCTATGGCGCCTATCTGGACGAAGACGTCTCCATCCAGAACTCAGCAATCATCATTGTGATCGCAGATACCGGTGTCGCCATTCTCGCAGGTCTCGCCGTCTTCCCGTTGGTCTTTTCCTTTGCGCTGGAACCATCTGCGGGACCTGGGTTGATCTTTGTGACGGTGCCGATCGCCTTCGGGCAAATGGATGCAGGGCTCATGGTCGGGACCGCCTTCTTCGTGCTCTTGTCCGTCGCGGCTGTCACATCGGCCATCTCGCTTCTGGAGCCAGCCGTGGCCTATATGGAAGAGGCGCTCACCTGGTCCAGAAAGGCAACGGCAATTCTGGTCGGGGGGGCAGCCTGGACGCTCGGCATTGCAAGCGTGCTTTCCTTTAGCGATTGGTCGGAATTTTATCCACTGGCACCGCTGGGGGTCTTGGTCAATCAGACGGTCTTTGATGTGTTTGATTTCATTGTCACCAGCTGGGTGCAGCCCGGCGTGGGCATCATGATGGCGGTCTTTGCCGGCTGGGTATTGAGCCAGGAGACTGTTCTTGAAGCCCTTAATGCCAAAGACCCGAACGCCCTCTGGTTTAAGGCTTGGCTATTTGCGGTGCGGATCGTTTGCCCGATTGCGGTGCTCCTGGTCTTTGCCGGTGCCGTCTGGCCGGACTTTGTCGCCTCCATGATGCCCAGTGGTGGTGAATAGGCGGCCCGGAACCGCCAAAAACCGCCCAAAAAAAGGCGGAAAATAAGGCATGCAGGGGCCTTGCATGGGCGCCGGAAGGGAATTAAGTTCCGGCTCTCGGAGTGCTTGGGGCCTTGCCCCGCACAACGGATGTGCAGCTGTAGCTCAGTCGGTTAGAGCGCTTGATTGTGGATCAAGAGGTCGGTGGTTCAATTCCTCCCAGCTGTACCATTTCTCCGATTTTCCAACGGCCAATTGCTAGAGACCAAATTTTGCGCGCGCGGCTTCTAGGCCGGGAACTCGAAGCCTGTCCAGCGACGGGAGTGGCACATGGATGCGTCTCAGCCGCAGAGGAAGTGCAAGTGCAGCAGGTGTCACAATCAGCGTCAAGAGCGTGGAGAAACCGAGCCCGAAGACGATGGCGTTGGACATGGGCTTCCATGTATAGCTGGTTGGTGACCCATAGGAAAACCAGTCTTCCGCAAATGGATTGACGCTCACCTGCAGGACCATCGGCATGAGACCCACCATGGTCGTGATGGTGGTGAGAAGAATAGGCCGAAGGCGCTGGGCGCCTGCCTTGATGATCGCACTCTCCACATCGCTCCCGGCTTTGATGAGCCGCTGATAGGTGTCGATCAGAACAATATTGTTGTTCACCACAATGCCAGCGAGCGCGATGATCCCCGTGCCTGTCAAAATGACGGAGAAGGGTTGTTGCGTCACCATCATGCCAATCAGCACACCGGCCGTGGACATGATCACGGCAGAGAGGATGAGGGCGGATTGATAGAAGCTGTTGAACTGGGTGAGCAGGATGATGGCCATCAGGCCCAGTGCCGCTGTAAAGGCGAGATTGAGAAAGCCTTCCGACTCAGACTGCAGCCTGTCATCGCCACCAAACTGATGAGTGACACCAGCGGGCAGGCGGGGGCCGCTGGCAAGCACCCCAGCGGGCAGGGGGGTGCCGCTGGCAAGCCACTCCTTCAACTCACCGACTTTGGTGTTGGGCAATACGCCATGCTGAGTGTTCGCGCGAACTTTGATGATCCACAGACCATTCCGTCGTTCAAGCGTATTGATGCGCTGATGGGCCTCGCGGGTCACAAAGTTGGTGATGGGAACCAGCCCACTCGGCGTCATGATGCGCAGACTATCTAGCTGAGAGATGCCACGCTGCGCTTCGCCAAGGCGCACGCGAATGTCTAGCTCATAGTCCGTGTCGTCCGGGCGATATTCACCGACTTTAAGACCATTTGTGACCAGCTGTACCGCGCCTCCTACGGTGAGGACATTGGCACCAAACTTCCGGGCTTGGGCACGGTCAACGTCGAGCACCCATTCAATGCCTGGTAGTGAACCCGTATCGTCAATATCGATAAGGCCCACCATCTCCGTTTCCATAAAGTCTCTGATTGTCCTGGCAGCGGCGGGGAGCAGTGTCCGGTCCGCGGTCAGGAGCTCAACCACAACATCCTTGTCCCGATCGAAGGACTGTACAAACGGATTGATCTCAACATGAATACCCGGGAGCTTTTCAGCAGCAGCCCGGATATCCGCAAAAATGTCAGCGACGGGTCTGCGTCCTCGCCAATCGGCCACATTCATATACATTTCACCAATCGTGTCGCGTGGCAGATTGTCGAACGGGTTCCGATCTGTGGAGGGACCTGCATAGGAATAGAGATTGCGCACACCCTCCGTCTCAAGGATCGCGGCCTCTATGTCTGCTACCAGGGCCCGGGATGAATCCGCTGACAGGTTTCCCCGTGCGGTCACGATGATCTGTGCACCGGGCGGCTCCTCACTTGATATGAGGATCACCCCATAATTCACCTGGCCATAGAGAAAGAATATGGCAACGAGCAACCCGAACGCGCCTGAGACAATTCTGACCGGCCGTTCAACCGCCCAGCTGAGCAGGCGGGTATAGGCCGCAGCAAGAGGCTGACTTTCATCCGCCTTGTCTGCCTCGGCATCTGCGATGGGATCGAGAGCATGAGCGATGTCGTCGCTGCCCCCTTTTTTCCACCCCAGCTGGGCAGCGAGAGCCGGCAAGAAGAAGACAGCCACCAGCAGAGATCCTGAGAGCGTGAGGATCAGGGTGATCGGTAGAAACCGCATATAGTCGCCAGTAATCCCTGGCCAAAGCAGCAAGGGCAGAAAAGCGGCAAGCGTCGTAAGGGTCGATGAGATGATCGGCCAGAACATGCGCGTTGCTGCGGCGCCATAGGCAGTGCGTCGATCAAAACCCTGCGCGATTTTGCGGTCCGCATATTCAACAACAACGATGGCCCCATCCACCAGCATGCCGACGGCAACGATCAGGCCAAACATCACCATCATGTTGGCGGTCATGCCGAGAACGGTCATGGCAAGGAAAGCAAGGAGGAATGAGGTTGGGATCGCGACACCCACAAGGAGCGAGGATTTCCACCCAAGTGCCAGGACGACAAGCACCATGACGAGCAAAATCGCGTTGACCACATTGGCCTGCAGGTCGGTCAGGATATTGCCGACCCGCTCACTTTCGTCATAGCTGATATCGACACTGACATTTGCAGGCCAGTCGGCAGTGACGCGATCAATCGTATGGCGCACCGCCTGCGACGTCTCTAGAATGTTTTCGCCAATCCGCTTCGAGACAGCCATGCCGATGGTCGGCCGCCCGTTATAGGTCGCATAGCCAGATCGGTCGGCAAAGCTACGCCTGATATCAGCAATGTCAGACAGCGTAACCACGGCCTCATCATGAGTCATGATGGTGATGGAACCGAGGTCAGCACCCTTTTCGATAAGTCCTGGAACTTTAACGGCAAAGCGGCCTTCGGCACCGCGCACATCCCCGGCGGCAATGAGCCTATTGTTCATCGTGATGGTTTGAATAAGCGGCCCAATGCCAATCTGATAGGCTTCAAGCTTCGACTGATCGATGGAGATTTCCAGAAGTTCCCAGCGCTGGCCATACATGCTGGCATTGAGGACCGCGGAGATGGACTCGATCTCTGTTTTGAGCTCACGGGCGAGCCGTATGAGGGTGCGCTCAGGCGCGGTCCCGGAAATAGCCAGCCGCAGGATATTGTCCGTCGCCGTATTAAACTGGGTGATCCGGGGTTCTTCTGTGTCATCCGGAAATTCGGCCTGGGCAATGTCCACTTTCTCGCGGACGTCAATCATCGCCTCGTCAATATCAATCGACGGCGCAAACTCAAGCACCATGGCCACCGTGCTCTCAATGGCAAAGGTTTGGACGTCGACAAGACCTTCAAGGCCGATGAGCTCTCGCTCAAGCGGACGTCCAAGAAGCCGTTCGGCGTCCTCGGGAGAGGCGCCAATATGGACGACAGTGACCATAACAAAGGGGATCTGCACGTCCGGGTCGCCGTCCTTTGGGATGGAAAGATAAGCAGACAGGCCAGCAATCAGCGCCACGAACAGGATCGAGAGCGTTGTGCGCGAACGTGAAAGCGCTGCGTTGACGAGCGGGTTCATGTGCACCATCCAAAGGGCGTCGGTGGGCGGGCAAACTCCGAGTGGACGCCGAAAACCTCAAACACCGGTAAGTCGACGGGTCAAAAAGAGCGCGCAGAGCAGACAAAGGCCCAGCGGTCACGAGATCGCCATTCACTTACTTCGGATAGGGAGATTAGAGGTCCAGTGGCGAGCTACGTCAAGCCCAACCATGAAGCTACGGGCCGTCAGTTCACAGATTACCCGACAAAGATGAGGCCCGTCTGTAGATCTGTAAAGCGCGCGTCTTCATCAACGGTGAAGTTGAGCGTGATCGTGCCGCTTGCGCCTGTAAAGGAACCCGTGCCGCTATCGATGCGACACTCGGCTGTGCCCCGCTGAATGGTCGGGTCAGGGCTTTCTTCGAGCGAAGAGGGGCGATAGGTCGAGACGGCGAGGGTGCCGCCTGCCAGCGTTATCTCTCCTTGCAGCGTGAACGACCCGTCCATGTCATTCATGACCAGGCATTCGAACTTGGCATTTACCCCCTCCGCGCCAATGGCGGCATCAAAGCCAGAGGTGAGGGTGGCCTCTGCTTCAATGCCCATTTGCTCCCCCATTTCATCCTGGGGGCTGACTTTCCCATCAAACTGCAGGTGATACCGATACACACTCATGACTCAGCGCAGGCCTTCCTGTGCGACCCAGGCTTCGGTGTCATCAAGTCCTCTTTCGAACTTGTCAAACATCTCATTGATCTGAGCATCGTCAATAATAAGCGGCGGACAGAAGGCAACGATATCGCCGCCCATCGCACGAACAATCAGGCCGTGCTTCTGCGCATTATTCATGGCTGCAACACCGACGCCTTGAGAAGCATCAAAAGCCCGTTTTGAGCCTTTGTCCGCAACCAGCTCTACCGCACCGATCAGGCCCTTAGCACGTGAATTGCCGACCAACGGATGGTCCGCCAGTGCTGCAACTCTCTTTTCAAATGTCGGCGAAAGACCGCGAACCCGCTCGACAATGTTCCGCTTTTCGTAAATCTCCAGCGTCTTGCAGGCGACCGCTGCCGCGAGCGGATGGGCTGTATAGGTAAAGCCGTGACCAAAAGTGCCGATCTTTTTGCTCTGCTCAAGCATGGCTTCATACATATCATCACCGACGGTAACAGCGCCGATCGGCACATAGGCCGATGAAAGCGCCTTGGCGACAGATATGGAGTCTGGTTTGAGACCAAATGTTTCCGATCCAAACATATTGCCTGTCCGTCCGAACCCGCAGATCACTTCATCGGCAATCACATAGATATCGTACTTGTCGAGTACGGCATGGATTTTCGCGAAATAATCCTCTGGCGGAATGACCACGCCGCCGGCTCCCATAATGGGCTCTGCGATAAAGGCCGCTATTGTGTCCGGCCCTTCCCGCTGGATCATCTCATCCAGATTGTTGGCAAGACGCGTTGTGAACTCATCCTCGGTCTCGCCAGGCTCCGCATAGCGATAATAGTGTGGGCAATCCGCATGCAGGATGCCATCGAGAGGCAAGTCGAAATCGGCATGGTTGGCGGGCAGGCCGGTAAGGCTCGCAGACGCGACGGTCACGCCGTGATACCCGCGGATGCGAGAAATGATCTTCTTCTTCTCTGGCTTGCCGCGTGCATTGTTGTAGTACCAGACAAGCTTGATTTGTTGGTCGTTGGCCTCCGAACCGGATCCGCAGAACAGCACTTTAGAGGCATCATGAGGCGCGATGGCTTTGATGCGTTCGGCAAGCTCGGCGGCTTTCTCGTGCGTCTTGCCGCTAAACACATGCGTAAAGGGGAGCTGCCCCATCTGTTCAGTGGCCGCGTCGATCAGTTCTTGTTCAGAATAGCCGAGTGCCGTGCACCACAGGCCCGCCATGCCTTCAATATAATCATTCCCGTCAGTGTCCCAGACACGAATGCCTTCACCACGATCCAGGATCAGGGGGCCTGTTTTGCGGAAGGCATCCAGATTTGTGTAGGGGTGGATGACGGTTTCGATATCGCGGATAGCGGCATTGCTGAGCGTGGACATGAAAATTCGGGTCCTGTCGGTTAAAGGTCGTGTCGGTTATGTAGCAGACGCAAGGCTTACGCGAAATCCGGCGGGGCGCGAAAGCCGCCAACCAGTTCTTCAATCATGCCAGCGACGGCGATGGGGGTCTTGTCTTCTAGATAGGGTCCGATGATCTGAACCCCAACTGGCAGGCCTTCATTGGTCAATCCAACCGGCGCAACAGATGCGGGGAGATAAGAAAGAACGGCCGGTCCAGCCCAGATCAGCACATCCATATAGTGACGGTCTTTGCCGTTTACCGTGAGATTCCGCTTGCTCCAGTTTGGTGTATGGTCATGAGGAAAGGCAGGCCGCATGAGAGTGGGGGCCAGCACGACATCCCAGTCTTTATAGAACGCCGCCCATTTGGCGCGGATTTGTTCGCGACGTTCATGCCAGTCCAACCAGTCGCCATGGCTCATCAGGCCGCCACGCGCCTGCAAAATTTCATGGGACTTATCATCGGGTGAGGCCTGAGCAAGCAGGGTACGCCACTTCTCTTGGACCTTTGGCGGCATGCCGCGGGTTACAACAGAGTGAAGCAGCATGAGATAGCATTCTGTAATCTCTTCCAAAGAGAAGTCAGGTCGAGCCGCAAAGTCCACTTTGGCCCCGGCATCTTTCAGCGCAGTCGCTGCATTTGTAATGTGCGCGGCTGACTGTGCGTCGATCTCGCAATAAGGATCATCAAGCCAGACCGCGACCCGAAGGTCCTTCGGTGACTTGGTGCGTGCCTCTGGCAGTGACAGGTTCCAACCCACAGCAGACATCGCATTGGGCCCGGCAACCACATCGAGCATCAGGCCAAGGTCGTTTGCAGAGAGACCCAGCGGCCCGACAACTGACAGATCACTTTCTGACAGGGCGCCGGGAGGACCGGGCAAGTGGCCTCGCTTTGAGACAATGCCATAGGTCGGTTTGTGGCCATAGACACCACAAAGATGAGCTGGTGTGCGGATCGACCCGCCAATGTCGCTGCCAAGCTCCAAGGGGGTGAGGCCCGCGGCAAGCGCAGCTGCAGCACCGCCGGAAGATCCCCCGGGTCCGCAGGACACGTCCCATGGATTATTGGTGGTGCCATAGACGTCATTGTAGGTCTGCAGATCGCCGGAAAGAAACGGCACATTGGTTTTGCCGAAAATCACGGCGCCGGCATCGACGATACGCTGAACGGCATCTGCATTTTGTGTCGGCCGGTGATCTTTCCACATGGGCGCGCCGCCGACAGCCGGCATGCCCACAACTTCGAGCGCGTCTTTGATCGTCATGGGAAGACCGTGGAGCGGACCCCAGCTTTCACCTTTGGCACGGGCTTCATCGGCCTGTTTTGCCCGCTCAGCGGCCCCATCGAAATTCGTCGCGACAATGGCATTAATCTTGGCGTTCTGGGTCTCAAAGCGGCGTTGGAAGTGCTGCGTGAGCTCAACGGAGCTCACGTCTCCCTTATCCATCGCAGCGAGCAATGCAGATGCTGGCTGGTGGTGCCAATCGGTCATTTGAGCCTCCATTATTGTGTTTTTGTTGGGCAAGAGACTAGCTGTCTGGGGACCTTCTGCAAGCGTAATTGGCCCTTTCACACCAAGCGTTGTTTGGAGCCGCGGAAGTCTCTAAACTCCCTCCAAACGGCAAAAAGCCGACAATTTTAAGGGAGAGAGAGCCATGAAGGGCCTGATGCAGGACTGGCCGCTCACGGTGATGAGCATTATCGATCACGCAAACCGGTTTCACGCAGAACGGGAAATCGTCACCCGGACCGTCGAAGGACCGATCCACCGCTGCACCTATTCCGACATTCATTTGCGCGCCCGAAAATGTGCTCAGGCTCTCCAGAAACTGGGCATGAAGCAGGGCGATGTCATCGCCACCATGGCCTGGAACACTCATCGGCATATGGAAGCCTGGTACGGCATCATGGGCATGGGGGCTGTTTGCCACACGCTTAACCCGCGCCTCTTTGCGGAGCAGCTCACCTACATCATCAATCACGCGGAAGATCAGTTCATCTTCTTCGACACGACGTTTGTGCCTGTGATTGAAGCCGTTGCGGACACGTTGCCGAATGTGAAGGGTTTCATCATCCTGACCGACAAGGAGCATATGCCCGAGACGAAGCTCAAAAACGTTTATTGCTACGAAGAAATTGTCGAAGCTGAAGACGGCAATTTTGAGTGGGCCGACGTGGATGAGAACGACGCCTGTGGTCTTTGCTACACCAGCGGCACGACGGGCAATCCAAAAGGTGTGCTTTATTCTCACCGCTCCAACGTTCTCCATGCTCTTGCCGCCAATGGCGCTGATGCAATGGGCATGCGCTCCGTCGATACAGTCCTGCCAGTGGTGCCGATGTTCCACGCCAATGCCTGGGCAATCGCTTTTTCAGCCCCTGCAAGCGGCGCGAAGATTGTGATGCCGGGTGCCAATATGGATGGCGAAAGCATTTACGAACTTCTAAGCACTGAGCGGGTGACTGTTACCGCAGCGGTTCCGACCGTTTGGCTGATGTTGTTGGGACATCTGGAAGCAAACGAAGTGAAGCTTCCTGACCTGACCAAAGTCATTATCGGCGGATCTGCGGCGCCGCGCTCCATGATCGAGGCATTTGAACGCGACTATGATGTGACCGTGATGCATGCCTGGGGCATGACCGAAATGAGTCCCATGGGAACACTTGGGTCCTTTAAAGCCGGCATGGAGACATTGCCATTTGAAGAGCAGCTCGACATCAAAGTGAAGCAGGGACGGGCCATCTACACTGTTGAAATGAAAATCACGGATGATGATGGCAATGATCTGCCAAGCGACGGCGTCGCCTTTGGTCACCTGATGGTGCGCGGCCCAGCCGTCGCCGGAGGCTATCTGAAAGGCGAGGGTGGAAACATCCTGGACGAAGATGGCTGGTTTGATACGGGCGACGTTGCAACCCTTGATCCACTAGGCTTTATGCAGATCACTGACCGCGCAAAGGACGTCATCAAGTCTGGCGGTGAGTGGATCTCTTCAATCGAGCTGGAGAACACAGCCGTTGGCCACCCTGATGTGGTCGAGGCTGCGGTAATTGGTATCCTCCATCCGAAATGGGATGAGCGGCCTCTTCTGATCGTCATCCCGAAAGAGGGAAGCGGTCTTACAAAAGAGAGCGTTCTTGAGTACATGGACGGCAAGATCGCGAAATGGTGGATGCCCGATGATGTTGTATTCGTGGATGAAATTCCGCATACAGCGACAGGCAAAATCCAGAAACTGACGCTGCGCGAGCAGTTCAAAGACTACACATTGCCAACGGCAACAGCAGCTGAGTAATCCGCTGCCACCTTGGCGCCACAACTGATGCAAAAGGGGATATGAATATGAGCGATCGGTCGGCACTAGTAAGCTGGGGGTTCCGGCTGGCGCTCTTTTCTGTGGTTATCGCTGTGATAGCGGTTCTGGGGCTTCGCCTCGGAATTATGCCACTCCCCATTGCGCTGTTTGCGGGTCTTGGCGGTGGCTTCATCGTCGGTGTGATTGCGATTTTGTTGTCCATCGTTGGGCTTGTGATCACAATCACTTCTGGCAAGAACGGTCGGGGGATTGCTGTGGCGGCAATTTTCCTCAGCCTTGCCATCGTTGCACCAATAGGTGCGGCAATCATGAACGGCTCTTCTGTTCCGCCGATCCACGATATCTCGACAGACCTTACCGATCCGCCGGTCTTTGTGGCCATCCGCGCCCACCGCACGCCGGCGCATAATGCGCTTGATCGCACAAGTCCTGAAAACCTCACAGAACTGCAACAGGCCGCCTATCCCGACATTCAGCCCATCTTGCTGGACCGGCATCCAGGTGCTGCGTTTGAAGATGCCCTAAGCGCCGCGCAGGCCATGGGCTGGGAAATTGTTTCCATCGCAGTCGAAGAAGGCCAGATTGAAGCGACTGACACCACAGCCTTGATGGGCTTTAAGGACGATATCGTCATCCGGGTCCGGGACGAAAACGGGGCAGCCCTCGTCGATGTGCGGTCAGTCTCAAGGGTTGGCGAAAGTGATCTTGGGGCGAATGCAGCTCGGATCCGTGCGTTCCGGGATGAGCTCAAAGGGTGAGCTCAAATCTCGTCGGCTCTTGAGGGTTGAAAACTGCGCCTTGTCTTATTAAATAAGAACTTGTTTAATTAAAGGCTGGTGACAACACGAGCCGCCGATTTTGGGATGAGACGATGGCGCGTGATCAACTGAGCCAGGCGTTTGGCGCACTGGCTGATCCGACCCGGCGTGCAATATTAGCGCGGTTGGCGAGAAGTGAAGCAACCGTCGGGGAGTTGGCAGAACCGTTCGACATCTCTATGCCGGCAATTTCCAACCATCTGAAGGTTTTGGAGAATGCAGGGCTTATCGTCCGCGAAGTTGACGCGCAGCGGCGTCGGTGTCGGTTGACCCCAGGAGGTTTGAAAGAGGCAAAAGCCTTCATGGCTCAGATTGCGGTCTTCTGGGAAGACGGTTTTGAGCGCCTTGATGAGTTCCTGGCGAAAAGCGAAGATCTTGACGACAATGACGGGGGAGCCTGACATGGCTATGGCGTCCGACAATGAACAGGACCTCACGCTCGAGATCACCCGCATCTTTAACGCACCAAGGGACCGGGTCTTTAAAGCCTGGAGTACGCCACAGCATTTGAGCGCCTGGTGGGGGCCAAAAGGTTTCTCACTGCCTGAGCATAATTTCGACGTGGTCGAAGGCGGTGAGTGGCGCGTCGTCATGGCAGCGCCATCTGGGTCGCAGCATATTGTCAGTGGCGTCTTTGAGGAGATCTCGCCCACAGAGAGGATGGTTTTCACCTGGGGCTGGACCATAGATGGTATCCGCTCGCACGAGTCCACCGTGACGGTGACTTTTGAGGATGTAAAAGCCGGCACGAAAGTCCACCTGCACCAGGCAATGCTGACCAGCAAAGCGGACCGGGATGGTCATCAGGGCGGCTGGAATGGGACCTTCGACAATCTTCAGGATTTTCTCGACGGCAAACCGCGCGAGATCAGGACAGCCGATACGCCGAATTAAGCGACGGATCGCCGTCGCAGGAGAGCTTGCCGTCCCCGACCATTTTTATCACGTGTGACAAGACAGATCGCGCCGCCGCTGGATGCAGGCGTTTGTCGGTCGCTTCGTACATCACCGGCACCATGTCGGCGATCCTGGTTCGGCCTGCTTCGATTTGCTCAACAATCTGTCGTTCCCGGTCCTCGCGGTGAGCGAGGAAGGCACGAACGAAGGGTTTGGGGTCGGTAATCGCCGGGCCATGTGTCGGCCAATAGAGCTCATCATCGCGGTCCAGCAGCAGTTCCAGCGACGCGATATAGGTCGCCATGTCGCCGTCGGGAGGACTTACGACGCTTGTTGACCAGCCCATAACGTGATCGCCGGTAAAGAGCGCTTTCTCCTCTCGCAGAGCAAAGCTCATATGGTTGGAGGTGTGGCCAGGCGTGAAGACACATTCCACGCTCCACCCGGGTCCTTCAAGAATATCGCCATGCCGCACCTCAACGTCGGGTGTGAAATCGCGATCAGCGCCTTCTTCAATTTGAACGGAGTCTTTGGGTTGGCCGGATCCGTGCGGTCCGTAGGCAAAGGTCTTTGCACCGGTGGCCGCTTTGAAGGCCGCTGCCCCGGGTGAATGATCCATATGGCAATGGGTGATGAGGATGTGACTGACCGTCTCACCTTCAACGGCTTTGAGCAGCGCCTCGATATGGGCCTCATCATTCGGACCTGGGTCGATAACCGCAACGGTGCCTTTTCCGATGATGTAGGTGCCTGTCCCCATATAGGTGAAGCCACCCGGATTATTGGCCGTCACCCGTCGGACAAGCGGGCTCACCTGATCGACGCGCCCATAGTCAATGTCAATCTCACGCACAAAGGGGATCGCAACGGCCATCTGGTTTGGCTCCCAATATTGTCAGCAACAAATTTGGGCGCAGAATGACCGCTCGGCAGGAGGTCTTCAAGGGAATATGGGCACCGGCGATGGGGGGGATCGCCGGTGCCGTGCTCAAGTGGGGGCTACGAGCATGTCCACGTCACGTGGACGATCGGGGTTTGACCCGAAATCAGGACGGCTGAGCTTAGTAATTGACCGTCAGGTTGAGGATCATGGTGATCCCATAGGCGCCGACGACGAGGTAGCCAATGCTGGTTGCAAGGTCTGTCGCGTCTTCAATGCCAAGGGACTTCAGTCGCTCGGTAACCATTTCTTTCGCGTATGCGAGCGGCTGGCCGAATGGCTGGTGTGTATCTGTTTTTGTCTGTTTCAGGTTAGCTGTAATCATGATCTTTCTCCAAGATCAAAGGGTTAGCGGTAATTTGCCCGCCGAGAGCGTTCCTGTTGGGGGAATGACTGTTTGTCAGTTTCTTGCTCTTGGACCCTAGATATGTGCACTGCACAAAAGATTCAAGGCAAATATTTCAGGAATTTGCGACCAGGGTCCAAAAAGCACCGGCATGGTTCAGATTTCCGCCGCAGACACCTATGGATTTGAAGGGATTTTGGGCCCATCTTGGGGGCGAAACAGCCCATTTGAGGAGAAAAACATGGAATTTCCAGTAACGACCGCCGCAGTGGCCGGAGTTTTGGGCATAATGCAATACATCTTGATGTTAGCTGTCGGAACTGTCCGAGGAAAACGAGGGCTCAGCTTCGGTGACGGCGGGGACGCTGATTTTCTCAGGAAAATTCGTCGGCATGGAAATCTCGCCGAGAATGCCGCTCTGTTCATTGCGTTGCTGGCGCTGTTGGAATTGTCAGGCGCCTATCCGACGCTCGTGATGATTTTCGGTGGGCTGTTTGTGTTTGCCCGGTTTTCGCACGCGATCGCCCTGTCCGGTTCCTGGTCGGAACTCCCGCTACGTCCAATCGGTGCGTTAGGAACCATCGTGGCAGGTGTGGGGACGGCCGGCATGCTGCTCTACATCTCGCTGATGTGATGGACGGATGGGCGTGCTGCGCCCATCCTATTTTCAGCTGTAGCGAACCTCTTTCACCTCGCCCGCATTGCCTGCGTCAATCTCGGCCATGCTGGCTTGCAGGTCGGCAAGATATTGATCCTGAACCGCCGCGTGGAAAGGCGACAGCATGAGGTGAAGCGATTTCGGCTCTGTAGTCACCGACGTCATCCAGCCGCGCTCTGCCATTTTTCCCCAAAGAGCAAAGGCGTCATAGTCGGGGTGATAAAAGGCCACGAGGCCGAGTACCGGTTTCCCGACAATTTTGAAACCCATCCGCTTGACGCCGGTTTCAATATGTTCACGCACGGCGCAGACAATGCCCTGTTTCTCTTTGTAGCCTTCAACGCCAAGGTAATTCATGACGGCCCATGCCGCGGCAATGGCCCCGCCTGGACGCGTGCCGGCAAGGGTTGGTGTGATCATCCGACCGCCTGGCCAGTCCGCACAATCAAAGACCATATGCGACTGCAATTCCTCTGAGCGGAAGAGAACAGTGGATGCGCCTTTTGCTGCATAGCCATATTTGTGAAGATCCGCGGAGATCGACTTGACCGCAGGGACTTCAAAGTCAAACGCATGAAGTGGCACGCCGTTCATCTTGGCAAAGGGAGCAAAATAGCCGCCAACGCATGCGTCTACATGGAGCCAGGTACCATGCGCCTCTGCTACTGCGCCTAGGCGCTCAATAGGGTCAACAAGTCCATAGGGGAAGCAGGGTGCAGATCCAACGAGCATGATCGTGTCGTCGTCAATCACCGCGCCCATCGCAGCGGCATCGGCCAAAAAATCCGGCCCACAAGGCACCCGTCGGATTTCCATATCCATCATCTTGGCGGCTTTGTCGAAAGCTGGGTGGGCTGACCAAGGTGCGACGATATTGGGTCGCCCCTTCAGCGTGCCTTCAGCGCGGGCATAATCACGTGCTGTCTTGACGGCCATGGTAATGGAGTCTGTGCCGCCGGAGGTAATGTTGCCCGCCGCGCCGTCTGGTGCGTGGAGTAGGCTGAGGCCCATCGAAACGACTTCGTCTTCCATCTGCTTCAGGCTGGGGAATGCCATCGGCCCAAGCCCGTTCTCCGACATATACATCGTGTAGGCTTCTTTTTGCACACGGGCGACGTCCGGCCCGGCATTGAAGACGTAGACCGCTGTCTTCCCATCCCGCCATTTGACGTCATTGCCACCACGCGTCTGCATCTCATGGCGCAAACTCTCCCAGTCGCGACCTTGCTCTGGCATCTTGAAGCTCATCGAATTCTCCCCGGCGCGCTGTTCGTCTCGTCCGAACAACGACGCTTAACTTTTTCAGCATTTCCGCCATTCTCAGCGGTTGGACGAAGGGATCATACCCGCTTAGCTCCGTTCGCCAAATCAATGTTTAAGTGCCTGATGCAACCTCAAGCGCTCGGCAGACTTGCATCAATCCCGCAGAGTGGAATTAGTTCTTGTCTGGCTCGACGAGCGGCGCGTGCAGGGTCATTGTCGCGCAACGTTCAAGAAATCCGAGGAGTTCCTATGGCCGATCTGCTGGCGCTATCTGAGCGGTTTATCGACAATGACATCTACGAGGGCGCAGGCCTTGTGAACCGACCCACAATGGAGTTGTCGGAACTGGGAAATGGGATCGCTCTCATCGAAGCTTTTTCCCACGTGGTGACGTTCAAAACAGGCGACGGTCTTGTCCTGTTCGACACCAGCCTGGAAGCATTTGGCGGCGGGGTTTTGAACTCCTTACGGAAATGGACAGACGAGCCCGTCTCCAACATCTGTTACACCCATGGCCACGCAGACCATGTCGGCGGCACCAATCATTTCGTCTGTGAAGCATGTGAAAAGGGACACCGCCGTCCTCGCATCATCGCCCATGAAAACGTCGCACCTCGTTTTCGTCGCTATGAAGCAACCAATGGGTACAACTTCACGATCAATGCCCGCCAGTTTGCCCCGGCGACTGAGCTGCGCATGGGCCAGGCGGGAGAAGAGTCGGGTGAGGGCGGAAAAGCAAGCGCACGTCGTTTCGGGCCTGATCCCTGGATCGATCCCGACACGACCTTCCGCGAAAGCCTCAACACCAAAGTTGGGGACACCCAGTTTGAATTGCATCACGCAATCGGCGAAACCGATGACCATCTATGGGCATGGGTGCCAGAGCACAAGGCGATCTGTTCCGGCGACTTTGTGACCTGGGTGTTTCCGAACGCAGGCAACCCTCAGAAAGTGCAGCGTTATCCGCTGGAGTGGGCAAAGGCTCTGCGCGAGATGATCGCGAAAGAACCAGAGCTGCTGCTGCCTGCTCACGGTCTGCCCATCGGCGGCAAGGCGCGCATCGCAACAGTGCTCGATCACATTGCGACCGCACTGGAGACACTGGTGAGCCAGACCGTCGATATGATGAACGCTGGTGCGCGGTTGGATGAGATCATTCATTCCATCAAGCTCCCGGCGGAACTAATGGGCAAGCCCTATCTGCAGCCGGTCTACGACGAACCTGAATTCGTCATCCACAATATCTGGCGTCTTTATGGTGGCTGGTATGATGGCAATCCAGCCAATCTGAAGCCTGCATCCGACGCCGCCTTGGCTGAAGAGATGGCATCCCTGGCAGGCGGGGCCAAAGCTCTGGCTGCACGGGCAGCGAAACTGGTCGGTGAGGGGGATCTCAGGCTGGCGTGCCATTTGGCGGAGATGGCTGGGCTTGCAGCACCAGATGACATCGAGGTGCATGGCCTGCGGGCGGAAGTCTATGCGGCCCGCCGCAAGGCAGAAGCTTCTCTTATGTCCAAAGGCATTTACGGATTTGCCGAGCGCCAGTCTCTGCAGGTTGTCAGCGAGCATAACCAAAAGAAGGCGTAAGACCTTCGCATACGCTTTCTCAACTCAGGGAGCGTCCAAGAGGAAGGGTCGAAGGGCAAGGCGCCGTTCGGCCCTTTTATGTTCCGGTGAATTTAGGGGCGCGTTTCTCGAAAAACGCCTTCACACCTTCTTTCACGTCTTTAGAGGGATTGGTCACCATCACCGAAAGGGCGGCATCGCCCAGAGACCGTTCAAGAGTGACGTCATGGGAGCGCAGCATCATTTGTTTGGCAAGGCGCACGGCAAGCGGCGCGCGCTCTGCAAGCGCTGTGGCCAGCTTCAAAGTCTCATCTTCAAGCGCATTGTCAGACACTACTTCCGTGACCAGTCCAAGCTCCATCGCGGTGCGGGCATCGTATGTCTCAGCGAGCATGCTCATTTTGAGGGCGCGGTCCATGCCCATGGCACGTGGGAAGAACCAGGCCCCGCCTTCATCCGGCAAAAGTCCAAAGCGGCCACTCGTGTCTCCCAGTTTTGCCTGGTCAGACGCGATGCGAATATCGCAAGCGAGTGCAAGGGTCAGACCGCCCGCCACAGCCGGACCATTGATCATGGCGATCACCGGCTTGTCACACCGTTGCAGCGCAAGGATCACCCGATGCATGCCGTCACGCATCTCGCGTCCATGTGAAAGCTGGCTCGCCATCAGTGCTTTGTGCTCGTCATCCCCATTGCCGCTGACATCGCCTCCGGAACAAAAGCCGCGCCCTGCGCCCGTGATAATGAGCGCGCGTTGATTGTCATCGCGCAGATAAGCTTCGATAGCCTCCGTTACTTCTTCGCAAAGGCGTGTGGTGTAAGCGTTCATGGCCTGAGGTCGGTTGAGCGTGATCCGCATTACCTTGTTGGCTGGGTGGTCTACCAGGATTTGGCTGAATTCGGTCATTTGTCTCTCCCTCTTGTGCCTTCTCACGCGCCCATGGAATGATAGGCTAACGCAAACATTGAAGAATGCCCAAACCCGGGGGGTGCTATGACCGCTTATGATGAAATTCTCTACGATGTAGCCGATCGCGTTGCGACCATTACCCTCAATCGTCCAGACAAATTGAATGCCTGGACGGCGACGATGGAGAACAGCGTGCGCGTTGCCATCAACGATGCGGCTGCCGACGACAATGTTCGAGTGATCGTGATCACAGGCGCCGGTCGAGGGTTTTGCGCAGGCGCTGACATGGGCGGGTTGCAGAAAATTGACGCGAATGGCGATGGCAGAAAGCGCATTGTTGAGAAGGGCGAGGAAGCAGAGGTCTCGTTCGACGGCGATCTGGGTCCTTCCGTCCTCGAACATTTCGAAGGACGATTTGGATATATGTTCGAATGTCCCAAGCCCATCATCGCGGCCATCAACGGGCCTTGCGCCGGGATCGGGCTTGTCATGACTCTCTTCTGCGATATGCGGATCGCGAGTGACGCGGCAAAGTTCACCACCGCTTTTGCCCAGCGGGGCCTTGTGGCGGAACACGGCATCGCCTGGCTTTTGCCAAGGCTGATTGGCTCTGCGAATGCGTTGGACATTCTGATGTCAGCACGGAAGTTCACCGGTGAGGAAGCGGCCCGTCTGGGCCTGGTGAACAGGTCTGTGCCGGGGAATGCTCTGATGGGCGAGGTGACGGATTACGCAAAAAGTCTCGCTGAAACCGCATCACCCCGGTCGATGACGGTGATGAAGCGTCAGGTCTACAAATCGCTTTTCCAGGACTTCAACAGCTCGACATCCATGGCAGACACAGAAATGCAGTCCAGCTTTGCCAGTGAGGATTTCAAAGAGGGCGTAGCGCATTTCGTCGAAAAACGTGCCCCGAAATTCTCCGGAAAATAGGTTCATCTTTCAGAAAGATCAGTACCCGCACGCGGGAAAAAGAACAGCTTCTACTTTCTCCACCATAGCGTTGCCATTGCACGCAAGATTGATCTTGTTGCTTTAGGTAGCTAAACTGCCAAAATTAGTGTGGGATTCGGGTGTAATACGCGCTCCCCAGAAGGACGAGGGGAATTTTCAGCGTATGGAGTTCAATTCTTATCTCTATGTTTTTCTTTTCCTACCCATAGGTTGGGCACTCTACCAAGTTTTCCGCACAACTGCATTCGCCAACTACCTGCTCACTGGATTGAGCGTGGTGTTTTACTGCTGGGTGGTCTGGTGGTTCATTCTGCCGATGGCTGTCTCGGCGGTACTTGACTATTTCGTTGGTGCAAAAATTGCTGCCACTGATGAAGATCAGAAGCGCCGCCGATTGTTGGTTCTCAGTGTGGTGACCAATCTGGGCCTGCTTAGCTTTTTCAAATATACAACATGGTTGTCGGGCGAATTTGCCGCACTGATTGCCTTTATGGGTCTCGGGACCATGCAGGTGGTCCATGTGACGCTGCCGCCGGGTATCTCATTCTACACCTTCCAAACCATGTCCTACACGATCGATATCTACAGGAAAGACTTCAAGCCGCATAAGTCTTTCATCGATTATCTTTCATTCGTTTCCTTCTTCCCGCAATTGGTCGCTGGACCAATTGAACGCGCGCAGGATCTGCTGCCGCAGATTGCAAAAGTTCGCCCTCCCGTTCCGCTGCAGGTCGCCTGCGGTGCGCTGTTCATGGTTCTCTTCGGTTTGTTCATCAAAACAGTCGTCGCCGACAACATGGGTGGCGTCGTCGACATGGTGTTTGAAATGATGGGTCCAAACGGGGATCAGGTACTTCCCGCCGGTATGGGGATCTTGTTTGCCTATGCTTTCGCCTTTCAGATTTACTGCGACTTCGCTGCATACTCCCACATTGCTCGCGGTACAGCCCGATTGTTTGGCATTGAGCTAAGACGTAACTTTTTGACGCCCTATTTCTCAACGTCGCCGTCTGAGTTCTGGGAACGGTGGCACATCTCGCTTTCCTCATGGCTGCGCGACTATCTCTATATTCCTTTAGGAGGAAACAGGTTCGGCAAGCTTCTCACCTTTAGGAATCTTGTTTTGACGATGTTCCTAGGCGGGCTTTGGCACGGTGCCGGCATTTTCTTCATTGTTTGGGGGCTATGGCATGGAGCTCTGTTGGTCTTCTACAGATTATGCCCAGTGGATCAGTTCCTGATTAATCGGTTTGGACGTGTCGGGAAAATTTTGGCGATGATCCTATTGTTCCACCTTGTGTGTATTGGGTGGATTTTCTTCCGCGCATCGCCCGATCAGCTTCTACCAATTCTAGACTCTATCGTTCGATTCCCTGGAGCAATGATTGATGTCGCAGTTACGTACTGGCCATATTGGGTGAGTGCTTGGCAGGGAGAAGGCAATATCTTCGCCGTAGCGACGAACACAGTGTTGGCCATGGTGAGGCCGAGTTGGGTGTTCTATTATCTGTCTCTTGGTGTGTTTCTTTTCTGTGTGCCCATATTAGTTGCTGATTACTTTGGCTATCGACGCAATGAGGAATTTCCTGATGTTTGGGAACGTATGCCAACAGCGATAAAAGCCGCCTCCGTCGTCATACTTCTGTATGGCATTCAGTTCTTAGGTCGAAGAGAATCCAATGAATTCATCTACTTCCAATTTTAAGAGCATCCTTATCGCAATCGCGGCAATTGCTGTTATTGAGCTCGTTTACCTGTCGGTCTACCAGCCTGATTTCTCAACGAGAAATAATTTGCTGTCTTTGTCCTATGCCAAGGGTGACAGATTCGGGCGTCTAGTGATCCATGACAAGATTGCACACTACGATCAAGAGGAGGTGCACATTCTGCAGACCGGTGACAGCTCTGGGTTTATGGGAATCCGTCCGCTCATAGTAGAAGAGTATCTCCCGGACAATGTGAATTATGTAAATCTGAGTTGCTGCTCCAACATTGGTTTCAAGGGATATATGGGGATATTCAAGTACTTCCTCGAGCGTCATCCTGAGATGGAAGCTATTGTGATCTATCACACGCCGCTCGGTAACCTCCCAAGCAGTGGCAATTGGGATGATGGTGTGGAGTTGTTTGGAAGTAACGAAAATCTCGCCATGTTTGGTGCAGACATTTACAAGACCTACGCGAGCAACTGGACCTTGTTGCAACTGCCAACCCTGGACGCCAGGATTGCTGTAACGGACTATCTTTATTCATTCGGACGATTGGTCTTGCCGCAGGGGCGAGAATTGTCTTCTGCTGAAGGCTATCGGGTATTCAGAGAGCGCCTTATCGAGGATGATGGTTACATGCCGCATCTTGGCGGCGGTACGCTGGGTAGTTGGGGTGCGCAACATGAATGCACCTATCCAGCACCACAATACATGTCAACGATGTTTGGTGGTCAGGGTGAGAGCTACATAGAGTCAGTGTACGGTGAATTTGCCGACCTCGCCGAAAGCTACGGTGTGAAGCTTGTCTTAGCCTATCAGGTTGTGCCTTGCCCCGTAGGCGAAGGTGCTGGCACGCAGGCTGTTCGTGCCGAATTGCAGGCGTTTATGGCAGAGCATCCTAACGTCATTGTTCCGTTTGATCTTGCAGATACATGGCCGAAAGATCGGTTCGCTATTCCGGCACACACAAAGCACGAATTCTCTGAAGAGCTATCGCGCCGTCTTGGAGAAGCACTGCAGCCGCACTTTGTGGATCTTTCAGTTGTAGAGAGAAGGTAGACGCCTAGAGGCGGAACGCGGTAGGCCTCAGGCAACGGACGCGACCTAGTCAAATATTGACCGAGAGCTTTCTCTAAAGATTGAGCGGAAAACGCCACCCTGTTTTTCAAAGTCTTGGTTGCGCGCGATCACCTTCTCTTCGTTGCTGATCGAAAGGCAGAGTAGAGAGAGTGCGATCTTTTTGTCCACAAGCTCAGAGGACGGCAGGATAGGTAATCGAGCGCCGGGTAAGAATTTGTACTGCTTCTGTGGCGTGTCATCGGCAACAAAATCTATAAGATCAGCAACACCCATGAAGTTGACGAAGGCGCAAGCAAGGTGACCAGCGCCAAACAGGGCGATTGGGCCCTGCTCATCGCGTACTTTCTCCAGCTTGGTGCGCAACTCTTTGCAGGCTGGTTCGAACCTATCGGCATAGCTGGTCAGCGCGCCAACCTGCTTTTTGGCGTCGGCGCTGATTTTTACTGGTCCTGGTTCGCCGGTTTTGCGGCTGAGTTGGACTAGAGAATTTTCAAACGGGCGCTCATAAACGTCCTGTCTGATCGACTCAAAGCCACCGATTGAAGAGAGCGGCGCGAAGGTCTCTGGTGTGAGATAGAGGGAGTGCTCCTCCCAGATCATGCAGTAATCTGCGAGCTTCAGGTTGCTGGTGCAATCAGGCACCTCCAGCATCAGGATGCCGCCCGGTTTAACCAGTTCTGACAGGCCCATAACAAATTCAGGCACGTCTTCGACATGTTCCAGGATATGCCGGACAATCAGAAAGTCAGCCTGCCCGAGCTTAGAGCCCAGGCCAGCCATGCGTTTTTTGGTGACGAGTTTTTGCACAGTTTCGTTACTTGCGCTCGGGTCGCTTATGCCCAGATCTTCGTCCAATTTGATGCGCCAGGTGTTTTCGAAGCCTTTACGCACCAATCGATCCACCATCGTATCGTCTTTATAGGTCAGAGCGCCGACAACTTTTCCTTCTGGGTCGCCGAGGAGCGCCTCCACCTGATCTGCGACTGTGTCCAGATGTTCTTCTGGTTCCATCGCAACAATCCAATCATAGGGCGGAACAAGTGCGCTGTGGGGCACAAGGTCTGTGCTCTGGATCGTTCCGCAGTTGGTGCACTGACCAAGGGCCAGCCGCACATTGTTCTCTGGCTCGTCTTTTTGCGTTAGATAGAAAGACGCAACCGGGTGGCTACCGACGTCCAGCTTTTCTTCTACAGCTTCGGCACCACATACAAGGCAGGCGATTGACAATGTTCTTGTTCCTCAAGGTGGGAATGCAGGAAATGCATCCGGTAGGTTTATCTGCCACATGAGCCATGGCGCATCAAAAAATGGTCAGGCAGCGGGAAGCTTTAGACTATTCATGTAGGTGTGCCCAGCAGGTTGATCGGTTTCTGGCGGGGCCCACTCAGCATGAGACGATTGGGACATATCAAACGGACCAATGGTCGTTTCCAAGAAAACGAACCATTCTGAGCGGAAAGATAGAGTGTGGAAAATACCTGACGGCATTTTATAGAAAAACATATCACCCGCATCAGGTGGTGACATAGGCAACGATGTTTCAACTGTGCCCTGGTCGTTGAACAGTAGCGCATCTGCGGCGCCCTCGATCACCATGAGTGTCTCCGACTTTCCAAAATGCCGGTGAGGGCGGACATAGGAGCTCTTATGCATGACAATCAACATTTCCTGCTGTATCGCATCAGCATTGGCGTGGAAACAAAGCCGACAACGTTTTCGCTCTGACGCCTTGGCGTAGGCTTTCAGTTTAGAGATCATGCGGGAATCGACGGCCAAGAAACCGCCATCTGAATACAGAACCTCCGGAGAAATTTCGCGAATTTGTGTGTTTGTCATTGGTGTCGGTAACTACAATCGTTCTCGTTTGCGACCCTATTGGAGGAGCAGAGCCTTCCCCAGAAGCCAAGACCAAGTCCCGACGCGAGGCCATATTGGTTTCGATTGATGATTAGTTTAATTCCCTTTATTTGTCTAACGGAAAGAGAAAAAACCGGTACAATGTCAGTATTCGGGTGGGCTTAATTTGGTATGGAAATGAATAACAAGAAGAAGGTCAAGTTCCTGACGGTGATTTGGGGGGATCGCTATATAGAAGAATTCGCTCAAGTGTCCCTCCCGTCCTACCTCGCACCCAACAATTTGCCGTATATGGCCGAGCATACTGACCTGGGCGTCTTGATTATGACGTCAAGAGATAGTGTTGCGACGCTCAAAGCAAATCCGGTTTTCAAGAAGCTTGAGGCCCTGTGCCCTGTTGAATTCATCCTGATTGATGACCTAATCACCAATGGTGTTTACTGCGTGGTCCTGACCTTGGCGTATGCACGCGGCATCCGCAGTTGCGGCGAAGAGCAGGTCGACACTCACTTCGTCTTCATGAACTCGGACTTCGTAGTTGCCAATGGATCTTTGAAGACACTGACTGAAGAAATTGAAGCGGGCAAATCCGTTGTGATGGTCTCGTCGCTTCGCGCTTCAGCCGAGGCCGTAATGCCGGAGCTGCTTAAGGCTGTCGATTCTAATAAGATGGAATTGACGATGGCACCGCGCGAGATGGTCGACTTGGCATTGGGAGACCTGCACCCTACAGTAATAGGAAAAACCATCAATCAGGATTTCGTCAGTAGCTCTACCTATAATCAGATTTATTGGGCGATAGACAAAAAAACCTTATTGGGCCGGTGCCATCTGATTTTCATGTTGATGATCAAACCGGAGCGCCCGCTGCCGCCCATCAACTCCTATTGTGACTACGGTCTTGTCCCTGAGCTGGCTCCTTCCGCGACAATGACAGCTATCGAAGATTCTGATCGCTTTTTCATGCTTGAGGCTCAGCCTGCAAAACAGGAACTAGAATTTCTGCGGTGCGGTATTAAGTCGCCTTCGGAAATTGCATCTCAGCTGTCCGTTTGGACGACAAGTGAACATCGCGCATGCGCTGATTTTAATTTCATTTTCCATTCTGATGATCTCCCAGTCAGTGTCCCGGTCGTTAAGGCGCGAGCTGGGAAGTTTATGCGGGGACTCCGTGAGCGGATGTCCCGGTCCGCAAAAGATCACGCGCACCACTACTACTGGGTGTCGGGCGTAGAGTCATGGGCCTTCCTCAGACGCCAGGGCGATGTCTACAACAAGGCGGCGGTTGAAGCTGAGACGGAACCTCCGGAGTTTCGTGCGTCACCGGCATATGAAGCATACCTCACAGCCAAATCTCACGAAGTTCAGAAAGATGCGAAGCGCGGCGATGGTCTGGCAGCGAGGCGCTGGTCTCTCGAGTTCCTGAAGAGCAGGGTTAGAGCGTTGGTCGCTGCTATCGTAAATGTTTTCTCCCGACGGTTTGTCTATGAAATCTTGGCGCGACTAGGCAATGCCTGGCTCCGGCTAGGGCGTTACCTTAAAGGTGAATATCCTGAGGTTGCGTCATGGAGCAGTAGTTGGTCAGACGCAAAACTAGTGCGGGATTGGATCAACAAAGCGATAATGGATACTGAGAAGAAAACACTTTTGGTGGGCGACAAAGGCAGCCCACTGCTCAGATTTTTCGAGCGATCCAAAGAAGTCGTTTGTACCGGCGAAAAAGAGTTCTTAGAGCTTCGCGAGCTTGGTGCCGGCGGCTATTCCAATATTCTTATTCAGGTTAACCGCGTGGATGTTCGTCAGATGCAGCGGAAGATTGAGCAGGCATTGAGGCTTACCGACTCCCAGGTAGAGATTGCTATATCAATCGGACATCCAAACTATGAAACAGACGCGTCGAATTTCTCCTATGAGCTGGCGCAATATGTAGATGAAATACTTCCTGAGGGATGGTTAGGCTTCGAAATAAATGCCCTATTCACAGGGGGTAAGATCAAGCGGCGGCTGCGATTGTTAGAGAGCGGTTTTGCGGCAAAAACGCTGCCGAGGTCTGTTTGGCAGATGCCGGTGGCTGTTATTTCTGTTGCGAGCCTGCCCATAATTGCATGTCTAACAGCTTTGAATAATTTGTCTCTTCGCAGAGCTTCAAGAGCCTGCCCTGACTTTTGTTCGAGCGCTTTGCTTGTTTTGCGTTCACGCCGCGACCTAAATGACTGACTGAGTTTCTCTCTCGGCAATCGCATTTTAATGGCCCTACCTCTGCCTCGTTTTCGTTTGTAGAAAACGGAAAGTGTGAGATTGTACCAAACTGACCAGTTCGCTAAATGAGATGTTGGCCGCAAAGGGGGGGAGATGGATCTGATTTTGAAGCGCGCGCGCGCCGGCTTTGTCGTCGCTTTTGTCTTCAGCATGTGCCTCAATCTTTTGATGCTGGTTTCACCGATCTACATGTTGCAGGTGTATGACCGGGTTCTGACGTCAGGAAGCACAGATACACTTCTGTTTCTCAGTTTGATCGCACTTTTTGCTCTGATGGTTCTCGGCGCCCTGGATGCGCTAAGAGCGGCTGTGTTGGTGCGGACCGGTGCATGGATTGGAAGGGCCGTCGGCGGTGGGCTTATAGAGCGAATGGTCAGAGCATCGCTGGGTCCAAAACCAATTGGGACATTGCCGCTGCGCGATCTGTCGCAGATACAGACTTTCATTTCCAATGCCTTGGCAACATTCTTTGATACGCCGTGGGTCCCATTTTTTGTGCTGCTCGTTTGGTTGCTTCACCCGTGGCTGGGCATGCTCGCGCTAGGGTCGGCCATTATTCTCTTCTCGGCCGCCTGGCTTAATGATCGTCTTACACGCCCAGCCTATGAGATGGCTGGGGTCGAACAGGCACGCGCAATATCAAAGGTAGAAGTAGCACTGCGCAATTCAGAAGCGATTCAGGCCATGGGCATGCTCACGGCAGTGACGAAGCTGTGGCGGGACCGGGACCAACGCGCCATGGCTCATCAGGTGCGCGGAACTCAACTGGGTGGAGTGTTGCTTGGCTTTTCCAAGTTTTTCCGTTTGGCTGCGCAGGTTGGCGTGTTGGGTCTTGGGGCTTTGTTGGTTCTAAGAGGAGAGATGACGGCGGGTGCGATGATCGCGGCATCCATTCTACTGGGTCGAGCCCTTGCTCCAGTGGAGCAGTCTATTGGGGCATGGCGTGCATTTGCCAATGCTCGCCTAAGCTACCGTCGGCTCGACAAGTTGACGAAATCAATACCGCTTGTGTCAGACCAGATGTCCTTGCCGGCGCCCAGTGGTCGTCTAGCTGCGGAGGGGGTCGTCCTGACATCACCAAAACCTGACATGCCGCCTATTCTTAACGATGTCAATTTCGATCTCGAGAGCGGCGACGTGTTGGGCATCATTGGGGCATCTGCCTCGGGAAAAAGTAGTCTTTGTCGTCTTATTGTTGGGGTGTGGCAACCGACCAGGGGACACATTCGTCTTGATGGAGCTGAGGTATCGAAATGGAATAAGGCAGACATAGGCAGATACATCGGGTACCTGCCTCAGGATGTCGAGCTTTTCGATGGAACGGTCGGGCAGAACATCGCACGTATGGAGGAGGGAAGCTCAGAAGCGATTATCGAGGCGGCTAAGCGCGCGGATGTCCACGAGATGATCCTCCGGCTGCCCGATGGATATGATACCGAAATCGGAATCCACGGAACAGCGATCTCAGGCGGTCAGCGCCAGCGAATTGCTCTTGCCAGGGCAATTTACGGCAATCCGAAACTAATCGTGCTTGATGAACCAAATGCTAACTTGGATCAAAAAGGAGAGGCCGCGCTCGTTGAGACAATCGACCGCTTGAAGAAGCTGGGCGCTACCATCGTGCTGGTTGCTCATCGCCTTCCTGCTTTCGCTCAGGTAACAAAGCTACTTTTGTTAGAGAATGGCCGGGCAGTCGATTTTGGTCTGCGGGACGACGTGGTTAAGCGTACCCGCAGACAACAGACATCAACGGCGGACAAAAAAGGTGATGATCTCAAGATAAAGGGGCTATCGGGAAAATTCACCTATGGTGGTAGTACATGAGCATCGCTGAGAATGGTTCCGCTTCGACCTTGTCTTCGAAGTTTGCAGCACTGTTAAAACCGGAGGAGTCGGATGTGAGCCTCGGTGAAGGGCCCGACGGTGACCAAGTGCTGGGTGCTGTTCGAGGTCCTCTTTTGGTGGGTGTCTTTGTTATTTTGTTCTTTTTCGGAGTTTTGGGCATATGGGCCGCGACTGCTCCGCTTACGGGGGGAACAGTCGCTTTTGGCGTAGTCAGTCCGGATGGCAACCGCCGAGTTGTGCAGCACTTTGAAGGAGGCATCATCGACTCATTTGCAGTGAAGAACGGGGACAAGGTTGCAGTCGGTGACACCTTAGTGGTTCTTCAGGATACGCAAGTGCGCGCCAATTTCGACCTTGTGAGGGGTCAATATTTTACTCTTCAGGCAATGCTTGCACGGTTGCTCGCGGAGCAATCCAATGCGGGCCAAATCACATGGCCCTTTGAGCAGAACGATGTGGATGCAGATACTCGGCTTGTGATGGAGACGCAAACGAAACTGATGGAAGTGAGGCGCGAAAACCGGCTTGGTCAGACACAGATACTTGAGCAGCGGGTTGCTCAATTGTCTGAAGAAATTTCTGGGCTGCGCGCACTGATTGAAAGCGAAACAAAACAGCTGGCACTGGTCAACGAGGAAGCAGGATCGGTAGCTGAAATGGTTAGCAGAGGGCTGGAACGCAAACCACGACTCTTGGCGCTTCAACGGGCAGCTACTGAGATTGAAGGGTCGCGTGCGTCCAACGCTGCGGCGATAGCCAGGGCCGAGCAAGCAATTGGAGAAACGGAAATCCAGATCTTGAACCTTGAGGCCCAACATCAGGATGACGTGGTTGAACAGATTACGCGGGTTCGCTCAGAGATATCGAAGTTAGAAGAGCAGCTATTTGCGGCGAAGGATATTCTGGATCGAATTGTGCTTCGCGCGCCGGTTGCGGGTATTGTTGTGAACCGGAGGTTCTCCACGGTCGGGGGGGTTGTATCTCCCGGAGAACCAATTCTCGATATCGTTCCTGAAGGGGAGGATCTCGTGATCGATGTCCGCATACCTCCGATCGACATCGATAGTGTGCGGGAAGGACTGGACGCGAAAATTTATCTGTCAGCATTCAACGCAAGGAATCTTCCGCAGATCAGCGGCGTTGTGAAGTCAGTCTCGGCTGATGCCCTTGAGGATCAGAACACCGGTGAGCGCTATTATGCTGCCCGTGTCGAGGTTGATCGGCAACAGCTTGCCAGTATTGCTGAAGAAACGAGCCAAGATCTTACTCTGCATCCAGGTATGCCGGCCGAACTTCTAATTGTCACCGGCGAGCGGACAATGCTCAGCTACCTTATGCAGCCCTTTACCGAGAGCATGAGGCGCGCTTTCAGATAAAATCGCGCCATGACAGGAGTGTTGCCGCGAAGCCATCAAACGAGCATCCAGTCATCGCCGAGTGGCTGTGAGAGGGAGTCGAATCCGGCGAACCCACCATTGTTGATATCGATGCCAACATGCTGTCCAGTTGAGGCATATCGGACGATGATGTCGTCATAACCATCATTGTCATAATCAAACATGCCCACAATGTCGTAGCTGGTGCCGAGATTGGGACCTAATCCGAAAGACCCACTGTTGACGCCTCCGGCCATGTTGATGGCTGTGATCTCACCGGTGGCTTGATTGCGGTAGACCACATCGTCAAAACCATCTCCATTGAGATCAGCAGCACCGCGCGCCACAAGGTCCGGTCCGCCACCAGCGGCCACAAGCCCCCAGCCACTGAAGACACCTGCATTCATATCCATGAAATAGGTGGTGCCAGAGGGCCGGTGCTGGACCAGAATGTCAGATAAGCCGTCTCTGTCGAAGTCGCCAATGTCAACAGGATCCCAGATGTTGGCAGTGGTTGTGATATAGGCCCACCCGGTATCCACACCAAATGAATCGCGGTCATAGTAGAACAGGTTACCCGTCGGGCTCATGATCATAAGGTCATTGAAGCCGTCGCCTGTGAAGTCGCCAACGCCTTCGAAGCTCCAATTGGCCGGTAGAGCAGGGAAGTAGCCAGTCCATCCGATGCCGCCACTGCCATTGTCGCCATAGCCGACCAGTCCTCCGGTGGTCTCATTTTGATAGAGAACCTGAGCGCGGCCAGTGCCAAACATGTCTGCTGTGTCGACAGGGGTCCAGCCGGGAACCTGACCCAGAACGGAGACATTGCTCCCGCGCCCAGCCGCATCCATATCAACATAAAAGGTTGAGTTATTCGTTGTGTGGTGGAACAGAAGTTCGTTGAACGGGTCGCCGTCAAAGTTGCTGTTATTGTTCTGTTGAATCCCAGCAAGACCGAGATCTTCAGGGCCAAATCTTAAGGTTTCAATATTTGTGAGCGTGTCGGTACCGCTGGCACCAACGAGGTCAGTAAGGGTGGTCACAAATTCACCCCCGACAAATTCCGTATGAACGCTCAAGCCCGACCGAGTGCCAGCATAGATTGAGACGTCCCCTCCGCCACTGCCGCCGTCAATATTGTCATCCCCCCCGAAGCCATAGAAGAGATCATCGCCTTGGCCACCGGTCAGCAGGTTGACGGTGTCGGTACCCACGAGAATATCATTTCCGCTGCCACCCACAGCAGATTCAAAGCCTAGGAGAGTGTCGCTAAACGCCCCGGTGGTTGTGCCAGCGAGGAGGTTGATGGCAAGTCCGGTAGTGATGTTGCGATAATCAATAATGTCCGTGCCGCCATTGCCATGCAGATAGTCATTTCCCAATGAGCCGATAATCGTGTCATTGCCCAGGTCACCAAACAGAACATTGTTAGCTGATGTGCCGGTGAGTATGTCATTGCCGCTGCCGCCGACAGCGGATTCAATGCTGATCAGTGTGTCGGTTAGTGCGCCGGTTGTTTGGCCAGTAAGAAGGTTGATAAACAGAGCACCAGTTACATTGTTGTAGCCAACCAGGTCAGTACCACTTCCCCCGTTGAAGGCATCGCCACCGCCCCGCCCATAGAATGTATCGTTCCCGGCGCCGCCGGACAGTGAATTGACACCAGTGGTTCCAAAGATCACATCATTGCCCGACCCGCCAATGACGGACTCAATGCTGATCAATGTGTCGTTGTCGGCGCCCGTTGTTGTGCCCGCCGCCAGGTCAATCGTTAGAGCCCCGGCGGTGCCTTCATAGCTGGCCGTGTCATTTCCGTCACCGCCAAACAATGCATCGTTTCCGGCCCCACCATTCAATATGTCATCGCTCGCTGTTGTCGACGTTGAAGGCCCGATCACAACACCGTTGACCGAAACATGAAGCTGGTAGGTTTGACCATGGTATATTGGCGTGCCGGGGCTGGCGCCGCTGACTGCGACATAGTAGGTACCCGGTTGAACCTCAGTCGAAAAATAAGCGTCAAAGGTACTATTGCTGCCAGTTCCACCAGAGGTCGTCAACGCACCGGTGTTGGTGCCGATAATAGTGCCGTCGCTTCTGAAGACCTGGATGCTGCTGTTAAAGTTCCCTGGGTTGATCGGGTCCGTCGCGTCATATCCATAGTCGATATCAAGATAGATGAATGCTGGGTTCCCAAGGACGGTGAAAGAGTAGTAATTGGCCTGACCGCTTCCACTTCCCTGCACGGTGACCTGCGGCACATTGACGGAATATAGTATGTCGGAACGTGAAACTTCGGTGAACAATCCATCCAATGAACGAGCGGTTTGGATTGAATGATTGCCGGGCGTCGAGTCTACGAGAAGTCCTGAACCGCTATAAACCGCAGGTTGACCGTCCCCTAGTAGAAGGTCGTTCCCAGTTCCGCCGATAAGCGAATCGTTGCCGTCTCCGCCGTCAAGGACATCGTCACCCCCATTGCCGTTGAGGATATTGGCTGCTTGATTGCCGGTAATGCGGTCGATCCCCGATCCGCCAATTGCGTTTTCGATCAGCGATCGCGTGTCGTTTTCATGCAGCAACGCATTGGCGATATTGCCACGTGCATAATTGCCGGTACCTTCTTGGAGAACGGCTCGTTGGCCTTGGCTGAAGGTCGACCATTCGCCTGGACGAAGGTCGATATACATGAAATCCGTTGTGTAGTTACTGAAATCGTAGGTGTCATTTCCGTTTCCATCCCAGATGGTACGAAACACTCTGTTCCCGCCAGGCGTACCCTGGCCCACACCATTGATAAACATCTCACCGGTTGTGGGGCTGAAGGTGTAGGTCGTGTTGCCACTCCAGACATTGCCAGGCCCGTAGTCCGCGCCATACATATATTGAAGCGCGGCGATATCCAGCATCATAAAGCTCTGGGCATTGCCCCAGGTCTCATTTTCATCGCCATCGGAAGTTGAATCACCAATATAGTCTCGATAGGTCATCACCGAGAATTCAACGGAGTTCTGGAAATAGGGAATCGTTCCGTAGGCATAACTCTCGTGGCCATGCGCGAGACCAAGTGCATGACCAATTTCATGAATGATCACCTCATACCCCAAACCACCAATCGTCGGGTTGTCGAAAACCGGGTGGTTGAGGTACCAGCTGTCTCCGCCTTCGTCAGAACTATGCGGGATGTAAGCATGTGCTCCATCAGTATTGTTCGTCATGGCGAACCGAAGTGTCGCATGGCTAAAGGCGGATTCGGTTCTTAGGGAAAAATTGAGGTCGGAGAAACTGGCGGTCTCATTCAGTATTTTGGTAACCGCAGCCTGCTGATTGAAGTCGAGTGCTTCAAATCCTGAAGCAGTCTCGTTATTCGAGCCGTAGCCAAATCCATAGTAACTCGCACTCGTCGGAAAGCTGTAAGTGATGAACGGAGACGTCCACTTAGAGTTTGTGAGAACGCCGTCAAAGTCTTCATAGGCACGGGGTACAAAACTCGCCGATGTCATCGTGTATCTCCGAACATACTAACCAAACCACTTCGTTTAAGAGCTAATCGCGCCCTAAGCTCGCCGCGTCGAATTCAGATAAGCGCGTTTGAGCCATCAAACGAGCATCCAGTCATCGCCGAGTGGCTGTGAGAGGGAGTCGAATCCGGCGAACCCACCATTGTTGATATCGATGCCGACATGCTGTCCAGTTGGGGCATATCGGACGATGATGTCGTCATAACCATCATTGTCATAATCAAACATGCCCACAATGTCGTAGCTGGTGCCGAGATTGGGTCCGACGTAGAAGGTTCCGCTGTTCACACCATTTTCCATGTTGATGGCTGTGATCTCACCGGTGACTTGATTGCGGTAGACCACATCGTCAAAACCATCGCCATTGAGATCAGCGGCGCCGCGCGCGACAAGGTCCGGTCCGCCACCAGCGGCCACAAGCCCCCAGCCGCTGAAGACACCAGCATCCATATCCATGAAGTAGGTGGTTCCAGAGGGCCGGTGTTGGACCAGAATGTCAGATAAGCCGTCTCTGTCGAAGTCGCCAATGTCAACGGGATCCCAGATGTTGGCAGTGGTTGTGATATAGACCCACCCGGTATCCACACCAAATGAATCGCGGTCATAGTAGAACAGGTTACCCGTCGGGCTCATAATCATAAGGTCATTGAAGCCGTCGCCTGTGAAGTCGCCAACGCCTTCGAAGCTCCAATTGGCCGGTAGAGCAGGGAAGTAGCCAGTCCATCCGATGCCGCCGCTGCCATTGTCGCCATAGCCGACCAGTCCTCCGGTGGTCTCATTTTGATAGAGAACCTGAGCGCGGCCAGTGCCAAACATGTCTGCTGTGTCGACAGGGGTCCAGCCGGGAACCTGACCCAGAACGGAGACATTGCTCCCGCGCCCAGCCGCATCCATATCAACATAAAAGGTTGAGTTATTCGTTGTGTGGTGGAACAGAAGTTCGTTGAACGGGTCGCCGTCAAAGTTGCTGTTATTGTTCTGTTGAATCCCAGCAAGACCGAGAAAAAGCTCTGCGGGATTGATGCTTAGCCCTTCAATGTTCGTCAGTGTGTCTGTGCCATCATCCGGGAAGGCGCTGATGTCTGCGACCGTCGTTACAAACTGGCCGTCGACCATCTTTGTGTGCACCGACAGATCTGTACGGCTTGAAAAGGCTGCAAGATCAAAGCCCTCACCACCGTCGATGGTGTCGTTGCCACGCGAACCGAGAATCCGATCATTACCTCCGTCCCCGAAAAAGGAGTTGTCCGAGCTGTCTCCGACGATATCGTTGTCACCCGAGGTGCCTATGACATTCTCTAAACCGAGCAATGTGTCGGCGAAAGCGCCCGAGGTCAGATTCAATTGGAGATTGATGAACAGGTCTACGGTGAGGTTGCTGTAGTCTACAGTGTCAATGCCGTCATTGCCGTGCAGATAGTCATCTCCCAAGGAGCCAACGATTCTGTCATTCCCGCGATCACCAAACAGGACATTGTCGCTGTCATTGCCAGTTAGCGTATCATTGCCGCTGCCGCCGACGGCAGACTCGATGCTGATCAGCGTATCGGTTAACGCCCCTGTTGTTTGGCCGGTAAGAAGGTTGATAAACAGAGCACCAGTTACATTGTTGTAGCCAACCAGGTCAGTACCACTTCCGCCATTATACGTGTCGCCGCCACCACGCCCATAAAAAGTATCGTTCCCAGCGCCACCCGACAGTGAGTTAATACCGGTGGTACCAAAGATCAGATCATGACCTGACCCGCCAATGACAGACTCGATGCTGACTAGTGTATCGGTATCAGCACCCGTTGTTGTGCCCGCCGCCAGATCAATCGTTAGAGCGCCAACGGTCCCCTCATAGCTCGCCGTGTCACTCCCGTCACCGCCGTCCAGTGTATCGGTCCCGGCGCCACCGTTCAGTGTGTCGTTGCCACCCAGGCCGCTCAAATTGTCGTCACCGCCTCGGCCGTAGAGACCGTCAAACAGCTCGTCCCCAGTAACAGTTTCGCCGCTGGCCGTTCCTATAAATGTCGTCTGCCCATTAATGCTCGCAAGACCCAGCTGAACCGCTTCGTTAAAGTCATCCCCATCATCTTGCATTCTAACAATGACGCCGCGGTCCAACGCCTTCACGAGTGCGTCTGTAAAGAAATGGATCGATGGGCCTTCCTGAATGAAGATTGGTATTATATTGCCGCTGGTAAGAGCTGATTTCAGCTCAATGAAACTCTCTCGGCTTTCATCAAAGAAGACTGGATAGTCGATGGGGATCAGCATGACTTTTTGATTCCCCGCTTGATAGGAGAATGTCCTGCTGTTTGCGGCTTCGACAATTGCCTCAAACAGTGTGTCAGCTCTAACGATAGAGCCCGTGGGGGTCAGAGAGTTATATGTTGTAGTCAACGATGTTGGGTCGGTGACAAAGTCCGCAGCATAGTTGATTGCGACTTCCAACGGGGAAGTCCTTTCATCGAATGCAGCTACAGCAAAGCGTGATCCTGGGTTTGTATCGAGTATGTCAACCGCCAGTGCTCCAATGGACTGTCTCAGGTTGGCTACATTTGGAGCAGCCGTGTCTGAGAGCTCCTGAAGGATGACGATGTCTAGGGCACCCGAGATCGGATTCAAGGCAATTTGGGCGTCTGTGAATCTGGCTAACTCAACTCCTGAGAGGCTGTCTGTTCCGTCAGTACGCAAGCCGCCAGAATGTTCAATCTGAAAACTAGTACCGGACAATTGGGTGATAGAATACTCGTCGGACGCACTGTAGAAATTTGCGGTATCTCGCCCAGTGCCGCCGATGAGAGTGTCGTTGCCTTCTCTACCGATCAGAGTGTCATTGCCAGATAGCCCATTTAACCTGTTAGCGGCTTGATTTCCGGAGACTATGTCATCCCCGGTTCCAGTCGTCGCATTTTCGATCAGTGAACGAGTGTCGTTATCGTGGAGGAGGGCATTGGCGATGCTGCCTCTGGCATATTCGCCCGAACCAAACAATCCGAGTCGGGCGACTTGATGCGATGCCAATGTTGACCATTCGCCAGGTCTAAGATCGATCTGGAGGTCGTCTGAGAAATTAGTGAAGCTATAGGTATCAACCCCGTCACCGTCCCAAATTGTGCGGAATATGGTGTTGCCACCGGGTGTTCCTTGTCCAACATTGTTGATGAACATCTCGCCCGTTGTGTCGCTGAAAGTGTAAGTGGTGTTACCGCTCCAGACCTCACCACTAGATGAATAATTCGCGCCATACATATGTTGCAATGCGGCGATGTCGAGCATCATGTAGCTTTGCGGATTGTCCCAGGTATCGTTCTCGCTGCCGTCGTTAGCTGCATCCCCAATATAATCCCGGTAGGTCATGACCGAGAATTCGTTGGAGTCGAATTCGGTGGCTAATGTGCCCAACCCATCATCATCATGGCCATGGGCGAGGCCGAGCGCGTGGCCTAGCTCATGCATAAATCCTTCATTGTAGGAAAAGTTGCCGATTGTCGGATTGTCGTAGGTCCCACCGTTCCGGAACCAGCTGTCGCCTGACTCCTCGAAGATATGCGGCGTGTAGGCATGCGCAGTTTCTGTATTGTCGGTCATCCCGAAGCGCAGCGTCGCATTGACCACATCAGTCTCGGTAATCCGATTAAAGGTCAGACCGGTAAAAGACTCAACTTCAGCAAGCAGCTTTTCGACCGCTGCGATCTGCGTAGCATTTAGAGCTTCAAACCCTGCGCCCAATTCGTTCAAGACACCATAGGGTGAGCCATAGTGTGACGCGCTGGTTGGAAAGCTGTAGGTGATCGTGGTGTCTGACCACTTCAGGTTGTGTAGAATGCCATCAAAGTCTTTGCCAGATGCCAAGACTGTACTAACGCTGGCCATTTTAGATTTCCCCCCCCCCTGAAACGGCTCACCCGGTGATTTTTTGTCCACCTGCCGTTCCCAGTTACACAACTGGGTTGTTTTAACTACCATCACCGCACTGAAGAGGAGGTTCTTGGATCACGCGCCACTGATCAGCACTGATGACCGTTGCAAGCATTCACCCTTCGCGTTGCTGCTTGAATTATGCCTGTAGTGATACCGCCAGTCCAAGGTAAAAACCATATATCGACAAAGAACACGCTGGAGCATTGCGCGGAATCGAACACAGCCCCACACAATGGATTTGTTGAGAACTGGATGGTGTACTTTTGCACCAAAATCAGTCGGGTTTGGAGAGTGCTTGATGACCTAAGTTTCAGAGATTCGCCGTCTGCTCAACGCAGATCGATTGGTCTGCAGACCCGGATCTCAATATTCAACCGATCTTGTCGTGGCTAACGATGGCACCTTCGCTCATAGAAAGCCTGGAGGTGCAGTACTTTTCGATCATCGGCTCAGAGTGGCTTGCCAGAACCAGAATTTTGACTGAATTGTAGAAATCCCCGATACGCTGATTCAGTTGTTCTTGAAACTCTGCGTCGGCAGCGCCGAGGCCTTCGTCCACCAGCAGAATGTCCGTCTTTATCGAAGTGGAGATAGAGAAGCCAAGCCGCGTTACCATGCCAGCGGAGTAGGTTTTGACTGGCATATGGATGAACTCCCCCAAGCCAGAGAACTCAATCACATCGTCAATCATGTCTGAGATCTGAGATCTGGTGAGGCCCAGCGCGTAACCACGAAGATAGATATTGTCTAAGCCACTCACCTCAACGTTGATACCCGCCATAGGGTCAATCAGAACACCAAGCGAGCCTTCTACATCTACATGGCCTTGTGTCGGATGATAGATTCCTGCCATGACTCTGAGCAAGGATGATTTGCCGGCCCCATTGTGGCCGGTCAGCCCAAGTCGGTCACCGTCTTTTAGGTTGAGGCTGAGCTTGTTCAGCGCATGCACTTCCACAGAATCGTGTGCACCAGACGCAACCTGTCCGCCAGTTGTTTTGTGGAGTAGTTGCTGCTTCAGCGACCGCGAGTTCATTCCATATATCGGGAAGGTTAGTGTGATGTTTGAAAGGGTAATGTGAGCCATGCTTGTCAAACCCAGTATGGAATGCGCTTTATTGAGCGTCTTAGAAGCGCATAGGTAATTAGCGCGCCAAACACCAGCGACACCGCAAGCACTTGATAAGACAGCATGGCAGTCGGCTGGTTGAGGAGAGGATTCCGGACCACCGAGATCATGTGGTAGAGCGGATTTGCATCAATAAAGACGGGACGATTTGCGAGGGTCGCAGGGGACCAGAAAATGGGTGTCACGAAAAAGAAGACCTGCAGGACGCTGGCAACGATTTGGGTGACGTCTCGATAGCGCGTGGCCACAACACCAAAGAAAATCGATATCCAGAGCATGTTGCCAAGAAAAAGAATCAGCCCCGGGAAAAAATACAGTGTATTCCAGTCCACCGTTCGCATGAAAATCAGCCATACGAGTACGAAGATGACCGAGTTCGCCAATAGTATGTAGATGTTGCGCAGGAGCATTCTGAAGAAATGCACCAGTAGCGGAAGAGGTAGGTTCTGCACCAGGCTCCTTGAATCATAAAAGCAGGTGCAGGACTCAATGACGACAGTTGAAAAAAAGGACCAAAACAGGAAGCCAGTCACAACGTAAGGCAGGTAGCTCGTCAGGGGTGTGCCAAAAACTTGAGAAAAAATGAGGGCCAGTGTGGCTACAAAGATTCCCATGCTCAGAGTCAGCCAGAAAGGACCCAGGATCGAACGCCTAAAGCGGGTGCGGATGTCATGGGTCGCAAAAGACACCCACATGGGGTAGGCCTTCACCGACCGGACAAAATCGGACAGCACAGGGTTTTTAATCGCGGATGGCACTACGAAGATGCTCTCTGGCAGATGACCGTCAGGACTGTTTCAAAAAAGACTGACGTCTAACAATATCGAAACAACTATGACCGCTTTCCAGCGCCGATAGCAAAGACATAGTGAGCCATCTTATGGTGTCCTGTATGGACCACTTCGTCATTCATGCTGAAGATGAAAACATTGTGGAAAAATTCGGACATGAGTTCTTTCAGGTCAGGCGCAGTCTTGCAGTTGATATGGCCTTCCTTCGATTGTGGCGACGCATAGGCCTGGCTCTCCAGGGTGGGGATGCCGATAATGCCGACGCCATTCTCGCCGAGACCGGCAAACGAGTTTTTCAGAAACTCATGCTCCACAGCTGGCTCAATGTGTTCGAGCACATCTAGCGCGTAGACGGCATCATAATTGCCAGGAGGAGGGCCATCCAGTAGATCGTGGACGAGCGCATCAAACTCCCATCCTTCAACCATCCGCGATTTTACGTCTTCGATGAACAGAGGATCAAAATCCAATCCGGTGTACTTGCCGACTTCAGCTTGTACGATCCTGGGACCAAAGGCGTCTCCACACCCAACTTCAAGGACACTGTCCTTGCCCGATAACATCTTGGCGACGAATTTGTATCGTGACAGGCGGAAAACAAGATGTTTGGGGTCCTGGTACCAGCTTTCGCTGCTTCGCAGACCAAGGCGTTCAAAGCCGCGTTCTTCTGCTGCATCAACACAAACTTGATACTGCTTTTCTTTTGTAAGTGCTGCGTCGCTCATCGTTTCGATGCCCTATCTACAAGTCTCATTTGGCGGCCAGAATACTGACGTCACCATCTTTTCCGACAACCCTAGTCTCAGGGCACAATACAACAAAGTGCCCGCCTTTGTTCAGATACTCTTGGTTACTATCGATAATCTTCTGTGCGTGAACCCATGCAAGAATAACTGTGTATTGAGGCATCCGCTCGAGCAGTTCTGCGGTCGGTATGATCGGAATGCCGTCGCCAGAGGAATATTTCCCTACTTTTTGTGGGTGATCATCGAAAATATACTCGATGGCATTCGCAAGATCGAATTGAGCGATCAGCATTGGACCACTTCGTGCAGCCCCATAGGCGGCGATTGTGGCATCAGAATCTGACCACTTTTTCACCAGCGCGCCGGTTTGCTCCCGCAGGCGCCTCACGTCAGCATCGAACTGCTGCATGGTTTCAAGCTTATCGAGGCGCCTTTTGTCCTCAAGAGCAACCAGCTCAGCTACCGACGCTTCGACAGGGCGCTTTCCACCTTTCAATTGGACAGTGCCAATAAGCGAACCATGCTGAATAGGAGAACGTTCGGCAGCGATGAGCTCCAGCCCGTGGCGATCCAGGAACTGAATCATTGGTTTCACTGAATGATGGCTCATATGTTCATGGAAAATCGATGCAACCAACATTCCATCGACAATATCCAGAAGATACTGGGCTTCGAAGAAGAACACGCCATCGTCCGCAAGCATGATGCGGATGCTATCTACCATCGCTCCCAAGTCATCTGCGTGGGCAAAAACGTTAAACGCGCAGATTATGTGCGCCGGGCCGTGTTCGTCGCGCACCTTCTGGGCAAGTTCGGGAGACATCAGTGCTTCAATAGTTTCGATGCCGGCTTCATTTGCGCGTCTAACTACTTCCTCCGCAGGATCAATGCCAAGCACCCGGTGGCCTGCCGCCTTGAAGGGTTTAAGAAGCGAGCCGTCATTGCTTCCAATGTCAACGACAAGGGAGTCATCCGGTGCGCCGGATATCTGCCGGAATTCACCTGCCACTTGCTGGAAATGCTCAGGCATTCCTTTGGCTTCACCAGAATAGTACGTGTATGACTTCCAAAGGTTCTCAGAATCGATGACATCCAGCTGCTGAACGTGGCCGCAATCTGCGCACATATAGACGTCAACTGGATGGCGCGCGTCGCGTAACGCCGTTTCGCGATCATCAGTGTAGTTTTCTGAAAGCGGGATAGGCTTGAGATTAACAACACGCGAAACATTGCTGGAATCGCATAGTCTGCAGGTGCTGCGATGTGAAACTGTCACTGACATTTAGTTTTCCTTTGGTGCTGGAAATATACCATCAACAAGGTCATCCAGCATTTGTGGGTGCAATCCGGTCAATCGGGTTGTTCGCTCCATACCAAGCCCGCTATAGCGAGGTTTGAATGCAATCTCGATGCCCTTGGCTGTTGCCGTGGTTGGTTTGATAAGGTCTGAACTGAACGAGAGACGTCGCGCCATGGACTCCGCAAGCTGAGTGTAGCTGACATTGTCGGCGCCGGAGAGATGGAGCATGCCAGAGATGCGATGCTCGCCAATCGTCACCAGGGACTCGCTGACAAACTCTACCGACATCGGAGCAAAGAGCAGATCAGAAAACGGCTCGACTACTTCACCTTTTCCCCAGGTTTCAATCCAGCCTGGCAGCGGGGAAACGTCCGGCGTGAGGATTTTGGTCAGACGCACAATGTTGAGCAGCTCAAGGGTCCCTGCGGCTTTCGCGCCATCCAGTATATTCTTTTCACCCAGAGACTTTTGCTGGGCATAGGCAATTCGAGGATCATGCGGTGCATCCTCATTTGGCCAAGCCTGATCTCCACCAAAAACAGAATTCGTCGAGATAAAGGTCACAAACACACCTTGATCTAAAAGCGATAGGACGAGGCGGGGAATATGCTCGACGTTTGTCACATGAGCTTCTGGGTCGGTTTCGCATCTCTCGTAATTCGTCGTTGCCGCGATGATGAATGCGTAGTTGATATTACTGGGCGCCTCGAAGACCGCTTCATCGCGAAAATCCAGATAGACACGGTCGTCTGAAACGGATTCCTTCCGACGTGTCGTCGCTACGCAGGTATGGCCGCGTTTTTTTAACGCGCGAATGACGCCTCCGCCGACAAGGCTGTCTCCTCCAACGACTAAGTAACCTTCCTGCATGTAAGCTCTCGCTCCTACTGACTGAACAACTTTACGAACTCTCACAATTGAATGTGCCGCGCCCCACAACGCTCCGCCATCAAACTGTTCTTATGAAACAAATGCGCGCCAGGCATCGCGAAGGTCTATCGCCAATTGCCGTGGTTTGGAATGAGTTGGCGCAGTCTTCGACGCTTCGGCGCCACCCGCGCCAGATTCTACAGCCGCCGTGCCGCTGGAAGTGCTTGGTTGGCCGTCGGGTAGCACATCGCCCACGGATGTACTTGTCTCCATTGGGCCAACGAAAGGAGTGTCGTGCACTTTGCGCATTACGATAAAGATTGCGACGTCGGGAACGTTCAGTGTTGTGACAATTTGGCCACCAGACGTTGCTCCACTATTCGCTATCGTCTGGTTCAACGTCGGAAAATAGGTCGCATAGTCGCGAAGGGGCGCGAACAGGTCATTGTCTGTGTCTACAGCGTCATACCAGAAATCCGTGACTTCATACTGGTTGTAACCTGCAAGATCAAAAAAGCACCGAGGCGTATAGGTCAGGTATCCATGGTTTGAATATCCCACGCAGGGTAGAGAGTGGACGATATACCCGCCTACCTTTACAGAATTGTGGATGAAGCGGAATGCATTGTACTGATTTAAAAGATGCTCGGTGGTGCCGAAATTCAGAACCAAATCGAATTTTCCGACGAAGTCTTCCGGCGGATTTTGATGGTTCAAATCGACGATGGTCGTCCTATAGCCATCTGCAATATCGATGGCGTTGTATACAAAGCCAGCTTTCTCAAACAGCTGACCAACAAATGCGTCATTGGTGCCACCTGATGCCAAGTCGTATCCAGACCCCTGAGTGAGCTGTTTAGCGAATGCAGAAACATCGCCATTTTCGAGGTCTGGGGCATATTGGGACAGAAAGTTGACAACTCCATCTTCTGATGCCGAATACAGGTTGGAGGACCCCACATCAAGCACTGCCATCCCATCTTTTTTGAACAGGCCTATTTGATCGAGTTTCTCGATAGCTGATTGAGTAATCCCCATCCTCGGACACCTACCTCCCTGACTTGCCTACGCAATTAGAACTAGCGTTTTTAGGGGGTAGGATGCAGGCAGGTCAAGGTTTGTGATGGCTATTCTAGCCTCGCCGGGGCGAGGCTGTCTGGCTGTGTTTACCTTGCCACAATCCGTTTCAACGCCTGCCGAACGCGTTTTGCCATCTGGATGAGGTAGAACACAAATGATGACCGGGTTTGCCCGTAGATGATCTTGCCATTTGCCAGTTGTACATACTCGTTGTCCACAACGCCTGCAGCAAACGGCGCGATGCTGGTGGACATCTCCAACGGTACTTTAAAATCCGAATTGGCAATCTTCGTAAGGATAACCTCCAAACCGACATTTTTCACAGCCTTTTCGTCCAGGCCCTGGCTTATCAGGTCCTTGGGCACCGGTTGGTCTGCCCCTGTACTGATCGTCTGGCGGACAAGCTGATAATCGTTCGATTTAATCAGGGAAGAGAAGAATAGAGGGTCGTAGCGAAAGAGGCCGTGTTTGATGAAGCCGGAAAAAGGAAGATCGTGGAACGAAAGACCGTCTGGTTTCAGAAGCAGGTGCATGGTCCTGAAGGCTTCAATTTGATTGAAAACATGCTCTGTGGTTCCGAAGTTTGTGACGAGATCAAATTTGCCGACAAGCTTTGGGCCAGGTGTGTGGCTGTTCAGATCAAAGACGATCGTGCGTTCAGCTTCAAATATGTCGAGGGCAACATACTCAAAGCCGGCATCTATCAGGACTTCTCCGAGCAAACCACCATTTGAAATCCCCCGAAGGCGGTCATCGGACAGGGACGACGCGCCATCTGCGCGCCGCTCGTCATAATAAGCAAGAAAGGCACGGGCCGTTTCAAACGCGTTGGGGCCTGACAGCTGGGACGTGCCGATATCACAGATACTTGCGCCGGGAGAAAGTCTCCCCTCTTCGGTCATTTCCATAAGCCGAAGCAACGTTTTCGCCGAAGCACCCATCTTGCACTGCTCTTTCTATATGCTGCTGCTCAATTTCATGGCGCCGTCTCTTCTATTGCGGTGCCAAGATCGGCGCAGCTTCCGATGATTGGGAACTGAGCTGGAACAAGGTCGGAGAGATACTCAGCTGCCAAATCAAACCGGAAAGGGAATAACTGATAGCCAGGCACCTGTCGACCTTAAACGGTGAAGATATGTCGACCTGCTTCCTGGATATGCGTAGGTCAGTGAAGGCGCAACAAGGAAAGCGCCTGTCACAGGCCGCGCGTTGCGATATTTGAGACTAATATTCATATTGAAGCAGACGTGGTCGCATATCTGATTATGAATAATTCACCTGGCATATTGCTTCTGTTTGTTCACATCCTGCTGACCTGCGACGGGTGCCTGATCAACGTTCTTGGTGATTAATCTGATATTGCCCTCAAAATATACGCAATCGAACATTTTGACGCGATGGTGGAAGACCTTGCTGCGGCTGGTTTTAGTGATTTGCGGTCGGCGCCAATAGTCACTGCGAGGCAACCCGGGAACAAAAGCCTAAGGCGTTTCTAGCGATGGTTGTGCCCGAATGGGTAGACTTGAACCCAGTCTTTCTCAAATGGCGGCACTGCAGTCATTCCGTCGACCGCGTACTGATAAGGATCCAGGGGCCAGGCGTTCATGCCTGCCCAAGCGACCCGCCTCGGGAACCCCTTTGGGCGCGCTGCAATACACATGTCGACCACCCTACGCTCTCGTTTTTCCGGTGGCCGCCCTCTATGTTCCAGTTTGTTCGGATCAAAGATCAGCAGTGTGCCGGTTGGGCCGACAGCGTGGATGTTCTCTCCAGCGTCAGTCAGAAACTCGAACGGACCCGAGGATTCGTCTACGTCGGTCAAGTAGACCAGCGCCCGCAGCACCCCAGGCGGCGCACCATCAAAATGGAATGTCTGAGGGCCCTCGGCTTCGTCGCCATGAGGAAGCGACCGAAAATAGCGTGCGTTGATAACGTGAGGATCACCGTTCAAAGCCGCTTGGAGGTGGGGAAGTACCGCGTCCGAATAGACATATTCGAAGACCCTGTGAATGAGTTCTTCATTTGGCGTAACTGACCGCATATTCCGGTTGAACGGCTCTCTGCTTGTGCCGAACCAACTCAGCCGCTGATGCTCATTGCTGACACTAGCGTCGGCCGGAAGCGCCTCAATGACTTTTTGGATTTGGGTGCAATCAGTCTCCAGTTGAAGTACAGGATTGCTTATAAATTTCTCTCGTGAATCTGCGAATTCGATCGTTGCATCGAGAGTTGGCCCTTCAGCGTTGACGCGAGCGTGCTCATAAAGGTCCATGTTTACGTGGCTTGAGCAATTGTGAACGGCGTGGTCGAGAACGGCATCTAACAGGAGTGTGCTTGCCTCGCTTGTCATATGAAATCCGTCTAGACGATGTTCGCGCGCCAGCAACCCATCTTCTTCAACATGATCACTTACATCAATGAAGGGAACATTCGCGACGCGGCATAGACGCGCAAGTACCTGGTTAGACAGCTTGGTCAGTTTTATACGAAGGGGTAATGGACATTTAAATCCATGGGCGTCGGCGAACTCCTCTTCGTCTTCCTGTGATGGTAGTGGCAATGCGGCAAGATATGTTCGTGTAAAGCCAGATCCGTACAAGGCAACTAGTCCCTGAAGTATGGGCGTGTACTTCGCGGTCAGCAAATCCTCAACTGAATCAAAAGGTAGTTTTTGGGCTTCATGGTCCGCGTTTCCGCTGCCATCGGGCATGTCGAAATCATAAACATCCTGAAACTGTTTGAAGACGTTGCCGCGAAGGTCAATGTCGCCGCAGAAAATGACCAGGATGGGGGTTGTGGCAGGGGTGCCGGCTGCAAAAGCAAGGTTGGCTGCTGTGTGATCGAGATTGTTCCAGACATTCTGTCCGCTTTCGTCAGCAAGCCGGTTCTTCTTTAGGATTTCAACTACAGGTTCAGCGAGTTGTCCACTGGCATCAACAAATTCGCTAGAGCAGAACCCGACCAGATAGTCCGAAGAAACCAGCAAGGGCGTTTTTTCCATTGGCGTTCGGACAATTTTGTTCTTAAGCGGCAGGCAATGGCTGTCGCCAATGCAATAGATATGCTGTGTCCGTTCAAGCTCGGTCATGATCTGACTTCTCGTTTTACAGATAGGTAGTCAAGTGGACTTGGACCGGACAGCCTGTGCTTTGAACAATTCATCCTCGTCGCAAATCACTTTGTCAACGTCGCCGATCTCCTCAGGCGATTTTTCAGGAGGCGCTGCGGCCATGTTTGTCTCAAGTTTTTCTGTCGGTTCATTGGAGAATAAGGAAAAAAACGCCCGCATCACGTGCGCAACGCCCAGCCTGCTTACTTCTCGCAGGTCTTCGGAAAAATAGTCGTTCCGACGAGCGTTCGTGATAATTTCGTACGATGCAAAATAGTGCACATTTTCATGCCTGCTCCTAAGTTCCTCGGCGGCCACCCTCAGCACCGATTTTGAATAGTTCGTTGCTTCAACCACGTGCCTTTTGGTGTTGGTTGCCGCAAGGGGCACTGGAGAGACTGTAAGAATTATTTTGGCTTTGGAATTGACTTGTCGCAACTTGGCGTGGAACCGCTCAAAACCCTCTACAACCTCGGCCACCGACAGGTTTGCAAATTCGTATTTGTCTGAATCATATTCACCGAAGGTGCAGCCAGGGCAAACAGGAAACACAGCGCTATCCTCGCGCGATCGCCAGATCTCCGTTAGGCCCATTGTAAATACAAAAACGTCAAGGTTTTCGAATAGCTCACGGACAGCGCCCAGGTGGGTGGCTCTGTCGTCAATTAACCGTTGCTTGCTTGAAAAGCCACCAGGCTGCACGGATGGCCGAAAGGGGTCTATCCAGGCGCCGTTTTCCTCCCATGGCTCTTCTTTGGGCTCAAATTCGCCGTAGGCCCGTTCAATCAGTTGTGCCAGCTGCGGTGTACTGTAGATGTTTCCAAAACGGGCAGAATAAAGTCCATACCCCATCAATGATCGCGCGTCAGCGTCCAGCAATGCTGGACCTGGCTCCGTATTGAGATAGGTAAAACCCTGCCCCTGCAATGCCCGTGCGATATGTTGGGCAAAGCAGCTACCGCCGCTTGCTATTTTCATTGCCTTGTCAATTTGCAGGCTTGAAGGGAGTTGCGGAGTGAGATCAGCATAGGAATTGGCCGAGACTGAACCTCGCCAGAATGCGGGAGCATCAAGTTTGTTGTAAGGGCAGTCAGGCTTCATCAGATTCAACCTTCCATTTCAATGGTCGTATCCATAAAGATCTAAACATTTGCGGAACTCCGGATCATTTAGAACACTGGAGATGCCGGCAAGATCAAGGTTGCTGTATTGGCCGACCTTCTTTGTTCCTGGCATGAATGTTGGACCACGCCCGTGAATTGTTTCATACATCTCTGAAAGGGCTTCAGACGGGGTATGCCCTAAATACTCAAATAGCCCCTCAAGCAGACTACCCATCTTGCCTTCGCGCAACTCTAGAATTTCTGTGTAGAGATCCTCAAACCGAAGCGTAAATGTGGAACTGTCCTTGAGCCAGCGACTGTTTTCTACAAAATTGAAATTGTGCTTCATCTGAAAATATACGTGCACAAAACGTTGCTCATCCGACTCAAAGTCATTTTTCATGCGGTTTTGAGTGTTTTGGGTATCAGAGCTGTGGGTTGCGAAACTCTTTGAGTATGTGACGAAACGAACATAGCTCCAAATGACATCGCCCGGGTGCCGGTACATAAAAAGGTGTTTGATCCGACCATCTGCGAATGCATCTGCAAGATCCGGATCGTAGGTGAGATGGGATGGTGCATAGGCATTGTCTGGGAGTTCAAAAAAACGCTGAGGTGCATTGCCCTCGGCATACTCGCGCAGGTGGTTTTGACTGTCGACGAAGTTCGTTCCGTGATCTAAGAACCTGACATGAGTGTCTTCAAAGCCGCAATATTCAGCGATAGACGCCAGTAAGTAGGTGCCACTCTTCGGGATTGCATTACATATTAGTGGCATCTGGTGTCTTTCTCGCATGGTTTTAAATGACATAAATTGGGTGTGCCGTTGGTTCTGTTTCCACCGCGAACCCTATGTCCTCGTCATCTTTCGTCTGCTGCATACCACTTTTGACTTGAGATTTCAGAAGGGACCGGTTTCACCCACGCGTCAAACTTATACTCAATCCGAGGTTGTATTCCCAGTCCGAGGGCGATATCGATATTTGGTATTGGTTGGGAAATAGTAGAGACAGCTTAGGATAGTCAATATGTCAGGCAATGACCGAGGTGTCTCTGATGATCGCGCATTTCTGAAGAAAATCGATGCAATGGTGCGCGCGCAAGAACCCATTCCTCCCGAGTTGGAAGAACGTGCCCTAGAAATCCACCTAGAGAGCAACCCCGATCGCTCAGACCTTCTACAGCGTCTCTGCGCTGTAGTAGCGGCTCAGGGCCGTACCGTGCCGTTGGAGCTGGAGGAACGAGCGCTTCTGGCCATTCTCGCTGACGATCCAAGCCGTGAGGATATGCGACCGCGTCTGAATGCCGTTCAGGTCGCGCTCGGCAAAGCTGAACCACCTGCGCCGATGGTCGGACCTTTGGGGGAGCAGGCGTCGGAAACCGGCGTCGATTTCCAGCAAGAGTCGCGAACTTACGAAGAAAAAGCGAACTACGAAGACCTCGATCCAGAATTTCTCCCGATCATGGAGGAGGTGCGGCATTACTCGATGACCTCTGTAGAGCGCATGTATGCCGTCTACAAAACCATCGAATATCTGGAAAAAGCTGTCATTCCAGGCGCGATTGTTGAGTGTGGGGTCTGGCGCGGCGGAAGCATGATGGTTGCGCTGGCGACTCTGAAGGCACTTGGCCGGACAGACCGCGAAATCTATTTGTTCGATACTTTTGAAGGCCTGCCCGAACCCGACGCAGATGTCGATGTCGATATGTTTGGCAACAGAGCGATTGACGGATGGATCCCCCAATCAAGAGGCAAGAAAATGAGCAACTGGGCTTACGCGAGCCTGGAAGATGTAAAAGCCAACATTGAGTCCGTTGGTTACCCGATGGAGCGGGTCCACTTTGTGAAAGGCATGGTGGAGGACACCATCCCTGGCACATGTCCAGGCTCGATTGCTTTGCTCCGGCTCGACACCGATTTCTATTCCTCGACAGTTCATGAGATGAAACATCTCTACCCGAACCTTGAAAAAGGGGGCGTTCTGATAATCGACGACTATGGGCATTTCCTCGGTGTCCGACGGGCCGTAGATGAGCATTTCCAAGCCACCGGGGAAGCAGTTCTACTTCAGAGGATCGATTACTCAGGTCGCCTGGTCGTCAAAACCTAGGCGGCGCTAGTGCGCAATTCCTTCGGTGCCGCTCGTGCGCTCCTGGTCTAGTTTTGAAAGCAGATCACAGGCGCTTTGCAGTTCCTCCTTGGAAAGTCCTTCGCTATTTCTGCTGACCCAACCGGCGAGCCACAGCATCTCTTTGGCAGCGAAGGGCAATTCATTCGCTGCTCTGCTCAGGATACGAAAGCCGATCCGGGCCGCAAGACAGCGGCGGAAGACATCCATACTGGCGATGAATGTCTCCACGGTAAGGGCCTGTTCTTCAAGAATGTCCAATCGCTGGTGGGCGGCCTCTTCTGACAGGGCGGCAGGAACTTTTGCATAAACCGACTCTAGGAAGTTTCTGTCTGCCTGCATTCGTATAAAGGCGGGGTTCATGCGCAGAAGTTTTGCCTGCCATTGAGGTGACGGGCGAGGTGACCAGAGATTGATGCTTTCCGCAAGATAGTTCAGCGGCTGTGCAGCATAGTTCAATGAGTAGAAATAGGTCGCCCGTTGGCGGTCCAGCCACTCCATGTAATAGGCGATCCACTCCTCGCTCATCTCCTGCAGGGAACCGGTGTTCACAATCAGGTCGACAGGCAGTTTCTCTAATGAAGCGAGATGTGGGATCGGGCAAAGGATCACGCGAAACCTGTCTAGCATCTGCTTGTCGATGGGCGCACCGTCCTCGACATAGTGGACGGCCTCAGTCCCAAAAGTTGTCCTGAGAAATACCTCGGCAAAGAAAAGAGATTCTGGAATATCAGCAATGATGTAGCACTTTGGCTGTGCGATTTTATTGGTGAGCCAAAGTCTCGCTGGCGCACCATAACCGCCTCCGAGTTCCAGAATGACATCCGGCTTAGGCAGGAGTGTCAAGCAGCTCAGAATGACCCGGCTGAGATAGGGTACAATATTGCTGACACGCCGCCCGGCAAGCTGGATCTGCGTCCCACCGCTCGAATGAGGAGGGTCGTCAAATGCATCAAGCCGGTCTGCGAATTGAGGGAATTCACCGCGCAGCTCTTGTTCGTAAAGGGAGTGATGGCGGAGCATTTGAGCTGCTGAAGAACGATGCTCAAATCCCACATTTTCCTGCGCAAAGCGGAGTACAGAAACCGGGTCTTCCAGTCCATCTATGTCGCGTCTCGTGCGCTCGGCATATTCGTTCCAGCGAATGCCGTAGGTGGGCAGCTCATTAGACTGTGGGTCGTGGGATGCTTGTGCAAGGTTCCGTTTCGCAGTTTTTACATTCTCGTAGTCCGCTGATGTTGGTGCAGGCAGCACCTCCTCATGCTGGTCTTGGATCAGAGCGGCCATTGAAACAATCGAATAGCGATCAAGCAGGGCGGGGTCTTCAGGGTTGGTGGCCACATTGTGCCGAAGGGCCGCAAGCTCCAGCTCAGGTTCAATTGGTTTATTTTGCTCCATTAAAACGGTAGCCAGCTGGAATGCCAGGTCGTCGCGTGTCGGGTCGTTCTCTAGATAGTACCGCAGAGATATTTCCCGGACATTCAGCGGGACTTCAGAACCGCTTTTTAGAAGCAGCGCCCCAAGCTTCAGCGCAGCTTCTGCGTCATCTGGGTTGCCTTCAAGCCGTTTGAACAGTTTTTTTACCTTTGGATTCTGGTCACGGTTCATGGCTGAATTCCTAGTGCTTGATCTGTCGACATTAAGATATTGGTTTGAACCAAGTTGCAACCCGCCGCCCGCACGATTTACCAGAATTGAGGTAGCGAATGGGACAGTCAGGCAGCGATGCTGAAGTCACTTGAGATTGTGGTGATTTGAGGTGAGCTCACGCCAAACCGCCGCAGGCTGCTGTGCCGGAGCCGACGGCGTCCAAATTAGCGTTTTGAGCGGTCTAGTTTTTATGTTCCGACACTGTACCCCAGGACAAAAATGGGGTAGCTAGACGGATTGGTGCGGTTCGTCCGGTTGGGGGCAAAAGCCGTACTTAAGGTGTATAGTGTCATTGAGGGGCGTACCGCGCGACTAAATCTCCAAAACGAGCGCTTTTCAGCACAAAGCTGGCGTGTTGGGTTTGCTTTTGGCCCGCATTCATTGTCTTTATGCGCTTCGGTGAACGTGTGATTCTGACAAGTGCGATGCCAAATACTGGTGGGTGAGGGAAATGAATATCTTTGTAACTGGTGCATGCGGATACAAAGGGACTGTTCTGGTTCCGAAATTGTTGGCCGCTGGGCACAGCGTCCGCGCGTTTGATATCCAGTGGTTCGGCAATTTTCTGCAGGAACATCCTAACCTTGAAGTGGTGAAGGGCGATGTCCGCAATATTGATGAGATCAACCTGGATGGGATTGATGCGATCATTCATCTTTCCAGCGTTGCCAACGACCCTTGCGGTGACTTGGACCCGAAACTGACTTGGGAAATCAGCTGCCTTGCCACCATGCAGCTCGCCGACAAAGCGGCCCGGTCTGGCATCAAACGGTTCATCTATGCATCGTCCGGCAGTGTTTACGGTGTCAAAGACGAAGACCAGGTTACAGAAGATTTAGAGCTGTTCCCGATCTCTGAATACAACAAGACGAAAATGTGTGGAGAACGCATCGTTCTTTCCTATGAAGATCAGATGGTTGTCCAAATCGTCCGGCCGGCGACAGTATGTGGCTATTCCCCCCGCATGCGTCTCGACGTGTCAGTCAATATGCTTGCAATGCAGGCGCTGACAAATGGAAAGATCACTGTGTTCGGCGGTGAGCAAACCCGCCCCAACATTCACATTGATGACATCACCGACCTTTACATGTTCCTGCTGGATAACCCCGAGCATACGGGTGTCTTCAATGCGGGTTTTGAAAACATCTCAATTCTGGATATTGCGGAGCTCGTGAAGAAACACGTCGACACCGACATTGTTGTTACGCCTTCAAACGATCCCCGGTCCTATCGCGTGAATTCAGATCGTCTTCTGGCAACCGGGTTCCGACCAAAGAAGACGGTCGAAGACGCGGTCAAAGAAATTATCGGGCTGCACAGTCAGGGTGTCCTGAAAAATGACGACAATTTCCACAATCTGAAGTGGATGCAGGAGAAAGTGCTCAATCAATGACCAGTAAGTCCGGACATATTGAGCATTTTGCGAACTACAGTAGAAATCTAAGTAAGACTCTCGAAGAGTTTGACTGGACACCGGTCGGAGAACTCGCCGATGACCTGCTGGAATGTTGCAAGAATGGTAACCACCTTTACATCGCAGGTAATGGCGGAAGTGCAGGCAATGCGATCCACCTTGCAAACGATTTTTTGTATGGCGTATCAAAAGTCGCGGGCAAAGGCTTGCGGGTCACGGCTCTTCCAGCAAATCCGGCAGTGCTGACTTGCTTGGCGAACGATGAAGGCTATGACCAGATTTATTCGCTTCAGTTGGGAATTCTTGCAAACCCCGGCGACGTGTTGGTCGTTCTCTCAGGCAGCGGAAATTCACCGAACATCCTGCGGGTGCTCGAAGAAGCCAAAGAAAAGGGCGTCAAGTCTTACGCCATTTTGGGGTATAGCGGCGGTAAGGCAAAAGAACTAGCGGACGTCCCCATCCATTTTGCCATAGACGACATGCAGATCGCAGAAGACACTCAGCTGATTATCGGCCACATGCTGATGCAATGGCTCTATGCGAACCGCTCTGAGTTCATTGGGTAAAAAGACAGGTAAGTTCAAGTGACCGGCAAATTTCTCATTCTGGGCGCGAATTCTTTTTCGGGCGCAACCTTCGCTGATTTTGTGGCGGAGCAGGGCATCGGTGTCATTGCAACGAGTCGCTCCGAGCAGTCGGCCTCAGCGTTTCTCCCTTATACATGGACAAAGCGACAGGGCACGGTTCGCTTTGAGACAGTGGATTTGAACCACGACTTAGACAAGCTCGATGCGATCCTGAAGTCCGATCGTCCCACCCATGTTGTGAATTTTGCCGCCCAGAGCATGGTCGGGCAGAGCTGGGAAAACCCAGATCATTGGATGATGACAAACGTCGTTTCGACAGTGCGGTTGCATGAGCTTCTTCGCAGATGTGACTGGTTGGAGCGCTATGTCCACGTGACAACACCTGAAGTTTACGGCAGCACCGATGGTTGGGTGAAGGAAGACACGCCATTCAACCCAAGCACTCCCTACGCGGTATCGAGGGCAGCGGCCGACATGAGTCTGCGCACTTATGTTGACCAGTACGACTTTCCGGCAGTGTCCACGCGTGCGGCTAATGTGTTTGGGCCTGGCCAGCAACTCTACCGAATTATTCCACGCACAATTTTGGCAGGCATTGCAGGTAAGAAGATGACGCTGGATGGAGGTGGTGTCTCGACACGATCTTTCATAACCATGAGAGATGTGTCAGACGCAACCTTGAAGGTCGCGCTATCAGGCAAGGTTGGGGATACGTATCACATCTCGACAGACCGCATGGTCTCTATTCGTGAGCTTGTTGAAAAGATTTTTGACGATCTGGGTGCTGACTTCGACAGCCTGGTTACAATCGGACCTGAGCGTCCTGGTAAAGACAGCGCCTACATGTTGGATAGCGGCAAGATTAGATCGGAGCTTGGGTGGTCAGATCAGGAAACGCTTGAGGACGGAATTGCCCAAACTGTGGAGTGGGCTAACAGGTTCAAAGATGAGTTGGTCGCGACAAACCCGGACTATGTCCACAAACCTTGAAACCCGGGTACCTAAAAGCTTGAAAGTCAGTTGGGGAATAATATGAGCGAAGTTCAATTGGACGTTGGGGCTTTGGCCCGCCACGCCGCAGAGTTGCGAGGGCAGGTGGTGACATTGTCACATCAAGCGAAAACAGCTCACTTGGGCTCATCGCTTTCCTGCGCTGATATCGTGGCCGCCGCTTATTGGCACGTTCTCAACATTGATCCGGCAAAGCCCGACGACCCTGATCGTGATCGGTTTATCCTGTCCAAGGGACATGCGGCGATGACGCTCTATTCGATCCTGGCGGCACGCGGGTTTTTCCCGGAGGCGCTTCTGGACACGTACAACAAAGATGGTGGGAAACTTGCTGAGCATCCACCAGCAAACGGTCTGCCGGGCGTGGAAGCGGCGACCGGATCGCTAGGCCATGGATTACCTATCGGCGCTGGCATGGCGCTGTCTGGTAAGATGAAAGGCCAATCCTATCGGGTCTATTGCTTGCTCTCAGATGGAGAGTGCAATGAGGGCTCGGTATGGGAAGCGGCGATGTTTGCTGCAGCTCAAAAGCTGGATAATCTCTGCGTTATCGTTGACTACAACAAATGGCAGGCAACCGGTCGCTCAAACGAGACACTCGCTCTCGCGCCTCTCAGAGACAAATGGGAAGCGTTTGGGTGGGATGCCCATGAGATTGACGGCCACGACATTGGTGATGTCGCCAAGCGCATGGTCAACGTGCCAAACGGGTCATCCAAACCTGTCGCGCTTATCGCCAACACAGTAAAGGGCAAGGGTGTGTCCTTTATGGAAGACGACAATAACTGGCATTATCGGGCCCCCACCGCGGAAGAGCTCGACCAAGCTTTTGTGGAGTTAGGCCTCAAATGAGAAACGCATTCGCAGATGAACTAACAAAACTGGGCGACACAAATCCTGAGCTGGTGATGCTGTCCGGAGATATAGGCAACCGGCTCTTCGACAAATTCAAGGCTGCTCATCCAGAGCGTTTCTACAATTGTGGTGTTGCTGAAGCCAACATGATCGGTGTTGCAGCAGGCATGGCGATGTCCGGTTACCGTCCGGTCGCTTATACAATTACGCCCTTCGTAACAACACGCTGTCTCGAACAGATCAGAGTTGATGTCTGCTACCATGAAGTGCCGGTGACGATCGTCGCTGTTGGCGCTGGCTTGGCTTATGCGGGTCTTGGTCCAACCCACCATGCATGTGAAGACATCTCCTTCTTGCGGTCACTGCCGAACATGTCGGTGATCTGCCCAGGCGATGCCTGGGAGGTGCGTGCCGCGCTGCGAGCAACCATGGATCAGGACAAACCAGTATACATTCGGATGGGCAAGAAGGGTGAACCTGTGGTTCATGACGGCGTCCCAGCTGACTTCGCAATCGGCAAAGCCCTGACAATCCGCAAGGGTGAAGATGTTGCCCTCCTATCGACGGGCAACATGTTGCCAGAGGCTTTGGCGACGGCTGATCTCTTGGCGACGAAGGGAATATCGTCAAAGGTTGTAAGTTTTCACACGGTCAAACCGCTTGATGAAGCTTGTCTCGAAGAGGCTTTCAGCTCCTTCAAGCTTGTTGCGACAATGGAAGAACACAGTTTAATCGGTGGTCTTGGTGCGGCGGTTGCGGAATGGCTAGCAGACCGTGGAATGCCCACAGAGAAGTTGACGCGCTTTGCAACGCCGGATGACTTCTTTCGCCTGTCAGGCGAACAGGACTTCGCGCGGGAACAACTAAACCTAACCGCACCGCAAATGTCGCAGCAATTGGCTGACAAACTTAACTCCTAAAAATATTGGGGATCCGATGAAAACCGAAGCAGCCATCCTGGTGGATACGGCCAAGCCACTTGAGCTTGTGGAAATTGAAACACCCGCACTGAAACCAGGCCAGGTTTTGGTGGAGGTCACCTATTCAGGCGCTTGCCATACTCAGGTGCTGGAAGCCCGCGGACATCGCGGTGAAGATAAGTGGCTGCCTCACTGTCTGGGCCATGAAGGCACGGGGCGTGTCCTGGAAACAGGTGCTGGTGTTAGCAAAGTGTCAGCTGATGACAAAGTCGTTCTTTCGTGGATCAAGGGAACAGGCATCGAAGCTGGCGGCGCCGTTTACAATTGGGATGGCAAGAACGTGAACTCCGGCGGGGTGACAACTTTTCAGCGTCATGCCGTTGTCAGCGAGAACCGCCTGACACTTCTGCCGAGCCACCTGCCAGAGCAGCTTTCCATTCTGCTGGGGTGCGCAGCGCCAACCGGTATGGGGGCAATTTTGAATGTTGCCAACGTTCGCCCTGGCGATGCGGTTGCAGTGTTCGGTACCGGCGGAGTTGGCTTGAACGCGTGTATGGCAGCAGCTTTTTCGGGCGGCATACCGGTGATTGGTGTGGACCCCGTAGCATCGCGCCGTGAATTTGCGCTCGCGTTTGGCTGCACCCATGTAATCGACCCTGCGGAGGGCGATGTTTTGGATCAGATTAAGGAAATCGTTCCAGGCGGTGTGGATGTTGCGATTGAAGCAACCGGCATTCCAGCGGTCATGTCGGATGCGGTGAATTCCACACGGCAGCAAGGCGGCCGGGCGGTTGTTATCGGTAATGCAAAGCACGGACAGGACCTGACGCTGCAACCTGGTGTTTTCAATCAGGGCAAAAGCCTGCTCGGCACCTGGGGTGGCGACAGTGATCCGGATCGGGACTATGGGCGCTTTGCCAAGCTTCTGGGCGCTGGCCGGTTCCCGGTTGAGACGCTCCTCTCTGACGCCTATTCGCTGGCTCAAGCAGATCAGGCACTCACAGATCTGGAGGCCGGAACAATCGGTCGTCCGCTGATCGATATGTCCATCCGTTGACAGAGACCTCGGCATGCGCATTGGCATAGACTTCGACAATACCATCGCTTGTTATGATGGTGTGTTCCATCGCGCAGCGGTGGAGCGCGGGCTGATTGAAGAAAAGCTGGGGACTGACAAGAATACAGTCCGGAACTATTTGCGCGAAATTGGCAAAGAAGATGATTGGACGGAATTGCAGGGTTACGTCTATGGCGCCCGCATGGATCTGGTTGCGGTCTATGAAGGGTTTCTTTCTTTTGTGAAGCAGGCGCGTCAACTGGACCATGATCTTGTGATCATTAGCCACAAGACGCGTAAGCCATTCATGGGACCGCCTTACGATCTTCATGATGCGGCCCGATCTTTCTTGGAAGCTCAGAATGTTGTGTCGCCAGAGCATGTGCCCAATGTCTTCTTTGAACTCACGCTGGACGAAAAGGTGGCGCGCATCAGATCAGAAGGCTGCGATATTTTTATTGACGATCTTCCGGAATTGCTGGGGCACCAGCAGTTCCCCCGGCAGGTTCGTGGATTGTTGTTTGACCCGGCTGACCATTTCCCAGGCGGCGTCGCCAATGGTGTGACATACGAAGTTCATCCAGACTGGAAGAGCATTTCCCAGACTTTGTTGGGCTGAAGACTAATGGCGGACTTGAGCAGCAGCATGTCAGACGCTCGGCTCTTGCTCAACAAGATCGGGCGGGAAGCAGATTTCGAACTGCTACCTTTAGACGGAGGGCGGAACAACCGCGTCGCCAAGATTCTGTTCGCGGACGCCGAGCCACTCGTTCTTAAGAGTTATTTCCATAGTCCAAATGACACCCGTGACCGGCTGGGTGCGGAATATGCATTTTTGGAGATGGCCTGGAACAAAGGCGTGCGCAGTATTCCCCAGCCCCTGGCGTCTGATCCCGCGCGGCATACGGGCTTATACACATTTGTAGCAGGCCAGAAACTTGAGCCAGGTGAGGTTCAGCAAGGCCATGTGGATGCGGCAATTGATTTTGTGATTTCTGTCAACGACGGGCAGACGTCAAGCGGACTCCCGTTCGCATCGGAGGCGTGTTTTTCAGTCGACGCCCATCTAAAGACAGTTGCTTCCAGGGTCGCCCGATTGGCCGACCTGGATGCTGAAGCACCACACGTTGACGAAGCTGCTGCATTGATTGAAACCCGCATCCTGCCGCTATGGCAGCAGGTCTCCGCAGGCATCGGCGCCACCATGGATGAGCCGAGTTTGCGAGCACCGATCACCCAGCGCGTGGCATCCCCATCAGACTTCGGATTTCACAATGCCTTGGTTAACGCGGACGGTGTCGTCTTTCTTGATTTTGAATATGCCGGCGTGGACGACCCCGCCAAACTCGTCTGCGATTTTTTCTGCCAACCCGAAATCCCTGTAAACAGTGAGTTTTTTGATCATTTCGTCGAGCGCATCGCCCAAATAACCGTCGATCCGGCGGATTTTGAGAATAGAGCTAAATCACTACTGAGTGCCTATCGCATCAAATGGCTATGTATTATGCTCAATGAATTCGCGAGTGCAGGGCGCCAGCGGCGTCATTTCTCTGGGGGGGAAGATGGCTGGGCAAGAAGGTGCGCAGCGCAGCTGGTGAAGGCGAATGAGGGATTAGACATACTTTCCGGCGAAATGCTGTAAAGAAGTGAAGCATAGGGGACGGCCGTCGTGTTAGATGGTCTGGAAGCGTAATGAATTTCCAGAGTGCGAAAGTTGACGAAAGTGTTGCGGCGCGATTGATAGAGACAGCGGCAGAAACCAAAAGACTGGTTGGACCCGGTAAGAAAATCTCTTTCGTATCGGGCAATTTCAACGTTGTGCACCCAGGACACCTGCGGATCCTGAAGTTTGCTGCCGAGTCAGCGGATTTTCTGGTAGTCGGGGTGAACCCTGATACCGCTCATGGGATCACTGTTGAAGCCAAGATGCGGCTTGAGGCAATCAGGGCATTGTCAATTGTTGACCACGCTGTAGCTCTTGAGTGCGAGGCTGACGAATTCATCAGAACTTTGCAGCCTGACTTTGTCGTTAAAGGCAACGAGCACGAAGGACGCCCCAATATCGAGGCTGCCGCTGTGGAAAGCTATGGTGGGCAATTGCTGTTTTGCTCAGGGGAAATGCAGTTCTCATCGATTTCTTTGCTAAAGCGAGACTATGGGGAACCAAATCTTTCCGTTATTCGCAAAGCCCGCAACTATCCTCAGCGCCATGGTTTCGAAGTTGATAGCCTGAAAGCAGACTTGGCGGCCTTCGCAGGCCTTAAAGTCGTCGTGGTGGGTGATCTGATCGTTGATCGGTATGTTGATTGCGATCCACTGGGCATGTCGCAGGAAGACCCGACTATTGTTGTAACACCTATTGCTTCCAAGACATTTGTGGGCGGCGCAGGAATCGTTGCTGCACACGCCCGGAGCCTAGGAGCCGACGTTAGTTTTGTGACTGTCGGAGGGGGAGATCCGGAAGGTGCGGATGCACTGAAACGTCTGGACGACTACGGTGTCCACACTTTGATGATGGAAGACGAAACCCGTCCGACAACACTGAAGCAGCGTTTTCGGGCGCACGGAAAGACGCTTTTGCGGGTCAATCAATTGAGGCAACACGCAATCAGCAAGCCAATCGCCGATCAAATGACGGATGCCGTGATGGGCTGTATTGACGGCGCCGACCTTTTGTTGTTTTCGGATTTCAACTATGGATGCCTGCCACAGAGTTTGGTGGACCGGATCACTGCCGAGGGGATCCAACGCAAGATTATGATGGGAGCAGATAGTCAGGCATCTTCGCAATTATCAGATATTTCCAGGTTCCGCGGGATGGATTTGGTTGTGCCGACTGAACGCGAAGCCCGCTTGGCGACACAAGACAGTGACTCAGGGCTTGCCGTATTGGCGAACAACCTTCGCTGCAAATCAAATGCGAAGAACGTGCTTATTACTCTCGGCGCCGAAGGCATGCTCGTGCATGGTGAGAAGGAAGGTGAATTCCAGACTGACCGTCTTCCTGCGTTCAACGCCTCTCCGAAAGATGTCGCAGGTGGTGGCGACTCCGTATTTACGGCAGTTGCACTGTCAATGGCTGCCGGCACCGACGTTTGGCGCAGTGCTTATATTGGTGCATTGGCGGCAGGCTGTCAGGTCTCCACTGTCGGTAACCAACCGCTTAAGCTTCAGACGCTCTACGAAGAGATCGATCTGCCCGACCATTTCGACGCTGAATAGGCACAACAAAAGATGCGTGCGCTCCTCCTCGCCGCAGGCCGCGGCGAACGCCTTCGACCTGTTACAAACACAATCCCAAAATGCCTTGTGCCGATCCATGGTCGTCCGCTTCTGCAGATCTGGCTTGACCATCTGTTTGAAACGCCAGGACGTATTGAGCGTGTGTTGATCAATACCCATTACCTGTCTGAACAGGTGGAAAAGTTTGTGGACTCGTCAAAGTGGGCAGACAAGATTGATCTAGTCTACGAAGAAGAGTTATTGGGCACAGCCGGTACATTGGCTGCCAATAAGAGCTACTTTGACGGAAACGCCGCATTTGTTGCACATGCCGACAACCTGACGGACTTTGACCTAGACGCGTTTGTCGAGCATCACAAGGCGCGCCCCGCAGGGCATCAGATCACGATGTTGTCCTTCGAAACGGACATGCCCGAAACATGCGGCATCTTGGAATGCGATCAGAATGGAACCGTGCTGGAATTCCACGAAAAAGTAAGTAATCCACCCGGTAATTTGGCAAACGCAGCCGTCTACATTCTTGAGCCGGAGGTGATCGAACTGGCAGCGGAACTTCCAGGACAGGTAAAAGATCTTTCCATTGACGTGATGCCAAAATATTTGGGGCGCATTGGTAGCTTCCAGACAGACGGGTATCATCGGGATATTGGTAGTGTGGAGGCGCTGGCGCGGGCGCATGCGGAGTATAAACTCGATCCTGAATGATTGAGACGGCTATGGATCAGGTAAAAAGGGTTCTGCGTAAATTATGCACAAACCAACCTTCACACTCGCGATGCCAAACTATAACCATGCGCCATTTTTGGACCGGTCATTGGAAGGGCTGTTGGAGCAAACCCGTCCAGCTGACGAAGTGCTGATACTCGATGATGCATCCACCGACGAGAGTGTTCAGGTCATAGAAGAGGCAATTGCTGATAAGCCCTTTGCGCGACTAATCGCGCTGGACAAGAATGAGGGCGTCATTCGGGGGCTGAATAGACTGCTGGAGGAGGCAACGGGGGAATGGATTGCTTTTCCAGCAGCCGATGATGGTCTATTGCCTGACTTTATCGAGAAGATGGAACGTTTGGTTGAGATGAACCTAAATGCCGGTTTTGTCTCAGCCGGTGTGGAGATTCTGGATGCAGAGGGTCGGGGCGCCGGCGTTCGACCCATTTTCTATCCCTCGCTCTCTCCACGTTTCTTTACCCCAGCCGAAACCCGAAAGCTGCTGCTCCATAGCGACAATCATTTTTGGGGTCAGGTCACTTTCTATAGACGTGAGGCTCTGCTGGAGTTCGGTGGCTTCGATGAAGAGTTTGGATCTGGTACCGACGGCATTGCCCTAAGAGAGATTGCACTATCGCATGGCTTTGGATTTATGCCGGTTAGACTGGGTGTTTGGCGACTACATGGAGAAAATTATTCTCTTTCCTCTGCATTCGATGTCCCTGAGTTCAAACGCATGGTCAAGCAACACACAGACTATATTGAAAGCAAGCCACCGGGCTTATACCCGGTCGGATATGGGCAGATTCTTGCCCGCAGAATGAAGTTTGGCGTTGCGCGAATTCTAACCTCATCCGGCGGCAGCCGTGAGGATATGGCATCAAAAGTCGCTGAGTTAGTTGATGCACCGGCGTGGGAGCGGACACTCTTGTCGCTGATGTCTCGAACCGGACGGCTTTCATCTTTTTCGATCAAATCCTGGTTGTTTGCTCGGTTGTGGCCATTTTCACCAATCCGCTTTGCCATTCAGCCGGTAAGACGAGCAATCGCCAATATGAGCGTTGCGCGGACCAAACAATAATGCGATAGCCTTGGATCAAGATGGTTTTCGCCCCACTCGATGAAACAAGATAGGTGCCAGACAGTATGGCTTACAAAGAGTTTATCAGCTTAATTCACAAGTCGACCCAGCGGGACTATCTGGCCCGGGTAACAGAGCGGGACAAGGCAGAAGTCTCAGAGCTCGCGTTGAAGTGGGACTATGACTATTGGGATGGTAGTCGGCAGACCGGCTATGGCGGCTACAAATATGATGGCCGCTGGAGAACCGTGGCTGACGCGATGGTGGAAGCCTATGGCATTAAGGCTGGAGACCGGGTTCTCGATGTAGGTGTAGGCAAAGGCTTCTTGCTTCACGATTTTACCGAGGCCGTTCCTGGCATCGAAGCGGCCGGACTTGATATTTCAAGCTATGGCATTGAGCATGCAATGGAGTCGGTAAAGCCTAATCTTGTTGAGGGGCATGCGCGGTCACTGCCGTGGCCTGACGACCATTTTGATCTCGTGATCTCGATCAATACCCTCCACAATCTTTATATCAATGATCTGTTCGCCGCATTGAAGGAAATAGAGCGTGTTTCACGGGGCGAAAAATTCCTGGTCGTAGAGGCCTATCGCAACGAGCGCGAAAAGATGAACCTCATGTACTGGCAGTTGACGTGCCGTGCTTTTCATACGCCGGAAGAGTGGGAATGGATTTTCGAAGAAGCCGGTTATACCGGTGACTACGAGTTCATTTTCTTCGAGTAACTCCCAAGGCAGCGTCTTAGAGCCATTTGACGGCTTCTGAGAGGCTGCCAATGACCGCTGTCGGTTTGGGGTCACTCTTATCGTCTGTGCCAAGCAGAAGAAGTGTGCCAACACCAGCTGCATGCCCGGCGGCTATGTCTGTTTCTTTGTCACCAATGAAGATTGACTCGGCCATATTTGGCTGAAATTTCTCTTTGGCTGCTAGAAGCATACCGGGGCTCGGTTTGCGCCAGGGATGCACCTGTCGAAATTTTTCAATTTTGGCTTTCGGGTGATAGGGACAGAAAAAGACGTGATCAATTTGCGCGTCGCGGGCTTGGAACTGGTCGGTCATCCACTTCGTCAAAAGCCAAAACTCATCTTCGGTGTAATATCCCCGACCAATACCTGATTGGTTGGTGACCACGACAACACCATATGCTTGTTCTCTCGCCGCACGAACGAGATCAAATATTCCCGGTAGAAAGCTAAAATCTTCGCGTTTTGAGACGTAGCCATGGTCGACATTGATGACGCCATCACGGTCTAGAAATAGAATCCGTTGGTAGGTTGGCTGGTTTGATCTGGTCATTGCGGCATCATAGGCCCTACAGCTGTTGATGTCGTGTGCACCCGCCGCGATTGGTCGGAGTGAGTGGATTCGAACCACCGACCCCCTCGTCCCGAACGAGGTGCGCTACCAGGCTGCGCCACACTCCGCCAAGTATAGGGATAATCAAGGCAGATTATATTATCCGGCCTTGACCTCAGCAAGAGGTGGGAGAGTGGCACGTTTTCGCGCAGCAAGCTTCGCGTGGCGCGAGCTTGTGAGTTTTTGTTTGGGCGTGCGTCCACCGACGATGCCGTGCAGCATTTCAGCAAGTGCAGTGGGTTGAGAGAGGAACGGTGAATGCGAACTGTCGAGCGTCAAGACCTGTTTAAAAGGTGCGTGTTCTTGCATTTGTTTTTGCAGATCCAGCGAAATGACGCGGTCTTGTAGGCACTCGATATATGTCATGGGCCGACTGCCGGCACCATCATGTGTGATCCGTCCAAACTCCACAATGGGCAGGCCGGATTGACTGCACAGACGTTTCGCCGCTAGATCGGCAAGATCCTTTGGGCAGTCATGATAGAAGGTTTCTGCGGCAAGCTCGGGTCTTATGTGTGCCCGAAAACGAAACCAATCCGTTCGGACGGCTGGCCAGAGCTGTGTTTTTTCGTCGCTTAGCGCGAGCGACCGCATCCGTGTCCATTTGTTCAATCGAGGCAGATAGGCCGTGAGATAGACCAGCTCATCAAAGAGGTTCGGCTGCATTTCAGCTGCGCGGGAAATCGCCATGCCCCCCATTGAATGCCCAACCAGGGTCACCGGCTCGCCAATCTGGCGCGCGGCCTCGCAGATGGCTTCGCCATATCGGCCAAGAGAAATTTGGTAGCTGGGCAGCGGCCTGTTCCAATGACCTGGCAGCGTTAGCGTATGCACTGCATGGCCGCGAGCAGCGAGTTGGGGAACAAGTAGTTCCCAACACCGTTCGTCATGCCACGCACCGTGGATCAGCAAAAACGCAGCCATAAGGCCCTCGAATACTACGCAATACGTTGCCCACGCCTGGTGCGGCAAGTAATTGACGGTCAGACTTAAGGACTACAAGATGCGGCAAGGGTCTTAACGGGGGGATAAAGAATGCGGAAATTCTTTGGTTTTTTGGCTGTTCTGCTGGGTATTTTGGCAGGCTACCTGATTTTTTGGCCGGTGCAGATCGATCCCGTCGCCTGGACACCTCAGGAAAGTCCCGGGAAGACGGGTCCGTTTGCTTCCAATGACATGCTCTCGGATTTAACCCGTCTTGCCGACGGGAAGGGTGTTGGACCAGAAGACACAGCAATAGGACCAGCTGGTTGGCTTTATGCCGGCTATGCAGATGGCAGGATCGTCAGAATCAATCCAATTGAGGGTTCAGAAGCGGAAGCCTCGGAGATTGCCAACACCGGCGGGCGGCCCCTTGGACTGCAGTTCGATGCCGCTGGAAATCTGATCATTGCAGACGCATTGAAAGGACTGCTGTCTCTGTCGCCTGATGGAGAGGTCAGCCTTCTGACCGACAGCGTTGACGGAGAACGGATGATCTTCGTCGATGATCTCGACATTGGCAGCGACGGAAAAATCTGGTTCTCAGATGCCTCAACCCGGTTCGACCTTCATGACAATTTGCTTGATGCGGTCGAGAGCAGAAAAACGGGGCGCTTGCTGACCTATGACCCATCCACAGGCACCACTAAGGTTGAGCTCGACGAGTTAGGGTTTGCCAACGGTGTTGCTCTATCTGCCGATGAGAGCTTCGTTCTGGTCAATGAAACATTCAGGTATCGCGTAACGCGTTTGTGGCTCCAAGGACCCAAAGCAGGACAATCGGACTGGTTTATTGAGAACCTGCCAGCGCATCCCGACAATATATCCAGAGCGCCGGACGGGGGTTTTTGGGTGGCATTGGTAGCCCCTAGGTCGGCTGACTTGGATCAGCTCTTGCCCACTCCTTTTTGGCGCAAGCTCCTGGTACGTTTGCCGGAGGCCTTACAGGGCTCTTTGATCGAACCTTATGGGTGGGTCGTGAAGGCTGATGAAGAAGGGCAGGTGGTGGCCAATCTTCAGGACCCGACGGGAAAATTTGGCACGATCACCAGCGTCAATGAGCGCTCAGGCATTCTTTACTTGGGCAGTCTAACAGAGGAAGCAGTGGGAAGAATTCAGGTGCCGTGATACCTGGCCGTTCAATCGGTAGGCGGCCCCTTTAGTTCAACGACGTTCCCTTCCGGGTCTTTGATATAGATCGACGGGCCATGCCCTTCGGCGCCATATCGAATGCCGCTTTCTTCAACCTCCAGGCCGCAGGATCGAAGATAGTCGGCCATCGCCGCTTCGTCCCACGGGTCAATTCTCAGGCAGAAATGATCAACATTTCTCTGGGTCGCCGGCCCAAGAGGGGAGTCAACGCCAACAATATCGATCAGCGACAGGCCAGCGCGCAGCTGCGTCAGTTGAAATTGAGGAATTTCTCGCTCGACGACTGCCCCCAGCACATTGACATAGAAGCCAATCAGCGCGGTGGGGTCTGGCGTCCGCAGAACGATATGGTCAAGTCCCTTCAACGAAAAGGGACGGGCGAGGGCTTCGGATGGGTGTGTCATGGCTGAGACCTGCGATCTGAAACAGAAATTGGCAAAAAATCGGCAGAAACGGGCGATTTAGGTCAATATATATTGCACGCTGCGCCGCTTCGAGCTATGTGCATGTTCTGGCAGCACTAGCTGTCCGTTGGGGCGTGGCCAAGTGGTAAGGCACCGGTTTTTGGTATCGGCATGCGCAGGTTCGAATCCTGCCGCCCCAGCCATTTGGCTCTTTGGTTGGCGACCCTTTTGCCCTTTAATTTTGCCTTCTCATGCTATCATAGCCATTCAACATAATGGCTCCAGGGCTGACCTCCTGGCGCAGCGCCAAAGCAGAAAATTGGGGTGGCGGCGATCTCTACAAGCAAGCGTATCTTCGACTTTCTGGCGTCTTTTGGCCTTCTCCTTATTCTTATTGTTCCGCTTCTAGCGGTGGCATTAGCCCTGCGCGTCAGTATCGGCAGCCCGGTTTTGTTTCGCCAGAAACGGGTGGGCCTGGAGGGTCAGCTGTTTCATATCGTCAAATTTCGGACCATGCGGGATGCGGTGGACAGCGACGGGAAAAGTCTTCCCGACGAGGAACGAATGACGACAATCGGGCGCTTGCTTCGGGCAAGCAGCGTGGATGAGCTTCCTGAGTTGTGGAATATTTTATCGGGCGAAATGAGTTTTGTGGGTCCACGTCCTCTATTGCCGGAATATCTGCCGCACTACCTGCCGGATCAGATGCGGCGTCATGATGTGCGCCCAGGGTTGACCGGCCTTGCGCAGGTCAACGGGCGCAACAATCAGAGTTGGGATGATCGCTTCAAGCTGGATGTTGAATATGTGGACAAGCAGTCGTTCTGGTTTGATGTGAACATTATGCTAAAGACCGTTCAGAAGGTTCTTTCACGCGACGGTGTAAGTGCGGAGGGCCATGAGACAATGCCGAGGTTTGACGAGCAGGTGAAAGCTGGTCTGGCGCGGGGCAAAATGACAGAGGACGCACAAAGATGACGGGTGTGTGGGTGCTAGGTGGCGGCGGTCATGCCAAAGTAGTCGTCGCGACATTGCAGTCTGCAGGCAACAAGATCGCAGGCGTGTTTGATGAGGACGCTGGCAAAAAGGGGCTCACGCTTCTCTCAGCCAAGATAGAGGGTAGAACACCGGACCCCGATTGGTGGCGGGCGGAAAACCGCTCCGCGATAGTTGCAATCGGAAATAATGCAACGAGACAACGGGTGGCCGAATTGCCTGCGCAGTGGATGACGGCAACGCACCCGGAAGCCCATGCCCATAGCTCTGTTCTTGTAGGTTGCGGCTCCCTGATATGTGCAGGCGTAGTTGTGCAACCAGACGTAAAAATCGGGAAACATGTCATAGCGAACACCTCATGTTCGATCGACCATGACTGCGTCATAGGCGACTTCGCCCATATTGCACCGGGGGTAACGCTTGCTGGCGAAGTGCGTATCGGTGATCGGACTTTTGTCGGAGCTGGTGCGACCATCATTCAGGGGGTGACCGTGGGTCCGGACGCGGTGATTGGTGCCGGTGCGGTGGTGATTTCTGATATTGCTGAAGGGCAAAAAGTTGCAGGTGTACCAGCGCGGAGCCTAAGTCATGACTGATGAACCGCGTATCTTTTTGTCGGTGCCGCACATGTCCGGTCGCGAACAAGAGCTGGTAGGCGAGGTTTTCGATAGCAACTTCATTGCGCCTGCGGGGCCAATGATCGATCGCTTTGAAGCGGCGTTTTGTGCGACGACAGGACATCGCGCAGCAGCAGCACTATCCAGCGGTACTGGCGCAATGGACATTGCTCTGCGGCTTCTTGGTGTAGAGCAGGGAGACGACGTCTGGGTCGCTGACCTTACATTCATAGGCGGTGTTTCGCCTGTGAGATATCATGGTGCCAATCCTGTCTTTTTGGATGTATCAGCGGACACATGGACATTGGACCCGGCTTTGCTGGCGAATGAACTTGAGATCGCGGCCAGGTCCGGCAGCCTTCCAAAGGCTGTGATCCCCGTCGATCTTTATGGGCAGTCTTGCGATCTCGACCAGATTGTCAGTTTGTGTGATCGCTATCGCATCCCGGTTGTTGTTGACTCAGCCGAAGCCATGGGAGCGCGCTACAAAGACCGTCATGCGGGAAAAGGCGCCAAGTTCGCGATCTATTCTTTTAACGGAAACAAGATTATCACCACATCAGGTGGCGGTGTTCTGGCAAGTGACGATGACGAGATGATCGCCCGCGCCCGATATCTATCGCAGCAGGCGCGTCAACCTGTGGCCCACTATGAGCATACGGAGACAGGTTATAATTACCGCATGCCAAGCCTCTGCGCGGCTGTCGGGGTAGGGCAGCTGGAAGTACTTGAGGAGCGGGTAAGACGCCGGCGTGAGATTTTCTCTACCTATGCTGGAGCGTTTGAAAAAATACCCGGTGTCTCAATGATGCCTGAAGCTGAATATGGAACGAGCAACCGGTGGCTCACTGTGATTACGTTGGACCCAACCGAGGTCGAGGTCACGCCTGCGGAGGTCTGTCTAAAAGCAGAAGCTCAGAACGTTGAATGTCGACCCGTCTGGAAGCCGATGCATCAGCAGCCTGTCTTCGAGACTGCACGGGTGGTGTCCAACGGCACGTCAGACGATTTGTTCACGAGAGGTTTGTGCCTTCCCTCGGGCAGTGCCATGAGTGATCAGGACGTGCAGCGGGTGATCGGCGTTCTGAGCGAGGCACTCATGGGGCCTCAGGCGGGGTAGGGCGCAAGCGTGTCACAGAGAATTTTGTACGTTTTTCCTCTGGCGATCAATTTGACGATCCATTGGATCGATCGAGTCAGATGGATTGCCAGGCTTGGACCAGAGGTGCATGTCGCTGTGCCCGATGATCCTTTGCTTGATGATCTTGATCTTGGCCCGATCACCTTGCACCGTCTTAATGCCCCACGAGATGGTGGTGGGGTAAGCTATGACCTGTCTCTTATCAGAGAGATTCCCCGCATCATCCGCCAAGTCAAACCAGACCTAATGCATGCCGCAACGACGCGCCCTGTACTCTATGCAGGCGTCATCGGACGATTATATGGCGTGAAAGCCATGGTCCTGAGTGTGACTGGGTTGGGCTATCTTTTTATCGGACGTTCTCTAGGGGTTCGGGCGATGCGTGCCATCGCATCATTCGCCTATCGCTTTGTATTGAAGCGGAGCAACACCATGACGATCTTCGAGAACACCGCTGATCGAGACAATTTTGTTGAGCTTGGATACGTCCGAGGGGAACAGACATCCGTGCTCGTCGGAGGCGGCATCGACCTGCAATCTTATGCGTACCTTCCGGAAACTGAGGCAGACGAGCCAATCATTGTGCTTGCAGGCCGTCTGCTCAAGGACAAGGGAATCTCCGAGTTTTTTGACGCAGCTAAATCATTGAAACAGGAAGGTGTGCGAGCGCGCTTTGTGCTTGTGGGCGACGTTGATCCCGGCAATCCGGCCACTCTCGACAAGAAGACGCTGGATGCATGGACTGCAACAGGACACATCGAATGGTGGGGATGGCGCTCAGATATGATTGAGGTTTACCAGCAGTGTCACCTTTTCTGTTTACCTTCCTATCGCGAAGGTGCACCTCGTACGGTTATGGAGGCAGCAGCGATTGGCAGGCCGACAGTCGCAACGGACGTCCCTGGATGCCGTGATGTTGTTGTGGATGGGACCACCGGGCGACTGGTGCCCGTGAAAACTGTCGCACCCCTTGCAGCGGCATTGCGCGAGTTGATTGAAGACACAAATCTCCGCAAGGAGATGGGGAAAGCCGCGCGACATCACGCTGAGCAAGCATTCTCTACCGAGCAGAGAGCCTCAGAGCTTGCAGAAATTTATGAGCGTATTCTTGGCAGTTCGCTGTCTGAAGGCTCTTAGGGCTGGCTCACCAAAAAAACTCATTCTGCTTCCTGAACCTGGAGTTCATAAAGGGTTGCATAGAGCCCACCTTGTTTCATCAGGTCTTCATGCGGGCCAATCTCACGTACCTCACCTTGCGCCAGCACAACAATCCGATCAGCTTCCCGAATGGTCTGAAGCCTATGAGCAATGATGATTGAGGTGCGCCCTTCTGTAAGTTTCCGAAGAGCGTCCTGAATGACGAGTTCGGTTTCTGTGTCAACGCTGGCGGTTGCCTCATCCAGGATGAGAATATCTGGATCAACTGCAAGCACCCGTGCAAAGGCCAGCAGCTGTCTTTGACCATGGCTCAGATTGCGGCCCCGCTCCACCAGCGGGGTGTCGTAACCCATGGGCAATTGGCGGATGAAGGCATCCGCATTTACCGTCTTAGCCGCCTCAATCGCAGCTTCTCGTGAGATTGTCGGGTCGCCCAATGCGATATTGTCATAGATGCTTCCAGAGAAAATATGGAAGTCCTGCAGAACAACGCCCACCTTGCGGCGAACCTCCGATGGCGCCACATCCATAATATCGACACCATCAATGGAGATGGCGCCCGGTGAGATGTCATAGAAGCGACAGAGGAGGCGAATAAGCGTCGTTTTGCCAGATCCGGTTGGACCGACAATTGCGATCTTCTCGCCCGGCTCAATGCCGAAGTTCACATCTTTCAGGATCGGATTTCCCGATCTGTATTCAAAACTCAGATTGTTAAAGGCAACAGCACCAGCAAGAGCCTTCGGCAGGGGTTTGGGGTGCGCTGGCTCGGTCAATGCTTCTTTCCAGTCAAGTGCCTGGAAAATCCGCTCGCAGCTGGCCATGGCGCGAAACACAACATTCCATTGTTCGCCCATAGCCACGATGGGCCGGAACAGCATTTCGGTAAAGCTTGCGAACAGGATGATGCTGCCCAGTGTGACGTCAGCGCCGACCACCTGTGCGCCGCCGAACCAGATGATGCTTGCCATGGCAAGGAAGATCAGGCTGTCCATGGCCGGGCCATAAAGACTTTCAATAACGACCGCGCGGTTCTCCTGGTGGCGGTTCTCCGAGTTAATGTCTGAGTAACGCCCAAAATTGATCTCTTCCCGCTGATAAAGCTGAACAACTTCCATGCCTGACAGGTTTTCCTGCAGGTTCTCGTTGAGCCGGGACAGGCTTGAGCGGATATCGCGATAAACCTTGCGGCTCGCCATGCGGAAAATATAGGTCGCCACTGCAGCTATTGGCATCAGCAACAAGAGCATGCCGGTCAATTCTGGATTGATGGACACCATGATCGTGATGGCGACAAAGAAGGGAACAAACTCCCCCATTAGAACGCCAAAGCCCGACAGGAGCTCGAACAATGTCTCAATGTCATTCGTTACACGGGTCATGACACGACCCACGGCGACGCGGTCATAGAAAGTCGCGGGCAGGCGCTCCAGATGCGCAAAGACATCTCGGCGAAGGTCCTTTAGTCCCGCAAGAACCGACCCTGCAAGGAGAATGCGAAAGAGGTGGGCGAACAATCCGGCCATCAAGACCCATCCGCCATAAATCACACAGGCAGCGATCAGACCGTCAAGGGATGCAACCTCTGAAAACCAGCTGACCAGTACCGTCTGGCCCATATCAGGCGCTTCCATGCCTTCGCCTGGTAGAAGCATCCCGTCTATGACAACCCGGGTGACAATGACAGGTGCAAGCACAGTCGCTGTCGCTGCCAGGAGCACACAAGCCACCGCCAGCAGCGCCCGTCCACGATAGGGTTTCAGCCAGCTGAACAGACGGCGCAACAGCTGAAAGTCGAAACGCTTACCCTCAATATCATTGTCAAAAACGGAATAGTCCCGCTCTTCTGCGTGAAGGTCGCTCATGCTGCCCCTCCCGAAACATTCTGTGCGTCAAGGTCGGACTTCAGCGCATCCCGCCTGCTTTGCAGGTGAGCAAGCTCAGCATAGGGACCGCCTGCTGCCATGAGCTCCGCATGGGTGCCTGCTTCAATGATCCGTCCCTGATCGAGCATGAAAATTCTGTCAGCATGCTGCGCTGTGGAAACACGGTGTGAGACGAGCAAAGTTGTGCGCCCGGCGCGAAGCTCTCTCAATCGCTTGAGAATTTTATCTTCGGTTTCTGTGTCCACAGCGGAAAAACAATCGTCCAACAAAAGGACCGGCGCGCCGCGAATAAGGCCACGGGCGAGGCTCGTGCGCTGCTTTTGTCCACCTGAGAGGGTGACGCCCCGTTCTCCTACAGCGGTGTCGAGTTGGGCGGGAAAGGTGCCGATGGTCTCCCCAAGGTCGGCGGCCTCCGCAGCGTCCCAGACTTCTTCGACGGTACGCTCAGGATTGTCGTAAGTGATGTTCTGACCCAGCCGGTCGGCGAACAGGAAAGGGTCCTGTGGCACAAAAGAGATTTCCTGGCGTACCTGCGCAAGCGGCAGCATACGCACGTCCTGGCCGTCGAGATAAACCGCGCCGGGCGGTGGATCGAGTAGCCGGACCAACAAACGAAGCAGCGTGGATTTGCCGGAGCCGACGCGACCAAGAATGGCAACTGTTTGCCCTTTCTCCACATCGAAACTCACATCATCCAGGGCCGGCCAGGCATCTTCAGTGCTCTCTTGTTCAGGATGGAGATAGGACAGATTCTTGATGGTAAGAGCGCCGCCGACCCCCTCCAAAGGCGCTGCGTCATCGGCATCGCGGATTTCTGGCTCATGATCCAGGATCGCGTGGATGCGGGCCGACGCGGACGCCGCTCGTTGAAAGAGCGTGACCATAACGCCAGCCTCTTTCACCGGAGAGAGCATCATGGCGAGATAGAAAATGAAGGCCGTGAATGTGCCTATGGTGATCTCACCGGCCATGACCAGTGACCCGCCAAAGCCGACAATGATGATTGTCGCGGCTCCGGTCATCACAAACATGGTGGATGTGAGCGCTGAGTTGAAAAACATCAGGCGCTGAAATTCACCCGCATAGTCGCTGCTCTTCCGCTCAAGCCGGCCAATCTCACGCGCTTCCTGAGCATGGGTCTGAATGGTTCGGATGCCGTTGAGGTTTTCCTGCACCTGCGCTGAGAGTTCGGAGAATCCCTCCTGAACCGCTGTTGACTGCACAAAGATCTTCCGAGCGATCAGCCAGCCGAAAAAGGCAATGAAGGGCAAAAGAGGCAGAAGCATCAAGGCAAGTGCAGACGACAGAGTCAGCATCACCCCAAAAGCGATAATGCCCGAAGCGCCCAGCACCAGAAGCAGGCGTGATCCCAAGCCAATCATCATCCGGATGAGCTGCAGGTCGTTAATGGCCCGCGCCATGAGGTCGCCGGTGGAATACTCGGCGAAAAACCGGGGGCCCTGAAGCTGCAGATGCCAGTAGAGTTTTTGCCGCAGATCAAAGGCCACCTCAACGCCCACTTGCCTGACAAATCGACGTCCAAAGGAGAAGGAAACGTACCGCGCACACATAAGCGCGAGAATGCCGAGTGCTGGCCAGATGAGATTGGGCGCATCCGTACCGAGGGAGTCGACGGCGATGGCAAGCAGAAGAGGCATGCCGGCTTCTAGAAAACGTCCATTGATGATCAAGGCCATGCCGCCCCAAAACTTCCGGGCATGCGCATGGATCAAGGGGACGAGACGCCAAAGAGGACCTTGGCGCCGGACTCCGGGGCTAGAGGCGCCGGTCGGCATGCGTTCAAACCTTTGGGTCAGCGGCCTCAAGCTCTCCTCCCCAAACGACACATGGGACCAGAGGCGCAAACGGCGCGACCCGGAATTGTTCCCGGCCGCGCCTGAGTCGTTTGAAAAGTGTAGACCCGCGCTGCAGGCGGCGGAAGGGGTCAGGTGTTATTGAAAGAGGTTTTTCTGACCGTCGGGACACCGGCGTCGAGCGTCACCTGCATCGCATAGTCCGGAGGGTCCATGGCAAGGACGTGCACCATATCCGTTGCCGGGAAGTCAGGCTGCATTGGATCAAGAAATTTGGCGGCCGCCTCTGAGCCCTGCGTCCGATCAAAGGCTTGATCTTGGCTGATGCCGCCGTCCTGATCGAGGAAGGTCAAGAGAAGGTCACCACAGGCGACATCCTCGTCGCCCGTTGGGTGTGTTGCGACAAGCAAGAGCTTGGTGGCGCCACCTGTGGCGAGCGTGGCGACTGCTTGCGCAGTCGCTTGTGCGTTGCTGAGGCCCGTCACCAGGACGTGGCTCGCACATTCCAGCGCTTTGATCGCCATCCGGGTGCCGTTGGAGGTTCGATGGACAAGGGTGCGTCCCGACAGATCCAATCCCGCGATCTGGGCAGGCGAGTTCCCGAAATCAAACCCGTCTATTGGCAGGGCATCAATTTCTCCCGCCAGGAGACTGTCTGGGTGTGCCGCGGCAAGGTCCCGCGCGGTATCAGCTTCTTCGGCGAGCAAGATACGGTCCGCCCCATTGTCAAAGGCGGTCTTGGCGAAAGTAAAGGCGCGGATGACGTCGATCACAACAGCAATGTCATACGTGCCATCGATATCCCCATGGCCTTTGTGCCGGGAAATGCTCAGATCAGAAAGGGCCATCCGAACTCAGAAGAACGCCTGAATGCCTGTCTGGGCGCGGCCCAGGATCAGCGCATGAATATCGTGCGTGCCTTCATACGTATTCACTGTTTCCAGGTTCATTGTGTGACGGATCACGTGATACTCGTCGGATATGCCATTGCCGCCATGCATGTCGCGGGCGACACGGGCAATGTCGAGCGCCTTGCCGCAATTGTTCCGCTTCATAAGTGAAATGGATTCTGGTGCTGCCGTATTGGCGTCAAAGTTCCGGCCAAGCTGCAGGCAGGAGTGAAGACCAAGGGTGATCTCGGTCTGCATGTCTGCAAGCTTCTTCTGGATGAGCTGGTTTGCCGCGAGAGGCCGCCCGAACTGGTTGCGCTCCAACGTGTAGGTGCGCGCCGCGTGCCAGCAGAATTCCGCAGCGCCGAGAACGCCCCAGGCAATGCCATAGCGCGCACGGTTGAGGCAACCAAACGGGCCAGCAAGGCCACGGACATTGGGGAGCAGGTTTTCTTCTGGCACAAAGCACTCATCCAGCATGATGCCACCCGTGATGGAAGCACGGAGAGACATTTTGCCTTCGATCTTCGGTGTTTCGAAACCGTCAAAGTCGCGCTCAACAATAAAGCCGCGAATGACATCATCTTCTGTCTTAGCCCAGACAACAGCGAGGTCTGCGATAGGGGAGTTCGTGATCCAGAGCTTGGAGCCGGATAGCGAGTATCCACCTTCGACCTTCTTTGCGCGTGTCTTCATGGACCCCGGGTCAGACCCATGGTCTGGTTCGGTGAGGCCAAAGCAGCCGACCCATTCCCCTGTTGCAAGCTTGGGCAGATATTTCATGCGCTGCTCTTCGCTGCCATAGGCATAGATCGGATGCATGACGAGACTTGATTGCACACTCATGGCCGAGCGATAGCCGCTATCAACGCGCTCAACTTCGCGGGCGACCAGCCCGTAGCAGACATAGTTGAGGCCCGCACAGCCATATTTTTCTGGAATGGTTGAGCCGAGAAGACCCTGTTCGCCCATCTGGTTCATGATGGAGCGATCAAATTTCTCATGCCTGTTCGCCTCAATGATCCCTGGCATCAGCTTGTCTTGAGCAAAGGCAGCGGCGCTGTCACGCACCAGACGCTCTTCTTCGCTGAGCTGATCGTCAAAGCCCAAGGCATCCTCCCAGTTAAACGGAGGAAGCTTAGGGTTGGCGACGGGCTGTGTGTCACCGGAGGCGGCGGCCTGAGACATGGGAAAGGCTCCAATCAATAGAGAATGTTGTTGCTGATATAGCACTTTGGGCGCTCAGGACCAAAGCGTGGCCAGGAAAAGTGTGATGCGGTTTTCCGTCCGGACACGCGTCCCGCTAAATGGCGTTTTCCGCAGCGTAGCCTTGAAGCTCTGCCGCCAGGAAATCGACCAAAAGCCGGACCCGACGGCTTGCTCTCAGGTCCTCGTGATAGGCAAGCCACATTTCCATGGTGAATTCGAATTGACCATGAAATACAGGGCGCAGATCAGGGTCACGGCGGGCAATTCCAGCCTGACAGCCGCCGATGCCAGCCCCGGCCCTCAGCAACGCCAGCTGCGCGAGTTCTGAATCACTGCGCAGAGTAAATGTGTTGGGTGGTACGGATAGCTTTCCGATCCGGATAAGGTCCAGAATCCGCGAATTGTCGTCATATCCGATCACCGCCATGCCTGTAATGTCTGCGAGAGAGCTGGGCAGGGGGTGATCGGCAAGATAGGACGTATGGGCATAGAGATTGACCCGCGCATTTCCGACATGGCGCGCCACCAAGGCTGCCTGTGCGGGCCGGGCCATGCGAAGCGCTATATCCGCATCACGCCTCAACAGATCTTGCTGACGGTCATCCAGATTGAGCTCTATATCGATATGGGGATATTGCGCGTGGAAGCGGGCGAGCATGGCAGGGAGTACTTCCGCGCCCATGATCTCACTAGAGGTGAGCCGCACCGTGCCGCGTTCCTCCGCAGCTTCCCCGCTTGAGGTGCGGAGAAGGGCAGCGGCAGCGGCCTCCATGGTCTCTACATGGGGCAAAAGCTCCAGCGCGGCGTCCGTCGGCGCGAGGCCCATCCGAGAGCGGGTAAAGAGCGGGGTCTCGAGTGCCGCCTCAAGCCCGTCAATATGGCGCCCGAGCGTCGGCTGCGTGAGCTTCAGCGAGGCAGCGGCGGCAGACAAGCTGCCCTCACGCATGACTGCGAGGAAGGATCTATAGAGTGCCCAATCTGGTTCAATCTCATTCATACAAAAAAGTATAGATAAACCACGTAATTAGGCAATTTATATTCATGCACGTTTCACGCATATCAGAAGGGCAATCAAAACGGAGCAAGTCTGATGAAACAAGCAAGCCAGCCCTCTTCAAAAACCCTTCTCATCATTGGTGCCACAGGTGGTATCGGCAGTGAGATAGCCAAATCCTTTGCTCGTGGCGGCTGGACCGTCCGCGCCCTTGCCCGAAAGCCGAAGGAAGCCGCAAAAAAGTTTGATCACCTCGGCATCGCAGAATGGCGGAAGGGTGACGCCTTGAAATTAAAAGACGTGCTCAAAGCGGCGAAGGGCGTGGACGCAATCTTCCATGGTGCCAACCCGCCCGGCTATCAGAAGTGGCGGGAGCGCGCGGTGCCCATGCTCGCCAACGCGATTGCGGCCGCTAAAGCGGAAGAGGTCCGGCTGCTTTTCCCGGGCAACGTCTATAATTTCGGGCCGGACGCCTGGCCACTGCTCTCTGAGACCTCTCCGCAAAATCCCCTGACCAAGAAAGGTGCCATCCGCGTGGAGATGGAACAGATGATGGTGGATGCGGGCATCAAGTCCCTCACCGTGCGGGCAGGGGACTTTTTCGGCGCTCATGCGCCGGGCTCTTGGTTGCCGAATGCGATAGTGAAGCCCGGCAAAGAGATTAAGTCGGTTGTCTATCCAGGCCTGCACGACAAGGGCCATGCCTGGGCTTACCTGCCGGATCTAGCTGAAACATTCCGTCAGCTGATGGAACAAGAGCAGCGATTGGGTCGGAACGACATGTTTCACTTCCGTGGGCACGTCTTCGACCAGGGCGTTGATATGGCAAAAGCGATTGCCCGCGCTGCGGGCGATGAGAACATGAAGGTGAAAAAGATGCCTTGGGGCCTGATCCGCTTCGCATCGCCCTTTGTGCGCATGCTGCGCGAATTGCTGGAGATGCGGTATCTCTGGAAGGAAACGGTCGCGCTCGACAATGCAAAGCTCGTTGCGTTTTTAAGCGACGAGCCCCACACGCCACTTGATAGGGCGCTTGCGCAATCGCTTGAAGGCATGGGCTGCCTCAAAAGCCCTGCGTCTCAAAGCACCGCTCAAGAAGTGACTGTATAGAGGAGCACTCAACCGGCTTGGCTGTGCAAGTTTTGTTCTTGCTGCAGGGCACCATCTTGATCGCTCGAAGAGAGCAGAGGGTTGTCGATGCATACGAGGCCAGGTTTGCCGCCCTTGTTGCGCTGCTTGGCCTTGTACATGCTCTGATCCGCCTGGGTGACAAGCTCTTCGATGGTACAAAACTGCGTCGGGCCTGTTGTGGCAATGCCCACGCTGGCCCCGCAGGGGGAACTGGCTTCCTCATACATGAGTTCTGCAAATCGTTCGGCAATATCAAGAGCGGCCGAGGCGGGAGCGTCCGGCATGAGAACGCAGAACTCATCACCGCCCAATCGGCAGACAATATCGCTCTCCCTTGAAGCACCAGCCAGATGGCGCGCCACCTTGACCAGCAAATCGTCACCCACCTGATGACCCAAAGTATCGTTCAGAAGTTTGAAGTCATTAATGTCAATATAGAGAAGGGAGAGCGGGCGGTTCGCCCGTTGAGCGCCCGACATTTCCCGCTTGGCATGCTCACCAAAGGCGCGCTTATTGTTGACGCCCGTGAGCTCATCAGTAAGCGTGAGCTCTTTCATTTGATGGGTGCGCAGGGCCACTTCTTCTTCAAGACCGCGTGCATAGGCCGCGGTCTCCTCTTGCGCGGCAGAGACCTCAGTGCTGAGGGCATTAATGTAAGTGTCAAAGACCAGTTGTGAATCAAAGAAGAGGATCTTTTGGATGGCTTCCTTCCGCGCATGAAGCTCAATGGGGCTCTCGGATATTTCGTCCATGATGGCGCAGAGCACTACATTCAAACGTCGAAGCGCTGACAGGAAAAATTTGGGTGTAACACCGATGCGCCAATGTACTTTGCCGACGCGCAGGCGGGAGTTCACATAGTCATTGTCATATACACCACCGAACAGCTCGACGATGTAGTTCCGCATCGCGCCTTTCAGGCGGGAGAGTGTTTCTGCATCGCCAATAATCAGGGCGATTTCAGGGTCATCGACTTGCCGGGCGTAGAACTCATCTATGGCCCAGTCCAGACGCTCGGTCACAGCAGTTTTGCAGGACAGCAATATCGCGACATCTTCGCCTTTAAGGTCAAAAAGCTGTTTGCGTTTCTCGATCTCCCGGTCGGAGAACTTCATCTGCTCCGCGAGCGTTTGTTCCACAATCCTCATGCCACTAGTCCCCAAGCTCATGGTCCAACTGGTTTGGGATCAAGCCTAGTCCGATAGTCTTAAGAGAAATAAAAGCAATGTTTTACAAAAAGACCGATCGCTAGATTTTGCCTAAGCGGCGCCAGGGCAGGAGCGCTTATGGTTAATTTTTAGTTGCGACGTGAGAGGGGACAAAAAAAAGCCCCGCAGATGTATCCCGCGGGGCTTGTCATTCCTTACAGCGAGCTTTGGTTAGCTGGCCTTGGCGTTGAATTGTTCGCGGGCTTCGTCAAACTCTGCCTTCATGCGGGCAACTAGGTCTGCCACGGGCGGCGCATCATTGATCAGGCCGATGCCCTGGCCACAGCCCCAAATGTCTTTCCAGGCCTTCTGCTTCATATTGCCGCCGGACCCAAAGTTCATTTTGGATTTGTCAGCTGTGGGCAGGTTTTCGGGGTCAAGGCCGGCCTCTGCGATGGAGGGCGCAAGGTAGTTGCCATGCACACCTGTAAAGAGGTTTGAGTAGATAATGTCGTCGGCAGCGTATTTTTGCAGCGCTTCTTTATAGGCTGCGTCGGCATTTGCTTCTTCCGTCGAAATGAAGCGCGACCCGATATAGGCAAGGTCCGCCCCAAGCGCGAGGGCTGAGGCCACTGAGAAGCCATCAGAGATGGAGCCGGACAGAAGGATCGTGCCGTCAAACCATTCCTTCACTTCCCGCACCAGCGCGAAGGGGGAGAGCGTGCCCGCATGTCCGCCCGCACCGGCGCAAACGAGGATCAAACCGTCAACGCCTTGTTCAGCGGCCTTCTTGGCGTGCTTCACATTAATGACGTCATGGAAAACTTTCCCACCATAAGAGTGGGCGGCTTCCACAATCTCTGCAGGCGGACGAAGCGACGTGATGATGATCGGCACTTCGTGCTTGGTGCAGACCTCCATGTCATGCATCAGACGATTATTAGACGAGTGGCAGATCTGGTTCACTGCAAACGGCGCCACCTTCTTGTCCGGGTTCGCCGCCTGGTATTCCGCAAGTTCTGTCTTGATGCGGATGATCCACTCTTCCAGAACAGGTTCTGGACGCGCGTTCAAAGCAGGGAAGGACCCGACAATCCCTGCCTTACACTGAGCGATGACAAGTTCTGGTCCTGACACGATGAAGAGCGGCGAGCCCACCACCGGGATTTCCAGCGAATTTTGTAAGACAGGAGGTAGCGACATGGATCAATCTCCAAACGATCTGGTTTAACGTTGTTGAGCGGGAATATAGAGCGGTTCTTGGCGACTGACAGGTTCGTTTATGATCAGGTCGATGTCACTTCTTGAACAGTGTGCCGGCCCCAGTGACGCTAGGAAACCCGACCAAGCAGGTGGTCCCGGTCCTGTTTGCCGCGCTCGGCAATAAAATCAAAAACGGTGGCGACGGGCTCGGTCTGGCGCAGATCCGGATGAGCGAGCAGCCAGACGTCTGTGGCGCTGAACAATTTGTCCGGCGCAATCCGCACCAGGTCTGGATGCTGGTCGCCGATGAGGCAGGTGAGCACGGATATACCGACCCCTTGGCGCACGGCACGCAGCTGATCGGCGGTGGACGAGCATCGCAGCCAGGTAGGTGCGTCTCGGGTTACATGGTTGGACCATTTGTTGAGGTCGGTCTCTGCCGCTGCGCCGGAAAATCCAATCACAGTGTGAGAGGCCCATTCTTCTCTAGCAGAGGGAAGCCCGTGTTTTTCCACGTAATCTTTGGACGCGTAGAAGGCGACGCCGACGCGGGCGATCTTCTTGCCGACCAGATTCTCCTGACCGGGTCCATATAACCGGATCACGATGTCTGCTTCGCGCCGGCGCACACTGGCCGGCCAGGCGTCGGTAACATATTCCATCTCAATATCTGGATAGGTCTCGTGGAACTCCTGCATGTGCGGCATCAGCCAATACCCGGCCAGCGTCGCAGCGGTGGAAACCCGCACCACGCCCTTGGGGCTTTCGCCCTCTGCCGCTGCGATACGTTCTGCCCGCAGAGCGGCGGACGCCATGAGGTCTGCTTCATGCTTCAGATGGTCACCGGCGGGGGTAAGGGCATACCCATCGGCATCCCGGACGAACAGCTTCTGCCCGAGGTGCCGTTCAAGCTCCGCAATATGTCTCCCCACCGTGGCGTGGCTTAGTTTGAGCCGTCGTCCGGCAGCGGAATGCGACCCGGCATCGGCGACAGCCAGGAAGGTGCGAAAGAGATTCCAATCAGCGCCCGTGTTCATATGCGATCTCAACTTGTGCAATTATGAACGGTAATGTGGAGCGCCCGAGCGGAAAATTCAAGGTGCGACTGCGTTTAGGATCAAGGAACACGAGCGGGGATGCATGGACGCCCACGATTTGCTAAATCTGGAGCATCGGAATTTTTGGGTCGGCCTGAAGCAGACATAAGAACTGACGGAAAGCCGACAAACAGGGGAGACAATCGTGCTCAAAACAAGATTTACGGAATTGTTCGGTGTCGAACACCCGATCGCCCAGGGCGGTATGCAATGGGTGGGGCGCGCTGAACTCGTTGCAGGCGTCGCCAATGGCGGCGGTCTGGGGTTCATCACGGCGCTCACACAGCCAACGCCAGAAGATCTCGCAAAAGAGATCAAGAAGTGTCAGGGCCTCACAGACAAACCTTTCGGTGTGAACCTCACCATCCTACCAGCCCTGAAACCGCCTCCTTACGAAGAATATCGCCAGGCCATCATCGACAGCGGTGTGAAGATTGTTGAGACGGCGGGCAACAACCCGGCAGATCACATTGTTGAACTCAAAAAAGCCGGCGTGAAAGTCATCCACAAATGCACTGCCGTCCGTCACGCTCTGAAAGCGGAAAAGATGGGGGCGGACGCCATTTCCATCGACGGGTTCGAGTGTGCGGGTCATCCTGGTGAAGATGACATCCCAGGCCTGATCCTGATCCCTGCTGCAGCGGACAAGGTGAAAATCCCGATGATCGCATCTGGCGGGTTTGGAGATGCCCGTGGCCTCGTGGCAGCGCTCGCACTGGGTGCTGAGGGTATCAATATGGGCACACGCTTCATGGCGACGGCTGAGTCACCGATCCACCAGAAGGTGAAAGAGCAGATTGTTGAGAATGACGAACGGGCGACCGACCTCATTTTCCGCACCCTGCGCAACACCGCCCGCGTGGCCCGCAATGATGTGAGCCAGGAAGTGGTGGCGATTGAGCGGAAGGGCAATGCCAAGATCGAAGACATTGCCCATCTGGTTGCAGGGGCCCGGGGCAAGGTCGTGTACGAAGAAGGCGATCCAAACTACGGCATCTGGTCAGCGGGCATGGTTCAGGGTCTGATCCATGATGTGCCGACCTGTGGGGAACTCATTTCCCGCATCGTCAGCGAAGCGGAAGCCATTATCGCAAGCCGCCTTGGTGGCATGTCTGGCAATTCGAGCGCGCAAGCTGCGGAGTGATTTGATCTGTCGATTTGTTAGGGGCCTGGCAGCCATGCCGGGCCCTTTTTTTATATGCCCGACAGGGCTTGCACCTCCTGGCGTAAGGCACGCCTGAGTTTAGGGGCCGTCTTTTGAACCCACTCAGGTTCCCGGTGGCGAACCATGAGCCAGAGTAGTGATTTTACGTCCCAATAGGTCGCGTCGATCAAGCCCGGTTCCTTGGCATCCCGTTTAAAATGCCAATGGACCGAGTTCGGGTATTTTTTCCGTGAATAGCTGCCAATATGCGAAATGTAGAGGCCGACCCGCTCCGCCGCCCGTTCGACGACGCCCATCATCTGATCTCGCGTAAGGCCATCAGGCAAATCTACATACATATCTGTCGATTTCTTCTCTTTGCTCATTCCTGCCTCCATATGTGTGGGGGGAAATGACATAGATACTTTTGATTTGGTGCAAGCCCTGAATTTCGAGGGTGCGGAGCAGGTGATCTGGCGCTAGTCTTTGTGGCACCAAGGGGGAGAAGACATGGCGCAAACACAGGTTTCAGGTTTTCAGTCTATTGAAGTGAGCCCACATGCCGACGGGTTTGGTGCAGGCATCGCTGGTCTCGATATCTCAAAGCCCTTGTCGGCGGAAACTCTCCAAGAGGTGAAAGACGCTTGGGCAGCCCACGGCGTGATTTATTTCCCTGACCAACCCCTGACGCTCGATGAGCTGGAGGCCTTCACGCTTCAGTTTGGGGAGTTTGGCGAAGACCCGTTCATCAAGTCCATGGAAGGCCGGCCCCACGTGCTCGAATTGCGCCGCGAGCCAGATGAGAAAGCCACCAATTTCGGCGCGGGCTGGCATTCAGACTGGAGCTTCCAGGAGGCGCCGCCCGCTGGAACGATCCTGCATTCCGAAGTAACGCCCCCCGTAGGCGGCGATACGCTCTATGCCGATGGCACAAGAGCCTATGAGGATCTGTCTGTTGAGATGAAGGCACGTCTTGAGGGGTTGATGGCGATCCACAGCGCCATACTACCGTATGGCTCAAAGGGCCTGTTTGCGCAGGAGACCGAAAAACGCACGATGAAAATCATTTCGTCTACCAAGGCGGAAACCAAACAGCTTCATCCCCTTGTGCGCACCCATCCGGTGACAGGCCGCAAGGCTCTCTTTGTGAGTCCGACCTACACAATCGGTATTGACGGAATGGAAGAGGGCGAGGCCCAGTCGCTCTTAGGCGAACTCTTCGCTCATATGGTGCAGGATAAATATGTCTATCGCCACAAATGGCGGCAGAACATGCTGACCCTTTGGGACAATCGCTGTTGTCTGCATTTGGCAGACGGGGGCTATGACGGGCATTTGCGGGTCATGCATCGTACGACGATTGCCGGCGATGTGCCTGCATAAGATTGCCTGGTAGGCAACGGTTGACGGCAGGTGCGCCGGATTAGTCTTCTGGATATTCATCCCCAAAGGCAGGCGCGAACTGCAGCTCGCCGATTGGAGTCGGACCGTTAAAGACGATCCATTGTATGAACTGCTTGTCCAATGAGCCGTAGCCGAGATTCCCGTCGCTTTGGAAGCCGAGGCGACTGTAAATATCGGGATTGCCCGTGAGCACGCATCCGGTTGCGCCATCTTCTTCCAGCATCTTTAAGCCTGTTTCCACCAACTGACGCCCGATCCCCTGCTTTTGAATATTTGGGTGAACAGAAACAGGGCCAAGGCCAAACCAACCATCGTGGCGGCCATTGATGGTGGCTGGAGAGAAAGCGATGTGTCCGACTATCTCGCCGTTAATCTCGGCGACCAAGGAGATCGTGAGGTCTCCGTCTTTGCGCAATTCGGTGACAAGAGGCGCCTCGGTCCCATCGCTAAAGAACATTGGCTCAAATGCAATGCGCGTGAGCTCATAAATGGCCGCTTCATCTCCTGGTTTTTCGGAGCGTATCTCTATGGGCATGTTCGCTACGTTCCCAGAACCAAGACGATAAGGCCACCGATAATCAACAACACGCCGGCAACTTCCTTCGCATTTGCCCGTTCTCGAAACCAGAACCAGGAGACGGCAAAGGTGAAGACCAGTTCAATCTGGCCGAGCGCGCGCACATAAGCCGCATTCTGAAGTGTCATGGCGGTAAACCATCCAACTGAGCCCAGGGCACCGGCAACGCCGATGGCAAGCGAGGCAGGCCAGTTCTTCAATGTGGCGATGAGCGAGGCGCGGTCTTTCCACACAAGCCAGCCTGTCATCAGCACCGTTTGGATGGTGAGAACCACCGCGAGGGTGACGGCGGCGGGGACCAGAAACCCGTCCATGCCAAGAGACAGGGAACCAGCCCGATAGCAGACCGCGGCGACGCCATAGGCAGCCCCCGACCCGATCCCCATGAGCGCCGCCCTTTCAGTGAGCGATGTGACCAGCGCTGACGGCGAGGCTTCAGTTCGGGCCATGGAGATGGCGATCACACCCACAAGGCTGACAGCGATGCCTATACCCGCGCCGAGCGTAATGGTCTCGCCGAAAACAAAAATACCAAACAGGGCGGTCTGGACGGTTTCTGTTTTCGAATAGGTGGTTCCCACAACAAAGTTGCGATGGGCGAATAGGGCGACGAGCAGAACCGTTCCGATAATCTGTGCAATACCGCCGACTGTCGCGTAAACAAAAAATTCAGTGGGCGGCGCAGAGAGGCTGACGTCCGACGTGACCAGCAAGGCCCACAGATAGAGGATCGCAACCGGCAAGCCGAAGAGGAAGCGAACATAGGTGGCGCTCGTGGCGGTCAGATCCTGCGCCAATTGTCGCTGAAGCGCTGAGCGCAGATTCTGCAGGAAGGCGGCTGCAATCGTGATGGGGATCCATAAGGGCATCAGCTGTCCGGTCCAGCAGGCCGTTCCGGCGCGCCCAGCTCGCGAAGAACACCTTCAATGAAGTCACTCTTTGAGCGCGCATAGCTGTCCACATCATTGGGAAAGCGTGCGGCCAGCTCTTCTTTCATGCCTTGATAAGCTGCCAGGAGTTTTGGATCGGACCTGAGCGCATCACGAAAAACCAGATGCCGTTCAATCTCGATATGGCCTGTCTCGAACATGTGCACATTCACGTCAACATCGCCTTTGCGACGGAAGAAATGACGGCCTTCAATCCCATAGGCGCCGAAATAAAGGAAGCCCAATGGTTCCAATAAGGGCACGAGCGACGGGCCGTCCTCGTGGCGTCGCAGCTCCGGCATCATGTCGATTAGGGGCTTGGCAGCAAGCCCCGGCACGCTCGTGCTGCCAATGTGATGGATGGTAACGAACTTGTCAGCACAGACCGCCTTCATTTGCGCCGCCAGACCTGCGAACTGATCCGCCCAAGCGCTGTCATGGGCGGCGAGCACCACTGGGTCGGCCGCATGTTTTTTAAGCGAAGCTTGTGCTGCTTCGCTCAAGGCTTTGTCTGCCATGATGTCTCGCTTCAAACAGGCCTAGTCGACGAGCGCCCCATAGACCAATTGTTGCATTTGTGGACGCAAGGGGTAGGCCCGCGACGGCATAAGCTGGGTCATCAAAATACCGATAAGATCTTCCTGGGGATCAATCCAGAAATAGGTCGACGCCGCGCCGCCCCAGGAATGATTGCCCTCTGATGTCACAGCCTGCGCTTCAGCAGGGTCAATGATCACCGAAAAGCCCAAGCCGAAGCCGGTGCCTTCCGAGCCTGTTTCCGAGAAAGCGGACTGATCCATTTCGGGCATGGTCTTGCCGCCCGGCAGGTGATTGAGGGTCATATAGTCGACGGTCTTTGGTGAGAGAATGCGCACCCCGTCCAGCTCACCGCCGTTCAGGAACATCTGACAGAAGCGCCAATAATCGGTCATGGTCGAGGTGAGCCCACCGCCGCCGGAGAAGAAGGGTTTTGGCGTGGCATAGGTGCTTTTGTCACTGCCGGGATCAAAGAGGCGAACTTCGCGGGTCTTTGGATCTTTTTCATAGTTAGCCGCAAAACGCGAAAGCTTATCTGCAGGTACCATGAAGCCGGTGTCCACCATGCCAAGCGGATCGAAAATGTTCTCTTGCAAAAATTTGTCGAGCGGCTGCCCTGACAGGACTTCCACCAATCTGCCGCAAACATCCGTAGCGACGGAATAGCTCCATTGCGTGCCGGGGGAGAAGAGCAGGGGAATCTCCGAGAGAGCGTCGCAGAATTCTTCAAGGTTCATGCCGTTTGCAGTGGCCGCGCCTTCAATCCCGTTCTTGCGATAAATCTTGTCGACAGGATGCACATGCATAAAGCCGTAGGTCAGGCCGGACGTGTGCGTGAGCAGGTCCCGGATCGTCATCGCCCGTTCGCAGGGCTTCGTGCGATAGTCGTCATAGGTGCCGCCATCCCAGACCTGCAATTTCTTGAAGGAGGGAATATAGCGATGCACTTCGTGGGAAAGCTGAAAGAGTCCGCGCTCATAGAGCATCATCAAAGCAACAGAGGTGATGGGCTTCGACATGGAATAGATGCGGAAGATCGTGTCTTTTTCAAGTGGAAGGGAGTTCTCCCGGTCCCGCTCACCCACGGTTTCAAAATGGGCAATCTTGCCGCCCCGTGCCACCAGCGTTGAGACGCCGGCCAGCTTGCCTTTTTCCACATAGGATCCGAAATAGGAGGGGATATTCGAAAGCTTGGAACTATCGAGCCCGACATCTTCAGGCGTTGTAAAAGGTGTTTCAGCGTTCATCTTGTTTCCCCACATGTGAATGTTTGTTGGCGTGATCTTAAACGTTTGCGGCAAGAGGGGAAGCGCTCTCCTCTAACACCTGAAACAATCGACCACGTTGGCCATCCACTCCTTCATATTGGGGCCGAGGCTTGCATCTGTTTTGCCATGGCGCACCAACACAAGGTCGCAATCAGGCACTACGATGGTGAACTGCCCTTCAAATCCGTTCGCGGAGAAGCTTCCGGGGCCACCGCGTTCGAGCCACCAGTGCGCGCCGTAAGGGCCGTCATCGGTCAGCATTTGTGGTGTTTGCGCAGTGGGTGTGCGGGCATAGTCCACCCAACCTTCAGGAAGGATGCGTTTCCCGTCCCAGACGCCATCGCGCAGATAAAGTGTCCCGAATTTCGCAAAATCCCGCGCCGTGGCGAAACAGAAGGATGAGCCGATAAACGTGCCGACATCGTCAAACTTTGGTTCAGCGCTCTTCATGCCGATCAGATCAAGCAGTTCCTCCCGCATGAACTTTTCGAACTCAGGGCCCGTCGAGCCAAGGGCGCGTGCTGCACAGCGCGCGACAATATTGGTCGTGCCACTGGAGTACGACCAATAGGAATCAACTGGATGTTCAAGATCAAAAGAGGCGGCAAACGCACCTGTATCCTCTTTGCCTGCGCCCCATAGCATTTCGATCACGTCAGATGGCGCCTGGTCTGTATATTCTTCGCGAAACGCGAGGCCGCTCGACATGCGCAGCAACTGATCCAGTGTAATCGAATGTCTTGGATCTGAAGGGTCTTCCCATTCGGGCACATCTGCTCTTGCATGAATGTCGATCTTGCCTTCGCGCACCAGAATACCAATGAGCGCCTGTGTGATGCTTTTTGCTTTCGACCAGGACGGAAAGGTTGAAGCTGCAGTGAAGTCGTCTCGGTAATGTTCCGCTACAATCTTGCCGTGCTGGACCACCAGCAGCGCATGTGTCTCCCCCATGTCAGGACCGTTTTGCGCACCAAATCCATCATCGATCAGCGCATCCAGTCTTGCTCGATCAACCCCCGCCTTTGGTTCTGCACAAGCCCAGTCATTGGTGGGCCAGGCAACACCGTCAGGGTGTGCGGGCAAGGGAAGAAGGGATGCATTGCTCATGGAAAACCACCTGCTGAAATAGTACGGGCCGCAGAATGGGTGACTGACGGGTGATTGACAAGTCACAGTTACGATTGCAGCGCGGGCTTCTTTCCTGTTTGATGCCACCCAACAAAATAAAACGGCAGGACGGGAGACAGAGGGTGGCTTTACCAAGAATCGGCATTGACGGGTCATGGTTCATCGATGCGGAAGGTCGCAGGGTCATCTTGCGCGGGGTCAATCTCGGCGGCGACTGCAAAATGCCCTATCCCGATGGTGGAACCAACCACCCGACAGACTTCTCAGATCATCGGACAGTGTCCTTTGTCGGACGTCCCTTTCCCATCGAAGAAGCTGATGAACATTTTTCACGGCTCGCCGCCTGGGGCTTCAATTGCCTGCGCCTCCTGACCACCTGGGAAGCGGTGGAGCATGCCGGTCCGCGCGATTATGACACGGACTATCTCGACTATTACGCTGAACTCTGTCGACGGGCAGGGGAGTATGGCCTCTATGTTTTTGTCGACTTTCACCAGGATGTCTGGAGTCGCATGACGGGGGGCGACGGCGCGCCTGCCTGGATCTTTGAAAAAGTTGGGCTCGACTTCACCAAATTCCATGAGGCGGGCGCCGCCCATGTCATGCAATACAAATATGACTATGCTCGTGGTGGGCGTCAGGAAGACAATTACCCGACCATGACCTGGGCGCAGAACTACCGTCTGCCGGCCAATGGAATCATGTGGACACTCTTCTTTGCGGGTCGTGACTTCGCGCCCGACATGATCATTGAAGGTCAGAATGTACAGGACTATCTGCAGGACCATTATGCAGGTTGTCTCGTGGAGATCGCAAAACGGGTAAAGGATCTGCCCAACGTGATTGGGTTCGACACACTGAATGAACCAGGCACAGGTTTTGTCGGCCAACGTCTGTCTTATCAGCATGTTGGGAAGTCAGAGGAAAATCCACGCATAGCAACGCCAGGGCCTGCCTGGTCAGCGCTGGACGGCCTGGCGGTAGCACGAGGCGTTACCCGCTCTGTTCCCCAGCTTGAGTTTTCGCTGGAGCACATGGCCTCGGTCGTCACGGAAGACCGACAGGTCAATCCGAACAATGTGGACTGCTGGCTGCCGGGAGCTGATGACCCGTTTGAAAAAGCAGGCGCTTACCGCCGCACGAATGAGGGTGTTGAGCCTCTCCGCGAAGACTTCTTCCAATCGGTTGAGGGTCGCCAAGTCGATCTGGAAGATGACTATATGGCGCCATTCTTCGACAAGGTCGCAAAGGAAGTGCGCGCGGTGCGCGATGACTGGTTGATCTTTGCTGAGCTTGATCCGTTTACCGGGCTCTTAGGCGGTGCCTTCCCGGAAGAGACGCCCGACCGCACGGTGAATGCATCACACTGGTATGACATCGCGACCTTGTCGACCAAGACCTTTATGTACCCCACCGCGGTCAACCCCTTCTCAGGCAAGACATTGAACGGGCGTGAGGAAATTGAGGCACATTACAAACGGCAGCTGTCGAACATTCGCAATGCAGGTCGTACCCTAAACGGGGGAACGGGAGCACCAACATTGATTGGCGAATGCGGCATTCCTTACGACCTGGATGGCGCCACCGCCTATCAGGCCTGGGCTGACGGGGACCGATCGGAAGCCCCTTGGACGTCCCATGTTCTGGCGCTGGAGTTTCTCTATAATGCGCTCGATGATCTGCATTTGAGTTCGACCCATTGGAACTACACAGTGTCTAACTCAAATGATCTCGCCATTGGCGACGGATGGAACCAGGAAGACTTATCCATTTTCAGTCGGGATCAGCAGGACGATCCAAACGACATCAATTCCGGCGGCCGCGCGCTCAAAGGATTTGTGCGACCCTACCTTCAGGCTTGCCAAGGCACCCCTCTTGAAACCAGATTCACGCTTGAGACGAGAGAGTTTGTCTCGCGTTACCAGCCTGAGGGAAGCGGCGAGGCAACTCTATTTGTCCCCGTGTTGCAATACCCGGACGGCTATAGCCTGTCTGTTGAGGGAGGCACGGCCGACTATGACGCCGTTGCGCAGAAGGTTACCGTGACACCGGAAGGTGCAGGGGAAGTAGTGATTACAATCACGCCGGTCGCGGAAGGCTAAGCCCCATCAAATTTCCGCAGCAATGTCCTTGGCTGTGCTTTTCAATATGGGAATGAACTGCTTGGCAGCATCCGCAGGCGTGATCGCAGAGCGGATGAACCGCATGGTGATGGCGGCCTGTGCTTCGCCGTCTTTTAACACAGGTACGGCGAGCCCAAAGGCGCGATCATCCTGCACAGGGCCTGACACCGCATATCCATCACTGCGGACGGTTTCGATCAAGCGTTCGACATATTGCTCATCCAAGGCGGCTCGATCGGTTTCTCGACCTGTCCCCTGAAGTGTCGCTAGCAAAAGCGCCCGTGTCTCATCTGAAGAGAAGGCGAAATAGGCACGGCCCATGGCGGAGATAAGAAGCGGGATGCGTCGCCCGATATAAATTCGGTCGAGCGCAAAGGGCGAATGCGAGAGGGTGCTGTAGCGCGCCTGCATCGCATCGCCATCCAACGTGGCGATGGCGAGCGGCCATTTATGGTCCCGCGTGACCGCACGGAGATGCGCGCGCGATACCTCGACAATCTGGTCGGAACTTTGAAACCCGCCTGCGAGCAGCGTGACCCGGTCTGTCAGGCAATAGCCGGCGCTTCGGGAAATCCGCCGGGCGTAGCCAGTTGAGATCAGCGTATCGAGCAACCGGACAAGCGTGGATTTTGGCAGCCCTGTATCCTCATGCAGGTCCGCGAGCGTCGTATAGACCCGCCGATTCAAGGCCTCGACCACGGCGAGCCCCCGGGTTAGTGATTCAATGTTTCTTTCCGCCATGTTCGCCCGGTTTTTGAATTCCGCTCTGTGGAATTAGTAAATCATTTTGGAGCGGCCTGCGTCAACGCACGGCAGACTGAGTTCCTACATTTAATCGCACTACCTCGGGAGGAGATCGGCGATGAATGCCCCAGCAGCAATTAAAAACGCAGAGGCCTTAGAGCTGACGTTTGACGCGTTGAGTCCCAGCATCGGCGCCACCGTTTATGGAATCGACCTCAGGCAGCCGGTCAGCGACGAAGTGGCCGCAGCGCTGCGCGCCGCTCTTGTGGACTATAAGGTTCTCTTCTTCCGCGATCAGGACATCACCACAGAACAGCACCTGGATTTTGCTCGCAGGTTCGGTGATCTCGAAGTTCATCCTTTCGGGCCACAGAATGCAGAGAACCCTGAGGTCCTGAAAATCTTTCACAACAAGGACAATAAGGGCCGCGAAAACACCTGGCACTCTGATGTGACCTGGCGGCTGGAGCCGTCTCTTGGCTCCATTTTGCGGGCCCGCGAAGTGCCGCCAAAAGGCGGGGACACGCTCTTTGCCAATATGGAAATGGCCTATGAGGACTTGTCCGACGAGATCAAAGAAAAACTGGATGGTGCTATCGCAGTCCACGATTTCGCCAACTTCCGCGCAGGGCTGCGAAAGAAGGGCCTCTCGGATGAGGAGATTGAAGTCTACAACAAGAAATATCCGAACCCGCATCACCCGGTGATCCGCACACACCCGGAGAGCGGCAAAAAATCCATCTACGTGAACCTCGCCTTCACCCAATATATTGAAGGGTGGGACCGCGCTGAGTCAGACGCTATGTTGCAGTTCCTCTATTCACGCGCGGCCATTCCGGAATATCAGTGCCGGTTCCAGTGGGAAAACAATTCCATCGCCTTTTGGGACAACCGCTCTGCCCAGCATTACGCGGTCTCAGACTATTGGCCTGCAGAACGCCGCATGGAGCGGGTAACGGTCATTGGCGATAAGCCTGTCTAAACTTTAAGCCATCCCGTGAATGGCAAGCGCGAACGCATAGACAAGAGCGGTTTCCTTGAGCCGCTCAAAGCGCCCAGCGGCGCCCCCGTGGCCTGCATCCATATTGGTCTTGAAGAGAATGGCATTGCCGCTGGTTGAGTGCGCGCGCAGTTTTGCAATCCACTTGGCCGGTTCCCAATAGGTCACCCGCGGGTCGGTCAGGCCGGCGAGCGCCAGGATGTTGGGATAGGCTAGCTCGGTGACATTGTCATAGGGCGAATAGGCGGCTATCGCCTCATAGGCTGATTTGTCTTCAATCGGGTTGCCCCATTCCAGCCACTCAGGGGGGGTGAGCGGCAATGTGTCGTCCAGCATGGTGTTGAGCACATCGACAAAGGCCACTTCCGCAACAATGCCTTTGAAGAGGTCCGGTGCCAGGTTCGCAACCGCCCCCATCAGCATGCCGCCCGCGCTGCCACCGTGCGCGGTAATATTGCCGCGCGCCGTATAGCCCTTGGCGGCCAGATGTTCGCCAGCCGCAATAAAGTCTGTGAACGTGTTTGGTTTCTTGTCGAGCTTGCCATCCTTGTACCAGCCATAGCCGCGTTCTTTGCCGCCCCGAATATGCGCGATGGCATAGATAAAGCCTCGATCAACAAGGCTCAGACGACTGACCGAGAAAGACGCGGGCATAGAGATGCCATAGGCGCCATAACCGTAGAGCAGGCAGGGCGCTGACCCGTCGAGCTTGGCGTCTGCACGATAGACAAGAGAGATGGGAACCTGGACACCATCTTTGGCAGTCGCGAATATCCGTTCGGTCACATAGTCGGCTGAATTGTGGCCGCTTGGCACTTCCTGTTCTTTCAGAAGCACGCGCGCGCGGGTCCCCATATCATAATCGAAAATCTGTTCCGGTGTGGTCATGGAAGAATAGGAAAACCGGACTTGAGATGTTTCATATTCGAGCCCGGCCATGAAACCGAGATCAAATGCTTCCTCTTCAAACGAGATCGCGTGCTCGCTGTCGTCCTCAAGCGCCCGGACAATGATCTTGTTCAATCCGTCTTCCCGTTCCAGGCGAACATGGAAATCCTGATAGGCACAATGATCAAGGAGCAGGGTTCCCGGCCGGTGGGGGAGGACGTCCCGCCAATTGCTGCGGTCTGGAGAACCTGTCGGCGTTTCCACAAGTTTGAAGTCTTCTGCATCATCGGCATTGGTGACAATCAGAAACCGGTCTCTTGGCGCGTCATGCTCCAGATCATATTCAACACCGGCTTCACGCGCCGTCACCAGCACTGGCGCGGCCTCCGGCGTGGTCGCGTCAATGAGATGGCTTTCGCTGGTCTGATGGTCGTGCGCGCTGATCACGATATAGCGCCCGCTTTGCACCGTGCCCACACTTACAAAAAAGCCGGGGTCGGCTTCTTCATATACGCAGACATCATCAGAAACATTCTCCCCCAACTGATGCCGGAACACTTTGCTGGGGCGGTGGTTCTCATCAACCCGCACATAAAAGAACGTCTTATTGTCGAGCGCCCAGGCCGCCCCGCCGCTAGTGTCAGGAATGGCGTCTGAGAGGTCAGTGCCTGTTTTAATGTCACGGATTTTGAGCGTGAAATATTCAGAACCTTTGACGTCACTGCTCCAGGCGAACAGCGCATCATTGGGGCTGCGCGATGCGCCACCTATTTTGAAATAGGCTTGCGCCTCGGCTTCCTTGTTCCCATCAAGGATGATGGTTTCCGTCTCCCCTCCTGCGCGCGGCTTGCGGCAGAAAAGAGGGTGCTGTGACCCGGTTTCATATTTGGAGTAATAGAGCCAGTCACCATGTGGGGCAGGTACGGAGCTGTCATCCTCCTTGATCCGGCCTTTGATTTCCTCAAAAAGCACCGTCCGCAACTTTTCGAGCGGTTCGAAGGCCGCGTCTGCATAGGTGTTTTCAGCTTCCAGATAAGCCCGAATGTCCGCCTGCAGGACACTGGGGTCTTTCATCAGTGTTTGCCAGTCCGGGTCCCTGAGCCAGTCATAGGGATCGGAGCGGGTAATGCCGTGGCGGGTATCGGTCACGGAGCGTTCATCGGCAATCGGGGCAGTAGGCGGAAGCGCGAGGGACATGTTGGTCTTTCACATATGAAAAAGCCTCCGGCAGGTGGGCCCGCCGAAGGCTTCATAAGATAGGGATGAAACGTCTATTCGAAAAGAAGCGTAATCGTTTCTGCGATCAGTGCTGGACGTTCCTGACCTTCAATTTCGATCGACACTTCATTGATGATCTGTGTGCCACCGCTCTTAGGCGTCGCATCTTTGAGAGACAGACGACCCCGTACGCGGGAGCCAACGGGCACCATGTTGGTGAAACGGACACTGTTGGAACCGTAATTGATGCCGCGGGTCACGCTTTTCACGCCGCTGATTTCGCCCATAAGCTTTGGCAGCAGGGAAAGGGTCAGATAACCATGCGCAATCGTGGGCATGCCCAATTCCTTCTGGGTACGCTCAGGATCAATATGGATCCACTGATGGTCGCCGGTTGCCTCAGCGAACATGTTGATGCGGTCCTGATCGATTTCGACCCAGTCGCTGACGCCGATTTCTTTTCCTTTTTCCGCCGCGTAGTCAGCAACGGTGTCAAAAATGCGCATAAAAATGCCTCCAATTGTGTTTTTTGATGTTGGGGAATGATCCCTGAAAAAGCTGGCCTAAAGGTAACGGCCTCTTTCCAGAATTTCCAAGACATAATCACGATAAGAAAGCCCAAGTGATTGTGCTTTTTTGAACCGACGAATGGCTGTTTCCTGAGAAGGGCCCGCCCAGGCTGCTGCATGAGCCTCTTTCATCTGGCGCCGCTCCAGGCGGTCCCAGTCGAAAAGGCCCGGGCCGAGATTGTGGCCGATCATTGGGTGAAAAGGGATTACATAGCCCAGATATTCCAGCCGTTCCGTCTGCTGCGACCGCATTTTGGCCAGCCGTTCACCAGGCTTGGCGCGGCGTTTTCGGACAGGGCGGGCGGCGAGCATCTCAGATAGGTTCCTTTTATTTCGACAAACGGATGCGAACGCGCCGGTCTTCACCGGCCTCCCAGGTAAGATCTTCCAGCCAGCCCCAGGTTTCGCCCTCCGGTTCAATCGCAATCCGGCCGCGTTCCCATCCATGGCGTCGGAGCTCAGTTGCAACCGCCTCGGAGCGCTGCCGGGCAAGGCGCGCGTTGGACGCCGGGTCGCCAGTCTTGCTCGCCTTGCCAAAGAGGCAGATCTGAACCGCATGTTGGCCCTCAGCGCGCTCATAGACCTCGCGAATGATGGCCTTATCTTCATTGTCCAGAGCAGAGGAGGCGACGTCGAAAAAGACAAAAAACTCACGATCAAACTTGCCACCCACACCCTGTTGATTGCGGCAGCTCTTGCCCGACGAATGTGTTTCAACAGCGTGCGCGGGTAGGGCGAGAGCGGCGCCCATCATTAGAGCCATGGAAAGGAGAGCTGGGCGGAAAAGCGACATGTGCGGACCTTTGGTTTTGAACGTACCCCGTTCACATCTGATAATACGCCGGATTCAAGCGAATTTAAAGGTCTCCGGCACGTGTCCGGACGGCGCGTTCTAGCTCGTGCAAGGGGCCTTCCGCGAGGCCAAATTCATTCAGATGGGCGATGGTGCGATAGAGATAGTCTCTGTTCGTTCCAATATCACCTTCCGCGCTCGCCATTCGGCGGACAGCCTTCTGAAACGGAATGCGCCCGGCATAGCGTTTGCTCTGGCGGTTGGCGACGAAGGTGAGACCCTGGACCCGTTTTGATCCCATTTGCAGCTGCACAGTTTTCGGCACATAGCCTGTGCCCACCATCTCGCGCAGCCACAGAATTTCGGTTTCGCTTTCGACATGTTCCGGCGCAATTCGATGGGCAAGGCCCACGCAGGATCCGCCCGCATCAAGCCCCAGCATCAGCCCGGGCTTTTTCGGGCTGCCACGGCCAATCACCAGGTGCAGACAGAAGGCGCGATGGTAGCCAAACAACGTGGATCGGGCGGTTTGTGCAACGTGAATAGCCGGGTTCCACATGAGCGAGCCATAGCCAAAGACCCAGAGACTTTGGTTCTTGCGGCGTCCTGCGAGGAAGGCCTGTCGCGAGGCTTCCCGCTCTTCGTGAGTGATCAGCGAGTAGTCCGGCAGGCTCGCGACCTGTTTTTCCAGACGGTCGATAAAGGCTGGCGTGATGTCTTCACGGCGAATGGTCCCGTCGCCCGGAAGGGAACCCGGGCGACGGGGGGAGTTCTTCGTCTGTGGCTCAGACGATTTTCGAGTCATGATTGCCCCAATAGCGATCCCTTACGAGGCGCTTGTAAAGCTTGCCCGTTGGGTGCCGTGGCAGTTCTTCATCAAAGTCGACAGAACGAGGGCATTTGATTTGCGCCAATTGCTCTTTGCAGAAGTCCATCAGTTCCGCTTCAAGGTCAGGCCCCGCTTCATTCCAGTCCACCGGTTGCACGACAGCCTTCACCTCTTCGCCGAAATCTTCATTCGGCACGCCGATAACGGCAACGTCTGCGACTTTAGGATGGGTGATGAGGACGTTCTCTGCTTCCTGCGGATAGATGTTCACCCCGCCGGAAATGATCATGAACGCTTTTCGGTCTGTGAGATAGAGATACCCATCTTCATCGACCCGTCCCACATCGCCGAGTGTTGACCAGCCGCGTTTGCTTGGGTGGCGGGAGTCTTTCGTTTTGTCCGGATCATTGTGATACTCGAACATATCGTCCGGGTCGGCGTCTTCAGCAGGGGCAAAGTAAATCGTTCCGGCTTCACCAACCGGCAGTTCGTTACCTTCTTCGTCGCAGATATGGACTGAGCCCAGCAGCGGCTTGCCGACGGAACCCTTGTGCGCCATCCATTCATCTGAATTGAGCTGGCAGAAGCCGTTGCCTTCGGAACCCGCGTAATATTCATAGATCACAGGACCCCACCATTCGATCATCTGCTGCTTGACCGGAACCGGGCAAGGGGCAGCAGCATGAATGGCGACCTTGTGAGAAGAAAGATCATATTTCCGAAGCTCGTCCTGCGGCATTTTCAGCATGCGCACAAACATGGTTGGCACCCATTGCGAGTGGGTGATCTTGTGTTTCTCGATAAGCTTGAGGGACTCTTCCGGATCAAAGTGATCCATCACGATGCAGGTTCCGCCAATGCGCTGCACGGACATGTTGTAGCGAAGGGGGGCTGCGTGATAGAGCGGCGCCGGTGAGAGATACATGGTCTCTTCCGTCATGCCATAGAGCAACGTCACCAGATTGAGCAGGCCTTCGCCCTCGTCAATCGGTCCTCCTGATAGTTTCCGTCGAATGCCTTTTGGTCGCCCGGTCGTTCCAGATGAATAGAGCATGTCCGTGCCCGCTGTTTCATCGGCAATACGATCCGTCGGCATGCCGTTGCGAGCTTCTTCATAGCTCTCATAGCCATCATCTTTGCCATTGATCATGAAGCGCTTGGTGACGCCTTTAAGCAGGCCTTGGCCCACAAGCTCATTTGCCACCGCGCCAATCGCGCTCGATGTGAAGAATAGTTTCGCGCCGCAGTCGCCCACAATATAGTCGACCTCAGGTGCCGTCAGGCGTGACGAGATAGCGGTAAAGTAAAGACCAGCCCGTTGCGCTGCCCAGCAAAGTTCAAGAAACCGCGCATTGTTTTCCATGAAGATGGCAATCGCATCGCCCGGCTTCAGGCCTTCCGCACGGAACAATTGCGCGGCTTGGTTGGTACGATCTTCCAACTCGCCATAGGTCACAACTTCTCCGGTTGCCGCCATAATATAGGCAGGCTTGTCAGGGTTTTTGGCGGCGTGGTGGCATGGGTGGAACATTTAGGTCATCTCCCGGCGTGTCTTTATTGGTCTGTGCAGCATATATGCTGACGCGCGTACTGGCTTTTCTGCTGCAGCCTTGTCGCGAAGGCTGTTATATCAGGTGCAGACATTTATGCACCGCTGAATTCGCGAAGGATCTGCGATTTACCTGCCTCAAAGGGTGACGCAGGGGAAACATATCCTTCCAAACAGGAACGCTTGAATAGGGAGAAAAATATGAGCTACGAGACAATCAAATATGAGGTCGAGGACAACATCCTGACCATCACGCTGCACCGTCCGGAGAAGATGAATGCTTTCACCGGTCAGATGATGCTCGACATGATCGACGCCTTTGATCGGGCCGATGCTGACGATGATGTGCGCGCCATCATTATCACCGGCGAGGGCAAGGCTTTTTGTGCGGGCGCCGATCTGTCCGCTGGTGCCAAAACCTTCGACTATGAAAAACGCGACGACCGTCCGGACAAAGGCGGCTCTGCCACAACCGCAGACGGCGAGATCGATTGGAGCCATCCGTCCGTGCGTGACGGTGGTGGGCGTCTCACCCTCCGTATTTACGAAAGCCTGAAACCTGTCATCGGTGCCATCAATGGTGCCGCTGTCGGGATCGGTGTCACCATGCAGCTGCCCATGGACATTCGCCTGGCATCTGAGAAGGCGCGGTTTGGTTTCGTCTTCGCCCGTCGCGGCATTGTTCCAGAAGCCTGTTCCAGCTGGTTTCTGCCCCGCGTCGTTGGTGTGAGCCAGGCGCTGGAATGGATCTATTCCGGCAAAGTGTTTGATGCCCAGGAAGCGCTGCGCGGCGGCCTCGTTCGCGAGGTTCTCCCGGAAGATCAGTTGCTTCCAAAAGCGCGCGAAATTGCCCGCGAGATTGTAGACAACACAGCGCCTGTTTCTATCGCACTGTCACGACAGCTGGTTTGGCGCATGGCGGGTGCAGATCATCCCATGGAAGCACACAAAATGGACAGCCGGTCCATCTTCTCTCGTGGCGCCTCGGCGGATGCGAAAGAGGGTGTTATGTCCTTCCTGGAAAAACGCCCGGCTGTTTACCCGTGCAAAGTGTCAGAAGACATGCCTGTCTTCTTCCCCTGGTGGGACGAACGCGAATACGAGTAATCAGGATGTGGGCGGGGCGGTTCGAGCGGGGTGAGGAAAAGTGGAAGCCGGTTTTCCGCTCGCACCCCGCTCCAATAACTAGTTTGCCTGGCCTGTTCCTGCTTCAATCTTCCACATGTTTGTGAAAAAGAAGATCAGAAGCCAAAGCACGACCATGCAGGACGAGGGCACAAGCACCGCATTAAGTGGTCCTAGTGCTTCAATCACAAAACCAGCGCCAAAGGCACCGATGGGCCCGCCACCCATCATGCCGAGCTGAAACACAGACAACACCCGTGCCCGGTGACTGTCGACCGCTGCGATTTGCACAATCGCCCGCGACTGGCTCATCGACACGCCGGACGAAAGACCCCAGCAAAGCGCCAATGTAAAGACTGCCCAGAGCGGCGGGTGAAAATGCACAAACACCATCATGATGGAGCCGGAACACATGGCGAGCATGATGGCGCGGCCCTGGCGTTTGATGGGGCGCAGACGAGTCTGCACCATGGACGAGACACCGATACCGCCAAAGAAGCAGATATTGATAAAAGCGATCTCGAAAGAGTCGCCACCATAAATATCCCGGATGAGGATCGGGAAAAGCACCATAAACACGCCGATATAAAGAATACCGGCAAAGAACATCATCAGAATGACGGAACGCAGATCCTCATTCTGCCAGACAATATCGATGCCTTCGCGGATCTGGCTGAGCTGCGACGGACGATCCTCATGAGGGGCGTGCGTGACGGACGGCGGTGCTTTGGGCAGTCGCATTGTCGTAATGGCTGCGACAATGAGAGAAGCTGACTGGGCGGCCATTAAGGGAACGGCGCCGACGACAGTTGCAAGACCGCCAACCAGTAACCCAACAACCTGTGACATGAACTGAGCGCCCGTCGCCATCGAGACTGCTTGTTGGATATTGCCGCCAAGGCTTGAGTTCGCGACCCTGTTCAGCAGGGAGTCCCTTGCGGGCATCGTAAAGGCGCCAAGCGCCGCAAGCACGATTGCATAGCCAATCAGCACTTCGTAGCTCAGATACCCGAGGATGTAGAGAGCGGCCAGCGCAATAGGAGCCAGGCCCGCTGCGAGTTGCAGCCGCATTAAATAGCGGCGAAGTTCTTTCCTGTCGGCGGTAGCGCCGCCAAAAAGCCCAAGAATGAGCATGGGCAGCATGGCAAACATTTGTGCGACGCCGGTCAGCGCTGCGCTTTCGTTCAGGACAAAGACCAGAAGCCAGGGAAAGAGAACCGTCTGCACCCCGCCCGAAAAAAAGTAAGCGGAGACACCACCCATATACCAATGCAGGTCAGATCGCCGATTCTGGTCTGGTTGATTGGGAGTTTCTGTCGACACGGGGAGATTCCTTGGACGCGAGTACCCGACAAGGCCTAGGCTGAATGAACCTTCAGTGCAAGGTTCAGAGCTTTCCTACAGATGAACAGTCAGTCTGCCGCTGCGGAAACCACCGGCGAACGTATGCCCCAGATTGGGCTGACAAGGCAGACAAGTAACAGCATGAGCAACATGCCCGCGGCAGGCAGCAGGACGGCATTTTGCGGTCCCCACACCTCAATCAGAAAGCCTGAGATGAGGGCGCCAATAGGCCCGCCGCCGAGCACACCCATTTGAAAGACTGCAAGAATACGACCCCGGTGGCTGGCCGGCGCTGATTCCTGAATGATGGTGCGGTTCATGGTCATGGCAACGCCGCCGCCGCATCCCCAGGCAAAGGTGGCCAGAGACAGGGCCCAGAATGTAGGCACGAAACCAAACGACGCCATCACAAAGGCACCAAAGCCGAGGGCAAGAACAAGCGCACGCCCCTACCGTTCGATCCCGCCTATACGGCCTATGAGCATTGCGGTGAAAACAATGCCGCACATCATGCAAATGTTCACGATCGCGATGTCACGCGCCAGGTTTTCACCAGCATCGAAGACATCCCGCACAATGAACGGCAAGACGACTTGGGCGGTTCCAAAAAACAAAACCCCGATCCCAAACACCATTGCAGTCGGCGTCAGCAGACGAGGGTCACGCGCAACTTCTCGAAAACCGTCAATAATGGCGGCGAGGGAGGGTGCTGTCCCGCCTTCTGGCGTATGGGTCGGGAGACGAAGGGCGAGCAATGCCCCGGTCCACAAGAGGGCGACTTGCGAAAGAAAGATAATGGCGATGCCGATATAGGGCTCAAGAGCGGCGAGTCCGAAACCCACCATCTGCGCACCGAACTGGCAGATGGTCGCGATCATCACTGCCCTTTGGATTTTTCCATCCGCTATATGGGTGAGAAGCGAGTCCCGCGCCGGAATAATGAACGCACCGGCAACCCCCATTGCGAGCGCGTAGATGATCAGGACTTCATAGGTCAGGGCACCCATAAGGTGAGCAGTCAAAATGCCTGCCGCGGGTAACCCCGCAAGGAAATGCACCAGGATCAATATCCGCCGTCCATCCACATGGTCCGCTGTGGCACCGCCCACCATGATCAACAACATGGTTGGAAGAAAGAGCGCCATCATGGCAAAGCCAAGTTCGGCCGGGCCCAAAGCCAGCTGGCCGGTGACTAAGAAAGGAAAGAGAACGGTCTGAATGCCGATGGCGCCGAACCAGGTGACAAGGCCACCGAAATAGAGGGTCATCGGGCGCATGGCATCTGTCCTTTCCGGATCTTCTAGTGGACGTCGTGCGCGTGAAGTGTCCACAGTCGAGATTTTAGCATAAGCCATGCCAAAACCAGTGTCATCCCAACAACCGAAAACCACATTGTGCTGTGAGGTCCGATAGCATCCGCAAGAACACCCATGATCAGGGAACCCAAAGGAGCGCCCCCGGCAAACCCAAGCTGGAAGATGGACAAGGCCCGCCCGCGAAAGGCTTCATCCGCCTCCGACTGAACAATGGTTCGTCCAAGAACCATGACGCAGCCCGCACCCAGACCCCAGGCGAACGCGAGAAGACAGAACATCCAGTAGGGCGGCTCGAATGTGTACCCAAAGACGACGAGCACACCCAGAAACAATGAGATCATCACGCCTCGTCCGCGCCGCGCAACATGTCCGAACCTAAGCAGAAAGAGTGTTGAGATGATTGTTGCGCCCCAAAAGAAAATATTCGCTACGCCAAGTTCGAACGCGTCATCACCCGGATAGAAGTCACGTACAATCAATGGGAAGAGCACGAGGATCGCGCCAACATAGAAGACGCCAACCGCAAACATGGCAGCGACCACCGGCGCAAGAACGTCCGATTTCAATACATAGTTGAGACCGTCCTTCATTGCCTGCAAGCGGGAGGGTTGGCTTACGACATCAGCTGTTTTCTTTGGCAGCTGCCGTGCGGCAATACCGCCCGCGAGAATGACAAGAGACTGGATGGTGAAGAGAATCGGCATGCCGACCTTGCTTGCGAATATGGCAAGGCTCATGCCCGCGAGCTGGGTGGTTTGCTGGACAGCGAGTGCGAGCGTGACGGCTTTTTGCACGTTTGACCCGGCGACCCGTGTGAGTGTTGCATCGCGCGCTGGCATCGCAAACGCCGTCGCCGTCCCCATGCAGACCCCATAGGCAACAAGGAGCTCAAAACTCAACAAGTCCACATTGAGCGCAGAGGCCAGCGCAAGAGGCGGCAGCGCAGCAAAAAGATGGATGCGGAACAATATCGTTCTTGGGTCGCCTCGATCCGCTGTGGCACCACCCAACAGCATGAACACAAGAGCGGGGGCAGACAGTGAGACTTGCGCAATGCCAAGCCGTGTCCCTGTTTCATTCAGAACATTGGCGACAAGGATTGGAAACAGCACAAATTGCAGTCCGATACTGGAGAACCAGGCGGCTTGACCCACCATGTACCAGCTCAGTTGGTTGCCTGAACCTGTTTTGTCTCCGCTTGCATTCATGTCTCTGTTCCCCCCAAACAGCACCCATAGACTTGCAACGAGAGGGCACCGCTTCACTCCTCATTAAACCATGTGGCGGGCATGTAAAACTTTTGATTTGCAATCAAGGCAGCTGGCAGGCTCAACACAGAACGGTTAGCGGGTTGCCTTCGCCATCGCGTCGTAGCGATGAATTGTGCTTGGGCGATCCGAATGAAGAGCGGCAATCATCGCTTCAGCGACGGTCTTGGCAGGGATGCCCCGGTACTTCCTCAATGGCCCCTGCAATCCGAGGTTCACCAGGGGTGTGAGGGCAATAGCCAATTGTTCCGCAGGCCGAGATTCTGTGCGCTCCCCGAGTAAAACACCTGGTTGGAAAATATGGAGGGAGGCAAAACCGAGATCACGAATGGCTCTCTCCGTTTCCCCTTTCACACGAGAGTAGAAGATCGGAGACCTGGCATCCGCACCAACGGCTGAAACGAGAGCAAACTTATTGGCGCCGGCAGCGAGGGCAGCGCGCGCAAACGCTGTTTCATAGTCAAAGTCCACTTTGCGGAACGCTTCTTTGCTCCCTGCTTTTTTGATGGTTGTACCCAGCGCGCAATAGGCTTCATCAGCGCGAATTCCCGAATTGGCCACAGCGGCTTCCAATTGATCGAAGTTCGCGACGAGATTGCTGAGCTTCTCATGGTCACGCTCCAGTGGCCGCCTTGTGAGCGCGATCACTTTTTCATGGGCAGGAGAGCCGAGCAGAAAGTCAAGCAAGTGATTGCCGATAAGGCCGGTGGCGCCTGCGACGAGAGCAATTGTTTTGGTCATGGAAAAAAGCCTACAGGAATTTCGGGGTGTAAGTCACCGGGGTGTTGGCCCCGTATAGCGCGCACGCGGACGGATAAGCCCGGGTCGCATTTGTTGCTCAATCGCATGGGCGATCAGCCCGGCGGTGCGACCGAGCGCAAAGAGCGAAAGAGCGGACCCACGCGGCAGGTCATAGGTCACGCACAAAGCAGCCAAAGCGAGGTCAATATTGGGTTTAATGCCGGCAGCACTCTTCATGGTTTCGATGACCTGGTTCATCTGCGCGAACGCACTGGTGTCCCCGCGATCTTCGGCCATCAAGCGCATCAAAACCTTCGCCCGTGGATCTCCATTGGGGTAGAGCCAGTGGGAGAATCCCGGCATGGGCTCCTGATCCCTCAAGCGTTGACGTACGCTTTCAGCTGGGTCGTCGCTTTCCGCAAGATCATGCAGCAAGTTCTCCGTGCGCCGAGAAATGCCACCATGCTTGGAGCCCTGAAGGGCGGCCATGCCTGCCATCACGGCCCCATAGAGTGTTGTCCCAGCGGCGGCAGTGGTGCGCGCTGTGAAAGCGGACGCATTGAGTTCATGATCTGCACACAGAACAAGAGCGGCGCGAATGGCCTCGCCGGTTGTCGCATCAGCGTTCCAGGCTCGTTGCAACTGCAGATGAACTGGGTCCGAAGAGGGGGCGTGGCCTGCAATGGTTGCGGCGACCAGTCGGATGATCTTGACGCCGGTGGCAGCCAGGCCCTCCGGCGTAATGTTGAACAGAGTCGTGTCGAGCGTCCCGGCGATGGGGAGCGCTGTGAGGGCGCGATCTACGGGTGGAAGGTCCCCTGGAATTTTCGGCAGTTCAGGAGGCAGCACGTCGTCCTGAAAAGGATCGCTGGCGCAATCCCAGAGCAGGGTGGCAACACTCTCCAAAGAACTGTGCGCTGCAAGCTCCGTCACATCGGAACCGCGATAATAGAGACGCCCGTCCGCAATCAGCGTGATGGCTGAGTCGAGCAGGGGCTGCCCGGAATTCAATGTGTACCCCGCATCACCTGGGGGGACCCGCGCTTCATCGAGTTTGGAGCTTCGCCGATCCTTCAGGCCCCGCACATCTTCCGCCCGATAGCGCCGCGCCCGGGAGTTTGGCACGGGTTCTGATCGGATGAGGTCCCGGCTGACATAGGCATAGAGGGTCGGCAGGCTTACCCCCAATTCAGCCGCAGCTTCCTTGGCATTTAGGTAGAGAGCCTCATCATCGGAGGATGTATTCACCACTTTATTCATATGTTGATTAGCTTAATCAAGATTGACCGTATAGGCAAGCCAGATCATGTTGCACTGCAGAAAGAAGAGGAGGCCGAGTCGATTTTCCGCAATGGACGCCCCTCAAGCAGGAAGAAGGAGAAGCACATGAGCAAAACAGATGAGACCAAAGCGCCGAAAAGCTCGGCGGGTGGCCTTGAAGGGGTTGTTGCTGCCGAAACGGCTCTTAGCCGCGTTGACGGCGCAGCGGGCCGTTTGATCATTGCCGGTCGCGATTTGCCGGACCTCGCGGAGACGCTCCATTTCGAAGGAGTCACTGCTGCACTCTGGTCAACTACGGGCAAGCCCTGGTCTGCCGATGAGGCTCGGACAGCGCTGGGGAAGGCCCGTGTCGCAGCGTTCGAAAATGTGCCTACACTGCTTGAGGCTGCGAAGGGCCTCACAATCACAGAAGCGCTGCGCGTCGGATTGGGCTTATTGCCAGATACCCACTCAACCGAGCCCCATGTGCGCTTGGTCGCCGCCATGCCCGTTTTTGTTGCCGCCCTTGCGCGGGCAGCGGATGGAAAGGCACCGGTTGCCCCGGATGCGGGGCGCTCTCACGCAGAAGACTATCTTCGCATGCTGCATGGCGAAGAACCGGCACCAGATGCCATTGATGCGATGGACAAGTACCTTGTGACAGTCAGCGACCATGGCATGAACGCGTCCACATTCACCGCCCGCGTTGTCGCCTCAACCGCCGCCGAGCCGGTCTCATCAGTTTTGGCGGCGCTTTGTGCCCTGAAGGGTCCGCTCCATGGCGGTGCCCCGGGGCCAGTCCTGGACATGCTGGATGATATTGGGGGGACCGACAATATCGAGCCCTGGCTTCGCGAAGCGGTGATGGCAGGGGACAGACTGATGGGGTTCGGGCACCGGGTCTACCGGGTCCGCGACCCACGAGCTGATGTGCTCGGCGCGGCGATTAAAAGTCTCAAAGGTGTGGAGGAACGCACAGGCTTTGCGAGGCAGGTCGAAGCAACGGCAAAAGCAGTGCTGAAAGAACTAAAGCCCCACCGGCCCCTCGACACCAATGTTGAGTTCTACACAGCTCTGTTGCTGGAAGCCTTGGCGATCCCGCGCGAAGCGTTCACGCCGACCTTTGCCGTCGGGCGAGTGGCTGGCTGGACGGCTCATATTATGGAACAGGAATCCACTGGGCGCCTGATCCGGCCATCGGCTCGATATGTGGGCGCACTGCCCGACGACCTGGAAGTCGCATAAGGCCGAAGCGTTATCGTCGTTTCCCTTAGCAGGGATCGATGGAATCGAACGCTCTTTGGATGAGCCGAATGGCCGGCTCATCCAGCAATTCCGGATGCCATTCGCCGTAGCGCACAATTTGGCGCTCTAGCTGTTCATAGGTCGCAGCCCTCGGAACAAGGGCGCATTGAAAGCGATCTGCCTCATCGTTGGGGTGCACTTTGCGTGTTCCCTCATTCACCTGCATGGCATGCAAGCTCGCAAAGAACCCGCTGACATATTGACGGCAATAGCGAGCCTTCCCTGTAATGCGCTCGCCTGGGCGCTCCAGTTCCTGATCAATGGCTTGCTGGCAGAAGGTCTGCAGGTCGCGACCGGTTTCAACCCGCGTCCGTGCCTCTGCAGAATAAGAAAATGCTGTGACAAGTATAGCTGTCACCACCCCAAACCAGATCCGAACGAACAGAGTGGGGGGGTGTCGGCTTACTCCTCGAAATCGGTCCATCGCTCCCATAGGCCTTCCGCACACTCACGAGATGTCATTTGGCTTGTGACCAACCGCATGGGTCTTTCAGCAATGCTCCCCAACGTGTCTTCCGCCATCTCTTGAGCGAGCGCACGACATGGATCAAGCGTACTGTAGGTCCCATAGAAAACGCCACCAATAGCGATTGCGAGCAAAGCCACGGCGCTGATAAGTGTTCGCATGTTCTTCCCCCCAACAGAGACCTGCTTTTTGAAAGGCGCCTGTGTCTGACACAGACGCCCGCAATCACAGTTCCCTCAAACTCTAATAGTCGATGCCCGACGATTCATTGCCTTCATTCAGGATTGAGCGATCATCAAACCGCGACCGACCACCACCGCATGATCCGTACCCGTCTCCCCAGCCGGTACGGTAAGCGCCTTCAGTCTCATAAAGGGCTTTGTTGCGGTGCAGAGTTTCGTCAAAGCCCGATACCTGCGTGTGCGCAGATTGGCACCCATCCGCATGGCCAGCCTTATAGAGCGGGTCTTGCAGAAGCTGCGGGTCGCGCTCGAAGGCACACGCTGCCAATCCCAAAGCAGCACCCAATAACACAACTAAAGACAATGGTTTTACGCGACGCACGATCATAACAGGTCTCTTTCACTATGGTTGGCGCCAAAATGCCAACCGGCTCGCGAATGCTCCGCGAAACCGAGAGGTTATCGGACTTTGCGGATCGACGCCAATCTGCAGATACCGAGCAATGTAAGGGGTCATATTCACACCATTTTAAGCCTCAAATGGTTGCATGAAGGTCTAGTTTAGCCGCCAATTTGAGGATCTGAGGTCGTGTCTGCAACGCCGGAAACAAGTGATGCCATTGGCGCGGCCGCTGCGTCGCTGATGGCCACAGAGCGCCAAGGTCATGACCAGCTGATCCGGCGTCTTGCGGATTTTCTGCTTGCGGGGGGCACCCAACTCGCGCCAAACGAATTGGCTCTCGCTGAAACAGCCCTGGTTGATTTGCTGCCAATTGCTGACACGGCATTTAAACGGCGCCTAGCCGAGCGGGTGTCGCCTCTTGAAAGCGCACCCAGCGCCCTTCTTTCTGCTTTGTTGGCCGAACCGTTTGAGGTTTGCGAACCGATCCTGGCAGAAGGACTGTGCCTGACCAATTGTGATCTTGTTCGCGTGGCTGATGAGGCCGATCAGCATCACAGGCTATGCATTGCCGGGCGGCTTGAACTCTCACGCGTGGTCTGCGACGCGTTGGTCACCCGCGGCGAACCAGATGTCCTCGCCAGTCTCATCGCAAATACAGGCGCGACGCTCTCAACCCATGCCCTTGAAGCCATGGTGCGGCGCTCCTCAGCAAAGCCCGAATTCATTCGGCCGCTTCTGCAGCGCCATGAACTCACGCCTTGGCTCGCCCATCTCATGTTCTTCTGGGCTGATGGCGAAGAGCGTGCCTTGATTTTGAAACGCTTCCCTGTTGATCGGCGCGCTATTTCTGAGGCTCTTGCTGACGCTGTAGAGATCGACAGTCTTCTGCAATCAGATGATCCTGCATTGCACGATACCTATAGATTGCTGCGCCGTGCCGATCGTATGTCAGAAGGCGCTCAGCTTCGTCTCATGGCAGGTGTCGCAGACGAGTCAGCGCAGGGTGCACTCGCGACATCGGCTGGAATTTCCTCAACCTCTGCAGCCTGGATTATTGGGGACCCAGGAGGTGAGCCTTTGGCCGTCGCGGGCAAGGCGATGGGACTGTCGCGAGAGGCTTTTCAGCAGGTAGCAATGGCGCTCAGCGCCGCGCGTCCCGCCGGTGCTTTAAGTGAAAATGAGATGGAACGTACCATTGGGCTGTTTGACAGCATGACGATGGATCGGGCCGATTCCATTCTGCATTTTTGGGACAGGATCATTGCCTCGGAGACATTTGCTTGAGGGCAATCCGCCCAAGGCCCCTTAAGACGTTGGGTTGATCGGCGCCCGAAAAGCACTGAGCGTCACAACTTTCTCCAGATCAGCCCGGGTTGACCGGGCAGTCTCGATAATATCGCCCTCAGCACGGTCGATCAGGTCGAGAATTTCCTCCACCCCTTCGAGTACTTGCGGAAGCCACTCCGATTGTTCGCCATTTTCAGAGAGCATCTGCTCAGCATCCGCCGCGAGCGTTGCCGCAGCCTGACGCACAGCGCCAGTACTGAAGTCACCAGGGCCAACAATCAGACCCTCAATGTAGCGTATCTGCGCGCGGATATCGTTGATACGCGCGGCCTGTTCGCGACTTACCCGTTCATCGTCATCTGCAATGGGGGCAAGGTCATCAAGCGGCAGACCGAGACAATGACCAATCGCTGTCATGGTTCGAAAGGTGCCATCTTTCTTGCCGGTCTCAATTTCTGAAAGATAGGCGGGACTGATGCCCGCTGCCCTCGCAAGCTCAACGCCTTTCAGGCCGCGATGTTCCCGCCACACTCGCACCGGGTTCTCCCCGTCGGCGATCCGGTGGACAACCTCTGCTGGAATGAGGTCCGCACGGTCCCCCAGAAGCGCCTCATTGGCGGCTTTTATGTCGACAATATCTTCAGCCGCACGTTTCAGCTGCTCATATTCTGCGACGGGAACCAGGGCATAGAGGGCTTCGCCGCCTGGTCCGCGAACAAGTTGTGGATCGTTAGACCGGCTGTCCTGTTTCAAAGAGGAACTCATGGGGGGGTGTCCTTTGCTTGGGGAGGAAAGCCGGCATCGGTAATGGCAAGTACAGTGAGTGCACTTCCATTGCGTTCAAACACAAACCGCAAGCCGTCATCCAGGCGCCGGGTTCGCCGCGACCCGGTCAGCATTTCGTCATTGCTGTCATCGCTCCGCATGGACATGAGGGCGTTTTTCAGCTGTGATCTGTGATGTTTGGTAAGGCGCGACATTTGACGGAAAGCGCTGCGGCTGTAGGCGATGCCGTGGGCATTCTCTACGCCGCCAAAATAGGCCACATTTTCCATTATCCAACATCCCTGAGCTCGCCCAGGTCACGTATTACGCACGCTCCCGGCAATCCTCACCACCTGCCCAACAAAATACGCCGATTCGCTCGCGCACGGCGAATTCTTAACCCAGAGTTCTTTTCGCTGGGCTCTCTTTCCGTCATCATGAGGCCAACGAAAACGGGAGGCACCGGTGGTCCGCAAAAGCGACACCCGCCCAATAGGAGGAAAACAATGTCTGCAGAACCAATCGATCAGGTTATTGAGCTGCTGAAACAGGCCGATATGGGCCGGGAAGGCTTATCGCTTGAGGACCGGCGAGCATCCATGGATGCGATGGCCGCTGCCTTTGGTGAGCCGCAGGGGGTGAGCAGAGACCACACAGAACTTGCGGGTCGTCCAGCACAGGTCTTCAAACCAGCAGGCAAAGAGCCTGAGCACACGCTGCTCTATTTCCACGGCGGTGGGTACGTCATGGGCTCTCCCGATTCTCATGCGAATCTGACAGCGCGGTTTGCAACCGCAGCAGATGCCCGCGTGATCAGCTTTGACTACCGATTGGCGCCTGAAAATCCGTTTCCCGCCGCTGTTGAAGATGGGGTAGCGGCTTACAAAGCACTGCTTGATGAAGGCGTGTTGCCGGCCAAACTGGCTGTTGGTGGAGACTCCGCTGGTGGCGGACTGACATTTGCCACCTTGCTGAAAGCCCGAGACATGGGACTGCCCATGCCCGCGGCGGCAATTGGCTTGAGCCCTTGGACCGATCTTACGGGACGGTCAGAAACCTACAAAACCCGCGCAGACGCAGACCCCATGATTGAGCCTGCGGGCATTACGCAGACAGGTCAGGAATATCTCGGCGGCGCATCGGCAGAAGATCCTCTCGCCTCACCTTTGCTGGCAGACCTTGCGGGCTTGCCCCCTCTCTTTTTGCAGGTGGGCGATGCGGAAGTTCTGCTCGACGATAGTCGGGAGTTTGAGAAGAAGGCGAGGGCCGCAGGCGTCGACTGTAAGCTGGAAGTCTGGGACCGTATGATCCATGTCTGGCACGCCTTTTTTCCGATGTTGCCCGAAGGCGAACAGGCCATAGACGGTCTGGCCGCGTTCCTCAAAGTCAGGTGGCGTCAGGAAGCAACGGCCCAGGCGATTTAGTTCTCAAGCAGCGAGGAAATCCGATACCTCGCCAACAGAAATCGGGATGCGGCAAAAAAGTTACACATTGTCGCAGCTCACAGGAAATTGATCCGGATCAAGGCCCCGACTCTCAATCCGACAGATTGTCAGTTTGAAGAGAAGGGGTCCACGGGACGTGCCCCTCCTCACTGACCGCACCGAGTTCGTGTGCATTACGAGGAGAAGACGATGAAAAAGTTAGGGGTGGTTACAAGTGCACTAGCCCTTGCATTGGGGCTCACAACAGGTGCCCTGGGTTTTTTTGGAAGTGCGGTAGAGGCACACGCAGCGGGCGGCGATAGCCCTTGGCTGATCCGTGTACGTGGCATTTACGTTTCGCCGGACGAAAGCGCTTCTGTCACCGGTCTGACGGGAACGGTTGATGCAGACGGTGCGCTGACACCAGAACTCGATATCACCTATTTCTTCACAGACAATATTGCGGCGGAGCTCATCTTGGCGACGTCAAACCATGACATGTCTGCGACGGCGGGTGTTGATCTGGGTGATGTCTGGATTCTGCCGCCAACGCTCTTACTGCAATACCACTTCACTCCCAAAGATCAGTTCCGACCTTATGTAGGTGCCGGAATCAACTACACGATCTTCTACGGTGAAGACTCAGGTGCAGTTGCCTCCATCGACTATGAAGATGGCTTTGGATATGCCCTGCAGGCGGGCATGGACTACGACCTTGGCGACCAATGGGTCTTCAACATTGATGTGAAGAAGCTGTGGCTCAACACAGATGTCAGCATCAATGGCGGTGCCATCACTGCCGACGTTGACCTTGATCCTTGGATCTTCGGCGCGGGTTTCGGATACCGCTTCTAAGACGATCGCTCTCGGCGAAAAGAAGCCCCGCAGGTTTCCCTGCGGGGCTTTTCTCGTGCCGAATTTGGGCTCTACATCTCAACTGCGCCAGCGCAGCGTGATGGGCTCAATCGGATTCACAAAGTCACTGCCATCTTCCACCGACTTTGCCCATTCTGTTTTGAGCCGATGATACCACTTTGCTTGGATATCTGAATCATTGATCAACATAAGGCGCGGTTCAAATTTGAGGCCCTTCTGCTGCAGGTTGACCATGTCCCGATCCTGCCCCAGGAACGCGCGCATGAACTGCCGGGCGATGGGTTTTGCAAAGGAGAGAAAAGGCATCGTCCAATAGAAAGTCTGGGTGATTTCTGTGCGTTTTTCATCCAGTGGCGTGACTGTTGTCAGGCCACATACAGTGTGTTTGCCGATCTTGATATGCTCAATGCGGATCCCTGGCAGCTGGAACGAGATCTCAGTCACCGGCTTGCCACCCAGCACTTTGTACCCGGCTGAATTGGATGAAGGCGTATGCGCGACCATGGTGAAGCCACGTGGATTGGGCGCAAAATCTTTCGCTTTTTCATGGATCGACTTTGACGACCGCCACCACCAGGCCTGATGCACAAACGGGCCATGAGCCGGGTCCATAAGGCCGATCACGGCATGATCTATATGGCAGTCAAAGACCATGGCCTCACGAATGTTCGGCACCTTATTGCCGAAGTCGGGAACCTCTGGCGGATCAATGGTTGGGGCAGCATCCGGATGCGCGTCATCAGCAATATAGATCCAGATATTCCCTTGAACTTCGCGAACGGGATAGGACCGCACTTTGATGCGTTCAATATCCATCTCCTGATCAGGCACAAGCGAGGGGATTTCCGCGCAATGTCCGTCAGGGCGGAATTTCCATCCGTGATAGGGGCACTCAATGGCGCTGGTCCCGCACCCGCTGGTCTGGGGAGAGAAGAGGGCGCCAGACGATAAAGGGACGCCCCGGTGCGGACAGATATCGCGCAGCGCGAACGGTGTGCCGTCAGCTTCGCGGCCGATGACGATCGGATCACCAAGCAGAACTTTGTGCACCATCGCTCCTGGCACCAGGCTTTCTCCTGGAACCGCGAAATACCAGATGTCGCGTAAAAACATGTTTCTTCAGGCCCTAATCAACGCGCCGCCACCAAATTTTAAGATGCGAAAAAATACAGTTTTGTCAATGTTTTAGCCGTGTTTTAGACGATTTGTTGGTTTGAATTTCTGTTAACTTGCGGCTCCTTAGGGTGAGGCGTGCTGGTCATTGGTCACTGGCAAGTTTCGCTCGAAGGAGTGGTGTGATGTCGACGGAAATGTTTGTTCTGGTCTTCGCAGCTCAAAAGGGAGGGGTCGGGAAGACCACCCTTGCAGGTCATGTGGCAACGGCCGCCCATTTAGCTGGTGCCGGCCCGGTCGCCCTGATTGATACCGACCCACAGGGCAGCCTGCAAAAATGGATGGAGGTCCGCTCTCTGGACGGCCCGACCCTGTTTCAGTCTGAATATGGTGGCGTCGGCCCCGCGTTGCGCGAAGCAGCGCAGGCCGGCATGAAACTCGCGATTGTCGACACACCGCCAGCGGTCACCCGCGCGATCTCAGATGTTGTCTCCTATGCCGATTTGGTGGTCGTGCCCACACGTCCGAGCCCGCACGATCTCCGAGCAGTCGGACCAACAGTCGACATTGCTCAATGGCACGACAAGCCGCTGGTTTTTGTGGTGAATGCAGCCACCGCGCGCACCCGGATTACCGCAGATGCCGCAGTCGCTTTGTCTCAGCATGGTACGGTGGCACCGGTCACACTTCATCACAGGGTCGATTTTGCAGCCAGCATGATCGATGGTCGCACGGTGATGGAAACCAAGCCCAATGGAAAGAGCGCCGGCGAAGTCGAAGCGTTGTGGACCTATCTTGCTGACCGCATTGATCGGCTTCGTCCGGCGCAAAGCCAGGCACCGGCCGATGCGTTCGGGAGCCATGTCCCGAGCAACGTCAACGCTCTGGGCCGACAGGCGCCTGCATTCGGACGTCGGGCCGGGCACTGACCCAGCACCAAAAGACTTCATCCAGGAGCAGAGGGGCGGATGTGTTGCGCGCCCGGCTCGCATTCAGGAGAAACGAGAATGAGCGCCTCTAAGAGGACCACGCCTGCGCCCCGCGCCTCAGACGGGTTTGCAACCTTGACGGCTGACATGATGGAGCGCGGCGGGGCAACACCACCCCCTCTGGTCGGGACGGGGCCGGATGCGGAAAATCCGCCACAAACTGTCCAGTCGGCGGCGCGCCAAACCGCACCTGAGGCGAAAGCGCGTTTCGGCAAACGGGCCAAGCCCAAGCAGGTGCCAAAAAGAACCAAGCGGACCAGCCCCACTGCGCAGGCCGTGCTTGAGCCCCCGGTGTCGTCTGGTACCCATCCTTGTCAGATCACGGATCAATCTGACCAAAAGGTCTATTCAGGGCCGGAGCGCAGAAAAAGGGATGTCAGTCCCCTGGTAGAGCGGCGTCGGTCGGTGCCACCGCGTGTCAAAGTGTCGGTTCGCCTCGAGCAACATCGTCACCAGCGGCTGAAGGGGGCCGGTGTGCTTCTTGGTCGGACTCACCAGGACCTCATCACCGTGGCAATCGACCGATATCTTGACGATCTGGGCATTTTGAAGGGGCAGAGCCAATAGTGGGACAAAACCTTTGATCTGCTATTTGTGTGCAATAAAAATTTCTGTCTGCAAGTGCAGAAGCAATTGACTGCAAATGAACGTCAAATGTGCGTTAAATTCTCATGCTGCGTTGCTTGTGTTTCTTTCGATTGCTATAAGTCACCGGCATTATTTTTAGCTGCTGACGACAATCAAGAAGGCGCTTTAGCTAGATATTCCATAAGGAACAGTTGAGTGGAGTGGTTCCATGCAAGATAAGGCGGATCTGGTAGAGATGACCGCCGAGATTGTGTCGGCATATGTTGGAAACAATGCCGTAAGCGTCTCAGACGTGCCTGCGCTCATTGAAACCGTGTTTGGGGCGCTAAGCGGCGTCGAGCAGGCGGGTATGAGCACAGACGAGCCGGTCGTGGAACCGGCCGTGCCAGTGCGCGAGTCAATCACCCCTGACTATTTGATTTGTTTGGAGGACGGTAAGCGCTTTAAATCGCTGAAGCGCCATCTGCGTACCCACTACAACCTGTCGCCAGAAGAGTATCGCCGGAAATGGGGCCTGCCGCCGGATTACCCCATGGTCGCACCCAACTACGCCGCGGCGCGTTCCAAGCTCGCGAAGAAGATGGGCCTGGGCCAAAAAAGTGGTGGCACCCGCGGCAGCAAGTAACGCTCACCCCGGATCAAATCTCTTTCAACATGGCCGTAGGGGCTTGCCCCTCGAGGACCTGCGCGTCACTCTAGGCGGAATACAGAGGGTGCACCGCTAATTGCAGTTCTTTGAGAGGCCCAAAAGAGATGAATATAGAGAAACTTACTGTCGGTGTTGCCGCCGCGGCCCTATCCGTGATCTTGCTGAGCTCTGCCGCATTCGCAAGCGTGCAGGCGACCATTGAAGGGGGCACGCAGACCATAGCGCTTGGGGAGCGGGCAAGCTTTCCAGTTGCTGCAAGTGGCGCAGGCTCGACAGAGTTCTCCGGCTGGTGCGAAGTCAAATCCACCGGAGCTGCCAGTGTTGTGTTCGATGCACGGGACTATATTCCCCTCTCTGAACCCGCCGTCGGCGACGTGATCAACTTTCCGCGCCGCGGGAAACGACGGTTTGAGATGACCGGCACATTTCAGAAAAGCGCCGGCAATTCCTATATCGGGTTCTTCTTCTCCGGTGTGCCAGCTGCTTTCTGTTTTGGCAGCGGCGCTTGTTCCACAGTTGAAGAGGGAAGTGCATCTGTGACGGCAAGTTGTGGCCAATATTAAACTGCCACATCTGGCACTCCCGAGGCTGTCTGTCCCGCAGACTAAAAGATGAAAACACGCAACTCCCATAAGGGTTTGGTGCTGGTCGGTCTGGCTGCGCTTGTAATTGCCATCAGCTTTGCGGCCGGATGGTGGATATGGGCCGGTTCACAGGTGGCATCGGACACCGTTCGCGTGGTGCAACCGCTCGCTTCGCCAGCAACCTTGCGTCTTGATCGGGATATGGCGCGGTTGCTCGATCTACTGACCGATGTCGAACAAGGGACGATTATCGACGGACAGCCGTGTGAACGGTGCACCTATCTGGCGCAAACCGTATCTGTTTATCGCGAACGCGCCGAGGCTGCGCTCTCAGGGATTCGCGAAAGCGAGGCGGCTTTAAGTCAGATTGATGGTCGTGCGCCACCGGGAACCAAAGCGACTTTGGATCGCGCGCTGACGGCCCAGCAGAAAGCCGCCGCCCGCGCCATTGCCGGTCTCAGAAGCTACATAAACGCGCTCGGCGATTGTGAAAAGGAACGCTTGTGTCAGCGGCATGACCTTGCGCGGGCAGAAGAAACTCAGCCACTCGATTGCAGTCGGGATGCCGGCCCGGTTCGCGCCGCCGCCGCACGTATTGAACAACTTTCCGAGCGGGTCATTGCCGAGGCACGACAGTGTCAAACCATGGTGTGTCCTATCATGGATTGCGCGCGGTCTTCATCATTTGCTGCCGACCTGGAGATTGCGGAAATGTCCCTCGCAGAGCTTGCGGGTGGTCGCACAGCGCTTCCGGGTATTGTTGAAGCAACAGCGCCCACTGGTCTCGCTGTTGTGCTTGGTGGTGTGGAACGTGCCTTGGTGCGCCTGGCGATCGAATCTGCCGAAGCTTCGCTTGAGGCAGATGCTTTATCGGCAAGAGCGGCGGATATGCGCAGTGGTCTTCAAGATTGGATGGAAGAAACCGAGCTGCGCAAAGGGGTCCAGAAGCATGCCTGGCGCGTCGGCGCTCTCGTGGCCGAAATTGATGTCGCTGCAGAGTGGGCTCGCCGAGAGGACAGCCAAGAATACACACAGGCCTATTTCGAGGCCTTGTCGCGCGCAATGCTGAGCGCCGCGCGGCTTGATGCTGCACTGGCAATTGCAGAGGCAGCCGTGACACCCGGGCCAGACCAGTCCGCTGGGCCTGTCTGCGGAGCAAATGAGCTGGCCAACGCCTACCTCAAAGTTGGGCAGGCAAGAGCGGCCCTTGGCTTTTGTCGTGCGAAATCAGCCTGCCCGCAACCAACCCGGCCTTTGCAAGGGCGTCCCATCCGCTCTGCCAGTGATCGCTCAATTGGCGCCCTGGCCGCAGTGACAGGTGCCCTGCCGCTGACGCTTGAGCGTGCGGCCGATGCCGCCGTGCGTGGCTCCAGGCCTGTCGATCTCAATCTGGATCAGACGACCTATCGGACGGGCGAGGCAATGACCGTCTCCGCGGATACCGCACCCTCTGCCTGTCTGATGTCAGATGGCGCGATCGGCCTGGCAAAAGCGGGAAGCGCGCCCGGGCGGGAGGAGCGCTATGCCCTTGCCGGAAATGCTGTGTCCGAGCTTCTACTCGCAGCACCCGGTGCGCCTGGTCGCTACGTCGTGCGCGTTTTTGCGTCTCCTGAGCGCGGTGGACATATTCTCAGCGAACATCCGCTGAGCGTGGAGGGGTTTGGTGCCAGATGTGAAGGCTTTACAGGGCTTTGGGACACAGAGTTTGGGCGCCTGCATCTCGTTGAGCGGGGCGGACGGGTAACAGGGAGCTATCGGCGCACAGAGTTTGCGCCGCGTCCTGGATTGCTGGTGGCATCTCGCGAGCAAAATGTGTTGAACGGAATATGGTTGTCCGAACTTGGCCGCGGCGGTGCGCGCCTGCGATTGGCGCAGGATGGCCAAAGCTTCAAAGGAACCTGGGGCGTGAAAGTGGATCAGACTTCTGGCGGTGGTCGCTGGACAGGCCGTTGTTTGCTAGGGGGCGAGAATTGAGCGCCTAGGAGCGCAGCGAGCCGAGAGTGAAGTGCGGCACGATAAAGAGGACGAGCTGCCCAGGAGGCCGTTCGCTGCAACCTGATCTCAACTCTTAGCTGTTTTTTTACCTCAGCGATCTGGAGCGTTCGGTCATCGCTGTCCTGAGTGCGGACATCTGTTCCTGTTATGCTTGCCCGAATTAGCCGCCGATAGGCCAGTCGTCCTTGGCGAGTCAGACCGTCTGATGTCACATCTGCTTGATCCATAGACGCAGCATGTCAGCTGAATCTGTGGCGGGGATAATTTGCGGATTACGTAAACTTGCTCCTCAAAAATACATTACAGACATCACAATGGGCGCGCACCAGGTAAGCTGATTGACATATTTCGTTTCGATGCCCGCCTCAAGCGGAACCAGGCCGAAGCGTGCCCCATTTTTGGGGCTTTGTATGAGACGGCGCAGAAAAATTTTTCCTCCCCGCATTCCCACAAGACAATCCCGGTCGAAAGCCTGATCAATTTCTTCCCCCGTCAGCCGGTTGGCGATGAGCAGCGTACCAGCACTATACCGGCCAATATCTTGTTTAACGCGAACAGCAACAGGAACAGTCGCGGGTACATTTATCAGAAATCCGCTTTGCAACGAGCTTTTGGATGCAGTGACGGCGCCGCCATCGGCCAAGTCTCCAAGCATTTCGATACGCTCTGGAGAGGGTTCATCAATCAGCTCCGTGAGTTGAACCTGAAAAATCTTTGCGAGCGGAGCCAACCAGTCGACGGAGATTTTGATGCCGTCAGTCTCCAGTCTGGAAACAGTGGCAGCTGTTGTGCCCAATTGCTTTGCCAGGTCAGTTTGCGTCAGGCCCATCTGCCTGCGGTAATGTCGAATTCGGTTTTTCACAGGCTTTCTCTCATCTGCATATCGCGTTGACAGCATACGGCCGACACTCAAAATTATTGCATGAAATGCAAAATTTACCCCCGGGCTTTGCAAGCCGCCTTATATGTAAGGGCACGGTTTTTGAGACCGAACTGCAAACATCAGAGTTCCAGGTAGGAGGCGAGAAGCAATGCAAGAAATGTCCCCAAATGTCTCACTGAATCACACGAAAGAACTATCACGCTACGGCATTTTGACCACGAAGGCTGCTGCGAAACGGGCCGCCATCTGGGCGCATCAGGCTGCCGACGTCCGGCTGACCTGTGAAGTGGTCGCGAGAGTTTACAACATTTTGCCAGAAGCGCTCTGTGCAAGTACGCGCGGTGAGGCCCATGTGGCGCAAGCTCGGCAGATTGCCATGTATCTCGCACATATTACGTTTGGCCTGTCCCTGGGGGCGGTGGGACGTCATTTCGGGCGGGATAGGACAACAGCAGCCTATGCGTGTGAGCGGGTTGAAGACCGGCGGGATGATCTCCGTCTCGATATGATGCTTGATCGCCTGGAGAGAGCGCTCTCCATTTTGTCTGCCGCCCGTTCCGATATGACGTCGAGTATTCAGTAGGAGGTAGCGACATGGAAACTGCGGCAGGTGTGGTGCGTCGCGAGGGTTTACGGGTGTTTCGGCGGCTACGAGAGCCCGCGCATTTCCTTCAGAGTTTGGCAAAAGACCCAAGCATGGTTGGCCTCTTCAGTCCCCGCAATCAATGGCAAAAGCCGGTAATGAAGCTGAAGATCGATGTCGTGCGGGCTTTGCATCGTGCAGATTTGCTTCAATCGAACGCGGGCGAGGAGCAACAGCGTGCCCCTGGGGGGCAGGGGCCCACCTATACGCTCTCCGAAGCGGGACATGGGTGGTGGCGCCGGCAGATGGGGGACGCGGACCCATTTCAGGCACAACACCGGCTCATGGGCGAGGCGTCGATCGACGAGCCCGGTCGCGGCATGGTGCGGCGGGATCTCAATCTGGGTGAATCGCCGCTGGGATGGTTGCGCCGACGCCAGGGCAAGAATGGAGTGGCCTATCTCACAGAAGCCGAGGCGGAAGCCGGCGAACAGCTCCGCCGCGATTATACGCTCGCTCAAATCGATGCGCGGACGACCCTCAATTGGGACGGCATGCTCGCCCATGTCGATAGCTCATCGGCAGGCTCTGCGGGACAGGGAGACCGCTCGGTGCAGGCGTTGGATGCGCAGAAGAGGGTTGAGCGGGCGCTGGCGGAAGTCGGTCCCGGCCTTGCAGACATTGTGGTCGAGACTTGCTGCCACCTGAACGGATTGGAGCAATCTGAACGGACACTTGGTTGGCCGCAGCGCTCGGCAAAACTCGTTCTCAAAATCGCTTTAACGAGACTCGCCCATCACTACCGGCTGACGGGTGGGACGAAGGCGCGTCGGGGATCCTATGTTTGGCACGCAAACAACAAAACGGGTGCCCCTGCCAGGGATCAGTCTGTATGAGCGTCCGCAAGTTGCCGTGCTGCGTCTTCTCGTACCCGCGAGACCATGGCATGCAGGCCGTTTGAGCGCTGTGGGCTCAAATGTTCATCCAGACCCAATCGTTCAAAGATGGACTTTGCATCTACCGCCAGAATATCAGACGGGGTTTGGCCGGAATACATGGCCAGCAAGATCGCGATCAGGCCTTTGACAATGAGCGCATCGCTATCACCCCGGAAGGATAGGTGCGCGCCTGCATCATCACTTTCACAGACAAGCCAGACCTGGCTCACGCATCCCTGCACCTTTGTCTCGGCGCTATGCTCCGCGTCAGACAAGGGGGCGAGCCCTTTTCCGAGTTCGATCACGTATTTGTAGCGATCTTCCCAGTCATCGAGATAACTGAAATCGTCGATCAGATCCTGAATGGCCATGCCTGTCCTTCGTGAGCCTGCTGAATAATGAGGCGAGCTCATGAGATAGCCCTCGGAAGGGCTGCCTGCAAGGCGTGATGTGAATAACTGAAGTCAAAAAAAGGGGGCGCACAGAAGACCGGTTAAAGGGCACGGGAAACCGGAATTCTGTGCGCCCGATGGACGGGGGCTACCGTCCGAGGGGAGAGAGCTGAGGCAGGGGAACCTCAGCGCTCGAGGCTCAGGCCCCGCGCACGACCTCGACGCTGGGTGAAGGCGTCTCAGTTGGTCGTGCGCGTGGCTGGTGAGCCGGGGTGTTCGAACTTTGCTGGTTCACGGCCCAATCAAGAGCCAGTGCGCCATAATGTTTGACTTGAGCTTGGACATGGACAGCAATTGTCCAGGCGGTGTCGCATGTTTGAGGGTTGCGCTCGCAAAAACTCAGCACATCGTCGGCAGATGCCATGGCAGCGCCGGCAACATCATTGAGATTGAGCTGCTCCTCGGCCGTCTCTTCGCTGAAAGAGGCGGTCATCGGCGCTCCGGTGACCCCACTGGTGGGGGCTGTGGAGTCCGGGCTTGGCAGCAACAGGGCCACAACGGTGACCCAGAAGGCTATTCTTACCAGAAACATCATATCGGCCCTTTACTTGGCCGGGCAGGGAACCTCTAAACGTGAGAGAACCTGTATGTCCGGCCTTAACTTGCACGAACCATAGCCCCCCAAACACTGAATAGAATTTAAATACATAAGTAAAATTGAATATATGTCGCTGAAATATCGTTCTGTTGAAGTATATAGTTTTCCAGTGTTTTAAATATTCGGGGGGAATTTATAAATACTGTATTCTATATTTATTCGAACTGATCGAAAATTTACCTCAAATTGTTCCCTTCCGCTATGGCCGAAAGATAGGCACAAAAAAACCGGCAGGTTTCTGCCGGTTTTTTAGGAAGGTGGTGATCGATTACCGATCAGCAGCCGGGAGGACTTTCTCCCAGCAGGCGCGAACATCTTCCACCGCGTGAGTACCAGTGCACCAGGCTTCCTCAGAAGGGAAGTGGGCAGCGGCAACACACTGATTGAGGTTGAGCTTCGCCCAGTTCAGGCAGCTGGTGGTCCGGCGGTCAGCCGGTGCCATTTCTGCTGTGGAAACGTCTGTCTCAAGCGAGGTGGCGATGACGTGGAGCGCGCCATAGGCAAGAACCCGCTCCATCAGTGGCGAGGCATAGGCATGTGCCGGGCTGATCGGTGAGAAGTTTTGCAAGGTGTCGGAGATCTGGTTTGTGAGGCTGTCGCCGGTGCTGGCGTCTGCAAAATCAACAGATGCAGGTGTTTCAGGGCGCTCGATCATGCCCCAGCGTTTGGTCTGAAACTCTTGGGCGGTCGTCAGGAAGCGCGCTTTCAACACAGTCATGCGGTAATTGTCATTGGCCACACGTTCCAGCACGGCTGATACAGCAGAATCGGCGCCACGAAGATTGCGGGCAAAGCTGCCACGGCCCGATAGTTGCTGCATCACCGAAATGGCGCCATCTCGCGCGACCGCCAGGCGCACACCTTCCTGGAACTCAGGATTTTCCGCCGCAATCAGGCCGCGATGGGCAAGCCATGACTGGGCCACCATCTGCGGCTCGCTGAACCGGAGCCCATCGAGCAAACGACGCACTTCGCGCGGCGTTGCCAGCTGGCTCTTAAAGGCTTCGTCAACGGCTGTGTTAAACGCCACATAAGGCTGCGCCACGGCGTGGACACCTGTGAGCGGAACTTCGCCCGGTTGGATAGGTCGTACCTGGGGAAGGTAAAACGCGGGTGAGGCGTCCGCCTCGCTCAACGCCGCGACCGCTGTCTCCTCAGCATGCGCGGTGGCAAAGCCAGCCATCACAATGGCAACGCCGCCAGCGAGAGCCTTCGCCCGTTTTGAAAATCCCAATCCCATTCTACTCATACCAAACCGCTCCTCGCCCGGTGACGCGCTCGCGTCCATGGATCTTGTTAATCAGGGCCTTCGTTGACAGGTTGGATGACCACCCGCCCAACACTGTCTCGAATATCTTGCTGAAGATTTGGAGTGTAGGAGTCTGCGCGTGTCTGTGCAATCGCTTCAGACGCGAAAAACCCGTGAGTTTTGAGCGACTTGAGCGATTCCTTTGTCTAAAATTAGATGACGTTGAGGGGCATGCCTCCAGGATTGGCAGCTTCCCGCCATTTTGGCATGGGGCGGCGTCGGGTTAAGCATTGCGACGGGTAATTGGGCTCAATCGAGCCTCAATCAAATTAGGCTTAACCAGCAAGCGATGAAGAGGGATGGATGAACCTCAAAGCGGACATTTGGGTAAAGGCATTGATCCGTCGTGCGGGCGTCGCAAATGTCCCGGCGATGGTCGTACGGCGCGGCAATGGTGAAGCGGGTACCATCTATGTGAAAGTGGCCCGTCTGGATGGGACTGCAGATATCTACGGGCCCACCTGGGGGGAGGATGGCAATCGGATTTGGATGCATTCTGTCGGGCAGGGACCTGTGCCTGAGGCCGAGGCAGATGCCTATCTGGCCCGTCAGGAAAAGTTTGATCCAGACTTCTGGGTTGTCGAGATCGAAGATCGGCAGGGCCGCCACTTTCTCACCGAACCGGTGAAGGGCGACCCGCCCCAATCATAAGGAATGGATGTGAAGACAGGCCGTGGGGCCGTGCGACAGCGTCAGGGCCGCATGAACATATAGTCTTCGTCCTGGCTGAGATTTTCAGAGGTTGAGACGAGTTCCGCCGCAATATCTTCTTCAGAGCGCGTTTCTTTGTAAACGTGCACCACCTTCTCCAGCATCACCCGAGCCACGGATTCGCCGGGCACGTTGGCTGCTTTTGCTTCAGCCAAAGCCGCTTCCATATGTTTGGTTGCGATATCTCTCGCAGTTGTCATGTTGAACTCCTTTGGGCCTGATTTTTGAGGATCAATGCCCGGTATAGTTGAATGTTGATGGGCAGAAATTCGCTGAAACTGCCGAGCCATGCAATGATGCAAATCAACAAGTGACCTTGCGTATTTGTGGGGGAAAGGTCCGCTCTGGCATGATCTCGCACCGGGCGCGCGAATATGCGACCATGCGAGTCACGAGATGAAGATCGGCGTGCGGCCCGGTCTTTGATGAGGGGGTGAGCGGACAATGACACTATTTTTGTATCGCGACAGATTGGTCAATCTTGATGCCCTGCCTGGGCCGACGGAGCAGGACGGCTTTCCCCTAAATGCGGAGCAATATGCGCAGCTCACCATAGATGACCTGATGCAATTGCTCACCGAGGGCCTGTCGGACAATCCCGCGCTGGCGGAGGAAGAGCCGAAATTTGTCTTAGCGATATGTCATATGCTGAACGACAAAGCGCAGATTAATGCGGTGCGGGTCGTGGATGATGGCGGTGGCCCGATCCTGTCCTGCGCGCGCATTCCCTACCAGTCTCTCGACATTCTCGACGAACTGCGCATGCGGGGAAAGCTGACCCAGCACGCGGTCGACGAAGCGGTCTGGAACCCGCTTGCCTGATTGGCAAATCCGGCTCACCTGATATAGGGTCCGGCCAAATTTGACCCTGACTTCAGGAAATTTGAGCCGTGAGCAGTTCTGGTGACATGACGACTATTTCTGAGCCGACAACCGAAGAGGTTCGCCGTCGCCGAACCTTTGCGATCATCTCGCACCCGGATGCCGGTAAGACGACCCTCACCGAAAACCTGCTCTTGCGCGGCGGGGCCATTCACCTCGCCGGGCAGGTGAAGGCACGCGGCGACCGCAGGCGTGCCCGCTCGGACTGGATGAAGATCGAGCAGGAGCGCGGCATCTCAGTGACGTCTGCCGTGATGACGTTTGAATATAAAGGTGTCATCTGCAATCTGCTCGACACACCGGGCCATGAAGACTTTTCTGAAGATACGTATCGAACGCTCACCGCTGCCGACAGCGCCATCATGGTCATCGATGCGGCGAAAGGCATTGAGGCCCAGACGCTGAAGCTCTTTGAAGTCTGCCGCCTCCGGGACGTGCCGATTATCACCTTCATCAACAAGATTGACCGGGAAGGCCAGGACCCTTTCGATCTGATGCAGGAAGTGTCTGACAAACTTGCGCTGGATACTGTCCCCATGACCTGGCCAGTGGGACAGGGTAATCGCCTGAAAGGCATTTATGACCTCACCCAAAATGAGTTCATCACTTACAAGCAGGGCGAGACGCCAGAAAACACGGGCCTCAGCGTCGACAGCAATGAGATCACCCGCCATCTGAATGAGGAAGAGCTGACGACGCTGAAGGAAGAGGCCGAGCTTGCACAAGGGGCCTGCTCTCCGTTTGATCTGGACCTCTATCGCGCAGGTGCGCTGACACCGGTCTTCTTTGGCACAGCGCTCCGCGAGCTGGGCGTTGATGAACTGTTGGACGCCGTAGCCTCTTTTGCGCCGCCGCCGCGCCCGCAGCCCTCATCTGCGCGCGACATCAGCCCGGATGAAAAGAAAGTCTCCGGCTTTGTGTTCAAAGTGCAGGCAAACATGGATCAGAACCACCGGGACCGCATTGCCTTCATGCGCCTGTGTTCCGGCAAGTTCAAACGCGGTATGAAATTGAAACTCTCCAGTTCCGGTAAAGCGATCGGCGTGCACAACCCGATCCTCTTTTTTGCGCAGGACAGGGAGTTGGTGGACGAAGCCTGGCCCGGCGACATTATCGGCATCCCCAATCACGGAACGATCCGGGTAGGCGACACGCTCACGGAAAATGAAGACCTGATCTTCACTGGTATTCCAAACTTCGCCCCGGAAATTCTGCAGCGGGTGCGGCTCGATGATCCGATGAAAGCAAAGCACCTGCGGCGCGCGCTGGAGAGTCTTGCTGAAGAAGGGGTGACCCAGGTGTTTAAGCCGCAGCTTGGCGCCAATTGGGTGATCGGTGTGGTCGGGCGTCTGCAGCTGGAAGTTTTGGCACAACGGATCGAGGCGGAATATGACATCAAGGTGGCGTTCGAGCAGGCGCCTTATGAGACCGCACGCTGGGTGGATAGCGAGGATGAGGCAGAACTGAAGCGCTTTTTGGACAGCAATGTCGCGAGCATGGCAGAGGACCGTGACGGTGCCCCCGTCTTCATGGCCAAGAGCGCCTGGGAAGTTGGCTATACAGAAGAGAAATGGCCAAAGATCCGCTTCTCCGCCATCAGAGAGCGGGCACCCGCCGCCGCGTGAGGCCTTGTTTCCACGCGGGCTGGCCGACAAACTAGCGCCACAAGAATCGAAGACAGGGTGAAGCATCATGGAAGAGATGAACGGACAGTTGAGCGAGCTGTGGGGGCTGGTTGTTGAAGTCTGGCAGAGTGGCGTCCTGGGCTATGACGTGGGGCATTTTCTGACCGCTGTCGGCATCTTCCTCGTTTTCTATTTGCTGCGTGGTCTCTTCACGCGTTTTGTATTCTCTTTTGTGGACCGGTGGGTCGCAGACACAGAGACAAAGGTCGATGATTACCTGCATGACGCGCTGGCAGATCCACTCAAAGCCACCTTCATCATTGTTGGTGTTTTCTTTGCGCTCGATTACCTGAACCTGGAAGGCACGGCGGCAGAGCTTGCGCGCAACGCCGTGCAGTCTCTCATCGCTTTCACGATTTTCTGGGCACTGCATAATGCTGTGACGCCGCTAAGCCTTTTGTTGCGGGAGCTTGAGCGGGTGCTGACCCATGAGATGGTCGACTGGCTTGTGACCAGCGTGCGCTGGGGCGTGATCATTATCGGGGCTGCCACGATCCTGCAGATCTGGGGCATACAGGTGGCGCCTATCATTGCCGGCCTTGGTCTCTTTGGTGTCGCCGTTGCACTCGGCGCGCAGGACCTTTTCAAGAACCTGATCGGCGGTCTCTCCATTCTGATTGAAAAGCGTTACCGCAAAGGCGACTGGATCAAGGCGGATGGTGTGGTTGAAGGTACGGTAGAAAATATTGGCTTTCGGTCAACAACGGTGCGCCGGTTCGACAAGGCGCCGGTCTACGTGCCGAACCAGAAACTCTCTGATGCCGCCGTCACCAATTTCACGAAAATGACCCACCGCCGCATCTACTGGAAGATCGGTCTGGAATATCGCTCGACGCTCGACCAGTTGAAACAGGTGCGCGACGGGATTGAGGCTTATATCCGCGCGTCAGATGAATTTGCGCAGCCGCCGGAGACAGCGCTCTTTGTTCGTGTAGATGCGTTCAATGATAGTTCCATCGACATCATGATCTATTGCTTCACCAAGACGACGAATTGGGGCGCGTGGCTCGAGATCAAAGAGCGCTTCGCCTACGAGATCAAACAGATCGTTGAAGATGCGGGCACGGGCTTTGCCTTCCCAAGTCAGTCTGTCTATGTGGAGATGTTGCCCGACACCGCGCCCACCGAGGGGCCGCAGGGAGGGTAATGATGGCTTCTTCAGACGATCTGATTGCGCGCGGGTTTCTGCCTTACAATGATGAGGCACCGAAGCTGAGAACCCGCTACGCAGAGCTCCATTTTGCTGAACGGCATAAATCCTTCCGCTTCTTCTTCCCTGAAGCGCCCGCCAATGTGCTCGACATCGGCGCGGGCGTTGGTGTGGATGCGCGAGGCTTTGCAGAGCTGGGCCATAAGGTCGTTGCTGCGGAACCAGCAGACGCGATGCGCGCCGTTGCGATCGAGGACCGAGACCATGAAAACATCACATGGGTGGACGATTGCCTGCCGAACATGGACAAGGTGAAGGCGATGGGGCTCCGCTTCGATTTTGCGCTCGCTAGTGCGTCTTTCATGCACTTGCCTGAGGACCGTCAGGCGGAAGGTTTCCTGAGCATCGCCTCACTGATGAAGCCGGAAGGCCACGTCGCCATGAGCCTGCGCCATGGGCCCGTGCCGGACGGCCGCACCATGTATGAATTGTCGCCAGACGACGCAGCAAAGCGTGCGGCGGCTGCGGGGCTCGTTCTAGTCCGCCATGAAGAAAAGCCAGACCGGACCGGACGCCCCGGGGTCAGCTGGTCGATGATGGTGTTTGAGAAGCCTTAGGCTGCGGCGCTTTCTGTTTCCCGACGGACACGCCAGAAGCGCATCGCCCGCTGTGCCATATCCTGCGGAATCTGATCATATATATCGAAAAGGTCACGGGTTTCTTTGACTGAGCGGCGTTTGCTCTGCACGCCGATGACAGCAAGCGTCGAGAAGGTGGAACGGTCCAGCCGGGTCGCCTTGCAGGCGATGGCCAGTCCTTCGCCTGACGGGTCCTTGATGATGCGCTCGGCGGTCTCGTCGTCAATCTTGGCAAGCCGGGCAAAGCCACAAATCAACTCTTCCAGCCGGTTCGCCCGAACCAGGTTGACCAGCAGAGTCTCAGACAGCTCCCGCAGCTCTACCTTGCGGTCGATAAACTGTTGGGCACGCGAGCGTTCCTCGGTTCTGCGATTGGCGTCTTTCATAATCTTGCGTTCTGTCTGAGCGAGCACGCGGTCGACAATCTCCGGATCAAGTTCGGCAGATCGTTCGAGGATGCGCGAGCGCAATTTGGTTGAGACAACCCAGAACATGTCATGCAAGATGTCGGGCGGCAGATCCTGGCGGTCGACCAGGGACCCTTGAAGGGTTTCGTTTGAAGCAGCGCGGTCTACCACCTTCTGAATTGTTGTGTGGCCAATCTGTGCGTCACCATTCTGGATCAACACATTGACCACATCATCATCGCCATGATCGACAAGCGCTTCTGAAATCGTCTCATTGACGTCCGACCGTCCAGCAACCGCAGAACGATGAGCGTTGCTGCAGTCTCTGATGATCTCAAGCAGATCTTCTTCCGACAGCGCGAGACTGTTTTCCAATATTGGTGCCGCGACGTCTATTTCGTCATTAGCAAGCTGCGCGACCAGGTCGCGGGGAGCTTCAGCCACGGTGGCAAGGCGCCGTGAGAGGTCTGCGCGCACATTGGCTTCGAGCGATCGCGCCACTGTCCCCATAATGTTGGAGAAGTGTTCCGTCTCAGGATCGGTATAAATTTCTGGGTCTTCCAGGAAGAGGTCGGTGACATTGCGCAGCAGCTCGCGCCGTCGGTCACTTGACGGTTCTTTTGCCAGGTCGATCAGATCCCGCAAATGCCTCAAATCGCTCATGGAAACCAGCCTGCCCCAGCCCAACGTCCTTTTCTCACTCACAATTTGAGCCAAAATTCTTAACAAGCAGTGCGGGGCAGGAGGGTCAAATTTGTGAAAAACTGAAGGTTTATCGTGCGTTCAGCTGTTCAAAATGGCGGTTTCTTTGGGCTCCCGCGCATGGGCGTTAACACTTTATTCACGATAAAAGGCGGAGACTTTGGAAGAAGGTTCCCGCAACCATGTCGGATTAAGCCGGGAGCACAAACCCACGGAGACGACGATGCCCAATGTCATCGAGTTCAGGCCGAGGGAGTCCAACGGGAAACGCCGCACCTATAACAAGGCGGCCGATGTTATCCCGATGCCGGTCCGAGAAATCAAGTCGAGTACCAAAGCGAAGAAAACAACAGAAGTGCCAACGCTGACAGATCTGATGGATCTGACCTGGCCCAGAGCTACGGACTAAAAAGGGCCACAGGGTAGCCGCGCTGACAGTTGTGCCTGCATGGTGGGAGAGCACCGTGCGGCAGACGGAGGCTAAGGGGGGTGCGCCCTCAGCTCCTGCCCGCCGATTGCTAGCTTGCGTCTGTCAGGGTCGCATCCAGCATATCCAGGAATTCGTTCCAGCCATTCTGCTGATCGTTTCGATCCGCTTCATTCCCGATCAACGCTTGGGTAAAGGTGAGCCGGGTGCTGTCGGCAACGTCTTCAAACGTAACTGTAATAAGTGTCGCAGGACCTCGTTGCCCGTCTTCGAACCAATGGTGGGAGAAGACAATCAGCTCATTCTCAATGATCTCTTTGTAAGTACCCTCCATCCGGTAGCGGTTGCCACTCGGCGCCTCCATGATTGACATCCAATCACCGCCTGGGCGGAAGTTCTCTGCCGAGTCCACGAGGGTGAACGTCTTCGGCCGCCACCACTGACTCTTATGTTCGCTGTCAGCCCACATCTGAAACACCAGGTGCCGGGGAGCTTTGAACACGCGGGTGAGCGTAAGATCAAACGTGTCTGTAGCGGCTTTGGTCTGGGTGGTCATGTGTCGTTTCCTTTTTGAATGTCCTGCAAATAAGTATCGAGGCGATCGAGGCTGCCCTCCCAATGAAGCCGGTATTGCTCGACCCAGTCAGAAATCTCGCGAAGCGGCCCGGCCTCAAGAGCGCACGGGCGCCATTGCGCTTTGCGGCCGCGGGAAATCAGGCCCGCACTCTCTAAAACCTTGAGATGTTTGGTGATCGCAGGCGGCGAAATGTCGAACGGTTCCGACAATTCTTTGACCGATGCTTCGCCAAGCGACAGCCGGGCGAGAATGGCTCGACGGGTCGGGTCGGCGAGGGCAGAAAAGGTGGCGCTGAGAGGGTCGGGTTTCATAATACACCAAGCAGTTAATTAACTGAATGGTGTATTTAGGTGGATCTGGCCTTTCTGTCAAGACCTGACGCGAGGTTTGCGTCGAACAGCAGGGCGGGACAGGCTAGGCTTCTACGCACGGACTGCACCTGGGTCCCAAACATTCGCACACTGGAAGGCAGAAATGGCGTCATCGGAAGAGAGCCCGCTAAGCGATAATGGCAGCTTCTGGTTTGACACGTTGGACACCCCGTCCGCGATTTCTGAAGCAGACACACTTCCAGCAAGTGTAGATGTCGCCATTATCGGCGCGGGCTATACGGGCCTGTGGACCGCTTATTACCTGAAAGAGAAAGACCCATCGCTCGACATCGCGGTGTTCGAAGCCAACACGATCGGCTTTGGGGCCAGTGGCCGCAATGGCGGCTGGTGCATGGGGTTGGCCTGGGGCATTGATGGCATGCTGATGGATGCCAAAAGGCGAGACGCCGGTGTCCGCCTGCTGCGCGCCATGCATGACACGGTGGACGAGGTAGGGCGCATCTCCCAGCGCGAAGGCATTGAGTGTCATTTTGCCAAAGGCGGTACATTGGAAGTGGCCATCGCCCCCTTTCACGTAAAAGATATGCAGGACCATATGGCCCACCTTCAGGGGTTGGGCTTTAGCGAAGAGGACTATCGCTGGCTTCCCGCAGACGAAGCGCAAATGCGCGTTGGGATGACACCCAATCACGGCGCGACTTATACGCCGCACTGCGCGGTCATTCATCCTGCCCGGTTGGTCAAAGGCTTAGGGAGGGTTGTGCGCGCCAAGGGTGTCAAAATTTACGAAGGTACACCGGTGACCGAAATGGCGTGCGGCTATGTGGACACGGACAAAGGCCGCGTAAGCGCAACTAAGATCATTCGCGCGACGGAAGGCTATACGGAATCCATCAAAGGCCAGGAGCGTCAGATGCTGCCACTCTATTCTATGATGGTGGCGACCGAGCCTTTGCCCGATCACGTCTGGGACGAAATTGGTCTGGCGAGCCGCGAGACCTTTGGCGACAGCCGCCGGGTCACCATCTATGGCCAGAAGACCGACGACGGGCGCCTCGCCTTTGGCGGTCGGGCTGGATATTACTTTGGGTCCAAGCGGCGGGGCGTCATTCCGCCGGACGACCCCATGGTGCAGAACGTGGAAGCCACACTGCGCAGGATCTTTCCAGTTCTGCAGGATCACAGCGTCACCCATGGTTGGGGCGGTCTGATGGGTGTGCCCCGTCACTGGCGACCGTCCGTGGCGTTCGATCATCAGACAGGCCTGGGTCACGCAGGCGGCTACACGGGAGAAGGCGTTGCCGCATCCAACCTTGCGGGCCGCATTCTCTCTGATCTGGTTCTGGAGCGTGAAAGCGATCTGACAGATCTCGCCTGGGTGAACGACACCCCGGCAAAATGGGAGCCCGAACCCTTGCGTTGGCTGGGTGTCAAAGCCATCCAGTATTTTGGGGACAAGGCGGACCGGATCGAGATGGAGACCGGCAAACCCTCTAAATTCTGGGGCACGCTTTTCGGAACCGCGCTGAGCTAACGTCCATCGCCGCGCTCGACCGGTTCAATCGGACCGTCGCCGCTTATCTGGAACAATAGGAATGCCACTCTGCGTCAACGAACCAAACCACTTGGTGCACCCTCTGAGTTATGCCTGAACCGCTAGTGGCTTTTGTTTTGCGGTGAGGAGGGCAGTTTGCTAGGAAGACCGCACATTCCCCCGGTAGTGAGTTCTGACCACCATGTCTTCTCCCACGTCTCAAGCAAACAATGGCGCCAAAAAGATCGTGGTCGTCGGCGCGGGCGTGATCGGGGTGGCGACCGCCTATCGTCTGCGGCGCGACGGACATGACGTGACGCTCATCGACAAAGAATCCGGCCCCGCATTAGAGACAAGCTTTGCCAATGGCGGGCAGATGAGCGCTGGCGAGGTTGCCCCATGGGCGGGTCCTGGTGTTCCTACGCAAGCGTTGAAATGGCTCGGGCGCGCTGACGCACCATTACGGCTCCGGCTCAAAGCAGATCCGGCTCAATGGAAATGGCTCTGGCGGTTCTGGCGGCGCTGTTCGCTGAAAGCCCAGCGAGATGGGGCTGAACGCAATGTGGGACTGGCGCTGCTCAGCAGAACGGTCCTTCAGGAAACACTGGATGACCTTGCCGCCAAAGGCATGGCGCCAGACTTCGACCGCAAAGAAAAAGGCATTCTGCGCGTCTTCGCAACGCAAGAAGAAGTTTACCACGCAGCTGAGGAAGCAGACCGGCTCGAACCATTCGGACTGCATCAGGAAAGATTAAACGCGCAGGAATGTGTGGACCTTGAGCCCGCCCTGGCGTCGGCCCATCAGCGCGGCGAGCTTGCAGGCGGCGTCTATTCCAGAAGCGATCAGAGTGGGGACGCTTACAAATTCACTGATGCCCTGGCACGCGCGGTGGAGGAGATGGGGGTCACCTGTCTCTATGAAGAGAAAGTCGCGAAATTGGAACGTCAGGGTGAGCGCATCACCCATGTCCGCACAAACCTGCGACGTCTGGAAGCCGATGCCGTTGTGTTGGCGGCGGGCGTCATGAGCCCTCATCTGCTCGACGGCATTGCCCTGCCGGTCTACCCCGTCAAAGGCTATTCCGTGACACTTGAGGTGCCCGATGATGGCTCAGCCCCAAATGTGAGTGTAACCGATGAGGTGCGCCGCATTGTGGTGAGCCGTTTAGGAAACCGCTTGCGCGCAGCGGGTCAGGCAGAAGTCGCAGGATATGACCGCACCGTAGAAGCAGATCGGGCCCAATCCGTGCTCGATGCGGTGCGGGCCCTGTTTCCGGCATTGGGAGAGGATCTCGAGCCTGAGTTTTGGTGCGGTCTGCGCCCCATGACGCCGGATGGGGTGCCGGTGTTAGGAAAGGCACCGGGGCGGGACAATCTTTATCTCAATACGGGCCATGGCACGTTGGGCTGGACACTCGCCATGGGCTCTGCCGCTCTCATTGCAGAACTAATCGGTGGACGTGATCCATCCGTTGACCCGGCTCATTTTTCGGCCACCCGTTTCTGATCTTACTGCGCAGTCAAACGTCGACGGACCTGCGAGACAGCAAAGGCGGAAAGCAGAACGCCCCCCGCAAAGAGGGCTACGCCACCATGCACATCGGCTGTGGTCAGAAGCTGTCCGTTTAAAACCAGCACGATCAGCGCAAAAACGAACACGTCGGTCATCGACCAGCGCGAAAGCCAGACGAGAAGGCCGAGCAGGGCACCGGTTCCGTTCGATTGCCGGCGGCCCCTGGCAATGAGCAACAACCCCAAGAGGATTTTGCTGACCGGAAAAACAACGGAGACGCCAAGCACCAGAAGACCAAGCGCTGTTTGTCCTTCGTCAAAGAAGGACCGAATGCCATCCAGGATTGAGAGGTCATTTTCATAAAACCAGAAGCTGCTGACAGTGACTGCCGGGACCTGGAGTCCGACGATCACCATGGCAAGCGACGTTAGAAGCAAAACCATGAGCCATCGGCGGCCTTTGATGGGCGCCGGTCCGAAGGTTGGGAGTGTTTCGTTCATTGTTCGATAAAGCCCTCAATCCCGCCAATTTTTGCGCATGTTCGCCACGATCGGTCAAAGGTTGCGCCCGTCATTAACAGCCGTCTAACGATTACGCCCTAGGCTTGTGGCGAAACTATGCCGCTAGGGCTTTGCTCTTCGCGGCAGCAGAAAGTGGATAGGACATGGCCCGTCGCCACACACAGATTTTGGGAACCGGATTGCTGACGCTGAGCCTTGGGGCCTGCGCCGGGCAGGCGGATCTGGGCCGAACAAAACCCAACGAATTCTCCTTTCTAAGTGATCTTGGGGAGCGTGTAGCGCGCTTGTCGGAACCGGCAAGTGCCGCCGCTGATCTGCCCCTGACGGCAGAAGAAGCGCAGCTTCGCACCATCGCTGAAACAATTGATGATCAGGCCGTTGCCCGCAAGCCGGACCTGGTTGACCGCATTCTCCACGGTGCGGAGGAAGCGGAAGACGACAAGGTCTATTATCACACGCTGCGGCGCGCTCATGTGGCAAGCGGGACATCGCTCCTGCATGCCTTTGGCAATGACGTCTTGCGGGATGTGGCGATGATCGACCAGTTTGCAAATCTGAGTATTGCGGTCACGGCCGCAGACGCCCTGCGGTTGGCCCTCGTGCGCGAAGCGATGGAAGCAGATAGTGCAGCATTTTCTGATGCTGTAGACGTTGTGCTGCGTGTCGAAGAAAATGGGGAAGTGATCGACAATATGGCCGATCGCATGGCCGCGCGTTATGTGGAGTATCGTGTTGCGCTAGAGCAATCCGCTTTTGATATCCCGGAGCGGGATCTCATCGCCACGATTGATGAAGCCCTTGTCATGCTTGAAAAGAGCATTGAGGGGATCAAGGGAGACGCCGCGCGCCATCGCGCTGTGCGCGGTGAGCTGTTTGGCCGTCGCTCCGCGTCGGATCTGCCTGTTTGAATTTGAATTCCGAACAGATACCTCAAAATTCACCACACCCCTAGGTCACCACCCAGCTTGTCCGGGTAATCCAGGGTATGTGTTGAACCGCTGATCAATACCCGCGTGTGCGGCCAGGTGTACTGGACCCGACAGTCACACCGCTGATGCAGCAAGGCGTTGCCTGAGCATGGGGCACGTCGAGTTTCAGATGGCATTGCGCCTCAGGACCTTCATTGCCGGCACGGACATATGTCCAGGCGCGGCACTGCGTGTCAGCAAAACAGGCCGAGGCACAATATTGCGCGCCCTCCCGACCCGCAGAGAGCACTTTGTAATCGGCGCCCGGGCGGTTGGTCCCATGTTCCATAAAGACTGAGGGGCTCGCAGCAAACACAGGTGCAGCAATCACAGCGACAAACAAATAGGAAACGGCCGCGATGACGAAATGCCAGCGATTGGGCGACAGAGATTGGCTCATCAGAAAACTCCTCATGGATCGGGAGTGTTCTAACCCGCGCCCTATGGAGAAACGCTGAAGGGAGCCGCGAAGATTTTAAACATTTCGCTTTTAGGGTTTATGGACTCTTAACGACGGGCCGGTTGCGACGCGGCATAAGCAAGCAGCGCATCCGCCTGCTCCCCCCGCAGCTGCCAGGACATGCACCTGACACCACCGCCCATTTTGCAGACCTGCTGCGAAGAAACAGGGACAACCTCGCGGCTGGTCGCTGCCCGCATCTGGGTGAGCGCGAGCGCGTCTTCCGGAATACCGAACTGCGGAAGGTAAATCCGATCGGGCGTAACCAAAGCATTGGTGTAGAGCCCACAGGCGGATCCGAACCGTTCATCGTAGATTTCCGAACCATCATAAGGCGTGACGATCTCGTGGATGGTGACGCCGGGAAGACCGCGTTCCAGATCCTTGTAAAGCTGATTCCGATAGGCAGGGTCTTCTGCGTAGGAATTGATGACAAGCGTGTTGGTGTCAACAAAACTCACAACCCCGTCCGCATGTTCCAACCCGCCTTGCTCATCTGCCTCAATGAACGCCACATGCTTGATGCCGGTGACCTGCTGCAGTGCGGCACGGGCTTCGTCTTCTGTGAGGTCATTGTCTGTGAGGAACTTGGTGCTGACGACCGCATTCCCAGCATAGTCGTCCACGAAATTGCCGCCATCATTGAGCAGATGGGTGGCGCGGATGCTCATGTCGGCAGCGTCGGTAAGTTCTGCGAGCGCTATCTGGACCGCATCCGCATCATCCTGTCCGGAATAGCCGCCACCTTGACCTTCGGCGGTATAGCGGAAATAGACCGGGTCAGCCGCGTTTGAAGGCGCGAAGTCCCGCGCCCAAATATCTGCCATGGGCGCGACAAGAACCTTTTCAGGGCCGAGCACCGCAGCGTAGCGGTCATAAGCGCCTTCATCTGTCAGGATCAGAACCTGATCGGGCGCTTTGACCGCCTTGGCATAGGCTATATGGAAATCAAAAATCTCACGGGCCACTTCCCGGTAGTAGGAGTCACCAGTGATAGGGGCGGCCAGGACAATGAGCTCAGCCCGCGCCGGGAGTGTCATGAGACTGCTCATAAAGAGGAACGCCGCAGCTAGCAAGCCGTTCAACGGGAACGTTTTACCCGCCGTGGCGTAGCTGCCAGACGGTTTTCTTGCCATCACCGGTTGCCTGGTAGACATGGCTGAATTCTCCCAGAGCCTCTTTAAAGGCGTCGATTTTGGTGCCGTCCGCAACGTCGAACGCATCAAAGCCGCAGCGTACCATGAGGGACCATTGGTCGCGAAGCACTTCTCCGACAGCGCGTACCTCGCCCTCAAATCCATAACGATCGCGCAGAAGCGTGGCATAGGAGAAACCCCGGCCATCTTTGAAGGCAGGGAAGTTGACCGCAACAAGCTGGAACCGGTCGAGATCATCTGCGATGAGCTCCGGTGCTTCACCGGCTTCGAGCTTCACCCCAAGAGGGGCATTGCGTCCGATGAGCGCGTCGCGTTCTGCCTGCCAGCGGGAGGCTGACACGATCACCGGCGCGTCTGTCGGCAGCTCATCGTCGTCGCCCACCAGCACCCAACTATCGTCTGCGAATTCGCCGTTCTTAATGAGTGGCATAGAGAGTCTCCTTGAACGGCTCTTTCCCAACGCGGCGATAGGTGTCGATGAACCGTTCGCCCTCTTGTCGGATCTTGATATAGGTTTCGACGATGGTTTCAATCGCATCCGCGATTTCATCTTCAGTGAACGCAGGCCCCAGAATATCGCCAACAGACGCTTTTTCATCGGCCGAGCCGCCGAGTGAAATCTGGTAGAACTCTGTGCCCTTCTTGTCGACGCCCAGAATGCCGATATGGCCCACATGGTGGTGTCCGCAGGCATTGATGCAGCCAGAGATTTTCACCTTCAGCTCACCAATATTGTGCTGGCGATCAAGATCGTTGAAGCGTTCGGCAATTTCCTGAGAGATGGGAATGGAGCGCGCATTGGCGAGCGCACAATAGTCCAGGCCGGGGCAAACAATATGGTCGGTGATAAGAGCAAGGTTCGGCGTGCCAAGCGCAGCCTTCTCAAGACCTTGCCACAGGGCAAAAAGATCGTCCTTTTTCACATGGGCCAGAACAATGTTCTGTTCATGTGTCACCCGCAGCTCATCAAAGCTGTATCGGGTTGCGAGATCGGCCATCACATGCATTTGGTCGTCGCTTGCATCGCCCGCAACGCCACCTACAGGTTTGAGCGAAATATTTGCGATCGCATAGCCATCAACCTTGTGCTCAGCCACATTGGTTTTGACCCAGTCGGCAAACTTCTTGTTGTCTGCCATTGCTTCATTCAGCGCAGACGACTCATCCGGCAGCGTTTCGTATGCAGGCGGCGCGAAGTAAGCACGGATACGCGCAATTTCTTCTTCCGGCAGATTGACCACGCCTTTTGCTTTGACGTGGACGAACTCCTCTTCCACCTGGCGCTTCATCTCTTCAGCACCGAGCGCATGAACAAGGATCTTGATGCGGGCTTTGTAGAGATTGTCCCGGCGCCCGTTCATGTTGTAGACGCGCATGATGGATTCGAGATAGGCGATCAGATCCACCGCTGGCACCGCTTCGCCAATCAGGTGGCCGATCATCGGTGTGCGGCCCTGGCCGCCACCCACATAAATGTCGAAGGCCGGTGCGCCATCGGCACCTTTTACAACTTCAATACCAATGTCATGAAAGCGGATCGCTGCGCGGTCTTCATTCATGCCGCAGACAGCAAACTTGAACTTGCGTGGCAGGAAGGTGAATTCCGGGTGGAAGGTGGACCATTGGCGAATGATCTCACTCCAGATGCGTGGATCATCCACTTCGCCGGCGGCTGCCCCGGCATACTGGTCAGACGTCACATTCCGAATGCAATTGCCCGATGTCTGGATCGCATGCATTTCAACAGATGCGAGATCGTCTAGGATCGCCGGAATGTCAGACAGAGCAGGCCAGTTATACTGAATGTTCTGCCGCGTCGTGAAGTGGCCATAGCCTTTGTCATACTTGGTCGCGATGTCGGCGAGCATATGCATCTGCTTGCCTGAGAGAGTGCCATAGGGCACGGCAACGCGCAGCATGTAGGCATGAAGCTGAAGGTAGACACCGTTCATCAACCGAAGCGGTTTGAACTGATCTTCTGTGATTTCGCCAGCAAGGCGGCGCTCAACCTGTCCGCGGAATTGGGTCACCCGTTCCTTGACAAGCGTGTGGTCGAATTCGTCGTAGCGATACATCTAAGGTGCTTTCAAATAAGGGTCAGGCTGATGCGGCTTGCTTGCCGAGATCAAGGCGGATCGTCGGGCCCGCCATGCGGATTTTTTCACGCACGCTGGCTGGAACAATCGCACCCTCTTCAAGGGCAACTTCGAAGAGGTAGGGCTCAACAACCTGTTGCGCCGCCACAGACGGTTCCGCTTTCGCGAGCAGGGCCGCGCAGGCCTCTTTACCGTCGGCCACATCTGCATCTTTCAGCCAGTCGGACCAGGTTCCATCAGCAGTGAAATAGACAACCTCGCCATCAAGCAGGCGATTGGCGGTGACGGCCTGGGTGGTCGCGCGTTTATTGGTGTGCTGGGCCAAAGCCTAGTCTCCTTACCAAGTCTCTCTACCCGGTCGCCCGGGCTCGCAGGTGTGATTTGATCGCCAGCGGTCGCAGCCACTGGAAATAGTCATTTATTGGCCGCAAACATGGTTGTTTTTGCATTCAGGGTCAAGTGGGGTGTGAAATAGAATGAATTACAAAGTTGTGATGTGAAAATATACTTTGAAGTGAGGAATTTGGGCTCAAGAACTGCGGTTTACGGCACTTTCATGCCAGCGGCGCAGCGCCAGATGCTCCAGCAGGGTAAGCGCAAAGAAGATCGCAATCCCCAGAAGCGAGAGCAGGAGCAGGGCCGCGAACATGGTGGGCACTTGAAGCCGGTTGCCTGCTTCGATGATCCGCCAGGCAAGTCCGGTGCCGGACCCCGATCCGGCGACGAACTCAGCAACCACCGCCCCGATAAGAGCCAAGCCGCCAGAGATCTTCATACCACCCAGAATGTAGGGGAGCGCGGCGGGGAGCTGCAGCGACCAAAGCCGCTGCCACCGTGTCGCCCCGTAAAGCGTGAAAAGGTCCATGAGATTGTGATCGACGGAGCGCAAACCGAGCGTTGTGTTCGACAGGATGGGGAAGAAGGCCACAATCCAGGCAAGGATGAGGAGGGCAAGATTGACATTGTCAAAGCCGACCCAGATGAGAATGAGCGGCGCAATGGCCACAACAGGGGTGACCTGCAGGATGATGGCATAAGGAAAGAGCGCCATCTCCACGAGTCTGCTTTGGGAAAAGAGAATGGCGAGCAGGATGCCGCCCACAACAGCAAGGGCAAAGGCAAGCAAAGTTATGCGCAGCGTCACCCACAGTGCGGACATGAGGCTCGCGAAATTCTCCAGCAAGGCAGCACCGATCACACTCGGTGCAGGTAAGACAAATTTGGGCACGTCGCCAAGGGTGACGGCGGCTTCCCAAACACCAAGCGCAGCAATGCCCACGAGTATAGGAACGAAGATGCGGAAGAAGGGCGTGCTCATGTGTCTCCATCCCGCAGGGCCGCAGACACTGCCTTGCAATGATCGAAATAGAAGGACGACTGCCGAAAGGCGAGGCCGCGCGGGTAGGGTGCATCTATGGGAATGTCCTCCGCGATCCGGCCTGGACCCCCAGAACCATTTGAGCCGCTGCTCATCACCAGAATGCGCTCTGACAGATAGACGCTTTCATACACAGAGTGGGTGACAAAGATCACGGTCCAGCCAAGCTCCCGCCAAAGCGTGAGCAAATCATCGTCGAGCTTCTCCCGTGTGAATTCGTCCAAAGCAGCAAACGGTTCATCCATCAGCAGGACCGGCGGCTCTGTGACAAGGGCGCGGGCAATCGACACCCGCATGCGCATCCCGCCTGACAGCTCGCGTGGCAGCCGGTCGGACACGTCTCCCAACCCAACGCGGGCAAGAGCGTCGTGAACTTTGTCCGCTGCCGCGTCTCTGGGCTGGCCTTTGAGCTTCAATGGTAGATAGACATTGTCAAAAGCACTCGCCCACGGGAGCAGCGTGGCATCCTGAAACACAAACCCCAGATCGTGGGGCCGCTCGCCACCGTCCCAGCTGAGCGTGCCGTGAGTGGGCTCAAGCAGCCCGGCAATAAGGCGAAGGAGCGTGCTCTTGCCACAGCCCGACGGCCCCACAAGGGAAACAAACGATCCTTGCTTGATGGAGAGACTGACGTCGGCGACAGCTGGCGCAGTTCCACTATAGGTTTTGCCAACACTTGAAAGTGTCAGCAGGTTTCGATCGACGGCGGGAGAGGGCGTGCTCATTCAGCAGTCAGCTGCTCTTTAAGCTCAAGACCCACGCCCTTGTTCACGAACGCAAGCGTGTAGGCTTGTCGCCAGTCGAGTGCCGGGTCATAAACCCCGTTTTCGGCCATGACCGTGAAGAAGGTGAACCAGCGCTCTTCACTCATGGCTCCAATGCCTAGGGTGAGCGCATCGCCGGAATCCGCAATGCCATATTCTTTGAGCTTCTCGATAGCCTGCGCCACCACGTCCTCGCTCATGTCGGGATTGTCCGCCAGAATGAGTGCGGTTGCAGGCGAGGCATCCCCATAAAGGAACGACACCCAGCCCTTGATGGTGGCATCCACAAAGGCTTGAACCAGCTCCGGCTCCTGGTCGATCATGGAATTGTTCGCGAGAATAAACGTGGCATATCCCGGATAGCCATGATCAGACAGAAGGAAGACCTGGGGCGTGAAACCAGCCTCTTTTTCAATCGAGTAGGGTTCGGATGACAGATAGCCCTGTTGGATTGCGTTTTCATCCACCAAGAAGGGAGCGAGGTTGAACGTATATTTTCGGATCTGATCATCGGTGAAGCCGAAGCGCGACCGCAGCCACACCCAGAAAGCGCTGATCGTCGCGTCCGACACCATGATCGGCATGCCGCGCATGTCTTCCAGTGACTTCACATCATCCCGGGGGTGGGTGATGAGCACTTGCGGGTCTTTCTGGAAGGAGGCCATCACGGCTTTTGCGCCGGCATCGGCGGCCACAATGTTCAAAGGTATAAAGCTGTTGGACCCCATGCCGAAATCCACACTGCCGGATGCAAGAAGCTGCGGCACATTAATGCCGGGGCCGCCTGGGCGAATGGTGACGTCGAGCCCCGCGTCCGCGTAATAGCCATTGGCGAGTGCCTGGTAGAAGCCGCCATGTTCGGCTTGCGCTTTCCAGTCGGTCACAAAGCTAATGGGGCGGAGGTCTGGCGTGTTGGCACCATCATCCGATGGTGCGCTGCCCGGCACATAGAGAGAAAAGACCAGCAGTGCTAAGACGACAATGACGGCACCTGCGCCGACCAGGACATTACGATCCATAAAACCCCCAATTGAACAAGTGACGGGAGTTTAGCAGGCAGTATGGGCTTTCACACCCCCTACATCAACTTGCAGGTGGCCTCGAGCCGTGTGGCATTGAGCTCCTCAAACCGCTCTTCTGATTGAATAAGCGTGCGGAACAGAACCACGCCGCGGGTCGACGGGGCAACAACGATGGGTGCGCCACCCAGGCCCTCGACCTGATCCTCATTTTTCACCAGGATCACTTCCACCGTCTCTTTTGGCAGCTGACGATCATTCACCACAAAGAAATTGTCTGTATTGTCCGCGAACATGGAGAGCGAGAAATAGGTGTCCTTGGGCACAGGCGCGGAGATGTGCAAAGGCTTCTCTGAAACATCAAACGCGCAAATCGTATAGATGAGGTCAGGGCTTGGACGCACCACCGTGCGGCTCTCTGATGTTGCGCGCGGTGCATGAGCGACAACTCCCAAGCCAACATTTTCTTGAACCCCGGAAATCAGCCGGTCCATGACAAAGCTGGGGAAGGCAAGGATCGTGACAATGTGGATGATGCCGCCCAGGATCAGGGTGGCGGCGAGAAGATAGGGCCAGGACTTCATGAGCAGCTCTCCTTCACAATGGTCGGGAGGCGCAAGCCCTCAAGATTGGAATAGGTCTCTTCATCCGGATTGTAGAGGCGGAGCGTCAGGCTGAATGCTTCTCCCTCGCCGGTGCCATCAAAGCCGGTCGGAATACCGTTCGTTCCCTTCCCGTCTGGGTTTATCGACACTGTGAAGCCGTTTTCTGCGTTGCGCGTCACCGTGTTCATCGCCTGGCTGTATCGGTTGGCGGGATTGGGAATGAGATAATGGTCGGCCCCATAGGCCGTGATGCTCCACCAGCGTGTGGCAAGAGGCGTGCCTTCAAGCCGGTAGCTGCATTTCGTGGAAAGAGCCTCACCAGCATCATCGCTGACAGCTGTGAAATAGACCGTCTCGCTTTTATTGAGTGCCAACAGGCCCGCGCGTGCCACGGCGGCACGGGCATAGGGGCTCGCGGTTTGGCTGCCAATGGCGGGGTCAGTCGTCCAGGCGCCATTTTGAAGCGCCGTCCCAAGACCTGCATTGATCGAAAGCCAGGTGATCCCCAACCCGATAATGAGAGCGCCAACTAAAACGCCCAGAGCTTTTAGAAGTACTGAAACCATGGGTTCCCAGCTTCCCCAAACATTGTCCCCGAAGGGAGGTTGTAGCACAGAGGTTAGAAAGCGCCAGATAGAGCCCGCGTCGCGGTTAACGTGATAGCGTTTCGCCGCCGCGTCTAAATCCTGGTCCTGGATTTACCTGTTTCCGATGGGCTTCGCGAAAGAGATTCGACAAAGACACATAGAAACGATGAAGCTCCGGTTGTGGCGGGGCAGCGATCGTGGGTTCCGTGTCATTCGTTCGCGGCCGCGCGCGCCGAACGGGCGCGGGTTTGCCGCCTGCAAGGTCCGCAATTGGCATGCCTTCATGTACCGACTTCATGAAGGCCGCCCAGGTGGTGGCGCTGAGGCCCCCGCCTTCAGCATTGATCATGGGCGACGCATCATCATGGCCAAACCAGACACCCGCGACCTGGTCCGCCGTATAGCCCACAAACCAGATGTCGCGCCCGTCCTGACTCGTGCCGGTTTTGCCTGCGGCAGGACGTCCGCCAATCGCCGCATTTGACCCGGTACCCGAGAGGATGACCTGATAAAGCAGATAGTTCATGGAACGCGCCGCCCCCGGTGCAACGACGCGCGTAGCGAGGGACTGCTGTTCAAATAAGATGTCCCCGTCAGGATTCAGAATACGTCTGATGCCATAGGGTTTGGCTCTAAACCCTCCATTTGCAAACACCGCATAGGACGAGGTGAGGTCAAGAAGCGTCACTTCTTCTGTCCCAAGCGCAATAGACGGATGGGCAGCAAGCGGCGATGTGATGCCGAGCCGCTCGGCGACGTCGATCACCTCAAGCCGGCCGACCTGCTCAGACAGGCGGACAGCGACTGTGTTGATCGAATATTTCATCGACGTAAGAAGGCTGACATTGCCCCGGAACCGACCATTGTTCTGAGGCCGCCACCCGTTCACATTGATAGGTCGATCGCTCACTCGGGATTCAGGTGTCAGCCCGGTCTCCAACGCTGCAAGATAGACGAAGGGCTTGAACGCAGAACCTGGCTGCCGCTCTGCCTGGAATGTGCGGTTGAACTGGCTCTCGAGATAATCGCGGCCGCCTACCATAGCGCGCAGCGCTCCATCTGGGTCCATGGACACAAGCGCGCCTTGCGCCGGGGGCTCATCCACATCTTCCGGCAGATTGGCGGCACGCTCGGCAATCGCATCGGCAATAGCAAGCTCGCCTGCGGCCTGTTGCACCGGGTCAAGCGTTGTTTCAATGATAAGTTGGCCTTTAATGCCGGGCAAAATCTCAGCAACCTCGGCGGCGATCCAGTCCACAAAATATTGCGAGCCCTGGCGCGGCACACGTTTAATGATGGTCGCAGGCGTCACACGGGCTGCGAAGGTTTCGCCTTCCGTCAGGACTCCGTTTTCCACCAGGGTACTCAGCACGATCTCTGCGCGGCGTTGGGCGCGCGAAAGATCATTGGTCGGTGCAAAACGTGATGGTGCCTTAATGAGGCCTGCAAGCAAGGCGGCTTCTGCAAGATTGACCTCTCGAACCGACTTGTCGAAATAGTGTTGGGACGCCGCCTCAAATCCATAAGCACCAGCGCCCATGTAGATCCGGTTGAGATAGAGGGTGAGGATTTCCTCTTTGCTGTGAGTCTGTTCAAGCCAGGTCGTGATGACCGCTTCCTGCGCTTTTCGCCAGAAGGTGCGTTCCGAACCGAGATAAAGGTTTTTGGCGAGCTGCTGGGTGATGGTTGAACCACCTTGCACAACCCCGCCTGCACTCAAGTTGGCAACAATGGCCCGGCCGATGCCGAAAACGTCAAACCCGAAGTGCTCATAAAAACGACGGTCTTCGGTGCTGAGCACTGCGAGTACCAAATAGTCCGGCATCTCATCAAGCGGCACGATGGGCGCATAACGTCCCCCGCGATTGGCGATTTCATCACCGTCCCGGTCAAGAACCGTGAGCGCCAGCGCATCCGGTCCCAGGGGGCCGAGCAATTGCCGCTGCATTTTGGGCAGGGTATCCAGCACCAGCGTGCCAAGCAGAACACTGCCAGCAAAGACAAGCACACCCAAGGCCCGCCAGAGGAAGGAACGCGATCGGGTGCCTTTTTGGGGCAGCTCTTGATTTTCTTCGTCGTCTCGCACGGGTTTGGTCTCTCAATAGGACGCACCTGTGCCGGAATGACACAGCGGGCGCCCCGCAAAATTGTCTAAGACCAAACATCGCAAAGCCCGTGCCGCGGCCAACCCCGGTCTTCCTTCTGCACAGGTACCCCAAATCAGCGTAAACTGGGCACAGACTCGCCCCCCTGACGCCACATGGATGAGAAATTGACTGAGCAACCTTTCTGGCAAGCCAAGAAAATGACCGAGATGAGCCGCGAAGAGTGGGAATCTCTGTGTGACGGGTGCGCGAAATGTTGCCTGATTAAACTGGAAGACGAAGACACCGGTGAGCTGGAATACACCGATATCTCGTGCAGCCTTTTGGATTGTGAAACCTGTCAGTGCGGTGACTACCCCAATCGTTCAGTCAAAGTGCCCGACTGTGTGACGCTGACGCCGGAGAATGTGCAGCAGTTGAATTGGATGCCGTCCACCTGCGCCTATCGCCTGTTGGCCAATGGTGAAGACTTGCCCTGGTGGCACCCGCTGGTGAGTGGAGAGCAGGAATCGGTTCATCTCGCTGGCATGTCTGTTCGCGGACGAACGGTGAGTGAGGATGATGTCGACCCGACAGACCTGGAAGACCGGATTGTGACCTGGCCGGAGCAGGGTGTCTGAGGGATCACAAAAGTTGCATAATATGCAAATTCATACTTGAACATGAAACGCTCGCATCCCATCTAAAGACCATCTCCAGAACTGCATCGAAACGACTGACCTCACTCAGAGAGAAAGAGTGACACGAAATATTTGATGGTAGGGCTTGATAACGTGACGATCCTTCTTATCTCTAAACCCATCTCCAGAAATATGCGCAATGTCTGATGATCCGCTGCCTGAGGCGGATGTGCTTAAGCCTGTTGACTGGGATCATATTGCGCAGGTCTATCAGACAGACCAAAAACTTGCGATTATCGCAAAAAACTATGGGCTGACGGTTCAAAAGATTGTGGCGCATGCCCAGCGTGAAGGCTGGCCGCTGCGCTATGAAAAACAGCAAGCCGACAAGCTGACGCGATTACCTGGGAGCACGGACCCGGCAACCTTGCGCAAACGTTTGACAGCACTCGTCGAGCGACAGATCTCAGAAATTGAGGGGCGTTTGGCGGATGTGAGCGAGAGCAGGGATCACGAGAGAGACGCCAGAACACTTTCGAACCTGACCCGAACTCTCGACAAGCTGATCGAACTGAAAAGAGCCGCCGCCGCAGAACGCGCGGCAGCTAAGCGGATAAGAGACGAAGCAACCAGCGATGACAGCGCAAAGACAGACGACGCACTCAGGCAAGATCTGGCGCGCCGCCTCTCTCGCATCGCTGCCACAGCCTCAGATTGACGCCTTCCTTGGCGACCTGAGCCCTCAGGAGCTCCGCTTTCTGCTCCATGACTGGCGCTTCTGGGCAAGGGAGAGCCAATGGCCACCAGGCGGAAATTGGACGACCTGGCTGATTCTCGGCGGACGGGGCGCTGGAAAAACGCGGGCAGGTGCAGAGTGGATCGCCGAAGAGGTGAGAACTGGACGGGCAGGACGGATCGCCCTGGTGGGCGAGAGTTACGCGGATGCACGCGAAGTCATGGTGGAAGGCACATCAGGCCTGCGCGCGCTGGGGCCAGACAACTCAAAGCCGCGTTATGAAGCAACGCGCCGTCGGTTGGTTTGGACAAACGGCGCCGTGGCGAGCTTACATTCCGCAAGCGATCCAGAGGGGTTGCGCGGTCCGCAATTTGACGCGGCCTGGAGCGATGAAGCGGCGAAATGGCCGGACGCGGAAGCGGCCTGGTCCATGCTGCAATTTGGGTTGAGGTTGGGGCAAAACCCACGTCAGGTCGTGACATCGACGCCCCGAGCCGTACCACTGATTAGAAGTCTGTTGGATGACAGCGACGTTGCCGTGACACGGGCCACAACCTATGACAATCGAGCAAACCTGGCGGACGCGTTTTTCTCGACAGTGATTAAGACCTATGAGGGAACCCGGCTTGGGCGTCAGGAGCTTAACGGGGAATTGCTGGAAGATGACCCGGACGCTTTGTGGACCCGTGGCCTTATTGAGGGCTGCCGGAAAACCAGCGCGCCGGACTTTGAACGGGTGGTGGTGGGCGTCGACCCGCCAGCAAGCTCTGGTGATGGCGCAGATGAATGCGGCATCGTGGTTGCGGCACTCGGGACTGATGACCGTTTCTATGTGATCGCCGATCGCTCCCGTGCCCGGGCGAAACCAACCGCCTGGGCAAAGGCGGTGGCAGAGGCTTATGAGAATTTTGACGCAGATCGCGTCGTCGCTGAAGTGAACCAGGGCGGGGAGATGGTGGGGAGCGTCCTGCACCAGGTAGCGCCATCACTGCCGGTGCGTCAGGTCCGTGCGACGCGAGGCAAGAAGGTCCGCGCTGAACCCGTGGCTGCCCTCTATGAGCAGGGCAGGGTATCCCACCTTGTGGCCCTGCCAGAGCTTGAAGACCAGATGTGCAATTTTGCGGGCCGCGGCAAAAGCCCGGACCGTTTGGACGCCCTTGTCTGGGCGATAACAGATCTCATGCGAACCGCGGGCGACCCCGCCATCCGACGCTTGTAAGGAAACATAGATGAACGCAGTGACGCAGCAAAAGCCGTCGGGCCTTTGGTCTCGGTTCTTCACCCGGCCATTCTTGGCACGCCCGTCGGCCACCAAAGCGAGTGCGACCGGCGCGCTCATCGCGCTGAGTTCGTTAGGTCGGCCGGTTTGGACGCCTCGTGACTATGATCGATTGGCACGAGAAGGATATGAACAAAACGCCGTCGCCTTTAGATGTGTGCGCATGATTGCCGAAGCCGCTGCGAGCGTGCCCTGGGTCCTCCGCGAGGGAGACAAGGTCTTGAGTGACCATCCGTTGCTCTCTCTCTTAGCGCGCCCGAATCCAGCTGAGAGTGGGGCTGATCTTCTGGAAGCCTGGTACGGGCATCTGCAAGTGGCGGGCAATGCTTATCTGGAAGCGGTGAGTGTGGGTGAGGAAGTACGTGAGCTGTACGCGCTGCGGCCAGATCGCATGAAAGTGGTGCCGGGCACGCGCGGATGGCCAGAAGGTTACGAGTATGAGGTGAATGGACGAACAGTGATGTTTCGAGATGAGCCATCCAAGCCGATCCTCCATGTAAAGGCCTTCCACCCGACGGACGATCACTATGGTCTTTCGCCCTTGGAAGCTGCTGCAAAGGCCGTCGATATTCACAATGCAGCCGGAGCCTGGAACAAATCCCTGTTGGACAATGCCGCGCGCCCCTCAGGTGCCCTTGTCTACAAAGGCGTAGGCGGGGATACCGCCCTCACAGATGATCAATTTGAACGGTTGAAGCGAGAGCTGGAAGAGAATTATGCAGGCTCGGCAAATGCCGGGCGTCCACTTTTACTCGAAGGCGGCCTCGACTGGCAGCAAATGGGATTGGGGCCCCGTGACCTTGATTTCAACGAAGCGAAGAATGCCGCCGCGCGCGAAATCGCATTGGCCTTTGGTGTGCCGCCCATGTTGCTCGGCATTCCGGGCGACAACACGTTCGCAAACTACAAAGAGGCAAATCTTGTCTTCTGGCGACAGACCATTGTGCCGCTGGTGAGGAAGGCCTCCACAGCGCTCACCCATTGGTTGGGCCCGCGCTTCGGACAGGGCCTTCGCCTAGAACTAGACCTTGATCTTGTTCCAGCACTTGCCGCAGAGCGAGAGACCGTTTGGGCCCGTGTGAAAGACGCAGATTTCCTGAGCGCCGGCGAAAAACGCCAGGCTGTGGGATTGAGCCCAAGGGAGAGCGATTGATGGCTGACGACAAAACACCCGGACGCTGGCATCTGGACAAGCGGGTACCAATCGCCCTCATCGTGGCCATTCTTATTCAAACTGCCGGGGCGCTCACCTGGGCTGGGGCTGCCTCCGAACGCATCAATCATTTGGAACGTCAGGTGATCAATGATGACGATATGGGCGAACGCACAGCGCGTCTGGAGGCGCAGGCCGCTTATATGCGTGCCACGCTCACGCGTATTGAAGACAAGCTCGACCGAGTGATCGCCAAAGAATGATCTGACTGGTCTGTGACCGTTTTTAGCCAGCGCCCTTCCGATTTGTGGGGCGCTTTTTTGTGCCGGGAGAAATATGAGCAAACCAACGCGACAGGAAAAACAAAGAAGCCCGACCTGCGAAACCAAACGAGCGGCTTTTCAGGTCGAGGAAGTGGATGATGCTGGGGCTTTTGAAGGCTATGCAAGCCTCTTTGGGGCCGAGGACCTGGGTCACGATCTGGTTCAGCGCGGCGCGTTTCGCGCAAGCCTTGCAAAACGGGGGGCGGCGCAGGTCCGCATGCTTTTCCAACACGACCCGGCAGACCCGATCGGGTCGTGGGAGGACATTCGCGAGGACAGCCGCGGTCTTTATGTGCGCGGCCGCCTCACATTGGATGTCGCGCGCGCAAGAGATGTCCATGCGCTCATGAAATCAGGCGCGCTGGATGGCCTCTCCATTGGTTTTCACACGGTGAAGGCGGTACGGGATGCCAAAACCGGTCTACGCCATCTGCTGGAACTGGACCTATGGGAAATCTCGATCGTGACTTTTCCCATGCAGCCGGGTGCGCGCGTCAGTGCAGTCAAGTCTGCGCGACTGCCCACAGAACGAGAACTGGAACGCTGGCTTGCGCGGGATGCGGGGCTTAGCAGAACGGACGCCCGCGCCTTGATCGCGGGTGGTTACAAAGCGGTGCGGGCGCGGCGGGATGCTGGCTTCACCTCAACGGACTTGGGTGCTCTCGCACGGACGTTCCGGGCGGCCAGCACCCATTTCATTCACTAACCCATCTGAGGAGAAAACTATGCCTCTCTCAAGAGAGACCGGTGTGAGCCGTATTGGCCACACGCTAAATGGTCCTGCGCCAACCGCCGCGCCGGAAAAGAAAAGTACGGATATGGGCTCACCGGCGATGCATGAAGTGCGCGACGCCATGGATGAATTCATGACGCGCTTTGATGCGTTCAAACAGGCGAATGACGATCGCCTGTCCCAGGTTGAGCGGAAACTCACGGCAGATGTTGTGACCACAGAAAAGGTCGATCGCCTGAATGCCGCGTTGGATATTCAGCAAAAGACTGTTGATGGATTGGCGCTCTCGCTGACCCGACCTGAAATTGGTTCTGGGGCGGCACTTAATCCAGTGGCACGTGAACATAAAGCCGCCTTTGAAACCTATGTGCGTCAAGGCGGCGTTGGTCCCTTGCGCAGTCTGGAAGAAAAAGCGCTGTCGGTTCAGTCCGATCCGGACGGTGGGTATCTGGTGCCAAGTGAAACGGAACAAATGATCGATCGGATCGTTTCCGAAGCCTCGCCCATTCGCGCCATTGCAGGGGTGCGCCAGATCGGGGCGGCCTCGTATAAGAAACCGTTTGCAACAAGCGGGGCAGCAACCGGCTGGGTCGGCGAGACAGAACCGCGTGCAGAAACCGGCACACCGAAAATCTCGGAGCTCGAATTCCCGGTAATGGAGCTCTACGCCATGCCAGCGGCCACATCCACGCTTCTGGATGACAGCGCAGTGAACATCGATCAGTGGATCGCGGAAGAGGTCCAAACCGCCTTCGCCGAGCAGGAAGGCGCGGCCTTTGTATCGGGCGACGGTGTGAGGAAACCACGCGGCTTCCTGTCCTATGACACCGTCGACAATGACAGCTGGGCGTGGGGCAAAGTGGGCTATGTTGCCACCGGTGCGTCAGGCAGCTTCCCCGTGTCGAGCCCGTCGGATGTTTTGCTCGATCTTGTCTATTCAGTGAAGTCCGGCTACCGCGCCAATGCCCATTTTGTCATGAATCGGCAGACTCAGGCGCAGATCCGTAAGTTCAAGGACGCTGACGGCAATTATCTCTGGCAGCCAAGTCTCACGGCAGGCGACGCACCACGACTGATGAATGTGCCGATTGCCGAAGCTGAAGACATGCCGGATGTGGACGCGGACAGCTTCGCGCTCGCCTATGGCGACTTCAGACGCGGTTATCTCATTGTGGATCGCTTGGGCATTCGCGTTTTGCGCGACCCCTATACCGCAAAACCCTATGTCCTCTTCTACACAACCAAACGTGTAGGCGGCGGCATTCAGAATTTCGAAGCCATCAAGCTTCTGAAATTCGGCACAGCGTAAGGAGGCCTGCACATGCGCGATCTACATTCAAATCTCGGCATTGTTCAAAGCCTCGACCCAGCGGTGACCACATCCACGCGGGTGGGCGCACCCATTGACCGTCAGGGATATGAAAGCGTGGAACATATCGTGTCCCTCGGCATGAGCGGCGATACATTGTCTCCGTCCGTCGCTTTGTCGCTGAAGCTTGAAGAGAGCGATGACGGCACCAACTGGACCGCTGTTGTGAACGACAGTGAGGTTCTGGGCGCGGCGGTTGATGGGACAGGTGCGTTTGCCCTGGTCGATGATCCGTCGGAAGACGGGCGGGCCATCGCCATTGGCTATGTGGGCGATGCCCGCTATTGCCGGGTACAGGTTGAACTCACGGGCACCCACACCAATGGCACGCCTGTCGCTGCTCTGGCCTTGCTGGGCCATGGCAACGTGAGACCCGTATCCTAAGCGTCTGACACTTCGAGACGGGTTCCTCACCAGGAGGGCCCGTCTCGAAACAATAACCACAAGCAACAGAGCAACAATATGCCTCACACATTGGTGACCGGACCGGTCAGCGAGCCCGTTGATCTGGCCGACGCAAAGCTGCATCTCCGCGTTGACAGCATCGACGAAGATGTTTTGATCGACGGCTATATCACCGCAGCGCGCTTGAGCATTGAGGCCTACGCAGGTCTGGCGCTTCTCGACCAGACCTGGGATGTCGTGCTCGACACCTGGCCCGGCCCGGTCATTGATTTCAACATGGGCCCGGTTACCTCCATCCTGAGCGTTGCGGTCGATGGCAAAGTCTTGAGCCCCGACACTTACAATCTAGCACCAGGCCTGAACGCGCGACTTGTACGCACAGACGGGGCCAGCTGGCCTCGGCCAAAGTCCCTTGCGGCCGGCATCGTGGTGCGTTTTTCTTGCGGCTTTGGTGCAACTGGGTCCGATGTGCCGCGGGATGTTCGCCATGCGCTCCTCATGACTGTGGCGCATTGGTATGAGAACCGGGAGCTGGTGCCGGGCACGGGCGATCAGCTGACACCACCGGTGCGTCGATTGCTCGCGCCCTATCGAAAGCTGCGCCTATGATCGCGGACTTTCGACATCGCGTAGCCTTAGAAGAACGCGTGTCTGTCGCTGATGGCGGTGGCGGTGCCACCGAAAGCTGGAACGAAGTGGCGACACTTTGGGCCGCTATAAACCAGAAGAGCGGACAGGAGCGGGAAAGGGCGGACCGTTCGAGCGTCTTTACGAGGACTGAGATCACCATACGCTATCGAGATGGTGTCTCCACTGACATGCGCTTCCGACAAGGATCGAAAACCTTCAACATTCGTACGGTTCTCGATCTGGATGGGCGCCGTCGCTGGCTCAAGTGCACTTGCGAGGAAGGAGGCCCCTCATGACGCTTTCAGCGAGTTGGGAACTTCAAAAAGCAATCCATGCAAGCCTTGTTGCTGATGCCGTTCTCTCTGCGTTCGTAGGCGGACGCATCTTTGACCGGCCACCCCAGGACGCCGCGTTTCCGTTTGTGACGCTCGGCGACACAGAAGTTGAGCCCGAAGGGGCAGGGAGTGACGGTGCCGCCATTCATCGCTTGGCTTTCTCGGTTTGGTCGCGCACCCGTGGACGGCGCGAAACAAAAGAGATTATGAGCGCCATTGATGAGGTGCTGCAGGATGCGACCCTGGCGCTGACGGGCCATCTGCTGGTGAGCCTGCAATTGGAACGCGCGAGCGTTTCTTATGCGAGCGAGGCCGAGGCTCTTCGAGGCCGTCTCGTATTTCGTGCCTACACAGAACAGACAAGCTGAACCAACAACACAGACCAAGAAGGAGACGTGAGCATGACCGCTCAGCGTGGCAAAGACCTGCTGCTCAAAATTGACAGCGACGGTCTGGGGACTTTCACGACCATGGCCGGCCTTCGGGCTCGAACATTGTCGTTCAATACCCGAACGGTAGATGTAACCCATGCGGAATCAGCTGGTGCCTGGAGAGAATTGCTCGCGGGCGCTGGGGTGAAAACCGCGAGCCTGAGTGGAAGCGGCATCTTTAAGGATGAGGCGTCCGACGCTCTGGTTCGAGGCTATTTCTTTGACGGCACCATCCGCGATTGGCAGGTCCTTATTCCCGATTTCGGAACGGTCGAGGGTCCCTTCCAAATCACCTCACTAGAGTATGCGGGCTCCCATGAAGATGAACTCCGCTTTGACCTCGCACTGGAGTCAGCCGGACAACTTCTATTCACGGGTGCATAGAATGGTGAACCGTCATCGCGGCGAAGTAGAGCTTAGGGCAGGCGACAAGGTCTACACGCTCTGTCTCACGCTTGGGGCTCTTGCTCACCTGGAATCGGTCTATGGCGGAGAAGATATCTTGTCCCTCGCAGATCGGTTCTCTCGCGGACACCTGACAAGTGCGGATGCGCTCAACTTGTTAGAGGCTGGTCTCAAAGGGGGTGGCCACGAATATGTCGACCTCGACCTTGAAAGTATGAGCTTTGAAGGCGGTGTGGCCAGTCTCATTCGCACGCTGGCGGATCTGCTGCGTGTGACATTTGGCGGGAGCGACGCAGCGGGTATTGAAGCAGCGGAAGCCAATATCAACAGACCAGAGGAGGGCGGGGAAGATTTGCCCCCTTTCCCTGGAAGCCCCTCCTGAGCTTCGCCTGCGGTGGCTTGCGCTGGACGCCAGGCGACTTCTGGGGGGCGAGCTTATGCGAGCTGGAAGGCGCGGTATCGGCATGCGTTCCCGCCGCGGACGCCACAATGTCAAAGGGCGGCTTCAGCGGACTGATGGCGCGCTTCCCCGATAAACAGACAGGAACACAACCGAATGGAATTTGAGAGTTTCGATGTGGCTGGCCTGTCGTCAGGCCTTCGGGGGATTCGCGCGGAATTCGACGCGGCGACAAATGCCAGCGGACGGTTGGGGAAAGAAGCAAAAAATGCATTTTCTGGCATCTCACGGGAAGGACAACGCGCATCCAGAACCGGCCAGGATTTGCACCGGGCTCTGGGGACCGCCTTTGACGACCTGGTGGTCGGCGGGCGGTCCTTACAAGATGTCCTGAAGTCTCTCGCGGTTGATCTTGCAAAGCTGGCAGCGCAGGACATTTTTGGGACTGGGATTGGCGGCACGCAGCCAGGAACTGGTGGCTCCGTATTGGGGGATTTGTTCGGATCCATCCTGACACCGAACGCCAAAGGCAATGCGTTCGCCCAAGGGCATATACAGGCCTTTGCAAAGGGGGGTGTTCTGTCCAATCCGGCACTGTTTCCTTTGAGCAATGGTGTGGGGCTTGCCGGTGAAGCGGGGCCCGAGGCAATACTGCCTCTTGCGCGCGGGGCAGATGGAAAGCTCGGCGTGGCTTCACAGGACAAGACCCAAGCTCTCACCATCACCTTCAATGTGACAGCTACTGACGCGGCGAGTTTCAAGCGCAGCGAAAGCCAGATCGCCGCCATGCTCCAGCGCACAGTCAGTCGCGGCAACCGAAACCTTTAAGAAGAGAAACAGCCATGGCGTTTCATGAAGTTCGATTTCCAGTAGAGGTCGGTTTTGGATCCTCTGGCGGCCCGGAACGGCGCACGGAAATTGTGACACTCGGTTCCGGTCACGAGGAGCGGAATTCTCCCTGGGCAGATAGCCGCAGACGCTATGACGCGGGCTATGGCATAAGGTCCCTGGAAGACCTCAACGCGGTGATCACCTTTTTTGAAGCCCGCCATGGGCAGTTGCACGGCTTTCGCTGGAAGGACCGGGTCGATCATACCTCCGGAACTTATGGGGTGCCGATAAGCCCGACTGACGAATTTCTGGGTACCGGCGATGGCAGCGCAGCGATCTTCAAGCTGGTCAAACACTACGCCTCTGGCGGCGCGACCTATACGCGAAGCGTAACAAAACCGGTCGAAGGCAAAGTGCAGGTCGCAGTCGATGGTGTGGAACAGACATTGGCGTCTGACTTTGCCCTCGACGCAACCACCGGGCTCATCACTTTTCTCACAGGACACGAGCCGGCACCGGGTGCCGATGTCACCGCTGGGTTTGAATTTGATGTGCCGGTTCGGTTCGACACCGACTTTTTGGATATCTCGCTCACCAGCTTTGATGCAGGAGACATCCCGACCATCCCGCTGGTTGAGATTCGCATCTAGGAACTCAGGAAAGATCAGATGAAATCACTTTCACCTGCATTCCAGACGCACCTGGAGTGCGGAACAACGACGCTCTGTCACTGCTGGAAGCTCACCCGCCGCGATGGTGCAACAATGGGCTTCACGGATCACGACAGGACGTTGAGCTTTGACGGGATCTTGTTTGAGGCCGCTGCCGGCTTCACGGCAAGTGCCATCTCAAGTTCCAGCGGGTTGGCGGTGGACAATTTGGACATATTGGGCGCGCTCACGTCTGACCACCTGGACGATGGCGATCTTGCTGCTGGCCTCTTTGATGATGCGGAAATTGAAATCTGGCGCGTGAACTGGCAGGTGCCGGATCAGCGGGTGTTGATGCGCAAGGGTAATCTCGGCGAAATAAGCCGAGGACCTACGGGCTTCACGGCGGAAGTGCGCGGCCTTTCACATCGTCTGAACCAACCAACAGGACGGCTCTATCAATATGCTTGTGACGCGGATCTTGGTGATGCCCGCTGCGGCGTTTCCTTGGGAGGGAGTGCGTTTACCGGCTCTGCAATTGTTGAAACTGTCTCAGACAATAGAGAGATGCGTGTCTCAGGTCTCGACGCATATGCGGACGCCTGGTTCACAAAAGGACTGCTGACTTTCACCTCTGGCGTCAATCTGAATGAAGTCTTGGAGGTAAAACGCCATACCAACCGAGCAGGATCGGTTGTCCTGGAAGTCTGGCATGCACCCGCCCAATTGATTGAGGAGGCGACCACCTTGAGCGTGACGGCTGGGTGCGACAAGCAGTTTGATACCTGCCGCATGAAATTTTCCAACGCGGCACAATTTCGCGGCTTCCCTCACATTCCCGGAAATGACTTCGCTCTTTCTTATCCGAGGCGCGGAAACAGCAATGATGGCGGCAGCCAGATATGACACGCAAAATCACACCAAACGAGATCGTTGCCTGTGCGCGTCTCTGGATCGGAACGCCCTACCACCATCAGGCGAGCAGGAGTGGCGTGGGGACCGACTGTCTTGGACTTATTCGCGGTGTCTACCGAGATCTCTATGCAGATGAGCCTGAAATGCCGCCGCCCTATAGCCCTGATTGGGCGGAGGTGCCGGATCCAGACGGACACAGGGTTGAGACGATGGCGGATGCTGCGCGCAGACACCTAAGAGAGATTGACAAAGCAGAGGCAGGGCCCGGCGATGTGCTTCTGTTTCGCATGGTACCGGGGGCCGTGGCAAAGCATGCAGCAATCAAAAGTTTCGAGGGGCGGATGATCCATGCCTGTTCCGGGCGTGCTGTCGCGGAGGTGCATATGGGGTCATGGTGGCCGCGCCATCTCGCTTTTGTCTTTCGGTTTCCAGGAGAGTTTAACTAGTGGCTTCTGTCCTTTTGAATGCCGCGGGCTCTGTTGCTGGTTCGGCGGCGCTACCGGCTGGAATGAATTTACTGGGTGCCAATGTTTCCGGTGCAGCTCTTGGCAAGGCAGTCGGCTCCATCGCAGGCTCCCTGATCGATGACCAGCTGTTTGGTACATCGGTTACCCGGGATGGACCGCGTCTATCGGATCTCGACGTGCAGGCGTCGACTGAAGGAGCGGCGATACCACGGGTGTATGGACGCGTGCGTCTCTCTGGCCAGGTGATCTGGGCAACCAAGTTTAAAGAGACGGCGACCACAAGTTCAAGCGGTGGCGGCAAGGGCAGCGCGGGCGGTGGTCAGACCGTGGACACAACCAGCTACACCTACTCTGTCTCTTTCGCGGTCGCCCTTTGCGAAGGGCCCATCAGCCGTATCGGGGGTATCTGGGCGGATGGCAATCTGCTGGACCTGTCGGGCCTTTCCTACCGGACCTATCTTGGGACAGAGACGCAGCCGCCCGACAGCACGATGGAGGCAGTTGAAGGCGCAGGCAATGTGCCTGCCTATCGGGGGCTCGCCTATATTGTGTTTGAAGATTTGCAGCTTGCTGATTTTGGCAATCGGCTTCCACAGCTCTCCATTGAAGTGTTTCGCGCGCTGAGCGACATTGAGCAGGACATCAAAGCGGTCACCATCATTCCGGGCGCGACCGAATTCGGCTACGACACCACAGCCTTCCGTCGGATTTTCGCGGATGGTGTGAGCGACTCAGAAAACAGGAACAACCGCATCGGCGGAACCGATTGGCAGGTTTCCCTGGATGATCTGCAGGCGACCTGCCCGAACGTCAGCGCGGCGGGATTGGTGGTGAGTTGGTATGGCGATGATCTGCGCTGTGGCATGTGTTCCCTGCAGCCAAAAGTGGATCGTCAGGACAAGATGACCGTTCCGGAAAACTGGGCAGTGGCGGGGCTGGGGCGAAACACCGCACAGGAAGTCAGCCATGTTGACGGGCGCCCCGCATTCGGTGGCACACCCTCTGATGCGTCTGTTAAGCGGGCCATTGAGGATCTGAAAAACCGCGGCCTGTCGGTCTCTTTCTATCCGTTCATCCTGATGGATGTGCCTTCAGGCAACGGACTGCCCGACCCTTATGGCGCAGCTGAACAGGCCGCCTATCCCTGGCGCGGACGCATATCGATTGATCCAGCGCCGGGCTTTGTGGGCTCGGCAGATAAGACCGCAATGGTAGCGGCAAATGTCGCGGCCTTTTTCGGAACTGCATCAGCCAGTGACTTCTCTGTCTCCGTTGCGGGGATCACCTATTCGGGCCCAGATGAATGGTCCTACCGCCGCATGATCCTTCACAACGCAGCTCTGTGTCGCTGGGCGGGCGGTGTTGAGTCCTTTCTCATTGGATCTGAGATGCGTGGGCTCACGCAGCTTCGTGACAGCGCGACAACCTATCCTGCTGTTGGCGAGCTGATTGCATTGGCAGGTGAAGTGCGCGCGCTGCTTGGACCCTCAACCAAGATTTCCTACGCCGCAGACTGGTCCGAATATTTCGGTCACCAGCCGGCAGATGGCAGTGACGACGTTTTCTTTCATCTCGATCCGCTATGGACTGATGCGAATATCGACTTTGTCGGTATCGACAATTACATGCCGCTGGCGGACTGGCGGGACGGTACGGCGCATCTTGACGCGCAGGCTGGTGCTTCAAGCATTTATGACCTCACCTATCTGCGGGGCAATGTGAGCGGCGGCGAGGGGTTTGATTGGTACTATGCCAGCGCTAGCGATCGCGAAAATCAGATACGCACCCCGATCACGGACGGGGCACATGGGAAGCCGTGGGTCTTTCGTTACAAGGATCTGAATAGCTGGTGGAGCAACACCCATACCAATCGACCAGGCGGGGTTGAAAGCGGTGGCACGACCGATTGGGTGCCCATGGGAAAACCAATACGTTTCACAGAGCTGGGATGCCCTGCCATCGACAAGGGGGCGAACCAGCCCAATGTCTTTGTGGACCCCAAGTCGTCAGAGAGCAATGTGCCGCATTTCTCAAACGGTGTCAGAGACGATTATGGGCAACGCCGATTCCTGGAAGCTCATCTAACTCATTGGCAGGATCCAAGCGCGAACCCCGTTTCGCCTGTCTATGGCGGGGCCATGGTCGACACAGATCATCTCTACATCTGGACATGGGACGCGCGCCCTTATCCCTCATTCCCCTCGCTGACGTCGGTTTGGTCTGATGGAGACAATTGGAAGCTCGGACATTGGGTCACCGGGCGCCTTGGCGCGGTTCCTCTTGCTTTGCTTGTGCCTGATCTCGCCAAAGCAGGCGGTGATGTGCCGCTGGATGCGGGAAGTCTCACGGGCACAGTCGATGGCTTTGTGCTGGATCGCATTCTGTCTCCCCGCCAGGCCATCGAGCCGCTTATGCTCGCGCATTTTTTTGATGCGGTGGAAAGCGAGGGGCTCATCCGGTTTCAACATATGGGGAAGGCACCTGCTCTATCTGTGACACCTCAAGATCTGGCGGTGGAAGAAGGATCCGCACGAGCAGGCTTTGCGCTCACCCGCGGACAGGAAACTGAGTTGCCCTTTGCGGTTAAGCTCACTTACCTGGATGCACAGGCTGATTACCGACAGGCAGCCGTAGAGGCCCGCCGTGCAACGGTCTCCTCTCAGCGTGTGTCGACGGCCGCTCTGCCGATGGTTTTGTCTCAGGCTCAAGCGCAGCGCATTGCAGAAATCTGGTTGCAGAACACGTGGGTGAAGCGGGAGCGTGCATCACTGGCACTGCCACCAAGCTATCTGCGCGTCGATCCGGGCGACGTGGTGACCCTCGACCTGCCCGAAAGAGAGGTGGACTATCATCTAACCGGTCTTTCGAACGAGAGGTCGATTGAAGCAGAGGCGGTGAAAACCGAGGCAAGCGTCTTCGGCATTCTCACAGCACCCGACCGAACGCGACCCGCGGACCCGGTTCCGAGTTTCGGCATACCCGATGTTGCTTTCCTTGACCTGCCAATGCTCGATAGCGCGCAGACACCGCATGCGCCTTTCGTTGCCGCCACCGCTGTGCCCTGGCCTGGCAGCATAGCGCTTTATCGAAGCGCTACTGGAGCGGGTTTCACGCTCGACCGTGTGATTGATGTGCCCGCGACAATGGGAAGAACGCTGACCCAACTTGCTGCCGGACCGGTGAGCAGATGGGACCGGGCGAATTCGGTTCAGGTGCACCTTACGAGCGGTGCATTGCAGTCCGTGTCAGACCAAGCCGTCCTGAACGGTGCCAATCTGGCTGCCTTGGAAACCCACCCTGGTATCTGGGAAGTGATCCAATTCCAGCAAGCAGATCTTGTCGATGTGAACACCTACCTCCTGTCTGGTCTGCTGCGCGGTCAGGGAGGTACGGAATTGGCAATGGCAGAAATGCTGGGCGAGGGGGCGCGCTTCGTGCTGTTAGACGAAGCGGTGCAGCAGATAGGCCTGTCCTCGGCAGAGCGCGGTCTCGACATACATTGGCGATATGGACCTGGCCGCTATGGCTTTGACCACGAGACCTATGCAACGGAAGTGCGCGCCTTTGACGGCGTGGGTCTGCGGCCTTTGTCGCCTGTGCATATAAAGGGACACCGCAATGACGTGGGAGACATCGACCTTTCCTGGACAAGACGGACGCGTCTGGAAGCCGATAGCTGGCTTGGCCTTGATGTGCCCCTGGGCGAGGAAATGGAAACCTATGAGCTTGATATTCTTGATGGCGGAGCAGTGAAGCGAACACTCACGGCTTCAACGAACTCAGTTGTTTATCCAAGCGCGCTTCAGATCGCGGACTTTGGCAGCAACAGCTTTTCCACTGTCGATCTTCGTATTAGTCAACTAAGCCAGGCCTTTGGGCGCGGCAGCACGAGAGAGGTCACCATCCATGTCTGACAGCACGCATCTCGCCTTGCCTTTTGTAGAAGCGGCGCAGGCGCAAAAGCATGTGACCGTCAATGAAACGTTCACTCGGTTGGATGCGTTGGTTCACCTGGGCGTGGAAAACGCCGCCGAAATCACGCCGCCTGTCTCGCCTGTTGAGGGAGCGCGATGGATTGTCGGGCAGGGAGCCTCCGGTGCATGGGCGGGAGAAGATGGGAACGTTGCCGCCTGGATAGACGGCGCCTGGGTGTTTCTTGCACCCAAGGCCGGATGGCAGGCATGGGATGTAGAAGCCCGAAAACTGTTGATTCATGACGGCTCTAATTGGACCGCCGGACCATCTGGCACTGTCGCGGCTCTGACGCCGAACGCGGCTGCAACCCGCATTGAAACGATCGAGATTGACCACACGATTGTCGCGGGCATGTTCAACGACACGGCGCTCTCCATTCCCGACAGAGCCATCGTCTTTGGCGTGACGGGGCGGGTGCTTGCGGATGTTACCGGTCCATCATCCTGGACACTGGGCGTCGCCGCGGATTCCGGGCGCTATGGCAATTCTATTGGCCTGACTGCAGGCAGTACGGTCAATGGCGTGAGTGGAACACCCACCGCCTATTATGGCGCGACGCTGGTCCGCGTGACCGCCACCGGTAGTGATTTCACCGGCGGCACCCTCCGTCTCGCCGTGCATTACCTGATCCTCGATATTCCCGCCGCTTGATCGGGCACAATCGCTCAAAACACATATAGGAATTTAAACCTAATGATATACGTGACGTACCGAAAATGAGCGATTTAGAGAAAAGCTCTGATACATCTTGCTTAGAGGAAGGTTTTCTCGAAAAGGTTGACGACTTCAGTTGTGGCCTGAGTGAGATTAACGAGCGTTTCGAGGATAGGCTCTCCGGTAAAGTGATCAGGTTCGCTGAAGATTACCGTAGTGGTCGCCTCGGGTTTGTCCTGTATCTGCACAGGAGGGGTCAGTCCGATTGTAAGTGGGTGGCCTTGTGTCTGGATTGCCGAGCCAGCGCTTTGAGTGAATCTGCCGTGGTCAGAGCCAACAAGAACAAGGTCCTTGTCAAAGGAGATAGTATAGGCAGCAAGAAGCAACATTCGGTGCTTGTTGATGTTGTCGAGTTTGTTGAGACGCCAGATGGACTCGCCATTCCCTCCAAGGCAAGGTTGTACGCTGTCGAGAATGAAGAGATTGGCGTCTGGGAAGGCCTTATGTATCACGGCGTCAGTGCCTCTGGATTTGATGGCCGCCGCCTCAAGATTCTGCCGCGTTTCGTGTCGTGGAAAGGTTACCTTCGAGGTTTTGTCGGGAGCGCTGGCTCGGGCCAAGCCGGACCAAAGGAAGTCCATAACGCTGTTGAGGTTGTGAATGGCGTCACCAAGGTGCATGAGGAGCGAGGCGGGCATGACTTGGTTTGGGCCGATTGTGACTATCGCGGGCTGCGCGTCATTGTTGACAGTGATAACGTCAACATTGTCACGAGCGACTTGTTCGACGAGGTTTTTGACGCCGTCGAAGTGTACTTTGGACCATTCGATCTTGAATTTTGAATGCTCAAGCGCTGTATGAAGGATCTCGCTATCAGCCATGTCAGGCACCGATAAAAAAACAGATGAAGAAGAAGGCGACGAGATACTCCGCCGCATGTTGAAGACTCCGCCTCAACCGAAAGGAGGCGAAGGCGACACCGAAGCGCCGCCCTCATTGTCAGACAAAGAGCGAAAGGATGGCCGCAAAGCCGAATAAGCACGCGGCAACATTCACTTTTATCTCAAGCCGTACCGAAATTTTCATAGTGAAAACCTCGGACCTTGGCGCGCCTCAGTCCTTAAAAAGGTTTGAGGTTTCGCGTCCCATCCAACGGTTTAGCCGCCGTTGGGGGTAATCGGCCCATCATTGGCACTGTACACATGCCGCAGATAGTACCCGTTGATTTAGCACCTCTGACACCCGCCTTCGGCGGGCCGTATTGTGCATCGGGGTTACGCGGGTTGACCGTCACTTGGCGGGGGAATCACCCCCGCTGATTCGGGGCCGCGCATATCTAATGATGGGCTGATTTTACTATGGGAGTCGAGTCTTTCGCCATAGACGGAAAGCCCTCGCTTTTTGCTTAAGCGAGCGTGGTTTCACTAGTCCGCCGATAGGTCAGGCGCTTGCCACGGGCACCTGCCAAAAGGGCGTTAGCGCGTTCATTATCGGAGATTTTCAGTGCTGAACGGTGGTTATAACGGAAGTCAAATTCAGCAAGGTAGCGGTGCAAGTGAGCCTCGCCACAATGCTGATAGATGCCGCGCATACCGCGTTTGAAGACAGAAAAGACGTTCTCAATGGTGTTGGTGTGAACCTTGCCGCGAGCGTATTCCTTCTGGGAATGATTGACCGTTTCGTGGGCGTTGTATTCCTTGCCCGTCACTGTGTAGAGCCGGGACTCGTCGGTATAGAGGTTTGACTTGCGGTCAGCATGACGGACCAGGATGTCGCGCACGTTCTCTTTGTTGGCGTGGTCAATATGGAAAGAGCGGACTTTGCCGCCACGTTCCACGAGGGCCACAACGGTGCGCTTTTGAATGCCGCCTTTGCGGTTCTTGAGGTAAGGACGGCCCTTACGCTGGGGAGAGACATAAGGGCGGTCACGTTTGCCGATATAGGTTTCGTCGGCTTCTACGGTCTTACCTTCGCCACCAAGGGGGCCAGAGGCTTCGGTGTTTTCTTTCATGGCCTCACGAATACGGTGAGACATGAACCACGCGGTTTTATAGGTCACGCCCAACATGCGGTGCAGTTGGTGGGCAGACATGCCTTTTTTAGATGCGGCCATGAGGTGAGTAGCCAGCACCCACTTATTGAGGGGCACCTTTGAGCGCTCAAATACGGTGCCTACGGTCACGGTGAAGGGCTTGCGGCACTCTTTGCACTTGTGGACACCGGGACGGGTTGATTTGCCAGAGAGCTTGGTAATTCGGGCTTGGTCGCAATTGCCGCAATGAGGGCAGAGAGGACCATCGGGCCAATGGATAGCCTCTAAGTGCTCACGGGCCTTGTTTTTGTCTTGATAAATTTCGTTTGTGAGGTCGAACATGGTTAGTCCAAGTGTTTTGAATGACGCGGCACGGATATTTATGGGTTTACTGGCTGATCGCCCGGATTTGGTCGAGGATCTCAAGTGCACGAGTGGTGTGGCTCGCCGAGCCTTGCCCGGACATTGCAACGTTCTCGACGGAGAGGTCAGCGAAAGCAAACGCCTGGCTGACGGCTTCCTTGCCTCCGCTGAGGTTTTGCAGGCTGAGAAAAAGGCCGGAAACAAGGGCTTGTAGGGCCAGCGTTTCGGCTGCGAGTGAGTCAATCTCTGATTTTAGGTTGGGCATTGGCATATCTCCTTGGCCCAACTCATATGGGTACGGATGGTTGGTACGTCAAGTATATAATTCTGAATTTAAACCTATATCGCCTATACTCGCTTTATGACCCAAGCCATGCAGCCATCACCGTCGAACAGGGAGATCTCTAACCCTATGATTCCTAAGGAAAACCATGATGTGCGGTCAAACCATCCGGTGATCTGTGGAATGGACCTGATGGTTCTCGGTGCTGCTGTCGCCCATTATGGGCGGGGTCTTGATGAAGATGTGCTCGCCGCCCTGAGTTGGGCATTCCTCAACCGGCGCGCCACGGGCGACGGGGAGGAATTTGGGCCCGCGGCGACCAGTTCTCCTGATTGGGCGGCGGCGTTGATGGGAGATCCTTTGAAGCAAGAGACCGCCCGCGCGCTGGCGGTTTTTACCCGTGTTGTTGCCGGTTGTGTGAGCGATCCGACAGAGGGCGCCACCCGCTTTCACTGCCATGACGAAACTCCTTCCTGGGCGGAGGATATGGACATCCGCGCCATTGTCGGTCCCTACCTCTTTTATGCCCCTACATCCAAAGATGTGGAAAAACACCGCTAATTTATCAGCAAGTTGAAACCGCGCGGTTTTCAAATGATTAGGCTTTCATCCGTATTCTGATCGTTCGACGATGATGTCGAGCATGAGGAACGGTGCGATGGCGCAGCGGATGATTTTTTTACGAGAGAGACGGCGGGCCTCCATGCGCCGCATGTCTCTGGTGCTCTTGTTGATGACCGTCACAATGATGATCTTCCTGGCAGGTGTCCGCGTCGGCGTGCAATACGCTGAGCATAGCAACGAACGCACGCCTGTCTTCGCGTCACTCGAGAAATAGCGCACAGCGCACTCAAATTCCCCCCTCCGAACTTTCCTGCTATGACTGCCCCAAACAAACGGGGGAAATGTCATGGACCTTCATCTCAGCGGCAAACGTGTCCTTGTGACGGGCTCTTATCGGGGCACGGGACAGGCCATTGCCAAACTCTTCGCCGACGAAGGCGCTCATGTGCTGGTACACGGTCTCGACGCGGGCACGGCTGAGCCCGTTGCTAAGGAAATCTGTGCTGCAGGCGGCAAAGCCGATCCGGTCACCGGGGATATTCGCAGCGATGACGGCGCGGCGCAGCTCGCGTCAGAAGTGGTTGCGCTGGGGCCCGTTGACATTCTCATCAACAATTACGGCACGGCGGATCGCGCCAGCTGGACGTCTGCCGACAGCGACGCGTGGCATGAAGCCTATGATGTAAACGTGCTCTCTGCCGTGCGTATGGTCCGTCACTTTATGGAGCCTATGAAAAAAGCAGGATGGGGGCGCATCATCCAACTCGGCACCATCGGATCGACCACGCCCGCTGCCCGCATGCCGCACTATTATGCCTCCAAAGGGGCCCTCCACACCCTGACGGTGAGCCTAGCGAAAGAACTGGCGGGGACAGGTGTTACCTCGAACATTGTGTCACCCGGTTTGATCAAGACCAAAGAAGTGGAGGCCTGGTTCATGACCCTCGCGAAAAAGAACGACTGGGGCGAGAGTTGGGATGAGATTGAAGCCAAGGCCATGGAAGAAGTGACCGGCGGCCTCACTGGGCGCATCGCGCGGACCGAAGAAGTAGCCGCCCTTGTTGCCTTTGTGGCGAGCCCCCTTGCCGATTCGATTACCAGCACCAACTTCCGTATTGATGGGGGCTCAACGGCGATTGTGTCCTGACAGGTCGCGGCGTCGGGCGCAGGTGAAGCGCCGCTGAAAGACCTCACGCAACGTCGACAAAGGTTTTTTGCGCGCGAAAAACCTCTCGCTTGCTCCCTTCAGGCCGATGGCCCAAGGTGCCGCCTCGACGAAAAGATATTCAGTGGGAGACGCCAAACCTCATGCAGACGTTCCGATTTGATCCCTGCCGGTTACCGCCGGAAGCAGAAGCTCTTCGAGGTGAGGTCCGCGCGTTCCTGAGCGATGCTCTGACAGACATTCCTCCGGTAGTCCGAGCGCAGACCTGGAGCGGCTACGATCCGGAATTCTCCAAAAAGCTCGGCGCCAAAGGCTGGATTGGCATGACCTGGCCCAAAAAATATGGCGGCCATGAGCGCAGCGCGTTGGAACGCTACGTAATGCTGGAAGAGATGCTGGCAGCCGGTGCCCCGGTTGGCGCGCATTGGATCGGGGATCGACAAAGCGGGCAGCTCTTGCTCCGATTCGGTACCGAAGAGCAGCGCCAGATGATCCTGCCCAAGGCGGCCAAAGGCGAACTCCTTTTTTGCATTGGCATGAGCGAGCCCGATAGCGGCTCCGATCTGGCAGCGACCCGCACCAAGGCGGAGAAGACCGACGGCGGCTGGATTGTGAATGGCACAAAGCTCTGGACCTCGAACGCCCATAATGCGCATTACATGATCGCGCTGTTCCGCACGAATTTTGATCCCGACAATAAGCATGCCGGTCTGACCCAGTTCCTCGTGGATCTAAAGACGCCGGGCATCACCATTCGGCCCATCAAAGATCTCACCGGCAATGCGCACTTCAACGAAGTCGTATTTGAAGACGTCTTTGTGCCTGACAATATGATGGTCGGGGAAGAGGGCAATGGCTGGATGCAGGTCACTGCAGAGCTCGCCTATGAGCGCAGCGGCCCTGAGCGCTATCTCTCCAGTTTCCTGCTCCTGACCGAATTGATCCGTGAGCTTGCGCGCACAGGTGACACAAGTGCGGACGCGGAAATCGGGCGCCTTGTGGCCCATCTCGTGACGCTCCGACAAATGTCAGTCTCCATTGCCGGTCTCCTGGAGGCCGGGGAGAACCCGATCCAGGAAGCCTCTGTCGTGAAAGACTTGGGCGCTCTCTATGAGCAGGAGCTGCCGGTGAAGGCCCATGAACTGGCGGGTGTTGAACCCATGCTTGGCACCGGGTCCGACTATGCACAGGTGCTCGGTTTCCTGACCCAAGCAAGCGTGTCTTTTTCTTTGCGCGGTGGCACCCGCGAAATCCTGCGCGGCATTATCGCCCGCGGTCTCGGGCTTCGGTGAGGAGAATATTATGAGCGAATTTAGAAACCTCCTCGGCGAAACCATTGAACGCCTTCTCGCCGATCACGCGACGAAAGAGACTGTGCAGGGCGCAGAGGAAGGCACTTGGCCGGAAGGACTCTGGTCTGCCCTGGAAGAAAATGGGCTTACCCGTCTGATGGCTAGTGAAGCGCAAGGGGGCGCAGGCGGAAGTTGGGGGGATGCCCTTGTCTTGCTCCGCGCGCAGGGGCGGTACGCCGCGCCAGTCCCTTTGGCGGAAACCATCGTCGCGGCCTGGCTCTTGTCGGAAGCAGGTCTCGACGTGCCCGATGGACCTCTCACGCTGTTGACCGGCGTCACGCTCAACGATGATGGCACGCTAAGTGGCATCGCCCCCCACGTACCCTGGGGACGCAAGGCCACCCTTGGCGTGGCTGTGGTCGAAGGTAGCGACGGGAAGCGTCATACCGTGTCTGCGCCGCTCGCGGGAGTGACGATCACGGAAGAAGAAAACATCGCGCGTGAACCACGCGACACCATCAGTTTTGATGGGCATGCAGTAACGTCAGCCCCCTGTGATCTCACCGAGGGGCTTGAAACCTGGGGCGCGCTGATGCGTGTCGGCCTTATGGCAGGCGGGCTCGACTATCTGCTCACCCAGTCTGTCGATTATGCCAATGACCGCAAACAGTTTGGTCGGCCCATCGGGAAATTCCAGGCAGTGCAGCAACAATTGGCCGTGCTGGCGACACAGGCCGCCGCCGCAGGGGCCATTGCAGCCCATGCCTGCGAGCGAGCCGGTGAAACAGACGACCCAGGCTTCGAGGTCGCCGTCGCCAAAACCCGGATCGATGAAGCGGTGAACCTCTCAACCTCGATTTCTCATCAAGTCCATGGCGCGATTGGCTTTACCTATGAGCATGGCCTTCATCTCGTCACCCGCCGTCTGTGGAGCTGGCGGGCGGAGTATGGCAGCGGGCGATCCTGGGCAGCGCGCCTTGGACGTCAGGCTATTGAACGCGGTGCAGATGCCCTTTGGGCAGACGTCACTGCGCGCTAAACTCACTCAGTTTCGACAACCCGCTCGAAGAAAGATGGCCCCATGAAAGTCTCAGAAGCTCTTGAAACCCGCATCACGTGCCGCGCCTACACGGACCAGCCGGTGGAAGCCGAAAAAATCAATCGCATTCTCAAGGGTGCCGCCCGGTCTCCTTCTGGTGGCAACCTGCAGCCCTGGCATGTCTGGGCGATTGGCGGAGAGAAGCTCGCTGAATTCCGGTCCATCATTCAATCAAAAATTGTCGACAACCCGTTTGGCGATGGCGCGACCGAATATGACATTTATCCCAAGGAACTGACTGAGCCCTATAAGGCTCGTCGGGCGAAATGCGGCGAAGACATGTATGCGAGCATTAATGTCGCCCGCGAAGACAAGGCAGGGCGCCAGAAGCACTTCAACCGCAATTTTGACCTCTTTGGCGCACCAGCGGCGATGTTCTTTGCCATTGACCGACAAATGGGCCTTGGCCAATGGTCAGATCTGGGCATGTATATTCAGAGCATCATGCTGATGGCGCGGGAAGAAGGTCTGCATACAGCCCCACAGGAAGCATGGGCTCTCTGGTACAAAACCATTGGTGAATTCTTGGGCATTCCTGACAATCTGATGTTCTTTTGTGGCATGGGGATCGGTTATATGGACGAAAATGCGCCCATCAACACATTGAGAACTGACCGCGCCGACTTTAGCGAATATGCTCATATAGAAGGGTTCTGATCCTCCAAAACATGCGCCTGGTTCCTTAACGAACCTGAACGGCCATGTTCATGGCGGGTTCAGGCGATCTCGCGTAGAACGAGGGTCATGAAACGCCAGTCCACCATATTTGCCACTTTGTTGGCCCTGACATGTCTCATCACAAGCGGCGGTGTTGCGTCCGCAAATGATGACCCCTGGGGCCCCTTTGGCAGCACCTATGCAAGGTCCGATCAGGATGATGCCCGCGACGCAGTGCGTTCCGGACAATACATCTCCATGGAGCAGGCCTTGTCCACGGTGCGGTCCCGTTATCCAGGACGTCTCCTGGATGCGGCGTTCAATCGGCGGTCTGGTGTCTACAACATCAAAATGCTGTCTGAAGGGGAAGTTCTGCTGGTTGCAGTAGACGCCCGGTCTGGCAGCATCATGAATGTGCGCAGGGGTGGGCGGTAACGCCTGCGGGACGCACAAGGGAGATTTCCATGCGGTTGCTTGTTGTTGAAGATGATCCGGATTTGAGCCGCCAGATGCGCGAAGCACTTTCAGATGCGGGCTACGTGGTAGATACCGCTGCTGATGGCGAAGAAGGTCATTTCCTGGGGGACACAGAGCCCTATGATGCGGTGATCCTTGATCTCGGCCTGCCGGAAATGGACGGCGTGACGGTCCTGGAAAAATGGCGACGCGCTGGCAAGGACATGCCCGTTCTCATCCTGACCGCCCGCGATCGCTGGTCCGACAAGGTGGCAGGATTTGATGCCGGCGCCGACGACTATGTCACCAAACCGTTCTACACCGAAGAAGTGTTGGCGCGGGTCCGTGCGCTTCTCCGCAGATCCGCTGGTCATGCGACGAGTGAGCTGGAGCTTGGCGGTCTGCGGATTGATACGCGTAGCGCGCGGGTCACGCTGAATGGGGAGCCCATTAAGCTCACCTCTCTTGAATATCGTTTGCTCGCCTATCTGATGCACCACCAGGATAAGGTTGTGTCTCGGACGGAATTGGTTGAGCATCTTTATGATCAGGACTTTGACCGTGATTCAAACACGATTGAAGTTTTTGTAGGGCGTCTGCGTCGCAAGCTTGGCAAAGACGTTATCGAAACAGTTCGGGGATTGGGGTACCGACTTGCAACTGCGGAAGATGCGGCTCGATAGTCTTGCGTTCCGGCTCACAGCCGCGGCTGCCATCTGGCTCGCTATCGTATTGATCGCCGGGGGGCTCGCCCTGTCGTCTGTTTTTCGCCAATCGGTCGAAGACACGTTCGACGCAAATCTTGATGCCATTCTCGACAGCCTTATCGCCGCCATAGAGGTGAGCGCCGACGGCGAACTGGCCCTGACGCGGCAGCTCAGTGATCCGCGTTTTCAGCGCGTTTATTCAGGATGGTATTGGCAAGTTCGCGCCATAGGTGATGGCAAGCCCGAAGCCGTGGACGGTAAGCAAACGCCGTTGCGCTCTCGTTCCTTGTTTGATCAAGCGCTGCGCACACCGAGCAGAGATTTGACGAATGGAGATGCCCCTCAGGACAGACTTCTAACAGGGCGCAGCTCAGGGCCTGAAAACCAGCCTCTACGAGTAGTGGAGCGGGTCGTGCGATTGCCCGGCCTCGACGCGCAAGTGTCTTTTGCGGTGGCGGGGAACATCTCCAAATTGGACGAACAGATTGATGAGTTTGGTGGTTTGTTGGCGGCAGCGCTCGGCGTCATCGGCGCAGGCATCCTCATCGCGCTCCTCATTCAGGTGCGATATGGCCTGCGCCCGTTAGAGCGCGTGACGCAAGGCCTGCATGACATTCGGACCGGAGAGGAAACCCGCCTCAAAGGCGATTTCCCAACAGAGATTGAGCCGCTGGCCAATGAGCTCAATTCCCTTCTGGAATATGCCAATGATGTGTTGGAGCGGGCCCGGACCCATGTAGGCAATCTCGCCCACGCGCTCAAAACACCGCTGAGTGTGTTGGCGAATGAAGCGCGGGAAGATGACGGGCCATTGGCGCCAGTTGTTTCTCATCAGACCGGTCTCATGCGTCAACAGATTGAGCATCATCTCTCGCGTGCGCGCACCGCGGCCAATGCGCGGGTGCTCGGGGCATCAGCGCCCGTAGAACCTCTGCTCGCGGGCCTTACCCGAACGTTGGAACGGATCTATCAGGACCGCGCTGTCTCCGTGAGCATGTCAGTCGACGACGGGCTGAGCTTTAAAGGCGAAGCGCAGGATCTCGAGGAGATGGTCGGTAACCTGCTCGACAATGCCTGTAAATGGGCGGAGAAAAATGTCGCTGTCTCCGCAGTGGCGACAGCGGGAACCATCCCTATGCTGACGATCACAGTGGATGACGATGGCCCGGGCCTGCCGCCGGAAAAACGCGATCAAGTATTGAAACGCGGTGAGCGGCTGGATGAAGCGGTGCCGGGCTCCGGGCTGGGCCTCAACATTGTTGGCGAAACAGCGGAACTTTATGGCGGCGAGCTGCGTCTGTCTGAAAGTGAACAAAACGGCCTCCGCGCCGAAATTACACTCCCCCGAGTCTGATTTTTCGCAGGGATCAGCCATTTTTACATGAACGCCAGATGAACGAGGTGTTCACGGTGCAATCAAACCGACCCGCGTAATGTTGATCTTACGTTAGATCAACCGAACAAACGGGGTTCGTTATGAAAATCGCCAAGCTGGCCACGGTGGGCCTCATCGCCGTTTCTCTCACAGGCTGTTATGCCCATGGTGCGGGACCGCGCGAGGGTGCCGGGACCATTATCGGTGCCATTGCAGGCGGCCTTGTTGGTTCTCAGTTCGGGTCCGGCAGTGGACGTCTTATCGCCACCGGTGTGGGGGCGGTCGCAGGTGCGGCTCTGGGCCAGGGCGTTGGCCGCAGTCTCGATGGGCGCGACCGCCAGCAGATGGCTTACGCGTCTGAACGCGCCTTGGATACGGGGTACGAGCAGGACTGGTACAACGATCAAAGCGGCAATTACGGCACTGTATCACCGGGCCGGTCATACAAGTCTGCCCAAGGCTATTGTCGCGAATACCAGCAAACCGTTTACATCGGTGGTGAACCTCAACAGGCATATGGAACTGCCTGTCGCCAGCCTGATGGTCAATGGCAGGTTATGTAGTCTCCTCCTCGCAAAACATTTCTGCCAATCGAGCGCCGTTCAGACATCGAAAGTCTGGGCGGCGTTTTTTGCTGTCCAAAGCTCGGAATTGAAAATCTGGACAGATGCTGTTCCTGGTGGCACGCTTGCGGAATGAAAATCACCGCACGCCTTCTTGCTCTTCTTGTCGCTGTCATCCACGTGGCATTTCTTGTCCTTGAGATGTTCTATTTTGATCATCCCGTCGGCCGCGACATTTTTGGAACAACGCCCGAAGAGTCCGCCATCATGGCAGTGCTCGCCGCCAATCAGGGACTTTACAATGGCTTCCTGGCGGCAGGCCTTTTCTGGGGTGTGTTGGCTGGCAAGACGGATGTCATCATCTTCTTCCTGCTCTGCGTGGTTGCCGCTGGTGTTTATGGCGCGGCTACAGCAAGCGAAACCATCCTGATCGTTCAGGCGCTACCCGCCGCGCTGGCGTTGGGAGCGACCCTTTTGGCGCTGCGCAAAAACTAGCCGGGTGTCGCTTCTTTTCTGATCAGGTCCGCAATCGTGGTCTCTTTCAGCACGCCAGTCTCTGCCTCTATGAGTGATTGGAGAAGGGCGTCGACAGAGACGTCGGAGCCAAGTGTCGTGTCGTCCGCCGCACCGCGATGATCATCTGTCTCGATGATGTCCAACACGTCCTTCACATGGGTCATGTCTGCGGGTTTGGTTGGAACCAAACACTTGTCTGCCCCTGCCCAGGCGACTAGGCCGCCACGGCGCAGCGGGTCAGCAATCAACTCAACCGTTTGCGGCGGAATGCCCAGACGGCGGGACAGACGGGTGCTGGTCCAGGACGTGTCGCCCGTGTGGAACGAGCGATGAACCACTGTGAGCATCACAAGACAGGTTCGTTTGACCTGATCCAGCGTCAGGCGCATGAGACCGGACTCTGGCGACAGGTGAGCTCTGTTCTGGAAGTAATAAGTCACCGAGCAACCAACCAATACGATGAGCCAGGCCACATAGAGCCAGATCATGCCCAGAACGACACTCGCAAACGCTGAATAGATCGCGGCATAATTAGCAGATGTGACCACAAAGGTCGCAAAGGCCCATCCGGTGGCAACCCACATAAGGCCGGTAATGGCGCCCCCGACAAGCGCAGCCGACAATTTCACCCGTGTGTTCGGGACAACGAGATAGAGAAACGCAAAAGCACTCATTGTCATGAGAAAGGGCACAAGCCTGCTTGCTTCCTCTATTGCCGTTCGAACGGGGCCGAAGGCACCAAGCGTGTCCATGAGGAATGAACTGGCAGTTGTCGCGATCACACCAATCGCCAGGAACAAGACCAGCGGCCCGAGCAATCCGACACTCACATAGGCTGCCATCTGCTTTGCCAGAGAGCCGTCAGCGCTGACCTGCCAGACAGAATTGAACGCGGCCTGAATTTTCTGGATGAGAGAAATCAGAGTGTAAATCAAGAACACGAGACCGACAGACCCGAGCACGGAGATATTGACCTGCTGCACGAAGGCGATGGTCTTTTCCGTGATCTCAACACCCTGTGCGCCCATCGGTGCCAGGAACTCCAGCATAAAGGCCTCGATCTGATCATCGACGCCGAACGCTTTGAGGATTGCAAACATGAGCGCCATCACTGGAACGATGGCGAGCAGGGTGGTGTAGACAAGGCTCATGGCACGCAAATTGGCTTGGCCCGTCAGAAGGTCTCGCACAACCACCCAAAAAATCTGTGCCGCGATGGCGATCGGGCGGCGAAAAAACGGGTCATCTTCTTTTGGTTTTGCCCAGACTTCTCGAGTGAGCCGCGCTTGCAGGTCAGAAACTAAGCTACCGAACACATATGCCTCCACGCCCGATATGGGTTTTTCATGTGCATCCAATGTACCTGTTTTGTCAGATTTTGGCGAAAAACAGCCCCTTATCGGGGCATCTGCCCAAGTTTTTTTGAGAACAGTCATAAGCGGCCCCTGCGTCAATGAAAATGGGGCCCTGAGACCGGTTGCGAGGGAGGCCGGAACGCATTATCCCAAACCTTCGAAATAAGAAACGTGCCAATCTGTTCTAAACGAAAAGGGTGAGAAACATGGCCGAAGCATGGATTATCGACGCCTGCCGCACACCGCGCGGCATCGGCAAAGTAGGCAAGGGCGCGCTGGCGGAAATCCACCCGCAGCAGCTCGGTGCCACTGTCTTAAAAGCGCTGAAAGAGCGCAACGACATCAAGACAGAAGAAGTTGACGACATTGTCTGGGGCACAAGCTCTCAGAAAGGCGCACAGTCAGGTGACCTGGGTCGCATGGCTGCCCTCGACGCGGGCTATGATGTGCGTTCAAGCGCGATGACGCTTGACCGTTTCTGCGGTTCGGGCATTACCTCGGTGAACATTGCAGCTGCAAACATCATGTCCGGCATGGAAGATCTCACGATTGCTGGCGGCACAGAAATGATGTCTCTCTTTGGTCAGATGAACAAAGGTGGCTCGCCCTTTATGGACAATGGCAATAAGCGCCTGCGCCATGAGCACCCACAGCCTCACCAGGGTGTTTGTGCAGATGCCATTGCTACGCTCGAAAACATTCCACGCCAGGCACTTGATGAGCTCGCGCTGGTTAGCCAGCAGCGTGCTGACGCTGCGATCAAAGGCGGACACTTTGATAAGTCTTTGGTAGCAGTGCATCACGAAGACGGCACGCTGGCCTTGGACAAGGAAGAATTCCCGCGTCCACAGACCACCCTTGAAGGGCTATCAAGCCTTGCGCCGTCTTTTGAAGCGATCGCGGATTTTGAGCTGGACGAAGAGGGCACAACCTTCCGGAAACTCGTTGCAGCGAAATACCCAGACCTGAAAATCAACCATGTCCACCATGCGGGTAACTCCTCTGGTGTGGTTGACGGTGCAGCTGCTCTCCTGCTGGCATCGCCGGAATATGCCAAGGCGAATGGCATGAAGCCGCGCGCTCGCGTGGTTGCCATGGCGAACATGGGTGACAGCCCGACTTTGATGCTGAATGCGCCGGTACCAGCAGCGAAGAAAGTGCTGGCAAAAGCGGGCATGAAGAAGGAAGACATTGACCTCTTCGAAATCAACGAAGCGTTCTCTGTCGTCACCGAAAAGTTCATCCGCGATCTCGACCTCGACCGTGACATTGTGAACGTCAATGGCGGCGCAATGGCTCTGGGTCATCCGATTGGTGCGACAGGTTCAATCCTCGTCGGCACGATGGTTGATGAACTGGAACGCCAGGACAAACAGTTTGGCCTGGTGACCATGTGTGCCGCGGGCGGCATGGCTCCTGCGATCATCATTGAGCGCATGCAATAAAAAACACGCTCTTGCGCGAATTTGGGCTGCAGAATCAAGGTTCTGCGGCCCTTTTTTGTGCGCAAGGGGGCGGTTTGTGAACAGATTGTTAAGCATGAGAACATACAACTAAGGATGGGATGCTCCCGGTCCGGGTGCCCGTGCGGCTGCACGATGGAGCCACACGCGAAGGAGCAATTTGGAAGGTTGGTTGTGACCAAGGCCGATGCATTGAGACAGTTTCTAACTGATCTGCCGTCCCCGGCAGCAGTGAAGCTCATGGATGCCGTCGAAAGCGGAGCGCTTCCGGCGACACATCTCGGCCTGCCAATCGAAGAAATTCGTTCAGCTCTCGCCCCCGCCCTTGCCAAAATGAAAGGTAAGCGCGACGGCACATTAACGGACCTGCGCCTCTTTACGGCTCCCTTTGAAGATTTCCTGTTTGACGGTGAGCGGAAGGAGAAGGAAGCGGGGCTAATTCCGCGGAGTTCCGTTGAGCCGATTTGGAACTGGATTACGAACGAGCTGATCCCAGACACGTTTCCGGCACTGGCGACGCGCATCGAGACGCATATCGCAAGCGGAGACAAGGAAGCACTGCGTGCCGCAGTGACCGTCCTGCTGCAGGCAGCCGGCTCAGCTATGACAGCTGCGATCGAACGCTGCGATACGGATACGAAATATGCAAACACGACCGCGACCCGCCTTGGCGGTTATGACGTCGTGGCGGATGCCCGCGAAGTGGCCGATGTGTTCGTCATCCTCGATGAGATGCAGGAAATGCAAGACAGTGTCCCGCGTCACATCACGTCCTTTGACGATCGCATGGTCTCAGACGTGCGCGACCTCTACAACGACCTCTATGAACGCGACCCGGATCGGGCGATCTATCTCGCGCTCGCCGTTATGGGACGCCTGGACTGTCCTTGGCAGATCCTGAGGCTCGCCCGTAAGGTCGCTCAGAAGAATGATGACACGATGATCTCCCGCACGGATTTCTCAATCCTTGGTGAGCGCCTTATCCGTCGGCTCGAGATGATTGCATCCTATTTTGAGAACCTCCGTCCTGGCCTGTCTGATCTTGAAGAATTACACCTGCAGATAATTGAATTCTCTGAGCTGTCAAAAGGGATCACTCGGGAAATCGAATTGCTGCGGATCGGCAATTGGGGGCAGCGTTTGCTGAAGGCCCGCAACGTCATTTCGACGGCCGTTAGTGATGAATTTGCGCACTACCCGAAAGACCTGGGCGCAGCACTCCCCTTGCAGCGGATTGGGGGGTTCGGGCGTTCCGGGCCGAGGCGCGTTGATATCTCCCACATGCCAGATGAAGAGAAACTCGCCCGCATCCGACGTGAGTTGAAGTTTGTCCTGCAGTCCCGGGATTTGGCACAATCCATTGGCGCGCAGGCTGCTTTTGACAAGCTTTTGCCTGAGCTTGAGGCCTACATGGTCACATATGAAGATGCGATCCTGGAAGAAATGCGTCATTGCGAGGCGTCCCAGACGGAGAACGCCGAGGCCTATCTGGAGTTTGCCGCTGAGGTCTCAGAACAGCTGACGGGTCGGGCAGGTGCTGCAACCCTGCTTAAGCGTGGCCGCGTTGCGCTTCAGGCATCAGCCTGAGTCACCACGATAAGGGGCGATCCCCTATTTTGATTTGAATTCGTTGGGGTAGGCGAAAAGTCCCGGCATGCCACCAGTGTGCAGAAAGACAAGTGTTTCTGTCTCGCCAATCTCTCCATTCAGGATAGCGGCTATCATTCCCGCCATCGCTTTACCGGTATAGACCGGATCAAGCAGAAGGCCCTCGGTGCGCGCGACAAGTTCGACCGCAGACACCATGCCCTCTGTTGGCATTCCGTATCCATCGCCCAAATGGCGGAACTCCACACGCACATCTTCTTCCTGGACCAAACTCCCCCCAATACGCTCTGAGGTCAGGTTGGCAATATCCAGGAGCTCTCCAAGAAGCGACTCCCTGGTTGGCTTGGAGACACTGATCCCTTCCACCTTGGGGCCACCGTTTGTCAGTGCGCGGCCAGCGAGCAGGCCTGCCTGTGTGCCTAAGCTCCCGTTTGCATGAAAAATGCGATCAACTGTTATCCCTGCTGCTTTTGCCTGGTCTTGGATTTCCAGGAAGACCTGTGCATAGGCAGTGGACCCAACGGCATTTGAGCCGCCAACCGGGATGAGATAGGGCGTGCCCCCGGATGCACGGATTTTCTCGGTGACCTCTTCAAATACGGCGCGTGCGTCTGCGTCTTTGGCCTGCCGGTGGACTTCTGCCCCCAGAATCCTGTCGAGCAGGAGATTGCCCGATGTGCTGTAAGCAGGGTCTTCATAAGGAACCGTCTCGAACAGAATAAGGTGTGCCGCCAATCCCATTTTTGCTGCTGCTGCCGCAGTTTGGCGCGCATGGTTGGATTGAAGGGCACCGGCGGTGATCACCGTGTCAGCGCCTTTTTGAAGAGCATCGCCGATGAGATATTCCAGTTTCCGGGTTTTATTCCCACCACCGGCGAGGCCGGTGAGATCATCTCGTTTGATGTAGAGTTGCGGACAAGCTCGACCGTCAGACATCAGTGCTTCCCGCAAACGGGGCATCTCCTGTAAGGGCGTGACACCCTCCATCAAAGAGACATGAGGCAGATTGTCAGGCAGCTGCATGGAAAAGTCCTCTCGACAGGTTTGCTCAGATCACACCCTGGGCGCGCAATTCATCAATTGCGGCGCTGTTATAGCCGAGGTCGGTAAGTATGGCGTCTGTGTGTTCGCCGAGCAGGGGCGCGCGATGCCGGATACCACCGGGGGTGTCAGAAAGTTTAATGGGCGTTTCCATCACCGGTGCCGGGTGGGGAAGCCCTGGAAAATCGACCGGCGTCATATACTTCATAGCTTGTATATGGGGGTCCTCGAGGGCTTGCGCAGGCGAATAGACCGGGCCAGCTGGAATGCGCGCGTCTCCTAGAATGTTCAGCGCTTCCTCCATCGTATATTGTGCGGCCCAGTCGGCTGTGCGCTGGCTGAGGATCTCACCATGTTCGCCGCGCTTCAGATCATCTGAAAAGCGGGGGTCCGACAACCAAGCCTCTTCACCCATTAGTTTCGCCCATCGTTTGAACAAAGGATCGCCGATTACCTGAACGAAAATCCAGCCATCTTTCGTTTGGACGCAGTCTGCCGGACCTGCATAGGGGCTGCGGTTTCCGATAGCCTTTCGGTCGGTGCCACGCAGGTCCTGCTCGATCAGATGGAAGTTGAAAAAATTCAGTGCTGTCGCAAGTAGAGCGCCTTCTACCATTTGGCCTTTGCCAGTCTGTTGCCGCGCCATCAGCGCCGCCATTGTTCCGTAGGCAGAAAGCACGGCAGTGCCGAAATCAACCCAGGGTGCGTAGCTCTTGGTCGGTTCATCTGCCCGACCGGTCAGATAGGCTGCGCCACTCATCGCTTGAGCGACCCCGTCAAAGCCCACCCGGTTGGAATAGGGTCCGCCATGTCCAAAGGCTGAGACAGTTGTCAGAATGACTTTGGGATTGGTCGCCGACAGGGTTTCATAATCCAGCCCCATGGCGCTCAATGTTTGTGGAGGCAGGTTTGCCACAACCACGTCGGCCTCGGCGACAAGCTGGGAAACGATCTCGCGGCCCTTGTCACACATAGGATCCAGCGTCATGCCGCGCTTGTTGCGGTTGAGCTGCAGGAACATGGTTCCTTCGCCGCCTTCACCGGCAGGCGCATCAGGGACCACCGGTTGAACAAACCGGTCTTCGCTGCCCTCACGTTTCTCCACGCGGATCACGTCAGCGCCCATATCTGCAAGCAATGTCGCGCAATAGGGGCCAGCGATATAGCGCCCAAAATCCAATACTTTTATGCCCTCTAATACCCCTGACACATCGTCACTCCCTGTAGGGCCGCGGGGAATCGCGGTCCGTATCGTTAACAGAAGCTCACTATAGCGCTCTGAACAGCTCCCGCGCAGATCCATGGTTTTTTAATGAAAATTGTTCTTTCGCCATAACCAAATCTTTTCGGTCCAGCGGTTAGTCTCCACAAACGCTGGGATAGCGGGGGTTTTGTGAAGGCCATGTGCCTGCATTGGGTTGAATGAGCACCATGTCGACAAGAACATCTACACAACCGGTCGACACAAATTCGGACCAGCCTGTTTACCGATGGGATGGGGAATTTGCAGACCGGACGCTCGAAGCGCGCTTTGTGAATGATACCTGGGGCGAGGTGGTTGCGAGAAGCCGTGCCGTCATGTTGGCCGGGCTCGTATTTATGATCGCCGCTGGTGTTGATTACATCACGCTCGGATACTCCCAGGCATTTTTCCAGCTACTGGCTTTGCGTTTGCTGACGCTGATCGTCGCTTTTGTCCCGGTCGTATTGTTTTCAGACGGCAGAGACCCGAAAGCGTTCTACGCAAGTGTCACCTTTACACAGGTCTATCTCTTTACCGTATTCCTTATGTCGTCGATCGTCGGCACATCTCCGGTGCGCGACATGGCGGTGGCCACAATCGTCATCCTTTTCACCTACTACATCGCGGTGCCAAATCGCCTACACCTAAACGCAATGGTTGGCATCCTTTGTAGCGCCGGTCTTATTTTTACCACCAGTTTCACACCTGACATCTCTCTATATGGCTTAGGTGTATTGTCCGTGATGTGCGTGACGGTCAATTTTGTCGGCATCCAACTCGGGCGCCTTTGGGGCCGCCTGCGCCGCACAGAACACCTCTCCATGGAACATCACAAAACCATGGCCGGACGCCTGGCGGAGGAGATCGCTGAGCGCCAGGTTGCCGAAACAGAAGCGCGGGCGAACGAACGCAGTTTCGAAGGTGTCTTCCGCGCCGCGCCCTTGCCGCTGGTTCTTGTCCACCCAGGTGAAACCAAAATACAGCTCGGGAACAGAGCCGCCTGCGATCTGCTGGGCGTGCGGCCAGAGGAAATGAAGAACTTGGATCTTCAAAAAGTCATCGAAGCGCGCATGGTGGAAAATCGCTTTGAGGACGTGAAGACTTTCTTGAACGCCCGAGAACCTGCAGAGATAGCCATTGAGTCTGCGGATGGACGGCATCTTTGGGTAAACGTCACCACCTCAGCCATGCGGTATCGCGGCGCGCCGACAATCCTGATTGCACTTCACGATATCACCCACCGTCGCGAAGAAGAGGAGCGCTTGCGTGACGCCCGTGACGTGGCGGACTCGGCAAACCGGTCAAAAACAGAATTTCTCGCCAATATGAGCCATGAACTTCGGACACCGTTGAACGCGATCATCGGCTTCTCTGAGGCCTTGGACCGTGAAATTTATGGCGAGCTTGGGAACGACCGGTACAAGGAATATGCACAGGACATTCACAGCTCCGGCATTCATCTCCTGAACATCATCAACGATATTCTGGACCTGTCGAAGATCGAAGCAGACAAGTTTGAGCTGGCGGAAGAAACCGTCAGCATTGAAGAGACAATTGATACGGTCATGCGGATTGTCGCACCACGCGCGGATCAAGCCGGCGTGAAACTGGAAAAGTCAGTGACAGATGGCCTCGGCGTCTGCTGCGATGAGCGTGCTGTAAAACAGATACTGATCAACCTTCTGTCCAATGCGGTCAAATTCTCGCGGGAAAAAACCACTGTGCGGGTTGACGTCAGCGAAACAGAGACAAGCCTGCGGATCGCAGTAGTTGACCAGGGCATCGGCATGGCCCCTGAAGATATCCCTGAAGCGCTGGAGCCCTTCCGTCAGATCGACGGCACACTGACCCGCACCTATGAAGGTACGGGCCTGGGATTGCCGCTTGCCCGCCGCCTGACAGAACTCCATGGGGGCAAGCTCACAATCGAAAGCGCGCGAGGCGAGGGAACGAGCGTCTTTATCGATCTCCCGCTGGCGCGAATTGACGCACCGGCGGATGAAAAAGAGCCGGAAACTGTGAGCGCCTGATTGGCGCTTGCCAAGGCGAGCCATTTGCGAGCTGTCTCCAAGCGCGCCATAGGGTGACGCGGAGCAGCGGACCCTTTATACAATCGACACCACGGATCAGAACAACCCTCTGTGCTGGAGATTGCCGGTGCCCCTGAGCTCCCAAGAGATGCTGCTTTGGCTTTTGTTTGCTGCGGTGACCGCTGCGACCATCGCTTACATCCTGAGAACTGTTTTGGGCGAGAGCAGAGAGCATGGGGCGCGCGAAGCCGGTATCGCTGTCTATCAGGACCAGCTGGAAGAACTGGACAGGGATGTTGAGAAAGGAATCCTGCCGGAAGCAGAAGCTGCCTCCGCACGAATTGAGATTTCCCGGCGACTGCTTGCAGCGGCAGATAGTGAGGGATCAGAGCCGGACATTGCTCGCGCTGGGCGCGGCAGAATATTTTTGATTTCTGTCGCAGGCCTTCTCCCGTTATGCGTTCTTGCGATCTATCTCGCAATGGGATCACCTGGGCTTCCGGGACAACCCTATGCGGAACGGCTCGAACAACCTTTGGACCAGCTGCCTGTTGAAGGGCTGGTCGCGCGACTTGAAGAGCAGCTCAAGCAAGAACCTGATGATGCAACCGGCTGGCGGTTAATTGCCCCGATCTATATGCAGCTTGGCCGCTATAGTGACGCGATCAATGCCTTCGGGACCATAATGCAGCTGGAAGGCCGGGACGCGGATGCGCTTGCAGGGCTTGGTGAAGCGCTGACCCTGTCAGGCGATGGCATGGTGCCGCCCCCTGCGCGTCAGGCGTTCGAGGCGGCATTGAGAGAAGAGCCTGGACATTCCAGAGCCCGTTTTTACCTGGCGCTGGCGAAAGCGCAACGCGGTGACATTGCAGAGGCCTTGTCTGATTGGCAGGCCCTGTTGGCAGAGGCCCCTGATGGGGCGCCTTGGACAGCGGCCGTCGAAGCGCAGGTCCGAGCAGCAGAAAACATCTTGGCGACGCAGAACGCGCCTAACGCTGCCGAGTAAAGCGGGCAAACGGTTCAGAAAAGACCTCTTCCAGGTCAGCAGTCACCAGAAACGCCCGCAAGCCGATGCTATCGGACGTAATCCGGATGACCTGAAGGCCGACGGAGCTGGAAATGCTGCCGTCGAGAGCCCCTCGATTGAGAAGTTCCGCCATGACCCGATCATCAAGGGTCGTGACCAACATGTCATCCCCGGTCATTTGAACGCGAAACAGGTAATAGCCTGCTTCGTCAGCTTCAGCAGGATTGCCATCAAGGCGCTTCAGCAGAGCAGAGAGAAAAATCTCTCCCCGGATTTCTGCCGCCTCTGCCTCAAACTCAATCCAGCCTTCATTAATGGAGGGTTTGCCCTCTCTGTGGCGAATGATCAGGCCGGTAAACCGCGGAGTGGGGGCTGCGTCTTCTGCTCCCTCCATGAAAATGAGGGTCGCTTTGCCATCGCCCAGGCCTCCCTCCCAGATGCCGGAGAAGACACTGGGAGCGTCCGTCTCTCCATTGAGCGCGATGGGGTGCTCGGATGTGGGAAAACAGGCGGCTAAAGAAAGCGCGAAAAGCCCAACCACAGCAGTCAGCCCAGCGGATTTCCAACCCGACAGCAATCGTGACAAATTCATTCTATCCCCTATCCTCACACCGTCCCCTAACCTGCGCTATGAAGTCATAAATTGCAGGTTCTGGTCAACCTGAGGAAGGCTAAGGAGCGGACAGGGCAGATGAACGATATAGAAAAGAAAGCCGCGCAGGCGGTTGTAAATATTTTTGAGACCGGCGCTGTCCAGGGCGATTATGGAAAGGTCACTCTATTGCCCGGCGATACCGGACACCTGACCTATGGCCGGGCGCAGACAACGCTTGCCTCAGGCAACCTGTTTCTACTGATCAAACGCTATGTAAATGCAGCCGGTGCCGCATTTGGCCGACACCTGGAACCCTATCTCCAGCGCCTCAGCGATATGGATGTGAGCCTTGATTTTGATGCGACGCTAAAAAGCCTGCTGGAGGCGGCGGGCGCTGATCCGGTCATGCAGGAAGAACAGGATCGTTTCTTTGACGATGCCTATTGGGGCCCCGCGGCGCGGGCGGCCGAAGCGCTCGGCCTGACAGACCCCCTTGCGGTCGCGGTGGTTTATGACAGCTACATCCATGGCTCATGGCGGTTCATCAAAAACCGCACCCTGGAGAAGCGCGGTCACCCCAATGAGGTGGGCGCACGAGTATGGATCAGACATTATGTTTCTGAACGCAGGGAATGGCTGGCCTCCCACCGAAACCGCCTGCTGCAAAAGACCGTCTACCGGATGGACACATTTTTGACGCTGATGGACGCGGGCAACTGGGGCCTTGATCTGCCCTTTACCGCACGGGGTGTCCGCATCGACCGGGATGCATTGGATGTGGCAGCGCCGGTCCGCGTGACAGCCGAGGATGCCGGGCTCCGGACCCTCAAACTCACCGATCCGCCCATTAGCGGGGCGGATGTGCGGGCGCTCGAAGAAGCCCTGATCGAGGCTGGTTATGCCATCAATGTTGATGGGATCTTTGATGCAAGCCTCGAGCGGATCGTTCGGGAGCGCCAGAAGGAGCTGGGTCTCGGTGTGGACGGCATGGTGGGGCCAATAACCCGCGCGGCATTGGGGTTTTGACTTGCCGATGCGCGGCGATTTGCCGGTTTGCCGACAGCCTGACCAGCGGTATACCTGAAGCGATGAAGGGCAGGCATCCTGTCGCCGGTCCGATTTTGTGAGGAACCATGACGCGTAAGCAGCGCCGCGCCACCCTTATAGGCACCAGCCTTGGCATTCTTGGTCTGGCTGTGGGGCTCGTGCTCTATGCCCTGAGCGACAATATTGTCTTCTTTTACAGTCCTGCCGACATTGTAGAGCAGAACGTGGAAGAGGGCACACGCATGCGCATCGGCGGTCTGGTCGTTGAGGATAGTATTGAGCGCGGCGAGGGCACCTTGGTCCGCTTTGCAGTCACTGATTTTTCCGAAACACTGTTTGTGACCTATGACGGTATTCTGCCGGACCTGTTCCGCGAGGGGCAGGGCGTGGTTGCGGAAGGCGTATTGCAGGCCGACCTGAAATTCAGCGCTGACACCGTCCTCGCCAAACATGATGAAAACTATATGCCGCCAGAAGTTGCCGACGCCCTGAAGCGGAACGGCAATTGGCAGGGCGAAGGCGCCGAGGCCCCCCATAGCGAGACCTATGGCCAGGGGGCTTACCCATGATCGCTGAGTTCGGCCATTTTGTTTTGGTGTTGGCTCTTGGTGTTGCCTTGGTGCAGGCCTTCGGGCCGCTGCTGGGCATGCCGTTTAACACAGCCTTCGGACGCCTTGCGGTTCCAGCGGCACGTGTTCAGTTCGTTTTGCTTTCACTCTCTTTTGCTGCCCTTGTTTATGCGTTTGCCGTTTCGGATTTTTCTTTGTCCCTCGTCACCGCAAACTCCCATAGCGCCAAACCGCTGATCTACAAATTGACGGGTGCCTGGGGCAATCATGAAGGCTCCATGTTGCTCTGGACCCTGATCCTGGCAACCTTTGGCGCAGCGGTGGCTTTCTTTGGCGGCAATCTGCCAGATGGCCTGCGCGCGCGTGTGCTCGGTGTGCAGGGGCTGATCGGCGCCGCCTTCCTTATGTTCCTGCTTTTTACATCAAACCCGTTTCTGCGCCTTGATCCGGCACCATTTGATGGCAACGGTCTGAACCCCATTCTGCAGGACCCGGCACTCGCCTTTCATCCGCCCTTCCTCTATGCGGGCTATGTAGGCTTTTCGATCGCCTTTTCATTTGCGGTTGCGGCCCTTCTGGAAGGGAAGGTTGATCCTGCCTGGGCGCGCTGGGTTCGGCCCTGGACCCTGGCGGCCTGGTGCGCACTCACGCTCGGCATCGCCATGGGGTCCTGGTGGGCCTACTACGAACTCGGTTGGGGCGGCTGGTGGTTCTGGGATCCGGTAGAAAACGCCTCGCTCATGCCCTGGTTGCTCGGAACCGCTCTGCTTCACTCGGCAATTGTGGTGGAGAAACGCGGCGCGCTGAAACGCTGGACCCTATTGCTGGCCATCTTCACCTTTGCGCTGAGTCTCATTGGCACCTTCCTTGTGCGCTCCGGCGTCTTGACCTCGGTGCATGCTTTTGCGGTTGATCCGGCGCGTGGTGTCGTGATCCTGGGCATTCTTGTCTTCTTCGTCGGCGGGGCGTTGACGCTCTATGCGCTCCGGGCACCGGCGCTCAAAGTCGAAGGTCTGTTTGCGCCTCTAAGTCGCGAGGCCGCACTCATTGTCAACAACCTGTTGCTCACAGCGGCCACCGTTGCCGTCTTTGTGGGCACGCTCTATCCGCTCGCACTTGATGCATTTGACGGCAGCAAGATTTCGGTGGGGGCGCCTTTCTACAACCTCACCTTTGTGCCCATCGTCATCCCACTACTCTTGCTGGTCCCGTTCGGGCCAATGCTGGGCTGGAAAAGGGCGGATGTCTTAGGGGCCACCCAGCGGCTGGGCGCAGCGGCCGCCGTGAGTACTGTCGGTCTTGCTGCCGCCTGGATGTGGCAGAATGACGGCCCCTGGGGTGCGCCTTTTGGCATCGCTCTTGGCGTCTGGCTGATCGCAGGTGCCTTCTCAGAGATCGGATATCGCGTGCGTCTGTTCCGCGGCGCGACGGTGACGGAAGCCATCAAAAAGGCGCGCCGCCTGCCACGTTCAGCCTGGGGAACCGCGGTGGCCCATGCCGGCGTCGGCGTGATGGTGATTGGGATTGTCGGGATCACCTCCTGGCGGGTGGAGGTCATCGAAGCGCTGGCACCTGGTGCAACCTTTGACGTGGGCAGCTATTCGGTAACATTCCAGAATGTGGAATCCTATCAGGGGCCAAACTTCCGTGCCGATAGAGGCTCTTTTCTTGTTGAGCGGAATGGCAAAGAGATAGCGACCCTCACGCCGGAAAAACGCGTTTATCCGGTTTCCGAAATGCCAACGACGGAAGCAGCGATCTACACGATATGGGTCGCGGACCTCTATGTGGTGCTGGGCGATGAGACAGGCACCGGAGCCTGGACCGTGCGGGCCTATGTGAACCCGCTCGTGCCCTGGGTCTGGATCGGCGCTGTGATAATGGTTCTTGGCGGCATGATCTCTTTGAGTGACCGCCGCTACCGCGTGGGTGCCCCAGTGCGGGCGCGGAATGCCAAGCCAGAGGCGGCCACATGATCCGCCTCACTGTGCTCCTGGTCATGCTCCTGTTCGCAAACCCCGCCGCAGCGGTCGATCCTGGCGAACGTTTGGACGATCCAGTTCTGGAAGAGCGGGCGAGGGGACTATCACAGGAGCTGCGTTGCCTTGTGTGTCAGAACCAATCGATTGATGACAGCGATGCACCTCTCGCTAAAGACCTGCGTGTCCTCGTCCGTGATCGTCTGAAGGAAGGGGACACGGACGCGGAAGTTCTCTCCTACATTGTCGACCGGTATGGTGAGTTCGTCCTCCTGCGGCCGCCACTTCGAGCGGGGACCGTGCTTTTGTGGCTAGCGCCCTTCATTGTCCTCATCGTCGGCATCGCTTCGGTCCTGGTCTATGTGCGCAGTCGCCGTCCTGAGGCCGTTGAGGCCCCTGCACCTCTGTCTGATGCAGAAAAGGCCCGACTTGAGGAAATTGTGATCGCCCGTGAACCCAGGAACGATTGAGGCTTTCCACCTAATTCGCCATATGGATGATAGTTTGGGTTGAGAGGGTGCCAGATGGCCCCCCGTCTGATCTTTTTCGCACGCACCCTGGGAGGGCTTCATGGCGACCGGTTCTGTACGCTCAGAAAAAATCACCTTCACAGGCTCACAAGGAGACGCGCTTGCGGCCCGTCTTGATCGTCCCATTGGGCCGATCAGGGCCTACGCACTTTTTGCCCATTGTTTCACCTGCTCGAAAGACATATTCGCGGCCTCGCGGATAGCAGGCGCGCTGGCAGAGCGGGGTATCGCTGTGCTGCGGTTTGATTTTACCGGCCTTGGTATGAGCGAAGGCGATTTCGCCAATACAAACTTTTCATCAAACGTTGCGGATCTGGTCGCCGCTGCAGACTATCTGAGAGAAGAGCATGAAGCGCCCCGCATTCTGGTGGGGCATTCGCTGGGGGGCGCGGCAGTGCTCGCCGGAGCTGGAGAGGTGCCGGAAGCCGTGGCGGTTGCCACCATCGGGGCGCCTTCGACCGCCCATCATGTGGCTGACTCTTTCGCCAATGATATTGAAGCGATTGAAAGAGATGGCGAAGCTGAGGTCACGCTTGCGGGCCGACCGTTCAAAATCAAAAGGCAGTTTCTGGACGACATTGCCGAAACCACGCTCCAGGACAAAATTTCGACCCTGAAGAAAGCCCTGATTGTCTTTCATGCACCTCTTGATCAACAGGTGAGCGTCGACAATGCCGGTGATATCTTCACCGCCGCGAAGCATCCAAAAAGCTTTGTGTCTCTTGATGATGCGGATCATCTGCTCACGCGCAAAGAGGATGCGATTTATGTCGCGGACGTCCTGTCCGCCTGGGCGTCCCGCTACCTTCCAAAAACAGAGGCCGCAGACCTGCTTCCCCTTGAGCAGGGCAAGGTGACCGTGGAAGAAACCGGTGCGGGTAAGTTTCAGCACCTGGTACGCATTGGCAATCATGAAATATTTGCGGATGAGCCTAAAAAGGTGGGCGGCGACGACACGGGCCTTGCGCCCTATGATCTTCTGCTTGCGGGGCTTGGCGCCTGCACGTCCATGACCATGCGCATGTATGCGGCGCGCAAGGGCATCAACGCCACCAAGCTCGGCGTCACGCTCTCTCATGACAAGGTCCATGCGGATGACTGTGAAGAATGCGCTGCAGAAGGGAATCAGAAGATCGATGTCATGCGCCGTGAGCTCTCAATAGAGGGGGATATGAGTGATGAGGAACGGGCGAAACTTGTCGAAATCGCGAATAAGTGTCCGGTTCACCGCACCCTTGAATCCGACATCGAAGTTGTCACAAGCCTGAAAGCGTAGGAAATGCGCGGTTCAGATTTCAATTGTGGCAGGAAGGCGGCGCTGCGCTAAACGAAAAGTAATGGGCCGTTCAGGTGACGGTAAGACAGTCATCCCCATGTTTATGAGGAACCAATTTTACGGAGTTCCCTCAACATGCCTCAATCTGACGTCACCGAAAATAAGAGCTTCTTCTGCAACAAAGGCACGTTCATTGCCGCTGTCGGCGCTGCGGCCATTATCGGCTTTGGGGCCGCATCGCTTGATCGCCCCGTCTCCGCAGACACAAGTGTGAGAGCGCTCCAGACCGGACCTGGCCCGGGACTGCCAATGGCCGGCTTTGCAGATATGGTGGAGCAGGTCAGCCCCGCTGTGGTGAGTATTCAGGTTGTGCAACAAGTACCAGCTGCGGCAGCTGGACCACGGCCAGGTTTTCCTCCAGGACATCCATTTGAGCGTTTTTTCCGCGATGGTCCGCGGGGACAAAACGGCAATGAAGGTACTCCCCGCCGTGGCCCGCGACCACAGGCTCAAGGCTCCGGTTTTGTGATCTCAGATGATGGCTACATCGTCACCAACCATCATGTGGTTGATAAGGGTGTCGAAGTGTCGGTGGTTTTTAAAGATGGTACGGAAGCGAAAGCCGAAATTGTCGGAACGGACGAGAAGACCGACCTCGCGCTCCTCAAAATTGAAACCGACGAGGATTTGCCCTTCGTTTCTTTCAAGGAAACAGATGACCTTCGCGTTGGCGACTGGGTTGTCGCAGTCGGGAACCCATTTGGTCTGGGCGGCACGGTCACCTCCGGCATCGTTTCAGCCCGTGGGCGCGATATTGGCGCTGGACCTTATGATGATTTCATTCAGATCGATGCCTCCATCAATCAGGGTAATTCCGGTGGCCCGACATTTGACCTTAGCGGCAATGTGGTCGGCGTGAACACCGCCATCTTTTCGCCAACCGGCGGCAATGTCGGCATTGGATTTGCCATTCCGGCAAATGTCGCCTCCGACGTAATCGCGGACCTGCGCGAAAACGGACGGGTGGAGCGTGGGTGGTTGGGCGTCGCGATCCAGCCCGTCGGGCCGGAGATTGCTGAGACACTCGGTCTCGCAGCAGATGAGGGCGCACTCATTGCGCAAGTGGTGCCAGGAAGCCCCGCTGAAGCAGGCGGCCTGGAACCCGGCGATGTCATCTATTCCATTGACGGCACTGTCATGGAAACACCAAAGGATGTCAGCAAGGCGGTGGCCGCGTTGAAGGCGGGACACACGGCGCAGTTCAACTTGTGGCGTGATGGGGATCGTCAGGCCGTTGATGTGGAGATCGGCGCCTACCCAGATGAACGCCAGTCAGCGTCGCTGAGCGAGCCCGCTGAAGATGGTGTTCTTGATGGGCTGGGCCTGGCCCTCGCAGAAAGCCCCGAGGGCGTTGTCATTCGTGCGGTCAAGCCTGCCAGTCAGGCAGCTGAAAAGGGCCTGCGCCCCGGCGACATCATTATTGAGGTAGCCGGTGACCGGGTGGAGAGCCTGTCAGATGTCGCCGAAGATATTGCTGATGCAAAAGAACGGGATCGGAAATCAGTCCTGCTATTGGTGCGCTCGGATGAAGGACAGCGCTTCGTCGCGTTGCGCCTGCAAGAGACCTGAGCCCACCCCAATTTCGGTTCGCGTGTGCGGACTGAGCAGTCATCAGGTGAGGGAACCTGATCGGTCACGGCGGCATCTTTTGTCTCCCCCGCGAAACGCCGTCGTGACCAGCTTTTTTTGGAGATCAAATATGCCCCATTCGCCCCCGCCACTCGCCAGCCAACCCACTTCCGCGCTACACTCGGGCGAGCCGCCCATAGACGTGGAGAACACACACGACAAGGCGGAAGGGAGTGAGCGAATGCGCGTATTGGTGATTGAGGATGATCTCGAGGCGGCGGCCTATCTTGTCAAAGGCTTGAGGGAGAGTGGCCACACCGTAGACCATGCCGCTGATGGCGATGATGGTCTGACGCTCGCCATGTCCGCACCTTATGATGTATTGGTGGTTGACCGTATGTTGCCCAAACGCGATGGCCTGAGCGTCGTGTCAAACATCCGCGAACAAGGCAACGAAACACCAGTTCTCTTTCTAAGCGCACTCGGTGAAGTTGATGACCGGATCAAGGGTTTGAAGGCTGGTGGCGACGACTACCTTACAAAGCCTTATGCCTTTGCAGAATTGCTGGCCCGTATTGAAGTGCTGGTCCGCCGCTCAAACCCGGATCAGGTGAAAACCAAACTGCAGGTAGGAGATCTGGAGATTGACCTGCTGGCCAGAAAGGTGAGCCGGGCAGGGACCGAGATTGATCTGCAGCCCCGCGAATTCCGCTTGCTTGAATATCTCATGAAAAACGCGGACAGGGTCGTCACCCGGACCATGTTGCTGGAGAATGTCTGGGAATACCATTTTGACCCGCAGACCAACGTGATTGATGTGCATATTTCCCGGCTAAGGTCGAAAATTGATAAAAATTTCGACGTTCCGCTCTTGCATACGATCCGAGGTGCCGGATACTCGCTACGTGCAGCAGGGTAATCTTCTAAATACAACCACCTTTAGACTGGCGCTGATTTACCTCGCGCTTTTCGCAACCTCTGCGATTGCGCTTCTGGGCTACGTCTATTGGAACACGGCGGGATTTCTGGCGAGGCAGTCTGACGAAGCGGTCCAGGCCGAAATCACAGGGCTTGCGGAGCAATATGCCCAGGGCGGTCTCGCGCAGCTTGTCCATATCGTCATTCAGCGCAGTCGCGACCCGCGCCAAAGCCTTTATTTGCTCGTCGATGCACGGGGCAGCGTGCTTGCTGGCAATCTGGGGCGCAGGCCGGGCGTCGAGCCAGGTCCTGACGGGTGGATGGATTTTCAGTTCAATCGACTGACCATGGAAGGCTCGGAAGTGCATTCCGCGCGCGCGCGCGCCTTCCCGCTGCCGGACGGTTCTTTCCTTTTGGTTGGAAGGGACGTGCAGGAGCTGCGCAGTATTGAAAATCTGATTACTTCATCGCTTGCTTGGGCGATTGCGCTGACCGTAGCGCTGGGCCTGGTCGGCGGTGTGATCATCAGCCGGAATATGTTGGCCCGCGTCGATGAGATCAACCAAACCAGTCGCAACATCATTCGCGGGGACCTTTCTCAGCGCGTCTCTGTCGCAGGCTCGGGAGATGAGTTCGATCAACTGGCCGAGAACCTGAATGAGATGCTGGAGCAGATTGAGAGTCTGATGACCGGCATGCGCGAAGTCACGGACAATGTGGCTCATGATCTGAGGAGTCCCTTGAACCGTCTGCGCACGCGTCTCGAAATGGCAATGATGCAGGAAGGTTCGTCTGAGGACGTACGCGTGGAGCTTGAACGCTCCATTGCGGATGCTGACCACCTGTTATCGACATTTAATTCGCTCCTCGCTATCGCCCGCGCCGAGACTGGGTCAATGCGCGATACAATGACGAAATTTGATCTGGGCGATCTCGTGCGTGATGCGGTGGAGCTCTATGAACCGGTTGCTGAGGATGCGGGGATTGAGTGCACCGTGGAAACCGACCGGGACCTTGAGATTTTTGGCAACAAGGAATTGTTGGCGCAAGCCATTGCGAACCTGCTCGACAATGCCATCAAGCATGGCAGCAAAGCGACCTGCGGGGACCCGCAAATCCAGGTTTTCGCACGCGGTGAACCGGGGGCGGTAACAGTGACAGTCTCCGACAATGGACCGGGGATCGCCGCTGAAGATCGTGAGCGCGTATTGGGTCGATTTGTTCGACTGGAAGAAAGCCGCAACACACCGGGCAGCGGGCTTGGATTGTCACTTGTCTCTGCGGCCGCCCATCTGCACGGCGGCAAGCTCAAACTGGGTGACGCCGAACCGGGCCTGAAAGCGGTTCTTCGGCTGCCGCTTCGTGCGGCCTAGTGGCTCTGCTTTAAATTGGTCTGACAGGCGTTTGCGTAGAGCGCCACGACATCAGCCAGGGGCGTGCTGAAATCGGCGGTCTCTCGTGTTGCTGCGGCGAGTGGTGTTGCTGCGGCGGCGTCAAACACCTGAGCGGCGGCTTCATGGAAGCCTGCCGGCAAGTGAGCTGCCCGAAAGGTGTTGGCGATTTCGTTCATCTCACCGACCCACCGGCCGGAATCCGGTGCAATAAAGGGGGTGGTGAGCTGCATGCGTTGCCAGGCATCGTTCTGGCTTAACTCCAGCTCGGCGGACAGGGGCGCAAACAGGTCCAGCGAATGAGCGAGCATCAATATCGCGGCATGAAGTGTCATTTGTCCTTTGGTGAGTGCCGCGTAACACATTTTGAGGCCAGACGCTTGGCCGATAGTCGGGCCGATTGGCTTCAGATCAAGGCCACACCCATCGAGGGGGGCGAGCACATCAAGGTCGGCACCGCTAACAAATAGCCTAATGCGCTGTCCATTCTGGGGCGGCATGCCAATGATGCCGCCATCTATGTAGCGCCCTCCTGAGGCTTCAATACTTGCCTCTATGTCGCGGCTCGTCTGCGGAGAAATGGCATTGCAGTCGACATAGTAGGCAGACGATCCAGCCGTCTTGAATGCAGCGCTGACATCTTTGCCAACGGATAAGGCGTCCTCTGGCGGCATGATGGAGAGCACGATCTCTGATTGATCAACCAGCACCTCCAAACCGTCAACGTCGGTGACACCTGCTTCGGCAGCTCGGGCTTTTGACAGATCACTCCGTCCGGCAAGGCAGGTCAAAACGCGGTGGCCGCCTTCCTTGAGTACCGCGGCGACGCGATGTCCCATGCCACCCATTCCAATAATGCCGATCGTGCTCATGCTGTCTCCCGCTGTGCGATTCGGATCTTTAGTGAGTCGAAACTGATTCGGAAAATGTGCTCTGACCCGCATTCCCAAGCCGGATTCTTACAACTTGAAACGCCTAAGCGACACCAATTTGCATCATTTCCGCCTCTGTTTGACGTTTATCCCCGGAAAAATGCGTCCTTAGGGGAAAACAGCGCGAATTTTCGTAGCGACACTATTTGTCATTTGTTACTGCTCGTTACGACGGGGGCACCCGGAGGCCAATTTAGGAGAGTGGACTTATGAGCAAAGCAGACTTTATTGAACGCGTTGCAGACGCTGGCGATCTGAGCAAAGCAGAAGCAAAGCGTGCTGTGGAACTGGTATTCGGTCAAATCGAAGCCGGTCTCAAAGCGTCTAAGAAAGAAGGCAAATACACGATCGGTACGTTTGGAACATTTTCTGTTTCTAAGCGGAAAGCCCGCATGGGTCGCAACCCACGCACCGGCGAAGCGATCAAGATCAAAGCATCGAAGACATTGCGGTTCCGCCCGTCTTCACAGCTGAAAGACGCAGCTGGCTGCTGATCTTATTTCAGCAATGCTGTAGGAATAGGCCTGTCGGGTTCCGGCAGGCCTTTTTCTTTGGCTAATGGGGAGTGAGACAAACAATGACAACAACGTCCGGTAGTTCTCTGCTCGAAGTCACCGATGCGCTGCCCGGAGCCGCTGACGAAGCGCGTGGGCAGGAAGTGCTTTCGGACTTGCGAGCCGCCCTTGGTGAGAGTGAATGGCGCGAGCTGGCCGCAACCGATGCCTTCGGCAAGCTCGCGATTTCGCTGACTGGCAATAGCCCCTTCATGACGCGAACCTGCCTGCGCTACCCGACACTTTTGCCCTCCATCGCCAGCAGTCCACCAACGGAAGCTTTCGAGGCCTCCTTAAACGACATCACGAAGGCAGCGGACGCTGCAGCAAGTTTCGATGATCTGATGAGCATCGTCCGCAAGGCTAAGTCGGAAGTGGCACTTCGCGCCGCCGCCGCAGACATCGCCGGTCTGTGGTCCCTGGAGCAAGTGACCGGTAGCCTCACGCAATTTGCAGACACCGTTTTGGAAGCGGGCTTTGCTTGGGCCCTGCGCCGGGCGAAGGAGAAAGGGGACATTATCAGTGAAAGCGTGTCCACAGCGACCAGCGGGCTCGTGGTTCTGGCGATGGGCAAATATGGCTCAGGCGAACTCAACTATTCCAGCGACATAGACATTGTCGTTTTCTATGAGCCAGGCACCTTGGCGCTGAAAGAAGGACTCGACGAGAGCACTTTCTTCGTGCGGCTTACCAAAGATATTGTGAAACTGATGCAGGAGCGCACAGCTGACGGCTATGTCTTCCGCACGGACTTGAGGCTGCGTCCGGATCCAGGTGGCACACGCGTTGCCGTATCGCTTCCCGCCGCAGAGCAATATTATGAGAGTCGGGGCCAGAACTGGGAACGCGCTGCCTATATCAAGGCACGCCCCGCTGCCTGCGACATAGAGGCGGGCCAACGTTTTCTGTCCATGCTGTCACCCTTTATCTGGCGCAAATATCTCGATTATGCAGCGATCGAAGATGTTCATTCCATGAAACGTCAGATCCATGCGGTTGGGGGACACAGCACCATCGCCGTCGAAGGTCACAACATCAAACTGGGTCGGGGCGGCATTCGCGAGATCGAGTTTTTCGTCCAGACCCAGCAATTGATTGCCGGTGGGCGCGATGAGGATCTGCGCGGCATGCAGACTGTGCCGATGCTGGGTATGCTTGTTGAAAAGGAATGGATCGAACCCAGCGTTGCAGATGAGATGAAGGCGGCCTATCGGTTCCTGCGCACATTGGAACATCGATTGCAGATGATCGACGATGAGCAGACCCATTCCTTACCCTCGACCGCAGAGGGCATCGAACATGTCGCCTGCTTCATGGGCTATGCCGACCGGGACGCCTTTGAGAAGGACTTGCTGCACCACCTGACAAGGGTCCAGACCCATTATATGGCGCTCTTTGAGACGGCTCCTCCATTGGGCGAGGAGGGGGGCAGCCTTGTGTTTACTGGAACTGATGATGATCCCGAAACACTTGCGACCTTAAGTGACCTTGGCTTCGACAATGTCACCGACATGTCAGCGACCATTCGCGGCTGGCACACAGGCCGATTTTCGGCAACAAGAAGCCCGCGGTCGCGCGAAAGACTGACGGCGCTCATGCCGGAACTGCTGCGGGCACTTTCCCGGACGGCGGAGCCAGATATAGCGTTTCTACGCTTTGACCAGTTTCTGAGCGGCCTGCCTGCTGGCGTACAATTGTTCTCGTTGCTCTATGCAAATCCCAGTCTGCTGAGCCTCATTGCAGAGATTTGCGGAACGGCTCCGCGTCTCGCGACCTATCTCAGCCAGAACGCCGGGGTGTTGGACGCGGTTCTGTCCCCGAGTTTTTTCTCGGCACTTCCAGACGAAACAGCGCTGGAGACGGAGCTGGCGGACGCGCTGAGTTCGGCTGAGCATTTCGAGGACGTGCTGGATTTTGCTCGGGTCTGGGCGCGGGAGCAGCGGTTCCGCTTGGGCGTCCGTGTCCTGTCGGCAAGCGCGAACGCCAGAGAGGCGGGTCCGGCCTATAGTGCTGTCGCAACCGCCTTGATCCGCCAGATGCAAACGCACGTCGCGCGCCAGATCGAAAACAAGCATGGCCGAATGGCCAGTGGTGAGATGGCCGTGATTGCCATGGGGAAACTGGGGAGCCGGGAAATGAGCGCTGCCTCAGATCTCGATATCATCACCATCTATGATCTTGCAGAAGGCGTCGACGCGTCAGACGGCAAGAAATCGCTGGTGCCGTCGCAATATTATGCAAGGCTGACACAACAGCTGGTGAGCGCGCTAACGGCGCCGACAGCTGAAGGAAAACTATATGAGGTGGATCTAAGGCTACGCCCCTCTGGCAATGCAGGTCCGGTCGCGTCGCAACTCGCATCGTTTGACGCCTATCAGGCCGAAAGTGCCTGGACCTGGGAGCATATGGCCTTGACCCGCGCTCGGGTCGTGAGCGGGGCCCCTGACATTGTTACAAAGATTGAGGCGATCATCAGAGCGACGCTCACCCAGGAGCGGGACGCTGACAAAACCGCGACTGATGTCAGAGACATGAGAGCGCGCATTGAGAAAGAGTTTGGAACAAAGGATCCTTGGTCCCTCAAACAAGTTCGCGGAGGGCTCATTGATTTGGAGTTCATTGCGCAATATCTGCAGCTCGTACATGCACATGTTCATCCCGAAATTCTCACTCCAGACACGCGATCTGTATTCTCCAACGCCGCGCGTCTTGGCCTGATAGATCAAAACCTATCAGATGCGTTGCAGGCTGCCTTCGACTTGCAGCACGACCTCACACACGTTTTGCGTATTTGTGTGACCGGAGATCTTGCGCCAGAAACCGCGACAGAAAGTTTGAAAATGCGCTTGGCTCAGGCAGGTAATGCCCCGGACTTTGCGGTTCTTCAAGCCTCGCTCATCGACGCACAGGCAGATGTCATCGACGCCTATGCAGAGACTATCGGAGAACCCGCGTCCTAGCGCGCCCAACGTCATAGTTTGGCTAAACATTTGCAGTTCAGTAGGAGCCCCATACCGCCTTGTTAGGCGCAGATTTCGCAGTGTAAGTGCGCATTGCAGGAAGTCTGCGAAAAACACGGTTAACGGGGGTGCTGGATCGACAGGCTGAGTCCCGTTTTGGGGCCAAGACAGGTCGCGAAGGCTGGACGAGATTGGCGTTTTGTCTCTATCTGAGACAGGACATGTTGTTGGAGTGAACCGGTATATGGACCGTGTAGACGCAGTAATAATCGGAGCGGGGCTGAATGGTCTCACTGCGGCTGCGCGTCTGGGCGGAGCTGGCCTTTCGGTGTTGATTGTTGAACGGTCATCGCAGGTTGGCGGCGGAGCGGCCCACGGGGAACTGGCCCCGGGCTATTCAGCACCGCCAATTGGTTTCTCTCATGGTTATGTGCCACCAGAACTAATCCGCGAGTTTGATTTGGCCCGCGAGGGTCTCCAACTTGTTCGACGTGAGGGCGGCATTTCTCTCTTCGGCGATGGGTCGCATATCGCGAACTACGCCAATGAAAATGTCATGCGCCGGGAGCTGGCCCGTCATTCACCGCAGGATGCGGATGCCTGGCCACGGTTTGTGCGCGACATGAAACGCCAGGCAGAGCTTATTCGGCAGTCTTTGTTGAAGGCACAGGAAGACCCGGGTGAATGGTCGCTGAAAGCTCTCAAACAGATGATGTCACGCACGAAAGCCGCGATCGAGATGGAGCCGCAGGCCCTCTATGATTTGACCCGGTTCTGGTCACTTTCGCTGGATGATTTTCTGGAAGGCTATTTTGAAAACCCGCAGGTCCGAGCCCATCTGGCAGCCCCGGCTCTCATTGGCAGAGCGTTAGGGCCTTATGCCCCAACAGGAGCAGCCTTTTTGCCCGCGCAATGGATGACCGGAACCAATGGCGGTGCGCCTTGGCGTATGAGTCCCAAAGGTGGCACGCAGGCATTGGCGGATTGTTTGTCTCGCGTCGTGCGCGCACGGGGCGGCGACATTAGGTTCAATGCAGAAGTCACAGATATCAAGCTGTCCGACAAAAAGGCAGCCGGCGTTGTTCTCGCCGATGGCGAAGAAATCGATGCGGGTATTGTTTTGTCAGATCTCGACATCAAACGCAGCTTCCTCAGCCTTTTCCAATGGTCTGGATTGCCGGATGGGTTCGCCCGCGACGTCGCCAATGTGCGGATGGACGGCATCGTCGCGCGCATCAACTTTGCCCTTAAAGACCTGCCTGAAATAACTGGGATCGCGTCTGATAATCCAGCGCTGAGCGGCGGATTGATGATTGGTGGCGGCCTAAACGCCATGGAACGCGCCTATGAAGATTGGCTGGACGAACGGCCACCCACTGCACCACTGTTGGAGATCGCGATTCCAACTCTGGAAGATCCAAGTCTTGCGCCAGAGGGCGGGCACATTTTTGCGGTATCAGCACAGTATATTCCCACAGAACTACACGACGGTGTGTGGTCGGACGCGCGGCGCGATGCCCTAATGCGCACGGTGAAGGACATGATCGCGCGCCACGCTCCTGGCTTCGAAGACAGCATCATTGCCGAAGAATTGAGATTACCCTCAGACATTGAAGATCAGGCAGGCTATACGCGCGGCGATCCTTTCCTGGGGCAGATGTCGCTGGACCAGATGTTCTTCAATCGGCCTGTGCCAGGATTCAGCGGCTATGAGAGTCCCATCAAGAACTTCCATGTCTGTTCGGCGAGTGGTCACCCAGCCGGCTTAGCCCTTGGCGCGGCCGGGGCAAATGCTGCGCAAAGCATATTGAGCACACTGAAGGGGAGGCGCTCATGAGCACCGATCCACTTGAACAGGACGCGCTTCAATATGATGCCATCGTCATCGGTGCTGGCCATAACGGTCTGGTGGCCGCTGGCTATCTTGCAAAAGCTGGCAAGAACGTGGTTGTGCTGGACAGTGCGGAAGTTGTCGGGGGTGCCGCCCAGACGGCGGAAATATCGCCGGACTATCAAGTGTCAACGGCGGCACATTTGGTGTCAGGCTTTCCCCGCCAGATCGAAAAGGATCTTAAGCTTTCAAAGCATGGTCTTGCTTGGGCGACAAAAGATATGGCTACCATTGCCCTTGATCGTGACGGCAAGCACATTGTGCTCTCCTCAGATCGCAAAACGGACCTTGCAACGATTGCGGCTCATGCATCCCATGATGGGGACGCATGGAAGGTCTTCGAGGGGCGTGTTGCTAAATATGTAAAGCTGCTGAAGCCGCTTCTGGATAGGGGCTTGCCTACCGCATCCGGGGAGCGTGCAACAAGAGCAGCCACGATGTTGGCGCTTCGGTTGGAGAAAATGGGGCCTGCTGATTTGAGGGCGTTTTTGCAACTGGTACCCTCCAGCGTTGCTGCATTGCTGGACAGGAGCTTTGAAGGGGATTTGATCAAGGGAGCGCTGTCGCTTCAGGCGACGCTGGGGGCACACGCCGGGCCGAACACGCCGGGTACGGCCTTCTCCCTGATCTATGGACGCACGCAGCAGGCAATCGGGCAGGGCTTGGGATATCCCGTCGGGGGGACGGGCGCGCTGACGGAAGCTCTGGCAAGTGCAGCCGAAGCCTTGGGTGCCCGCATTCGGTTGGAAAGTCCTGTGCGGGAGATCATTGTTGAAAATGGTCAAACAAAGGGGGTGCGTCTGGCAGATGGCACGCTCTTCGAAGCCCCCATTGTGTTGAGCAGCATTGATCCCAAGACGACCTGCCTTGATCTCGTGGGGGCGCGTCACTTTGAAACGCCGGCGGTGAACCATGTAAGTCGCATTAAGATGAAGGGGGCGACCGCTAAGATCAATCTCGCGCTTGAGGGGCTTCCGACCTTTGAGAATTTCTCAGATCGCGAGTATGGCGGACGGCTCTTGATCGCGCCGGATATGGGCACGGTGGAGCGCTCCTTCACAGCAGCGAAACGAGGCGAGCTCACCTTGGAGCCCGTGATGGAAGTGGTCATCCCTTCGTATCATGACCCACGCCTTGCTCCCATGGGCCATCATGTAATGTCTGTGATTGTGCCCAACGTACCTTTCGAGGTGGAAGGCGGCTGGGAGGCGCAAAAAGAGCCCTTTGTGAAGCGGGTGATAGATACAATTGCCGAATACGCGCCGGATTTGGGCGACAAAATCATCGCGGGCGAGGTGTTGACGCCGCCGGAACTGGACGATCGGTTTGGATGGGGAAATCGGGGCTGGCATCAGGGGAACATGAGTTTTGATCAGCTGCTCGCCTTCCGTCCGGCGCCGGGCATGGCCAATTATGAGGCGGGGGTAAGCGGTCTATATCTATGCGGGGTCGGCGCGCACCCTGGTGGCGGCCTGACCGGCCTGCCCGGAAAATTGTCAGCTGAAGCAGCCCTGGTTGCGGAGAAAAGGTCATGACGGAAGAAGTGACAGACCCATCAGTAGCTGAGGACGGGATTGATGTCTCACGCGACAGCCCACTAAATGGTCCGGGGGTCGCGCCGGACCCTGCATGGTTCGAGCAGGCAGCAAGCGAACCGCCCTATGCCCGGCATGTGCTTACTACACCACTGCACCTTGAAGCAGCAGATGAAAACCGGACAAACAGTTGGACGGAGTGGGCCGGCTACACCGTGGCACAAGTCTATACCAGCGTTGAGCAGGAGTATGACGCCCTGCGCACCCGGGCTGGTTTGTCTGACATTTCGCCGCTGACAAAAATCCGTCTCGCCGGACAAGAAGTCATCGCCTATCTGGATCGTCTGCTGACGCGGTCTGTCGCAGACATGGACATCAATCGATCAGCCCGCGCCATTTTGTGCGATGGGCAGGGGCAGGTCATCACCGAAGGCGTGGTGTTTCGACTGGATGAGGAAGAGTTTCGGTTGGTCTTGCGGTCCTCCACCATGGATTGGTTGAGGCAATCCGCAAAGGGCTTCGATGTTCAGTTGGAAGACGTCTCGGGAACAATTGCCGGCCTGTCGCTGGCGGGGCCGATGGCAGACAATGTCTTCACATTAGCCGGCGTGGAAATTCCTGCCGATCTCGAGAGGCATCAGGGATGCTGGGTCGAGCTCGGTGGCATGCCGGTTTATCTGAGCCGCACGGGCATGCTTGGCGGATGTGAGTACGAACTTTGGTGTGATCCAGCAGACGCATCAATTGTGTGGCGGCGCCTGCTCAGCGCGGGGCAGACAATCGGCCTTCGTCCCATCGGCGCAGCGGTGCGAGACATTGCCCGGATTGAGAACGGGATCGCGTTGGAAGGTGTTGACTATCAATCAGCCGCAACCGCTGTAGACCCCTCAGACGCGCTCTCACCCTATGACCTCTGTTTGGGCGGGTGTGTTGACCTGGATCGATCTGTTTTTAACGGGAAACTGGCTCTGAAGAAAATTGCCGAGAGTGGAAGCACGAGTGCTCTGGTCGCATTCGAATGCGATCTGACTGACGCCTCATCAATGGGCCCGGTCTGCAACGGGGAGAAGCTGGTCGGGCGGCTCACATCCTATGTCTGGTCGCCGACGCTTCAGTGCACCATCGCATTGGGTTTGGTGGAGGCTTCGGCTTTGGGCGCCTCCGACGGCTTCAGCATCAAGACGCCGGCCGGGCAAAATATCCCGGCAAAGCTCACAAAACGGCCCTTTTTGCGCTTCTCCTGAAAAAAGACGCGATCTTCCGACGGAATGTCTCCGCTCGTGCGTTCTATTGAGTGAATGCACTCGGCGACGCTTTTCGGTTTGAGATTTTCGGACCATGAATTTCAGCCAGATGTGTTCATGCGACAGGCGCGCTCCCCCCACCCCTTGCGTGCCTGTCGCCCGTAATTCTTAAGGCCCGGATGAATGCCGCGGACCGTCATTGGAGATGAGCCATGCGTAGAAATAAACTGATACTGTCATCAACCCTTGCAGGACTTCTGCTGACCTCGGCAGGCGTTGCCGTTGCTGCAAAAGGCCCAGGTGGTGGTCCGCCAAGCCCAGACCACATGTTCGAAAGGCTTGATCTGAACAAAGACGGTGAGATTACTCGGGAAGAAGCAGAGACAGCCCGCGAGCAACGCTTTCAGGCAGCAGACACAAATGGTGATGGCTTGCTGTCTCGTGAAGAGATGACGGCTGCGCGCGAAGCCCGTGCCGCGGAGCGTCAAGACCGGCGGTTCGCGAAACTCGATACCAACGAGGATGGTCTTTTAAGTCCAGAGGAAATGGCCGCTGGCCCCCGTGGTGAGAGACGCGCCGGCATGTTTGATCGGGTCGATGAAAACGGTGATGGCAAAATCACCCGCGCAGAGGCTGAAGCGATGCACCAAAGAATGCAAGAGCGTCGCGGCGAACGGTAAGCCTGTGAAGACCGCGCCGAAACCATCTGTTTCCAGACCAGGTGACTTCGGCGCGGCACCTCTTTATAGAAATACCAGAGTTCAAAACCGATCGAGGGAAGGGCAGGGCGTCATTCCTCTGAAGACGGAAAAGAAAACGCCAGCAGGGTCATCACAGGATGATGCTTTAATGGCAGCGCTAGCTGGTGGTGACCCCCACGCGGGGCGCGCCCTGGTGGAGACACACCTGGTTCATGTGCTTGCTGTCGCCCGGCGCATGCTGGGCGATCAGGCAGAGGCAGAAGATGTCGCCCAGGACACCTTCATGCGGGCCTGGAAGGCCGCCGCGCGGTGGGAACCTGGGAGAGCGAAAGTGTCGACCTGGTTGCACCGCATTGCAATGAACCAGTGCCTGGACCGGCTTCGCAAGAAAAGGCCCGAACCTCTGGAACCTGATTTCGATGCGCCCAGTGAGCATCCAGGTCCTGAAGCCGAGCTCTACCAGCAGCAATTAGCTGGGCGTATTGAGGGTGCAATCCAGGCCCTGCCGGAGAGGCAACGCGCCGCGATTGTCCTGTGTCACTATCAGCACCTCTCCAACAGGGAGGCATCAGAAGTGATGGAAATCAGTGTTGAGGCATTGGAATCTCTCCTGTCGCGCGGGCGGCGGGCGTTGAAACAATCATTGAGACCAGAATGGTCAGAACTAAAAGGAGAGGAGGGCATCACGCCCTCCGACCCAAGCATGAGCGTGAAACCATGACAGATGTAGCCAATCTCGAAAGCGCAAGAGCGCGGGCACAACAGGTTTTAGATACCTACGGGGCAGACGAAGCCCGTTGGCCTGAAGCCGATCGCGAAGCTGTCCGAAACGCCATCGCACGAGATCCAGGGCTTGCAAAACAGCAGGCGGAAGAAGCAGCGCTAGACGGTTTGCTCGCATTGGCACCGGTTGAGGCGCCGAGCTTTGCCTTGCAGAGCAAAATTCTGGCAACGCAAAAAGATGAGGGCATTGGGGGCGTCGGCCTGGTTAAACAGGTCCTCGAACTGCTGTGGCCCTATGGCTCTTCTGCAATCCCGGCGGGGGCCCTCGCAGCTTCTATTGTGTTAGGTGTGACATCTGGTGCTGTTTCGACAATCGCCACTGACAGTTGGAGCGAAGAACAGTCTTACGATGTCCTTGCCCTTGCGCTCGGTGACACGACTTTAACGGAGGAATGGCAATGAGCAGCGACACGCCGAATACCGGGCGGCCCGTCCGCAAATGGTTGGGGCCTGCCTTGCTGGTCTCTCTGGTCATCAACCTGTTTCTGGTTGCTGCGATCACCGCTGGTATTGTCCGGAATATGGACCGTGATAGGCGCGGGCACGCCTCACCGCTCGGATTGCCGCACCATGTCGTTGCGCGACAATTGTCTGGCGAGGAGCGGGAGAAACTCAAAGCAGCCATGCGGGAGAACCGGTCAGAACTCAGACCACTTTTCAGGGACATGCGCCAGGCGCGCGAGGCACTGAGCGTGGCCATTGCCGCTGACCCCTTCGATCCGGATGCGGCCAAAGCCGCATTTGCGGAGCTGCGCACGGGCATGGACGCCATAGCGACCCAATCCCAGGACATTCTGGTGCAGGCTTTCGCGGATTTATCCCCAGAATCGCGGGATAAAATAGCCAAAGCCATTCGCCGTGGCCGTCCAGGTGAGCGCGCCTTGGACCGGCAAGAAGGTCCAGTAAACGCTGAGTGATGAAGATATAGAACAGCAAGTGAGCTCATGACTGGTACCTGTTAAGGTCTCTCGCCTATGATCGGCATAGATCGACGCGAAGAAGAGACGGCTATGAGCAAGCGAGAAATACCAGCCTCAACTGGACGGGCAACCTTGGCGGATTGGAAAGCCTTCAGCGCTGCCCATCCCAATGTCGCCTACCTGAATGCCGTTTTTACCGATCAATGCGGCACGGTGCGGGGCAAACGCATGCCCCTCGCAGAGGCAAGCAAGGTCTTTACCGATGGGCTTGAACTTCCCATGTCGGTTTATTTTTTAGATGTCACTGGTGAGAATGAAGACATTCTCGGGCGCGGTTTCTCTGACGGCGATCCGGATGGCACGGCACACCCCATTGCAGATACATTAGCAGTTGTTCCCTGGGCGCCCGACCAAGCCCAGGTCATGATGACCATGAACATGCCGGAAGGCGGTGCCTGCGAGTTTGAACCGCGCAACGTGTTGGCGCGGGTGGCAGAGCGTCTCAGCGCCCGCGGTCTGACCCCTGTCTCCGCGGTCGAATTTGAATTCTACCTTCTTGATCCGAAACCAGATGCCTATGGACGCCCGCTGGCACCCATTAATCCCAGTACGGGTGAACGAGAAAGAAGCAATCAGGTCTATGGTCTCTCTGAGCTGGACGGGTTTAGCGATCTGCTAAGAGACATCAGCGTATTTGCCTCAGACCTTTCGGTGCCCGCATCGGCAGCTGTCGCGGAATTTGCACCTGGGCAATATGAGATCAATCTAAAACACGGACCTGACCCTTTGCGGTCCGCCGATCATGGCATTCTGTTGCGCTACCTGATTGGCGCCGCTGCACGTGCGCATGGGTTTCGTGCAAGCTTTATGGCCAAGCCCTATGTCGACCAGGTCGGCAATGGGTGCCACATCCACACAAGTCTTTTGGATGCAGACGGTAACAATGTTTTTGATGATGGTGGGGACAAGGGCACAGATCAGATCCGATACGCTATTGGTGGCCTGCAACGCACGCTCCCGGCGGCAATGGCGCTGCTCGCACCCAACCTCAATGCCTATCGACGCTTTGCGCCCAACGTCTTTGTGCCGGTGAATGGCGCGTGGGGGTACAATAACCGCTCTGTCGCCTTCCGTGTGCCTACCGGATCACCAAAGGCACGGCGCATTGAGCACCGTGTCGCGGGAGCCGATGCCAATCCCTATCTCGTCTTGGCGGCGATCCTGGCGGGTATTGACTACGGGCTCGAAAACAAAATCGACCCTGGTGAACCAACGCAAATAAACGCCTGCGATCGGGTGGACCCGGATCTGCCGCTCACGCTGCCCCGCGCATTGGACACGTTTGTGGCATCGCCCGTGTTGCGTGACTATTTCGGCGACCTGTTTGTCGACATCTATGCCGAGACCAAGCGGTTGGAGTTCGAGAAGTTCAACAAGATCATCTCGACCCGCGAATTGGAATGGTATCTGTAGAGCTAGGTTCAGTGCGTTGCCGCAAGCGGCAGGGTGAAAGATACCCTAGTCCCGACACCTTCTTCACTCTCAATGGTGAGCGCGCCCTCATGCATCTCAACCAGCGAGCGTGATAGCGCAAGACCAAGCCCCGTGCCTTTGTGCTTCTTACTGTGTTGAGATTCAACTTGCTCAAACGGTTTGCCCAGCTTGGAAAGGTGCGCCGCTGGAATGCCGATGCCTGTATCGGCAACTGCAACTCTGAGCCACCCATCAGAAACCTCTGCGGTGATCTTCACCTCTCCGCCGGTCTCTGTGAACTTCACTGCATTTGAAAGCAGGTTCAGCAGCACCTGTTTTACAGCCCGCTTATCTGCAAGGACCGGCGGCTGATCGCCAGTCTCATTATTGAGACGCACCTGCGCAATGTCTGCCCGCCCGGCGACCAGACGCAGCGCGTCGCGCACTGCATCTGCAATATCGAGCTGTTCAAGCTCAAGGGTGAGACGTCCGGCCTCAATTTTGGACATGTCCAGAATATCATTGATCACATCCAGCAAGTGCTCGCCACTTGCTTTGATGTCTGTCGCATATTCATCATATTTCGGCGCGCCAAGCGGTCCAAAGAGCTGTGTTTCCATCATCTGGGAGAAACCGATAATGGCGTTGAGTGGCGTTCTGAGCTCATGGCTCATGTTCGCGAGGAACTCTGACTTCGATCTGTTGGCGGCTTCCGCACGGGACTTTTCAGCTGCATATTTTTCGGCAAGTTCAACAAGTTGGCCCGCCTGGTCTTGCAGTTTGGATTTTGACATTTCGAGGTCCGTTACAGTGGACTGCAACTGGTCCTGATGGCTGGTCAGCGCCTCTTCCTGCGCTTTAATAGCAGAAATGTCCGTGCCGACACTTACATGACCCCCATCTGCGGTCGAACGCGTGCTGATTTGGAGCCAGCGGCCACTGGGCAATCGGATCTCTTTAGCAGCTGCATCGGGGTCAGATGGCCAGGCATCTGCGACGCCCGTATCTTCGAAGAGGGCAGCCCGTGTTGTGCCTGAGGTGGCACGCTCCGCATCGATCTGCAGAAACTCCTGAAACTTGTCGTTGCATGCCAGAAGCGTGTCATCCTTGTCGAAGAGGACAAAGGCTTCACCAATGCTGTCAATTGCATCACTCAGCCGGTCGGTGGCAAGCTGTGCTGAGGCTTCCGCATTGCGCTGCTCAGAGATATCAATCGTGAGACCAATCACCCGGTCGCCAGTATTGCGCGGTCCGCTCCAGACCTGTCCCTTTGCATGAACCCAGATCCAACTTCCATCTTCGTGTTGTAGACGGAAGCTTGTGTCATAGGACCGTGACGCTTTTTCTGGCGCTGCGATAATCTCATCAATTGCCTCGACATCCTCAGGATGCGTAAGTGCTTTGATCTCGGCTGGTGTCATGCGGGTTGCAGGTTGTCTGCGGCCAAGCATGTCAAACATGGCTTTGGACCAATAGACTCGGTTTTCCGTGATATCCCAATCCCAAATGCCACAGCGCGCGCCGGCAAACGCCATGTCGAACCGTTGTTGATTGTCTGCCGCACGGGTCTGCGCTTCTGATTTGCGTTCATTGGAGCGGATGAGGGCATATCCGAGTCCGAGACAGGCTGCGCTCGCCAATGCAGACAGCATAAGAGGGCGGGAAAGACCTTCCTGCCACCAAAGCGCCCCATTCATCGCCGCAAGCGCGACAGCGGACACGCCAAGCGTTAGCTTCTGCGCCCAGGTTGTCGGTTCTGAGGTCTTTGCGGGTAGCTCTGCGCCGTCTGTTTCACGCGACATGGCACCAGGTATCTTTTCTCTAAACGTGGCCACAAGGTTCATGTTCTTCTGCCCCCTTTTGCCGAGGTCCATCCTAGACCTCCTATTAGCGCCCGCCAATCCCGCAGAAAAGGTGAGGTTCTACCGATGTGATTCGCTTTTTCGATGATTCAAGCGCGGGCCGCACTTGTCCAGATCAGCCTTGGAAATGAGCCAAAAATCCGGCGGCAGCGGTGCATTTATGACTCACTTTTTGAGCAACGCCTCAACCGAGGGATTTGCTCGCAATTTCATAAACATCCTGCGAAATGCCCGGCGTGTTGACCACTTTCTGCAGGGCGTCGCGAATGAGCGATTGTCGACCCGCATCAAACTGGCGCCAGGACCGGAAGGCGCCAAGCATCCGGGCCGCCACCTGCGGGTTGATCTTGTCGAGCTCTAGAACCTTGTCGCTGATATAGGCATAGCCCGCGCCATCTGCGGCGTGAAAGCGCACTTGGTTGGCGGAGGCAAAGCTGCCAATAAGCGCGCGCACTTTATTTGGGTTCGACATGGAGAAGGTGGCGTGACCGGTCAGGCGCTTAATGTCATTTAACGCTTCCGGGCGGGTCGATGTCGCCTGCAGGGCAAACCACTTGTCGATCACGATGTGATCGTCGGCCCAGCGATCATGAAAAGCCTTAAGCGCCTCATCACGTTCCGGCCCATCTCGATCGACCAGAAGGGCCAGAGCGGCAATCTGGTCCGTCATATTGTTCGCAGTCTTGAACTGCTCTGCCGCAAGCGCCCGGCCTTCTGATGATGACGCTGACACAAGATAGGAGAGGCAAACATTCCGCAGCGTGCGGCGCCCCGCACTATCTGCATCAGGTGAATAGGGACCACTCACCTCGAATTGATCATAAGCGGATCTGAATTTATCCCACAAAGTGTCTGCGATGGAGGCCTTCAGATTTTCCCGAGCTTGATGGATTGCATCCACGTCAACATTGGTCGCAATGGTTTGAGCCAGCGTCTGCTCTGCAGGGAGTGTGATGATCTGCGCGACGAATTCCGGCTCAAGCTGCGGATCCGCAAGCAGGTTTTTGATGATGTCCGCAAAGGCATTGCCTGGGCGCTCTTTTTGGTTCTGTTGAATGGCTTCAACATTGCCAATGAGAATGGTCGACGCATATTTCTGCCCGGCTTCCCAGCGGTTGAAGGGATCCGTGTCATGCGCCATCAGGAAGGTCCAGTCGCGCTCACTCTGATTGGCGTTGAGCTTGACGGGGGCTGTGAAACCGCGGAGCAAAGAGGGAACTGGCTGCTCTGGCACATTTTGGAAGCGGAAAACCTGCTCCCGTTTGCTGAGCGTAACGACCCGTGACGTACCAACGGGCGCGTCTTCACCTTCAAGCTGGAGACCTATCTCATGGCCTTTCCCATCGAGAAGCCCCAGCGCAATAGGGATTGGCAATGCTTCCTTTGTCGGTTGTCCGGGCGTCGGTGCAGTCACCTGGCTGACATTGAGTGTGTATGTCTTGGTGGCAGCGTCCCATTTTCCGGCAATCAGCACTTCCGGCGTTCCGGCTTGGGCATACCAGCGTTTAAACGAGGAGAGGTCTTCCTCGCCGCCATCCGCCAGCGATGAAAGAAAGTCCTCGACGGTCGCAGCCTCACCATCGTGACGTTCAAAATAAAGATCCATACCTTTGCGAAATCGCTCTGCGCCCAAGAGCGTGTGGATCATACGGACAAGTTCCGCGCCCTTTTCATAGACGGTCGCTGTGTAGAAATTATTGATCTCAATATAGCTATCGGGTCGGACGGGGTGTGCCAAAGGCCCACCATCTTCGGGAAACTGGTGCGTCCTGAGCAGGCGGACATCTGCAATCCGCTTAACCGGACGGGAGCGCTGGTCGCTCGTGAACTCTTGGTCCCGAAAAACGGTGAGCCCTTCTTTGAGGCAGAGCTGGAACCAGTCGCGGCAGGTAATGCGGTTGCCCGTCCAATTGTGGAAATATTCATGTGCGATAATGGACTCAATCGCGGCATAATCTGCATCCGTCGCCGTATCAGGACGCGCCAGCACATATTTGTCATTAAAGACATTGAGGCCCTTGTTTTCCATCGCGCCCATATTGAAGGCGCTAACCGCAACAATCATGAAGATGTCGAGATCATATTCGCGGCCGAAAACCTCTTCGTCCCACTTCATGGAGCGTTTCAGCGCGTCCATGGCGTAACCGCACCGGTCTTCGTTCCCGGGCTCAACAAAGATCCGAAGGGTCACATCGCGGCCCGATTGCGTGCGGAAAACATCTTCGACCATGGCGAGGTCGCCTGCCACCAGCGCAAAGAGATAGGCCGGCTTTTTGAACGGGTCATGCCATTCGGCATAGTGGCGCCCGTCTTCTGTCTCACCCTCATCAACGCAATTGCCATTTGCGAGGAGGACCGGCGCAAGATCCTTCGAAGAGACAATACGGGTGCGAAACTCGGCCATCACATCAGGACGGTCGAGGTAATAGGTGATCCGCCGAAAGCCCTCCGCCTCACATTGCGTGCAGAAAATGCCATTGGACTGATAAAGGCCCGTCAGTTCGGTATTTGTCGCAGGCGAACACGTGGTCAGTATCGACAGCTCGAAGCGGTCCGGAAGGTCAGCAATGGTCAAGGACGTGTCATCGACCTGATATTGATTTTCACCAAGCCGCTCGTCATTGACCCGCACTTCTTTCAGCGTCAGATGTTCACCATCCAGCACCAAGGGGCCGTCAGCTCCGGCGTCTGGGTTCCGGCGCATCTGCAGAACAGAACGCACCTCTGTCTTTTCAGGGTCAAGAGAGACGTCTAGGGAGATTGTATCCACCAGAAAAGCTGGCGGACGATATTCTTTAAGGAGAACGGGACGCGGTTCTTCCGTTTTCATGGGCACGACATTCTTTTGGGCAAGCGGGGGACGCGAGCGAAGCGATTTGCAGATGGCGCCGAATGTATGCCTTTAAGGTGCCGCCGCCAACCATGTAGCGGCGATTTTAGAGTTTTCTTCTAAAGCGGGCCAAGCCCCGCGCATCACCTTCTGAGCCTGCGCCCTTCACCCGATCTATACCTTGTCTGATGAGCACCCCGGCATCATCCATCAGCGTATAGGCCGCTGGCACAACTAAGAGCGTGAGAAAGGTGGAAGAGGCGAGACCGCCAATCACGAGAAAGCCCATCGCATTGCGGAATTCAGCGCCCTGGCTGTCAGAAAAGGCAACAGGGATCATGCCGCAAATCGTGGAAAAGGCCGTCATGAGAACAGGGCGCAGCCGCACCGGACCCGCACCGAGCATCGCTTCGCGAGAAGAGCCGGTTTCTGCCTTCAAATGGTTCGCATAGTCCACAAGCAGGATGCCGTTTTTCATCACCAGGCCCATAAGTGCGAGCAGACCGATCTGCGCGAACATGGTGAGTTCAAGGCCCGACAGTTTCAGTGCAATAAAGGCCCCCACAAAGGAGAGGGGTGCTGTGAGCATGATGATGACCGGTTGAACGAAGCTGTTGAACTGGCTCGCCAGGATCATGTAGAGCGCCGCCAGTGCAACTAAGAAGGCAAAGCTGATGGCCTGCTGGTTTTCTTTCATGCGTTTGGCTTCGCCTTCCGCGCTCCAGATATATCCGGCAGGAAGGCTGACTTCTGCAATGATCTCCTCAAGCTTGTCCGTTGCCGGACCAAGGGAAACACCTTCTGGCGTGTTGGCCATGATCATAATGCTGCGCGACCGATTTTGCCGGGTGATCTGGGCAGGACCCGCATCGATGTCAAACTGAGCGAGGTTTGCGATGTCGATCAGCCGTCCGTCGGCCGCACGGATCTGGATCATTTCCAGCTTGGTCACATCATTGCGTTGATCTTCTTCAAGCCGCACACGCACATCATAGCGGGACCCAAACTCTTCATAGGTGGTGACATCGGTACCGCCCACAAGTGCGCGAACCGACTCTGCCAGGGTGCGCATGCTGACGCCAAGATCTGCTGCACGGCGGCGGTCTATAGCAACTTGAACCTCCGGCTTGCCTGCTTCAAAGCTCGACTGAACATCTGCAAACATGCCGCTTGCCCGCATGCGCGCGAGGATCGCGTCAGTGCGTTGTTGCAGCACGCCCAGGTCGGCGCCGCTAATGGCATAATTGATGCCGAAGTTGGAACTGCCACCACCGGAGATCCACGGAACTTCGGTCACGGAGACTTTTTGCGCTTCCGGCGCGGAGACTTTCATCTCTGCGCGCACAGCGTCCATCAGCTTGACAATGCCCACGTCACGATCCGCCTTGGGTGTGACAGCGATATAGAACTCCGCCTCATTCACACGCTCCTGCGCATCAGCACCAATCGTATAGAAGACGGTCGTGACATGATCCAGATTGCTCAAACGCTGTGCCACGCGGCTTGCAATGGTGCGCATCTGGTCAATTCCGGTGCCAAAGGGCAGGTCGACATTCGCCAGGAACTCGGACCGATCTGAACTGCTGTCAAAGGCAATGGGGAGCGTGCGGGCAACCATGACACCGAGCACAACAGTGCCTACCGCGCCGAGCATCACGATCCAGCGATAGGAGAGAGCGAGACCCAGCAGACTTCGATAGGCCTGCTCCAGCTTCACATAGCCATCGTCAAAGAAGCGGGCCACACGGCCCATATTTTCCCGCTTGTCAGCCGCTTCGGAAAGAAGCCGGGAGCACAGCATTGGTGTCAGCGTGATGGATGTGAGCAGAGACACAAGAACAGAGAAGGTAATTGCCATGCCATATTGGAAGAAAAAACGGCCCACCATGCCTTCCATAAAGGCGATGGGCACAAAGACCGCACAGACAGAAGCCGTGCCTGCAAAGACAGCAAGACCTACTTGCTTCACGCCCAGGGAAGCCGCTTCCATAGGGGGATGGCCTTCATCAAGCTTTCGGTAAATGCTTTCGAGCACCACGATGGCATCATCAACCAGCAGGCCGACGGAGATGGAGAGAGCCATCAGCGTCATCATGTTGATGGTGAAGTCCATCACATAGAAGGCAAAGAAACTGGAGATGAGGGCGGTCGGCATTGCCATGGCGACAATGAGCGTGGCCCGGAAGCTTAGGAGGAAGGCGAGCGTGACGATGATCACGAGCATGACGCCGAGGATGATGTCGTCAAACACATCATTTGCGGCTGCTTCGATGAATTTCGATGTGTCGCGTGCGGAAACGATCCGCACACCGGGAGGGGCAAGCGCCCGAATGCCGTCAAGCTCCGAGCGGATGGCCTGAGCGACCTCCACGGTATTCCGGCCGGACTGGCGCCGCACTTCGAGGGAAATGCCGGGCTTGCCGTCAAGCTCCGCATAGGAACGCCGGTCTTCCATGCCGTCTTCAACGCGGGCAACGTCGCGAATCCGCGTCGGCAATCCGTCATCGCGGAAGTTGATGACAATGTCGCCAAACTCGGCAACTGACGTGACTTCGCCCATCGTCTTCACAGAAAACTCAGACCGCAGTCCGGCGGTTTCCAATCGTCCACCGGGGATCTCCGCATGTTCGCGACGCAGCGCACTGATCACATCGTCAGCTGTCACCGCATAGGAGCGAAGCTTCACCGCATCGAGCCAGACACGGACTTCCCGGTCCCGACCGCCAACAACGCGAATGGAGCCGACACCGGAGATCCGCTGTAAATGCTCCTTCACCGTTTTGTCGGCGAACCGTGTGAGGTCACGGATCGGCATATCACCGGCAATCATGATTGACATAATGGGTTGTGAGTCCGGGTCGATCTTCTGAACGATGGACTGTTCCGCATCGTTCGGCATTTCACCCTGGGCGAGCGCAACCTTGTCCCGCGCGTCTTGTGCTTTTGCGTCTGCATCTTCGTCCAGCTCGAACTGGATCACGACGGAGCTGCGCCCCTCCGAGCTGGTAGAGGAGAGCGTTTCAATGCCGGAGATCGTATTGACCTGCTCTTCAATCGCGTCGCTGAGCTCGCTTTCGACTGTCTGAGGCGAAGCACCTTCAAGGCGCGTCTCAACAGAAACGACGGGAAACTCAACCTTGGGGAAAAGGTCCACACCCAGCCGATCAAGCGAGATCCAGCCCAGCGCAACAAGGGCGCCGATCAGCATAACAGCAAAGACGGGGCGTTTAATGGAAACGTCGGAAATCCACATGGGTTATTGAACTCCCGTCGTGGTGAGCGCCGGTGCAAGCGCCGCGGAGGGCTGACCATCCGATGTTGAATTTTCGATCCGTACCGGCATGCCTTCAACCAGTGAGCTGACCGTTGGGCCCATCAGAACTTCAGCGCCCTCTGTGAGTCCCTCCAGAAGTTCAACCCGTTCCGCATCGATCTGTGAGACCCGAACCGGCATTTGTTTGGCGCGTCCGGCAGCATCCTCGATAAAGACGTAGTGACTGCCCTCAATGCCAAGAACGGCTTTGCGGTTGAGCGTGAGGGCTTCACGCGGAGGCGGAAAGAACTCAGCTCGCGCGAACATACCCGGTTTGATCAAATATTCCGGGTTCCGCAATCCAATCCGCACCTCAGCAGACCGGGTTGTCTGATCAACCTGATCATTAAACACGTGAATTTCGCTATCATAGACACCGTCAAGGCCATCGACATAGATGCGCGCTTTCATGCCGACACTCAGCTGACCGACGTGAACTTCTGGCACATTAATGATTGCGGCCACGATGTCGATTTTCAGAACGCGCAGAACGCCAGAGGGACCGCCCATGCCGCCACCGCCACCACGGGTTGACATAAACTTGCCTTCGTAGATTTGCTGACTTGTGATGACGCCATCAAAGGGGGAATAGACCGTCGCGTCCTTCAGGTTCTGCTTCGCCGCATCAAGCCGTGCACGAGCAACGTTGAGACGGGCAGTAGCGATATCTGCTTTTGTCTGCACATTGTCCAGTTGGCCGACAGAGGCCACGCCTTTGCCGTGTAATTCCTTGATCCGGTCCAGCTCACGTCGAGAGTTACGAGACTCTGCTTCGGCGAGTCGGTGTTGGGCTTCCAATTCTTGGACACGAAGGCGAAATTCAACGTCGCGGGTTTTGAAAAGAGGATCGCCTTCAGCCACCCGGTCACCTACCCGCACAAACACCTCTTCGATGATGCCATCGATGAGCGGTCCAACATCTGTACCCTTGTGAGCCGTCATTGTGCCGGTGCCGGTTATTGGCTTTGTCAATTCTTCATTCAGCACCTGGGTAGAGAAAACGCTAACGGCTGCAACCGGTGCCACCTCTGCGTCAGATTGGGCTGCATCCTCTTCCCCACATGCCGCTAGGGAGAGTGCGAGGCCCGCGATAAGCGTAGCCTGCACCGCGGATTTCATCCGTATACGAAGGGTATATGGGCGCTTGTGTGTGGTGGGGGGCATGGGCGGCACCTTTTCGGTCATTCTTGCGAAACCGGCTGTTGAATTTTTGTTGCTCTGATTATAGTAACTATGGATATTATATCCAGCGTTCCTTTTTTTCTTGGGTCTCTCGAGGCGAATATGAGGATAAGGGGGCCAATCGAGGCAGGGATAAGTTCGAAATGCCAAAGGCGAAAGATGGCGATGATTTTGAGTTTGAGCGCACATTTGCCTGGGCAATGCATGATGTTCAGCGGCTGATCCGGCGAAACTGGGCCCGCACCTTTAAGGCGTCCGGGTCAGATCTTTCCGAGCCACAGGCGCGGATTTTGGCCCATTTGGAGCGTCAGGAAGGCGGCCTGACACAGACTCAACTGGCCAACGAGATAGAGATGGAAAAGGCGCCGCTCGGACGCTTGCTCGATCGGATGGAGGAAAGCGGCTACCTCACCAGGCAGCAGGACCCCGAAGACCGCCGGGCGCGCCGGGTTTTCATTAATGATCAGGGCATGGCGGCACTGCCGAGCATGCGAGACGCCGCAAGAACCGTTTTTGCAGAAGCACTGAAAGACGTTCCGGATGACAAGATCAACACCATGTTGGATGTCCTGGCATCGATCAAAACGAATCTCAGCTCGTTCGATTTGGACGAGACGGTCGCAGATCCGACGAAAGCATCAAAAGCGGCTGAATAGGCATGCTGCTTGACCCTGCGTCAAGACAGACCCTGTCTTCCCGGTTCCCCTACGCGAATTGAGCAACCCCAAAAAACCTTTGATTTCTGGGCGTTTAGAGCAAGAATACGCGCCGACTTAATATTGCTAATCGCGGGGCCAGCCCTAGTTTCTACAGCAGAAACAAGGGGCCTTGGCCGCTCATAAAACGGTCGGGCGATGCACCTGATCGGGACACTTGGGAGACGATATGAATTTCGATTTTTCTGACGACCAGAAACTCTTGAAAGAGTCGGTCAAGAAAATGCTTAGCGACAAATGTGATTTGGGCCGCGTGCGTAAGGTTCTGGATGGCGATGAGCCTTTCGCGAAAGACGTGTGGGACGGACTCGTGGAAATGGGCGTGACCGGCACGGCGATCCCGGAAGAATATGGCGGGCTTGGCCTGGGCGCTTTGGAGCTCTGTGTGGTAGCAGAGGAACTAGGCCGCTCGGCCGCGCCGGTTCCTTTTTCAAGCTCCGTTTATCTTGCGACTGAAGCGCTTCTTGTCGCGGGGACGGAGGAACAGAAACAGGCCTGGCTGCCAAAGCTGGCTGCAGGCGAAGTGATTGGCACATTTGCCATGGCCGAAGGCTTCACAGCAGCAAGCCCTCGCACGATTGAGGTGGCCTTCAGCGGCGGCAAGCTGAACGGCACGAAGGTCGCAGTGCCTGATGGTGATATTGCTGATGTCGCAGTGGTGCTGGCAAACACCGGCGGCTCTGGCGACCGGGCGCTGTCGCTGGTTGTCGTCGATCTGAAAGCAAGCGGCGTCTCCATAGAAACGGTGAAAACCATCGACCCAACACGCTCTCACGCCAACATCACATTCAAAGATACCCCAGCAGAACTCATGGGTACCGAAGGTGAAGGCTGGGCAAGTACAAGCACTGTCTTTGACAGCGCGGCGGTTCTCATGGCGTTTGAGCAGATTGGCGGCGCGGAAGCGGCTATGTGGATGGCCCGTGATTATGCTCTCGAACGTTATGCCTTCGGTCGTTTGATCGGGTCCTATCAGGCCATCAAGCACAAGATCGCGGACATGTATGTGAAGCTCGAGCTGGCACGCTCCAATTGTTATTTCGGCGCCATGATGCTGAACGATAAGGGTGCGGAACTGCCGGAAGCAGCGGCAGCTGCGCGCATCTCAGCAACTGAAGCCTATCGCTACGCTGCCCAGGAGAACATCCAGGTGCATGGGGGTATTGGCTACACATGGGAAGCAGACACCCAGTTCTATTTCCGCCGCTCAAAGCTCCTGGCTTTGGCATTGGGCAGTGCCCTTGAGTGGAAAGACAAGCTGGTCGCGCGTCTGGAAACCCGCAACGCCGCCTGAACCCTTACCGATTTTGAATTCCCTTTGATGGAGATGATCCATGGATTTTAACGACACAAAAGAAGAAGCCGAATACCGCGCACAGGTCCGCGCCTGGCTTGACCAGAATGCTGAACGCAAAAAGAGCAGCAAAGATGCGCTTCCTTCCCTTGGTCTTGAAGAAGCGCTGGAGCGTGCCCGCAAATGGCAGGCGACCAAAGCTGAAGGTGGCTATGCCTGCATCACCTGGCCAAAAGAATATGGCGGACAGGGCGGATCTTCCATTCACAATGTGATCTACAGCCAGGAAGAGTCGAACTATCTCGTCCCCGGTGGCTTCTATGCCATTGGCCTGGGCATGTGCGTGCCAACGGTCCTCGCATGGGGCACCGAGGAGCACAAGGAACGCTATGTGGCACCTGCTATTCATGGCGACGAAATCTGGTGTCAGCTTTTCTCAGAGCCTGCGGGTGGGTCGGACGTTGCCGGTCTCCGCACCAAGGCAGAAAAAGACGGCGATGAGTGGGTGATCAACGGCCAGAAAGTTTGGACGTCAGGCGCGCACTATTGCGACTACGGCATTGTCGTGGTTCGCACAGACCCGAATGTGCCAAAGCACAAGGGCCTCACCATGTTCATCATCGACATGAAATCGGAAGGTGTTGACGTTCGTCCGATTAAACAGATGTCTGGTGAGAGCGAGTTTAACGAAGTCTTCTTCACCAACGTGCGTGTGCCTGACTCCAACCGCCTTGGCAATCCGGGCGATGGCTGGAAAGTAGCGCTCACCACGCTGATGAACGAACGCCTCGCTGTCGGTGGCGGCGGCGGTGCTGACTGGGAAGAGCTCATGTCTCTTGGTCGCGAGAGCGAGCTCGAACAAATGGCCGCCATGTCCAATGGCGCTGTGCGCGAACGCGTAGCCGATTGGTACGTCCAGACCCAGGGGCTGAAGTATACGCGCTTCCGTACGCTGACTGCCTTGTCAAAGGGTCAGACGCCTGGACCGGAAAGCAGCATCTCCAAAGTGGTTTCAGCCGCGAAGATGCAGGATCTTGGCTCCTTTGCGATGGATCTGCAGGGGCAGGCTGGCATTATTCGTGATCGCGAAGTGTCACCACAAGGCGCTATCTTCCAGAACCAATGGATGGGAGGTGCGGGCTATCGCATCGCCGGTGGTACCGATGAGATCCTTCGCAACATCGTCGCTGAACGCGTTCTCGGCCTTCCGCAGGACATTCGGGTGGACAAAGACAAACCGTATAACGAGCTGCCAAAATAGCGCCTGACGGTTTGACCAAACGGCTAGCCCGCGGGGAAATCCTCGCGGGCTTTTTCATGGCGGCTTTGCTAAGCTGATCCCGCATTCCGTAGGCAGGAGAAGTGCGCTGAGTGACAGGAAAAAAAGGCGGTTTCCGAACACAACCTTGTTCGACAAAGCGCATCTTCCATATCTGACCATTGGGCTTTTGGTGCTGGCAGGCCTCTATCTCTCGTTAAGTGACTGGGGTCTGGACACCTCCCTTGCCGCAATCGAAGAGGAAGGGCGGCTTGTCGTCGTCACCCGCAACTCACCAACAACCTACTATCTTGGGCGTGATGGTACCGAGGAAGGTTTTGAAGTTGATCTTGTTGAATCCTTCGCGGCGACGCTGGGGCAGGGCGTGGGCGTTGAGTTTTTGGCCGTCGACAATGTTCTCGAGATTTTTGAGGCGATTTCCGATGGCAGCGCGCACATCGCCGCAGCAGGCCTAACTGTAACACCGGAACGTAATGACGCTTATCGTTTTGCGCCCTCCTATGATCGCGTCCGCCAGATCGTCGTATGTAGAAAAGACGGAAACCCGCCAAAGAGCGCCGCAGCACTGGTAGGACGGTCCATCGTAGTAACCGCTGGCAGTTCACATGTTGCTGCCCTGGAGGCCTTAGCATCTGAGGTGGACGGATTGGAGTGGACAGCGCTCGATAGTGGGCCCGAAACATTGATGCAACAGGTGTGGGAGCGGGAGGCTGATTGTACTGTCGCTGATGACCCGGTTTTCAATGTTACGCGGCGGTACTATCCAGAGTTGATCAAGGCGTTTTCGCTGACCGAAGAAGAACCCCTCGCCTGGATTATAGCCCCCGAGGCGGACGAGTTAGCAGAAGCGGTAGATGCATGGTTTGCCCGGGAAAGCACCGCGAAAGAGATAGACCGGCTGACCGCGTCTCATTTCGGGTTCTTCCCGAAGTTTGACTATCTGGACATGGTTCGGTTTCGCCGCGACATTAAAGAGGTCCTGCCTGAATACGAACGCGATTTTCGCACAAGTGCAAGGCGCAACGAACTGCCATGGATGCTCCTGGCAGCCAAAGCCTACCAGGAATCGAAATGGGACCCTGACGCAGTAAGCCCGACGGGTGTGCGCGGTATTATGATGCTGACGCGGTCAACCGCCGAACGCGTTGGTGTGTCTGACCGCACGGACCCGCGCGAGAGCATCTGGGGGGGTGCAAACTATTTTGCGGACTTGCTTGATCGTGTGCCCGAAGGGGTGGAAGGCGATGACCGATATTGGTTTGCCCTTGCGGCGTACAATATGGGCATGGGGCATGTATATGATGCGCGCGCGCTTGCTGAACGACGTGGGCTCAACAAGAACATCTGGGTGGATGTGAAGAAGATGCTCAGATTTCTTTCCGACGAGAAGGTCTACCCCACGCTCCGTCATGGCTATGCGCGTGGTTATGAAGCCCGCCGGCATGTAGAGCAGGTGCGTACCTACTGGCACGTGCTAAAAGAACAGCGATAAACGCAATATGAACGAAGCGATTGAATCAATTGGAGCGAAACCAATGCGGTTACCAGTCATTGTCAGTATGGGCGGGGTGAATGCCGCTGGTCGGACCTCAGGGTTCCAGAGCTTCCGCCGCATGGTGATCGATCTTTTGCCCGAAGCAGAGCAGCACCAGACACTTGCTGCATTGGCTGTGATGATGGGTCTCGTTGTCGCCGAAGATGAAACCTATTTCGTGCCAACGGCGGAGGACGGATCAAACGACCGCCTCACCACAGCCGAAGTTGCAGACCGCTATCGCCAACAGGTATTGGACGGCACGCTGGTACGGCGTGTTGAAGAGTCTGTTTTCGATGTCGACGCGTTGCATTGGCAGTCCGCCGCATCCCTACACGCTGCAAAGGGGCAAGACGACGTTCTGAAATTCACCTTGGCCGCAGATCAAGTCCCGTCGCGCCTGCCGCACGGCTGGACAGTAGAGCCCGCGGATGAGGGAGAGTTGCAGGTGACCGTTGCCGGCGATCTCGACGTTAAGCTGGACAATTTCCGTGACTTTCCTGTCAAGGCCGCGGGACAACTGCCAACTGGTTTTGAGGTTGCCGATCTCTACAACTCACGTTTTCAGCCACGCGGCCTGCAAATGGCGCTGTTTGGCGCAACCGATGCGCTGCGCGCAATGGGCATTGAGTGGGAAACGATCCTTGAGCATATCGAGCCCGATCAAGTTGGCGTTTACTCCAGCAGCGGCTTCGGTCAGATGGACAAGGAAGGCTATGGAGGCATGCACCAGGCCCGCATGAAGGGCGATCGGGTCACGACCAAAGCGCTGGTGATGGGGGTCAATTCCATGCCGACCGATTTCATCAATGCCTACGTGCTGGCAAATGTCGGGATTGCCAGCAGCTCAGTCGCGGCCTGCGCAACCTTCCTGTCAAATCTGCGCCATGCGGTGTCAGACCTAAAGGCAGGAAAGATCCGGGTGGCCATGGTGGGCAATAGCGAGGCACCGATCGGACCGGAACTCATGGATGGGTTTGGAACAATGGGCGCCCTGGCAACAGATGCGAACATGAAGAAGCTTTATGGAACAGATGAGGTCGATCATCGTCGGGCCAGTCGTCCCTTTGGCGAGAATTGCGGCTTCACGATCGGCGAGTCGAGCCAGTATTTCATTCTGATGGACGATGAACTTGCGCTTGAGCTGGGGGCGCCCTGTCTTGGGTCGATTATCGACGTTTTTGTCGATGCAGATGGCACGAAAAAATCCATCAGCGCGCCGGGACCAGGAAATCACATCAGCATGGCGAAGGCAGTGGCGGCTGCATCTTCCGTTGCGGGAAAAGACACTGTGCAGGAAAAGAGCTTTGTGCTCGCTCACGGGTCTAGCACACCGCAGAACCGGGTATCTGAGTCTCAGATTTTTGATCAGGTCGCTGCAGCCTTCGACATTCGTGAGTGGCCCGTGGTGGCCGTGAAAGCTTATCTCGGCCATACAATTGCACCCGCGAGCGCCGATCAATTGGCAGCGGCTCTCGGGAGTTTTAAATATGGCATTCTGCCCGGCATCCCGACCATCGATGCGGTCGCAGATGATGTTCATCAGGACCGCTTGAAGCTTGGGCCTGATCACATTCAGACCGTTCCGGAAAACCTTGAAGTGGCGATCCTCAATTCTAAAGGCTTTGGCGGCAACAATGCGTCTGCGGTCGTGCTCTCTCCAGATCGCACAGAAGCCATGCTCCGCAAACGCCACGGCGACGAAGCGATGGCGGCCTATGCCAAAAAGCGGGAAACAAGTTTGGAAGCGTCTGATCGCTATATCAGTGCCGCGGATCGGGGGGAATATGCGCCCATCTATCGGTTCGGTGAGGACATGATCGATGAGGCGAGCATTGACATCAACGAAACCCGCATATCAATCAAGGGCTTTGCCAGGGACATTTCGCTGCCGACCGATAACCCTTATCGGGACATGACCGACTGATTTTGAGCGATAGGTTTAAGCTGCAGTGATGATCGGTTCTGTATTGCCGAACCCCTTCATGACCCCAGCAACATTTGGGTGCACCTCCGGACGGGAATAGAGGTTAAGCCACAGACGAAGCAGCAGGCGTTTTTTTGCCGGGTCTGGGTCGTCCTGAAATGCAGAGCGTTTGTGCATCAAGGACAGGTTATTGACGATCACCAGCTCGCCCGGCTCAAGGCGGAAATCAAACTTGAGGGCGTCTTGTTCCGCCACGTCTTCGATTGTTCGAAGGGCCGCCATGTCGCTGTCAGAAAACGGACTGTCTGAAAGAGAACTGGCAAGCTCTGCGAGCTTCAAGTTCACCCACGCCGTAATGCGTCCTTCTTTTTCCGAGATGCTTGGAATGCGTCGCTCTTGAACTTTGCCCAGTCGGTCGTCGTCCCCTTCTTTACGCATATAGATCGGGAACCCGCGATAGAGGCTCTCTAGATGTTCAGGGTGCTTTTCGAGGATTTCATTGTAGACACTGAGCAGACTGACAATGGAATTGACCCCGCCAGTAGGGGCCTGGCGCACACAGAAGAGGGCAGATACTTCACCGCCATCGCAATGGAACCGGAGCTCATCACTACTTGTGTAGCCGCGGTCATTGTCGCCGCGGGGAGCCCCATCGATCTTATCGGTCACATAGCCAATGAGCTCGCCTTTGGCATTCTGGGTAATCACATTGCCCAGCAGAACGGCGATGATCCAATAGGTTCGATGGAGCATGTCTGCGTCATAGCCCGAAATGTCGAGACCGGAAATTTTCGCGAAGCCAAAACCATCTTCAATTTCGTTGGAGGCGCTTTGCAGCTTAGCAGCGAGGTGAGGAGCCTTTATGTCTTCCCGACTCATTTGCACCCAGGCATTCAGGTCGTCTGGCAGGGAGCGGGCAGCGTCTTCGAGCTCTTGGGTTTCGATCGCACCAAGAACCAGGTTCCAGCCATCATCCTTGTCCAAATCAGCACGCGTCCATGCCCGTTTGCCCAAGACCGGTTCGCCCAATATGTCGCCCATCTGTCTCTCCTCCATTTTCCATCAGCGTATAAATTGGCATGAAGAGTGTCAAATGAAGGGCGGCCCTCATGCGGGACGATAAGGCTCTTCACGCAGGAGGTGAGCGGCCAACAGCTTAAGCAGCAGGAAGGCAGTGAACCAAGGAACTTCCGTTGACGGGCCCCAGCCGTAGAGTTCAAGCACCATCCCCATCGCAACCAAAAAAAGCGCAACCGGGCGTTGCAGGTAAAGTGGGAGCATCAGGATGAGTGCAGCGGCGCTCAAGAGATAGGCCGACAGAAAGACGCCATAGCTCCAATCAAGATCGCGGAAAAGCGTCGCAACGATCGCGATCTGAACAATGTGGAGTGCCACAAACCCAAGGTGATCGCGCCAGGTTTGGGTATCGCGGTGGAACCAGCGTTTAGCTGACGAGGTTGCGTTAGTGACGATGCCGCCCACAATATCGAATACGAGAACGCAATAGATGAGCAGCTTCCACCAGGGCCAGGCTGGAAAGGCTTCCTGAGCAAAGAAGTAGGCCGCGATTGTAGCGGCGCCCGGCAAAAGCATCTGTATTGCATATTCCGCAGCAGTCGCGCCCGGACCAAGCAGCCGGTCAATATATCCTCCGATACCGCCGCTTAGAGCAGGCAAGGTCCAGTCAATCGTGGTGGGTGTCACGAGTTCAAACTCCTTTTATAGTCCGATTGGACGAAAATAGGATATGTTAAAGCTGGGAGTCAATGAAGCAGTGCGCAGGGTGACCGCCAGATGCCAAAAATTGTAGATCACGACGCCCATCGTCGGGGAATTGTAGAGAAAGCAACACCGGTATTCTCAAAACACGGGTATAGCGGGTTGGGCATGCGTCAAATCGCGAAAGAGCTCGGCATGTCTAAGAGCGCTCTCTACCACTACTTCCCGTCAAAAGAACTACTGTTTGAGTCATGTACCAAATTCGTGGTCGATCGAGACGCTGGCTTGGTGTCAGAAAACTTGCAAGCAGAGACGCCGCAGCAAAAGGTAAGTGCCTTAATGCAAGTGTTCAAAGAAGTTGAAAAGGATTTCCAGGGGGAGGCATTTTTGCTCTTGGACTATATGCGTGACATGTCGCATCGCGATGTCGCCCGCGACAAGAACATGAAACTGGCGAACAAACGCTACCTGGAAATGACCGCCGAGATTGTCGGCAAAGAGGCCGCATCAAAAACACTGGCGTTTGTGTTGGGGGCCCTCATGCAGAGACTGTTGAATGGCCGGACAACCTCTCTTGAAACAGTGGAACTATGGATGCAAGAGATTGTTGCTGACATAGTGCTGAAAGCGGAAACGTCCCATGACTGAGAACTTGAATGCCATCAATGCGCAGGCTGATCTGCACCACCAATATTTGTTGGGCCTGGAGCTGATGGTCGCAACCCGTGAAGGGCCGGATGTGGTGGGCGAGTGGATGTTCCGACTGTTCCGACGGCAGCACGAGGACAAATTCCTCTCAAGCTTCCAAAAGTTGGGGCTGGAGGGTCTCCCTGATGCAGTGGCCTGTGCCAAATACCATGTCCTCTCCAACTCGATGGGTGGTGTTGCGGTTGAATACATGCCCGAGACGGACAAAAAGGCCTGGGTTCGGTTTCGCTATCCGCGCTGGATGTATGACGGCGCGGTTGTCTGTGGCATTCCGGTTGAGGCGAGCCGTGGGTTTCTAAAAGGGTGGTATGGACAGAACGGCGTGTCACTCGGCAATCCGCGTCTGGGGTTTGTCTGTGTATCTGAAGACATGACAGGCCAGTTCGGGTTTTGCGGCTACTTCAAAGAATATGATCACGACTTGTCCGAAGAGGAACGCGTGACCTTTGCACCAGACGAGCGCCCGCCGGCTTACAACGTAGCCGAGCAGCCGACACCGCCTGATGCAGAATGGTCAAAAGAACGCCTTGCCAAAGCAAATCGGAACTATGCGATTGAGTATATTCGCAATGGGGTGAGGGAACTGGTTGGCGTTCTTGGCGCAGACCGGGCCTTGGAACTGGGGCATCTGTCAGCGCGCCTCACCGGACTCCACCACTACAAAACCATGGCTGCGGCAGTGGGGATAGCAGAAGGCGGGCCGGAAAGTGCCGCCGGATTTCTGAGCGCCCTCTTTCAGGGTATGGGCGATGAGACGCAGGTTGAAACTCTCAATGCCAATGCCGGTTTCGTCGTTCATCAAAAGGGTTTGCGTATTGCGCGAGGCCTAGACGGCGCAGAGCGAGAGAGCCTTCTCAGCTGTTGGGTCGAGATCTGGAAAGGTGCGATAGCCTCCCACCGTGAATTCATGAATGTCGAAGTGACATCCACGAATGACGGATTGCGATGGTCGATCCAGACCGCTTGATGTGCCCCTACGAAGCCCGAACGAATCCGATCGTGTGCCACTCAATGCCGGTCGCAATCGACATATCCGTTTCTGTCTTCGCGATCCACTCTACGGCAAGGTAGTAATATCCCCGGCGCTCAAACGTATCCACGATCTCGCCATCAAACAGAACGTGTTGCCCAACTTCGAGCGGGTGAAAAAACTTGCGGCGGGCTTTGGTGTAAATGCCGTACCTGGCAAGAGCTGGGGCCTCAGGCGAGGTGATCCCAAAGGTCGCGGCGGGTCGCATGAAAATCATTGCTGGCGGGACCAGGCGTTTGTCATTTTCAGTGACGTAAACACCAGGGTAGGAAATATCAAATTGATCTGCATAGGTGACCACTTCATCCCTTGAATAGGTGTGTTTCTGGATGGATGTCTGCCCTGGTTTAAGTGTTGCAAAATGAGACCTGATTGCGTCGAGCGCGTCCTGATGTTCCATCTTGTCTAGCTCCATCCCGTAAGGCTGGCAGTGAGGCAGCTGGCACTACCTTGGGCAAGGACTGCGCCGTCCTGATTTTCGCACCAGACATCCAGCTCGCACCGATCGCTGTCTTGTTCCGCTATGCCGACAAAGCGGGCTTTGGGCGTGAACGTATCTCCATCGTAGAGCGGCGACAGATACTTGATTTCGATTTCGCCCTGCTTCAACCAGTCATGCCCAAAAAGCGCGATGAGCATTTCTGAGATTTGGGTGAAGTGGTACTCATTGAGTATCAGGCCTCCTTTGAAGCCTGCTTCTTTGGCCGCACCGTCGCTATGCAACGGTGCGTCATGATCGAAATTTCGCGCGACCTTTGAAGTGCCGGTGAAAACACTTCCAGACTCAATCTTCATGCCGGGTTCTGTCATGACACTGTCTCCATAGACGGAAAGCGACTTCAGGTGGATTCGAACAATTTCTCAGGTGCCGCCAGTTCAACACCTTCACCTGGTGCGCCCGGTGTCGAGAAAAAACCGAGAACGGGGCCACCCCGTGAATATCCTAATAGGGCGCGGAGTTCAGGCGATAGATCTTTAGCGACATCGGGCGGACAGGACAGATACTGGTTCTCTTCCTGGCGGAGCCAATTGAGCGTGTAGTGGAGAAGAACGCCGAGGCGGTTACTGTCAGATGTATTTTCACCGCCCCCATGGATCACCGTGCCGGAGTAAATCAGAACAGAGCCGGGTTTCATCTCCGCTGAGACAATTTCGTGCGGCTCGGGCGTTCGGTCTTTATCCCATGTGTGAGACCCGGGGACGAGCTGGGTTGCGCCATTCTCTTTTGTGAACGCGCTTGCCGCCCAAATGGTGCTGAGCTGGGTTTCTATCCGCCTGGGAATATGGCCTCCCCAGACACCGCGGTCGCGATGCAGCTCTTGGGCTGTTTCCCCAGGCCCAATGCTGACGGCCTGGGTAAAGTGAAGTTGATATCCATCCGCGTGACGGCCCAGATAGTCGGAACATACCGCGTTCACGACCGGATGAAGGGCAAGATCGCGGGAGGCGGGCACTCTTGCCATCAAGGCACCGACCCTTTTGGTCTCGTGGCCCGCGAATTCGTTTTTCCCCTTAGCCGTGGTGCCAAGATAGGGTGCGAGCTCAGCCTGCAATCGGGTCAACTGATCTGATGAAAGAACATCCTCAACGATCAGTGCCGCGTCGCGATCTAGGCAGGCACAGATTTCTTCAGTGGAAGCGGTTGCAGGAAGGTAAGTGATGCTAGCCATTATCTGGATCCGGTAGTTGGAGCATATGTAATCTTGACTGTCAGCAGTCGGTCGAGGGGAAGAGCGGTGTGAGTAGCGTGCGCAGACAGGAGCGCTGTTGTTTGGCAGGCCATAGGTCCGGATTGAGCGTTGCGCAGAGGCCAACGCCATCAAGTGCCGCAATGGCTTCCCGCACAATGCTCCGCTCTGACTCTTTAAGACCTGCCGAGCACAGGATAAGCGTCTCCAACTTTGCGTAAGCCTGCCGGTAAAGATCATTCATGGTGGTTGATGTTTGTGCACGGCCGCAAAAAGCCAGCCATACACTCCACCCTCGCCGCCGTTGATCCGTGGTTGGCAGGCAATTGAGGAACCGTTCAATCTCCCAACCGCCCTCGTAAGCTTCAATTCCCCTAAAGAGCTGTCGCCAGGATTCCTCAAAAGCGGCAATCAGAACCGCATCCTTATCTTCGAAATAGTAGGTAACGGCACCGGTTGTGACACCGGCTTTACGGGCGACATCGGTTAGCTTTACCCGGTCGAGACCCTTCTCATGGATGGCATCCAGGGCGGCCGCAGCTATTGCCTGCGCCTTCTTTGGCAATTCTGTCTGAATCATCATAATGGTGATTATGTTTTTTGCGCAGCAAAAGTCAATCACCTACTGGACGCAGAAATTGCGGAGAGACCTTTGGCTAGTCGGGCATGGAAAGGGTGAACTCTTTAAACCCAAAGTCGGCACCATTGATGCGAAGCGACAGGCCCTGTTTGCCGGCATAATATTTCCGCGTCGTGATGGGCTTGATCGGGTGCGTTTTCTCGATGGTGAGCCGCTCACCCGGCGCGAGTGACAGTTTCTTCCATTTAAAGACCTTGCCAACACGGTCGCCATTCGCCTTTTTGAAGTGGACGAGATAGTCGATCACGAGCGATTGTGGCTTCTTGGATGTAGAGGCGAGGTTTGCGGAGAACTGAAGTGCGTCCCCATACCGGACGGTCTTCGTGCCAATGGTGATTTTTGGTTCATCGATCTGAGGCGCACCCAGACCAAAGGCATCAAGAGTGGGCTTGTGGCCCTGCTTGATGAGCGAGCGGCAGGCGTGGCGCACAAGTTTTTCCCGCTTCGCGTTTGCGCCCTTCAGCCATTTCTTGGCGAGTTTTGCAACGCGGTCTGGATGATCCTTGGCAATGTCATTGAGATGGTTGGCAACAGAGCGGCGTACATACTCTTCCGGATCGTCGCGCAACGCCTCGAGCAGCGGCAACATAGGGGAGGGATCTTCAATCAGGCGCGGGAGCTGCATGCCCCAGGGCAGCCGGGGGCGAGTGCCCTCTGACAACAGGCGTCGTACGTGAAAATCTGGATGATCAACCCATTCACTCATAATGTTGAGGGCGCGCTCCTGATCTTCAATGAGGAAATACCGCACATCAAACTCTGAAGAGAAGTGACCCGTCATATCTCTCAGGAGGTTGAGTGAGCCCTCGAAGTCCTTCAATCCGTGCTGCCCCACCACCATGCCAAGTGGAAACATGCCCCAACCGGTAATTCCGTCGGCATCGCTCTGTTGGCCTTTTTCAGTTCCGTGTGGATGCAGCATCGCGCGAATGATTTTGGCGCGTTTTTTTGGCGCAGACGGCAATGCCTCATGCAGGTGATCAGCGATGAGCTGCGCCCGATCTTTTAATTCTAATTCATCCAGATCTTTCAGGATGGAAGTCTCAAAACCCTTGGGTTCAAAGCCAGTGACCTGGAACTGCAATTGCGCGCTGATCTGTCGGACAAGGTCAGCAGAGATTCTGTTCTTGAACGGTTCCATAGGGCTCTGCCTGCTGAAATAACATCAGATTTTCGCGGTCTTGGTAGTCGAAGGCTCCTGCCACCAGACTGTCAGGAGAGTATAGAGCAGACGGACTTGCCGGGAGGGAATAGCTCGGGCATAGATGTTCCTATGAGCAAGATCCCTGAGCCCAGCCGCCGCTTCTCTGTGGCACCGATGATGGAGTGGACTGATCGTCATGATCGGTTCTTCCTCAGGCTCATCACGCAGAAGGCCCTTCTCTATACAGAGATGGTGACAGCGCCGGCGATCATTCACGGGAAGCGGGACTATCTTCTCGGCTTCGATGAAGCTGAACACCCTGTCGCGGTGCAGCTTGGGGGTAGTGATCCGAAAGAGCTGACCGAAGCGGCGCGAATTGCCGAGGGGTACGGGTATGACGAGATCAATCTGAATGTTGGCTGTCCGTCAGATAGAGTGCAATCCGGCCGCTTTGGTGCCTGCCTTATGAAAGAGCCAGACCTGGTCGCGGACTGTGTCGCGGCTATGTCCGCCGAGGTGACGGTGCCCGTGACGGTAAAATGTCGGATCGGGGTGGATGATCAGGACCCGCGAGAAGCCCTGCCAACCCTGATCGAAAAAGTGCGTGCCGCCGGGTGCCGGACAATCATCGTGCATGCCCGAAAGGCCTGGCTTGAAGGTCTGTCGCCCAAGGAAAACCGGACCGTGCCGCCGCTGGACTATGAGCTGGTCTACGAAATGAAACGAGCCTTTGCCGATCTTGAAATCTGTATCAATGGTGGCGTCACGACGCTCGACGAAACAGAAGAGCACCTAACCCAGGTTGATGGCGTGATGATGGGGCGCATGGCTTACGAACGCCCGTATGTTTTGGCAGGTGTTGACCAACGCCTGTTTGGCGTTGCAACGCCTGCCCGAACGCGTCATGAAGTAATTGACGCCTTCCTGCCTTACATCGCGCGGCGACTGGAAGAAGGCGTGAACCTTCACGCCATGACCCGCCACATTCTGGGTCTCTTTCAGGGCATGCCGGGCGCGCGGGCCTGGCGGCGGCATATCAGTGAAAACGCCTATAAAAAGGGTGCCGATATCTCCGTGGTTACCGAGGCATTGTCGAAAATTCAAACAAACGCGACAGCTGAGCCGTCAGGCGACGTCGAACGCGTGGGGACTTAAGCCATGGAGTTTATGGGACTGGAGCTCGGCGAACTGATCTTGTTCGCGGGTGCGCTGCTGGTGACCGGTGTTATTGCAGGCATTCTCGCGGGGCTATTGGGTGTCGGCGGCGGCATTGTGATTGTGCCGGTGCTCTTTCACATGTTTACCCTGATCGGGATTGACGAAAGCGTGCGTATGCATCTCGCTGTTGGCACATCGCTTGGGACGATTATTCCCACATCCATTCGCTCGGTGCGGGCCCATCACAAAAAAGGGGCGGTTGATATCGACCTGCTTAAGCGTTGGGCTTTGCCCATGCTCATCGGCGTCGCAATCGGCACCGCCGTCGCGGCCTACGTGAATGGCGCAATGCTGACAGCCGTCTTTGCTACCGTGGCACTTCTTGTTGCCTTCAATATGGCCTTCGGTAAAGAAGAGTGGCGCCTGGGAGACGAATTGCCAGGACCGGCGGGGCAGGGCGCCATCGCCAGTTCCATCGGGGGCGTATCAGCCATGATGGGCATTGGGGGCGGCACCTTCGGCGTCACCATAATGACGCTTTTCGGCAAACCAATTCATCAGGCGGTGGCGACTTCCGCTGGCTTGGGGCTTCTAATCTCAGTGCCCGGCGCCATTGGCTTTATGATATCCGGCATCGGCGTGGAGGCGCGCCCAGCGTTGAGCGTCGGCTATGTCAATCTGATCGGGCTAGCGCTGATTGTACCAGCGACCGTCCTGGCTGCACCTTGGGGTGCAAATTTGGCCCACGCGATTAGCCGCAAAGCACTGGCGCGCGCTTTTGCGTTCTTTCTGCTTCTGACATCTCTCAGAATGTTTTACGGCCTGTTCAACGGTGTCTGATCAGATTTTCTGATCATACTCGCCAACATCCGGCTCTTCTGCGAGAAGCGCGTCCAACGTGTCGAACATGGCTTTTTTGTTGGCGTCTGAAGTCGGACTCTCGACAACAACTACCAGGCCCGGTTTGTTCGATGACGCGCGGATCAGGCCCCACGTGCCGTCCTCTACTGTCACCCGAACGCCATTCACGGTGACGACACTCCGGATAGGCTGGCCAATCAGCTGATCACCCTTTTCCGCCATGTTCTGGATGCGCGCGATGATGCGATCCACGACGCCATATTTTTTGTCGTCCGGGCAGTGGGGCGACATGGTGGGCGATCCCCAGGTTTTCGGAAGTGCACGTTTCAGGTCTGCCATGCTCTGGTCGGGTGCCCGGTCGAGCATGTCGCAGATCGCGATGGCTGACACCAGTCCGTCATCATAACCACGGCCAATCGGCGGGTTGAAGAAATAGTGTCCGCTCTTCTCAAAACCAACCAGCGCGTCCAATTCATGCGCGCGGCGCTTAATGTAAGAGTGACCGGTTTTCCAGTAATCCGTCTTGGCACCGTTTTCGATCAATACCGGGTCAGTTAGGAACAGGCCCGTCGACTTCACATCCACGACAAACTGCGCACCATCATGATTTGCAGATAGGTCCCGTGCCAACATCACGCCAACCTTATCGGCGAAAATCTCTTCGCCTTCATTGTCAACGACGCCGCAGCGATCACCATCTCCATCGAAGGCGAGGCCCACATCAGCACCAGTTTCAAGAACCTTGTCCCGCATCGCATGGAGCATTTCCATGTCTTCCGGGTTTGGGTTGTAGCGAGGGAAGCTATGGTCCAGCTCGCAATCAAGCGGGATCACCTCAACACCAATGCCTTCAAGAACCGGCGGCGCGAAGATGCCAGCAGTGCCATTGCCACAGGCAGCAACCACTTTGAGCTTGCGCTTTATCTTGGGGCGATCAATCAGGTCGGCAATGTACCTGTCCCGCATGTCAGTAACGTAGGTGTAACTCCCGCCAGGGCGCGCCTGATAGGTGCCGTTCAGAACAATTTCACGAAGCGCGCTCATTTCGTCTGGCCCGAAGGTAAGAGGACGGGCAGCACCCATTTTCACCCCGGTCCAGCCATTTTCATTGTGGCTTGCGGTGACCATGGCAACTGCAGGCACATCCAATGCAAACTGGGAGAAATAGGCAGTGGGTGAAAGGGCCAGGCCGATATCAAAAACTTCTGCGCCAGCCGCCATCAGGCCATTCATCAGCGCCTGCTGGATCGAGCCGGAATAGGAACGATAGTCATGCCCCACAGAGATCCGAGGGTCGACTTTCAAATCGTGTAACAAAGTCCCAAGACCCATGCCCAGCGCCTGAATGCCGCGCAGATTGATTTCATCTGGGAAGAGCCAGCGGGCGTCATACTCGCGAAACCCTTGCGGGGCGACGAGAGGTGCTGTCTCAAACTCTTCGGAGTTCGGCGCAATCGAAGGGCTGGGCTTAGGCAACATGCGAACTGATCCTTTGCATTCTGCAATTCCCGCTTGCAAACCGAAGCGGCGCAGGTCTTATACAGATATTTGGGTAAAGGGTCTGCGAAATTGAGGCCACAGTGCTCGACGTCGCAATTATTCCCGCAGCATGAGCCTGTCACCAGAAAGCTCGACTGCGCTCAGTTCACTGAGAAAGCTCATTCCCAGGAGCGACTGGGAAAGACCACCCTGAGACACGGATGCTCGCACATCCTGCACGGTAATCGAGCCGACCGAGATTTCATAAAGCGTAACAACGGCTGCATAGGCTGTGCCGTTGGCAGTCTGATAGGGGATGCGATAGTCAAGCTCGTCCAAATCAAACCCAAGGCGCTGTGCATCAAATGGGGTGAGCGCAACATGGCTCGCGCCGGTATCGACCAGGAAACGTACATGGGTCCCGTCCACATTGGCGTCCGCAAAAAAGTGCCCATTACCAGTCCCCCCAAGACTGACGACGCCTGGTTGGCTGTGGACAGCGGGTTTTGCCAAATGCTGCACAGCCGGGAGAGGGAGGATATGGGTCAGGTCTTGGCGATGGGCATATCCGATGACCAGAGTGAGCGCGATGGCGACCCAGCTCATAGCTTGGCGCAGCGCAAACCCCGCATTTGCCCGCCAACCAACAAGAACGCTGACCGCCACAAGGCCCAGCAGGCCCGCAGCCGGGAGCACCGGTGATTGATGCTGCAGGGGTGCAACCAGCGCTGGCTGCATTTGCAGCGCGGCAAATAGAAAGGCGGTAAACGTAAGCCCGGCCAGCCCAGCCCATGTCCATGTGTTTCTTCGCATGAGCTGATTATGAGCACTGGTCTTTGCTGGAGAGTGAACAATAAGCGGCAAATTCTAAGGGTTTTAAGTTTACCTAAGCGCCGATTTAGGTTGTTTTCCGCCTGAAACCGCCCCATTCATAGATTTCAGCTTGATAGCGCCTGTTTGGCATCCTATTTACGTGTTTCAATCGGATAAATACTAGTTTCACATCAAAGAAACGTAAAATGAGCGAAGCGGACAAAATTGTGCCTCTTGCAGGCGCCCGAGGCAAAGCGACATCTAACTCAGTCGTGGGTCTTGAGCTGCCCACATTTGAGTCTGGTTGGGTTTGGCTTGCAGGGGCTGGCCCCGGGGACCCAGGTCTGCTCACATTGCACACAGTAAACGCGCTGCAACAGGCGGACGTCATCGTCCACGACGCTCTCGTAAGCCAAGAGATTCTCGCGCTCGCGTCGCCCGGTACTGAAAAATTCTATGCGGGCAAGCGCGGCGGCAAGCCGAGCGCCAAGCAGCGCGACATTTCAGCAAAACTCATTGAGCTGGCACGACAGGGCAAACGTGTATTGCGCTTGAAAGGCGGCGACCCGTTCGTATTTGGCCGCGGCGGCGAAGAAGCACTTAGCCTTGTTGAGGCTGGCATTCCTTTCCGGGTGATCCCGGGCGTCACAGCAGGCATTGGCGGCCTGGCCTATGCAGGCATTCCGGCGACCCATCGCGACACCAATCACGCGGTGACCTTTGTCACGGGCCATATGGCAGGCGGCGATGTGCCGGAAAATCTTGATTGGGCGGCAATCGCAAAAGGCTCGCCTGCCATTGTGCTCTACATGGCCTTGTCCCATCTCGATGCGATTGTGAAGCTCCTCCTCGAGAATGGCCGTCTCCCAAGCGAACCGATCGCTTTTGTGCGGAACGCAAGCTTGGCCGATCAGGAAGTGCTGGAAGCAACGCTTGGCGGCGCCGTGAGCGAAGTGGAACGCACGGGCTTCAAGGGCCCCGCCATTATTGCCATTGGTGAGATTGTCAGTATGCGCCAAAGTCTCGATTGGCTTGGCGCGTTAAACGGAAAAGTGCTGAAAACAGACCCGCTCGGAACACGCGCGGTCGAAGATAGCGCGTAACTCTATTCCGGCGCGACGAGTCCAGCTTCCGCAAAGCGCCCGGCGAGTTCATCCATTATGACATCGCGCTCTTCGTGGCTGTATTGGCTCCAGCCACCGATCTCTTTCAGCGTACGACCGCATCCGCGACAAAAACCCATACGTCCATCGACTGCACAGAGCCGTTTGCAGGGGCTTTTGATGGGATCAGTCGACATGGGTTCATTCTCTCTCTTGAAGTCGCGACCATACAAGCCAAGGCTGGATTTGGCCATTGGGCTCTGAACGCTCTATATAGCTCACCAAATGTTAAAGTCAGGAGCCACCGATGGACCGCGCCGCAACCGGCCTGCCGTTTGATGATATTCGCCGATTGATTGAGGGACCGCCGCTTCCCGACACTGAAGCTGCCGACAGCGTGCGCACCCAGAGCGAGTCAGGCCTGGGCAAACTTCAAGAGCTTGGCGAGTGGCTGGCCGCCTGGCAGGGCCGCCCTGATCCTGCAATCACGCAGCCACTGGTCGCGGTTTTTGCCGCAAATCACAACATTCTCGACCAGGATGTCGCCGAAAACCCTATGTCGGCGACCCAGGAGCGCGTGGAGCTCATCGCCGCTGGTGGGGCGGCGGTCTCCCGCGCGGCCCTTCAGAGCAATGTTGGCCTGAAAGTTTTTGACCTGGCTCTGGATCTGCCAACTCCCGATATCACGCGCGAAGACGCGCTGGACGAGGCAGCTTGTGCTGCCACCATGGCCTTTGGCATGGAAGCCATTGCCGGGGGGGCGGACCTTCTTTGTGTGACCGATATTGGTGTCGGGAATCGCACGGTCGCAGCTGCCCTTGCTTTGGCGCTTTTTGGCGGGACGGCAGAAGAGTGGCTGCCGGGGGAGCCAACAGACATAAAAGGACAGAACCAAAAACACGCTGTGGAGACCGCCATTGCCCGACTCGGGGGCGATACGACTGACCCCTTGGAAGTACTCCGTCGGGTCGGGGGGCGCGAATTTGCCGCAATCGCTGGTGCAATCCTGGCGGCTCGCTATCAGAAAATCCCGGTTCTTCTTGATGGCCCGGTTTCCGTCGCGGCAGCTGCTGTTCTGAGGGCATTGAACCCGGCAACGATTGCGCATTGTCGCGCAACCCATTCAGATGCAGACAGCGGCCATCAACGCCTCTTGACGGAACTGGGGTTAGAGCCACTTCTTGATCTCGAACTGCGCGGCAGCAGTGGCTTGGGCTCGGTCCTGGCAGTCGATCTGTGCAGATCTGCTGCCATCGCTGTTCAGAAACCAGGCGCTTAGTTCCCTTGCAGATTGACAGTTTGTCAGTAAAATCCGGCCAAATCTAATCGCCGGAGACCCCCCTTCGGCAATTGGGCAGAATGCCCAGCCAGAACACCCAGGAGGTACTTCCTATGGACATGAGTTTCTCGTCAGAAGATCTGGCGTTTCGCGATGAAGTCCGCACCTTCATCGACGAAAACTATCCACGCATCACAAATACGCGGTCTCGCGGTGACATGAGCCGTGACGACATGCTCGCCTGGCACAAGATCCTCGCAAAGAAGGGCTGGGTTGCACCGCATTGGCCAGCGGAGCATGGCGGCTCAGGCTGGACCATCACGCAGCGCTACATCTGGAATGAAGAATGCGCGCGTGCTGAAACCACACCATTGCTTCCTTTCGGCCTCTCCATGGTCGGCCCGGTGATCTACACCTATGGCAATGAAGAACAGAAAAAGCGGTTCCTGCCAGGTATCTACAATGGCGAGGACTGGTGGTGTCAGGGCTATTCTGAGCCTGGTGCGGGGTCTGACCTTGCGTCGCTGAAGACGAAAGCCGTCCGCGAGGGTGACCATTACATCATCAATGGTCAGAAAACCTGGACAACGCTGGCACAGTTCGCCGACTGGATGTTCTGCCTCGCGCGCACCGATCCCGATGCGAAGATGCAGGAAAGCATCTCCTTCTTCCTGATCGACATGAAGACGCCCGGCATTGAAGTCCGTCCCATCATCACGATGGATGGCGCGCATGAGGTGAATGAGGTTTACCTCGACAATGTCAAAGTGCCTGCTGAGAACATGATCGGCGAGGAAAACAAAGGCTGGACTTACGCTAAGTTCCTCTTGGGCAATGAGCGCTCCGGGATTGCTGGCGTGGCTCGTTCGAAAAAGGCCGTCGAACGGTTGAAAAACATCGCAGGCAGCGAACTGCTTGATGGCGAACCGCTTATCAAGGACGGTGAGTTTGGTCGGAAGATTGCAGAAGTAGAGATCGACCTCTCAGCGCTGGAAGTGACAGAATTGCGCACGCTCGCCGCGGAAAGCCGCGGGCAGGGGCCTGGGCCTGAAAGCTCCATCCTCAAGATCAAAGGGACCGAAATCCAGCAGCGGATCACGGAGCTTGCTCTGGAAGCTGTCGGGAACTACGCCTTTGTATATGCGCCACATGGTCAGCAAGAAGGCGACAATGCCTTCACACCAGGGCCTGAATACTCAATTGGGGTGGCCCAGAACTATCAGAACATGCGGAAAACGTCGATCTATGGCGGATCGAACGAAATTCAGCATAACATTATTGCCAAAATGGTGTTGGGCCTCTAACACATAAGCCCAATAGCCAATTAAAGGGTGTCGCCTGTGGAGCAATCTGCGCGCGACACCTCAAAAAAACACAGCAGAGCGACGACCGCAGGGAAGAACCATCATGGACTTTTCATTTACTGAAGAACAAACACTGCTGCGCAACACCGTGCAGAGCTTCCTTCAGGACAAATATGACTTCGATACACGCCGCAAGATTTCTGCGAGCGCGGACGGGTGGAGCAAAGAAATCTGGGGTCAGTTCGCTGAACTCGGCCTTCTGGCAGCTCCTTTCTCTGAAGAGCAGGGAGGCCTTGGTGGTGGTCCAATCGAGACCATGATCCTTATGGAAGAATTTGGTCGCAGCCTTGTGATCGAGCCTTTCATGGAAACAGTTGTGATCTGTGGTGGCTTCCTTCGGGAAGCAGGCACGCCAGCACAGCAGGAAGCGCACATTCCTGGCATCATTGGTGGCGAGAATGTCTGGGCATTCGGTTATGCCGAACCTCAGGGTCGCTACAATCTGGCTGATCTGGTCACCACGGCGAAAGCGGATGGCGATGGCTATGTCATCAACGGCTACAAAGCTGTTGTTCTGGGTGCTCCTTGGGCCGACAAGCTCATCGTTTCAGCACGCACCAGTGGCGGTCAGCGTGACACAGACGGCGTCTCCCTCTTCATCGTTGATAAATCAGCCGCTGGCGTATCAACCCGCGACTATCCAACGGTCGACGGTCGCCGCGCGTCTGAAGTCACACTGGAAAATGTGAAAGTCGGCGCGGATGCCGTGATTGGCGAAATCGACAAAGCTCTTCCTCTCATCGAAAAAGTCACCGACCAGGCAATCGCAGCGTTGAGCGCGGAAGCTGCCGGCGGCATGAAAGAACTGAACGATGCGACGGTCGAATATTGTAAGACCCGCAAGCAGTTCGGTGTGCCAATCGGCAAGTTCCAGGTCCTGCAGCACCGCATGGTCGACATGTTCATGGCTTATGAGCAATCTGTCTCCATGACCTACATGGTGACCCTGAAGCTGGGTGAGAGCGAAGAAGAGCGCCTCAAAGCAGCATCAGGTGCAAAAGTTCAGATCGGCAAAGCAGGCCGTTTTGTAGGTCAGCAAGCTGTTCAGCTCCATGGCGGCATGGGCATGACCGACGAACTCAATGTCGGACACTACTTCAAGCGTCTGACAATGATCGACACTCAGTTCGGCAATGTAGATCATCACCTGACACGTTATTCGTCAGCTGCGTAAGCCACTGACAATCAGTTTGAGAAAGCCGCGGGACCCAGGTCTCGCGGCTTTTTGGTGTGCACTTTATGGATAGGCTTTCGAGAGGCGATTGATCGAAGCGGGATTTGCCGGTAGGACCCGTTTCGGCGGGAACGTCACGCTCGCGCGCGTGCCCACACCCAGTTTGCTCTCAAGGATGAACTGACCACCATGAGCCTCCGCAAGGCCCCGGACGATGCTCAGGCCAAGCCCTGTGCCAGAGCCGGGACGGGACACACCCTCCTTGCCCTGACCAAAGGTCTCCAGAACCTTCTCCAGCTCTTCCTTGGCAATCCCCGGACCTTCATCATGGACACCGATACAGATCGATCCATCGGCCTCGTAATCGGCCACGATGTGAACGTGGCTACCGTTTGGAGCAAATTTTACAGCGTTGGTAAGAAGATTGAGCCAAATCTGACGAACGGCACGCTTGTCTGCATGCAGGTCTGGAAGCGCGCGACTGAAACGCCTTTTGATTTTAATATCATTGACGCTTGCCCGGAGCTCCAGAAGCTTGTGGCAATCCGCTGCGATAGCATCAAGATCGACACGTTCTTCAAAAATTGAATATTGCCCGGCTTCAATTTTGGACAGATCGAGGATGTCGTTGATAAGCGCAAGGAGGTGGCGACCACTTGAATGAATATCGCCTGTGTATTGGAGATATTTTTCATTCTCGAGCGGTCCAAAAACCTCGCGGCTGATGACCTCAGAAAAACCAATGATCGCGTTGAGAGGTGTGCGTAACTCGTGGCTCATATTCGCGAGGAATTGAGACTTTGCTCGGCTTGCATCTTCAGCTGCTGCCCGCGCTTCGTCTGACCGTTTCTTCGCTTGCGATAGGGCTTCGATCAGTTCTGTCTTTTCGATCGACATTTCGATCATGGTGCGAGCAGCACGGTTGATACGAATGGCGTGCCCGGACATGGCGATGAAAAACATGCAATAGGCCACGGCCATGGCCCAGTAGATCGGGTCGGGATGACTCAGGAGAGTGGTCAGCATGAAGACCGAGTTTGCTATTGCTGCGCCGAAGAAGTTCGGCAGGTATGCCGCGTTTAGCAGGGTGACAGGAGCGAGAGAGATCGCGATTAAGGCGAGCAGAAAGAAATTGTTCGCCAGTGCACCATCTATCCAGAAGAACACAATGCTGGAGGCCCAGATGCCGCTGTACAGGGCCGATGCTCCGACGAGCCGGAGTGTCCACACCATCTGTTGGTGCTGTGAAATGTTCTTATGTTCGGAGACTTTTAGAAATGCCCGCGCATTGGCCGAATTAATCAGTTGGGCTGCGGTGGTCGCTGTGAGCCATCCCAGGGCAACCCACCACTCAACCCAAAAGAGAAAAGTGGGAGCAATCGCAAAGACTGTCGGAAGGTTCTGCTTGTAACTATAGGCGTGGGTGGTCGCGAGTTGGCGCATAAGCTCCTGGACGACCGGACCATGCCGCTCGTCGACCGGCCAAAGGCCAGCCCACCAGTTCAGCAATTTATCCATTGTCCCAGAGCCCCCCGGCCACCGTGAGACCGAAAAACAATCGGTCTGTCTCTTCAAGTGCGGGGAGCCTCGGCCAAAAGTGTTAAAAACCACTTCGGCAGATTGGTTAAAAATCTTTTGGGGGGTCAGAAAACCGGTGGAAAACTGGGCCTGTTTCGTGCTGATCTACGGACAGTTGCCACATAAGCCTATAGAATAAAACAACAATTTCCGCATGGCGCGGATGGAACGCGGGGAAACAAAAAAGTCCATGTCAGATCCACTTATTTTCGAAAAGAATGGCCACGTCGTCACACTCACCATCAATAGACCGGAAAGCCGCAACCCTTTAGGTGAGGCAGAGGACGCAGAAAATTTCACGGAAGCGGCGCGCCGCATCAACGAAGACATGGATGTTCGCTGTGTGATTCTCACAGGTGCTGGGTCTGCATTCTCCGCAGGTGGCAACGTCAAAGCCATGCGCGAAAAGGGCGGCGGGTTTGGCGGCCCTGGTGTGCAGATTGCAGATCGTTACCGCAACGGCATACATCGCATCGTCAAATCGATTTGGAATATGCAGGTGCCCGTGATCGCAGCCGTAAACGGCCCGGCGATCGGCCTCGGCAATGACGTGGCCTGCATGTGCGATACGCGCATCGCCTCTGACAAGGCGAAATTCGGCGTGACCTTCCTCAAAATTGGACTCGTACCCGGCGACGGGGGGGCTTGGCTGTTGCCGAAGATCATCGGCATGGCCCGTGCGTCGGAGTTGTTCTTCACCGGCGATGTGATCAGTGCGGAGAAAGCAGAAAGCTGGGGCCTTGTGTCAGAAGTGGTCCCCCATGATGAACTCATGGCGCGGGCTAACGAGCTGGCGGAGCGCATCTGTGGTCAGTCCCCCAACGTACTGCGCATGACCAAGCGCTTGATGCGCGAGGGCATGATGAACTCCTATGACACCGTCATGGAAATGTCGGCCAATATGCAGGCTCTGGCGCACCACACAGAAGACCATCAGGAAGCGCTGGACGCCTTCTTTGAGAAGCGTCCGCCCTCCTACAAAGGCGAATAGAAAAAATACGCAGGGAAATCTTGGTGTTTCGAGGCGGTGCTGTACATATCTGCACCGCTTTTTTGCTCGTTTTTGCAGAGGCTTTTCGTTGCTGAACGGGCCCTCAGCCATTAAAGTCCCGTCAAATTCAAAATCCACAATATTCAGGGAGAAATTCCATGGGCGCGATTGGCGTTGTAGCGACATTGAAAGTACAGGCAGGCAAAGAAGCAGATTTCGAAGCAACCTTCAAAGACCTGCGTGACAAAGTGACATCAAACGAAGACGGCAATCTTCAGTATGACCTGACGCGCTCAAAAGCGGATGCTCAGACCTATGTCATCATGGAGAAATATGCGTCCCAGGAAGCGCTCGAAGCGCACGGACAGACGGAATATTTCAAAGCAGCGGGCCCTGCACTCGGTGCAGTTCTCGCTGGTGCGCCGGACATTCAGTATCTCGACATCCTCGACTAATTTTAGTCAGTCGTAGTAGGAGACATTTATGGACCTCTCTTTTAGTCCAGAAGACGAAGCCTTCCGCAAGGAAGTGAAAGACTTCATCGCAGAATGCTACACGGATGATATCCGTGATCAGGTCTCGCGATCAAAGAATGGCTATATCGACAAGCACCTGCACGTGAAGTGGCAGAAGGCGCTGGCGAAAAAAGGTTGGGCGGCACCCAACTGGCCGGTTGAACATGGTGGACCAGGCTTCACGCAAACTCAGAAATACATCTTCGATGTTGAGATGAGTGGCGCGCATGTGCCCCACACTGTGCCTTTTGGCATCACCATGGTGGCCCCTGTCATCATGAAGTTCGGTACCGAAGAACAGAAGAAAAAGTTCCTGCCTGATATTCTGGAAACGAATGTCTGGTGGTGTCAGGGCTATTCAGAGCCAGGCTCTGGGTCTGACCTTGCGTCCTTGCAGATGAAAGCTGAAAACAAAGGCGATCATTATGTGCTGAACGGGTCCAAAATCTGGACATCCGTTGCACAGCATGCGGACTGGATCTTCTGTCTTGTGCGGACATCCAATGAAGGCAAACGTCAGGAAGGCATTTCCTTCGTGCTCGTCCCAATGGACTCGCCGGGAGTGAAGGTTGAACCCATCGTCTGTCTTGATGGATCACCGGCACCGCATCAGGAAGTGAACCAGGTTTTCTTTGATGATGTGAAAATTCCGATTGAGAATCGCATCGGCGAAGAAAACAAAGGTTGGACCTACGCGAAATACCTGCTCGAATTTGAGCGCGGCAATGCCTATTCGCCAGGGCTCTACCACTCGCTTCAGAATATCCGCAAGATTGCGGCGGACACCGACATTGACGGTGGCAAGCTGATTGATCAGCCGGAATTCAAAGCCAAGGTCTCTGACATTGAGAACCAGGTTCGCGCCATGGAATTCACCGAGCTACGGATTTTCTCCGCGCTTTCAACTGGCGGCAATGTCGGCCCTGAAAGCTCGCTCCTGAAATGCCGAGGCACGGAACTGCAGCAGGCTTGTACAGAGCTGGCGCTGGAAGCAGTAGGCTCTTACGCACAGCCTTATGTGGAAGACACGCTGATCCAATCCAACGAACCCGATGTCGGACCGTCTTATGCCAAGACAATCGCGCCTTACTATTTCTCGGTTCGAAAGACGTCGATCTTTGCAGGCTCGAACGAAGTACAGCGCAACATCATGGCAAAAGCGGTGCTGGGTTTATAAGCGTTTCAAGCAAAAGTGCCAAAATCAGACTTGGCCGGTTTTGCGTCCGGAAACGCGTCTATAGAATAGGGGAGTGGGTTTCGATCCGCTCCCTTTTTTGATGAGCTGGCACCCACTCTGGACGGACACAAACCCTGGAGCTAACCTTAGATTATTGCATATTTGAGTAAGGCGGAGGGACGATATGGATCTTCTCAATCAAGGCAAACATACCTGGGAACGCTATACGGGCATGTCTCTAGGCCGGACGGTTGATTATTCAGGTGCAATTCTGGGCTTTCATGATGACGCCCATGTTGATGTGCTCTATCGATGGGCGCCCAACGCCTATTGCCACTTTCATCGCCATTTTGCACCAGCCTCTTCAATCGTTCTGGAAGGCGAGTTCCACGTCTACGACTACGTTGACGGCAAAGAAGTTGGCCATCGTGTCCGTCAGGTCGGCGACTATTCGCACACGTCTGGAATTGAAGACCATATCGAGCAGGGTGGTCCAGTAGGAGCGCTGGTGATATTCAGTCTTTATGCGCCTGACGGGGTGCTGACACAAAGACTGGATGACGATGGGTCGGTGATACAGACCGTTACGTTGGATGCGCTGAGATCAAAGCATGAAGCACTATTTTGATTTTTCCGTCTTCACAAGAACTGAGGTGAGCGTAAAAGGAGCGTCCGCCGGTGATCTTATTGCAGGGAATTGATATGGAATTCGATCTCTATTGGGCGCACACTTGTCCGTTCACGATGTAAATATCCGCAAGGCAGTAGAAGCTGATATCCCGGCTCTTGCGCACGTTTGGAACGAGAGCTGGCATGCAGGCCATGCCCATCTGCAGCCTGAAGCAGCCAAGTACCGAGACCTTCCTTATTTCCAAGCCCGTGTCGGCTCCAACATTCAACGTATGATTGTTGCTGAGGAGGCCGACGAGATCGTTGGCTTCTCTGGATGGGAAGGCGACGGGATTGGACAAGTATTCGTTGTTCCAAGCCATTTCGGCAAGCAAGTGGCGCCACGGCTCCTGGCAACCGTTGAGGCCATCCTCAAGTCGCAAGGCAACCAGTGCATCTGGTTGCATTGTGCCGAAGGCAATGATCGCGCACGCCATTTTTATGAGAAACATGGCTGGTCTGTGACACGCACGTTTGATGCCGAGATCGGAACCCACAAAGGACCGATGCCGGATCGAGCCTGGCACATGGAGAAGGACCTTTAACGTTCCGCTTTTAGACCGCCCGTTGGCATCCGGTCATTTGCGCTTCCCAAAATTTACAAACTCAAACAGTTAAATATATGCTTGGGTAAGAAAAACCGCCTGCTACAGCGGCACTAATCAACTGGGAGAAGCTCATGGGTTTTGTCCGTCCGGAATATTTGATTTCGCCTGAGGATCTCGCAGCAAAACTGCGCAATGACAATTTGCGTCTGTTTGATGTGTCCTTCTATCTCAAGCCCAATCCAAAAGGCGGGATGATCCCATCCTCCGGCCAGCCCGAATATGACGAGGGACACCTTCCCGGTGCGGCCTTCATCAACCAGTATACCCACCTGTCGGACACCAAAAGCCCGTTCGGTTTTACCCGTCTTCCAGATGATGAGCTTATTCAGGCCTTTGCCAATGCAGGTGTGAGTGAAGACAGTGATGTGGTTTTCTATTCAACAGGTTCAACCATGTGGGCGACGCGTGCCTGGTGGTTGTTGAACTATTGTGGGCACAGACGGGTTGCCATTCTCAACGGCGGATTGAACGCATGGAAGAACGCTGGACGAGAGGTATCTGCAGAAAAGGCGAACTACTCTCCTGCCGAATGGAAATCAACGGCACTCGCTCAGCACTTTGCGACCAAAGATGACGTGTCAGCAGCGATAGACAATACCGGCATCTGCACGGTGAATGCGCTTCCGCCAGAAGTCTATGCCGGAACAAGCAATCATCACTATGGCCGCCGTGGGCACATTCCGGGCAGCATCAATGTCTTCTATGACACTCTCTTGGAAGATGAGAAATTTCGCTCACCTGAGGAAATCAAAAACTCACTGAGCGCAGCCGGCTTACTGGACGATCGACCTGTCATCGCCTATTGCGGCGGCGGGATATCCGCAACCATCGATGCTTTCTCCTGCCTGCTCGTCGGGAAGGAAGATGTGGCCGTCTACGATGGGTCAATGGGCGAATGGGCTGCTGACAAGTCTCTACCGCTTGTTGAGGGCAGCGAGCCATAAAAGCCAAAGCATCGAAATTGACTCTTACCTGGCCTTTGGTTCACTCGCTATTGGGCTTACGTCAGCTCTCTCTCTGATTTGCTCCCTGCAGCAGTCTCTTAAGAGGCTGGAGAAGAGCAGGGCGTTTGATCTCCCGCTTGCCATAGGCTTGTGTGATCCGGTCAAATACGATGGCAAGGGCCACAATGGCAATGCCCGCTGTGAGACCTTGACCCACATCGAGCCGTTGAATGCCGAGCAACACCTGTTCGCCGAGCCCGCGTGCGCCAATCATGGAGGCAATCACCACCATGGAGAGCGCCATCATGATGGTCTGATTGATCCCCGCCATTATGTTGGGCAGCGCCAGCGGCATTTCAATATCGATCAATTGCTGCCAGCGTTCGGCCCCAAGATCTGCCGCGACTTCCGTAAAGGCATCAGAGACAAGACGAATGCCGAGATCTGTGAGCCGGATAAGAGGCGGCGTCGCATAAATGACGGTAGCAAAAACAGCAGGCACTTTGCCCAACCCAAAGAGCATGAGTGCCGGAATGAGATAGACAAAGCTCGGCAGGGTTTGCATGGCGTCCAGCACCGGCAGCGAGAAGCGCCGCACTCGGGGCAGTTTCGCCAGCATCACCCCAAAGGGAATGCCAATGACGAGAGCCAGCAACACGGACACGGTGGTGAGCGCCAGAGTTTGCATGGCAAGGTCCCAAAGTCCCAACACGCCAACCGAGAAGAGCGCGACCGTGAACCCCACAGGGGCCCAAAGACTGCCTGTCGCGTGCCAGCCGACGATTGCTGCGATGACAAGCACCAGCCACCAGGGCAGCGCCTGCAGTCCATCCTCCATCAGAAGAATGAGCTTCAGTACCTGATTGCCAGCGGCTTCAAAAAGCCCGCCATAACTGGCCACAAAGCCTTCGATCCAATCATTGACCCAGGCGGAAATGGGAAACCGCCATTCCTTCGGGAAGGAGGAGGCGTCTTCTTCTTCACGGTCGCCCACAATGCGGGCGGCAATCTCGGGTGAGACCCATGTGCGCCAAATATCGGGGCGGGTTTCCAGGAAGTGCCGGGCGGCATCCCGCGACGTGGCTTCCTTATTCGCATTGAGGAAGGCAAGCGCCTCACTCGCCATGGCGGAGGTTGTTCTGTACTGCTTGAGAAATGCAACGACCTGTGGCGCCTCCGCGGCGAACTTTGTATTCACCCCAATAGAGACTTCCGTCGTGGGATAGGCTGTCGGTGGCGCAGTGTCCGGATCATCACTGAAGGCTTCCCAGGCTTCGCGGGAATAGGGGGGCTCCTCTAAAAGCACCATGTCATAGCTGCCGAGCACCCAGGTGGGGCCCCAATGGTAGGCAACGATGGGCTTGCCGCGTGTGTAGGCCGATGCAATGGCGGCGGCGAGGGAGGAAGCGGCCCCCGGGCGGAAATTGGTGTAAGTCTCATCAAGCCCATAAGCGCGCAGCTTCGCACTGTTCAAGAGCTCGCACTGCCACCCAAGAATGCAATTGTAAAAGCGCCCCTTGCTCGGTTCTTCCGGGTCGGTAAAGAGAGAGGCGTAGCGTGGCAGGTCGTAAACGGATTTAAGCTCAGGCGCGGCGGCTTCAATGCCCCGTTCCGGATCGCCTTCCACGAGATAGCGCGGCACATACCAGCCTTGCACCGCATCAGGAAAGTTGATGCCGAGGTCGATGACGTCGCCGCGCTCAAGAGCGGCTGTCCAGGGCTCCACCAGATTGTCCCTCCAGACCTCCATCAGCACATCAATGTCGCCGCGGCCAAGACCTGTCACCAGTGGCAGGGTGGAGCCTGGAATGGAGTCCGTCTCGCAGCCATAACCTTCTTCAAGGATGATCCGTGCCACCTCATTGTGGAAGGCGGCGGAATCCCAATCGAGGCCGCCAAAAATGATCGGTCGATCAATGTCGCAGGTGTCGGCATGGGCGGTGGGCGCCAGCCATAAAAGACTGACGATGAAAACGCTGAAAAATCGGAAGTAAGAGATGGGAACCTGCGCAGGTTGTGAAGACGTAGTCCGATTGTAGAGACACCATAGACGCGGTCAAACTGCCGCAAAAATCAGCGGGTCTCTCCCATTAGCCAGGTCAATCAAACTCATTGACTGACAGCAAAGGTCACGACGCAGCGAATCTGCCGTTCAGCTAGTACCCAATCGCCGTGTCATCGTACCCACGTGTATCATCTGGTGCGCCGACGAGACTGCCATCATCCTCGACTAGGATCACTTCAAGGCGTCCGAGCTCCCAATCGAAGAACGGGTAAATCACGGGCGTCTGTCCCCGGAATAGCAATCCGAACAGTGTGAAGACGTCCGGGTTGCCCTGTTCCATCAGTATGACATCAGGCAGCCATTGCGCGTGCGATTTTCGTGCATCGACTGCTTGTTGGGCGCTCATGCCAAAGTCGATGACGTTCAGGATGGACTGGAACACAGACGTGATGATTGTGGAACCGCCAGGGGAGCCAACCACCATGAAAAGGGCGCCGTCTTTTTCGACAATGGTCGGTGTCATGGAGGACAGCATACGTTTTTCTGGCTGGATCGAATTCTCCTCTGCGCCCACAAGACCAAATTGGTTCGGGTGACCGGGCTTGATGGAAAAATCATCCATCTCATTGTTGAGGAAAAACCCTGCGCCTTTCACCACGAGTTTGGAGCCAAACATGCCATTCAGCGTTGTGGTGACCGACACGGCATTGCCTTGGGCATCGACGATCGAATAGTGCGTGGTCTCAACACTTTCAATCACCTCAACGGTGCCGGGTTTCACCTCTTCGCTCGGCGTGGCGCTGTCCATATCAATTGCTGCCATGCGCGCGCTGACAAAACCGTCGCTCGTAAGACGGGGAATGTCGATCGCTACAAAGTCAGGATCGCCGAGATAGGTCGCCCGGTCCGCATAGACCCGCCGCGCAAGCTCTGTCATCAGGTGGATATGGTCTGTTGAATTGTGCCCCATGGCCGCCACGTCATAAGGCTCAATCCCTTTAAGAAGCTGGATGAGCGCGATGCCACCGGAAGAGGGCGGCGGCATGGAGATGATCCGGTGGCCTCGATAGGTCCCGACAATGGGGTCGCGCCAAACAGACCGATAGTCTGACAGGTCTTCCCGCGTGATGAGGCCTTTGCCCGCTTCCATCTCCTCGACGATGAGATCGGCGGTGACGCCTTCATAAAAGCCGGCACGGCCTTGGTCGCGAATGCGTGTGAGTGTTTCTGCGAGATCGGGATAGGCAATCCTGTCACCGGCCTCCCAGGGCGTGTCTTTAAGTGCTGCAGGCGTGAACCGGTTCACCCGACCAAAAGTCTCCCGGAACCGATTGAGAGAGCCCGCTCCTTTGGGCGTCAGCTCGTACCCTAGGCTTGCCAGAGCGATGGCGGGCTGAACAAGGTCCGCAAAGGGCAGGGACCCAAAACGGGCATGAACCTCAACCATCCCGTCCACGGTCCCGGGAACGCCGACGGCAAGTGGGCCGGTGAGGCTGAGGCCAGGGACGACATTTCCCTCTTCATCCAGATACATGTCCCGGTGTGCAGATTTCGGTGCCCGTTCGCGATAGTCCAGCGTGCCCGTCGACCCATCAGCCTGTCGGTAGACCAGAAAGCCGCCCCCACCAATATTGCCTGCCTGGGGGTACACAACCGCCAGCGCAAACTGCACCGCGACAGCGGCGTCAAACGCATTGCCGCCTTGCTTCAGAACATCAACACCCACTTGGCTCGCCAGCTCATGGGCACTCACAACCATGCCATTTTGTCCGCGGATTTCACCTTCGCGGCCATACACGGCTGACTGCTTGCCCCAGTAAATAATCTGGTGTGTAAGCGCAATGCCGACCACCAGGACGGCGAGCAACGCGAGAAGGGAAAAGCCGATTTTTTTGATCAAGGGACAAATCCATGTCTGGGTGTGTTTGTCGCCTGACTATGAAACGAGAGCGACAGAGAGACAAGCGTGCGTCGCATAGGCACGAAAAAGGGGAGCACAAGGCTCCCCTTACCCGTAGAAGATGCAAACGGCTTATTTGCCGGAAGCTTTCTCGAAGAACTTGCCAGTCTGCTCACCGCCCATGAAGAACGCTTTGGCGTTGGACATGTCAGCAATCTTGTCGAAGTTCTCAGCAACGTCTTCAGCTGTGAGACCATCGCGGCCAAGATACATTCCGTCGGATTCCATGATCTTCGCAACAGAGAAGACGCCAGCGCCAGCACACATGATCGTGCCTGTCGGTGCATCTTCTGAAACGAGATACATGGCAGCAGGCGTCACGCTTTCTGGTGTGAGCATCTGTTCTGCTTCAGGTGGCATCAGGTTTTCAGTCATCCGCGTGTAGGCAACAGGGGCGAGCGCGTTGCAACGGATATTGTCTTTCTGACCTTCAAGCTTCAGCGTGTTGATGAAACCAACAACACCCAGCTTGCCAGCGCCATAATTGGTCTGACCGAAATTGCCGTAGAGGCCGGAAGATGAAGACGTGACCATGATGCGGCCATAACCCTGTTCCTTCATGATCGGGAACACAGCTTTAGTAGGCTTCACAGTGCCGAACAGGTGAACATCGATCACCATCTGGAAGTCGCCCATTTCCATTTTCACGAAGCTTTTGTCGCGCAGGATGCCGGCATTGTTGATCAGAATGTCGATCCGACCGAACGCGTCCATGGTCTGGGACACCATGTTGGCAACGCCCGCATCGTCAGTGACAGAAGATCCGTTCGCAATGGCTTCACCGCCAGCTGCTTTGATCTCTGCAACTACCGCCTCGGCAGCTGCGGAAGAGCCGTCCGATCCGTCGACAGAGCCGCCGAGATCGTTCACGACGACCTTGGCGCCGCGCTTGGCAAGATCCAGAGCGTGCGAACGGCCAAGGCCCCCACCTGCACCGGTAACGATCGCTACTTTGCCTTCAAAGCTAATGGTCATGTCTGACTGTCTCCTTGTGAGATGTTTTCTTTTGAATATGCGAACGGCGCGTCCAAACTGGACCAAAGCCCCTCCGCCCGCTGATTTACGGGAAATTTGGCGCTCTTTGTGCCCGAGAGGGCCTCGGGGGTCAAGCGGCCGGGCGGGAAGCCAAAAAGGGCGTGATTTCAATGCTTTGTAGTTGCCGTGAGGGTCCTGCACCGTAAGATGCCGAGGTTTGTTGAGCGGCTTTTGGGGGCTTCATGACGATTTACTCGGCGCAGAGCGCCTTTGGTCTGCTGGCGCTGACTGCGCTGGCATGGATGATCAGCGAGGACAGGTCGCGTCTTTCCTGGCGTCTGGTGGCTATAGGCCTTGGTCTGCAGGTCGTGATTGCGCTGGCGCTGACTAAGCTCCCCTTCGCCCGGGAGGCGTTGATAGCGCTGAATGGTGTCGTCGACACGCTGATGGCCGCAACCAATGAAGGCACCGCCTTTGTCTTTGGCTATGTTGGGGGCGGGGAGGCGCCGTTTGATGTCTCCAACCCGCAAAACGCCTTTGTTCTGGGCTTTCAGGCCTTGCCGCTGGTGCTTGTCGTATCTGCCCTCTCCGCACTGCTCTGGTATTGGCGCATCCTTCCTTGGGTCACCAAAGGCTTCTCGTTAGCCCTGCAGCATTCGTTCAATCTTGGAGGGGCTGTAGGTTTTGGCACGGCGGCGAACGTGTTTCTGGGCATGGTCGAATCTCCGCTGCTCATTCGGCCCTATATGGCGCGGCTGACCCGATCCGAATTGTTCATTCTGATGACGGTGGGGCTTGCCACCGTCGCAGGCACCGTGATCGTGCTCTACGCCTTTGTGCTCTCGTCAATTCTCGAAGGGGCCATGGGACAAATCCTCACAGCCTCGCTCATCTCGCTGCCAGCAGCCGTGCTGGTAGCAAAGCTGATGGTGCCAGGTGAGGCCGATGAGCAACCCACTGACGGAGAGGTCAGCGCCGACGACCTCGGCTATCAAAGCAGTATGGATGCAATCACCCGCGGCACGCTGGATGGACTGGCGCTCTTTCTGAATATTCTGGCCATGCTTCTGGTCCTGGTGGCGCTCGTGGCTTTGGCGAATATACTGTTGGGCCTATTCCCAACTGTGGGGGATGCGCCTCTCACACTTCAGCGCATTTTTGGGTGGCTCTTTGCACCGCTCGTCTGGCTGATGGGTGTGCCATGGGGGGAGGCCGCGGTAGCTGGACAACTCATGGGCACCAAGACCATCCTCAACGAATTCCTGGCCTATGTGAGCCTGACCCAAACCCCTGTCGAGGAGCTCTCCGAACGCTCTCGCCTGATCATGGTCTACGGCCTCTGCGGTTTCGCCAATCTGGGCTCCGTGGGCATCATGATCGGCGGCCTCTCTGCCATAGTGCCAGAGCGACGTCCGGAAATTACATCATTGGCCATGAAGGCGCTCGTAGGGGGAACCCTTGCAGCCGCCATGACCGGCGCCACCATCGGAATGATTTCGTAACCCAAAAAGGAAGCACACATGAAACTCTATGATGATACCCGCGCGCCTAACCCGCGCCGCGTCCGCATCTATCTGGCGGAGAAGGGCATCGACGTGCCTCTGGAACAAACACCGGTGATGGAACGTGCCAACAGGACGGAAGCATTCAAGGAGAAGAATGCCCTTCAGCAAATTCCCGTGTTGGAACTGGACGACGGAACCTGCATTGCTGAGAGCCTGGCGATCTGTCGCTATTTTGAAGCAGCAAACCCGGACAATCCACTGTTCGGAGCAACACCGCTTGAGCAGGCCCGGGTTGAAATGTGGAACCGTCGCATTGAGTTTCAACTGCTGGGCACTGTCGGCGCCTATTGGCGCCATTGTCATCCTCTGACGGCGGCCCTCGGCGGGCAGATCAAGGAAGCCGGCGAAGCGGGTAAGAAGCGCGCTGAATTCATTTTGAATTGGCTGAACGAAGACCTGGACGGTCGTGACTATTTTGCGGGCGACAGTTTTACAGTCGCCGACATCACGGCGCTCTGTGTGATCGACTTCGCAACCTTTGTGGGAATTCCCATTCCTGACGATGCAGCGAACCTCAAAGCCTGGCACGAGCGTGTGTCGGCTCGACCGAGTGCTGCTGCTTAAGGATTTGGGGAAGAAGAAAAATGAGAGGGGCGAAGGCGGTGGCCGGGGGTACATTCAGACACCGCCTTGCCCCCTCAGGACCCAACCAGATAACGCATGACAATCTAGCCGGGGCATTCAGGCCGCTGTTCCCAGCGGTTGAGATGAAAATGGCAAGATTCACCTGAACGGTTCCTGAACTAGATGAACAGCTTTCTTTCAGGGGAAATTGTCTAATTTTTGGCTGTTTTCTGCAGTTTTTGGCGGGTCGTAAATTTGTGTTACTGTCTCGCCGCGAGCTTTGAGGGTCCAGGGGAGGTGTAATGTCGGCAAATAATCAGGCAGAGGAATCAGGCACCATGGCAGAAGACCATGTGCCGCTGGGGCGTTTGATCGCCTATGCCCAGATGACCCTGCCACTTGCCGTTATTGGCCTCCCAATCGCGATCTACATTCCTGCCTTTTACAGCGGCACGCTTGGTCTCAACCTTGCAGCTGTAGGCGTGGTCCTGATGCTTGCGCGGTTCTCCGACGTCATTACAGACCCTCTTATCGGACGCATGAGTGATCGAACCCGTGGCAGATTTGGTCGTCGCAGGCCTTGGATTGCGCTCGGCGTGCCGCTGATGGCGCTGTCTGCCTTTATGTTGTTCGTGCCCAGTGAACCTGTTTCTCTTGGCTACCTGTTCCTTTGGATCTCAGCGATCTATCTCGGCTTCACATTGATCACCATCCCCTATGGTGCCTGGGGGGCGGAACTGTCGACGGACTATCGCGAACGCAGCCGCATTACCGGTGCCCGCGAGGTGTTTCTGCTGATTGGCCTGATCTCGGCAATCCTCATACCTGTCGTTTGGTCGGTTGTTTCAGGTGTAGAGACCCAAAACGCGGAACTGAATTCAGTTTCTAAAGAAGCTATGGCCTCGCTTGGATGGATGGTGATCCTTCTATTGCCTTTCTGTGCCGCGATCCTGTTCTGGAAAATTCGTGAACCCGCTCCGCAGACGACGCAGACAATATCTTTGGCGGATGGTCTCAAAGCCATTATGCGCAACGGTCCCTTCCGCCGAGTGCTCATTTCAACAATGGTGAGTGCGCTGGCAGGGTCATTGAACGCAGCGGTTGCGATCCTGTTTTACGATCATGTCCTGAAACTCGGCGAAGCCGGGTTCGTGCTCATCCTTGTCTTGTTTGGTGCCGCGGCGCTGGGCTCTCCATTCTGGGTGTCCCTGGGCAACAAGATGGGGAAACACAGGGCGCTATGTGTTGCCGTCTTCCTGTCCATGCTTGCGTTCAGCTCCGTACCGCTCGTTGTCTATTTCATAGTTCCTGTGTCGCCTGACTTTACCTTTGTCGCCATGTTCCTTGTCACCCTGGTTCAAGGCTTTGCCTTTGGGGCAGGGGCGATTTTGGGTGCCTCAATGCTTGCCGACGTAGTGGATCTCGACATGATGCGATCAGGTGAACACCGCACGGGTCTCCTGTTTGCATTTCTAGGGTTTGCCAGAAAGTTCTTCGAAGCTGCGGGTGTTGGTATTGCGCTGCCCCTCATCGCATTCTTGGGCTTTGACCCTCAGGCAGAGGCGCAAACAGAGAGCGGCACGTTTGGCATCGTGATGGTCTATTGCCTTCTGCCGCTTAGCCTTTGGACCATTTCGGCATTGGTGATCTGGAACTTCCCTATCACCGCTGAGCGTCTGACGCGTATCAGAGAAGCCTATGCCCGTCGGGCGATAAGGCGGGGTGACGCGGAACAGGGATCGGTCATTCCAGGCGTAACCGTGCAGCCGCTCCCGGCAGATTGAGTCTCACGCACCGACCAAGAGACCTGAGATCCACAGAGTAGCTGCAATGAAGAGTGGCAGGCTGAAAGTGGCCAACCCAATAACCACTCCAACATCTCTTGCACTCAGATTGCGTTCTCGTTTTGCCTGGCGCAATAGCAACACGCAGAGCGGAAGATTGATCATCAATGCAGTGGCAACGCCGGGAACATAGCTGCCTGCGAAGAGTGCTGCTGGCACGTGAGGTAGAAAAACATTTGCCAGATAGACCGATGCAACGAAACAAACCAGCCAGGTTTTTTTCCGCGACGGCGTACCAATCGAGCCAACAACTACGAGTATTGCAGGCACAATGGTGACTAGAAGAAGAGCAATTGCGAACACCGACCCAGAGGGTGCTGCTACAGAGACGCCCAACCGTTGGGCCAATATGACACCCACGTCTCCATACTGCGGTAGGGTCAGCCATTCTTCGAAGTTGTGAAGGGCAATCACCGGGATTAGAAGCCAAGATAAAACACTGTACCGCATCCCGTTGGATCTCCCCCCCCTTATGCGTGCGCTACCTCAAAAGCTTCAGCCAGTAATTCGTATGACCGTTTGCGCGCTGCATGGTCCGGCGTGATCGTCAGGATGACAAAGTCATCAACGCCATACTCTGCCCCCATTTGAAGCAGGCGTCCGCGCACCTGTTCCGGCGTGCCGGTAATGCTACGTTGTTTCACACTTTGCATCATTTGCGCTTCATCAGGCCGGAGAGGAAAGGCGAGTGCATCATCAAGTGACTTGAAAGGCCCTGCTTTGTTTTGCAGGAGGTGCAGTACCCAGAGATTCCGTGACGCAGATTGGCGTTCAGCTTCTTCCTCTGTATCTGCAACCATCACAGAGACTCCAATAGAGCCGCGAGGTTGAGATGAGATCCGCGAGGGCCTGAAGCTCTTGCGATAAATTTCGAGCGGCGAGGGTCCTGCATCCTGGTTGATGAAATGCGCGAAACAATAGGGCATCCCAAACTGGGCGGCGTAGGCCGCGCCATCGGCGCTTGATCCGAGCATCCACATATCCGGCATGCCCGGCCCGCGAGGAACCGCATGAATGCCCTGATATGGATGATCAGTTGGCAGGCCACCTTCTTCACCTTGAAGGCCTTGAGCATCTTCCAGAAATTGCTGCAACAGTTCGACCTGTTGTGGAAAGACGTCAATCGGATAAGCCTGCGGTCCTGGCTGCAGCGCACGGCTCGTCTTCTGATCAGAACCGGGCGCGCGCCCAAGACCCAAATCGATCCGGTCCGGATAAAGCGCATGAAGCACCCGAAATATCTCGGCGACCTTGAGTGGACTGTAGTGAGGCAGCATGACGCCACCGGACCCAACGCGAATGCGATTTGTAGCAGCAGCTATCGCACCGATCAGGATTTCTGGGGCAGAGCCAGCGAAGGAGGAGCCACTATGATGTTCGGCAACCCAATAGCGCTGATAGCCTGCAGCTTCACAGGCGCGTGCAAGGTCAATTGTCTCCTGCAGCGCCTGTGCACCAGTACCACCTTCGCGGATGGGAGATTGATCGAGAGCGCTGAGCGTAACCATGGAGAGCAACCTATCACAAAGTGGAGCTATTTGCGGATCCGCTTGATAACACCGCTGAAGTTGAGAAGCGTATCATCACCGCAGAACACCTGACCCCGCACAAAAACCATGGAGCGCGTATTGCGGACAACTTCGCCGGTTGCCTCGATCAGATTGCCGGATCCGACAGCAGAGATGAATTCTGAATTGAAGGAGACGGTCACGCCCGGTCCGTCCAACACGTCGCCGGCAAGTGCAAATAGGGCATAGTCGGCAAAGGTCATTAGCGACCCGCCATGAAGAAAGCCGCCGCCATTGCAGTGGTGGGGCAGGGCTTCAAAGGCGCATTTGATGGAACCGTCTTCCATTTTTTTGAAGAAATAGGGTCCGGCATAATCCTCAAAAGGGTCTGTTCCGCCTTCCCAGGCCTGATATCCCGCAAGTCGTCCTGTCGGTGCGTTCATGATCTGATGTCCTTCTTTTTGCTGTTTTGTCTCAGTTCGTGCGCGGAAAAGCCACCGAAATGGCCGCTTTTTGCCTCAGAAATGGCTGCCTGGGCCTCTATTTAGGTCTTCGTTAGGAGAATTCCAACAGAATAGAAGGACGAGAGTGATGAAGGCGGCATTGCAGATGGGACTCCCTAAAAAAACGGATGTTGTATCGTCCTACTCCAGCGAGGTATTGGAACTTCGCCGGAAGGTAGGTAATGATCAAATTCGGCTCGTCGAGTTGTCGGCTCTTGAGGCTGATCCGCTGCGTGAAATGCACGACTTCTGGAACAAGGCCCGCGATGGCATGCCCATGCCGTGTTCATCTTGCATCGATCCTGTCGCACTTCCCAAACGCCTTTCGCAGGTCTTTGTTATTGCCGTTGAACACGACCCACTGTGCTTTCGCTTTCGCATCATGGGTGAAGATGTGATCAATGCATTTGGCGTGAATGTCTGCGGACAGGAAGTTTCCACAATCGAGTCTCATGGCCTGCCAACGGGCAAACTGCTTCATGAAACCTATGCGTGGGTGATAGAGCAAAGAAAGCCGGTGGCAATGGCAGGTCCCAATGGTGCGCTTCAGGATGGCTTCAAACGCCATGAAATGATCTATCTCCCCTTCTCCAATGGGGGCTGTCAGATCACCAATATACTGGGTGCGTCGGTCTACTATCGGACCTAAACCTCTCTCTGATCTGTGTTTTGACGCCCGCTAGCCCTATGGCCTAAAGTCCCGCAACTTTAGCAACAAGACTTAGCGGGGAACGCATGGCCCTTGATCTCGAAACGCGCGATCAACTTTTGTCCACCATTCGGCGGTTTGTCGACGAACGGCTCCGGCCCATCGAAGACAAAGTGTCGGAAAACGACGAAGTACCTGAAGAGATCGTGCAGGAAATGCGTGATCTGGGCCTGTTCGGCATCTCGATCCCGACCGAATATGGCGGGCTTGGCCTGACCATGGAGGAGGAATGCCTGCTCCTTTTTGAACTGGGGCGAACATCGCCAGCTTTCCGCTCCGTCATCGGGACAAATGTGGGTATCGGATCACAGGGCATCGTCATGCATGGTCGCCAGGACCAGAAAGAAGAGTGGCTTCCGAAACTTGCGACAGGGGAGGCGATTGCGAGTTTTGCACTCACCGAGCCTGAGGCTGGCTCAGATGCGGCATCTCTGCGCACAACGGCCATCCGTGATGGTGACCACTACATTGTAAATGGCACAAAGCGCTATATCACCAATGCAGCCAAAGCGAGCATGTTCACGCTGATGGCCCGCACCGACCCAGATACCCCTGGGGCGAAAGGCGTTTCGGCATTTGTATGTCCCGCAGATGCTCCGGGTATTTCGCTTGGCAAATCTGAGAAAAAGATGGGCCAGCAGGGCGCTCACATTTGTGACGTGATTTTTGACAATGCCCGCATTCCGGCGAGCTGCCTTCTCGGTGATGAAGAGGGTAAAGGGTTTGTCACTGCCATGCAGGTGCTCGAACGGGGCCGCCTTCACATCTCGGCTGTGTGTGTGGGCGTCGCCGAACGCCTTATTGAAGACGCCACGAATTATGCGGCAGAACGGAAACAGTTCGGACAGCCGATCGGCAACCATCAGCTGGTGCAGGCCATGCTTGCGGACTGCAAGACCGAAGCCTATGCAGCGCGCTGTATGGTTATGGACGCCTCCAAACGCCGTGACGCCGGAGAAGATGTCGGAACAGAATCGTCCTGTTGCAAATATTTTGCTTCAGAAATGGTCGGCCGTGTTGCCGACAAGGCTGTGCAGATCTTCGGTGGCGCGGGCTACGTGGCCGACTATGGCGTCGAACGTTTTTATCGCGATGTCCGCATTTTCCGGATCTATGAGGGCACAAGCCAGATTCAGCAGATGATCATCGGTCGCAACATGGTGCGCGAAGCATCCGCATAGGAGCTGAGCAGATGAGCGCCAGGGCTCTCAATTCACTCGTAAAAGATATCCGCAAATGTCGGGTATGTTACGAGGAGGGAGGCAAGATACCGCTTCCCCATGAGCCCCGTCCCGTCCTGCAGGTATCGACCAAGGCACGCATCTGTATCGTGGGTCAGGCGCCGGGCACACGGGTCCACGCGTCCGGCGTGCCCTTTGACGATCCCAGTGGCGACAGGCTGCGTGATTGGCTGGGGATGGACCGCGACACTTTCTATGATGCGACCAAGCTGGCCATCGTGCCGATGGGGTTCTGCTTTCCCGGCCTTGATGCAAAAGGTGGCGATCTGCCGCCGCGAAAGGAATGCGCACCTCTCTGGCGGGAAAAGCTCTTTCAGGCCTTGCCGAACATGGAGCTGACGCTGGTGATCGGGCAATATGCGCAAGCCTATCATCTCGGTAAATCCAGGAAGAAAAACCTGACAGAGACGGTGGAGCATTGGCGTGAGTACATGCCAACGCACCTGCCACTGCCACACCCTTCCTGGCGGAACAATGTCTGGTTGAAAAAGAACCCCTGGTTTGAAACCGACCTGCTGCCGGTCCTGCAAAAAGAGGTCAAAAGGCTTCTTAAAAAGAGCACGTGAGCGCATGAGGCTCTGGGTCGCTGCTATCTTCTTTCTAGTCGGATGCGCGCCGCAAACACTCACCGTTGGAACGCCCGTTCGCCAGGCGGTGCTAGGTTCAGACAGCCTTATCATGGACGATGCCGCGCGACTGCCCGTGCGCGCGTGGCGGGCCGAGAAACCGCGGGCAATCATTCTGGGCGTCCACGGGTTTAACGACTACTCCCGCGCCTTTGATATGCCGGGTCCCTGGTTCGCCGACCGCGGCATTACTTTCTACGCGTATGATCAGAGGGGCTTTGGCAAGGCACCCGCTCATGGCAAGTGGGCGGGCGCGGACATACTGACCGACGATCTTCGAACAGCAATCGCTCTTCTAAAAGACCGCCACCCCCATACGCCCCTCTTTGTGCTGGGGACGAGTATGGGCGGCGCAGTGACACTTGCCGCTATTGGGGAGGGGAGCCTCCCGGTTGACGGTGTCGTGTTGGTGGCCCCCGCAGTTTGGGGCTGGTCTACCCTGAACCCGCTCTATCGCAGCACACTCTGGCTCGCGGCACACACTGCGCCCGCATACACGCTGACCGGCGAAGGGCTGGAGCGGTGGCCGTCTGACAATATTGACATGTTACGAGCACTCTCGCGCGATCCCTTAGTGATCAAGGAGACGCGTATCGATGCCATCTACGGATTGGTGGATCTGATGGAGAAGGCTTATCTTTCGATCGAACACATCGCGCCTCCAGCTTTGCTCCTCTACGGCGATAAGGATGAAATTGTTCCCCGCGGACCTGTCGACGATATCCGCAGGCGTTTCCGTAATGCACTGACCACTAGAGATTACCCAGACGGCTGGCACATGCTCCTGCGGGATCTGCAGCGGGAAGATGTCTGGCAGGATATAGACAGCTGGATTTCCGATCTTGGGGGGGGCGCCGTCCCGGATTGATTTTCGTCAATTGAAGTTGCCGTCGAGCAGATTAAAGTCCTCCTATCAAGGGCTCGGGGCAAACAAGGAGGTACACATGGCCCAAGCAGAAAAGGATCAAGAAAGCGGGAAATCCTCTTCCGTTCCGATAACCAGACCATTTGGTTCGTCCCTCTGGCATGAACCGTTCCATGGGTTCCGATCCGAGATGGATCATCTCTTCGATCGATTCTTCGGTCGCTCACCCACCCTCTCGGACAATGGTGCTGTTGACCGGTTGGATTTCTTTAGCAGGGGGACCTTGTCTCCCAACATTGATGTCCGGGAGAGCGACAAATCCATCACCCTAGAAGCAGAGCTCCCGGGCATGGACGAGAAGGATATTGATCTCACCGTTGACGATGGCGTTCTCTCGCTCAAAGGTGAAAAGCGCTACGAACATGAGGAGAAGGAAGAAGGCAAAGCCGTTCGCATAGAGCGGCAATATGGCTCTTTCCAGCGTAGCTTCACGCTTCCTTCCTACGTCGATGAGGAGAAAGTATCCGCGTCCTTCAAGAAGGGTGTCTTGACGATCGAACTGCCCAAACAGCCTGATGCGCCCGCAAAGGGCAGATCTATTCCGATAGGATAGGCGCTTACTGGGTATCTGTCGCCTCTCCGGCGAGGAGCGCGTCTGTTCGCTCGGAGAGTGTGCGCAAAAGCTTTGAGCTCTTGGTGAGATGCTCCGCTTCGTTTTTTAGAATGGACCTGAAGAGGCGGCTTTTCACCGCCTCTTCATTGATGGAAACGGTCTGCAATCCCGACGATGCAGCGTCGACCACAAAGTCCACCAGCCGTTCGGCCGCGTGCAAGCGTCCCCAGACATAATCATGTTCGCGTGCTTCGCGGCTGAAAAAGGCCCCGAAGTGTCCAAGTTCTCGTCCCCTCAACGCTGTGCGTGTCTCAGCGGTTTCAAGTGCCGTACAATCCTGTGGACTTATGCGCGCAACCAGCACTGTGTCCACATCATCCAATGGTTGCCATCTAAGCAATGGGAATGTCAGAACGTCAAAGAAAGGGAAACTCAGATAAGCAAGGATCAGCTCTTTGCGGGTTTCGTCCGGCAGGAAATTCACGATCATGATCGAGAATTCATCATCAAGTAGCGTGTCAACTTCGACAAGCGATAGGGCGGCCCTCATTTCGGTAAGCAGAGGGTCCAGTTCTCCCGGTGACGCTTTGCCCCCAGTATTGGCCAGCAGCTTCCCGGCATTGTCATGAATTTCAGACTTAAAGAAGGAGCAAACATCTCTCCGCTGCAGCCGTTCCAAGGCTCGGTAGAGCACACCCTTAAATTCATCCAACCCATGGCTGTCGAGAGGTGTCTCTGATTTGTCTGACGAGGCATAAAGCTCGTTGAGGCGACGGATGACAAATCGCAAGCGCCGTTGGCGAAAGCCCACATCAAAATGCCTGAGGAACGTGACCCACCGCGCGGTGCTGGGGGAAAATTCGTCCGTCCGGTCGCCCGTTTCAAACTCGACTGGAAAAATCCCTTCGGCCCTAGCCCAATCTTCGACCGACATTGCCAGCGCTGCGCGGGCGCTTGGCTGGGCCACCTGCGGTGCGAGGTCTGCCAGCATGTCCGATATCCAACTAAGAACCGACAAGACCTTGGTCTGAATATACCCGTCATAGGCATAACCTGCGTCACGCGCCGCATGCCCGTTCGCGGTTTCGCGCAATTGCGCCAGTTGATGGGGCGTTGGATGAAGCGGCACACCATCAGGAAGAATACCGGTGATTGCGCGCTGAATATGTGGACGCGTCGCCTTCAGGACTTCCTGGTAGAGATGGACCTGCTGACTGATCTCGTTGATTTCAGCGAGTTCATCTCGCACTGGCTCGTTGCGCGGGATATCCGAAAGAGAGGCCCGCAGGGTTTGGAAGAAACCCGGCAATGCACCGCCGCGTTCTATTTCTCCGCTTTCCGGATCGGGATCGATATAGATCACACGCCGGTCGACCTCCCGGTAGGCAGGGCGATCTGACAGAACCGACACGGCTTCGGCAAAGGGTTTATTGTTGAGCACGCTGCCATCAATAAAGGAACTGGTCAGCGGGTTGTGCCCGATATCGATCATGGATTTGAAGCTTCGCGCGATAAAACGATCCCGCGTCAGCCACTCCTCGCCGCGCTCGTTTAAGATCCGATCTATCTCATTGATCTGGGCAGGTGGAAACGCGCCAGGAAAAGAGGAGGTCGCCCGTGCAGCAAAAACGAGTCCTGGAATGTGCCGCGCGTCAAACTGACTTTGCACATCGCCGTCGGAATGTTGCAGATAGTCGAATCTCAAAACATGGCGGTGCTCACGTTCCGACACGATGGGCGGATCGTGCAGCGGAATGGTTTGTTCATAGCCATAAAAATCCGTAACACTCACGAACAGGTTGAGCTCCTGGCCGGTTGGCAGAAGGCTTGCGCGACGGGTTCGCGGTTCTCCCATGGCATGACAGGCATCCAGCAACATGTCGGTCATCAGGTGCCCGGAGAAGGGGGGCTCAAACCACCGCGAGCGCATGAAAGTAGAAAGTTTTTCGCGCATTTCAGGTTCGGGCGCGATCTTCTTCAGCCAGCGGTCATTAATGTCCCAGAAGAGCGGACGTAGGAAGGCTTTGCTCCATTTTCCTGCAATGGTTTCTGGGTCCATCAGCGCGGTAATATCCGCTTTTTCAAGCCACATATGGCGATGGGCATCAAGCGGCAGGTCGTGGGCAAGGGCGCGCGCCAGCATCACACCATTAATGCCCCCGGCCGACGCGCCGGCGATGACATCGACAAACACCCGAAGGTCTAGCTCCTGGCCGATCTCCTGCAGCAGTTCGAAATAGACACTTTCTGTGTCTGTTTCTCGCACCGCATCATCGTTGACACTGAGATAGGTTTCATCAGCGCGGTCAGCAGGGTCGTTGATCTGGTGATAGAGCGCGGACGCACGAATGAGTTTTTGGAACTCTTTGGTCACGCCATGCATGTAGACGGCGAGGGACACGCCGCCGTAGCACACCAGGGCCAGTCTGAGTTCTTTTTCCTTCATGACCCTTATCGGTCCAGACTCTTTCAGTTGCGACCAGACTACCTCTTTTTGAACGCGCGTGCACCGGTACCGGCAAAGTTGCCATCAAACTTCAGTAGCTTCTGTGTGCCTATCATCCCATCGGCACAAGGCGCACCGTCGACATGCCTTTGGCGATCACTGTTCCGTCGGGCGTCGTCAACCGTCCTTCGACAAAAGCCGTTTTCCGCCCAAGCCGTTCGATCCAGGCTTCTGCATGGACAAGGCCGGGGTGCGCCGCCGCATAGAAGGCTATTTTGATATCGAGCGAGAGCGGCAGAAGCTTCGCATCTGTTTTGGCGATGAGCGCTTGCGCCATGGCGGCATCTATCCAGCCGGTAACGAAACCACCTTGTACGATGTTGCCTGAATGACATTGAGAGGGCTTGGCTTCAAACTCAAGCGCGACCCGCCCTTCGTCTGCGTCAACCGACAGGGTGCGGACCAGGCCCATGGTCTCCATGAGCGTGTTTTTCTCTGGAGCAGTCGTTTCTGTCTCTGACATGTCATTCCCAATGTGTTTGTAGATGAATGTGGATGCCGCAAGAATGCAGATACGGCTCTTTAGCGCAACCGTGATTGGCGTTGCAGGCCAAATTGGTCAGAATGGGTCCATAACAATTGGGAAGGTGGTCACATGCCAGGTGCTTTAGATGGGGTCAGAATAGTCGACCTGACAACAATGATTTCGGGGCCCATCGCCACCATGATGTTGGCGGACCAGGGTGCCGACGTGATCAAGGTCGAACCGAAAACAGGAGATTTGGTACGGGTCCTTGGGCCTGCCAAGGGGGACCGCACGGCAACGTTCCTCGCGGCCAATCGAAACAAACGCTCTGTGGTTTTGGATTTGAAAAGTGCAGAGGGTCTTGAGGCGCTAAAAAAGCTGGTGGGCACCGCAGACGTGGTGGTTCAGAATTTCCGGCCCGGCGCTGCGGAACGAATGGGCATTGGCGAAGCCGCCCTGCGGAAAGAACAACCGAACCTCATCTATGTGTCTATCTCCGGATTTGGAGAAACCGGGCCTTACGCAAAAAAGCGCGTCTACGATCCTGTGATCCAGGCCCTTTCCGGATTGGCGGCGATTCAAGCAGATCGCGATACGGGCCGTCCACGTATGATCCGCACCATCATTCCCGACAAGCTCACCGCGGTGACCGCTGCGCAGGCAATCACAGCCGCTTTGTTTGCGCGTGAGCGTACAGGCGAGGGGCAGCACATCAAGCTCTCCATGCTGGATGCCATGATTGCGTTTTTATGGGCCGAAGGCCTGGTCGCACTCACCTTTCCAGGTGGGGAAAAACATGCGGCCCGGGCGCAATTGTCTCAGGACCTCATCTATAAAACGCAGGACGGTTACATCACTGTCGGCGCGGTCTCGGATGACGAATGGACGGGACTCTGTGCGGCACTGGAGCAGCCCCAATGGCTGGAGGACGAACGCTTTAACACGCCGAGTGGCAGGGTCGTGAATGCCCCGGCTCGGCTCTCCCTCACGCAAGAGGTTCTACAACACAAAACCAGCGCAGAGTGGCTGAGTGTATTGGACGCAAACCAGGTCCCCTGTGCGCCGATCCTTGACCGCACAACTTTGCTGGATCATCCGCAGATCGAAGCAAATGAGATCATCAAGGAGCATGAAGAAGAGGATCTCGGGTCTTTCCGTTTGCCACGCCCGGCGGCACGATTTAGCGGCACGCAGGCCGACATCAAACGTCAGGCCCCGCATCTGGGTGAACACACGGAACAGCTGCTCCTGGAGCTCGGATATGACCAAGAAACAGTCGCCGAACTCGTGGCCGCGGCAGGCCTCGCCGTGCATGGTTAACCATAAGTTACGATTTTCAGCGAGCATTCCAATCTCGTGGTAAATTCTGAACTCTGGGGAAGGGATGCTGTCACCTAAGAGCAGCACCTGAGTTGAGTTTGGGGGCTGGTGTTTTGTTTCCAGCAGTGCTGAGTAGGATTTTTCTGATCTTTTTGGCGATCATGGTTTTGGTCGCCTTCCTGCTGCAATGGGAGCAGCAATTGCGGCTGAAGTTTCTCGGCATCGCCGTTGATTCCGATACCCTTTCCTTTGAAGTGGCGAACTATGGCACCTCTTATGTCGGGAAAACCGACTATGTGGGCAGCATCGCATTCCTGTCACCAGATCAGAAATCTGTGTCGCTGTTCAAGGGTGCCATCGATCTCATTCCGCCCTCAAGGTCTGTAACTGCATCCCTTGGCTTCGATGCGCCGATCGTTCCACCCACCATGGCGCCGACGGAAACCTCAGTGACGCAGCTATGTCTCTACACGCGGGGCCGTCTCTATTTCGACACCCATTTCCATAAAGTCTACTTTCGTCACCGTACAAGCGAAACAACCAGCCGGTTTGCCGAACAGCTGCCCGATCTTGAGATTGCGGAATACAAGCATGTCTTCTTCGGTCGCCCACCTTGCACTTTTGTAGGGTCAGGAAACTATTTCTCTTATGAGATCAACGCAGCCAACATAGAATGCAAATCGATTGGCGAGGTGAATGAGACCGTCTGCCATACCGAAGGAGTCGTGAAGTCGACCCTCGAGGGGATTTTCGATCCGGTTCAGACGTCTGTGGATTTTGACTTCCCCGATCGCCAGACGGTGCGTCCGCAGTCTCTGCTCAGAAATTAGGCACAGTCTGCAGTCGCCGATTGTCTTCCCTAAGCCATTCATTTGTGGCAGCGTCTCGTTTGGGGAGGACGATGAATGGCGGAAAAAGCAGGTGGCCTAGGTGCCTTAACGACACTGGCGAGGTTCGCGGTTCCGCGCCTTGGTCGCTATCTCATGAGCGGGAACGCTGTCATTCAAAGCGCCTCTCTCAAAAGTCAGCTCACACCAATTCTGGCGAGTGAAGGAGATGGGGTGGTTGCAGACGCCTCGTATCATGCTTTGTCAGCTGAAGGCGGAGAGTGGACGGACACAGGGGTGACGGTCACAGCCGGCGAAGAAGTCACCCTGTTAGCGCAAGGGGTCTTCTGGATGTCAAAACCGCTGGACATAAGATTGCCGCCAAGCGCTGCTTTATGGGCACGGATCGGGGACGGTCATGTGTTCAAGGTGACCTCCAACGCGGCCACCGTCGTGGCAAAGGAATCTGGACGCCTTTCGCTCATTGCGGCGGGCCCGGGTGTCTGGGAAAACCAGCAGGGTGATTTTCTGGGTGGTGAGGTGCCGGTTGGTCCGAAAGGCGAGCTTGACGTCGCCGTCTTAAAGTTTGGGGGCAATGCTGCGGACGCACTCAAGACCCTGGCTGACAACGCTGAAACGCCGCTGGCAGATCTTCTGACAGAGGGGGTGAACCGCGTCACAAATGCGGCGGCTCCACCGGAAGGCTGGCAGTACCTCTGGCGATTGGGAGAGGGAGAGGTCTACACGCCAGCCAGCGAGCACGATGACAGCTGCATTCATTGTACAACTCACGAGGATGTGGGGATTTTGCAGATTCCAGCTGAACGCCCTCTGACAGACACGTTGACGCTGAACTGGGATTGGATCGCCCATCAGCTGCCTTCGAGCCTGCCGGAGGATATTGAACCGACACATGACTATCTCTCGATCGCGGTCGAGTTCGATAATGGTTTGGACCTGACCTACATGTGGTCTGCGGCCTTGCCTGCGGACACGATATTCCAGTGTCCTCTCGCCTGGTGGGATGAACGGGAAACCCACTGGGTTATCCGGACCAAAAAGGATCTCGGAAAGTGGCTTTCAGAAGAACGCTCAATCCGGAAAGATTATGAGCGCGCAATTGGCGGCGAGGTTCCGGCAAAGGTCGTGCAGGTCTGGTTGATTGCGAACTCTCTGTTCCAGCGCGGTACCGGAAAATGCGACTACCGGGCCATCCGTTTAATGGATGGAGAGGATGTTCTGGATCTCTGTTGACGCTCAGAAGTGATCTGGCCGAAGCACCTTTAGGGCATCGGGCAAGGCGTCATAATGGTCGATCAGATGATCGGCGCCGAGATCGGGGGCAGGGATGTCCGTATAACCAAATGTGACACAGATCGAGGCAATGGATGCGGCTTCTGCCGCCCGGATGTCTGGACTGCTATCGCCCACCATGACTGTACCGTCCACCGCACCGCCAAGGCGGGTAACAGCTTCTGTCAGATGGAGCGGGTCGGGTTTCCTCACAGGAAGCGTGTCGCCGCCAATCACGACCGGGAAAAAGTGGTCTATTTCGAGGGTCTTGAGTAGCTGGTGGGTCAGCCGCTCCGCTTTATTGGTGCAGACGCCGAGGTTGATATCGCGTGCGCGCAGCGCCTCAAGCTGATCCAGAACGCCAGGAAAGAGAACCGTATGGTCGGCAATATGATCCCCATAATAGTCAAGGAACTCCTCAAACAGTCCGTCCAGCTGACCTTCATTGGCCGGGGCGCCCGTCGCCTCAAATGCCTTTTCCATGATTTTTCGTGCACCTGCGCCAACCATTGAGCGCATTTGCGTGTCCGGAACGGGCACACGTCCATGGCGCTCCAACAGCACATTCATCGTATGGCAGAGATCGAGTGCCGTGTCGGCAAGAGTGCCGTCGAGATCGAACAGGACGACTGCAGAAGAACTCATGAGCTGAAACCAATCTGACGGTAGGAATAAGTGAAGTGTGGATAAGTCATAAAGAGATTCACTTTCAACCGCTTATTGCTCTAACCGGACTCAAATTCTAACCCAGCTGACACCTCATAGATGGGATGAGGATAACTCATTCATTTCACACATCCGTTGAATCAAAGTCTGAACCTCTTGATTCAATCTCTCAATGGGCACCTATAAAGAGTCTAATCCGCTGCGTCAGCACCGCGCCATTCAGCCAGGCCGGCGAGGGTCTGTTCATAAGTGGTGCGGGCATTTCTGATAACATTGGTACGGAAGCTCTCACGGTCAGGCGCGTAGTCTTCGCGAATTTCAGCGAGGTAGGAGGCCGCTTCTGGGGCATCCAACCCACCTTCAAACCGGAGCCATCGCTCCAGCATGGAGACACGAAGGGCTTCAGCGGCATTTGATTTCGGACTTGAAGAACGGAACTCCACAACGGCGCCGGCAAATGTGGCATGGGACGCTAGGGCCTCCTCAATCCCCCAGAACAGGATGCCATTCCGGGTCGGACGCTTAGAGCCCCAAAGCTGGTCCACATGGTCGGCGTTAAGCGCTTCACGGCCCCACCAGTGCTTTGCCTGTGCAAGGCCCGGACTTCCCGGCGGAGAAAAACAGAGATAGATGAGCTCTCCGTCCCCAACAGGTCCCGTGTGCCAGTCGATGAAACCAACCTGCCGGGTGGTCGCAAGTTCTCGCTCAACAAGCTCTTTTAACGTTGCGGTGGACCATTCAAGGGACGTCCCCCCGAAGTGAAACCCGTCAGGATGGCTGTATTGACCGCGACTGATGGCATCTTCAATGGACCAAAGGCCGTGTTTTGCGATCAGGCGCGCTCCTTCGTTGAGGAGGCGTCGGATGGCTTTTTCGTCCATCCGTTTGGGACAGAGCAAGGGGTGGATCTGCTCATAGAGCGGATTTTCCGGGTGAGGTGCTGAATGATCCAGCCAGTTTCGGTTGAGATCGACATTGTTTTCTGTGCCCCTTAGACACCAGGCAAAGCCGAACGGGTTCACCGCATGGACCATGAGGACAGCCACTCCTGGCGGCAGGGTCGTCGGTCCTCCTTCTTTGATCCAGTCCAGTTGGGCCGCAGATCCTGCAAATCCCTCTGCGCCATGGGTACCACAAGTGTTGAGCAGGACCGCACTGGCATCTCTTGGGCCGAACCAGGCAGTGTCCATGGAGAGTGTCTCGCCGGAGGGCCCCTTTGCGTGCGGGTTCACATAGTACTGCACATCTCCACCAGCTGCTTGAGCGGCCTCCAAGAAGCGATCTCGAGCGGTCGTATAAGTGTCAGAAAATGCGGCGGTCTCTGTCATTGACGGGCATCGTCCTCTCATTAGGGGCTCGTGTCGAATATTTTGTGTCGAATATGCGCGGGCGCAGAGACAGGGTCTTGATGCACCTGCATCAGAATGCGCAAGATGATGTGAAGAAGGACCGCAATGGTCCGCTCAAAATGACCAAGAGGACACGACCCCATGAACCTTCGCGATCCCGATCTCCTGCGCACACTTTGCTACATTGATGGGAGCTGGGCGGGTCAGGATGCAGCAAAAACGGCGGTGACCAATCCGGCGACGGGTGAGGTGATCGCAGAAGTGCCGGTGCTCGGGAAAGCGGAGACAGAGCGGGCAATTGACGCGGCCTATGCTGCAGGCCCTGCCTGGGCCGCCCTCACTGCGAAAGAGCGAAGTGTCATCTTGCGGCGATGGTTCGATTTGATGATGGAAAATGCCGACGATTTGGCTCTGATCCTCACAAGCGAGCAGGGCAAACCGCTGGCTGAAGCCAAGGGAGAGATCACATACGCTGCGTCCTTCCTCGAATTCTATGCGGAAGAGGCCAAACGCATTCATGGGGAAATCGTTCCCGCTCCTACCAATGACCGCCAGATCGTGGTCTTGAAGCAGCCGGTGGGGGTCGTGGCGTCCATTACACCGTGGAACTTCCCGGCCGCCATGATCACCCGGAAGGTTGGGCCTGCGCTGGCAGCGGGTTGCACTGTTGTCGCAAAGCCAGCGACACAAACGCCTTTGTCCGCTTTCGCCATGGCAGAGCTGGCGGAACGGGCAGGCGTTCCCAATGGGGTCTTTTCAGTGCTGACGGGTAAGTCAGGTGAGATCGGTGGCGAGCTCACGTCCAATCCTAAGGTGAGAAAGCTGACCTTCACCGGCTCAACGGAAGTTGGCCGCCTGTTGATGGAGCAGGGGGCATCAACCATCAAAAAAATGTCTATGGAATTGGGCGGCAACGCGCCTTTCATTGTTTTTGAGGATGCCGATATTGATGCGGCGGTGGAAGGCGGACTGGCTGCAAAATATCGCAACACCGGCCAGACCTGCATCTGTACGAACCGCTTCCTGGTCCATACCAGCGTCTACGATGAGTTTGTCGAAAAGCTCGCCACCAAAGCAGCGGAGCTGAAAGTGGGCAATGGCCTGGAAGAAGGTGTCGGTCAGGGCCCACTGATTGATATGGCTGGTGTCGAGAAGGTAGAGGAGCATGTTTCCGACGCAGTCGGGAAGGGCGCACGTCTTCTGACCGGTGGAAAACGTCACGCGCTGGGAGGGACGTTCTACGAGCCGACAGTTCTGGCTGATGTCACCACGGACATGAAAATCGCGAGCGAGGAGACATTTGGCCCGGTTGCACCGGTCTTCCGGTTCGAAACTGAGGAAGAAGCCATTAAACTGGCAAATGATACACCTTTTGGCCTTGCGGCCTATTTCTATGCCCGCGATATTGGCCGCTGCTGGCGAGTCGCCTCTGCCCTTGAATATGGCCTGGTAGGCGTCAACGCGGGGATCATCTCAACAGAGGTGGCCCCGTTCGGTGGCTGGAAGGAATCGGGTGTCGGTCGCGAAGGCGGCCAGTGGGGCATCGAGGAATTCCTAGAGATCAAATATGTCGCGATGGCCGGTCTCTGATCTGCCTCGCAGAGAGGCGAAGGCAGCATGAGCGCAGACGACCAGAAGAAACGATCCGCAGAGCGCGCGCTCGATTTTGTTGAAGACGGGATGAAGCTCGGCCTGGGGACGGGCTCCACAGCAGAGCATCTCGTAAGGCTTTTGGGAGAAAAGGTCACGAAGGGACTGAATGTTCTCTGCGTACCGACTTCGGACCGCACGGCAGCTCTCGCCAAAGAGCTGGGTATCCCCCTCACAACGCTTTCTGACACCCCTCACCTTGATCTCACTATCGATGGCGCTGACGAGTTTGATGCGCAATTGCGGCTGGTGAAAGGTGGCGGCGGAGCTCTATTGCGAGAAAAAATTGTGGCAACCGCCTCTGACCGCATGATTGTGATCACGGACGCGTCCAAACAGGTTGAGACGCTTGGGGCCTTCCCCTTTCCAATTGAAGTCATTCCGTTCGGGTGCCGCACGACAGTCGCCAAAATTGAGAAAGTGGCTGCTGAGCTTGGCTGCACAGGCTCGGTTGAACGCCGGGCGGATGAATATGGTGAGCCGTTCCTCACCGACAGCGAGAATTTCATTTATGACTGCCAATTTGGCGCAATTCCTGACCCGGACGGGTTGGAGAAGGCGTTGAATATGATTCCAGGCGTCGTCGATAACGGATTTTTTATCGGGATCGCCGATGTCGCTATTGTCGGAACCGATGGCGGCACACATTTGGTAGAGCCGAAATAGGGTGATCTCCGCATCCGAGTGATCCGGAAAACAAACAAGAGCGTGAAGGGACTGCGCCATGGCTGAGACAAACTTTGACTATGATCTTTTTGTGATCGGCGCAGGCTCAGGCGGGGTCAGAGCGGCGCGTATGTCAGCCTCACATGGGGCGAAGGTCGCAGTCGCGGAAGAATATCGCGTTGGCGGGACCTGCGTGATCCGAGGCTGTGTTCCCAAAAAGCTCTTTGTTTATGCAAGCCAGTTCCACGAGGAGTTTGAAGACGCCGCGGGATTTGGCTGGACAGTGCCGGAAGCGAGTTTCGATTGGACAACGCTTCGGGACAATAAGGACAAAGAGATTGATCGGCTCAACCAGATTTACATCCGTAATCTCAACAATTCAGGTGTTGAGATTATCGACAGCAGAGCGGTCCTGAAGGACGCTCATACCGTTCATCTGGTTGGTGAAGATCGCGATGTAACCGCTGACAAAATTCTCATCGCAACCGGCGCAACGGCCAATGTGGATGAGAAGCTTAAAGGTGCTGAACATGCCATCACGTCCAACGAGGCTTTTCATCTGGATGCATTGCCGGACAAGGTGATCGTTGCCGGTGGCGGATATATCGCGGTTGAGTTTGCGGGCATCTTCAATGGTTTGGGCATTGAGACAACACTGCTTTATCGCGGCGAGGAGATTCTCCGCGGCTTTGATGATGATCTGCGTGTCACGCTCCATGAAGAGATGGAGAAAAAAGGCATCCGGGTCGTCACGGGCAGTGTCTTCACAGAAATTGAGAAAACAGGTGAAGCCTATAAGGCGCACCTGAGCAATGGGGAGGTTCTGGATACAGGGCTTGTCATGTTCGCCATTGGTCGTGATCCCAACACCAAAGGCTTGGGCCTCGAATCGGTTGGCATTGAGACCGGCCGCAAGGGAGAAATCCTGGTTGATGAATATTCGCGGACGAATGTCGAAAACATCTATGCCGTTGGCGATGTGACGGACCGGGCAAACCTGACCCCCATTGCGATCCGCGAAGGGGCAGCTTTTGCCGAGACGGTGTTCAACAACAATCCGCAAGCAGTTGATCACTCCATCATTCCAACAGCCGTCTTCTCACAGCCAGAGATCGGGACGGTGGGCCTCACAGAAGAGCAGGCCCGCGCCGAATTTTCTGACATAGATATCTATAAGTCGAAGTTCCGAGCCATGAAGCACACGCTGTCAGGTCGTGACGAACAGACCATGATGAAAATCATCGTCGACGCGGCAACAGACAAGGTTGTCGGCTGTCACATTATCGGGCCGCACTCAGGAGAGATGATCCAGGCCATTGGCATTGCCGTCACCATGGGCGCCACGAAAGCGCAGTTTGATATGACGGTCGCGGTTCACCCGACGGCTGCAGAAGAACTGGTGACCATGAAAGAAAAATGGGTCGCACCGGAACTGAAGGCAGCGGACTAGTCTGACGGCTGCAAACCGCGCAGGACTTCCTTAAGCAGCCCTTTTGCGAATTCCTCGTCGAGAGGCAGGTGGCCAATCAGCACCCGATAGAAAAGCGGCCCATAGATCATGTCGAGCGATATCTCGATATCCACATCCGTACGAATATCACCGGCGGAAATTGCGCGCGTCAGAAGCGCATGCCCTTCGACACGGCTTTTCAGGATGACCTGATTGCGGAACCCTTTGGCGATTTCACTGTCTTGTTCCGCCGCCGCCAGCATGAGGCGAACCTGCCCGCCACGTTTGGTCGCGAATTTTTCGACCACTTTGAGGAGCTGCCCTTCTAAATCCGCCAGGGGAGAACCGCTCTCCTGAACAGTCGTCTGTGCGGTATCAGCTTCCATGAGGGTAGCCATGGCAAGCGCCTGGGCATTCGGCCAGGACCGATAAATCGTAGGCTTCCCAACTTTTGCGCGGGTTGCCACCGCTTCCATCGTAACGGCAGAAATGCCGCCTTCTTCCAATAGATCAGCTGCGGCGACAAGGATTGCCCTTCGGGCTGCTTGGCTCCGTGGTCGGCCACGTTTTGGTTTTTCCGTCTTGACTCTGTCGATCATTATGAAACACTACGTAACGTAATTTAATGGTTCTGGCAAGGAGATAGTCATGCCCAATGTCACCGCCCACGGTCTGATGCCCTATATTGCTGTCCGAGATGGCGCGGCAGCGATTGATTTCTATACACGCGCCTTTGGGGCAGTGGAAAAGTACCGTCTGGAAGACCCGGCTGATGGTCGTATAGGTCATGCTGAACTGACACTAGGCAGTTCGACCCTGATGTTGTCAGACGAATACCCGGATTTTGGGGCGATTTCGCCAGAAAGCCTCGGCGGGTCACCGGTAAAGCTGCATATCTATGTGGACGATGTAGACCGGGTATTTGCCGGTGCTATAGAGGCAGGTGGTGTGGAACTCCGGCCGGTCAAAGACCAGTTTTTTGGTGACAGGAGCGGCATGTTGCAGGACCCCTTTGGCCATACATGGTTTGTTGCGTCACAGACAGAAGAGGTGTCACCTGCCGAAATGCAGAAGCGCTGGGCTGACGGCATGGCGGGATGAGCTTTTCACAGGCAGGTGAAAGCGATTGAATTGTCTAAAGGAACTAACCATCTCAAGCACTTAGCCTTTTCATTGGAACTGATTGGGCCTATAACTTCCCGCCTTCTGAGTACACCTGTCAGAACCCGGTGATTTAACTGGATGAGATGGGTCGACGTGTCAGAAGGTTTGCGAATAAGTGCTTTATTACAAGAGGTTAGCCATGCCAGACGGCAGCGCATCGAAAAATTGGTCCCCTTCGAGCTGGAGAGAGAAGCCTATTCTCCAGGTGCCGACCTATCCAGATGCGGCTGTGGTGTCAGACGTAGAGGCGACTCTTGCGAAATCTCCCCCGCTCGTATTTGCAGGGGAGGCCCGCAACCTGAAGAAGGATCTGGCCGAAGTCTGCGAAGGGCGCGCTTTCCTCTTGCAGGGCGGCGACTGCGCGGAGAGCTTCGCCGAGTTCCACCCGGACAATATTCGCGACACGTTCCGCGTGCTTTTGCAGATGGCGGTGGTCCTTACCTATGCCGCAGCTGTGCCTGTAGTGAAGGTTGGTCGTATCGCCGGCCAGTTCGCAAAGCCGCGCTCGTCCGACAGCGAGACAATTGGCGATGTCACACTGCCAAGCTACCGCGGTGACATCATTAATGGCATTGAGTTCACGGAAGAAGCCCGTGTGCCCGATCCCCGACGTCAGCTACAGGCCTACAGCCAGTCAGCGGCGGCGCTCAATCTCATCCGCGCATTTGCGACCGGCGGGTATGCTGACCTCGACTATGTCCACCGCTGGACACTTGGCTTCGTCGGCGAGGGCGAAGGCAAGAAACGCTACGAAGACGTTGCGCAGCGTATCACCGAAGCGCTCGACTTCATGCGGGCCTGCGGCATTGATGCGGACACCGTACCGCAGCTGCAGACGACCTCTTTTTACACAAGCCACGAAGCGCTTTTGCTGGGCTATGAGCAGGCCATGACCCGCGTCGATTCAACATCCGGCGACTGGTACGACACGTCAGCACATATGCTGTGGATTGGCGACCGGACTCGTCAGGCAGACCATGCACATGTGGAATTCTGCCGAGGGGTGAAAAACCCAATTGGCATGAAGTGTGGCCCGTCGATGGAGCCGGACGATCTGCTGCGCCTCATTGATGCGCTGAACCCTGACAATGAGGCTGGTCGTTTGACCCTCATCTGCCGCTTCGGCGCGGAGAATGTTGAAAAGCATCTTCCAACACTTGTCCAGGCGGTGGAAAAAGAAGGCCGTAAGGTTGTCTGGTCCTGCGATCCCATGCACGGCAACACAATCAAAGCCTCAACGGGCTACAAGACCCGTCCGGTCGACAGGGTGCTGGCTGAAGTGCAGCAGTTCATGAGCGTGCACCGAGATCTCGGAACTCATGCAGGTGGCGTCCATTTCGAGATGACCGGTCAGAATGTGACTGAATGTCTCGGTGGAGCGCAAGCGATTGGCGAGGAAGACCTGTCAGATCGCTACCACACACATTGCGATCCACGATTGAACGCAAGTCAGTCCTTGGAACTCGCCTTCCTCATCGCCGAAGGCTTGAAGAAAGAGCGCGACAGCCGGACACCGGAAAACAACGTCGTTTCAATCTGACGGCAACAAAACATATTGAAAGAGGCGGGCTCTGTGTACAGAAGCCCGCCTTTTTTGTTAGCTCACTTTGACAAGCCGCCGCCCAAAGTTTTCGCCTTCAAAGAGGCCCGCAAAAGCAGCAGGTGCGGTCTCAAGTCCTTCGCTGATATCTTCGGTGTAGATCAGCTTGCCCTGCATGATCCATCCACCCATTTCTGCCTGGGCATCGCGGAACTGCTTGAAATAATCAAAGACGACAAGCCCTTCCATGCGCAGGCGATGGGTGATGAAGCGGAGCGTATTGCGAATACCGCGCGGTTCGGCCTTGTTATATTCTGATACAGCGCCGGAGATGATGATCCGCGCACGTTCATTGGTGTTGGCGATGGCAGCGTCCAGCATCTCACCACCCACATTATCAAAATAGATATCCACACCGTCAGGGCAGGCACCTTTGATGGCATCTTCCAGGTTCGCCACTTCTTTGTAATTGATGCAGGCATCAAACCCGAGTTCACCGGTGACGTAAGCACATTTCTCTTTCGAGCCGGCGATGCCAACGGTACGGCATCCCTTCATTTTCGCAATCTGTCCGGCGGTAGCGCCGACAGGCCCGGCTGCTGAAGAAATCAGAACCGTTTCGCCTTCTTTCGGCTGCCCAAGATCTTGCAAACCGAAATAGGACGTAAGCCCAGGAATGCCAAGTACGCCAATGGCGGCGGTAACGCGAAGGGGCCCCTGGAACATGGCAGCATCAAGCTTTGCAAGACCGCGTCCGTTGGAGAGCGCATGGGACTGCCACCCAAAACCACCTGTGACCAGATCGCCAACTGCGAACTTTTCATTATTGGACTGGATGACTTCGCCAACCATGGCGCCTTCGATGACCTCACCAACCTGCAGCGCAGCTGCATAACTGTCTGCGGAGAGGCGCGATCGCATGCCAGGATCAATGGAAATATACTTGGCCTGGATCAACAGCTCATGCTCACCGGGATCAGCAAGTTCAACCTCCTCCAACCGGAAGTTTTCAGGAGCGGGTTTCCCATCAGGTCGGGATGCAAGCACCCAGCGTTGGTTCGTCGTCGGCACGGTCGTGATCCTCCAAAAGACAACCCGGCAGCAGATGCCGCCGGGCCATAAATTTTAGCAATGGGGATGGCGAAAAGCCACCCGGCTTATGCAGATGGATCGTCGCTGATCTTCACCAGCATCTTGCCGAAATTGGCACCTGAGAACAGATTAAGGAAGGCCTTGGGAGCATTCTCAATGCCTTCTTCCACTGTCTGCTCGGTTTTCATCTGACCGCTGCTGATGAGCTTCGCCATCTCCGCATAGAAATCCGGAATGATGTCGAGATGGTTGGAAACAATAAAGCCTTCGAGCTTCAGGCTCTTACCGACAATCTGGATGAGATTGTTCGGGCCTGGACGTGGCTCTTTGTCGTTGTACTGCTCGATCATGCCGCAAAGTGCTGCACGACCATGCGGGTTCATATAGTTGATGGCCGCCTGAAGATGGGCGCCACCCACATTCTCGAAATAGACATCAATGCCTTTTGGGAAGGCATCGCGGACAGCCGCGTCCAGATCGCCACAGGTCTTGTAGTTGATGGCTTTATCAATGCCTGCGACTTCTTCAAGCCATTTGCACTTGTCGTCAGAACCGGCTGAACCGACCACATAACACCCATGCGCCTTTGCGAGTTGGCACACGACCGCGCCCACAGCGCCGGAGGCTGCGGACACGAAAACGTTCTCACCGTCCTTGAGGCCGGCCACTTTGAAGAGCCCAGCATAGGCCGTCATGCCCGGCATGCCGAGCGTGCCGAGATTGGCCTCAATCGGTCCCATAGCTGGGTCGATCTTGTTCACCATGGCGCCGTCGGTCACATAGAGCTCGCGCCATCCATTCATGGAATTGACATAGTCGCCAACGGCGAAGTTTTCATTGTTGGACTCGATCACCTTGCCAATGCAGCCGCCATCCATGGTTTCACCAATCTGGAACGGAGGCACATAGCTTTCCCGGTCCATCATGCGGCCACGCATATAGGGGTCGACCGACATCCAGAGGTTTTGAACGAGGAATTCACCAGCGCTTGGTGCCGTAACTGGTACCTCAACGATTTGAAAGTCGCTGTCTTTGGGCTCCCCGTCGGGTCGTGCAGCCAACTGCACTTCTTTACTGATCATGTTTGACATATCTGTCTCCTGTTAGATTGGGTGGTGGTTGGATTGTTCAGTTTCTTGGGTCTGTATCCCAGGGAATGACGTCTGCGGTCTCGACCATCCATGTAAGGATACGGTCTTTCATTTCCCTGATTTTTGTTTGGTGCGTTGGATCATTGATGAGGTTGCGCTCCTCTAAAGGGTCGTTTGTCCGGTCGTAAAACTCATCACTCTCATACAATCGATAGATGTAGGCCCAGTCCTGGCTGCGTACGGAGATGGCCTTGCCAGCAAGTTTGGGGTCTTGCTGTTGCAACCCTGCTTTCAGGTCATAGGGAAAATCTGCCTGCTCCACGAGATCCGCTTCGGTGTCAGTGTATCCGCCTTCAGAGAAAGCGAATTCACGATGCGGCGTTGAGGGGTCTGCAAGAACGGTCTTCAGGCTTTTCCCGAAATGGGTGTGGTTTGCGTCAATGCACGCATAGTCGAGCAGGGTAGGGAGGAGATCGACCATCTCTACCATGGTGTCCGCGGTACTCCCTTGGGCAACGCCTGGTCCGCCGATAATGAGCGGGTTGCGCACCAGGCATTCATCAAGACCGCTTGACCATTTTTCCACCTGATCAAAATCACCGGCATATTCACCATGGTCGGTGAAGAAGAGGGTCATCGTGTCATCAGCGTGCCCGCTGGCATTGAGCACCTCCATCAACCGGCCAAATTGTGCATCGATGCGCGAGATCATGCCGTAATAGGTCGCGACAATTTCCTGCCACTCATCATCGCTCAAGCGATCCCGCCCGTGGGTCTCTTTCAGCGTTTGCATGAAGCGCGGTTTGGTCGAGAGATCTGCCTCAGCCCGCCGAGGCATCTCACCTCGATCATGAAGGCTGAAAAAAGGTTCCTCCACTTCAAAGGGAAGGTGCGGAAAGATCTGCGCGATGAACAGTACCCAAGGGCCCTCTGGCGCATCTTCGAGCCATTGAAGGGCTGTCTGAAGGTTGGCCTCGTCTAGGTCAAGGAAAGGTCCGTCGCCCGTACCATCCTTGCCCTTGCGTTCACCATGATAGAAGGCCCGTGCCAGCGCATCTTCCCGGGGCGTTTTGTCGAACTCGAAAAACATGGACGGGTAGGTTGTGAAGCCATGAAAGTCTGTACTTTCCTCCAACACACCCGGTGCGAAAGTGTCACCGCGTGCGCCGGCCCAGGCGACATTGTAGCCGCCATCTTTCAGGAGCTTTAATAGGTTGGGCTCCCAGGGCTTGATGAGGTGGGTGAGAGTGCGATGACCTCGCACATGCGGATACCAGCCGGTAAACATGGAAACCCGGCTCGGGCTGCAGACGGAGTTCTGACAAAACGCGTTGGTGAATCGCGTTCCCTGGGCGGCAAACGCATCCAGGTTTGGCGTTTGCACAATAGGGTTGCCAAATGCACCAACGCAATCGGCGCGCAACTGGTCCGGCATGAAGATCAGAAAATTTGGTCGTTTGCTCATGAGAGCTGCACTAAATGACTTTTACCATGCGTTTGCCGCGGTTCTCGCCCGCAAGCAAGCCGATCAAGGCGGCGGGTGTATTCTCCAGGCCGTCAATAATGTCTTCCTGAACCTTGATCTTGCCCTCAGCCACCCAGCCTTCCAGGTCCTTCAGCGCTTTCTCCCGCTCATTAGGGAAGTCAGACATGATGAAACCGCGCAGATTGAGGCGCTTGGTCACGATGAGGCCAGGCACACCGCGTGGGCCAGCGGAAGGTGGGGCACCATCATACTGAGAGACAGCACCGCAACACGCGATACGACCAAAATTGTTCATGCGGAAAAGAGCGGCTTCCAGAATGTCGCCACCCACATTGTCGAAATAGACGTCAATGCCCTGAGGCGCGACAGCTTTCAGAGCTTTAAACACCGGCTCTGTCTTGTAGTTCACGGTGGCGTCAAACCCGAGCTCGTCTTTGAGCCATTGGCATTTCTCGTCAGACCCGGCAATTCCGATCACGGTGCAGTCCGGTACGGCGGCTTTGGCGATCTGGCCAACGAGTGTGCCGACAGATCCAGCCGCTGCGGAAACCAGTATGGTCTCGCCTGCTTTTGGGGTTGCGCAATTAAGAAGGCCAAAATAGGCGGTGAGACCCGCAACGCCATAAACGCTCAGAAGATGCGTTTTTGGCTCCATTGACGGCACTTTTTGCGCGCCCTTCGCTGGAACCACCGCATAATCCTGCCAGCCCGTATCAGCGAAAACGAGATCGCCTGACGAGAAATCAGGGGACTTGCTTTCAACCACTTCAGCAATGGCCCCGCCGGCCATCACCTGACCGGACTCAACCGCGTCACGATAGGTCGCGCCCTGCATCCAGGCCCGGTTGGCGGCATCAAGGGAGATATAATGGGTCCGCACCAGCAGCGTGCCCTCATCGGAGAGCGCGGGCACTGCCGTTTCAGCCATTTTGAAGTGTTCCGCGCCAAGCTTGCCCTGCGGCGTTTCCACAAGCAGGATCTGACGATTTGTCGCCTCAGCCATCCTATTTCTCCCCATTTTTAATGTTTGTTGCCGCCAGCATATAGACAGGGAGAGGGTGATGCACCACCTGTAAAACCCCATATTCGTTACGTAAATTGCGGACCCTATTGTTCATGCACGAACAGCAAGCTAGAAACACGTTCCCGATCTGACAGAGAGTTGAGTCTAAAGCCTTTACCCATGACCGATCAGTTGAAAATAGCCCTTGCCCAGTTGAACCCGACTGTCGGCGACATTGCGGGCAATATGGCGAAAGCCCGAGCTGCGCGTGCCGACGCCGCTGAGGCAGGGGCCGATCTGGTCATGTTCCCGGAGCTCTTTCTGATCGGTTATCCGCCGGAAGATCTGGTGTTGAAGCCCTCCTTCCAGCTGGCTGTGGACGAGGCCCTCACAGAACTTGCGAAAGACACGTGCGATGGCGGGCCGGGCTACCTGATCGGCGCCCCGTCCCGCGAAGAGACGGGCCTGCATAACTCCATGGTCCTGATCGACGGCGGCGAGATCGTTGGGAAGCGCCACAAGGTGCATCTGCCAAACTATGGCGTCTTTGATGAGCCGCGTGTGTTTGCAGCAGGCAGCATGCCAGGGCCTTTGCCATTCCGGGGCGTGCGCTTAGGGGTGCCCGTCTGCGAAGACATCTGGTTTGAAGATGTAACCGAATGCCTCGAAGAAACCGGCGCAGAAATGCTTCTTGTTCCAAATGGCTCGCCCTTTGATACGGAGAAGCACGACGCCCGCATGCAGCATTGTGTTGCCCGGATCAACGAGACCGGATTGCCACTGGTCTATCTCAATCAAATCGGCGGTCAGGACGAGCTCGTATTTGATGGCGCGTCATTTGTCCTGAACAGCGACTTGTCCCTTGCCTCGCAGATGCGGGCCTGGGAAGAAACTGTCCTTGTGACAACTTGGGCCCGCGAAGGCAGCGGCTGGGTATGCACCAAGGAAGAGGCCGCTGACATCCCGGATGGGGACGAAGCCATCTACAATGCCTGCGTATTGGGCCTGCGCGATTATGTGACCAAGAACCGTTTTCCGGGCGTGGTCCTCGGCCTGTCTGGTGGCGTCGACTCGGCGATCTGTGCGGCCATGGCGGTGGATGCGCTGGGCGCGGACAAAGTGCATTGCGTGATGCTGCCGTACAAATACACAGCCGATGAGAGCGTCAGCGACGCGGAGCAATGTGCCGCTGCGCTCGGTGTACGCTATGACAGCATTCCCATTGAGGGGCCTGTGAAGGGTTTTCTTTCAGCGCTCGATCCTATGTTCGCGAACACCCAGTCCGACACGACGGAAGAAAACCTGCAGTCACGGACCCGCGGCACCATTCTGATGGCACTCTCTAACAAGTTTGGCAGCATGGTGGTGACGACGGGCAACAAGTCTGAGGTCTCCGTTGGGTACGCCACGCTCTATGGCGACATGAATGGGGGCTACAACCCGATCAAGGACCTCTACAAGCTCCAGGTGTTTGCGCTCTGCCGCTGGCGGAACGCGAACAAGCCGTCAATTGGCCTTGGGCCGGAGGGTGAGGTGATCCCGGTCAACATCATCACCAAGCCTCCGTCGGCAGAGCTTCGCGAAGATCAGAAAGACGAAGACTCATTGCCACCCTACGAGGTGTTGGACGACATCCTGGAATGTCTCGTTGAGAAAGAAATGCCGTTCGCGGAGATTGTCGAACGCGGTCATGACCGTGACCTTGTAAAACGCATCGAGCACTTGCTCTACATTGCCGAATATAAGCGCCGTCAGGCAGCCCCTGGCGTCAAGGTAACGTCCCGCAATTTCGGGCGGGACCGTCGCTATCCCATCACCAACGGTTATCGCGACGCGCGGTAAGGAAGATTATGACTGCTTGTCTAAGATTTGCCCCGAGCCCTACCGGCACCATTCATGTCGGCAATGTTCGCACGGCCTTGTTCAATTGGCTGCTGGCAAAGAAAGAGGGCGGGACCTTTATTCTCCGTCTGGACGATACAGATACAGAGCGCTCAACCCAGGAATATGCCGACAAGATCATTGCGGATATGGCCTGGCTTGGCCTCACCCATGACAAGACCTTTCGTCAGTCGGACCGGTTCGACCGCTATGCAGAGACAGTTGAGAAGCTGAAAGCAGACGGACGGCTCTACCCCTGTTACGAAACACCCGACGAACTTGACCGCAAACGCAAACGTCAGCTCGGCCGAAAGCTTCCGCCAGTATACGACCGCGCGGCACTCAACCTGACAGATGAAGAGAAGGCCGCCTTCGAAGCAGAAGGTCGCCAGCCCCATTGGCGCTTCAAGCTCGATCCGGAAGTCGTGGAATTCGATGACCTCTTTTTAGGACAGGTCAAGGTCGACACGAAGAGCCTGTCTGACCCGATCCTCATCCGTGGCGACGGTTCTTATCTCTATACGCTGCCAAGTGTTGTGGATGACATTGATATGGAGATTACCCATATCGTGCGCGGTGAAGATCACGTGACCAATACCGGCGCACAGGTGCAGGTGTTTCGGGCGCTGGGTGCAGAGCCACCCATCTTCGGTCATCATTCACTGTTGCTGAATGAAGAGGGCCAGCCGCTTTCCAAGCGCCTGCGCGGCGAATACTCAATCGAAGCGCTGCGCGACGCAGGCTTTGAGCCTATGGCCGTGACGTCATTCCTTGCGAAGCTGGGCACGTCGGATGCGGCAATTGCCAGGTCCGACCTTAAGATCTTGGCAGATGAGTTTGAGCCAGGCGAGGTAGGGCGCTCTGGCCACCGATTTGATAAGCGGGAACTGGAGCGCGTCAACGCAGCGCTCATGCACATGACGCCATTCGAAACGGTATCTGACCGATTGGCAGAGCGCGGCATTGAGGGCGGCGCAGAGTTTTGGGACGCCGTGCGCCCCAACCTCACCCTTTTTGATGGGGTGGCCGAGTGGTGGCACGTGGCTCATGGGCCTGTAGAGCCCGTCATCGAAGGGGACGATGCAGACTTTATCGCGGCAGCAGCGGCTGCATTGCCCGCGGAGCCCTGGGATGAGACCACCTGGAAGTCCTGGACCGGTGCGCTGAAAGAAGAAACCGGGCGCAAGGGCAAGGGCCTCTTCATGCCGCTGCGCCTGGCGCTCACGGGTCTTCGGCATGGACCTGAGCTTGCAAACCTGCTACCTCTTCTAGGGCGCGAGCGGGCATTGGCTCGTTTGGGCGGGCAAAAAGCATAAGATTGAAGCAATAACGGCGAGACCGATCCGATGAACCTCATCAACGCGATCATTATTAAGGGTCTGATTATCAGCGGCTAATAGCATTGGCCGCCGCCGTTCGAGCACGTTTTCTTCAGAAATTCAGACGTTAAGAACCGGCCGGTGGCGACACAGGGAACACGGTTGGGCGGACATGTGTCCGTTGAGCATTTTCAGCAAAAGTGTGTAGCGGTTTTGCGGTGCGAAAATGCGATCAACAAATGGACAAGTAAAATGAGCAAAGAACGGCTTTACCTCTTCGACACGACATTGCGCGATGGCGCGCAGACGCAGGGCGTGGATTTCTCTGTCGAGGACAAGCGGCTCATTGCGGGCTTGCTCGACAAGCTCGGTCTCGACTATGTGGAAGGCGGCTATCCCGGGGCCAATCCAACGGACACAGATTTCTTCTCCGCCGATCCAGGTCTGAAGCACGCCACATTTACCGCCTTTGGCATGACCAAACGGGCAGGGCGGTCTGCGGATAACGACCCGGGTCTTGCCGCCATTCTCGACAGTTCAGCCTCAGCTGTGTGTCTCGTGGCAAAAAGCTGGGACTTCCATGTAGATGTCGCCCTCGGCATCACCAATGATGAGAATCTGGAGACCATCACCGACAGCGTACGAGCCATCATCGCCCGTGGCCGTGAAGCTATGATCGATTGCGAACATTTTTTTGATGGCTACAAGGCAAATCCGGACTATGCGCGGGCTTGCGTAAAAGCTGCGCTCGATGAAGGTGCGCGCTGGGCGATCCTCTGTGACACCAATGGGGGCACGCTCCCCCATGAGGTTCAGCAGATCGTGACCGATCTCACGAAGGACTTCCCCGGCGACCGCCTCGGTATTCATTGTCACAATGATACAGAGAACGCAGTTGCCAATACGCTGGCAGCGGTTCGCGCGGGCGTGCGCCAGATCCAGGGCACGCTCAATGGCCTTGGCGAGCGCTGTGGCAATGCCAACATGGTCTCACTTATTCCGACACTTCTGCTGAAGCCAGAATATGCTGACCGCTTTGAGATCGGTGTTACGGAAGGTCAGCTCAAAGACATCACTCATGTGTCGCGCACGCTGGACGAATTGCTGAACCGTGCGCCGGATCGCTATGCGCCTTATGTGGGCGACAGCGCTTTCGCATCCAAAGCGGGCATCCACGTTTCGGCCATTTTGAAAAACCCATCGACCTATGAGCATGTAGAACCGGAGAGCGTTGGCAATAAGCGCCATATCTCTGTGTCCGATCAGTCAGGGCGCTCTAATGTATTGGCGCAGTTTGAAGCGGCGGGCATCGACGTTGACAGCAAGGACCCGCGCATCAACCGTCTGTTGGACGAAGTGAAAGAGAGGGAATATCTGGGCTATTCCTACGACGGCGCGGAAGCCTCATTCCAGCTGCTGGCGCGCCGCATGCTGGGGCAGGTGCCGGAATATTTCACGGTGAATTCTTTCCGTGTCCTCGTAGAACGGCGATACAACGCCTTGGGAGAGTTGGTGACTGTGTCAGAAGCAACCGCCAAGGTAGTTGTGGATGGAGAGCAGTTTATTTCTGTGGGCGAGGGGAACGGCCCGATCAATGCTCTCGACGAAGCACTCCGCAAGGATCTCGGCAAGTACCAGTCCTATATCGACGAAATCCGTCTGGTGGACTTTAAGGTTCGTATCCTCACCGGCGGCACGGAAGCGGTCACCCGTGTATTGATCGAAAGCGCGGACGCAGACGGCAACCGGTGGTTCACGGTCGGTGTCTCCCCTAACATTGTGGATGCGTCTTTCCAGGCCCTAACCGACAGCATTACCTACAAGCTCTTGCGGGATGGCGCTCCGGCTCCCCTGTCTTCAGACAGTCAGGCAACGCTGAAGCAGCCGGGAAGCTGATGTCCCTAGCTTTTGGTCGATAGACCTGTGATCAGGTGTCGGATCGACGCCTCGAGCTCTTTCTGGGGTACCCGCTTGTCACTATGCAGTGCGACCAGAGCGGCCTCTGCAAGCACAGCGTTGAGAAACCGAGCAGCAATCTCAATGGAAGGCACCTCAATTTCGCCGGCCTCTGCAGCTGCCTTCAGACCTGAGGTCATGAGGCCAAGGCTTGTGGCGGCTTCCAGATCCCGCGCCCGTTCCCAGCCGAGCACCTGCGGCGCCTGATCAATCAGAATTGTCGCAATCTCAGGCTTTCGGACTTCCTTGAGCCAGGAAAGACAGGCGTTGATCAGGCTCTCCAGCGGCGAATCTGATTTCTTCGCGGCGCGGCCTGAGCGCTTGATCGCCCCATCAGATGTCGCGACAAAAACCGCCTCAAACACCTCCCGCTTTGTGGGGAAGTGATAGTACATCGCGCCTCGACTCACCCCGGCGGCAGCCAGGATGTCCTCTGTTGAGGTGCCGTCAAATCCTTGAGTTACAAAGAGTTTTTCGGCTGAACTGATGAGGGAGGTGCGCGTTGCCGCCCGTCTTTCTGATTGAGTTGCCATAAACCCACTTTACAACATGTTTGGGTGAAGGTAAAACCGACAGACAGTCGGTTTTTATATTGGAGAAAATTGATGAGAAATTACCCCGAGAATTTCGACCACATGCTGGCGGCCTGGAATGAACATGATCTATCCAAAGTTCGTGGACACCTGGAAAAGGCAGTGGCACCAGACGTGCACTTTCTCGATCCGAACAAGGACGTGACGGGCATCGATGCTTTTGTTGAAATGGTTCACGAATTTCGCACGGAGATAGCGCCAGACGCCGTAAACTCTCGAGCGAGCGGCGTAGATGGGCACAACGGCTTGTATCGCTACAATTGGGCTATACATAGTAAAGGCGAATTGGTCCTGACCGGATTCGATATGTGCATGACGAACGATGACGGCATGATTTCGAAGGTCTATGGTTTCTTCGGACCTTTGCCTGAACTTGAGTCCTGATTTTCAGCCCGACGCTAAAGCGGAAGCCCGCTCAGCCGGGCTTCCGAACATGGTGAGCCGGGGTGAGTACGAATTCCGAGAAGGATGTTGGTCGCGAGGCCCTGTTGGGCGGTATCGGCGCAGCGTCAGGGTATGCCTTCTGGGGCCTTACCGTTATTTTCTACAAACAGCTCACCCATGTGTCTGCCTACGAGGTTCTGGCACACCGCACACTCTGGAGTGTGGTGCTCACTGTCGGCCTTATCTTTCTTTTTAAGCGGCGGGCAGCCTTTTTTGCGGCACTGACCAACAAACGTCTTCTGCTGACCTTGACCGCGACAAGTTTGATCATTGGGACCAATTGGTTCGTCTTCATCTATTCGATCAACGAAGAACGCGTGCTGGAAACGAGCCTTGGCTATTACATCAATCCCTTGATCAGTGTCTTGATTGGTGTGGCCTTTCTGTCGGAAAAGCTGACTCGGCCGCAGATTGCAGCTGTGGTGCTGGCGGCCATTGGGGTCATTGTCATGACCATCGATTTCGGCACGGTCCCGTGGATATCGCTCTTCCTTGCTGTGACCTTTGCGATATACGGGTACCTGCGCAAAATCACCAATGTTGAGCCATTGGAAGGTCTCTCCATAGAAGTGCTGATCCTGTTGCCTTTCGCCATTGGCTATCTGGTCTTTATTGAAAGCGATCAGGGCACGGCGCTGATGCACGAGAATGGCTGGACCGTGTTTTTGTTGATGCTGGCGGGACCCATGACGGTCATTCCGCTCTTTCTTTTCAATTATGGGGCGCAGCGTATTCGCCTCGCGACCTTGGGCCTGATGCAGTACCTCGCCCCGACCGTTCAACTGGTGATTGCCGTTTGGATCTATGGGGAAGCATTGACGGATACCCACCTCGTCACTTTTGGTCTTATCTGGGCGGGCCTCGCGCTCTTCAGCTGGGACACCTGGCGCCGCGAGAGGGAACTCCGCCGCGTCGCTCGGGCCGCCTAGGGCCTTTCAAGAGCGAATCGTTGATTTGAATACCAGAGAGCCATAGCCTCTCGTAAGGCTTGGCCCGAGCCTCCCCCCTCCATTGGGGAAGCATCTGACATGTAGGGTTCCTAACTCATCGAACCATCTGTTCGAGCTGGCACATAAGGAGGGATTGTGACGACCGCTCGCAATGGAGGTTCTCCAATGAGACTATCTGCTCCAATCTATCGATTGAAACGTCAGGCGAAACTGCTGTCGCGTGAGCAGGGGGTAACCCTGCACAAAGCGCTGGATCGTATTGCCAAGGGAGAAGGCTTTAAAAGCTGGAGCCATCTGGCAAAGCGATATGCGGAAGACCGACCAGCCTCACATATCCTGTCCGAGCTCACGCCAGGCGACCTGGTTCTGCTCGGCGCAAGGCCAGAGCATGGCAAGACCCTGATGGCGCTTGAGATCATCATGGAGGCCATGAAATCGGGCGCGGAAGGGGCGTTCTTTACCCTCGACTATAACGACACAGACGTTGCGCATCGCTTGCAGTCGATTGGCAGTGATCCGCAAAAGATGGGGGCGACCTTCCTGCTGGATACCTCTGATGAGATTGACGCTGATCACATTGTCGAACAGCTGAAGGGGAAACCCCGTGGCACGGTTGTGGCCATCGACTATCTGCAGGTGCTGGATCAAAGGCGCAGCAGTCCGGAGATCAATCAGCAGATTGAGACCTTGCGCGCTTTTGCGAAAGAGGCCGGTCACATCATCATTCTGATCTCACAGATCGACCGGAAGTATGAGCTGGGTACGCAGGATCTGCCGACGCTGGCGGATGTGCGCACACCCAATCCGCTGAACCTGTCGCTCTTCACCAAGTCCTGCTTCTTAAGAGAGGGTGAGGTGAGGCTCGAGGCGGTCGCCTGAGTGCGCAAATTCAGGAACCGGGGCGCACGTTCCGGTTCCACCTCCAATGATTTTCCGTCGGGGCTTCACCAGGAAAATTTCGACGTCGCGATAGAACTTTCGATGGCTGCGACCCGTTGATATGAAGACGGGGCAAGTTGGCAATCCATCCAGGCTGGGCCTGTTGACCTGCATCAGATGTAGAACTGTTGAACGGGGAATGAGATGAGATTGGGACGAGAACTGATGGTCATTGCAGTTACGGTAGCTTTGCTCGGCTGCTCTGAAGATGACACGGACAACGAAACTTCTGCGACTATTGAACCTTCCACCGTCGCAACACCAGATACGCGCTACACGCTGGGCGATGGCGGCGTCTCTGCCTTCTATCACTATGAGGGAGAAATTCCTGAAGGGCCCGGAACATTACTCCGGCAAGAACCTCTGGAGGCGCATCAATCCGTTCCCAGTGCTGCCGAGAACATTCGCTTACTCTACACCTCCATCGACGGCCTGGATGGCGAAACGCCGATCATTGTTTCAGGTGCCCTTTTTCTTCCGGCTGGTACGCCGCCGGAAGGTGGTTGGCCGTTGCTTTTGTGGTCGCATGGCACTGTTGGTATCGCAGACATTTGTGCCCCAACTTGGACTGGATATGTCCCTTTTCATCAGGAGCATCTGAAACGATGGATCGAAGAGGGCTATGCGATCGTCGCATCTGACTATCAGGGACTTGGGACGACAGGCACGCATCCCTATCTTGCTACCCGCCCGGCAGCCTACAACAATTTGGATGTTATTCGGGCGGTTCAGGCAGCAGACTTTCCTCTGACGGATAAAGTTGTTATTGCGGGACAGTCACAAGGGGCGGGGGCGGTCATCGCGACAGCAGGTCATGCGCCGACCTATGCGCCAGACATTGATCTTCGTGGTGTGGTAGCGACGGGCGTTCCCTTCTTTTCCCCGGAGGGTCTGGTTGCTGTGCGCGAGATGCGTCCACAGGACGTGGTCGACCCGATGCTCGGGTACAACTTCCTGGCTCTGACGCTGATCCAGCAGATCAACCCAGATTTCAATATCGAAGACTACGTGTCCGACGCTGCGCTGCCGATGGCTCAAGGTGTTGCCAATATCTGCAACCGAGATATGAGAGCAAAAATCGAGGAAGCCGGCCTCACTTATAATATGACATTTAAGCAGTCTCCTTCAGAACACCTTATTGAGGCATTCAGGAAGATGCAGTTCCCGAGTTTGAAATTGCCAGTACCTCTGTTCGTTGGATCTGGCGCCATCGACCGCGATACGCCACTGCGCATGCAGGCGGGTTTCGTGAAGCAGGCCTGTGCTGCTGGATCAACCGTTGAGGCACACCTCTATGAGGAGCACGACCATCTCACCACCCTGAATCACTCAACAATGGATTCAACAAAGTTCGTTGCTGCAGCATTTTCAGACACTGAAATTTCCGGAAATTGCGAGAGTTTGCCGTTTGATGATTAGAGCGCAGCTTCGATCCGCGGCAGCACGTCTTCAACGCGATCCACAACCGCATACTGCCCGCGGATGGATGATCCGACGAAACCTTGATCGATCATGTGATCAAACAACCCGATGAGCGGATCCCAGAAGCCGTTGAGATTGAGAAAGAGAATAGGGCGGTTGTGGCGCCCGAGTTGCGCCCAGGTGAGCATCTCGATCACTTCTTCCAGTGTGCCAATCCCGCCGGGCAGGGCAAGGAAGGCGTCGGCACGATCAAACATCTTCTGTTTGCGCTCATGCATGGATCCCACGACAAGCAGCTCGCTCACCTCATTATAGGCAATCTCTTTGGTCTGCAGAAAATCGGGGATGATGCCGGTCACGTGGCCGCCTTCCGCCATGACCGTCCGCGCACAAATGCCCATAAGGCCGATGCCGCCGCCGCCATAGACCAGGCCAACACCGTTCTGGGCGAAGGTACGGCCCAGCTTTTCCGCCATTTCTGCGAAGTCGGGCGTGTCCCCTTTGCTGGAGCCGCAATAGACACAGACATTTAGTCGAGGCATGGGGCCTCCCAGAGCCGTTGGGGCGACAGAGGCTTCAAATTGGTGCCGTATTTGCACTCTAACGTCATGAACAATGTGTACTCTGTTCTGTGTCCCGGTGCGGAACAGGTATTAACCATGCGATGGGCTGAGGGAAGCATTTTCCGCCAAGCCAGGTAGCATGGATCATTAGAATAACCAGGACGGAAGAAACCGAAAGAGGGGTCTGTGCCAATGTCATCGCAAAACCTAGCCATTGGCGGTGCGGTAGCCGCAGCAGTCATCGCTATCATCGTCGCTTTGTTCCTGTTTATGGGCGGCGAGGAAGAAACCGAAACGATTGCCACAACCCCCGCCAGTCAATCGCAGCAGACGGCACCCTCTGAAGAAGTTGCTGAAAAGACTGTCCCGACCTTCGACATTGTCCGTGTTGAACGCGATGGCATGGCCGTCATTGCCGGGCGCTCAGAACCGCGCGCTACGATAACGCTCAAAAGAAATGGTTCTGCGATTGCGACGGCTGATGCAGACGGTCGCGGCGAATGGGTGATCGTCCTCGACACCCCGCTGGCACCGGGGGATGTCGAACTCACGCTTACTGCGCGCAACCCGGATGGCAGCGAGATTGACTCAATCCAGTCTGTCTCTGTGTCGGTTCCTGAACAGGAGGGCGGGCAGGCGCTCGTTGTCCTTGCCGAACCAGGCAAGGCGAGCCGTGTGTTGCAGGGCCCTGGCGTTCCCTCCGATGCAGGAAACCTGGTGCTTGAGGCTGTGGATTACGATGAGAACGGTAACGTCATCATCTCCGGCATCACCGAACCGAACAGCACGGTGCGAATTTATCTGAACGATAAGCCAATCGGTGACGCGGCCTCAGATGCGGAAGGCCGCTGGGAGCTTCGCCCCAATGGGGCGGTGGAACCGGGCACCTACACCATGCGGATCGATCAGCTCGACGCCAATGGTCAAGTTTCCGCTCGGGTCGAAGTGCCCTTCGAGCGCGGCGTGGCAGAAGACGTTCGCCGTCAGATTGCAGAGGGCCAGGTCGTCATCCAACCGGGCAACAACCTGTGGAACATTGCCCGCCAGCTCTATGGCAGCGGGTATCGCTACACCACGATCTATCAGGCGAATCGGGACCAGATCCGTGATCCAGACCTGATTTATCCAGGTCAGGTCCTGTCGACGCCTGCCCAATAGGGCTGTGACCGGCGCCTGTGCGCGCAGTCTGCACGGGCCCCTTGGCACGAAGGGGCATAAGCCCTAAATAATGAGAACGCTTGTTTCCCACCCCGGTCCCTCAGGCCGGGGTGTTTTCTTCTGCATTCTGCGAAATCCGAAGAGATAGAGTGAACGGGCACCAGAGGAGGGCGCATGACGCCACGCATTGGGGCAATGAGCGAGCCGGTTAATCTCTCTTTGCCGTCGCAAACGACCAGTACCTATCGTTCTGTGCTGCCGCTGCTTTGGCCGGAAGGCAGGGCAGATCTTCGTACGCGTGTCGTTCTAGCCTTCATTGCCATGTTCGCTGCGAAAGCGTTCACTGTCTACGCACCCTTTTTCTATCGTGATGCCGTCGATGCCCTAACCGCCGATGAGACGAGTACCGCAGCCATCGTCGCCGTACCAGTAGCCCTGGTAGTCGCCTACGGCGTTGCCCGCATCATGATGATTGCTATGGCGCAATTGCGCGATGGCCTGTTTGCCCGTGTGGGACAGAACGCTGTCCGGACATTGGCCCTGCGCACCTTCAAGCATATCCATGCGCTCTCTTTGCGGTTTCATCTGGAACGCCGGACAGGGGGATTAAGCCGGATTATCGAGCGCGGCACCAAGGCTATTGAGTTTCTGCTGCGCTTTTCGCTCTTCAGCATTTTTCCGACCATCATCGAACTGCTGCTTGTCGCAGGCATTCTCTGGTGGAACTTTGATTGGCGCTACGCGGCGGTCACCGGCGGGGTCATTTCTCTCTATATCGCTTTCACTTACTGGGCGACGGAGTGGCGCACAGCTATTCGCCGGGAGATGAATGACCGGGACACAGAAGCGAACACCAAGGCAATCGACAGTCTGCTCAACTACGAGACCGTCAAGTATTTCGGCAATGAACGCCACGAAAGCGGCCGCTATGACAAAGCGATGGAAGGTTATGAAGATGCCGCCATCCGCACATCCACGTCGCTTTCAGTGTTGAATACCGGTCAGACCCTCATCTTCACCTTTGGCCTGATCGCGCTCATGTTGATGGCCGCCTATGGGGTTGCCGCCGGGCAGCTGACCGTTGGTGAGTTTGTCATGGTGAATGCGTTCATGATCCAACTGTCCGCGCCGCTCAATCTTCTGGGATCAGTCTACCGTGAGATCCGGCAAGCCCTTGTCGACATGGAAACCATGTTCGGACTGATTGCGGTGCCGCCTGAAATCGTTGATCAACCCGGCGCAGAAACGCTGAAGGTCTCAGGCGGTGCGATCCGGTTTGATGATGTTTCTTTTTCCTACGATCCAGATCGCGGCATTCTGAGCCACGTGTCCTTTGAGGTGCCAGCTGGCAAGTCCGTTGCCCTCGTGGGCCCGTCAGGAGCAGGAAAATCGACCATCAGCCGCATTCTTTATAGGTTCTATGATGTGCAGGAGGGGTCGGTCACCATTGATGGTCAGGAGATCTCAAGGGTTACCCAGGACAGTCTGCGTGCATCGATCGGGATTGTTCCCCAGGATACGGTCCTCTTCAACGACACTATTCGTTACAATATTCGCTATGGACGTCCAGACGCCACGGATGCGGAGGTGGAAGAAGCCGCCCGTCTTGCCCAGATTTCAGACTTTATTTCCGGCCTCCCGAGGGGTTACGACACAATGGTCGGGGAGCGGGGTCTCAAACTGTCAGGCGGAGAGAAGCAGCGGGTCGCGATTGCCCGGACGATCCTCAAAAACCCGCCTATCTTGATGCTGGATGAAGCGACATCGGCTCTCGACAGCGCGACAGAGCGTGAAATCCAGTCAGCGCTTGGCATTATCTCAGAAAATCGTACGACGTTGATCATTGCCCACCGCTTGTCCACCGTTGTAGACGCAGACGAAATTCTGGTTCTGGACAAAGGCCAGATCATTGAGCGAGGCAGCCACCGCGATCTCTTGGGCCTGGGCGGGACTTACGCGGATATGTGGAACCGTCAGCTGGAAGAAGCAGCTGAAACCCAAGCGTTAAGCGAACCCCAAAACGCCCCATAAAACCTTCAAGAGAAAGAGAGCCCTTAACCTAGGGCCATCGCCACTGTAAGGTGGAGCAAATGGCGGCTTGGCCGCGCAATCTAACTCAGGAACCGTCAATGGACGCACTTACCTCTGTTCTCGTGCCAATTCACAAAGAGGGGCACAAGTTCATCCTCATTTTTGCCGCGATCACCTTGCTTCTCTTCCTCCTATGGGAGCCGCTTGGCTGGCTTGGCGTGATTTTGACGGCATGGTGCGCCTATTTTTTTCGCGATCCTGATCGTCTGACCCCCGCGCGCGACGGATTGCTCATTTCGCCCGCCGATGGTGTGGTGAGCCTCATCACAGAGGCTGCACCGCCACCTGAATTGGGGCTTGGTGAAATGGCCCGGCCGCGGATCAGTATTTTCATGAATGTGTTTAACTGCCATGTGAACCGCTCGCCGGTCTCCGGCACGGTAACGCGCACGGCCTATCGTCCAGGTCTTTTCCTGAATGCAGACCTCGACAAGGCAAGTGACGACAATGAGCGCCATTCTTTGGTGATTGATACAGCCAATGGCAAAAGCTATGTGGTCGTCCAGATTGCCGGGCTCGTTGCCCGCCGCATCGTGAATGAAGTGAAAGATGGGGACGCACTGCAGGCCGGCGAACGCTTCGGCCTCATTCGGTTCGGGAGTCGGGTCGATGTTTACCTTGAACCAGGAGAGTCTCCCTTGGTTTCTGTGGGACAGACCATGATCGCCGGTGAAACCGTCCTCGTTGACACCAAGTCTGACGAAACCGCAAGGCTTGCAGAAATCCGGTAAGCGACGGAAACTGTGAGCACAAGCCCAGAGGTTAGGGAATAGAGGAGCAGACCATGGCAATCTCTCCATTCGGATCGCGTGACCGGTCGCCTGGTACACATCAGCGTCGGAGCCTCAAAACCCTGCCGATCCGCAGTCTTGTGCCAAATAGTCTGACCGTCATGGCGCTTTGCGCGGGGCTGACCTCTATTCGATTTGGGCTCGATGGGAAATTCGAGCTGGCCGTTCTTGCCATCTGTGTGGCCGCTATCCTCGACGGGCTCGATGGTCGTGTAGCGCGCCTTCTCAAGGGGACCACTAAGTTTGGCGCGGAACTGGACTCCTTGTCCGACTTTCTCTGCTTTGGTGTGGCGCCGGTCATGCTGCTCTATCTCTGGACCTTGAACGGTCTGGGGGGGCTTGGCTGGATTGTGGTCTTGGGCTTCGCCGTCTGCTGCGCCTTACGCTTGGCGCGCTTCAACGTTGCTCTAGAAGACCCAGACAAACCCGCCTGGACGGCTAACTACTTTATTGGCGTTCCGTCTCCAGCCGCGGCTGGGCTTGTCATGTTGCCACTTTTTCTCTCTTTCATTGGCGTCGACTTCCTGAAAGACGTACCGGTGCTTGTTGCCGCTTATGTTGCCGGTATCGCCTTTTTGATGGTGAGCAAGATCCCGACTTTCTCTGGCAAGAGACTGGGCATGCGGGTGCGCCGGGATGAAATGTTGCCCGTACTGTTGGGTGTCGCACTATCAGTTGCTGTGCTCTTCAGCTATCCCTGGATTACTCTCAGCGTTTTGGTCGTTGGATATCTGGCTGTTTTGCCCGTCAGCACGATGCGGTACCGACACCATCAGAAGCGTACGGCGTTTGTCTCTGATGATGATGAGGACGAGTTCCTGGCGGACTCAAAATAAAAGGCCCCACTGTGTCAGCAGGGCCTTTCCAACCTGAAAGCCTAACAGGCCGCAGCCGTGTTTCTATTCGGCTGGTTGAGAATGTCTCCAGTCTTCCGAGTCGCGGCGCAGGAAGCGCCGGTTCTGGAAGGAACGCTTAAAGCGACTTGGAGCCACCAGCAGAACAGGAACCAACACCAGGGTCAGCAAGGTCGAGAAGCCAAGCCCAAAGATGATCGCGGTTGAGAGCTGCACCCACCAGGCGGCGACCGGGCCGCCATAGGTGATTTCGCGAGCGAAGAAGTTTACATTCACCTGGATGGCCATAGGCAGCAGGCCAAACATAGTTGTAATTGTCGTCAGCAGAATAGGGCGCAGACGTTGCCCAGCTGTCCGGAGAACGGCTTCAATTTCATCCATCCCATCTCGCAGCAATCGTTGATAGGTATCGATCAACACGATCGAGTTGTTCACCACAATCCCGGCAAGCGCAACGATCCCGGTTCCGGTCATGATGATCGAGAAGGTTTGGCCGGTCACCATCATGCCGAGCAGCACACCTACTGTTGAGAGCACGACCGTCGAGAGTGTAAGGACAGAAAAGTAGAAGCTGTTGAACTGGGTCAGCAGAATAATGAACATCAGGAAGAGGGCGGCAAGCATTGCCTTGCCGAGGAAGTCCCCCGCTGCGGCCTGTTCTTCATTGGCGCCACGGAATTTAACCGTCACCGCCGGATCAATTTCCTGCTCCGCGAGCCAGTCTTCCAGAATGCCAACGACCTCATCCACATTGCGTTTTGCACCTGTCTCCGGATTGACGCCGGTATTGGCTTTCAATGTGTAACGCCGACTACCGTCGATGCGTTCAATGGTCGAGACCTGCTGTTGCGGTTCCCGCGAGACGAAATTGCTGATCGGCACCAGCCCGTTATTTGTTCGGATGCGAAGCTGATCCAGCTGCGCCACGCTTCGATATTCACTCGGATAGCGGACGCGGATATCGACTTCGTCCTCAGCATCGTCCGGACGGTAATTACCAATCAAAATACCGTTAGTGACAAGCTGCACTGTGGCACCAACTGTCGTGATGTCGGCGCCGAAACGGCCCGCCATCTCACGATCAACCGAGAGTACCCACTCAATGCCGGGCAGCGGACGCGAGTCCTCCACGTCGATCAGACCCAGATCCGTATTGTCGACATGGTGTCGAATGAAACCTGTCGTACGAAGGAGCGCATCAACATCGTTTGAGGTCAGCTCGATCTGAATATCTTTACCCGTCGGCGGACCGTCTTCGCGCTTGCGCACTTCGACTGTAATGCCCGGAATTTCCGCCGAGCGCTGGCGGATTTCTTCAAGGATGATGGCACCTTTGCGACGCGTTTCATACTTATCAAGCTCGATCATCATCTCAGCTATTAGGTCGGCAGGGCGATCACCACCGCCGTTACCAGGGCCACCGCCGCCCACAGAGGTACCTGCTTGAGAGAAGACGGTTCGAACGCCAGCGGTCGACAGTGCGATTTCCTCGACCTCTTGAGCCAGACCCTGCATATCGGTCGCAGACAAGTTGCCCCGTGCGCCCACCAGAATGATGGCCTGTTCTGGCTCCGTATCTACGAAAAATTCGACACCGTTCCCAAATGAGCCGTAGGCAAACATCGTGACGAAAAGAACGAAACTGGCACCGCTTAGGACCAAAATCGGATGATGAACCAGCTTATCCAGCATTCGGACATAGGAGCCTGTCAGTCCGGGAAGGTCTCGCACATCGCCAGTTTCGGCACCAGCAAGCATCTTCAGAACGTCGCTGTCCTGGTCTTCGGTTTTCCCAACCAGCGACCCAAGAACCGGCAGAAAGAGCATGGCGGTTATGAAGGAAGCGGTCAGAACCACGATCAAGGTGATCGGCAGGTAGGACATGAACTCGCCACTAACCCCAGGCCAGGCAAGCATGGGCAAGAAGGCTGCAAGCGTCGTTGCCGTAGAGGACGCAATTGGCCAGAACATGCGTTTAGCGCCAAGCGAGTAGGCTTCGAGACGATCTAAACCTTCTGCCATTTTTCGGTCGGCATATTCGACAACCACAATGGCACCGTCGACCAGAATACCAACCGACAGAAGCATGCCGAACATGACCATCATGTTCACGGTCATGCCCATGATCGACATGAAGAGAAAGCCGATCATGAACGAGGTCGGGATGGCGACGCCGACAAGAAGCGCTGAGCGCATGCCGAGTGCCGCAACACAGACGATCATCACCAGCGCAATCGCTGTGATGATGGAGGCCTGGAGAGACCCGAGCGCTCGGAAAATCCAGGTCGACGCGTCCAGAGTATAGTTCACCTGAATTTCTTCAGGCCAGTTTGCTGAGAAAGCCTCAACAACCTCTATAACCTGCTGGTTGTTGTCGACAATGTTCTCGCCGATACGCTTGGTGATCTCCAGCGCAATCGCAGGTTGTCCGTTAAATCGGGCAAAGGAGTCCACATCCTTGAAGGTCCGACGGATGTCGGCAAGGTCAGACAGGGTAACAACACCATCGCCCGATACTTTGATCGGGAGATTGAGAATGTCGTCGCGGTCTTCAAAAAGTCCTGGCACCTTAACGGAGAAACGGCCTTCCCCCGAATTGACGGCGCCGGCGGCGACCAGGCGGTTGTTGAGCGAAACCGCATTGATCAACTCAGATTGCGAGACATCATAGGACTCCATGCGCGATGGATCGATGATCACCTCAAGAAGCTCTTCGCGGTGGCCTACAAGCTCCGCCTGCAAAACCGTCGAGACGCTGCCTTCTATTTGATCTTTCAAGGCCCGCGCATTTTGAAAGAGTGTGCGTTCAGGTACGTCACCCGACAGAGTAACGATCAAGACCGGGAAGAGAGAGGTGTTGAATTCGCGGACTGTGGGTTCCTCCGTATCGCCAGGGAGTTCGGCCTGGGCCAGATCTACTTTTTCGCGCACATCTGCAAGGGCTGAATCCTTGTCAAAGCTCACATCAAATTCAAGGATGATCCCTGCATGGCCAGTTGAGGCAATGGCGGTCAATTCATCAAGACCCTCAAGAGAACGAAGTTCCGTCTCCATAGGCTTGATCAACAGTCGCTCAGCGTCTTCAGGGGAGATGCCCTGGTGGACGATGGAGACATAGAAAACCGGGATTTGAATGTCCGGGTCGGCTTCTTTCGGGATAGAGATGTAAGCTGACACGCCCGCGAGCACCATTAGAACCATCAATGTCATGACGGTTCTGGTGCGCGCTATTGCTGCATCAATAAAGCTATTCATGAGGCAGTTCCCATCTCGTCTTCATAGGTCACATCGACTGTTTGGCCGGGGACCACAAAGTCCTGACCGACTGTAATGAGTTTCGCGCTGGTCGGCAGGCCGGTCACCCAGACACCATCGGGGCCATCTGCCAATATCTGAACGCGTTGGAAATGCACAATGTTGTTCTCATCGAGGATTCTCAATCCAATGGTTCCGGCATCATCGAGACCCAGGATGGATGGCGGGACGCGATGTGCCATCACTTCAGTGCTTGGGACACGGATTTCAGCAGTGACGCCTGAGCGGAGCTTCCGCTCAGGGTTGGGAACCTCCAGTTCGACGCGGAAAGTACGTGTCGCTGGATCAGCGGTAGTCGAGATGAAACGAACCCGGCCTTCGACAGACTCGCCAGTGACCAGAGTTGCGACACCGACAGTGCCTTCCTGAAGCTTGTCAACATCGGTTTCTGCGACTTGGCCAACCACGAGGAAGGGGTCCATGTCGACAATTGTCGCACAAGGCTGCGACACTTGCAGATAGTCGCCCACCTCGACTGGGCGTGCATCCATCACGCCGTCAAACGGAGCGAGTATTCTTGTGTGGCTGAGCTCTACTTCCTGCTGCTTTACTTGTGCGCGAGCGGCATCATAAGCCGCCTGGGATGCGGCTGCTTGGGTCTCAGATCTGTGGCCACGGGCAGCCAGCTTTTGCGCGGCATCAAGTTCCAGCCACCGCTGTCTCATAAGAGCTTCGGCTTCAGCCATACGAGCGTCGCGGGCATTGAGCGACAGGCGGCAGATCACGTCGCCTTTTTCAACCGATGCGCCTTTTTCCACCGGAAGCTCGACAATTGTCCCTGACGTTTCAGCCCGAACCTGCACAGACCTTACGGCCTCGGTCCGGCCTCGAATGACTACTTCGGTGTTTCGAGATTCAGCATGGAAAATTGCTGCTCGAACTCTGGGCGTTCGTGCCTCTGTTTCCTCGGCGTCTGCGGTCTCTATGACCTCGCCATTTTCGTCGACCTCAACGACTTCAGCGTCGCCATTGCCAATCTGGCCTGACAAAACCCATGCACCAATGATAGCTGCAATAACCAGCGCCAATATGTGGGAACGCCGCAAGCTCATCTTCTTCAACCTTCTTTTCTTAGCCGCTCAAGGGGCTCAATTGTCGATTGATGCATCGACATGTCGTTCGAGAAACCGGCGTTTGTCAGCGCACCGGCTCCACCTCATTGTTACGCACCGGGTCTTCCACCAGATGCCTATTTTCTTCGATAAACTTCAAGGAAGCCGTCATGACCGCTTCCCCATACCTCCGAACGAATTCCTGTCCGGGGTTTACACAACTGTCTTGCTCCGACTGGAGTTCCTGCAACTCGCTTTGAATGCTTTGGACGCGGTCCTCAAGAAGACTTGTTACCCGTTCCGGGGACAACATATCTGCAAAGAGCATCACAAACAGAAACTCAGACTTGAAGCGGTCTTCGGCAAGAGGTTTGGCGAGAGCCTGTTCAAGCTCGTGCCTGCCGTCGGCTGTAATTGAATAAATCTTCTTATCTGGTCGCCCCCCCTGTTGCTGGGATTTGCAGGTGACCAAACCATCATCTGTCAGGCGGGTGAGGGCAGGATAAATGGAGCCGAAACTTGCCTCATGGAAATGAGAAAAGATGCCAGTCTCGAACATTTTCTTGATCTCATATCCTGTGGCGTCACCGAGATCCAGTGCGCCAAGGCAGAGTATTTTGACGTCCATTCTTCCAACAAGGCCTCAAGGGGGAAAATGAGGCTTCCACGCTGTTTCGGGGGCTGCGTATCGTGGCTATATATAGGTTCGATATATCAAGCGCCAAGGCGCAGCAAGGAAGAAATTGTAAATTTTTGTAACGAAATCAGGGGAGTGGCGGCGTAGATCGGCAGTTTGAGCCTAGTCGATCGACATGGCGTCCGTGAGGGACCGTTTCGGACCCCGCTGCATAACAGCGCGCCCGTGAACAACGCGAAGTTGTCCGCTCTCCAACGCGCGAGACCGGGCCAGCCAGATCTGTCCTTCAGCCATGAGCGTGTCCACATATGTGCGTGAGAAGGAGCCCGATTTGAGGCTTTCAACCATCGCTTTCCAGCCTGTTTGAATGGCTGACACGTAGCTGCCCGTGATGTCGTCCATGGATTTCACGTCGAAGCGTAATTCCAAAAGCAACTCGCGATACTCGTCTACTGTAGCGGGATAGGCTTTCGATGGCTCGGCCTGACGCCACTCAATAACAGATTTGTTCTCTGTTGCTCTGTTTGCGAGGACGAAATCGGTAAATACGAAGGAGCCGTTCGGGCAAAGAGATTCTCCAATCACGGAGAGCGCCTGTTTCCGGTCGTCGAGGAAACATAGGAACTCGCGCGCAACAATTATATTGTAGCGATCTTTGTCCAGAACTTTGTCAAGTTGACGCGGATCGTAGGGAAGTATCGTCGCGCGTTCCGCAAAATCCGTCGCTTCGGAGACTTTGTTTGCAGCTGCTGCGAGATCTTTGTCGCGTTCAAATCCATGGACAGTTGCGTCAAGTGTCGACGCCATGTGCCGAACACCATTGCCAAGGCCACCACTCAGATCAGCGATCAGGGTATCGGCGGAGGGTTTGGCGGCGTCCAGGAGGTTGAGTGTCATAGACGCACCACCGGGCAATGAATTTCCCTCGCCCCAGATGCTCTGGATGATCTGAAGGCGGTCTGCGACCGGGTCGACGGGTGCTGCATCTGCCGGATCGATTTGCATGCGCGGCTTCTTGGCCGCGGTTTTTGCCGCGGAAGGAGCCAACTCTTCGCCATCCCACCACGCGCGAACGCGTGACCACAGCTGCACATAGCCATCATCGTCGACCGCTTGTTTTGGGGCCACCGGTTTTGACTGTGGCTTTGAGGAAGAGGACTTGGTTTTCGCTTTGACCCTAGTCGCCGCCGCCGGGGCCTTGCTGTTTTGGGCAGTCAGGCGTTTTTCAGGATGCTGGCGCAAAAACGTCGTCAGTGCTTCGGTGTGCTCAGCGCTGAGTTTTCGCATCCGCTTGAAGCGGTCGATTGCACTTGGCGACATCTCGGACAAGCCGGTAACAAACTCCCGCTGGGAGAGTTTTCGAAGCTCCGCGGAGCTGATTGTGGCTAGTTCAGACATCGCTCAAACGTTTCGTCGCAGTTTCGGCTCCGACGAGTCGCGCACGCCAAGGCCCTCAATTAGATGAAATCATGCCTTTATTTGATTAATATTTTGTGAGAGGTGCAAAAACACACCTTTTTGACAGGCGGGCGGACACGTTTCGCGTTTATTTTCCTACCAAATACAAAGAACTATTGAAGAGCGCCCACTTGTCGGGGCACGCTCTAGCAAATCAGTACGAAAGATCAGGTTTTTCACCTTCTGGAGAAACCACCAAGTCATGATTATGTAAAGCGAAGTGGAGTGGGGCACCTGACTAGTATTTGGCCAAGTGACGCCAGTCAGCGATTTCCCAGACTGGTGCTCGTCATTTGGGTGGTCCTTTTTCTGGGCATGATTGCGGGCGGCAAGAACCTCACTGTGTCGTTCGACACCCGCATCTTTTACTCAGAGCAAAACCAGCTGTTGCAGCAGCTGCGCGGTTTTGAACGGAAGTTTTCTCACAACAACAACATCCTGTTTGTGATTAGCCCCCGTGACGAAAGGAAGGGGAAAATCGCAACGGTCGAGACGTTGGAGGCTCTGGTAAATATTACCGACCAAGCCTGGCGTCTTCCCCATTCCACACAGGTTGAGAGCCTCACCAATTTTCCACGCATTGTGTCGGATGAAGACGCATTCTCAGTTCTGGAAATGGTCCCGTCATCTGGGCAGCTGACCCCCAGCGCCGCCGCGGCGATTGAGAAAGAAGCATTGAACGACCGCCTGGTCGTCAATCGGTTGCTTTCAGCCGATGGGCGAACAACCGGTGTGAATGTTAATTTCAGGCTCCCGCCATCGGCTTCATCAGAAGTTCAGGAGATCACGCAGGCGGCCCATCAGTTCGTTCGGAAGATTGAGACGGATTATCCCCACCTTCAGGTTCACCTGACTGGCAATGTGATGCTGATGACCACCTTCAACGAAGCGTCACATGTCGATGCCAGGTTGTTGGTGCCGGTCGCGCTGATTGTCGCTGCGATCATCGTTGCGGTGTTTTTGCGGTCTCGAAATGGGACGATTGCCGTCCTCTCCATCTTAGGTGTCGCAAGTTTGGCGTCGATGGGAGTTGCTGGCTGGTTTGGGCACGTCATTACCCCTGCTTCGATCGCGGCCCCCATCATTGTAATATCTATCGCTCTTGCATCGACCATCCACGTCGTCATCGCTGTGAAGCACGAGTTGGCGTCGGGTGCGGACAACAAAGCGGCCATCACGCAGGCTATCAAGACAAATGCCGCCGCTGTCGGTCTAACCAATTTGACGACGGCTGTCGGCTTTCTCGCGATGAACAGGGCTGACGCACCGCCACTCAATGACATGGGCAACATCGTCTTTGTGGGCATTGTGCTCAGTTATCTGTTGACCTTCACCTGGCTGCCAGCCGTTCTAACCCTATTGCCATTAAAGCCTTCTAAGGACCGATCCGCTGCGCTCATGGCGGGTGTTGGCCGCAGCATCAACAAACTGCGCTGGGTCCTTCTAGTCATAGTGACGGCAGGCGTGTTGGCGACCATTGGGGGACTCGGGCAAATCCGTTTGGACGACGATTTCGTGCGCTATTTCGATGACCGATTTCAATACCGCGTGGCGTCAGATTTTGCCGAGGACCGCCTGACTGGTCTCAATATCATGGAGTTCGATCTGGAGACCGGTGTTGACGGTGGTGTGTACACGCCTGAGTACCAGCATTTTTTGGCAGACTTCACGGGCTGGCTTGGCGACCAGTCCGGCGTCGCAAGCATCGCTGATATTTCGGAAATAACGCGGCGCATTCACAAAGCGATGCGGGTTGAGGAAGAACCGGCGCGCAACGGTATCCCGGACAATGCCGATCTCATCTCTCAGTACTTTCTATTGTACGAGCTCTCACTTCCCTATGGCGCATCAATCACAGACAGGATCAATGTCTCACGAAGCGCCAGTAAGGTGACCATCATCATGCGCGGATTGACATCCGGTGAGATCCGGTCCCTGCATGAACGAGCGACGGATTGGCTCGCAGAGCATGCACCGGGCGAGGCGGCGACAACGGGCATAAGCATTAATGTCCTCTTCGCCTATCTCTCTAACGACAATATCCGATCTATGATCACGGGGACCTTTGTATCCATTTTGATAATTGGACTGATCATTGCGTTCGCGCTGCGTAGCGCAGCTTTTGGAGCTCTGAGCCTTGCAACAAATCTGCTGCCTGCCATCGTCGGCTTTGGCCTCTGGGGATATTTTATTCAGGACATTGGGATCGCTGGGGCAGTGATTACTACGATGACACTGGGGATCGTTGTTGATGACACAATTCACTTCCTGATGAAGTATCGGCGTCAACGGGCTGGCGGTGCCTCCGCCGCTGCTGCCATTGAAACCGTCTTTTCAACGGTCGGCGTTGCCATGGTCATCACCAGCGTATCGCTTGCCGCAGGCTTTATCGTGCTGTCTTTGTCCGGCTTTCAGATCAATCGGTCATTGGGAATCCAAACGTCCATCATCGTTGTTGTAGCGCTGGGCATCTGTTGGTTCCTGCTGCCGCCCTTGTTACGGTTAATCGACAAAGATGGCAGTGAAATTGCAAATGTAGATAAGGAGTGATCCGGAACGAAACGTCACTATTGCCTTGCATATCTATAGTTAAGCTTGGAAATTTGTGACCAGATCGGATTCGGATGTTCTATATTGAAACGGCAAAATTAGTTTTGCTCATCAAGGAATAGTAATAATGCGTACATATGAGCAGCTCACGGGTGCTAAAGGCCGAAAGGTCTTCTACCGCGCTGAACGGTTTAGGGCTGACCATCTTTTCAAGGACATCGTGCCGGCTGTGGACCTTGGCGGTGATAGGGCCGCACTGAAAGATGTGTCGATGACAGGGCTTGCCGCACAAAGCGGTGAGCTGGACTATTGGGACGGTCGGCTGGGTGATGAAATTCCAGTTCGACTATGCATTGCAGACGACACACTTTATGAAGGCTCGGGTCGCATTCGTCGCATTGAACCAAGCGGGGTTCGCACCACCGTTGCTGTGGAACTAACGACTGGCTATATCGATATTCCATCGGTTGTTACTGATCATGACCAGTTTCTACTGTCGCGTGCGCTATCTGATCCGCAATTTGGAACAGCCTCAAACATCCTGCCTGAATATCAGGAACTGTCCGCCGAAATCATCTATCTCTTTCGCTCCTATCAGGACCTGCTTTCTCGTTTTGAGGAGAGGCTCGGGGATGTGTCAGAAGAAGACAGGACAAAACAGCTTCATGAAGCGCTTGTTGCCTGTGAAGACAAAATGGTGCCGCAATGGAAAGAGCTTTGGTATCGCGGGAATGACATCACATTTCCAATGCTGAACGATCCGATCGCCCTCGCCGAGCACAAACGCTATACCGAGCAAGTGCTGACGCCTGATTTTATGCCGGGGCCTGTCATGCGACGCTGTTACGAAAAACCGTTGGGTTATCCCGGCGACTATCAGATTATGAACTATGTTTATCGTTGGGAAAAAGTAGGCGACACGCCCTACGAAAAGCTTCTGCATCGCATCGGGATTGAGACAGGTGAATGTGTTGGCACGCGCCTGCGCATGACTCAGAAATTTATTGGCGAGAAGGTAATTGAAACCGCTGGCAGCGAGGTGATGAATATCACCAACCTGGGCTGCGGATCAGCCTACGAGGTCGCCGAATTTCTGAAGACAAACACGTTGGCGCGGCCTGTCAACTTTACGCTCATCGATCAGGATCACGATGCGCTGTCATATGCCTACGAACACGCGCACCCGCAGGTCGTTCGCCATGGTGGCAAGGCGCGCATACAGTGCCTGCAAGCATCGTTTGCACAGTTGCTAAAAGCAGGGCCGTTGTTTAACTCGCTGCCGCCGCAGGACATGATCTACAGCCTCGGGCTCTATGATTATCTTTCTGCACGCCGCGCAAAAGCACTGACCCACGATCTCTATAATCAGCTCGCGCCTGGCGGATACATGGTTCTGGCGAATGTAAAGACAGGTCGGGAAACCTGTATGTGGCCACTTGAGTTCATTACCGACTGGAGCTTGGTCTATCGGACGGCAGACGAAATGTGGGACATGGTGGATGGTCTGGACTGCGAGCGAATTTCGCTTGAAGAAGACAAGACCAAATGCGTCTACGTTATGACGGTGCGCAAGCCCTTGTGAGGATAAGAGGCTGCTCGCGGGCGGTTATGTCGCCCAGCGCATGCCATCTTCAGATGGAGCATCAACGAAACGGCTTCGGGGGAATGTCACATGAACATTCGTTCCGGAGCCTTTCCGGCTCTCCAGACGCACGTCACCGCCATGCAATGCCATGATTTTACGGACCAATGGCAGACCGAGTCCTGTGCCCTGTTGGGTACGGCTCATCGCGTTTTCGACCTGAACGAAGGGTTCGAAGATCCGCTCAATGTCATCGTCATCCACGCCAATGCCCGTGTCTTCGATTTTGAGTTCAAGCTCCCCAGCGTCAGTAAGCCCAAGCTCCACACTCACCTGGCCACCTTCTGGCGTGAATTTCAGCGCATTTGAGGTGAGGTTGATCACAACCTGATTGAACAACCGAGAGTCAGCCAATAGCCAGGGAATGTCGTCGCGAACACGAAATGTCAGTTTGATTTTCAGTTCGCTGGCGCGAGGCCGGAACATCCTCATTGTCTGATTGAGTGCTTCAACAGGGTCAAGCGCGTCTTCATCAAGCTCCAACTTGCCAGCTTCCGCTTTCGACAGATCGAGAATATCATTGATGATGCTGAGAAGATGTGACCCGCTATTTCGAATGTCGCCCGCGTAATCAGCATATCGCTCATTGTTGATTGGTCCGAACATCTGTGTCGCGATAATTTCTGAAAAACCAATAATTGCGTTCAGGGGCGTGCGAAGCTCGTGGCTCATGATCGCTAGAAAATCATTCTTTGCGCGGTTCGCAGTCTCTGATTGCTCCAGCAGTTCTTCCGAGCGTTCTCTTTCTGATTTCAATCGCTCATTGTCTACAAACGCGGACCGCATTTGGCGTTCGTGCACATAGGTCAAGAAGCTACAGGTCGCAATGCCCAGCAGCATGAACGCCGTATTGTTGATCAGCACATTCTGGGGCTGCGGATTGATGAGCAGCACCACAGCTTCATAGGCTGTGAACGTTGCGAGCGCCCAGGTGAGCGAATACATAAAATTCAGACGCCAGAGGCACGCACTGAAGCAAATGATGGCGATCAGGCCGCCATAGTACAGATAGCTTCCCGGTGCGTCCGCCAGTGCGATCATGGCGACAACGCCAAGGCCAGGCGTCGCCATGGAGAAAGACAGCCAGAACTGATGGCGATGGCTAAACCAGGGCGCATATGACAGAGCTACGATGCCGAGCAGAAGCGGGCAGACCAGGCCGAGCCTGATGAACCACGCCTGATAGAGAATGTCTGGAACAATGAAGTAGTCGAGGACGCCGAATGCGGCCATGATGACCGCGCCGGCGACAATACAAAACCGAGTGAAGCCGATTTGTTTTGTGTAATTGTCCTGACGATATGCTTCTTCAGCTTTTGGATCGAGAAACCCCATCGTGATCGGGTGCATGTCATAGGACAAATCACGTCCTGACGAAGCGTCGTCGCTGCCACCACGAGCTCGATTGGAGAGTATTGGCGGCGCTTGACCACTCTCACCCAACTCGGCAAGTCCTTCTCGGCGACTATGCATGTGTAAAAACGACCCCGGCCTCAAACAGAGATTGCAGATTTATTTAACCTTCTACTGTTGAGAAGATAATTTGCCGTTAACTGACACTGCTTGTGGTCTCTACACCGGTAACACTTTGATCTTTTGTTAACGGTTTGAGAATGGCGCCTGTAAAATGGAAGGCACGCTCTTAAGGGCGGAGCGACCGAGGGCCGGTAAAGGTCGATGAAGAGTTAATGGGGGTAAGCGTGATTCAAATCTATGTCGACGGAGATGCATGTCCGGTGAAGGACGAGGTGCAGAAAGTCGCGGAACGTCACGGTTTGACGGTGTTCATCGTGAGCAATGCTGGTATGCGGCCTCGCCGCCACCCTCTCATCCAGCAAATTGTGGTCCCAGAGGGCCCGGACGTCGCCGATGACTGGATTGCAGAACGTGCCACAGCGCACGACATCGCGATAACCGCAGATATTCCCTTGGCTGGGCGATGCCTCGAAAATGGTGCACGGGTTATCGGCCCGACAGGCAAGGTGTTCACCGAAGACAATATTGGCATGGCGCTCGGCATGCGGGATCTGAAGCAACACCTACGCGAAAGCAATAATACACAGACCTACAATGCAGGATTTACCGCCCGCGACCGGTCCCAATTTCTCAACACGCTGGAAAATGAGATACAGGCACTCAAACGACGTGGGGCAGGGTGACACACTGATCTGCTGAGGAGCGACGTGCGTAAAGAGAGCGTCGCCAAAAAATGCGGGGAGAGACCATCTCATGCCAACAGAATTAGGGTCTTTTCCATCAGGCAGCGTCGCCATTGTCGTGGGGGCGAGCGGAGGAGTTGGAGCCGCCCTTGTTGAGGCAATTGCAAAGTCTGGACAATTCTCAGAGGTAAGAGAATTTGGACGATCGACGAGTCCGACCCTTGACCTGCTTTCGGAAGGCAGCATCGAAGCTGCTGCCGCATCTCTCAAGAAGCTCGATATTCCGCCGCGGCTCATCATCGCTGCAACCGGCTTATTGCATGATGGCGACCTGATGCCAGAGAAAAACCTGGCTCGATTGGATGGTGCACAGCTAGCTCGACTCTTTGCCGTAAACGCCACCGGCCCTGCCTTGCTGATGAAGCACTTCCTGCCCCTATTGCCCAAAGAGGGGAAGTCCGCATTTGCAGCGCTGTCCGCTAAGGTCGGGAGTATCGGCGACAATGAGCTGGGCGGATGGTATGGCTACCGTGCATCCAAGGCCGCGCTCAACCAATTTGTTCGAACAGCTGCGATTGAGTTGAGAAGACGGAAACCCTCAGCTCTGTGCGTCGCGCTCCACCCAGGCACCGTCATGACTGATCTTTCTTCTCCGTTTAGAAAAGCAGGCCTGGCGACACAAACGCCTGAGGAAGCTGCTGGTCGGCTGCTTGCGACGATAAATGGCCTGTCCGCGGCTCAGTCGGGTGGTTTCTATTCATATGAGGGTGAAGAGTTGCCCTGGTAGAGGCGATCAAAGGTTGCGCGCGGCCGCAGCACCGGACGCCCAGGCCCATTGAAAATTATACCCGCCGAGCCATCCCGTAACATCCACCACCTCGCCGATGAAATAGAGCCCGGGAACAGAGCGGGCCTCCAGCGTTTTGGGATGGAGGGCTTTGGTTGCGACGCCGCCGACTGTGACTTCAGCGGTGCGGTAGCCTTCGGTGCCGGTTGGGGTGAGGTTCCAATGCTGAACCCTGTCGGCAACGGCTTGCAGACGTTTGTTCGACAGATCAGCTAGACGCCGATGTCCTTGCAGGTCCTCGGTAAGGCATTTGGCCAGGCGTTTCGGCAGGAAATCGCTTAAGGCGACAGCGATATCAGTTTTCGGGTGTGCCTCCCGTAATTCTTTGAGCAGAGAGAGCAGATCCATATCAGGCAGCTGATTGATTTGAAGCGGCGTGCTTTCCTGCCAATAGGAGGAGGCTTGGAGAACGGCCGGGCCACTCAAACCGCGGTGGGTGAACAAAAGCGCCTCTCTGAAACTCACACCGTCTGCTGTTACTTCCGCATCAACCGACACGCCCGGCAATTCTGCATGCGCCTCTTTCCAGGTTTGATCAAAGGTGAAGGGCACGAGGCCGGCGCGCGTTGGCGTAACAGGAAGACCAAACTGTTCTGCCAATTGGTATCCCAACCCTGTCGCTCCCATTTTTGGGATCGACTTTCCGCCGGTCGCAACGACAAGGCGCTGACCTGCGACAGTACCGCCGTCTGTCTCGACGGCAAAACCTCCCTTGTCCTTTATCACCGTTTTGATTTCTGTTTGTAATCGGATCTCTGTGCCGCCTTTGGCGCATTCAGCGAGCAGCATGTCTATGATTTGCTGGGAGGACCCGTCGCAGAACAGCTGGCCGAGGGTCTTCTCGTGATAGGCAATATTGTAGGCCTCCACGAGCTCAATGAAATCGGCGGGGGTATAGGCACTCAGGGCGTTGCGTGCGAAATAGGGATCAGCCGAGAGAAAACGGTCCACCTGGGTATGGATGTTGGTGAAATTACATCGCCCACCCCCAGAGATGCGGATCTTCTCGCCGGGCTTTTTCGCGTGATCAAGCACGAGGACACTGAGGCCCTTTTGGCCAGCCATGCCGGCACACATAAGCCCTGCGCCACCAGCGCCAAGAATGATCACATCGTAAAGGTCTGACATATAAACGGCCGTGACGTCCGAATCCTGAAGCGGAATAAAATCGTTTCCCGGCTCTTACCGGTCTTTGAGGTATTTTTCCAGCACGGCCTCCAGGCCGCTTGCAGAGGCAACGTGTACATCGTGCTGAGGGAACGGGAATTCAATTCCTTCTTCATGGAACAGATCCCAAATGGCCAATCGAATGTCGCTGGCAATGTTCACCATGCCCTTTTCCGGATCCATCACCCAGACCCGGAGTTCCAGATTGACCGATGAGTCGGCAAACTCGGTGAGCCGAACCTGAGGGTCGTGTCCGGCGTCATTCAGCACCCGGGTATGGTCTTTGGCGGCCTGGACCATCAAATCCATCGCTTTGCGAACGTCGGAGCCGTAGGAAATGCCCAGCCCGATTTTGATCCGAACGGCTTTGTTGCTATGCGACCAGTTGATCACCTGCTGGGTGATGATGTCCTCATTGGGGATCAGATATTCCTTGCCATCACGCGTGGCGACAGTGATGTAGCGGGCACCCATCTTGTCGATCCATCCATAGGCGTCCCCAACTTCGATCACATCGCCGGGCTTCAGGGATCGGTCGAGCAAAAGCAGGATCCCGCTGAACAGGTTGGAGATGACCTTTTGCAATCCAAACCCGACGCCGATGCCAACGGCACCGGAGAATATGGCAACGGCGGAAAGGTCAATTCCAACGCTGGTCAAGGCAATAACAACAGCGAGGGCGATGAAGACGATCCGCAGCAATTTTACCAGCAGCACGCGCGCAGCGGGCGTCACTGCGGACATGGATCGCATGCGGTCATCAATGAGACGCAGTAGAACAGAGGAGATGATAAGGAAACCTGCCAGAACGAGCACGCTGTTGATCACCCCCAGAGCCGAGATCCGCATGTCGCCGGCTTGAAAGGCCGTGCTTTCAAGAAAATTCCGAAGCGGGTCGAGCCATCCAAGGATGGCAAGGGCAGCGACGATCCAGACGATCGTGGCGATGGCTGGTGTCCAGGCTGATTGGCGCAGAAAACTGCTGAACAGTCGGATAACCACCCAGGCGGCTAAAAGGTTTCCTGCAACCCTGAGCATTTCAGACGGGTATTCGGCCTGCGCGAGAGCTGCAAACGCCGCCCAGACAAGCAGCGTCGCAGTTAGGGGAAGGATCAGCGGTTGGAGTTTTTCAGCGGGTTTTGTAAGCACCTGTCCTTGTCCCGCAAGGCGATCAACATGCGGTGCAAAATAGAGGTGAACGAAATACGCGGTGATCGCCGCCACGATAAGGAGCACTGCCTGTATTGCTGCGGACCAGGTGAAGACGTGCAGCTGTATCCAAGCTTCCGCAGAGGTGAGCAACCCCTCGAACTCGCCTAATAAAGCCGCCGAATCCATACCCTATGGCCTCCCATCGATTTGGCACTTGCAGCCTAAGGGGGCAAAGACAAGCGAACAAGCTGGCCGGTGAAATGGATGGGTCGCGCGTCCAAATAGCAGCGCCCAGACTCCCATTTGGGCTGTCATAGACCTATCCTTTTCCTGAAAAAACGCTACAATCATGAAAAAAAGGTCAAAATTTTCACGGAGAGTGACGTGGCAAAAACCCAAAAAAGAACGATGCAGACCGTCACTGTTTTTACGGCGCGCAAAATCATCACCATGGATCCGTCCCTGCCAGAGGCGACGGCTGTCGCTGTCTCAGAAGGCCGGATCATGGCGGTTGGGTCTCTTGAGACCATGGAGCCCTGGTTTAAGGGACGGGCGGTCACTGTGGATGATCGCTTTGCCGACAAAGTCCTCATGCCGGGCTTCATCGACAATCACGTTCATCCATTTCTTGGCGCACTTCTGACCCCGATGGAAATCATTGCCCCCGAACCGTGGCGGATGGCAGGCGGCGATATTCATCCTGCAGCCAACACACCGGCAGAATATGAAGCCAGGTTGAAGGAGCGCCTCGCTGCGCGAACGGACACAGACAAGCTCTTTATTTCCTTTGGATATCAGCCGCTAGAACATGGGGATTGGGGGCGCCCGGCACTTGATGCCATTGCGCCAGACCGCCCCGTGGTTTTATTCCAGCGCTCCTTTCACGAGACGTTCCTCAACAGTGCAGCAATGGCCACTCTTGGCCTGACGGAGGAGGTTGTTGGCGATCATCCCCAGGTTGATTTTGCACAAGGCCATTTCTTCGAAACCGGCAACATGATGGTCATGGGCAAGCTCATGTCGACCTTGTTGGCAGACGATTGGTACCGCAAAGGCCTCGGCATTACCTGCGATCTCATGCTCCAGGGAGGCATCACCACGGCTGCTGATATGTTGTTCGGCACAATCAGTCCCGATTTTGAATTGGGCGCGATCGACGCGGTGATCGAGAAGCCAGAACTGCCGCTGCGCGTTGTAAATGTCTTTGACGGGCGGGGTTTCAGCAACCGGGCATCTGGACGCGGCAATGGGGCTCCGGACGCGGAGATCGACTTTGCGGCCGGGCAGGGCGCGATGGAAGAGCTTCTCGGGAAAGATGAGGGGCGTGTGCGCTTCCTCAAGGCAGTAAAACTTTTCGCTGACGGAGCCATGTTCTCAGCGCTCATGCAGATGAATGAGCCAGGTTATACGGATGGACATGAAGGCGAATGGATCATGACGCCTGATGTCTTGGCTGACGGTGTAAAGCACTTCTGGGAAGCGGGCTACCAGATCCACGTTCACGTCAATGGCGACAAGGGCATGGACTCAGTTCTCGATGCACTTGCCCAGGCGCAGGATGCGAAACCGCGCTTTGATCACCGCTTCATGATGCATCACGTGGGGTTTCACACCAATGCCCAGTCAACGCGCATGGCCGCTCTTGGGGCACATGCGAGCATGAACCCATACTACATTCACGCACTGTCAGATACGCTCTCGGAGCTTGATCTCGGTCCCGAGCGTGGGGGGCAGCTTGTGCGAGCTCAATCCATTTTGCGCAATAATATGAAGGTCTCTTTTCACTCAGACTTCATGATGGCGCCGCTGGAACCGCTTTTCCTCGCCTGGTGTGCGGCAGCACGCGTGACCCGCTCTGGCCAGCAGGTGTCGCCGGAAGAGCGACTGAGCCTGGAGCAGGCCCTGCGCGGCATCACGATTGACGCAGCCTTTGCGCTCGGCATGGATGATGAAATTGGATCCATTGTCGCGGGCAAGAAGGCGGACTTCGCCGTTCTGGAAGATGATCCATTCGATCTGGGCGTCGACCGACTGAAAGATGTGCGGGTTGCAGGCGTTGTGTTTGAAGGTGCGGTCACCATGTTGACCAAGTCTGTCGCTTCCGTCTTTGGGGAGACAGGCCGTATGCCTGTACCGGAGCTTACACAAGATCAGATGCAGTCCAGCCATTGTTGCCACGATGTGGATCCGTGTGGACATTTGCAGGAGATCGCAGCCTGGATCCACGCCATGCCGGAGGATATTCTAGGTGAACGTATAACCTAGCGAGTGAGAACACGACGGCAAGCGCGTGCGATGCGCGCCGCCGTGTTTTGAGGCACCACCGGAGTGACCCCACCTTCCGTGCATAGGCCACCTTCAGCGTTAGGGTTGCACCAAAGGCCAGAGCCGTCTTCCAGGATGTCAAAACGCATGCCGGTTGCGCCTTGGTTTGGCGCATCAAGCTGAGCAGACAGATGATTGAGAACCGAGACACGCAACGCGCTGGCGTCTGGCGTCAGGGGCTTGGTGGCGCGATGCATGTCTGTAAGCGGCACAACACGGACAGACACGAGCGACAAGATGCCATCAGGTGCGCGCGCGAGTCTGACGCGTCCGAGTAACCCAAAGTCATGGCAGAGGTCATGACGTCCCATGTTTTGCATGCCGAGGTGCAGAAAGTTGCCGAGGCCATAGAAAATGAGACCTGTTCCACCAGCAGGTGTCGCAATCACCTCAACACCGGTGGCGATGTGCTTATGATGCCCGGCGATGATGGTGAAGCCTTCCGGGGCAATGGCGGAACGAAAGCGTGTTCGGGTGGTTTGAGATGTCGCGGGCTGAAACTCCCGCCCATAGTGGACGCCCAGAATGCGCAGATCGACATTAGCTCTCTGTAGTGCTCCGCTGACCACTTCAAAATCCCCCGGAAATGTCAGCATGCCTGCCTTGGGAGCGGTTGTGGGCAGACCCCAACCCCCAATGCCGATTGATGCGATGGCGACCTCTGTGCTCGCGATGGAAACTTGATGAGGTGCAGCAGCCTCTTCCCGTGTGCGGCCGAGACCTGGAAACGCAAGCAGTCCGCCAGCGCGCAATTCGTCCAGGTGGGCGAGAGTGTCTCCTGCGCCACGCTGGCGGTAGTCCAGGGCATGATTGTTGGCGAGGGAAAACGCATTTATGCCTGCGTCGACAAAAGCCGCAATTGCTTCAGGATGTGTCCGGAAAGTGAAGCGTTTCGAGACGCTGGGTAGGCTGTTGCGCGTTGTGACCGCTGTTTCGAGATTAGCAAGCACAAGGTCCGCATCCAACTCGTGGCGAATACCTGCAAGCGCATCGTCAATACGGACAAGCTGTCCTTGTTTGTACCCACCATCTGATGTCACCCGCGCGCCGGCACCGTTAAAGCCCGTGTCCCCAACAACCACAATGTCGATGGTCTCGCTGGCGAGGCTGCTATCGAGCGATGCAAGTGTTGCCAAGACACAAAAAAAGAGAGGTGCGATCCTGACGTGCTTGCCGCGACACTTCATTTCGTATCGGTGTGGAAAATCAGATCAATAATCGCATCTCCATGCGCTTTGATCGCCCGAGGCGTCTTGATGTCCCCGCCGGGAAAAGAGTTTGTAAGCGCGCTGAGTGCCATAGGAAAGGAACCACCATGGGTAATCATGAAAAACAGGGTCCGTTCAGAAACATTCGGAATCGTTCCCTCTTTCTTTGCACCCCGGATCAATTTGGACATGCGCTTGTAAAAGGGCCGCACCACATGCTGCGCAATATATACGCCACGTTCATCGGTTTTATCGCCATCGAAGACAATAATCCGGCTGAGCTGCGGCCACTTCGCTGACACCGCAATAAAGTCCTGAATGGCAGCCTTCAATTGTTCAGTACGGCTCTTCTCTTGAAGCTCCGGGCTCCTTTCAGTTGCCGCTGTGACCTGCTGGACCAGATGGGTAATTGCGGCAATCCAGACCTCATGCTTGGAGCCGAAATAGTAGCGCGTCAGCGCCACGTCGGCGCCAACCTCCGCTGCGATCTGGCTCAGGGAAACACCGTCAAATCCGCGGGCACCGAATAAATCGACGGCCGCATCCAGAAAAGCGCGTCGTAGATCATCTGATTTTTCTAGCCGGGGGCGCCCGCGAGATCGCTCTGAAGATGTCTGTGCCATACTGAATCGATGTCCTGATTGAAACCTTGACCCTTATTCTATCAGCGTAATGCGCATCCCGTCTCGAGCCATAATGATCTCGCCCTCATAGATCTCATCCATGCCGTCGCTATAGTGCTGTTCGGCGACGAAGTTTGCTGGGATCGGCGGAATGAGGTGGGTAAGGACAAGTTTTGCGACACTCGCTTCCTGTGCCACACGGGCAACCTCAAGCGTCGGTGTGTGCACCTCGCTGATCAGTGCAAGTCGGTCAGGATTTACCGGTCCACCAAACTCGCGTAGCGCGGAAGCAATCTGTTCCATCATATCGAGATTGACCGCTTCATGGATCAGCATATCGGTGCCGCGCGAATGTTTGGCGATAGCCGGTGTGTATTTCGTGTCACCGCTCACCACAACCGTCTTGCCGCCATAGGAAATACGGTATCCATAGGCGTAGGGCCAGTCAGGATGATCCACTCGGAAAGCTTCCACCACCAAACCATCGGCATCATAGACCACCACGGCTTCTTCATTGTCTATGGTCACCTCGATCGCCTGGCCCAGGTTCACCGTCGTTTCCAGATATTCCACACCAAGAACCCGCTGACGTTCTTCAATGTCATTTGAATACCCTTGGTGAATGCCGTCCAGGAGCTGCTGCGTACCAGGAGGGCCTACCACATCCACATCGTGCTGCCGCCCCATCAACCAGCTGCTATGCAACACGTCCGCAACGCCGGACATGTGATCGGAATGCAAATGGGTGAGGAAAACAGCCTCAAGCTTTGTGAAGGGAGACGCCGTTGCGCTTAGTTGCCGGGAGGCATTCTGGCCCGCATCGAACAGGAAGAACTTTCCTGCTGCCACAACCCCGAGACAGGGTTGGGAACGATCCGGGAAGAATTGAGGTGTTCCCGTCCCGCAAAATATCAACTCGAAGCGGGTCGGCGAGACTTCTTGAGAGGCGACACCTTCCTGCACACCACGTTCAATCTGCCAGTTGATCAAGGCTGAGCGATTGACGCTAAGCAAACCAATGACGAGGGCGGTTAAACCTACAAAACCGCCGAGAACATAGAGCATTCGTGGGTTTTTCATCTGGATATCCTTCGAATTTGAAGATCGCATTTTATATATTCTATGATCGTAGAAAAAACTAGAAAATTCTATATACATAGAATAAACTCGGCCTGTCCAGACGAAAGGAAGAATGATGAAGAAGCTTTTGGGGGTTGCGGCCGGCTTGCTGCTCATTGTCGCCATCTGGGGCTGGGTGCCATTTAGCAATACCATTGATCCCGATGATGCGTTGGCGCCGGGCTATGATGGTCTTGAAACGGGTGTCGAGCGTCTGTCAGACGGCACCTATCACGTGTCTGCACTGACGCGCATGCCGGGTGTGAAAGCCGAGATGGTGAAGTGGTGGTTCACGGACTTCCTGCAGACAAGCGAGCATTATTCATGGTGGCACCCAACGGCGCATGTCTGGATGGACTGGGAAAACAAGGTGCCGGGTGAGATTGTTGGGGCAAGTCATCTGGTGCATGAATATATTGGCGGCGAGATGCAGAAACTGCGCATCCAGTTTGTGCCGCCTGAGCAGGTGCTTGGCCCTTTGCCAGAGATTGAGGAGACCACTTTTGTCCTCTGCGCCAGGGCAGGGCTCTTGGAAGAACCCATCTATGTCGCAAAGATGTGTCATGTGGTGCGCGACACCCCATGGGGTGCGGAGATGCGCAGCAATTTCTGGATGGGCCATGTCGCCCGGCGAGAGGGAAATGAAGCCGTCACCTCTATCGAAGGCATTGTGGGGAACAGGGCACTTGCCCGATACATGCTGCTCGACGAAGAAGATGCCGTCGCTCTGATGACCCACGCCATTGAAGAGATGGGCTATCTCTCTGACCTGCTCCCGGCACTCTATGAGCAAGAAACAGGCAAAACCTTAGAGTGACCTCACATTTGGATATCAGAGCATGCACGACGCATAGGGGGACTTCAGCTGCTCGGCAAGGAAATCCATCACGACGCGGATACGCTTATTGTGCCGGACATCCGCGTGGCAGGCGAGCCAGAGCTCAAGTGGGGGAACGGCAATGTCCGGCAAGATCTGCGTCACATCCGACAAGTGGGAGGCCATGCCCATATGCAGCGGACCAATGCCAATGCCTGCGCGCACAGCGTTGATTTCGGCAATGTCATTGTCACACCGAAACCCAAAGTCATTTGTCCGAAGCGCGACGCCCGCAGCCTCATAAGCCCTGATCAGACCGGTGTTGCGATCCTGGCCAACAAGCACGTGATCTCTCAGGTGAGCGGCCTTTTGCGGGGCAGGGTTTCGCGCAAGGTAGCTCTGGTGGGCAAATAACCCGAGCGGCAGATCGACAATTTTGCGGGCAATGAGATCATTCTGGTCGGGACGAAAAAGCCGGATGGCAATGTCGGCGTCGCGCTGAAGGAGGTTCGACACCTGATTGCTCACATCCAACTCAACTTCAATTTCCGGATGGTCCGATATGAAGGGGGCGAGGAGGCCTGGCAAAAGCAGTGTGCCGAAAATCTCATTGGCGGAGATGCGTACGGTTCCCTCAATCCGGTCTTCAAGGCCCGCGGCGACGCGCTCAAACTCGGTCGCTGTGTCCATCATCTCATGGGCGGCGCATAAGAGGTCAGAGCCTTTGGGCGTCAGGCGCATACCTTCGCGCCCCCGGGTGAAAAGACTGATCCCGAGAGATTCTTCTAAGAGGTCAATGTGACGGCCAACCGTCGGCTGCGTGAGGCCGAGCTGCCGCGATGCGGCGAGGAGTGAGCCGCATTTGGCGACCACATGAAAGGTTCGTATGTGATCCAACTGTAGGGGCATAAGGGATATATTAAAATATTTATAGAAGATATCAAGAAAAGGACAATTTATATAAACAATAAGATATTCAATTCTGAAGTCCTACACATCAAAGCCGCCCGGCTGGCTTGCGATTAAAAGGACCAAAGAACATGCGCAAATTCATCAGGATCACGGCACTCATCGTCGTCGCAGCCATTGCCACCTATGGGATCGGCAGAGTGACGGGTCCTTCGGTTTATACAGAAATCGAAATTGCAGCGCCGGCCCCGGCTGTTTGGACCGTGCTGGCCGACACAGACGGGCATGCAGACTGGAACCCCCTTTTGATCTCCATGGCAGGTGACCTCAAGGAAGGCGCCCAATTGCGCAATATTTTGCAGCTTCCAGGTGCATCGCCGATGGAATTCACACCCCGTGTGTTGGTTGCGACCAAAAATGCTGAGCTCCGGTGGCTGGGCGACGCAGGCGTGCCGGGCATATTCGATGGAGAGCACTATTTCCTGCTTGAAGAAACAGAACGTGGCACAACCCTGTTCCGTCATGGTGAGAATTTCACCGGCTTTCTCAGCTATCCGATCTTTGCCTTCATCGGTGAGGATACAAAGGCAGGCTTTGAAGCCATGAACGCCGCCCTGAAGGTGCGGGTCGAAGAGGCGCTTTTGAGCGGGGCCGAGCCCGCTGAAGGCCTAACATCCAAAATTGTCGCCATTCATAGCACGCTGGATAGGAGCGGTTTTCCGTCCAGGAAATTCTCTATGTTCGATTGCGCTAACTCTGCCTGCGCAAACAGGGTCTGATAGGTCGAGCCGCCCTGATGTGGCGTCAGGATTACGTTCGGCACATCCGCCCAGCGCGCGCTGTTGGTTGGTTCAGGTTCGAAGACATCGAGACCAGCGCCGCCCAGGCGGCCTGATTTCAACGCGTCGATCAAGGCGACCTCGTGAACCACGCTGCCTCGCGAAACATTCCCCAGGACGCCATCCGGGCCAAGCCGGTCCAGAATTTCTTCGCTGATAAGATGCCGTGTGGTGTGATCCGGGCGGCAGCAGATGATCAATCCGCGGCATTGCGATGCCAGTTCTTCCAGATCGTCAATATACGGAATCTCGATTCCGGGTTTCGGGCGCGGCCCCCACCATTTCAAATCGACCCCGAAGGGGATGAGCCGTTTGACGATTTCCTGTCCGATCGCGCCCAGACCGACAATGCCGACGGGCAGGCCGCGCAACGAGTGTCGGATGGGGCCGGCAGGCGTAACCCATTCATCGTTCATAATGTAAGAATGTGACTGCGGCATCTGCAGCAAAAGGGACGTCATCATCGTCGCCGCTAGATCAGCGACATCCCCGGAATTCATGCCCGGCGCGTTGGTGACCGTTATCCCTCGCGAACGGCATGCGTCGAGATCAATATTGCTGAATCCGGCCGAGATGGACGCAATCATTTTGAGATTTTGAAACCGTGCCAACATGTCCTTGTCGAGTTTCTCAATGCTTGCAGACAGGAGAATGTCGACCTCGTCGGCGCGCGCCGCGATGGTCTGCTCGACGTCGCCATCGATCTCCAATAGGTTCCAGCGCGCGGGCCTGTTGGGGAATAGTGTGTGCATATCCCGATGCATGGCGAGGATGTTTGCGGAGTGTGACATGGTGCGCTCTTGCTGAATGGTGTGTGCCGCGCTGGCTCGCACCAGCGGGTGTGGATTGAAGCGGATCGAGCTTAAATGCTTAAATCCAGAGCATTGTAGTCGTGCAGCGACGCCTTCGCGTCTTCATTCCATTGATATGAAAGTCCTTGCTCAACAAACGGTTGATACTCAAACGGCTCTTCGTCTGGGAAGCGCTGGCGGCGAGCGGCAATGCCATAACCGATAACTTCAGAGCGCTTGGCGATCAGTTCTGCATCGAACATCTGAGCTTCATTGTGCGTGCCGGCCCCCATGACGCCCAACACAGAGCTGCGACGGTGAAAGCCCATATTGACCGTGATTCTCGGTTCGAACCCGGTGTTGGCGAATGAGCCGTGGACCAACTGACGGTTGCACATGACCACGTCGCCTGCATCGCAGATCAGCGGAACTGTGCCGACAATCCGCTCGCTGCCTGATTCTTCGACCAATTTCTTGATGTCGACTTTGCCGAGAGTGTGGCTACCCGGCAAAACCCAAACGCCGTTGACTGCAGTACTGCCATAGACCTGGGCCATAAAATTGAACCCATGGATGCCGCCATCAAAGTCTTCGCTGTCCCAATGCGTGGTGCCGTCCTGATGCCAGGAGACAGCCGCGCCGATGCCAGGCTCTTTGATGAATAGGGTCTCGTTGAAGGGTGCGAAGTCCTTGCCATTGATTTCTTCCGCCACTTTTAGCAGTTGCGGATGCCCGTAGACACGCAGACACGTTTCTGAAAACTGCAAAGAGCCGAGCAGGATGAAAGGTGCAGCTTCGGGCGCATCATCTGCAGCCTTTGGTTCGTGCAGTTTCACCTGATGGCGTCCATTGGCCAGTTCGGATCCGCCGAGCGGGTCACCTAACGGTTTCGACCAGACCAAGTTTGGCGCTGTGCAATCTGCGCCCAAAGCTGGCGACCCGTCAGCGGTGACTTTCTCGCCGGGCCCGACTGGAAATCGTTTCTTCATCCGTGTGAGATCTTGCTCAATGTCTCCGAGCTCATCCTGCTTCAAGACGCCGGTAAACACATAGAACCCATGCTTGTTATAGGCATCCACAATGTCACGCGTGAGTTTGCCGTTCTCGTCAAACTCAATCGGACCGCGATTATCCAAGGTCACCGCCCGCTCGTGTCCTGCGATCAAATACTCGCGCATGGCATCTGCGTCCTGACCATAATGAGCCGCGCACGCTTCAATTGAGTCCATGTAATCGGGGTGTGCCATGGTGCATCCTCCAAGTTTTTAACAACGTTTAAATTTAAACAAAGTTTAATTCTTGTGTCAAACCAAAAATCGGCATAAGGAATCTGGATGACTATCGAGATGCTCAGCTCGCGCGAAACCACGCGTTCGAAAAATATGGCGAAACGCCGTGAGGCAATATTGCGAGAAGCGCGTTCGCTGATTGCCAATGAGGGCTTTGAGGCGCTGAAAATTCGCGACCTTGCCGCGCGCGCCGGTTTGACCGTACCGACGATTTACAATCTGATCGGCGGCAAAAACGAAATCCTGGCCGTCATAATCAATGCGCTCGTTGCGGAATTGAGGATCATTCAAGACCAAGCGAGAAACGGCGGTGTGGAAGAATCCTTCGCGACACTGATCAACGACCTTGCTGATCATTTCAGCAAAGATGAGGCGTTTTTCCGGGCGGCGTTCATCGCCGGCGATCGCAGCGGCTTGTTCGAACAAAGCTCCGACAAAGGAATTTTTGCGCATTTCGTTCAACAACCGATCGAAGCATGCGCGCAGGCCGTGAAGGAAGGGCTTCTCCGAGGTCAAATCCCGCCAGAAGTCCTAGGGCCGCAAATCTACGGCTGTTATCGCCTCGCCAGACAGGATTGGGCAAACGGATATTTTGACCTGAACGAATTTCGAAATCAGGCACTGATCGGCGTTTTTCTCTGCCTTGCGTCCGACGCCGAACCGACATTTCGAGAGCGTTTGTTGACCCAAATTGCTCATCTCGCGAACGCGTAGTGGCCACCAGAAACGATGTCCAGTTTTCGCCGGCGGGAAACTTGCTCGATTGATATGATTGAGTGGCTGGGGAACTAGGATTCGAACCTAGACTACCTGAGTCAGAGTCAGGCGTCCTACCATTAGACGATTCCCCATCCGGGCAGCTCCAGCGGCCATATTTCAGCTGCTGAAGTGGGGCAGAACTTATGTCCACCCGGGCTCCACGTCAACAGACAGAAAACTGCAGAAAAAGGTAGTGTTTGCATTCTACCAGGCTGACCTGTGCAGAAAGCTGAGGGGTACAAATCTCTAGTCTGCAGCCGCTGCGACGGCGCGCAGGAACTCAACGGTTTCCGCTTCTCTATTTGTCGCTTCATCCGGCGTTGTACCATAGGCACGGTTGGAGGAGAGTTTGACGATTGTCATGTCGCGAGAGGGATCAACAAAAACGAATTGGTTATAGACGCCGATGGCTGAGAACTCGCCCCGGTCGCCAGCAGGAATCCACCATTGATAGCCATACCCAAATGGGAAGACATGCCCACCGACAATCACTTTGCCCGGCTTGAGATGAGGTTTGCCAGGCGCCACAGAACGTCTGACCCACTCTTCAGGCACAATCTGTTTGCCGTTCAGCCGGCCATTGTTGCGGTAGAGTTCTCCGACTTTTGCAAAGTCTCGGGCTGTCAGATTGAGACCACCTAGGGTCAGTTCCATGTCTGAGCTGTCGAGCAGCCAGTAACCCTGGGCTTCCATGCCAAGTGGATCAAAGAGCTTCTCCTGCATATAGTCGGTGACCGAGCGACCGGTGGCTCGTGTGAGCAGCAAACCAAGAGCCTGCGTATCTGCAGAATTATACTGACAGATTGTTCCCGGCGTAGCATCGCGTTGAATGCCCGCGACAAAGGTTTCGAGATCCATCTGCCCTGCCATCACATTGCTCAAGCGATGTACCTCAGCGTTTGGGTCACTGTAGTCTTCACTCCATCTTGCGCCGGAAGACATTTGCAGCACGTCTTCAATACGCACGCCTTCATAGGCCGAGCCGATCAGTGTTGGAACATAACTTGAGATGGCATCATCAACCGAGCGAATGTGCCCGTCAGCAATAGCAATGCCGACCAGCGCGGATACAAAGCTCTTCGCCACGGACCAGGAAATCCACTGAACATCCGAGCCCCCGGTCAGAAAATATGACTCGTACCTTACCTCACCGTTCTGCAGCACCAGTAAGGCGCTGGTATCGGTTTCTTTGAGGAAGGCATCGGCCGAACGCTTCTCACCTTCAAAGTTAAATTGGTCGGGGAGGGGGAGGGGGGTGCCTATCCCAGCCACTGCCGGGTTCGAGGCAGGTTTAAGTATGCTGTGAGGAAAAAGCTCCTTTAGACGACAGAAATTTTCATGCTGTGCAGATCCGTTGTAGAGCTCAAATGCTGGTGGTTGGGGAGTGTCAACCTTGGACAAGGCCATTCCTTCCTTTGATCGCTTTGACTTAAGCAGGTGGCGACATAGCGCCAGGCAATTCCAGCACACCGAGTTGAGCAAAAAGCGTCAGGTTGTCGCTAAGACCCGCTTGCTCAATGATCTTGCCGTCCTTCAAGGACACGATTGTCATGTCACGAAAGTCGACTCTCTTTCCGGTGGCTCCAATGCCGAAAATCTCTCCTGTGTGGGTACCTGTGATCCGCAGGCGCACAGCAACTTTGTTGTTGTCGACAACAATGTCTTCAATTTCTTCATGATAATCCGGGTATCCGTTGCGGATCGCAGTGGCGAAATCTCTTACCCCCTCAACGCCGTTTCCCCATCCCTCGCCAAAGGGATAGTTGGCTTTGTAGGTTGGCGCGTAGAACTCCTCCACCCGAGAGACATCACCTTCGCTCCATATGATGCGACACGCGTCTCTGACAATCTGCTCATTCGTGGTCATGGTTTGCTCCGTTCTGGCGCCGGGGCGCGCCATCGTTTCGACCCTGCGGCTGCTAAAAGAATAAAAACAGACTGGTCTGTTTGTTTCGAAGAGTCAAGTGCGGAATGCCAAGCGGTGTGGATCAGCCGCTATTCAGCCCGTTTTGCAATACCTCGCACCAAACCTCGAACAGGTGTTCTTTGTATTTTGGGTCGCGATGCATACCCCGCTCTATAACCATTCCACGAAACATATAGATGCTCATCTCGATGCAGTCTCGGATCCGGTCTGTTTGCGGACCTGCGTCAGATAGCTGGTCTGCGAGGTCTCTCATAGCTGCGACCGCTTCTATGTCCAGATCAGCGATTGGTTTTTGTAAGTTGTCGTCCGTCCGTGCAACAACCATCGCCTCCACGGAACATTGAAGGAATCGGTCGTCGAGGCAGGATTGCCAGATGATTTCGAGTACAGCCCGCAGCGTTTTTCTCTCAGGTGGGAGCGTCGCCATGCTCTGTTCAATCGAGGCTTCATACTCACGGGCGATTTGATCGATGGCTGCCATAAACAGTTGGTTCTTCGTCGGATAATGGTGGGTCTGTGCGCCGCGAGACACGCCAGCCTTTTGACACACCTTCAGTGTGCTGGCGCCAACCCAACCTTCCTCCAGGATAACGTCAAGTGTGGCTTGCAATAGCCGCTCACGCATTTCATTGCTGCGTTGACTGCCTTGGGTGCTTTGTGTCGGTGTTTTCATAGGATTTTTTCTACGTTGCTTGACTCGTCAGGTCAAACAGATCAGTCTGTTTTAAAAACAGACTGATCTGTTTGTTTCTGCGGTGGGAGGAATTGCGATGACCAAAACATCTCAAGAAGGATTTCGGCGACGCTTTGGTGAGGTCTACCAATATCAATGGTTGTATGGAGATGGATCGGTTGATCTTGTTGAGCATACCTCCAAATTCACCGAGGTGGGCGCGGCGTTGGCCGTTGAACTTGGGATGGAAGATCTCAAGATCGACGAGGGAGGCTTTCGCTTGTTTCGCCCGCTGATATCTCAGGGGAATGACGATTCACTTGTTCTCTTGGAGCGCTATGACGACATTCGGGTGTGGGCGGCGGGCGAATATGAGGCGCAGACGTCGCACAGCTGGATGTCGGCGATCTTGGCGGATCAGGACAATCCGAGCACATGGTTGGGGGAAGGGTGCATTTTGGCGGATGACGCATTGACCCCGCCAAAGAAACTCAATTCCTCGCGCATCGCGATTGACTGGACGACCTTTGATCCCACAAAGAAAGCAGCATTGGTTGAGTTCCCGTCCTTGATACAGGAACTGACGGAGCTTTTGGACGCTGCAGGTTTTTCAGACACCGCAGTCCGATATTTCGGGATGACTACGACAGCAGGAGCTTTCCTCAATCACGCGCACCTGTGGTTAGAACACGAGTCGCCAAGTGTCATGGGCGAGGTACTCGCATGGCGGCAGTCAGCTGCCGAGTTGCATGACTGGAGAAACAGACTCACCAAGGTCAGTGGGACAGTCCGCTCACACCAACTGCTTGTGCAGGTCGCGTAGTTTTAGCCGATATCTGAGGCTGATGGTCGGGCGTATGTCCAACGTTCACCGTGGCTAGCTTGCGGCGACTTCGCATTTCCATGGTCAGACAAAACAACCTTAAACCAGCCATTCCTTCAATCTCACGAACCTGATAGGCTCTCTGCAACTAACGATTAAAGGACCCTGGTTGAGACGGGTGAGCAAGGCACCAATTGCAGTGCCCGCGCCGTGCTCCCAGGTGGATCGATGTGACGGATACGGGAGATCGGTCCCAGGCTGCTTCGGGGGAGGCAGCGGCATCTCGGTCGGATGCGGGACCTGTGGAGGGATCGAACGGCGGCGCTGGGCAAAAACCCGGCGTTGAGGCGGCGCGTGACGACGCTGCTCAACCCAAAAAACGAAGACGCAGACGTCGACGCCGCAAAAAGGCAAGCAATCCTTCAGTTGAGGCATCCGCCAAAGACCAAAAGCAAGCGGCGGAACCACAAGCTGGCCGCAAGCCCCAACCGAAACCTGCCGCTCCGAAAGACCCGCCGGTCTATGCAGCGATCGACCTGGGCACAAATAACTGCCGCTTGCTTGTCGCGAAGAGAAGTCGTGACGGTTTCCGCGTCATCGATGCTTATTCCCGTATCGTACGCTTGGGGGAAGGCCTGGCCTCAACTGGCCAGCTGAGCGATGACGCCATGAATAGGGCAGCGGCGGCGCTCAAGATCTGTGCGGACAAGATGAAACGCCGGGGCGTGACCCGTGCGCGCTCAATTGCAACAGAGGCCTGCCGCACGGCGACAAACGGCGCAGACTTTATTGCCCGTGTAGAGCGTGAAACCGGCATTGAACTGGATATTGTCTCAACTGCCGATGAGGCGCAGCTGGCTGTGGGCGGCTGCGCGCCGCTGCTCGACCCGGAACATGCAGCGGCGTTGGTCTTCGATATTGGTGGCGGCAGCACAGAGCTCATGTGGGTGCACCATGAAGATAGGCCAAAGCCTCAAATCCTTGACTGGACGAGCCTGCCCTGTGGTGTCGTGACCCTGGCGGAAACCTACGGCGGTGAGGAAGTTTCTGAAGCGCTCTACGCAGACATGGTGGCTGATGTTGCCGAGCGCCTCACACCCTTTAAACAACGTTTGGAGGGAAAAGAGTGTTCTGAAAAGCGGTTTCATCTTCTCGGTACATCGGGGACCGTCACGACCATTGCGGGTGTTCATCTGGGGCTCAAACGGTATGACCGGGCTCGGGTGGATGGCGCCTGGGTGAGTCTGGATGAGGTGTCGAAAGTGACAGATACACTCCTCAGCATGACTCTGGCTGAACGTGCGGCACATGCCTGTGTCGGCCAGGAGCGAGCGGATCTGGTCCTTGCCGGCTGTGCGATACTGGATGCGATTGCCGAGGCTTGGCCAGCGGAGCGTTTGCGGGTCGCCGATCGGGGATTAAGAGAAGGCATCTTGTTTTCTCTGATGGAAGCTGATCAAACACGGGGCAGCGGCGGTCGACGCCGCCGCAGACGGCGCCGCAGGCGCAAACCCAAGGCAAATCAGAGCGTCTCTCCCTCAATCGGGGAGACACAGGCATGAGCAGTGAGCATGAGTGAGAAAGCCGACAAAACGGGGTCGAGCCGGAAGGGCGGGCGGCGCAATCTGCGCGAACGCGTCAAAACCGCACGGGGAAGGAAGCTCTCCTCGAAACTCTGGCTAGAGCGGCAGCTGAACGATCCCTATGTGACCCGCGCCAAGGAAGAGGGCTATCGCTCGCGGGCTGCCTTCAAGCTGACAGAAATGGACGATAAGTTTCATTTCCTCAAAAAAGGCGGTCGAATTGTCGATCTGGGCGCGGCCCCCGGTGGGTGGACACAGGTCTCGGTCGCCCGGACCGGGGCCGACAAAGGCAAGGGGAAAGTCGTGGGCATCGACCTTCAGGAGATTGATGCGATTCCCGGTGCGGATCTCTATGTGCTCGATTTTCTAGAAGTAGATGCAGACATCAAGGTGAAAGACTGGCTCGGTGGCGAGGCAGATGTTGTGCTCTCCGACATGGCGGCGGCCTCTATGGGGCACAAACAGACCGATCATCTGCGCATCATGGCACTTGCTGAAGCAGCGGCCCAATTTGCCCATGACGTCTTGTGTGAGGGCGGCACCTATTGTGCCAAAGTGCTGCAGGGTGGTGCAGAACAAGAGCTTTTGCGCATGCTCAAGCGCGATTTCAAGACCGTCAGGCACGTGAAGCCAGCGGCCAGCCGGGCTGATTCCTCGGAAATGTATGTGCTCGCCACCGGCTTTAAAGGCCGCCAGGAAGAGGACGACGACGGCTACTAGGGCAGAGCGGTCGTGTCCCACGCATTATGCAACGCGGTGTCACAATATCGTCCTTTGCAATTCTCTGATCTGGTGTTACACACCAGCGCCAACATCACTATCCCGCTGTAGCCGGAGGTTGGCCCCATGTTCCGCGAAGCCCTTACATTTGATGACGTGCTCTTGCAGCCCGCCGAATCTGGCGTGATGCCAGGTCAGGTTGATACGTCGACCCGTCTCACCCGTTCCATAAGTCTTGGAATCCCACTGATTTCCTCCGCCATGGACACGGTGACCGAAGCCCGGCTCGCGATTGCCATGGCTCAGGCAGGCGGTCTCGGGGTCCTTCATCGAAATATGACCCCGGAAGAGCAGTCCGAAGAGGTGAGACGCGTAAAGCGCTTCGAAAGCGGCATGGTGGTGAACCCGGTGACCATCGGGCCGGACCACAGCCTGGCGGATGCGCTTTCCCTGATGGAACGGCACAGCATTTCAGGAATTCCGGTCGTTGAGCCGTCAACCCAGAAGCTGGTCGGCATTCTGACCAACCGCGATGTGCGCTTCGCCGATAACCCGGCTGAGCCCGTCCGCAACCTCATGACCCATGAGAATCTGATTACGGTGAAAGAAGGTGTGACCCAGGATCAGGCCCGCAAGCTCCTCCACCAGCACCGCATTGAGAAGCTGCTTGTCGTGGACGATCAGTATCGCTGCGTTGGTCTTGTGACCGTGAAAGACATGGAGAAAGCCCAAACCCACCCGGATGCCTGTAAGGATGATCAGGGACGTTTACGGGTCGCCGCCGCTTCGACTGTCGGCGACGATGGATTCCATCGGGCCGAACAGCTGATCGATGCCGGTGTCGACCTGATCGTCATTGACACAGCCCACGGCCATTCGATTCACGTTGCTGAGGCTGTGAAGCGGGTAAAGAAACTCTCCAACAATGTGCAGGTTGTCGCCGGCAATATCGCAACCGCTGAAGCTGCACGATCACTGATCGATGCAGGTGCCGATGCGGTGAAAGTCGGCATTGGTCCGGGCTCAATCTGTACAACGCGGATCGTTGCAGGCGTTGGCGTGCCGCAGCTCACAGCGATCATTGATTGCGTGGAAGAAGCCCAGAAGGCGGACATTCCCGTGATCGCTGATGGGGGCATCAAATTCTCCGGCGATCTCGCCAAAGCAATGGCCGCAGGGGCTGAATGCGCCATGATCGGCTCGCTCTTTGCTGGAACGGAAGAAAGTCCCGGAGAGGTCTTTCTTTACCAGGGCCGCTCCTACAAGTCTTATCGGGGCATGGGCTCGGTGGGCGCGATGGCTGTGGGCTCAGCCGACCGCTACTTCCAGAAAGACGTGCAGGACACATTGAAGCTCGTGCCCGAAGGCGTCGAAGGTCAGGTGCCCTACAAAGGCCCGATCGGCAGTGTCGTTCATCAGCTTGTTGGTGGCTTGCGGGCGGCCATGGGCTATACCGGCGCTGCGACAATGGCAGATTTCCGCGAACGGGCGAAATTCGTCAAAATCTCAGCGGCCAGCCTGCATGAGAGCCATGTTCACGATGTGACCATCACCCGGGAGTCACCCAATTATCCGGGTGCTCGCGGCTAACCCAAAAGTAGAAGACATTTATGACACCCGCCGCGCGCCTCTCTGCTGCTATTGAAATTCTCGATCAGATCGCGAAGGGAAAAATGGCGGACCGGGTGTTGGCCGCCTGGGCAAAGGCGAACCGCTATGCCGGGTCGAAAGACCGCGCTGCAATCCAGGAACGCGTGTTCGACGTACTGCGCAACCGTGCTCTTTATGGCTTTGCGCTGGACAGTATTGAACCACGTGCACTCGTCCAGGCATCCGTACTCGTGAAAGACAGGCTGCCGTCTTCTGAGGTTGCCGGTCTATTTGACGGTGCACGGTTTGCGCCGTCACCCCTGAGCGAGCAGGAAGAAAGCGCACTGTCGCAGGCATCTGCTCGTCTCTCTGAAACACCGGATCATGTGCGGCTTAATGTGCCCGAATGGCTCTTACCGGAACTGCGCAATGTGTTTGGTGAAAACCTTGAAGTTGAACTGGCGGCTTTGAACACTCGGGCGCCCGTTGATCTCCGGGTAAATTCCTTGAAAACAACGCGCGCAGAGGCGCAGGCGGGCCTTGCAACTGAGAACATAGAAACCGATGCGTGCGAGCAATCTCCATGGGCGCTGCGGTCACAAAGCAAAGCGCGCGTCACTCATACGAAGACCTTCAATGAGGGCCTTGTCGAAATTCAGGACCTGGGCTCGCAGCTCACCTGTATCGTCTCAGGTGTTAAGGCAGGCGAGCGCGTCGTCGATCTCTGCGCCGGGGCAGGGGGTAAGGCACTGGCACTCTCAGCGATGCTGTCGGGCGATGGATCGGTCATCGCCTGTGATACAGACCCGCGACGGCTGGGACGTTTAAAACCCCGCGCGGATCGTGCCGGTGCGGGAACGATCGAGACCCGGCGCCTGCGCCCGTTCGATCCGAATGTCGCAGACCCGGATTTGGAAGATCTGGAAGGCTTGGTTGATTGTGTGTTTGTGGACGCACCATGCTCCGGCACGGGCGCCTGGCGGCGGCAACCGGAAGCCCGCTGGCAGCTGACGCCAGAAAAGCTCGACGCCTACCGGGCGGCCCAGATTGAGGTCCTGATCCGGGGCGCGCGTCTGGTGCGACCAGGTGGACGCCTCATCTATGTCACTTGCTCCATTTTGCCGAGTGAGAATGACAACCAGATCGATGCGTTCCTGAAAGAGATCACCATGTTTCAGGAGCGCGACTGGCGCTCAAACTGGCCAGACGGTGTGCCAATGCCCTCCGCACCTGAGGGGCCCCGCCTGCGCTTGACACCCAACAGCACCGGCACAGACGGCTTTTTCGCGGTCATTTTGGAGCGCGTTGAATGAGGGCCCGGACGTTCTTGACTCAATCAACTGGGGATGGTGAGTCCCTTACCCATAATTACTCTGACCATCAGTAGAGCCGCATGACAGACCGTATTCTGATTATCGATTTTGGCAGCCAGGTAACCCAGCTCATTGCCCGCCGGGTGCGAGAAAGTGGCGTCTATAGTGAGATTGTTCCTTTCAACTCAGCAGCGAAGGCGCTGGAGACCTTTGACCCGAAGGCAATCATCCTGTCAGGCGGTCCCGCAAGTGTGACAGGCACCGACACGCCCCGTGCGCCGGAAGCGGTTTTCACATCGGGTGTCCCGGTTCTCGGTATTTGCTATGGCGAACAGACCATGTGTGCCCAGTTGGGTGGACGGGTTGAGGCCCATGACCATCAGGAGTTCGGTCGTGCAGATATTGAAGTGGTGGAAAGCTGTGCGCTCTTTGATGGTGTCTTGAAGCCAGGCGACAAAGAACAGGTTTGGATGAGCCATGGGGACCGGGTGGTTGAACTTCCTGAGGGTTTCAAGACCGTCGCCGTCTCTGAAGGGGCGCCTTATGCGGCCATTGCGGATGAAACACGCAAGTTCTATGCGGTTCAGTTCCACCCGGAAGTTGTGCACACGCCACGGGGTGCGGACCTTCTGAAGAACTTCACCCACAAAATTGCCGGATGTCAGGGCGACTGGACCATGGCAGCGTTCAAGGAAACTGAAATCGCGAAGGTGCGGGAGCAGGTGGGGGCCGGAAAAGTTATTTGCGGCCTGTCCGGCGGAGTCGACTCCTCCGTCGTGGCCGTGCTGTTGCATGAAGCCATCGGTGACCAGCTGCAATGCGTCTTTGTTGATACCGGCGTGATGCGGGCAGGAGAAGCCGACGAAGTCGTGAACCTTTTCCGGGACCACTACAACATTCCGCTTGTTCATGCAGATGCAAGTGATCTCTTTCTTGGGAAACTAGAAGGCGTCTCTGATCCCGAGAAAAAGCGGAAAATTATTGGTGCCACCTTCATCGATGTCTTTGAGGAAGAAGCAAAGAAAATTGGTGGGGCAGATTTCCTGGCTCAAGGCACGCTCTATCCGGATGTGATCGAAAGCGTGTCCTTCACCGGCGGTCCCAGTGTCACCATTAAAAGTCACCACAATGTGGGCGGCCTGCCGGAACGCATGAACATGAAACTGGTGGAACCACTCCGCGAGCTCTTCAAAGATGAGGTTCGTGCATTGGGTCGAGAACTCGGGCTGCCTGAGACATTCGTTGGGCGGCATCCGTTTCCTGGACCTGGCCTTGCGATCCGCATCCCTGGCGACATCACCCGCGAGAAAGTGGACATCCTGCAGAAAGCCGATGCCGTCTATTTGGACGAGATCCGCAAGGCAGGCCTCTATGATGAGATCTGGCAGGCCTTCGCGGTCCTGCTGCCAGTGCGCACCGTCGGTGTCATGGGCGACAGCCGAACCTACGATTATGTCTGTGCACTGAGAGCGGTGACCTCAACCGATGGCATGACAGCGGATTACTACCCGTTTGAGCATTCTTTCCTTGGCCGTGTCTCGACACGGATCATCAATGAGGTCCGTGGCATCAACCGTGTTGTCTATGATGTTACATCTAAACCACCCGGCACCATCGAGTGGGAGTGATCGCTAACTGACTGTCTGATGGGTCATGCTGAGCTCCGCAAGCTTCTGGGCCAACAGCTCTACGCTTGTTAGTGCATCTGCTTTTGATTTTTCAAAGCGGTGGTCAGCGAACTCCTGATACTCAATACCGATGTGGTGCAGGCTCTCTGCGCCGAGATATTTTGAGATTGTGCGTATGTGGGGAACGAGATGATCAGCATCAGCGTTGATCCCGCCTGCACCAAAGCCGAATTCTCCCGTGGCCGTTAGGATAGCGAGAGTCTTGCCGCTGAAAATCGGCTCAAGCGGTCGATCACCCCGTGACAGATCGAAGGTAAAGGTTTTGCCAACCCGCACAATTTGATCCACCCAGGCTTTTAGAGACGCTGGCAAGCCGTAATTGTACATTGGCGTTGCCATCAGGATGACATCTGACCTGTCTAATTCATCGATAAGCCGGTCTGAGGTTTCCAACTGTGCTCTCTGTTCGTTCGTCCGCCGGTCAATAGGCGTGAAAGCAGCATCAATCCAGCTTTCTGAAATCGGCGTGGGTGGGTACAAGCCCACATCGCGCTCAATGACCTTCAAATCGGAAGTGGTTCGATGCCAAGTGTGGAGAAAGTGGTCACTCATCATGCGCGTGAGAGACCGGGTATGCCGGGCGCTTGCATCAATACGAAGAAGTGTGGCCATGGTTGTTTCCGTTCATGCAGTTTCGACTGTCCTCGACAACTGATGGATGAATGAAAAAAATGTATTCATCAGCTGCGGAGTAGACAAAAATGGCAAATTGGATGGCGATGACAAACTCAATATGTTCGCCTATAAATGAGTTAAAATCATCTATGAGGTCGCTATGTCCTTACCATCTTTGTCTGCTCTCCGGGCCTTTGACGCTGCGGCGCGACTCGGGAGTTTCAAGGCTGCAGCTGACATGTTGAACGTATCAGCGACCGCCATTTCTCATCACATACGCGGACTTGAAGCCAAAACGGGCGTAGTGCTGTTCCGGCGAGGGACGCGTCGGGTTTCGTTGACGGATGAAGGGCGCCAGCTATCAGAGGCAACGGCATTCGCGTTCTCCCGGATCGAAGCGACGCTCGACGCACTTTGTGTCGCTGAGAACACCCTTACCATTTCAACCACACCTGCCTTTGCATCGCTTTGGCTCGCACCGCGCATTCAGTCGTTCGAGGAGCAGTACCCACAATTCCGTGTTCGAACGATTTCTTCGACGGGTTTGGTGGATTTGCAGCGGGACAGGACCATTGATATCGCCATTCGATATGGAAGCGATGAGTGTTCGAAGGACGACACCTTGATCTTGAGAGAAAGCGTCCGTGCGTTTGGCGCCCCAGATTACATAGGGCGTTTAGAAGACCTATCAGACGCAGAGTTTATCAGTACGTCCTGGATGTCGAAGGATCTGAAACACATCAGCTGGACGGATTGGTTTGCTGCTGGCGAGTATGAGCCGGCCAAAGATATGAAAGTTCGAGAGTTCTTACAGGAGCATGAAGTGCTTCAGGCGGGCTTGGCCGGACAGGGTCTTATCCTCCTAAGCGATGTCTTGGCTCGGGATATGGTGGCGCGGGGTTGGTTGCATCCGTATCGTCCTGACGTATGTCTTAAGGGACTAGTTTACCGCGTCATTGCAGGTCCGCAAAAATCCAACTCGAAAAGGCTAAAAGCCTTCATGGCATGGCTCACAGAAGAAATGGTTTCGCCTGAGAGGCCATAGACAGCATTCGTAATCTGAGTTTCAGCTTTACCCTTCTGGTTTCTCCCCATACCCTTTGTCTCCAAGAGGGTACGTCGGTTGAAATGAATTGGGGAAATATGATGAAGACTGTTCTTTCAGGTCTCTTGGTTTTGGGGCTAGCGACAACAAGTTCTGTTGCCAACGCAGCTGGTCCGCGTTCTGGCGAAGACGTCTATGCATCGAAATGTGTTGCCTGCCATGTATCCGGAGCCGCAGGCGCTCAAAAGCTCGGGGATAAGGCTGCCTGGGCGCCTGTGATCGCCAAAGGCATTGATGTCCTCTATACGAGCACTATCAACGGTTTCAACGGAATGCCAGCCAAAGGCCTGTGCTTTGACTGCACCGACGATGAGCTTCGAGCAGCTGTCGACTACATGGTCGAACAGGCTCAATAAAAGCACTACCGCTTACCTCAGATCATCAATCACATCAGAGATTCTTTGAAAGAAGTGAAGGCCCTGATTGATCTCTTCGTCAGTCATGGTTTCGATGATGCGCTGAATAAAATCATCACCGCGTTGGATCATCCCCTCCACGAACTTTTCACCTGCCCGTGTCAAAGTGACAACCTTCTCACGACCGGAATGAGCGGCTTCTTCGACCGTTAGAAGCGATAGAGGCTCGCTCGCCATGCTGCGGATGGCCTTGGTGATCGCAGCGCCGGAGATTTCGAACCAGGCTCCAAGATGTTTTTCAATGTCTTTCCGGTTCATCTGCCGGCCACCGGCACCCTCTGAGTGGATCAACCATAGGATGGCGACCTGATGACGGCCGATCTCGCCCCCTCGCATGGAATCTTCCACGCGTAGTCCGGCTTTATAGTGGATGGGGTAGTAGAACTCGAGAAACCGGCGCGCTGCGTCAGCGGGAGCTTGCACAGCCCGCACCTTTTTTTCGTTCTTAGACATTTGTATCGCGAATCCCTTGAGCCCGTGGACCGAGTCTAGGCACGTCGCACGCTCGCGCTAGATTTTAAAAGTTTACAAAATAAATAATTTCTGATGTAAATTAATTCTCTGGCCTGGGAGGAAAAGATGAACGCTTCACAAGCAACAGCTCAACTGGCGCGCCTGACTGCGCCGTCGACCATCGCTGACCCTTATCCCCTCTATGACCGTTTGAGACCGGTCTGTCCTGTGAAGGGATATGCAGACTACCCACCCGGAACGGTGCCGGGCCAGGACGACCCAGTGTCGGCCTGGGTCCTCCTTTCCTATGATCACGTAGCCGCTGCGGCGCGAGATCACCGTACATTCTCGTCACGTGACCCTCTGCAAGAAGCATCTTCTGCGCCGACACTAATGTTGGTCAATCACGACAATCCAGAACATGACCGGCTCCGGGGGATCGTCAATCTGGCCTTTTCGCGCAAACGGATGGAAGCCGAAGCACCAGCGGTGCGAGCCATCGTCAATGAACTGTTGGGCGAACTTGGTCCGCAGGATGTCGACGTGATGGAAAAGGTCGCATCGGTCCTGCCTGCCAGGGTGATGGTGCATTTGCTTGGCCTGCCTCCTGCAGACGCTGACCGATTCCGCCACTGGGCGACGGCCTTTATGTTGTCCGCTGATTTGACGCCCGAGCAACGCCAAGCAAGCAATGAAGAACTCGCTGCATATTTCATCGAAAAAGTCTCTGCAATGGCCGGCGCCCTCGCAGCAGGAGAGGTCGTACCTGATTGTCTGATGCGCGCGCTCTTGGAGGCGGAAGCAGACGGCGAAAAACTTTCGGTCGAAGAGGTCATACGTTTTTGCATAACCCTGGTGGTTGCTGGCGCTGAGACCACAACCTTTCTGATCGGCAACTTGCTCTACAACCTGGCAACGATGAAGGACGTCCACCAGCGGTTGAAGGATGATCCTGCTCTGCTGGTTCCTTTCATTGATGAGACCTTGCGACATTCCGGGCCGCCGCAACGACTGTTCCGCATCGCAACCGAGGACGTGCGTGTTGGGGACGCCAACATCAAGAAGGGTGATTGGGTCGCGCTGTTTTTTGCGGCAGCCAACCATGACCCCGTTGTTTTTCCAGATCCGGCGCGGTTCGATATGGACAGGCCCAATCTAAACAAACAGCTGACGCTAGGTGTCGGCATTCACCACTGTCTAGGGTCGGCGCTCGCTAAACTGGAGGCACGCGTGCTTCTTGAGGGCGTTTTGGCGCAGGGCGATGAGGTAATGTTCGGCGGATCTTTCCCGGTGCCTCAGACAGCAAGCCTTCTAAATCATGGTTTTGAACGGCTGGTGCTTCGGTTTGTTTCTGACAAAGAGGAGGCAGAATGATGGATAGAGAACAGAATATTACGCAGACCCAAAAACTCTTCGAAGCATTTGGTGCGGGCGATGTGCCCAGAATCTTGGAATTTGTGAACGACGATATTCTGATCGAATTCTATGGGCCCGAAGACATCATCCCCTATGCCGGCGTCTATAGGGGGCGTGATGAGGCCAGATCCTTTTTTGAAACAGTACTCTCGTCGGTGGACATTCATGTGTTTGAGCCACAGGAGTTTCTCGCTGACAAAGACAAAGTGATCGTTACAGGACACCTCCACCTCACGTCAAAGACGACCGGCGGAACCATCAAGTCCGATTTTGTTCATGTTATTACGATGGCGGGCGGCAAGTGGTCGCGTTTTCGCGATTTCATGAACACCGCTGTCGCGGTAGAGGCATTTTCCGCCTGACCGGCGGTTCCCTCGCTCTCGAAAGGCAGGTAGTCTTTCGCCGTAAATGGTTTCGGCGAAGGAAGTAGCATGCGTGGAATACAGGGTTTGGCAATTGTTGGGGCGCTTCTTGGCTCTGTAACCGTTGCCCAGGCCAACGGTGTGGAAGACAACAACAACTGCTACGAGCAATTCCGTGGCGGTGACATGAAGCTAGCCATCTACTATTGCAGCAGAGCCATTCAATCAGGTGATCTAGAGCAAGGGGACATGGTCGTCGCGTTGCTCAACCGGGGTGTTGCCTACAAGAATACCGGCAACCTGGAAATGGCTGTAGTGGACTATTCCTCCGCGCTGGAGCTATCGCCAAATGACGCGCTTCTCTTTTCGAACCGGGCCAATGCTTACCGCGAGCTAAACAAGCTCGTAGAGGCGATGTCTGACATCAATCGATCAATTGAGCTAAACCCCGAAAATCCCGCGGCCTTCTACGTTCGTGGCCTCTTGTTTGAAGCGATGGGCGACGCAGAGAACGCGCGCCGCGATTTCTTGCGCGCTCACGAAATCAGCCCAGACGACAAGGAATTCCGCGAGCGGGCTAAAGCGTTGGGTGTTGGCGGTCAATAGGCAATCAAGGGCAGGGGATGTTATATGGCGAAGCTCGATGTAGTTGGGACGGTGACAGAGTCGTACAAAGGCGCCTGGTCTCACTTTGGGGAGATGGTGAAACTCGTTTGGGCGCCGGTCGTTGTCTATGTCGCGGCAAACGTTCTTCACTCAATGTCGCTCCAATCGGTGACCGAAGGTATTGACCCTGAAAATATCGAAGCGGTCCTCCAGGCCAGCTGGGGCTGGCAGGCCGCCGCAGTGACCTTGTTGGGTCTGTTCCTATGGCCCATCATCGCCGTGGCTTGGCATCGATTTATCCTGCTCGGTGAAACAAGTTCCTCTGCTCTCTACTTCAAATTCGGACGCCGTGAAGCGCGCTTTTTGCTGACATCGATTTTTCTGTCCCTTCTGGTTGTCCCAGGTGTGTTGGTTATGATCGTAGGCGCAGGAACGGCTCTGTCAGCGTTCGCGATTCCCGTCGGGCTGGTCTTGATGGTTGCGGGGCTGGCATATGCGCTGCGTCTTTCGCTCCTGCTCCCAGCAGTGGCAACAGATGCCGCGGTTGACGCTCGTGCGATCCTTGACGCAACACAAGGCAATGTATTCGCTATCTTCGGGGCGCATTTTCTCAATGTTGTGGCGCTTCTGATGATCGCTATTGTCGTCAGCATCCTTATCGGCATCGTCGCCCTGGTGATGGGTCCAGTGATCGGAGTTATTGGCGGCGCGGTGCTAGGTGTTTTTGGGCAGATCATTTCTGTCGCCATTCTTTCTGTCATGTACAGAGAACTGGTCCTCTCCCAACAGAATGCAGCAAGCCCGCCGGATGTTCAGGCCCACTGACGGTTTGGCTTCGTGGCAGGCCCGCCTTATTGAATGACCGAAAGCAGCGAGCCTTGTCTCAATCATCTCCCTAAATTGCACCCGCGCAATTTAAGGAGGGTATGGGATGAAGAGGACAAGCAGGTCATGTGATGGCAAGGTTGCCATCGTCACCGGAGCAAGCGCTGGGATTGGGCGCGCGACGGCCCTAAGGCTGGCGTCAGAAGGGGCCGCAGTGGTTGCTGGAGCCAGACGCCGTGCTGAGCTTGACGTGTTGGTTGCTGAAATCACGGACAGTGCCGGGAGAGCCGCTGCGGTTGATGGCGACGTCACAGAAGAAACCTTTGCCCGAGAGTTGGTGGAGTGCGCTCTAGCAGAATTCGGCGGTCTGGATATTGCCATCAATGCTGCTGGCACACTCGGGCCCATGGGGCCACTCCCTGATTTGGACCGCGATCAATGGGACTCGGTCCTCTCCACAAATCTCACCAGCGCGTTTCTTGGTGCGAAGTACCAGATACCGGCCATGCTGGACCGAGGGGCCGGTTCTATTGTGTTTGTAAGCTCATTCGTCGGCCACACCGCCGCGATGCCTGGCGTGGCAGCCTATGCGGCCAGCAAGGCAGGGATGATAGGTCTCGCGAAATCGTTGGCGGTTGAATATGGCGCGCAAGGCATTCGTGCCAATGCCTTGCTGCCTGGCGGGACCCAAACGGCCATGGCAGATGTCATGGCAGACACCGACGAGATGCGTGAATTCGTCCGCGACATGCATGCGCTGAAGCGGATCGCAGAGCCCGATGAGCAGGCAGAGGCAGCTCTTTTCCTAGCGTCTGACGCGTCCTCCTTTATCACCGGCACGGCGATGCTCGTGGACGGAGGTGTCTCAATCAGCAAGACATAAGCAAAACCGTACAAAAAGTTAACAAAAATGACCTTTAAGCCATTGAAATAATTGGAGAAAAAAGGGTTGTCAGCAGAGCTTGACCGAACGCTTCATTTGCCCCATATGGCAGGGGCAATGACCACCCCCAGTCACCCAATCAGGGGTGAAATGGTCGAAATTGGAGGCCGGAAACATGTCGGTTCATACCAAGATCAAGCGCATCACTGTTCCAGAGATCATGGCTCGCAAGGGTAATACGCCCATCGTGTCATTGACCGCTTATCATGCCCACACCGCCCGTTACATTGACCCTTATGTCGACTTCCTTCTGGTCGGTGACAGCCTTGGCATGGTCATGTACGGAATGGAGAACACGCTGGGCGTGACGATCGACATGATGATTGCCCACGGTGCGGCGGTCGTTCGTGGGACCGAGCGGGCTTTGGTCGTAGTCGATATGCCCTTTGGGTCTTACGAAGAATCGCCGGAAATTGCCTTCCGCAATGCCTGCCGGATCATCAAAGAAACCGGCTGTACCGCCGTGAAACTCGAAGGCGGTGCGCGCATGGGTCCCACCATCAAATATTTGAGCGATCGGGGCATCCCGGTTATGGCTCATATCGGCCTCACTCCCCAGAGCACTAACGTAATGGGTGGCTTCAAAACCCAGGGTCGGGTCGAGGAAGATTGGGCTGAGATTGAGAACGACGCTCTCGTTATTTCCGAATCCGGCGCTTTCGCGGTTGTCCTGGAAGGCATGGCGGAGCCGCTAGCTGCCAAGATTTCGAAGCAGATCAGTATTCCAACCGTAGGTATCGGGGCGTCTGCGGCCTGTGATGGCCAGATTCTGGTGCTTGAAGACATGCTTGGCCTCTCGCCCAAGCCGCCAAAATTCGTTAAGGAATTCGCCACCCTTGGTGCTGCGATCGCAGGTGCCGCGGAAGCTTATGCTGACGAGGTGCGCGGCCGGGCCTTTCCGGCGAAGGAGCACACCTACGCCATGAAAAAGGTCGACTAAGCGGACAAACAGGCCGTTAAACTATTTCGTCTTTCTGTCCCATTTGTGGGTGGAAGCACGGTTGGCAAGTCATTGAATTGACGTTACTTTACGGCCCCAACACCGCCATCAGGGCTGCCGATTTGGCAGATGCCTCGACCTACCTCGGAGACAATTCTTGGCCGACATTTTTCGCGAAGTCGAAGAAGACATTCGCCGCGACCGCCTACAGCATCTTTGGGACAAATACGGGATCTACCTGATCGGATTTGTGGTGGGCATCATTGGCCTCACCGCTCTGATTGTTGGGTGGCGTGCCTACACACAGTCGCAGGCTGAAGATGCCTCAAAAGCATTTGCCACAGCAGTTGCTGAAGCAGCTCAGGAAGGCGCAGATGCTCCCGCGATTTTTGGCAATCTGGCAGACCAGTCACCGAGCGGATATGCAGCGCTTGCCCGCTTGAGAGCAGCCGGTGCGCTTGCGGAAGCCGGAGAGATTGATCAAGCAATCGCAGCCTATGATGCCGTCGCTGCGGACAGTGCCGCAGACGACATTCTGAGAGACCTTGCGAGAGTCAAATCAGGCACGTTGCTCGTTGGCCGCACAAGTTATGATGATTTGGCCATTCGTCTGGTGCCTCTTGCCGACAATAGTGAGCCGTGGCGCAATCCGGCGCGGGAAGCACTGGGAATGGCGGCCTATGCTGAGCAGAAATATGCCCAGGCGCAGAGCTTCTTTCAGAGCATTGTCGGAGACCAGACAGCCACGCCGGGTGTTAGAGATCGGGCACATGTGATGCTCGCCTTGATAGCGCCTCGTGTGCCAGCAACTCAGACAGCGCCGCTAGAGGCGCCCGTAAGCGCACCTGAAGAATCGGCGCCAGTGAGCTCAACAGAACCAACCGGAGAAGCACAATGAGGAACTGGCGTGTGGCGACCCTCGGCCTGGCGGCAGCATTGACACTCGGCGGCTGCGACACTCTTGGAGACATCATTTCGACAGAGGACAAAGAAGCGCTGCCTGGCGAACGCATTTCTGTCATGGCTCTTGAGCGCAGTCTTGAAGCCGATCCCCGTCTCGCGTCGCTGGAGGTTGTTCTTCCTCGTCCGTATGTGAACGAAGATTGGCCACAACCTGGTGGCTATGCTGACAATGCGATGCATCACTTGCAGGCATCAGGTGCTCTGGATGTTTTGTGGAGCAGCAATGCCGGATCAGGATCAAGCGGTTCTACAGAGTTGGCAACCGCGCCGGTCACAGCCGCCGGACAGGTCTATGTGCTCGATACCGAAACGGTCGTGAGGGCCTTCAATACAACAACCGGGGATGAAGCCTGGGAAGCGGAACTGGCGCCAGAAGATGAAGATGCAGACGAAGGTCGCGGTGGCGGGGTCGCGTATGACAACGGTCGGCTTTTTGTCACGACCGGCTTTGGTGAGGCGATTGCTCTTGATGCCACAACGGGCGAGATAATCTGGCGGAGTCAGGTTGGAACGCCGTACCGGGCCGCGCCAACAGTGAATGGTGGGCGCATGTTCACCATCACGTCTGACAATCAGATGATCTGTCTGAACACCGAAGATGGCTCTGTGCTTTGGCGACATCGCGGGATTGTGGAAAGTGCTGGCATTCTGGCCGCGACTTCACCTGCCGTGTCAGGCTCAATTGTTGTGGTGCCCTATTCATCCGGAGAGCTGTACGCTCTTCGCGTTGAAAACGGCAACTCACTTTGGTCTGACAGCCTAACGCGTACAGGCAATGTGACCTCGCTGACAGAACTCAACGACATTGCCGGACGGCCGGTGATTGATAGAGGGCGCGTCTATGCGGTCAGCCACTCCGGCCGGGCAGTTTCTATTGATATCCGGACAGGTGAGCGCGTCTGGACCCGCAATATTGCAGGTACGCAAACTCCCTGGGTTGCTGGCGGATTCATCTTCGTGGTGACACTGGACGCAGAGGTGGTGGCCCTTTCAAGGCGCGATGGCCGTATTCGTTGGATTCAGAAGCTGGAACGGTTTGAGGACGAGGAAGACCGCGACGGCCCCATTGAATGGAGCGGCCCCGTTCTTGCGGGCGACCGCTTGGTTCTTGTCTCGTCGCTTGGAGAAGCGGTATCCTTGTCGCCCTATTCAGGGGAAGAACTTGGTCGTATCGAACTGCCAGACGCTGTGTTTGTACCGCCAATTCTCGCCAATGAAACGCTGTTTATCTTGACTGACGATGCACGTATCGTTGCGTTGAAGTAGGAAGCTCGGATATCCCAGGGCCCAATGGCCCGGACATGTTTGAAACCGCTGTGAACGGCGGATGGGAAACTGATGCCATTTAAACTCGCTATTGTCGGCCGCCCCAATGTGGGCAAATCGACTCTTTTCAATCGTCTGGTTGGAAAGAAGCTGGCGCTTGTCGACGACACGCCTGGCGTGACACGGGACCGACGCGAAGGCGACGCGAGCATTGCAGACTTGGAATTCACCATCGTTGATACCGCGGGTCTTGAAGATGCCAAGGGCGATGTACTGGAAGCCCGGATGCAGAAGGGCACGGAGCTGGCAATTTCAGAAGCAGATGTCTGCCTTTTGTTGATCGATGCGCGCGCCGGGATCACGCCAGCAGATGCATATTTTTCCCAGCTTCTGAGAAAGGTAGAGACACCCGTCATTCTGGCTGCCAACAAATGCGAAGGCGGCGCCGGAGAAGCGGGTCGAATGGAGGCCTATGAACTGGGTCTCGGTGCGCCGCTCCCTCTGTCTGCAGAGCATGGCGAAGGGTTGGGCGACCTTTATGATGCGCTTCTGCCCTATGCACGCGCATTTGAAGAAGCAGAAGCCAATCAGGCTGTGGAAGAAGCGTTGGGAGACGAGGGCGGCTTCGACCCGGATGCACCCTATGAGCCAGACCTGGAGACACCCCTACGTGTCGCTGTGGTGGGACGTCCGAATGCTGGCAAGTCCACCCTGATCAATCAATTGCTCGGAGAGGACCGAATGCTCACCGGCCCTGAAGCCGGCATTACTCGGGACTCCATTGGTGTGGAATGGGAGTGGCGAGGGCGGCGAGTGAAACTGCATGACACAGCGGGGCTCCGGCGCCGTGCGCGGGTAACGCAGAAGCTTGAGAAACTCTCAGCAGCAGATGCGCTCAGAGCCGTCCGCTTTGCGGAGGTTGTTGTCATCCTGATAGATGCAACCATTCCCTTCGAAAAGCAGGACCTGCACATCACTGATCTGGTCGAGCAGGAGGGCCGCGCACTCGTGATTGCGGTCAATAAATGGGATCTGGTGGAAACACCGCAGCAGACCATGGAAGACCTGAAAGAAAAACTTGGTCGTCTTCTGCCGCAGGTGCGCGGTGTTCCTATCGTGACCTTCTCAGCGCTAACGGGCAGGGGCGTTGAAAAACTGATGCCAAAGATCGAAGAGGTCCATGGCATCTGGAACGCACGGATTCCGACCGCCAAACTCAATAAATGGTTGAGCGTTACAGCGGCAAAAAATCCGCCACCAGCCTCACGAGGACGGCCCGTCACGCTGCGCTATGCAACCCAGGTCAAAAGTCGCCCACCTACGTTTGCGATATTCTCCAGCCGGGCGCACGAAGTGCCAACATCTTATAAGCGCTATTTGGTGAACACACTCCGCGAAGAATTTAGTCTTCCAGGGGTGCCAATTCGCTTGAACATGCGCAAGCGCGACAATCCTTTTGCAGACAAAGCCAAAAAACGAAAGCTCGGCTAACGCGGCGAGAGCTGAACAGTGTCGGACACGTCCATATTCTCGACAAAAACCGGGTCATGAGACGTGAAAATAAGAGCGCCGCGATAGGTTTTGAGCACTGCCTCTAACGCCTCCAGAGCGTCAATATCCAGGTGATTGCTGGGTTCATCGAGCAGCAGGAGGTGTGCTGGCTCCGGACAGTTGAGCAATCTAACCAGGTCGGCGCGTAAGCGTTCCCCGGCACTGAGCTGATCAAACGCGATCACCGCTTTCTCTCGCCGCAAGCCCGCCCGCGCGAGAGAGGTTCTAATGTCCGTCTCCTTCCATGCTGGGCGATAGGCGCGACATCGCTCAAGGGGGGTCTCTGGAATCACATGGCGCTCGCGCTGCAGCAAATAGCCTACAGGAACACGACGGTCCACAAGGCCGGTGTCCGCTACCTTCTCACCGGAAATGAGGTCAAGCAGTGTTGATTTTCCGCTGCCGTTTTCGCCCGCCAGGTGCACGCGTTGTGGTCCTTTGACAGCCAGTCCAAACTTGTTCAGAAGCAGGCGGTCACCATAGCTAAAGCAGAGCGCCTCCAGAGTAAGGACAGGTTGATGGGGGAGGACTTCGCTCGCGCCCGCATCAAATTGAACAGGGCTTTTGTCCTTCAGCGCGGAGCGGGCTATCGCAACACGATCTTCAGCACCAGACACTCGGGCCTCTCTTATCTGGGTGAGCCGGCTGGCCGTTTTCTGACTCCGGGCCTCGCGCCCATCCAGCGTGATCTTCGGTTGGCCTCTCTTGTCACGCTCCCGTCGTCCTTTGGCGGCCTTTCCTTCATGGCGTTCGCGCGCAGCCTGTTGATCTCGTTTTGCCTGTTTTTCGGCCTTCTTTGCGTGGGCGACACGTGCGATCGCCGCTTCATCCTGGGCCGTTTTTTCAGCCAGATAGGTGCCATAGTTCCCGCCATAAAAATCGAGGCCCTTAGGATTGAGCTCCCAGATTTGATTAGGAAGGGAGAGCAAGTGACGGTCATGGGAGATGAGGAGCCAGGCGAACGGTGCCTGCCTGAGCCAGTCTTCTAGCCAAGCGCGTCCTTCTTGATCGAGGTGATTGGAAGGTTCATCTAGGATAAGCAGGTCTGGGCTGGCCCTTTGGGTGCGAAGCAGCTGCAGCCGTAACCATTCGCCGCCACTAAGGTCTGTGAGCCGTTGCGTCGGCGACACGTGCTTCAAACCCAAGCTTTGAAGCTCTCGATCAAGTGCGTCTTCCAGGTCCCAATCATCAGCAATGAGCGTCAGGTCAGCCGGCGTCGCGGTACCCTTCAGGCTGCGCTTAAGCGCATCAAATTTTTGCCCTACTTGAAGGAAGTCAACCACGCGCATCCCTTGCGGGGGTGCCGCATCCTGCGCGAGCAGGCTCACGCAACCGTTAAATGCGATATGGCCGCGCGCCGGTGCTCTCTCATTTGCGAGAAGACGGGCAAGGCTCGACTTGCCGCACCCATTGGGTCCCACGAGGGCAACTTTTTGGCGGGGCCTGATAGAAAAACTAATGTCTGAAAAAAGGTCTGTGCTGTCAGGCAACAGATAGGCGACCTTGTCGCCAGCAACCAGGAACGGTGGCATGGATCAAATCTCCGGCAAGAGGAACTCCTTATGCGCGGTTTATTGCTCCATCGTCCTTGTCTCCATGTGGCTGGTCTGTCGCTGTATCGAAACCTAAGGTAAGAACGCTCACGTCGAATGACAAGGGACGAAAATTGCCAGAGAGGCTTTAAGCCTGAAAAGAAACCACGTCACCGTGACGGGTGCAGCTGGCGCTGATCAGATCTAGGAAAAGGGGAGCGATATCTTCTGGCGTTTTGAGCGTCTCAGGGTTTTCCCCCGGCATCGCTTTCGCACGCATCTTGGTCGCGATGGGGCCCGGGCTTACCATATTGATGCGTAGTTCTGTCTTTTCCACTTCATGCGCCCAGGTCTTTACCAGAGCCTCAAGGGCTGCTTTCGAAACAGAGTAGGCGCCCCAGAACGGGCGGCACTTCTGTGCAGCGCCCGATGTCACAAATACAGCACGACCGGCTTCAGCCCGCTGCAGGAGCGGGTCCAGCGATCGGATCAGCCGGTAGTTTGTGGTGACGTTGACGGAGAACGTCTTGTCCCAATCGTCCGGTGAGATGTGCCCGGTTGGTGTGAGCGGCCCAAGAACGCCAGCATTGCCCACAAGGATATCAAGCTTGCCCCAGCGCTCGAAAATTGTCCCGCCTAGGCGGTCGATTGCATCAAAGTCAGTAAGGTCGAGTGGCACGAGTGTCGCGGTTCCACCGGCCTTTTGGATTTCGTCGTCAACCTCTTCGAGAGCACCGACGGTTCGGGCCACCAAGATGACATGCGCTCCTTCAGCAGCAGCTGCAAGCGCAACCGCCCGGCCTATTCCCCGTGACGCGCCTGTAATCAGCGCGAGCTTGTCTGCAAGTCGTCCTGCCATGGTCTGGTCTGCTCTTAAGCGATTTCCGTCAGCAGCGAGAGCTGCGCGGTGCGTTTTTCTTGTTGATGATCGATAAGCGCTGTCGGGTAATCACCGGTGAAATAGTGATCGGCGAATTGTGGATTGTCATTGTCGCGACCTTCAAACCCGAGCGCGCGATAGAGACCATCGACACTCACGAATGCCAGGCTGTCGACACCGATATAGTTCCGCATGCCTTCAAGATCATAGTTCGCAGCTAGTAGCTGGTCCCGATCAGGCGTATCGATGCCATAAAAGTCTGGATGTGTGATGGGCGGACTGGAAATCCGCATATGCACTTCCTTGGCACCCGCCTCGTACATCATTTTGACGATCTTCGCAGACGTGGTGCCTCGTACGATACTGTCGTCCACAAGGATGATCCGCTTGCCTTCAACAAGAGCCCTATTCGCATTGTGTTTCAGGCGCACACCGAGAGCCCGAATGTGTTGCGTGGGTTCGATAAAGGTCCGGCCTACATAGTGGTTTCGGATGATTCCGAGCTCAAATGGTATGTTCGCTTCTGCGGCATAGCCTATGGCCGCAGGGACGCCAGAGTCTGGAACCGGAATAACCACATCAGCTTCGACATGCGACTCGCGGGCGAGCTCTTCGCCGGTCCGCCGGCGCACATTGTAAACGCTCTGGCCGCCGACAACGCTGTCAGGCCGTGCGAAGTAAATATATTCAAACACACAAGGACGCGGCTGCATGGGCGGGAAGGGGTGCAGGCTTTCAATCCCATCTTTAGTCGCGACAATGACCTCGCCAGGCTCAATCTCGCGAACGAAACTTGCACCGATAATATCGAGCGCAACCGTTTCAGATGTAAGTATAGGGGCGCCGTCCAATTCACCCAGGATCAGTGGACGGATGCCAAGCGGGTCGCGAGCACCAATCAGCTTCTTGTTGGTGAGCGCAACGAGCGCATAGGCTCCCTGAATTTGGCGGAGCGCGTCAACGAAACGGTTTGTCGTGCGGTCATGTCGGCCACGGGCAACCAGTTGCAGGATGACTTCTGTGTCTGACGTTGACTGGAAGATCGCGCCAGAGCGCACAAGGTCATCACGGAGTGTGAGCGCATTTGTCAGGTTGCCGTTATGGGCAATCGCGAAACCGCCGCCCCACAGGTCTGCGAAGAGTGGCTGAACATTGCGCAAGATGGTGCCACCGGTCGTCGAATAGCGCACATGGCCAATGGCCCCGGTGCCGGCCAGTCGGTCCATCATCTTTGCGCTGGTGAAATGGTCACCAACGAGACCCATGCGCCGCTCTGAGTGAAAATGCTCGCCATCAAAAGAAACGAGCCCCGCTGCTTCCTGGCCGCGGTGTTGCAGGGCATGCATGCCAAGAGCTGTCAGAGCAGCAGCGTCCGGATGGCCAAAAATGCCAAAGACACCGCATTCTTCGCGTAGTCGATCCGCATAGAGCTCGTCATGAGTGTCCAGGATAACGCTGGCACCTTCGCCATGGTCAGGCTGCTTCATTTGAGTTGCGGCTCTGGAGCCTGGTGAGCTTGTCGTGGAACCGTTATTGGAACCTGTCTCGGACATCTGGGTGATCGTCCTTTATTCCTGTGTGGCTTCGAAAAGTTGATCGAGCCCCCTCCGTTCGGAAGGCTTATACCCTGTCGTATCGTCGCTGTCAGTGTCTGATTTGGACTCTTCTGTCACAGGTGCTGCGCGCCGTCCTTCAGGGGTAAAGAATGGCTCTGTGGGGGCGGTCGATTGCTGCGCTGCTAGGGAAGAAAGCCCGCCTGCGACAAAGTCTACCAACGGCAAAAGGCGCGCACTGGCGATCCATTCCGGCCTGTCATCCCGATCTGGGACGAGCCAGGTAAACAGCAGGAACGCAATAGCAACAACAAGAAGTCCCCGAAACACGCCAAAAATGAAGCCAAGAGAGCGGTCAAGAAAACCAATCTCTCCACCATGGGCCCGGTCGGTCCAGCGATAGGTGAGCGCCGAGATGGCAATATAGACGACGATAAATATGCCTGCGGCTGAAATGGCGAGCGCGAGCCAATAGGGTTCTGCAACGGCCTGTACCAGAGGCACAAGCAAAGGGTATAGGAGCAGCGCGGCGAGCGCCGCGACAACCCAGGCTAGGATCGACAGGATTTCGCTCGCAAATCCCCGAACCATAGCCAAAAGGCCGGAAACGACCATGATTGCGATAACTGCAATATCAAAAAGGGTCATGACGGGTCTGTCCCCCAACTCGAACGCCACATGGGGCCAGTCTAGCGCTCTCGAGCGTCTGGGTCATCCTATGCTTCACGGGCTTGTTGCGCGGATGCCTCACCTGTCGACAGCTTGGCGATGAGATCGCCGAGATCTTCCAATTCTGTGAGCTTCAGTTTGCCCGCTGACGGCTTTTGGCGGCCGGCAGCTTTGGGCAGAATGGCGTGTTTAAAGCCAAGCTTCTCTGCCTCTTTCAGCCGGGCTTCCATCTGGCTGACCGGGCGAAGCGATCCCGAAAGAGAAATTTCACCGAAGAGAACCGTGTCCGGTGGAATTGAGAGGCCGGACAGCGAAGAAATAAGAGCACCTGCCACTGCCAGATCCGCTGCCGGTTCTCCTATGCGCAGCCCGCCAGCAACATTGAGGTAGACGTCCTGGTTGCCAATAGAGAGGCCACAGCGCGCTTCAAGCACAGCGAGCACCATGGAGAGCCGTCCGCTATCCCATCCGATCACCGCCCGACGAGGGGTTCCCAGTGCACTTTGGGCAACGAGGGCCTGAATTTCGACAAGCACGGGGCGGGTGCCTTCAATTCCGGCAAAGACGGCCGCGCCGCTTGCCTCTCGGTCCCGTTCGCCGATGAAGAGAGCAGAGGGGTTTTCAACCTCCATCAACCCGCCCTCGGCCATCTCAAACACACCGATTTCATTCGCAGGGCCAAACCGATTCTTTACCGCGCGCAAAATCCGGAAATGGTGCCCCCGCTCGCCTTCGAAATAGAGCACCGTATCGACCATGTGCTCCACGACTTTGGGGCCGGCAATTTGCCCGTCTTTGGTGACGTGACCAACGATGATCATCGCAGCACCAGACTTCTTGGCAAAGCGGGTGAGTTCCTGCGCCGACGCACGTACCTGGCTTACGGTGCCGGGCGCTGATTCCAATGCGTCTGTCCACATGGTCTGAACCGAATCGATCACGATAGCGTCGGGTGTCGGTCCGTCTTGCAGGGTCGCAAGAATATCCCTGAGGTTCGTCTCAGCGCCAAGCGAAACCGGCGCATCATCAAGACCGAGACGTCGGGCACGCATGCGCACCTGGTCGATTGCTTCCTCACCGGAAATATAGACCGCTTCAGCACCGCTACGGGCAAGAACCGCCATGGCTTGTAAAAGGAGGGTGGACTTCCCGATTCCCGGGTCACCGCCGACGAGGACGGCAGAGCCGGGGACAAGGCCGCCGCCCAGAACCCGGTCGAACTCTTTCAGGCCAGTAGTGCGTCGTGGTGTTTCCGTTGCTTCGCCTGCTAGGGGAACGAGCGCTATCTGACGCCCTTTTTTGGTCGAACTTGCCTTGGCAGGCCCACCAGCAACCCCAGAGCTCTCGCCGACTTCCTCGGTGATCGTGTTCCACTCGCCGCAACCATCGCAGCGACCAGCCCAGCGCGGTGTCTGCGCGCCGCAGGATTGGCAGACAAATTGACGACGGGCTTTAGCCACGTTCTTCCTTATCGATTGCGAGACGGCACCTCAGAAATGCCATCAAGGTTTCAACACATCCATCTTGATGGGACCATCAGCGCGGCCATGGATGAACTGATCCACATAATCATTGCCGCTATTGTCGACTTCGTCGCGGGTGCCCGCCCAGATGATCTCTCCCTTATAGATCATCGCGATGTAATCGGCGATCTTTCGTGCACTTGCCATGTCATGGGTGATGGAAAGAGCGGTGGCGCCGAGCTTTTGCACGCTGTTCACAATCAGATCATTGATCACGTCAGCCATGATGGGGTCGAGACCGGTTGTCGGTTCGTCAAAAAAGATGATCTCCGGATCTGTCGCGATGGCGCGGGCAAGGCCCACCCGTTTCTGCATACCGCCCGACAGTTCTGCCGGATAGAGATCACCAATGTCAGCCGTGAGCCCAACTTGCCCCAGCTTCTCGATGGCAATCTCCTTGGCGTCTTTGCGTTTCATGTTGCGGCCCTGAATGAGGCCAAAGGCGACATTCTCCCAGACCGGCAGACTGTCAAAGAGGGCAGCGTTTTGAAACAGCATGCCGAATTTGCGAAGCGTCTTTTCGCGTTCGCTGGTAGACAGCCGCGTGACGTCCTTGCCATCAACTTTGATGGTGCCTTTTTCCGGGCGAATGATCCCTAGAATACTTTTGAGCATCACGGACTTCCCGCTGCCCGAGCCGCCGATCACAACCAGCGACTTGCCCTTCGGAACAGTCAGCGAGAGGTCGTGTAGCACAACCTTTTTGCCAAAACGCTTATGAACGTTTTTCAGCTCAATCTTTATGTCTTTTGCCGGTACAGAAATATTCATGTGCGCCAGCCTTAAGACGAGAAGAAAAGCGACGTCATGACATAGTTCGCCGCAAGAATGAGAATGGAAGAATTCACAACCGCATTGGTGGTCGCGCGGCCCACGCCTTGAGCGCCGCCCCGGCTGTGGAAGCCCTGGTAGCATCCCATCATCGCAATGATGAAGCCGAAGACCGATGATTTGATGAGACCAGACGTCAGATCATCAAGTTCCAGAAAGTCGACAGTTGTTTTGACATAGACACCTGCGTTGAAATCAAGCGTCTGGGTGCCAACCACAAACCCGCCGAAAATACCGATCACGTCGCCGATGAAAACAAGCGCTGGCAGTGTGATGACGGCGGCGAGCACACGGGGAACGACCAGATATTTGAACGGATTTGTCGACAGCGTGGAGAGCGCATCAATCTGCTCGGTAACGCGCATGGTCCCGAGCTCTGCCGCAATGGCGGCGGCCGCGCGCCCGGCAACCATCAGGCCACCCAGAACAGGTCCAAGCTCCCGTGTGATGCCGAGAGCCACAATCGTTGCAACAATGCTCTCAGAATTGAATTGATCGCTGCCATAATAGATCTGCAAGGCCAGCACACCGCCAGTGAAAAACGCCGTTAGCGCGACGACGGGCAGGGAAAAGTAGCCGATCCGCATCATCTGTTGGCCGATCAGCCGCCAATAGAAAGGAGGGCGCAGGATGTGGGTGATGGCTCTCCAGGTGAAGACGGACAGCCGTCCGGTCTCACCGAGCGCAGTGATCACAACCTTGCCGATTATCGCCAGCGGATTCAAACTTATGCTCCCTCTGCCCCAGTTTTAAATCTGTCAGTCAGCACTGATTCCAACGGACGAAGTGTACGTCCGGTGATACCGATACCCCAAACGGGTAAGCACTTCGTAACCAATCGTGCCTGCAGCCCGGGCAAGATCCCCCACAGTGACCGATTTTCCAATCAATTCTGCGAAAGATCCGCGTTTTGGGACGTCCGGTGGCAGATCGGTCACATCGACAGTGATCATATCCATGGAAACCCGACCGATCACCGGGGCCGAATAGCCGCCAATGGTCACACAAGCACCGCTGCCATCTTCGTTACCAAGCGCCCGGAAATACCCGTCGGCGTAGCCGGTGGCAATCGTGGCAACGCGGGTAGGGCGCTTGGCAATGAACCTGGCGCCATAACCCACCGGGTCTCCTTCCTCAATCATCTTCACTTGCATGATCCGAGAAGAAAGTGTCACGACAGGATGGAAGGGGTGGCCCGGATTGGGAAAGGGATTGGTGCCATAGAGGCCAATTCCTGGTCGGACAAGGTCATAGTGAAACTGGTCGCCAAGCAGAATACCAGCAGTGTTGGCAAGGCTGCTTGGAGCCTCAGGCAGACGCGGTCGCAGACCATCGAACGCCGTGCGCTGCTCGTCATTCAACGGATGGCTTGCATCATCAGCGCAAGCCAGATGGCTCATCACCAGATCTGTCTCAAACGAGTCTGCAAGCTCTCCGACTGCAGCAAGGTCTTGCGTTTGAATCCCCAAGCGACGAATGCCTGTATCCGCGTGAAGGGCCGCTGGCAAGGGGCCGGTCTGTCCACAATAGGCGGCCCAGTCGCTCACTTCTTCCAGACTCGACAGGCAGGGGCGAAGGTCCTCCGCCTGAAACAGACCTTCAGCGCCGTCATAAAGACCGTTCAACACATAGATAGTTGCTTGAGGGAGAACTGATCGAAGCTCGGCACCCTCCAAAGCAGTAGCCACAAAGAATGTTGAGCAACCTGCCTGCGAAAGCGTGCGGGCAACAGGGACCAAACCGAGCCCATAGCCGTCTGCCTTGACACACGCGCTGACTTCAGCAGTCGTCTCTGACCGGATGAGCCGGTAGTTTTCCGCAATTGCATCCAGGTTGATATTGAGAGTGCCGCTGGATGCAGCCGCGCGCGCGTGTGCCATTTCTTCAGCCCCAAACTCTCGCGGAGTGCTGTCGGACGGCAAGGTCACTTACTCCATATAGTCGGGAAGGCGGTCGCTCTCAGCCAGATCACTAAAGCGGGTAATCTCCGCCTCGAACTGCAAGCGCACAGTGCCGGTTGGGCCGTGACGCTGCTTGCCCAGAATGACTTCTGCTTTGCCGAATACTTGCTCCATATCCTGCTGCCATTGCAGATGTTCTGGTGTGCCTTCAGAAGGCTCGCGGCGCGACACATAATATTCTTCTCGATACACGAAGGTCACCACGTCTGCATCCTGCTCAATCGATCCAGATTCACGCAGGTCGGAAAGTTGAGGGCGTTTGTCATCACGCGATTCAACCTGACGCGACAATTGTGAAAGCGCCATGATCGGAACATTGAGCTCTTTTGCCAACGCCTTGAGCCCTGTCGTGATTTCCGTCACTTCCTGAACGCGGTTGTCGCTCGACTTGCCGGATCCGGAGAGAAGCTGAATATAGTCGACAACAATAAGGCCGAGGCCGCGTTGCCGTTTGAGCTTCCGCGCTCGGGCGGCAAGAGACGCGATGGTAAGACCGCCTGTATCGTCGATATAGAGCGGAATACCTTCCAACTCTCGGCTGGCGTCCACGAACTGGTGCCATTCATTCTCATCAATCTTGCCGCGTCGGATTTTGCCAGATGGGACCCGCGACTGTTCCGCAAGCAGACGCGTGGCCAATTGTTCTGACGACATTTCGAGGGAGAAGAAGCCGACAATAGCGCCGTCTTTGACTTCAACTGTGCCGTCCGTGTGGTGCTCCGCCTTGTAGTTTTTGGCTACGTTGAACGCGATATTGGTGGCCAGCGCCGTCTTCCCCATGGAGGGCCGGCCGGCGACAATGATCAAGTCAGAAGGCTGCAACCCGCCCATTTGCTCATCCAGGTCCCGCAGGCCGGTTGAGATGCCCGACAGACCGCCATCGCGTTCATAGGCCGCGGCAGCCATGTCGACCGCCATGCGCATGGAGTCAGAAAAGCTCTGAAACCCGCCCTCATATTTGCCTTTTTCCGCGAGACTATAGAGAGACTGTTCCGCATCCATGATCTGAGCAGAAGGCGGATCATCGACGCTCGCATCAAAGGCGCGGTTGTGAATTTCCTCGCCAACACGAATGAGATCGCGCCGGACCGCCAGGTCATAAATGGTGCGACCATACTCAGCGACATTGATGATGGTTGTCGCAGCACCCGCAAGACGAGCGAGGTACTGGGCGCCGCCAACTTCCTGCAGCGCCTCATCCTGGTCGAAATAGCTTTTAAGCGTAACTGGCGTCGCAATATGGCCGCCAGAAATCAGTTTCGACACCGCTTCAAATATGCGCGCGTGGAGCGGTTCGTAAAAGTGAGAAACTTCCAAGAATGAGGCAATGCGATCAAACGAATCATTATTGATCAGGATCGCTCCAAGCAGAGCCTGCTCAGCCTCAATATTGTGAGGCGCGACGCGATATTCTTCGTCGCCACTTTCCGGTTCGTCATATGCAGGCAGCATGCTTTCCATGGCTCTGTTTTAAGGCAATGCCGCTCAACCGGAAAGCAAGTCGCAGCATTTTCGACGAACTATTTTCGCCACCTGTGGAAAACGGGGACAAAAGGTCTGGGCTATTCTATTTAGCCCAACAATCAGCCTCCCGAGACACTTTTTTGCTGGACAAGTGAGTCGGCATGCTCCTCTTCCCAGCGGGAAATATAAGTGCGAGTGAGGGGGAGGCTATCGATTTCTTTCGTCAGTTGGAATTGAAATACAACCATGCCTTCGTGCCGAAAGGATGTTTCTGATCCCGCAAGATAGAATTCCCACATACGCGCGAACCGCTCGTCATAGAGGGCGACAGCGTCGTCCCAGCGAGCAAGGAAACGATTGCGCCAATGACGCAAGGTCGTTGCGTAGTGCAAGCGCAAGACTTCCAAATCATTCAGCAGCAATTGTTGTCGCTCTAGCGTTGGGGCGACCTCGCTCAGCGCCGGAATGTAGCCGCCGGGAAAGATGTACTTCGCAATCCATGGGTTGGTGGCGCCTGGTTCATCCAGGCGCCCAATTGTGTGGATGAGGGCAACGCCATCAGGCTTAAGCAGTGAATGAACCTTTGCCGCGAACTCATCATAGTGGTGCACACCCACATGCTCATACATGCCGACAGACACGATGCGATCAAAACACTCTTCCACTTCGCGGTAGTCCTGAAGGCGAAATTGAACCCGGTCCGAGAGACCGGCGAGAGCGGCCCTTTCAGTAGCGATTTTGTGCTGTTCTTCGCTCAACGTAACGCCGGTCACGCGAGCTCCCGTTTCTTGTGCTAGGTATAGAGCCATGCCACCCCAGCCGCAGCCAATATCCAGAACGTGGGTGTCGGGGGAGAGGCGCAGTTTTGCCGCAATATGACGTTTCTTGGCGAGCTGAGCGGCTTCAAGGCTTGTGTCAGCTGTTTCAAAATAGGCGCAGGAATATTGCTTGTCTGTATCAAGGAATAGGTCATAGAGCCCCGCATCCAGGTCATAGTGGTGGGCGACATTGGCTTGTGCTTTGCCAACGGGGTTGAACTGATCAATCCGCCGTTTGGTCCGCCGGATACGTCCGACGAGTTTCGCCAATGGATGAGCCCAGGCAATGCCGACATTGGAAAGGATGATGTCGAGCGCATCATATATGCGTGCCGGCGGGTCAATGGTGAGAGTTCCATCCATGTAGGCTTCGCCAAGCTTCAGGTAGGGATTAAGCCCAAGCGCCCATTCAAGCCTTTTTTTGTGGAGCCGGATTGTGACTGCTGTGCCCGTGCCATCGCCGAAATGGCGCGCACTTCCCGACGCATCAATGAGCGTCAGGTCACCATGTGAAATCAATCGATCGAGTACAAACGCAAACATGCTTCGCCTCCTGAGATTCAGGTGGCCGACAGCGTTGCCCCTCTTTTAGCTGCCGAATGTCATTTGCAAGGAACCAATCCGAAGATTGCCGACCTGCGCCCCTAAACGACGAGCCACTGGGATCTATATTGAAGGGCGAATTGGTTTCCGGATCAAGTCTACGGTGCGGTCTTCAGGCAACAAAAAAGGGCACCAAAGCGCCCTTTTTCAAACAGATAGATCGAAAGATGCTTATTCAGCAGGCTTTTCAGCTTCTTCCTCGGTAGAAGCTTCCGCCTCATCAGCTGCATCACCTTCAAGTTCAGGTGCAGCATCTTCTTCGAAGAACTCGCTGGCATCCAACTCGTCGTCGTCATCATCATTGAGAGCGTTGATGTCTTCGCCGCGTGCCTGTGCTTCGGCTTCTTCTTCCGTGCGGGCAACATTCACAACAACCGTGGAGGTCACTTCAGGGTGAAGCTTCACAGCAACATCGTAAAGACCCAGCGTTTTGATCGGTGCTGCAAGGACAACCTGTCCGCGGGCAACCGAGAAGCCACCTTCAGTCAAACCTTCGGCAATATCGCGAGGGGAAACCGAACCGTAGAGCTGACCTGTTTCACCGGCCTGACGAATGATGATGATGGAATAGCCATCAAGCTTCTCATGAACCGCTTCGGCTTCTTTTTTCAGCTCAAGGTTCCGAGCTTCCAGTTGAGCCCGCTCTGCTTCAAAGCGTGACAGGTTATCTTTGTTGGCGCGCAATGCTTTGCCACGTGGCAGCAGGAAGTTGCGGGCGTACCCGTCTTTGACCTGAACCACATCGCCCATCTGTCCGAGCTTTTCAATTCGCTCCAGAAGAACCACTTCCATTAACTTATCTCCTTGCCCGTCGGGGCCTCAGATTGTGCGAACCGGGCGCGCAAGGCAGCCCAGGGTTCCGCGAGTCCGATCAGGCAGACCGGTACGATCAGCCATCCGGTAAAAATCAGCAAAACATAAAAAACGCCCAGAAGTGCGATCCGGGCCGTCCAAGCGCGCGAAATAGCATGGATTACCGCCAGACCCAACAGAAAATATGGGACAAGCAGTGCAATCATGATCGCACCCCCCAATTGGGCCGCAGAACCGGGGATCAGCGACAATATGAGCGCTGCTAGAAAGAGGGCCAGGAGGAAAGGCGGGTACTCAATATCCAGGAGACTCGGGGTAGGTCGAAGATTGTGTCCAGAACGCTCTAGAATGAACTGGGCGAGCCACATATTCCCTAACGTGAGCAGGCTCCAGGCCATGACCACAAAGGCCGGGAGAGCAATAACGATAAGGCTGAGGATGCGTTCGGGATCGGCGCTCAAGCCCATCTCTCGCAGCCCCGCTTCGATCGCCCGTCCTTCAATAAGTTCTTCGGCCAGGAGCATCCTGAGCGCGCCTTCAAGACCCCCCTCAACTCCCATGGCCATGGTAGAGAGGCCGGACACTACCAGGACGCCAACGGCAATGAGCGCGGTCCAGACCGCTAGAGCACCTGCCGGGTACCACTCGGTAGCGGCTGATTCATCGGGATTGCCATCTTCCTCAGACTCTGGCTCCTGGGAGTCTCCTTTGCGTGCCAGACGAGCGGCCTCTGCCGGGGTCAGTCGCGGTTCGGTCTCAACATGATGAAGGAGGGCGAGGTGGATTAGCCATGCCGGTGCCAGACCATCCGCAACAAGGAACACAAGTCCTGCTGTGAAGCTGGATGTGGACGAGAGCACGACAAACCCCGTCACAGCGGCAATAAGCGCTGAGCGGGACCCCCAGCCTAGGCCAGCCAGGAACACTGGAAGAGCTGCGAAAAAGAGGGGCAGCCCCAAGATGGGCGAACCAACACCGGCGGTCAGAAACAGCAACGCCCCGGCAAGACCAGCCCCAACACCGATGGCCCAATATGGCGGCATGGGAAGCTCTCCGAGGCGATTAAGATACGTCGAAAAAAGTCGGGCAGAAGCGAGGCTGTCCGCCCGACCGGGAAAATTTAGCTGATCAGGTAAGGCAGCAAAGCCAGGAACCGTGCGCGCTTGATCGCGCGGGCAAGCTCACGTTGCTTCTTCGCTGAGACGGCGGTGATCCGGCTTGGCACAATCTTGCCACGCTCAGACACATAACGCTGCAGCAGCTTCGTATCCTTATAGTCAATCTTTGGCGCGTTAGAGCCAGAGAAAGGACATGTCTTGCGACGACGGAAGAAAGGCCGGCGAGCGGCTGTTTGTGGGACACTCATTCGCTTTTCTCCTCAGCAGCAGCGGCAGGAGCAGCTTCGGTAGCTGCAGCTTCTTGACGTGGGGCACGGTCTTCGCGTGGGCCCCGATCTCTATCACCACCGCGGAAACCGCCGCGATCGCGATCACCACGTCCACCGCGGCCACGCTCGTTGCGGCTCTGCATCATTGCTGATGGGCCTTCTTCATGCTCATCAACGCGCAGTGTCAGATGACGCAGAACATCTTCGTTCAGGCCCATCTGGCGTTCCATCTCAGCAACAGCTGCATGAGGCGCATCAATGTTCAAAAGCTGATAGTGGCCTTTGCGGTTCTTCTTCACCTTGTAGGCAAGGTTCTTCAGACCCCAATATTCGCTTTTTGCGATGGTGCCACCATTTTCGGTGATGATGTTGGAGAACTGCTCCGTCAGGTTTTCAACCTGCTGCGCGCTCACATCCTGGCGCGAAATAAAGACATGCTCATAAAGAGGCATATCGGCCTTCCTTTCCTCTAAGCGGCCCGTCTAAAGACGTCGCTCAAAATACGGACCCCGGCGCAAAGCCCCCTTTGAGCCCCGGAAGGCTCTAAAGGTGCATCAAAGAAGCGGAGACACCGGAAGCGCGGAGACATCTCCTGCCAGCCAATTGGCCAGCGCTTCCTTCAGCCCCCAACCGGGGCCTCTCTGAAGCGGCGCACTATAGCCAGGAAAAGGCGGGACGCAAGGGGTTTCGGTACATTTCGAGCGGGCATTCTAGCGCGCGGTTCGCCTGCTTGACTCCGCGCTACCACCCTGTATCTCTGTCCGCCTGACTTTGGCCCTATTTCAGGGGTTTTAAGGGTCGCAAGAAAGAGAATATAGGCAGGGACGCATGACACGGGCATTTACTTTTCCAGGGCAGGGATCACAGGCAGTCGGTATGGGCAAGGAACTGGCAGATGCCTTTCCAGCTGCCAAAGCCGTTTTTGACGAAGTAAATGACGCGCTGAACCAGGACCTGACGGCCCTCATGTGGGGCGGCCCGGAAGACGAGCTGACCCTCACAGAAAACGCACAACCCGCGCTGATGGCTGTCTCTGTGGCCGTCATGCGGACCCTGGAGAGCGAAGGGGGTTGGTCTCTTGCAGATAAGGCGAGCTTCGTTGCAGGGCACTCGCTGGGCGAATACTCAGCTCTTGCCGCGGCTGGAACTTTCTCGCTGGCAGATACAGCCCGCCTCCTCAAAACACGGGGCAAGGCCATGCAGGCCGCTGTGCCGGTTGGTGAAGGCGCCATGGCTGCCATGTTGGGCCTCTCCTTCGAAGATGCTGAGGCCGTCGCCGCAGAAGCAGCGGGCGATGGCGTCTGTTCCGCAGCAAATGACAATGCTGATGGCCAGGTCGTGATTTCCGGCTCCAAAGCTGCGGTTGAGCGCGCCGCCGTGCTCGCCAAGGAAAAGGGGGCAAAACGCGCCATGCTGCTGCCGGTCAGCGCACCCTTCCACTGCGCCCTTATGCAACCCGCAGCCGATGCCATGGCAGAAGCGCTTGCTGGTGTAGATATGAAGGCCCCATCCGTGCCGCTGGTCGCAAACGTCACAGCCTCCGCGGTCTCCGATCCAGACGAGATCCGAAAGCTGCTGGTGGAGCAGGTGACAGGCATGGTGCGGTGGCGTGAGAGCGTCAAATATCTGGCTGCCCAAGGGGTCACGGAATTGGTGGAAACCGGTGCTGGCAAGGTCCTGACGGGCCTCACACGTCGGATCGATAAGTCCGTTGGCGGCGCTGCCGTGGGCACACCAGATGATGTTGCTTCAATCCTCGAAAACCTTTGATTTCAAATAGTTGAGCACAAAAGCTCAAGGAGAAACGCATGTTTGATCTAACCGGAAAAACAGCCCTGGTGACAGGCGCATCGGGTGGCATCGGGTCCGCCGTCGCCAAAACGCTCCATGCCCAGGGAGCCACGGTGGCGCTCTCTGGTACGCGGGTTGAGGCGCTGGAAGCTGTCGCCTCAGACCTCGGAGATCGTGCGCACATCCTGCCTTGCAACCTGAGCGACAGCGCGGCTGTGGACGCCCTCCCAAAGCAGGCTGAGGAGGCCATGGGGCAGCTTGATATTCTGGTGAACAATGCGGGCGTCACCAAAGACAATATCTTCATGCGCATGAAAGATGATGAATGGAACGACGTGCTGGCGGTCAATCTCACAGCTTCTTTCCGCCTGGCGCGTGCCTCCATGCGGGGCATGATGAAGCGCCGCTGGGGCCGCATCATCTCTATCACCTCTGTCGTAGGCACCATGGGAAACCCTGGTCAGGCTAACTATGCGGCTTCGAAAGCTGGCGTCACGGGCATGACCAAGTCGATCGCCCAGGAAGTTGCCTCTAGAAATGTGACAGCCAACTGCGTGGCCCCTGGATTTATTGCCACAGCCATGACAGACGCGCTGGATGACGGGCAGCAAGAACGGGTCAATGGAATGATTCCCATGGGCCGTATGGGGTCTGGGGACGAAATCGCCGCCAGCGTGCTTTATTTGGCTTCTGAAGAAGCCGCTTACGTCACAGGACAGACAATTCATGTAAATGGCGGCATGATCATGATCTAAAGGTAAGTGGAATCAAAGGCTTAGGTATCTGCCATTCGGTCATTTTCGCCAGCGTCAAAACTGGCGCAGGGCCAAAAAGTGTGTTACCTAACCGGCGATTTTTACTTGCGAAAGCGGCGTGAAGAGGCCAGAACAGCCGCCAAGTGGTACCAGGGAGAAGATGAGGCGCCAAACCTCACCCACCACATGAGTTTCCAAGCGCGTCTGCGCGAGGCCAGCCATCCGGTGCCAGCAAGGTACCAGCAAACAATCCTGGGCGAGAGCGCCGGGGAAGAACACGAAGGATCTGAGGACAGAACATGAGTGACATTGCAGAGCGCGTGAAGAAAATCGTTGTTGAGCATCTCGGTTGCGAAGCCGACAAGGTTCAGGAAAACGCAAGCTTCATCGATGACCTTGGCGCAGACAGCCTCGACAATGTCGAGCTGGTCATGGCTTTCGAAGAAGAGTTCGGTGTTGAAATCCCGGACGATGCGGCAGAAACCATTCTGACCGTAGGCGACGCTGTGAAGTTCATCAGCGCGAATTCCTAATCGAATTAACGATGTCGGGCGCTGCATCCAAAGGATGCATGCGCCCGTCGTCTTTTCAGCGTAGGCTGGAGCATATTCCTGAAAACTGTTCACGGTTTTCGGGCAAGAATATGCAATAGCTCAATCGGCGGGTCTGAAGGCCCGAAGATTAAACAATATCCAACTCAGCTTGGCCAAAGAACCAGGAGTGTATGCGAATGCGTCGTGTAGTTGTTACAGGCATGGGAATGGTCTCACCTCTTGGGTGCGGCGTCGACACCACCTGGAAACGCGTCCTCAATGGCGAGTCCGGCGCTGGCATGATCTCCAAATTCGACACAAGTGATCTGCCCTGCAAGATCGCGTGTGAAGTGCCGCGCGAAGGCGAGGGGGCTTTCATTCAGGATGACTGGGTAGAGCCAAAAGAAGCCAAGCGGATCGACGAATTTATCATCTACGCCCTCTCGGCTGCAGAGCAGGCGATCAAGGACAGTGGATGGGAGCCAAAAAGCGAAGAAGAAAAGTGCCGCACTGGTGTGATGATCGGGTCGGGCATTGGTGGTCTTCCGGGGATTGAAGAGGCAGCGATTACACTGCGCGACAAAGGTCCGCGCCGTGTGAGCCCGTTCTTTATTCCAGGTCGTTTGATCAATCTGGCTTCAGGCTATGTCTCTATTAAATATGGCCTCAAAGGGCCCAACCATTCGGTTGTGACAGCGTGTTCGACCGGTGCCCATGCGATTGGCGATGCCTCGCGCCTGATCATGTTTGGCGATGCGGACGTCATGGTCGCAGGTGGCGCCGAATCTGCAATCAGCCGCTTGGGCATTGCAGGGTTTGCCGCCTGCCGCGCACTTTCGACTGGCTTCAATGACACGCCAGAAAAAGCATCCCGTCCGTATGACGAAGGTCGCGATGGTTTTGTTATGGGCGAAGGCTCAGGGGTGGTTGTTCTCGAAGAGTATGAGCACGCAAAAGCACGTGGCGCGACCATCTATGCGGAAGTTGCAGGCTATGGCCTTTCCGGTGACGCCTACCACATCACGGCACCGGCTTCTGATGGCGATGGTGGGTTCCGGTCTATGCAGATGGCACTGGGGCATTCAGGTCTGAGCGTCACCGACATCGACTATGTAAATGCACATGGCACCTCAACGCCGCTTGGGGATGAGATCGAACTGGGGTCTGTCTCGCGTCTCTTCGGGAACTCGATTGAGACCATGTCAATGTCGTCGACCAAATCGTCGGTAGGGCACCTGCTTGGCGCCGCGGGCGCGGTTGAGGCGATTTTCTCAATCCTGGCGATGCGGGATAATATGGTTCCGCCGACCATCAATCTGGAAAACCCATCCGTTGAAACGGAAATGGATCTTGTGCCACTCAAAGCGCGCGAAAAGGAAGTCAATGCAGTTCTCACCAACTCCTTCGGGTTTGGTGGAACCAACGCGTCGCTCGTCATGAAAAAAGCTGACGCTTGAGCAGTACGCCGGACGACCCAAAGCCAGATGTAGATGTCGAGGTGACGTCTGAGGACAAGTCTGCGGGCGAGGCAAAGCCTGCAGAGTCCGGCGGTGAGCAGCCGACGGATAGAAAAACTCCTCGGCGATGGCTGCGTTGGATACTGATTGTTGCCCTGACAGGATTACTGCTGGGCGTTGGCGCGGCAGTGGGCGCCTTTTACTACGCAAAAGACCAGTTTGAGCGTGGTGGGCCAGGCGATGTAGACACTGTCTTCCTGTTGGAACGGGGCACCGGGCTTAATAGGACGGCGGCCAAGCTGGAAGAACAGGGGCTTATTGCCAATGCTCTGATCTTCCGGATCGCGCTCCAGATCGTCGACCCGGAATCCACTCTGAAGGCTGGAGAATACCTGCTGCCGGCCAAGGCAAGCATGGCCGATATCGCGAAGATCCTCCGTGAGGGAAAGTCGATCCTGCACAAGCTCACGCTGGCAGAAGGACTGACCAGCTGGGAAGCGATGCAAGTCATCGCTGCGGACCCGGTTCTTGTTGGCGAAGTGCCTGAAGTTCCCGAAGAGGGGGCTTTGCTTCCGGAAACCTATCTCTTCACCAGAGGCACAAGCCGCGCAGACATCATCGCACAGATGGAGGCCGCTCATATCGAAGTGGTCGAGCGCCTCTGGGAGGAGCGCGCTGAAAACCTGCCAATAACCTCAATTGAGGAAGCGGTGATTCTCGCCTCGATTGTAGAAAAGGAAACCGGCGTCGCAGACGAGCGACCGCGTGTCGCTGCGGTTTTCACCAATCGGTTAAGGCGCGGCATGCGGCTGCAATCTGATCCGACGATTATCTATGGAATTACCAATGGTCAGGGTCCGCTCGGACGCCCCATTCGAAGGTCTGAGATTGACCGGAAGACCGCATACAACACGTACCAGATAGATGGTTTGCCACCAGCACCGATTGCCAATCCGGGTGAAGCATCCATTGCGGCGGTGCTCAACCCGCCAACGACAAGTGATCTCTATTTCGTCGCAGATGGCACAGGTGGTCATGTATTTTCAAAGACGCTCGCCGAGCACAACCGAAATGTCGCGAAATGGCGCCGGATTGAGCGCTCCCGCCGTCAGTAGAGGTAAAGCGCCTTAGCTTGCTATACTGCTTACCGCGCATACAGCGCGCGTGTTGATTCCCAATCTAAGGATGGTTCCATGGCCTTGAAGAGCATGACCGGCTTTGCCCGCATAGAGGGCACCCATGGCGCCTATCGATGGCACTGGGAAATCCGGAGTGTGAATGGGAAGAGCCTCGATTGCCGTTTTCGCCTGCCTTCCGGATTTGAAGACCTGGAGGCCGGATTGCGCGACGAACTTGGCAAGGCCATTAAGCGCGGCAACTGCCAGGCCGCTTTGCAGATGGACAGGTCCGTAGCTGAAACAACCGTGCGGGTGAACGACGCAATGCTGCGCGATGTCCTGCTTGCAAGCAAAACGGTGTCAGACGCTGCAGCGGCGCAAGGAGCTGAGATAGCGCCGCCTACCACCGACGGCATTCTCGCCCTTCGCGGCGTGCTGGAAACAGCCGATGTTGAGGAGGATGAAGCGGATCAGAAAGCTCTGCGGGAGGCCCTTAAATCCTCTTTCGCTGAGGTTGCGACTTCGCTGGCAAAGGCCCGTCGGGACGAAGGGCAGAAGCTGGATCAGATTGTCAAAGGGCAGATCGACCGGATTGAGATGCTCACTAATGAAGCCGCAAAATCTCCGGCTGGCAAGGCAGAAGCTTTTCGCCAACGTCTGAAGAGCCAGGTTGCAGAATTGCTGGATGCTTCTTCCGATTTGCCGGAGGATCGTCTGGCACAGGAGGCGGCTCTGCTGGCGACGAAGGCGGATGTGCGGGAGGAACTCGACAGGCTGACCGCCCATGTGGCACAGGCCCGCGAGCTTGCAGATAGCGACGAGCCTGTAGGTCGGCGTCTTGATTTTCTGACGCAGGAGTTTAACCGTGAGGCCAACACGCTCTGCGCAAAAGCTGCGGACAATGATCTCACCCGCATCGGTCTCGACCTAAAAGCGGTGATCGATCAATTGAAAGAACAGGTGCAAAACGTCGAATGAGCGAGATTGATATTCATCGCCGGGGATTGATGCTTGTGCTCTCCTCACCATCGGGCGCCGGGAAAACCACACTGTCCAGGCGACTGCTGGAAACTGACGGCGAGATCACCATGTCTGTCTCAGCGACAACACGTAAGCCGCGCCCAGGGGAAGAGAATGGCAAGGACTATCATTTTCTCACGACCGAAGATTTTGGGGTGATGCGGAACAAGGGAGAGTTCCTGGAACACGCCAAGGTCTTTGACAATTACTATGGCACGCCGAAGGGGCCTGTCGAAGAAGCGCTCACTGCCGGGCGAGACGTCATGTTCGATATTGATTGGCAGGGCACGCAGCAATTGGAAGAGACCGCGTCCAGCGATCTTGTGAAAGTCTTTATCCTACCGCCAAGCGGACACGAACTGGAGAAACGCCTGAACACTCGTGCCCAGGATCCGCCAGATGTGGTCGCTGGCCGCATGGCAAAAGCGTCGGACGAGATCAGCCACTATGCGGAATATGACTACATCATCGTAAACGACGATGTAGAGAAGGCGTTGAAGGAACTGACGGCTATTCTTGTGGCGGAGCGGGTTCGTCGGGAGCGCCGAGTCGGCTTGCGGACCTTTGTGCAGCAGCTGCAGCAGGCGCTTTAAAAACTCTCTTTGCCGATCAGATCGTCAAAAGGCACCATGACGGCCCGCTGATAGGCGGGGCGTTCCCGGAGCCGCGCATACCAGGCAGTAACGTGTGGAAGGTCTGGGTGCTCAATATCCTCCATCTCGAAAAAGCGATAGAGATGCGTTCCAGCCGGTATGTCTGCCACTGTGAGGCTGTCCCCGACAAGAAATGCGCGAGTGGCAAGTTCTTTGTCTAGCAGGCTGAGCGCGGTGACGGTGCGACTGAGGGCGCCCCTGACAAAGGAAGAATCCTGTTTGTCTTTGGGCATGCGCACGCCACCCCAGAAAAGGTCCATAAACGCAGGCTGCAAAGTGGTCTGTGACCAGTCCATCCATTGTGCTGCAAGCGCCCGCTCACGGGCACTGCCGGGCATCAGGTCTGGCGCATAGTGTTCGCTGAGATAGCGAATAATGGCCTGGCTTTCCCACAGAACGAACCCGTCATCGTCAATCACCGGGATGCGCCCATTGGGATTGCGGGCGAGAAAGTCAGTAGCATCAAGGCCTCCGAAATCACCGCCCGCATCAATTCGCTCGTGTGGCTGACCCGTCTCCAACAAAGTCCAATAGGCTTTTTGAAGATTGAAAGCGCTGGCGCGTCCCCAAATACGGATCATCTCAAACCTTTAGGGCTTCAACACAACCCGGCCCATGACGCCACCAGTGCGCAGGTCATCAAGAGATTTGGTGGCTTGATTGAGCGGACGTTCCTCAACTGGGATCGGGTCAATTTCCCCCGCTTTCACCAGTTCCATCATATCGATCGTTTCCTGCAACGATCCAACATAGGAGCCGCCAATGCTGATCGCGCGCATAGGGAACATCGGGATCGGCATGGAGAAACCGCCCCCGAAAAGACCAACAACGATCACCTGGCCACCTTTGCGCACGATGGAGGAGGCGAACTGGAGCGACGATTCAGAGCCCACAAAATCGACAGCGGCGGGCACGCCGCCATTTGTGTCTGCGAGGACCTTTTTGATCGCATCTTCATCTTTCGGGTTGTAGGTCGCATGCGCGCCTGCACCCATAGCTGCTTGCAGTTTGTTCTCGTCAACATCAGCCCCGATAGGCGCCGCGTCGAAGAGTGTTTTGGCGAACTGGATGCCCATCATGCCAACACCGCCAAGACCAACAACCGCAACCCGCTCTTCAGGGCTGATGTCGCCAAGCTTCTTCATGGCTGAGTAGGCGGTAAGACCAGAGCACATATAGGTTGCCGCCAGGCCCTTGGTAACTCCCGCATAATCCAGCAGGTAGCGAGGGTGGGGCACAAGCGCATGCGTGGAATATCCACCGGCAACCTGAATGCCGAGGTTTTGTGGCTTATTGCAAAGATGCTCTTCTCCGCGTCGGCATGTCGGGCACTCTCCGCACCCGATCCATGGATAGGCAACACGTTGATCACCCACCGCGACACCTTCCACATCTGGCCCAACAGCGATCACCTCACCTTCAATCTCGTGGCCGAGCGTAAAGGGAAGCTTACGGCCGCCGCGAACGTCCAGCTTGTTGCCGCCGCCCATGTCGAAATGTCCATCGTGGATGTGGACGTCAGAGTGACAAACACCGCAATGGGTTACTTTGAGAAGGACTTGTGAGCCCTCAGGTGTGGGGAGGTCGCTCTCAACAGACTGCAGAGGGGCTCCATATTCGACAATGGCTTCAGATTTCATCACGCGTTCCCTGTTTGGCTTGGTTGCCTATATTCGTTGGGGCGCAATGTGACACGGAGAGAGGGTGGGCTCAACTCCGTTTCAGTGAGGAATAGGCGCGGGCAAGGGCGGCAAACTCCTCAATGGAGAGCTTTTCGGCACGGGCAGATGATTCGACCCCTGCTTCCTCACAAAGAGCCAGGGGGTCGACTGGGAGGGCCTTCAGGCTCGCCCGGACCATCTTCCGCCGCTGTCCGAAGGCAGCCTTGACCACCCGTTGTAGGTCGCCAATGTCTGCTTCCGCCAGCGGCTGGTCCCGTGGCTCCAAATGCACAATCGAGGATGTCACCTTAGGTGGTGGCGTAAAGGCCATCCGGTCGACGTCGAACATTTTCTGAGCGCGACATCGCCACTGCGCGAGGATCGAGAGCCGCCCATAGGCTTTGCTACCGGGTTGCGCCACAATCCGCTCAGCGACCTCTTTCTGAAACATCAGGGTCAGGCTTTTGAACCAGGGCGGCCAGGGCTCAGTCTCCAACCATCCGGTGAGCAGGGGTGTCGCAATATTATAGGGGAGGTTGGCAACGACCCTGACGGGGCCTGAGACGAGTGTCTTGTGATCAAGCTGGAGAGCATCGCCTTCAACAATAGTCAGGCGCTCAGGATAGTTGTCGGAGATATCCTGTAAGGCCCCCAGACAGCGTTCATCGCGTTCGATGGCGACAACATGGGCAGCACCCTCAGACAACAGAGCCCGCGTCAAGCCGCCAGGACCAGGGCCGATCTCCAACACAGTGACATCTGCAAGAGGACCCGCTGTCCGTGCGATGCGCCCTGTGAGGTTGAGATCTAACAGGAAGTTTTGACCGAGAGACTTTTTCGCATTCAAACCATGGGCTGCGAGGACGTCGCGTAGGGGCGGCAAGCCATCAGCGTCACTCATGGGGCAATCGCGCGGTGCGAAGCGATGGCGCTTGCTTGGCGCAGCGCTGCAATAAAGCTGCCTGGGTTTGCCTTCCCTGTACCGGCAATGTCACACGCCGTGCCATGGTCGGGTGAGGTGCGCACAATGGACAATCCAAGAGTGGTGTTGACCCCATTGTCGAAATCGATGGTTTTGAGCGGGATCAGGGCTTGATCGTGATACATGGCAAGCACCGCATCATATCCCCGCCGTGCTTCTGCATGAAAGAGCGTGTCCGCTGGGAAGGGACCCGTCGCATTGATGCCTGCATCACAAAGGGTCCGAACGGCCGGCGCGATGATCTCTTCCTCCTCTGAACCAAGCGCCCCGTTCTCGCCAGCGTGCGGGTTAAGAGCTGCGACGGCAATGCGCGGGTGAGCTAACCCGAAATCGCACTCAAGGGCGCCGGCTAATACCCGGCCTCGTGAAACGATGAGATCGCTTGTGAGTTGACCCGGAACATGTGACAGCGGAATGTGAATTGTCGCCGGAACGACCCGCAGGCCCGGGCAGGAGAGCATCATCACCGGCGTGCTGTTCGTTGCCTCCGCAAGAAATTCCGTGTGCCCCGGGTGTTCAAACCCTTCTGAATAGAGTGTCTGCTTGTGGATGGGATTTGTCACAATACCTGCTGCCTCGTTAGCGAGCGTACACTCTAAGGCCCGCTTGAGCGATGCAATCACGCTTGGAGCGTTCTTCCCATCCAGACGGCCGGGTGAGGCGGGGACAGTCAGTGCTTCCGGCAGAACCGGCAAAGCAGATGAAAAAACGCTGCTGGTTTCACCGGGGGACGTAATCGTTTGAATGGGGACATTAAGGCCGAGCTGTTTCGTCAGTTTGCTCAGCCGGTCTGGATCATCAATCGCAAAAAAAGGCGGGAGGCTGGCTTCCTCGCGTTGTGCCCAAGCGGCAAGAAGGATATCGCCACCAATCCCGGCGGGGTCACCCATTGTCACCGCGAGAGGGCCAACACCGTTGGAATTATCGAAAGACATCATAGGCCATCCCTAAGGCTCGGCCCCAAAAGGCTAGATGAAGGGGTTACCGGTATTCGATGACGGCATCACGTCGCAGGTCGCGGAGGTGCCGTCGCGCCATCATGGAGACTTCTTGATTGAAGAGGGTGTTTTCGATCGAGTCGCGTGTTGGTTGGTTGCCGACATCATCTTTGCGGTCACAAACGATCAACGCCTCAATCCCACGCTCCGTGCGCCCAATAGGAACAACGGTACCAGCTTCTGTTTTCAACAACTGGTCGCGCATAGGGTTGCGGAGTTGAGCTGCTGTTACAGAAGAGGGTTGGCTGATGCGAGCTCCTGGGTACGCAGCGACTTGTTCTGGTGCCGCTGCGCATGTTCGAAACTCCGATCGGAATTTATTTGCCTGGGCAACACGGCCCTGCAGCGCGCGTTCTGGCGCATCTGCAGCCAAGGCAAAAACAACCTGCATCACCTGAAAACGTGTTTCCAGCGGATTGGGCCCCAGTCCCTGCCGTTTCGACCGTAGCTGCATGATGTAGAAACCATTCAACGATCGGATAGGGTTGGACACAGCGCCTACGTCCATGCGAGCGACAGCTTCTGAAATTTGTGGTGCCAACTGACTTTCAGACACCCAACCGATATCGCCGCCGCTAGCTGCGGAAGCTGCTTGGCTGAATTGTTGGGCCACGTTCGGAAAAGGTGCGCCGGCACGGAGCTGTTCGACCAAACGTTGAGCACCTTGTGCCATTTCACGTTCTTGGCTGGGATTATCGAAGCTTAGATAAATCTCAGCGAGCTGGAACTGAACTTGGCTGGCATCGTTGTTAATGCGGGCGAGTGTCTCGTCAATTTCATCATCACCGATCTGAACCAGAGGTGCAAAGCGAGCACTGATGACCCTGTTCCAGGCGACATCTGCCGTGATCTGATTTCTCAGCGCAGCTTCGTTCACGCCACTTTCGTCAAGATACTCAATGATCTCATCAGACGTCATCCCAGCGCGCTGGGCAATGCCAGTAATCGACTGGTCGACTGCCTCGTCTTCAATCTCTAGTTCAAGACGACCGGCTTCCTGCATTTGGAGTTTTTCATCGACGAGAGATCTGAGAACCTGCTCACGAATGCGTTCAATGTTTTCGCGTGTGGGTTGAATCCCTGAGGTCGCGACCACAAGGCGGACCCGTTGATCAAGGTCATATTTCGAGATCACTGCATCGTTGACGATGGCGGCAATACCAAGAACCTCACCAGCTGCGCGAGCAGGAAATACTGTCGCCGAATAGACAAGGCCAATCCCGAGCAGCAATTGGCAAAAAGCCGAGATCACATTTTTTCTCGTCAACAAATCGGCACGCAAGGACACTTGGGTCATTAAATTCTCAACCAGGGAAATAGCCTCAAACAAGCGGCATTGTGCGCCGCCAAGCACTTGCCCCACAATACAATTTTTGTCCACTAAATCAACTTGTTAGGCAGACTAGCTGCCTGAACTGGAACCCAGTGCGCTTGTAAATTGGGTCCCGCCAAGATGTTTGAGCACGATGGAGAAAAAGACGGAATTCTCAGGTTCAATGTCCCTATCGCGGGTGAAGGACTGCGCAAACCCGAGGCCAACGGACAAGCATTCATCCGCATAACCAATGCCAACCGAGTTGCTGAGCGTCTGGCGCCCTTCAATATCTCTTCTGGTCGCCGCATTGACCGTCCAATAGTCGGTTAACCGATAGGCTGCGCTACCGGTAAATTCCTCGCGTTCACCCAGTGCTGCGGACAGACTCTGGTCGAAGAAGGCATATCCCACTGTCGCCGACAAATCTCCCCAGCGTCCTGTCGCATCAACCTCATTCCGCCGAAAGGTGAAGTCATCTTTGTCGAGCCGGAATCGGTGGTCAATCGAGAAATTGTCCGAGGGCACCAGGGAGATGCGTCCGACATAGTCCGATTCTTTCTCTCTTAGCCCAGAGGCAGCGTCAAAAGTGTGATTTTCCCGAAGCCGGAATGTCTGTCCAAACTCCAAAGTCGCAGCGCCACCTTCCTCACCATAAATTGAGGCACGAAAACCTATATTCGCTCGCGACCCGCCTTCCCATCTATCCAACCCGGCAAACCGGCTGGCATCGAATAGGTTTGACGTGTCAAACTCAAAACTGAGTGAATCTTCATCAGATATCTCGTCGAGATCACCGGTGTTAGGCGCGTAGATCAATTGAACAATTGGTTCAATTACCTGTCGGGTCGTCCCGCCGCTTCGCACCAGAGGCCACCGCCATTCGGCGCCGATTGTTGGCAATGCTCGCGCAACCGTTGTTGGAGTAGAGACTTGTCCATTGTCCAGCACGACATTGTCGGTGTGGTAGATATCGCCACGCATGTTGGCAAAGAAGGAATAGACCTCGCCGGTGGTGGTGACGGATTCTGCGTCCCAGCCGAGATCCATCGAAAAGCGACGAGCGTCCGCACCGTCATTTCGATTCAAAATCAGAGCGTTGACATCGAGAGCGGTGGTGCCGCCCAGTACCTGGCCACCGAACTCATGATGATAGTTTAGAAGCGGTGCAATCACTGGTGTTTGACGTGGATTGTCCGTTGAGAGCAAACCCTGAAAATAGAACCCCTCAGCAGTGAAAAGGTTTCGACCTCTTTCTGCTCTGACATAGGCTGTGCTGGTGAGGTCAGTTTCATCTGAGAGATTAAACCGTCTCAGGAACGTATCATCTGAGGTAAGTTGGGTATCGAAACCCCAACTCCATTCGTTATCAATCTGAAAATCTCCGTTCGCAAATAAGCTGCCTCGGAAATTTTCATCTGCCGGCGTTCCAGCGACAGGTTCTCCGTCGGGCCAAATTGCTGCAATGTCTGCCTCGAAGGAGCCGCTCTCCAAAGCTTGCCTATATTCGACCTCAAAGAGCGTACCTTCTTTGGTCATATAGGTTGGCGCAATGGTTACGTCGACGCTGTCACTGATAACCCAGTAATAGGGGATACTAAAAAAAGTTCCCAGGTCACTGGAGTTTCCGAAGGAGGGCGCAAGAAAGCCCGACTGGCGTTCCACGGTTGGGTCCGGGTGCGAAAAGAAAGGCACATAGGCGATCGGGATGCCAAAGAGTTCAAAGAAGGCATCTTCATAAATGATCCGCTGCTCTTCTTGATTGTGGACCACCCTGAATGCCTTAATTTGCCAGAGAGGTGTTGTCTTTCCCTCTTCTTCGCAGACTTCACAGGGACTAAAAACCCCTTTGTAGACGGATGTTACATTTCCGTTTCGCCGTTGGGCTTCGTTGCCCGCTAGGCGGGATTTATCCGCCATCAAAACCTGTAATGTATCTACGACACCCTCGCGAAGCTCATCGGATAGCTCTGCGCGCTCAGCAAAGATGACATCCCCGCTTGGCTCCAAAAGGACCACATTTCCAGTCGCCACAACGACGCCGGTTGCTTCATTGTAGGTCATCTTATCTGCCGACATGATCCGATCACCGTAGGCGACCTCAACATTGCCCGTCGCGGTGACGATCTGGGTGTCCTGATCGTAAGACAGTTGATCGGCTTGCATCAGGACGTCGCCGCCTGGCTCGAGGTCGGCTGCAAAAACGCTGCTTGAACCAAAAATCAGGAGAGTTGCAAAAAACCACGCGCTAGGTTTGGCCCGAAATAGGTGCAGCCAACTCAAAACATTCATCCCCGCTCTTCGCAAAGCACATCCCCCAACGCATCTCATCCAGTTAATGTCTAGCAGACAATCGGATTCTCTTGCAGACCTTCTCCCGCGCTTTTGGTCTTTTTTCTGGTGAATCAGCCGTCTTCTAGGTGGAAAAGCGCTGAAAGGCCAAGAAGCATAGCGATCAATGCCGGAGCCCAAGCCGCCAGCACAGGGGGAATAATACCGGAGCTGCCGAATGCAAGAGAGAGTCGGGTTAGAAAAAACAACATGAAACCGGCAAATATGGCGGCGACGATAAGTTGTCCAACTCCGCCAAGGCGTGAGATTCGCATAGAGAATGTCGCGGCAACCAGAACCATTGTTGCAAACAAGATTGGACTGGCGAGCAGGGAATGAAAGTGAATACGGTGCTGCCGCGCAGAGAAGCCTGCCTCTTCGGCGAGGTCGATGAACTCAGGAAGGTCCCAGAAAGAGATTGTTTCTGGGCGGTTGAAGCTTTCTTGAACGCGGTCTGGTTGTAACTCCGTTGCGAGCTGATAGGTCTCGTGAAATTTGGGTTGCCCTGAAGGTTCTGCCAGCCAAACTTCCTGGAGCTGCCAATATCCGGGACGCAGCTGGGCGCTTGATGCATCCAATCGTCCAGCAAACACATTGTCATTTGAATAGCGGAATATAATCACATCCTGTAGCTCGATCCCGTCCGTACTGCTGCCACGCAGCGCGTGCACAACGGACTTGCCGTTTTCATCTGACTCTCGAAGCCAGAACCCGGTTTGCGCGACCGACAATAGGCTCGCGCGTCCCTTGATATACTTGGTTTCCAATTGTCCAAATTGAGAAACAAGTGTTGCGGCAATCGGATTGTAGACCGTCACCGCAATCACACCGATAAAGAAAGCAACGAAAACGGCGGGCATAAGAAACTGCCAGACAGACACCCCCGCGGCACGGGCAACCACCAACTCATGGCTTCGGTTTAAACGGAGAAGTGACGCCATGCCCCCGATCAAAACCGCAAACGGCATGACCTCCCAACCGAGACTTGGAAGGCGTAGAAATGCCATTGAGATCACAATGCCGATTCCAACATCTTCTTTGGTCGAAGTTCGCCGGAGCAATTCAACAAAATCAGCGAGAAATATGATTGCTAGGCAGATGAGGAAAGAGACACCCACTGCGGATAGAAACTGTCGACTGAAATACCGGGAGAATGTCCAGGAAAGATGCATGAGCGTCAGGCTCCCTCGCCGGGTGCTGCGGCTTTGGATCGAGTAGCGATCAGTCCTAGCAGCGGGTTTGTTAGTCGGCTTATCCGTAAGCCCGAAATGGATGCTGCAGCCACGACACAAATGGTGAGCGGAAACAGATACATCGCAAGAGCGGCTTCAGTATAGGTCACCGTTGTGCTGAAGAGGACGAGGGATACGAGACGCGCTCCCAATGCGACGACAGCCGCCATGCCCAATCTGACGGCGTACCCGCGCCGGTTGAATTCAGCGGATATGAGGCTCGCGAGTGCGATAAAGGTCAGCATGAAGGGGTAGAGGATTCCGGCGAGCCGATCATGGGCCTCTGCGAGAAGGCGCGGACGGTAATTGGTCGCGTAAACATCATCTGGCTCCGGCCACAGGAGGTCCGTCAAATAGCGTTCCCGGCCTTCGTAATATTGAGTGGATCCGCCAGAAGCGAATTGGCTGAGGTCGTATGTATATTTGTCGAAGTAGAGAAGGCTGAGGGAGGTCCCCCCATCTTCTTTGCTGGAACGCTGAATGTTGCCGTTGAACATCACCAAACGTGGGCCTGTGTTGGAAAACACCAGGTTTCCGGTTTCCGCCATGTAGGTAACTGGCTCCACCGGGTCGCGATTATCGTGAACCAGAATTCCTTCGATGGTTCCGTCGAGTTTTCTGTTTCGGACATAGACCGTGAGCCCATTGATCGGATTGTTGAAAGCGCCTTCCCGGATCATCGCGGACGCGAAGTCAGCACGGATTTCATATAGTCGCTTTTTGACTTCCCGAAGCCCTGCAGGGGCGATGTAGATATTGAGACTGAAGATCACTACGCTCACAATACCAGTGAGCATCAGCAGTGGTTTTGCCACGCCCCAGCGGCTGATCCCCGCTGAGAACATCACCACCAACTCACTGTCTGAATAGAGCCGGTGCAGGGAGTAGAGCACCCCAATAAAGAGCGAGATTGGCAGGACCAACGTCAACACACTGGGAATTGAGAGTAATGTCAGGAAAAAGTAGGTCCCAGCTCCCTGACCCTGGGCAATGATCACATCCAGTAAGCGCAACGCCTGCGTCAGCCAGATGATCCCGGTGAGAGCAAGGGTCGCCAGCAATAGCGGGCCGGTTGCCTGCCAAAGAATATAGCGGGTGAAGCCGCTCATCATTTGCTTGTTGTCCTCAAGTCTCGAATAGCCGCGATGTGAAAAGGCGCTAGGCCCGGAATTCACTCTAGGATAGCTTGCATGGTAAGAATGAATGGTTAATCCATTTTAACCTTTCTGGGAAGCCGCGGAATTCAGCAAGTTCTTGCCGAAAACCCGGAAATGACGTGAAGAAATGCGAAAACTTGAGGGACGCGATCCATGAATGTGACTTTTGCCGATTTTTCCTTGCCAAAAACAGGCGCGGTGGCCGTATTTGCAGCCGAGGGCAAGCCTCTGAGCGGTCGGGCAGCAGAAATCGACAAAAAGACGGGCGGCGCGCTGAAGCGTGCAATGAAGGGCGCTGAATTCAAGGGCGCCAAAGGGCAGATGATTGACCTTTTGTCGCCAAAAGGATTGTCAGCAGCCCGAGTCGTGTTGGTGGGGCTTGGAAAGCCAGAGAAGCTTACAGCGTCCGTATTTGAAACGCTTGGCGGGTCACTTGTTGGCCATCTGGAAAAGACGGCCGACAAAACCGTTGCAGTAGCGGTTGACCCGATTAAGGGTTCGTCAGTTAGCGAAGAAGAGGCGGCAGCGCACCTTGCCTTTGGCGCTAAATTGCGCGGGTACAAATTTGATAAGTACCAAACCAAGAAAAAGCGTCCTGCGCCCTCAAAAACCAAACTGGGTAAGGTAACCGTCATGTCGGGCGTGACAACACAAGCCCGCCGGCACTTCTCACCATTGGGCAAGATTGCCGATGGCGTCTGCCTTGCCAGAGATCTGGTCAACGAACCTGCAAACATCCTTCATCCAGCCGAGTTTGCGGGTCGGGCGAAAGAACTGGCAAAGCTTGGCGTGAAGGTGGATGTGCTTGGTGAAAAAGCCATGCAGAAACTCGGTATGGGCGCGCTGCTCGGTGTTGGGCAGGGGTCTGTACGAGAAAGTCAGCTTGTGACCATGCAGTGGATGGGGGGCGAAAAAGGAGAAGCGCCTGTCGCTTTTGTGGGCAAAGGTGTCTGCTTTGATACCGGTGGCATCTCCCTCAAACCCGGCGCGGGCATGGAAGACATGAAAGGTGACATGGGCGGCGCTGCCTGCGTGACAGGTCTTATGCACGCCCTGGCTGCCCGAAAAGCACCGGTGAATGCAGTCGGTGTGATTGGCCTGGTCGAAAACATGCCGGACGCGGGCGCACAGCGCCCTGGCGACATTGTGACAGCGGCAGATGGACAGACCATCGAAGTGATCAACACGGACGCCGAAGGTCGTCTCGTCCTGGCAGATGCGCTTTGGTACACCCAGGACAAATTCGATCCAAAATTCATGATCGACCTTGCAACCTTGACCGGCGCCATCATGGTCGCATTGGGACAAGAATATGCAGGCCTCTTCTCCAATGACGACGAGTTGAGCGAACAGCTCACCTCCTCGGGCCTATCGGTCAATGAGAAGGTCTGGCGCCTTCCCATGGGCGAGCCCTATGACAAAATGATCAATTCCAAATTTGCGGACATGAAAAATGTGGGCAGCCGATATGGCGGCTCCATTACGGCGGCCCAATTCCTTCAGCGCTTTGTTGATGGCCGTCCATGGGCGCACATTGATATTGCCGGCACGGCGATGAATTCGCCAGCAAGCGCCATCAATACAAGCTGGGGATCTGGGTATGGCGTGCGCTTGTTGAACAAGCTCGTTGCGGACCATTACGAAAATTGACTGAGGTTCTTTTCTATCACCTGCAGCAAACGCCACTGGAGCAGGTGTTGCCGTCACTCCTGGAGCGGAGCTTGGACCGCGGTTGGAAAGCCGTGGTTCAGGTCGGCAATCCCGAGCGCCTGGACGCTCTGAATGGAGTTCTTTGGACCTACAGCGACGATGCCTTCCTGCCTCATGGAACGAAGGAAGATGGACCTCTGGAAAAACAGCCAGTGGCGCTGACAGGGGAAAGCGAAAACCCCAACGGGGCCGAGGTGCTTTTTCTGGTAGATGGCGCAGCGCCGGGTGAAATAGAGCCATATGAACGCTGCGTGCTCATGTTTGATGGACGCGATGAAGACGCCGTAGGTGCCGCGCGCGGTCACTGGAAGGCCCTCAGTGAGGGCGGGCACGACGTCACTTACTGGCAGCAAAACGATGCTGGTGGGTGGGAGAAAAAAGCCTGAGTCAAAGGCAAAAAGGGTGGAGTGAATAAATGAAAAAGCTTGGTGCTGTTGTTCTGGCCATTTTGGTTCTAGGGGGGCTCGGCTACTACATCGCTCTTCTGCAAATGGGCAATGTTGATGAAGACCTGTACTCGATTGATCTCGAGAAGGTTCGAGCACTGAGCACCACGATTGAAGGTCCGCTTCCGTCAAAGGTGAACACGGAAGCACCAGTTGGCATCGAATTTCCTGGCGCTGCCGTGATCACCGGGTGGAGCTGGGCACCTCATCAATTGCCGATCTATGCCTATCAGGTCGTTTATGCAGACGGGCATATCATGATCGATGCGGCCATGAGCAAAGACCAGGCGGCAATCGGGGGAGGTGCGACCTTCTTCGATGACGATTCCTATGCGCGGCTCATGACTGCCTTGAGCGATGCAAAACAGATCGTCTTTACCCATGAACATTACGATCATGTTGGCGGTGCCGTCGCGCATCCTGATGCGCTTGCATTGCTGGAGCGTGTACGCTTAACCGACCTGCAGCTTGCCTATCCGGAGAAATGGGGCGAAGTGCACTACCCGGAAGGCGCGCTGGATGATTATGAAGCGCTTTCCTATGACGGCATGATGGCAGTCGCGCCGGGCGTCGTCTTGATCGAGGCAGCTGGCCACACACCGGGCAGTCAGATTGTGTATGTACGTCGTAATGATGGACAGGAATATTTCTTCATCGGTGATGTTGCCTGGAACTATGCGGGGATTGATCAAGTCCGCACGCGTCCCAACCTTGTAAGCTATGGCTTCCTCGGAGAGGATCGCGCCCGCACCCATGCGCAGGTTGCCGAGCTAAAGCAGATTGAAGCGGAAAACCCAGAAGTCGCAATCATCGTCGGACACGATGCGCGCCGCACCAGCAGCCAGATCGCTGCAGGGCTTCTTGGCGATCAGTTTGAGTAAGGTTTGGACTTAGAGTCGGAGCCTTTGGCAATTGCTTCCTTTGCCCGGTCATAGGCTTCGGAGGCTTTGAGCCAACGGTCTTCGGCCTTGTCGAGGGATTTTTGTGCCGCGCCGCGCCCGCGCACGAGTTCGGCCGCTCTATCTGGATCGGTCCGATAGAGCCCGCCATTGGCAAGCCGCGCATCGACTTTCTCGATAAAGGTTCGGGCCTTCTCAATCGCAGCGGTTGCTTCTTCAATGTCCTTTTTAAGCGGGGCAATGGAGGCACGGGCTTTCGCTGCGTCCTGCCGTTGCTGCTTGCGGGTGGCTTCCGCGTCCGGCACATCTTCTGCCTCGTCACCCTCTACATGGGAGAGCGGACCATTGCGCCGCGCCGGATCAAGCAACCACTTTTGATAGTCCGCAAGGTCGCCTTCCCACCGCGATACACCACCATCAGCAATCAGCCAAAGCCGATCCGCCGTCATCTCGATAAGATGGCGGTCATGGCTGATGAGGATCACAGCCCCTTCAAATTCGTTGAGCGCCAGCACCAGAGCTTCGCGGGCTTGAATGTCCAAATGGTTTGTTGGCTCATCAAGGATCATAAGATGTGGTTTGTGGAACGTGGCCAGAGAAAACAGCAACCGGGCCTTTTCACCGCCGGAAAGATTTCCCGCTTTGGTGTCGGCCTTGTCCGCGCCAAAGCCCGCCGCGCCTGTGCGTGCTCTGACCTGCGCCTGGGTGGCATCCGGCATCAGCTCGCGGAAGTGATCATAGGCGCTCCAGTCGGCGTGGAGTTCATCAAGCTGGTGTTGCGCAAAATAGGCAACACGCAGCTTTTTGGACTTGTAGAAATGGCCAGCCTGGGTGGTGAGTTTGCTGGAGAGGAGCTTTGCAAAGGTCGACTTACCATTGCCATTGGCTCCTAAAAGCGCAATTCGGTCGTCCTGATCAATGCGCAAATCCATCCCGGATAGAACAGGCGTGCCTTCTTCATAGCCGACAGATGCGCGCTCCAATCTGGCGATGGGAGAGGCGAGCGGCGTATCCGCGTTGGGGAAATGAAAGGGCAGCATGCGATCTGAGACGATATCGGGGATCGGCTCAAGCTTGGACAAGGCCTTCAGGCGGCTTTGCGCCTGCCGCGCTTTACTGGCTTTGTATCGGAAACGCTCTACAAACTTCTCCATATGCCGTTTGGCATCTTCCTGTTTGCTTTTCATCGCCATCTGCAGCGCTTGTTTTTCACGCCGAGTCCGCTCGAAACGATCATAGCCGCCCTGATAGTAGGTGAGCTTCATCTGGTCGAGATGGAGAATGCCCTGAACAGAACGATTCAGCAGGTCGCGGTCATGGCTGACAATGATGACGGAGTAGGGGTAGGTCTTGAGATAGTTCTCAAGCCAGATCGCCCCTTCCAGATCAAGGTAGTTGGTCGGCTCGTCGAGAAGCAGGAGGTCAGGCTCCGCGAACAGCACCGCAGCTAGCGCAACCCGCATCCGCCAGCCACCAGAAAAGTCAGCGCACGGGCGTGCCTGGGCAATTTCGTCAAAGCCAAGGCCAGCAAGGATGGTCGCAGCCCGCGCGGGCGCTGCATGGGCATTCATGTCTGCGAGCCGCGTCTGGATCTCCGCAATGCGGTGAGGGTCCGTTGCGGTTTCAGCTTCTTCAAGAAGGGATGAGCGCTCTGTATTGGCGGCGAGCACCGTGTCGATGAGGCTGGTCGGACCTGCGGGAGCTTCCTGGGCAACCCCACCGATAACTGCGCGTTTGGGGAGCGAAATTCCCCCTGTTTCAGGCTCAAGCTGACCGGTAATGAGCTTGAGTAAGGTGGATTTACCCGACCCATTGCGCCCGACAAGGCCCACTTTGTGGCCCGCCGGGATCGCTGCGGTTGCGTGATTGATCAGCAGCCGTCCGTCGATCCGGTAGGTAATGTCGTTAATATGCAACATGGGTCTGGACTATCAGGTCAATCAAGTTTGCGCGGAAAAGCAGGCTATCTAGCACGCGCCGGTTGCCGATGCCACCAAGCCCCGCTATAACCCGCGCAAATTCCAGCCCAATGCGGGCGCAATCCGGTCATTACCGACTATCTCTGACGTAAGGAATGCCAAATGGCTCTCGAACGCACTTTCTCTATCATCAAGCCTGATGCGACCCGCCGTAATCTGACGGGCCAGATTATCGCCCGTTTCGAAGAAAACGGACTTCGCGTTGTGGCATCCAAGCGTATCCACATGACTAAGGAGCAGGCTGAAGGTTTCTATGGCGTGCACAAAGAGCGCCCATTCTTCAACGACCTGGTTGCTTTCATGACATCGGGTCCCGTTGTTGTTCAGGTTCTGGAAGGCGAAAACGCCATCGCCAAGAACCGCGAAGTCATGGGCGCAACTAACCCGGCCGATGCAGCTGACGGCACAATCCGCAAGGATTTCGCTGAGTCTATCGAAGCGAATTCCGTGCATGGTTCAGACGCACCAGAAACAGCTGCCGAAGAAATCAAATTCTTCTTCACAGATGCTGAGCTGGTTGGCTAATCAGCCAAACTGATCAATGACAAAGCGGGCCTACTCGGCCCGGCGCTCAGCGGAGTGCCGGTACATAGAGTGGGCCCGTTTTTGTTTGAGGGGCGCCTTCAATCGCAACCCGCTCGCCCTGCACCCGGGCTTTGCCCTCAGCGACAAGCCGAACAGCCATCGGATAGATCTGATGTTCGGCTTCAAGCACCCGTGCCGTCAGCGTTTCGACAGTATCGTCAGGCTCTACAGGCACAGCAACCTGCGCCACGATCGGCCCCTCGTCCATTTCATCGCGCACAAAATGAACAGTCGCACCCGTCAATCGAACACCTGATTCCAGCACTCTGTCATGAACATGCAGGCCTTTGAAGGCAGGCAGTAGGGAGGGATGAATGTTGAGTTGTCGGTTATGCCAGCTTTTAACGAAACCACTGGTGAGAATGCGCATAAAGCCTGCATTGCAAACCAGCTCGACGCCAGCTTCTTTCAATGTGGCATCAAGGGCAGCATCGAACGTATCGCGGTCTTCAAACTCTTTGTGATTGATCACCTGTACCGGAATGCCAGCGGCCTCGGCAATCGCAATTCCTTCGGCATTCGGGTTGTTTGAGATCGCGATTGCGATATCGGCGGGGTATTTCTCATCCCTGCAGGCGTCAATCAATGCAGCGAGGTTGGTGCCGCGCCCGGAGAACAGAATACCAAGCTTCATGTGGCCGATCCCAATTGACCATTGATCACAACTTCACCGGTTTCACCGGCGCGCAATGTACCGATCCGAGCGACGCTTTCACCTTCTGCTTCAAGCGCTGCGGTAACCGCATCAGCGCTCGCTGCATCCACCACAACGACCATACCGATACCGCAATTGAAGGTACGACCCATCTCCGCATTGTCGATACCGCCAAGCTCAGCCAACCATTTGAACACAGGCGGCTGGGACCAGCTGGCACCATCAATATCTGCTGCGATATTTTCAGGCAGCACGCGGGGAACATTCTCGGTGAACCCACCGCCGGTAATATGAACGAGAGCCTTGATCCCATCCGTCGCCTTCATGGCAGCGAGCAGCTGTTTCACATAGATCCGTGTCGGTGTCAGCAGAACATCGCCAACCGTTTCGCCGTCGCCACCCGGAAAGGGCGAGTCAAAACCGATCTTGTGATCTGCCAGAAGGCGACGCACAAGGGAGAAGCCGTTGGAATGGACTCCGCTTGAGGCAAGCCCGAGAAGAACGTCGCCAGGGCCGACATCAGGGCGAGGCAGTACCGCGTCACGCTCAACCGCTCCGACGGAGAAACCGGCGAGATCATAATCACCTTCCGCATACATGCCGGGCATTTCAGCGGTCTCACCACCAATAAGCGCGGCACCGGCCATTTCGCAGCCTTTGGCGATCCCGGCAATGACATCTTCGGCTTCGCCGAGGTCCAGCTTGCCTGTTGCGAAATAGTCGAGGAAGAAAAGAGGCTCCGCTCCCTGAACGATCAGGTCATTCACGCACATCGCGACCAGGTCAATGCCGACGGTGTCATGTTTGCCAGTCTCAATCGCAATTTTGAGCTTGGTGCCGACGCCGTCATTGGCGGCAACCAGAAGGGGGTCTTTGAAACCCGCAGCTTTGGGGTCGAAGAAGCCGCCAAAGCCGCCAAGGCTTGCATCTGCACCAGGCCGCGCCGTCGCACGCGCCAAAGGGGCGATGGCCTTTACCAGCGCATTGCCGGCATCAATGTCGACGCCTGCGTCGCGATAGGTATAGCGGTTGGGGCGGTCTTCGGAAGAATCGGTCATGGGGCGGGACGGCCTTGCATCAGGTTCGAAGGAATCGACGAGGGACGCCCCCGAAGTTCGCGCTCAAAACACCGCAAAACGCTTCCCGATGCAAGGCGAACTTGTGGGCAAATGGCCCCATTTTAGCCTTCGTAGCGCTTCATGGTCGGCGCTCAATGTTGTAGCTTGCCCGGATGCGGCGGATCTTCAGGCGCAAATACGCCAAAAAGGGACAAAGAGTGAGTATGAGACGGCAAATCAGAACAATCGGCACCAGAGCCCGCCTAGGCGCTCTCATGGCACTTACGCTGCTTCTGGGTGCGACAAGCACGCCGTCCCTGGCTGCTGATGTCTTCACCGTGACGGGCATTTCCGTGGATGCGACGGCAGAGACGGCAACCCAGGCTCGAAATGCCGCAGTGGCTGACGGACAGCGCCGGGCGCTGGAAGTCTTGCTGAAACGCCTGGCGCTTCAGGAAGACTGGTCCCTCTTGCCTTCCGTCGACACAGCTATGGCTGAAGGCATGGTGCGCTCCTTCCAGGTCGCAAACGAGAAGCGGTCTGCGACAAGATATCTCGCCAGTCTCAGCGTGAAGTTCCAGCCATCTGCGGTGCGGAACCTGTTTACAGCACGGTCCATTCCTTTTTCTGAGAGCCGTGAACGCACAGCGGTAATCGTGCCTGTGTTGACCGATGCAACCGGGGATCGGCTCTGGGACGAGGGCAATGCCTGGACCGCTGCCTGGGCAGCCACAGATCTGGACAACATTCTGACGCCCATGGTTGTGCCACTGGGCGATATTGGTGACATGACGACCCTTACGGTGGAGCAGGCGCTCGGGGGGGACCGGCCCGCCTTGACGAATCTGGCAAGCCGATATGGGGCCGATCGGGTGATGATTGCCCATGCGCAGACCGGTGATACGCCATCTGCGCTCTCCGTCCGTGTTATTACCTACCCAGCAGGAGAGGCGGCACCTAAGTCTTGGTCAGGACGGGAGACCAGTGCACCGTCTCTTCAAACCGCGGCTCTGCGGCTCGCCAGCCGATTTGTCGACGCGACCCAGGCCGAATGGAAGAGAGAAAGCACGGTCCGGTTTGCAGAGCGTGCTGTGCTCTCTGCTTCGGTTGCCTACGAGTCGATTGGCGAATGGCAGACGATCAGAAACCGTCTTTCTCAGATTCCACTCATCCAGAAAACCACAATCGTTGCAATCTCAACTGAGGGCGCGCAGGTGGAGCTGGACTATGTTGGCACGGTGGACACACTTGAGTTGAACTTGGCGCAGAAAAATCTGACTTTGAACAATCTAGAAGGCTATTGGTACCTTGCAGCGGTTCGCTGAAGCTAACCAAAGCACCGCGAACTAAGGATCAAAACAATGACCATTCAACGTCAGGCGCTGGTCTGGATCGCTGGGTTCTTTGTCTTCATTGCACTGGTCTGGTTGCTGAGCGGTGTTCTGTTGCCATTTGTTGCGGGGCTCGCCGCCGCCTACCTTCTCGATCCTGCAGCCGACAAGCTGGAAGAATGGGGTCTGTCTCGATTAGCCGCCACCTCGGTTATTACCGCCCTTTTTATCCTGCTTTTCTTTGCGTCTCTTATCGTCCTTATGCCGGTAGCCTATGAGCAGATGGTGGCGCTTCTGGAAGCCGCACCCCGTCTGGCAGAACGGGCCAAGACGCTTTTGATGAGTCTAAGCGAAGGTAGGCTGGCACAATTGCTCGCGGGCGATGGAACGGACATCCAGGCGGCGATCAGCCGCGGGGCCTCCGGCGTTCTCAATATGCTCGTCGGCGCCCTTGCGGGGCTCTGGCAGCAGGGAATGGCGATTGTCGGCCTGGTTTCCCTCCTGTTTGTGACACCGATTGTGGCCTTCTACATGCTGCTCGACTGGGACAATATGGTTGAGCGTGTAGATGGCTTGCTGCCCCGCGACCATGCCGCCACGATCCGGGCCATTGCGCGCGAGATCGACGAAGTGCTGGCCGGTTTTGTCCGCGGGCAGGGCGCCGTCTGCCTGTTGCTCGGAAGCTTCTACGCCATCGGCTTAACAGTTCTGGGGCTGGAATTCGGGTTCATCGTCGGCGCCATCGCTGGGATCATCAGCTTCATTCCCTATGTCGGCACCATTGTTGGTTTCGTTCTGGCCATGATCATCGCCGTGGTGCAGTTCTGGCCTGACTATGGCTGGATCATCGCTGTCGCAGGTGTTTTTGGCGTGGGACAATTCATCGAAGGAAATTTCCTGACACCCAAGCTGGTGGGCGACCGGGTTCGTCTCCATCCGCTTTGGGTCATGTTGGCGCTGTTTGCCTTTGGCTCCCTTTTTGGTTTTGTGGGCATGTTGCTTGCGGTCCCCGTGGCTGCAGCTATGGGCGTGCTTGTCCGGTTCGCGGCCGCCAGATACCTTGTGAGCGCTCTCTATCAGGGGAATGGCGGAGACGACACGTGACGCCATCGCAAATCCCGCTGGATCTGCCCCATCGTATTGCCTTTGACCGCGAGGACTTTCTGGTAGCAGAAGCCAACAGGGCTGCTGTGGCACTGGTGGATCAATGGCCTGACTGGCCAACACCTTCTGCCATGCTGCTAGGTCCCGCTGGTGCCGGAAAAAGCCATCTGGGCGCCGTCTGGAAGGCGGCGAGCAATGCTGTGTCACTGAGCGCCCGAGACCTTGACGAAGCCCGTGTGCCATCTCTGTGCGCCGCGAGGGCGGTCTTGTTGGAGGACGTAGATCAGCTCCCCTCAGACCGGGAGACAGCCCTGTTTCACCTCTTGAACCTCACAAAAGAGGAAGAGGGGTCTTTATTGATGACCTCAAAGGTCAGCCCTGCCAATCTCGCGATCAAACTGCCTGACCTTGCTTCTCGCCTCCGGGCTGTGGTGACCGCTGAGCTCGGGACACCTGATGATGAGCTTCTAAGGGCTGTCTTGGAGAAACTCTTCCAGGACCGCCAGTTGCTGGCGCCGGAGCAGGCCTTGAGCTATCTAGCGACCCATATGGACCGATCCATCGAGGCTGCCCGGCAGGCGGTTGCAGCCATTGACAAGGCGGCACTGGCCGGAAAACGGCGGATTACGGTGCCTTTGGTGGCTGAAGTGCTGAAGCAAGCCGCGCCATCGTCATGACTCGGTTACGAATTTGAGTTAGTTTTCAAGGGAGTAAGTCCACCGTCTGGCCCATCCTGTGAACCTGCCCCTTGCAGCCATGGGACGCCAGAAGCCCGTGAGAACACAGTATGAGCACGCCCCGACCATTTGATGCCGCCAATGAGGACGTTCAGTCAGGCGCCAAGGCTGAAGAAGCCGCCCCGTCTGTCGCCCCGATAGACCCGGAGTCGCCCGAGCGGTTTATGAATCGCGAACTTTCCTGGTTGGCCTTCAACAAACGCGTGCTTGAGGAAGCAGAAAACCGAAATCACCCTCTTTTGGAGCGTCTCCGTTTCCTTTCGATCTCAGCCAGCAACCTGGATGAATTTTACATGGTCCGCGTCGCGGGGCTGCGCGGCCAGGTTCATGCCGGTGTTGAGACGCGTAGTCAGGATGGACTGACAGCGGCGCAACAGTTGAAGCGGGTAAATGAAACCGCCTATCTCCTCATGGCTGAACAACAGCGCCAGTGGGAAGAACTGCGTACTGAACTTCGCGCAAACAAGATTTCGGTCATTGATGCGAGCGAAGTTGCCCCATCTGAGTTTGCCTGGCTGGAAGAGCGTTTTCTGGAAACGGTCTTCCCGGTGCTCACGCCACTGGCGATTGACCCGGCACACCCATTTCCCTTTATCCCCAATTCCGGCTTCTGTCTGGCTCTGCAACTGCGTCGTGTGACAGACGGGAAGCTCATGAACGCACTTCTGCCGGTGCCCCAGCAGATCGAACGGTTCGTCCGTTTGCCGCAGGCAGAAGACGCCGACGGGGAAATAAGATTTCTGAGCCAGGAAAACCTGATCCGTCTCTTCCTCGACCGACTTTTCCCTGGATATGAGGTGATTGGCCAGGGTGCTTTCCGTGTCTTGCGAGACAGCGATATTGAGATTGAAGAAGAAGCCGAAGATCTTGTGCGTTTCTTTGAATCTGCGCTGAAGCGCCGGCGGCGCGGCAGCGTGATCCGACTGAAGATGGAAAAGACCACACCCGAAAGCTTGCGCAAGCTCGTAGTTCAGGAGCTCGAAGTGGGTGATGAAGAGCTGGTCCTGGTCGACGGCCTGATCGGACTCGCGCAGACAGACCAGTTGATTGTGGACGATTTTCCGAACCACAAGTTCCCTGCCTACAATGCGCGCTTCCCTGAGCGCGTTCGTGACTTTGGCGGTGATTGTTTTGCAGCTATTCGGGCGAAGGACTTCGTGGTTCATCATCCTTACGAAAGCTTCGATGTTGTTTGCCAGTTTCTGCGGCAAGCAGCTGCGGACCCGGATGTGGTCGCCATCAAACAAACCCTTTACCGGACGTCTAAAGACTCACCCATCGTTCAGGCACTGATCGAAGCGGCTGAAGCCGGCAAGTCTGTGACGGCGCTGGTGGAACTCAAGGCCCGATTTGATGAGGCGGCCAACATTGTCTGGGCCCGAAACCTGGAACGCGCGGGGGTGCAGGTGGTTTTTGGCTTCATCGAGTTGAAAACACACGCCAAGATGAGCCTCGTGGTCCGCAGAGAAAGCGGCCACCTGCGTTCCTACGTGCACCTTGGCACCGGCAACTACCACCCGATTACCGCAAAGATCTACACCGACCTCTCCATGTTCACCGACGATCCGGCAATCGGTCGCGATGTCGCTCAGGTTTTCAACTACCTGACAGGATATGCTGAGCCTGAGCGCCTTGAAAAAATTGCCATGTCGCCGAAAAATCTGCGTGCGCGCCTGCTGGGGCATATCCAGAAGGAAATGGAACACGCTCAGGCTGGGCGTCCTGCCTCTATCTGGGTGAAGGTCAATTCTCTAGTTGACCCCATCATTATTGACGCGCTCTACGCTGCCAGCCAGGCAGGGGTGCAGATTGATCTGATTGTTCGGGGCATCTGTTGCCTGCGCCCCGGTGTCCCTGGCCTGTCAGACAATATAAGGGTGAAGAGCATCGTCGGTCGCTTTTTGGAGCATTCCCGAATCGTTTGCTTTGGCGACGGTCACGAATTGCCCTCAGATGAGGCAAAAATCTACTTCTCGTCCGCCGACTGGATGCCCAGAAATCTGGACCGCAGGGTCGAAAACCTTGTGGCTGTCACCAACCCAACGGTTCATGAACAGATTTTGGACCAGATCATGGTTGCCAATATCAAGGACAATGAGCAAAGCTGGAACATGTTGCCGGACGGGCGCTATGAGCGTATTGAACGGCAGCCGGGGGTGGAGCCATTCAATGCACACACCTTCTTTATGAACAATGCGAGCTTGTCGGGTCGCGGCAAATCACTAAAGCGAAACGAGCCTTCTTCAGGTGACCACCCTCCAGCGTAAAATTGACGGATCAGAGCTTGATAGCCGAGCCGAACCAGATGCGCGCATTGAGGGACGTTTTGGCATTATCGATATCGGGTCGAATTCTGTTCGGTTGGTGATCTACGAAGGCGCCAAGCGCAACCCTGTTCCGATTTTCAATGAAAAAGTGATGGCAGGACTCGGCGCGCAGCTGAGCGAATCAGGGCGCCTGGATCCTGAAGGCATTGAGCGGGCGATGAGAGCCTTGAAGCGGTTCTCAGCTCTTATTGTTCAACTGGATGTTGAGCATACGGCGATGGTCGCCACAGCGGCAGTTCGCGACGCGCAAGACGGTGTCGAGTTCGCCACGGAGGTTGAAGCAGCGACCGGCCTCAAAATGCACATCCTGTCGGGCAAACAGGAAGCGGAATATGCCGCCCTTGGTGTTCTTTCCGGAATTCCAGAGGCTGACGGCATTGTAGGCGACCTGGGTGGCGGCAGCTTAGAGCTTGTCGATTTGAAAGAGGGTGTGAGAGGCAAGGGCGTCACATTGCCCTTGGGACCATTGCGCCTTTTAGGAAGTGGGCTGTCCCAAAAAGAGGTTCTGAAAGAAATCGACAAGGCCTTCGATCAGGTCGAATGGCTGGACAAGGCGCAGGGACGCACCTTGTACGCTGTAGGCGGTGTCTGGCGGAACCTTGCCCGTATTCATATGGCGCAGAATGACTATCCAGTCCGTGTGCTGCATGAATACCAAATGCCAGCTTCAGAAGCCGCAGACCTTGCCAAACTGATAGAGCGGTTGGGTCCAAAATCGCTGGCAAAGATTCCCGATGTTTCTTCAAGGCGTGTCGGTGCGCTGCCGCTCGGAGCAATGGTGCTTAGCCGGTTGATCGCTGCGACCAAAGTGAAGAAGGTGGAAGTCTCTGCTTATGGGCTGCGGGAAGGCGTCTTGTTCGATCAGCTCTCAGAGGCTGACCGCGCGAATGACCCTCTATTGGTGGGGGCAAGTGATTTGGCCAGACGCCTGGTGCGTTTTCCCGAGCACCGGCATGAACTTGCTGATTGGCTTGCGCCGCTCTTCGGGCCTGATGGGCTTGGCGAAACAGAGGCCCAGAAACGGTTGCGGCTTGCAGCCTGTAGCCTTGCCGATATTGGCTGGTATGTACATCCAGACTATCGGGCGATGCACGCTCTTGAACAAACCTTGTTGGCGCCGCTGGCCGGCGTGACACATGCCGAACGCGTTTTTCTGGCAAGGGTGGGGTTCCATCGTCACGAAGGGGCAGGGGAACCTGCGGCTTTCGGAAACTTGTCCGGGCTGTTGGCGGATGAGGAACATCATAGGGCGCGGGTTATGGGGCTGGCGCTACGTGTCGCGTTTACCCTCTGCGCCGCGAGCATAGGCGTCTTGCCCTACACCCGCCTTGTCGTGACCAAAGACACATTGACATTAAACGTGCAACGGTCGCATCAGGCCTTCTGCGGTGAAGTTGTTGAAAAGCGCTTGGGCGCGTTGGCGCGCGCACTTGATTTGCAGTCTGAGCGGGTGATTATCTAACTGATCAACAAAAAAGGCCGCTTCCAGAGAAGCGGCCTTCTGTTTGATTGTCGTTGGAGCGATCAGGCGGCGCGGATCGATGAGACAAAATCGCCCACCTGTTTGCGCAAGCCTTCAGCCGTTTTCGAGAGTTCTTCTGCAGAGCTCAACACCTGATCTGCTGCCGAACCGGTTTGTTCTGCGGCGGTACGAACCGTATCCACACTTGATGATACATTCCGGTTCATGACAGCGGTTTCTTCCGCGCTGCGCGAAATTTCCTGCGTGGCGGAACTCTGTTCCTCGACCGCCGCCGATACGGCCGATGTGACCTGGTTGATCTCGCCGATCTTGTTGGCAATGCCGGTCATTGCCTCAGCAGCAGTTTTGGTTTCTTCCTGAACTCGGCTGACATGATCTGAAATTTCACCTGTCGCTTTTGCCGTTTGGTTGGCCAGGTCTTTGACCTCTGAAGCGACAACCGCAAAGCCCTTGCCGGCTTCGCCTGCACGAGCGGCCTCAATGGTGGCGTTCAGCGCCAACAGGTTGGTCTGTTCCGCGATTTCCTGGATCAGTTCCATTACAGAGCCAATCCGGTTTGCAGCCTCAGACAGGTTCTTCATCTGCACATCTGTCTGTTCAGAGGCAGCGCGAGACTCCTGGGTCAAGGCGGCAGACAAGGAGATCTGCTCGGTCACTTCGCCAATCGCGTTGGAAAGCTGGGTTGCTGCAGAAGCAACAGTTTCCACATTCTGTGTTGCGCCGGTGCTGGCGTTGCTCACGGAAATTGCTTCTTCGTTGGTGGTTCCCGCCAGTTCACTCATTGAGCGTGCGGTAGATTCAAGCTCCGTTGAAGAAGCGGTAAGGCCGTCAATCATCTGGCCGATCGAAGCTTCGAGATCATCGGCCATCTTGTTCAGGCTTTCGCGTTTTTCTTCTGCAGCCCGTTTTTCCGCAAGCTGCTGTTCTTCTTTCAAACGCTCAGCTGCGGCGCCCTGGTCACGGAACACTTCAACAGCCCGTGCCATGTCACCGATTTCATCACTGCGACCAGCACCGGATATCTGAACATCGAATGCACCATCGGCGACTTCGCCCATAACGTCCTGCAGGTTGGCAAGAGGTTTGGTAATAGAGCGGCCGACGACATAGCAGGCAACACCAGCAACGATCAGAGACCCGATGGAGGTAGCAAGCGTAATGAGCAGAGCCATCCAGGCAGAGCTCCACGCGCCGTCTGCGGTGGCGAGGAGTTCTTTTGAAACATGATCCTCAACCTGCGTGATGAGATTGATTTTTTCTGTGATGCCGTCGAACCACTGAATGTCGGTAATTTCGTCGTAAAGCATGTCGTAGCCTGCTTCGACAGCGATATCGCGCCAATATTCAACATCATCAACCATGGTGCCAGCGACCGTTTCGTCATAATAGGCAACGGCTGCCGGAGAGGCATAAGCGCGGAAGACTTCCATGTAGGAGTCCTGCTGACCGATCAGTGTCACGAACTCAGTATGTGTCAGAGAGTCGAACGCTTTGGCGCCATAGCCTTTGGCACCCATGGCGCGTTCAAGGCCTGCGCGCTCTTTGATTTCGAGCAGGCTCATGTAGGCGATGCTTTGGCCCTTGATGTCAGCATCGGCAGCGAGCGACGAAACAACAGAAGCTGTGTCCAGCAGCAAGCGGATCGCCTCTGTGTAGTACAGCGTTGTAGCTTCAATCGTCGTGCGGATGGACTTTGTTTTCTCTCGGAATTCTTCGAGACGCTCAAATTTCTCCAGGGCTGTGTTCAGCCGCTCTTCAAATGTTGCACCATAATTTTCCGCCGGGAAAGCTTGCAGATAAGGCAAGATCTCTGTGAGTACGGCGTCGGTGGATGCAAACTGTTCGTCGAGACGTTTTGACCAGACACCATTGCCGCCGGAAGAAATATACGTGGCAGAGATGCCGCGTTCACCTTGCAGTTCGTTAACAACTGAACTGATTTTGGGGGCGACGGTTGCCAGAGTGTGTACCTGGCTCAGCGATGCGTACCGCTGGAATTCCCCATTGATGATATAGGCCGCAAATAGGGCAATGCCGACAATTGGCACCACTGCAGCAATAAAAATCCGTTTGCCGATATTGGCATTGAAAATTCCACCCAACATTTGGATCCCCGTCCCTGAAATATCCCGCTCACCACAGGATCAACGGAGAATTCTAAATTCTAGTTAAAGGCGACAGATCAAAATTCACTTGGTGAACAAAACCCTGACAAAATAGAAACTAGGGATTAGATGCGGGAGCCTGGCAGGGAGGAGCGTTAGCAAATTGAGGCAAACAGGTCCCCCTGGACGGCGCAACACCGGATGGTTAGGCGTCGACTTTTGACCCCAGTCGGGTCAGTTTGAGCTGCCGACCGTTGGCTGAGATCGCAAGCTCTCCTTTTTTCAAGGCAAGAGCGTCACTGCCAAAAATGTCGCGACGCCATCCTTTCAAGGCATTGACGTCAGCATCTTTGAAAGCAGCGATTTGTTCCAGGTCGGAGACTGTTGCAATAAGCTTCGGCGCAACATTGTGCTCCTCACTTCGCATCTTCAGCAGCACTTTGAGAAGTTCAACCAGAGGGCCAATACCGGACGGCAGCGGGCGAGGGTCTTCGATATTGGGAAGGTCGGCCTCATTACGGTTCACACCCACTTCAATCGCTTCAAGCAGGCTGGGTGCTGACCGGCTGTTGGAGAAACCCCGAGGGACAGCACGAAGACGATCCAGGCCCTTAAGGTCTTTGGGCTGTTGATTGGCCAACTCGAAGAGTGCGTCATCCTTCATGATGCGATTGCGCGGCGTATCGCGCTCCTGGGCCTGGCGTTCCCGCCAGGCAGCCACCTCCATAAGCACTCCCACTGCCTTGCGGCCCTTAACACGCATTTTCATGCGTTTCCAGGCTGCTTCCGGCCTCAGAGCGTATGTCTCTGGGTTTTGTAGGATAGCCATCTCTTCGCCGACCCAGGCAATGCGGTCGTTTTCAGCGATCTGTCGGGCCAGTACGTCGTAGATTTTCCGCAGATGGGTTACATCCGCCATGGCATAGTCTAGCTGCTTGTCAGTAAGCGGTCGTCGGCTCCAGTCGGTGAAGCGAGAGGACTTATCGACCTTTCCATTGGCGAGCTTGCGGACCAGGGTTTCATATCCGACCGACTCGCCAAACCCGCAAACCATCGCGGCGACCTGGCTGTCAAACAGCGGGTCTGGGATGGCTTTCGCCTCATGATAGAAAATCTCAATGTCCTGGCGAGCTGCATGAAACACTTTGATGACGTTTCTGTCCGTCATCAGCTCGTAGAACTGGGCCAGGTTGATGCCTTCAGCCAGGGGATCAATGATGTACTCATGCCGAGGCCCTGCGACCTGGATCAGACAGAGAATCGGCCAATAGGTCGAATCCCTCATAAACTCAGTGTCCACAGTGATGTAAGAGGCCTTCGCCAGGTGGCCGCACGCTGCTTCCAGCTGGGCCGTCGTCGTAATAATTTCCATGACGCCCCTATACCGTAATCTGGCCGGTCTGTCGCCCCCATCCACCGGCTCTCAAAGGTGGATTTGCTGCCGGGCGAAGGACAAGGCGTCAGACCTTGACAAATCAGCTGTCTCATGCGCTTTTCGGCACCCAGAACTGGGGTCGGCATCCGCCTGAGACCCTTACATTCCTGCCTTTTTTCAGGGTTGAAGCCAAAATGCACCCTTACCGCAGCCACACATGTGGCGAGCTCACCAAATCAAACGTCGATGAGACCGTGCGCCTTTCAGGCTGGGTCCACAGGAAACGCGATCACGGCGGCCTGCTGTTTATCGATTTGCGCGACCATTATGGTCTCACCCAGCTGGTCTTTGATCCGGATATGGGGGAAGGCTTTAAGCTCGCCGAGCGGGTCCGCGCCGAGTCTGTCATGCGTATTGATGGACCTGTCGTCGCCCGGTCTGAAGACACGGTGAACCCCAACCTGCCAACCGGTGCGATTGAGATTCTCGTGAAAGATGCTGAGATCTTGTCAGAGGCCCAAGAGCTGCCGCTGCCTGTTTTTGGTGAACCGGAATATCCAGAAGACATTCGGCTACGGAACCGTTTCCTGGACCTGCGCCGCGACGGCCTTCATGAGCGGATCGTGTTGCGCTCGAAGCTCATTCGCGCCATGCGCAATTCTATGGAAGACCAGGGCTTCCTCGACTACCAGACACCGATCCTCACGGCTTCGAGCCCGGAAGGCGCGCGTGACTTTCTGGTGCCCAGCCGTCTGCACCCCGGCAAATTCTATGCGCTGCCGCAGGCACCGCAGCAGTTTAAGCAGCTGACCATGGTTGCAGGCTTTGACCGCTACTATCAGATTGCCGCCTGTTTCCGCGATGAAGACGCCCGCGCTGATCGTTCTGCCGGTGAGTTTTATCAGCTTGATGTTGAGATGAGCTTCATCGAGCAGGATGAAGTCTTCAACGTGATGGAAAAGGTGGCTGCCGATACGTTCGGGAAATTCGCCGGCGAGATGGCGACACCGCGTGTGGCGGACAAAGCGCCCTTCATTCGTATCCCCTTCAAAGAGTCGATGTTGAAATACGGCAATGACAAGCCTGATTTGCGCAACCCGATTGAAATTGTCGACATCACGGAATTCTTCACGCCAGAGGAAGTCACCTTCAAAGCGTTCAAAAACGTGATCGCTCAGGGGGGCATTGTGCGCGGCATCCCGGCACCTGGCGCGGGGGACCGGCCACGGTCTTTCTTTGACAAGCTCAACGACTGGGCCCGCAAGGATCAGGGCGCAGCAGGTCTCGGCTACATCGTCTTCGAAGAAGTAGAGGGTGCGTTGTCTGGCAAAGGACCGATCGCCAAATTCTTCCCCGCGGATGTTCTTCAAGGCATGGCCGCTAAGGCCGGTGTCAAAGCAGGTGATGCCTTGTTCTTTGCTTGCGACAAACAGGCGGCTGCCGCAGCGCTGGCGGGCAATGCGCGCACGCGGATCGGCACGGAGCTTGATCTGATTGAGAAAGATGTCTTTCGCTTCTGTTGGATTACCGACTACCCGATCTACGAGTTTGATGAGACTGAGGGCAAAATCGATTTCTCACACAACCCGTTTTCAATGCCGGTCGGCGGTCTGGACGCACTTAACACCCAAGACCCACTCGATGTGATGGGCCAGCAATACGACCTGGTCTGTAACGGCTATGAGCTGGGGTCCGGCGCCATCCGGAATGCAGATCCGGAATGCATGCTGAAGGCATTTGAGATTGCCGGACACCCACGCGAAGACACAGAAAAGAACTTCGCAGGCATGCTGAACGCATTTCGCTTCGGCGCGCCGCCTCACGGAGGCATTGCCTTGGGTGTCGACCGCATTGTTATGCTGCTCGCAGACCAGGCAAACATCCGTGAAGTGACCATGTACCCGATGAACCAGCAGGCAGAAGACCTGCTGATGGGCGCGCCGTCAGAGCCCGCCAACCATCAGCTGCGTGAGCTACATCTGCGTCACATTCCACCGCCGGAAAAGAAGTAAAGACGTCAGTTTCCGGACCGTGGCCTGAGCCAATCAGGCCGCGGGCCGTCCGGCCGGAACATCCGCACCGTTTCTTCGGTAAAGTGAGGGATCAGCCGGTCGCCATAGCTTAATTTGGCCAGTGGCCGCACGTGGACCATCAGCCGCGTGGAACCATCAGAAGGTTCAATATAGGGAAGCGCCAAGCTTTCAAACTCAACCATATCGCCTGTGCGGCTATTGAGCGTGCCGCTCACCCATCGACCAAATGGGGCTTCCTCACCGTGCTCTCGGTAGAAGGCCTCAAAGGTCTCCCGACGCTTCTGAGCGTCGACGGCTGCCATGCTTTCTTCAAGATAGGTGCCGGTTAGGTTTTGCCCAAAAGCATCTGTGAGGGCCGTCCCGAAAAGAAGGCAGAAGGCGCGACCATCCACATCAATTCGATGTAAGAGCAGGTTGGGCATAAAGGCCGCAAGGCCACGCAGCGGCAGGTCAGACTTTGCAGGTATGGAAACACCGGCTTCATCGCGTGCCTCATACCAAAGCGAGGCATATGCGATCATTGCATCTGATTTAACAACCACTGCTGACACGAGACCCCCAGACCCTCATAGGTGCAACGGAGGTTTTAATATGTGGGTGGCACTATGTCTAGCAATAGAGGGGCCAAGTGTCGAAAACTCACTCGAAGGAACTGCTCCTTGGCTTTCGGTGTCATAGTCGCCGTGACGCCGACCTATTGCGAGCGCAAGCGGTCTCGGGCCGCCTCTCGGGAGCCTGTAGCAGGCACCAATCCGCCCTGGGGTTCCATGGCCTTGCCCAGGCCAAAGGGCGGCATGCCGCTATAGACATTCTCATAAGCTCCCGCCTTCACCAGATAGGTTTCGTGCCAAATGCCCACATCCCCACGGGTCTTGCCTAATAGAGCGTTAAACCGCGCCCAGGCGGGCCAATGCTCATGATCGCCTGCGCGGGCATAGGTCTCCAGATGATCGAAGGACCGCCAATATTGAATGAAGAGGCTTCCGGCACGTTCCACACCGAGAAACCCGGTATCCTCAGAGTCTGAATTTTCGAGCTCTTTCAGCATACGGAACATGGCCCGCGAGACCGGCACCCATTTGTGGGGCAGCCACCATTTATTGACGCGCATGCCTATCAGAAAAACGACAAAGTCGCCGTCAATTTCAGCGGTCATGCGTTGGGGGATGATGGTGGACATTGGGAGACACGCCTTGTCTTAGTTGAACTGAATGAAATCGGTGGAGACGGGCCCCTGGCCCCGAATTTCCACGGTTACCGGTTCGCCGCAGGACCCGTCATAATGGAGCTCCCCTTTGGGGTGAAACGCGAAACTTCCGGCGGGGAGCGGCTTGGTTCCCTCACATCCCCCCGAAATTCCAACGCCAAAATGCCAGATGCCATCGATCACGGTGATAAAGCGATCCTGATTGTGGGAGTGGGGCGGGCTGCGAACTCCTGTATCGAACCGGACACGGATTACATATGGGCCCGGTTCATCCGGATTGCCATAAAGGACCGCCGCAGTAAGACCTTGAAGACCAGGCACTGGCTGGAGCTCAATCTCGTCTGTGCTCTGTGCGATGAACCCGGCCCGGCTGGCCTCAGCCACCGGTGCACTCTGTTCACCTTCTTCATGATGGCCCGCAAGGCTGGCGCCTGAGAAGCTGGACAGGGCAATGAGAGCAAAAGCAAAACGGACGATGGGAGTCATGAGATAGCATCCTTGTTGGTTTGCTCAGTCTGCCACCTCCAAGACGCCTGTGTCATGTCTGGCGGGCGGGGGATTCAAACCCCCTCCACAATAATCACGTCATTTTCTGACGCGCCTTTGCGTTTGGCTTTTGCTGCCTGATATTCCGGTGAGTGGAAGCAGTCCTTGGCGGCTTGAACGCTGGGGAACTCCACAACAATGTGGCGTTCCTTGGCCTGGCCTTCGACCACCTCAAAGTCACCGCCGCGGGCGAGGAATTTCGCGCCGTACTTCTCAAACGGTGCGGCGACGCCGGCGCGGTACTCGTCATATTTCGCCTGGTCGGTGACGGTGGCGTGGGCGATCCAATATCCTTTGGGGGTCTCACTCATGAGGCAGGGTCCTTTCAATGCGAGTCACCCTCGTGCTCGACACGAGGGTCCATGGAGCCTTTCGACACTCAATGGATGCTCGGGTCAAGCCCGGGCAGGGCAATTTCATTGTGTAAAAAATAATTGACTCAGAGTAAGATAATTCATACATGAGGTACATCAGAGTTGACGTCGGTGCTACCAGCTGTCGGCAGCTTCCGTCACGTACCAAAGGAGACCGAGCCTCATGCTGCAATCCCTGTCCTTCAAAGAACGAAACATCGTGGCCTATCTCGTCTCTATGGCGTTGGTCTTCGCGACCTATGGGTGGGTGGTCTCTGGCCTTGCGGAAGCAGGGCGGTTTGAGGGGCCGGACGCGTTGGCGCTGCTCGGCACGTGCATCCTCGGACTTGTCGTCGGCACGATTGTTGTGACCTTCGTCATTGTGATCGCTTTCAACATTGTTCTGACAAAAGTCGCCGGCGACGCGGAAGACGAGACGGCCTACTTGATGGACGAGCGGGACCGCTTGATTGAATTAAAGAGCCTCAAGCTCGCCCACTATCTGACAGGGTCTGGCGTGGCTCTCTCCATGTTGGTGCTGGCCTTCGGGGGCAGCGCGTTTCTCGTCTTCCATCTTGTGATGTTTTCCTTTGCCGGTGCGGACATCATTGCGTCCCTCGTTCAGTTCCGCTTTTACCGGCAGGGCGCTTGAGCGATGACCAAGAGCAAAAAAACGCACGTGGCGAATAATATTCGCCGACTGCGCTTCGACCATGATGAGATGACCCAGAAGGAACTCGCAGAACGCGTCGGTGTCACCCGCCAGACCATCGTGGCGATTGAGAAGGCCGCCTATTCCCCGTCGCTCGAATTGGCATTCCTCATTGCGCGCGAGTTCGGACGTCCCCTCGAAGAGGTGTTTACTTACGAGGACGGGTGAGGTGGGTGACCGCTCGACAGTGAGTTCCAAAAATGCTGACCAATTGCAGGATGGTCGCCCGCTCCAGGAAAACCTCCGTGTGAAGAATTAAGAAACTTCAAGCCAAGCAAGATCGACTGCAACCGGGCGCGTCATGCTCTGAACACCATCTTTCACGGCGACAATTGTCTCTCTCTCATCGATATGCGCTTGTCCCCATAGGGTGAGCGCCTTGAGCGCGGGCAAGAGCGCCAGGCCCTTCTCCGTCAATTCATACTCATGCCGCAGCGGACGTGTTTGATAGGGCTGCTTGGAGATGATCCCCAGTGCCTCCAGTTTTTTCAGGCGATCTGCAAGCGTTTTGGCTGGGATCTTCTCAGCGGCACTTTGAAACTTCTTGAACGTGCACGTGCCGAAATAGACTAAATCGCGGATGATCAGGAGACTCCATTTGTCTCCTACCAAGTCAAGTGTGCTCGCCAGCGGGCAGGTCGATCGATGAGTTGTGGGTTCAACAAGTGCCATCAACGCAGATTCCATTTTCAGTCAAAGCAGTAAGAGAGACTCTAATATGGAAAGTAACTCTTGCATAGCGCGGAGGTTTTGCCTATTGTCACTTTCCAAAATGAAGTGACAATAAAAAAATAAATAAAAACAACAAGATAGGAAAAGAGGGTCTTATGCGCAGCTTGTTTTTTGAAGATGTGAATAGGCTTGGCTGGCGTGACATTCCAGCACCCAAGGTTGAGGCCAACCATGAGGTTCTTGTCTCAACCATCGCCGCGAGCTGTTGTTATGTCGATACCATGATCATCTCCGGGAACAGTCCCTTCGAGCCGCCCTTTGCGCTCGGGCATGAATCGGTCGCCCGCGTGATCGACAAAGGCGATGCGGTCGAGGGTTTGGAGATCGGCGATATTGTGTCCGTTCCCTATCATCGAACCTGTGGCGTCTGTCCGTCCTGCGTGGCAAAAAATCCTCTAAATTGCCATGAAAAAGAGGTGCCCATTTTCGCGACCTATGGGATGCCGGACGGGTCTGATTTTGGAGGCATGTTCTCCGAGAGCTACCGCGTTCCTTACGCCTCTCACGCCTTGGTAAAAATTCCAGCGAGCGTCGACCCCCTCGCGGCGGTTGCCGCCGGCGATACTTTAAGTGATGCGTGGAATACGACCGTGCCGCACATCAGAAACAAGCCGGACGCGCGCGTCTTGATCACAAGCAATGCAGGTTTTGGTCTTTACGCTGCCCAATGGGCCCTCGCGGCTGGCGCGCAACAAGTGACCTATGTGGATGACGATCCGCTTCGTCTGTCCGTCGCGAAAGACATTGGCGCCGAGACGCTCACATGGTCGGACGATCTGGAAGTCCCGCCTGTCTACGACGTGATCATCAATGAACGGCAGGGCGAGAAGTCCCTCAGGTTTTGCCTGTTGGCGGGGGCCTACGGTGCTGTTGTCGAAAATGTGGTGATCTATCTTGAAGATGTCTCCATACCTATTGAGGCAATGCACTACACGGGTGTAACCCTCCGCTCGAGCTTCAGTCCCACCAGAAACTTTCTGCCCGAAGTCATCGCTGACCTCGAAGCCGGCATGATCAACCCGCGGGCCATTGAGTCCGAAGTGATCCATCTCGAGGACGCGCCTGAGCGGTTGGTTCTGCCGAGCCACAAACCCCTGATCATCTTTGATAAAACCGTCCTCAAGGAGGCATCCCGTGATCTTGCTGGGTAATCACGCGTCCCCCTTTACACGCAAAGTTCGGGTGCTTTCGGCGGAACTTGGGGTTGATCCCCAAATTGAGTTTCAAGACCCCGGCGCGCTATCCCCTCTTATCCCCAATGACGTGCTGGTTGCGGCGCATCCATTGGGGAAGATGCCGATCCTTCAATTAGGCGATGGGACGTCGCTGCACGACTCCCGGGTGATTTGTGAATATCTGAATGCAGAGGCAGATGGGGATCTGTTTCCTGAAGAACCCGCATTCCGATGGCAGGCGCTCTCATTGCAAGCGCTGGCTGATGGTCTCATGGACGCTGCCGTGGCCACACGATACGAACTCTCATTTCGTGAGGCGGACGCGACCCGGAGTCGTTGGATTGAGAGGCAGGTCGGACGCATCCAGAACGCCGTCAGTCACATGAACGGGATCGCGGTGGCGTTCGCCCATCGGTTGACCATTGGTGAGATCAGCGCGGCGTGTGCGCTTGGCTATCTCGATTTCAGATTTGCGGAGATCTCGTGGCGTGCGGAAAACCCCGAGCTCGCAGGTTGGTTTGAGACCTTCGCAAAGAGGCCCTCAATGACCTCAACACCCCCCAATCCAAACCAGAAAAAGAGAGGATGATAGAGATGAAGCTGGAAGAAATGAGCGGCCTTGAGCTGATGAGATTTGCAACCACGTTGCCGGGGAATATGGGCGATCAAGGCATCGCCGGCGTTATTCCCATGAAGATTGTTGAAGCCGAAGAAGGGACTGTTGTCTTCAAGGCGACGGCGGATGACCGGCACAGTAATCCATTAGGAGCGGTCCATGGTGGTTTTGCAGCGACCGTGTTGGACTCAGCAACGGGCTGCGCAGTTCACACGGTTTTGTCCGCAGGTGTGGGCTATGGCACCGTTGATTTGAACGTCAAAATGGTAAGGCCATTGCCTTTCAACGAGGAACTGACAGCGTCCGCAAAAGTTGTTGATCGAACCAAAAGCATGGTGATCGCTGACGGGGTGCTGGAAGACGATACCGGGCGGGCTTATGCCTACGCAACAGCAACATGTCGGGTCGTTGAAGGTCGCAAAGCCGAGTAGAACACTCTGCTTTGTTTCCTCAGCTACACCCGCTCGTGCCGCCACACGTGTCGCACTTAAGGCAGGTACCGTTCCGCACCATAGTGAAGTTGCCGCACTCGCTGCAGGCTTCACCTTCATAGCCCTTCATGCGGGCTTCCACAGCCGCGGACATGGTCCGGGAGATAGACGTGTTGCCCCCTCCCGCCTGAACTGTCGTTGCCACTGCAATTTGTTCTGTGGCGACGATTTCCGTTTCTGTCACGAGCATGGTTTCAGGCTCTGCATGCGTTTCGGCTGTCAGGGCTTCTGCCGCCTGACCTGCACGCACAGTGGCGGCACCACCGCGTACCACATAAAGGTTCCCGAGCTGTGTATTCCGCGCAAAGCCAGGTGAGGCGATGGCTGTCGCCGGCATCGGGGCAGGGGGCAGTTTGCCTTCGTCTTCTCCCTCACCCATGGCGTCGGGTGTGAGGTCGGCCGGGTCCACATGGCCGAGATCATGACGGCCAAGGTAAGAGACAGCGAGTTCCCGGAACACATAGTCGAGGATCGATGTGGCGTTCTTGATCGTGTCATTGCCCTGCACAAGGCCCGCGGGCTCGAAGCGCGTGAAGGTGAAGGCCTCCACATATTCTTCCAGCGGCACGCCATATTGCATGCCAAGTGAAATGGCGATGGCGAAATTATTCATGAGGCTCCGGAAGGCCGCGCCTTCCTTATGCATGTCGATGAAAATCTCGCCGATCGTGCCATCTTCATATTCGCCTGTCCGCAAATACACCTTGTGTCCGCCAACAACTGCTTTCTGTGTATAGCCTTTGCGACGGTCCGGCAGTTTTGCCCGCTCGCCACGTTCCCCATCGACCATGGCGGCGCCAAGGGAATTGGTTGAGGCAGTCTGTGCCTTTTCGATGGTTTTGCTCGCGAGCTTTTGCGCCAGTGTCGCTGCCTGCGCGGCAGCTGGCTGTTCAATGAGCGTTGGGGCAGCGGCGACAGCATCATCTGCCATCTCCATATCGTCCTCATCCTCTTCCACCAGCTGCGCATTGAGCGGCTGAGAGAGTTTCGAGCCATCGCGATAAAGCGCATTGGCTTTGAGCCCGAGCTTCCAGGAGAGCATGTAGCTTTCCTTACAATCTTCCACGCTGGCAGAGTTGGGCATGTTGATCGTCTTGGAGATCGCCCCTGAGATAAAGGGCTGCGAAGCGGCCATCATCCGGATGTGGCTTTCAACCGAGAGAAAACGCTTGCCGGTGCGGCCACACGGGTTTGCACAATCGAAGACGGGAAGGTGCGCCTCTGCGAGGCCGGGCGCACCCTCCAACGTCATCGCGCCGCAAACATGCAGGTTTGCAGCTTCAATTTCGTCCGCGCTGAAGCCAAGGGCTGCCAACATGTCGAAATCAATCTCATCCATAGCTCCCGCATCGAGACCCAGCGCCTCAACGCAGAATTGTTCGCCAAGCGAATATTTGTTGAAGGCAAAACGGATATCAAAGGCGGTCGCGAGAGAGCCTTCAACAAGCTCAAGTGCCTCGGGGGTGAAGCCTTTGGCGGCGAGTGTTTCATGGTTCACCCCCGGCGCGCCATTGAGCGTGCCATGGCCCACCGCATAGCCGACAATTTCTTCAATCTGATCAGGCTTGTAGCCAAGGGTGCGAAGTGCCTGTGGTACGGCCCGATTGATGATCTTGAAATAGCCACCGCCAGCGAGCTTCTTGAACTTCACCAGCGCGAAATCAGGTTCAATGCCGGTTGTGTCGCAATCCATCACGAGGCCGATCGTGCCTGTGGGGGCGACCACCGTCGATTGCGCATTGCGGTAGCCATACTTCTCGCCCATCGAGACCGCAAGGTCCCATGCAGCGCGGGCATGTTCTACCAGGTCGCCCTGGGGACAGTGAGGCGCATCAAGCGGTACTGGATTGGTCGATAGACCGTCGTAGGCGGTTGCTTCCCCGTGGGCTGCCGCGCGGTGATTCCGCATCACCCGGAGCATATGGGTTTCATTTTCGCCATAACCTGGGAAGGCGCCCAGTTCTTTTGCCATCTGCGCGGACGTGGCGTAGGAGACGCCGGTCATGATGGCGGAGATGGCGCCACAAATCGCGCGGGCCTCTTTCGAGTCATAGCTGATGCCCTGGGACATGAGCAGGCCACCAATATTGGCAAAGCCGAGCCCCAGCGTGCGGAACTTGTAAGAAAGCTCTGCGATCTCTTTCGACGGAAACTGAGCCATCAGCACAGAAATTTCGAGCACCACCGTCCAGAGCTTCGCAACATGTTCAAAGGCTTCAACATCAAAGCGTCCCGATGCCTGTCGGAACTGCATCAGGTTGATGGAGGCGAGGTTGCAGGCCGTATTGTCCAGGAACATATATTCTGAACACGGATTACTGGCGCGGATCTCGCCGCTTTCCGGGCAGGTGTGCCAGTCATTGATGGTGGTGTGGTATTGAATGCCAGGGTCAGCGCTCTGCCAGGCGGCCTGACCGATCTGATCCCAAAGCTCCCGTGCGTCGAGCGTTTTGGCAATCGCACTGTCTGTTCTATTGATCAGATGCCAATCGCTGTCGGACTCAACGGCTTTGAGGAAGTCATCGGTCACGCGAACAGTATTGTTGGAATTCTGGCCTGAGACAGTGAGATAGGCTTCAGAGTCCCAATCCGTGTCATAGGTGCGGAACTCAATTTCTTTAAAACCCTGTTTGGCGAATTGGATAACCCGCTGCACATAGTTTTCCGGAATCATGGCTTCGCGTGCGGCAATGATTGCACGTTTGAGCGCCGGGTTTTTCTTCGGATCGAAGCAGTCCCCTTCAGGCCCTTCGCAATTGACGCAGGCCCGCATGACAGCGCCGAGGAACTTCTCATTGATCTTGGAGCCGGTAACGAGGGCCGCAACTTTCTGCTCCTCAATCACCTTCCAGTTGATGAAATGTTCAATATCTGGATGGTCCACATCGACCACCACCATCTTGGCAGCGCGCCGTGTCGTGCCACCGGATTTGATGGCCCCCGCAGCCCGGTCCCCGATTTTCAGGAACGACATCAGGCCTGATGACTTGCCCCCACCGGACAAAGGTTCGCTCTCACCGCGTATATGAGAGAAGTTGGACCCCGTGCCCGAGCCAAACTTGAACAGACGCGCCTCGCGAACCCACAGGTCCATGATGCCGTTTTCATTTACGAGATCATCATCGACACCTTGGATGAAGCAGGCGTGCGGCTGCGGATGTTCATAAGCGCTGTCGCTCACCGTCAGCTCGCCGGTTTGAAAGTCGACATAGTGGTGGCCCTGAGCGGGACCGTCGATGCCATAAGCCCAATTGAGGCCGGTATTGAACCATTGTGGGGAATTCGGTGCGGCAATCTGAGTGGCCAGCATGAAGCGCAACTCGTCGTAAAAAGCGCGCGCATCTGCTTCCGTATCGAAATAGCCGCCTTTCCAGCCCCAAAATGTCCAGGTACCTGCCAGTCGGTCAAAGACCTGCCGGGCGTCTGTTTCCGGTCCAAAGCGCTCACCCTCAGGCATCTCATCAAGCCGGGGTTCGTCCGCTTCATGGGCCCAAAGCCAGGTCGGGATGCTTTCATCCTTCACCGGGCGGAGCACTGCTGGGACTCCGGCTTTTCGAAAATATTTCTGCGCCAGAATATCGGCCGCAACCTGGCTCCAGTCTGCGGGCACCTCGATGTCATCGAGTCGAAACACAATCGTGCCGTCGGGATTTCGGATCTCGCTCGTCGTTGTGCGGAATTCGATCCCCTCATAAGGCGATTTGGCTTCGTCCGTGAAACACCGTTGTATGCGCATTTGGCCCCCATATTCCTCTAGCAAAAGGTGCTCATCGCCGCCGATGAGACCCAATCTCTACCCTTCACTCAGATGCCTGCAGCCTGGTCCACTGAAGCGGACAAGGGGCAACTTTCCTGCGGTCCCGCGTCCTTAACCCACTGACGCAATAGGGAAATTCCTTAGCGTCAGCTGTTTAAGGGACGGGCGGAACCTGATCGCCGCCTTATGTCCGGTTTGTACCAGATGCTGTGTTCTTCATCTGAGCCGACACAAACTGTGGTGGTCAGAGAGGGGAGCGTCAAGCACTTGTGTCGAATGGCGTATGGGCCTCAAAATATGCACGGTCGTGTCGTTCGGCAGCATTGTCTCCCCGGCGAGAATCGCGAATCGACCCATTTCCCCAGCTGTTGGTTACTAATCAGAAGGGTTTAGCGCGTAAAAGAAATGGGCAGGAACGCTCGGCCTTCTTGGTAAACGCCGGGCGAATACCAGCCTGTTTGAGATACGGGGTTAATTTGGGCATGCAAACCATCGCAGCAAAGCACAGCAACGCCTATGGGCGCGAGCTCAGCGCGCTCGATGTGTTGGTGGTAGACGACAATTTCCACATGCGTCGGCTGGTCCACACCATCCTGGAAGCGTTTGACGTAAAGACCATCCGTGAAGCGACAGATGGCACCGCGGCCCTGTCTGAGATTAAGATCCGACAGCCGGACCTCATCATTAGCGACTGGGAAATGAAGCCGATGGACGGCTGTTCTTTCCTTGAGGTGCTCCGCAAAGCTGACAATAAGCCTGCTTGCTTCATCCCGGTTATCATGTTGACCGCCCATGGTCGTCCGAGGTTGATCCGTCAGGCATTTGAGGCAGGCGCCAGCCAATTCCTCGTAAAGCCTTTGACCCCGGCAAACCTTTTGCACCGCGTCGACTGGATCCTTGCGGACAAACGTCCTTTCTTCGAAGAAGAGGGACAGATGCGCCAGCAGCTGACGCTGAAGCTTCCAAAAGCCGCTGTCGCCGTGGCCGAGCAAAAAGTTGCCGCAGGCGACGCCTGGGATCTGGATCTCTAAGCGACCAGGTCTTTCCACCGATCTGTCAAAATGATGCGGCCATCTGCACACGTAAATCGAGCCGCGACATTGTCATATTGGCTAACCATCTGCCGAGCTCTCTCCAAGGGAAGCACGTACAGGGCTGTTGAAAGCCCGTCCGCCAAAGTGGCAGTGGGCGCCACAACACTTACGGAGTCGAAATGCTGGGCGCTCTGGCCGCTCCTAGGATCAAACAGGTGGTGTCCATTCCGAAACCTGTGCCCAGACCCGGCTGAGGTCGCAAGCGCGCCGCTTCTCAGGTGAACCACGTCGCTAGTGCGCCATATTGCTGAGGGATCCCTCAGGCCAACCCGCCAGGCAGAGCCGTCCAGTTTTGGCCCAAGCGCCCTGAACTCACCGAGATTGATCAATGTGTGCCGGGCGCCTGCCTTGCGCATCAAAGCTGTGATCCCGTCAGTCGCAATTCCCTGGGCAATTCCATTCAAGGTAAGCGCCATGCCAACTGGCAGGATGACGTCGCTGCCTGAGACGTGCACTCTATCAAAATCGACCAGCGTTAATACTTCAGCGAGGTCTGATTTCCCCGCCTCATAGCTCTCCCAGAGCTTTTGTACTGAGGGGTCGAATGCTCTGCCGGATTTCTCGTAAAGGTTCCTGCAAAATTTTAAGGCCGCGATCAGCTCTTCCGGCGCCTCGGAGCACACGCCGTCTCTGTTGAGTTTGGACAATGCAGAGGAGGGGCGATAGAGGCTGAAAACATCTTCCAGACGATCGAGTTCCGACACCGCAAGCTTGGTCAACTCTGCACTTTCCGCAGCACTGAACCCTTCCAGCCTGATGGAGACATCGCCGCCCATCGCAGTGCCTTGCCAGGTCGGAGAATCTGTGGTGGCCGCCTCGGCAGTCAGAGGGAGCGCAGCGGCTGATGCAAAAAGGGCGAGGCATCTCCGACGAGACATGCCGCCATGCCGTGCGGAAATCTCCGTGCTCGGTGAAGTCAGGTCTCGGTTTTTCATGATGCAGATTTAGCACATAAGGTCAGTAATGCGAAGCACTATCAAATAAAGATTGAAAGTGACTCTCAAGAGCGTATTTAGGGTGCGCTGAAAGCCTCTGAATGAAACGAAAACTGAGGGGAGGCGAAAATTGGGATCGAAAATGCATATGAATAGAATTATCAAAACTGGAGCGCTGGGGCTGAGCTTTGCGCTTCTGTCAGGGCCCGCATTCGCGGATGACCTGCCCAGTCGCGAAGAGATGTGGCAGATGATCCAGGCCCAGCAGGCCCAGATCAACGAACTGACATCCAAGCTTGAAGATACCGACGAGAAAGTAGAAGCAACCGGTGAAGTGGTTGAAGAAATCGCGTCAAACGGTGGCGGTTCCTCCGAGCCAGGTTGGTGGCAACGGACATCGCTCGGTGGATACGGTGAACTCCACTACAATGGTGGCGACAAAGACGAAGTCGATTTCCATCGTTTTGTGCTCTTCATCGCGCACGAATTTACCGACAATGTTCGGATGTTTGCAGAGCTTGAACTTGAGCATGCCCTCGCAGGCGAGGGACAGCCCGGCGAAGTCGAGCTGGAGCAGGCTTTTCTTGAATTCGACATTGCAGAATTCCACTCACTGACGGCAGGCGTACAGCTGATCCCAGTTGGCATACTCAATGAAACGCATGAACCGCCGACATTTTATGGCGTTGAGCGAAATGAGGTCGAAAAGAACATCATTCCAACCACATGGTGGGAAGCTGGCATCGGTGCGCATGGTCAATTGAGCAACGAATTTGGCTACAACGTGATGTATCACTCTGGCCTTCAGGTTCCGACAACCGGCGCGAATGCGTTCAAAATTCGCAATGGACGTCAGAAAGTTGCTGAAGCGCGTGCCGCCGATGGTGCTGTCACCGGCCGGATCCAATGGACCGGAATGCCGGGTGTCGAAGTTGGCGTAACCGCTCAACACCAGTTTGACGTGACACAGGGAACAGCGGAGGAAACGCCGGCGACGCTTCTCGAAGCGCATATCGATGCTTCAATGGCGGTCGGACCAGGTAAGCTTGGTTTCCGCGCCCTTGCAGCGTTTTGGGACCTGGACAGCAACGCGGCTGCGGCAGTGGGCCGTGATGAGCAGTCAGGCTGGTATGTCGAACCGTCTTATCGTTTCGCCACTGACATTGGCGACCTGGGCTTCTTCGTTCAATACGCTGAGTGGGACAACAATGCCGGCGACAATACCGACTCCAAGTTTTCCCAGACGCGGTTCGGCGCCAACTTCTGGCCGACCCCGGATACGGTCTTGAAGGCAGATTATCAGATTGATAGCGCTCCAACTGGCGGCACAGAAGACAACCGGGTCAATCTCGGCGTCGGCTTCCAATTCTGAAGCAGGCTTTCTTGAATGCAAAAAGGGACAGGGCGCTTCGATTGGCGCCCTGTTCGCATGTGGTAGAAGTAGGAATGATGAGACGCTTACTCTTAGCTCCAATGGTCATATGTGTGACGCTGGCCCTGCAGGCGCAGCTTGCGCGAGCGGTCGATATATTTATGGAGCCTGATGTCTTTCTATCCGAAGTGTTCCTTGGTGCGGCGCCGGAACCGTCCTTTTTGTGGCTCAAGGGTGATCTGAAAGCCGAGATGCAGGAAATCCTGGGTCGCAAACCAGGTGGCCTGCGGATGCGTTATTGGCAGGCTGCGGACCGCACGGTTTGGATACTGGAGGAAATTGGGAAAACCCAGCCGATTACGACGGGGATCTCGGTTAAGGATGGCGAGATAGAGCGCGTGCAGGTTTTGGTCTATCGGGAAAGCCATGGCTGGGAGGTTCGATATCCTTTTTTCACCGATCAGTTTCGGGGCATGCGTTTGGAGAACGATCAGAAACTTTCAGGGCCAATTGACGGGATATCGGGCGCAACCCTGTCGGTCCGTGCCTTGATCAAGCTTGCGCGCCTTGCTCTCCACCTCGATGCTGTTGCGCGTGAGGACACCTGACCGATGGTGACGGGACGATGGCTTCGCATCTGGCACCGCCGCTTGGGTCTGACAGCGGCAGCTTTTGTACTCCTTCTCAGTGTCACAGGCTTGCTGTTAAACCACGCAAGCTCGTTAGACCTGGACAACAGAAAAGTTGAAAACAGCTGGATACTCAATTGGTACGGTGTCGTCGGTGTCGATGAGACCGCGCGCGCTTTTGATGTTGGCGGCCTGTCCATCAGCTGGGCCGGGGGGTGGCTTTTTCTGGATGAGAAACCTCTGATCGGTGGCACCATGGAGCTAAAGGGCGCGGTGACGCTTAGTCAGTTGATCATTCTTGCAACGCCGCGGGAATTTCTGCTGTTTACCGACAAAGGTGAGCTGGTCGAGCGATTTCCCGCCGTTGAATTTGGTGCAGAGATCCAATCGATCGGGTCAGCAGACGACCGACTCGCCGTGAGAGCGGGAGAGGAGCTCTTTTCGTCAAACTCAGAAGTCTCCAGCTGGAGCCGTTTTGAAGCTGGATCTGCGACGATTTCCTGGTCAACCAGCGTCCCCCTTACGGAAGCCTTTGTTCCAGCGATGGATGCCCATCTGCGAGGAGAGGGACTTCCCCTCTACCGCATTGTCCTCGACCTCCATTCCGGGAATTTTTTTGGAGAGCTAGGGAGGTGGATGATGGATGCCGCCGCGGTTTTGCTGCTCATTCTTAGCGTTTCCGGTATCTGGATCTGGTGGCCTCGGGCGCACTAGCTCCATTGCTTCAGGGCTGGACGGAACCCTTATGGAATGCCATATTCGCCGCGTTTCTCACAAAGAATCTCGCACGCGCTCAGCGGTCGCGAGATGGAATTCAGGGCCTTCCGATGAGCTTTCTGGCGCAGTTCTTCACATGGTGGCACAGCCAAACGCTGGCCACGCGTTTCCATACCTGGCGCAATGGCGAGTTGATGGGCGAAGACGCGCAGGGGAACAAATATTACCGCTCAAAGGAAGACCGTCGCTGGGTGGTTTATAACGGCCTGGTTGAAGCATCCCGCATTCCGCCAGAATGGCATGGATGGATCCACAAGACGGTCGACACCATTCCGACAGAGGAAGAGTATGTGGTGCGCGAGTGGCACAAGCCCCACCAGCCGAACTTGACGGGCACACCCTATGCCTACCGGCCGGATGGAAGCCTTTTGACCGACGGGGGCCGTCCCCGCGTCACGGGCGATTATGACGCCTGGTCCCCTGAATAGCGGAATTCAACGCAAAAACCTTCCGGAATGGCGCAAGATAGCCACACTTCCGCGCGATACAGGCCTTATTAGGAATTCCCAAACGGAATATCATTAAACCGTAGGGATAGTTTGAGTGATTCCGGCGGTTCACCATCCGTCGCACGACCCAGATTGGCTCAATGAGCTTTGACAGGTCGGCAAGGGCAGGGAAGTTAAAGATGGATAACAGCTTTGTCGAAACGCTGGTTGGCGGCATAGTCATCGCAATTGCGGCCGCATTTCTGGCATATGGATATTCAGTATCCGATGTCGGCAATGTCAGCGGCATTGAGGTGACGGCTGAATTTGACCGTGTTGATGGTCTGGCCACCGGATCTGATGTCCGCATGTCAGGCATCAAAATTGGCACCGTGACGGCACAGTCGCTCAACACTGACAATTATTTCGCAGTGGTTACCTTCAACCTGACAGACGAGGTTCAACTGCCAACAGACTCCTCTGCAAAGATCACCAGCGAGGGTCTCCTAGGCGGAAACTATGTCTCCATCACACCAGGTGGTTCCGAAGAAATGTTGGTGAGCGGTGACGAGATTCAGTTCACCCAAGGATCGATCGATTTGATTGGCCTTGTGGGGCAAGCGGTCTTCAGTGCCCAGGGTGGCAGTGAGTGAGGCGGCAGCGCGTGACCTCAACGCTGAACGGCATTCGGGTCAGCATCCTAGCGACGGCAGTCCTCGTGGCTTCAAGCTCTGCAGCTAGTACACGACCAGTCGGTGAGACAGCGATATTTACCGGCCTCGACAAGATCACCGCGCGAATTACACGGCTCGAAGTGCCGGTTGGTGAACGGGTGCAGTTTGGTACCTTGGAAATTCTCGCCGACAGCTGCAACAAGCGCCCACCCACTGAGACACCGGAAACCACTGCCTTTGTTGAAGTGTTTGACGTGGGCAAGACCTTGGCTGATGAGCTTTCGGAGAAGGATACAGCAGATTCCGCTTTGCCAAGGCCACCAGAGCGCCTGTTCTCAGGGTGGATGTTTGCGTCCAGCCCCGGACTCAATGCCGTGGAGCACCCCGTCTATGACGTCTGGCTGATCGACTGCAAAATGTCAGAGCCGGAGACATCCGAGCCTAGTGAATAAAAGTCACCCGGATCGCCCGTAAGCGCCTCTGCCAGACGGGATTTGTAAACATCGCGCGGAATTTCAATCGCACCAAATTGGGATAGGTGGGACGTCACAAATTGCGTGTCGAGCAGGACATAACCGCCCTGGATCAATCGCGCTGCCAGGTGCACAAGCGCGACTTTGCTCGCATCCCGCACGCGACTGAACATGCTTTCCCCGAAAAAGGCGCGCCCCAGGGATACGCCGTAAAGGCCACCAACAAGCTCATCATCTTGCCAGCATTCCACCGAATGTGTGTGTCCCTGTTCGTGGAGTTCGGTATAGGCCTTGAGGATCGCTGCGTTGATCCAGGTGCCGCCTCGGCCCGGCATATCTTCTGCACAGGCTTCCATTACGGACCGAAACGCCGTGTCGACCCTGATCACAAAGGGCTCTGCTTTGATGGTGCGCGCAAGGCGCCGCGGTATATGGAAGGTGTCGAGGGGGAGAATGCCTCGGAGTTCCGGGTCAACCCAATAGAGCGTTTCCGAGCCACGCGCCTCACCCATGGGAAACACCCCATAGGCATAGGCGCGGAGCAAAGTCTCAGGATTGATTTCATCCATCGAGGTGTTTCGGTGCCTCACGAGCGGTGGAGAAACTCTTCAAGCCAGTGAATATGGTAGTCGCCATTCATCAGGTCAGGCTCGTTGATGAGTTCCTGAAAGAGCGGAATGGTTGTATCCACGCCTTCGATCACGAATTCATTCAATGTCCGGCGCAGTCGCATCAGGCATTCATTCCGGTTGCGCCCATGAACAATCAACTTGCCAATCAGGCTGTCATAATAGGGCGGGATGCGATAGCCAGCATAGACCCCGCTATCAACGCGCACACCCAGCCCACCTGGCTGGTGAAATCCTTTGATGGTGCCAGGCGACGGTGCAAACGTTTTGGGATGTTCAGCATTGATCCGGCATTCGATTGCATGGCCGGAGAACTCAACATCTTCCTGCGTGAAACTCATCTCGAGGCCAGCCGCAATGCGGATCTGTTCGCGCACGAGATCAATGCCGGTTATGGCTTCGGTCACAGGGTGTTCCACCTGCAGTCGCGTGTTCATCTCAATGAAATAGAACTCACCATTCTCGTAGAGGAATTCAATGGTACCGACGCCCAGATAGCCAAGGTTGCCAATAGCGTTGCGCACGATATCGCCAATCTTGGCTCGGGCTACGTCGTTGAGTGCGGGGGAGGGCGCTTCTTCAAGCACTTTCTGGTGGCGACGCTGTAAGGAACAATCGCGCTCGCCGAGATGTGCCACATTCCCGTGGGAGTCGGCGATCACCTGGACTTCAATGTGGCGGGGCTCGCCGAGATATTTCTCGATATACATCGCATCGTCGCCAAAAGCTGCTTTGGCTTCAGAGCGCGCGGTGTGCAGAGCTTCAATAAGATCGTCTTCAGTGGGCGCGACTTTCATGCCGCGTCCGCCACCGCCAGCAGCCGCTTTCACGAGAACCGGAAAACCGATTTCCTTGGAGATGCGCATGGCATCTTCATCGCTCGTGACACCACCGTCAGACCCCGGGACAACAGGAATGCCAAGGTCTTTGACGGTTGTTTTCGCAGCGATCTTGTCGCCCATCAGATTGATGTGATCGGCGGTAGGACCAATGAAAGTAATATCGTGCGCCGCCAGAATTTCCGCAAAACGGGCATTCTCTGAGAGGAAGCCATACCCCGGGTGGACCGCATCAGCACCGGTGATCTCACAAGCGGAAATGATGGCTGGAATGTTCAGGTAGCTGTCCGTCGCTGAGGGCGGGCCGATGCAAACACTTTCATCGGCCAGGCGCACATGCATGGCATCTTCGTCTGCGGTGGAGTGCACAGCGACGGTCGAAATGCCCATCTCTTTGCAGGCCCGGTGCACACGAAGCGCGATTTCGCCGCGATTGGCGATGAGAACTTTCTCGATCATTGGGGCGCTGGCTCCAGCTCTTATTCGATGATGAGGAGAGGTTCGCCGAATTCAACCGGCTGTCCGTCTTCCACAAGGATTTCCTTCACCGTGCCCGATTTCGGCGCTGGGATCTGGTTCATGGTCTTCATGGCTTCAACGATGAGAACTGTCTGACCTTGCGTGACCTGTGTGCCTACGCTGACAAAGGCGGCGGCACCTGGTTCTGCAGCGACGTAAACTGTACCAACCATGGGCGAAGGAACGGCACCTGGATGAGCCGCCTTGCTGCCACCTTCAGGCGCTGCAACGGCAGCGGCGGGTGCGGCGGCAGCTGGTGCGGGCGCAGGCGCAGCTGCGACAGGAGCCGCTACGTTCACAACTTGAGATTGCCGTGCGACACGCACCTTCAAGTCTTCCGTTTCAACCTCAATCTCGCTGAGATCTGTTTCTTTCAGAATCTCCGCCAGTTGCCGGACCAAATCCTGATCGACGCCTTTTGTGCTCATGTGGCTCTGTGCCCTCTTTTATATGTCTAGCTATCCAGATGTGCTGCGAGCGCTTCGATCGCCAATACATAGCCGATCGGACCAAGCCCACAAATCACACCAAGAGAAACCGGTGATACGAATGAATGGTGGCGGAATTCTTCCCGCTTGAAAATGTTCGAGATGTGAACCTCCACGACCGGCAGCTCAGATGCGGAAATCGCATCCATGAGTGCAACCGACGTGTGGGTATAGGCAGCCCCATTGAGGACAATGCCGCTGGCTTTGTCCCGGGCTTCCAGGACCCAGTCCACAAGCTGGCCTTCAGAGTTGGATTGCCGGAAATCGATCATGTGCCCGAGCGTTGTTGCTCGCTCAGCCGTCATGGCTTCCACGTCGGCGAGCGTCTGCGTGCCATAGATTTCAGGTTCACGCGTGCCAAGCATGTTCAAGGTCGGCCCGTTCAGCACATAGATCGGCTTAGCCATGCCCCGTATCCATCATCTCATTCAGCCCAAAACGGCAGAAAACTGCCGAAAATCGAAATGCCCATCGGGCACGCTTATCTAGAAGTCGAAAAGGGCGAAAATGTGGTCCCCCCATCGACGATGCGACCTTACGCTGAATCAACGGGAGGTGGGTTAACACCCGTGCGTTGGGTTAACGCGAGTCGTCTCTATATACGCGTTGAGAGCCGCCAGCACCATCGGTTAAGTGCTTGAATATCCGACTAGATCAGGCGGACATCACCATCTTGAGTGCGCCATCCTCTTTGGTATCGAAGAGCCGGTAAGCTTCCGGACCCTCAGACAGGCCCATCCTGTGGGTGATCACCATCTCCGGATGCAACCGACCCCCACGAATGAGGGAAATCAGCTCATCCCAATGGCACTGCACGGAGCAGGCGCTGATCCGAAAGGTGAGGCCCTTGATGAAGGCGAGGCCCATAGGAAACTGAAAATCCATGCTCTGATTGACGCCAATCACAGAAACGGTGCCCTGAGCACCTGCCAGATCGATCGCTGCGCGGATCGTGATATCGGATCCAACAGCCTCTACCGCGCAATCGAGCATCCGGCCCTTGGTTTCTTCCATCAGCCGTTCTTTGGCATTTGCAGGGTCAAGCGCAATGGCGCCAAGCTTCTCCGCCCGGGCACGTCGCTCGGGAACGAGATCCAGCGCATAGACTTTTGAGGCGCCGAGCACGAAAGCAATTTCGACCGCCATCAGACCGATGGGTCCGAGGCCAACCACGGCAACCGTTTTGCCGGGGCCAATGTCTGCATTGAGGCAGCCGAGATAGGCGGTCGGCAGATTGTCGGTGAGCATGAGCGCCTGATCTTCGGAGATGCCTTCGGGGATTGCCCGCAGATTGAAATCCGCCATCGGCACGCGAATGCCCTCCGCCTGGCAGCCTTCCAGATTGTGTCCGAGCCCATAGCAGCCCATCTGATTGTTGGCGCAGCTATTGATATGGCCGGCAAGGCAGGGCCCGCAGGATCCGCAGCCAACGGCTGCTGAGAGCATCACCTGGTCGCCCGCTTTGAAGCGGGTAACCCCGCGACCCACTTCTGCGACTTCGCCCGTCGCTTCGTGCCCGACGCAGAAACCCGTATCACCGGTGAATTGCGCGCCATGATAGATGTGCAGGTCGGAGCCGCAAATGCCGCACGTGTTCATTTTCACAATGACATCGGTATCGGCGTGGCATTCCGGGTCTTTGTAGGATTCGTAGCGGATATCGCCAGCCCCATGGCTCGTAAGCGCTTTCATGACGGTGCTTCCTTTAAGAGCGTATTCAAGAGAAGTGTTGAGCGGTTTTCTGTCCGAAAACGCGTTTCTAGGAAAGTATCAGGCCGCCATCGACCGGAATGGTTTGTCCGACCACGTAAGCGGACAACGGCGAGGCAAGGAAGAGGGCGACGCCCGCCATGTCCTCCGGTGTGCCCAGGCGGTGGAGCGGAATATTGCGCAACGATCCTTCCAGACGCTTTGGATTTTCCGTGGTCACTTTGGTGAGCTTGGTGTCCACCAGTCCTGGCGCAATCCCGTTCACGCGAATGCCATCGCTCGCCCAGGCCTCGCCGAGTGTCTTGGTAAGGCCAATCGCCCCGGTCTTCGATGCGCTATAGGCAGGGTTGCCCCGCGTGGCGTGATAACCAGCGGTCGATGAGATGGTGATGAGGGAGCCCTTAGATGCCGCCAACATGTCGTGGAACTTTTCAGAGCAGGCCATCAGGCTGCCAATGTTTACATCCATGACCTTTTGCCAGCCTGGCATTTTGAATTCCTGGCGTTTGTAGAGAACTGTGCCCTGGCTCAGTACGAGCACGTCCAGACTGTCGAAGGGGGGCGCATAAGCTTCAATTGCATCAAAGTCGCTCACATCCATCTGGGCATAGTGGATATCTGACAGGTCTGAGCCGTCATCACCTGCATAGTCAGAAGCCGCCGCGCGCGTGCCCCAGACATGCACCTCTGCGCCTGCATCCAGAAAAGCGCGGGCGATCCCATTGCCGATCCCGCTCGAGCCGCCAACAACCAGCACCCGTTTGCCAGTGAAATTCAATGCATCTTGCATGACGCGTCCTCCCAAATTTCTTGTTGGGATAGGGATAGCGCGAGAAAACAAGTCCGTCGAGTGGCGGTTTCTAAGCCCCTAGTTCCGCTAGGGAAGGTTTTGCCCGGTATTCGCTTTTAGGTCGTCCGTTGTTGCAGACCGTGCTAAATGCTGAGCCAGTTACCAAATTTATGCGACCGAGAGAAAAGTTCGAGTAGGGACATGACCCTGACCATCAATGGAGAACGTCATACATTCGAAGGCCCACTGACCGTGGCGAGCCTGCTGGTCAAACTCGGCCTCGATCCGCAGAAACTGGCGGTGGAGCATAATCTCGAAATTGTGCGACGATCCGCCTATGATGCAACGGAAGTCAAAGATGGCGACACACTGGAACTGGTTCAGTTTGTCGGTGGCGGGTAAGGAGAGTTTGGATGGCTGAGGCCGCAGTAAAAACAGAAGAGACGGGCGCCCGCGACAGCTGGTCGATTGCCGGTGAAACCTATTCGTCGCGACTGATCGTCGGCACCGGCAAGTACAAAGATTTTGAAGAGACAGCACGGGCCATTGAAGCCTCCGGGGCAGAGATCGTGACCGTCGCGGTCCGTCGGGTGAATGTCACCAATCCGAATGAACCCATGCTGGTCGATTATGTCGACCCAAAAAAATACACTTACCTGCCCAACACTGCCGGGTGTTTTACGGGTGACGAAGCTGTCCGCACGCTTCGTCTGGCCCGCGAGGCTGGCGGCTGGGATCTCGTCAAACTGGAAGTGCTGGGTGACCGCAAGACCCTTTATCCCGACATGATTGAGACGCTGAACGCGGCGGAGCTCCTGATCAAGGAAGGCTTTAAGGTCATGGTTTATTGCTCAGACGATGTCTTGCTCGCCAAACGCCTGGAGGAGATGGGCTGCGTGGCCATCATGCCGCTTGGCGCGCCAATCGGCTCGGGGCTCGGCATTCAAACGCCGATCAATATTCGTCTCATCATCGAGCAATCAAATGTGCCGGTCTTAGTGGATGCAGGCGTTGGCACAGCATCAGATGCAGCCGTTGCCATGGAGCTTGGCTGCGACGGCGTTCTCATGAACACGGCGATTGCAGAAGCCAAAGAGCCCATCCTCATGGCCGAGGCCATGAAGAAGGCAGTTGAAGCGGGGCGTCTTGCCTATCTGGCGGGTCGCATGCCGCGCAAACGCTACGCGGACCCAAGCTCACCCGTCGCGGGGCTCATCTAGCGGTACACCGTCCGGAAATGCGCCAGAACAAAGACTTTAGCAGCTGACGCAGGCCGTCCGTTCCTGTTCAACCACTTCCAGAAGCCGTGCTTTACCGACAGCGCCGGGAACCAGCTGACTGCCGATGATGAATGCCGGCGTGCCTTCAATACCAATCTGTCGGGCGATTTGATGATTGCGGTCAATCGCTTCCTGAATGCCAGGGTCTTTCATGTCTTGTTTCAGTCGATCCACATCAAGCCCCGCATCGTCTGCAATGCGCATGATGCGATCTTCAGTCAGATCACCACTGGTGGCCATAAGGGCTAGATGCAGCTCCATATATTTGTTTTGGGAGATAGCTGCCATCGCGGCACGTGCGGCGACTTCTGACTGCTCAGAGAGGATGGGGAACTCTTTGTAGACAAGGCGAACATTGCCATCTTCTTCGACAGCAGCGATCACATCTTTGACGGCGCGTTTGCAATACCCGCACTTATAGTCAAAGAACTCGACTATCGTGACGTCGCCATCTGGATTGCCGTAGACGTAGGAATAATCGTCGTTAAAAAGCCCGTCACTATTGTCCGCGATTGCGGCTTCCGCTGCCTCTTTCTCTGCCGCGGCCTGTTGTGCCTCAAGCTTATCAAACACCTCAATCATCACCTGAGGGTTCTCAAGAAGATATTCACGAACAATCTGCCCGATCGCCTCCGTCTGATCTGCGTTGAACTCTGATTGCGCGCTTTCCGCCATGGCTGACATACTGCCAAAAGCCAGCGCGGCAGCGACGGTCGCGGTGCCCATCAGTCTGGTAATCATCCGAGGCAAACGAGGCCCGTACTTCATCTCAACTTCCTTGTGGTTTTTCTTGCAAAATATCTTCAGCCCGTAGCCACCCCGGGGTGCCTTCTTGCATCTCAACCTGTGCACGGGCGGCATGCTGCTTTGCTCTTGGTAACTGTCCAAGAACATAGAAGCGCTCCGCAGTCGACAGCTCGGCATTGCCATAATCACCAAGGCGGGCATAGGCAATGGCGGCTTGTTGGTAGGCGCGCGAATTCTCTTGGTCTGTCCGGTGCGCGATTTCGATATGCTGAAGCCCTTCGATGGTTTCCTCGCGCCGCTCAAGCCCGATCAAAGATTGTGCAAGCCCCACATGCAGCAAAGGGGAGCCGGGCGCAAGCTCAACAGCGCGCCGATAGGGGGCAACCGATTGTTCCACTTTGCCACTTTCAAACAGGACCTGCCCCTTCAACTCCCAGACAAAGGGATTGTTGGGCATAGCGACGAGCAGTGGTTCGATTTCACCCATGGCTCGGGCAACATCACCCAGCTTGTGAAAGGCGACTGCGCGCGCATACCGTGCTGGAATACTCGTGTCGGATGCAGGATACCGCCGGAATGTTACGGCAGGCCGGTCGAGAAAGCCGTGCAGCTTTGCTTTGATCATTTCAAAGGCCGCAACCCACTCTGGCGGGTCTTTGACGTCAACAAATGGCGAACTAAGAACGCGGTCCTCCAGAGCGCTAAGCCGCTGGGTGGAAAGAGGGTGTGATCGCAAATAGGGATCTTGTTGGCGCTCGCTGAGCACTTCCTGACCACGGAACAGATAGAACGTGTCCATCATTCCCCGACCCGACCAACCAACCTGATCAAGATAGGTGATTGCCGCTTGGTCTGCGGACGCCTCCTGAATACGGCTGTAGGAAAGAAAATCTCTCTGCGCAAGAGTTTGGCCGCCGGTAATCAGGGCAAAACCTGCGTCCCCTGCGCCGGCAACGATGGCACCGATACCAAGCAGTGTGGAAACGATTATCGGCACGGCAGCCGACTTGAGTGCTTGCTGGGTTCGTGACAGATGGCCGCCTGCCATGTGGCCTGTTTCGTGGGCAATAACGCCAATCAGCATGTTCGGCCGATCCGATTGCTGGATAAGGCCGGTATGTAGGAACATGCGTTGACCACCTGCGACGAAGGCGTTGAGCGAACTGTCATTGACCAAATGTATTTTGACTGCTTTTGGATCAAGACCGGCCGCACGGAAGATGGGATCTGAGAAAGCCCGCATAAGATATTCGGTTTCTGCATCCCGAATAAGTCCCGCGGCGTGTGCCGAAGAGGAAAAGGCCATCATCACAGCCATGGTCACGGCTACGATGGGAGACAACATGCGAAGTGGGCGGGCAATCAAAGCAGACATTGTAACTTCCAATTCCAGATCCGTCCGGCAGCTTGTCAGCTTCCCGGAGAATCATCCCATATGTTGGCCGCTAAGCAGTCGCGAGCTGCGCGGCAGTTTCAGGCACCCCACAGCTGGGACCGTAGGAGAGCAGGTGCACAGGGTCAATCATAGACCAGCATAATCGCGTACATGTGACCCAAACAGATTAGTGGGCATCCCAAAGTATAGATGTGACGGAGGAGCGTGCTTTTGTAGCCCGTCTTGGTTAATCTGCCGTCACAACTGGTACCAGCTATCTTTGCGCACTGTGTTTCGAGGGCCGTTTCTTGAAGAGAGAGGGGCTGAGGTGCTAGACCGGAAGTCCGCAGGCAGTCAGCTTGTCCAAGAATCCAACATGCGACCTAGGGAAAATCAAGATCCAATGAGGCCAAATTTTGACCGCGGCGGCGACGCCCGCCGGAAATCAACGCTTTCCATACTCAAAGTCGCAACTGTCGTGGGCCTGGCTGTTGGCCTGGCCTCCTGCGGGAGCCTTTTCGGGGATGATGAACCGGATACGAGCGCTCCGCTCGGCAGCGTAACAACTGCGGATCGCAACAACCGAGGACTCACAGGCGTTGGGCGAATATCGGCTGAGGATAACACCGCAGGTGAAATTGGTGGATTTGCCGTTGCTGACGAGCCCCAGGCAGCACTGATCGCGCGCGACGTGCTGGAAAAAGGCGGTACTGTAGTAGATGCAGCGGTGTCGTTGTATTTCACATTGGCAGTAACGCAGCCGCAGGCGGCAAGCCTTGGCGGTGGCGGCATCTGCCTCATACATGACCGGTCTGAACGCAAGACAGAGAGCATAGAGTTTTTGCCACGCCGTGCGACCGCAGGCGGTGCAGTCGCGATCCCTGGGAATGTCCGCGGTTTCGCACTCATGCATGCGCGTTACGGCCAAACCTCCTGGTCCAGTCTTTTGGCACCAGCAGAGCGCCTTGCAGCGACGGGCACCCCCGTCTCGCGCGCAATGGCCCGTTCCATTCAGCGCAACGCCGGCACCATCCGGGGCGATCAAGCGCTTGCACGCGGATTACTCTCACCGACTGGATTGCCTTTGAAAGAGCTTGAAGAGGCAAACCAGATTGAGCTCGCCTCTACCATGGGCCTTGTGCGCTCCCGCGGCGTAGCGGCCCTCTATTTGGGTGACGCGGCGGCAACATTCTCAAGTGCAATTAGAGAAGCCGGAGGCAATGTCTCTGCGGACGATCTGCGAAACTATCGTCCGAGCGTGAATGAGGCGGGGCGTATCTCAGCGGGCACCACGACTCTGCGAATACCCTCATCCAACGTGGGTGCGGGTGCCTTCGCGGAAAATCTCTGGGGGGGGCTTCAGAGCATTGCGCCGAGTGACGGTGCCGGCGCAGCACGAGCGGCAAATGCCGTAGCGCTAAAGCTGGGCGCACAAGGAATACTGCCCGATGACCTCGGCTCAACAGGTTTCGCGGTGTCCGGGGCGAATGGAGATGCGGTTGCTTGTGCTGTGACAAGCAACGGTGCGTTTGGCACCGGGCGCACCGCAAGCGGCACAGGCGTTGTGCTCGCCCGCTCACCTGATGAGCCCGCCAGTGGCCTTGCTCCAGCATTTTTGGCGCCGCTGATCGCGATCGCGCCGGATCAAAGGACAGTCGTCTTTGTTGGCACGTCTGGAGGTGGGCCCGCTGCTGTCGCGGGCGTGCAGCAGGTCGCCCGTCAACAGCTGGCTGGCAGTGGCGGTGGGCTCAATGACGCCATCAGAGCCGCGACGCCTGGACCTGCGCCCCTGGTCAACGCGATTAGCTGTCCATTGGGTGCAGCCGGTACAACCATCTGTGAAGTAGGTATTGATCCCGATGGAGCGGGCCTTGGCGCCGAAGCTATTGGTGGATAAAAGGTCAATCTTGCCAGCGGCAATCCATGTGCGCTGATCAAACCAAACCGTCTGCCCGCAGTGATGTCGACCCATTCGTCGTCATGGATGTGATGCGTGAAGCGAACCTGCTGGAGGCTACCGGTCGTTCGATCATGCATCTGGAGGTTGGGCAGCCGGGAGCGTCAACGCCAGAACCTGTTCGTGCCATTGCGAACACTACCCTGACTGCAGGCCCGCTTGCCTATACCGATGCCCTGGGCCTGCCGTCGCTGCGTGCCCGTATCGCTAAGTATTACGATGAGCATCATTCTGTGGAGGTGGATCCGGAACGGGTGGTCGTGACCGCCGGGTCCTCAGCCGCGTTCATCCTCACCTTCCTGTCCTGCTTTGAAGCTGGGGACCAAGTGGGCGTGCCAGAACCTGGATATCCTGCCTATCGAAATACACTTAGGGCACTGGGATGTGAGCCCGTCGCTATTCCAGTTGGTCCCGAAACCGACTGGGCATTGACGCCGCACCTGATTGAAAAGGCGGAAGATCAGCATGGACGGTTAAAGGGCGTGCTGGTTGCCAGCCCTTCCAATCCCACCGGGGCAATGCTCTCCAGAGAACAGATGTCTGCTCTCGTCAAACATAGCGAGGCGGGAAACCGTTGGTTCCTTTCAGATGAGATCTATCACCGCATCACCTATGGTAAGCAGGACGTCTCGGCTCTTGAAGCGGGTGACGACCCGATCGTGATCAACAGCTTCTCCAAATATTATTGCATGACAGGTTGGCGGCTAGGCTGGGCCATTGTGCCTGAGCGATTGGTTCGACCGATTGAACGTTTGGCGCAGAACCTGTTCATCTCTCCTCCAACGCTGTCCCAGATCGCCGCTGAGCAGGTGTTTGATGAGACTACCTGTCTAGATGCAAATGTCGCTGTTTATGCTCAGAACCGCCAATTGCTAATGGAAGAACTGCCCAAGGCTGGGATTACATCCTTCGCGCCGGCGGACGGCGCATTTTATCTCTATGCGGACGTTGCCCACCTGACCAAAGATAGCGCGGCCTTTTGCACTGCGATGCTAGAGGAAGCGGGGGTAGCCGCCACCCCCGGTGCGGACTTTGATCCGGCCCATGGACATCAATATGTGCGTTTTTCCTTCGCTGGAAAGACTGCAGATATGGTTGAAGCTATGCACCGCCTTAAGGCATGGCTGGGCGCATAGAGGTTCGCAACGGGCCTTGCTGGTCATGGGTCGGTCAGGGCATATCACGCTAACAGCCCCACATCATCGCAGATTTACCTCAGTCATTTTTGAATGATCATTTTGCGATGTATCGGCTGGCAAAAGCAAAATTGGTGTGATTATTGGTTGCTCGAGGCGGGGGTTGTCCCCGACGATGGACTTAAGTGGAGGCAATCCAGTCATGTACCGATTACTTTTCCTGGTCAGTCTTTTGGTCTCGCCAGCTGTATGGGCTTCTGAGGAGGAAGCGGAAATTGGCGCTCCGCCCGTGGCGTCTCTGCCAAACGTCGTTGTGATCGTGGCAGACGATCTCGGGTGGAAGGACCTTGGCTACCAGGGAAGCGAGATCCGCACACCGAGGATGGATGCTTTGGCAAACGCTGGGCTGACGCTTGACCGTTTCTATGCACAGCCCATGTGCAGCCCGACCCGAGCCTCATTGCTTACGGGCAACTCGACAGCCCGACTTGGCATTACACGGGCATTGTCGAAATTGGTGCCGACGGGGCTGCCCTTGGACCAGACAATCCTGCCGCAATATCTCAAAGAGATGGGGTATCAGACAGCGTTGGTAGGTAAGTGGCATTTAGGGTTTCGTCAGCGCGACTACCTTCCAACCTCCCGTGGTTTTGATTCATTTTATGGACATTTGACGGGGGGTATTGGGTATTGGGATCACGTTCATGGCGGCGGGTATGATTGGAACCGCAACGATGAGGTGTTGCGCGAAGAGGGCTATGCCACGCACCTGATGGCCAATGAAGCCGTCCGTGTGATCGAGGGCCGCAATCCGAATGAACCTCTCTTTTTATATGCAGCCTTTAGTGCGCCGCACCTGCCCAATGAAGCACCCGAAGAGACAATTGCAAGCTATGCCGACATTGAAAACCCGCATCGCCGCGTTCATGCAGCTATGGTGACGGAACTGGATACAGGCATCGGCCAGATTGTTGATGCGTTGGAGGAGCAGGGGATGCTCGACAACACACTGATCTGGTTCATGAGCGACAATGGCGGGCTTAACACAACAGCGGCGCCACCCTCCGTACTAAATGTTTTTTCAACTCTTGATAGCTGGTTTGGCGATGCAGAGCTTCCGGTCACGATGTTGGAATTTGTAAGGGTCAACTTTCTTCAGGGCGGTAGTGACAACCAGCCTCTGCGCAGCGGAAAGGGAACGCTCTATGAGGGCGGTGTTCGTGTTCCTTCCTTCCTCTATTGGCGCGGCGAACTTCAACCCCGTCAGGTCGGCGGCATGGTTACAGTGCAGGACGTCCTTCCATCAATCCTGTCTATGTTGCAGAGCACGCCCCCCAACAGCGAGTTTGATGGCATTGATCGGTGGCCGTTGTTGAAAGACGGGCGGTCTGGAGAGGTGCGGGACTATTTGGCGGTAGCTCTGGATGGCGAGGCCTTGTTCCAATATCCCTGGAAGCTCATCCAGTTTAGCTCGGGCGATGTCGAGCTCTACAATGTGGAAGCAGACCCATCGGAAGAAAACAATCTCTCAGAAATGCCGGAGCATGCCGCGAAGCGCGACGAGATGATTGCCGCGCTGGATGCAAAGCCACGCGGTGAACCCGTTGGCGTACCCCTCTGGCAGGTTTTCTGGGACCCGGATTTCTTTGGCGGTGAGGAAGACCGCGTCCCTTGGATGGAAGTCGTCCAGTAGAACTATTGAGCGAATGGAAAAGGGCGCGATGGAAAAACCGTCGCGCCCTTGGTCGTATAAGTTAGAATTTTCGCAGACCGGATCTAGTCCGCAGATGATCGCCGTCTCCACCAACCACTTTTAGCGGGTCCAGCTGGCTTTTCTTCCTCTGGCTCGGGCGTTGCTTCGACCGCCTCAGTTTCAACCGGGTCAGTTTCAGCGATTTCAGGCTCTGGCGCCTCTGCTTCTGTGGTTTCTGGCTCTGATTTAGCCGCCGAGGTGTCTACCTTGGGCTCTTCCGGCGTGGGCTCTTCAGCGATCTCTGCTTTTGCAGTTTCGGTCTCAGTTTCAGGTTCGCGTGAATAGGCGACCAGCACCGGCGCTTCCCCAGTCTCGGCTTCTGCCTCGGCCGCGGACTCAGCGTCTGCGTTTTCGTTTACCTCACCAGCCTCATCTGTGGTTGCATCTGCGTCAGTGCCATTATTCTCTGCATCTGCAGCCTTGCGATTGCGGCGTCCACCGCGGCGGCCCCTCCGGCGACGGCGTTTCGGTTTTTCTTCTTCCGATCCATCTTCGTCACCATTGCTTTCAGAGGCACTCTGTTCTGAATCTGTATCAGCGTCCCCGTCTGCGTCATCAGCAGGTTTTGCTTCTGCCTCTGCCTCTGCCTCAGTGCCATTCTCGTCATCAGATTTTCGACCACCGCGCCGACGCCGTCTCCGACGCTTGCGTTTGGGTTGCTCTTCTTCTTCATCAGTGTCGGCTCGAGCGTCCGCTTCATCATCGGAAATCTCGTCGGCCACATCAGTACCTGTTACGGGTGGTCGGGCCTGGGCGGCGCCGCGAGCGGCCGCTGGCTCCACCTTGTGGTCGGAACCATGCACATCGCGGTCTGTCTCAATGTAGATTGATACGCCATATGTCGCCTCAATCTCGAGCAGGTGAGCGCGTTTCTGGTTGAGAATGTAAATCGCAACGTCTGGCGACACGGTGACCGTGAAGGCAGGATGTTTGCCTTTTACCGCTTCCGCTTCTACAGCACGCAGAACGTGGAGTGCTGTTGACTCAACGGAGCGTACAAATCCCGAGCCGTTACAGGCGGGACAGACGACCGTGGACCCTTCAATGATCCCGGCGCGCATCCGCTGTCGAGACATTTCCAACAGTCCGAAATGGCTGATGCGTCCGACCTGAATACGGGCACGGTCGGATTTCAGCGCTTCTTTTAATTTACGTTCAACAGCCCGGTTGTTCCGGTTCTCGTCCATATCGATAAAGTCGATGACGATCAGGCCTGCAAGGTCCCGAAGCCTGAACTGACGAGCGGCTTCCGCCGCTGCTTCAAGGTTTGTCTTGAGTGCAGTCGCTTCAATATTGCGTTCTTTGGTGGCGCGGCCGGAGTTCACGTCAATGGCAACCAACGCTTCTGTCTGGTTGATGACGAGATAACCGCCGGATTTCAGCGTAACCGTCTCGGAGAACATGGCATCAAGCTGCGTGTCGATGCTGTGTTTTTGGAAGATCGGCTCGCGATCTTTATAGGGCTGCACATTTTTCGCGTGGCTTGGCATAAGCATACGCATGAAGTCTTTGGCTTCACGGTAGGAGCTCTCACCCTCAATCAGAACCTGGTCAATATCTTTGGAATAGAGATCCCGGATCGACCGCTTGATGAGACTGCCTTCTTCGTAGACGAGCGCCGGTGCCATGGATTCAAGCGTAAGGTCGCGGACCCGCTCCCACAGACGCAACAAATATTCAAAGTCGCGCTTGATCTCGGTTTTTGTGCGTTTCGCGCCTGCGGTGCGGACGATGAGTCCCATTCCTTCTGGCACATCAAGGCCTTCAGCCACCGCTTTCAGCTTCTTGCGATCACCACCATTCGTAATCTTGCGGGAAATGCCGCCGCCACGCGCTGTGTTCGGCATCAGTACGCAATAGCGACCGGCGAGAGAGAGGTACGTTGTCAGAGCCGCGCCCTTGTTGCCGCGTTCCTCTTTTACAACCTGGATCAGGATCACCTGGCGGCGCTTGATCACTTCTTGGATTTTGTAGGACCGCAACTGTCGGCGTTGCTTCTTGGGCTGTGCTTCTTCAATGGCATCTTCACTGCCCATGGCTTCGACAGTTTCGTCGGAAGCCACATCGGCTGTTTCTTCGCCGTCTGCGTCAGCTTCTTCCGCCTCAGAGTCATCAGAGGTGGCGTCGAGCTCTACATCGGAATCGTCTTCAGCCTCAGCTTCATTCTCTGCCGCGCTATCTTCTGCCGGCTCGTCTTCATCGTCATCCTGAGCGCGGGTTTCCGCTGCCCATTCTTTCAGAAGCTCTTCGCGGTCTGCGACAGGGATCTGATAATAGTCCGGATGGATTTCATTGAAGGCGAGGAAGCCATGGCGGTTGCCGCCATACTCGACAAAAGCCGCCTGTAGCGACGGTTCGACCCGCGTTACTTTTGCGAGATAGATATTACCGCGAAGCTGCTTTTTGTTTTCGGATTCAAAGTCAAATTCTTCAACCCGATTTCCGTGCACCACCACAACCCGGGTTTCTTCCGGGTGGGCGGCATCGATGAGCATTTTGTTTCCCATGAGGGGGTTCTCCGAGACGCCGTGTCACGCCATTGCGGGGGCCGGGCTCAGAGAAGAGACCAGGCTGCAAGGGGGCGGCGTTTGTTTGAAAGCCATGCCGGTTTGGGCTCGGACGCGAGGCCGGAGCGGAGGGGGCATGGTCTGATGAAAGTGTTAGGGGCAAACGGGATGCGCGGACGCTGAAGCGGCGCATGAGGAGGGTATCTAGGACCATCCCGTTCGCTTCGCCTGTCGTCATGAACTGCGCTGTTTGCATCGTTTCTCTGTGTGCCCGTGCTTTGGTTGGTTGCTGGGCACTTGCAACCGAAAAGACGAGTATTCGTCCAAATACGGTCTGTTTGGCGAGCGCCAGATGGCAAAGGTCAAGCAAACCGGGGCGATACATCACTGGGCTGGTGGGATGAGCCATTTTCGAATTTCGCCCGATTTTCAGGCAATTTCTTCGAATAAGCGGGCAATTTTCCTCCGAAAACCGCCTCCTCCCGCCCGTCTTTCGGCCCATCTTAGCGATTGAGACCGACTCAATTGACGTATCGTCGAATTAGGTGTGTGTCTTGTACCGTTTTGGATTCAGGCTTGGCAAGCAATGCTTTGCGCCATCGACCTTCTCGGTGTGAAAGCATTAACCATTTTAACCGTTGATATTGCGTTAAAATCCCGCAAAGTAACGCAATATCAAGCGAAACACGTCAATTTGGCCCTGAAACGGAAAATCGAAAGTTCATTTCGTATCTGTTTTAGGACACCAGACCCGGTCAGAGGCCAAACGGCCGGTTAGGCATGTCGAAAGGACGGGTACGTTGATTGAGTGATGTCGCGCGTGAAGTGCGTGGAATCACAGTTGAAGCGGTGGCGACAGGACCAGGGTGAGTATGCGTAGAGACCCATTCATCAAGATCAATCAACTGATCACACGCGCGATCAGCGGTATTGCAGCGCCTGTTTTGGCGTGTCTTCTCGTAATGGGGGGCTTGGGGACGGCAAGCCCCGCGTTAGCGGAAGGGCCGGCTGCTGCCGCACCAATGCCACTGGTGTCAAATGTGCGTCTTGGCGAGCAGGGCGATGTCACCCGGCTGGTGATTGATTTTGGGCAGGGCACAAGCCTGCCGCAGAATGTCTTTACCCTGGCAGATCCTTACCGGGTGGTGATTGATCTGCAGGACGTCGATTTTCAGCTGCCACCAGACACTGGCAAGGTGGGCAGGGGCCTCGTCACCGGATTTCGCTACGGTCAATTCCAGGAAGGTCTGTCCCGTATCGTTGTCGATGCGACTGGGCCCGTGAAAATATCTCGACACTTTGCCTTGCCAGCTCAGAGTGGCTTTGGGCACCGCATTGTTGTGGATCTGCAATCTGCGACAAACGCCGAATTTGCGCAGAGCGTAGGGTTGGGGCGTCCGATCGCCTCCCCAACCGCAGCCGCGCCACCCGTTTCAACACCAAGGGAGCCAACGGCGGACATTGATCGCAAGCGCGTCATCGTGGTGGATGCAGGCCATGGCGGTGTTGATCCGGGCACACATGGTCAGTCGGGTGCGCTAGAGAAAGATGTGGTTCTGGCCTTTGCCAAAGAGTTTGGTGCGCAGCTGCGGGCGACAGGCCGCTATGAGGTTCACCTTACGCGCGATACAGACCGGTTCATTCCTTTGCGGGAGCGGGTAAACATCACCCGCCGTCATAATGCAGACCTGTTTCTCTCCATCCATGCCGATGCAATTGATCGCCGGGGCGTGAGCGGCATGTCGATCTACACACTCTCTGAAAACGCATCTGACAAAGAAGCCGCAGCTCTGGCTGCAAAAGAGAATAGATCAGACGTGATTGCCGGTGTTGATCTGCAGGGAGAGTCCTCAGAAGTCACGGACATTCTGATCGACCTTGCACAGCGCGAAACCAAGAACTTCTCGGTCCGCTTTGCCCGCACCGTTGTGCGCAATGCAGAGGGTGTGACACCGCTTCTCCAACGGACCCACCGGTTCGCCGGCTTCCGCGTTCTGAAAGCGCCGGATGTTCCTTCCGTGCTGGTGGAGCTGGGCTTTCTCACCAACCGGTCGGATGAGCGAAACCTAACGACGTCAACCTGGCGCCGCCGGGTCGCAGGCGCGCTGGTGAAGTCCGTCGACAGCTATTTTGGCGAGCGGCTGGCTGAAGGAACTTACTAACCCCCCCAGCAAGTCGCTCATCGAAACCCAGCGCATTGCCAACGCGTTTTGGCATTGCATTCCATCAAACGAGCGTGGATCAATGTGTGCGGCGTCTGTTTTGTCGCAAGTTCAAACACCGCAGAGGGCTCATGTCTGAGATTGATCACCTTGTCCGCATAGAAGACCTCGAACAGCTTCCGCGACGAGCGCGAAAGAAACACGAAACGCGGTGGCGGATTTTTGATGCTGCCGTTGAGCTCATGGGTCAGCGTGGGTTCGATGATGTGAAGATCGAGGAAATCTGCGCGGCGGCGGACGTCGCGAGCGCCACCTTCTTTCATCACTTTTCCAGCAAGGCGGCGCTGGTCCGCGCATTTCTGGACAAGCTTCATATGCGCATCCGTGAACAATTGGCAGACAATAAAGACAAAACTGCCAAAGAACGGCTTGCTCTGGTGCTGGATGAGGTGGCCCAGGTTCGGGACAAACATGCTGCCTTCGGGCCGAACCTATTCGCAGCCTTCGCGGCAGAAGAGTCACAAGGGTTTGACTTTCACAAGCCGGACACGGGGCTGATGGGAATGGTGTCGGATATCGTGAAGGCCGGGCAGGAATCGGCGGAATTCAAAGCGGAAGTAAACCCGCATCTCGTGGCAATTTCGCTCGTCGGCCTATGGTCTGCCACGGCTATCGCCCGCGCTCATCCATCGCAGCCCACCAAGGTCAACCCATCCAAGGAGGAAACGCTGGCGCTCGTGTTGCACGGCATCTCCAAAGACTGACGGCGACCTGCTTTCGACACCTAGTGATAGTTGACTCTAAAATTATAGTCAACGATCATGAATGAAGGGTGTAAGGGAGGTATATGCTTTTGGTTCGACTAGCTGAATTGCCGGAGTGGGAACGCGACCATCTGTTGTCTAAGGATGCAGCGCCGCTTGGTCCACCTGCATGGGTATCGCCCTCAAAACCTCTATACGACATGCGGCTCGCTCTGATCACAACGGCGGGCTTGCACTTTGCGGACGATGCGGCGTTTGAATTTGCCGACGCGACCTATCGCGCGATTTCCAACGATGAAGATGCCAACAATTTGATGTTGTCCCACAGCTCGTCGAACTTCGATCGCACGGGCTTCCAGCAGGACGTCAATGTTGTCTTTCCCTTGGACCGTTTCAAAGAACTGGTGGACCGCCACATCATTGGATCCCTTGCTGCGGTCCACTACAGCTTTATGGGGGCAGGCCTGCTGCCGCAGGTCTATGAAAAGACCGTGCGCACGCTTGCGGGGCTCTTAAAGCAAGACAATGTCGACGCGGTTTTTATTTTGCCGGTCTGTCCAAATTGCACCCGGGCGGCAAGTGCTATCGCCTATTACCTCGAATCTGAGGGCATTATGACGACCGGCGTCAGTCTGGTGCGCGAGATTTCGGAAGTCATGCAGCCACCCCGCATGGTGTGGACGTCTTTTCCGTTTGGGTATCCGTTGGGAAAAGCCGGAGATGCAGATTTTCAGCATCAGGTCATATGTCAGGGATTGGCGCTGCTTGAGCAGCAGAGCGGTCCGGTGCTGGAGGACTTTCCGTTAGACGTGCCGCATATCGCATCGGAGGATGCACCTGCCTGTAGCATCACACTTGCGCGCCCATCCGAAGACACAACGACCTGGACAGCGCGGCTTGCCAACGAACTGCTCATGTTCAAGCCTTGGTACGATCTCAGCAGGCGGCGAAGAGGTCGCACGATGGTCGGCATATCTGGCACCCCAATTGATGAGATCATTGAAAGGCTCGCTGTTTGGTTGGACGATCCGGACCAGGGACTACCTGATCTGACGTGGTTTAAACAGGCTACCGAAGACGCAAAGGCTTACTACGGCGAAGCCCTGATCGCACAGCCGGGAGACTATCCGCCAGGCCATACCCAAGCTCAGTTCTGGAACGAGACCGATCTGGGGGCAGCGCTCAAAAGATATCACCACCATTTTGCCGCCGACCCGGAGCTTGCTGTCTTTGCACGCATCGTTGGATCGCGCGAAGCGGTTGAAGGGTCGACCGGCAGCTTCGCCATTGGTCACGAGAACGAGATTGTTCCTCAAACCATCGACAAGGATTAGAGGTCACAAATGCTAGAGATCAAACCGATATCAGAAAAATTTGGCGCGGACATTGTGGGTCTTCAGCTTGACGAGATTTCTGACGCGACTTTTGAAGAAATTTACGCGGCCTGGCTTAAATACGGGGTCCTGCGGTTTCGTGATCAGCATATGGATGAGGACGGTCTTCAATGTTTTTCACAGCGATTTGGACCCTTGGAAGAAATCCCGGTGGGCCGTCTGCCGGAAGAAATCAAAAAGAAGATCACCAATATCTACGTCACTGTAATCTCCAACATCGTCGAGAACGGGAAGCCCATTGGGGGGCTGGGCAGCGGCGAAGCCAATTGGCATTCCGATATGACCTATGTGGAAACACCACCGCCAGCCAGTGTGTTGCTCGGTGTGGAAATCCCGCCGGCCGGCGGCGACACCTGGTTTGCCGATCAGTATGCGGCTTATGAAGGGCTGCCCGCTGACCTGAAAGAACGCATTGCGGGTCTGAGCATCAAGCATGATGCGGCTCACACAAGTGTCGGGGAACTGCGCCCCGGATTTGAGGCTTTTGATGACCCACGAAATGCACCAGGGGCGGTCCACCCGATTGTTAGTACGCATCCCGAGAGTGGCCGCAAATGCCTTTACCTTGGCCGAAGAGAATGGGCGTGCGTGGTGGGACTCGAACTCGGCGAGAGCGAAGCGCTCTTGGATGAGCTTTGGTCATATGCGGCGCGCGATGAAAACGTGATTAAGCAGATCTGGACGCCTGGCGACGTCATCATCTGGGACAATCGCTGCACCCTCCACCGTCGTGATGAAATTGACCCGTCGCACCGGCGCCTTTTGCGTCGCTGTCAGGTACTAGCGCGCCAGGCTTCCTGATGAGCATTGTCAGGGACGCTGGAGCTGCTATTGGTCCGGGTGCGGCGGCGACCTCTGACCTGGCGCCGTTAAAGGGTCACAGGCTGGCGCTCGTCCTGCTGTTGCTGGCATATACCTTGTCCATCACGGATCGAATGATCCTGTCGATCCTGTTTTCGCCGATCAAAGAAGAATTCGGTCTCACTGATACCCAGTTGGGGCTTTTGGGCGGCCTTTCCTTTGCGCTCCTTTACGCAACCCTCGGCATACCCATTGCCCGGTTTGCGGACCGCGGCAATAGGCGGATGATTATCATCATTTCCCTCACGGTGTTTTCAGTGATGACGGTTCTCTGCGGTCTCGCTTGGGGCTTGATCTCACTCATCATTTTTCGCATCGGCGTCGGGATAGGGGAGGCAGGTGTCAATCCGTCGAGCCAGTCCATCATCGCAGATTATTTTCCGCCGCAGCGGCGGGCGATGGCCATGTCTATTCTCGTCCTAGGCGCGAACTTCGGCATGATCCTCGGGTTTATCTCCGGCGGTTTCATCAGTGAAAATTATGGATGGCGGGCGGCCATGGTAGCGGTCGGCGCGCCGGGTGTGCTGCTGGCCGTGGTGATGTATTTCTTTTTAAAGGACCCCCCAAGGGGATCTTTCGAACAGCCCGCAAAAACAGACGTGCCGCCGCCCATCTATGTCACAGCGAAATTCATGTGGGCGAACCGGGGCATGCGCCATTTGATCGCGGCATCGACCGTGTCTGCCATGTTGGCCTATGGTATGGGGCAATGGCTTCCGGCCTTTTTTATTCGCTCTCATGAGTTGACCCAGTCGCAGGTCGGCATGCTCATGGGGCTGGTATTTGGGCTGTTTGGCGCAGCGGGTGCCCTGACCGGTGGCAAGATTGCCGATCGTTTATCAATCGGCGGCCACCACAGGGTGGTGTGGATGATTGCGCTCACGCAGATGATTGGGGTTCCGATAATGGTTCTTGCTTTCTATGCGAGCGGGTTTTCGCTCGCAGTCGGCCTGTTTATCCTTCCGGCATTTCTATTCAACTTCTACCTCGGTCCTTCCCTGGCGCTCGTACAGACACTTTCGCCAGTACGCATGCGGGCGGTTACCGCGGCCATCAAAATGCTCTGCATGAACCTCGTGGGGCTGGGGCTAGGCCCCTTGCTCATCGGGATGCTCAGCGACTTTCTTGAACCGATATATGGAGAGAACGCGCTGCGGACAGCGCTTGCCTTTGCAACAGCATTGGGGTTCTGGGCGGCCTTTCACTTCTGGCTGTGTGGACGCGAGATCTTATCCGCGTCCTCTCCACAGGTTGAGAGGTGAGCGCCTCTCTGCGCTCTCTGGCTTGTCGTTGGTGAAACGGGTCGAACTCTATTTCGGTGAACGCTATGCCGAGGGAACGTACTAAGCGCGGCACGGACAGTCACAATTGCGCTGCTATTGTTGTGCTTCTGCTGCCAATACCATCATTTTGTAAGCGGTCTCGTGTGCTGAATTCTGATTTTGTCCTGTGACAAACCGGCGCTCATCATCAATAGCCACATGGGTCGCAAAGAAGTCGAGAAAGGCAGATCGGCTTTCATAAACGGCACCAGCATTCCTGAGTTCTGTTTCAGGGTGCATGGGGGTGACTTCAATCCCCAACTCTTCAAGCTGCTTATTGGTCACGCCGGCAATGCGGCGTCCTGCAATCAGCGGCGCACCTTCCGTGTCGCGGGCGTTGATCAATCCCAATGCGCCGTGACAGACTGACCCAATGATCGGTGTCTGGGCAGCATAGGCATCGCTGATTTTGTCACCCAGGACCTGCGAGTAGCCGAGGTCATAAGCCGCGCCCCAACCGCCGGACATGAAGATGATGTCGTATCGTGTGAAGTCGAGATCATCGATGCGTTTTGAGTTGGTTACTTTTGCCTGGAGGTCCGGATCGGCCAGAAAGCGGTCATCCTCTGGTGTTTTGATCATGAACAACAACGTCTGAGGGTCTATTGGAATCTCACCGCCTTTGACGCTGGCAACATCCACTTCCATCCCCGCATCCAGAAACTTGTAGTAGGCGATGGTCAACTCCGATGCCATCACGCCGGTCGGGTCGCCCGTGGTCTCTCCAGGGGCATTCAGCACCCCATGGTTTGTGGCGATGACCAACGCTCGCTTGCCCGACAGATCAATTGCCTCGCCAGGGTAGGTCGGATGAAGTCCAGCCGTGTGGAGAAGCGTTGGCAAGGCGATCACGAAAAGACCGACCAAAACAGCCAGGCTCCCTGCAATAAGTCCGAGTCTTTTCATGGCGATGGGCTCCGGTTACGCGGGGTTCAGCGAAAAATTTCCGGACATCTAGACAATTGACACTTGTTATGTCAAATTAAAATGACACTAATAACGTCATTAGTTTTTGCTTGCGAGGAAACCCATTTATGTCTGAAGCCCCCTACACACTCTATGGAATGGCCGCCTCCCTCTATACGGGCAAAGTGCGGGCCTATATGCGCCATCATGGCATTCCGTTTGAGGAACGCGGGGCTGGGCACGCAGAATATGGTGAGGACATCGTTCCCAAGCTTGGCCGGTTTATTGTGCCCGCTGTGGTGAAACCTGATGGCTCTCTGATACAAGATGGCACTGATATTCTCGACTATTTTGAAGAACGGGGATTAAGCAAAAAGTCCATTTATCCGGAAGACGCGACGTTGAAAGCTGTCGCGTACCTGTTTGAGCTGTTTGGTGGTGAGGGACTTTTACGTCCGGCCATGCACTATCGCTGGAACTTTGATGCCGACAACCTCGCCTTTATCAAAGGATCGTTTGACGATGTGCTCCCCGGTGGGCTGAGCACAGAAGAAAACCAAAAAATGTTTGAGTTCGCCAGTGGACGCATGCGCCAGGCCGCGGTTGCATTTGGCGTTGTCCCTGACGCTATGAAGACAATCGAAGAAACGTATACGGATTTTCTAAAACGGTTTGATGCGCATCTTGCTCAATCTTATTTTCTCTTAGGCGGACACGCGACCATCGGTGATTACGGCCTGTTTAATCCACTTTTTGCCCATTTGGGGAGAGACCCTCATCCCGCAATGCTGATGAAACAGACAGCGCCGCGCGTGTTCAAATGGCTGGAACGGATGAACGGCCCGGAAACGTTTCAAGACCATACCGTTGATTGGGAAGGTGAGGGCCTGTTTGCATCTGGCGCCGTTCCTGAAACGTTGAAAGACCTCATGCGCTATGTCGCCGAGGAATATTTGCCCGAAATCACGGCCCACGTGGCTTTTGCCAACAACTGGCTGGCGGAGCGTCCTGACATTGAACCTGGCACGAACGGGTTAGAAGACCCAGCCCAACGCGCGATCGGTATGTCCGAGTTCAATTGGCGTGGGCACCAGGTCAAAACAATGGTGATGCCGTATCGGTTCTATCTGCTGCAGCGGTTGACGGATTGTTTTGCCCAAGCAGGCGATGCGGAGCAAAAGGAAATTCGCGCTTTGTTTGCAGAGACTGGACTGGACGCCATGCTGGATCTTCGTACGACACGGCGTGTGGAACGGGCGAACCATCTAGAAGTCTGGGGAGAATAAGAAATGGAGTTTCGCCGAACACCTGATGAATGTTTTGAGAACCTGGCGGGTTATCCGTTTGCGCCAAACTATGTCGATGTATCCGACTTTGAGGGCGGCACCTTGCGCATGAACTATGTGGATGAAGGACCCCGAGACGGGGAGCCTGTTGTCATGATCCACGGCAACCCCACCTGGTCTTACATGTGGCGTAAACTGATCCCGGTCCTTGCTGACGCGGGCTATCGCGCCATTGCGATTGATATGATTGGGATGGGGCGCTCTGACAAGCCCACAAAGATGAGCGACTACACCATCGATCGTCATGAAAAATGGGTCAAGGAAGCCCTGTTTGAAAAGCTGAATCTCACCAATGCGCATTTCATTTTGCACGATTGGGGTGGGATTATCGGCCTGCGTGCGATTGCCGATCATCAGGACCGGGTGAACAGCATCATCATGTCCAACACGGGGATACCTGTGCTCGATCCAAGTGCGCCGATTAAAAAGATGGCGCGGCCAGGAGCCGGCATGCTCCGCGCGTTTCAACTCTATGTTCGCTACAAGAAAAATTGGCAGCATTGGAAGATGCTTTCCAAGATTACGAAATCCGATATGACTTCCGAAGATGTTGCGGGATTTGCAGCTCCTTATCCGGACAAGACATATCTGACCGGCAATCGACAGTTCACACAAATGCTACCCACGCGGAATGACAACCCAATCCTGGTCGAAAACTGGCATGCGGTTGAAAAGCTGAAGGCATTTGAAAAACCATTCCTCAATCTCTTTTCGGACAAGGACCAGATTGCGCCCAAAGGACACAACACCGTGCGTCCCGCCATTCCCGGGGCACAAGCGATTGAGCCCATCATTTTGAAGGGTGGCAGCCACTTTTTGCTCGAAGACATTCCAGAAGCCTATGCGCGCGAGGTCATCCGGTTTCTGGACGGCCAGAAGGAGGCGACGGCATGACGATGACCCAAGAACACTCCCTCCACAGTTTGATGCAAGAGGCGCTGCCGGAAGGCGGGTTCTTCGCGCCGGTTTCCGACAATCACTATATGGAGGTTACGGATCGAAGCACCGGGTTGGTCTGGATGAGCAAGACCCCAGTAACCGCTCAACAATATGAAGAAATGGAAGTGGAAGCACCATTGGCGAAGACCTTGTTTGCGCGAGGCTCCATGGATGCCTATTCCTTTCTTCACTCACCTGGCATTCCAGGACATCCTCTGCGAGAGAGGGTTATCGCCGGGCTCCGGTTTATCAATGTCGCTGCACTGGGCAAGGTTACGCCGCCGTCAGACTCCCACGGCCCGCTGGAGGCGATGGTTGAAAAGGCTCACATGCTGGGGTTCGAAGCAGGGCGCAGATTGACCATTCTGTCTCTTCCCGACGGAGACTATGTCGGAACGCTCGGCGAGCCTGAGGCTGATGACAGTCTCGCGCTCCCCGCTGGGGCCACGCTGAAGGAAGTGTCGATTAACTCTCCATTGATTGTTGAATTGCCAATCCCGACACGGTGCTTTTTCTGGGGGCTGGGCGGTGGAGACCTGCGGAGTTTCCAGGGACCGGTCACGATCAAGCCGGTCTAAGCGGCTCAAAAGACAAAGCAAAAAAGGAACAAAACATGCCGACGCAAGTTCGTATGATGCACTATAGCGGCGAGTCTGCGCCCGAAGACATGTGGAAAATCACGCACGATGACCTGCCCGAACTTGAAGAAGGGGAGGTGCAGCTCCGCTTGGATTGGATATCCATTGACCCGGGTATGCGTGGCTGGACAACCAACAAGCGCAGCTACATGCCACCTGTGACGCCGGGCGACATCATGCGCTCATTCGGTGTCGGCGAAGTGCTTGATTCCCGTTCCGATGCGTTTGTGCCGGGAGACTTTGTAACCGGCTTCACCGGCGTTCAGAGCGAGGCTGTTCTGAAAGCAGGGGGGCTCAGCAAGATTGATACAAACCTCGCTCCTGCGCATCACTATATGAGCGGCCTTGGCTGGACTGGATATACCGCTTATTTCGGCATGATGGATATTGGTCAGCCGAAGGCCGGGCAGACTGTTGTCGTGTCGGCTGCAAGTGGGGCTGTTGGGTCCATCGCTGCGCAGCTGGCCCGCAATGAGGGAGCCCATGTGATCGGTATTGCAGGCGGGCCGGAAAAGACAGCCTATCTGCGCGACACGCTGAAGCTCGCCGGGGTCATCGACTACAAAAACGAAAACATTGATGATGCCTTGCGGCGAGAGGCGCCAAACGGGATTGATCTCTATTTTGACAATGTGGGAGGGGAGACCCTCGATGCTGTCTTCCGCCAAATCAACTACAAAGGCACCATCGTTGTTTGTGGCGGCATCTCGCAATATGGCGACATGCATGCGGCGGAAGGCCCAAGCGAATATCTTGCAATGGTGATGCAAAGCATCCGCATGCAGGGATACACAATGCGGGATTACCTGGACCGCATTCCTGAAGCCTTCGCGGCGCTTTTGAAGGCGCGCAATGAGGGCAAGCTGGTTTACCGTGAGCACATTGTTGAGGGCATAGAGAATTTCCCAGAAGCCATAGACATGCTTTTTTCTGGCGCCAACCACGGAAAACTTATGTTGAAAGTAGGCGCATGACTGTCGGAGTGTGGGTAGCTGCGGCCGTCATTTATGCTGTTTTTCTTGGCTGGTATGTCAATTGGCGCGGCGCATTGACACCTGCTGAAATAGAAAAGCGTATGGCGGAGTTTAAAGCCCGCGTCGGGGACGCCGACATAAACACAGAAGACTTTCGAGCTTTTTTGGAAGCAGATGATGGCAACCAATTCATCATGCTGAATCAAATCAAACTCCATAAGGGCAAAATCGCCCACCCAGATACAGGCGAGTTGATGGCGCCTTCAAAACTGCTTGAGGGATATACGGGCTACTTTATGAAGGCATTGTTCCGACGCGGCGGGCATCCGGTTTTTGTCGCGCCAAAAGTTGGCGGCATCATCGACAGTTGGAATGCTGGCGGAGATCCGGAATGGGGTGCCGTTGCGATGATGCGTTACCGCAGTCGCCGCGATTTGATGATCCTCGCCACAGACGCGAGGTTCGACTTTGCGCACAGCTTCAAACTTGCAGCCATGGAGAAGACGACGTCCTTCCCGACGCAAATGCGGTTCAGCACCTTCTTAAGTCCTAAATGGTGGGTGCCTATGGCTCTGTTGGGCCTGGCTTCGTTTGCGCAAAACTTAATCTGGATTTTCTACTAAAGCCCGCAACCGGGCAGGAGTGCACGATGGATATCACTGAAATTTGGATCGATCGAAAAGACTTTCGCAAGACGAAGATCGTGAACGGTCAATCAGCGCCATTGACCGATGGTGACGTCCTGGTCCGGATCGACAAGTTTGCCTTGACCTCCAACAATGTCGGATACGCCCTGTCCGGAGATTTCATCGGCTATTGGGGATATTACCCAACCGGAGAGGACGGGTGGGGCAAGCTCACGGTCTGGGGCATGGCAGAGGTGGTTGACTCCCACTCTCCTGAGATCAAAGTGGGGGAGCGCCTCTATGGTTTCTTTCCCATGTCCAGTCATGTTGCTCTGAAACCAGGCAACATTAGCGAGGCAGGGTTTACCGATGTGGCAGCGCATCGGAAGGACTTGCCGGATCTCTACAACAAATATCAGCGAACAGCAGGAGGCCCGACTTATCTTTTGGCGCTTGAGGACGAGCGCTGTCTCCTGTTTCCGCTCTTCATGACCGCTTTCGTGCTTGCCGACTATCTCAACGACAACAAGTATTTCGATGCCCAACAAATATTGATCGGGTCTGTTTCCTCTAAAACAGGATTTGCCTTGGCGCATTTTCTTGCAAACGACACTGCATTTAAAGGCAAGGTCATTGGGCTGACCTCCGCGTCAAATGCAGGCTTTGTGGAGCGGTTGGGAAGTTGCGACCAGGTCGTGGTCTATGGCGAAGAAAAAACCTCCATCGCGAATGTGCCGTCGGTTTTTGTGGACATGTCAGGCGACGGGCCTCTCAAGAAGCTTCTCCATGAGTATCTGACCGACAACATGCACAAAAGTGTGAGTGTGGGCGGAACCCACTGGGACGCTGAACGGGTCACAGATGAACTCCCAGGCTCACAGCCTGAATTTTTCTTCACACCAGCTCATATCGCCAAGCGTGATGCTGATTGGGGCGCGGGCGTTCTGTTTGAACGCGCCAACCAGGCAGGCGCTGACTTGGGGGAGATTGTGAAGAACGATATTGAAGTTGAGGTCATCAAGGGTGCCGAGGCAGCACAGCAGATCTGGCTCGATATGCTCGACAATAAGGTCACCGCCAACCGGGGCATCATGGTGTCGATCTGATCCCGACCCTGACCGTGATAATACCAAAAGGAACTGAGCCCTAAAGGCATCCGTGCGTGTGGCGAGACGCCGTCCGACATTTCATCCTGCACTAGGGGCGTGTTTCTGGCTCGGCTGAACCAGATGAAGATAAGCCCGACAATTTGTTTGGATGCACTATACTCGGCACTATCGAAAATTCGGTTCTGTTAGAATTGCAAAAAAATTAGGGGAGCGAGCGCTATGGGATTTGAACAAACGCCACGTGTCATTGAGTTGAATACGCGCCTGGAAGCTTTCATGAGGGAGCATATTTACCCAAGAGAGCATGACTTCGAGGAGTTTACGCTCGATCCGGCCAATCTCTGGCAGACGCCCGACTGGTTTGATGAGCTGCGCGCCAAGGCGAAAGAAGCAGGATTGTGGAACCTGTTTCTGCCGGAAGAATACGAACCCTGGAGCCCGGGCCTGACCAATCTTGAAATTGCGACGCTTTTTGAGACGATGAGTAAAGTCATCTGGGCCCAGCCGATCTTTAATTGCAGCGCACCCGACCGGGGCAACATGGAGGTGTTGGCGAAGTACGGCACGCCCGCGCAGCAGGAGGAATGGCTCACGCCGCTCCTGGAAGGTGAGATCAGATCTGCCTATGCGATGACAGAGCCCCAGGTCGCCTCCAGCGACGCCACCAATATGGAACTGGAAATCAAGCGGGATGGCGATGAGTATGTGTTGAATGGCCGCAAGTGGTGGACCACCGGCGCCGTTGGGCCCCGTTGTAAATTGATGTTGGTGATGGGTCTGACGGATGCTGAGGCCGCACGTCACCGCCGACATTCGACGATCCTGGTGCCGCGGGACACGCCGGGCGTCGAACTCGTCAGACCGCTTCGGGCTTTCGACAACCTGCATTCACCGGGCGGCGAGGCAGAACTCTTGTTCAAAGATGTCCGTGTCCCCGTGACCAACATGATCAAGGGCGAAGGCTGCGGCTTCGAGATCGCGCAAGGGCGACTGGGACCTGGCAGGTTTCAATATGCCATGGGGTTTGTGGGGCTTGCTCAGCGCTGCCTCGAACTCATGTGCGAACGTGCAGAAGAGCGCGTCGCCTTTGGGGAGAAGCTCAGCAAGAAAACCAGCGTCCAGCACGAGATTGCACGCAGTCGCTGTGACATCGAGCAATGTCGTCTCCTGACGCTACAAGCCGCGGACGTTATGGACAAGGAAGGGCTCGATGCGGCCCGACCCTATATTTCCATGGTGAAAATTGTGGCGCCAAAAATGGCGCAGGATGTTGCAGACCGTGCCATGCAGGTGTTTGGCGGGAAAGGTGTCTGTCAGGACACGCTGATCCCGGCTGTCTTCACACGGGCAAGGTTTTGCCGGATTGCGGACGGCCCCGATGAAGTTCACATGTCGCAGCTTGGCAAGATGACAATGCGCGACCTCGTGGCAAGTTAATCGATAGGAGTTGATGAGGGAGCATCTAGCTTGGCTCTGGCAAGCAGAGTCAAAGCTTGACGCTCTCCATCAGCGTCTCGATCATGTCGGCGACCATCTGTTTGGGTGATCCGAAGTCGAGGCTCTCAATATTGATCGGGAGCGCCAAAGCACCATGAACACCAGCCCAGAGCTGGTGCGCAATCTGCTCTGCGGGTCCAGGTTTAATCTGACCGGTCTTTTGTCCGGCAAGGATTGAATGGCAGAGCATCTTTTTGAATTCGACAGCCGCAGGGGCGGGGTCAAGCGGAGACCCGTCACCGCTCCGGACAAAAAGAAAAGCGCCCTTCAGGATGTCGGGTCGGCTGAATGCGAAACGCGCATAGCCATCCAGAAGCAGCTGAAGAGCCTCCAGCGGATCAGACGTTTCAGCAACACTGGCGCGTAGCCGCACCATCTCCTCTGCGACCGGTTCTGCCCAAAGTGACCGCATAAGGTCGGGAAGATTGGCATAGTAGCTGTAGAGCGTGCCCACAGACACGCCAGCCTTGACGGCGATGGCACGGGCTGAGGTGCCTTCCATCCCTTTTTCTTCATACACCTCAGCGGCCGCTTGACGGATTTGGTCCCGTATCTGCGCCCGCTGTTCTGGTGATGCTGCTGGTCGTGCCATCTTTCCCGCTCTTTTTGTTCAAGAGAGCCCTACGCTGCCAATGCCTCAGTGTTCAAGTTCCATTTTCGGCGCAGGTCAACAAGCGGCGTGTCAATTTCATCTTCCCAGCGTTCAAACTGAATGTTTGGGGAGGTGCGGCCGAACTGCCATCCGTCACAAATGGCATCCATCGCCCAGGTAATGATTTTTGGATCGAGATAGGCCATATGAGCCGTCGTGACGGCCAGACGCATCGCATGATAGGGGAACTGCAGTTGAGCGAGATAGAAAGCCGCAACTGCAAGCTCGCCCGCATAGGTCGCTTCATATCCCGTCAGCACATGCATGATGTCGTGGATCTGAAATCCCCGGACCATCATGAAGCTCATGTCTTCTGGCAGCCTGTCGAGCTTGCCGGAGCTGGTCAGCTCCTCGTTGAACTTCTTGTAATTCCGGCCGAGATTTTCCTCGAGCTTGTTGTCCACAATGAACTTGTGATAACCGTGGCCGAGCGTGCCGGGCGCACATTGAGCAAGACGTTCCAAAGGGATGGGCTCTCCGAGAAAGCGCTCCGCCAGAACCTCTTTCGCACCGGGTAACGCTCTCATCTGCTCAAGATATGAGTCGATGGCCGATTGAGGTGCTTCCGCCCACCAATCATGAAACAGAAAATAGACGCCATACTCGAGCGGTCGGTTGACGGAATGAATGAACTTTTCGGCGAAGTCTTTTTCGATTGAAGGGGCGGTCATCTGGCTTTTCCTCAGGTTGTCATCGGCTTCGAGGTCTATATAGGCTATTAAATGAACATGTTCAATTAATAAATGCAGAATTCTGAATCAGCAGGCAAAAGGAGATGCTGCCCACTTATCCCCGAGGGCCAAATGACCGCCATAATTGACGGGTAGAACCGGAAAACTGATGGTTTCCCCCGTTTTATTAACCATAGCGCATCAAATTGGCCTTATTTTCACAAGACTACATCTCGCGGTTGCGGACAGCCGTGGTAAACCTATGGTCTGGCATCGCGGCGCGGCGCCGGGACAATGGGGCGAGGCCGGGGACATCACCGGCACCGAATGCGGCTAAAGGGGCCAATCGAAGCATGTTGCGTGTGTTTGCCACTCTATTTGCGGGTTTGGTTGTGCTGGGCTTGGGTGCAGCGCTAGCAGGCTTCTACATGCTGTGGCGCCTCTCCAACGATCTGCCGTCCTACGATCACCTGGCAGACTATGCGCCGCCTATTATGACCCGTGTGCATGCGGGTGATGGCAGCCTGATCGCAGAATATGCCCGCGAGCGACGCATCTTTGTTCCCATTGAGACCATCCCGGAACATGTGGTGCAGGCGTTCCTCGCTGCTGAGGACAAGAATTTCTACACCCATTCCGGCGTCGACTCTCGCGGCATCATGCGGGCTGTTGTGACCAATGTGTGGAACGTGATGAACGACCGGCGCCTTGTCGGCGCCTCCACCATCACGCAGCAGGTGGCGAAGAACTTCCTCCTGACCAGCGATGTCACCTTCCAGCGGAAAGTGACCGAGGCGCTGCTCGCCCTAAAGCTTGAGCGCGCCTTCACCAAAGACCAGATCCTGGAGCTCTATCTCAATGAGATTTATTTGGGGCTCGGCTCTCATGGTGTTGCCGCGGCTGCACTGAACTATTTTGACAAGAGCCTGACAGAGCTCACATTGGCCGACGCGGCCTATCTCGCCGCGCTGCCAAAAGCGCCGAACAATTACCATCCGTTCCGTCGTCGTGAAAAAGCGATTGGTCGCCGCAACTGGGTGATTGGGCGCATGCTCGACAATGGGTTCATCTCCACCTATCAGGCATCCGTCGCCCGTGCAGAAGACCTTGTGGTAACACCGCGGGCCTTTGGCGCACAGCTGGTGGAAGCGAACTATTTCGTGGAGCAGGTGCGCCGCGATCTATATGAGCGCTATGGCGAAGAAAAACTCTATGAGAGCGGCCTGTCGGTGCGTACGACCCTAGACACCCAGATGCAGGGTCAGGCGCGAGATGCCCTTCGACAGGGCCTCATAGCCTATGATCAGCGCCATGGGTGGCGCGGACCGGTTGATACGCTGGCGCCGAACACCACATGGACAACCGCCCTTACTGAGATTGATCTGGCCACCGACCTTGCCCCTTGGACATTGGCGACAGTCATCGGCCTGTCTGAAGATTATGCGAAGATCGGCCTGCGACCGACCCGAGAGGTCTCCGGTGCGTTCCGCGATGAAATCGTGACATCTACAATTCCGCTCGAAGAAATGACCTGGGCGCGGAAATATATCGACGACAAGCGGGTCGGCGCTGAAGTGAAACGCCCGCATGATGTGGTGTCGATCGGTGACATCGTCTATGTCGAGCCGGTTCTGGGCGACGATGACAAGCCGACACATTACGCGTTGAGGCAGATACCTCAGGTAAACGGAGCCATAGTTGCGCTGGATGCCCACACGGGCCGTGTGCTGGCCTTGCAGGGCGGCTTCTCCTACGAGCTATCAGAGTTCAACCGCGCAGTTCAGGCAACACGCCAGCCGGGCTCGGCCTTCAAACCATTCGTGTATGCAGCTGCACTTGATCGCGGCTTCACACCTTCAAGTATGGTCCTGGATGCCCCATTCGTGATGGACCAGGGCCCCGGCTTGGCTCTTTGGAAACCAGAGAATTACGGCAACAGGTTTTACGGGCCATCCACACTGCGCCTGGGTATCGAGAAGTCCCGGAATGTGATGACGGTGCGCCTCGCGCAGAACATTGGAATGGGCACCGTGCGGGATTATGCCCGTCGCTTTGGAATTACCGAAAACATGCCGCGCGTTCTTTCGATGGCCCTGGGGGCTGGGGAGACGACGCTGCTTCGCATGACGAGCGCCTACGCCATGCTGGTAAATGGCGGCCACCAGGTTTCGCCAACATTGATTGACCGGATTCAGGATCGCAGAGGCACAACCGTCTTCCGCCATGACCAGCGGAATTGTGATGGGTGCGTCGCCGAAGTCTGGGAAAACCAGGAAACCCCTGAGCTGCCGGATACCCGTGCGCAGGTCTTGAGTCCTCAAACCTCCTATCAGGTTGTCTCCATGCTGGAAGGCGTCGTTGAGCGGGGGACCGCGACATCGGTTCGCGCCGTTGGGCATCCTCTCGCAGGCAAAACCGGAACCACAAATGATGAGCGCGATGCCTGGTTTGTCGGCTTTTCATCAGACCTTGTGGTCGGCGTCTTTGTTGGCTTTGACAGCCCGCGTCCCATGGGCCGCGGTGAAACCGGCGGCAAGGTGGCTGCACCCATCTTCAGAGATTTCATGACCGCGGCACTTGCAGACACGGCACCCGTGCCATTCCGTATTCCTGCGGGCATCAACCTTGTGCGCGTCAACGCGAAAACGGGCCTTCTTGCTGGACCGGGCGAGAGCAACGTCATTCTGGAAGCCTTTAAAGAGGGTACGGAGCCTCGGGCCCCAGAACCGGTGAATACCGGCGTGCCTGATCTCGGCGGGGTTGTTGGGCCGGATGGCGCACCGGTGACATCGAACACGTCTACGCCGCTGGGCAATGGCACCGGCGGCCTTTACTGACGGTCTTCCCTTTCAAGGCATCTAGGCAAATCAGCTGCGCGCCGCTATGGTCGCGCCGCAGATAAAGAGGATTCACTTATGCGCGCAGAAACAATAGCGATCGCGGACGAGATTAGAGACTCGTTGGCCTTGCTGAGGAGGCATCTTTGACTGGGACACAGCCCAGAAAAGGATGGACGAATTAAACGCGCGGTCTGAAGACCCATCGCTTTGGGACAATCCGCAGCAGGCCCAGGCCCTCATGCGCGAGCGCACAAAGCTTGAAGACAGCATCAAAACCTATCTGACCCTTGAGGGGGAGCTGAACGACAATCTCGAGCTGATCGAGATGGGCGAAGCTGAGGGAGATGACGATGTCATCAAGGAAGCCGAAGCAGCGCTTGAAGCCGCCCGTGACATAGCGGCACGCCAGCGGGTTCTGACCCTTCTATCCGGCGAAGCGGACAATCTGGATGCCTATGTGGAAATCCACTCAGGTGCGGGCGGCACGGAGAGCCAGGATTGGGCGTCCATGATGCTGCGCATGTATACGCGCTGGGCAGAAGCCAAGGGGCATAAGGTCGAGCTGATCGAACGTCACGATGGGGAAGAGGCAGGCATCAAGTCAGCCACAATCCTTGTGAAGGGCGAGGACGCTTATGGTTGGCTCAAGACAGAAAGCGGTGTGCATCGTCTTGTGCGGATTTCGCCCTACGATTCCAATGCACGGCGTCACACAAGTTTCGCCTCTGTATGGGTCTATCCGGCCATTGACGACACGATTGAGATCGAAGTGAATGAGAGCGACTGCCGCATCGACACCTACCGCGCGAGCGGGGCAGGCGGGCAGCACGTGAACACGACTGATAGCGCAGTCCGCATTACACACGAGCCGACAGGCATCGTCGTGCAATGTCAGAACGAACGCTCCCAGCACAAAAACCGGGCAACCGCCTGGGACATGCTGCGCGCCCGTCTTTATGAGGCTGAACTGCAGCGTCGCGAAGAAGAAGCCAATGCCGAAGCAGCGTCAAAAACGGAAATCGGTTGGGGCCATCAGATCCGGTCTTATGTCCTGCAGCCCTATCAAATGGTGAAGGACTTGCGCACGGGCGTAGAGACCGGCAATCCCGATGGCGTGCTGGACGGGGATCTCGATCCATTTATGGCAGCTGCTCTTGCCGCTCGCGTGGAAGGCACAACAGCCGAAGTCGCCGATCTGGATTGATCAGGTCGTTTGCTGCATCCATCGTTCGATGATTTTCTGGTAGTCGCGCACAGGCTTCTCCCCGATGTCAGCTGATGCACCCACTGAGAAATAGGGTGAGCTGAGCGATGCCTGTTGTTGCTCGCAGGCGAAAATGTCTTCCGCCATGAAGTCTCCGCTTGCCATGGGGTCCATTTCCGGGTCGCCCTCATATTTGGGGCCAACCTTGTTTCTCCAATAGCTGGATGACCGTCTCTCCGCTTTTGTAAAAGCGGCCTCGCTTGCCGTGGGCAATTTGGTTCTTGTCTGAACAAGTGTGCGGTCGGGCGCCAACGGGACGATGTGAAAGATCGACCAACTGATCTCCGTTTCGCTTAAGCCGATGCCTGGAAAAAGAAGCGGTACATAGGCACCCACGCGGTGGTTGTTGCCGAAGTCAATGAGTGGGCTCGGAGCATTCTTTTCAAGATTCTCTGAATAGTCTGACGCGAGGGGCTCATAGAATGCGAAGTGGTCGCCGACAAAGCCTGTCTCTGCATTTCTATGGTCATACATGCCAAGGGTGCCTGAATGCAGAAGAGGCAGGTGATAGGCATCAATGTAGTTTTCGGCGACAAACTTCCAGTTTGCTTTGATGATTGTCTCGTCAGCCGCTTGCGGAATTTCCATCATCTGGTCTGGCTGGTGGGGGCCCAGATAGGGGGCAACAGGGCCGAACCAGTCTTCAATGGGTGGTGCTTCCGGGTCTGGGTGGACGAAAACCATGCCCCGCCAGATCGCAAGGGATGCTTTGTGCAGGCTGAGACAGGCCGGATCCAGGTCGGGGAACTCCTCCCTCTTGTTCGGAATGCCCTTCAGATTGCCTTCAAAATCATATGTCCAGTCGTGATAGGGACAGGTGATAGCGGACGCAGACTTGCCATGTGGTCGCAACATGCGCGCGCCCCGATGGCGACAGATATTGTGAAACGCGCGGAGCGTGCCGTCGTTACCTCGTATGATCAGAATGTTGTTGAGACCCGCCTGAACCGTGGTGTGATCGCCGGTATTGACGAGGTCTTCCGGGAAGCCCGCGAAAGCCCAGACTTTGGAAAAGATCAGCTTCTGCTCCAGGTCAAACCATTCCTGGGAGGTATAGGCCGAAACAGGCAGAACCGGCATACGAGTGGGGTCTTCGTTGATCATCAGAGCAACTCCATGAGAGGCAGAAGGTCGGAAAGAACAAGCCAGGCGCACAGGCTGAGAATGAACAGGCTTGAGGACCAGAAGAGGGCCGGATCATCCTCGCGGAACAAGTCATCCCCAAGGACGAGGTGTCCTTCTCGAATGGACGGCCACAGCCATAGGGCAAACAAAATGCCCCAAGGCCAGGATTGTTCAAACAGGACCGCATAGACCATGAAACCGAGCACAAGAAGGGCTCGCCATTTGACGGTATCGCTCATTGGGAATGGCCCTCCAGCATGGCCAGGTGAATATCGGCGGCCTCTCGTGCCTGAACCAGCCAGCCTTTTGGGGGCTCCAGCATCATCAGACTGTCGATGCTGAAATAGAGATGGCAAATGCCAAAGGCAGCGACCTGGCACTGATCTTTCGGGGCGTCGGGATAGCTCGCACAAAGCTCTTTGGTGACCGCAGTCTGCATACGAGCAATTGCTTCAAGGAGCCCAGTGCGCGCCTTTGGAAAGCGATCGCTAGCAGCGCCGAGCGCATTTATCGTCAGAATGGAAGCTGTTTCGGTGATGCCAAGCGGACCAAAGAGAATGTCCAACAATGCTTTCGGGCGATCCGCCTTTGGAAGAGCCGCGATCATCTGATCGGTTTCAGAGTTGAAGCGGGCGACCACATGTTTGATCAAAGATTCCACCATCTCTTCCTTATTGCCGAGATAGTGGCGCAACAATGTGCGTTTCACACCAGCCTCCGCCGCGATGCGTTCCTGCGTCGCCCCGTCGAGACCGTGGCGCGCGACGCATATTTCATATGCGGCCAGGATTTCGGCTGTTCTCTGTTCCTGCAAACTTGGGCGACCCACGGCTCTCTCCAATTCATCTAGAGGGAATATAGGGAGCTATGAGTAAATTTTCAAATATGACAATATATTTTCCTTAAAGAAAAAGCCCCGGAGCATCGGCCTCGGGGCTTTTTTGATTAGGAAGCGCTGGATTATTCAGCGGCTGGACGCTTCACCACCACACCACCGTCTTTGACGACGACTGGGCTTTCAGCGGGTTTTGGTGATGCGTTCCGATTGGACTTCGCTGCGGCCGCGGGAGCAGGCGCAGGCTGCGGTGTTGCCGCAGCGCGTGCTGGTTCGCTTGCTTGTGCGTTTTCGGCCAGCGGGTCATCTGAGTGACGGCAATTGCCTTCGAAGAACGCTCCTGTCTCAACAGCCAGTGCCTCGTGAAGGATGTCACCTTCGACATGACATGTAGAGCAAAGCTGCACGCGGCGACCGCGAATGCCGCCGACAACACGCCCCCGGATGACAATATCATCCGCGACCACTTCACCGCTAATGGACGCCTGTTCACCGATCGTGATGGACGCAGAGCGAATATCACCCTCAACCGTTCCGTCGATCTGAATGTCGCCGCCGGCAACCAGATTACCCTGAACCACAAGGTCATTCGAAATGATTGACGGTGCCGTACGCGAGCTCGGACGCCGCTGTGGTGCTGGCTGCGCGCTCACTGGCTTCTCATTATCCTTCGTGCGTGAAAACATACCTACCTGCCTCAATGAACTTTGATGGATCTCTGATCTGGTCGTCGAACCACACTTCATAGTGAAGGTGTGGACCGCTTGATCGACCAGAAGACCCAACTTTTCCGATCAAATCTTGAAAACCCACTTCTTGACCAACGGTGACGCTGATCTTGTTGAGGTGAGCGTAGCGAGTGCGGAACCCATTTCCATGTTCGATTTCGACCATGCGACCATAGGGACCGCGCCTTTCTGCGTAGGTGACCACACCGGGGGCAGGTGCGTAAACAAGTGTGTTATAGGGCGCGGCCATGTCATATCCAGAATGGAATGCCATGCGGCGCTTGAAAGGGTCCATCCGCGGCCCGAAATCACTTGTAATGCGGTAATTTTCGAGCGGGGAGGCCAAGGGAAGAAGGCCAACCGTGAAATTCAAAGCAGCCAGATGATCAAGGTTCTGCGCGATGCGCTGAACCTGACGGTTGAACGAGGTCGCGGTGCCACCGCCTGCCAGCCCGTCGCTGCCGACGAGATCAATGTAAGGACCGCCACTCGCAATGCCGTCTGCGTCTACCCGTTCCATGAATTCTTCTGGAGACGTCACGCCAGTCATAGCAATTACATGCTCAAGCTCGCGGATTTCTCTGTCCGTCGCTTCTTCCATGGAATTGATCAGGCTCTGCTGCGCTTGATCAAGGCTTGATAGACGCGTCTCAAGATCGAAACTTGGATCGCTGCCGAAAACCGATCCTCTCAGGAGGCCGCCAAACATAAGAGGCGTTTCGCCGGAGAGGACATTAAATAGGCTGGATGATTGGTCTGCTGTGCCCAAGGTCGTCACGGTTTCGGACCGTGAAACCCGCGGTGCGCCAGGCGCTTCTGCGAGCGACATCATCACTTTATTGCTGCGGCTGCCGTTAGACCCGCTTGATTGAGTTTCGGCAATGCGCGAGCGCAGTGAGTTTAGTGATTGAACAGCGGCTTCGCGGTGATTCAGGACTTCAGCAATCTGATCGTGCTTGGCTTCCAGTTCCTGCGTGGTCGCGATGAAGCGCTCCTGCGCCAGAATCAATTGACCGTTGAGATCGTCATAGGACGCTTGCATCTGGGCAATACGTTCTTCATAGGCCGCCTGGACCTTCACGAAGCGCCGATCCTTCGATGCGATAATCTGTTCTTTGAAGACAACATTTACAGACGTGAACGCAACCCACGACAAAAAGCCGACGGCAATCGCCGCCATGCCGATCTGAGCCAAGGGCGACAGTGAAATAAACTGCACATGTCCGTGACTTCTCAGATAAATCTGACGCTCTGCATACAGGTGGGCGACCATTACGCGCGCCCTGTCCATCAATCTTGAGATGGTTTCAACCATGCCCCTCTACAACCCCTTGTAACCCCACAGGCAAACTAGGACGCAATTCCATCCTATATTGACAAAGATTTCAACAGATGGACCTTAACATATCGTATTAACCTTAAAGCTCACGCGACAAAAATGAGTTTTCCACACCCTAATCTCTATCTGAAATTCGGAATCTCCGAACTCCGTGAATGAAAGTGCGTGCTGGACCTTTCGCAGACCAACCTTCAGCCCTCTTTTGGACCATCCGCCAGCGGCTCATAGAGACCCGAGGACAGACCCGCCGCCGCCCGTGCTGCATCATTAAATGGGCGCTTCAGATCACCCTTAAAATACCGTCGGACGAGGTCATGGAAGGTCGTCTCCTCATCGAGCCGTTGGGCCGCAATTTCTGAGGCAAACCAACGGCTTCCTGCGGCCACATGGCCCTTTTCTTCTTCATAGATGATTCCGAGTATGTCGGCGCTCGTCTGGTCGCCAGCTCGGACCAGCTTTTCAATCATTGGCGGGGTGACGTCCAAACCACGCGCCTCAAGCACCATCGGCACAACCGCCAACCTTGCCAGCAGGTTATGTCGAGTGGCGAAGGCGGCATCCCAGAGGCCGTCATGGGCGGGAAGGTCCCCATAGACGCCTGAAAGCACTTTAAGGCGATCATTTAAGAGGTTGAAATGCTTACCTTCTTCGCTGCCCACCCGCACCCAGTCCGCGGTGAATTCCAGTGGCTGGTCAGGGCCAAAACGAGCCACCATGTCGAAGGCCAGATCGATGGCATTCAACTCAATATGGGCAAGCGAATGTAAGAGGGCGAAACGGCCTTTCTCACCGCCAGCGCGCCTGCGCGGCATATCCCGCGGTAAACGCAATTCTGGCCGGTCCGGGCGTGCGGGCCTATCCGGCGGCAGGTCGCCAAAGGCAAAGGCAAGCCTGCCATCTGCCCAGGCCACCCCCACCTGTTGCGCGAGGCACGCCTTTGCGTCCGCGTCAGCGGTTTGAAGCACGTCCAAGGCAGCCTGGCCAATCGTGCCGGGTAGAGGTTTGAGATCTGGCTGCATTAGAGGGCTTTCGCCGCCTCAAGCACTTCGTCCGCATGACCTTTTACCCGCACTTTCGGCCAGATCTTGACGATTTTGCCTTCTGCATTGATCAAAATGGTTGAGCGGACGATACCCATGAAAACTTTGCCGTAGAGCTTCTTTTCCTGCCAGACGCCGTATTTTTCGAGCATCGCACCGCTTTCGTCTGATGCGAGCGTCACGGACAGGTCATGTTTGGCTTTGAACTTGTCGTGGCGCTCGACGCTGTCCTTGGAAACGCCGACAACCACCGTATTGGCCTTCTTGAAGGCAGCGGCATGGCCTGAAAAATCAATGGCCTCGGTCGTGCAGCCAGGGGTCATGTCTTTTGGGTAGAAATAGAGCACAACATTCTGACCTTTGAGGTCTGCGAGGCGGACTTTACCGCCCCCGTCGGTCGGAAGGGAAAAAGCGGGGGCTTTCAAGCCCTCTTTAAGCTCTTTGGCCATATTTTCAGGTCTCTTTCATAAGAAGGGTGAGCGATGGGCGATGCCACGACCGGGGGAGCACGTAGCAGGTCCCGTTCTTCGGCAGATTCATCGCCAGAAACTAGCGGAGTTTGAGATATTTCAACACCTTGGTGCCACATTTATGAGACATCTAGGTCAGGAGCCTATAGGCACCTTGATTGAGAGGACTATGGGCGTCTTAGACGGAATGATTGGGCACACTGACGCGGCGGGTTGATCTGCCCAGTGAGACCCAGCAGCCAGTGACTCCCAGCGGCAAGATGAGGCGACAACAGAATTGATCCGGCCAGCGGTCAAATATGGACTGGAAGCGCTCGGCGTCCTTGTGACGGCGGCGACAGTGCTGTTGGCTTTGCTTGTCTGGCGGCTAGCAGCGGGACCGGTGCCTCTCAGCTTCCTCAACGAGACGATCCTGGAACAGGCCAATGCTGAATTGCAGCAGGGAACGCTGACCCTGCAGGACACGATGCTTCTTTGGGTTCCAGAAGATCGGCAGTTGGTGATTAGTCTGCTCGGCGCAGAACTCTATGACGCGGCGGACGAGCCAGTCGTCACAGTGCCGGAAATCCGGATTGACCTCAGAGCGAGATCATTGCTTCGCGGAAGTGTGGCATTGCAAAGCGTGGAACTGGTTGGGGTCAGCGCCGCGATCGTGCGCAGGCCCGACACAGGTGTCCAACTCTCGCTTACAGATAACCCTGATCAGGCGGACGCTGAAGCCTTGATCAGTCTGGAAGACGTCATGACACAGCTGGCTGCCCCTCCAAGTGACGAGGGGCTTTTGGGCGAGCTGCAATCCTTTGGTATTCGAAGCGGTGCGTTGCGCTTCATCGACAAAGTGAATGAGGTGGAATGGAAGACCGATGATGCGACGCTTGAGCTGAGTAGAAGTCTTGATGGTGTAACCGCATATCTGGATGCAGAGTTGGTCGCTGGGGATGCACGGCTCGACCTGGAAATGTTGGGAAGCGCACCTGCCGGTGCCGACAGGGTCAGGTTTGATGTCAAAGGAAGCGGGTTCGTTCCCGCTGCCCTTGCGCGCAATGCACCTATCTTCTCCGACTTTGCATTGCTTGATGCACCAATCTCCGGAGATGGCACTGTTACAATTGGTAAGAACGGCGTCTGGTTGGGTGCAGAGCTAGATCTCACCATCGATGCTGGAACCGCGCGTCTGCCTGACCGGTCTGAGCCTTTCGTCATAGATGGGGCGACCGCAGAACTCACGCTTGATCCCGCAGAGAACATCTTGCTGCTCAAACGGCTGGACTTTGAAGCCGGGAACAATAAAGGCACGATAAGCGGCAATGCCGTTTATGACCAACCGGAAGGGTTTCATGTTTCCGGTGCGACCGTCGCGCTGAACGCCAAAGACCTCGCTTTAGATATTGCGGGCTTTACTGAAGGGGTTTCAGACATTGACGCCATTTCCTTCTCTGGCCGGTTGGATTTCGACAATCTCGCCGCAGACATCAGCGCACTTTCCATCCGTGTCGGCAAAGGCGTTCTCGCTCTTTCGGGACGGATTGCTGACCACCCTGAATCTCCAGCGATTGCGGCGCAAGGCGAAGCTTCGAATATTGAGACTGAGCGGTTGAGGGACATCTGGCCTTTGCCCCTCGCAAAGGGTGCCCGTGAATGGTTCGCGGAAAATGTCAGCGGTGGGACGATCACAAGCGCAGCGATCAATATAGACCTTGCTGGCGGCATGATTGCGGCTGCGGATCGTCAGGAAAAATTGCCTGATGAGGCGCTCGACCTTGAATTCAAGATGTCCGGTGCGACAGTGAAATATCTTGGGGAGCTTCCGCCGCTCCGGCGTGTCGGCGGCAGGGGGCATCTGAAAGGTGATCGGTTCGACGCTTGGGTGGACCGTGCCTATATCGATATCGCAAACGACCGACTTCAGATCAACTCCGGTCATTTTGCCGCCACAGCGCTACACATCAAAGGGGGACCAGGCGAAATTGAGATGAATGTTGCGGGCGCAACCGCGACAGTCCTTGCCTTGTTGGATCACGAGCCGCTTGGATTTATCTCACGTTTCGGCATGGACCCGGCGATTGTTGGGGGGTATGGCGACGTGCAGGCCTCTTTGACGCTACCACTGGCCAAAGATGTGACTATGGACGATGTGGGATTCTCTGGCCGCGCTGTAGCCCGTGATGTTGGTCTTCCTGACATAATCGATGGTGTCTCCATCGATGGCGGTGAGCTGATTGTCCAGGTCGAACGTCAGGGACTGCAGGCGGAAGGGCCGATCACGTTAAATGGTGTACCGGTCAATCTTGCATGGCAGGAAACATTCGAGAGCGGCAGCGAACCATCAAGCATCTTCCGCCTGCGAAGCACAACCAACGACGAACAGCGTGATGCGCTGGGTCTCCGCGTCGGAACGATCGTCAATGGACCCATCACATCGGATGTAACTGTACGCGGGTCCGGTCCGGATCTCGTTGATGGAACGGTCACCATGTTGCTGACGGACGCCATCCTCAAGCAAGAGACCATCTTGTGGTCGAAACCAGCTGGGTCTCCGGCTCAGGGTCGGTTCAATCTTGTTTTTGAAGACGAGGGAAGAGTGCGCCTCAATGCCATCGCAATAGCAGGTACGGAGATCGACCTTACAGGGTCAGTCTTGCTCGCGGATAATGGTGATGTGCTGGAGATTGTACTACCAAATGCTCGTCTCGGTTCTGAGACGGAAGCAAGCTTCCGTGCGATGCGACTAGACAACGGTGTCCTCGAGATGCACGCCGAGGGGCCCCGGTTTGACGCAAGAGGTGTCCTCACCAATCTGTTCTCCGGCAGCGCTACCCCCGTGTCAGCAGCAGAGACTCAGGTGGCCGAACCTGCTCTGGCATCCGAGGTCACTGACGAGATTGAAATGGCGCCGCTCCCTGCGATTGCAGCAGAAGAGGAAACGAACATCTCCTTAACGGCGCGCTTCCCCACAACGCTGGCACATGGCGATGTCCGCACACAAAACGTGGATGTCGATCTGTTGATATTGAAGGGAGAAACCCAGCGGTTGGTTGTCTCCGGTGATTTTGAGGGTAACGCCAAGCTCCTGGCAACCATCACGCCAACTCCGGAGGGGCGCAGAGGTCTAACTGCAGAGTCAAATGATGCCGGAAGCGTGCTCAGAGGCATCGACATGTATGAGAGCATGCGCGGTGGCCGGCTCAATCTGACAGGTACATTCGACGATATGGCGCCCGGCGCTCCCTTGAATGGGCATGCTGTGGTGGATAATTTCCGCATCGTGAATGCGCCACTGCTCGCCAATCTGCTGACGGTGGGCTCCCTTACCGGTATAGGCGACACGCTTCAGGGTGAAGGCATTCGCTTCGTCAAGCTTGATATGCCTTTCCAGATGACAACGGAGAGGTTCCACGTTCTCGACGCGACGATGAGTGGACCGGCGATTGGTCTCACCATTAAAGGGCAGGTTGATCGTGCAGAGGGTATCTTTGATCTCAACGGTACGATCGTGCCGGCCTACACGTTGAACTCTGCACTCGGTGCTGTACCTATTCTCGGTGATATTCTGGTCGGCAGGGATGGAGAGGGCATTTTCGCTGCAACCTACGCTATGCGCGGCACAACCGAGCAGCCAATCATCACCGTGAACCCTCTGGCAGCACTCGCGCCTGGCTTCCTAAGGCGAATCTTTGAATTTGGGGAAGTCATGGAGCCGGAAGCGCCAACAACGGCGGAAAACGGTGCGTCACAGGTCCCAGCCCCGGTCCCCCAACCCTGAGTCTGGCGCCGATATTTGGCGTGTAGGCCTTTTCAGGACTAAAGTGACACCATCGTCATTTCGAACTGAACACCTTGGAGGAGGGGCCAATTCAATGACCGGTACTCAGACTACACCCGAAAATCAAAAAAGCATGACCATCGACCCAGCTTACGATGCTGTGGCGCCGGATGATTTTCCGGCCATGATGGAAGTTGACCGCTACGGAAGTCGGTCTACCGCGTTCGACAAAATTATTTCTGCGACCCACGATCACTTCTGGGACCCGCTCGATACCAAATATATCGACTTCTCCAGTCCCTGGGATCTTGAGCGGGACATGCTGATCTCTGAAGACATGAACCTCGAGTTGCGCACAGCGGTATCAGACAAGCTCAACCAGGATCAGAAAGTGTTCCTGGTGAACGAGAGCGTGCGCTGGACAATGTCATCCATCCTGCACGGTGAGCAGGGGGCGCTTAGTCTGTCAGCTTCGCTCTGCCACATCATGCGCGACCCGGGTGCACAGGAATATGCGGCAAACCAGACACGTGAAGAAGCCCGTCACGTCACTGGTTTTTCTCAATATATCAAAGCACGCTGGGGCAAACCGACACCTTGTGGGCAAGTGTTGGAGAAGCTGCTTGTTGAGCTGGTCAACACGCCGGTCGTCTGGAAGAAACTTGTGGGCATGCAGATGGTGCTTGAAGGCCTTGCCATGGGGACCTTTGCGAGCTTTTACTCCAACGCAAAAGACCCTGTCCTGACCCGTCTGATGCAACTGGTGATGACCGACGAAGCTTTCCATCACAAGTTCGGAAAGATCTGGGCGGATCGCACTGTGCCCAATCTGCCGGAAGCAGAGCGGGACCAGATTGAAGATTGGGCGCTTGAAGTGTTCATGATGCTCTTCCGCAATTCGAGCGGTCCGGAGCAGAAGAAAGACATGTACGCCAAAATAGGTCTCGATTGGCAATGGGTGCAATCTGCGCTGATGGAGGCGATGGGCGACAAAGAGGCCCGGCGTCAAATGCGTAAATCCACCAGCATCTTCCGCACTCTTATCAAGACGCTTCTAAAGGCTGGAATCATCACAGAACGCACCGCGCCGCAATATGCAGCCTATGTGGACATGCAGGAGCTCTACGCAGAGGGCGATCGCATGGTTGGCGACGACATCGCGGAAGAGGGCATCAAATATCTGAAAGAGATAAATGGTGGGGATGGCAAAGAAGCGATCTTTGCGCTATCGGGCACAGCTGCTGAATAGACAGTTCAGGATCACTCGGAATGTTAGGCCCGGCAGCGCAAGTTGCCGGGCTTTTCTGTGTCAATTCGCGCCTGACAACAAACACAAAGCGCACTATGTTTGAGGCAACGATTTCAAGGCTCGCAAGATGAGCTAAGAGAAAGCCGAAACGGCGGAAGGGATATTTATGATTGTCGGTGTCACCCAGACTGTTGGTGCGAACCACTGAAGAGCAGTGAGTGGCCTCATGTCGATCAAAGGAAACTGCAGTGCAGTTTCTTGACGTGTTCTCACTCAATCTCAGTTTCGCGCTGGCGCCAAAGCCGATGACCTGCGGTTCCAAAGGAAGCGTGTGCCGGTCTGTTTTTCGCTGTCCTGCCCAGTATGTGCAGGCAGAAGCTGGTGACCCAAAATGACAATCGAAATATCCGATCTGGCCGACTATGGCTGGAGCAACTTCTTCACAAGTCAATTAGACCAAGATGATCTGGACAATTACATCCCTGCGCGGGTGAAGTCTGTCCACCGAAACCAGATCCATGTGATCGGGGTGGATCTGGATCGCACAACCATGCCGTTCATTTCCAAAGATGGAGAGGGGACCCAAGCAACTGTAGGCGATTGGCTTCTTCTCGAACAGGAAACCTTTCGGCCAAAAAGACTGCTGGACCGCAAGAGCATCTTTAAACGCAAGGCTGTCGGATCGCACAGAGGCGAACAGCTAATCGCGGCCAACGTGGACACGCTCTTCATTGTGGCGTCATGCAACTTCGACTTCAATGTAGCAAGGTTGGAGCGGTACATGTCACTCGCCCATGAGGCGCAGGTGATGCCGGTCATCGTCCTGACCAAGGCGGACCTGGTGGACGACCCACAGGAGTTTACAGACGCTGTGTCTGCGCTCGACCCTCATCTGATCGTTGAGAATATTGACGCCCGCGATGCGACCGCGGCCAAACGATTGGAGCCCTGGTGCGGGCTCGGGCAGACGGTGGCTTTTGTCGGCTCGTCCGGCGTGGGCAAGTCGACGCTCATCAACACGCTGATCGGCACCGACGACATTGAGACCCGGGATATACGGGTGGACGATTCCAAAGGACGTCACACAACCACAGGCCGCACGCTTCACCGGTTACCCGAAGGGGGCTGGCTCATCGACACGCCAGGCATGCGTGAGATTCAGCTCACGGAAGTCGAAGAAGGCATCAAAGAGGTTTTCTCCGACATTCTGGAGCTGGCGGCATCCTGCAAATTCAATGATTGCGGACATACACAGGAGCCTGGTTGCGCCGCGCGCCGAGCCATTGAAGACGGGGAGCTCGACCCCGAGCGCTTAAAACGCTGGCAGAAGCTCGCGGCAGAAGAGGTCCGCAATACGGAGACACTCGCCCAGCGGCATAGCCGCGATCGAAGTTTCGGCAAAATGGTCAAGCGGGCCAAGAAGGACAAAGCCCACTGGCAGGATGAGTGAGATGGGAGCGGGCTGACTTGATCAGCCCGCACTCTCATCCCAGTACATGGCTTCAATTTTGTGGCCATCCAGGTCATAGACAAAGCAGCCATAATATCCCGCGCCATAGTCGCTGCGGGGACCTGCGGCGCCATCATCTTTTGCGCCAGCATCGAGTGCAGCTTTGTAAAAGGCATCCACCTGGTCTTTGGACGTCGCGAAAAAACTGAAATGCACGCCATTGGCAATTCCGGCTGTGCCGCCATCATGGGGCGTCTGCACCCAGAATTCCGGAAACAGTTTGCCATAAGCCACAGCACCTGGATGTTCCATGATCCGCTTGGCGCCAATCGTCGGCATCACGGCATCGTAAAAGGTGAGTGCTTCGTCCAACTTGTTCGAACCAATCGACACATGGGACATAATGCTGGGGTTTTCGTCGGTCATGATCCCTGTCCTTTCCTCAATTCGGTAACCTGGTCTCCGGTCTTCAAGGTAAGGATAGGTGATTTCTGCGACAGCCTCACGACCTCAAGCGACATATCCTGACAAATGGTGTCAGCAGGTGAGGTTCAAACAGGCTTCAGAAGCACGTGTTTCTTTTTGCCGATGGAAAGTTTGATCACGCCCTCATCGGTCACGTCATCTTTGGAAAGTGACCCGCGTTCGTCTTGGACACCTTTGTCATTCACCTTGGCGCCGCCACCTTTGATTTGTCGGCGGGCATCACCATTAGACCCACAAAGCCCCGCGGTGACGAACGCAGACAGAATGCCAAAGCCGGCTTCAAGGTCCGCCGCCGCGATTTCGACGGTGGGTAGGTCGGTACTCACTGCGCCCGTCTCAAACGCGACGCGGGCAGTTTCTGCTGCCTTGTCGGCTTCGGCGCGCCCGTGGGCCATGGCGGTGGCTTCTGTTGCCAGCACCTTTTTGGCGTCGTTCAGCTCAGCGCCTTCCAAGGCTTCAAGGCGGGCGACTTCGTCAAGTGGCAGCTCCGTAAAGAGCCGCAGGAACTTGCCCACATCAGCGTCTTCGGTATTCCGCCAGTACTGCCAGTAGTCATAAGGTGAGAGCATATCGGCATTCACCCAGACGGCACCATCCGCCGTCTTGCCCATCTTCCCGCCGCTTGAGGTCGTAAGCAGGTTGGTCGTAAGCCCCACGAGAGACGCACCATCTGCCCGCCGACCCAGTTCGATACCGTTGACAATATTGCCCCACTGGTCCGATCCACCCATCTGTAGATCGCACCCAAAGCGCTTATTCAGCTCAACAAAGTCATAAGCCTGCAGGATCATGTAGTTGAACTCGAGGAAGGAGAGCGATTGCTCCCGGTCCAGGCGCAGCTTCACACTGTCAAAGCTCAGCATCCGGTTGACAGAAAAATGCCGACCATAGTCGCGCAGAAAATCAATATACTGCAGCTCGTCCAGCCAATCCCGATTGTTGACCATGATGCCGTCGGTCGGCCCGTCACCAAAAGTCAGGAACTTATCAAAGACACTTTTGATGCCTGCAAGGTTTTGATCAATAAGCTCATCAGTCAGCAGAGGGCGCGCTTCGTCCTTAAACGACGGGTCACCGATCCGTGTTGTACCTCCACCCATCAGGGCAACCGGCTTGTGGCCGGTTTGCTGCAGCCAGCGCAGCATCATGATCTGGATGAGGCTGCCTGCGTGCAGACTGGGTGCCGTGCAATCAAAGCCGATATAGCCTGTGACCACGCCTGAGGACAGCCGCTCGTCGAGCAGGTCAAAGTCCGAGCATTGGGCGATAAAGCCGCGCTCTTCCATAACATTCAGGAAATCAGATTTGTAACTGCTCATGGGATCAGGCCACTTATTAATGTCTCTGCCGCTTGGGTGCGGCGCTTGGCTGGTGTATCACGGATTACGGCCAAAATGGCAAGGGGGTGCCTGTTTATGACGAAGACCTATATCGCAATCGGACTGATGAGCGGCACCTCTATGGACGGCATCGACATTGCGGCGTTGGAGACCGACGGCGAGATTTTCCTGAACCCGGGGCCTGCTGGCGCGCTCATCTATTCTGATGAAGAACGAGCTTACCTGCGTCAGGCCGTCGAAGCTGCAGCCGAATGGGAGACAGGAGCCCCAGTCCCGGACGCTGTTGCCTCAGCAGAAGAAAAGTTGACCGCAGCCCATGTAGAGGCGGTAAGGCGGTTCTTGGATGAAAATGATTTAACGGCCAGCGACATCGACGTGATTGGCTTTCATGGTCAGACCGTCCTTCATGCACCTGATCAGCGGCGCACGGTCCAGATTGGGCATGGGGACCAGCTGGCAGCCAAGCTCGGCATAGATGTGGTGAACGATTTTCGCAGTGCCGATGTGGCCGCAGGTGGCGAAGGCGCGCCCTTTGCACCACTCTACCACAAAGCACTGGCGGCCAGTCTGGAAGGACCGCGTCCGATCGCCGTCCTTAATCTGGGCGGTGTTGCCAACGTGACCTGGCTCGGCGATGGGCCCGACGACATTCTGGCTTTTGACACAGGCCCCGCCAGCGGGGCGCTTGATGATTGGGTTCAGTCCCATGGGGCGGGGCGGATGGATGTGGATGGTCAATTGGCGAAGGCAGGAAGGGTCGACGAAACAGTCTTGGCGAAGATGCTCGACAATCCATTTTTTGACGTCATACCGCCAAAGTCTCTCGACCGTTTGGATTTCCCCATGGACCCGGTCGCGGGCTTAAGCCTAGAAGATGGAGCGGCAACGCTCACAGCTTTTACCGCTGCATGTATAGAAAAGGCGACAGAGCACCTGCCTGCGAAACCCCACAGATGGATTGTCTGTGGTGGTGGGCGCTACAATCCAGCGATCTTGGATGAGCTCCGCACAAGGCTGGGCGTGCCAGTTGAGCCTGCCGAGAGTGTCGGGTGGCGCGGCGACGACGTCGAAGCAGAAGCCTTTGCCTACCTGGCAGTGCGTTCACTTCGAGGTCTGCCGCTCAGTGTGCCCGGAACAACAAAAGTGCCCAAGCCACTGACCGGTGGCGTTCTTCACCGTGCTGAGAAGATGCCGGCTTAACCTGCGTCTTCTTCCTCAGCTTCAGGGGCAGGTGCAAGACGCTTGTCGAGATAGCCGCCAACAACACCCAGCATCTCGTCCATGTGGTCATCATAGAAATGGTTGGCACCCGCGATGGACTGGTGCTCAATCACGATGCCTTTCTGGGTTTTGAGCCTCTCAACCAGCCGCAGCACGTCTGCTTCCGGCGCTACCTGATCAACACTGCCGGACGTGATGAGGCCGGATGAAGGGCAGGGAGCAAGGAAGGAGAAGTCATACATGTTCGCGGGCGGTGCGACAGAGATAAAGCCATCAATCTCAGGCCGACGCATGAGAACCTGCATGCCGATCCAGGCGCCGAAGGAAAAGCCAGCAATCCAGCATTGGGGGGCCTCGGCATGCTGCGCCTGCAACCAGTCAAGCGCCGTTGCAGCATCGGAAAGTTCCCCAATACCACCGTCAAAAACGCCCTGGCTCCGGCCGACACCGCGGAAATTGAAGCGAAGAACGTTAAATCCGCGGTCGACAAAGGTCTGGTAAAGCGAATAGGCAACCGGATTGTTCATGGTCCCGCCAAACTGAGGATGCGGGTGCAGCACAAGCGCCAAGGGAGAATTCGGCTTTCCACTGATGTGGTATCGGCCTTCGATCCGCCCCGCAGGACCATTGAAAATAACTTCCGGCATATCTTTTTGTTCCCTGAACACACAAAAAACGGCTGTTTTCAGCCATTTTTTCGAAACCCTCTATTCCCTAGTAAAATAATCAGCTATTAAAGCTGGAAGTCCGGGGATAAAGTCCTAAATACTTGACTACCAGGGTAGGTAAAAGGACGGTTCGCCCGTATTTTTCCCTAGCTGATTGTCTGAGGTGCCATGAAAGGCGCCGTTTCTTAACACAGGCAGCAGCCCAATGCGCAACTAAATGCTGATGCGCGGGATATTGGACTGGTCATAGTCTCGAAAGCCCTATTAAGCGTAGCAAGGGCATGAAGGGGCAATGTGGGTGGGAAGAGGCGGCAGTGCGCCGCGCTCAATCAAATGGAGATAGATTTTGAAACTGACCACAAAAGGCCGTTATGCCGTTATGGCGATGACCGACCTGGCGAAACATAGTGAGGGACGCCCGGTCTCATTGGCGGATATTGCATCGCGCCAGGAAATCTCACTTTCATACCTGGAGCAATTGTTCGCCCGACTGCGTCGCGGCGGACTGGTGCGCTCTGTTCGGGGGCCAGGCGGCGGATATCTGCTGGCGCGCTCAATGGCAGAAACGCGGATTTCTGACGTTATCCTGTCTGTTGACGAACCCATGTCAGCAACACGGTGCAAATCCAATTCTGCAACCGGGTGCCTGTCTGACGGCTCACGCTGTCTGACCCATGACCTGTGGGACGAATTGGGACACCAGATTCATCTCTATCTGGACAGCGTGTCTCTGGAAGATGTTATGAACCGCCAGGTTCGCCGGACTGCACCTCAACAGGATGCCGCTCCAGCGATGGTATCCCCGGAAACCCGGGAGTTTTCACTAGATGTGGCAGGTTGACACCTAGCCTCAAACAGCGGCTCTGACATAGAACCACGTCTTAGGAACAAGGCTTGGGACCAGGCCGCAAACAGGAAATGACTGCACCAGCCGATGACAGGTGAGCGTACATATCTCGACTATAATGCAACCGCGCCAATGCGCTCGGAAGCATATGAGGCCGTGTGCGCGGCAATGGACGGCATCGGCAACGCGTCTTCAGTTCACAAAGAAGGACGAGACGCCCGCGCGCTCGTCGAAACCGCACGACAGTCTGTAGCAAGCCTTGTTGGCGTTGAACCTGATTGCGTTAGCTTTACGAGTGGCGGCACGGAAGCAAATCACCTGGCGCTGAGACAGGCCGCAGAACGCGGTGCAACAACTATTCTATATTCAGCTGTTGAACATCCTTCAGTTGCGGAGGCTGCAAAGCTTGCCAGCGCAGAAGCGAATGTTCCGGCAACAGAGATTCCCGTGGATGATCAGGGGCGCGTCTCACTCGCGGCCCTTGCTGATTTACTCGAAGGTGCTGGGGACCATCCATTTGTCTCTATCATGGCCGCCAACAATGAGACCGGTGTCTTGCAGCCACTGAAAAAGATTGCAGACCTGGTGCATGAGCAGGGCGGCACGCTGCATACAGATGCGATCCAGATCATTGGGAAAACCACCTTCGACATGAAAGCGTCAGCTGTTGATATGGCGACGCTGTCGGCACACAAGATTGGTGGACCGTTGGGCGTTGGTGCCTTCGTACTCGCACAAGATGCGCACGTGGCCGCACGTCAGACGGGCGGGGGGCAGGAACGCGGTCGTCGCTCAGGCACAGAGAATGTCAGTGGCATCGCGGGGTTTGGTGTTGCAGCGTCGTTGGCCGCTGACCAGACGGCTGTTGAAAAGATGCGGGCCTTGAGGGACCGTCTGGAGACGAGCGTGAAAGCCTCCGTGCCTGACACTGTGTTCTTCAGCAGCGCGGTTGAGCGTTTGCCGAACACGAGCTGCCTGTCAGCGGCGGGCTTAAAGGCTGAGACCTTGTTGATGCAGCTGGATCTCGCTGGGCTTGCCGTGAGTGCTGGCTCTGCCTGCTCATCGGGCAAAGTTGCACGCTCACATGTGCTGGATGCCATGGGCGTTGAGGAAGAGCTAGCAGGTGGCGCCGTGCGGGTGAGCCTCGGATGGAAGACGACGGAAGAAGATATCGAAAAGTTTTGTGCGGCCTGGATCAAGGCTGCGCAGATGAGTAAGCGAACCAGCAGTGCGGGCCCCCGCCTGGCTGCAGCGGAAGGGTAAGCGATATGGTTGCCACACGAGAAACAGTTGAAGCCGTTGATGAGGCGGTCGGGAAGTACAAATATGGCTTCTCAACTGACATCGAGTCTGAGAAAGCCCCAAAGGGGCTGAATGAAGACACCGTGCGCTTTATTTCAGCGAAGAAAAATGAGCCAGAATGGTTGCTGGAATGGCGCCTGGATGCGTTCCGCCGGTGGCAGACGATGGAGGAGCCGGATTGGGCGAAAGTCAATTACCCGAAAATCGACTATCAGGATGCTTACTATTACTCGGCACCTAAAAGCGATGATGACCGGCCAAAAAGTCTGGATGAGGTCGACCCGAAGCTTCTTGAAACTTATGAGAAGCTGGGCATTCCTTTGGTCGAACAGATGGCATTGGCGGGCGTTGCCGTCGATGCCGTTTTTGACAGCGTGTCGGTGGCAACCACGTTTAAGGAGCGGCTGGCTGAAGCTGGCGTGATTTTCTGCTCCTTCTCGGAAGCCGTGCAGGATCACCCGGAACTTGTGCGCCAATATTTGGGCACGGTGGTTCCCGTTACAGACAATTACTTTGCAACGCTGAACTCTGCGGTCTTCTCAGACGGGTCATTCGTATATGTGCCCAAGGGCGTGCGCTGCCCGATGGAGCTCTCCACCTATTTCCGCATCAATGAAGCGGACACAGGTCAGTTCGAACGCACCCTGATTGTTGTCGAAGACGGGGCCTATGTGAGCTATCTCGAAGGCTGCACGGCACCCATGCGCGATGAGCACCAATTGCACGCAGCAGTGGTGGAGCTTGTTTGCCTTGAAGATGCAGAGATTAAATATTCTACCGTTCAGAACTGGTATCCCGGTGATGAAGACGGCAATGGCGGCATTTACAACTTCGTGACCAAGCGCGGAGATTGCCGCGGAGACAATTCAAAAATCTCCTGGACGCAAGTCGAGACCGGATCAGCCGTAACGTGGAAATATCCTAGCTGCGTATTGCGAGGGGATAACTCAGTTGGCGAGTTTTACTCCATCGCGATTTCCAACAATCTGCAGCAGGTCGATAGCGGCACCAAGATGATCCATCTAGGCAAGAACACATCAAGCCGGATCATCTCAAAGGGCATTTCGGCGGGTCGTTCATCCAGCACCTATCGCGGTCTTGTGTCAGTGCACAAGAAAGCGGAAGACGCGAGGAACTTTACCCAGTGCGACAGCCTCCTGATTGGGGACCGCTGTTCCGCGCACACTGTGCCGTATATTGAAAGTAAGAACCCAACTGCTGTACTGGAGCATGAGGCGACCACCTCGAAGCTCAGCGAAGATCAGCTCTTCTATTGCCGTCAACGCGGCCTTGATGAAGAGGAAGCGGTCGCGCTTCTCGTGAACGGTTTCTGCCGGGACGTGTTGCAGCAATTGCCAATGGAATTTGCCGTTGAAGCCCAGAAACTGGTGGGCATCAGCCTGGAAGGCAGCGTAGGCTAAGCCTGCGCCAAGAGGAACGAAGTAGAATGCTTGAGATTAAAGACCTTCATGCAAGTGTAGATGGGACCCCCATCCTGAACGGCATTACACTATCCATTGGTGATGGTGAGGTGCATGCGATCATGGGGCCAAACGGATCGGGCAAGAGCACATTGTCAAACGTGCTCGCGGGCCGTGAGGATTATGAAATCACCAAAGGCTCGATCACCTACAAAGGCAAAGACCTGACGGAGCTCTCGATTGAAGAACGTGCCTCATCAGGCATTTTCCTGGCGTTTCAATACCCAACGGAAATCCCGGGCGTCACAACCATGACCTTCCTCAAAACAGCGGTCAACGCGCAGCGCAAGGCGCGCGGCGAAGAGGAGCTGGACGCGGTGAAGTTCCTGAAACTTGTTCGTGAAAAGGCCAAAGAACTCAAAGTCGACGAAGATATGCTTAAGCGGCCGCTGAATGTTGGTTTCTCTGGCGGTGAGAAGAAGCGCGCAGAGACCCTGCAAATGTCGCTACTTCAGCCTTCACTGGCGGTACTTGATGAGACGGATTCCGGTCTCGACATTGATGCTTTGAAGATTGTGGCCGATGGCGTGAACCGCCTGCGCGCACCTGACCGCTCGATGATTGTGATCACCCACTATCAGCGCTTGCTCGACTATATTGTGCCGGATCACGTGCACGTGCTGGCAAAGGGCAAGATCATCCGCTCTGGCGGTAAGGAGCTTGCGACCGAACTGGAAGCGTCTGGATATACTGACTTGACTGAGAGTGCAGCATGAGCGAGCAAGCTCAGACCTATCTCGAAGCCAACGGCGTAGCTGCCGAAGGACCAGCATGGCTCGATGTGCGACGCAAAGCGGCACGCGCCAGTTTTGCTGATGCGGGCTTTCCACACCGCCGCGTGGAAGATTGGCGCTACACGGACCTCTCACGCCTTATCGCCAAGATCGATTGGCACCCGGCTGTCCCTCATGAAGGAGCCGTGCTGGTTCCGGAAGGTCGCAGCAATCCTTTCGCAGGGATTGAGTCGTTCAAGCTTGTCTTCGTGAACGGATTTTTCCGCCCTGATCTGTCAGAACTCGACGGCCTGCCTGAAGGTGTCGAAATTCTGCCGCTTGAGACAGCTTTGGAGCGGGGCACAAAATTCGAAAACGCCTTTGACGCCAACGGTCCTGAAGCGATGGCTCCAATCGCCGCCTTGAACACAGCCTGCGCACGGGACGGTGCCGTGATCCGGTTGGGCGAGAATGTGCAGCTGGGTCAACCGGTGCAGATCATTCACTACACGCCCGACGGCGGCGCGACGGTTGCCCACACACGGAACGTCATTGAGCTTGGCGCCGGCGCATCCATGACTCTTTTTGAAGCACAGATTGGCTGGGGCGGTAGCTACCTCGTCGATCGCGTGACCAATCTCAATCTGGGTGATGGGGCCTCACTGACACATGTTCGGTTGGAAGATGAAGACACAGACGCTGTCCATCTCTCAACTGTGCTGGGAGATGTCGCATCCAACGCTTCCTATGTGGCCAATACACTCGCCCTTGGCGGCCGTGCGGGCCGGTTGCAGTCTGCCCTGCATTTTGCCGGTGAAGGCGCGCATGCAGAAAGCAACACAGCCTACCTGCTTCGCGACACCCAGCATCTCGACTCAACCATCGTGGTAGACCACGCCGTGCCGGGCTGCACCAGCGGTGCGCTGGCAAAAGGCGTGCTGGACAATGAGTCAATTGGGGTGTTTCAAGGCAAAGTTATTGTTGCCCCACAGGCCCAGAAGAGTGATGCCAAGCAGATGAGCAATGCGCTGCTTCTCTCGAGAGATGCTGCGATGAATGCGAAGCCCGAGCTGGAGATCTACGCCGACGATGTGCAGTGTGCCCACGGGAGCACAATCGGCGAGCTTGATGGTGATGCGCTCTTCTATCTCCGCTCAAGAGGTATTGAGGAGCAGACCGCTCGACAGATGTTGATTTCTGCATTCCTGGGAGATGTGTTGGAGCAAATCTCCCATGAGGTCGCTCGAGATGTCCTGAGTGCCCGTGCGGCTCAATGGTTTGGCCTGGAAATTGGCCCAGAGATAGAGGGGGAGGTTTAGAATATGAACATGATCGACAGCACCACTCCTTTGACAGCGAGCTTCGACGTTGAAGCAATCCGCCGCGACTTCCCCATTCTTTCGCGCGACGTTTATGGCAAACCACTTGTCTATTTGGACAATGCTGCGTCGGCCCAGAAGCCAAATGCTGTAATTGATGCGACACGTGAAGCATATGAGAACGAATATGCGAATGTGCATCGCGGGCTTCACTATCTCTCAAACGAAGCGACGCAGAAATTTGAAGATGCGCGCGAGAAAATTGCCGGGTTTTTGAACGCGGCGACCTCGGATGAAATCATCTTTACAAGTGGCGCGACGGACTCAATCAACCTTGTCGCAGATAGCCTCGGGTCTGAGCTGGAAGAGGGGGATGAAATAATCCTCTCCGTCCTGGAACATCATTCAAACATCGTGCCCTGGCATTTCCTGCGCGAACGCAAAGGTGTGGTGCTGAAATGGGTACCGGTAAATGATGAGGGCGAGCTGCTGATTGAGGAGTATCAAAAACTCTTTTCATCGCGGACAAAGCTTGTTGCCGTAACCGGCATGTCCAACGCACTCGGTACAATTGCACCAACGAAGGACATGGTTCGAATTGCTCATGAGCACGACGTTCCAATCCTCATCGATGCGAGCCAGCGTGTCGTTCATATGGCGACGGACGTTCAGGACCTGGATTGCGATTTTCTGGCACTGACTGGACACAAGCTCTACGGCCCGAGCGGCATTGGGGTCCTCTATGGCAAACGCGACAAGCTCGCGTCGATGCGCCCCTATAGGGGGGGTGGCGAGATGATCCGCGAAGTGAAGATGGACATGGTGACCTACGGGGAGCCGCCTCATCGGTTTGAAGCAGGCACGCCTCCCATTGTCCAGGCGATTGGGCTCGGTGCCGCAGTGGATTATGTCTCTTCACTCGGGCTTGATGCCATCTACGCCCATGAAAAAGAGCTTCTGATCTATGCGACGGACCGGCTCTCAGAGATCAATTCACTGACGGTATTGGGGACGACGTCTCAAAAAGGCGCGATCATGTCTTTTATTGTTGAGGGTGCGCACCCACATGACGTGTCGACCGTGATCGATAGGGCCGGTGTTGCCGTAAGAGCAGGACATCATTGTGCGCAACCGCTCATGGACAGATTTGATGTGACCGGTACGTGCCGCGCATCTTTTGCGATGTATAATACAAAGGCTGAAGTGGATGCTCTGGCAGATGCGATAGCTGGTGCCATCAAGTTCTTTAGCTAGAGATCAGAAAACAAGTGGATCAGGATATGAGTGAAGATCTGCCCCAAGAGGCCATATCAGAGGCGACACCGGAAGCAACCGGCGAGTCTGCGTCCCAAGAGGCGGTGTCACAGTCGGCAATTCCGGCTGACGAATTAGCACGCCTGACGGATGACCTGATCGGAGCGATTAAGACCGTTTACGATCCCGAGATCCCGGTCGACATCTATGAACTGGGCCTGATCTATAAGATTGATGTGTCTGACGATCGCGATGTCGTCGTCGATATGACCCTGACGGCGCCAGGCTGCCCCGTTGCCGGTGAAATGCCTGGCTGGGTTGCAGATGCGATCCGTTCTGTCGACGGAATTTGTGATGTGGATGTTAATCTGGTGTTTGATCCTCCATGGGATCCTGGCCGGATGAGCGATGAAGCGCGTGTCGCGCTGAACATGTATTAATCGTTGTGATCGGAGTTGCTATGACGACGGTGAGAGAACGACCAAAAGCAGTGACATTGACCGACCGTGCAGCGGAGCGGGTTAAAGCCATTATGGCAAATGCCGAAGAAGACTTCGTCGGAGTGCGCATTGGCGTGGAAACCGGTGGCTGTGCCGGCATGGCTTACACGATGGATTACGCGGAAGATATCGCGCCGCTCGATGAAATCGTCGAGGATAAGGGTGTTCGCATTCTGATCGACCCGAAAGCCATTCTCTTCCTGATCGGGACTGAGATGGACTGGGAGCAGGACACATTTACGAGTGGCTTCAAGTTCAACAACCCGAATGCTGTAGACGCTTGTGGGTGTGGTGAAAGCTTCACGATCACGCCAGCAACGGCGTCGAACTAAGCCTGCATATGGCTGTCAGCGGTGAGTACAAAGCCTTCGTAAAAGAGGTTCTTGAACCACTCGGAGATATCCGAATTCGGAATATGTTTGGCGGTGCTGGTGTCTACTACCGGGATCTGATGTTTGGTCTCATCGCGAGCGAAACACTTCACTTTAAAGCAGATGACATAAACAAAGGTGCCTTTGAAGAAGAGGGCATGACCCAGTTCCTCTATGAAGCGCCACCCAAGGAAGGCAAAGAGGGACGGAGAATCTCTATGTCCTACTGGGAAATCCCAGACCGTCTCTATGACGAGCCGGACGAGCTGATCGAGTGGGCCAAAGCGGCTATTGAGGCGGCAACGCGGAACAAAAAAGTCAAGCCAAAACGCAAAACACCATCGAAGAAGAAAACGTCGGCAAAAAGGAAGGCCGCCAAAACAAAATAAGGGCCGCTTCGAGGAGAAGCAGCCCTTTTTGTGCCTAAGAAGTCGCGCTGGCTTATTCGCCTTTGAACTCAGCTGGTCGTTTTTCAAGGAAGGCCTTCACGCCCTCTTTGAAATCGCTGCTGCGCCCGGCGCTCCGCTGAAGCTGGCGCTCCAGGTTAAGCTGCTCCTCATAGGTATTGTCATCGCTTTCCCAATAGAGTTGACGAATGAGACCCAGCGAGAACGGCCCATCTGCCAATTGGCGGGCAATCTTGTCGGTCTCTTCTGGCAGCGCATTGTCATCAAACACGCGATTGATCAGGCCCCATTGAAGAGCGGTTTCTGCAGGAAGTTTTTCTCCCATCATGGAAAGCTCCATGGCGCGGGCACGGCCGACAAGACGTGGCAGAAGCCAGGTTGAACCACCATCAGGGACAAGGCCGATGCGGCGGAACGCCTGCAGAAAGTAGGACGACCGCGCACATAGGATCATGTCACCCATAAGCGCGAAACTCATGCCGACGCCTGCAGCTGGACCGTTGACGGAAGTCACCAGTGGAAATGGAAGATTGCGAAGGCGACGCAGGAAAGGATGATACGCTTTCTCAAGCGCTGAACCGGCATCTGGGTTCTTGGGCTGAGGCCCCTCATTGCGACCCTGAAGATTGGCGCCTGTGCAGAACCCTCTGCCTTCACCGGTTAGCACCAGACAGCGGACTTTACTGTCAGGGTCCTCAACCACATCCATAGCTTCCTCGAGGCCCTGCAGCATATCCATCGAGACCGCATTCATGACCTCTGGATGGTTGAGCGTCAGCGTCGCGATCCCATCTTCGATCTCAAGTCTTACATGTTGAAAGTCCATGGACTTCTCCCTGTTTGTTTAGTTGCAGTTTAGCCTGCAACGAATTCTGGTTCTTTCTTTTTAAGGAACGAAACGACGCCTTCGGCAAAGTTTGGATGATCACCAAGTTTACCTTGTGTATCGCGCTCATAATCGAGTTGTTGCGCGAGCGTATTGTGCTCGGCAATGTCGAGCGCCTTCTTTATTTCTGCAAACGCATTGGTTGGACCCGCCGCTAGTTGCGACGCATAGCCCATTACTGTTTCCATGAGTTTTTCATCATCCACGCACTCGTAGATCAGACCCCACTCAGCGGCGGTTTCTGCGGGCAACTTATTGCCCAGCAGCGCAAGCGCGCGTGCACGCGCACGACCGACTAGGTGAGGGGTGAACCAGGTGCAACCCATATCAGGAATGAGGGCAAGGCGTGGCCCGAATACCTGAACGAATTTTGCAGACCGTGCAGCGACAACAATGTCGCCTGCCAACGCCAGGCCAACGCCGCCGCCCGCGGTCATGCCGTTGACGGCCGTCACGACCGGTTTTGTAACTTCTGAGAGTTCGCGAACCATAGGGTTGAACCCAATGTCCATGCCATGGGCGACCCGCTCGCCGCGAGACATGTCATCATCACCAGCAACATTGGCAGAAAGATCAGCGCCAGCACAGAAGCCTCGTCCATTGCCGGTGACCAACAAAACGCGGGCATTGTCATCAGCGGCAAATCCGGCAACCGCAGAGCGAACCTCGGCGATCATCTTCATGTTGATACTGTTTAAAACCTCAGGTCGATTGAGTGTCAGGTGGCCAATACCCTCAGACACTTCATATGTGATCGTTTCCATGATTCCTCGTCTCAGTCGACGACATGTCCCGAGCACACAGCTGGGGGCACGCCAAAATTGGCGCAAACCTTAGCTGCACGGAACGAAGGACGGAAGTGGAATAGGTTTTTCAGCGGGAAAGCCGGGGCGACGCTACGTAAAAGAGCGCGGCCCCAGGTTCATATTCAGCCGGTAGCTTGAGCAGGTTCGTTTGTAGCTGCACTATCTGCAGCGACCACGCGATTCCGCCCTTGCTCTTTCGCTTCATAGAGCGCGGCATCAGCGCGGGCGATCATCGTCTGGGGTGTGTCGCCCATCGTGAATTGAGCAACGCCCAGGGACATGGTCACCCGACCAAGGTTTTCACCGGTGGATTTCTTGACGAGCTCGCGGGATTTGACCGTCTCGCGAATATGGTTCGCCAATTTGAGAGCATCTTCCAGAACCGTGTTTGGAAGGATCATCGCGAACTCTTCGCCGCCGTAACGTGCAGGCGTGTCCTGACCCTTCACATTATTGCTCAAACAACGACCAACCAGGCGCAGAACCTGGTCTCCCGCCTGGTGGCCGAATGTATCGTTGAATTTTTTGAAGAAATCGATGTCCGCCATAGCCAGACACATTTCTGAACCGTTTTGCGATGCTTCGGCAATCGAACTCAGAAGAACTTCATCAAACGCTTTGCGATTGGCAATGCCGGTCAGCTGATCCGTAAGGGCTTCGCTGCGTGCCTGGGCAAGATTGCTCCGCAACTCCTCAACTTCGCTCTTGGACTCAGTGAGTTTTTCTTCAAGCTCGCGAGAGCGCGTTTCCATCTGCTTGGTAGCAGCAACAATCGTTTCTACAACCTGTCCAAGGTCAGCGGCGGAAATTTCACTGGTAAGTGCGTCGCTCACGCCCTGCATCGACTTCCCAAAACGGTTGGTGTCGCCAGAAACACTGGCGATCAGTTCGATGACATTGTCCATTTTGCCAGTCAGTTGCTCACCGGCTTCAATGGTCGAGTCGGCGAGCTGTTCTTCCGGCGCGCTTAGAAGCGACTCAAGCTCATACATGAACGGTGAGTCAAAGGGCTTCGATGCTTCAAAGCGCTCATTGATCTTTGTATTTACTTCAGGGTTCTCTCCAGACGCATAGGCGTACCATACGCCATAGGCGCCCGGGGTCGGCTCGACATTATTGTCGCCCATCAACTGCATGGCTTTTGCGCCATATTCCAATGCTGGTGATGTGTTGGTTGCAGATGTCACGATGCTTCCCCGGATCAGATAGATTGTCCCTACGCCTATCAATCTACGCGGGGTGTGTTACGTGTTCGTAAATTTTGGGACATTCATGGGGCAATTGCTGGGGAAAACCCGCAGTTTATTGCGGTTTTGACGGTGTAGCGCGATCTGAACGGCGATGTTAGTCTCAGACTCAAGGGAGACGGCGGAAAGGTTAATTCCAGCCACGAACACTTCAAAACGGGGCACTGAGCGGAAATTCAGAGCCGCAGAAGCAACATAGCGCGGCCAGAGCCGCCATTCGGAGGAACAAATGAGCGTAGCTGAAGACACAAGAGGTTCCGACGCGGACTCAGCAGGTAGCGCAATCAGAGAGATCGTTGACCGCCAAAAGGAAGCCCATATCAAGGAAGGCGCGCCGAGTCTGGAGCGACGGATTGACTGGATTGATCGAGCGATTGCACTTTTGGTGGACAATCAGAACGAGTTGGCCGAAGCCATGGCCGCCGATTTCGGACATCGGAGTATTGAACAATCGCTTCTCACTGACATTGCGAGCTCCATCGGTCCACTAAAGCACTCAAAGAAGCACCTTAAAAAGTGGATGAAATCGGAGAAGCGGAGCGTCATGTTCCCGCTGGGTCTGCTTGGGGCCAAAGCGCGGATTGAGTATCAGCCGAAGGGTGTTGTTGGCGTTATCAGCCCATGGAATTTTCCCGTAAACCTGACCTTTGTTCCGCTTTCAGGCATCTTTGCTGCTGGCAACCGGACGATTATCAAACCATCCGAGTTTACGCCCGTCACATCTGACGTCATGGCCCGCCTGTTCCGTGAAGCCTATGACGAGACAGAGGTCGCCGTGGTGACCGGTGGTCCTGCAGTTGGCGAAGCTTTTTCACGGCAGCCATTCGATCATTTGCTCTTCACAGGTGCCACGTCGATCGCACATCATGTGATGCGTGCCGCCGCTGAAAATCTCGTCCCACTGACCCTGGAACTTGGTGGGAAATCACCGGTGATTGTGTCCAAGAGTGCGGACGTGGACGATGCGGCAGCAAGAATTATGAACGGTAAGACGTTGAATGCTGGCCAGATATGCCTGGCACCTGATTATGTTTTCGTTCCAGAGGGCAAGGTCGACGCATTTGTTGGCGCCGCTGAAAAATCTGTCGCGAAAATGTATCCGACGCTCAAAGACAATCCCGACTACACATCAATCGTCAACCAGCGGCATTTTGACCGTCTGAACGGCTATCTCGATGACGCAAAGGCGAAGGGCGCCAAAATTGTTGAAGTGAATCCAGCCAATGAGGATTTCTCTCAGCAGCAGACCCATAAAATTCCGCCGACCATAGTTCTCGATGCAACAGACGATATGAAAATCATGCAGGAGGAGATTTTTGGCCCTCTTCTTCCCGTCAAAACCTTCAAGGAAAGTGACGAGACCATTGATTACATCAATGAGAACGATCGCCCGCTAGGTCTTTACTACTTTGGTGAAGACAAAGAAGAAGAGAACAAAGTGTTGAACAACACGACAGCAGGCGGTGTGACCGTGAACGATGTGATCATGCATATCGCCCAGGAAGATCTGCCATTCGGTGGGATTGGCCCATCGGGCATGGGGGCCTATCACGGTTTCGACGGCTTTAAAGAGTTCAGCCACGCCAAGTCGATCTATACGCAGTCCAAGTCCAAAATGGTTGCTGAGATGTTCCGGCCACCATATGGCGCCAAGACTCGGAAAAACCTGGCGACCCAGATCAAGAAATAGACGGAACCACCGTCAAATAGAGAAGGGCAGCTCCCGAACGGAAGCTGCCCTTTTTTCATAACCTTATGCCTGGTTTAGCGCACACCCAATCGTCTGATGGAGGCTGGCGTGTAGCGATCCTCGCGAAGCTCTGTCGCAAAGAAGTTCACCGCGGGTTCCTGGTTGATCATGCCACCCATAAGGTAGCGACCATTTGTCAGATCATAATAGGCCATGCCGGCACCGGCACAGAGCGGAACTTCATAGGCCGTTTTAGGGAACCCTTCTTGCGTACGCCATAGCTGACCCCGTGTGTCGTAAAGCTCTGTCGCGATCACGCCCCAGCTATCTTCCTGAAGATACATGCGACGCCTTGCATAGACATGACGCGTCGCGGGCTTCAGGTTCGCCTCGATAACCCAAGCACGCTGAAGCTCATAGCGCGTATGCTCCTGGTTGATGTGGCGGGCCGTTATGATGTCGTCATACTGAAGCGCGTCGGATCCCAAGCGGTAATTGTTGTTCGGAAGGTAGTACTCATTCTTGCCAATTACGGTCCAGTCATAGCGATTGGGTGACCCATTATACCCGCCGAGGCTGTCAACGGTGAACATACCGTCTGAATTCACACCGGGATTGTCATACGCAATATTGGGCGCGCGCCGCACACGCCGCGTTCCGGGGCTGTATTGCCAGGCCAAACGGGGTTGTTGTGCCATATTGATAGTCTCATGCACGAGCGTAACATTGCCGGCCCGTCGTGCCGGGGCCACCGTATGTGCGATGTAGAGCGCCCAGATGTTTTCGAGGTCTTCCGCTTTGTCTTTTGACGGATCATTCCAGGCAACAATAGCCTCATCCTGAACCGTGTAGAGCGTGTAGTCACCGCTCGCCGTGGGCACCGCCGCTGCATATTGGCGGGTGGCCTTATAGTTGATGAAAACCAGCATGTGGTTCCAGATGATCTCCCAAGCATTGTTTGGGATCGGGAAGGGCTTGGACATGATCGCGCCATTGACGCCATTGCCGCCTTCCGCGAGCTCGCCAACCAGGGCGTTATTCCGTGCGGCTGCAAAGACATTGTCCGGGAACGTGCAGGTCCGGCGTGTTTGATAGACCGGCATAAAGTAGGAACTGCTATACACGTCGAGCAGGGCCTTGTGAGCACCTGTTAGCTTGTCTGCATATTGAGCGGCGTTACCAGCATTGATGGTGAAGAGCAGCGGATCATTCGCGAACGGATCTGGGTGATGCATGCCGACCTGATAGGTGACATTCGATGGAGGCGACGTAAGGCCACCTGTCCAGGCGGGGATCGACCCGTCGGCATTGCCGCCTTTTTCAGCACCGAGCGGGGTGAGGTCCTGCCCCAGTCGAGCAGCCTGGCTCTCCGGCACTTTCGCGATTGCAGCGGAGCTAGCGCCGACCCCTGCGGCAACCAGCACAGCCATCAAGGCCCTGTTCACCTTCCCCATAACACCCTCCCAAGTAGTAATAGTGAATTACTAAATGAGAATGCGCCATGCGCGAGCGAACATCAACCCAATATTGATGCAAATTGGAGCGAGGAGACTGACCGGAGGCGATGTGTATCGTTGGATGAGGAGCCTAAGCGTCGACCGCTTCTGCGACCTCAGCTTCTGTCTCTTCAGCTTCCGGTTCCACAGCCCGGCGAACGATGGGCCGTGCAATGAAGGCCGGCATGTGACCACCAAATGGGTCCTGGCCTTTTTTGCCGCGCATCGGCTTGGCATTGCCTTCTGAACCTTCGTCCGCTTGGACAGGTTCGGCAGCTGCTTTGGCCTTCTTTGCGGCAGGTTTGCGCCGGGTGCGCTTTGGCTTCGCCTCTTCTTTTTCGTCAACGGCGGTGGCGGCCTCCGTCTCGACCGTTTCAGCAACGGGTTCGGCAGCAGCTTCCGGAGCCTCTTCGGTCTTCTTCCGACGACCGCGGCGTGGTTTCTTCGGAGCGTCTTCCTTCGCATCCGTTACGTCGGCCTCGGCATCAGCCTTCGCCGCAGGTTTCTTACCCTTTTTGCCGTACGGTGTGTCGTCATCGATTTTAGTGCTGATTAGCTTCTCGATAGCTGAGAGGTACTTATTGTCTTCTTTGGTTGCGAGCATGAAAGCGGCACCTTCGCGGCCGGCACGTCCGGTCCGACCGATGCGGTGCACATAGTCTTCCGCATGAGAGGGAACATCGAAGTTCACCACATGGCTCACGTCGGGAATGTCCAGCCCGCGCGCGGCGACATCACTGGCGACGAGGATCTGGATTTCATTCTTCTTAAAACCATCGAGCGTGCGCATGCGGGTCGTCTGATCAAGGTCCCCATGAAGGCAACCAGCAGAGAAGCCATGTTTCACGAGCGAGCGGTGAAGGATGCCGACATCGCGCTTCCTGTTACAGAAGACAATCGCGTTCTTCACCTCTTCTGTTTTCAGAATGTCCCGCAGCACTTCACGCTTGTCGAGACGGTGCGTCGCGATGAGTTTCTGGGTAACGGTCGACGCTGTAGAAGAAGCCCGTGCCACTTCGATGCGAACTGGGTCCTTCAGAAACGCTTTGGTGAGGCGTGTGATCTCTGGCGGCATGGTGGCCGAGAAAAAGAGTGTCTGACGCTTGCCGGGGATGAGTTTGCAGATCCGCTCAATATCGGGAATGAACCCCATGTCGAGCATACGGTCGGCTTCGTCAATCACCAGCGTCTGAACACCGGTAAGCAATACCTTGCCGCGCTCGAAATGGTCGAGCAGTCGACCAGGTGTGGCAATCAAAACATCCACACCGCGATCCAGTTTTTTCTCCTGGTCGCCGAACGATACGCCGCCAATGAGCAGCGCCATCGTCAGTTTGTGGTTTTTGCCATAGACCTCGAAATTCTCAGCAACCTGCGCCGCGAGTTCGCGCGTCGGCTCAACAATGAGCGAACGCGGCATGCGTGCGCGCGCGCGGCCACGGCCAAGCTTTTCGATCATGGGAAGGGTGAAGGAGGCTGTCTTGCCGGTCCCCGTTTGGGCAATGCCCAGAATGTCTCGCCCGGCGAGTGCTTCGGGGATGGCTTGTGCCTGAATGGGGGTAGGGTGGGTGTAACCGGCTTCGCCGATCGCATCCAGGACCTTGGTGCCAAGGCCCAAATCATCAAACGTCTTTTTGGGGTCACTGCCCGTGTCGTCAGCTGTCATATGTCTCTATTTCTGCCGTTTAAAAAAGGCCACGTGACGCTCACCCGGATGGTGAAAGCCTGCGCGGCGTGTGGCAGCTAGAGTTCAGCGCTGCCATACGAATTGGGCGGAACATAAGGGCTGACAGGGGAATGTCAACAAAACGGCCACAGGTTTCGTGGTTTTCGCGCAACAGTTAGAACAGCAAGCCTAATTTGGCGCTCAGATAAGGCCTAAATGTCCAAATCCGTCGCGAATTCCGCCCGTTCTTGGATGAATTTGAAGCGAAGCTCCGGCTTGTTGCCCATGAGCCGGGCGACGGAAGAACGGGTTTCCGCCACTTCATCCTCAGGCATCACCACTTGCAGCAGGGTGCGCTTGGCCCGATTCATGGTGGTTTCTTTGAGCTGCGCCGGCAGCATTTCACCCAGGCCTTTAAAGCGGCTGATCTCAATTTTGCCGCGGCCTTTGAACTCCTTTTCCATCAAGGCGTCTTTATCCGCGTCATCGCGGGCATAGGCCGTCTTGCCGCCCTGCGCGATTTTGTAGAGTGGTGGCACCGCGAGGAACAGATGGCCGCTGCGAATAAGCTCCGGCATCTGCTGAAAGAAGAAGGTGATGAGGAGGGAGGCTATGTGCGCCCCGTCCACGTCCGCATCGGTCATGATGATGATCTTCTCATAACGCAGATCGTCATTCCGATAATACTGACCGGGCCGCACACCCAGCGCCTGAATGAGATCACTGATTTGCTGGTTCTGAGACATCTTGTCCGCAGAGGCACTCGCCACATTCAGAATTTTCCCGCGCAAAGGAAGGATCGCTTGGGTCTTACGGTCCCGCGCCTGTTTGGCAGAGCCTCCAGCGGAGTCCCCCTCAACGATAAAGAGTTCTGATCCCGCTGCGCCGGACTGCGAACAGTCGGCAAGCTTGCCGGGAAGACGCAGCTTTCGCGTTGCTGACTGGCGATTGACTTCTTTCTCCTGTTTACGGCGTAACCGTTCTTCTGAACGATCAATCACCCATTCCAGAAGCTTCGCAGCCTGCTGAGGCCGCTCTGTCAGCCAATGATCGAAATGATCGCGGATGGCACCTTCGGCGAGCTTCTGGGCAGAGACAGTGGCGAGCTTATCTTTCGTCTGACCGACAAATTCAGGCTCACGAATAAAGACAGAGAGCAAGGCGCCGCAGGACGTGACCACATCATCCGCTGTGATCTGTGAAGCTTTCTTGTTGTTGGTGAGTTCCCCATAGGCTTTGAGGCCTTTGGTGAGCGCCGCCCGCATGCCTGCTTCGTGGGTGCCGCCGTCCGCGGTGGGGATGGTGTTACAATAGGACGACATGAAGCCGTCGCTATTGTACCAGCCAATGGCCCACTCAACCGTGCCATGGCCGCCATTCTCTCTCTTCACGCGGCCGGTGAACGGCTCAGCGGTGACGGACGTAAGCCCTTCCGTTGAGACTGTGAGATAGTCCACGAGACCATTCGGGAAGTGCAGCACTCCTTTCTCAGGCGTCTGGTCCTTGTCACTGATGAGTGCGGGATCGCAGGACCAGCGGATTTCAACACCGCCAAAGAGGTAGGCTTTGGAGCGTGCCATCTTGTAGAGACGGGCAGGCTTGAACTTAAGGCCACCTTTGAAAATTTCCGCATCCGGGTGAAAGGTGACACTGGTGCCGCGCTTATTCTTCACAGCACCCTTTTTCTTGAGCTTGCCTTTGGGTTTGCCCCGGGAAAACTCCTGAACATAGAGCTGTTGGTCCCGTGCCACCTCCACGACGAGACTGTCAGAGAGGGCATTGACCACCGAGACGCCAACCCCGTGTAGACCACCGGACGTCTCATAGGCATCGCCACCGAACTTACCGCCCGCGTGCAGCGTGGTCATGATGACTTCAAGGGCGGACTTGTTCTTGAACTTGGGGTGCGGGTCGATCGGAATGCCGCGGCCATTGTCCGAGACCTTGAGGGAGCCATCTCCCATCAGCTCCACATCAATCCAGCTTGCGTGGCCGGCAACCGCCTCATCCATGGAATTGTCGAGCACTTCCGCAAACAGGTGGTGCAGCGCGCCTTCATCTGTCCCGCCAATATACATGCCGGGGCGCCGACGGACGGGCTCCAGCCCTTCAAGCACCTCAATGTCCTTGGCGGAGTACCCTGCCTTCTTTGAGGCGGTCTTTTTTGCAGCTGCTTTGGGCGTAGTCTTCTTTGCCGCAGCTGTCGCTTTTGGTGAGCTGAAGAGATCGCCAGAAGCAGACTTGCTCTTAGCCTTGCGGGCGGTGGTTTTCTTTTTGGCGGGCATAAAAACTCAATGCAAATGGGGGTGCGCGACCCGGAGCCGAATCAAACTTCATTCTAACCCGGCCCAGCTTGTGCGAGCGAGAGAATGCCACCTATGATCGAGAAATTGACATAAACAAGACCGACGATCCGGGGAGGACCGACATGCCCACAATCAATGATCCGCTCACACTGCCTTGCGGCGTGACCCTCAAAAACCGCCTCTGTAAGGCGGCTATGACGGAAGGCCTGGGCGATCCGGACAACAAGGCGACCCACCGCCACGTCAATCTATATCGCCGCTGGGCGGAAGGCGGGGCGGGCATGCTGCTCACTGGCAATGTGCAGGTGGACCGGCGCTATATGGAGCGGCCGGGCAACGTGGCGATTGATGGTCCCCAGTCAAATGAGGCGATCGCCGCACTCCGCGCCTACGCGGAGGCGGGCACCGCGAACGACACCCATCTCTGGATGCAGATCAGCCATGCGGGCCGCCAGACACCGGCGTCGGTGGCAAAGGAGCCGGTGGGACCCTCCGACATTGCCCTTGAAATGCCGGGCAGCCAGTTTGGTAAGCCCCGCGCCCTGACAGGTGAGGAAATCAGAGACGTGATCGGTCGATTTGCTCATGCCGCACAGATCGCCCGGGACACCGGCTTTACCGGCGTGCAGGTGCATGGCGCCCATGGCTATCTCATCTCCGAGTTTCTCTCGCCCGACGTAAACACGCGAACTGACGAGTGGGGCGGCAGTCTCGAAAACCGGGCGCGGCTTTTGCTGGAAATTGTCCGTGCGGTGCGCGGCGCGGTGGGGGCGGACTTCCCCGTTTCGGTGAAACTCAATTCAGCAGACTTCCAGCGCGGCGGCTTCTCTCATGAAGACTCGCTGCAGGTCGCGAAGTGGTTGAACGACGAGACGGTGGATCTCCTGGAAATTTCCGGCGGGACCTATGAGCAGCCGCGCATGGGCGGCTATGACGACATGACGCTCAATCCCGAGCGCTCGGAAAAACGCGCCGAAAGCACCATCGCCCGCGAAGCCTATTTTCTGGAATATGCGACTGACATCAGAAAAGCGACAACCATGCCGCTCATGGTCACCGGCGGCTTCCGCTCAACAGAGGGCATGAACGCAGCGCTCGCATCAGGCGAAATGGACATGGTGGGCTTGGGCCGTCCGCTCTGTGTCGATGCCGAGGTGCCGAACAAATTGCTGTCGGGTGCGATGACGGAAACCCCGGCCTTTGAAAAGACACTGAAGATCGGTCCCGGCTGGCTCGGGCCAAACTCTCCCTTCGCGCTGGTGAAGGGGCTGAATGGCTGGGGGCAGCAGGGCTGGTTCTGCCTGCAGATCCTGCGCATGGGCGACGGCCAGGACCCGGATACCAGGATGGGTGTCTTCAAGGCCTTCCGCGACTACGCAAAAAATGAAGCCCGCACGGCAGACGCGTTGGTGAGGTAGGGTGCCGGGAGGGCAACTAACCCCTCAACGCATCTTCCAGATAAGGTTGGATCCTTCGAGGCATTTCTTCGCAGCGTGTTTCGCGGCTGGTGTGGTCGTCGATCAGCATGGCAAGGTCGGTGAGCGCAGAGAGCAAGCCCAGCGCCGTGTCAGTGATAGCGTCGACTTTCGTCGGCGCGAACCTGGCCCTCCCTCAAAACGCTAATACTTCTCCCAGTAAGGTGTGCCCTTGTATCGCTCAACGAGAAAATCGACGAATGCCCTTACGCGGCTGGAGAGGTGCCGCGTGGGGGGGTAGACCGCATAGGCGGCGAGACTCTGCCATTCATAATCCGGGAACAGGTCGACAAGGGAGCCGTCACGGAGTTCGTTGTGAATGATGAAACAGGGCTCGATGAGAATACCTCTGCCCGCCAGGGCAGCATCTCTCAGGAACTCGCCATTGGTGCCCGCAAGTGTCGACGACATCTTTACCGTCCCTTGCGATCCGTCCGGCGCCGTGTAGTGCCAGGCTTTGTCGGATCGATTGGAATAGCGAAGTTCTTGGAAGGCTTCGAGGTCCCGGGGCGTTTTCGGAAGCCCATTGCGTTTGATGAAGTCAGGACTTGCACAAGCAACCGATTTGATCGGCGCCAGCTTGCGCGCGACGAGACCGGAGTCTCGCAATTCACCGATGCGAATGGCGAGGTCCTGCCCCTCGGCAATGAGGTCGATGGTTCGGTCATTGAAATCGACGTCAAACTGCACGTTCGGATGGTGATCCGTGAACTCCATGATGGCCGGACCCAGGTGCGCAACACCGAAGGATAGAGGGGCGGCCACCTTGATAAGACCGGATAGATCAGCCGTGTCGGAGCCGATCGCTGCTTCCGTCTCCTTCCAGTCGGTCAGTAGACGCAATGCCCGCTCGTAAAGTGCCTTGCCGGAGTCCGTAAGCGTGATCTGACGCGTCGTGCGGGTCATCAGTTGCGCGCCGAGCCGCGTCTCCAGATCCTTCAGGCGCCGGCTCACGGCCGACTTTGCGATCCCCAATTGCTCAGCGGCCGCCGTCAGGGACCCGGCCTCAACAACCCGAACATAGGTCTCAAATTCTTCAAAACGGTCCATTTGTTCTCCATTAGAGAACAGTCTTTTTATATCAAGACATCTAATTCTCCAAATCAGAAGTGATATATCCCTATCAACATTGAAAGGAGATCATCATGACAAACCCGAACACCATCCTCCGCATTGAAGCGAGCGCCCGCAAAACAGGCTCTGTGAGCCGCGATCTGACATCGAAAACCATCGACCATCTGGCGAGCAAGACGGCTGTTCTTGTCAAAGAGCGGGATGTGTCTGAAGGCCTGCCATTTGTTGATGAAGAATGGGTGGGATCGAATTTCACACCTGCCGACGCGCGGAGCGAAACACAGAAGGCAAAACTCGCGGTCTCCGACGGTCTGGTCGAGGAGCTGGTGGAGGCCGACACGTTGGTCATTGGCACACCGATCTACAATTTCGGGATCCCGGCAACACTCAAGGCCTGGATCGACATGGTGGCGCGGGTCGGCGTGACCTTCAAATACACGGAAAACGGCCCTGTTGGGTTGCTTGAAGGCAAGCGGGCAATAGTCCTTGTGGCCTCAGGGGGCACCCCCGTGGGAAGTGACATCGATTTCGCGACACCTTACCTCCGCCACGCGTTGAACTTCATCGGCATCTCAGATGTGACCTTCGTTTCCGCCGATGCACTTGGGCAAGACTCAAACGAAAAAATTGCAACGGCCAAAGAAGAGATTGACCTGTTGAAAGTTGCATAATCCAAAATCGATCAATGGATGTGGCGCGGTGGAGTTTTGAATTGTGCTCTGCCGCCGCCATGGCCCCTGCTGCGCGTCGAAAGGCTTAAGGCCTCAACGTATCTTCCAGATAAAGCTGGATCATTCGAAGCATTTCTTCGCGGCGCGTTTCGCGCGTCGCCCCATCGTCGATCAGCATGGCAAGGTCGGTGAGTGCTGAGAGCGAGCCCAGCACGGTGTCGGTGACAGCATCGGCCTTTGCGGGCGGGAGCGTCGCACCACCAACATTCAGGCTGCGGAGGAAGAGGGCGCCGAGATCACTCCTGCCCAAGCCTCCAGGTACCTCAGAACCCAATGTGTCGGCAAACGACTGGGTCCGGGTCGCATCCCGTAAGAGCGCCACATAGACCGGGCGCTTCAACAGCTCTTTCCAATAGGTATCAAACGAGCGGCGCGTCGCTGTCTGCCAGTCTGTGTCCGGCGGCAGACCGTCCAGTACTTCATGGCAGGCGGCGACAAGTTCCGCCGCATAGGCGCTCTGCACAGTGCGGAGAATGTCATTCGCATCTTCGAAATATTGATAGATCGACCCGACAGGCACGCCTGCCTTATCGGCCACATCCGTGGTCGTCACCGCCTCGACGCCGCCTTGCGAAACAAGCTCCGCCGTCGCTGCCAGAATGTCAGCAACGCGTTTTCGGGCTCGTTCTTGAGTCGGTTTTCGCATGAGGTTTCTTGGCTTTTTTCGGCAGTGTTGACAAGTGAGGGGTCATAATGTGAAATAGTTTCATATTTTACAAGGGGTGGCAAAATGACCATGAAAATTGCCGGATCGGTGTTCGCCGGACTATTGATGATGGGGGGCAGCGTCAGCGCCGCCGTGCTGGAGCTCGACGCCGCTGCTTTGGCAGCTGATCCACAGGAGACTATCCAAGAAGCGCTCATCGATGTGAGCCCCGGCGACACCATCATTCTGCCTGCAGGAACCTTCGCGCTCACTGATGGTCTCTCCCTCGACATTGATGGGGTGACGCTCCGCGGTCAGGGACCGGATGCCACCATCCTCTCTTTCAAGGGCCAGGAGTCCGGCGGGGAAGGGTTGCTCGTTACCTCCGACAAGATCGTGCTTGAAAGCTTCGCGGTTGAAGACGTGAAGGGCGACGCGATCAAAGCCAATGGGTCAGATGAAATCACCTTTCGCGACATTCGCGTGGAGTGGACCAACGGGCCGGATGAAAATAATGGCGCCTACGGTCTCTATCCGGTTTCGTCCACCCATGTGCTGATCGACAATTGTGTGGCCATCGGCGCGTCAGACGCCGGCATCTATGTGGGCCAGTCGCAGCACATCATCGTCCGTAACTCCCGCGCGGAATATAATGTGGCGGGCATTGAGATTGAAAACTCTTACTATGCTGATGTGCATGACAATGTGGCGACCCATAATACGGGCGGCATTCTGATCTTCGACCTGCCGGGTCTGCCGCAGCAGGGCGGCCATTCCGTTCGAGTGTTCAACAACAAATCCGTCACCAATGACACGCCGAACTTTGCCCCGGAAGGCAATATTGTCGGCCAGACGCCCATGGGCACGGGCATCATGGTGATGGCGAACCGAGACGTGGAACTGTTCGGCAATGAGATTGATGACAATGCCACAACCGCCATTCTGATTGTCGCCTATCCCGACGACACAGAAGACGAGCTGTATCAGCCGTTCCCCGCAGGCATTTCCGTCCATTCCAACAAGATTGGTCGGAACGGCTTTGCGCCGGACAACGAGATTGGCGAGCTGATCGCTGAGATTGTTGGGACACCCATTCCCGATATCGTCTGGGATGGTCGTCTGCCCTGGATGCAGACCTTCTTCGGCGTTGATGAGAACAAGGGCATCTACATTGGCGAGAATGAAAGCACTGATGGTGAACCCGTTAGCTTCGTTGATGCAGACGTGACCTTCTGGTTTGCCGCACGCTGGCTCCACGGTATTGATAGAGACCTTCCCGACCATGCGGGCGAACCTGCAGACCTGGAGGCCGTTCAGCTCAGCCAGGAAACGGCATCGTGAAGCATCTGCTTCTGACACTGGTGCTATGTCTCGGTTGGGCGACATCGGCAAACGCCGTCGACCGGACAGTGGCCCTGGCGGCGAAGCCCGCTAAACTTCTGTCCGACTACGGTCTGTTTGCTGATTTGACCGAGCAACTGCCTGTCGAGGGCGTGGTGCCTTACGATCTCATCACACCTCTATTCACTGACTATGCAGAGAAGAGGAGGTTTATCTCTCTGCCCGACGGAGTGACCGCGACCTATCAGGGTGCAGGCCTGCCGGACTATCCTGTCGGGACAATCCTCGTGAAGACGTTTGCTTTTCCCGATGCGGCGGCGACGGCCTCCCATGGTCTCAATCTCATCGAAACGCGGTTGCTGATCCATCAGGCGGACGGCTGGGTCGCACTTCCCTATGTCTGGAACGACGACGATACTGATGCCGTTCTGAAAAGGGCAGGCAAACGCTTGACGGTTGAGTGGACGCGAGACGACGGCACGGTGCTGCCCATCCGCTACGCCGTGCCCAATGTGAACCAGTGCAAAGGCTGTCATGTCACAAGCGGTGAGTTGATCCCAATTGGTCCCAACGTGCGCAATCTCAATCATGAGTTTGAATATGCGACGGGATCAGAAAACCAACTGACCTATTGGGCAGCCGCGGGTCTGCTGTCGCCACTACCGGCGGACCCGGCAAGCCTTCCGCGAATTGCCAATTGGCTGGATGAGGATCATGCATCCCTCAACGAACGTGCCCGCGCTTATCTCGAGATGAACTGTGCCCACTGTCACTCTGATGGTGGTCCCGGCAAAACCTCCGGCCTCTTTCTGACCTGGGAAGAAGACGACCCCTCGCGCTTGGGCGTTTTCAAACGCCCGGTGGCCGCGGGGCGGGGGTCAGGCGGCTTTGAATTCGACATCGCACCCGGCAAGCCGGATGAGTCCATCCTCTATTTCCGGATGGCTTCAACGGATCCTGGCATCATGATGCCGGAAACAGGCCGGAGCCTCGTCCACGAAGAAGGACTGGCCCTGATCCGGGAATGGATTTCCCGCATGGAAGAATAGGGTCCGGCTTGGTCGCCGCTGAACCCTAGGGTTTCCGCAGCGTCTGTGAGCGATCCTGGCTCTCCGTTTGATCCGTTGGCGGAACCTGATACCCTCATGACAATTAGTCATTTGGAGGATTGGGAGAGAGACCATGCATGATCTGGTAATACGTGGCGGCACCATTGTTGACGGCACAGGTGAAGCGTCTTTTGTAGGCGACGTGGCGATCGACGGGGATCGCGTGACCCTTGTGGGTGAAGTGAAAGCCAAAGGCCGCGAAGAGATTGACGCGACCGGCAAGATTGTGACGCCAGGCTTTGTGGATGTACACACCCACTATGATGGTCAGGCGACCTGGGATGATGAAATGGCGCCCTCCAGCTGGCATGGCGTGACAACAGTCGTCATGGGCAATTGCGGCGTCGGTTTTGCCCCTGCCAAACCAGATAAACATGACTGGCTCATTGGCCTCATGGAAGGCGTGGAAGACATTCCTGGCACGGCCCTCGCGGAAGGCCTGCCGTGGAACTGGGAAACCTTCCCGGAATATTTGGATGCGCTCGAAGGACTGCCCCGCACAGTTGATGTGGCAACGCATGTCCCGCATGGCGCCGTGCGTGCATACGTTCTTGGGGAGCGGGAACGGCCGGGTGCAGTTCCGACAGACGAAGATGTCGAGCAGATGTCTCAGATTGTCGAAGATGGCTTGAAGGCAGGGGCTCTCGGCTTCTCAACATCGCGCACCATTCTTCATCGCTCCGTTGATGGAGAACTGGTTCCAGGCACAACCGCTACGAAGGAAGAACTGATTGGCATCGGTCGGGCCATGGGCCGGGCCGGCCACGGCGTTTTTGAAATGGCTTCAGACCTTCAGCCGGAATGGAAAGAGTTCGAATGGATGGGCGACTTGAGCCGCGAAACCGGTATGCCGGTGACATTTGCCGCGCTACAGTCACCTGCAAAGGCTTTGCCGTTGGAAGAACAGATTTCCGAGATGCGCGCGCAGAATGACAACGGCGCAAACATCGTCGCGCAGATTGCGCTCCGCGGAAATGGCATTGTCATGGCGTGGCGCGGCACAGTGCATCCGTTCATTTCTCACCCAAGTTGGGGCGCGATTAGCCTTCTCCCCTGGGAAGAGCAATACGCAAAACTCAAAGATCCTGCTTTCAAGGCACAGCTCTTAAGCGAAAAGCCAATGGTGCCGGAGAATGTAGACCTGGGTGAGATATTCGCCATCATCACGGAAGGCTGGGCACAGCAGTTCGAGATGGATGAGGACTTTAACTACGAACCACAGGTGGACGAGAGTGTCGCAGCCCGCGCGAAGGCTGCAGGCAAGTCGGGCGCTGAATATGCCTATGACATGATGATGGCAGATGACGGCAAAGGCTTCATCTATCTGCCGATCCTGAACTATGTGGACGGCAATCTCGACTTCCTCGTGGATCTGCAACATGCGGACGATACAGTGAACAGCCTGTCTGACGGCGGCGCTCATTGTGGCACCATTTGCGATGCGGCAAGCCCTACCTTCATGTTGGAGCACTGGGTAAAGAACCGCGCACGCGGTACGATTGCGCTGGAAAATGCGATTAAGCGTCAATGTCTCGACACAGCGCGTCTTTATAGTCTGAATGATCGTGGTGTTCTGAAGCCGGGCTATCTCGCTGACGTCAATGTGGTCGACATGGACCGGATCAAACTGGGCAAGCCATGGCTGGCCTTCGATCTGCCTGCAGGTGGCAAGCGGCTTCTGCAAAAGGCCGAAGGGTATGACTACACCATCAAGTCAGGGCAGGTGACCTTCAAGGGCGGCGTTGTGACAGACAAACGTCCAGGTGGTCTCATTCGCGGGCCTCAGGCGATAGAGACCCGCGCAGCGGCTGAGTAATCTGAAACAGGTATCAACCTGTCCTATGACGCCTTTTGAGCATCGCGCACCAACCCATCAATCATTTTGTTGATGAGTGATTGGGGCGCGATGCGCTTAACCTTGCCGAGAACGCGAGCACGGTCGAGCGGATACTTGAGCTTGCGCTTTTTGCTTTTGATCACGTCATAAATCGCAAGAGAAACTTTCTCGGGCGTGAGCTTACTCTCACGCGTATCCTTCGCCATCATGCGCACAATCGCCTGCGTTGTTGAGGTTTCAGAGGCGTCGGCTGCAATTTTCAAGTGATCGCCAACATCCGCACGGTCCATATGCATGGCGACAGGTTGCATGATCGCTACGTCGATACTATCTGCCTTAACTTCGTGATAGAGCGCTTCACTAAAAGCTTCCAGCGCGAATTTCGACGACGTGTAAGCGCTGAGAAAAGGCACAGCCAACAGGCCACCAAGCGAACTCATCGAGATGATGAGCCCGTGACCTTGAGCGCGCATGATCGGAACAGAAGCTTTCGCAATAGACGCGAGCCCAAGCACATTAATGTCATAGACACGGGCGAGTTCTTGCCGGGAAGTCTCTTCCACTGACCCCAGAACCATCTCATTGACGCAATTCACAACAACATCCACGCCGCCCATCGCCTCCTTCGCAGCGGCAAGGCAGTCGGTCACGGACTGCTCATCCATCACATTCATCGCCAGCATGTCGATATCGGGAGTTGTGGACTTAGACGGATCGCGCATGGTACCTCGCACGACCATGCCCTTGTCCTGAAGTGTGCGTGCAAGCACGGTTCCCAGCCCGCCCGAAGCGCCACACACGAGAACTGTTGGCTGTTTTTTTGACTTGCCAATCATAAGGTTATGCCTCTTCCTGGTTGCGTAGATAGACGGCCATGTCAGCGACGCGGCTGGCATGTTCTCGAATGAAATCGTCGGCCATGGGGTTCACGCCAAAAAGCTCACGACATTCATGTTCGGCGTTAAAGACCAGCGTGGCAGCACCAACCGTCATGTAATAATAGTGAGGGTCCTGCACGATCCCGACAAAGTCCTGAAGCCATTCCAATCGATTGCGATGGAAGGTTGAGATCAGATAGTCGAGACGCCAGCTGTCTGTACGCCCTTCCTGAATTATCAGGCGGTTAAGTTCCGGCGCTTCCGCACTGAACCGCACAAACGCTGTGATGACCGCTCTGAGCCGTCCGTCCTCATCGAGATCACCCAGGACCGGCGCCAGCGGCTCCACCCGCGCTTGCAGAACCGCCAGGATCCGATCAACGGCCGCCTTCCAGAGACCTTCTTTGTCCGTGAAATGGTACGCAGCCGCGCCGCGCTGCACGCCGGCATCGGCTTCAAGAGCCCGAACTGAGACGCCATCATAGGTATGTGTGGCAAAGGCCTCTGTCGCGACATCCAGCAACGCTTCCCGCGTTTCTGCTGCCCGCTTCTGCTGGCGGCGTTTGGGTGGCGACGTTTCTGAAATATTTGTGTTCATGTCACTTGACATAATAAAGTGCAATAAATATGTCAAGTGACATAATTAGAATTCGGGCGGTTCTTCTGAGAAACAACGCAGAAGTAGGGCCGATGCAGGGAGGACAAGGGTACATGGCAAACACACAGACAAACGATTTTGCAGTGGGTCAAAAGATCGTTCATTGGCTTATGGCGATTGTGATCATGCTTGATCTCTATATTGCCCAGAAGTTTGGCGGCGTGATGGAGGACTGGGACCGCTTTGAGTCTCGCTCAGATCACGCAACACTCGGCACCATCGTGGCGGTTCTGTTTGCCATTCGCATCTATCTGAGATGGAAACATGGTGCGCCCGCACTTCCAGCAGACATGCCTGGCTATCAAAAAATGCTCGCACATGCGGCGCATTGGCTCTTATACGGTTTGATTGGTGCCCTGATCGCGACAGGAATTCTGAGTGCAATGAATGCAGACTCACTTGTGACGCCCTTTGGTCTGTTTGCATACGGGAACGGCACTGGAGCTGAAGCCACTTTTGTCTACATTCGTGGATTCCATGAGCTGATGACCAACCTGATTATTGGTCTGATCGGATTGCACATCGTCGCAGCTCTGTATCATTTGATTATCGTCCGCGACGGTGTCACAGGACGTATGCTGAAGTTTTGGAAGAGTGAGAAGCAGGCATAGAAGCGGCGCGAGGCGTGCCTAGCTCTTCCTTTTCTTCGCCAAGTGGTAGGTCAGCGCACTTGCAAGGCAGTGCCGCACCTCTTTCTCTGGCAGCTTCTTTCTGACATCAAGAATGAGTGCCCGGTTCCCTTCAAATGTCAGTCTGTCGCCATACATGTCTCGGAAGGTGGAGACCAGGTTTGTCTGGCAGTGGAAATAGATCGCCACATGATTGGGGTCGTCTTTGATCGCGTCAATCCGGACCGTTGTCCCGCTTTTGGTTTCCGGCGTCAGGTAGCTGGGCTGCCCCCACTTTAGTGTTTCCTGCAGCGCTCCAACACCTTCGGTCTTTGCCGCCGTCTGGAAAACCAGAGCGCGGAGCGCCAGAAGCTTTTGACGGGCTTTGCCCTGATAGCTTTCAAAAACCGCTGCGACACTGTCTATTTCAAACGGAATTTGAGATTTCTTCGTCATGTCAGCCTGCGTCTCGCGTCTTACCTGTCATGCGAAAAGTGTAACATGAGCCCCTGACGGTTCCTGTCAGTAGAGGCTTGGCGAGCCTATACGGCGCCGCTCTTGGCTTTAGAGCCGAATCCGAAGAGAATACCCCTAGCTCGTTCAAGGTGTTAGCGAGTTTAAGCAGTCTAGGAGTTGGTCATGTTACGCCAGGTCGGCGCAATCCCGTTTGTCATTCGTGAAACAGAACCGTTGGTTCTGATGATTACGTCACGCACACACGAGCGCTGGATATTTCCGAAAGGTGCTGTTGAAGAGGGCGAGACAGCGGCTGATGCGGCGCTCCGTGAAGCGTATGAAGAAGCCGGCATTCGTGGCCGGATGCTCGATCAGTTTGCGCACGAAGTTCAGGCGATCAAACAGATGGCTGATGGTCCTCGTGATCTGATTGTGACTTACATACCGTTGCATTTCACGGAGCAGCATGATGAATGGCCGGAGCGCAAAAACAGGGACCGTCACTGGGTGACCTTGTCTGATGCGCGCAAGATAGCAGGCGGCCCTGATATCCATAGCGCCCTCGAAGGCTTTGAAGCGCTGTTACCCAACCTTCACAGCATTGCCAAAATAAAATAGATCGTTGCTGACAGAGTTGCAGCAGCAGGAACAGTGATGACCCAGGCGGCGGCAATCGAATAAGCAAATCGGCGGCGAACGAGCATTCGCTTTTGGCGAATAACAGGCTGACGCAGAGCCTCGTCAGGCGTGGCACTGAGCAGCACTTTGCGCCGACCTTCTTTGCGTTTTGGGTTTTCCAGATACTCGCGAAGGAAGCCCACCCCGAAGATTGACCCAATCGCGATATGGGTAGAGCTGACCGGCAATCCCATATTGGTGGCGATTAAGACGGTGACAGCGGCTGACAGCGCAACGCAATAGGCGCGAATGGCGTTAAGGCGCGTGATTTTCTCGCCCACAGTCCGAATGAGCTTGGGTCCGAAAAGCGCCAGTCCCATCGCAATCCCCAAGCCACCAATGGCCAATACCCAGAAGGGAATGGCGACCTTGGACTGCAGGCCCGTGGTGTCGGTGACGACGGACGCAATGGCCGCCAGCGGCCCGACAGCGTTCGCGACGTCGTTGGCGCCATGGGCGAAGGATAAGAGAGCCGCTCCCAAAATGAGAGGCAGATGAAAGAGGCGGGGGATTTCTTTTTTCTTGTTTCGCAGACCTGCAGATAGGCGCTTGATGTAGGGGATAGAAAGGACACCCGCGATGATGAAGGCAAGAACGGAGACGAGGAGCACTTCTTCCAGGCCGGGTTTCCAGATCCGCTTGAGACCTTTAAGCGCCATATAGGCGGCAAAAGTCGCGGCCATAAGCGCAATCAAAACGGGTACCCATGTCCGCGCAGCGGCGAGCTTGTCTTCTTTATTGAGGATGAGAACTTTAATGGAGGCGAGCAGCCCCGCAGCGATCACACCACCAAGAACCGGCGAAATCACCCAGCTGGCAGCAATGCTCGCCATGGTCGGCCAATTGACCACGCTGAGCCCGGCTGCAGCAATGCCACCCCCCAGAACTCCACCAACGATGGAGTGGGTTGTGGAAACCGGCGCGTTCAAAACTGTCGCCAGGTTGATCCAGAGCGCCGCCGCAATAAGAGCGCTCATCATGAGAAGAACGAAGTCACCTTCGTCGACCGAACCTTCTGGGCTGATGATGCCTTTAGCGACCGTGCTGACCACATCGCCGCCGGCGAGAAGGGCGCCTGCGGCTTCACAAACCACGGCAATGGCGACGGCACCGCCAATTGTCAGCACCTTGCCCCCGACGGCTGGGCCCATATTGTTAGCAACGTCATTGGCCCCAATATTCAGCGCCATATAGCCGCCAAAGATTGCAGACATAACGAGGATCAGCGTTGCGTTGATGCCGCCCTGCGGACCTATAAGAGAACTGGAGGCGACCGAGATGCCAATGGCGCCCAGAAACAGCACGGAAAGGACAATGGGTAGAGCTTGAATGCGGAAACCGCGGGCTGAATTGAGGATAAACTCCTGGCGCCGCAGATCGTTGACGTACCGGTTTTCAAGTTTCTTGTTGGCCACACGCACCCCCCGGGAATCGGCCTGCAGATAAGGCGCGGAACCGAATCTGCAACAGCAATAAGGTTATTGGGTAGCATTCCGGGCGCCAGATTGCACGGCCCGCAGGCGCCCTTTGCATACAGAAACGGCGTCACCTGCTGGTGACGCCGTAACTTGAGAATAAGTGTTTCTTGGGAAACTCAGCTTGCCTTGGCTTCCTCGCCAGGGAACTGATCCCGCAATATGCGTTTTAGGGCCTTGCCGGTCGGGTTCCGAGGAATGGCATCGATAAATTCAACACCCTTGGGGAGTTTGTAGCGCGCAAGCTTGCCGTCACAATGCTTCATGACATCGGCTTCCGTCAGGCTGTCGTCCTCGCGAACGACAACGGCGAGGCAGACCTCTCCCCATTGCTGGTTCTGCTGACCGATGACGGCACAATCCTGAATTTTGGGATGCGCCAGAAGCACATTCTCGATTTCCGCTGGGTAGATGTTTTCCCCGCCGGAGATGATCATGTCCTTGATCCGGTCCTGGATATAAACGAAGCCATCTTCGTCTACCGTTGCCAGGTCGCCCGTATGCAGCCAGCCATCAACGATCGTTTCTGATGTGGCATCCGCGCGGTTCCAATACTCCTTCATGATGTGTTTGCCCGAGACGAGCACTTCACCAACTTCACCAGCCTTGATGTCGTTCCCGTCGCTGTCTACGACGCGAACGTTAGTATGGAAGAAGGCCTTGCCGGTTGAGCCGGCTTTCGCCATCGCATCATCCGGGGAGATCAGGCAAGAGGGGCCACAGGTTTCTGTCAGGCCATAAACCTGATGGATTTCGATACCCATACCTGCATAGGTTTCAATCAGAGTGACCGGAACTGGAGCCGCACCACTCATCACCCACCTCAGGCTTGAATAGTCTGCAGTGTCTTTTGCAGGTGAGAGAAGCATGAAGTTCAGCATGGCAGGAACCGCCAGCATGGTCGTGATCTTCTCAGCTTCAATGTTGGTCCACATGGCATCCAGATCAAAGCCACGCATGATCACCGAGGTACCGCCGCCATGTACGCAAGCGATAAGGGGGCTCAACGCGCCAACATGAAAGAGCGGAAGAACCAGCAGGTAGCGATCCTTCTGCTGCATGTCGCTTGTTGCGAGTGAGGTGAGAGATCCCCAAAGCGTCGAGTTGTGAGTGTGAACAGCACCTTTTGGAAGGCCTGTCGTACCGGACGTGTACATGATGAAGAGCATGTCGTCTTCGTTTGCACCAATAGCAGGGCGACTGTCCGATGCTGCGTCATGCAGCGCATCATAGTCGTCAGCGATAGCAGTGCGTTCGCCAACGCTGATCCAACGGGAAATGTCTGTTGCGTCGCTGCCGCGTCCGTGAATGTCCTCAACAGCTTCTGCAAAGTCGGAGCTGAAGACGAGTGTTTTGGCGCCGCTGTCTTTCAGGATGAAACAAAGCTCATCCGGTGTCAGCCGCCAGTTGAGAGGCACGCACACGGCACCAATTTTCGCGATTGCGAAAAAGGACTCCATGAACTCCACGCCGTTCATCATCAGCAGTGCTACGCGATCACCAGGTTTGACACCTTGGTCTGACAGCATATTCGCCGTTTTGTTGCACCTGGCGTCTAGTTCTGCATAGGTAAAGCGACGACCGCTTTCAGTCTCTACGCAGCCTTCCAGGTTGGGGTTGAGATGCGCGCGTTTTTCGAGCATCAGCCCAATATTGTGATCCATATTTTCCTCCCAAAGCCCGCACCGATAGGCAGGCAATCGAACCGGTTTGCCCGGTATTCCTCAATGTTGAATGGGTCCCATAACAGAGATCCCGGTCCCCCGACCGCTTGAAATTAGTGTGACCCAAACCGTAGCAAAATCAAAGGGTTGATTTGGTGTTTTGTCCTAAAGCGCGAGCCGCCCGAGAGCGCCTGACACAGCCCGAACCAGCCAGCGTGGAGAGGCGCGTCCTGCAACAGCGGCAGCCAAATTGACCATACCCGGAACACGGATAACTTCGCCTTTGGTACACGCCGCATATCCTTCTGCGGCGACGCCGGCCACGTCTGAAATCATGAAGTCCGGGATCTTGGCGGCAGCGTCGTTACTCTCCTTAGCGCCGGCAACCATGTCAGTGCCGGTAACGCCTGGGCAGAGGGCTGTCGCGGTGATCCCGTGGGGCTTCAGCTCTTCAGAAAGGGACTCAGTGAGCGACAGGACATAGGCTTTGGTCGCCGCATAGGTGGCAAGCGAGGGAATGGGCTGAAAGGCTGCGATCGACGCCACATTCAGGATCCGGCCATCTTTACGTTCGATCATCCCTGGAACGAAGAGGCTGGTAAGCTCAGTGAGTGTCGTGATGTTGAGATGGGTTAGCTCCAGGTGGCGTTTGGTTGAGATGTCTGCGAAGGCCCCCATCTCAAGAATACCCGCATTATTGACCAGGGTTTCCACATGCACGCCTTTTGCGATCACAGCTTCGTAGAGTTTCCGGCCAGCATTGGGTTTGGAAAGGTCCGCCGGAAGGGCAATCGCGGCAATGCCATGTTCGTCCATGAGACGTTTGGCGATGGTCTCCAGCTTATCCTTTGACCGTGCAACCAGGATCAGGTTCGAGCCGCCTTTGGCAAACTCGCCAGCCAGCGCTTCGCCAATGCCGCCGGAGGCACCGGTGATCAGTGTCGCTTCTTTCATGGAGGGGGTTGGTTTTGATTTAGGCGCGCTCTTGCGGCGTGGTGCCTTCTTTTTGGCGCTGGATGTGCGGGCGGTCGTGGCCCTCTTCTTCTCAGGCATTTTGCCCTCCCTGCTGAACTGGTAGATCAGTGTAGGGGGAGCCATCGGTGAAAGGAAAGTGATGACTATCTGTCAGCTTTCTGATGCGTTGGGTCGAGATTGACCCCGCACCCACTGATCCAATTCAGCCGAGGATGGAACGTCAATCTGCCCATAGGATCGCGAGATCAGATCGTCTTTTTCGAGCTGTCGCAGCGCCTTGTTAATCGTGACTCTGGTCACGCCAAGAATTTCAGCAAGCTCTTCATGGGTAACTTTGACGGCGCCGCTCGCACCATCAGCTTGGTGCATCATGTTGATGGTTTTCGCGACCTGTGCATTCACCGGCAGGTGTCTCAGATCATCCACAAATGTGAGCGCAGCGTGCAGGCGTTGCGCAAGAAAGGCCAGGAAATAGGTCCTGATCCCTCTATGTTTGTCGAGCAGGCGATCAAAACGCGTCTTACTGATCTTTGCGATGACGGTCGGGCCAACAGCAAATGCGTCAAATTCCCGGGGCAATCCGCCAAAGATCGTAAATTCTCCGAAGAACTGGTCGGGCCCCATGACCGCCATGCCCGCATAGCTGCCATCAATCCCGATTTGTCCGAGCCTGGCCGCGCCGCTTTTGACGATGGTCAGCGATGGGTCTGTATCGCCGCGTGCCTGGATCAGCTGGCCGTCTGAATAATTGAGAGAAACAGCTGCATCATAGAGCGCTTCCCTCAAAGTGGCGGGAAGGGTTTCCTGAAGCCCTGGAAGGCCATAATCGAGCCGACCTGACAAAAAAACCTCCAAATGTAAAATATTATACATTCTGCACGTTTCTGGTCGCCTATCAAGGGGCTGCAACCAGAGGAGGTCGGCATGAAACCGGAAATTCTATTGATCCTGAGTTTTTTCATCGCGTTCGCAGTAGCAGAAGCAATCCGCACAGGGTTCTTCAAAAAAGAGGGTGAAAAACCAGACGACGCGAAGGTCGAACTCATCTCCATGTTCGCCCTCGTCGCCTTTACGCAGCCGGCTGTGCTGTTCAGCGCCACATGGCTGGTGAGCACATTCGCTCCGGGAACGGAAAACATGTTGATCGGCATTCCCATCATCGCGCAGGTTTTGCTGCTGATTGTCTTAGATGACATGACCCAGTATTGGTGGCACCGGGCGTCGCACACGTTTCCGTGGCTCTACAACTTGCATCGCTCACACCACAATTCAGAATATTTGAGCATCCGCGTCGTCTACAGGAACAATCTGTTCTACTACGCGATGATGCCCGGTCTTTGGCTCTCAGGTGCGCTTATCTATATGGGACTTGGCTATGTCTACGCCTTCTATCTTGTGGTCAAAATGGTCGTAATATTCGGTGCTCATTCAGATGTGCGTTGGGACGTGCCCCTCTACAAAATCAAATGGTTGTCCCCGGTCATGTGGGTTGTAGAGCGCACGATCTCCACACCGGCGACGCATTCAGCTCACCATGGGCGTCACAAGGATGACGGGATCACCAACTACAAAGGAAATTTCGGCAATCTGCTGTTTTTCTGGGATGTTTTGTTCGGGACGGCTAAGATCACAAGACAGGTGCCAAAAGAGTTTGGTGTTGAAGACCTGGAGCCGGTGACCTTAGGCGAGCAGCTGGCCTGGCCTGTGTTTCAGGGCAAAGGATCCCGCTCCGCGGTGGTCGCCAAACCTGCAGATGTTGCGTGAGCTTTAGCCAAGAGGAGAAGAGTCATGTCAGTTGAGACGAGTGAGAGCGATCGCATCGCCACCTATGCCGAGTTCTGGCCGTATTACCTGCAGGAGCATTCTGTTCCAGCCTGCCGCACCATGCACTATATCGGTACAGCACTTTCCATCGTGGCACTGGGGCTTGGCATCTTCGTCAACGCCTGGTGGTTCGTAGCAGCGCCGCTGTCGGGATACTTCTTTGCCTGGGTCGCTCACTTTACAATTGAGAAGAACAAGCCGGCGACCTTTACCTACCCGCTCTGGTCGCTGGTGAGTGACTATCGCATGTTCTTCGCCTGGATTACCGGGCGACTGGGGCCTCATCTCGAAGAAGCAGGTGTGCGCTGAGCACCTGGACGTGACGCGGCCACAACGGTTTATCCTGTCGGGCTGTTCCGGCGGTGGCAAGTCAACACTGTTGAGCGAATTACGGCGGCGTGGGTTTCAGACCTTTGAGGAACCCGGCCGCCAAATTGTGCGCGAAGAGCAGGCTTCTGGTGGGAAGGCACTGCCATGGGTAAACCCAGAGGCCTTTGCTGCCAAAGCGATTGAAATCTCTGTCGCCTCATTTGATGCCGCCGAAGTGCCGGGTCCGGTCTTTTATGATCGCTCCTTCATCGATGCGATCTCCTACGTCTCCCATCTAGAGGGCGAAGTCAGGCGAGAGCATCGGCGCCTGATCGAGACGAAGCGCTACACAGATCAGGTCTTCCTGACGCCACCTTGGCCAGAAATTTTCCAGAACGACTCGGAGCGGCAAACAGGTTTCGACCGGGCGGTGGAGGAGTATGAACGTTTGCTGGTGAGTTTTGCCGAGTTTGGCTATGAACCGGTCATTCTGCCAAAACGGCCTGTCGAGGAGCGTGTGACATTTCTATTGGAACGCATATCAGAGAAGGGTAGTTCGCCCTGATCCGACTTGCCATATCGCTCAAGGCGGCGTAGAAGACGCGGAAAGGCGCTGCGGGCGCGCCTGGTCCGCCAAAAGCGAAAGCACCCGCCCATCTGTTGAGCGACCGTCTGATTTCGGCATGTTGCTTTCTTGTGACCCCATGGAGCGGAAGAGGGGCGATAAGGAGAGTGGCCTCATGTCAATGGAGTCAGAAAACACGCAAGCACAGCCCTCGCAGGACCATCCCTTGGGCGAAACAGTCACAGATGTCCTGGCATTTCTAAAATCCAAAGCCCGTCGTTTGCACAAGCAGGTTGAAAAAGCGTCAGCCGTTGATGTCGCCCGCATGCGGGCCCTGCCTGGAATGGCGTCACTGACTGATCAGGAAGTGGTTGGGCAGGTGAAGCGCCGTCTATGCCTTAACGTCATTGCCATGGAGCTTGGCTTCCGCACCTGGGCCGCATTGGCGCAGGTGATGGAAGGCGATGAGGTCGGCGGTGACTTCGGCACCATCCTTTGTCCAGGGCGCATGATGGCTCACCAGAATATCTGGCTGGCGGACTATCAAGAAGCGCTGGAGATCCATCGTGAGCATGGTGGGTTTTTGCTTGGATACCGTCGACAGTTCTTCATTGCGGATGGGGACTACCTTCAGGATCTGGGGCTTGATCCAGAGCGAGAAGAGTGGGCCCGCATGGACCGGAACTGGGTGGAGCCTGGCGATCTGAACGCGCGGGCGCGTTTCTATGCCAGGCTCTTTGCCGAGCGACTGCCTGTATAATAAAAAAAGAAAAAAATTTACTTATTAGGCGAAGAGGTGTTTTCTTCTGGAAACAGCAGGAGGTGCTTTATGTCTGCGCTCAAATTTCAGCCTTTTCATTCGGGATTGGATCCCAACGAAACGCTTATGGTCGATGGCTATTCGGACGGATACCGGACGATCAGTCATTGGCCGGGGCATTCGACTCCCGCGCCCCTTCGTCATGATTTGACGACCGGTTCCGCGCTCAAACTTGCCGCTTTATCGCCCGATGAACGACAGGAACTGTTGGGCGAGTTTTCAATAGTGACGAACAATCATCTTGATGCAGACGGTGTGCTCTCTGCATTCTGCGTTCTCTACCCGGACCTGGCATTGAAACATCAGGATCTGATCCTGCGAACGGCGACGACCGGAGATTTGGCAAAGTGGGAGGGCCCAGACGCGTTGGCGCTGGAACTGACACTGATGTCTGAGGCCGAGCGGTTTGAGCCATTTTATGGCGACCCCATGACCGACCAACATCTGACCAATTTGTCAGACGCCTATCAGCGCTGCTTCCAGCTCCTGGAAACAACACTGCTTGATGACCCTTTCGCCATCCAAAACGGGTGGGAGGAAAGGCACCGGCAAGTTGTGGAGGACATCAGGAGAGTTGAGGTAGGGGAAGGAGTGCGCATTGCCCACTATCGGCAGGAGGACCTCGCCGTAATTGAAACCGATAGGGATATCACCGTCATGGGGCTTCGCCACGCAGTTGGCGATCTGTACCGGGTCCTATTGGCATATTCTGACGATGACGGAACGCGCTACAGGTTTTGCTATCGGGCGGAGTCCTGGTTCGATGTCGTCTCAATTGCGCCTGAGCCGCGTATACCTCTGGACGGTCTCGTGGCGAGGCTGAATGGGCTAGAGCAAAACAAAGAGCATCAATGGTGGTCGACACCGATCGACTGGGTTGTGCCCGAATTGGGGTTCGGTGCGCCAACACCCGATTCTTTGGCCGCCAGCAGTGCAGACCCATCTCTCCGCAGCGATCCCCCAAGCTCGCTGCCGGTTGAGATTGTGACAGAAGAATTGCGTCGTGAGTTCAAACCCGAGTCCAGCTAGCGCTTAGCTGTCACCTCACGCCTTGGTTTCATACTAATAGGAAGAAGGGTCAGGGAGGCTCACGTTTTAGCAGGAAATGTCTGGGGGCAGAACAACGCAACCCCGATCTCCTCAGATCGGCGACCTGGGACGGGGTTGCTTTTGTGCTTCTCGCACGTGCCCATGCTAAAGAGCCGGGCTTTTCATCGTATGTCTAGAGACCGACGCTGCTTGATGCAGCTGTGGCTAAAGGTCTGTGTTTGCGCTATCTGGCCTAAAATCCTTTGCGTTTGAGCTGCGCGTCTGCACACGTCAATCGGACTCTACGCTTCAATCGATTTTGGAAATTCTCACTGCTTGAAAGTGACATATACGCCAGTGTTTTCAAGCTACGCTACGCTTCGCAGGTGGGGTCATCTTCGAAACCTCCTTCTGAATTGTGCATTAACTTTGTAGCAAGGAATCGGCTTCGTGTCAAGGGAATCGTGCGATGTGACGTTGCATCGCGCTATGAGTCTGTACTGCTGACCTATTATTCTTGGGTCTACTTAATCAGTAAGCTGAATAAAAATGTATCTTGTGAAGTCAGTAGACTGAGCTACCTACGCATCCCAGCTTTGACGCGCACGGACACTGTCAGCCCATCGATTTGCAAATGTGCAGGATGCGGGGATCGGCAGGTCAAAGAAGCCACCCAGCATCAGAACAACCATGCCGTGGATGTCGGCCATGCTGAATTCATCGCCAGCAATGAAGGGGCGGCCATCTGACATTTCTTCATTCAGCCATTCCCATCTTTGTGGGATGACAGCGCGCTCTGCTGCGGCGAAGTCTGGAACTTGAGTGACCACATCCTTAAACAAGTCGATGGTGTGGCGTACATAGTGGCCATGGGGCAGGAAGAGCTGATGGAAAATTCGTTGGCTCCACATCTCTATGATGCCTTGCTCAAAAGCATCTCGTCCCATGAGCGGCGGTTCTGGATATCTTGCTTCGAGGTACCGGCAGATGGCGACGCTCTCCGTGATGATGCGTCCGTCATCAAGCTCCAGAACCGGGAGCTCAGCTAGCGAGTTGATGTTACGGAACTCATCTGTCCGGGTATCTGTGCCGGCCTCCAGGTCAACCCGCGGAACATCTATTCCCTTTTCAGCGATGAAGATCCGAACTCGCTTAGGGTTTCCTGCGTTGGCATTGTAGAGCTTCATGTCGGGCACACCTCATTCGCGTGATGCCGACCAACATACTTCATTTAATTAAATGATTAAATAAAAGAATGGCGCTAAAAAAAAGGCCGGTGAGAACACCGGCCTTTTCCGCAATAAATGTGTCTGACGTTAGACGGAGTAGTACATGTCGAATTCAACCGGGTGCGGCGTCATTTCGAAACGTTCAATCTCTTCCATCTTCAGTTCGATGTAGCCGTCGATCTGCTCATTGGTGAACACATCACCTTTCGTCAGATAGTCACGGTCAGCATCAAGGCTTTCAACAGCTTCGCGAAGCGAGCCCGCAACTGTCGGGATGTCTGCCAGCTCTTCTGGTGGAAGGGCGTACAGGTCCTTGTCCATTGGGTCGCCTGGATCGATCTTGTTCTGGATGCCGTCAAGGCCAGCCATCATCATCGCAGAGAAGGCGAGGTATGGGTTGGCGGTTGGATCCGGGAAGCGGATTTCAATCCGCTTGGACGCTGGCGATGTGCCGTAAGGAATACGGCAGGAAGCTGAACGGTTGCGTGCAGAGTAAGCAAGCAGCACTGGCGCTTCATAGCCAGGAACCAGACGCTTGTAGGAGTTGGTGGAAGCGTTCGTGAACGCGTTCAGCGACTTAGCGTGTTTCAGAATACCGCCAATGTAGTGCATGCAGGTTTCTGAAAGGTCGGCGTAGCCATTGCCAGCAAATGTTGGCTTGCCGTCTTTCCAGATTGACTGGTGACAGTGCATGCCCGTGCCGTTGTCGCCGAAGACAGGCTTCGGCATGAAGGTAGCGGACTTGCCAAATGCGTGCGCCACATTGTGGATCGCATATTTGTAGATCTGCAGATGGTCAGCAACTGTGGTGAGAGTCTGGAACTTCATGCCCAACTCGTGCTGAGCAGCAGCCACTTCGTGGTGATGCTTTTCAACTTCAACGCCCATCTCAGCCATCGTGGAGAGCATCTCGGAACGAAGGTCCTGCGCGCTGTCGATTGGATTGACTGGGAAATAGCCGCCCTTTGTGCGTGGACGGTGGCCGAGGTTGCCCATCTCATATTCAGTGCCGGTATTGTCTGGCAGCTCAACGCTGTCGAGGACGAAGCCAGTATTGTAAGGCGTTGAAGAGAAGCGAACATCGTCAAACACGAAGAATTCTGCTTCAGGCCCGAAATAGCATGTGTCGCCAATGCCGGTGCTCTTGAGATAGGCCTCTGCACGTTTTGCTGTGCCCCGCGGGTCGCGGTCATAGAGCTCACCTGTGTTTGGCTCAACAATGTCACAGAAGATCGCAAGTGTTGTCTGCGCATAGAACGGGTCGATCGTCGCGGTCGCGCAGTCAGGCATCAGGATCATGTCGGACTCGTTGATCGCTTTCCAGCCAGCGATTGAGGAGCCGTCGAACATCTGTCCATCGGTGAAGAAGTCTTCGTCTTCGATCATCGCAATGTCGAAGGTCACGTGCTGCATTTTACCGCGTGGGTCGGTGAACCGAAGGTCCACATATTTCACGTCTTTGTCTTTGATTGTCTGTAGGACAGCGGCGGCATCGGCCATGGTGTTCTCTTTCCCTGCTGTGTCTCGTAAGTGATGGCAGGCTTATGCCCACCGGTTGGATTTGCACAAACCCCAGAAAGGGGCGTGTGGTATTAAATTGCTTCGTCGCCGGTTTCCCCGGTGCGGATACGGATGGCCTCTTCGACGGAAGAGATGAAGATCTTCCCGTCGCCAATGCGTCCTGTGCGGGCCGCATTCTGAATAGCCTCAACCGCTTTTTCTACGGTTTCGTCGTCAAGTACCACCTCGATTTTCACTTTTGGTAGAAAATCGACCACATATTCAGCACCCCGGTAGAGTTCTGTGTGGCCTTTCTGTCGTCCAAAGCCCTTGGCTTCGGTCACGGTGATCCCCTGAAGCCCGACTTCCTGAAGCGCTTCCTTCACCTCGTCGAGCTTGAACGGCTTGATGATTGCCTCGATTTTTTTCATCGTTTTTGTTTCCTGACCGACCGGTGAGCCATGTTTTTTGCTCTTTTCCGGTGCAATCTTGTAAAGCTTGCAATGTGACGCGCCACCGCCGCGCCCGCGGTAATATTTGGTTAGCACAAGCTGTGCCAATGCTTTGGGCTCCAAAAAGTCGATTTGAATCAATGCATTAAATGGTTGGCTGGTGTATACCGCTCAATTTCTGGGCATATATTGAGCGCAAAAAATAGGCAATTGCATAAAAAATAGCCTTTCGGGCTTGGTCTATCGTGTCATTGCCCCATCTGCGAACCTCTGAGATGCTCCGCGGCAAACAAATCAGAGCTGTTTGGGGGATCAATGCGGCCAGGAAACACAATCTTCTCGGGGCTCGGCACAACAATCTTTACCACTATGTCGGCGATGGCGATGGAGCATGGCGCCATCAATCTGGGGCAGGGGTTCCCCGATGACGAAGGACCGGTGGAGCTTAGAGAAAAGGCGGCTCAGGCGGTCATGGCAGGCCCCAATCAGTACCCGCCCTCTATGGGCGTCCCGGAGCTTCGACAAGCTGTCGCAGATCATGACACGCGCTTCTATGGCCTAGAGGTTGACTGGGCGACAGAGACCCTCGTCACCTCTGGCGCGACAGAAGCGTTGGCCGATTGTTTTTTGGCACTTTTGAACGTAGGGGACGAGGCGATCCTCATTGAGCCTTTTTATGACTCTTATCTGCCCATGGTTGAGGCGACAGGTGCGCGGGCTGTGACAGTTGGACTGGAAGTCCCGCATTGGGACCTCGACCTCGAAGCATTGGCTGCGGCATTTTCTGACAAGACCAAACTCATTGTGGTCAACACACCCATGAACCCCACTGGCAAGGTGTTCACAAAAGCCGAACTGCAGGGCATCGCAGACCTGGCGGTGAAGCATGATGCATATGTGATTCTGGATGAAGTCTATGAGCACCTGGTTTATTCCGGTGCGGCCCACGAGACGATGATGGCGCTTCCCGGTATGCGCGAGCGCTGCGTGCGGATTGCCTCAGCCGGAAAGACTTTCTCTCTGACAGGTTGGAAGATCGGATATGTCACCGCGGCGCCGGATCTCTTGGCATTGGTCAACAAAGCCCACCAGTTTGTAACCTTCACGACACCGCCAGCATTCCAGCTAGCGGTTGCATGGGGGCTAAATAGTGGATTGGGCCAAGGCGACGCCTACTTCCAGAACCTCGCCACAGATCTGGAGCAGAAGCGAGATCTTCTATCCAAAGGGCTGGCGGCTGTTGGGTTTGATGTGGTGCGTGCAGACGGCACCTATTTCGTGACAACCGACATCTCGGGCCTTCGCTATAACGGGACCGATCTGGATTTTTGCAAAGAAATCACCTCGAAGGCTGGCGTGAGCGCGATCCCTGTGAGCCCGTTCTATAAACCGAGCGAGGGAGGGTTAGGCATACCCCGAAACATGGTCCGCTTCTGTTTCTCAAAGCAACCTGAAGTGTTGGAAGAGAGTGTCTTCCGCCTAAAACGGTTTTTCGGATGAGCGAGCCACTTCGCCGAGACGCTCTTAGCGGTGATCCAAAATGGCTTGTCGTATTTCTGCATGGGTTGGGATCTAACGGTGCGGACCTCATGTCCTTCGCCGACTATTGGGCAAAGTCCATGCCGGATGTTGCCTTCTCTGCACCGTCAGCGCCAACGCCGTGCCCGGACGCACCCGGTGGCTTTCAATGGATACCTAAACTACCGCCCGGACATCCGCTTCTGTTTCCAGAGGTGGAAAACGCTGCAGATGACCTTCAGCCAATCCTTGGCCACGAGCTCACTGTCGCAGGTCTAACGCCAGACAGACTCGCACTGGTGGGCTTCTCACAAGGGACGCTGATGACCTTGCATGCAGGCCTTCGCCGTGCAGTCGCGCCTGCGGCATTGCTTGGGTATGCAGGTGGATTGGTGGGCCGGGATCGGTTAGCAGAGGAGATAACCTGCAAGCCACCGGTGATGCTCGTCAATGGCGATGCCGATCCAATGGTTCCCGCTTCTGCGCAGGCTCCGGCGCTGGAAGCACTTCAGGATGTCGGGGTTGTTGCCGCTGGTCAGATCATGCCCGGCCTGGATCACAGTGTGAATGCGGACGCACTTATTCTGGGTGCCCGCTTCCTCCTGAGTGCATTCGACTATCGCGAAAAGAATCCAGTTTAGGTTGTCTCGCTTTCATCCCGGCCGCACCTCTACAGTTAGTGAGGCAGGTTGGGGTGTTGTGCAGACCACGGGACAATCTGTCCTAAGCAGATCCTTTCTTCTGTGTGCAATTGGTTGCATCATCGCCGGACCAAAAGAGCTGGAGTCACCATGATGAAACTGATCTTGCGTGCGAACCTGTTTGTGCTGGGCGTCGCAGCAATTGGTATCGGGTTGTCTATGTTGTTTCTGGGGTCTGATGCCACGGGGCAGTTCTTTGCAGCAATCATCAATTCCTTTCTGTCTGATCCACAAGAACTCAATGGCCTGTCATCGCCCAATGTCGATTCCGAGCTTCGGTTCTATTCTGTCTTTTGGGTGGCGTACGGAATTATTGTGCTTCGAGCTGCAAACAGCCTTGATGAGAACTTTAGACTTGTTCCCATTTTGGCAGGGTTGTTCTTCGCAGGTGGTGCAGGTCGACTTCTGTCTGCTATGGCGGTGGGACAACCGCATCCGCTTTTCACCGTACTTATGATGGCCGAATTGGTGTTACCACTATTGCTGATAGCCCTGTGGGTGGGTATCAATCGTCTGCGCTAGGCGGCTGCTGCTTTCCTGCGTCGGCCAAACCACTTGGACGGAGAGAGTGACGAGCGGGCCCGATCTACCTGCGGCTCGACTTTGACGCCAAGCTTTTCAGAAAGCTGATCGGCCCCACCAATATATTCTCCATCGAGCCAAATCTGCGGAACCGTAACGGGGGTCTTCTCTCCAATGTGAGCTTTGACGCGGGGAAACATTTCATACATCCGGCCAGGGTTCTTCACCACATCATGATAGCTGTACTTAATTCCGGCTTCGTCGAGATATTTTTTGGCGCGGGTGCAATGCGGGCAGCTTTCTTTGCCGAACAGTTGATTGCCTTTAACCGGAAATCTCTCAGTCGCGAGGTTCATGACCTTTTCCGCCAAGACGCCGCGGTTTAATGCTTCGCCCTCTGACACAACTTCGTCGTCGACCAAGACGATCGGCGCATGCCAGGCACCTTTGCGGAGTGGCTTCCACCATTCTGACAGCCATTCACGGACATCAAGTTCGACAGGCACGCCGTCCAGCTCGTTTGCTATCGTGTCTTCAATAATGTCGACGGTAAGCGCGCATTCGCCACAAGGGATCTTCACTTTGAACGGTCCCCATTGTCCCGCCCAGCGATAGAGGGTGATTTTGATTGGGGTGGGAGATGTTTCCTGGTCGGTCATGGCACAGCCTTTGTTGAGGTCACTCAGTAGATACGTATGCGCATCTGAAATCCAATTGAACCCGATTAACATTTCTGTGAAAGCGTATGAGTGGCGCAAAACGCGACGTCATATCGGCGCACTGGACAGCGGTAGGCCTATCGTTATCTTCACGGGCAATTGGTCATGAGAGCGAAACAAACGGGAGTTATCGGATGATAGATCCGCGCACGCCCATCCTGGTTGGATGTGGGCAGGTAGTTCAAAAAGAAAAAGATCTCGACAAGGTTAAAGACCCTGCCTCGCTAATGGCGGATGCCGCAAAGCTCGCGCTTGCAGATACAACAATCGCTGAATTGACCGGCAAACTCGACACCATCACCTGCACCCGTTTTGTGATCGACAGTCCCGGCAGTCGTGAGCTTCCGATCAATCAATACGCCAATCTGCCTCAAACGCTTGCGAACAAGCTTGGGGCAACACCAGCAAACACCTGCTATGGCCCAACCGGCGGCAACACGCCTCAACTGCTGGTGAATTATACAGCGGAAAAAATTGCGGAAGGCGATCAGGACGTGGTGCTCCTCGCCGGCGTTGAATGTTTTGGGTCGATGCAGAAGCTCCTCATGGCAGGCAAAACACCAGAAAGCTGGAACGATGATCCCGGCGGCACCCGGATCGACATCGGATACGAAAAAGAAGGGGCGACCAAGGTCGAGAACCTTCACAAGCTTCAGCATCCGGTGAATTGCTATCCGCTCTTTGAAAATGCGCTTCGCGGAGAAGCTGGCCGGTCTGTCAAAGACCATCAAATGTTCATTGGCGAATTGATGTCGCCCTTCACAAAGGTTGCCGCGGCGCACCCTCAGGCCTGGTTCCCGATTGAAAGAACGCCTGAAGAGATTGCCACACCAACCGATGCCAACCGTTATGTCGGCTATCCCTACACGAAATATATGAACGCTATTATGGCGGTCGATCAGGCAGCAGCTGTTGTCATGATGTCGGTTGAGAAAGCCCGCGAACTGGGCGTGCCGGAGGACAAATGGGTCTATCTCCACGGCTCAGGCGATGCGAACGACCACTGGTTCTTGACGGAGCGCCAGAACTTTCATTCAAGCCCTGCCATCCGGATGATGGGGCAGAAAGCCTTTGCACAGGCTGGTTGGTCGATTGATGAAATTGACATCATGGATCTCTATTCCTGTTTCCCGAGTGCCGTACAAATTGGCATGAAGGAGCTGGGCATCAAAGTTGGTGATCCACGCTCTCTGACCGTCACCGGTGGATTGCCTTATTTTGGCGGTGCAGGAAACAACTACGTCATGCACTCCATCGCCACCATGGTTGAAAAGCTTCGGGCCAATCCCGGCAAGAAGGGCATGTGTACGTCGAACGGCTACTATGTGACGAAGCACGGCATCGGCCTCTATTCCACAACACCTACCGAGGGACCCTGGAAAAGGGAGAACCCCGCGACCTATCAGGCTGAACTTGATGCGATGGACCACCCGCGCGTGGAAGAAAAACCAAACGGTGCCGCGAAGATCGAAACCTTCACCGTCATGCATGGACGCAATGGGCCGGAATTCGGCATTGTGATGGGGCGGTTGGATGCAGACAATGCTCGGTTCGTATCACACGTAACCGCAGAGGCGGACATTCAGAGCCTGCTCAATCAGGAAAGCCTCGGCCGTCCGGGCACCGTTGAGAATACGGACACAGGACTCAACGTCTTCACGCTCTCATAGAAATGAGAAGCAAAAGTCATCTGGCAAAGGCGGCTCCCAGAGCCGCCTTTTTGTTATCCGCCAACCGAGGGATCAAACAGGCCGAGGGACCCGTGCGGTTTGAAACCAAGCAGGTCTCTTATCTCCTCGGGCATGTTGGCAGCAATGTCTGCTGGTGTGTCAAGGAACATGTTCTCTTCCTGGCGCAGCCAGCCTAAGCCGTAAGAGAGTATGATGCCGTAGCGCCAATCCTGCGAAACGTTGGCAGCTGCGGCATGCAGTGTGCCACCCGTCCACAGAAGGACGGATCCAGCGGGCATCTCCGCATTCAATATCTCGTCAGGCTCAGCAGTTCTTTCCGCTTCCCATTTGTGGCTCCCAGGAACGATCAACGTTGCGCCGTTGTCTTTGCGGAAGTCAGTGAGTGCCCACATGGCTGACATAACGAGATTTGGTCGGGGTATAGGAAAATAGTCAAACGGATCGCTCTCCCGATGGAGAACCTGCGCACGAGCACCAGGTCCTATTTCCAGAGCCGCAGTAACATGCAGATGGTAGGATTCACAATTGCTGCCTAGGTGCTCCGCGACAACGTTGTTGACTGTCGAGTGCAAGGCCAAAGGGTGTGTGCTGGGAGAACGGGCGATGAGCGCAATGACGCGCCGTGTGTTCGCCGGGTAGAAACCCTCAGGGTCGTCCATCTCCAAAGGAGCGGCCTCCATATGTGGCCGCAACTCCTGTTTTATCGCGCTGATGTTTTCGGCACTCTGGGCATTATGAATAACGACAGCACCCGCATCCTCAAATGCGGAGGCTATGGACTGTGACTTGTCCTTTGAGTCGAACTCGGGAATGCTTGTCATTGGTACTGGCACCTTTCATCGATGTCCGGGGCGCGCCGAAAGGCGTCTATGAAGTTTGATTCCCGATCGTCACGTAGCATTTGCGCGTCTTTTCCACGACGTGCCAGATACCTTTCCAACCTTTGCGAATGCGCCCGCTTTCTCCAGGGTTCACGGTAACAAGGGAGCCATCCTCGTTGGTGATTTCGATTTTTCCGGTGATCACCGTAAAAACTTCGTCGGTAGGATAGTAAGGGACGTTGATTTTCCCGGGTTCGCCCACCCAGATGCCGGTTTGGACTACACCTTCTGCGGGGAACTGATCTGTCACCCATGTTTCGGCGGTCGGGGTGCCCTCCACGACAATTTCTGCCGGGAACTGGGTTACGCCTTCGTGTCGACTGCTGCTCTCCTGGATCAAATCGATGTTCATGCCAGACTTCCGTTCTTGGTTGCACGTTTGAAGGTCAATGCTTGTTGCCGAGGCATTTACAGAAAAACCCAAATTTGGACATTTGTCAAAAATTTTTGTAACTTAGTGTCTTAAAGAGGGTCACAGAAGGGCAAATGCATTGGGCGTTGGGGACCAAAAGAAACAACTCATTCTGGATGCGGTGCTACGGGTGATCGCAGCTGAAGGAGTTGATGGTGTGACCCATCGCAGCGTTGGGGCTGAGGCGGGGGTTTCCCATGGTGTGGTGAGCTACCACTTTCCGACGCGAGACGAACTGGTCCTCAGATCCTTTGAGCATCATCTGGGGCAGGTCGAGGATTACGACGCAATCGTGAAATGGGACCACACGGATCGTATGACCAAAAGCCGGATCGTCGATAACCTATGCGCGGCGGTGTCCCTTGATATGGCGGGCGCGGCTACGACGCGCGTCGAACAAGAGCTCATCTTGTACGCCAGCCGCCGCCCGGAGATCGCGGTAGTGTTTCGCGATTGGGAACAAAAGGTTATTGAGGCTTTGGCAGACAGTTTGCAGCGCGCGCGGTGTCGACATCCGCGTCTGACGGCGGCGATATTGCTCAGTCTCTCAAGGGGCTTTCTGCTTGAAAGCCTCACTGATCCGTCGCTCACCGAGGCTGATTTTCGCCGGCGGGCCAATGCAGTATTGGGGATCGACTGAAAACTCGGCGCTTCCGAAGGTCGTCACCAAAGCCATGTTTCAGGGTCAGGCACTGGTTCGTTGTCATTCATCCAAAAGAACCCTTTGACGTTCCGCACGATCACCCAGATCGCAGTGGCGAACATTGTGAGCATGCCAATAACGAAGACGAACAAAATCGCGCTAACGGTGAAGTAAAGCAGGCCGATCCAAAACGTGCGTATCTGATAGGTGAAATGCGTTTCGGTTAAATCATTTGCGTCAGACCGCCTGAGATAGGCCATCACCAATCCGATAATGGTTGTGAGGCCACCTGTAACAAATCCACCGAAATTCAGAAGATAGATGAGTTTGACGATATCGGAATTGTTGGAGCCACCGTTTGGACCGTTTTGCTCGGACATGCTATTCCCTCCGCATTGACACATTGGAACGTTATTCGCCGTTGAGGGCCCTGTCGATAGGGTCGATAGATTTCCTCCTGCGGCATGGGAGTTTGGAATGGCACGAATTTACATGATCCGACATGGTGAAGCGGCAGCTGGCTGGAGTGAAGATAAAGACCCGGGGCTGTCTGACCTTGGGCGCGCTCAGTCAGAAGCTGCGGCAAAGGCCATCATGTCCCGCGAAGCCTCAGCGCTACCGGTAATGTCGAGCCCTTTAAAACGCTGCCAGGAAACAAGCGTGCCGCTAGCAAACGCATGGGGACAGACTGCGGCTATTGAACCCAGAGTTGCCGAAATTCCCTCACCGGATCTTAGCCTCGAAGAACGCGGCGTCTGGTTGAGGCAGATCATGACCGGCACCTGGGCAGAAACCGAAGCACCTGTCGGCCATGATCTGAATCTCGTTGGGTGGAAGCAATCTGTGGTTGATGCCCTGCTCGAGCTGGAAACCGACACGGTGATCTTCTCTCACTTCATCGCGATCAACGCAGCCGTTGGTCATGCGTTGGATGATCCGCGCGTTATTTGTTTCCGGCCCGATAATTGTTCTGTCACGGTTTTTGAAACGCAAGGCACCAAGCTTTCTGTTCTTGAACAGGGCACCGAAGCTGAAACCAAGGTCAATTAGACCGGCTTGGGCATCGCGGTGACTGAAGACCGAAACCGGACGGTGCAAAACACCAAGCCAGAAACGATCAGTGCAAGCGCTGTCATGGATACAGCCGTCAGCGTTGAAGCTTGCTGCGAGCCCGTAAGGTTGAGGTAAGTCAGCATCAGCAGACCGCCGCCATTGCTGACGAGACCCGTCCATATGGTGACCCACGGGACGATGCCGCGCGTCGTCTGGATGAAGCCACCTGCATAGTTCACGATAAGGGCGAGATAGGCGACGCCAAGCAGCCTGGCATAGCTGATGGGGGAGGGGGCTTCGCCCATCAGCGTTTCGAACAGCGAAACCGGAAACAGAAGAAGGGGGCCTGCCCAGAGAAATACGGTGACGGCGATTTTGAAGATCAGGACGCCGCGCAGCAGTTTGAGCGTTGGGGGCGTGGAGGAAAATGTCATTTCTGAACCTCTTTGGTGTGAATGGTTGCTCCGACCCTCGCGCACTCATCAGCGGTTGACTATTGGCGAAAAAGACAAATATATGGGCAAATACGACATTGAGCGTGGAGGTCCTTGTTCGTGCAGCAGCTCTACATTTTGGCGTTACCCGGGTGCGTTGGGTCCGCTGTTCTAGGCATTTCGGAATTGTTCCATCTCGCAAACCGCATCTCACAGGAACGCGGAGATGCGGGAGCGCGGTTTAGTCCTGTGATTGTTGGTCTGGCTGCAGAGCCGGTCACCACAGACGGGGGTATGGCTCTTCCCGTTGAGCGAAAAATGCCGGTTGCCAAGAAAGGCGACATGCTCATCGTGCCTGGGTGTATGACGCGTAACCTTGATCTTACCGCGGCAGTGAAATCCAGAGAAACAGAAGCAGCAGCCTTGCGTCGTTGGGCCTCCGCCGGTGGCGCAGTAGCGGCGCAATGCAGTGCTGTCTTTCTGCTCGCTGAGGCGGGTCTCCTTCAGGGACGCAAGGCGACCGCAACATGGTGGGCGCAGGCACAATTAAAGGAGAGCTATCCTGATATTGACCTGAGAGCAGAGGAAACACTCACCGAAGACAATGGCTTCATCTGTGCAGCAGGGCCCTATTCTCATCTGGACCTGGGTCTCTACTTGATTGAGAAATTCTCTGCCCGCTCGCTGGCCTCGCTGGTTGCCAAATTCGCGATGATTGAACGGGTGCCGCCCACCCAGTCTGCATTCCGCACGATGGAGTTGATGAAGGCAAAGCCGCCGCTTGAAAAACGCATAGAGCGGATCGTACTGCAATGTCTGCCCGATCTACCGGCAGTAGGGGACGTGGCCACCGAGCTAGGACTAACGCCGCGCACGTTGCAACGGCGTCTTGCTGAAACAACGAATATGTCGCCCAAGGCACTAATCAATCAAATCAGAATGGGTGTTGCTAAACAATTGATCGAAACGACAGCTGCCCCGGTGCCGGACCTGATGCTCGCAACAGGCTTTGCCGATGAGAGCGCGTTCAGAAAACAATTTGCAAAGGCAAGCGGAATGACGCCAAAGCAATATGCTGACAGGTATGGGCCACCTATTTAGGTCGAACGATGCCTTTTTTCCGCCATCGCACCGCGCTTATACTCAAGCCATGAGTGAGATACTGACTGTTGAGCAAATGTACGCGGCGGACCGATGGGCCATCGCGCGTGGTACGAGTGGCATTACTCTGATGGAAGCGGCCGGCAAGGCCTGCGCGGATGCGATCAAGGAACGGTTTGAGCGATGTCAGGTCGCCGTGCTGTGCGGGCCGGGCAACAATGGTGGCGACGGATTTGTTATCGCCCGCCTGCTGCGTCAAGCAGGGTGGGGCGTCTCCATCTTTTTGATGGGGGAACGAGACGCACTTCGCGGCGATGCTGGCCACGTTGCACATAGGTGGAACGGACCTGTGTACTCTCTGACACCAGATGCCGTCGACAATGCAGAGCTGATCGTTGACGCTTTGTTTGGCGCTGGCCTCTCAAAAAACCTGGAAGGAACACCGAAGGCCCTGGTAGACGCCGCGACGGAACGGGGTACGCCTGTTATGTCGGTTGATGTGCCAAGCGGCATTGACGGTGACACAGGCAGCGTTCGCGGTGCTGCCTTCCGCGCAGCTCTGACAGTGACATTCTTCAGAAAGAAGCCGGCTCACCTTTTGCTGCCGGGCCGTACTCATTGCGGCGAGGTGATTGTCGCGGATATTGGTATCGAGGACGGCGCTCTCGACGAACTCGACATTCAGCTTCAAGAAAATCACCTCTCTGCCTGGCAGTCAGATTTCCCAACATTGGCAAATGAGGGGCACAAATACGTGCGTGGTCATGCGGTGTCCGTGTCTGGTGGGCCAAGCGCGACGGGCGCGGCGCGGCTTGGCGCAAGAGGGGCACTTCGTATGGGAGCGGGTCTTGTCACCGTTGCCTCACCACCTAGCGCGCTTCAAGTAAACGCAATGCACCTGACGGCGATTATGCTGCAGAGGTTTGAGGGCGCTGAAGGGTTGACTGACCTGCTGGAAGACAAGAGAAAGAATGCGGTTCTCATAGGTCCGGGCAATGGTGTCGGGTCAGATACACGCGAAAATGTACAGGCAGTGCTGACGTCAGGAGCGGCAACGGTGCTCGATGCGGATGCACTGACGTCGTTTGAAGCGATACCGCGCGACCTCTTTGTTGCAATAGAGAATTATTTTGCGGGTCCCGTTGTGCTCACGCCCCACGAGGGAGAATTCAAGCGGCTCTTCCCCGACCTTGAGGGTTCAAAACTCGAACGAGCTCGTGCAGCCGCAAAAATCGCCCATGCCATCATCGTCTTGAAAGGCCCCGATACCGTCATCGCCTCTCCCGATGGAAGAGCAGTGATCAATTCTAATGCAGGACCGGAACTCGGTACCGCAGGTTCTGGCGACGTGCTGGCAGGCATGATCACCGGACTTCTCGCTCAGGGCATGCCGGTGTTTCAGGCCGCCGCCGCGGCCGTGTGGCTGCACGGCGAAGCTGGCCGAAGGGTTGGGAGGGGATTGATTGCAGAAGACATTCCAGAACAACTCCCCGCTTTGTTGCAGGAGCTGTCTGCATGAGCGATGTCATTATCCGCTGGGCAGTGGCCGCCGACATTCCGCAGATCAACAAGATCTACAATCACTATATTCGCGAAACACCGATCACCTTCGATATTGAAGAAAAGACAGACGAAGACAGCGCCTACTGGCTTGAGAAGCTGGGAACAAGCGGGCGGCATCAATGCTTCGTGGCGGTTAATGCGGATGCCGTATTGGGCTGGGCCTGTTCTGGCGCCTACCGCCCGAAAGCAGCTTATGGGACCTCAGTCGAGGTGAGTGTCTATCTTGATTCACAGGTTGGCGGACAGGGCCTGGGGTCAGCGCTCTATGCCCGGCTCTTTGAAGCCCTTAAAGGTGAGGATGTGCATCGCGCCCTTGCCGGCATCACGCTGCCAAATGATGCATCCCTCGCTTTGCACAAGCGCTTTGGCTTCACCGAGGTGGGAACCTATTCAGAAGTCGGCCGGAAGTTCGACACGTACTGGGATGTCATGTGGCTCGAGAAGCGGCTGTGACTATTCGACAATAAATAGTCAAAACTAGCCTTTTTGACGGTCGAGGTTTAAAGATGCTCCCAGACACTGAATTGTATCTGAGGGGCGCGCATTACATGATCCACCTGATTGCAAAATGTCTGCTGACATTTCTTATGGTTGTTGGCGCCACCGGTGCCAAAGCCGCGGTGCCTGAATATCTCATTGGTCGCGGCATGACGGATATTACAGGACCAGCCTTTGGCATTCAGATGTGGGGCTTTGGCCGCGAGGACCAACTGACCGAAGGTCTCCATATCCGTCAACGCGCCAGAGCGTTCATTATCGCAGAACCGGACAATGGCAAGCGTCTTGTCTTTGTGAGTGCAGATATCGGTAGCATTGAACACAACATCACACTGGAGGTTCTCGATCGGCTGCAAGCGCAATATGGCGAACTCTACACGCTTGAAAATGTGGTTCTGAGCGCAACGCATACTCATGCCGGTGTCGGGGGACATTGGCATACTCGCGTGGCGCTGGGTTTGGCTGGCGCGTTCTACCCGGAGCGCTTTGAACGGATCGTTGAGGGGGTCGTCGACGCTATTGGTGCGGCTCACAATGACCTCCAGCCCGGGAATATTCTGATCAATAAAGGCGATGTCGAGGGGGCAGGTGAAAATCGTTCGATGGCTGCTTACGAACAAAACCCTGCAGAAGAACGCGCAAGATATCCAGGGCCTATGGACAAGGAGATGACACTCCTGAGTTTCGTTGGATCAGATGGGCCCGTTGGCATGGTGAACTGGTTCGCCGTGCACCCAACATCTATGACCTATGACAACAAACTGATTTCTGGCGATCACAAAGGATATGCTTCGCTGGCTTTTGAAAAAGCAATGGGAGTTCGCTACGAGTCCAAGGATGACTTTGTAGCGGCCTTCGCGCAATCAACACCAGGAGATATCACGCCTAATCTCAATCTGGACAATACAGGGCCAGGGAGAGACGACTTTGAAAGCACAGCCATCATTGGCGCGCGGCAGCTGGCCGTAGCCCGCGGTCTTTTTGAAACCGCAGAAGAGCCCTTGTCCGGACCGATAGATTATCGGCAAGTCTATGTGGACCTTTCAGAATTGGACGTATCCGATGAGTTTACTGGCGACGGCACGAAAACCACCTGTCCCTCTGCTTACGGCTATTCATTTGCGGGAGGGTCAACAGAAGATGGGGGTGGTCATTTCCTTTTCAGGGAGGGCATGACGGAGTCTCGTTTCTACCTGGATTTCCTGATTGGGTTTTTGACAGGCGCGCCGGAACCGACGCCTGATGTCATCGATTGTCAGAGCCCCAAGCCGATCCTTTTTGAAACCGGGACCGGAACGCCGCCACTTCAATCACAGATACGCTCCATCGGGTTGGTCAGGATTGGCCAGCTGGCGATTTTGACCGTACCGGCGGAAGTCACCACGATGGCAGCGCGGCGCCTCAAAGAGACTGTTCGCGCAAATCTGGGCGATTGGGCTTCCCATATTGTCATCGCTGGATATGTGAATGGCTATGCAGGCTATGCGACGACACCGGAAGAGTATCTGGTGCAGCAATATGAGGGGGGACACACACTACATGGTCGGTGGACCTTGCCTGCATACCGTCAGACGGCTGCGAGGCTTGCACGGGCCCTCGAGACCGGAGGGCAAATCGCCACCACAACGGTTTACGATGACTGGCGTGGCAAAGCGCCGGAGACAGCGCTTCACGATGGCAGTGCGGATGCGGTGGCTGAGGGCGCTGAGTTTGGGGATGCACTTCCGCTGGTCCAACTGTCCTTCAACCCTGGAGATGTGGTGCTGGTTGAATTCCGTTCCGGCAATCCGACCGCCGACCATGCTGCTCTTTCAACCTTTGTCGAGATTCAGCGACAGGAGGAAGGCGATTGGGCGAAAGTGGCGAGTGATGGCGACTGGGAAACAAAAATCCGCTGGCGACAAGGTGAGGAACAGGGCGAACTCATCGCCCAAGTTACCTGGGAAGCCCCTGAGAATATTACGCCGGGGCGCTACCGGGTCAGACATTTTGGTCAGTCGACAATGGCAACGGGCGGTCAGAAGCCTTTTGAAGGTGTGTCTCCGTCATTTCAGGTGGGTCAGTGAGTAAGAAAGAGGCCGAAAATCGAACAAAGCGGGGCTGTTAAAAGCCCGCTTGGGAGGATAAGGGACCCATTGCCTACAAAAAGGAGGCAGCCCTGCAAATACCCGCATTTATTGGGCTTTCCAACGCCGAAGACCCTTGCTATAGAGGGCGCCAAATTCAAACGAGCCGCGTTCTGCCGTCAAAAGCGCGAACGCAGCGGCTCGCTTTTGCCCTTATGGCAGGTAATCCGTGCGGGCGTGGTGGAATTGGTAGACACGCTAGATTTAGGTTCTAGTGCCGCAAGGCGTGGGGGTTCAAGTCCCTTCGCCCGCACCACGCCGGGGTTCGTGACGGCCTGATTTCGGGGAAAAGTGGGAATAATCGAGCCGATATCGGCTTAAAGCGAACGGAAGCGATAAAAGTCATGCAGGTCAACGAGACGGTTTCTGAGGGTCTCAAGCGCGAGCTCACCATCACGATTGAAGCAGCCGCACTTGAAGAAAAACTCTCCGGCAAGCTCGACGAAATGAAAAACCAGGTACGCCTAAAGGGTTTTCGCCCTGGCAAGGTGCCTGTGAGCCATCTTCGTCGGACGTTTGGTCGCCAGGTTATGACAGAAGTCATCCAGGAGACCGTGAGCCAGTCCAGCGGCGACGTACTGCAAGAGCGCGAAATGAAGCCCGCTATGCAGCCAGAAATCAATCTGGAAGGCGAAGTTGAAGAAGTGATCGACGGCAAAGCCGATCTCGTTTTCAAAGTGGCTTTTGAGATCGTTCCCGATTTCGAAATCGCGGATCTTTCCAAGATCGAATTGGAAAAACCCGTCGCAGAAGTCGAAGATTCGGAAATCGACGAAGCAGTTGAACGTCTTGCTGAAGCACAAAAGAACTTCGAGCCAAAAGATGGTAAGGCCGAAGAGGGTGACCTGGTCGTCATCGACTTTATCGGTCGCATTGACGGTGAGGCTTTTGACGGCGGCACAGCCGACGATGCGCGTCTGGAACTGGGATCCGGGCAGTTCATTCCGGGTTTTGAGGATCAACTCGTTGGCACCAAGGCAGAACAGAAACTGGACGTGGCCGTTTCCTTCCCGGATGATTACGGCTCAGCAGATCTGGCTGGCAAGGAAGCTGTTTTCGAGACAACCGTTAAAGCGGTTGAAGCGCCGGCTAAAGTCACCATTGACGACACCTTTGCTGAAAAGTTTGGTATGGAAAACCTTGAAAAACTGCGTGAAGCGATGTCGCAGCAGATCAAGGCGGATTATGACAATGTCTCCATGGCCAAGCTGAAACGGGACATGCTTGACAAGCTTGACGAACTGCATGATTTCGAACTTCCACCCACGCTGGTAACCCAGGAGTTCGATCAGATCTGGCAGCAGTTCGAGCACGAACTTGAAAACGAAGGCAAGAAGATCGAGGACGCTGACCAGCCTGAAGAGGAGCTTCGCGCTGAGTATCAGACGATCGCAGAGCGCCGTGTCCGTCTTGGACTCGTGATTGCCGAAATCGGCTCGAAGAACGAGGTGACGGTCGAAGACGCAGAAGTGAACCGCGCGGTCGCGCAGCGCGCCCAGCAGTTCCCGGGTCAGGAACAGCAGGTCTATGAGTTCTATTCAAAGAACCCACAGGCAATTGCCGAGATCCGCGCGCCATTGTTTGAAGACAAGGTTGTCGCCTTCATTGCGGAGCTTGCCAAAGTTACAGACAAGGTCGTGACAAAAGAAGAACTGACCGCCGACCCGGACGCTGAAGAAGAAGACAAGAAGCCCGCAGCAAAGAAAAAGACAGCCAAAAAGAAGACAGCGGCTAAGAAGAAAACGGCGACAAAGAAAACCGCTGCTAAAAAGACTGCTGCCAAAAAAACGACGGCGAAAAAGAAAGCCGCTCCAAAAAAGGCGGCGAAGAAAGACGACTGATCTAGGCGCTTCCGCAAAAATAAAAGGCCGGAGAAAATTATTCTCCGGCCTCTTTTGTTTCGAAAGCAAAGATACGGGATGTCCCGTGGTTAGTACGTACCCGCATTAGGGTCGCGTCTGAAGCCCTCGTCAGCTTCCCGGCGCCGCAGCCCGCCTCTCACACGCCTTTTTGAGGCATCATTCAACTCTGCAGAGCTGATAACTGCGTCGCCATTTGTGTCCAATGCAATAAAGTCAGATTCCGGCAGCGCCATGATCTCGCCAAACGTCAGAACGCCATTGCCATCGAAATCAAGTGCGATAAACGCTGCACGTCGGATTCCTGTTTCATCGTCATCGCGGACATCGTCCCATTCATCTTCGTCGACGACACCATTTCGGTCCGCGTCAGCGTTCGTAAAAATGCCCTCGCGGTAGGCTTTGTATTCTGCCTTCGTCACAGCTCCATTGTCGTTCAGGTCCCAATTGTAAGCTGGGTGCTTGATAATGGTGACATCGCCGGCGGTTCCGGAGCTGCAGGCTGCGACGATGGGCAGAAGCAGGGCAAGCCCAACAATTCGGCCGGATTTTACAAAAACAGATGACACGAAACGCATGAGGCCTCCCGACCACAAATTTGAACCATTTTGGAGATTATACGCGGCTTTTTGAGAAATCGGGTGTCTGAATGGCTTTTTTGTATTTCATCACCATATTATTGGCCGGGCGGTGAAGAATCTTGCGCTTGCGCTATAGTTCTCCACGGTCCATTTACCGAATCATCCTATGCCTAGATGTGGGACGACCCGGCTGGCAGCGTTGCTGTTCCCAAAACAGTGTGCCAGTGAAGTGATGCGTGCAACCCTTGGAAAGCGAACCATGAAAGATCCTCTCGAGCTGACAATGAACCTGGTGCCAATGGTGGTCGAACAGACCAACCGTGGGGAGCGCGCCTATGATATTTTTTCCCGCCTTTTGAAAGAGCGGATCATTTTTGTGACGGGTCCTGTAGAAGACGGTATGGCGACGCTCATCACAGCGCAGCTCCTGTTTCTCGAGGCCGATAATCCAAGCAAAGAAATCTCGATGTACATCAACTCGCCAGGTGGTGTTGTGACATCGGGCTTGGCGATCTACGACACGATGAAATACATCCAGCCAGCCATCACGACCGTTTGTGTCGGGCAGGCGGCGTCCATGGGGTCATTGCTTTTGGCAGCAGGCGAAAAGGGGCAACGTTTCGCCTTGCCGAATGCCAGGATCATGGTTCACCAGCCCTCCGGCGGGTTCCAGGGTCAGGCAACGGACATTGAAATCCACGCGCGCGAAACCTTGGCGCTGCGAGAACGTCTGAACCAGATTTATGTGGACCACACAGGTCAGGACATCGAAACAGTTCGTGACGCGCTTGAACGGGACAATTTCATGTCGCCAGAACAGGCCATGGATTTCGGTCTTATCGATAAAGTTGGCGCAACCCGCGAGGATTTCGGTAAGGCTGAGGACTGATTTGGTTGATTCTGGGCCGGTCCAGTCCGGTCAAAACAAAGTCACCTATGGCCTAACCCATTGAAAATGAACGTATTAATGAAATCTTGATGCCTCAGACGCTAACATGCTCGTATGATAAGACAGTTTCAGCGGGCGTGAATCACAGAGCCTTTGGGCATCGGCTTGAGTTTAGAGCGAGCCACAATATGTCCATTTTTGAGCGTATAGGCTGTTGAAACTAAATTTGGGTGGTCGTGTCGTGACGATTGCCAACTGAAAGACGGTCCGTTTGGTTGGGCCACAAGGAGAGTATATGAGCAAGGTAAGCGGCGGCGGAAGCAGCGACTCCAAGAATACGCTTTACTGTTCCTTCTGCGGTAAGAGCCAGCATGAAGTCCGTAAACTGATTGCCGGACCGACTGTCTTCATCTGCGATGAATGCGTAGAACTGTGCATGGACATTATCCGCGAGGAGAACAAAACCTCACTCGTGAAATCCCGCGACGGTGTTCCAACACCTCAGGAAATTATGGAAGTGCTCGACGACTATGTGATCGGTCAAGCAGCTGCCAAGCGGGTTCTCTCTGTCGCTGTTCACAACCACTACAAACGTCTCAGCCACGCTGCCAAGAACAATGATGTTGAGTTGGCCAAATCCAATATCATGCTGATCGGCCCGACTGGGTGCGGGAAAACGCTTCTCGCCCAAACACTGGCGCGCATTATCGATGTGCCGTTCACGATGGCTGATGCCACGACATTGACCGAAGCGGGCTATGTCGGCGAGGACGTTGAAAACATCATTCTGAAACTGTTGCAATCTGCCGACTACAATGTGGAACGGGCCCAGCGCGGCATCGTCTACATTGATGAGGTCGATAAAATCAGTCGTAAGTCCGACAATCCGTCCATCACGCGCGATGTGTCCGGTGAGGGCGTGCAACAGGCCTTGCTTAAAATTATGGAAGGCACCGTTGCGTCAGTTCCACCGCAAGGCGGGCGGAAACACCCACAGCAGGAATTCCTGCAGGTCGATACAACAAACATTCTGTTCATCTGTGGCGGCGCTTTCGCTGGCTTGGAGAAAATTATCTCTTCGCGTGGTCAGGGGTCAGGCATTGGCTTTGGCGCTAAGGTTGAAGACCCAGATGAGCGTCGCACAGGAGAAGTTCTGACAGAGCTGGAACCGGAAGATCTGCTGAAATTCGGGCTGATCCCCGAATTTGTCGGTCGTATGCCGGTTATCGCCACCTTGGGTGATTTGGACACAGATGCCTTGGTCAAGATCCTGACCGAGCCGAAAAATGCGCTGGTGAAGCAGTATGAGCGCCTTTTCGACATGGAAGACGTGAAACTCACCTTCTCTGAGGACGCACAAATAGCGATAGCAAACAAGGCAATCGAACGTAAGACCGGCGCCCGTGGGCTCAGGTCCATCATGGAAGGCATCTTGCTCGATACCATGTTTGAACTGCCGGCCCTTGAAGGGGTAGAGGAAGTCGTGATTTCCGCTGAGGTGGTCGAAGGCGACGCGCAGCCGCTTTATATCTATTCGGAACGCTCAGGTGACGTAGAGACAAGCGCCTGATTGGAAAATATTTTCCATAATATCTTCTGAGGTGGCCTTGAAAGCTTTTGCGTTCAGGGCCATTTCTCTGTTAATCGACATGAAATGCGCTGATTTGTGTGAAAATCAGTCCGAATTACGCGAATCCGACTAGTTTGATGGTCAGCATTCGTTCAGCAATCCCATGGCATACTTCTGAACAGATCAGGACATGGGCGCGCAGGTCGGACCACCAAAGCGGCCCCCAGAAACAACAAGGTTTCCAATATGAGCGACAATCACGACGAACCTCAAAACGAAGCAGTCGGACAGGGATCAAGCGAAGATGCACCGGAGTTCACCGGTGGTGTTCTGCCTGTGCTGCCTCTTCGTGACATCGTCGTATTTCCTCACATGATTGTGCCGCTCTTTGTCGGTCGGGCGAAGTCTGTTCGTGCGCTTGAAGAAGTGATGCAGGACGACAAGCAGATCTTACTGGTTGCACAAAAAGATCCGGGTGATGACGATCCAAACCCAGGCGATATCTATGAGGTGGGCACTGTAGGTCAGGTGCTGCAGCTCCTGAAACTACCGGACCAGACGGTTAAGGTTCTGGTTGAGGGCACGACGCGCGCGCGCGTTGAACGTTTCACCGGCCGCGAAGACTATTTCGAAGCAGAAGTGACGCCGATCCCTGACACCGATGCCGATGACGAGCGACTTGAAGCGTTGGCACGGACAGTCACCGGGCATTTTGAGAATTATGTGAAGCTCAACAAGAAAGTGCCACCGGAGGTTCTCGGGTCTGTCACGCAGATCGAGGATTACGCGAAGCTCGCTGACACGATTGCCAGCCATCTCAATATCAAGCTGGAGGAGAAGCAGGAGCTTCTTGAGATCGCCAGCACTGCTGAGCGGTTGGAACGTGTTTACTCCATGATGGAGGGCGAGATTTCTGTTCTCAACGTTGAGAAGAAAATCCGCAGCCGCGTCAAACGCCAGATGGAGAAGACGCAGCGCGAGTACTATCTGAACGAACAGATGAAGGCGATCCAGAAGGAACTGGGTGGTTCCGACGGTGAAGACGGCCGGGACGAGTTGCACGAGCTGGAAAGCCGGATCGAGCAGACAAAGCTTTCTAAGGAAGCCCGCGAAAAAGTTGATGCGGAGATGCGCAAGCTCAAACAGATGAGCCCCATGTCTGCCGAAGCGACTGTCGTGCGAAACTATCTCGATTGGATCCTTTCTATTCCTTGGAACAAGAAAGGTCGGGTCAAGAAAGACCTGTCCAAAGCAGAAGAGATTTTGGATGCAGATCACTATGGTCTGGAGAAAGTCAAAGAACGCATCGTTGAATATCTCGCCGTGCAGCAACGCGCCAACAAGCTGAAGGGTCCTATCCTTTGCCTTGTCGGGCCTCCAGGTGTTGGTAAGACATCTTTGGGCAAATCGATCGCCAAAGCGACCGGTCGTGAATTTGCGCGCCTGTCACTGGGTGGTGTCCGCGACGAAGCTGAAATCAGAGGTCACCGCCGGACTTACATCGGCTCGATGCCTGGCAAGGTCATCCAGTCGATGAAGAAAGTGAAGAACTCCAACCCGCTCTTCCTGCTCGATGAGATCGACAAGATGGGCGCTGACTTCCGTGGTGACCCTTCGTCTGCTTTGCTCGAGGTCTTGGACCCTGAACAGAACAACACCTTCATGGATCACTATCTTGAGGTCGAATATGACCTCTCGAATGTAATGTTCGTCACCACGGCAAACACGCTCAACATTCCTGGCCCCTTGATGGACCGGATGGAGATCATCCGTATTGCCGGTTACACCGAAGACGAAAAGGTGGAGATCACCCGTCGTCATCTGATCCCGAAGGTTATGAAAAATCATGGCCTGAAGGCGGAAGAGTGGACCATCGATGATGAAGGTCTGCTTGAACTGGTCCGGACCTACACCCGTGAAGCCGGTGTCCGGAGCTTGGAGCGGGAAGTCTCGAACCTCTGTCGGAAAGCGGTCAAAGAGCTCATCACATCCGACAAGACAGCGATCAATGTCACAAAAGACAATCTTGCTGACTATGCGGGTGTGGCCAAGTTCCGCCACGGTGAGATTGATGGCGAAGATCAGGTTGGTGTAGTAACGGGTCTTGCCTGGACGGAAGTTGGCGGTGAACTGCTGACAATTGAAGGCGTTGAAATGCCTGGTAAGGGCCGGATGACGGTTACGGGCAACCTCAAAGACGTCATGAAGGAATCGATCTCCGCGGCGAGTTCTTACGTGAAATCGAGAGCTACCACATTTGGAGTGGAACCCCCAGTCTTTGACCGGAAGGATATTCACGTTCACGTGCCAGAAGGGGCAACCCCGAAGGACGGTCCAAGTGCCGGTGTCGCCATGGCGACCACCATTGTATCGATCATGACTGGCATTCCGATCCGAAAGGATGTGGCGATGACAGGCGAGATCACATTGCGCGGGCGTGTTCTGCCCATCGGTGGCCTCAAGGAGAAGCTTCTGGCGGCTCTTCGTGGCGGTATCAAAACGGTCTTGATTCCGAAGGACAACGCTAAGGATTTGGCTGATATTCCCGATAATGTGAAGAATCAGCTGGAAATTGTCCCTGTGGAGACCGTAGACGAAGTGCTGACTCGCGCTCTGACCTCTATGCCTGAGGCGATTGAGTGGGACGAAGAGGCCTACGCAGCGCAGCAAGCGGAACGGGGTGTACAAAACACTTCAGCTGAAGGGCTTACTGCCCACTAAATAAACAGAAAAAGCGCTTTTCTGCCTGGGGCTTCCAGTGAGAACAGCGCTTTTTTTGTGTCCTGTGTTCGCAGGTGCAGCATCGTAAGGATTATCCGAAAACCCGCAGAAATCTGCGCATTTCTGCGCTTAATTCTTTGACCCCGCTCTGGGAGGGTGTTTACACTTTTCCCTGATCTCCTGGGGATTCGCTCCCCGCAGCCTAGAGGGGCCGAACGTGAATAAGAACGATCTCATTGCCGTCATTGCTGATCAGACTGGTCTGGCAAAAGGCGACGCCACAAAAGCCGTCGACTGCGTATTTGATACAATCACCTCCACCCTGAAAGGGGGCGACGAAGTCCGCCTGGTTGGGTTTGGCACATTCAATGTAACGCGACGGAACGCTTCTGAAGGCCGCAATCCGCGGACCGGCGAGAAGATTCAGATCCCGGCATCGAACCAGCCCAAATTCAAAGCTGGTAAGGGCCTGAAGGACGCTGTGAACAGCTAACGCTTTCTGGTTTGGTACATCCAAACCTGAGAACGCAAAAAGGTCGGCGAAAGCCGGCCTTTTTTGTGTGCGAAGTTATTTGGGAGGTGTCCCGTCTTCGCCATCAGCCCGCGGGTCGAGCTCCAACGGGGCCGCAGTCGTTTGACTGATAGGGACAGCAACAAAGTCCTCTTTGTCCTCTTCGGCCACTGCCTCACGCGCGAGGATGCGCGCGAGCACGAAGAGAATGAAGAGGCCCGAAGACAAAGCAGACAGAGCGAAAACCGCGCCGATGCCAAAAACATCAATCAAACCAGAGATGACAAGCGGTCCTGTCATTGCGCCGACTGCGAAGACCAGGGTCAGCCCGCTTGCCACCAAGACAAATTGGTGTGGTTCAGCGTGGTCATTGGCTTGCGCAACACACAGGCCATAGAGGGAGAGCGCAAAGGCGCCAAATGCAAACGCCCCAAGATAAACGCCTTCTGTCCCGACCTTACCGGGTGCAACACTGAGATAGGCCGCAGTGAGGGCTACCCCCGCCAGAGTGAAAATCAGGACCCACCGGCGATCAATCCGGTCAGACAGGCGTCCGACTGGCACCTGCAGCAAGGCTCCTCCTAAAATTGCGAGAGTCATGAAGAAAGAGACCCCCTGGATGTCGAGCCCCACTTCTCGGGCATAAACCGGCCCCAACGCCCAAAAAGGACCGTTGACAAGGCCCACGATGAAGCAGCCCATCACCCCGACCGGTGAAATAGACCAAAGTTCCCGCAGCTTCACCCGTGCAGTCTCAAGGGGAGCAGGTTGCACGGCTTTTGTGAGGGACACGGGCACAAGGGCAAAGGATGTCAGAATAGCCACCACGGCAAAGAGCTCGAAGCCACTTGGATCAAATAGGTTGAGGGACAATTGGCCCAGTGTGAGGGCGGCGAGACTCACGACTCGGTAAACGGCAAAAACAGTCCCGCGATTGGAATTGTCTGCCTGCTCGTTCAGCCAACTCTCAATAATCATATAGAGACCGGCAATACAAAAGCCTGTCGCGACCCGAAGCAGGATCCAGGCGACGGGTTCTGACAGGAGCATGTGAGCGAGTGGCGCAGCCGAGGCGATCGACGCGAAAACCGCAAACGAGCGAATATGACCAACGCGCATAATGCCCGCAGGTCCGAACAGGGCGCCGAGCATATAACCGGCAAAATAGGCTGACCCCATAAGCCCAAGGCTCGTGGCGGAGAAGCCATTGAGGCTACCTCTAATAGGCAAAAGCGTGCCAAACAGTCCGTCACCCAGCAACAGGATGGCTGTAGAGAGAAACAGGGAAAAGAAGGGGGCGAGACTACGCGTCATGGTTCATCTCCACATGACGCCAGTTTGGGCGGCCACGCGAAAAGAGGGCGGGATTTCTAATCTGCCTTTGATCTGAAATCAGGCACCGCGGCAAGCACTTTTTTGTGCTTGAACCCTGTGCGTTAGTTAAGCGTCAGCTGTGTGCTCATTGGCCCAGGCAGCAATCTGTCTGAGGTGCTCTATGAGAGGACCTGCGTCCGGCTCGAGAGAATAGGTCACCTGAGGAGGTGAGGTATCAATTACGGTTCTTGAAACCAGGCCCGCCTCTTCAAGTGCCCGCAGGTTTTGGGTCATCACCTTTTGAGACAGGGTCGGAATGCGCCGCCGCAGCTCGCCAAAACGCCGCGGCTCTTGCGCGAGATTGAGAAGGATAAGCGGCGCCCAGCGATTGAGGACGACCCGCAACAATCGACGGATATCGCATTCTGGGTTGGCGCCTGCTTCTTCTAGCTTGGCCCAGAACCCTGCTTCGTCCTGCCAGGCGCGAGTGTCTTGTGCTGTTGTAACATCGATTTTTTGCATGGGAACCTAAAGGTACCTAATTGCTTTTGGAAACCATCAAATCCAGCTTAAGCGCCTGAACGAAGACGAGCAAGGAGATGGCTATGGTTTGGGTGAGAAATGTAGGGCTGGCACTAGCCATATTGGTGACAATGGTGGCTCTGACCCTTTACAGCCGGTATGGCGGCGGAGAGCCTTACCCAGACCTATCAACAGAGCCGCTCTTCAGCGAGGAGGCACTCGAAACCGTTTTGGCATTCCCTGAGCCGTTTGGAAATGTCGCTGCATCGGCGGATGGCAGGGTGTTCTTCACTGTCCACCCGGAATCAGGACCCAGCGGGCCTGTCCTTTATGAGGTCCGCGACGGCGAGGCAGTTCCCTATCCGACACGGGAGCTATCATCTGCACACTTTGTCACCGCTCTTGGCCTCACCATTGACCAGCAGAACCGCCTCTGGGTCATTGATCATGGCAATCATGGATTTGCGGGCGCGAGGCTCACGGCCTTCGACCTCTCTACTGCTGAGATTGTTCATGAGGTCACGTTCAACAATGAAGTCGGCGAATGGGCATCTTTCCTGAATGACCTCTCAGTGTCGCCAGACGGACGGTATGTCTACATCGCCGACGTGAGTTTCTTTGGGAAGAACCCTGCGCTGGTTGTCTATGACATGGAGAGCGGCGACGCCTGGAGGGTTCTCGAAGACCATCCATCTGTCATCGCCCAGGACTGGATTATCGAAAATCCTGGGAAGACCATGACATTCTTTGGTGGGCTGATCGCGCTCAAACCCGGTGTCGACGGCATCGTGGTCGATGCTGCGGGAGACTATGTCTATTACGGTGCAATGACCCATGACGGCCTGTATCGGGTGCCGACGTCTATCCTGCATGATCGGTCACTGTCGTCTGATGTCGTGGCCGCTGCAGTCGAGAGACTAGGGGACAAGCCCTTGAGCGACGGCTTGAGTATTGATGTGGCCGGGAATGTCTACATTACGGATGTAGAACATGGTGGCGTCGCCCGCATGGCACCGGATGGTTCGCTTCAAACGCTGATCGCAAGCGAAAGGGTGCGCTGGGCGGACGGCATTTCCTATGGCGGCGACGGCTACTACTACTTTACCGATAGCGCCATCCCCGATCAGATGCTTCAGTCCAAGGCCCATATCGAGGCGGCAGCCCCTTATTACCTCTATCGCTTCAAAGCAGACATTGAGGGCGTCCCTGGACGATAGCCCTTACCGATCAGGAAGCAGTCTTGGTTTGACGTCGTTCACCATCACATCGAAAAAACGTTCAGGTTCTTCCCAGGGCGGCGCGTGCGCGGAATTCTCGAAATAGAAGAGCTCTTTGTCTGGGGCCGTAAGCCGATTGAAATAGGCTTCAGCCAGCTCAGACGGTGTCTGATGGTCATAGCGCCCAAGAGCAAAAAACACTGGCACCTCAAAAGACAGATAGGTCTGGTCAAGATTGATGTCTCCAATCTGATCCCAGAGATGGTCCATAGAGAAGAGAGCGCTTCGAACCAGATTGATGAGATCGAGCAGGTTAAACTCGGGGGTCGAAAGCGCCGTCCAGGCGAGACTGAGTTGAGAGCGACCATCTCGGGTGAGGCCGCCGCCAAACTCGGTAAGCCACCCACGCTGAACAATGGTTTCGTCGACGCCATAAGGGGGGGCGCCTATTTCCGTCAGTTCTGCTATCGCGCCCGCATTCTCGCGGCGTTCAGCTTCTGCTAGGGCAAACGCATAGGAATAGGTTTCATTGGCGGCCATGTCAGAGATCTGGCCTGTACCGATATACCCAGACACTTTATCGGGGTGGGCAGCCACATAGGTCGTGCCGAGAAGAGACCCCCAGGAATGACCGAGTATGGCGATACGCTCGCGTGCAAATTTTGTCCGCAGGTGGTCAACCACGACATCAATGTCCGCGATGATCTGGGGAAGGTTCATGGTTTCGGCGGGCGTGTCTGGGTCAAAGCTTTTACCAGCACCGCGTTGGTCCCAATGGACGACAACGAATTCGTCCTCAAGATCGCTATTATAGGCACGAAACCAGGCGAACTCGCCGGCACCCGGGCCACCATGAAGCACCAGCAGAACGGGATTGTCCCGGTCGCGGCCCCGGGTGAGGGTCCATTGTGGAAGGCCGTTCACCTCAACCCATTCTTCCTCTGCAATACTGCCGGAAATGGTGGCGCCGTTCGCATCGACGATGGCTGGGGTTGAGGTAGGCCAGAGCAGCCAAACGAGCAAAATCCCAAGTGCCAGGAAAAGGGCAATAAGCGATCTGATGATGATTTTCATGGGCGACCCCGGTTTGTGACCAAGCCCGACCATATATCAAGGCTTTCAGGGATGTATTGCGGCAAATTGGGTGCAATTGGCGCTTGACGTGGGGCGTTCCATGACTAATGTCGGCGGCGCTTCAGACACTTCTGAACGGGCGGTTAGCTCAGCTGGGAGAGCATCTCGTTTACACCGAGAGGGTCGGCGGTTCGATCCCGTCACCGCCCACCATTTTCTCTACTTCAATATCCACATTGTAGAAGTCGCCGGTATGTCCCATGCGGGAGACACGGCAAGTCTCCGTGCCATCAAATGCGCGTGTGGGGTGTGTGAAAGCCCTCAGAGATTGGGTAGGGTTTGCCAACTATTGAAAATAAGCGACCCGATAGGCACTTAGTGTCCAATCGGAAATCAACAGGGCAGGAGCACTTCATATGAGCAACGCAGACGTTTACGTACCGCCGAAGGTTTGGACGTGGGACAGTGAGAGCGGGGGACGGTTTGCCAACATCAACCGCCCGATCGCAGGACCGACCCAGGAAAAAGAACTGCCTGTCGGAAAACACCCCTTGCAGCTCTATTCATTGGCGACGCCCAACGGTGTGAAAGTGACCGTGATGCTCGAAGAGCTTCTGGCGCTGGGGCACAAGGGCGCAGAATACGACGCCTGGCTTATCAATATTGGCGAGGGTGACCAGTTCGGCAGTGGCTTTGTCGATATCAACCCGAACTCGAAGATTCCGGCCCTCATGGACCACAGCACGGAGACGCCAACACGCGTGTTTGAATCTGGCGCGATCCTTTGGTACCTGGCAGAGAAGTTCGACGCGTTCCTACCTAAAGATCACAAAAAACGCAGCGAGTGCATGTCCTGGCTCATGTGGCTCATGGGCAGTGCTCCCTATCTCGGTGGCGGCTTTGGTCACTTCTATGCCTATGCGCCGGAGAAATACGAGTACCCGATTAATCGCTTCACGATGGAAGTGAAACGTCAGCTTGATGTGTTGGACCGCCACCTGGCCGACAATCAGTTCTTGGCTGGCGATGAATATTCCATCGCTGATATGGCGACCTGTCCCTGGTACGGCGCATTGGCCAAAGGCCTGCTTTATGAATCCAAGGAATTCCTGGATGTCGCCTCCTACAAAAACGTGAACCGTTGGACGGACGAAATCTTCACGCGTCCAGCAGTCAAACGCGGCCAGAAAGTAAACCGCGTATGGGGTGAGGAAAGCAGTCAGGTTCCTGAGCGTCACGACGCGAGCGACATTGACGCCAAAGACTGACACGACAGTCGGGTGCTCTACCGTTTGAGGATCATCGAGATCAAAACGAGTAGGGCACCCAACGCAGCAAGGCTGGCCGACGCCAGGAACGCGTAAGGGCCAAACGCTGCAGCCAGCCAGCCAAATGAAACCAACGCAAGTATGGCAACACCAGATTGCACTATTCCAAAAAAACTTTGGGCTTGTGCGGCTATGGCGTCATCCGCAAAATCAGCGATGAAATTTGTGCAGGCGAGGAACCCCAGCGCGTAGGTGAGCGCCTGAAGAAGTTGCAAGCCAAATAGAATGGGGACAGATGGCGAGAAAGCGAACGCTGTCCATCGAACCACTGCAACGAGGCATGACAGCAGGATGAGCGTGCGCGGTGTAACATGAACTGCGAAACGCTTGAACCCTACAAACATAGCAAGTTCAGCAACGCTGCCAGCGACGATCAGCAGTCCAATAGTGCTCTCTGCTATGCCCTGGTCGTGCCAGAGAAGACCTAGGAAGCCGTTCAGTACAAAATGCGTTGAGTGGACCAGCGCCCAGCCAAGAAGTGGAAAGAGGAACCAGGGGCGCAGAACATGACCCAATGAGTCAGCGCGCGTTGATCCTTTGAAGGACTTACTGGTTTCGCGAAACCGCGGCAAGCCAAAGGCCGTGGCAGCTCTGAGCAATGACAGGCCAACAAAGATGGGCACAAATGCAGTGATGCCGATTTCTGCGATGACGAAGCCCGCGACGAAAATCGTGAGCATGTAGCCAATGGTTTTCCAAGCATAAAGCAGGCTGAAGTCAAACCCTGTGCGTCGGCCAAGGCGGATGGAGGCAGCATCGACGACGGGTAGGATTGCCATCTGGGAAACAACGCAAACAGTCCAGACAAAGAGAAGGCTGGCAAACCCCTCGACAAAGAAAAGGCCCAAGGGCAGGACGCCGGAAATCACAGCACCGACAACGATGACTTGCCGCCAGTCGGGGGCGTGATCAGCGGCTCGACCGACAGCGACGCCAATAAGTAAGAGGAGAATAAGTGGAGCCGCAGTGATGAAACCTATTTGCTCAGGAGTAATTCCCTTATGAGCAAACCAGATACCGGCGAAGGCGTTGACCATACCGACGCTCATGGCCTGGAAGAAATAGTAATTTGTGACGCGTATTGCAGGCGTAAAACGCTGTGACAGATTGAAAAGAAACATCGTGGAAGAACCAGAAAGGGCGCGACGCGAACGCGCGCGCTATGCCCGAACATGCCATTGGCATCGGGCGACAGACCTCTGTTCCCTCAAAGGGGCAAAGGTTGGTGAGATCTTTTCTGGCAACTTATTTTAGCATGCCGCACAGTAACTCCTGCTTGTGGGGCCAGCAAGCACCAACAAACCGGATCAGGGGGCGGGCTCTCCATTTGAGCGGTAGAAGAAAGTTGTCTTCAGCTCTTTTGGTGGAATCATCAAGGGAAATGCCATTTCAGCCGCCAATACGACATCATACGCCTGCCTCTAGACCGTTCTGCAAAGCCTCAACCCTAGGCGTAGTAAGGAGAAGCAAATAAACGCAGAAATCAGCCATTCGCTGCTTGACAGATTCTAGGGCCTGCCGTACATCACCGCATCCCCGAAGGCATTCTGCTTTCGATCAAGGGGGTGTAGCTCAGCTGGTTAGAGCGCTGGCCTGTCACGCCAGAGGCCGCGGGTTCGAGTCCCGTCACTCCCGCCATTTTTTTCCAAAAAAAATGAGCGGAACGACCTGCCTGGATTTGGGCGGGAACGGTTTCAATGCCGATCAATTTGAACCTTCGTAGGGCCATCCTGCGAGTGGTTCTTAAACCCTGTTTCGTGCGCGGCAAAAAGCCTCAAAAATCTCTGCATTTTAGCGTGTTTTTGAGCCGGTCAGTCGTTTGACTTGGGGCAGGCGAGGGCTATACTCCGCGCGATTTTAGAGGGGCAACACGCGAGAATCACTCAAGCCTTCGCAGGCGCGAAAAATTGAGCTGGTTCCGCCGACAGGTCCGGCCAGACCACCACGCTGGGCCGGACCATTCAGGTGCTGAAAATGGAACAGCTCTTAAGCGAGTATCTGCCGATCGTGATTTTTCTCGGTCTGTCGGCGGTCATATCTATAGCTTTATTGATCGTACCGTTTGTGATCGCCCCGTCGAACCCGGATCCAGAGAAACTCTCCGCATACGAGTGCGGGTTTGAGGCCTTCGACGACAGCCGCATGCGTTTTGACGTGAAATTCTATCTCGTCGCAATCCTCTTCATCATCTTTGACCTTGAAGTCGCCTTTCTCTTCCCGTGGGCGGTATCGCTCGGTGAAGTAGGCCTGTTCGGTTTCTGGTCGATGATGGTGTTCTTAGGTGTGCTGACAATCGGCTTTATCTACGAGTGGAAGAAAGGCGCCCTGGAATGGGATTGAGCCTTCTTTTCCGTCAGATGTGTGGAGTGCGCGTATGACCAGTAGCCCAATCATCACCGACGCCCCAAAAGGTGTCGTCGATCCCAAGACGGGTGCGCCAGTGGGCGCTGATGACCCATTCTTTAAGCAGATGTCGGATGAGCTGGCGGACAAGAACTTTCTTGTTACCTCGCTGGACAATCTGATCAATTGGTCCCGTACAGGCTCCCTAATGTGGATGACCTTCGGCTTGGCCTGCTGCGGCGTTGAAATGATGCAAACCAACATGCCGCGCTATGACCTTGAGCGCTTCGGGACAGCGCCCCGCGCCAGTCCTCGTCAGTCCGATGTGATGATCGTGGCGGGCACGCTTACCAATAAAATGGCACCTGCGCTCCGCAAGGTTTATGACCAGATGCCAGATCCCCGCTATGTGATCTCAATGGGATCATGTGCCAATGGCGGCGGCTATTATCACTATTCCTATTCAGTCGTGCGTGGGTGCGACCGGATTGTCCCAGTGGATATCTATGTGCCTGGATGCCCTCCGTCAGCCGAAGCGCTGCTCTACGGCATCCTTGCGCTGCAGCGAAAAATTCGCCGCACAGGGACGATCGAACGTTAGAAAATACCGCCATGGACAAGGCTTCTTGCCCCGGCGACCACATTGTTAGAGATACCAATTGTCTGAGAAGAATGACATGGACGAAAGTCTGCAAGATCTAGGAGATCATATCACCGCCGGCTTGGGCGATGCGATTGGCTCGTCCGAGATTGATCGCGGTGAGCTGACGCTGACGACCCGTGCGGACAAAATCGTCAAGGTGCTCAAGTTCTTGAGAGACGATCCGGCGTGTCATTTCTCCGTTCTTGTCGATATTTGCGGTGCTGACAATCCGGGCCGGGCGAAACGTTTCGATGTGGTGTACCACTTGCTGTCGATGCACCAGAACCAGCGCATTCGCGTGAAGCTTGAGACGGATGAAGAAGCCCAAGTGCCAAGTGTTGTTGGCGTGTTCCCTGCGGCCAATTGGTTTGAGCGGGAGGCGTTTGATCTCTATGGCATTCTCTTCTCGGGCCACCCTGATTTGCGCCGCATTCTGACCGACTATGGCTTCACGGGGCATCCTCTGCGCAAAGACTTCCCGCTTACCGGGTTTGTTGAAGTTCGTTACGACGATGAGCTGAAGCGCGTGGCCTATGAGCCCGTGAAGCTCACACAGGAATTCCGGAATTTCGACTTCGAAAGCCCATGGGAAGCGGCTGAATATTTGCTCCCGGGTGACGAAAAAGCGTCTGAGGGTGAGGGATAATCCATGGCCGAGTCTCAGATTAAAAACATCAACATCAATTTCGGGCCTCAGCACCCGGCTGCGCACGGTGTGCTGCGACTTGTGCTGGAGCTGGAAGGGGAAGTTGTGGAGCGGGTCGATCCGCATATTGGGTTGCTGCATCGCGGTACCGAAAAGCTGATCGAGAACAAAACCTATCTTCAGGCGCTGCCTTACTTTGACCGTCTCGACTACGTAGCGCCGATGAATCAGGAGCATGCCTATGCGCTGGCGGTTGAAAAGCTCCTCGGCATCGAAGTGCCAAAACGCGCGCAATATATTCGGGTTCTCTATTCAGAGATTGGTCGCATCCTCAATCACCTACTGAACATCACAACGCAGGCTTTGGATGTTGGCGCGTTCACCCCGTCTCTTTGGGGATTTGAGGTTCGTGAAGAACTGATGTCGTTCTATGAGCGCGCATCTGGAAGCCGGATGCACGCGGCTTACTTCCGGCCTGGTGGTGTTCATCAGGACCTTCCGCAAAAGCTTTTGCAGGACATTCTCGACTATTGCGACTTCATCGAGAAAATTGTTGATGATGTCGACGCGCTTTTGACCGGCAACCGGATTTTCAAACAGCGTAATGTCGACATCGGCAACGTATCGGCTGAAGACGCGCAAGCCTGGGGCTTCTCTGGCGTGATGGTACGCGGATCAGGCATGGCCTGGGATCTGCGCCGCTCACAGCCATATGAGTGCTACAGCGACCTTGAGTTTGATATCCCAGTCGGCAAGAACGGCGACAACTTCGATCGCTATCTCATCCGCGTTGAAGAGTGTCGTCAGTCAGTTCGCATCATGCGCCAATGCATTGAGCAAATGCCGGAAGGACCGGTGGTCACGACCGACGGCAAGATCGCACCACCCAAGCGTGGCGACATGAAGAAGTCGATGGAGAGCCTGATCCATCACTTCAAGCTCTATACCGAGGGCTATCACGTGCCTGCCGGGGAGGTGTATGCCGCTGTCGAAGCGCCGAAGGGTGAGTTTGGCGTCTACTTGGTTTCCGACGGGTCGAACAAGCCAAGCCGCTGCAAAATCAAGGCGCCGGGCTTTTCGCATCTACAGGCAATGGATTTCTTATGTAAGGGCTACATGCTCGCTGACGTCTCGGCGATCCTGGGCTCACTGGATATTGTGTTCGGGGAGGTTGACCGATGAGTGTGCGCAGACTGGACCCGAACCAGCCTGACAGTTTCGAGTTCACGGCTGAAAACAAAGCCTGGGCCGAAGGTCAGATCAAAAAATACCCGGACGGACGCCAGGCGTCTGCCATTATCTCCTTGTTGTGGCGCGCTCAGAAGCAGGCGGGCGGTTGGCTGCCAGAGCCCGCGATCCGCTACATTGCGGACTATCTCGACATGCCGCATATGCGGGCGATGGAAGTTGCGACCTTCTACACAATGTTCAACCTGTCACCAGTAGGTGAGCATTTTGTCCAGCTCTGCGGAACGACACCTTGCTGGCTGCGTGGGTCTGATGATCTGAAAGCTGTCTGCAAAAAGATGATCGGCGACGAGCGCCAGGTCTCTGAAGACGGCAAACTTTCTTGGATGGAAGTTGAGTGTCTCGGCGCCTGCGCAAACGCACCCATGGTGCAGATCAATGATGATTTTTATGAAGACCTCGACGCTGAAAACTTCGAGAAGCTTTTGACTGACCTTAGAGAAGGTCGGCCTGTCGAAGTTGGTCCTCAGAGCGACCGCAAGGGCTCAGAGCCTGCGGGCGAGCTCACCAGCCTCACCGAAGTGGGGGGAGCAGACTGATGTTGCAGGATAAGGATCGCATCTTCACCAATCTTTATGGCCTGGACGATTATGGCCTTGAAGGCGCACGGCGCCGTGGTGATTGGGACAACACAAAAGACCTGATTGCTAAAGGCCGGGACTGGATTATCGAGGAGATGAAACAGTCGGGCCTTCGTGGACGCGGTGGCGCTGGCTTTCCGACCGGGCTCAAATGGTCGTTCATGCCGAAGGAGTCAGATGGTCGCCCGCACTATCTTGTGGTCAACGCCGATGAGTCTGAGCCTGGCACTTGTAAAGACCGCGAGATCATGCGGCACGATCCGCACAAGCTCATTGAAGGCTGTCTTGTTGCGGGCTTCGCAATGGGGGCGAATGCCGGATACATCTATGTGCGCGGTGAGTTCATCTTCGAGCGCGAGCAATTGCAGCGCGCTGTTGATCAGGCGTACGACGCAGGCCTGTTGGGTAAGAATGCAGCTGACAGCGGTTGGGACTTTGAGCTCTACGTTGTGCATGGCGCAGGTGCTTATATCTGCGGTGAAGAGACGGCGCTGATTGAGAGTCTTGAAGGCAAGAAGGGCATGCCGCGCCTGAAGCCGCCATTCCCGGCAAATGTCGGTCTCTATGGCGCACCGACCACCGTGAACAATGTCGAGAGCATCGCAGTTGCACCAACCATTCTACGCCGCGGTGCGTCCTGGTTCGGCGGGCTTGGTCGCCCAAACAATACAGGTACCAAAGTCTTCTCGATCTCTGGCCACGTTAACAATCCGTGCAACGTGGAAGAAGAGATGGGTATTCCAATGAAGGAGCTCATCGAAAAGCACTGTGGTGGCGTCCGTGGTGGTTGGGACAATCTCCTCGCGGTTATCCCCGGCGGATCGTCTGTTGCGCTTCTGCCAAAAAGCATCTGCGACACCGTCCTCATGGACTTTGACTCACTGAAAGATGTGCAGTCAGGTCTCGGCACAGCTGCCGTCATCGTAATGGACAAGTCTACCGACGTGATCAAAGCGATTGCCCGCCTTTCTGCTTTCTACAAGCATGAGAGTTGTGGTCAGTGCACACCATGTCGCGAAGGCACCGGCTGGATGTGGCGTGTGATGGAGCGTCTGGTCACCGGTGAGGCGGAAGTCGAAGAAATTGAAATGCTGTTGGATGTCACGAAGCGTGTGGAAGGCCATACCATTTGTGCTCTCGGCGACGCGGCTGCCTGGCCTGTCCAGGGGCTGATCCGGCATTTCCGGCCAGTGATTGAAGAGCGTATTGCGGCCCGCAAGGCGGGTGGTGCAGCGCCGGTAGCGGCGGAGTAGACCCATGCCAAAACTCACAGTGGATGGCGTAGAAGTCGAAGTGGAAAACGGGGTCACCGTTTTGCAGGCGTGTGAAGAGGCGAATGCGGACGTGCCCCGCTTCTGCTACCACGAGCGTCTGTCGATTGCTGGTAACTGCCGCATGTGCCTTGTGGAGATCGAAAAATCTCCGAAGCCTGTTGCCAGCTGTGCCATGCCGGTCGCTGATGGCATGGTGGTTCACACCAAGACGGAAACCGTGAAACGCGCCCGCGAAGGCGTAATGGAATTCCTGCTCATCAACCATCCGCTCGATTGCCCGATTTGCGACCAGGGCGGCGAATGTGATCTGCAGGACCAGGCGATGGCCTTTGGTGTCGACACGTCGCGCTTTGATGAAAACAAGCGCGCCGTTGAAGACAAAGAGATGGGCCCGCTCGTTAAAACCATCATGACCCGCTGCATTCACTGCACCCGCTGTGTGCGGTTTGCGCAGGAAGTGGCAGGCGTGCCGGAAATTGGCGCGATTGGCCGCGGCGAAGACATGGAGATCACGACCTATCTGGAGAAGTCGCTGACCTCTGAGCTGTCCGGCAATGTGATTGATCTTTGCCCCGTGGGTGCGTTGACCTCAAAACCCTATGCGTTCACCGCACGGCCTTGGGAATTGCGCAAGACAGAGACCGTTGATGTGATGGACGCTGTTGGCTCTGCCATTCGGGTTGATGCTCGAGGCAAAGAAGTCATGCGGGTCATGCCGCGTCTCAATGAAGACGTGAATGAAGAATGGATTTCCGACAAGACCCGCTTCATCTGGGATGGCCTGAAGTCTCAACGCCTTGATCGTCCTTACGTACGTGAAAACGGAAAACTCCGTGCCGCAAGCTGGAACGAAGCTTTTGAGGCAATCGCTGCGAAAGCCAAATCCACAACGCCGGAAAAGATGGCCGCGATTGCTGGTGATCTCGCCTGTGTTGAAGGTATGAGCGCTCTGAAGGATCTGATGTCTTCACTTGGAGTGACCAATCTGGATTGCCGCCAGGATGGCACCAAGCTGAATGCCGGGGACCGCGCCTCTTATCTGTTCAACTCATCCATCGCCGGTATTGAAGACGCAGACGCGCTTCTCATCATTGGCAGCAACCCGCGCACTGAAGCGCCGGTCCTGAATGCGCGTATTCGCAAGCGCTGGAGCCAGGGCGGCCTGCCTGTCGGGATTGTCGGTGAAGATGTGGATCTCACCTATGACACAGAGCATCTGGGTGCGGGGCCACAGACACTGAAAGAAATTGCAGACGGCTCTCATCCGTTTGCCCGTGTTCTGGAAGTTGCAGAACGTCCAATGATCATTCTGGGCCAGGGCGCGTTGACCCGCGCTGATGGCGCAGCGGTTCATGCAACCGCCCTTCAGATCGCTGAAAAAGCTGGGGCCATCTCAGCCAATTGGAACGGCTTCAACGTCCTTCACACCGCTGCCGCGCGCGTAGGTGGTCTCGATCTCGGCTTTGTACCGGGCGAGGGCGGAAAAGACGTTGCCGGTATTCTGGATGGCGCCGCTTCTGGTGACATAGACTTCGTCTTCCTGCTTGGCGCTGACGAGATCGACACCAAGAAACTCGACAAAGCATTCGTCGTCTATCAGGGAACGCATGGGGATGCGGGCGCGCATGCTGCAGACGTCATTCTGCCGGCGGCGACCTACACTGAAAAAAGCGCTCTCTGGGTGAACACGGAAGGCCGAGTTCAGCTGGGGCGTCGGGCGGCGTTCCCACCGGGAGATGCCAGAGAAGACTGGGCCATTCTGCGTGCGCTGTCTGATGTGCTTGAGCAGACGCTTCCCTATGACAGCCTGCAGCAGCTTCGCGCAGCCCTCTTTGAGGCGCACCCACATCTCGCTCAGCTCGACACAGTTTCAAGCGCTGCAAGTGTGACAAGCGGACCTGGCGGCTCAATGGACGATGCGCCATTTGGCAATGCCATAAGTGATTTCTACTTTACGAACCCGATTGCCCGTGCAAGCAAGATCATGGCGGATTGTGCTGCGACCTACGGCAACAAAGAAGCAGGAGCGACCGGCACCAATGGCTGAGCTCTGGACCACATACGGCTTTCCGCTGTTTATCATTGTCGGCCAATCACTGGGTGTGCTGGTGGGGCTGCTGCTCTTCACCGCGTACATTCTCTACGCTGACCGGAAGATTTTTGCCGCTGTTCAAATGCGCCGCGGACCAAACGTGGTGGGACCATGGGGGCTTCTTCAGTCTTTCGCCGACCTGACAAAGTTCCTGTTCAAAGAAGCGATCATTCCCTCAAGCGCCAATAAGGGCATCTACTTGCTTGCGCCCGTGATCACGGCGACCTTGGCGCTGAGTGCCTGGGCAGTGATCCCGTTTGATGACGGATGGGTTGTTGCCGACATCAATGTCGGGCTGCTCTACGTTCTCGCGTTTTCGTCCTTGGGTGTGTACGGCATCATCATGGGCGGATGGGCCTCTAACTCTAAATACCCGTTCATGGGTGCGCTCCGGTCTGCTGCGCAGATGGTGTCCTATGAGGTCTCGCTCGGCTTCATTGTTGTCTGTGTGTTGATGACGGCGGGGTCCATGAACCTGTCTGACATTGTTCGCGCGCAGGATACGGGTGCAGGCATGTTTGGCTGGTATTGGCTGATCCATTTTCCAGCCTTTGTGATCTTTTTTATCTCAGCGATCGCTGAGACCAACAGACCGCCATTTGATTTGCCGGAAGCTGAATCCGAACTGGTTGCGGGTTATGCGACGGAATATTCCTCGACGCCGTTCCTGCTCTTCTTCCTGGGTGAGTTCGTAGCGATCAATCTGATGGCAGCGATGGTAACGATCCTGTTCCTTGGCGGCTGGTTGCCACCTTTTGATTGGGGACCCTTGCATGCTGTTCCGGGCATCATCTGGTTTGTCCTCAAAGTCTGTTTCGTCTTTTTCCTCTTTGCGATGGTTCGCGCCTATGTGCCGCGCTACCGCTATGACCAACTGATGCGTCTGGGCTGGAAAGTATTCCTGCCTCTGTCGCTTGGCTGGGTCGTGGTGACAGCCGGTGTCCTGGTCGCGTTCGATCTTGCGCCGTAACCTGAAGGAGAGCTGATCCATGTCTGGTTTGACACAATCTGTACGCTCCCTGTTTCTGGCGGAGTTTGTTTCAAGCTTCGTCCTGGCCTTGAAGTATTTCTTCGGGCCAAAAGCGACGCTGAACTATCCGTATGAAAAAGGCCTGCTGAGCCCGCGCTTTAGAGGGGAGCATGCGCTTCGCCGCTATCCGAATGGGGAAGAGCGCTGCATCGCCTGCAAGCTCTGCGAAGCGATTTGCCCGGCGCAGGCTATTACGATCGAGGCTGGACCCCGTCGCAATGACGGGACCCGGCGTACCGTGCGCTACGACATTGATATGACGAAATGCATCTATTGCGGCTTCTGTCAGGAAGCTTGTCCGGTAGATGCCATCGTCGAAGGACCAAACTTCGAATTCGCAACAGAAACCCGTGAAGAGCTTTTCTACACAAAAGAGAAGTTGCTTGATAACGGTGACCGTTGGGAACGCGAAATCGCTAAGAACATCGAACTCGACGCGCCTTACCGGTAACACCGGGGGCGGGTAACGCAACACGAGAGAGGGCAAAGGGGCAATGATCGTCGCCACCATCGCTTTTTATATATTTGCAGGCGTCGCCATTGCCGCAGGCTTCATGGTGATTGCTGCCCGCAATCCCGTGCATTCGGTGCTCTTTCTGATCCTGGCATTCTTCAATGCGGCGGGTCTGTTCGTGCTGATGGGAGCAGAATTCCTGGCGATGATCCTGATCATTGTCTATGTCGGCGCCGTCGCCGTGCTCTTCCTCTTTGTGGTTATGATGCTGGACATTGACTTTGCAGAGCTGCGCGAAGGCTTCCTGCAATACATGCCCATTGGGGCACTGATTGGACTGGTTGTTCTGCTGGAATTGCTGTTGGTCGCAGGCACTTGGGCATTGGCACCCGAGGTGGCATCGATCGCGGCTGCGCCCATTCCACCAATGGCCGAGGTAACCAACGCCGAAGCCATCGGTCAGGTCATGTACACGCAATATGTCTATTTCTTCCAGGCAGCCGGCATGGTTCTGCTGGTGGCCATGATCGGCGCCATCGTGCTGACGCTCCGGAAGAAACCAGACGCACAAAGGCAGAGTATTCCGGAGCAGGTCGCCCGCACGGCCGAAACCGCAATTGAAATCAAGAAGGTGGAACCTGGTCAGGGCCTTTAAGGTCGGGCCACGAAAGAAACGCACATGGAAATCGGTCTTGCACATTATCTGACGGTGGCGGCGATCCTCTTCACGCTGGGGATTTTCGGCATCTTCCTGAATAGGAAGAACGTCATCATTATCCTTATGTCGATTGAGTTGATGCTCCTTGCTGTGAACATCAACCTCGTGGCTTTCTCCACACACCTGGGCGACCTCACCGGGCAGATATTTGCCATGTTGGTTCTGACCGTTGCAGCGGCGGAGGCAGCGATTGGTCTCGCCATTCTGGTGGTCTATTTCCGTAATCGCGGCTCTATCGCCGTCGAAGACATCAACTTGATGAAAGGCTGAGCGGCACATGTACGAAGCAATTGTCTTCCTTCCGCTCGTCGGATGTTTAATCGCTGGACTGTTTGGGCGCCAGATTGGCGTCCCCGCGTCGCAGTGGGTGACCTGTGGCGGCCTTGTCATCTCAGCGCTGTTGAGCTGGGTTGCCTTCTACAATGTGGCGCTGCAGGGACAGGCGGAAACAATTCAGGTGCTTACCTGGATCGATAGCGGCTCTTTTGAAGCAGACTGGCGCCTGCGCATCGATACGCTGACCGCCGTTATGCTGGTGGTCGTGACCAATGTATCTGCGCTCGTGCATATTTATTCAGTCGGCTATATGAGCCACGATCCGCACCAGTCGCGTTTCTTTGCTTACCTCTCGCTCTTCACCTTCGCCATGCTGATGCTGGTAACCGCAGACAATCTGGTACAGCTCTTCTTCGGCTGGGAAGGGGTCGGGCTCGCTTCCTATCTGCTCATCGGTTTCTGGTACAAAAAACCAACGGCGAATGCCGCGGCGATTAAAGCCTTTGTGGTGAACCGGGTAGGGGACTTCGGTCTGATCCTGGGTCTGTCAGCGATCTACCTCACTGTCGGCTCTGTTGAATATGACACCATCTTTGCAGCCATTCCGGGCCTTGCAGACGACAGCTTCATGTTCCTCGGCGCGGAGTTCCCGATTGTCACGACGATCTGTCTGTTGCTCTTCATGGGCGCGATGGGCAAGTCAGCCCAGTTCTTGCTTCACACCTGGCTGCCCGATGCTATGGAAGGCCCGACACCTGTGTCGGCGCTGATCCACGCTGCGACCATGGTGACGGCAGGCGTCTTCCTCGTCTGTCGCATGTCGCCGCTGTTTGAGTTTTCACAAGACGCGCTAAACGTTGTGATCTTTGTGGGTGCGACGACCGCCTTTTTTGCAGCGACCGTTGGTTTGGTTCAGAACGATATCAAGCGGGTGATCGCTTATTCCACCTGTTCTCAGCTAGGCTACATGTTTGTAGCCGCTGGCGTTGGGGCGTACGAAGTGGCCATGTTCCACCTCTTCACTCATGCGTTCTTTAAGGCGCTCCTCTTCTTGGGCAGCGGTTCGGTCATCCATGCCATGTCGGATGAGCAGGACATGCGGAAGATGGGCGGTCTCTACAAAATGCTCCCGGCAACTACGTTCATGATGGGCGTCGGCACGATTGCGCTGACCGGTTTCCCTGGAACGGCGGGCTATTTCTCTAAAGACGCAGTAATCGAAGCGGCTTACGCGGCGTCCAGCCCGGTCCACATGTATGCCTTCTGGGCGACGGTGGTGGCAGCGCTCTTCACCAGCTTCTATTCCTGGCGCCTCATGTTCATGACGTTTTTCGGCAAGAGCCGGGCTTCGAACGAAGTCTTGAGCCACGTGCATGAAAGTCCGGCATCCATGATGATCCCGCTCGGTCTGTTATCGATTGGTGCAATTTTCGCTGGCGTCATGTTCTACAACCTGTTCATCGGCGGTGCCGCCGAAGGTTTCTGGGCAGCGTCGATCTTCACCGCCGAGGGCAACAATATCCTTGTGGAACTTAAACAGGTTCCGGCTTGGGTGGTCTTCTCGCCGCTTGTCATGATGACACTTGGCTTTGTCACTGCTTGGTACTTCTACATCTTCCGTCCTGAGACACCGAAGACGCTCGCAAGAGAACAGGAGCTTCTCTACAAGTTCCTGCTCAACAAGTGGTACGTGGATGAGATCTACGACTTCCTCTTTGTGAAGCCTGCCTTCTGGATTGGTCGTTTCTTCTGGAAACAAGGCGATGGGCGGACCATTGACGGGCTGGGGCCCGATGGAATCGCGGCGCGCGTTCTTGATATCACCCGCGGCATCGGTCGCCTCCAGACCGGCTACGTTTATCACTATGCGTTTGCGATGCTTCTGGGCATTGCTGCGCTGACCACTTACTTCATGTTCGGGGGTTCCCACTAATGTTTGGAATTCCAGTTCTCTCCATCATCACCTTCCTGCCACTCGTTGGCGCTCTGGTCATTCTTATGATCCGGGCAGACGAAGAAGTTGAAGCACGCAACGCCCGATGGACGGCGTTTTGGGTGACAACCATCACTTTTATCGGCTCTCTGTCGATCTGGTTTGGCTTTGATAACTCGACAGCAGAGTTCCAGTTTGTCGAGAAGGGCGAATGGCTCGGCGGCGCCATCAACTACCATATGGGCGTCGACGGCATTTCCATGCTGTTTGTGATCCTCACCACTTTCCTAATGCCGTTCTGCATTCTGGCGAGTTGGGAAGCGATCCAGACCCGTGTGAAGGAGTACATGATTGCCTTCCTGATCCTGGAAACGCTCATGATCGGCGTATTCTGTTCCTTGGATCTGGTGCTCTTCTATCTCTTCTTTGAAGCCGGCCTCATTCCGATGTTCCTGATCATCGGTGTATGGGGTGGCGCACGGCGCGTCTATGCGAGCTTCAAATTCTTCCTCTATACGCTAGCTGGCTCTGTCCTCATGCTGCTGGCCATCATGGCCATGTACTGGCAGGTGGGCACAACGGATATCCCAACGCTCCTGGCCTATGACTTCCCGGCCGGCATGCAAACCTGGTTGTGGCTTGCCTTCTTCGCGTCTTTCGCGGTGAAAATGCCCATGTGGCCGGTACACACCTGGTTGCCTGACGCTCACGTGGAAGCGCCGACAGCGGGTTCCGTTATTCTGGCGGGCATTCTCTTGAAGATGGGCGGCTATGGCTTCCTCCGCTTCTCCTTACCCATGTTCCCCATTGCATCTGATCTCTTCGCGCCAATGGTCTTTGGCCTCTCAGTGGTCGCCATCATCTACACGTCGCTGGTGGCCCTGGTGCAGGAAGATATGAAAAAGCTGATCGCTTATTCATCCGTTGCTCACATGGGCTTTGTGACCATGGGGATCTTCGCGGCGACAACCCAGGGCGTGCAGGGCGGCATCTTCCAGATGCTCTCACATGGCTGGGTGTCCGGTGCGCTCTTCCTTTGTGTCGGTGTTGTTTATGATCGCATGCACACCCGCGAAATTTCGGCCTATGGAGGACTTGTCAGTCGGATGCCGATCTATGCGTTTGCCTTCATGGTCTTCACCATGGCGAATGTGGGCTTGCCCGGAACCAGTGGGTTTGTCGGTGAGTTTCTCACCATTGTCGGGGTGTTCCAGGTGAGTTCCTGGATTGCGCTTCTAGCGGCAACTGGGGTGATCCTGTCGGCCTGCTATGCGCTTTACCTTTACCGCCGGGTTGTTTTCGGCGAGCTGGAAAAAGACACGTTAAAAAACATCAAGGATGTGAGCCCAAGGGAGCTTGCAACATTGGCGCCGCTTATCGTTGCGACAATCTTCTTTGGTGTGTACCCGCTGCCAATTCTGGATGTGACAGCTGTGTCTGTCGACAATCTGGTTGCAAACTATCAAGCTGCTGTGGAGGCCCATGAAGTGGCCGGTGGTGGCGCATTTGACTTTGCTTGGGCTGGCTTCGGCCGCTAACGCGCAAGACGTCTGGAGATACAGAGACTATGGAAACCGCCCTCGCCATGCCGGATTTAGGTCCCGCTCTTGCGGAAATCATCCTCGCTGTCGGTGCTATGGCACTCCTCATGCTGGGCGTGTTCAGAGGTGATGGATCCAGCCGGACAGTGAGTATTGGCTCGATTGCACTGCTGATCGTGGCGGCTTTTGCCGTGATCAGCCAGCCGGACGAGCGAGTTCTGACCTTTGGCGGTGCTTTCGTGATGGATGGCTTCGCGCAGGTCATGAAGTGCCTGGTGCTTGCGGGGTCTGCTGTCGCTATTGTCATGGCTCAAGGCTTTATGGCCCGCGAGAATATTGACCGGTTTGAGTTTCCGGTCCTGATCCTGCTCGCCACGCTTGGCATGTTGATGATGGTGTCAGCGAATGGCCTGATCGCACTCTATATGGGACTTGAGCTGCAAAGCCTTGCGCTCTACGTCGTTGCTTCTTTCCATCGCGACAATACGCGCTCCACCGAAGCAGGCCTGAAGTACTTTGTTCTGGGTGCGCTCGCCTCGGGTATGCTTCTTTATGGCTCCTCGCTGATTTACGGTTTCTCGGGAACTACAAACTTTGATGTGCTTGCAGGCGTGATTGCTATGAACGGCATGTCGACAGGCCTCATTTTCGGACTGGTCTTCCTGCTTGCAGGTCTTGCCTTCAAAATCTCTGCGGTGCCGTTCCACATGTGGACGCCGGATGTGTATGAGGGCGCGCCAACGCCGGTAACAGCATTCTTCGCCGCAGCGCCAAAAATCGCTGCTATGGCGCTCTTCCTGCGCGTCATGTATGGCGGTTTTGCCGACGCTGTCTTCCAATGGCAGCAGGTAGTGGTCTTCATCTCCATCGCCTCAATGGTTCTGGGGGCCTTCGCCGCCATCGGTCAAACCAACATCAAACGTCTGATGGCCTATTCATCCATCGGCCATATGGGCTTTGCGCTTGTCGGTCTCGCCGCCGGCACACCAGAAGGCGTGAAGGGCGTGGTGATCTATCTCACCATTTACCTGATCATGAATGCAGGCGTCTTCTGCTGTATCTTGGCCATGCGCCATAAGGAAGGCCCGGTTGAAGAGATTTCAGATCTCGCCGGTCTGTCGCAGAACCAACCCATGCTCGCCGCGGTCTTTGCGATGCTCATGTTCTCGCTCGCAGGCATCCCGCCGCTTGCTGGCTTCTTTGCGAAATTCTATGTCTTCCTCGCTGCCATCAATGCCGGGCTCTACGCCCTTGCAATCATTGGTGTTTTGGCGAGTGTCGTTGGGGCGTTCTACTATCTCCGGGTTGTGAAGATCATCTATTTCGACGATCCAGCTCCTGCATTCGCAGGTCCCATGGGGACTGAAATTAGAGCTGTTCTCGCGGTATCGGCCCTATTTACACTTCTCTTCATTCTCTACCCGACACCTGTGTTGAAGATGGCAGAAGGCGCCGCGAACTCTCTGGTGCCGACTGTGGAAGCAGCGGAAGCGCCAACGGCACCCGCTGAGCCAGCGCAGTAGAGAATGCCAGACACGCTCGCGGTTCCTGCAGGATATGAGCTGAACCGGCACGGCGAGATCGACTCCACGAATGAAGAAGCCAAGCGCCTCGCTGCGAGCGGTGTGCCTGGGCCTGTCTGGATCGTCGCGGATACACAGACCGCAGGTCGGGGCAGACGCGGCCGTGCCTGGACGTCACCCGTCGGCAATCTCATGTGCACGCTTCTCCTGAGGCCAGGCTGTGGACCAGCAGAGGCAGGAGAACTCTCCTTTGTCGCCGGTTTGGCTCTCCATGACGCCGCATCTTTGTTATTGCCGGACGAAGTTGCGGCCATGATCAGCCTAAAATGGCCGAACGACCTCTTGATTGATGGCAAGAAGGCGAGCGGCATTCTTCTGGAGTCAGAAAGTGCAGGCGGTGCTGAAGTAACCTGGCTGGCGATCGGCATTGGGCTCAATCTGGTTCATTTCCCTGAGGACACACCATACCCGGCGACAAGCCTTCAGGCAGAAAGTGGCGGCAAATGCAGCGTCGAGAGCGCACTGACGGCTCTCGCGGCTGCTTTTGATAGGTGGTACGCCACTTGGCAGCAGCCTGGCGGTTTCGCCGCCATACGGGAAGCTTGGCTGAAGCGAGCGCGTGGAATTGGGCAGGAGATTACTGTCAGACTTTCGGACGACACCTTGGAGGGGGTATTTGAAAACCTTTCAGAGGATGGTGCTTTACAGCTGCGTTTGCCGTCGGGAGAGCTTCGCGAAATCGCTGCGGGTGACGTGTTTTTTGGCACCGGCGGCGGCGACCGGTAAGGTATCCCATGGACCGAATTTCATCCGACAGCGCTGAGTTGGTGTTCGTTCCCCTAGGGGGCACGGGCGAGATCGGCATGAACCTGAATCTTTACGGTTTCGGGACAGAGGAAGATCGCAAATGGATCATGGTGGATCTGGGCGTCACCTTCTCTGATGGGCGAACGCCCGGCGTTGATGTCATCATGCCGGACCCAACCTTCATTGAAGAAAATCGCCAGGACCTGATTGCCATCGTCCTGACTCACGCCCATGAAGACCACATCGGGGCGGTTGCGCATCTCTGGCCAAAGCTCAGATGCCCGGTCTATGCAACACCGTTCACGGCGGAGCTGGTGAAGGGCAAACTGATCGAAGCCGGGATCGAGCAGGAGGTTCCTCTCAACATTGTGGATCTCGGTGCCCGGTTTGACCTCGGGCCTTTTGATATCGAATTCGTCACGCTGACCCATTCAATCCCGGAACCCAATGCATTGGCCATCCGCACGCCGCTTGGCACGGTCATGCACACGGGCGATTGGAAAATCGACCCAGGGCCGGTGATTGGGGAGACACTGGACAGCAAACGCCTCGCCGAAATTGGGGAAGAGGGTGTGCGCGCCATTGTCTGTGACAGCACCAATGTCTTTACGCCGGGTGAAGCAGGTTCCGAAGCTGATGTGGCAACCAGCCTAACGGACTTGATCGGCGACCTCGATGGGCGTGTGGTGGTCACTACTTTTGCGTCAAATGTCGCCCGGCTGGAAAGCATCATTCGCGCGGCAGAGGCGAACGGTCGGCACGTTGTCTTGGCAGGCCGGTCAATGTTCCGGGTGATCGCCGCCGCGCGAGATACGGGCCACTTGAAAAATCTGCCGCCATTCGTTGAGGCAGAGGACGCAGGCTACTTGCCTAAAGACAAAGTCCTATTCCTCTGTACCGGATCACAGGGCGAACCGCGGGCAGCGCTCGCGCGAATTGCGGCGGACGCTCATCGTGACATAGTGCTGGAAGAGGGCGACACGGTAATCTTCTCTTCACGGATCATCCCGGGGAATGATGTTGCCATCTTTGAGATGCAGAATGATCTTGCGCGCGCTGGCGTCAGGGTCATTACGGAGAAGGATCATTTTGTTCATGTCTCCGGGCACCCGTGCCGCGACGAACTGACGGCTATGTATCAATGGATCAAGCCTGAACTTGCCATCCCTGTTCATGGAGAGGCCCGGCATTTGCTGGAACACGCAGCCCTGGCAAAAGAGCTACAGGTTCCCGAGACACTGGTGATCGAGAACGGGGATATGGTTCGCCTCGCACCTGGTGCAGCAGAAGTGGTCGATGAAGTGCCATCTGGCCGGGTCGTTATGGATGGAGATGTCCTCGTCCCCTCCTGGGATGCAGGCATCCAGGAACGTCGACGCTTAGGTTTTGCCGGAGCTGTGTTTGTCTCCGTCGCCCTCAACGACAAAGGCGCCGTTCAAGGGGACCCGGAAATTCGCCTGATCGGATTGCCGGAGCGCGACAATTACGGCGTGCGTTTTGATGAGCGCGCCTATGATGCTTTGGATAGTGCCTTGGATCAGTTGCCGCAGCGGAAACGTAAAGATGAGGCACAAGTGGGCGAGTATCTGCGCCGGGCCGTCCGGGGGGCCATCCGCAAGGAATGGGGAAAAAAGGCCGCCGTGGAAGTGATTGTTACAAGGGTCTGATGCTTGCCGCGATGCGCGCATCGGCCTAAATAGAGATGTAAAAATTTCGAGGAGCTACAAATGCTGGGTCAGCTAAACCACGTTGCCATCGCGGTGCCAAACATCGCCGAGGCCGCTGAGATGTATAAGGTCAAGTTCGGAGCCAAAGTATCCGGGCAGGTGCCGCAGCCGGATCATGGGGTGACGACCGTGTTTGTTGACCTGGGCAACACCAAGCTCGAATTGCTGGAACCATTGGGTGAGGATTCACCTATTGCAGGCTTCCTCGCAAAAAACCCCAAAGGGGGCATCCATCACATCTGTGTCGAAGTGGATGACATTGATGCAGCCTGCGAGCAAGTCACTGATCATGGAGTGACCATCACCGGCACGGGCAAGCCGCGAATCGGCGCCCATGGCAAGCCAGTTGTCTTCCTGCATCCGAAAGATCTTTTTGGCACGCTCGTTGAGCTGGAACAGGCGTAAGCAACCATGACCCTTGTCAGCGGCATTGCGACCTACGCCATTATCTGGTGGCTGACACTCTTTGTCGTGCTGCCCTTTGGCATTGTGACCCAGGAAGAAGTGGGCGACGTCGAGGAGGGATCAGCGCCGAGTGCGCCCGTCCGACCTCAGATCATTCGCAAGGTTCTCATCACAACCGCTCTCTCAGCATTGATTTTTGCGGGCGTGTACTGGTTCCTGGAGCTCAGCGGCGTGGGGCTGGACGATTTGCCATTCGCGCCCACCTTCGACGACAAGTACTAATCCCGCAACTGATAACCGAGATAGCGGTCAGGAAGCTTGCAGATCCGCTTCATCCGGGTGTCTCCTTCGACTGCCGGATAGGCCCAGACAAGTGTGTCGCCATCCATGCGGCGGGTGACAATGGTGAAGGGCAGACCGAAGGGACTGAACTCCATCACGCCCTCGTCGTTGAACTCAATAGACACTAGGGTGTTCATACAGCGCGGGGGTTCTATGTCCCGCGATCCGTTGGCAAGCGTCCCGTCTGTGTGAAAATCGTGGATGATGCCTGAGGTGGTCACGACCGTTCGGTCACCACATTGTTCAATGCGTTCTACATGGCCGATAGCGCCGGTCTCCGCGAGCCAGAGACCCCGCATGTCAACGACACCGTCCGCAAGCGGTTCGGTACAGCCAGCAAGGACGGGCTGCGGGAATGTCTCCCAACCACATCCCGGCGTATAGGCTTTAGGGATCTGCGTGGCGTTTAACCCGGAACCGTCTAACTCCGGTAAATCACAATAATCAATAAGGGAGGCATCTCCCTCAAAGATGCTGACATCCGTCGTATCCGAGGGGCGTGGCGCCAGGAAAAGAAAACTGGCGAGACCACCAATGGTCACCACCAGAAACAGCGCTATGAAGCCGATCAGTTTTTTCACCGCAATTCCCCTCACACGTGAGGCATCACCATACTATTGGCACTAATAATGTCAATAAGTGGAGGGGTCGGAATCTCAGACAAAAAAAAGCAAGGCGCGTTTCCACGACCTTGCTGCAGTCATCCCATCAGGCGCTTCGATCAGGTTATTCCCGGAAGCCGAGCGTGATGTGGTCCGCCCTTGGCCTGATGTGTCCTCCCTAGACTTGGGTTTAATACCCAGCCCCTTTTTATGTAGCGGGAATATATCGACCGTTTTCCTATGAGTCACGCAATTTTGGAACCTTTTCACGCCGTTCTCGGAACGATTCTAATTCTCCGCCAACCCAGGTCATCGCGCTGGGCGAGATTAGGGATGCCCAGTTGATCATTCGTAATCAATCAGGCTGCACAAATGGCGCATTGCCAGTCTTCTGAGTTTGCTACGGTCATGCAGAACAACGATCGGAAGGGAGCGGCGGAATGGAAAGAGTCTGTTTGGTTTTGGGAGCGGGTGCTGGCATTGGTGGAAGCGTCGGCCGCCGATTTGCCGCTGACGGCTACTACACGGTGCTTTGCCGCCGGACAGACCAAGAAGGTCTGGAGCGAATGGTCGCTCAAATTGAGACCGAGGGTGGTAGAGCAAAGGGCCATATCCTGGACGCGACAGAGCCTGACGTGATCGAAAATCTGATCGTTCAGACGGAACGCGATGTGGGGCCTATTGATACGGTCGTTTTCAATCTTGGTGCCCAGATCGGCAACCGATCCGTAGCAGACACCAGTTACAAAGCATTCGAGCGATGTTGGCGGATCGCGACCTTGTCGCTGTTTCGCTTAGCCCACACGATTGCACCGATCATGGCAGAGCGAGGAATCGGCAATATTCTCGTGACGTCGGCTACCGCGGCAATTCGCGGAAATGCGGGCCAGCATGCTCATGCAGCAGCCGTCGGCGGGCGGCGTATGCTGTGTCAGTCACTTAACGCTGAATTGGCACCACTGGGCATTCACGTGGCGCATATCCTGGTCGATGGCGCCGTTGATGCGCCGGACACATTGGGCAAACTGCTGGGCCCCGAAGCGTTTCAGAAGCTCCGCGAGGAGCGCGGGCTGGAGCATGATGGTTTGCTGTTACCGGAGAAGATCGCGGAAACCTATATTCACCTCGCGCAGCAGCACCGGAGCGCCTGGACCCATGAACTGGATCTGAGAGCTTTCTCAGATCAGGCATGGTGGAACTCTTAGCAATCAGATCCTGTCCATTCCGTGCCGCTGGCTGAAATCCAAAAGCGGATCGTCAGTACACCATGTTTTTATGTCGCAGGTGAAAGCCTGATCACGACTGTTGTTCTGCCTACGGAAGGGGTGCTAAGACTGATCCACAGCGCGTTATCCACACCTCAGCAGAAATTCATGAGCCGATTGATTGTCGGGAAAGTCCCAGTATGCATAGGGTTTCTGCAATTGTTGATGATATCTCGCCAAATTTATTGAAAGACGGTTAACCCGAAATGAGGACTCCTTAAAGGGTTGGGCGTTAGGATGATTTCATGAACGATCAGGCACAAATGGCAGCAGTACTCCTCGCGGGGTTTTTCGCGACAGGGGACCCAGTGCCGCCGGAGGCAGGCCTCGCTGGAGCTGGGGTGCTCACGCCGCGTGCGAAGCCAGAGATCGTTGAGATCAGCACGGGAAGCTGCGCGATTGTGACAGCGCACCAGCCGCGCGAAGATGTCGCCTTCAAATCAGGCGTAACAATCAATGGGGCAAAGACGGTTCCGGCAAATATCGAGCCGGCTGAGCTCTACGCCCTTCGCCCGATTTACGAGTTTGATGTGCGTATCAATCCTTTGCCAAACAGCTCCGTTGCTGTGTCTCCTCGCCTCGAAGTCGCAACTGTGACCTATGAGCCCGAAAATGGCCGGATCATGCTGGACGGCCAGGAATTGGTGTGGATGCACGAAAATGCCCTCCGTACCGCCTGTGAGAGCCACACAAGTGTGACCCCTTAATCGGGCTTTCCCGGTCACAATCCCTCGATTTCCCCAACCTTTCCCCGAGTTTTCTTGACTCTTGCTCAGCCGTTTTAGAGGCTGGCCCTGCAATCGTGGTTTTGGTGGGGTACGGACAAGGGGCAATGGGGATGATCTCCAAAGTAGGTGAGTTTTTTGGCCCATCCGTGAGGAAAGTGGTCCTGGGCGCAGGCATCGTCCTGGGCATGGCTTGTGTAAATTTGAGCACGGCTGCGGCGTCGCAAGCACAACCATGGCGGATCACGCAGGAAACCTGGACGGAAACGGACGAGCGTGGCTATTCAGAGTTTGTCGCCGCAATCGGCGCGGCTGATTGCTCAAACGTTGATGACTGCCTCGAGAGCTCTGCAAACCCCTATCGACATCGCCATGGGTACATGCGGTTTCGGGCGGACTGTGCCGATTTCCCGTACCTGTTCCGCGCCTACTACGCCTGGATGAATGGGCTTCCGTTCGCCTATCAGAATGGGGTGCTGCCCCAATCCGGGTGGACTCGCGACATTCGCTATACCCGCAGCGGTAATCGGGTGGTGTCGCGTAAGTCCGTTCCGGCAACGCAAAATGGGATTAACGCCAACTCTATTCTGGTGGACCTCAGAAGCGCCATCTCCACGGGCAGCTATCGGCATCATGCGGCGGCGAATGATCAGACCTATTTCACCGACATGTACTCGCCGGACATTGACCGTGATTCAATCCGACCGGGCACGATTGTTTATGATGTGAACGGACACGTTGTTCTGGTCTGGCGGGTGGAAGATGACGGACGTGTTCTGACCTTATCAGCCCATCCGGACAATTCTGTGTCCCGGTCCTTTTATGGACGCAATTTCTTGCGAACCCACCCCCGCCTGGGCACGGGTTTTAAGGAATGGCGCCCCATTCGCCTGGTGGGTGCGACCCGTCTTGCGGACGGCACGCTGGTAGGTGGGCACATTGAAGCCACGCCAAACCAGGCCATTCAGAACTTCTCTCTGATGCAATATGTCGGCACCGACAATACAGACACCTCTAAGCGTGCGCTGGATCAGTGGCGTCAGGCATCCTTTGCCCGGAATGGTGAGACGCTTGACTATTACCACTATGTCCGCGCCGTGATGGCCCGGGGCAATCTGGTTATGGAGCCGGTGCGCGAGATCCGATCTTCTATGCGTTCGCTCTGCAATGATGTCCGGGCAAGAAAACAGGCTGTCGATGCCGCCATCCTGAACGGCATTGATAAGGTCAATGCGCCGAACAAACTGCCGCAGAATATCTACGGTACCTTCGGCTACTGGGAGTTCTATTCAACACCGTCTCGCGATGCGCGCTTGAAAACCGCGCTCAAAGAGCAGCGAGATCATGTCGAAGCGCTCATTGAGATGCATCGCCAGGGCGCCTCGACAGTGAGTTATGAGGGCACCGACCTGATTGGGGACCTGATCAACGCCTATGACGAAGAAAGCGCCAATTGCGTAACGACCTATGCGCGGTCCAACGGCGCGTCCGTACGGATGACGCTTGATGATGTGATCGGGCGTGTCTACGACCTCTCCTTTGATCCCTATCAGTGTATTGAGCGCCGGTGGGGGGCGACAGACCCATCTGAGCTTTCCTCTTGCGCTGACGGCGCGGCGAAAGACAGGTGGTACAGGGCGCAACGCTTCCTGCGGAACCAGATTGATCGGACCTATGACGTTGATATGGGTTACACCCCGGCGCAGCTGGAAGCTGGTCCCCACGATCTGTTTTCCGGGCGCGGGGTCGCAGAAGGGCCCGATGTTGATGTCCGCGGGTTCCTGACCTCCCTGAAAGATCGACGCCAGGCGTCCATTGGTGATCCCGCCGTCCGCTAGCCGTTCGGTCACGGACGTTGCCAACTGGCCGCTAAGTCCCTAATACTGACGCATAATTTCGAAGCGGCGGCGTTCTGGAAAGGGCGGTGCTGCTCGTGTTCCCGCTGTTACCAGAGACGTCAATTCCCATGCGCTTATCCCAGTTCCTGCTCCCCACGTTGAAAGAAGATCCAGCCGAAGCACAAATTGTGTCACATCGGCTCATGCTGCGTGCGGGCCTGATCCGTCAGACAGCGGCAGGAATTTACGCTTGGCTGCCGCTTGGCATTCGAGTTCTGAAAAACATTGAGAAGATTGTACGCGAGGAGATGGATCGCGCGGGCGCTGTAGAGCTCCTGATGCCAACGCTGCAATCAGCAGAGCTCTGGCAGCGCTCAGGCAGGTATGACGGGTACGGCAAAGAAATGCTGCGCATTACGGACCGTCACGATCGAGAAATGCTCTACGGTCCCACCAATGAAGAGATGGTCACAGAGCTCTTTGCAAATGGGGTGCGGAGCTACAAAGACCTGCCCATGAACCTCTATCACATTCAGTGGAAATTCCGTGACGAGATCCGGCCACGGTTCGGCGTGATGCGCGGCCGCGAATTTCTGATGAAAGATGCCTACTCGTTCGACCTGGATGAGGAGAAGGGCCGCGAAGCCTACTATCGCATGTTTGTGGCCTACCTGCGGACCTTCGGAAGGATGGGACTAAAGGCAGTACCCATGGCTGCCGACACAGGGCCCATTGGCGGTGACCTCAGCCATGAATTCATCATCCTGGCCGAGACTGGCGAGTCTGAAGTGTTCTGTCACAAAGACCTGATCGAGATGGAAATCCCCGGCGAGGATGTGGACTACACCGCAGATCTGTCATCCATCGTTGATCAACGTCGCGCTCTATATGCAGCAACCGATGAGATTCACGATCAGGCGAAATTTGAAGCTGAAGTGCCCGAAGCGGACCGTCTATCGGCGCGCGGCATTGAAGTGGGACACATTTTCTTCTTTGGCACGAAATACTCTGAACCGCTGAACGCCGTCGTTACCGGTCCTGACGGCAAAGACGTGCCCGTCCAGATGGGATCCTACGGAATCGGCGTTTCTCGCCTGATGGGCGGCATCATTGAGGCGAGCCATGATGAGAACGGCATAATTTGGCCAGAATCTGTAGCTCCTTATAAGGCTGGTCTTATCAACCTCAAATCCGGGGATGCCGAGACAGATAAGGTGTGCGAGGAGCTTTACGCGAAATTGACGGCGGCAGGTGTAGACGTCCTCTATGACGATACAGATGCACGCGGTGGCACGAAGTTCTCGAACATGGATTTGATAGGTTTGCCTTGGCAGGTTGTCGTGGGTCCACGTGGACTGAAGTCTGGTGTGGTCGAACTGAAAAACCGAGCGACCGGCGACCGCGAGGAAATGACGCCGGAAGCTGCGCTGAAGGCGTTAACAGAGGCGTAAGGCCGCCAGCCGCATAAGCGTTGGAGTGACAGGACGTATGACAGATACGGCGATCGATTCAATCGATAGTGAGTCCACACAGAAGTCTGCAACAGGCCCGTTCTCACGGTTCGAATGGATGGTGTCGCTCAGATATCTGCGCGCCCGTCGTCGGGAAGGCTTCATTTCCGTTATCGCCGGCTTTTCTTTCGCCGGCATCATGCTAGGCGTGGCAACACTCATCATTGTCATGGCGGTCATGAATGGCTTCCGGACCGAATTGCTCGACAAGATCCTCGGCCTCAACGGACACATGATGGTGCGCGCGTTGGGAACGAATGTGAGCGATTTTGATGCGGTCGCCGAAGCCATGCGAAAGGTCGATGGCGTTGTTCGGGTAGCGCCCCTGGTCGAGGGGCAGGTGATGGCATCGAGCAGCAGCAATGCTGCCGGAGCGTTCGTGCGCGGGATGCGGGCGTCAGACATTGCAGGACTTGGCTCTGTTTCTCAGAACCTGATTGCGGGCACGCTGGCTGACTTCGATACCAGCGGCGGCGTGGCGCTTGGCAGTCGCTTGGCTGCCGCCCTCAGAGTGACCATTGGTGATCAGGTGACCTTGCTCTCACCCAGAGGGGCGGTGACGCCTTTTGGAACGGCACCCCGTGTCCGTGCATACACGGTGCAGGCAGTGTTCGAGATTGGGATGTCTGAATATGACAGCTCGGTCATGTTCATGGGGCTGGAAGAAGCCCAACAATATTTCCGGACAGGCAACGGTGTCACAGCCCTTGAAGTCATGGTGGAAGAGCCGGATCAGGTGAACGAGTTTGTTGTACCTGTGGCCCAAGCGGCCGGGCCTTTGCTGCGCGTGTGGACCTGGCAGCAAACCAATCAGAGTTTCTTTAGCGCGTTGCAGGTAGAGCGGAATGTGATGTTCCTCATCCTGACCCTGATCCTGCTGGTAGCTGCGCTCAACATCATTTCAGGCCTGATCATGTTGGTGAAGGACAAGGGGCGCGACATTGCCGTCCTACGGACCATGGGGGCCTCCCGCGGCGCTATCATGCGGATCTTCTTTATTGCAGGCGCCAGCATCGGTGTTTTGGGAACTCTTGCCGGGTTCGCGCTCGGCACCGCCTTCTGCGCCAATATTGAAACCCTGCGCCAGGGGCTGTCAGCCCTTGTGGGCACTGAGCTTTTCTCGCCGGAGGTCTATTTCCTCTCACGCATGCCTGCTGAGATGGACCCGTCCGAGGTGGCTTCAGTCGTGATCATGTCGCTGGTCCTTTCCTTCGGGGCAACGCTTTATCCCGCGTGGCGGGCAGCGTCTCTCGATCCTGTGGAGGCGCTTCGGTATGAGTAGTGAACCAGCTCTTATTCTTGAAGAAGTCACCCGAACCTATCAGCAGGGGGAGACCGAGCTTCATATCTTTGATGAACTCTCACTGACCCTGATGCCTGGCGAGATCGTCGCGCTTGTGGGGCCGTCTGGGGCAGGCAAATCCTCACTGCTCCATATTGCGGGTTTTCTTGAAGAGCCAAATGGCGGTCGTGTTGTCATCAACGGCTTGGATGGCAGTGCGTTGGATGATGCAGGCCGAACGGCCATTCGGCGCGAAGAGATTGGCTTTGTCTATCAGGCCCACAATCTTCTCGCTGAATTCACAGCGCTTGAGAATGTGGTCCTCCCGCAAATGATCGCAGGCACAGCGAAGAAAAATGCTGAGGAAGAAGCCGCAAGGCTGCTCTCTAGCTTCGGTCTTGGGGATCGCCTGAGCCACCGCCCGGCGGAACTCTCCGGTGGCGAACAGCAGCGGGTGGCGATTGCTCGGTCGCTGGCGAATGAGCCAAAGCTGCTGCTTGCGGACGAGCCGACGGGAAACCTGGATCCCAAAACCTCAAAAGCGGTCTTCAGTGAACTGGTTGACGTAACACGCGGCGAGGGCGCTGCGGCCCTGATTGCCACCCATAATCTGGACCTTGCCGCTAAAATGGACCGGGTGGTCCTCCTGCACGAGGGGAAGCTGCTGGAAGGCGCTTCCCTGGCAGAACAATACGGTTCTCTCTGACCGGGACCTTCGTCAAGGAATGGTGATCAAGGGGCTGCAACCGGGGCATCTCCGGCGGCTTTGAGTTTCTTGGCGACCCCGTCCAACATGCCTTTTACGATCATTTTGTGGAACGGCAGAATAGTCGCCAGATAGAGATGCCCGAACAGGTTGTGGCGCTGGCAACAGGTGGCGAGATAAAGCCTGGATGGCGTCTCAGGCGCACGGAAGACAGAAACCCGAAAATCCTGGTGCGTGTCATCCTCGCCGAGAATGATCTCATTTTCGGTGATGCTGTAGATCTTGAAAAAGCTAATCCTGTCGCCAATCTGCGGCGTGGCGTTTTGGTCCGTCTCGCTCGCTTTTGTCAACTCATCAGCTGTTTTGAGACCCAAGGGTTTCACGATCAGATCGCGCAGGTGCATTAGAGGCTGTGCACCAGGAACATCAACCGTGGTCGCAAGCGCGGCAATCTCCGGCATGGTCGCCTCAGCTCTCGCCCACTCATTGTTGAAGGCGACGCTGAAACAATCCATGAAATCTTGTGGCCGCGCATAGGCGTGCAGGTCGCTTTCTGCGGGCAGGGTATCTGTTCGGGACATGCGCTTTTTCCAGGTACAAGAGCTGAGGAGACCATACGTATCCGTATGGTGCGCGCTCACCGTAAGGGAAGGGAGCTTCGCCGTCGAGGGGCAGGAAGGTCGCAGGCTTCAGATGACGCCTTGAAGCCCCCATTAGAGTGGTCATGTTCAGACCAATCCATCAAAAACCGCAGAATAGGGTCAAAAAACCATAACTATTGACAAAAGAACAAAACAAGAACATATTTAGTCAGCAGGTATTTGAGTAAGTCAGAGACCAACGTGATCCAAACGAAGAGCACTATCGTAAAACGTGCATTACCGGGTGGGTGGCAACTGTCCGAGTTGCGTTGGCGTACAGGGACGAAATCCGTCCCATATGAACAACAAACAGGAGCACCTATGCGGTACTTGAAGGAACAGACACGAAGCCACGGTTTAAAAGAGTGGATGCAGGACGTCGCGGCGCTGGCAAGCGTTGCTGCGATGGGCTGGACAGTCCTCCTATGGAGTGAGATTGCGAAAACCTCGATGATCGGATGATCATCTCAGACAGATAGCTTCACCCATCATTTTTGGGGCAGCTATCTGTCTTTTCCACAACTTTCCTTGTTTGGGACGGGTGACATGGGCAGGGCGTCATCCGACAATGGGCATCAGAAGGAATGAGAAGGTTTGGCCTTAGCCACGCCGTTCATCCCTAGAAATTGAAAGCCCCATCCTGTGTCGAAAAACCAGCCCCAAAGCCAAACCGACCTCAAATTTATCCATCTGCGATTGCATTCCGCCTATTCGCTTCTTGAGGGCGCGATCCGCCTGAAGGAGTTGCCGGGTCTTGTCCGCGACGGTGGCATGCCTGCGGTCGGCATCACAGACACTGGTAACCTGTTTGGCGCTCTGGAGGCCTCAGAGACCCTTTCGAAAGCCGGCATTCAACCCATTACGGGGTGCACCCTGGCGGTGGATTTGGGGCTCGATGATGACGGGCCCGGCCTGGGCCGCAATGAGCGAAAGGACCCAGACGGGTCGATCGCTCTCCTGGTTCAGAACGAGCAGGGATATGCCAATCTCATGCGGCTCACCTCCAAAGCCTATTTGGAGACGGAGGGGACGGACGATCCCCATATCTCTTTCGACGAGCTTGCCGACCTGAGTGAGGGCCTTATCTGCCTGACAGGCGGTCCAGCTGGACCCATCAACCGGCTTTTGGTGGAGGGACAGGAAGACAAGGCGAAAGAGGTCCTGACGCGGTTTCAAGCCATGTTCCCAAGCCGGCTCTATGTGGAACTCCAGCGCCATGGCATGGCGGAAGAGGGGCAGGCCGAAGGTCCTCTGATCGATTTTGCCTACGAAATGGATCTCCCGCTGGTCGCCACAAATGAATGCTTCTTCACGAGGAAGGACGAGTTTGAAGCCCACGACGCGCTGATCTGTATCTCGGCGGGGGCCTATGTCATCGAGACGGAACGGCGGCGCCTGACCCCTGAGCACTATTTCAAGAGTCAGGCAGAGATGACAGAATTGTTTAGCGATCTGCCAGAAGCCATTGAAAACACGATTGAAGTTGCGCGCCGGTGTGCCTATCGGCCCCACACCCGCGATCCAATTCTGCCAAGTTTTGGCTCCGGCGATGGGGAGGTAAGCGAAGCTGATGAGCTGCGGCGCCAGGCCCATGAAGGACTGACCCAAAGGCTGGCGGTCACCGAAACGGTGGCCGATGAGCAGGAATATCGGGACCGGCTGGATTTCGAGCTTGATGTCATCATCAATATGGATTTTCCGGGCTACTTCCTCATCGTGGCGGATTTCATCAAATGGGCTAAAGACCACAACATTCCAGTGGGACCCGGCCGTGGCTCTGGGGCTGGGTCCGTTGTCGCTTGGGTGCTCACCATCACAGACCTGGACCCGCTACGCTTCAATCTCCTGTTTGAGCGGTTTTTGAACCCGGAACGTGTGTCGATGCCCGATTTTGACATCGATTTCTGTCAGGACCGCCGCGATGAAGTGATCCGCTATGTGCAGGACCGCTACGGGCACGATCAGGTGGCGCAGATCATCACCTTCGGAAAGCTTCAGGCCCGTGCGGTGCTGCGAGACGTGGGGCGCGTGCTGCAAATGCCCTTCGGGCAAGTCGACCGTCTCTGCAAAATGATCCCCAACAACCCGGCAAATCCAGTGACGCTGGCTGAAGCCATTGAAGGCGAACCCCGGCTTCGGGAGGAGCGGGACAGTGAGGAAGCCGTCGCGAAGCTCCTCGAGATGGGTTTGCGTCTTGAGGGGCTCTATCGCCACGCCTCGACCCACGCCGCCGGGGTGGTGATTGGGGACAGGCCGCTGGACCAGTTGGTGCCGCTCTACCGCGATCCTCGCTCCGACATGCCTGTCACCCAGTTCAATATGAAATGGGTGGAGCCCGCTGGCCTCGTAAAGTTTGACTTTCTGGGCCTGAAAACGCTCACGGTGCTTCAAAAAGCTGTCGAGCTCATTGAGCGTCGGGGCATCAAGCTGGATCTCTCCAACCTGCCTTTGGATGACGAGAAATCCTACCAGATGCTCCAGCGCGGCGAGACGGTCGGTGTCTTCCAGTTGGAAAGTGGCGGCATGCGGGACCTGATCCGCCAGGCGGTCCCAACGACCATTGAAGATATTATCGCTCTGGTCGCGCTTTATCGCCCGGGCCCGATGGAGAACATCCCCAAATATCTGGCCTGTAAGCATGGTAGAGAGGAGCCGGAGGTGCTCCATGAGCTGATTGAGCCCGTCGTCGCTGATACTTACGGGGTGATCATCTACCAGGAACAGGTGATGCAGGTTGCCCAGGTCTTTGCGGGCTATTCGCTCGGAGACGCGGATCTGTTGCGTCGTGCCATGGGTAAGAAGATTAAAGCTGAGATGGATGCCCAGCGTGCCCGTTTTGTTGACGGGGCAAAAGAGAAGGGGATCTCAGCTGAAAGAGCCAACTACGTTTTCGATATTGTCGACAAGTTTGCGGGCTACGGGTTCAACAAATCTCACTCTGCCTGCTATGCCCTGGTGGCCTATCAGACAGCGTACCTCAAGGCGAACTACCCGGTTGAGTTCCTGGCAGCCTCCATGAGTTTGGACTTGAACAACACGGAAAAACTCCATGTTTTCAAGCAGGAAGCAGATCAACTTAAGATAAAGGTTTGTCCGCCAAGCGTGCAGGACTCGCAAGCCGTCTTTGATGTGAAGGATGGCCAAATCCTTTATGCGCTGGGCGCCATCAAGAATGTCGGCCGCCAGGCCATGGAGCAACTGGCTGAAGAGCGGGCGGAAAACGGTCCCTTTAAGGACCTGTTCGATTTTGCTCGCAGGCTCAATCCGAAGGGCATCAACAAGCGTCAGCTGGAAAATTTGGTCCGCGCTGGCGCTCTTGATTGCCTCAACCCGAACCGGGCTCAGGTACTTGCATCGGTCGACCTCATCATGAGCCTTGCCAACCAGGCGGCGAGTGAACGCGAAAGCAACCAGGTAAGCCTTTTCGGCGATGCCATGGAAAGCGATATGGACAATCCGGTTCTGCCTCAGGTGGAACCCTGGCTGCCCATGGACCGGTTGAATGAGGAGTTCAACGCAGTCGGTTTCTACATTTCTGGCCATCCGCTGGACGATTATGCCAAAGCGATGAAGCAGACCGGTGTCGTCACATACGCCGAATTGCTCCAGAAAACCACAAGCGCCGAGCGAGTTGCCGGCACTGTTGCTGCCCGGCAGGACCGGCGCTCGAAGCAGGGCAATCCGTTTGCTTTTGTGACCCTGTCTGACCCGACGGGCCGGTTTGAGGTGGTGGTCTTCTCTGAAGCGCTGAATTCCTTCCGGGATCTGCTGGAGCCCGGCCGATCCGTGGTGATTGGTGTCGAAATCGACCGGGATGGGGATGAAGTGCGCCTGCGGGCTCAGTCTGTTCGTCCGGTGGATGAGGTGGCGGCCACCGCCGCCGATGGCCTCAAAATCTTCCTCGATACGCCTGAACCGCTCTCATCCATCAAATCCCGCCTGCCGGATCAGGGCAGGGGCGTCGTTTCGTTGGTTTTGCTGGCCGGACAGGGCCGTGAAGTGGAGGTGGAGCTGAAAGAACGGTTCCACATCACCCCGCCCGTCAGGGCCGCCATTCAGGCGGTTCCGGGCGTTGTGGACGTGCAGGACATCTGATTTCGGGTGATTTCGGTCTAACCCCAATTGGCACTTGCGTTTTTCGGGAGCTGCCCCTATACGTTCGCCCATTCCACATGCGGGGATACGGGCTTTTTCATGGGGCACGCGGCGAAACGCCAAAGGCCCCCTCATAGAAAGAACTCGATCCGGTCCGTGGGCTGTCCCGTCAGGGAGACCATGGTTCCCCCCGCAGAGGTTCAACCGGAAAAGAAGGAGAAAGGGCGTCATGGCACTCCCTGAATATTCTATGCGTCAACTGCTGGAGGCCGGTGTTCACTTCGGTCACCAGACTCACCGTTGGAACCCGAAGATGGAGAGCTATCTCTTCGGCGACCGCAACGGCATCCATATTGTCGACCTGACACAAACCGTCCCGCTTCTGCACCAGGCCCTCGTCGCTGTTCGCGACGTTGTTGCTGCAGGCGGTCGTGTTCTGTTCGTTGGCACCAAGCGCCAGGCATCTGAGCCAATCGCTCAGGCAGCCAAACAGTGCGCCCAGTACTACATCAATCACCGTTGGCTCGGCGGCACGCTCACCAACTGGAAAACCATCTCCAATTCCATCCGTCGTCTGCGCGACCTGGAGGAGATTCTCGGTGGTGAAGGCAAAGGTCTCACAAAGAAAGAGCTCCTGAACCTGACACGCGAGCGCGACAAGCTTGAACTGTCCATCGGCGGTATCAAGGATATGGGCGGTGTTCCTGACATCATGTTTGTGATCGACACAAACAAGGAAGAGATCGCCATTAAGGAAGCCCGCAAGCTCGGCATTCCTGTCATCGCGATCCTCGACTCAAACTGCAACCCGGACAACATCACGCACCCAATTCCTGGGAACGATGATGCGGCACGGGCGATTGCGCTCTACACCGATCTGATCTCCCGTGCTGCTATTGATGGCATCTCCGCGAGCCAGGCAGATTCCGGTATCGATATCGGTGAACAGGTCGAGCCAGTTGCAGAAGTTCTGCCTGAGGAAACAGCAGCAGAACCAGCTGCTGAAGCTGCACCTGCAGAAGCCCCTGCTGACGCGTCCTGATAACAGGACCGTCATCTAACTGCGTTACTTAAGTAGGGTCCGGTTCGCATAGGCGAGGCGGACCCCCTATTTCAGATGAGGATTACCAATGGCTGAAATCACAGCAAGCCTGGTGAAAGAACTGCGTGAGAAATCCGGCGCAGGCATGATGGACTGCAAGGCAGCCCTAAAGGAAACAGACGGCGACATGGAAGCTGCCATCGATTGGCTGCGTACCAAGGGTCTCGCCAAAGCAGCGAAAAAAGCCGGTCGTGTTGCAGCAGAAGGCCTTGTTGGCATCGTTGCTGAAGGCACATCAGGTGCGGTTGTCGAAGTTAACTCTGAGACAGACTTTGTTGCTCGGAACGAAAACTTCCAGACCATGGTGACGGGCATTGCCGGTGTTGCCAACGAAGCTGGTGGCGATCTTGCGAAGCTGCTGGCAGCAAAATTCCCTGGGTCCGACAAGTCCATCGAAGATTATGTGACCGAAGCTGTCGGAACGATCGGTGAAAACATGAACGTGCGTCGGACAGAAGCTCTGTCTGTAAACGCAGGTGTTGTTGTGCCTTACGTCCACAACCAGGCAGCTCCTGGCCTCGGCAAGATCGGTGTTCTGGTCGGCCTAGAATCTGAAGGAGACACGGACAAGCTTGCTGCTTTGGGTAAGCAGATCGCGATGCATGTTGCCGCGACGAGCCCGCTCTCAACAAGCGTGGAAGAGCTGGACCCTGCAGTTGTCGAGCGTGAGAAGAACGTTCTGGCAGCAGAGGCACGTGAATCCGGGAAGCCTGAAAACATCATCGAAAAGATGATCGAAGGCCGGATCCGCAAGTTCTACGAAGAAGTTGTCCTACTCTCCCAGACATTCGTCATCGATGGCGAGAACACGGTCGAAAAGGCTGTGAAAAACGCTGAGGGCGATGTCGGGGCGCCAATCAAGGTGACGGGCTTTATTCGCCTGGCACTTGGCGAAGGCATCGAGAAAGAAGAAGAAGACTTCGCAGCAGAGGTTGCTGCGGCAGCAAAAGGCTAAAAACGGCCAAAACTCGGGTGTTGCAGGCGATCTGATGGTCGCCACGACACATCCGGAGCGCTATTGTTAAGGCGTGTGAGATAAGGATTCGCGAGTATCGTGCGCCTGGCTCACGCGCCTTAATTGTGTGTGGGTCTTTTGCTAACTGGGGCGGCGAGAGATCCGAGACGACGGGGAAAAACAAACATCAATGGCAAGCGATCCAAAGTACAAAAGGGTTCTTCTGAAAGTCTCTGGCGAAGCGCTTATGGGGGACCAGGCGTACGGCATTGATGTCGGCACCGTTGACCGTATTGCCGATGAGGTGAAGCAAGCTGTCGATATTGGTGTGCAGGTCTGTCTTGTTATCGGTGGTGGAAACATTTTCCGCGGCCTGTCCGGCGCGGCTGAGGGTATGGAGCGCGCGAGCGCAGACTATATGGGCATGCTAGCGACCGTGATGAATGCCATTGCCATGCAGAATGGTCTTGAGCGCATGGGAGTGCCGACGCGCGTGCAATCCGCAATCCCCATGATGAGTGTGTGCGAACCTTATGTGCGGCGCAAAGCCGAACGGCATATGGAAAAAGGACGTGTCGTTATTTTTGCGGCAGGCACCGGCAACCCATTTTTCACAACCGACACGGCGGCGGCTCTCAGAGCATCAGAAATGGGATGTAACGCGCTCCTCAAAGGAACGCAGGTTGACGGTGTGTACACCGCTGATCCAAAAACCGATCCAAAGGCGGAGCGGTACGATCGACTGACCTACACTGATGTTCTGGCCAAAGATTTGAAGGTGATGGATGCATCAGCTGTATCGCTGGCTCGGGAGAACGATATTCCCATTTTGGTTTTCTCAATCCACAACCCTGGCGGTTTCGTTGAAGTGCTGCGGGGAGATGGGTTGTATACGAAGGTAGACGGCGGGGTTTGACGCTCAACCCGGCCCTTGGGCCATGAGCTGACAATGAACCAGAGCCGATAGACAAAAGGAACGGAACCATGGCTGCACAGGAACTGGATTTTGAAGATCTGGATCGTCGAATGACCGGAGCCGTCGCGGCGCTGAAAAGTGAGTTTTCAGGTCTGCGCACGGGACGCGCCTCCGCAAGTTTGCTGGAACCAGTGCAGGTCGAAGCCTATGGATCGATGATGCCGATCGATCAAGTAGGGACCGTCTCCGTTCCAGAGAGCCGGATGATCACGGTTCAGGTTTGGGACAAAGGCCTGGTGGGACCAACTGAAAAGGCCATTAGAACCGCTGGTCTTGGCCTTAACCCGGCGGTTGATGGACAGCTTCTTCGTATTCCAATCCCGGAATTGAACGAAGAGCGCCGTCAGGAACTGACGAAGATTGCGGCAAAATATGCAGAAGAGGCCCGTATCGCCGTGCGTAATGTGCGACGTGACGCCATGGATGAGCTCAAGCGTCTGGAGAAAGACGGTGAGATGAGCAAAGATGAACAAAAAGCCTCCGGCGACAAGGTTCAGCAGGCGACGGACAAATTCATCGCTGAAATCGACAAGACGCTTGAGACAAAGCAAGCTGAGATCATGCAGGTGTAGACGACGATCTTTGCGGATTTTATCGGAACGGAACCGAGCTGTGACGCCAATCGAAAAAGAACAAACTGCGGAGGCCAAGGCGCCGCGACATGTTGCGATTGTCATGGATGGCAATCGGCGCTGGGCGGCGAAACGGCATCTTCCTAAAAAACTGGGTCACAAAGCAGGCGTCGATGCAGTCAGGAAGATCGTTCGCGCGGCCGGTGATCTGGGTGTTGAATATCTGACGCTCTTTGGGTTTTCATCGGAAAATTGGAATAGAGGTCCTGAAGAGGTTTCAGATCTTATGGGGCTCCTGCGGATGTTTATTCGCGGAGACCTGGCGGAGCTCCACCAGAACGGCGTGCAGATCAAAATCATCGGCGAGCGCACGCATCTTGATCCCGACATCATCTCATTGATTGAAGAAGCCGAGACGCTGACAGCTGACAACAAGAACCTCCATCTTGTGATCGCGTTCAACTATGGCGGCCACCTGGAAATCGCAGCGGCCGTCCGGCGCATCGCGACGAAAGTGGCGACCGGAGAAATCAAGCCGGACCAGATTACACCCGATACGATTGAGGCTCATTTGGACACCGCGGGTGTTCCGCATCCCGATCTCGTCATTCGGACCAGTGGCGAAAAACGGCTCTCTAACTTTCTCCTATGGCAAAGCGCCTACTCGGAGTTCGTCTTTACAGATGTGCTATGGCCGGATTTCACCAAGAACACATTAGAAGACGCTGTTCTGGAATATCGCTCCCGTGATCGCCGGTTCGGGGAAGGGTGAGGGACAGTGAGCACCGCCAAATCTGCTGAAACGAAATCTTCATCGCTTGGTGTCCGCGTTGCATCAGCCGTTGTTCTGGCCCCCATAGTGCTCGGCGCTGTTTGGGTGGGAGGAACTGCGTTTCTTGCTCTGCTTATGATCGCCGGTCCTTTGATGGCACTGGAATGGGCGCGACTTGCAGAACCTGAGGGATCTGCTGTCACTGAGCAGATCGGGCTTACCATTGGTTTGGTTGTCTTTCTTGTGACAATGGCGACGGGTGACGCGGGATTAGCTTTTGTGCTCTTGCTGACAATCCTCGGTTTGACCATGGCATGGTGTGTCTGGACCGACCGGCCTCCCTCGCGCACGCTAATCGGGTTTGCCTATGTTGGCGGCGCTGTTGTGTCTTTCGCCTGGTTGCGCGGCGATAGCGATATGGGACGCTTGACGATTATCTGGCTACTGGGCGTTGTGTGGGCCACCGACATCGGCGCCTATTTTGTGGGGCGCACTTTTGGCGGGCCAAAAATGGCACCCAGACTTTCACCCAACAAAACATGGTCGGGCCTCATTGGCGGCATGGCCTCTGCCGCAATCGTGAGCGTTGCCGTTTTTGTCTGGGCAGATGTTCAGAGTATGACAATGTCCACTGGCATATTGGTCGGTCTTGCCGTGTTTGCAGCTCTGGTCGCACTCCTGTCGCAAGCAGGCGACATTTATGAGTCGTCAATGAAACGCCGCGCAGGTGTCAAAGATTCCGGAACGATCATCCCCGGGCATGGCGGTATTCTTGACCGCGTCGACGGTCTCATGTTCGCAGCGACGTTCGTGGCGTTGGTTGTCATTGGCGTACACTATTTGGTTGGATGGATGTCATGAGCGTGAACCCAGTTCCAACGATTGGTACCGCCCGTCGTCGTGTGTCCATTCTTGGGTCGACCGGCTCCATCGGGTGCAACACCCTCGATCTCATCGGTCGTAATCGCGACAGCTATGATGTCGTCGCGCTGACGGCGCAAACAAACGTCAAGGCGCTTGCAGACCAAGCCAAAGAGTTTGATGCAGAACTGGCTGTGATTGGTGACGAAACACGGCTAGGTGATTTGCAGGATGCGCTTGCTAGCACCGGTATCGAATGTGCCGCAGGGCGCAGCGCTTTGGAGGATGCGGGCGCCAGACCTGCCGATTGGGTGATGGCAGCCATTGTTGGCACAGCAGGATTATCACCAACGCTCCAGGCGGTGCGACAGGGGGCGCATGTCGCATTGGCGAACAAAGAGTGCCTTGTGTCAGCAGGGAACATCTTCCTGGCGGAGGTTGCTGCATCAGGAGCGACGCTTCTTCCGGCTGATTCTGAGCACAATGCCATCTTCCAGGTACTTGATCCGGCCAAACTGGAGAGCGTCGACAAAATCATCCTGACAGCTTCCGGTGGTCCCTTTTTAGGGACATCGATTGAGGACATGCGCAAGGCGACCCCGGCACAAGCCGTAGCGCATCCTCAATGGTCCATGGGCGCAAAAATTTCCGTTGATTCGGCTACTTTGATGAATAAGGGGCTGGAATTGATCGAGGCCCACTATTTATTTCCCGTTGGTCGCGAAAAACTGGATGTGGTGATCCATCCACAATCCATCATTCATTCCATGGTCGCTTACAATGATGGATCGGTCCTTGCGCAACTCGGATCACCTGATATGCGCACACCAATCAGCTATACGCTGGCCTGGCCGGAGCGGATGGAAACACCGGCTGATCGGTTGAACCTGGCAGAGATTGGCCAGTTAACCTTCGAAAACCCTGATTTAGAGCGGTTTCCAGCCCTCGCCCTGGCGGCAGAGGCCCTGAGATTGGACAATGGGTCTGCGACGGTTATGAACGCGGCGAATGAAATTGCCGTAGCAGCCTTTCTCTCAGAAAGAATAGGTTTTTTGGACATTTCGGCACTTGCGGCGGACATTCTGGAAGATTTTGCCGCCAGAGAAGGGCGCGCCTCATTTACCACTCTCGACGATGTGTTGGATTTAGACGATTTGGGGCGTCAAAAAGCTCAGGAATGGGTGCAAAAGCGCGCCAGCTGAATTAGGGTATGCCTTTGCTTCACAGGGTGATTTCTCTGGGAAGTGGCGGAGCGCGCGGGCGTTCCTGGGGGAAACAGAGGGCACGGCCCTAAAACGAGAGTTGCTGTCGGCAGTATGGAATTCATCACAGGAATTGGGGGGGTAGGCGGATCGTTGATCAGCTACATAATTCCCTTCTTATTCGTCCTTACGATCGTCGTGTTTTTTCACGAGCTCGGCCATTTTTTGGTGGCCCGGTGGGCAGGAGTGACCGTCGAAACCTTCTCCATTGGTTTCGGCCGCGAGATCTATGGATGGAACGACAGCAAGGGCACCCGGTGGAAGATCAGTTGGATACCGCTCGGCGGCTATGTGAAATTTCTCGGAGATGAAAACGCCGCAAGCACGCCATCCAAAGATACCCTCGCAAACATGACGCCTGAGCAGGCTGCCGGGAACTTCCACGCAAAGCCGCTCTCAAGTCGTGCTGCTGTCGTAGCGGCCGGGCCGGTCGCTAACTTCATCCTCGCGATTGTTATCTTCGCAGGCCTGATACTGGCTTTTGGAGAACGGATTGTCGCGCCGATGGTCGCAGAAGTTCGAGCTGACAGTGCAGCTGAAGCGGCGGGCTTCCAAGTCGGAGACCGTGTTCTGGAAATATCTGGAACCCAGATCGATAGTTTCCGTGAAATGCAGATGATCGTATCCTTCAGCGCTGACGAACGCTTGGAAATTCTTGTGGAGCGGAACGGTGAGAATGTCCTGCTGGAAGCAACACCAAACGTTCATGAGATGACCGATCGGTTTGGCAACGTGCAGCGGATCGGACTACTTGGAATTGGTGCAGATCCTGACCCTGCGAATTCGATCCATGTCCGTCATGGTCCGTTTACAGCTGTTTGGATGGGGGTCGAGCAGACCTGGTTTATCGTATCCCGGACCTTCCAGTTTCTTGGCGACATGATCATAGGTCGTGAGGACACCAGTCAGCTCAGAGGGCCGCTTGGGATTGCGCAGACTTCGGGTCAGGTTGCGACATTGGGACTGGCTGCTCTCATCAATCTGGCAGCCGTGCTTTCAGTGAGTATTGGGTTGATCAACTTGTTTCCGATCCCGATGCTCGATGGCGGGCATTTGCTTTATTATGGCGTGGAAGCCGTGCGCGGAAAGCCCATGGGAGACGAAGCGCAGGAATATGGTTTTCGCATTGGTCTGGCATTGGTGATGATGCTGATGGTCTTTGCGACATGGAATGATTTAACTCACCTACGGGTGTTTGAGTTTCTTTCGAACCTCCTGAGTTAATGCGAGGACGAACGTATGAGGCGTATGACGCGAATGATGGATAAGAGATATAGTCTCCTGACGACGACGATGCTGCCGCTTGCCTGTGCCTGTTCACTAGTCGGCGTGGCCCTGTGGGCGCCTGGCGCTCATGCAGTTGAGCCTGCAATCGGTTCATTTCAATTGGCGGCAAGCGATGTCATCTCCAACATTGTTGTTGAAGGCAATCAGCGGATCGAGCCCGAGACCGTTCGTTCTTACATGGTCTTTAAACAGGGCGACGTATACGACGACCAGAAGGTTGATGAATCTCTGAAGACCCTTTTCGCGACTGGTCTCTTTGCCGATGTGACCATTCGCCGTGAAGGCAATCGGCTAATTGTCGCCATCGCAGAGAACCCTGTTATCAATCGTGTTGCTTTCGAAGGCAACAACGCAGTGAACGATGATGCGCTAGAGACAGAAGTGCAGCTCAAGCCGCGTACGATTTACACAAGAGCGAAGGTCCAGGGTGATGTGCAACGCATTGTCGATGTGATGCGACGTTCTGGCCGCTTTTCAGCGACCGTCGAGCCCAAAGTTATCCAGCTGCCTCAAAACCGGGTGGATTTGGTTTTCGAAATAGATGAAGGACCGGTCACGAAGATCGGTGGTATCAACTTCATTGGTAACCAGGAGTTTTCAGACGGACGACTTCGCGAAATCATTGCGACTTCTGAATCGGCCTGGTGGAAATTTCTGTCAAGTTCAGACAATTACGATCCTGACCGCCTGGCCTTCGACCGGGAGCTCCTAAGACGCCACTACCTCTCAGAAGGCTTCGCCGACTTCCAGGTTGTCTCAGCTGTTGCTGACCTCAGTCGCGATGGCGAAGAGTTTTTCATCACCTTCACTGTGGAAGAAGGGGAACAATATACCTTCGGGCCATCACAAGTGACGACAGAGCTAGACAAGCTTGATATCGACAAACTGAATTCTCTTATTCTCACCCTCGAAGGCGACACTTATGATGCCGGTCTGATTGACAAGACCGTTGATGCGCTGACGTTTGAGGCCGGTACAAAGGGCTATGCCTTTTCAGAAGTAAGGCCGCGCGTCCGTCGCGACAAAGAAACCCTCATTGCTGCTGTAACCTACAGGATCACTGAAGGACCGCGCGCATACGTTGAACGCATCAATATTGACGGCAACCTGCGGACACTTGACCGGGTTATTCGCCGTGAAATGCGAATGGCCGAAGGCGACGCATTCAACCGTGTCTTGCTGGAGCGGTCTGAAAAGAGCATCCGCGCGCTTGGCTTCTTTGCTGCTGTTGAAGTGACCGAAGAGCCAGGTTCGGCGCCTGATCAAACGATCATCAATGTCGCGGTTCAGGAGCAATCGACGGGTGAGTTGTCACTTGGCTTTGGCTTTTCGTCGACCGATAGTGCGCTTGCCGATATCAGCCTCACCGAGCGGAACTTCATGGGTAAGGGCCAGCTGTTGCGATTGAGGCTTGCTCTGTCTGGCACTAGTCAACAGATCGATATGCGGTTCACTGAGCCCTACTTCCTAGGCCGCGATCTGGTCGCCGGGCTTGATTTGTTCGGTGTGGAGAATGATTTTCAGGATGAATCCGGATTTGATGAGCGCGTAACCGGTTTCGGTTTCCGCTTTGGATTTCCGCTTTCGGAAAACGGAAGAATTCTCACACGGTATGCTCTGCGCCGTGAAGAAATCACCAATCTGACGACTGCTGCGCAAGCGTTTATTAGACCGCGGGATGAGATCAAGTCCACCGTTGGGTATACCTACTACCTGGACAGAAGAAATGATCCGGTCGTTCCCACAGGTGGTTGGGATTTGGAAATCGATCAGGAGTTCGCGGGCGCGGGTGGGTCTGTGCGTTATATCCGAAATGAAATCACGGCGCGTACCTACTATGAAATCACAGATGAGTTTCTGGCGAGCCTACGGCTTAAGGCAGGGGCCATTGAAGGCATCGGTCAGGATGTGAACATTTCTGATCGCTTCTTTATCGGCGGATCGGATTTTCGCGGTTTCGAGCGATCTGGCGTGGGGCCGCGAGACCTGGTGTCTGATAACGCGTTGGGTGCCCAGGCGTTCGCCGTCGGTAGCGCTGAGGTTACCTTCCCGAACTTCCTTCCTGAAGCGCTTGATATTACAACCAGTTTGTTTACAGACGTTGGGATTGTAGGAACTGCCGATCAGGACGATATCGGGACCATCGTTCGGGTCGAGGATGATCTAACACCGCGTGTAACCGCCGGTATTAGTGTCTACTGGCAGTCGCCATTCGGGCCGGTCAGAGTAGATCTAAGTCAGGCGATCAAAAAAGAAGAATACGACAAAACAGAAGCCTTTCGGTTCTCTGCCGGCACGCGTTTCTAACTTAATGGAAAAGGTATGATGTACTTCTACAAGGCAGCAAAACAATTTGCCGCAGCTTTCACTTTGGTGTCCGCAGTGCTGGTTATGCAGGTGGCGACGACAACCTCGGCGCAGGCGGAAAAGGCACCTACGGTCATCTTGATTGTGGATATGGCCGGATTGTTTACAACTTCTGAAGTTGGCCAGGATGTTTCGCGCCAGGTTCAGGAATTGGCAGCCGCGCTCCAACAAGAAGACTTAACAACTAGGCAGGCGCTTGCCGCAGAGGCGGAGAGCATTGCTCAGCAACGGGCAAACTTCACTCCGGACGAGTTGCAGGCAAAGGCAGCAGACCTGCAACTGCGGCAACAAACCCATGTCCAAAAGATAGCAGTGCGTCAACAGGGCATTCAGCTGGGGCACGCTCAAGCGAACAATCAAATCGCTGAGGTAATTAAACCGATATTCGGAGAGCTCTTGTTGAAGCACAATGCGGGTCTTTTGATCGACCAGGCAAATGTGCTCGCCGGAGGTCTGGATCTGAATATCACCGCTGAAGCAATGGCCCTGTTGAACCAGCGCCTTTCAAAGCTCACTGTAACACCGGTGACCCCAGAGACATCTGGTCAATAGCGGGTTGACGACAGGGACCATTAATAAATATGGCTGATCCACGCTTCTTCGAAAAAGAAGGCCCATTTTCACTGGCTGAACTGGCGTCGCAGATAGAAGCAACAGTGCATGAAGGAACTGACGGCACCATCTCGATTGTTGACGTTGCACCGCTTGATTCCGCTGGGGCTCACGAGATCGCATTTCTGGACAATCCAAAATACGTCTCAGCTTTTGAAACAACCAAAGCTAGTGCATGTATTGTCGCGAGCAAGTTTGTTGACAAGGCACCGTCAGGAATTGCTCTGCTGGTAAGTGATCAGCCATACAGGTCTTATGCACTGGCCGCGCAGTGTTTCTACCCCACAAGCTGTCGCCCGTTAGACACGTTTGGTGATGCATCGGCGGTGAGTCCAGCGGCACACATTCATCCATCCGCTAAAGTGGGCGATGGCGCGACCATCGAGCCCGGCGCTGTGGTGAGTGCAGATTGCGAGATCGGGGCGGGGGCTGTGATTTCCTCCAATTCGGTGGTGAGCAAAGGAACAACCGTTGGTAGGGATAGTTATATTGGCCCTGGAGCGACCATTTCTCATGCTCATATTGGAGACCGAGTGACCATTCACTCTGGTGTGCGTATCGGACAGGATGGATTTGGATTTGCGATGGGACTGCCCACGCACGAAAAAATCCCACAACTGGGCCGTGTGATTGTTCAGGATGATGTCGAGATCGGTGCAAATACGACCATAGATAGAGGGGCAGGGCCTGATACCATCATTGGGGCCGGAACCAAGATCGACAATTTGGTTCAGATCGGTCACAACGTCGTCATTGGTCAAGGGTGCATTATCGTCGCTCAATGCGGCCTCTCTGGCAGTGGTGAGTTTGGTGACTATGTCGCTTTGGGTGCGCGCGTTGGAACGATCGGCCACATTAAGATTGGTGACGGAGTGCAGATTGCAGCGCGCTCAAGCGTCATTCATGATATTCCGGCGGGAGAGCGTTGGGGCGGCACACCAGCAAAACCTGTCAGGGAATGGCAGCGCGAGCTGATTGCTTTGCAACGCATGGCGAAGGACTATGGAAAAAAGAAGGGTTCGAACACCTAAGATGCATTGGGTGTTTGTTCGGGGCGTTCAGTTTTGGAAGCAGAGAGATGACTGAGACGACAAGTGAGCTAAAAGAAGAGAGTGGCAAAGTACTGGGGTTTGCGGATGTAAATCGCGTGATGGAGTTGCTTCCACACCGGTATCCGATGCTTCTGATCGACAAGATCCGCGATATGGATGGATGTGAATCCGCCGTCGGTGTTAAGAATGTGACCATCAACGATCCCTATTTTCAGGGGCATTTTCCGGGGCACCCGGTGTTCCCAGGCGTGTTGATCGTTGAAGCCATGGCCCAGACCGCGGGGGCGCTGGTCATCCATGGGACTGAAGGTGATGCTGGCAAGAAGATCGTCTACTTCATGGCAATTGACAAAGCTAAGTTCCGCAAACCCGTCGTGCCTGGTGACCAGTTGGAGCTGCATGTATCGAAACTGCAGAACCGGGGACCGGTCTGGAAGTTCAGGGGCATTGCAAAGGTAGATGGCGCGGTTGTTGCTGAAGCAGACTATGCAGCCATGATCCGCGATGCGGAAGAGGACGAATGACCGAAATACACGACACAGCAATCGTTGATGCATCCGCCGAATTGGCGTCCGACGTTGTCGTCGGTCCCTATTCAATCGTTGGTCCTCGCGTTCGTTTAGCAGAGGGTGTCAAACTGCATTCGCATGTTGTTGTGGACGGGAAAACCAGTGTCGGCGCTCGTACCGAAATTTTTCCTTTCGCCTCAATCGGTCAGCCACCGCAGGACCTGAAATATGAGGGGGAAGAGAGCGAGCTCATCGTAGGTTCCGATAACATGATCCGAGAGCATGTGACCATGAATTCAGGAACCGAAGGCGGTGGCTTGGTGACGGAAGTGGGCAGTAACTGTGCTTTCCTGACAGGAGCTCATGTAGGGCACGACACCAAGGTTGGGAATGGCGTTGTTCTTTCTAACAATGTCATGCTTGCGGGCCATTGCATCATTGAAGATTTTGTCATCGTTAGCGGTGGTGCAGGTGTTCACCAGTTCACGCGTATCGGAAAACACTCCTTCATCGGTGGCATGAGCGGCGTTGAAAATGATGTCATTCCCTATGGGATGGTTTTGGGAAACCGCGCACGACTCGCAGGCCTGAACGTGATTGGCATGAAAAGACGGGGGTTCGAACGCGAGCAAATTCATGCGCTTCGGGCGGCCTATCGAATGCTTTTTGCTGAAGAAGGCACGTTGCGCGAACGAGTTGATGATGTTGCTGCACTCTTCAGTGAACAGCGGGATGTGATGGACATCATTGACTTCATCAAAGCTGAGACAAGCAGATCTATCTGCATGCCTCGGGCCGCCACAGATGACTAAGGCGTAGAGAGCGCTGATCAGAAATGAGCGCTTCACCTCCTGACCAATCCGCCCTCGGAATCATCGCGGGAGGAGGGCCACTTCCAAGTGTTGTTGCAGAAGCAGCTGTGGCCAAAGGGCGTCCGGTGTTTATTGTGGGGATCGAAGGGTGGAGTGATGCCACTATCGAGGCATTTCCGCATGCATGGGTTCGCTACGGGGCTCTTGGCAGGACAATTGACTTGCTCAAACAAGCCAGATGCCGCGACCTGGTCATGATCGGTCCACTCGACCGTCCAACTCTCTTTAACTTTCGTCCGGACATGACGATATTGCGGTCACTGATCCGGGTTCTTGGTCTGCTTCGGCGCGGCGACGATGGCCTGCTTAGTGGCACAGTTAGATATTTCGAAGAGACACACGGATTTCATATCCGCCCGGCTGAAGAGGTCGCTGCTGAGCTCGTTGCACCGGCCGGATTGCTAACGAACACCGAGCCAAGCCTGGCGGATGAAACGGACATACAAATGGCCGTCGAAATTGTTCGGGAGCGCGGCGAGAGAGATTTAGGTCAAGGAGCAGTGGTTGCTAACGGTCAAATCCTTGATGTTGAGGACAATGCGGGGACCGATGAAATGTTACGGCGCGTCGCCCGACTGCCTGAGAGACCTGATAGGACAGGTGTTTTGGTGAAACTCCCGAAGCCGGGGCAGGAGAGGCGGGTCGACCTCCCCACATTGGGGCTCACCACGGTGGAGAATGCCGCTGCAGCGGGTCTCGCCGGAATTGCTTATGAGGCGTCCGGCGCGCTGATTGCCAATGTCGACGCTGTCGGAAAATACGCCGATGAATTAGGCCTGTTTGTTACGGGACTTCCTGCAGGGACCGGAGAAGGCAACGCATGACCACAAATCATCATATCATGCTGGTGGTCGGTGAGACGTCGGGCGATACACTGGGCGCCGCGTTGATGACGTCGCTCCGCGAAGTCCTTGGAGACCGCGTGCGCTTCTCAGGTGTAGGAGGCCCGCGCATGGAAGCGCAGGGGCTATCGTCAATTTTCCCAATGACTGACATTGCAGTGATGGGGCCGCGGGAAGTCATCCCCCGATTGCCACTCATCTTGCGGCGCATGTCGCAAACAACACGTCATGCAGTAGAAACACGGCCGGACCTGGTGGTAATCATCGACAGCCCTGACTTCACGCACACGGTCGCCAAACGTATACACAAAAAGGCACCAGAGATTCCCATTGCAAATTACGTATCGCCCAGTGTCTGGGCGTGGCGCCGTGGGCGCGCTAAGGCAATGGCAACCTATCTGCGTAAGGTGCTGGCGCTGCTCCCATTTGAACCAGCGTTTTTTCGTGCTGAAGCCGAGCTGGATTGTGAGTATGTGGGACATCCGGCAATTGAGAGAATTGCCTTACCTGAAGAGGGGACCGCTTTTCGCGATCAAAAAGGCATTGCAGCCGATGCACCGGTGCTCCTGGTTCTCCCGGGAAGCCGGACGAATGAGGTGAAACGCCTGATTGGACTCATGGGAGAAACTGCAGCACAGGTAGCTGCCCATCATGACGGTTTGCGTGTGGTCATTCCTGTAGTGCCCCATGTGCAGGAACTTGTCGTCGAAGCGGTGAAAGATTGGCCCGTGACACCTGTCCTGGCTTTTGGAGATGAAGAAAAACGGGGAGCATTCGCTGCAGCGACAGCCGCAATTGCTGCATCAGGGACAGTGTCTTTGGAGCTGGGGCTTGCCGATGTTCCCATGGTGGTCGCCTACAAGATCGATCCTATCGCCGCATGGAGCGTTTCTCGATTTCTCAAAGTGCCGACAGTTGTACTCGTAAATCTGATATTGGATAGGCCAGCAGTGAAGGAATTCCTGCAGCATAACTGCAAGTCTGAAGACCTGAGCAAAGCGCTTACTCCTCTTTTGGGGGATACTGACGAACGTCAGCAGGCGCTCTCTGACCTCGCAGAAATGCGAGACCTCATGGGCGTCGGAGGCCCAAGTCCCAGCACACGGGCGGCCAACGTGGTGCTTGAGATGTTGGGAGAGGAAACGACCACATAAAAAAGGCGCCTGCCCTGTGGGCAAGCGCCTTTCTTGGATCAGTTGTAGTGTCGCTTATCGTTTCGCAACATCGACATAGTCGCGACTTGGAGCGCCATTATAGAGCTGGCGTGGGCGACCGATCCGTTGCTCGGGATCGCGGACCATTTCATTCCACTGCGCAACCCAACCCGTTGTCCGCGCAAGCGCAAACAAGACAGTGAACATGGTTGTTGGGAAGCCGAGTGCTTTCAGCGTGATGCCAGAATAGAAGTCGATATTTGGATAAAGCTTCTTCTCGATGAAGTACTCATCGCTGAGCGCAATCTTCTCAAGCTCCATCGCAACGTCGAGAAGGGGATCATCCTTGATGCCGAGCTCTTTCAGCACTTCATGGCAAGCCTGCTGCATGACAGTCGCGCGAGGGTCATAATTCTTATAGACCCGGTGGCCAAAGCCCATCAGGCGGAACGGATCATCCTTGTCTTTCGCTTTCGCTACATATTCCGGGATGCGGTCAACGGAGCCGATTTCCTGCAGCATATTGAGCGCTGCTTCATTGGCGCCACCATGCGCAGGGCCCCAGAGACAGGCAATGCCAGCTGCAATACAGGCGAACGGGTTAGCACCAGAAGATCCGGCTAGCCGCACCGTGGATGTAGAGGCATTCTGCTCGTGGTCTGCATGAAGGATGAAGATCTTATCCATTGCCTTCGCGATCACGGGGTTGACGTGATACTCCTCGGCAGGAACCGCAAAGCACATGTGCATGAAGTTCTCGGCATAGCCGAGATCATTGCGCGGATACACAACCGGCTGACCGATTGAATATTTGTAAGCCATCGCAGCAATCGTCGGGATTTTTGCAATCATGCGACGGCTTGCGATCATCCGCTGGTGGGGGTCATTGATGTCAGTAGAGTCATGATAGAACGCAGAAAGCGCTCCCACCATTCCGACCATGATTGCCATTGGGTGCGCGTCACGGCGGAAACCGCGAACGAAGTTCTGCATCTGCTCATGAACCATCGTGTGGTTCGTAATGGCCTTTTCAAACTCCGAGAACTCCTGAGCTGTCGGCAGTTCGCCATTCAGCAGCAGATAAGCCGTTTCCAGGAAGTTGCCGCTATTGGCAAGCCCTTCGATCGGATAGCCGCGATAGAGCAACTCGCCTTTGTCACCGTCAATGTAGGTGATGTCACTGTCACAGCTGGCTGTTGACGTAAAACCAGGGTCGAATGTGAAATAGCCTGATTGGCCATAAAGCTTGCTGACATCAATGGCGCGCGGTCCAACAACACCTTGAAAGATAGGCAGGTCGTAGGATTCGCCGCCGACTTCTAGCTTCGCGGTTTCATTGGTTTGTCTTGCACTTCTATCTATCGTCATGGCGTTGACCTGTTCCTTCACTTGTCTTCCCGTCCCGAAAATATTGGCTCCGTCGGACGCGAATGGTTGCGGCATTATAGATACCTGATGCAATTCCGGCCACCGCCGGGCGCACAGGTTTAAACTTGATCTCGTATCCTCTCGATGGCTTCTTCTCGACCGAGTGATGCGAGTACGTCGTAAATTCCGGGCGAAACACTCCCGCCCGTGAGCGCGGCACGCAGCGGCTGCGCCACTTTGCCGAGTTTGATGTCTTCGGCAGTAAGAAACTCCGTGATGGCCTGTTCCAGCCCGTCAGTCGTCCAGCCCGCGTCTTGCGGAAGCGCATCGGCAAGACGGCCCAGAACAACCCGAGCATCGTCTTTGAGCGCTTTCTTCGCTTTTCCTGTTAGCTCAAGCGGTCGGGAGCGCCGCAGGTAATCGGCACCTTCGGCAAGCTCAACCAGCGTTTTCGCGCGCTCTTTGAGGCCGGGCATCGCGGTCCGGAGGCGTTTCTGGAAAGTTCTGTCGTCTGTCGGCCAGCCCTCCAGCGTTTGCATGACAGCGAGCGTCAATTCAGTCAGGCGGTCATCGTCTGCCAGGCGGATATAGTGCGCATTCAGGCTCTCAAGCTTGGCGAAATCAAACCGGGCTGGCGACTTTCCGATGCTGTCCAGATTGAACCACTCAATCGCCTGGTCCGTGGAAAAAATCTCATCATCTCCATGGCTCCAGCCAAGGCGCACCAGATAGTTCCGCATCGCTTCTGGCAGATATCCCATATCACGATAGGCTTCAGCACCAAGGGCGCCATGCCGCTTGGACAGTTTGGCACCATCGGGCCCGTGAATGAGCGGAACGTGGGCGAAAATGGGCGGTGTCCAGCCCAGGGCCTCGTAGATCTGCGTCTGGCGGGCCGCGTTGGTGAGATGATCGTCACCGCGAATGATGTGCGTGATCCCCATGTCATGATCATCGACCACGACGGAGAGCATATAAGTGGGTGTTCCGTCGGACCGGAGCAGGATCAGGTCGTCCAGCTGATCATTGTCAAAAGTGACGTCTCCCATGACCTGATCAGTGACGTGCGTCTTGCCCTCTTTCGGTGCTTTAAAGCGCACAACATGTGCAACCCCGTCAGGTGCATCTGCTGCATCCCGGTCCCGCCAAGTGCCGTCATAGCGCATGGGGCGTCCCTCAGCGCGGGCTTTTTCCCGCATGGCCGTCAGCTCTTCCGGGGAACAATAGCAATGATACGCGTTGCCCGACTTTAGAAGTTGCTGAACCACCTCAACATGGCGGGCTTGCTGGGCAAACTGGTAGACCGGCTTATCGTCCCATTCGAGGCCGAGCCAGCTCAAACCTGCAAATATAGCGTCGATTGCCTCGTCAGTTGATCGCTCTCTGTCAGTATCTTCAACCCGCATCAGGAACTTGCCACCGTGATGGCGCGCAAACAGCCAATTGAACAGCGCTGTCCGCGCCCCGCCAATGTGCAGGAACCCAGTTGGAGAGGGGGCAAAACGCGTTACGACTGTGTCAGGTCCACTCAAAGGTTCAATCAAGCTCCAGTAACATCGCGAGACGCTTCTCGCGGTGGGGGTTGGTTCACAATATGGGCAAGCCGGGTCGGAAGACCGCTGGAAGGTGCGCCGGAATTGGAGACCCACAGGCTAAGTCGCCGCGAGGGAAATACGACCCTTCGGCTGGGGTTCTTTAGCACATCACAGGCGCTGACCAAAGACCTGTTGAGCATGACTTTTTCGCACAACCCTGCGATTTTTCAGCCATACTCAATGGCGAAATGCGTGTTTCTCCTAAAAAACCACCGCATCGCGCGCCCAAATGGTCCTTTGAGGACATAAAAGGCCTTATCGCGGGCCTTGGTCGGCGCCTGTTCGAGCGTTGGCGGGACCTCTGCACGCACGAACAAGCCAATTTGGGCCTCTGGGTGCCCGCAGGTATTGCTGGGGGAATCGCTGTTTATTTTGCTCTTCCCGCTGAACCTTATGTCGGTTGGTCGATTGTCAGTCTCCTATCCGCGACACTGGTGACATATCTGATGCGCCACAGGGGGTGGCTTGCGCTCGCGGCTGTGGTGTCCCTCTGTGCAGCGCTTGGGTTCCTTGCAGCTCAGGTACGCACACTCAGTGTTGCAGCGCCGGTGCTCCAGGCAGAAATGCGAGGCGTACCGATAGAAGGGCAGGTCATGCAGGCGAGCCTCAACCAGGAAGGCGGGACAACGCTTCTCCTCAAGCCTACCTTTATCGGTGGAATGCCAGACGAGGCGCTTCCGGCACGTGTCCGCCTTCGTGTGCGTCAGGAACATGCCCCGATTTGGCCCGGAGATGAGATTGAAACCCGGGCCATGCTGTGGCCGCCAGCAGAACCGGTTGCACCGGGCGCATTTGACTTTGCCCGCCAGGCTTGGTTTCGGGGCCTGGGCGGAACAGGGGTGACACTGACGGCACCAGAAGTTTTAGGCGGTGGGGCAATGAGCGGCTGGCAGGTCGCTATTGCATCCACTCGTGAATCAGTCGCGCGCCATGTGATGGAGCACATGGCAGAAAAAGAGGGGCCGGTTGCCGCGGCCCTTATGACAGGGCTGAGGCACGCCATCCACGACGACGTCGAGCAGGATCTGCGAGATGCTGGACTTGCCCACATATTGGCAATCTCAGGGCTTCATATGGCCTTGTTTGCAGGCACGCTTTTCTGGTTGGTTAGAGCCGCATTGGCGCTTTTCCCGCCTTTGGCCCATCGATACCCGATCAAGAAGTGGGCCGCATCTGTCGCGCTACTTGGCGCCCTTGCATATCTCTTCCTGTCAGGTGGATCAGTTGCGACCCAACGAGCCTTCATTATGGCAGCGCTCATGTTCATCGCGGTGTTGATTGATCGGCCTGCATTTTCTCTGCGCAATGTGGCTCTTGCGGCCATCATCGTTTTGCTGATGAGGCCGGAAAGTCTTCTTGAACCTGGCTTTCAGATGTCTTTTGCAGCTGTGACGGCACTCGTTGCTGTCTATCAGAACCGTGAGATGCAGCTTCTGCGATTTCGTGAAAATGCCACAGGTCTTTCAGGCGCCATCCGCTTGGGCACCGTCTATATGGTCACGCTGTGCATCACCAGCCTGGTTGCAGGAGCGGCAACCGCGCCATTTGCAGCCTACCATTTCAATCGCATGGCAGCCTTTGGCCTTGTCGGTAACATCGCGGCGATGCCATTGGTTGGGACGCTCATCATGCCTTCAGCACTTATCGCCTATATCCTCATGCCACTAGGATTAGAGGGACCGGCGCTTTGGGTGATGGAGAAGGGGCTTGCCGGTGTTATCTGGGTTGCTAACGAGGTAAGCAGTTGGGGCGGTGCGGTTGTCACCATCGGATCATTTTCAACGACAGCATTGCTGTTGATTTCGCTCGGTGGCGCGTGGTTAGCGCTTTGGCAAACGAGTCTCCGCCGAGCAGGTTTTATCCCGCTCTTGCTTGGCCTGTATCTCGCCTCACAGCCCACCACTCCGGACATTCTGGTAAATGGTGACGCAAGGCTTGCCGCTGTGAAAGAACCGGGAGGGAGCTATCTTTGGGCGGGCCGAACCCCGCGATATGCCCGCGAAAGTTGGTTGCGGAGAAATGGAGAGGCGCCGGATACAGATATTTCCAACCGACGCTTGCCCTGTGACCATATCGGGTGCGTAGCTGACGGGACGCCCATCGTTGCCCTGCCAACATCATCCGCAGCGATTGGGGATGACTGCCGAGAAGCGGACATCGTGATCGCATCCGTTCCCGTTCGCAGCAGCGTGCGTCGATCCTGCAACGCTATCCTGATCATTGATCGCTTTGATGTCGCCCGTGAAGGCGCACACGCTATCTACCTAGATGAACAAGGAAACATCGAGCGTGTAGAAACGGTGCGCGACTGGCGAGGTGAGAGACCCTGGTCGGGGGACGCAGCTCAATAGCGGCGCAGCAATCCAACAAGACGCCCCTGAACCTTTACTCGGTCCGGTCCAAAAATGCGGGTCTCGTATGCAGGGTTGGCGGCTTCCAAAGCCACCGAGTTCCCTTTGCGGCGAAGGCGCTTCAGGGTTGCTTCCTGATCATCAACGAGTGCGACAACAATCTCGCCATTATTGGCTGTGTCACAGCGCTCAATCACCACCGTGTCACCGTCAAGGATCCCCGCATCGATCATCGAGTCACCCTTGACCTCAAGGGCATAATGTTCGCCCCGCGCCAGCATATCGACCGGCACAGAAACCTGATGGCTTTCTTCCTGCAACGCTTCAATGGGGGTACCCGCTGCAATCCGACCCATGACTGATATCGGCATAGCGTCTTCATTGGCTGGGAGCGTTGAAGGCATTTGCGTTTTTCCCAGACTGCCTTCAATGACAGATGGTGAGAACCCACTGTTCCGTCCAAAACTCGGGGAGGCAGATTCAGGGAGTTTTAGAATCTCAAGAGCACGGGCACGGTGGGGCAACCGTCGCAGAAACCCGCGTTCCTCCAAAGCCGTAATCAGCCGGTGGATGCCGGACTTGGATCTGAGGTCGAGCGCATCTTTCATCTCATCGAACGAGGGAGACACGCCTGTCTCTTTGATCCGTTCGTTGATGAACATAAGCAATTCATGTTGTTTGCGCGTCAGCATCAGCAGTCTCCGAGATGCCTGTACTTCGGCAGCTCTAGTTGAGCGTCACGAAGTCCAGTAACCAAATCATCCTAAATTCAACAACAGAGCGGTCTGAGATCTGTGGACAACTCGGCGGAGTTGAGAACAAATCAAAAACATCTGATTCTGTTCTAGTTTGGTTCTCGTGAGCCGTCAACCCTAATCTGTGGATAAGTCGGGCGCGCGGAGCAAAACAGCCGGACAGGCATCTCCGCTTTCAGCGGCTGGCGCGTGGGGAGGTCGGACCAGAAGGCAGTGGCTCCGGGATAAGGCGCTCAACATGGAGCTGTCCTGTCGGTTGAGAGGGGTCGCCGTCCATGCCCCATTCACGATCTCAAGTGTTGCACGCAGATAGTCCTGGCGTTTGTCGTTTTCGCGAAGTCCCGTGGCCAACGTGACGGGGACCAGGGCCGGGTGGGCTGCTTTGGCGCCTTGCCTGGCAGCGATCGCGGCTTGCAAGAAGAGATGTCCGCACACCAGCGCGGAGACGGGGTTACCCGGAAGGCCGAGGAACGGGGTTCCGTTGAAATCGCCAAACATGAGCGGCTTGCCTGGCCGCATGGCAATGCGCCAGAAATCAACGCTGAGGCCCAGCGAGGTCAGGACCGGCTGGACAAGATCGTGATCCCCAACAGACGCCCCACCAACAGTGACGAGAATGTCAGCCTCGGCTGCCCGCTCTGCGCAGGCGCGAATGCTCGCCTCATTGTCTCGCGCAATGCCTAAGTCTACCGGTATGCCGCCAAGCTCTTTAATGAGGGCTGAAAGTCCTGGGCTGTTGGAGCTGACAATCTGATTGGGGCCGGGTGTCTCACCCGGCAAGACCAGCTCGTCACCGGTGGCAAAGAAGGCGACGCGAGGCTTCTTGAAGACGGAGAGGTCAGGAATGTTCATCGCGGCGGCAAGAGCGACATCGCTGGCGGAAAGTCTACGGCCTGCCTTAAAGAACTGCTCCCCTTCGGTGAAATCGATACCTGCGCGACGAATATGTTGATCTGGCTTCGGCGCTTCTTTGACAATGACCGTGTCGCCATCTCGCTCCGTGTCTTCCTGAATGACGATTGTGTCAGCACCGGCAGGAAGGGGAGCACCGGTGAAGATACGGACCGCTTCTTTTGCACCAAGTGTCCCGTCAAACGATCCGCCTGCAGCGCTTTCTCCAACCACGGTAAGGCGCGCGGGCACATCGACCGCGTCGGTCTGTCGAACCGCGTAGCCGTCCATCGCTGACCCATCGAACGGCGGATGTGTTCTTCTTGCGGTGAGCGGCTCGGCGAGGACGCGGCCGCCAGCATCAGAGACTGACACCTGTTCTGTCGCGAGCGGTACGATGGCGGACCCAATGCGCGCGATGGCATCATCAACAGGAAGAAGAGGAGCAGCGCTCATGAGGCGTTGTAGGTCCCTGATTTGCCGCCAGACTTGTGGGTTAGGCGGACCTCGCCAATCGTCATGCTGCGATCAACTGCTTTTGCCATGTCATATATCGTGAGGCAGGCAACACTCACCGCGGTGAGTGCTTCCATTTCCACACCGGTTTTGCCAGAGACACGAACGCTCGCTGTAACAGCAAGGGAGCTGGTGGCTTCGTCTGGCTCAATCTCAATAGCGACCTTATTGATCAACAGAGGGTGGCAGAGGGGGATCAGCTCGTGTGTGCGTTTTGCCGCCATAATGCCCGCAAGACGTGCCGCTTCGATCACATTGCCCTTGGCGATGCGGTTTTCGAGAATAAGAGAGAGCGTCGCGGGGTCCATTGTGATCCGGCCGCAAGCCGTGGCGACACGGTCTGTCACTTCTTTCTCCGTGACATCGACCATCGCTATGCGTCCATCTGCATCAACATGGCTGAGCTTCTTGTCGCTCATGAAAGTTCCTTTCTCATGAAAACCCGCCGACTAATGTCGAGACCCGCATCTTCTTCTCGGCCGCGCAACACATGAAAGGCAGGGCTCCATTCCGACTCGGGAAGTACCTTAAATCCAAGCTTGGCATAGAAAGGCGCATTCCAGGGGACATCACTGAAGGTTGAGAGAGTGAGCGCGACATGGCTTTGGGATGAAGCCCAATTACAAGCGGCCTCAACCAGCAGGCGGCCAATGCCGCGGCCTTGAAATTCCCGTGCGACGGAAACTTCATAAAGATGCGCGTGTCTGTCATAGGCGGCTACAAGGGCAAAGCCGGCGACCGACCCATCCACGTCTGCCACAAGTGCGCCGCCGAAGCGGGTGAAGGACAAAATGAACTTGGCGGGCATATGTCCGCCATCGGCAACATCATCCATGCCATGCGCGCGAAACAGCTCGCCAGCGGATTTTTCTATAGGACCCAACAAGGGGATTTCATCGGGCGCAACCGGTCGAATGCAGGCCGTCATGCATCTTCCTTTTGCAACAAGTCCCGGGTGGCCTGCGCCACATCCTTCTGTCGCATCAGGCTTTCGCCGATGAGAAAGGTATTGACGCCAGCGCCCGAAAGCGTCGCGAGGTCTGCGGGTGTCGAGAGCGCGCTTTCACCCACAACCATTCGATCTTCCGGCACGCGCGGGGCGAGATCCAATGTCGTTTGAAGACTGGTCTCGAAGGTCCGCAAGTTCCGATTGTTAATGCCGATCAACGGGCTATTGAGATTGAGGGCTCGGTCCAGCTCATCGCCATCGTGAACTTCGATAAGCACATCCATGCCCCAGTCAAAGGCCGTCTGTTCAAGCTCCGCCGCCTGAGCATCACTCACGCTTGCCATGATGATCAAAATACAGTCGGCTTCCCACGCGCGCGCCTGCACAACCTGATAAGGGTCGTAGAGAAAGTCCTTCCGCAGCGCAGGCAGGGAAACGGCAGCCCTTGCTGCTGTGAGAAACTCCGGTGCCCCTTGAAAAGAAGGGCCATCGGTTAGAACAGAAAGACATGTCGCGCCGCCTGCTTCATAGGCAGTCGCTAGCTCTGGTGGATTAAAGTCGGCTCGGATCAGTCCTTTGGAGGGGCTCGCCTTCTTTATTTCGGCAATAAGCGCATATCTCCCCGCATCCACCGAAGTACGCAGTGCCCGGGCAAAGCCCCGGGGGGCGGTTGCTGTTTTAGCCTGAGCTTCAAGATCGGCCAGCGGGAGGTCTGCTTTAGCGGCAGCAATTTCCGCCAGTTTGTACGCACCGATTTTTTCTAAGATGTCGGCCATGTGTCAGCTCTCGTTCGAGACAGCGACAAGCTTGTCGAGCGCTGCTTTGGCAGCCCCTGACGCAATGGCATCTCCAGCCATCTGCACACCCTCTTTGAGGGTGGGGGCTTTGCCTGCGACGACCAGGGAGGCAGCTGCATTGAGCGCAACAATGTCACGATAGGCACCAGTCTCGCCATCAAGCAGTCGGCGCAGCGCTGCCGTATTTTCATCCGGATCGCCACCCTTAAGGTCTTCAGGCGCGGCACGCGCCAGACCAACTTCTTCAGGTGTCACTTCGAAGGTTGAGACGCTTCCGTCCTTAAGTTCTGCTACCCAGCTTGGCCCGGTTGTGGTGAGTTCATCAAGTCCGTCACTCCCATGCATAACCCAAACCCTTGTGGAACCAAGGTTCTTTAAGACATGAGCGAGTGGCTCAACCCACTTGTGATCAAAAACACCAACCACTTGAAACCGAGCGCCTGCGGGGTTGGACAGGGGTCCGAGAAGATTGAAGATCGTCCGTGTGCCGAGTTCCGCCCGCGTTGGGCCCACATGTTTCATGGCAGAATGATGAGCTGGGGCAAACATGAAGCCGATACCGGCTTCATCGATACAGCGACGGATCCGGTCGGGACCAATGTCGAGCTTAACGCCGAGTTTCTCCAGAACCTCCGCAGAACCTGATTTTGATGACAGAGCTTTGTTGCCGTGCTTGGCCACAGGAACGCCACATGCAGCAACAGCGAAAGAGGCCGCAGTCGAAATGTTGTAGGTGCCGGACGCATCACCGCCAGTGCCGCACGTATCAATCGCATTTTCTGGGGCAGGGACGTGCACGGCCTTTGATCGCATGATCTTGGCGCCTGCTGTGATTTCATCAACGGTTTCACCACGCACACGCAGCGCCATCAGGAAGGCGCCAATCTGACCCGATGTCGCATCGCCAGACATCATCGCGTCAAATGCTGCTTCTGCATCCCCACTCGATAGGGCATGTCCATCGGCTACTTTGGCAATCAGGCTTTTAAAGTCGGTCATACTACTCAATCTGTTCAGGTTACTGTTCAGGCCGGGAGCACGCGTTTTACGCCTGCCAGGTCCAGAAAGTTAGCAAGAATCTCGCGCCCATTTTCTGACGCAATACTTTCAGGGTGAAACTGAACGCCATGAATTGGAAGAGTTGTGTGCTGCACGCCCATAATGACCCCGTCATCACTGCGCGCTGTCACCTCAAGGCAATCAGGAAGAGTTTCAGGCGCGATGGTAAGCGAATGATACCGGGTCGCCTCAAACGGGTTTGGGAGTCCGGCAAACACGCCTTTTCCCTCATGAGAGATTGGGCTCATTTTGCCGTGCATCATCTCAGGTGCCCGCACGATGGTAGCGCCAAACGCCTGCCCAATGGACTGGTGACCGAGGCACACACCAAAGAGCGGCAATTCTGCTTCTGCAGCTGCTGCAACGAGTTCAAGGCAGATGCCAGCGCGATCTGGATCGCAAGGACCTGGTGAGATAACGATGGCGTCTGGCTTCAGGGCCATGGCGTCATCCACACTGATCTGGTCGTTCCGGTGCACCACACATTCGGCACCCACATCCCCCAGGAAATGAACCAGGTTGTAGGTGAAACTGTCGTAATTATCGATCAGTAGCAGCATCGCTGCGCGCTCCATGTGAGGTACGGGGAAAACCGTGTTTAAGTGATTGCAATATAGGGACTTTCTTATAGGCACGCCCAACTCCGGCAACAAGAGCGACAAATCTCCGATCGAAATCTGTGGATAAGCCGTTTCCGTCCATTGCGAAGCATGCACTACATATGGTGAAATAGGCTTGGAAATCTACTGCATATTGGGGCCGTCCGCCTTTGCGGACAAATATGTGGTGAGGGAAATGCAACGTGCTGCAGGACGAGAAAAAAGACGTCAAACCGTCTGATCCGGTCGGGTCGGGCGGCTATGCGCTTGCGATTTGTGCGGCGCTGGCTTTAGGCGCCTTGGTCGGCCTCTCGGCGGGGTACGCGCTGCCTGACAGAGACACTGACCCGAAGGTCGTTGGTCAGGCTGAGAAGAGTGAGGCCCGCGCCCGGGCCATCGCATCGGCTGGCTTGGAAGTGCCTTTAGCGTCCAATCGGCCCATGCCGCGAATTCTTGGACCAGCAAGCGCACAGGCCGTCACGATGCCCGGGCGTCCAGATGTAGCGGTGGTCGCTGAAGCGAGCGGGCATCTTCTGGTGATTGACGACGAGCCGCCGGTTGCAAAACCAGAAGCGGATATCCTTGACCTACCGGCAGATTTCGCGGCGGCCGATGTGGCGGTCGCGCTGCAGTCAGCCCAACCCATTCTCGAGCCGGTGAGCCTGCCGCAGGCGGAACCGCTGAAGCCCCAGATTGCAGTGGTAATGGATGATCTAGGGCTCGACCCCAAATCGACCCGACGGGCAATTGCGCTGCCTGCCGAAGTCACCCTTTCGTTCCTGCCTTATGGTCGGGCATCACAAGGTCTTGCGGAGGAGGCCTTGGCGCGGGGCCATGAGGTAATGGTCCACATTCCCATGGAGCCTGAGGGTGATGCTGACCCTGGCCCCAATGCACTCTTGATCAGCCAATCAACCGACCAAATCGCGTCACTTCTGGCTCAGCAGCTGGACCAGTTTCCAGGCGCCATAGGCTTCAACAATCATATGGGAAGCCGATTTACGGCAGATGTGCGCGCTCTGTTGCCTGTTATGCGCGAAGCCCGCGCCAGAGGCATGCTGTTTCTCGATAGTCGAACCTCGGCCAACACCCTTGCGGCAAAGATCGGAGAAGCTGCGGGGGCGACGACTGTCAGTCGGGACGTCTTTTTGGATCACGCTGCCGGTGCGGACGGTCTGTTGGCGCAATTGGATGAGCTTGAGAAAACAGCCCGTGCAACAGGCAGGGCCATCGCAATCGCTCACCCTCATGAACTGACGCTCGATGTTCTTGAAGTCTGGACGCTCGGTTTGGCAAGCAAGGGACTGGTGTTAGCCCCCATCAGCAAAGTGGCTGATCCAGACGCGCCAACTGATGCAGGATTACTGGCCGCGTCCCGCCTCTGACGCATACCGGACAGCTTCCTCCGCCGCTCGGAAGAGTGCTTTAGCCTTGTTCACGGACTCCGCATATTCATATTCCGGCGTAGAGTCAGCCACAACACCACCCCCCGCCTGGACATACATTTTGCCGTCTTTCACAACCGCCGTGCGCAGCACAATGCATGTATCCATATCGCCACCAGCCGAGAAATACCCGACAAGGCCTGCATAGGCGCCGCGTTTCTCAAGCTCCAGCTCATCAATGATTTCCATGGCGCGGACCTTGGGGGCGCCCGAGACGGTTCCGGCTGGGTGCCCCGCAATCAACGCTGCAATGGCATCGAACCGAGGATCAAGGTCACCCTCCACATTCGATACGATGTGAATGAGGTGGGAGGTATATTGCAGCGCGAACTGGTCAGTCACTTCGACGGAACCAAGTTTCGAGACGCGACCAACATCATTGCGCCCCAAATCCAGGAGCATCAAATGCTCCGCGCGTTCTTTTGGATCGCTCAGCAGCTCTTCTGCAATCGCAGCGTCTTCGGCGCGGTTTGCACCTCTGTGCCGGGTGCCCGCAATAGGCCGAATAGTGACCCTCCCATCCCTCACACGCACGAGGATTTCTGGGCTCGACCCAACAAGGGAGAATCCTTCGAAGTTTAGAAAGAAGAGATAGGGCGATGGATTGATCCGCCGGAGCGCCCGGTAGAGAGAGAAAGGGGGAAGTTCAAAATCGGTTTCAAATCTCTGACTCAACACAGCCTGAAAAATGTCTCCGGCAGCGATGTATTCCTTCGCGCGCGTGACCATATCGAAATAGGTCCCTTTAGGCGTATTGGATCTGGGAGCCGGCAGCGCTGCAACATCCACTTCAGGCTCAGCGTGAGGCAGCGCCTGGTCAAAACGTGTGATGGTCCGCTCAAGCCGGTCGAGCGCTTTCTCATAGGCCATTTTGGCGGTGGTGGCTTCATGGGGACGCACCGGTGTGACGAGCATGACCTCGTCTTTGACCGAGTCAAAAACCGCAATGATCGTTGGACGCAAAAAAAGCCCATCTGGCAGGCCCAGGGCATCCGGGTTTTCGTTTGGCAGATGCTCCATCAGACGCACAGCGTCATAGCCCATATAACCGAAAACCCCTGCTGACATGGGCGGCAGATCCTCGGGCAGGTCAATATGAGCGCCTTCTATGAAGTCTCTAAGCGCATCCAAGGTTCCCTTGTCGCAAGCCTCAAATGCAGAAGGCTCATGCTCTGCATTCAGATTGAGGGATGCGTTGTTACCCTGTGCTTTCCAGATGGCATCAGGGTTTAAGCCAATGATGGAATAGCGGCCGCGGGTATCGCCACCTTCCACCGATTCCAAGAGGAAGCTGTTGGGTTGCTCCGCAGCGATTTTGAGATAGACGGAGACCGGCGTCTCAAGGTCTGCAACCAGCCGCGTCCAGACGACCTGAGCCACTCCATTGGAGTAGACAGACTCAAAATCATTGAACGCTGGATGAAACATGAAACATTCCGCCTCGAGCTGTTGCCGAGATCGGTCTCCTTTTGGTCAGATAGAATGTGGTGCTGATTGGATCAGCCGCCGGTCGCTGGCGAAAGCATCTGGTCCAAGAGCCCGTAGTTGACTTCTACCTCATACTTCTCCTGCAATGCGACGACAAGTGAAGCAATGAGATCATCAGAGGCGGTTGTTTTCAGGCCCTCTTCAATTTCGGAAAGTTCAACAGTTCCGTCGCCAGGCTCAGGCGTTTCAATTGAGGCCACCTGCATCAGAACCATGCTGTCCCCAAAGCCTGCCAGGGCATGAGTGAACTTGTCGACAGGTGTCGCAAACACATTGGTGACGCCAATGCGCGAGAAGGTTTCATTATTAAAACGACGCACCATGAGCGGAGAGGTGAGGGCCGCACGGCCAAATTCTTGTGCAATTTTGTCGATGCTCTCGCCGATGTTTCCCCGGTCAACAAGAGATTGGGCAAGCTCTTCGAGAAGAACTTTGCGCTGCTCACGTTTCCACAGCGCGATGACATCGTCGCGAACCTCGTCAAGGGGATTCAATTTAGCCGGCGTCACATCGGTCACCTCGACCCAGAAATAGCCTTCATCGTCCAGATCTCCGGCTGGGATTTCGATCCCGATATCATTTGCAAACACCAGCGGCATCAAACCCTGAATGCTTGGCATGTTCTCTGGTGGAGGTCCGGCGACAGTTAGTCCCTGCTGTGTGACACCTTCAACAGTGATCAGGTCGAGTGATTGACTGCGAGCGATCTCAGCGAGCAGGGCGCCACCCGCGCGCTCGTCCTCGATTTCGTTATAGATGTCGAACACAGCGTCAGACGCCTGTTGAGCTACCAATTCCTGCTGCAGCTCATCACGCACATCTTTATAGACAGCGGGAACGGCAGGTTTAATGCCTGTAACAATCAGGACTACCGGGCCAAGAGGCCCATCAATGGGATCGCTGACTCCCCCTTCTTCGAGCTCAAAAGCAGCATTGCCGATACCAGGGCTAAGGAAGCCTGTAATTGTCGCATCGCTGATCGTGACATCGTCAATGTTGAGGTCGACACCAGCCAGCACTTCTTCAATCGCAGCGCCAGCGCGAAGGTTGTCACTAATCTCAAGCGCCTTGGTTGCGTCAGGCGCGGGAATTTGCACAACCGACCTTGTTTCCTGTTGATCGTATGATCCACGACGATCTTCGAATTCTGAGCGCAGCACCTCTTCATCAACAGCGAGTGTTGGGGCAATGTCGCTGGGGCGAATGGAGACGACGCTGAAGGAGCGGGTTTCAGGCCGGGTAAACCGGATCGCCGCCTGGGCGTGATAGGCTTCAAGAATGTCTTCCGCAGGGTCTTCGATGTTTTCGACAAGATCCGGCGGAAGTGTGATGTAGCGAACACTGCGGCGCTCATATCGGTACTCATAGAGTGCCTGAGCGAGCCCAGCAGCAGGCGTTGCGCCGGCTGTAACCGTTGAGAGCAGCTGATCTCGGGTCAGAAAGTCCCGACGGTCGGCAACGAACACCTGTTCTGAAAGCTGGTTTTGACGGAGCGCCAACTCAAAGGTTTGACGGTCAAACTGTCCGAATGCGCCAAAAAATGTTTCGTCGGTTCGGATATCAGTCGCAACCATCTCATCAGAGGCAGCTAGGCCTAAGGCACGAGCCTCTTCGGACAGAACGGCGGAACCGGCGAGTTGTGATAGCACACGACGGTCAATGCCGTAGCGTCGTCCATCTTGCGGTGACACGTATTGGCCAATCTGGTCACTGAAGTCGTCAAGACGCTGCGCATATTCTGCGTTGAAGCGCTGAGCGCTGATTTCGGTTTCACCGGCGGTAAGGACCGTATCACTCCCGAGCCCGGTCAGGATGTCGCCAATGCCCCAAACTGCAAAAGCAGCCACCAATGGGATGATGATGAGGTAAGCGACCCAGCCGCTTGCAGTTTTTCTCAGTTGGTGGAGCATGTGCGTATTGTCTTTCGCCGCCTGGCAGTAAGTGTAAAAAGGGACGCCAAATCAGCGCCCCCAGACGGTGCGCATGATACGGGGGCGGTCCAGTTAAGGGCAAGTGGCATAAAAGAAAATTGGCGTGGAGATCGGCTCTTTCTTGGCGCTTCGCAACAGTTCTGGTAAACGCAGATATAAACTGCTCACGAGAGCTTTCAGGGAGATGAGAATATGGCTGTAAGAAAACCCAAACCGTTGGTTGCCGGAAATTGGAAGATGAACGGCCTGAAAGCCTCTGTGAAAGAGGTAAATGCCCTCAACGCTAAACTGAAAAAAGCCGGGCGCGTTCCCTGTGAAGTGCTGATTTGCCCACCCATGCCCTCGGTCCAGGCATTTGCAGCCAAGGCAAAGGGCAGCAAGGTCGCGATCGGCGCACAGGACTGCCACGCCAACCAAAGCGGAGCCCACACCGGTGACGTGAGCGCTGAGATGCTCAAAGATATTGGCGCCAAGTTCGTGATTGTCGGCCACTCTGAGCGCCGAGCCGATCACGGCGAAACCAGTGCAGAGGTGAAGGCGAAGGCCTTGGCGGCTCACAGGGCTGGTATCACGGCCATTGTCTGTGTAGGTGAAACAGAAAAAGAACGAGATGCTGGCGACACGCTCAAAGTTATCACGAGCCAGCTCAAAGGCTCCTTGGATGATGGCTTTACTGCCAAAAACACGGTCATCGCCTATGAGCCCGTCTGGGCCATCGGAACCGGCCGTACGCCCACGCCCGAGGATGTTGCCAAGGTCCACGCCCATATTCGTAAGCGCCTGACGGCTCGTTTTGGGGATGATGGGGCGGGTTTTCGTGTCCTCTATGGCGGGTCAGTTAAACCATCAAACGCTGATGAGCTTATGAGCGTGCCAAATGTAAATGGTGCCCTGGTTGGCGGTGCGAGTCTCAAAGCCACAGACTTTTTTGGGATCATCTCCGCCTACATTTGATGTCTTGAGAAGCTGAGTCTGAAAAGTTCTCTAAGTGTATGAAATAAAACTAACTTATGAGTGTTGGCGTTACCATGGTGCTATAGAGGACGAGGGCTGTAACCGCAAAGCCCACGCCCAGGTTTGGCGCTGGATCGAGACCCTGGCGGCGTATCAGCTGCCAGGCCAAACCAAAATGCAGGATCGCCAGCAGAGGCAGGCCGAAATTGGTAATCAGGGCGAGAGCGCTCTCCGCATAGCCCAATTGTTCTGCCGCTAGGATGAACAGGATCGGGCTTAGGGCCACGGCCATGGTGCCGAGCCTGCGGTCGAGCACACCGGATTTGCGGATGCCAAGTCCTGCAAAAAACAGCCAAAAGCCCATAGCAATGTTGGATAAATGCTCTCCCACGACCATGCCGGCATAGCGATTGAAGCTTCCTTCAATGAGCCCAATCATTTCCTTGGCCGACGCGCTGATCGTTGGGTCTGCCATCTGTTCTGCCAGATAGGGCATCAAAATGGCCCACCGACCAAATCCCATCGCCTGACCAACGCCTGTAATGGTGCCAAAAACAAGCGCGAGCGTAATGAGGCCACCACGGTACGGCCGCAAGGCCAGAGCCAGGAACACGGCAGCAAAAATCTGGGTAAACCCCGACATAGTGAGGGCCCAATAGGTCGCAACAATAACCGGCTGGTTTTCCCGAAAAAGGGCCAGACGTTCCTGAGTTGGCAGCCTGAGCACGTCCGGAAACTGAAACTCCACCGCCAGAGCGGTGAATCCACCAAACAAAATGACGATATGCAGAACAAGAAAACCAGCGGCGGCGAGATAGATGGAACGTGTGGCTTGCTGAGGCTGTGACGTGGACATGATTTCAGTCTCCTACGAAAGTCTAACCTGACTTCGAGGTAACCCCTTTGACAATTAAAGACTTGAACATCTCCGCCACAGACCAAAGATTCAAGATATGGCTTTCGTAACCTACAAGGCGCCCAGTACAAAGCGCAGACCGGATACCGCTGACGGCTGGACCAGTTCGGGACTGACCGCTCTTGTCATCCGTGGCCTCGAGGCTCGCAGACCAGACCTGCTGCCCGCGGCGCTTACCATGCCGGAATGCACCCATACCGCCCGTGCGCCGGCAGGCTTCAAGCGGGATTTGTTGACGAAGGCCTATGAGGGCGGCGGCGCAGCTTTGATACTTGATCTGCGAGAGGACCTAAGACGGGTAGGTTTTGATCCAATCCTCCATGTGCTTCTCCGCTCACGAACACCAGCCATATTGGCTGAAAAATGGGGGCGCTTTGAGCGTTACACCCATTCGACGAACCGTCTGGAGCTGGTTCCCGCCGGTCCAGCAGCCTTTGAAACCCATCGGTACAAAAACACGGGCGGTAGCACCCATCCAGCCGAAGATCTGCTCATGTTGGGTGTCGTGGCGACACTTCTGGAGCAGATTGGCGCTGAGGGGGTTTCGGTCAGACTGACACCCAAAAATAGTGAACCGCTTGCCCTCATTGACGCCGGGCGGGTCGTAACCGGTGATGGGGAGCTTCCGGTGAGCACCGCCGTCGGGTGCATTGATTGGCAGGGCTTTGCCGCTCCCGGCCGTATCGATTGCGACACAGATAGATTGATCGTCTATGGCGGCAATGAAGATCAGCCGGTAACTGGAGCCATCACAAGCTTGATTTCGACAGATGTGGCGCGAGTGTGGACCTGGTCTGTCATATCTCAGGAACTTGCGCAGCCAGTCCGCAGCCTGCAAAGATCGCTCTCAAAGGAAGAAACCAGCCTGTCGGAGCTTGTTCGAGCGGTGAGGGTGCGCGAAGCCTGCCGCCTTTTGGAGGAAGACAAGCTTTCCCTGACACAGATAGGCTTTTGGTGCGGATTTTCAGATAGTGCTCATTTTAGTCGGGACTTCAAAAGGTCCTTAGGCATGCCCCCAAGCGTCTATAGGGCCTCAAGTGTGGGATAGTCCGAGATATTTAGCCGTTCTGGGCTGGCAAAACGGTGATTTGTGGGCTAGAAAACGCCCGGCCTGACGAAAGGCCACGAATTTATCGATTGGGCAAGATGCCCAGCCACCTGAGGAGCCAACCATGGCCACCATTCTGCTTGTGATCCATCTGCTGATCGCAATTGCACTTGTTGCCACGATTTTGCTGCAGCGCTCAGAAGGCGGTGCTTTGGGCATCGGTGGCGGCGGAGGTGGCGGCCTGGTTTCTAACCGGGGCGCCGGTAACATGCTCACGCGTGCTTCTGCAATTTTGGCTGGTCTCTTCTTCCTCACCAGCATCAGTCTGACGCTCCTCTACAAGCAGGAAAGCGGCAATAGCTCGATTCTGGATACTGTCCCGATTGATGAATCAGCACCATTGGTGCCGAACACAGACGGGGATGCTGTTCCAGTGACGCCAGCTCCAGCTCCTTTGGGGGCTGAAGAGCCAGCATCGCAAGGGCCGCTTGTTCCTCGCGCCGAGTAACTTCTCGGGAAACCGGGGCTTCTTAGCCACTGTTTTAAAGAATTTGTCCTCAGCGTGTTTATCCGCTTCGAATCGCTGTGCGTTCCATATAGTTTGAGGGTCCATGACGCGGTACATCTTCATCACCGGCGGCGTGGTCTCTTCCCTAGGTAAAGGACTGGCATCCGCAGCACTTGGTGCGCTCCTTCAGGCGCGTGGTTTTTCCGTTCGCTTGCGAAAGCTCGATCCCTATCTGAATGTTGATCCAGGGACCATGAGCCCCATTCAGCATGGTGAGGTTTTTGTCACCGATGACGGCGCTGAAACCGATTTGGATCTCGGCCACTATGAGCGGTTTACCGGGGTGCCTGCGACGCAGGGCGATAACATCACGACCGGGCGCATCTACCAGAACATCATCACCAAAGAGCGCCGTGGCGACTATCTTGGTGGCACGGTGCAAGTCATTCCGCATGTGACGGACTCCATTAAAGAATTCGTCCTCGATGGCAATGAAGGTGTCGACTTCGTGCTCTGTGAGATCGGCGGCACGGTCGGTGATATTGAAGGCCTGCCGTTCTTTGAGGCGATCCGTCAGCTCGGCAACGATCTGCCGCGCGGGATGACCTGTTTTATTCACCTTACCTTGATGCCGTTCATTCCGAGTGCAGGCGAGATGAAGACCAAGCCAACCCAGCACTCAGTGAAAGAACTTCGCTCCATCGGTATCCAGCCGGACATTTTGATGTGTCGGTGCGACCGTCCAATCCCTGCGGGCGAGAAACGAAAAATCGGCCTCTTCTGTAATGTCCGCGAAAGCGCGGTGATCCAGGCGATGGATGTCGATACGATTTACGACGTGCCGCACGCTTATCACCTCGAAGGTTTGGACCGTGAAGTCCTTTCCGTTTTCGGGATTAATGACGCTGCGACTCCAAAACTGGAAGACTGGCTGGACTTGGTGAAAGTTCTGCGCGAACCAGAAGGCGAAGTGACCATTGCCATTGTCGGGAAATATACCGGCCTTAAAGATGCGTATAAGTCTCTCACCGAAGCGCTCACCCATGGCGGTATCGCCAACAAGGTGGGCGTGAAGGTGAAATGGCTTGAGTCCGAGATCTTTGAAAAAGAAGACACAGTCCAGCACCTTGAAAACGTAAACGGGATCCTGGTCCCCGGCGGTTTTGGCGAGCGTGGGGCAGAAGGGAAAATCGCTGCGGCGACGTTTGCGCGGGAGCGCGGCATACCCTATCTCGGGATTTGTTTTGGTATGCAAATGGCGGTTATTGAAGCGCTGCGAAACCTTGCAGGACTGAAGGATGCAACCTCCACGGAGTTTCGTGAAAACGCGCCGGAGCCCGCCGTCGGTCTCATGACGGAATGGATGCAGGAAAACGAGCTTGTGAAGCGCCGTGAAGGTGGTGACCTCGGCGGAACCATGAGGCTTGGCGCCTATGATGCCATACTCTCCGAAGGCAGCAAGGTCGCAGACATCTATGGTGGGGCAACCATTAGCGAACGACATCGACATCGCTATGAGGTCAACATGGCCTACCGCGAAAAGCTTGAGGCGGCGGGCATGATTGTTTCTGGCACGTCGCCGGACGGGTTGCTGCCCGAGATTGTGGAAATTCCCGATCATCCCTGGTACGTCGGCGTGCAGTTTCATCCAGAGCTAAAGTCAAAGCCGCTGGACCCGCACCCGCTCTTCAGCTCCTTTATTGAAGCAGCACTTGCGCAAAGCCGATTGGTTTAGGCTTTCGCAGCAGCGCAAGGGCTAAGCACGCCAATCCTGTGCGAAAGATAGGGCACTCGGCATCTCATAAGCACGGCAGGATTGAGGGAGCCAGACCCGCGCAGTTGTCCCTGTGCCTTTTTCGCTTTTGAGCTCAAAGGTGCCGCCAAGCAATTCAACCAACTGCGTCGTGATCGCAAGGCCAAGGCCTGACCCTTCGACATCGCCGACAGACATATCGGGGCCGGCGCGCCAAAAGGGGGCTGTCGCCTTTTTCAATTCCTCGACGCTCATGCCAACCCCATTATCAATGACTTCAAACAGAAGACGCCCATCCGCGCAGATCGACCCTTTGAACAAGACATTGCCGGACTCTGGCGTGTATTTGAGCGCGTTGGTCAGCAGATTGACGAAGATCTGCCGAAACCGCTGTTTGTCTGATGAGAGATAAGCGAGCTCAGGGTCGCATTCGGACTGAACGAGAATATTTTTGCTCTCGGCGCGATGAGCCACCAAAGACAGGCAGCTGTCGAGAAGCTTAGGTACATCGAAAGTGGCGAGCGTGACCTTGAGTTGGCCCTTCTCAACAAGGACAAGGTCATGCAGGTCTTCCAGGATTGATGTTAGGTGATTACCTGCGTCGGTAATGTCCTGCACATATTCAAGATATTTTGGGTTCCCGATTGGCCCCATGGTTTCCATTTTCATCGCCTGCGAGAATCCAACAACAGCGTTGAGCGGTGTGCGCAGCTCATGGCTTAGGTGTGCGATGAAAGTGTCTTTCGCGTCATTTCGTTCTTCCGCAACGTCTGCTTCAAACCCTCTCGCCAAGGCCTGCCGCAAAGATTCCTGAACCTGCTGGTCATGCTTACGATAGGCAATGACCCGATTGTAGGTTTTAAATCGGGCAACAAAGGTAGCAGCGCTGATCCCAGCTGCGCTCAGCAGCAAAAAAGTATAGTGGCTGAGGATCTGGGCATCGTAAGTCACGACTTGTTGCAGAACCAACCAGCTCACAGCGGTGCAACAGAAAAACATGATGAACCAGGGTGTCGACAAAACAAACAGACCCCACCCGATCAGAATGAGCGCAAGGTTCGTGGTCTGCATCAGGTCGCCCGTCAGATAGATATGCATGATCGCATTGGCGAGAACGACGAGACCTGCACCAAAGAGGACGGGATTGGCGATATGTGCCGGAATAAGAGATCGGTAGCTCAATAGGGCAATGACACCCAGAAGAAGAGAGCTCGCGACCGCTGTGCCAGCGAGTGTAATGTTGTGCGGCGCTGGCACAAAAAAGATGTGAGCTGTTCCAAGGAACAAATATACCGCGCCGACAATGGTAGCGGTTGCGCCCAATGACTCCCGGGTGATTTCATCCCGGTCCGCCTGGTTTGCAGCGGTACTGTCGTCTGGCACAAACGTCTCTTGAGGAGATCTGTTTGCGGTCTCAGATTTAGATGGTGCGTTCACGCCAGAGAGTCCGTTCCTCGTCTGGCTGCCCCATAGCAACCAAGAACGAACAATTCTGTCAGAGAGGGTTTGCTAAAATGCCAACAATCTACGTTAACGACATGTCATAATTTGTCTCGATACGAGACATCAGCCACGTCCGCGATAAGGTGGAACACCCTGATCGGGCAACCAGACATCTTCAGGTGGACGGCCGGTTTGCCAGAACACGTCGATAGGGATGCCACCGCGGGGATACCAGTACCCGCCAATCCGCAGCCATTTGGGTTTTAGTTCATCTGCGAGTCTGCGCCCAATGCCCACGGTGCAGTCTTCGTGAAAGGCTCCGTGATTTCGGAAGGACTGCAGATAGAGCTTGAGCGATTTGGACTCGACTAAAAAATCTGCGGGCACATAGTCAATCACAAGATGGGCGAAGTCTGGCTGCCCTGTCACAGGGCACAGGGACGTAAATTCCGGGCAGACGAACCGGGCGACATAGTCTGTTCCAGCCTGCGGATTGGGAACCCGCTCAAGTGTTGCGAGATCCGGCGAGGTCGGAGCCTCGGTTGAGCCGCCAAGCTGCGTCAGGTTTTCAGTATAGTCTGCCATTGTTATCAACCCTTTGCAGTAAGGTCAGGGCCATCATACACACACCCTTCGCGACAACTGTCGCGATGGACTTCCACGCGTGACAGCCGACGGAGTTTCGGCGAAAGACGATCCCAAATCCAGACGCAGATGTTTTCAAGGGTGGGCACTGAAAGGCCTTCAACCTCATTAAGGCAACGATGATCGAGGTCGGCTTTCACTTCGTTCAAGACATCCAGCAGACTTCCAAATTCTCGAATGAGCCCTGTTTCAGGGTCTGGCTCACCTTCCATCCAGACGACTGCGCGAAACGAATGTCCATGCAAACGGGAATTGGGATGTCCGTCCGGAGCCGACGGCAGAAAGTGCGCGGCCTCAAACCCAAATTCTTTATAGATACGCATCAATCAATCCCGAGATATTTGTGTGTTTGCAGGGACAACTGCCAGCGAGGGTGTGCCAGGCAATAGTTGACGGTCGCACGAACGTTGCTCTGGTAGTCATCACCATCGAGGGGTTGTAGCAGGAAATTGTCGAAGGCAAGCCCCTCAAATCGGTCGGGTTGGTTAAGATCTTGCGGAAAAACAAGCTTCAACTCTGACCCGCTGGTCTGTGCCAGCGGTGCGTTGGCCTTTGGGCTCACACAAATCCAGTCAATGCCGTCAGGAGCGGCTAGGGTACCGTTGGTTTCCACGGCTATCTCAAACCCTTGGTCATGCAGGGCCTGGATGAGAGGTGGGTCCAACTGCAACAGCGGTTCTCCGCCTGTACAAACCACATACTTCACGGCCTCCTCATGGGCTGATGAAGCATCCGTAGGCCAATGGGAGGCGACTTCTGCGGCGAGGGCGTCGGCGGTGGCAAACTTGCCGCCACCTTGACCGTCAGTTCCTACAAAGTCGGTGTCGCAGAAAGTACAGACTGCACTCGTACGGTCCTGTTCACGCCCAGACCACAAATTACAGCCGGCAAAACGGCAAAAGACGGCGGGCCGACCAGCTTGCTTGCCTTCGCCTTGAAGCGTGAAAAAAATCTCTTTGACCGAATACATGATGCTCAGACTGCCTTGCCAGAAGCGTGCTCGACCCATTTGGTGAAGCCGCCCGCTCGAAGGTCGCAGGCAGGGCACTCATTGCATCCATAGCCCCAAGCGTGACGATAAGTGCGATCACCTTTGTAGCAAGTGTGGGTATCCTCAACGATCAGGTCGACCAGGGCCTGACCACCAAGCTCCGCAGCCATCGCCCAGGTTTCCTGCTTGTCGATCCACATGAGTGGCGTGTGGAGAGTGAATTGGCGGTCCATTCCCAGACTGATCGCGTTGGTTAGCGCCTTTAGCGTCTCATCTCGACAATCAGGGTAGCCAGAAAAATCTGTCTCACACATGCCACCGACGAGATGGGAGGCGCTGCGACGATATCCAACAGCGGCGGCATAAGTCAGAAAGAGCAGGTTCCGCCCGGGGACAAAGCTGGTGGGCAAGCCGTTTTCACCCATGACGATCTCCTGATCGCGGGTAAGTGCCGTCTCGCTGATTTCTCCCAGTGCATTGAGATGGAGAAGGTGATCAGGGCCAAGCCGGTCTGTCCATTGTGGGAAAGATTCAGCGAGTTTGGAGCGGATCGTCGCCCGGCAGTCGAGTTCGACCTTGTGCGACTGCCCATAGTCGAAGCCGATGGTCTCCACGGACCCAAAGCGGTCGAGGGCCCAGGCAAGGCAAACCGTTGAGTCCTGCCCACCAGAAAAAAGGACCATCGCTGTGTCAGACTTATTCATGGCCGTGTTGAAACCTGTCGGGGGACCAAGGTCAATAGGTCCAGTTTAAAAAAGGACGTTAAGCGCAGAAAAGAAGCGTTTTTGGGATCTTCGGATCGTGCTGCGAAAAGGCACAGACGACAGATGTGCCTGCCATCACAGAGAAGTGTAGGACGCGAATGTGTCGTTCGCAGGGGATCATTGTTATCTCTGCGGGCAACAAAGATTGAGGCCTGTCTGGTGGAACCATAGGCACGATCAATGAATAACAAAAAGAAGGAATAGACCATGTTGAAGCCTCTCTCCCTTTTATTGCTCCGCGTCGGAACAGGGATGCTCCTGGCCATTTGGGGACTTATCAAGATTGCTGCGCCGCAAGCATCTATTGGTGTGTCGGAAACCTATTATGGCGGCGCGCTGAGCCTGGATAGCCTTCAACTGCCACTTGGTGTCTTGCAGGTACTGCTCGGCCTTTCCATCGTTCTGGGCCTGTTCCGGAGATTTACGTACCCCATCCAGTCCGTTGTTCTGGGATTGGGGCTATTGGCCATCTGGAAATACATCCTGGATCCGCTGGGCCTCTATCTGCTGACAGAAGAGACGCGGGAAGTGCTGTTCTTCCCTTCTCTGACGGTCTTTGCCGCAACACTCGTCCTGCTCGCCTTCCGTGAGGACGACACACTCAGCCTGGACAAAAAACTGGGTCGGTAAGACGCGCAAAGGACCGAGACGGGCGGTTTTCGCCTATCTCGGTCCTCAAAAGTCCCGAATCCGATAGAATTCGGGAAATTTGCACCAAAACGCTTCCGAACCACGTCTGCCTTGGGTATGTATCGCGCAACAGCAGATCATTTACCCATGGGAGCCCCTAATGAGCGCCATTATCGACATTGTCGGTCGCGAGATTCTAGACAGCCGCGGAAATCCTACAGTTGAAGTCGACGTCGTCCTTGAAGACGGCGCGGTGGGACGTGCCGCAGTGCCTTCTGGGGCGTCCACAGGTGCTCACGAAGCCGTTGAGCTCCGAGATGGTGATAATAACCGCTACGGCGGGAAGGGCGTTCTAAAGGCGCTGGAAGCCGTCAATGGGGAGATTTTCGACGCGATCGGTGGCATGGACGCCGAAGAACAAATTCATCTGGATCGTGTCATGTGTGAGCTTGATGGCACCCCCAACAAGGCGCGCATCGGCGCGAACGCCATTTTGGGCGTCTCAATGGCCATCGCGAAGGCACAGGCAGAATCCGTGGAACTGCCGCTCTTTAGATACATTGGTGGCCCAGCGGCGCGGGTGTTGCCCGTTCCAATGATGAACATCGTGAATGGCGGCGAACATGCCGACAATCCGATCGATATCCAGGAATTCATGATCATGCCGGTCGCTGCGGACAATATCCGCGAGGCGGTGCGCATGGGCGCGGAAGTATTCCATCAGCTGAAGTCTGAGCTGAAGGCTGATGGTCACAACACGGCTGTGGGCGATGAAGGCGGGTTCGCGCCCAACCTTGCATCGACTGATGCCGCTCTCGACTACATCATGAAAGCAATCGAAAAAGCAGGCTACAAGCCGGGTGAAGATATGTACCTGGCGCTCGACGCAGCCTCCACGGAGTTTCATGAAAGCGGCGTCTACAACCTCAAGGGCGAAGGCAAGAAACTCGACGCCGGCGGCATGGTCGACTACTGGGCGGATCTGGTAAGCCGCTACCCGATTATTTCCATCGAAGACGGCATGGATGAAGATGATTGGGATGGCTGGAAAGAACTGACCGATCGCATCGGTGATAAAGTTCAGCTTGTCGGCGATGACCTGTTTGTGACCAACAAGGCGCGGCTGCACGATGGCATCAAGATGGGCGTCGCGAACTCCATCCTTGTGAAGGTGAACCAGATTGGATCGCTCACAGAAACCCTTGAGTCTGTGGAAATGGCACATAAAGCCCGCTACACGGCCGTCATGTCCCACCGTTCTGGCGAAACAGAAGATGCAACCATCGCAGACCTCGCTGTGGCGACCAATTGTGGTCAGATCAAAACGGGCTCGCTTGCCCGCTCCGACCGGTTGGCAAAATACAATCAACTTATCCGCATTGAAGAGCTGCTCGGCCCTGCAGCTGAATATGCAGGTCGATCAATTCTGAAAGCCTGATCCATGATCAGCGATGCGCAGTATCAGCGAGACAATAACCTCGCGACGCGCATCGCGTTTCATGAGGACTACACCTCACCCTATGTGGATTTTTCACATTGGGTGATGGACTACCTACCTCTGTCTGCTGGCGCTCGGGTGCTTGAGCTTGGCTGTGGCAATGGGGAGTTTTGGGCGAGGAACGCGGCACGGTTGCCCAAAAATCTGACCTTGGTCCTGACCGATAGCTCCGCCGGGATGGTGGAGGCGGCGGAAAAACGTCTGGCCGCCGCAGGTGTGTCCGCGACCTATCAGGTCATGTCCGCGGAAAGACCTTTCGCTGACAATGAAGGGTTCGACCTCATCCTCGCAAAACACATGCTCTATCACGTTGCTGACCGGCCCTCAGCGCTATCAGCGTCGAAGAACCTGCTCAGACCAGGAGGCTGGTTTTGTGTGACAACCAACAGCGGATCCTACATGAAGCAGTTACAAGCGCTCCTGACAGAAGAACGCGTGGAGTGGTATTCAAGCTTCACAGACGAGTTCACACTCGAAAACGGAGCAGAGCAGCTCACCAACCATTTTAGCGATATTGAGCTTGTCACGCTCGATGGGCAGCTTGTTGTGCCGCGCGCTGACGCAGTGGTTGAGTATATAAAATCAACCGCTTCGCTGTTTCCAGAACCCCACGCTGTGCTGGAGGCTTGCGATGATATCCGGTCGAAGATTCAAGCCGTGATTGATCATACAGGCGCCTTCACCATCAGCAAACAAGCAGGTCTTTTCCGGTGCCAGTAACCGTTGCCATTGTTGGTGGAGGACCATCTGGATTGATGGCCGCCGAGGCGCTAACCCGCCGAGGAATTGCTGTGGATTTGTATGACGCGATGCCCTCGCTTGGCCGAAAGTTTCTCATGGCAGGGAAGAGTGGTCTCAATCTCACTCATGCGGAACCAGTCGATAAGCTTCTGGCCCATTTCGGGGGCGCGCAGCGCGACCTAGAAAATGCAATTGAGCACTTTCCGCCCAACGCTGTTCGCGAATGGGCAGCAGCGCTGGGTACCAAAACCTTTGTTGGGACCTCGGGCCACGTCTTCCCTAAAAGCATGAAGGCGGCGCCGCTGCTGCGCGCGTGGATACGCGACCTAAAAGCACGCGGCTTGACGGTGTACGTACGGCACAAATGGTCCGGCTGGGACGAGGATGGCTCTTTGATCTTTGATACACCCGGCGGCACCAAACGCGTCAATCCAGACGCAACCATTCTGGCGTTGGGCGGGGCAAGCTGGCCCCAGCTAGGGTCCGATGCCAGCTGGGTACAATCCGTTAAAGAGTTAGGCGTTGATGTTCAGCTCTTCGAAGCTGCCAATTGCGGATTCAATGTCGCCTGGTCGGATCACTTCAAAGAGCGGTTCGCGGGAGAACCGGTCAAGGCGATAGCGCTCACGGCAGATGACGTCCGTCTCAATGGCGAATGTGTGGTTACCGAATATGGCATTGAAGGCAGCGGCATCTATCAGCACGCACGCGCATTGCGGAACATAATCAAGGAGAAGGGTGAAGCAACCTTGCGGCTTGACCTCATGCCTGACGTGTCCCTCGACAAAGTCATCGCCCGCTTGGCTAAGCCGCGAGGCTCAAAGAGCCTATCCACTCATCTGAAGAAAACCGTCTTCTTGTCAGGCGCAAAGGCCAACCTGCTCCGGGAGTGCGCGCCGGACCGGCTGGATGACATGGAAAAACTTGGCGAGGCGATCAAGAGCCTCCCCATCAAGCTGACCAGCGCTCGTCCAATAGAAGAGGCGATCTCCTCAGCTGGCGGCGTTCCATTCGAGGCTTTGGATGACGAGTTCATGCTGACATCGAGGCCCGGAACCTTCTGCACTGGTGAGATGTTGAACTGGGAAGCCCCAACCGGCGGCTATCTGCTCAATGCGTGCATGGCCCTCGGGCGTTCATGCGGTGTTGCTGTCGCAAACTATCTGAAATCCCGCTAAGAGATGTCATGGCCAAGATACGCATCAATGAGAGGGTGGAGATAGACGAAGCAGAGCTGGAAGAGACGTTTATCCAGGCCGGTGGGCCCGGTGGCCAGAACGTCAATAAGGTAGCAACGGCGGTGCAGCTTCGTTTTGACGTTGCTGGAGCGAGCTCTTTGACGCCGACAGTCAAACGACGATTGGCATCCCTTGCCGGACGCCGCCTGTCTGCCAGCGGCACGTTGACCATCACTGCAAGAGAACATCGATCTCAGCAGTTGAACAGAGAGGCTGCCCGCGGCCGCTTATTCGAACTCTTAGATCAGGCATCAAAGCCGGTAAAACACCGTGTTAAAACAAAGCCCAGTCAGGCGGCGAAACGCAAACGGCTTAACACCAAGACGAAACGGGGTGATGTGAAAAAGCTCCGCGGCAAGCCCAAGCTGGATTAGTCCGGTCCGCTTAGCGCGAGGCCCCCGATCTGCTTGCCTCGCTAAGCTGTTGCCGCTTCGCCCACAGATGACGGTAGCAGTGGTTTTTCTGCTGGTACACCTAGTCCGATATCAGCGTGCTCCATTCGACGCCAGTTTACGACCAGGGCCGTATCTGTGCTGCTTGCTGCCACGCTGGTGGTGCTATGATGTGAGTGGAAGCTGAAGAAGAGGTTTGTATCAGCCTCTTCTGTCCTTCGCATGGGAAGGGTAATCGTCTCCAAAATGGCGCGACTGCCATTTCCGAATTCACTCTCATAGACCAGATAACAGCCACACGGGTGCGCCTTCATGGTTTGGTGCCCCTCAATTGATGTGGGTCGTTGATCTGCATGGAGGAGATCGAGAAAGTTCATCCCCGTCGGGTTGAAACCCAACCGCTCAACGATTGCGTCACCAGCGATGCGATAGATGATCTGATCGGGAGCGTCCCATTCAAGCAGGGTTACGTTGGGCATTATCTTGGCAAGCTGACGCATCGGCAGAGCGTCTTGGTTTGCCGGTGTGGCATCCGCTTGGGCTGCCCGATAGCACGAAAAAAAGTGAGAAAACCCCTTTTTGTCGTGCGCCACTGCCGTCAGTTCGTCGAACGTCATGTCATCACCTGTTTTTCTGGACACAAAGTCCAGGACGAGAAACAGAGTGGCATTTCCCCTTTTACAAATGATGAAATTTGAGCCCTGCCTTAATCGGCAGGTTCTATCACTTGCAGGGTCTCCGTCGTGGGTGCTTTTGGCTGACCAAAGCCGATATCGATGAGTTCCGTATGAAATTCCGATAGTCCAAGAGCTGTAGGCTCACCAGCTTCAGAAAACCCCGTGGCTTCGTGGTGGACATGATAGGAGAGGAAAAAGTGAATGGCTGAGCCTGCATCTTTCTGCAGCGGAAAGGTGATGCTCTCGCTCTTTGCCTTACGACCTGATTGAAAGATGCTCTCATACACAACGTAGGAGCCGCAGGGGTGGTTGAGGATAATGCTGTGAAGCGCAATCGCTTCTGCGCGCTTTTCCCTGGCGATGAGATCCAGCGTATTGCGACCGGCAGGATTAAACCCTAACCGGTCGGTGATATTTTCACCCGCAATCCGAAAGATGATGGTGTCCTCGTCCACATACTCTGTCATGGTGATGTTCGCGAGCATTGGGGCGAGTGTACGCATGGGAAGAAGGTCTCTGCGACCGATGGAACGTCCTTCTTGCGATGTGCGGTAGGCGGAGACAAACGCGCCAACTTTGTCGGGAACAGATGATAAGGCAACAAGTTCGTCAAAGGTCATGGCGGACCTTTGAGTATAGGACTGCCTGTTGTGAGCGACAGCTGCGACGCCCACCAACGACGAATCTTGGGAACCGGTTGGTCAGGCTCTCCTCCGTCCATGTGCTTGTTCTGACTCTGATACCGCGCGCGGGATGCCAAAACCGATATCGACATACTCGGCAAGAACCCAGCGCACGCCGAGCGCGGTTCGTGCACCCAACAAACCAATGTCAGTCGCTTGATGATGAACGTGATACCCAAAGATGAAAGCGATATCTCCATCTTTGGTCTTACGCATTGGAAGCATGAGGCTTTCACTCATCATGATGCGGCCCGATTCATATTGGTTTTCATAGATGGCGTAGTGTCCGCAACGCTCTTCGAGGCCCAGTTTGTTGGTGAGCGCTGTCTCAGCCCGGACGGAAGGATCTATTAGATCAAGAAAATTTTTGCCAGTAGGGTTGAAGCCAAGCCGAGCGACAATATTCTCGCCGGTGATGCGGTAAACAATAGTGTCATTGTCGACGCGTTCCATCACCGTAATATTGGGCAGCATGGACGCCATCGTCCGCATAGGTAGTTTGTCCTGGGATGCGACGTCATTGGGCGACTGAGCCTGTCGATAGCCATCGATCAGCCCTTTCAGCGTCTCCGGCGCAAGCGACTGCGCAACAACTTCATCAAACGTCATACCCTTACCCAAAACTTTGGTTTGAAGCCAAAAGCATGGGCTAGCGTGGCACTATCCCTTTTACAAAACATGAAGTGGCGGCGACTCTGGCGGCCAGAATCCCCAAAATACCTACTTTTGTTGTTGATTGAGGCCCTTAACTTGCAGAATACCGCCTGGAGAGGTAACCAATCTGGAAATTCTGCAGGATGAGAACCATGAGTACCGACCAGACCTTCACCGTAGCGGCAATGTATAAATTCACGGCGCTGCCAGATTTTGAAGCCCTTCAAGGTCCCCTGCAGACCGTTTGTCGGGAAAACGGCGTGATGGGGACGATCTTACTTGCCGAAGAGGGATTGAACGGCACGATTGCGGGCACAGCTGCAGGGATCAAGGCCGCCATTGGCCACATTCAATCTGACAGCCGTTTTGACCGGATGAGCCTCAAATACTCCTTTGCCGAGCACATGCCGTTTCATCGAATGAAGGTGCGGCTGAAGAAGGAAATTGTGACAATGGGGAAGCCCATTGCTGATCCAAACAAGCAGGTAGGGACGTATGTGAAGCCTGAGGAATGGAACGACCTGATTTCAGACCCTGATGTCATTCTGGTGGATACCCGCAATGAGTATGAAGTGGCAATCGGCACATTTAAGGGGGCTGAAGACCCGCAGACCGCGAGCTTCCGCGAGTTTCCTGATTGGGTGGAAGCACTGAAAGAGCGGGCGAGTAAAGGCGGCAAGCCCAAGGTCGCCATGTTCTGCACAGGCGGTATCCGCTGCGAGAAAGCAAGTTCCTATATGAAGACAGAGGGCTTTGACGAAGTTTATCACCTGGAAGGTGGTATTCTGAAATATCTCGAGAATGTGCCGGAAGAAGAAAGTCTCTGGCAGGGCGAGTGTTTTGTGTTTGATCAGCGCGTGTCTGTTGAGCATGGGCTAAAGCCTGGCAGTTACGATATGTGCCATGCCTGCAGGCGACCGATATCAGAAGAAGAAAAAGCAGCGCCTGAATATGTACGCGGTGTGAGCTGCCCTCACTGTTTCGATGCATCAAGCCCTGAGCAGAAAGCAAGGTTTACCTCGCGCCAAAAACAGATTGACCTTGCAAAAGCCCGGAACGAGCAACATCTAGGCGCTAAATATGAGAAGCCAGTACAGCTGAGCGAATGACCCAGGAACGACCAGTTTTATACTCCTTCAGGCGCTGCCCTTATGCCATGCGCGCGCGCTTAGCGCTGGCCGCCAGTGGGCAGTCGGTTTCCTTGCGCGAAGTGGTATTGCGAGACAAGCCATCGGAAATGATTGACGTGTCGCCAAAGGCCACGGTGCCAGTTCTTGTACTGCGAGATAGCAGCGTGCTTGAAGAAAGCCTGGACGTGATGAATTGGGCGTTGGCAGAAGCGGACCCGGAAGGGTGGCTGGATGCAGATCGGGCTCTGATAGATGAGCTTGTCGGGCAAAATGATGGTCCCTTTAAGCACCATCTGGATCGCTACAAATATGCGAACCGCTATGACGGTGCTGTGGCCGAAGAGCATCGCGCAGATGCCTCGAAGATCTTGTTGGAGCTGGATGCGCGGCTGTCGGAGAGTGAATGGCTCTGCGGATCCCGCGCGAGCTTTGCAGACTATGCAATCCTGCCCTTTGTCCGGCAGTTCGCAAATACCGATCGAGACTGGTTTGACGCACAGGATTGGCCTCATCTGCGTACCTGGTTGGATGGGTTTTTGGCGTCCGAGCGGTTTAAGGCGGTTATGAAAAAATACCCTCAGTGGCGGGCAGGCGACGCTGAACCGATCTTCCCTGAAGCCTGAGTGAGTCCCGATGGACACACCCCCAACTATTTGGACTCGTTGAGAGAATCGCGAATCATTTGCTCTTGACCAGACGAATCACTCTGTGATTCTCTCATACCTATGGAACGCTTTGGTCTTGTCTCAACTCATGAACCCCTCCGGCTTCGGCTTTTGGTATTGCCAATCCTGTGCGGGCTTCTTCTGACCTACTTTGTCGTCAACGCGGTGAAGGGGGATCAGGGGCTGCGCGCTTGGTCTGCGCTGTCTATGGAGATTGAGACACTGCGAGCGAACCTCGATGTTGTAAGCGCCGATCGAGCCCGTTTAGAACACCAGGTCGCTTTGCTGCGCCCTGAAAGTCTTGATCCGGACCTGCTCGATGAGCGTGCCCGTGCCTATCTGGGTGTCTCCAGACCGGATGAATTGACGATTTATCGTGATCCAAAGTGATTTTGACAACTGCGTCGAAACTGACTTTCAGTAAAACGCCCATGTTTCGGTCGATTTAACCGAAATTTGGTTCATCACGAATTTTTTCATACAATTCAAATATTTAGAGCCTATCTTGGAGGTCGGATTTGACGCATTTCCGCCCATACAACCGCGAGGCCCGGATAAATGGCGACCAAAAAGACCGCGACCAAAAAGACGGCAAGTCGAAAGAAAACCCCTCAAAAACAGCCAGACCTTCCAGCCTTCTCCAATGAAGAAGAATTGGAAGCTTACAAAATGATGCTCACCATCCGCCGCTTTGAGGAAAAGGCAGGGCAGATGTACGGCATGGGTCTCATTGGTGGGTTTTGTCACCTTTATATCGGTCAGGAAGCGGTTGTCGTTGGCGTTCAGATGGCGTCCATCGAGGGCGATCAGATGATCACCGGATATCGCGATCACGGCCATATGCTCGCGATGGGCCTTGACCCGAACGGTGTGATGGCAGAGCTGACGGGGCGTGAAGGAGGCCTGTCCCGCGGTAAGGGCGGGTCCATGCACATGTTCTCTGCGGAGAAACACTTTTACGGCGGGCACGGCATCGTCGGCGCACAGGTGTCTCTCGGAACCGGTCTCGCCTTTGCCAACCGCTACCAGGACAATGGCAATGTGTCCTTCGTCTACTTTGGCGATGGCGCCGCCAACCAGGGCCAGGTGTATGAGAGTTTCAACATGGCGGAGCTATGGGAGCTCCCGGTCGTCTATGTGATCGAAAACAACCAATATGCAATGGGCACAGCCATCAGCCGCGCCTCGGCGCAGACGGATCTCTCAAAGCGGGGGGTCAGCTTCAACATCCCCGGAGAGCAGGTTGACGGCATGGATGTGCGTGCAGTGAAAGATGCTGCGGCGCGTGCGGCGGAGTTTTGCCGATCCGGAAAAGGACCGTTCATCCTGGAAATGAATACCTACCGCTATCGCGGACATTCCATGTCGGACCCAGCGAAATATCGTGCGCGCGAAGAAGTCAACCGCATGCGCGAAGAGCACGACCCGATTGAGCAGGTAAAAGCACGCCTTTTGAAGGCGAAGACAATCGACGAAGCCGGTTTGAAAGAAATCGACGCCGAAATTCGAGCCATCGTGACGGAAGCCGCAAACTTCGCTCAGGAGAGTCCGGAGCCCGATCCTTCTGAACTCTGGACCGACATTTTTGACGAGGTGCAGGCATGAGTATCGAGATTTTAATGCCCGCACTTTCGCCAACCATGGAAGAGGGCACACTTGCCAAATGGCTGGTGAAAGAAGGGGATGAAGTACGCTCTGGCGATCTGATTGCAGAAATCGAGACCGACAAAGCGACCATGGAGCTTGAGGCCGTTGATGAAGGTCGCATCGGTAAGCTGGTTGTTGCAGAGGGCACAGAAAATGTGCCCGTCAACGATCTGATCGCAGTCCTGCTGCTCGAAGGTGAGGATGCGACCGCAATTGGAAGTGCATCGTCTTCGACGAAAACTGAAGAGGCAGCGGCGCCCGCCACAGAGGTGTCTGAAAACACCTCGGCTGGAACGGCGCCGGAACCTGTGACAGCTGTTGTTGCATCGGATCCGGAGATCCCTGACGGCACTGACATGCAGTCCACTACTGTCCGCGAAGCCCTCCGCGATGCCATGGCTGAGGAGATGCGTAGCGACGAGACCGTCTTTGTGATGGGGGAAGAGGTCGCCGAATATCAGGGCGCCTACAAAGTTACTCAAGGCTTGCTGGATGAGTTTGGTCCCCGTCGCGTTGTTGATACACCGATCACCGAACATGGTTTTGCGGGTCTTGCATCAGGTGCGGCCATGGCGGGCTTGAAGCCCATCGTTGAGTTCATGACGTTTAACTTCGCCATGCAGGCGATTGACCACATCATCAATTCAGCGGCCAAAACACGCTATATGTCAGGCGGCCAGATGGCCTGTCCGATTGTGTTCCGTGGACCCAATGGTCCGGCAGCCCGTGTAGGTGCACAGCACAGCCAGGACTATTCCGCATGGTATGCCCATGTGCCGGGGCTGAAGGTCGTTGCGCCATACTCGGCTGCAGACGCAAAGGGGCTTTTGAAGGCGGCCATTCGTGATCCAAACCCTGTCGTCTTCCTTGAAAACGAAATCCTTTATGGTCAGTCGTTCGATGTGCCGGACACAGATGACTGGGTCGTCCCGATAGGCAAAGCGAAGATCCTGAGAGAGGGGGCTGATGTCACCATCGTTTCTTTCAGCATGGGGCTGAGATACGCGCTCGACGCAGCTGACAAACTTGCCGAAGAAGGCATCAATGCAGAGGTGATCGACCTCCGGTCTTTGCGTCCACTGGACACAGAAACCATTGTCGCTTCAGTACAAAAGACAAACCGTCTTGTTGTGGTCGAAGAAACCTGGCCCATTTGCGGCATTGGCTCTGAGATTGCCGCGCAGGTTCAGGAAAAGGCGTTTGACTATCTCGACGCGCCGATCATGCGGGTGTCTGGCAAAGATGTCCCGATGCCTTACGCGGCAAACCTTGAAAAGCTGGCGCTCCCAAGTGCGCCGGAGGTTGTCGCCGCCGTAAACTCAGTCATGTATCGCTAGGGAGGGACGTCATGCCAATACCAATTCTCATGCCAGCCCTGTCCCCGACCATGGAAGAGGGCACATTGGCCAAGTGGCTGGTGAAAGAAGGTGACGAGGTGCGTTCCGGCGACCTTATTGCCGAGATCGAAACAGACAAGGCAACCATGGAAGTGGAAGCCGTTGATGAAGGTACTGTTGGCAAGCTGCTGGTGGCAGAAGGCACAGAAGGCGTGCCGGTCAATGAGACCATCGCGGTCATTCTGGAAGAGGGCGAAGACGCCAGTGCGGTCGACAGCGCTCCCACTCCCAAACCAGCAGCTGCGTCGCCGGTAGCAACAAGTGATGCCACAGAACCTAAGCCTGAAAAGGCGACCGTCACGGCGGCGCCGGCAAAGGCAAAGCCCTCAGGCGAACGCATTTTCGCAAGTCCTTTGGCCAAGCGCATTGCTAAGGATAAAGGCCTCGATCTCGCGCTCGTAACGGGCAGCGGGCCACGGGGCCGGATTGTGAAAGCCGACGTTGAGGCGGCACCAAAAACATCGGCGCGTGCCGCAGGTAAGGCGCCAGCAGTGACCTCTTCAATTGATGCGCGGGCCTTCTACGAAGTGGGCAGCTATGATGAGATCCCTCTTAATTCGATGAGGAAAACCATCGCGCGGCGCCTCACGCAATCAAAGCAGGAAATCCCGCATTACTACCTCACCATCGATTGCGTGCTGGACGAACTTTTGAAGGTCCGCAAGCACCTGAATGCTGAGGGCGCGGACGCGGGCGTGAAGCTCTCCGTTAATGACTTTGTCGTTCGCGCTGCAGCGTTGGCGCTCAAGAAAGTGCCGGAAGCCAATGTGAGTTTCGCGGATGATGCACTGCTTCAGCATCGCCACTCTGATGTAGGGATCGCGGTGGCGCTCGAAGGCGGCTTGATCACGCCGATCATTCGGCACGCTGACGAAAAAGGTCTTGCTGAAATTTCTGCTGAAGCAAAAGAGCTGGCGGCCCGAGCACGAGACAAGAAACTGTCTCCTGCGGAGTTCGAAGGCGGCAGCTTCTCTGTGTCAAACCTCGGTATGTTCGGCATTAAGAATTTCACGGCGGTGATCAATCCGCCGCAGGCCGCCATCATGGCGGTGGGCGCGGGTGAGCCGCGTCCCATCATCGTAGATGGAGAGGTGAAAGCGGCGACGGTGATGACCGTGACGCTTTCCTGCGACCACAGAGCGATTGACGGAGCACTGGGCGCGCAGCTTCTCGCCGCCTTTAAGTCCTACATCGAATATCCACCCTCCATGTTGCTGTGAGGAAAAGACAATGGCTGAAAAATCATATGATGTTGTTGTCATCGGCTCAGGCCCTGGAGGTTATGTCGCGGCGATCCGCGCCTCACAGCTGGGACTGAAAGCCGCTGTTGTAGAACGCTCGGAGATTGGGGGCATCTGCCTCAATTGGGGGTGCATTCCGACCAAGGCGCTGCTCAGGTCCGCAGAAATTTATCACAATATGGAACGGGCAGAAGAGTTCGGGTTGAAAGTCGAGGGGCTCTCCTTTGACGGAACAAAAATCGTGGAACGCTCTCGTGGCGTGGCAGCGCAACTCTCCCAGGGCGTTCAGTTTCTTCTCAAGAAAAACAAAGTGGATGTCATCGTCGGCAGTGGAAGTTTGGTGGGCAAAGGCAAGATCAAAGTCGAGACCGATGGCAAGACACACGAGATTGGTGCCAAAAACATCATACTGGCAACCGGCGCGCGGGCGCGGACCTTGCCGGGGCTCGAGCCGGACGGCGACACGGTCTGGTCTTACCGTGAGGCCATGGTGCCCAAATCCATTCCGAAGTCCGTCCTGGTCATTGGCTCGGGCGCCATCGGGATTGAGTTTGCGAGCTTCTACAAAACCTTCGGAGCGGACGTCACCGTGGTGGAGCTGCTTGATCGCGTTCTTCCCGTAGAGGACGAAGAGATTTCTGCCTTTGCGGCAAAGGCATTCAAGAAGCAGGGCATGAACCTTCTGACCGGCGCAAAGGTAACCGACCTGAAAAAATCCAAATCCGGTGTGACCGCGACCATCGATGTGGGTGGAAAGACCGAGACACTGAAAGCAGAGAAAGTCATCTCAGCCGTCGGCATTACCGGCAATATCGAAAACATCGGGTTGGAAAAAGCCGGTGTGAAGACCGACCGAGGCCATGTGACGGTCAATGAATGGTGTGAAACCGGTGTGCCAAACGTCTATGCGATCGGCGATCTCGTCGGTCCCCCATGGCTCGCCCACAAGGCAAGCCATGAAGGCGTCATGGTTGCGGAGCGAATCGCGGGCGTCAAAGGCGTGCACCCCATGGACACGAGCAAGATCCCGGGTTGCACCTATTGTCATCCTCAGGTTGCGAGCGTTGGCATGACGGAGGCCGCCGCAAAAAAGGCCGGTCATGATGTCAAAGTTGGACGTTTCCCCTTCATTGGCAACGGCAAGGCGATTGCGCTGGGCGAGGCAGAAGGGCTGATTAAGACGGTTTTCGACGCCAAAACCGGCGAATTGCTGGGGGCCCATATGGTGGGCGCCGAGGTCACAGAGCTTATCCAGGGTTACACGATTGCCCGCCAGTTGGAGACCACCGAAGCAGATTTGATGGCGACGGTGTTCCCTCATCCCACATTGAGTGAGATGATGCATGAATCCGTGCTGGACGCTTTCGGGCGTGCTTTGCACATCTGACCCGTAACAGTACCAGAGAGTCATGACTGCACTTCTGACCGACCCCCAAGTCTGGGCAAGCTTGCTCACGCTCACCTTGCTCGAAGTCGTGCTGGGCATAGACAATCTCATCTTCCTGACAATCCTGGCCTCCCGAGCACCAGAGCATCAGCGCGACGCTGTGCGTCGCTGGGGGCTGGCAGGCGCGCTTCTTACGCGACTTGTCCTGCTGTTTTCTATTGCCTGGGTGGCAAGCCTGGTTGCACCAGTCTTCACCGCCTTCGACATGGATTTTTCCTGGCGGGACATGGTGCTTTTCTTTGGGGGACTATTCCTCCTGGCAAAAGGCACAACGGAAATTCACCACACGGTTGAAGGGGAAGAGCATGAGCCAGATGCGAGATCCATGGGGTTTGCCATGGCGATTGTGCAAATCGCGGTCCTGGATATCGTCTTCTCCCTCGACAGCGTTATTACCGCTGTTGGGATCGCCGAACATGTTGAGGTGATGGTGATTGCCATCGTGATTGCCATGGCGGTCATGCTGTTTGCAGCAGGACCGGTTGGTGGATTTGTCGAACGCCACCCAACGGTCAAGATGCTTGCGCTTGCCTTCCTGATTTTGGTGGGCGCTTCGCTTATTGCAGACGGTCTCCATTTCCATATTCCACGTGGCTACATTTACTTTGCCATCGCGTTCTCCATCTCCGTCGAGGGACTCAATCTTTGGGCAGCCGCGCGGAGAAGACGAAAACGTGAGGCTGAGGCAGCGGCGGGTCACTAACCAGGAAAAGAGGACGGTCGATGACGGCTAATCAGGAGACAACTCCCGCAACGGGTCCAAAGAATGCCGTCGTCATCCTGCTCGACAGTCTGAACCGACACATGTTGGGCGCCTATGGGGGCGAGGAATTCCAAACGCCCAATCTGGACCGTATCGGTGCCCGCTCTACAAAGTTCATGAACCACTATGTAGGGTCGCTTCCCTGCATGCCGGCGCGTCACGACATCCTGTGCGGCGCTTGGGACTTTCTGTGGCGCCCGTGGGGCTCCATTGAGCTATGGGAAGATGCCATTACCTATGAACTGTCCAAGGCAGGCGTTACCTCTCAACTGATTTCCGATCATCCACATCTCTTTGAGACCGGCGGTGAAAACTATCACGTGGATTTTTTAGCCTGGGATTATCAGCGCGGCCATGAAGGTGACCTTTGGAAGACCAAACCTGATCCCAGCTGGGCAGGCGCGCCTAATTTTGGCCGTGAACATATGCCCTATGATGACAGCCGCGGCTACTTCCGGGGCGAAGCCGATTTTCCCGGACCCCGCACCATGCAGGCAGCAGCCTCTTGGCTCGAAGACAATGCTGGGCACCACGATCGCTTCTTTCTGTTTGTCGATGAATTTGATCCGCACGAGCCTTTCGACACACCTGAACCCTATGCGTCCATGTATGACCCGGACTGGGAAGGTGCTCACATGATCTGGCCGCCATATATGAAGGGCGCCTTGAAAAAAGGCGTGCTGACTGAACGACAGGCGCAACAGATCCGGGCGTGTTATGGCGCCAAGCTCACCATGATCGACCATTGGCTCGGCAAGGTACTCGACATCATGGATGCCAAGGACCTTTGGGACGACACGGTTTTCATTCTTTGTACCGACCATGGTCATTATCTGGGCGAGAAAGACCTGTGGGGCAAACCCGGCGTGCCGATCTATCAGGTTCTGGGGCACATCCCGCTTATGATCGCCGCTCCGGATGTTAAGCCTGACAGCTGCCATGCTCTGACGACCAGCGTAGATCTCTTTGCCACGCTCGCTGATCTCTTCGGCATCGAAGACAAGGTGAGGCAGCGGACTCACGGTTGCTCCTTATTGCCGCTCCTCGATGGTTCCAAAGAATCTGTGCGGGACTGGTTGCTCGCTGGTGTCTGGGGCAGGGAGGTACATCTGATTGATGGCACCCATAAATATGCACGCGGCAGCGATGGCACCAATAGGCCTATCTCCATGTTCTCAAACCGCTGGTCGACCATGCCGACCCATTTCCTGCGCCGGGAGGATGAGTTGCCGCTGCCCGATGACAGAGCCGCTTTGGATCGAATGCCTGGCAGCACCGTGCCCGTGATCCGGCAGCCCTGGGGTGATAATGACCGTCTGCCCTATTGGGCACCGCCAAAACTCGGGCCCAATCTGCTGTTTGATCTGGAGAATGACCCGTCGGAGGAGAAGGATCTGTCAGGCTCTCCATTGGCGGGCGAGTATGCCGACAAGCTTCACGCTGTTTTGAAGGAAGTCGAAGCCCCTGATGACCAATTTGTGCGGCTGGGATACAGCTGATTTCAACCGCTGATCTTAACTTTTTCGGTCTATACTCCCATATAGAGACCTCGAGACTCAGAAGATAGAAATCCATGGTAACGGTCCTGAAGACAGTCGGCGGCGATCAAAAGCGGCCCAAAGAAAAAGCAAGACATCCGGAAAAAGCACACCGGCCCGACACGCCTGTGCTGCGCAAGCCGGAATGGATCCGGGTGAAAGCACCGGGCTCACCAGTCTATGCGGAAACCAAGAAGATCATTCGTGAACATGGCCTTGTGACCGTATGCGAAGAGGCTGGTTGTCCGAACGTCGGTGAATGCTGGACCGAGAAACATGCCACCATGATGATCATGGGCGGAACCTGTACCCGCGCCTGCGCGTTTTGCAATGTCAGCACCGGCCTGCCAGACGCCCTAGATCCGCAGGAGCCGGAAAACGTAGCAAATGCTGTTGAAAAACTTGGCCTGCGACATGTGGTGATCACATCTGTTGATCGGGACGATTTGGACGACGGTGGCGCGGAGCATTTTGCACAGACCATCCGCGCTATTCGCAAACGCATGCCAGAGACGACCATCGAGATCCTGACGCCAGACTTCCTGCGGAAGGAAGGCGCGCTTGAGACGGTTGTTGAAGCGCGACCGGATGTGTTCAACCACAATCTGGAAACCGTTCCGCGGCTCTACCTGTCGATCCGGCCGGGTGCCCGCTATTTCCATTCCATCCGCCTGCTGCAACGGGTGAAAGAATTAGACCCGACCATTTTCACAAAGTCTGGTGTTATGGTCGGTCTGGGAGAAACCCGTGAAGAGCTGATGCAGGTAATGGACGATATGCGGTCTGCTGACATCGACTTTTTGACAGTGGGGCAGTATTTGCAACCGACACGCAAGCACGCAGCCGTCGACCGTTTTGTCACGCCAGAAGAGTTCGAAGGCTATGAAACAACGGCACGCTCAAAAGGCTTTTTGATGGTGTCGGCGACGCCATTGACGCGCTCTTCCTATCACGCTGATGCAGACTTCGCAGCTTTGCGGGCTGCGCGAGAAGCACAACTGACCAAAAGCTGACTCCTTGCCCGCACACAAAGAACGTCGTCTCGTCGCGCATCCACCTCAAAAGCTGTTTGACCTTGTCTCGGATATCGAAAGCTATCCGCAGTTTTTGCCATGGGTGACAGGCGTTCGTGTGCGCAGTAGAGGAACCGCTGGCGAAAATGAGGTCATCGTCGCGGACGTATTGATTTCCTACAAAATGTTTCGCGAAACCTTTCGCAGCAGCGTGACACTCAATCCGGAGTTGCGCACGATTGACGTGGCTTACGTAAATGGGCCCTTTAAACATCTCGACAATCATTGGCGGTTTGAACCGACGGAGGAGGGAACAGAAGTCGACTTTGCGGTCGATTTTGAGTTCCGCAGTCGCATGATGGAAAAGATGATCACCGGCATGTTCGACAAGGCCGTGCACAAGATCGTCACGGCATTTTTTGATCGAGCTGATGAGCTCTACGGCGACGCAGAGACGTAAAAGTCAGCGGTCGATCTGCCGACGGAGAAGCTCAAGGGCTGCTTGAACAGCCTGAATCCTGACTTCGTCTCGACCGACATCACCAAACCGATAATCTTCGTGAATGATGCTGTAGCGCAGACGTGCCGCCGCCATATGGACAAGGCCGACAGGCTTAAGCGCCGTGCCACCACCAGGACCTGCGATACCTGTAATGGACACGCTGACATGGCCGCGGGATTCTTCCAGGGCGCCCTCAGCCATTGCGCGCGCTACAGGCTCACTGACGGCACCATGATCAGCAATCATATCGCCTGGAACCCCCAGCATGTCCCGTTTGGCTTCGTTGGAATAGGTGACGAAACCCCGCTCAACGACGGCGGAGGAACCTGCCACTTCAGTCAAACAGCTTGCGACCAGACCGCCGGTACAGCTTTCAGCGGTGACAATCTTCAGCGACTTTTCGCTGGCATCCGCAAGCACGAGTTCCGCCAATTGGAGAATGGGACGAGGAAACAAAGACATCTAAAAATCTCCAACGACAAAAACGATCAACGCAATGGTAAGCCCGCCGAAGATCCCTGCAACGACATCGTCCAGCATGATACCCCAACCACCCGTGACGCGCTTGTCGATCCAGCTGATCGGCCAAGGTTTCACCACGTCAAAGAAGCGAAACAGGAGGAAAGCGGCGAGCCAGCCCAGGGGTGAATAGGGCGCAATGGCGAGTACAATCCACTGGCCAACAACTTCGTCGACGACAATCTCTCCGGCGTCATGTGAGCCGAGAGTTTGGCTGTGGAGGGCAGAGGCCCAGACGCCGACGAATAGCAATGCTCCGCTTGCCACCAGAAGAAGGTAGGGGCCTGGAAAGAAATTCAGGATCACCCAAGCAAAGGGCAGTGCTGCAAGCGATCCCCAGGTGCCCGGTGCTTTAGGCAGATAGCCAGAACCGAACCAGGTAGCGATGAGGGCTGCAATCCTGCTCATGCACTGTCCGCCTGGTGTGGGACTTGAACGGTGACAAGCGCTTGGGCTGCAATGCCCTCACCGCGACCTGTGAAGCCGAGCCCTTCCGTTGTTGTCGCTTTGACGCTCACCCGGTCTTGGGCGATGCCAACGATCTCTGCAATCGCGCCACGCATTGCATCCCTGTGGGGACCGATCTTGGGTGCTTCGCATATGAGTGTGACGTCAATATTAGCAATTACGCCGCCTCGCTCTGTAAGCAGCCTCGAAGCGTGTTCGAGAAAAACCCGGGACGGTGCGCCTTTCCATTGAGGGTCAGAGGGCGGGAAGTGATCGCCAATGTCACCGGCGCCTATGGCGCCCAGCAGCGCATCAGTAATGGCATGCAGCCCGACGTCTGCGTCGGAGTGCCCAAGGAGGCTCTGTGTGTGAGGGATCGAGACGCCACACAAGGTGACATGGTCACCGTCAGTGAAACGATGCACGTCAAATCCAGTGCCTGATCGCGTCTCACGCGCGGACGACAGAAAGCGTTCGGCCCTGTCAAAGTCTTCTGGCATGGTCACTTTGAAATTGTCCTCTGATCCCTCGACGAGTTGGGTCTGAATACCTGATCTCTGTGCAAGAGCGACATCGTCTGTAAACGTCTTTGATTGATGTGCCCGGTGCGCCTCGAGAATGGCGTTGTAACCAAAACCCTGCGGTGTCTGGGCGCGCACGAGAATGGATCGATCAACCGTATCACCCGCAAAACTATCAATCCGAGTGCGCAGCGTGTCTGTCACAGCTAGGCTAGGCAGCACGCCATCATGGTGCGCAAGCCCTGCAACAACGCGGCTGATCATTTTCGGCGGGGCAAAGGGGCGGGCTCCATCATGGATCAACACATGGGTCGGAGCAGTTTCGGTCAGGGCTTCTAACCCCGCATGGACAGACGCCTGGCGAGTGGTGCTCCCGGCGACAGGCGGAAGCAGCTTTGACAAACCGTCTGCGCACATTTGGTAGTGTGGTTGGTCGTCTGGGTGAATGACCGCAAGCACGTTCGCCACATCCGGGTGGGAGCAGAACGCCCTCAGGGTGCGCGCAAGGAGCGGCCTGCCGCCCAACGGACGGTATTGTTTGGGCAGGCCTTCGCCTGCTCTGGTCCCTCGACCTGCGGCAACAATAAGGGCAACAACATGCATATGTTTCGTTTCGCACCTAAGGACTGCCTTGGCAAGTCATGGATTTCCTTTGTTTTTTGAGGTTTTTGCCACTTAGACATTGCGCTTGAGTGCCGGAATAGGTACTAATTGCTCAAGAATTGAGCAATATGAGACATGCCTAAATAATGACCATTTCTGTCGGGGCGCATATCTACCCAAGTCGGGTCTTTCTGGCGCCTATGTCCGGCGTCACAGACCTGCCATATCGTGTTGCCGTCTCAAAAACGTCAGCGGCGGTTCTCGTATCAGAAATGGTCGCGAGCGAGGAGTTGGCGCGCGCCCGTCCCGATGTGGTGAGGCGGGCTGCTGGGAGCGGAGTGCTTGATCCCCTGGTTATCCAACTCGCCGGCCGTGAAGCCCACTGGATGGCAGAAGGTGCCAAGCTCGCTGAGCAGGCAGGTGCTGACATTATCGATATCAATATGGGCTGTCCGGCGCGGCAAGTGACATCTGGCCTGTCAGGCTCAGCGTTAATGCGCGACCTTGATCACGCCCTGACACTCATCGAAGCGACAGTTGAGGCGACAGCGCTGCCTGTCACCCTCAAAATGCGTCTTGGCTGGGACCACAATTCCCTCAATGCTGCTGAGCTAGCCTCGCGGGCAGAAGCGGCGGGGATCAAACTTGTGACCGTTCACGGGCGCACGAGATGCCAGTTCTACAAAGGGCAGGCTGATTGGAACGCCATTCGGCCGGTCGCCGATGCGGTCAACATACCTGTGATCGCCAATGGCGACATCCTTTCCATGGAAGACGCGGAAGCCTGTCTGCAAGCATCTGGCGCCGATGGTGTCATGGTGGGACGCGGCGCCAATGGCCGACCTTGGCTGCTTCGCCAGATCGATGATGTGTTGTCGAGCCGGGAAGTGAGCGAAGCCCCGAACGCAGAAAGCAGATGGGAGATTGTGCGCTCCCATTATATGGATGCCATGGAGCTATATGGCGAACGGCTTGGCGGTCGAATTATTCGAAAACATCTGGGTTGGTATCTCGATGCAGCCGCTGATGACTGGCAATGCGATGTAACCCAACTCAAAGCGCAGATACTCCCAAGTGATGATTCAGTCTTTGTCCTGAAGGGGCTAGAGCGGTTTTTCATAGAGGAAGCTGAAAGGACAGCGGCATGAGTGTTCACGAATTGAACGCCAATGGCGGTGGCATAGCACCAGACGCCGCCCAGTTGCTGAACGCCATGCCACATCCGGTGATTTCAGTGGGCGACAATCTGCAGGCCAGTTTCGTCAATGATGCAGCGGAGCAGTTTTTTGACGCAAGCCGCGCAGTCCTAACGCGATATCCGCTTTCAGAATTCGTTTCTTTTGGCAGCCCGCTTCTCTCTCTGATCACTCAGGTCATGGAGAATAAGGCCTCGGTCAATGAATATGGTGTGGAGCTGGCGTCCCCTCGCTTTGGAGAACGTGCGGTCGACATTCAGGTCTCGCCGATCGTTGATGCACCAGGGACTGTCTTGGTTATTCTTCAAGAGCGCACAATGGCCCACAAGATGGACCGGCAGCTGACGCATAGAGGGGCTGCTCGGTCGGTCGCTGGTATGGCGGGCGTGCTGGCGCACGAAATCAAGAATCCCCTTTCCGGTATTCGTGGCGCGGCCCAATTGCTGGAGCAAGTGGCGAGTGAAGATGACCGGGCGCTGACCCGTCTGATTTGTGATGAAACCGACCGCATCTGCGGGCTGGTCGACCGAATGGAAGTCTTTTCCGATGAGCGACCGATACCTCGCGTGCCCACGAACATTCATGTCGTCTTGGGTCGAGTGAAACAGCTGGCGGCGACAGGCTTTGCGAGCTCGATCAAAATTACCGAGGAGTATGACCCGTCGCTGCCGCCAGTTCCGGGCGATCAAGATCAGCTCATCCAGGTGTTTCTCAATCTTGTGAAAAATGCGGCGGAAGCGATTGATAAGCCGGAAGGCGAGATCACACTGACGACAGCCTTTCGCCCGGGCGTGCGCTTATCTGTGCCGGGAAGTCAGGAACGCGTCGGCCTGCCAATCGAGATTTGCATTATCGATAATGGCCCGGGGGTGCCGGATGACTTGGTGCCCTACCTGTTCGATCCATTCGTGACTACGAAGGCATCTGGAACGGGGTTGGGCCTCGCACTCGTTGCAAAAATTATCGGAGATCATGGCGGCATCATTGAATGTGACAGCCAGCCGCGACGTACCATTTTTCGTGTCTTGCTGCCGATGCACTCGGCAGAAGAAACAACCCAACCAAGGGAAGACTAGAGCATGCCGTCTGGAACCATTCTCATTGCAGATGATGACGCAGCGATAAGAACAGTCCTGAGCCACGCGCTTGGCAGAGTAGGGTATGACGTGCGCACCACGTCGAATGCCGCGACACTCTGGCGCTGGGCCAATCAGGGAGACGGGGATCTGGTTTTCACCGATGTGGTCATGCCTGACGAAAATGGCTTTGATCTTCTGCCGCGGATCAAAAAGGTCCGGCCCGAGCTGCCTGTCATCGTAATGAGTGCGCAGAACACATTGATGACAGCGATTACGGCTGCAGAACGTGGGGCATACGAATATCTGCCAAAGCCGTTTGACCTGAATGAGGTGGTGGCCGTTGCCGAGCGTGCACTGACAACACCTGGGGTAAGCGCAGTACCAGCCGCGCAGCAGGATGATGAAGACAAGATCCCGCTCATCGGTCGGTCACCTGCCATGCAGGAGATTTACCGGGTCCTCGCGCGTCTTATGCAGACAGACCTCTCCGTGATGGTGTCGGGTGAAAGTGGAACGGGCAAAGAGCTCGTCGCGAAAGCTTTGCACGACTATGGCAAACGCAGGCACGGGCCCTTTGTTGCCATCAACATGGCGGCTATTCCCCGCGAACTAATCGAGAGTGAGCTGTTTGGCCATGAGAAGGGGGCGTTTACCGGCGCCAGCCAAAGGAGCACAGGACGCTTTCAACAGGCGGAAGGTGGAACACTCTTCCTCGATGAAATTGGTGACATGCCAATGGAAGCTCAGACGCGCCTGCTGAGAGTGCTTCAGGAAGGCGAATACACAACTGTTGGGGGCCGAACGCCGATTAAAACCGACGTCCGGATCGTTGCCGCGACCAACCGTGATTTGAGGCAGCTCATCAATCAGGGCCTGTTTCGCGAAGATCTGTTTTACCGGTTGAACGTGGTCCCCATTCGCTTGCCACCTTTGCGCGAGCGCACAGAAGACATTCCCGATCTTGTGAGGCACTTCCTGACCTTGGCGCAGGAAGAGGGGTTGCCTCCCAAAACGGTCGATACGGACGGCATGGATTTTCTGAAGCGCTATCGCTGGCCGGGGAACGTACGCGAACTTGAAAACCTCGTTCGCCGCCTTGCTGCGCTCTATACCGAGGACACGATTGGTGTGTCGGTGCTCCAGACAGAGTTAACGGAGCCCGCTTTCGGCCCTGTGTCTGAGCCAGCGGCCGTTGATGAGGGGTTGACTGAAATGGTGGAGCGGGCGCTCAGCCGTGAGTTTGCCTCCCATGGCGATCAGTTGCCGCCAGAAGGGCTCTATGAGCGAGTGCTTAAGGATATCGAGAAACCCTTGTTCACCATCAGCCTTGCCGCAACCCGTGGCAACCAAATCAAGGCCGCGCAGCTATTGGGCATAAACCGAAATACACTGCGCAAAAAGATACGTGAACTGGATGTCCAGGTCGTGCGAATGCCCCGTTAACCTCCATTGCAACCAGTTTTGCGAACTGATGTAATCCTGCAACATTGTTGTTGAAAGAGCGCGCGACAAGCGCCAGAATGCGCCGGTCGTTGATGGTCCGTGGCCTTCACGACACAGGTTCTGGCCCTTCTAGGGCAGAGCGGCAACAGTTCAGGATGGTTTGAAGCCTCAATGGCGACAATCGACTACATGACGGCATGGTCCGGCTGGGTACGGAAGTCCGACTTGGGCAGGCGGCTGCGTCTGGGCACTGTTTTGCCCATCAGCCTGGTTGTTGTTGCGGTGTTTCTTGGCACCTTCACCTATATGACGCTTACTGGGCTAACGCCCTTTGCGCCCAGTAAGGGCGTTGTCACGGCGCTTTTGCTTGCGAACTTCTTTGTCGCCCTGATCCTTGCCGGCCTGATTGGGTGGCGGATCATCAGACTGGCAATGGAGCGCCATAGCGGTATTGCTGGTGCAAAGCTTCACGCCCGCCTGGTGACCATGTTCTCGCTGATTGCCGTGCTGCCTGCGATCACGGTGGCGGTGTTTGCCGTGGTGACCTTGGATCGCGGGCTTGATACCTGGTTCAGCGAACGCACCCGGGCCATTATCGACAACGCGCTGCAGGTCGCGGAAGCCTACCTTGATGAACATCATCAGGTTCTCCGTCTGGACGTCTTGGCCATGGCGAATGACCTCAACCGGGCTGCTCCATATCTGACCTCAAATTACCAACGTGGACAGCAGCTGCTTGCAACACAGGCTGCGCTTCGGTCTCTTCCTGCTGCCTATCTGGTTGATCGCGATGGTAAAACGGTGCTGCGCGCAACAGCGGCTGTAGCACCGTCGATGGGAATTCCCGGCGCGGATCAGTTTGACAGGGCAGACGAAGGGCTGGTGGTGCTGTACACAGCGAATGACGGGGACCAAATTCGGGCTCTGGTCAAACTGCCGGCATTTGACAACACCTATCTCTATGTGGCCCGGTTTGTTGATGCACGGGTGCTTGATCACTTGGCGCTTACACAAGCCGCGGTCACTGAATATGAAACACTTGAGGGTGGCCTGAGTTCTGTTCAGGTTACCTTTGCGCTTATCTACGTGACGCTGGCTCTCGTCGTGCTGCTCGCTGCCATTTGGTTGGGCCTTTGGGCAGCAAACCGAATTGTCTCACCGATCGGAAGTCTTGTAAGTGCCGCCGAGCGGGTAAGTGGCGGTGACCTGTCGACCCGTGTCGATATCGGGAACAATGACGATGAGATTGAAACGCTCGGCCGTGCGTTCAATCGCATGACAAGCCAAATCGAAAACCAACAAAACGAACTGGTGACCGCCAACTATGAGCTCGATGATCGTCGGCGTTTTACTGAAGCCGTTTTGGCAGGTGTGAGCGCTGGCGTGATCGGCTTGGATGCAGACATGCGGATCAATCATGCGAACCGTGCAGCGCAAGATTTTTTGAGCCGAGATGAAGCATCGCTGGATGGCCTTCCTTTGTCAGAAGCGGCACCCGAACTTTCCTCTGTTGTTCTCGAGGCAATGACACAGGTTCGCAGGTCAGCAAGAGACCAGGTGGTCATGCTCCGCGCCGGGCGAGAGAGAACGCTGAATGTTCGCGTGACCGGTGAGAAGTCAGGTGGCGACCTTCAGGGATATGTTCTGACATTCGACGACATTACCGAACTTGTGTCGGCGCAACGCAATGCGGCCTGGTCTGATGTCGCACGGCGAATTGCTCATGAGATCAAAAACCCGCTGACGCCGATTCAATTGTCAGCAGAGCGCCTGCGTCGCAAATATGCTGACGAAGTCGCAAATGATCCGGAAGTCTTTCAGCAGTGCACAGATACGATCATCCGCCAGGTGGGCGACATTGGCCGAATGGTGGATGAGTTCTCATCTTTTGCACGTATGCCTGAAGCGGTGATGAAAGACGCTGACCTGGGAGAAATTGTTCGCCAGGCTGTTTTCCTTCAACGAGTGGCGCATCCTGAAATTGAGTATGAACTCGCATTGCAAGAAACGCCTATCAGCTTTCAGGGAGATGCACGCCTCATTAGTCAGGCTCTGACCAACATTCTGAAGAATGCTGCGGAGGCCGTTGACGGCAAAGAGGAAGGCGGGGCGGATAGTGCCAACAAGATCGAAATCCGCGTGACATCCGATGGCCGCATGATTGAGATCGTGGTGACCGACTCTGGGCGTGGCCTTCCTGATACGGGACGAATGCGCTTGACCGAGCCTTACATGACAACCCGCACAAAAGGCACGGGGCTTGGTTTGGCGATCGTGAAGAAGATCATGGAAGACCATCACGGAACTCTTGATCTTTCGGATGCGCCGAAAGAAGAAGGATGGGAGAGCGGCGCACAAGTAATTCTCCGTTTCCCATGCGTTAATACCCCTTCGGACGAAGACGCAGACGAACAGAAAAACGCGTCCACCGAAATGGACCAACTGAGTTTAGTAGAAACAGGTAGAGGCGGCTGATGGCTTCCGAAATACTTATTGTCGACGATGAAGCAGATATTCGTGAACTGATCTCGGGCATTCTGTCTGATGAAGGTTATGACACGCGTGTCGCTGCAGACAGTGATGGCGTTCTTCAGGCGTTGGAACAGCGCATGCCGAGTCTTGTCGTATTGGATATCTGGCTCCAGGGAAGTCGCCTCGATGGGCTGGAGGTACTTGATGTTATCTCAGAACGCTATCCTGATCTGCCTGTAGTGATAATCAGTGGCCACGGGAATATCGAAACGGCTGTCTCCGCGATAAAGAAGGGCGCCTACGACTTTGTCGAGAAGCCCTTTAAGGCTGACCGGTTGATCCTCATCATCAGGCGTGCGATCGAAGCGCACCGTCTTCGCAAGGAAAATGCCGAGCTTCGCGTGAAGGTAGGCCAGGAAACCACCCTGATTGGTGCGTCTCCGAATATGAACATCGTGCGGCAAACTGTCGAAAAGGTAGCGCCAACGGGAAGCCGCGTATTGATTTGCGGCCCTTCTGGGTGTGGCAAGGAAGTTGTTGCACGACTGCTTCATGCATCCTCCAGGCGCGCGAACAGCCCCTTCGTTGCCATCAACGCAGCGACCATGGCACCTGACCGGATGGAGATCGAGCTTTTTGGCACTGAAGAAGGAACCGACGGTCCGCGCAAGGTTGGTGTGTTTGAACAAGCCCATGGGGGAACGCTTTTTCTAGATGAAGTGGCGGATATGCCGCTGGAAACACAGAGCAAGATTTTACGCGTTCTCGTTGAACAAACCTTTGTGCGGGTGGGCGGCAGCAGCAAGGTGAAAGTCGACGTGCGTGTCGTTTCATCGTCAAGCAAGGATCTCCGAGAAGAAATTTCAGCCGGTCGTTTCCGTGAAGACCTTTTTCATCGCTTGAATGTCGTGCCGATCAATGTGCCCTCATTGGAGCAGCGTCGAGATGACATTCCACTTCTTGTGGATCACTTTGTCGCGCAGATTTCCCGTTCGTCTGGTCTGCCACCGCGTCAGGTGAGTGAGGATGCGATGGCTGCCTTGCAGTCATATGCCTGGCCGGGGAATGTGCGTCAGCTGAGAAACAATATTGAGCGGCTGATGATACTGACATCGTCGGAACCGAATGCGGTGATCACAGCAGACAAACTGCCCACAGATGAAAGCACGACGCCGTCCAATGGTATGAATGGATCGGGCGGTGAGCACATCATGTCAATGCCCTTACGCGAGGCTCGGGAAACCTTTGAGCGAGACTATCTGATTGCTCAGATCGGCCGGTTCGGTGGAAATATTTCCAGAACAGCGGCTTTTATTGGAATGGAGCGATCCGCCCTTCACAGAAAACTGAAGTCGCTCGGTGTCAACACCTCTGATCGTGCCTCGCTGCAGGTCTAAAAACGTGGATCCGAATGGACCGATATCCAACAACATGTTCAAGAAAGAACAGATGATATGAAAGTCATCGTATGCGGCGCAGGGCAGGTCGGCTTTGGCATCGCCCGACAATTGGCGGCAGAAAATAACGATGTAACGGTCGTCGACCAGTCCGCACAATTGGTTCAACGGGTCTCTGATATCCTAGATGTTCGCGCAATCGTGGGCCATGGCGCGCATCCAGACGTGCTTGAACGGGCCGGAGCTCCGGATGCAGACATGCTGATTGCGGTCACCTTCCATGATGAAGTGAACATGGTTGCCTGCCAGCTCGCGCACTCCGTTTTCAACGTGCCAACCAAAATTGCGCGGATTAGGGCACAGAGCTACCTCCAGGCCGGGTTTCAGGACCTGTTCGCCCGAGATCACATGCCGATTGATGTGATTATCTCACCAGAATTGGAAGTCGGGCGGACAGTGTTGCGACGACTGGCTGTGCCCGGTGCTTTCGACATTCTCGAATTCGCCGATGGTGCCGTAAATGTTGTGGGGGTCGCTCTGGATGAAGATTGTCCCATTGTGAACACCCCCCTGCGGCAGCTCACAGAACTGTTTCCGGATCTCAAAGCGCGCGTCGTAGGAATAGTCCGAAACGGCAATCTCTTTGTTCCACACTCAGAAGACCAAATGATCGTGGGGGATCAGGTCTATTTTGCCGCCGACAAAGCAGAAGTGCGCCGTACGCTTTCAATTTTCGGTCATGAAGAGCAGGAAGCACGCAGAGTTCTGATCGTTGGTGCCGGTAACATCGGCCTTTATGTCGCTCAGGAACTGGAGAAGCAGCATAGTGGCGTCCGTGTGAAGGTGCTCGAACGAGATAGGGACCGCGCCATATTTGCGGCAGACCGGTTACAGCGGGCTATCGTGCTCAACGGTGACGGTCTTGACCCTGAGTTGCTAAGGGAAGCAGGTGTTCAGGAGACTGAAACGATTGTGACGTTGACGAATGATGATCAGGTAAACCTGCTGACATGTGTGCTGGCAAAACGAGAAGGCGCGAGCAGGGCACTCAGCCTCATCAACAATCAGACCTATTCGCCATTGATGCAATCTCTTGGGATTGATGCATTCCTAAATCCGCGCTCGACGACGGTGAGCCACGTGTTGCGACATGTAAGGCGTGGACGAATTCGAGGACTCCAGGCCGTTCAGGATGGGGCTGCTGAAGTGATTGAAGCCGAAGCGTTGGAAACATCGCCCTTGGTGGGGCAACCGTTGAGAGAGGTCGAGTTACCTGACGGTTTGATCGTTGGGGCTATCGCAAGAAAAGGTGAGGTGATCACGCCCAGCGGCAGTACAGAAATTCAAGCAGGAGACAAAGTCGTTATGTTTGCCCAACGCGATCAGGTCGCCACCGTCGAACAGATGTTCCGTGTCAGCCTTGAATTTTTCTGATCATTGCGACGTGGGCTGAACCATGAGTTACAGCACTGTCCTGCATGCGCTTGGTTGGCTGCTTTTTCTCTTAGCAGCGGCAATTCTATTGCCTTTGGTAACTGCCCTTTATAATGGTGAAAGCCAGTCGGTCATCGCCTTTTCTGTTTCGCTGCTTCTGGTCGGTTTCGTGGGCGGCGCTCTCATTATGGCGTTTCGGGATGTAAAGCAGCGTCCTTCAAAATATGATCTGTTGACACTTGTGGTCGTAGGGTGGCTTGCGATCCCGCTGTTTGCCGCTGTTCCATTCTTCGTGTCCGGCTTTTTGAGCAATCTGACAGACGCCTATTTTGAGGCAATATCTGGCTTCACAACGACGGGCGCATCAGTAATCCCAACATTGGACGAGGTCGACAGAGCGATCATCATGTGGCGCGCCGTGCTGCAATGGTTTGGCGGTTGGGCGAGCATTGTGATGGGGGCTGCAGTCCTGGTGCCCCTTGGTGTAGGTGGAATGGAGTTGCGGGTGTCGCCACTGACGCGGGCGGACAAGTCCCGGGCTTTGGATCGGTTCAGAGGCACAGCTGAGGCTGTCGGTGGCATCTATGCGATCTTCACCGCAGGCGCTTTTCTATCGATCTGGGCGGGCGGTATACCACCGTTTGAAGCTTTTTGTTTGGCCTTATCCACCATTTCGACTGGCGGCTTTATGCCATCGGACACGGCTCTTTCAGAATTTCGAGCCCCTTGGGCGATGGCGTTTCTGTTTGTGTTCATGGGGTTGGGGGCGATTAATTTCGCAACCCATCGTGCCGGATTTCGCGGAAGGGGAGCTGAATACCGCGAAGACCCGGAACTCGTCTATCTGGGGGCTGCGGTGCTGGCGGCCGGCGTTTTGTTTGCCTTTTTGGCTCTGGGCGAAACAGGAGACGTGGTTGCGGCGTTGGGCAATGGCCTATTCCTGGCAATGAGCCTCCTCTCCGGAACGGCTTACATGTCGCCTGACCCGTCATTGAATGCGGGGTTGTCGAGTGTGTTCGTGATCGGCCTGATCCTGGTCGGCGGCGCGACTCTTTCAACTGCCGGCGGCATTAAGCTGATGCGCATTGCGCTGTTGGTTAAACAGAGTTCACGAGAACTGAAGCGTCTTACGCACCCTCACGGCATTATTCGAACCCATTTCGGGCGACGCTCAATTACCATTCAGATAATGAAATCGGTCTGGAGCTTTTTCGTTTTGTTTCTGGTGGTCTATGCATTGTTGGCAGCTCTCTTGGCAGCTTCTGGCCTTGGGTTTGAAGCAGCTCTTGTGGCTGCGGCTTCAGCAATCGGAAATGCAGGTCCCGCCTATGATCTGGTTAGGCCTTCAATGCTAGGTGACAGCCCGTCTTTTCCGGAAATGACGGCGATCACAAAGTGGATGTTGGTTGTTGGTATGGTCTTGGGCCGGTTGGAGCTTCTCGCACTTGTCGCGCTTTTCAGCCGCGAACAATGGCAGAACTGACGGAGGAAATGCAGACATGAGCCGGATCGCTTATATGAATGGTTGCTATGTCGCGCATGCCCAAGCGGCCGTCCATATCGAGGACCGCGGCTTCCAGTTTGCCGATAGTGTGTATGAGGTATGCGCTGTCGAGAAGGGCTGTCTGATTGATGAACAGTGGCACTTTGATAGGCTAAAGCGTTCGCTTGATCAGCTGGAAGTCCAGATCCCGTTCACGCAAAAGGTACTGGGTGTCATTTACCGCGAAGTTCTGCGACGAAATCGCCTCAGCACGGCAATCGTCTACTGCCAGGTGACCCGCGGCGTGGCGCGCCGGGATCATGCATTTCCGGTTCAGCAACTCACCCCGACAGTCGTCGTCACTGCCAAACCTATCGACCAAAATGCTCTAGAAAAACGAAGATTTGAGGGGGTTGCGGTCGTGACCCGTCCAGATGAGCGCTGGGCAAGATGTGACATCAAGTCGACCGGGCTGCTTGCCAATGTGTTGGCCAAACAAGGGGCCAGGACAGCGGGCGCCTACGAGGCATGGCTGGTAGATGACGACGACAACGTTACAGAGGGTACCTCAACAAATGCCTGGATCGTTACTGGAGATGGCACCCTCGTTACCCGCCAGTTGGACAATCATATCCTCGGAGGGGTCACGCGCCTGGCGTTACTCGAGTGTGCTGAAAGCCTCGGACTCTCGGTGGAGGAGCGACCTTTTTCAAGAACTGAGGCGTTGGGCGCTGCAGAGGCATTCTCGTCTGCATCGACAGTTGGCGCCTTGCCCGTGATCTCGATCGATGAGAATCAGATATCCAATGGAAGACCCGGACCAATGACCCAAAAACTGAATGGTTTTTATCAGGAGCGGGCAAGAAAGGTGCCTTAACTTTCGGGATTTCGAAGTTTAGGCTGCTTGGGTACTGACCGCGTGCCGATTTGGCCTATATGATGTTTTAGGGCCTGGTCGGGGGGAGTGATCACAGCGGGATGGCGGCCCCCACCCGCTAAATCAGGAGGAAGGCCGCGCCGATGTGGAAATAGCGCAGCCTTGCTAAAATAGGAGCGTGTAGGTCGTCTGGCGCCAAGACAGGAAAAACGGCAAAAGATGATAGCAGCGCGACCCGGAATGGAAAAAAATGTCGGATAAACCGCAAAATCTCCAAGATACGTTTCTCAACACAGTCCGAAAAAACAAGACGACGCTTACAATATTTCTTGTCAACGGCGTTAAACTTCAGGGTGTGATAACCTGGTTCGACAATTTCTGCGTATTGCTGCGCCGTGACGGGCACTCACAGCTCGTTTACAAGCATGCGATATCTACGATAATGCCAGGACAACCGGTCTCCCTGTTCGAAGGGGACGAAGAGGAAAGCTGAGGTCGTTTGACGACTGACCACCCAACTGGGAACGACGTGAACAGCATCGAGAGCGAAAAACGCTCTCGACCAGCCTTTCAGGTTGATGACCATCCAGCAACCAAAGCACTTGTTTTGCTTCCCTGGCTTAAGCGGGGAGCAGATCAAAGAAGATCTGCCACCGAACGGCTGGAAGAGGCCGTTGGGCTGGCTGCGGCGATTCATCTGAACATCGTCTCAGCAGATATCATTCCACTTGAAGCGATCAGACCAGCAACGCTTTTGGGAAGTGGCAAGGTCGAGGCGCTGGGCACTCAGATAAAGAAACAGCACGTCGATCTTGTGATTGTCGATGGGCAGCTTTCGCCGGTGCAGCAGCGAAATTTGGAGCGTGCCTGGAAGGTCAAGGTGCTCGACCGGACTGGCTTGATCCTGGAGATTTTCGGAGAACGGGCTCGCACCCGCGAAGGCCGCCTGCAGGTCGAACTAGCCCATCTCACCTACCAGAAAAGCCGTCTGGTGCGCTCCTGGACTCACTTGGAACGCCAGCGTGGCGGGGTCGGATTTCTGGGCGGACCCGGCGAAACGCAGATTGAGGCGGATAGACGGGCGCTGCAGGACAAGATCAATCGGCTCGAAAGAGATATCGGCAAGGTCAAGAAGACCCGTGAGCTGCACCGCAAGACCAGACGGTCCGCGCCTTATCCGGTTGTGGCGCTCGTCGGCTATACGAATGCGGGAAAATCGACGCTGTTCAATCAGATCACAGAGTCTGATGTGTTTGCAAAGGACCTGCTTTTTGCCACGCTTGATCCGACCATGCGGGCGATTGAACTGCCAAGTGGGCGCAAGGTGATCCTGTCGGACACAGTGGGGTTTATCTCTGACCTCCCCACACACCTGATCGCATCCTTCCGGGCCACCTTGGAAGAAGTGCTGGAAGCCGAAATCATTCTACATGTCCGTGATGTTGCGCATGATGAAACAGAAGCCCAGAAGGCTGATGTTGCAGATGTGCTGAAGAGTCTAGGTGTCGACCTTGAGACGCGCAGTGACGGCAAATTAATTGAGGTATTGAACAAGTCAGATTTGCTTGAAGAAGAATCAGCCGTGGCATTTGCTGAATTGGCTGCCAGAGACAGCAACGTGATCCTGACTTCGGCGCTCAATGGCGAGGGCGTGGACGAGCTGCTGACGCGCCTTGATGATCTGCTTGCCAGTGACACAACGAGCCTGCATCTGGCGATTGCACCGCAGGATGGGGAGGCAATCGCCTGGTTGCACCGTCATGGCAATGTGCGTCAGAGCGAGCCCGATGAGCAGGGCGTCACTCATGTTGATGTCGATCTGACCGACCCGGAAATGGGGCGATTTGAAAAGAAATTCCCCCTGATTGTTCAGGCTGCTGTATCTGAATTTGCGGATGCCGCTGAATGACTGCAGACATGGATCAACTTGCTGGACTCCTCCGCGAGGCAGCATCTGAAAAAGTCCTGCCCAGATTTCGATCCCTCACCTCACAAGATGTAGAGGAAAAGAGCAGGGGTGACTTTGTCACCGTTGCTGACAAGGAAGCCGAACTCTTTCTGACACCTAGATTGATTGATCTGGTTCCTGGATCAATTGTCGTTGGAGAGGAAGCCACGACAGCCGACCCGGATCTGCTGGAAAAAGCAGCCGGCGAAGAGCTTACCTGGTATGTGGACCCGATTGATGGAACGGCACTCTTTGTCGCGGGAGAGCCCGGCTTTGCGATCATGGTTGCGCTGGCTGACAAGGGGGAGGTTGTCCAATCTGCCATCTATTTCCCAGTTCTCAATGAGATGTTTCTCGCGGAGAAGGGGGCTGGCGCACTTTTTGTGGGCGCCAATTCCACTTCATACCTAACTGCCAGAACATCCCCCCAAAGCCTTGAGACCGCTGATGCTGCCTTCTACACCAAACATTTTCCAGGTCAGTGGGCGCCGGGCCTCAAACGTCTAAAGGAACGGGTCAGCAGCTACCGGAATGAGATGTGTGCCGCACGGGAGTACACCGATATTGCAAGAGGCGCGAAAGATCTCGCATCCTATCATCGCATGTTGCCGTGGGATCATGCCCCTGGAAGCCTGGTCTTAAGCGAGGTGGGCGGCGTTGCCCGAAATGTAGAAACGCGGCAAGACTACCGGCCCCGCATTCTGCAGGGACCCCACATTCTCGCAGCAAATGAAGAACTCTGGCAGGCTGCCCGGAAAGTTCTGCTCTAACCTTCTTTTTCCTGGCGTTTTGCCCGGTCCCACAACTCTTCGAGCTGATCAAGGGACAGGTCAGCAAGGTCTGTGTTTTGCAATCCGGCAGACTTTTCCATCATCGCGAAGCGGTTTCTGAATTTCTGGTTTGCGCGGCGAAGGGCGGCGTCAGGGTCCACCTTCAGATGGCGGGCATAGTTAGCGAGGACAAAGAGAAGGTCGCCAAACTCCTCCTCTGTTTTTTCCTGATCGCCCGCAGCAACCTCAACGCGAAGCTCTCCTATTTCTTCCTCGATTTTGTCGAGCACCGGCGCGGCGCTCGGCCAATCGAAACCAACTTTTGCGGCACGCTTCTGAAGTTTTACCGCCTGGGAGAGCGCAGGAAGCACAACCGGCACATCATCAAGCAAGCCTGACGGGCTTCTGCCTTTTGCGTCTTTTTCAGCCTGTTTGATTTCATCCCAGGTTGCCGCGACGCCATCGGGTGTATCGGACGTCCCATCTGCAAAAACGTGTGGGTGGCGCCTTACCATCTTTGTAGAGATACCCTCCACCACGTCGTCAAAGGCAAACGACCCCTGTTCCTCAGCCATTTGTGCATGGAAGACCACTTGGAGAAGCAGGTCGCCGAGCTCCTCTTTCAGATCCTCCAGGTGCCCACGCTCAATAGCATCGGCAACTTCATAAGCTTCTTCCAGAGTGTAAGGCGAGATCGTCCGGAAGGTTTGTTGAAGATCCCACGGGCAGCCACCATCAGGGTCACGCAGGGCGGCCATGATCTTGAGAAGGGCATCGATGGACCGGAGGTCTTCCGGGATGTCTTTCACGGGATATCCTCTACTTTGTTGGCGCATCGGCCACGCCGCCCGCCGTGCCCACCTGGGCAATGGCAGCCGCCGCATCAGTGACCGGATGTTCGTCAAGCTTGTGTTGATCCCGAGCCGCGATCCGCTCCCGCAACAATTTCTGCTGCGTTCTATCCAACGGGAAGTTCCACATCACTGCTGCAGCCGCCAGCATAAACAGCGCCGGAAACCCAACATAGATGTAGAGCAGTTGGTCGAGTGTCTCGCGGGAATTGCCGCCGCTTGCATCAAATCCAATCCAGTCAAGAAGCGGGTAGGTGATGCCGATCGCAAGCGCGGACCCCACCTTGCTCGTCATCGTGAGCAGCGAGTAATACATGCCCGTTCTCTGTTCACCGGTCTCCAGATTGTCATAGTCGGTAACGTCCGCCATGACGGAGCGGAGCAGGAATGACCCGGCACCATAAGCAATGCCATAGGCGGTATTGCCAAAGAACAGCCACCAGAAGCTTTCTGTTGGGAAGAAGATGACCATGGGTAGGGAGATCGCACCATAGATCATTGCATATGCAAGGGTGCGGTGTTTGCCTGAGACGGTGGCAAGCTTGATCCAAATGGGAACGCCAACAAATCCTGCAATAAAGTAGACCAGCAGCAATTGGCTGGCATTGTCCGGCAGGCCCATCACCTGGGCGGCAAAGAAAATGTAGAGGGCGCCGGTGATTGATGGTCCGATTCCGACAAGGAGATCTGCGACGAGAATACGCTGTAGCAACCTGTTTTGAAGAAGAATGCCAAGCGCTTCTTTATAGTCGAAGACCGCTGGTTTTACCGATGGCCGCTCGGGCACCAACCAAACCGCGAGGATGATCGTGATCGGCAGAAGGATGATGATAAACCAGCCCATGGCGGCCACGCCATCGGCGCCTGAGGCTTCCCCGGAAATGCCCTCTAGGATCGCGGGCAGGGCAAGGACGGTGAACATGCCGAAGATGAGGGCAAACTCCCGCCATCCTTGAATGATCGACCGCTCATCATAGTCAGGCGACAGTTCAGCCCCCCAGCTCATGTGCGAGATGGTAATGAGTGTCCAGCCGATATAGAGGATGACCATCCAGGACAGCAGGTACACCGCAGTTTCATTCGGGGTGCCGCCCATAAACGCCCAAATGTCCGAGATCCAGCTGAACATCCACATGCCCGTAAGCGGGATTGTCGGCATGAACAACATGTATGCCGAGACCATGAGGAAGGGCGCGGAGAGGGCAATCCAATGGCGCCGTCGGCCCCATCGGCTTGGAATACGGTCAGACACAATGCCCAGCACCGGGTCAGTGAAGACATCCCAAAGCCGCGCAAACAGAAAGATCGTTCCCACCAGAGTGAGGGAAAGCCCCATCTCGCTCGCATAGAAGGGGGGAAGATAAACAACAATGGGCAGGCCCAGCGCTGAGATTGGAATTGATGGCAAGCTGAACATTGCGATCCGCCAACGTGGCAGTCGAGTGTCACTCATTGTGTCTCCCCGGGCATTTAACCGTTTTGAGTACAGGTGGTCCGTACTTTGTGACTTTTTGTCATTTCTTAACAAGGAAGCCTATTCGCGCCGAAATGTCCACCCCACGTTAAGTTTCTAATTCTATCTTACTAGGCGACCGAGCAGACCATTGGGGGATGAACGTGACGACGTTCGCCACAGACAAGCAAAGCAACGCCACGCCACTACGCGCGGTGGACCTTGATGCAGGCCCCCAAAAGGTGGTGCCTGACCTGTCTCCTTCCAGACTTGGTGCCCGCGCTTGTGTTGAAGGCTACCCCGTACCCGCACTGGAGGGGGCAAGCTATCTGGACATATCCAACCGCGCAGCAATAAGCCTGACGGCCCATGCAGTTGCGCACCCGCAAGTTTCTTTCACGTCAGCATCAACGATGCCCATCTACGACGAGACCGCGCTGGGTGAGAGAGTGGCAGCGCAGAATATTGCCGCGGGCGAGATCAATCTCGCAGGCTTTGAAAGCAACGGCCTTGAGGTGTGCGATTTTGTTGTCGCGGCCGACATCTTCCCAACGGCGACAACAGCAGAGCGCATGGCACTTTTGGTGCTGACGAAAAAGCACCTGAGCGAGAAGGGCGTGGCCTGCATCGGCGTCGATGTGGCACCCGGTTGGGATCTGATTGAAGGTCTTAGATCCCGGTTCTGCGACGACATTGACCGAACGGCTGACCTTAAAGAGCAGGTGGACATTGTCCGCGCCCGTGTCACGAACCTGGCGAAGACACTGTCGGCTGACAAGTCCGGCGCTGAGCGCCATTTGGTGAGCGAGCTCATTAGACTTGCCCGTGCCTCAGATGCTGAGATTTATAGAGACCTGCTCGACCCCCAACATCAATCGCTCGCAATAGACGAATTTCTGGCGATGGCCGATGCCGCTAAGCTGAAGCCCATCGGCGATCTCGATCCTGCAAAGTCAAATCTGGACCGGGTACCCGCGGCGAGCCGCCCGGCCGATACATCTGTTCTCGGCTTGGTCGATCGGTTTGCGCTGATTGACCGGTCTACAAATACGAAGCGGCGTCAGGTCCTTCTTGTGCATGCAGACCGGTCAAAAGAAGAATTTGATCTAGACGCCTCATTCAGTGCGCTCTGCTTCACCAGCGATTTGACCCGGAGTGACAAATCCCTCTCCGATAAAGCGCTGCTCTCTGGGGCACCAATGTCCTTTGTTGGACCTCTGACCTATCGCACTACAAACCCGATTGAGATCGTGGCGCTCGCGCTCATGGAGCGACACAAATACTTTCCGGTGCGTGGAGACCGCCTTGTCGACCACGTGGTCGCGGCACTAAAGCCGACCGGCATTGAGCCGGCAGACAGCGACGAAGTTTCAAGGGTGTTGCGCGCCGTCACCGCGAAACTGCTTCCCACAGGCGCGCTGGTCGCGCATCTTTCGGAGAACAGAGCGGCGTCTTGGTTGTCAGAACGCCCGGTCCTGAGCGCCCTGGCGCTCATGCAAGCCCGCCGGGGCGCATCCCATCTGACGAGCCTTCTGCCACACTCAATTGCAGTCGACAGCACAGCCCGCTTCATCCTTGGCCGCCTGGATGGGACCCAGACATTGGGGCAGATCGCCGACGAGCTGGCAGAAGCTGTGTCTAAAGGCGAACTCACGCTTGCTGCGATTGAAGGCACGCCAGAGGCGCGGGCGAAGGCCACGACCATGCGTGTGGCGGGGCATGTCGCGCGAAGCGGACTACTGGTGTCTTAAACGTCGCTTCCTTTAGGCACCAACTGCCATATCCGAGCAAAACGGATTGCTCTTCTTCTCAAACTCAAATGTCGACATGGGCCCATGGCCCGGGACAAACGCAATCTCGCCACCCAGCGGAAACAGGCGTTCGCGGATGGATGAGATGAGTTGCTCGTGATTGCCGCGGGGAAAGTCCGTGCGGCCGATGGAGCCCTGGAAGATCACGTCTCCCACAATGGCGAGCTTTGAGGGCTCATGGATGAAAACCACATGGCCGGGTGTGTGGCCGGGACAGTGACGGACGCGGAGCGTGAGCCCCGCAAGCTCGACAGTGTCTTCATCTTCCAGCCAACGGTCCGGCAGAAAGGCGTCATAGCTCGGCATGCCATATTTCGCACCTTGGTCCGGCAGATCATCAATCAGGAACTGGTCGTCCCGGTGGGGCCCTTCAATTTTTACACCATGCTTTTTCGCGAGCTCACCTGCAGCAGAGGCGTGATCCAGATGCCCATGGGTGAGCAGGACCTTCTCAAGCTTCACGCCCATTTGGCTGATGGCACTTTCGATTTTCTCAAGATCGCCACCGGGATCAGTGACGGCCCCCAGCATGTTTTCATCGTTCCAGAGGAGGCAGCAATTCTGCTCAAGCGGGGTCACGGGGATAATCGCGGCTTTAAGAGACATGGGGCACACCTTGGAACGGTTCAATTCGGATGAGGCTTTATAGCGGGTGAGACGCCTGAAAGGAAAGCGACCCTAATAGCTCTTATGATCCGGGATCGAGCCAAAATAGTGATGCCGGTGCCGCCCATGCAGCTTGGCGAGGTCCGCCATGGCATTCATGCAGATCAGGGCCGCACTGTACTGAACCGATTGAATCCGATGGGTCATGGTGATTTTCACCAGCTCCCCATAGGCCGGACGCATGGCCATCAGACTGTCATGCCATTCGTCCGGGGTCATCCGGTCCTTCTTGCCCTTATACCTGCCTGCCGCCATCGCCTGCCTCCAACACGTGAACTATGTGATCAAAATAGGAACATAGTCCTAGTTCGATTGGAGGGGCAATGGTGAGAAACCGGCGTTTCGGCAGGGCGGCCTGTGCTAGGCGGACATGGCTTTCTGGAACGCGGGCCGGGTTTCCAGCCGCGCGACATAGGCTTTGAGGTTTGTCATCTCGTCGGTGACGCAGCCGAGCCGATTGGACATATAGATGGCGTGGCCGAGCATGGTGTCGACGGCGGAAAAGTCACCGAGAATATACTCCCGACCTTCCATGGCTTCATTGACTGGGGCCAGCGCCCGGGTGAGCAACCGCTGCGCCTGGCCGCGCACGGTTTCGTCCTGGCGTTCCGGCGGCAGGAGCAGGGTGTGCACCACGATCGTGTTCACCGGCGGCATGACCATGCCTTCGCAATAGTGGAACCATTGCAGATATTCCGGGTAGAGCGGGTCGTCCACCGCTGGCTTCAGACCGCCATTCTTGTGACGCTCAAGGATGTACTCGGCAATCGCGCCGCTCTCGAAGATGGACACATCGCCATCGTCCAAAACCGGAATGCGGCCAAGGGGATGGCGGGCTTTGTGCTCATCTGACTTGAGATCCTTCGGGTTGAACTCCATGCGGTTGAGCTCGTAAGGCAGACCGAGTTCTTCCAACAGCCAGAGCGAGCGCTGCGCGCGGGAATTGGGTGCGAAATGAAGTTTGAGCATGGAAGTCTCCCCGAAGTTCTTTTTTAGAATGCGTTTCCGCAACACTGTCTGAGGCGAGGGGGAAGAGCAAGTGTTTCGATCAGGCAGGCTGCAGCACAGATCGGGCAAATGCTGTTGCCTGTGGCGTCAGCCAGGGTTTCATGCGGGCGAAGACGTCAATGAACTCCGCGCGATATTGGTCGGCAAAATCTGGATCTGCGGCAGCGAGCTGAAGCTCGTTGGCGGCCGTCAGCTCGCAGAACTCACACAGCTGGTCTGCCGACAGTTCGAATTCTGTACCGCAAAAGCGGTCTTTAAAGAGCAGGGGCTCTGCCACGCCAATCCGGGGCCAAAAGACGTCCCGGTCGCAGGAACAATAGAGATAGACAATCTTTTCAGCGGCCTCACCGATAATGTCCGCGATCAGGTGTCTCTGGTCGAGTGACACCATCTGGTCCGTAAAGCCGGAGGTGCCGTAGGCTGCGTGAAACAGCCCGGCATCCTGAAGCGTTGGTGCAGCGTTCCATTCAACGAGGAGGTCGTAGACGCCGACAAAATGTTCCTCCAGCGAGCCATTTAAGTGCGCAAAGTCACCAGCACCAAGTTCTGCTAGCCGTTGAAACTTTTCCTCGTATGTCGACATGTGGGGACACTCGCAAACGATTGAAATGACGCTGGGGTGGTACCAGCCAGCGGCATTCGTGTCACCCGCAACACATATCCATTTGGCGCATAATTTATATTATGGAAAATACTTGATATCTTTCCAGTCGACCTGGCCACAAGCATAGGCTTCTATAGACCCTAAGGAATCTGCGAAATTCCCAAAATCCCATGGAATTCAAAGTCTGGAGGAGACATTTATGGACAAGCCTACAATTGCGGCAAAAGAGCCCGCTCAGGTCGAGGTCAAAGCCGGTGAAAGCTATTGGTGGTGCCGTTGCGGGAAATCAGCCAACCAGCCTTTCTGTGATGGCTCCCATCAAGGCACGTCGTTTGAGCCCATGGAATACAAGGCTGAAAAAGACCGCACGCTCTTCTTCTGTCAGTGCAAAGCGACCAAGCGCGAGCCATTCTGCGACGGCGCTCATAATGACCTTTGACTCAGGTCTAAGCTCACATTTTCTGGCGTTTGAGGTGCATGAACTGGTCCGCCAGCGCTGATTGCGACGTGACCTCAAACCCGGTCTTTTCATAAAGCCCGTGCGCATCATCGGTGGCGAGCGTCCAGAGATGCACGGTTTTAAGCGCCGGGTCGCTCACCATGGTCTCCAACAGCCATTTGCCGAGGCCCTTGCCGCGCGCGTCATCGTCGATGATGACATCGGAAATCCAGGCAAACCGCGCCATGTCCGTCACCGCGCGGGCAAAGCCCACCTGGGCGCCGTCAGCCGCGTAAATGCCATAACCACGCGCATGTTCAATGCTGTTCCAAAGGGTTTCGGGGGTGTTTTCCGCCGCCCAATAGGTTTTAGCGAGCGTGCCCAAAATCCAGTCCTTGTCGAGCCGCGCAGGATCTATCGAAATCTCAAAACCATCATGTTTCCAGGTGCTTATCGACATATATTCACCTTGTTTCTGCGCCGTTTCTGCCCTGTTTCCGCGCCCTGCTCTAATCCTCAACGGTGATCGTCAATCCGTCATAAGCAGGCTCATGGCCGTCCGGCAGTTCTTTAGCGAGCGTTGCATAGTCCAGGTCCACATGAAGGTTTGTGAGCACGCCGTGGCCAACCTTTAGTCGCTCTAGCCATGACAGGGTCATTTCCACGTGGGCATGGCTTGGGTGCGGCTTGTAGCGCAGCGCATCCACAATCCAGTGCTCAACACCCTCCAGCGCTGCAAAACTCGCTTCCGGCAATCCCACCAGATCGGCCGAATACGCAACATCGCCAATGCGAAAGCCGAGCGACCGGATATCTCCATGGTCCTGATCAAACGGCAGAGCGGTGATGGCGCCCCCTTCCCCGTCAATGGTCACCGGCTCGCCGGGCCGGATCAGATGTGCATTCAGGATCGGCGGATAGCTCGAGCCCTCCGGCGTCTGGAAGCAATAGCCAAAACGGGTCATGAGCGTTTCAGACGTATAGGCATCCATATAGGTCTCAACCCGCTGCATCCGGTTGATCGCCACCATGCGCAGATCATCAATGCCGTGGCTCTGGTCCGCGTGGTCGTGGGTGAAGAGCACCCCGTCGATCCAGGCTGTGCCGGTCTTGAGCAGCTGCTCACGCATATCCGGCGACGTGTCGATCAGCACCGTCGTCTTTTTCTCAGGATCGTCTTCCCAGCGCTCCACCAGAAGCGAACAGCGGCTGCGGCGGTTTTTCGGTTCCTGCGGATCACAAGCACCCCAATAGCCGCCAATGCGCGGCACGCCGCCCGAAGACCCGGAGCCTAAAACCGTAAAGCGCGTGGTCATGAGAGCCGCTCCCGGGAGACCTTGGTGAAGAGCCGGAAGAAATTATCCGTCGTGGCACTCGCCAGCGCATCGACCTCAATATTCTGCAGCTCGGCAACCTTGGCCGCTGTGTGGGCCACAAAAGAGGGCTCGTTCCGCTTGCCGCGCTTCGGCACCGGTGCGAGATATGGCGCATCAGTTTCAACCAGCAGACGGTCGAGCGGCACGTCTTTTGCCGTGGCCTGGAGGTCCGCCGCGCTCTTAAACGTAACAATGCCCGACAGCGAGATATAGAGACCGAGATCAAGCGCTGTCATGGCGAGCGGTCGACCGGAGCTGAAACAGTGGAGCAGTGCGGGAAACGCCCCCTTCCCCATTTCTTCCGTCAGGATCTCCGCCATGTCCTCGTCTGCATCGCGTGTATGAATGACGAGGGGCAGCTGGGTTTCCCGCGACGCTTCAATATGCGCCCGGAAATTGGTCTTCTGCGCGTCGCGGGGACTGTGCTCGTAAAAATAGTCGAGCCCCGTCTCACCAATGCCGACGACCTTGGGGTGCTGCGCCAGTTCAACAAGCCGCGCCGTATCTACATCAGGTTCAGCTTCTGCTTCGTGTGGATGGATGCCGACGGTGCAGACAATATTGTCGTAGGTTTCGGCAACCTTCAGCACGCCGTCAAAACCGCGCAGCGTCGTTCCGATGGTGACCATGAGGCCAACGCCCGCGTCGCTCGCGCGCGCGACCACATCATCCAGCTCGCCATTGAAGTCTTTAAAGTCCAGATGGCAATGGCTGTCGACCAGGCGCGCACTCATGAGGACGCCTCCGGCTCCACATAACGGGGAAAGACCGGCTCTGGTTTCGGTAGTTCGGTGCCGGGTTTCAGGCGATGGGTCGATCCGCAATAGTCAAACGTGCGCTCGCCCTCTGGCACGGCCAGCACATCAAGCAGCTTTGCAGCACCAGCGGGCACAACAGGTTGCGCGAGCAGCGCCACATTGCGCACCACTTCAGCTGTGACATAGAGTACCGTGCCCATACGCTCAGGATCTGTTTTCTTCAACGCCCAAGGCTCTTCGCCAGCGAAATAGCGATTGGCTTCCGCCACCACATCCCATATGGCACCGAGACCTTTGTGAATGGCCCGGTCATCAAAATGGCCACGCGCGAGATCAAGAGCTGCGTCTGCTTGCGCAAGAATGGCCTCATCCTGAGGTTGCAAACTTGTCGGCTCAGGAACGATGCCACCAAGGTTTTTGTTCAGCATGGAAAGCGAGCGTTGGGCGAGATTGCCAAGATCATTGGCGAGATCGGAATTGATCCGATTGATGAGCGCGGTCTTGGAAAAATCACCATCATTGCCAAAAGGCACTTCCCGCAACAGGAAGTAGCGAACCGGGTCGAGACCATAAGTTTCCACAAGTTCGAACGGGTCAATCACATTGCCGAGCGACTTGGAGATCTTCTCGCCTTCATTGGTCCACCAGCCATGAGCAAAGACCTGGCTCGGCAGCTCAATGCCAGCGGACATCAGGAAAGCGGGCCAGTAGACAGTGTGGAACCTCAGAATGTCTTTGCCGATCACATGCACATCAGCCGGCCAGAACTTTTTAAAGGTCTCGCTGTCCGCGTCGGGATAGCCAGCGGCAGCGATATAGTTGGTCAGCGCATCAAGCCAGACATAGACGATGTGATCTGGATCGCCTGGAACGGGAACGCCCCAGTTGAACGTGGTGCGGGAAATTGAAAGATCCCTAAGCCCGCCTTTCACGAAGCTTGCAACTTCATTGCGCCGAGTTTCCGGACGAATGAAGCCCGGCTGATCATAGAGTTCCAGAAGCTTGTCCTGGTAGGCTGATAGCCGGAAGAAGTAACTGGGCTCCTCAACCCATTCAACCGGTGCGCCGGTCGGCGCAATCTTATCGCCAGACGGGGCCTCTTTCAGTTCGTCTTCGCCGTAGAAAGCTTCATCGCGGACAGAATACCAGCCGGCATAGGAGTCGAGATAGATGTCGCCCTTCTCGGCCATCCGTTTCCAGATGTCCTGAACAGCCTTGATGTGTCGCTCTTCGGTTGTGCGGATAAAGTCGTCGATCGAAAAATTCATCGTCTCGGCGAGAGACTGGAACCGACCCGAAATCTGCGCACAGAGTTCCTGAGGCGTGATGCCCTGTGCTTCCGCCGACTTCTCCACCTTCTGACCATGCTCATCATTGCCCGTCAGAAAGAGGACATCATAGCCATCAAGCCGCTTGAAACGGGCAAGCACGTCACAGGCCAGCGTCGTGTAGGCGTGACCGATATGCGGCACGTCATTGACGTAATAGATGGGGGTCGTGATGTAGAAGGACTTTTCGGCGGACATGTTACGGAACACTTTTCGGGATGACGTGTGGGAATGGAACGGATGCGGGCGACGGCTTAAGCAGAAAATCTAAGCAGATTGGGTCATGCTGGAAGCAGCCGCCTCAAGCATCGAAAATGCGTTCAAAATCACCAACTTGCGGTCCATGTTGAGCGCCTCAGCGCGTGTGGCCAATTCGCCGATCTTTTCCCACACCTCGACCCAGCGATCAAGGTTTCCGCCATGAACCAGCATGGCCATGGCTGCTGCTTCACCAGGGACGATCTCGGCGTTTGGCGGACCGCCAGCTCCCTGGCGGACAGCGCGCGCGACCCAATCGCGCATCAGATCGATCAATATTTCAAAGGTTTGCTCGGCGCCCCGCCGAGCGGCTTTGTCAGCGAGCCCATGCATGGCTGCAATATCGGGGCGCGGCAGCTGACAGATGAGGTCAACCATAGAGCGATACAGTTCAAGGCCGCCACCGGACGCAATGGTGAGCGCCCGTCCAGCACTGCCCTCTGCGAGAACATCAATGGCGGCGATATCGTCTCCGCCTAAATCGACCTCGTTGGCACCAAGCACCTGGTCCATGGCGCTGCTGCTGAGCGCTGGCATAGCCAACTGCCGACAGCGAGACCGAATGGTTGGAAGCAATCGACCGGGCTGATGGCTCACGAGCAGAAACAGCGACTTTGCCGGTGGTTCCTCTAGAACCTTAAGCAGGGCATTCGCAGAATTCGCGTTCATCTCATCGGCACTGTCCACAATACAGACCCGCCACCCGCCTGCCCCGGCGCTCTTCCCAAAGAAGCCGGAGGTTTTGCGCACCTGATCAACAGGGATCACCGATTTCGCTTTCTTCGTCTTTTCATCGACCGGTCGACGAATGACGAGCAGGTCCGGATGTCCCTGAGCGAGGATTTGTCGAGCTGCAGGCATGTCCTCCGTGACAGACAGGTTTTCCGCACCCATAGCGTGTGCTTTTTCCGCATCGGAATAGGTCAGCACAAACTTCGCCATGCGGTAGGCAAGTGTCGCTTTGCCGATACCCTTGGGACCCGTCAAAAGCCAAGCATGGTGCATCCGCCCACTCATGAAAGCATCAAACAGGCTTTCTTCGGCATGAGAATGCCCATAGAGGGTTGATGTTTCTCGGGGGTGTTTGAATTCACCCAATCGGTCAGGTTCTGGAAGGTCGCTCATGAACCCGAGCATAGCATGGCTTGCCCCAATCTGTCAGAGACTGTCAGAGGCCAAAGCGAGCCGCTGTCGCGTCCCAAACGGCCCGATGAACGCCGTCGATTTGTTGGGTTGCGTCAATCACCTTGCAGCGCTCTGGCGCGTCAGTCGCAATGTCAAGGAATGCTTGGCGCAGGGTCTCGTGAAACGCGTGGCCCATCTTTTCATAACGGTCTTCACCCTCTCCGCGGGCGCCTGCGCGCGCAAGACCATCGGCGACGGGCAGGTCGAGGATTAGCGTAAGGTCCGGCATGGTGGTCCCGACCACAAGGTCGGCGAGTTCTCCGATGACGTCCTTGCCCAGTGCCTGGGCAATACCCTGATAGGCCATGGATGAATCGACAAACCGGTCACAGAGAACCCACGTGCCGGCCTTTAGCGCCGGTCGTACGACGCGCTCCAGATGGTCGGCCCGGGCGGCAAAGTGAAGGAGAACCTCCGTCATACCGGTCCACCTATCTCCGTCACCAGTGACAAGCAGCGACCTAATTTCCTCAGCGCCGGGGGACCCGCCGGGTTCGCGGGTTTGCAGCACAGTGTGGCCGCTCTTCTCTAATGCGTTACCCAGCAGACGGATCTGAGTTGATTTGCCTGCGCCTTCACCGCCCTCAAATGTAATGAAGCGTCCGGTTTGCGAGCGAGCCGAGGTCATTGAGCCCTATTCGCCCGTAACCATCTGAAGCAGGGAACTCATAGCGCGCCCAAACAAGCCGATCTGATCGACATTGGCGCCGGCGTAAATCGCGAAGTGTCGTGTAGGCGCATTAGGCGCTTCAATGGTCAAAGTCCCGACTTCCTGCCCAGCTTTGATGGGAGCAGCAATCGGGCCATCCCAGTTTGCCGAAACTTTCATGTCGCGGCGTGCTGCACGGGTGAGCGTCAGGCTTACATCTTCTGCGACGACCAGCGGGACAAGATCATAGACACCCTGCCAAACTTCGGCATTTTCCACGACATCACCGGCAGCGTAGAGATCATAGGTTTTGAATTCCCGGAAACCCCAGCGTAGGAGTTTTTCGCTTTCTTCGGACCGCTCGCGCTCTGATGTCAGGCCGTTGATCACCATGATGAGGCGGCGGCCATTCTGTTCGCCGGACGCTACCAGCCCGTAGCCTGATGCTTCCGTGTGACCCGTTTTGAGGCCGTCCACGTTCAAGTTCATATAGAGCAGCGGATTCCTGTTCGATTGCGTAATGCCGTTCCAGGTGAATTCCCGCTCAGCGTAGTAAGGGTAATAATCGCTCAGATCATAAATCAGGTGCCGTGCAAGTTGGGCAAGTTCCCGCGCAGTCATCCTGTGTTCAGGATGCGGCCAGCCCGTCGAGTTCCGGAATTCGGCTTGTGCGAGACCAAGTTCTCGGCCTCGACGTGTCATCTCTTCGGCAAAAGCTTCCTCGGATCCGCTCATGCCTTCAGCGATCGCAATACACGCATCATTGCCTGACTGAACGATCACCCCTCGGATCAAGTCCTCGACCGGGATACGCGAGTTTACTTCAGCGAACATGGTGGACGATCCAGACGCAGCACCGCCGCGGCGCCAGGCGTTTTCACTGATGCTCATTGTGTCGGTGAGGCTGAGACGCCCTTCCTTAAGGGCCTCGAACAACAGCGTCATGGTCATGAGCTTTGTCATGCTGGCCGGTGCCATCAGAACATCGCCCTCTTTCTCATAGAGAATGTCGCCGGTCTCGCCATCCATCAGGACGGCGTAGGTGGCTTTGGTTTCAAAGCCCGCCCCTGTGGCTGCTGTGAAGGATCCTGCGACGAAAAGCAGAGCGATAATGCTATGAGAAATAAGACGAACGATCATGTGACTCTTCAGATTTGGGTGTTAAGGCGCACACGCTATCAGCGCGCCAGCCATTATTCGATGACAACTCTGGCGTTTGTGTGACCACGCCCTGTTATTTGTTGCAACATGCTGTTGGCCGCCTGTGGATCCTGCAGCGGACCGACACGGACGCGGTAAAGCTCGGTCCCATTCACATTGATTGGGTTCACATCCACAGGCCCAAGGTCAGACAGTTGGATCTTGAGCGCCTCAGCATTGGCCTGATTGGCAAAAGCACCTGCCTGCACATAGGTGCCGGGCAGCACGGGGGCTGCGACATTGGATGAGGGCGCAGGCGCAGATTGTGCAGGCGTGTCCGGGATCGGTGCCATATCTGTCGGAAGCAATGTGCCAGCCGCTGCACTTGCCGGATAGGTCGGCGTAAGCGAGGCAACCTGCACAGCTTCGGTAGGAGCTGCGATCACAGTGTCACGATCTGAGGCTTGTTGACGCGGTGGTGCGGTAAAACCACTTTCCGCCACGACAGATTGAACGTCTGGAACGTCGCCGTCCAACGGAGCACGCCGCAGATACTGAACCCGAACTTGTGTTGTTCCTTGTTTTATGAATCCCAAAAGTTCAGCCGACCGTCTCGAAAGATCAATTTCCCGATCGGCAGCAAACGGGCCTCGGTCGTTAATCCGAACAACGAGCGACCGCCCGTTTTCGAGGTTTGTCACCCGTGCATAGATCGGCATGGGCAGCGTAGGATGCGCGGCAGTTACGAGGTTCTGATCAAACACTTCGCCATTGGCTGTTGGCTTGCCGTGGAAATTCGGCCCATACCAGGAAGCGATACCCTTCTGATCGTAGTTTTCATCCTCAGCCGGGTAATACCACTGACCATCAATTTTGTAGGGATTGCCGACTTTATAGACGCCACCACCCGTGCCCTGCCCCAGTGACTTGGCGACATGTGCGCCCAGTTGTGCCTCCGCGCATCCAGCCGCTATCAACGGGCTCATTAACAAGCCGATGACCGAAGACAACCGGCGGCGCGATGAACTTTTTCGGCGCGACAGGGCTGGTACATCCTGGCCGGCATCACATGATGTATCGATGGCTTTCTGATTGTCCATGTTCTGCCCTACCTGCGTTTTGTCGAATCAGGTCAAATCCTCTGAATTCCCTTATACCGCTGCTAATATGCGGACGCCATGAAACTCAGTCTGCCGGAACGGGGGCTCATTGCGCCTCTCGCCGTGGGACGTCAGTATGGCGCCGCAAAAACAGCTCATTTGGGACGCTTCAATTGTGTCCCGCCACGTACGAACAAAATCTTTACGAGAGATCAAGAAGTGACCCATCCAACACCCTCTCTGACCCGCTCCCTGGTGAGCTTGATCCGTTCAAAACCGGTGACCGAGGCGGACCTATCTGCTGCGGCCCTGTTTGTTCTGGATGCGATTGCGAATACTTGCGCGGGCCAGAACTCGAGCCCCGGCCGAGTATTGCTCGGTTGGAATGGTGCAGATGGTGCTGCAAACATCCAGCCAGATACGGGAAAACGCGCATTCCTTCTGGGGGCACTGACGCACATCCTGGAGACAGACGACCTACACCGCGAATCCGTTGTGCACCCCGGCTGCGTGGTGGTGCCACCTGCCTGGGTCTTGGCCGCGAAACGGGGCATTGGTGGCCGCGCATTTCTGACGTCTGTGCTCCACGGATTTGAGGCGACGACCCGTGTGGGCATGGCAGTCGGAGCGGAGCACTACAAGATTTGGCACAATACGGCGACCTGCGGTCCCTTTGGGGCCGCGATGGCATCTGCCGCCCTCCTCGGCTTGGATGACGAAGAGGCAACCCATGCGCTCGGCAACGCAGGCAGCCAGGCAGCGGGGCTCTGGGAGTTTCTCGAAACGGGGGCGATGACCAAGCACCTGCACGCCGGTCATGCGGCAGAAGCGGGCGTGCGTGCTGCCGAACTTGCACAGCACGGGTTCACAGGACCACCAAATATTCTTGAGGGTGAGAAAGGCTTCTTCAAAGCAGCCTGTCCTGACGCTGATCCTTCCGCCGTCCTCGACGATGCAGACGCGCCCTGGCAGCTGACGACGACATCCATCAAACCATGGCCCTCCTGCCGGCATACGCATCCGGCTATTGATGCCGCGCAGACGATCCGCACAAAGCTGAAGGAACGAGGTCAAACGCTCACCGATGACATGATTGAGACAGTCGAAGTCGGTGTCTATCAAGCCGCTATTGATGTCTGTGATCGGGTTAGTCCAACAACGGAGTATGAAGCCAAGTTTTCACTGCACCACACCGTTGCCGCGGGACTGTTGAGTGATCAGGTGGATTTCGCAGCATTTAGAGAGCAGGCGCGAGCGGATCTTGGATCGGCTAGGACAAAAGTAAGACCATCCCTACAAGAACCCTATGCCTCTTCCTATCCTAAGTCTTGGGGGAGTTCGGTAAGCCTGACACTGACATCAGGTGAGACAATTACTGAGACGCGAACCAATGCCAAGGGTGATCCTGAAGCAGCGCTGACGCGAGACGAGATGATCGACAAGGCGACCATGTTATTGGATCACGCGCGCATGCCAGAGCCAGCCCGGTTCATCGAAGCCGTATTGACGCTTGCCGATGACGGCGACCTGCCTGCCCTGCCTGAAGGGCTTTAGGCTATAAGGATCTCTAGAGTTTGAGCTGTCGTTAGACGGCGACGTAGCTCAGATAGGCTTGTGCAGCAGCACCGACAAGAACAGAGCCCCAAATCCAACTGGTACGGAAGAGAAATCCGCTTTTCTGTTTCGCTTCGGGTGCAGGGGGTGTTTCGGCGCTGGCTTCTTCGGTTTCAACGGGCGCTGGAGCGACAGGCGCTGGCATTCTGTATTCGCGCAGGCCAGCAATAAAAATCCCAGTGCCCAAAAAGAGCATAATGATTGCCGGTACCCACCACTGCGTAAAATCGATCGCCATAAACTCCACCCAACTCGTTCTTTATTACAGCGCCCCCTGACGCCGGTCTGTTGCGGCGCATTGTGGCAAACTGCGGGAAACTTGGCAAAGTCCATTTCTTACAGGTTTATTCACACGATAAGCGCAAAATCCCTACCGTTAACCTTGTTTCCCTCGGTTTTGACTAAGCCAGTTTAACCATTAGCGCCGAACGGACAGATTCACCATGCCGCATGAAAAACGTGAAATCGTCTTTTCAATGAACGAATTTTTGGAAGCGTTGATGCGCTACAACGAAATGCGCGGCGGTATTCGGTATCGCGCGCCCCAGATCAGGGCTGTGGGGGTCGATAAGACCGGCTCGGGATCAACAGAACTGACTTTCGACGATGAAGAGACCATCAGTTTCACAGAAACCGACATCGTTGCCTCCCTCATTGCTTACTGCATCGAGAATAAAGTGCCTTTGCCCGCAAGGGCCGGCAAACGCGTCGTCGTGACCGACACCGGCGTTGAACTGGCAATCGAGAGCAAGACGGATTGGGTCCAGCCAGTTCCGCTCCCCATAAGCGAAATCCGGCGCTAGACATTTGATGAAGCTTTCTTTTGTGCACAGGCGAGATATTTGCTAAATGGACGTCGCGCCGGGACAAATCCCGGTGAGTCGGCTGGAGCATTTCAGTAGAAGTGCCAAAAAATGACAGCCAACCCCTGCGGAGGGGTGCGAGAGTGGTTGAATCGACCGGTCTTGAAAACCGGCAGGCGTGCAAGCGTCTCGTGGGTTCGAATCCCACCCCCTCCGCCACCTACCTGCCCGCTATTGGCCTCGCTCTTCAGGCGCAGATCGCGCCAAAAACCTGCAGATCACGCCAGAACCTCCCCACTGGCATTGGCATGCGGAATGGATCGACCCATCTTGTTGTGAGACAGCATCAGGTGAGGGAGAGCCAACATGTCCATTGCAGATACAACCGTCCTCGTTACAGGGGCGTCGGGGTACATCGCCCAGCAGGTGATCCTGGCGTTGCTTGCGAAGGGATACAAAGTCCGCGGAACAGTCCGCTCCCTCGACAAAGGACCGGCCTTGAAAGAACTGCTCGCCACGGAGGACCCGCGCGCCAATGAGATTGAGCTCTTCGCCGCCGATCTGACCTCAGACGCCGGATGGGATGAAGCGACCGCAGGATGTACTTATGTCCATCATGTAGCGTCCCCTATCCCGGCTGAATTGCCGAAGGATCCGAATGACCTAATCGACCCGGCGCGCGATGGTGCGCTGAGAGCCCTCAGAGCCGCAAAGAAAGCAGGGGTTAAACGGGTTGTTCTGACCTCGTCAGTTGCAGCGGTTGGTTATGGCTATAAGAGATTGCCTCTACTATTGACGGAAGAAAACTGGTCAGATCCCGATTACCTGAAGGACAACACAGCCTATACCCGCTCGAAAGCAATCGCGGAGAAAGCCGCCTGGGAGTATGTGAACGGTGAAGGCGCCGGACTGGAATTGGCAACGGTCAACCCATCTGCAGTTCTGGGACCTGTCCTGAGCGGTGACTTTTCAGCGTCGCTCGAAATCCTGACACTCCTTATGAATGGGTCACTGCCGGCAACGCCCAAACTTGGATATCAGATTGTAGATGTGCGCGACGTCGCTGCTACCCATGTTGCGGCGATGGAAACACCAGAAGCAGCTGGTGAGCGTTTCGTGGCTGGGAGCGACTTCCAATGGTTCCAGGACATCGCGACGACTCTGCGCGAGGAATATCCGGACTATGCCAAAAAGGTACCTCGCCGCTCGCTGCCGAGCTTCCTCATTCCTCTGCTCGCCATCTTCAATCCGGTGTTAAAACAAATTCTACCTGAGCTCGACAAAAAGCGCGTGGCGTCCAACGAAAAGGCTCAGCGTATGCTGGGCATCACATTCCGGCCCGCAGTCGAGTCGATCAAAGCAGGTGCGGAGTCCCTTATCGCCCACAAGGTTGTTTGAGCCTCTTTTTGCAGAAATTTGCCCCCCGCCCCTTGTTAGAATAATTCTAAGTTGCTATATCTCTGTTTAGAGAGATTCTAAATTAGGGTCTCAGCAGCAATCGGAGGCGATGATGGACGGTGAAGGCAAATGCCCCTTCTCAGGTGGCGCAAACAAACACACAGCAGGTGAAGGCACATCCAATCAGGATTGGTGGCCGAACCAACTGAAGCTCAACATCCTTCGCCAGCATTCCGCGAAATCCAATCCACTTGGAGAGGATTTCGACTATTCAGAAGAATTCAAGAAGCTCGATCTTGACGCTGTGAAGCAGGACATCTTTGACCTGATGACCGACTCGCAGGATTGGTGGCCGGCAGACTATGGACACTATGGTCCCCTATTCATCCGCATGGCCTGGCACAGCGCCGGGACCTATCGTACAGCAGACGGTCGCGGTGGTGCAGGAACAGGCACACAGCGTTTTGCGCCTCTCAACAGCTGGCCGGACAATGGCAATCTCGACAAAGCCCGCATGCTGTTGTGGCCGGTGAAAAAGAAATACGGCAACAAGCTTTCCTGGGCTGACCTTATGATCCTCGCTGGCAATTGCGCCATCGAGTCCATGGGGCTGAAACCCTTCGGCTTTGCAGGTGGCCGTGCCGATGTATGGGAACCAGAACAGGACATCTATTGGGGTGCAGAAGACAGCTGGCTCGGTGACAACCGCTATTCCGGTGACCGCGAGCTGGAAAACCCGCTTGCTGCTGTGCAGATGGGCCTCATCTATGTGAATCCGGAAGGCCCGAACGGCGATCCCGATCCCGTTGCCTCTGGCCGTGACATCCGTGAAACATTCGCGCGCATGGCGATGGATGACGAGGAAACAGTCGCGCTGGTCGCCGGTGGTCACACGTTTGGTAAAGGCCATGGCGCAGGCGATGCAGCCCAGGTTGGCCCGGAGCCAGAAGGCGCACCGATTGAAGCGCAGGGTCAGGGCTGGCTCAGCACCCACGGGTCGGGCAAAGGTGTCGACACCATCACCAGCGGTATTGAAGGCGCGTGGACCCCAACGCCGACGACTTGGGACAATTCATACTTCGATGTTTTGTTCGGCTACGAGTGGGAGCTGACGAAGAGCCCGGCAGGTGCCCACCAGTGGGCCGCGAAAGATCTCGCGGACAAAGACCACGCCCCCGAAGTTGATGGTTCCGGAAAAAAAGTGCCGCTCATGATGACCACAGCGGACATGGCAATGCGCATGGACCCAATCTATGAGCCCATCTCGCGGCGCTTCCATGAAAACCCGGATCAGTTTGCCGATGCGTTTGCACGCGCCTGGTTCAAGCTGACCCACCGCGATATGGGACCGCGGTCCCGCTACCTTGGCGCGGACGTACCGGCAGAAGTTTTGACCTGGCAGGACCCTATTCCTGAGGTGACCCACACGCTGATTGATGATCAGGACGTGGCAAACCTGAAGGAAAAAACCCTCGCTACAGGCCTCTCTGTGTCCGAGCTTGTGTCAACGGCTTGGGCCTCTGCGTCTACTTTCCGTGGATCGGATATGCGCGGCGGCGCAAATGGAGCACGTATTGCATTGGCTCCTCAGAAAGACTGGGAGGTCAATCAACCTGCTCAGTTAGCCAAGGTACTGGGCAAGCTGGAAGAAGTTCAGAAGGCGTTCAACGCCTCTCAGTCTGGCGGCAAGCAAGTGTCACTCGCTGACCTGATCGTTCTTGGTGGCGGTGCAGCCATCGAGAAAGCTGCAAAGGATGCAGGTCAGACCGTGACAGTGCCCTTCACGGCCGGTCGGGGGGACGCTACGCAAGAGCAGACGGACATTGCCTCCGTAGCAATGTTGGAACCGGCGGCTGATGGGTTCCGCAACTACCTGAAGGCGAAATACACCGTCTCCGCAGAGGAACTGTTGGTCGACCGGGCTCAGTTGTTGACGCTTACAGCACCTGAGATGACGGTTCTTGTCGGTGGCCTGCGAGTCCTTGGCACCAACGTCGACGGCGAGCAGCATGGTATGTTCACGGATCAACCAGGCAAGCTCACAAACGACTTCTTTGTGAACCTGTTGGACATGAGCACAACGTGGAGCGCAACGTCAGACGACGATGCGGTTTTCGAAGGAAAAGACCGCGCAAGCGGTTCCGTTAAATGGACAGGTACCCGCGCTGATCTCATTTTCGGGTCTAACTCTGAGCTGCGAGCCTTGTCTGAGGTCTATGCAAGCGAAGATGCGAGTGAAAAATTCGTAACCGACTTCGTGAGCGCCTGGACCAAGGTCATGAACCTGGATCGCTTTGATCTTGCTTGAGTGAGATGAGGTCAGGCGCAACCAGTCTGACCGGACACAATCGACAAAGGCCGCGGCTTAGCTGCGGCCTTTTACTTTGTCGATCCCCTTGCGTGCTTAGTGGAATGGCACATACGCTGACGCCATGTCTGGCTTTCGGTCAATCATTCTCTGTGCCAATCCGCGAAGCGGAAGCACAATGCTCTGCGACTTGATGTCTGGAACCGGTGTGCTCGGCCGACCCGCATCCTTCTATCGTCCAGAGTCGATCCCCGATAGGGCCGCACAGTTGGGTATCAATCATGAGCCAGGTTCAGAAGAATTTGAAAGACCCTACCTGGCGGCGATCCGAAAGGAAGGCAGCGATGCAACCGGCACCTTCGGCCTCCGCCTCATGTGGGAGACTATCGAGGATCTGAGAGACCGCCTCTCGCCCCTCTTCCCTGATCAGCAAAACGACGCTGACTTGTTCGAATGCGCCTTCGGTCATCCCCTATACATCCACCTTGTTCGCGAGGACAAAGTTGCGCAGGCCGTCTCCCTTGTTCGAGCAAAACAAAGTGGCCAATGGCACCTTGCATCTGACGGAACTGTCCGCCAGGGGGCCATGGACCCCTCGCCTATCACCTATGATGTACAGGCTATTGAGCAGGAAATCGCATCGCTCTCTAGTGATGACGCGGCCTGGGAAAAATGGTTTGCAGCGCAGCGCCTATCACCCGTGCAAGTTACCTATGAGGAGCTTGCGAACAGTCCAGCGGCTGTGATTGCGGCGCTTCTAAGAGCGTTGGGGTGTGATCCCACGATTGCTCAGAGTGTCGCACCTTTGACATCTAAGATGGCCGATGATGAAAGTCGACAGTGGGCCGACAGATACCGACAAGGTTCTCACTAGGAAGTTTTTCTTTTCGGCTTTCGGATCAAGGCGTCCATACCGTCAGAACCGGGCTCAGACTTACGCGCTTTCTTCTTATTGCTGGACTGGTCTTGGGCGCGCTGTTTCTTTGCGGCGTTTTTCCGGGCGCGGGTCCACTTTTCTTTTTTCCTCGGTTTGGATTTGCTGCGCTCACCGTCTTTCTTTTTCGAAGGTGGTTTAGGCCGCTCGAGTGAGGTGACTTCCGGCACCCACGTGTCCGCAGCTCCTTCTTCCTGCGTGATACGAATAGATTTTTCTCCGCCGCCCGATGCAGCCACCGCATCAATGAAGCGGCCCGCATCTTTCGCCTTGATCTCAAACCGCGTCTCCGTCTCGCCAATTTTGATGGCGCCGACTTCCCGTTTGGTTACATGGCCGAGGCGACAAATGATCGGGAGCAACCAGCTGGGCTCCGCGCGCTCTTTGCGGCCTGCCGTCATTTTGAACCAGACAGAGTCGCCAAACGGTTCGCGCTCACGTTTTTGTTTCTCGCGTTTTGCCTTCGTTTCCTTGTGGACAGGCGCGTCCAGCAATTCTTCAGCCGACGGCGTATCAGTCTGTCGCTGATGCAGGAAGGCGGCGGCCACCTGCTCTGCGCCGTGGCGCTCCAGGAGTTCCTGGGCAAGCTTGAGTGCTTTTTCGTCATAGGCTTGGGTGAGCACAGGATCAGTGAGCAGGCGCTCCTGATCCATGGCCTGGATTTCCTGAAGGCTTGGCGCTGACGCCCATTCTGCCTCAAGCTTTGCGCCCTGCAGCAATCTCTGCGCGCGCCTGCGCATCGTGTGTGGCACAATAAGCGCGCAGATACCCTTCTTTCCAGCGCGACCTGTTCGGCCGCTTCTGTGTTTCAACACATCGCTATTTGTGGGCAGGTCCGCATGAATGACGAGTTCAAGACCCGGAAGGTCGATGCCGCGGGCAGCAACGTCTGTCGCAATGCAGACGCGCGCCCGGCCATCGCGCATGGCCTGCAGGGCATGAGTTCGTTCGTTCTGGCTGAGTTCCCCGGAGAGAGAAACGACGGAGAAACCGCGATTGCCAAAACGACTGGAGAGGCGATTCACATCCTGTCGTGTTTTACAGAAAACTATGGCGCTTTCTGCATCATAGTAGCGCAGCACATTGATGATCGCGTTTTCCTTGTCGCTCGGCGCGACGGACAAGGCTCTATATTCGATATCGCTGTGCTGTTCGCGTTCGCTGACCGTTGAAATCCGCTGGGCGTCGTTCTGATAGCGCTTGGCCATATTGCTGATCGTGCGCGGCACTGTCGCGGAAAACATGAGTGTCCGACGTTCTTTAGGTGCTGTATCGAGAATAAACTCCAGGTCTTCGCGGAAACCGAAATCGAGCATCTCATCGGCTTCGTCGAGAACCACCGCACGTAAGCCCGACATGTCGAGACCGCCGCGCTCGATATGATCACGCAGGCGTCCAGGGGTTCCCACCACGATGTGGGCACCACGAGCCAGTGCCCGGCGTTCTGCACGAGGATCCATGCCGCCCACACAGGAGGCGATTTTTCCTTTAGCCTCGCCAAAGAGCCAGGTGAGTTCCCTCTGAACTTGAATGGCGAGTTCCCGGGTAGGCGCGACGACCAGGGCTTGAGGTAAAACCGCCGGCCCGAACGTCTCCTGGTTCCCAAGAATGGTGGGCGCGATGGCAAGCCCAAAGGCAACGGTCTTGCCGGACCCCGTCTGAGCGGAGACGAGCAGATCCCCTCCGTCGGTTTCAGGCGCGATGACCGCTTCCTGAACCTCGGTCAAAGAGGCATAGCCCTTTTTCTCCAGCGCACGCGCGAGGACAGGGTTGATGTTATGGGGGTCTGACATAGCTTTTAGTGTTCCGGCTCTGAGCGCCGGCAAAGGAGGTGCCGCGCTGGCAAACCCGGGTCTTATATGGTTTTTCGGAAAACCGCTAATCGTAGTTTGGGGTCCCTGTTGAATATGGTTACCCCATGATAGGTTCTCTAAGGCTTCAGCCGCTTTTTGCGGCGAGAAACGTACAATAGAAGAAAGATAAAGTGATGGCAGGGACGAGAGAGTTCGACATTGTCGTATATGGCGCCACCGGGTTTACCGGTCGCCTGGTAGCAGAATATCTGAGCAAACAATATGCAGACGGCTCGGTGAAATGGGCCATGGCCGGTCGGAGCGCAGAAAAGCTCGCTTCTGTCCGCGATTTGATTGGTGCACCAGCTGACACGCCCCTGATCGCCGCGGATGTCGCCGATCCAGCAGCGCTGCAGAAAATGGTTGAGAGCACCAAGGTCGTGATCACGACTGTTGGTCCTTACCTGCTCTATGGTGAGCCGCTGGTCGCGGCCTGTGCAGCAGCTGGGACCGATTATGTCGATCTTTGCGGTGAAGTTCCCTTCATGCGGAAAATGATCGATGCCCACGGTGAAACGGCCAAGAAATCCGGTGCACGGATCGTCTTCTCCTGCGGCTTTGACTCCATTCCGTTCGATATGGGTGTTTATTTTCTGCAGGAACAAGCCAAAGCCAAGTTCGGCAAGCCAGCGCCAAGGGTTAAAGGTCGCGTTCGGGCGATGAACGGTACGCTTTCAGGCGGCACGGCTGCCAGCGGTCGGGCGACATTTGAGCTGGCTCAGAAGGACCCGGCGATGATGGGCCATCTCTTTAACCCCTACTCCCTGGCTCCAGGCTATGAAGGTGTTGAACAGCCAGATGGCATGAAACCCTATGAAGACCCAGCAGTGGGCATGTGGGTCGCACCCTTCTTTATGGCGGTGATCAACACCAAGAACATCCACCGCTCAAACTTCCTGCTTGGAAATGCCTACGGCACTGATTTCCAGTATGACGAAATGATGCTGGCGGGCCCTGGCGAGACAGGCAAACAGACCGCTGATGCGATTGCAGCAACGGACATAACAGGCGGGGATGATGCCCCAAAGCCAGGCGAAGGCCCTTCCAAGGAAGAGCGTGAAGCAGGCAATTATGATGTGCTTTTCATTGGCGAAATGCCGGACGGGGCTTCCATCAAGGTTGGCGTGACCGGAGACAAGGACCCTGGCTATGGCTCAACGTCCAAGATGATTTCGGAAAGCGCGATCTGCCTGATCCAGAACGTGGCTGACCTGCCCGGTGGCATTTACACTCCAGCGCCAGCTTTCGGGATGGAGATCATAGATCGCTTGCGTGCCAATGCAGGTCTGACATTTGAGGTTGAAGCTTAAGGCTCAGTTCCTCAACCAAAACAAAAGGCGGCACTCATAAGAGCGCCGCCTTTCTTGTATTCGTGGTTCTTTTAGTCCCGATAAGACGGATCAATCCGGTCAAGCTTCCGAAGCATGGCAGGCCAGGCCAGATGGTTTGTCACTTTCTGAGCAAGCTCCGGGTCGGTTCCTTGCGTTGCTGTTCGCTCGGGGATGCCCTGCATCGGATTGTGGAGCTGTTTGGCGGACGAAAGAGTCGCCACCTGCATTTCGCAGGCGCGTTCCAGATAGTACATCCGCATAAAGGCTTCAGCGACCGTCTCCCCCACCGTCAGCGTGCCATGGTTCCACAACAGCATCATGTTTTTATCGCCAAGGTCTTCCTGCAGACGTGGGCGCTCGTCATGATCAACCGCAACACCTTCATATTCATGATAGGCGAGCTCTTCGCGAATAAGCATCGCTGTCTGATTGAGTGGCAGAAGCCCCTCTTCCGCCGTTGACACAGCAGTACCGGGAATTGTGTGCAGGTGGATCACGCAATTGGCGTCATGACGGATCTCATGCACAGCACTATGAATGGTAAAGCCCGCAGGGTTCACGAAATGCGGTGAGTCGTCCAGCTTGTTACCCTCCAGGTCGATCTTGACCAGGCTACTTGCTGTAATCTCATCAAAGAAAAACCCGTAAGGGTTGATCAGAAACGTGCCGTCAGAAAGCTTGGACGAGATATGGGTGAAGATCATATCGTCCCAGCCATAATGTGCGACGAGGCGGTAGCAGGCGGCCAGATTGACCCGGGCTTCCCACTCTTCCGGGGAGACGCTTTCACGAACACTGGTTGGGGCGGCTTCTTGGACTGACATGGTTTTTCCTCCGTTTGCATGCGGCCTCTGTCAGGCCATGTCAGGTTTTTAACGAGAAACTGGAAATCAGACTGCAATCTGGGTCACATTTGCGGTGAATAGTCCGAAAAACGAGGAAATCCATGGGAAAATCAGGCCAGAAAATCAGCACCGATGACCTGGTAATGATGAGCCCTCTTTTTTCAGTTCTTTCAGATAGGGCTAGGTCTGTCGTTCAGCAGCGGGCACAGCCCCTTTCTTTGGAGTCCGGCGAGGCACTCTATGCGCGCGGAGACCCGTCAGATCGCTATTTCGGTATCCTGAAAGGTCGCTTGCGCATGTCAGTTGACTCAATAGATGGAAAGACCGTCACGCTAAACCAGGCGAGCCAGGGCGAATGGATTGGCGAACTAGGCCTATTCGAAGGAAGCACACGACTGGTGGATGCGACAGCTACCGACTCAACTGATCTGCTTGCGCTAAGCCGTAAGGATATGCTCGCATTTGCCACCAGCGAACCCGATATGTTTATGCCGATCGTTGAGCTTCTCGGCGCCAGGATCCAGCTGGTGGGTGAACTGCTTCAGGAAACTGTTTTTCATGACGTGACCTTCCGACTTGCAAAACGCCTGTTGGATCTGGCGGACAAACATGGACACCCCGCTGAGCAGGGCGTGCTGATCGACCTCCATCTTCCTCAAGAGGAGCTGGGTCAGATGGTCGGGGCCACTCGCGAAGCGGTAGGCCGCCAACTCAGTACCTGGAAGAAGAAGGCCTGGATAGATGTGTCATATGGCAAAATCACCATCCTGAACCGGGCACCGTTAATGCAGATAATTGTCTCAGCCCAAGGGGGCGGCGACGGCGTCAGTGAATTTTGATCCCCCTGCCCTCATTCTGATAGTTTAAAGCCATCGAAATTCACAAAAACCACCAGCGGGCGGCCGTTGCCTGACTGGGGAGCAAACGGGGCAAACACTTCATGGGGTTTCAGAAACTGTTGATCGCCAATCGCGGCGAGATATCGGTGCGCATTGCACGCGCAGCAGCCGAGATGGACATACGCTCGGCGGCTGTCTATTCGGAAGATGATGCCAGTTCGCTTCATGTACAGGTGGCCGATGAAGCTGTGGCTCTCCGAGGAAGTGGTGTCCCAGCCTATCTTGATTCCAAGCAGATCATCGAAGCGGCAAAGGCATCAGATTGCGATGCGATCCATCCTGGTTATGGGTTTCTGAGCGAGAATGTCGGCTTTGCCCGTGCTTGCAGGGACGCAGGCCTGACCTTTATTGGACCAAACCCGGATGCTCTGGCGCTGTTTGGCGACAAGGCCCGCGCGCGAGCATTGGCAGAACAGGTTGGTGTGCCGCTGTTGCCGGGTACAAATGGAGCGACCAGCCTTGAGGAGGCAAAATCCTTCTTCAAGAGCCTCGGTGAAAACGCCTCCATGATGATCAAAGCTGTATCGGGCGGCGGAGGCCGCGGCATGCGCCCTGTTCACCGGGCCGACGAGATCGAGGAAGCCTATGCCCGATGCCAGTCTGAAGCGAAATCTGCGTTTGGAGATGAAGCAGTCTATGTGGAACGCCTCATCCCGCGAGCACGCCACATTGAAATTCAGATCGTTGGCGACGGGAAAGATGTTATCCATCTCGCGGAACGTGAATGCTCCCTTCAGCGTCGCCGACAGAAGCTGGTCGAAATTGCGCCCAGCCCGACCTTGGATGAGGCGCTGCGAACAAAACTCACCGACGCGGCGGTGAAGCTCGCCAAAGAAGCGTCTTACGACAATATCGGAACCTTCGAGTTTCTGGTGGATGAAGCAGACCAGAGTTTTGCGTTCATAGAAACAAATCCGCGTTTGCAGGTTGAGCATACCGTCACAGAAGAAATAACGGGCGTTGATCTGGTCAAAACACAACTCCGGATCGCTGCAGGCAAGACACTGGGCGCCATCGGACTTGGTGAGACACCTGCGCCACGTGGATACGCAATTCAATTGCGGATCAATATGGAAAGTATGAATGCCGATGGCGAGGCCCTGCCATCAGGTGGGACACTGACGAGCTATCAGGCGCCAAGTGGTCCTGGCATTCGTGTGGATGGTTTTGGCTACACGGGCTACACGACCAGCCCGCATTATGACTCTCTACTCGCAAAGCTCATCGCCTATTCACCCAGCACCGATTATCAAGACGCTGTGAAGCGGGCCCAACGAGCTTTGGATGAGTTCTCCATCGAGGGAGCGAAGACCAATATTTCGTTCCATCAAAACCTTCTGAGCATGCCAGCTTTTGCATCAAACGAGGTTTATACAAACTTCCTTGCCGACCACGCCGCCGCATTGGTTACAGAACAACAGCGTCCAGCGCGCTATGCGTCTAACAAAAGTGCGGAGACGGTATCGGCACCGTCAGTGCAGGCGACCGGGCCGGATGGTTCCCGCGCGCTAAACGCCCATCTGCAGGGACGTGTGGTGAGTATTGATGTTGCTGTTGGTGACAGTGTCGCGCCGGGCCAGCAGATTGCTGTCCTGGAGTCGATGAAAATGGAGCACATCGTCTCTGCCGAGACGGGCGGCATTGTACGTGAGATGGCGGCGAAGACCGATGATACGGTCTTTGAGGGCGCCCCCCTCCTCTTCATTGAAGAGCGAGATATAGGCATGTCTGAAAGTGCGGCTGCCGCCACTGTCGACCCGAATTATATCCGTCCGGACTTGCAAGAAGTCATTGAGCGTCATGCTATCGGGTTGGACGAGCGCCGCCCGGATGCTGTTGCGCGTCGCCGTGGACGCAATCAACGCACGGCGCGTGAGAACATAGACGACCTGTGTGATCCAGAGAGCTTTATTGAATATGGCGCCTTGGTGCTCGCGGCTCAGCGTCGACGTCGATCCATGGAAGACCTGATCAAAATGAGCCCTGCGGATGGCATGATCACAGGCGTGGGGTCGATCAATGGCGAGGAATTCGACGATGAGGTGTCGCGGGCAATGATCTTGGCCTACGACTTTACCGTCTTTGCCGGCACTCAAGGTCATATGAACCACAAGAAGACCGACCGGATGCTGGGCCTTGCCCATCAGTGGAACCTGCCGCTCATTCTCTTTGGTGAAGGTGGTGGTGGGCGCCCGGGTGATACGGACACGGCAGGTGTTGCAGGCCTTGATGTTCCAACGTTCAAAAGTTTTGCAGCACTGAGCGGGAATGTCCCGGTTATCAGCATTGTTTCAGGCAGATGTTTTGCCGGCAATGCGGCCCTTGTTGGCTGTAGTGACGTGATAATCGCCACGGCTGACTCGAACATTGGCATGGGCGGTCCTGCAATGATCGAGGGCGGCGGGCTTGGCGCCTATAAGCCAGAAGATATTGGTCCGATAGACGTACACAGGAAAAATGGCGTCGTTGACATTGCCGTTGCCGACGAAGCCGAAGGGGTGGCAGCTGCCAAAAAGTACCTCTCCTACTTCCAAGGACCTCTGAAGACCTGGGAAGCAGCTGACCAGCGAGAGCTTCGCCATCTGATCCCGGAAAACCGGCTGCGCGCCTATGATGTCCGAACCGTGATCGATACGGTCGCGGACAAAGACAGCGTGCTGGAACTCCGCAAAGATTTTGGCGTCGGTATTCTTACTTGTTTCATCCGCATTGAAGGCCGGCCGATGGGCCTGATCGCGAACAACCCATTCCATCTTGGTGGTGCCATCGACGCAGACGCTGCAGATAAAGCCGCCCGCTTCATGCAATTGTGCGATGCCTTTGGCCTTCCCATCCTCTCCTTCTGTGATACGCCGGGCTTTATGGTCGGTCCAGAAGTCGAGGAGACCGCCCAGGTTCGTCACGTCTCACGCATGTTTGTCATTGCAGCAAACATGGCTGTACCCGTCTTCACCATTGTCTTGCGCAAAGGGTATGGTTTGGGTGCACAAGCGATGGCAGGTGGCACTTTCCACGCACCCTTCTTCAATGTTTCTTGGCCGACGGGCGAATTCGGCGGTATGGGCTTGGAAGGTGCTGTCCGCCTAGGGTACCGCCGGGAGATGGAAGCAATCGAAGACGAGACCGAACGCCAGGAATTCTTCGAAAAGATGGTCGCGAATTCCTATGAGAGGGGCAAGGCCATCAACATGGCTTCTTTCTTGGAGATTGACGGCGTGATCGATCCGCTGGAAACGCGCCATTGGATCATGCGGGGCCTGAAGTCCCTTCCACCCAAGTCGCAAGACACAAAATCAAAACGACCATTCATCGATACGTGGTGAATGAAACCTCTGGGAGAAGAAGATGAACTGCCACAAGGTGGACTACACAATCATCGGCGATGATATGCAGCTGGTGGAAATAGAACTCGATCCTGGCGAGACGGTTGTCGCGGAAGCCGGTGCCATGAACTACATGGAAGACGGCATCGAATTCGAAACGCGGCTTGGCGACGGCTCAAAGCCAGATGAAGGCGTGATGGGCAAGCTGTTTTCAGCGGCCAAACGCACGTTTACTGGCGAGTCTCTCTTCATGACTCACTTCACCAATCAGGGGTCCAAGAAAGCTTCCGCTGCTTTTGCAGCCCCCTTCCCGGGTAAAATTGTTGCGCTCAATCAGGCGATGACAGGTGAGGTGCTCTGCCAAAAAGACTCTTTTCTCGCTGCAGCTCTGGGGACCAGTATCGATATCGCTTTCCAAAAGAAACTGGGTGCTGGGTTTTTCGGGGGAGAAGGCTTCATTCTCCAACGCCTGCAAGGCGACGGCATGGCCTTTGTGCATGCTGGCGGAACAATCGTTGAGAAAAAACTCAATGGGGAGAAACTCCGGGTAGATACTGGCTGTATCGTCGCCTTTACCCCATCGCTTGATTACAACATCGAACGCGCAGGCGGATTGAAGTCGATGATATTTGGCGGTGAAGGCCTCTTCTTGGCGACCCTCCAGGGTACGGGGACTGTTTGGCTGCAAAGTCTGCCCTTCTCACGTCTCGCTGACCGTGTCCTGGAACATGCACCATCTGCTGGCGGTACGGACCAGGGTGAAGGCTCACTCCTGGGCGGCGCTTCACGCATATTCGAGAAGTAGAAATCTAGCTGGCAGGTTGCGACGGTCGTCCGAGCTTAAAAGTGGCGCTTGCTCGGGCGACAAGCTCACCGTCTTCACGGCGGAGTTCCGCTTCAGCAAAAGCGATCGACTTACCTCTGTGGCGAACCCATCCTTCGCCAATAAGAGTTCCCTGGTCGGCCCGCCCAAGAAAACTCGTCTTGAGTTCCAGTGTGACCTGAGGTGTCGGTGTGGTGGTTGTCGATCGCACCGCGTGCCCACAAAGGCCATCAAGCATGGCGGCCAGGAAGCCCCCATAGATACGGCCGCCCCGATTGACGAAATTTTCGCCAGCAATGTAGGAGGCTTTGACGTAACCACGTTCGGGATCAAGCTCTAGAACTTTTTTGCCGAGGGTCACCGCAGCGGGCGACTCCCAGTCGACGGGAGGAAGATCGTTCATGTGGGGATGTTAAAACACCGGCTTGAAGTTTGCCACGTACTCTTGCGCGCAGGCGGCTCGTTCCTCGGACAGAATTTCATGGCCCTGAGCAGCACAATGCCGGTCAGCTCGAAACCGGGCGACACCTTTATTGGTGCAGCCTTTAAGATCCGGGTCGTAAAGAAAGACGCATATGGCGACGATGTATTTTTCTTCGCAGGGAAGCTCGATCATATACCGCTGCTCCTGGGCGCTTCGCCTGCTCCACCAGCCATCGCCAGCAGCCCTATTTCCTTGTGTGGGGCTATCAAGGCAATGCCGAAACTCTTCATAGGTTGGCTGCGCTGCAACAGGCGCAGCCGTGATGGACGAAAAGAAAGCCACTGCACCCAGCAGTATGAAGAAATAAGAAAAGTTACGCACGAAAGTCCTCCGATAAACGGTCCCCACCGCTTTCTCAGAGTTTACTGCAGTGTCCGCAAATAAGTAAAGACTGTTTACCAGTTGTGTGTCTCACCACAGCTGGCGCTTATACATATCAAATACCTTCGCCCAAACTTTCTCAGCAGCGTCTTCGACATACGCGTCGCGTTCAGGAAAGCAGAAACCGTGACCTGTTCCCGGCCAGATATCGAGCGTGTAAGGCACAGAGTGTGCATCAAGTTCGGCGCGGAGATCTGGAATCACATTGTCAGGGACCCACTCATCTGTTTCAGCAAAACCGAGATAGAGTTCGCCCTTCATGCCTGATGCAAGCTTATGGGGGGTGTCCGGCGCATCAGTCACGATACCGACGCCGTAGAGCGAAGCAGACGCGGCGAAATGATCCGCATAGGTGCCAGCCGCTGTCACGACATATTGGCCACTCATGCAATACCCAATGCACCCCACAGGCCCCTGTTTGATGCGTTGGTCTTGCTGCATCCATTCCAACATCGCGGAAGTATCGGACATGACCAGCGCATTGTTGAGGGAGCGCATGGCTGAGAACATCTCCTCACGCACGGAGTCATTGGCTTTTGACATATCGTATCGCAAGCGTCCAAGGCGGTAATACATGTCTGGCAGAAGAACGGTATAGCCTTCCGTCGCAATGCGCCGCGCAAAACCATAGAGTTCCTCGCGAATGCCAGGCGCATCCATGTAGATGATGACCGGTGGCCGTGCGTCACCGTCATGGGAAACCACAAGCGTCTCCATGTCACCATCTGATGTCTTTATGGAAAGAATATCTTCGTTCATTGCCGACCCCGACCTGATTTCAGAACTAGAAAAGGGCCGGAAAGCTTCCGGCCCTTGAACCCATCTTATACAGCAGCGGCAACACTCGGCCGGGCCTGTACACGGTCGTACCAGCCGACAATATTCTTATTGTTTGGATCAATGGGCTGTCCCACAGAAGCTCCGAACTCAAGGAAACCGAAGAGCAGAATATCAGCCAGCGTAAATCGGTCGCCGACGACCCATTGTTTTCCTTCAAGCTGTTCGTCCAGCCATTTGATCTTGTCTTGAGCCGTTGCTTTCAATCCGTCGGCGGCTTCTGGCAGACACCGGAAACGGTCTTGAAACATGGGCAGACCTTCAGCGAACCGAAAGCCATTTGCCAGCGGTTCACAAATGCCGAGATCGACACGGCGAACCCACTTGCGCGTTTCCGCGCGCTCTTCTGCATTTGTCCCAACCAGTGCAGGTGCAGGTTGATGCTCTTCAAGATATTCACAGATTGCTGTGATCTCGGTGACAATGTCACCATTGTCGAGGGCAAGTGCTGGCAGCTGTCCTGCTGGATTCACTTTGAGGTATTCGGCCTGGCGGTTGGCGCCAGCCATGATGTCGATTTCCTCAAATGGAAGCTCAATTCCCTTCTCAGCCATGAAGATCTTCACGACCCGTGGGTTCGGCCCAATGGAATTATAGAGTTTCATATGACAGCGCTCCCTTTGTTTGTCTTGTATTTCTTTGCGTAGAGTCTTAGCCGATCAACACGCTCGTCGCCACATATTCACAAACCGGCTTAGAGGTTAAAGGCCTGATTGAGGCCAAATTGGCTCTCGCCACCGCAGCCACGTCTGCTATGTCTTAAGCATTGATATTCCTAATCCTAGAAACTCGTTAGACGAATGACAGAAAACGCGACGTCACCTGGGGCATCAAGCAGGCCTCCCATCTTCTATGGGTGGTACATTGTCTTCGCGGCGTTTGTCGTTATGACAATTTCGGCTGGCTTCGGATTTTACAACCTGTCTGTTTATTTGGAGGCCTTTGTCGATGAACGGGGCTTTTCCGTTGGGTATACATCCGCGGCAACAGCTGCTTTTTTTGTTTCATCGGGTGTGGCCGGTCTTGGGGTCGGTTGGCTCATTGAACGGTACGATCCCAGATGGACCATCGCAGGCGGCGCAGTGCTTGCAGGCCTAGTGTTATCTGGCGCGGGATGGGTGAATGAGCTTTGGCAGCTATATTTCTTTTATGTTCTTTTCGGCGTTGGATACTCAGCTTGCGCGTTACTCCCTTGCACCACACTTGTCGCTAGATGGTTCGAGAAGAAACGTTCGGTTGCCTTATCTGTAGCTTCAACAGGCCTGTCCCTTGGCGGAATTTTACTCACGCCTATATCTGCGGAGTTGATAGAGCGCCTGGGGCTTGGCGGAGCGGCTCCCTGGCTGGGCGCCGGGCTGTTCTTTGGCATCGCACCGATTGCAATCTTGCTCTTCCGCCCGAGTCCCGCATCTATGGGATTGGCAGTTGATGGAGAGAATGTTCCTGAAAACTCGATCGACGGTGAGCCAATAACCAGCGGCGTTCCCTATCAGACCGCCGTTCGAAGTCGGTTTTTTGTGCTTGCAACCATCACTTTCATGACATCCATGATGGCGCAGGTCGGCTCCATCGCCCACCAATTCTCCTTAGTCGCCGGTCGGGCCGATGACCGGGACCTGGCCGCTTTGGCGGTTTCGGTGATGGCGGGTTTGAGTATTGCTGGGCGTTTGGTGGGCGGTTGGGTCCTCCCCCATATTTCGTCGAGACTTTTCATGGGTGGTCTCTTGATCGCGCAGGCGATCGCATTGAGCCTCTATGCCTTCGCAGCAACCCCGACAACACTGTTGATCGTCGCAGCGATGTTCGGTGTGACTGTGGGCAACCTACTGATGATGCAGCCATTGTTGATCGCCGAAGCATTTGGTACCGCAGCCTACGCGCGCATCTATTCCACTTCCCAGCTGTTCACGACATTGGGCGTTGCTAGCGGACCGGCCGTTTACGGATTGATCTATGAGGCAGCAAACGGATACACCGCTTCTTACCTCTATGGTGCCGCTGCTTCGATTGTTGGTCTTGCAGCGATAGTGGCTGCTGGTCCCGTTGAACAAGAAATACAAAAACAAGAGGAGTGAACATGTCTAACTTCGGACCAGAAACTGAACTGAACAAGCCAGCCTTCATCCATCCCACGGCGCTCATTTATGGAAAAGTCTTCATCGATGAAGGGGCATCACTCTGGCCTTACACCGTCATCCGGAGTGAGATGCACGAAGTGCGGATCGGAAAACGCACAAACATCCAGGATTTTGTGATGATCCATGTTGGCAATTCCACGCCGACAATTATCGGGGCCAATTGTTCAATCACACACCACTGCACCATTCATGGTGCAGAGATTGGCGATAATTGTCTCATCGGAATCAACTCAACAATCATGGATGGCGCGAAGATCGGGAAGAACTGCATCATTGGCGGCCATACAATCGTGACGGAAGGAACGATCATTCCCGACAATACCATCGTCATGGGGTCACCTGGGAAGGTCGTCAAAGAGCGAGACAGCTCAAAAGCAAATATTATGAACGCGGCCTTCTACTACGAGAATGCCAAAGCCTATTCAAAAGGCGAACATCGTGTTTCAGAGACTGCTGAGTTCAAAGCCGCAATGATGCGAGAGCAGGAAGCTCTAACAGCCTGAAACTAATAGTAAAATTGAAACTGGTAGAATTGCTGCGCGCGCATTATGCTGCGCCGCAAACTGACACCAAACATGTGGATTCCCATGAAACTCCCAGCTTCGTTCTATAAGCCCCTCTCCATTGGTGCGCCATCGCCCTTCCAAGAGCTGCCCTTGGCACTGGAACGCATGATCCACTTCTTTCCGGCGCACAACGAGAAAGTGCACGCCAAGATCCCAGATCTTATTCCGCAGGTTGATGTCATCCTCGGGAACCTGGAAGACGCCATTCCCGCCGATGCCAAGGAAGCTGCGCGTGCTGGGTTTATCAAGGTTGCGCGGGAGAACGAATTTGGAAACACGGGTCTGTGGACTCGGGTAAACGCGCTTAACAGCCCGTGGGCGTTAGACGATATTGTTGAGATCGTCAGTGCCGTTGGCGACAAGCTCGATGTGATCATGTTGCCGAAAGTAGAAGGTGTGTGGGACATCCACTATGCAGATCAGTTGCTGGCTCAGCTTGAAGCAAAGCATGGCGTCAAAAAACCGATCCTCATTCACGCCATTCTGGAGACGGCCCAGGGCGTCAAAAACGTGAATGAGATTGCTGCGGCAAGCCCGCGCATGCATGGCATGAGCTTGGGACCCGCGGATCTTGCGGCTTCACGCGGCATGAAGACCACCCGTGTCGGCGGCGGACATCCCTCCTATGGCGTGATCGAAGACCCGAAAGAAGACGGCAGCAGCCGGATCTTCGCCCAGCAGGATCTTTGGCACTACACAGTTGCCCGCATGGTGGACGCCTGCCTATCAAACGGCATTCGTCCATTCTACGGTCCATTTGGCGATATTCAGGATACAGATGCTTGCGAGGTTCAATTCCGTAACTCCTTCCTGCTTGGCTGCGTCGGCGCGTGGTCTCTTCATCCTGTACAGATCGACATCGCCAAGAAGGTGTTCAGTCCAGATGTGGATGAGGTGAAGTTCGCCCTGCGCATTTTGGAAGCCATGCCCGACGGCACTGGCGCTGTCATGCTGGACGGAAAAATGCAGGACGACGCGACCTGGAAGCAGGCCAAGGTTATTGTAGATCTGGCCAAACGGGTTGCTGAGCGCGATCCAGAACTCGGGAAGGCCTACGGCCTCTAACAGACCGGCATTATCCGATCAAAGGCTCTTCATATCTAACAAAGGTATCAATCGCGTCCAGCGCAGCCGATAGCGGGATACGGGACGCATCGTCCACGCCATAGTCGCGAAGGGCGTGCAGGATCTTGAGGCCCCTCGCCTGCGCGGCATATTTTGCCGGATCATGGCGCGTGAAAATGGAGACAAGCGGTGCCCCGCCCACCGCCAGCATATGCCCTGTACCTGAATTATTGGCAATCGCAGCGGACATATGGGCGGCAAGCGCCATGACAAGCATTGGTCCCTTCTCATTTGGATAGTCGTCCGTCCTGTCCCACTCGGGCAAAAGCGCACCGGGAACTTCCCGGCGCACATCAGCCACTAGCTCTGCTTCATCAGGCCCCAGCAGAAACACGGGCACGCGGCCTACCGCCAGTTGTTTTCGTGCGAGTTCGAAATAGCGGTCGACTGGCCAGAGCTTCCGGCGGTCGCCTGCTCCGGGCGCAATGCCAATGTAGGTTGCGCCTGTTGGCAGCAAGGCAGCGGCGGCGGCGCGATGTTCTTTGGATAGATCAAAAACCTTGGCGCCGTCGTCTGCAGGTCTAGGTGAAATCAAATCCAGCATGTCAATCAGGCCACCGACAAACGATGGATCTGACTCGAAATTCTTAGGCGGTTTTACATCTGAGAAAAAGAAATCCGCGGTGCCCGAAACAAAGGTGACGTGAGGTATACGTTTGACGATCATCGTGCGGGCTACAAGGCGTTGCGTGTCAATGATGAGATCAAACCTGCGCCCAGGAAGCGGTGACCATTTGGTGAAGAGTTGGTGCGTCTTGTCACCAATGCCCGCGTTCTCGATCACCTCATCGATGAACCTTTCGGCGACAGGCTTGAGGACACTCGCATAAACAGTCTTGCCGGTGCCCGCGAGCCAGGTGATTTTTGCATCTGGAAATCTCTGACGGACCTGCTGCGCAAAGCTGAGCTTTAGAATGCCATCGCCTATAACCTCTTCGCACGCATAGATGAGGATGGATTTCGGGCTAAGCGCTCGTACCGGCAGGTTTATTGAAGCTGTGTCTGACAAGTGATCCCCAGATGCCGGTTTGGTGAGGCAGGTTGCCTCTGTTCTTTCTATAAACCGGAGATGCGGGGCAAACAATAGGTTGCTGTAGTAGGCGAACAGGGACCACCCCTATGAAGCAGTCCCTGTTTTGATTTATGCAAGTTCTGTCATGGCCTCGCGTGTGAACTTTTTGAGTTCGTCAGCGCGTCCGTCGCGAATTTTGTTGGCCCATTCCGGATCGACCAGCAATGCACGGCCAACCGCGACCATATCGAATTCATCGGCATTGAGGCGGTCCAGAAGCTTGTCAATGCTGGTTGGCTCGGATCCTTCGCCGGCAAATGCCGCGATGAATTCGCCAGAGAGGCCAACACTGCCAACGGTAATTGTTGGTTTCCCGGTAAGCTTCTTCGTCCAGCCCGCAAGATTGAGGTCAGAGCCCTCAAACTCAGGCTCCCAGAAGCGACGCGTAGAACAGTGGAAAACGTCTACACCAGCATCTGAAAGTGGCTTCAGGAATGCTCCGAGCTCCTCCGGTGTGGGCGCGATCTTGTGGTCAAAGTCCTGCTGTTTCCATTGAGAGAAGCGGAGGATGAGTGGGTAGTCATCGCCAACTTCTGACCGGACAGCATTGATGATATCAACGGCAAATTTGGTTCGCGCGACAGCATCGTTGCCACCATATTCATCATCTCGCTGATTGGTTCCTTCCCAGAAGAATTGGTCGATCAGATATCCGTGGGCGCCATGGAGTTCAATTCCATCAAAACCAGCCTCGCGTGCCGCACCAGCTGAACGACGGAATGCATCGATGCAGGCCTGGATGTCTTCAGGCGTCATTGGATCAGCGACCGGCTTCCCAGGGACAAACAAGCCCGATGGGCCGGCGCTTGGCTCTTCCGGATTTGGCGCTTCCTTCTGGTTCCGCATCGTCCCAACGTGCCAGAGCTGCGGCATGATCTTGCCACCGGCCTCATGAACCTCTGATACAACGTTCTTCCAGCCTTCCATCGCTGCTTTGCCATGGAAAGCCGGGATATTGTCAGCCATCGTCGACACACGGTGCCCAACGGTGGTGCCTTCGGTGATGATAAGGCCAGTGCCACCTTCTGCCCGTCGGCGGTAATAGGCCGCGACATCAGCACCAGGAACCTCGCCGGGAGAGAAGTTCCGCGTCATGGGCGCCATAGCAATACGGTTTGGAACCGTCAGGCCATTGAACGTGAAGGGTGAAAATAGCTTCTCAGTTGAGCTGCTCATGGAGTTTTCCTTGTGAGGTGACCGGAGACCGCGGTCGCAAATTTCGGTGCCGCGTATATTGCGTGACACCCGCGCAGGATCAAGAGTGTTGGGCGTCTTTCTGGTGATTAGTGTAGAATTGCCCCGAAATTTGCGGACAGGAGCTAGAATGGGACCGAATCCAGCACTCAAAAAACTTGGGTTTTCCGAAACGGACCGGGTGGTTCTGGTTCACACAGATGATATCGGCATGTGCCAGGCCTCAGTCAGTGCTTTTGCTGATTTGTGGCAAGCTGGAGCCATATCCTGTGGTTCGGCCATGGTCCCTTGCGCATGGTTCAATGCAGCAGCTGACTATTGTAAGGAACACCCTGAGGCGGATATGGGCGTTCATGCCACGCTGACGAGTGAATGGCACCCCTATCGCTGGGGACCTCTAACGCCTGGGGCTGCAGCCGGCGGGTTGACAGATAATGAAACAAAATTCCCTAGAACGTCGGAAGCGGTAGCCGAGAGTGCTGACCCGCAGGCGGTCAAAACTGAACTCAGAGCACAGATTGATCAGGCAAAGGCCGCAGGCATCGAACCCACACATATCGATACGCATATGGGATCCGTGATGCATGGGCCGCTCTATGATGTATTCGTCGATCTGGCATTGGAGTATGGCATCCCGCCGTTTGCGCTTCGCCTCACCGCAGAACAATGGTCGTTTGGAGGCTATAGCGAGGAAACCTGCGCACTGTTTGAGCGTCGCACGCGTGAATTGGAGGATGCAGGCATCCCGACCTTGGACAGAATATTGAACGTGCCTCTGTCTGACGAGGAGGACCGGGCCGCAAAAACCAAACAGGCCCTGAGCTCAATTAGACCTGGGCAGATGAGCTATTTCATCCTTCATCCAAGCCATGACACAGCGGAGCTGAGGGGAATCTGCCCGGACTGGCGGTCTCGGGTGTTGGATCTCGAGATGTTCTTAAGCGGCGAGATGAATGAACATCTGGCGAAGGAGAATATTCATTTGGTGGGGTATCGTGCGCTAAAAGAGCTTATTCCCCAAGGGGTTGCGGCCCGATCTTAAGGCGGCTATCAAATAGGCCCGAGTCACCTTAAAATGCAGACATGCTGGGCTTTTCGGGGGTCCAATTGACAGGTACACGCGTAATGATCGACAGACGGGCGAAATTCCATATCGGGCAGATCGTGCAGCATCGGTATTTCTCGTTTCGGGGGGTGATTTTCGACGTCGATCCGACCTTCAACAATACTGAAGAATGGTGGCTCTCGATCCCTGAAGAAATCCGTCCACACAAGGATCAGCCGTACTACCATCTGCTCGCAGAAAACTCTGAGTCTGAATATGTTGCCTACGTGTCGGAACAAAATCTGCTGGAAGATGAGACAGGTGACCCGGTTGGCCATTCCGATGTGCCCAAAATGTTTGGTCCTATGGAAGGCGGCATCTACACCCTAAGGGGTGAAACGGCGCACTAGCGCAAAAGACCAACGGCGCCCGAAAGAAGGCGCCACAAAGGACATGGACCATGCGGCGCGATACCCGTCCCTATTTCATCCGCCGCGTGCGGGACGCATTTTCAAAGTGGCAAGTACGGCATTTTCTTGAACCTCAATTCGATGAAATTGGGCCTGGGTTGGACGTTGCTTATCCCCGTGGTGTGGAGTTGTGGGGTGCCAATATTCGCGCAGGTACGCATTTGCATCTTCGGGCGGCCAAAGGAAACATGATCCGTCTGGCGACATGGGATAGCGGCGACCGTGTCGGAGAAATCCATATCGGCGATTTCGTTCTCATCAGTCCCGGGAACCAGATAATCGCGTCGGAACGGATCAGCATTGGCAGCAACACAATGATTGCCAGCGGGTGTTACATCTCGGATTCAGATTGGCATGACACCTACGACCGCACGGCTGAGCAGGACAAACATGCACCGGTGATTTTTGAGGAAAACGTCTGGATCGGGAGCCGGGTGATTGTCGGGAAAGGTGTCACGGTTGGGAAGAACTCCATCATCGGTGCCGGATCTGTTGTGACGCGGGATATCCCGGCAAACGTCATCGCTGCGGGCAATCCAGCCAAGGTGATAAAGGATTTGGACCCCAACAAAAAGTTCCGCCTGCGTTCTGACATGCTAGGGGACAGCGAGGCGCTCAACCACGAAATCGATCAACTGAGTCGATACTTATTGCGCCACAACACACTCTTTACCTGGGTGCGTAGCATGATCATGCCGACCCGGCGTGATTGAGCGCTCAAGATTGCCCGAGCTTGATCTGGATCAATGAGCGCCGCGCGCATTCGCGGTTTTGTCCTCCAAACAAAAAATGGAGGACAAAACCATGACCGATGCTGATTTTACATACCTGATGATGGTTGCTGGTGCATTCAGCCTGTTTATGCTGGTGCTTGGCTACTATATGATCAGCGTTCCATCCCGCGACTAACGGCTACCGTTAGCTTGGGGTTTGTTGGTCAAGCCAATTGATCGCCGCTGTCATACCTGAAAGGCTGACATTCAGCGACACTGGGCCATTCCGGATATCGACAAAGTCGACGACCATATTGTTGCCTGCTTTGAGTCTTTGGAGACTGTCTGAGGCAACAGGCGATATCGACTGACATCCGATCGGGATGCAGACCTGAAGCGGAATCGCAGCAAGCTCTGTCCCATCAACGCTGAATTTCACACCGTTGGGTAGATGCGTCCCAAGGGGAACAATCGTGATTGCGTAATATTCGTTGTTGGGGTTACGACCGACCGCGAAAAACAGCGCCACTGATTGAGCTTGTTCTGAGCGAATTTCGAAGGACACAGTGCAAATATTATTTGTGCCGTCTGGCGATGCACACTTCCCCCTCCAATTGCCGAACTTTTCGACCGTTGAGCCGTCTTCTGCTATGACGGTCTCTGCCTGTGCGGAGATTGAGTTACCCAAGAAAAACGCAGCAACAAACAGTGCAGCCACGACACGCCTTAATTCAAACATAAAAAATTCCTCTGCTCAGGGGCACTTGCCCCGACGACCCCCGCGTCGATTCCGTTAGTATAGGCCGAGTGCGCAAAAGATGCACACCCGGCTTGCGCCTTCTGGGAAAAAGCGCGACAAGCGTTAACGGGCAGTTTTGTGGGTGTTTTTGGGAGGAAATTTATGGGTCTCGGTCGGCAAGCGACGGCGTTTTTATCAGCGGCACTCCTGGGCCTGGCCAGCACAACGGTCCTCGCGGAGCCGCAACATGGCATTGCGATGCATGGCACCCCACTCCATAGCTCGGACTTCGAGCATTTTTCCTACGCCAACCCGGATGCGCCCAAAGGCGGTGATTTAAAGCTGGCGGCGATCGGGAGCTTTGACAGTCTGAACCCGCTCATCATTAAAGGCATATCCGGCGGCGGCGTAAGGGACTACGTTTTTGAAAGCCTTATGGCGCGCGCCTACGATGAGCCCTTCTCGCTCTACGGCCTGCTCGCGGAAACCATTGAAACACCTGATGACAGGTCCTGGGTTGAATTCCGAGTCCGTGATGAGGCGAGGTTCTCTGACGGAACACCCGTCACCGTTGATGATGTCGTCTTCTCGCTGGAGACGCTTCGCGACAAGGGGCGCCCCAACCACAAATATTACTATTCAAAGGTTGCCGAAATCGTGCGTCCAGACGCGCAAACTGTCCGGTTTGTCTTCGGGCCTGATGGTGACCGGGAGATGCCCCTCATCATGGGGCTGATGCCAATCATTCCCAAACATATCTACGAAACGCGCGCATTTGACGAGACATCTCTCGTGCCACCTGTTGGCAGCGGACCCTATGTCATCACGGAAGTAGAGCCTGGAGCGCGTCTCGTCTATTCACGGTCGCCGAACTATTGGGGGAAAGACCTGCCCGTAAATCGTGGGCACTACAATTTTGACCGGCTGATTTACGACTACTTCCGCGATGCCAATGCATCATTTGAAGCCTTTAAAGCGGGCCTGTACGACATTCGACCCGAAGACGATCCGACGAGGTGGGCGACAGGCTTCGATATTCCCGCCGTCCGCGACGGGCGGATCGAACTGCAGAGTTTCACCAAAGCCACACCGTCTGGCATGCGCGCACTCGTTTACAACACACGTCGCACCGTCTTCAGCGACCCTAAGGTTCGAGCAGCACTTGGGCTGGTCTTCGATTTCGAATGGGTCAATACGAATTTCTACTATAGCGCCTACAAACGAACGCAAAGCTTCTACGATGGCTCTGAGCTCGCCAGTACCGGCCGTCCAGCTAGCGATAGGGAAAGAACCCTGCTCGCTCCCTATGCCGGTGTGGTGAGTGATGAGATTTTGGATTCTGGCTATGTAGCGCCGATCAGTGACGGCACCGCACGCAATCGGCAAAACCGCCGCGCCGCGATCAAAGGTTTGGAAGCTGCAGGCTGGGTCATCAAGGATGGGGTGATGGTCGACGCAGCATCGGGTCAGCCGCTCGCGTTTGAGATCACGGTCGCAACGCCAGAGGATCAACGGCTGGCTCTCAATTACGCTGATGCCCTCAAAAGCATCGGTGTCGAAGGGAATGTGCGCTATGTCGACTCAAGCCAGTACCAGCAACTTCGTCAGACATATGACTTCGATATGATTTTCAACTTCTGGTACGCGTCCCTATCGCCCGGAAATGAACAAAGCTTTTACTGGGGTCTGGATGCCGCAGACCAGGATGGAACCCGGAACTATATGGGTGTGAAGGAACCAGCAGTCGACGGAATGATAGAAGCGATGCTTGCTGCTCGAGAACGAGAGGAATTTGTTGCCGCCGTAAGGGCACTCGATAGAGTTCTGCTTTCCGGTGACTATGTCATTCCTCTGTTTTATCAGCCAGACCAGTGGGTAGCCCATTGGGCGCGCCTAAAACACCCAGAGGAAACCTCCCTCTATGGATACAAAATCAACACCTGGTGGGCGGAGGAATAAATGCCGCTGCCTGACTGTCTCCAGGGAAAGCTGAAACTGCCTCTTATTGCAGCTCCAATGTTCCTGGTCTCTGGGCCGGATCTCGTTGTCGCCAGTTGCAGCGAAGGAATTGTTGGGAGCTTTCCCACACCAAATGCGCGAACGTCAGCAATTCTGGACGAGTGGTTGGATGACATCACCTCCAGATTGGCCAACGTGCCTGATGCCGGTCCCCTCGCCGCCAACCTTGTCGTTCACCCCTCGAACAACCGCCTAGAGGACGATCTTACCCTGGTGGAGAAGTACAAAGTGCCGGTTGTGATCACGGCTCTTGGCAGCCCGCGAAAAATTGTAGATCGGGTTCACGCATACGGCGGCGCAGTGTTTGCGGATGTGAATTCGGTGCGGTTCGCTCGAAAGGCCGCTGACGCAGGCGTAGATGGCCTGGTGTTGGTCGCCGCGGGTGCTGGTGGGCACACAGGCAACATGACGGGCTTCGCCTTTGTCCCGGCCGTCAGAGAGTTCTTTGACGGGACGATCGTGCTCGGCGGCGGCATGGGCGATGGCCGTGCGATCAAAGCGGCGGAAGTTCTTGGCGCAGATCTCGCCTATATGGGCACACGGTTCATTGCGACGAATGAAAGTCTGGCCCATACGGACTATCGACAGATGCTGGTCGACAGCACAATAGAGGACCTTATCCTCACCAATGCCGTGACCGGTGTGCACGCCAATTGGCTACGGCAATCGTTGATAGCGGCTGGAATGGATCCGGACGCGCTTGAAACAGACCCAGATGTGGATTTCACCGATCCGCAATCAGGGGTAAAGAGATGGGCGAACACATGGTCCGCCGGACATGGTGTGGGCGTGATTGATCAGATTGAGAGCGTGCAGTCCCTGGTCAGCCGGTTGAGCCAAGAATACCTGTCAGCTTAACTCCAGGTCCGCGTTTGTCGGACATGGGCTGACATTCACGCTGTCTTTATTGCACTGCACCAAGTGTGACCTCCACACCGAACATAGTTCCACTTTCCTGTCTGCCGGACTCCCATTAGGCTCTCTGCAATCAAAATGGGAGGAATTGATTATGGCGTACGCCCCGGATACACGCGCGTTTTACGACGCGGACAGCCACATTATGGAACTGCCGAATTTTCTGAAGGATTATGCGGACCCAAAGCTGCGCGATCAGATTCCAGAGGTGAGCTACAGCGCCTCACTCGTCACCGACGAAGAAGTAGCCGTGATCATGGACCAGGGCGGCAAGCATAGCCGTGAGCATGTTCAAAGCATGATCGATCTGGGTGACACCCTGATCAATACATCGAAAGAAATTCAGGCGCTGGGGGCTTTTGACAAGTCGGACCGAAAGGTCGCAATGGACATGCTGGGCTTCAAGAAGCAACTTGTCTTCGCCACCCACTCTGTGGTGATGCCTTTCCATCCAAGCTCGAAAACCTCCTCAGAGCTCCGCTATGGTGCAACCCGCGCCCACAATCGGCATATGGCTGATTTCTGCTCGGATGATGATCGCTTGATGGGGGTCGGCGTGATCCCACTGGATGATCCCGCGCTCGCGATTGAAGAGCTGGAGTTTGCTTTGAAGAACGGCATGGAGGCCATCTGGGTTCCGCACCGCTCTCCCATTGGGTTTGCCCCTGGCCATGTGGACCTGGAGTCCTTCTGGGCACGCCTTGCAGAAAGCGGCACGCCCTTCGTGCTTCATGTCGGCGGCTCCCCTCTGCAGGCGCTTAAGTCCTGGAGCAATAATGGCCGCAAAGCCGTGAAGGACTGGATGGGCGGCGGCGAAAATGTGCGCAGTAAAGACGCTGCCCTTATGCATCAACCCCCAGAGACGTTTGTCAGCATGATGGTGATGGACGGCGTGTTTGAGCGCCATCCGAACCTACGGGGCGCTGCAGTGGAGCTGGGAGCGGGTTGGGTGCCGGAGATGCTTCGACGATTGGATGACATCACGAAAATCTACAGTCGGGTGGACGAATCCATTCGGTTCGATCGCAAGCCGTCAGAACAACTGACTCAACAGATGGGCTTCACACCCTTCCCGCACGAGGACGTCTCGCGTCTGATTGATGACTCAAATTCAGAGCTCTATCTTTTCAGCAGCGATTACCCGCATGTGGAGGGTGGTCGCGATCCAATCCGGAAGTTTGAGAAGTATCTCACGGACAGACCGGAAACCATCAAAGACAATTTTTATGCGGAGAACTTCCTGCGTTTGTTTCCTGAAGCCCGCGTAAGCTAGTCCGCTGCAAAAAGCTGAAGGCGCGCCTGTTTGATTGCGCGCGTCTTCTCTTCCCACTCTCGAATGTGCTTTTCCATATGTGCCGCTTCCTTGTCGAGATAGGCGTCATGGCTCTCGTCTCGGACGGTGATCTCACAAGCAAGACCGCTCGGATCAAAGAAGTAGATTGAGTGACAAAATTCGTGATCGATGGGACCAAAGCACGGAACCTTTGCTTCGGCTAAGCGGTCCATGAACTTCTTCTGTTCCTCCATCGAGGCAACTTCGAACGCGAAGTGATAGTCTTCAATCCCGTCCTTAATGTTGAACTGATCTTCCTCCGCACTGGAAGGTGCATCGAAAAAAGCGATGTAGTTGCCATCACCCATCTCAAAGAAAAGATGCATGTAAGGACGGTCAGCACCGCTTGGGTCTTTGTCGAAGGCAAGTGCCGCCGCAGGCTTCAATCCGAGAATATCACCGTAAAACTTCTTTGTTTCCTCTGCATCACGTACCCGGTAAGCCATGTGATGCATGCCCTTGATCGTGGGCGCCGGCGTTTTCATCTCAGCAAGATGATCAACAGTTCCGTGAAATTCTCGTCCCATGGTGCGGTTCCTCCTAGGTCTGCTGGAAAAATCCTATCACGATGGCGGAAGAAGTCACGTTACGGAGCATTCTCGCAGGGTCAGGCTGGGTCGTGCGCGAATATTGATTCCAAGCTATTCATATTCATGCCGTGCTTAACGTAGTTATAGGGCGTGAGATTGACGGCTTTGATCATGATCCGCTCGATCTTGGTGCCGCCATTGTCATTCGGCACCATGTCGAAATCGAGCACATTGATGCAGGCAGTATCCTGTTCGAAAGCACGTACTGCCGCGAGGCCACCGCCACTGGCCCACCCCAAGATTAATCGGTTTATCCCCTCATGAGCCGCGATCAAAAGTGTGTGCCAACCAGGTTCATCAAGCAGACGTTCGATGGACGCAACAGAACGGGCCATGGCGTCGGCAAAAATTTCGCCGCCAGGTAGCATGGAAGCTCCGGGTTCTCCGGCGGTGTCGAAATGAAAGGCCATCTTGGCCGCCATCTCCGCGCGGCTTTTGACATGACCGTAGTCGCCGCCATGAACCTCAACCAGCCCTGCGTCCACTTCTAAGGCAGGTGCTGCACCGGAGGGTTGCGCCGCAAGTACATATTCCGCGGTCTGTTGTGTCCGCGGGTAGCCTGAACAGACGGCCCGATCGAAAGCAATGTGTGACAGAGCAATGCCCGCGGCCTTTGCCTGTTCCTGACCAAGCGGTGTCAGGGGCACGACGGAGAAATCGCCTCCGGCCTCGCGGATTTCTTTTCCGAAATAGTCCACGTGACCGTGGCGCATCAGATAGATGCGCCGCCGGCCCGTTGTACCAGGCAATGCAGACATAAAAGCCCCTGTTTTCGATCTTTGCTTAGAGTGCCTCGGCCGACTTCAATGCGGCAATCTCGTCTGATGAGAAACCCCAATCAGAGAGCGCCTCATCATTGTGGGCTCCAACACTTGGAGGCGGACCCTGAATTTCAGATGGCGTACCTGAGAAGCGCGGGGCGACGTTTGGCTGTTGCACACCGTCAATTTCAACGATCGTCTGACGCTCTTTGTTGTGCGGATGGTCCATTGCTTCATCAAGGGCCAGGACAGGGGCAAAGCAAATGTCCGTGCCTTCCATTAGAGCGCACCATTCGTCGCGGGTCTTCGTCTTGAAAATCGCTTCGAGCTTTTTCTTCATCTCGGGCCATTGTGATCGATCCATTTGAGCGTCCCATAGCTCATCGGAAAGTCCCGCCTTTTCTCGGAGAAGTGCATAGAATTGCGGCTCAATAGATCCGATAGAGATCCACTTCCCATCAGATGTCTCATATGTGTCGTAGAAATGGGCGCCGCCATCCAACATGTTGGTGCCCTTTTCCGGCTGCCACATGCCCGACGCGGTGAAGCCAAAGAACATAGACATGAGTGAGGCGGAGCCGTCGGTCATGGCACAATCAACCACCTGCCCTTTGCCAGTGGTACGTGCGCTCGTAAGCGCTGAAACCATACCGAGTGCGAGATAAAGGGCGCCGCCGCCGAAGTCACCTACAAGGTTGAGAGGTGGTACAGGTTTTTCGCCGGGCCGACCAATCGCATGGAGAGCGCCGGTGAGTGAAATATAATTGATGTCGTGACCTGCCGCTTGGGCGAGAGATCCATATTGTCCCCAGCCTGTCATGCGGCCATAGACGAGCTTCGGATTGCGCTTCAGACACACATCGGGTCCAAGGCCAAGGCGTTCCATAACACCTGGACGGAAACCTTCTTGAAGCATGTCGGCTTCCTCAATGAGTTTCAGACAGGCTTCAACAGCTTCTGGTTTTTTTAGGTCCATCGCGACTGATCGACGGCCACGTGCGCCAACTTCGAACTTCGAGCCGCCGCCCCCGCCTTTGCGATCGATACGCACGACATCTGCGCCCATATCCGACAGGAGCATGCCACAAAACGGTCCTGGGCCGATCCCGGCGAATTCAACGATTTTCACTCCTGAGAGCGGTCCCTTGCCCATGGCTTTCTCCCTGATTTTGCTTTGGTTGATACGGTTTTACCCTCGCAGGAGGCCCGGCGTAAACCATGCAGAAGGTGTCGTCTGCGTGACGCAGGGGCGCGCTGCTTATTCCTGACCTCTGCGGGTCATAAGGAACGGTGTTGCGGACGGACTGAAGCCAAATCTTTCATAAAACGGTTCAGTACCCGGCGTGGCATGCAGGGTAACGGTCGCGTCATCGCGAACCTCCCGGTCAACGAGATTGAGCAGGTGTTGCAGGATCGCGCTTCCAAAGCCAAGGCCGTGTAGGTGTGGCAAGACAGCGATGTCGGACAGGTGGGCGTAGTGCGCGCCCGTGCCGCTGGCCCGCCCCATTCCGACAAGCGATTCCTGATCCCACGCCGTGACCACATGCCTGGCATTGATGATCAGGTCACGGGCTTGCTTGGTTGTCCGCGACTCCCAGCCCACACCATCAGCGACCAACTGGTAGCCTTCAGGTGTCAGCCCGCCTGCTTTCACATTGATGCTGGTTCTTCCCTCGATTGCTGTTGCCACCCTGCCCCCAATAACGCGTGCCGATACTTGGCAATTTGCTGCAGCCCCTGTAGACCAAGCTTATGGAACCAAAGGAAAGACCCCAAGCTTTTTCAGGGCCGCGCCCGCCTGCAAAATTCAATATGGCGCGCTATTGCCTGGAGACCAGTGCGGCAGAAGATCCGGACAAAATTGCCATGATTGTGGTGCAGGATGAAAAAGCACCAAAAAACGCTGCGGAACAATGGACCTATGCGCAGCTAGATGAGGCAGTTCGGCGCACGGCAGCCGCATTGCTCGACAAAGGCTTGAAGCCAGGCGACAGGCTTATGATCCGCCTTCAAAATACAAGTTCCTACGCGCTGCTTTTTTTTGGAGCCCTTGCGGCGGGTATTGTGCCGCTTCCGGCTTCTTCTCAGCTGACGGCTGAGGAAGCAGAATTTCTCCTGAAAGATTCAGGGGCTCGCGGTATCGCGATCGCTGATGAATTCGACATGCCCACCGGCGCGGCAGTGCGGTTTTCATCTATGGACGTGGAGGCCATGATCTCCCACTCCCGGATTATCGACTATGCGGACACCGAAGCTGATGATCCGGGCTACCTCGTCTATACATCTGGAACCAGCGGCACGCCTAAAGGCGTCTTGCACGCCCACAGGGCGGCCTGGGGACGACGTCCGATGTACAAAGGCTGGTACGGTATCAGGAGTGACGATGTGGTCCTCCACGCGGGCGCTTTCAACTGGACCTACACCCTGGGCGTTGGCCTGACAGACCCCTGGGCAAACGGCGCAACTACGGTCCTTTTCACTGGAGAAAAGGATGTCCAGGTTTGGCCTCTCCTACTGGAGCGGTACAAGGCAACCCTTTTGGCTGCGGTCCCCTCGCTCTATCGGCAGATCCTAAAATATTGCGATCTATCCGCAGTCGACTTGCAGATGTTTCGTCACGGGTTGACCGCCGGTGAGGCCCTATCACCAACTTTGCTGCAGGGTTGGCGGCAGGCGACGGGGACAAACCTCTATGAAGCGCTGGGCATGAGTGAGTGCTCTACCTATATCTCGACGGGTCCCAGTATGGGGATACGCGAAGGCAGCCCGGGCAAACCACAACCGGGACGCGCGATCGCCATACTTGATGCCGAAGACATTGACAACAACCGGCCACTGCCACCTGAGCAGACGGGTCTCCTGGCAATCCATCGCTCTGATCCTGGGTTGATGCTCGGCTATTGGAACCGACCAGAGGAAGACGGGAACGTTTACAGAAGAGACTGGTTCGTCGGTGGGGACCTCGCCCGTTTCGACCAGGATGGCTACCTTTGGTACGAAGGTCGCGCTGACGATGTCATGAATGCCATGGGGTATCGTGTTTCACCTTTGGAGGTGGAAGCCGCAATCGCCTCTCACGCCAATGTCGCGGAGGTTGGCGTCTGTGAGATCCAGGTCAGATCCGATGTCTCAGTTATCGCCGCATTTATTGTGCCGGCCAACCCGGATGAGGCCGACGCGGCATCTATACTTAGCCACACGGCAGACCACCTTGCCACCTATAAGCAGCCCCGCGAAGTGGTCTTCGTTGAAACGCTACCCCGTTCGTCCAACGGGAAGCTGCTCCGTCGCGAACTGGTAGTGGCGTTTGCAAAGACCCGTGGCTAAGGCTTGAGACCCGATCGCCATTTTGTTTTGACTTTGCAATATAAGAGGCAACCGCGCGATCCCAGAGGTCAATGGGCGCGCTAGAGTTCTTACCAATGTCCCGCGCTGTCATGATCTTTTCTACACCGACAAAATAGACCGTCTTGCCTGAGTGCGTTCTAGTTCCAGCATAGGCGTTGAAATGGCGGCGAATATGCAGCTCAAACATTTCATGAAGCCAGGGGATGCCACCTCCGTCGCTGACAAACCCCTCTGGAAATTCCCAACAGAGGTGTGGGCGCACAATGAGACGGGTCGCCTTGCTCCTGGTGCATGGAACAATAATGCCTTGCCAGTTTTTGCGGGCATAAACCGTCGTAACGCAAAAGGAGGTGTCTGCAAACGGCGTCTCACCGTCATAGTGGTGATGTTTTTCTTGGGCGCTGACAGATTCTGAAAAGGCAAGCGTCGTCGTCTCGCGCTCAAGCCGCGCAAGCACCCGCCATTTCAGGTCACTGACCTTCGCCTCAAACACTTTACGTCTCCCCGCCGTAATAGGTGTGGGTCCCACATTCATTCCAATCGGTCTAGACCGATCACCACACTGAAGCGAAAATTAGAGACGAGTTATTGACAATGTATGAGCGCATCGTTGATTGGGAAACAAAACAGCATCGACCTATAAGCAAGTACTACAAACGGTTTTGGGTGAATAGACAGATCAGTCTAGAGATTGTCGTGCTGCCCATTTTGTGAGCACGTTGAGGCTTGGTTGCGGACAATAGTAGAATCAGGTTTTGCTATTCAAAAAGGTTTCTCAGCCGCATTAGGTCCGTATAAGGAATCTTTTTTCACTACAGCGACTGCCCATCATCAATGGTCAAAACTGACCCAGTCATGAGGCGCCCTTGTTCGGACGCGAACATTAGCAATGCGCCGTCCAGGTCCGTCTCTTGACCGAGGCGTCGTCGCGGCCAGTTTTTGATTTGCTTTTCGCCGCCAGCGCTCGCAAACCACTCGCTATTAAGTTCTGTTTCGATAAAGCCTGGGCACAGCGCGTTGACGTTAATTTTGTGACGCGCCCATTCATGCGCCAAAGACCGCGTCATCATTGCGACGGCGGCTTTGGACATACAATAGGTCGCGAGTCCAGGCAGGACCGTATGCGCTCCGATGGAGGCAATGTTGATGATGCTACCGCCATTACCACGTTCGATCATGCGTTTGCCGACGCGGGTGGCCATAAAGAAGGCGCCGCGCATGTTGGTAGACATCATGGTGTCGAAGTCTTCAGGTGACATATCAACCGCCGCTGACTGGACATTCATGCCAGCATTGTTGATGAGAAGGTCAATATGGCCGAGTTCTGTTTCGACCTCGCGCACACACCTCTCGATTGAGGAAATGTCGGTCACATCAAGCTGCACCGGCAGGACGCGGCCACCCATAGCTTCTATGTCTTCTGCAAGGTTTTCCAGACGATCCACCCGCCGACCCGTAATAGCGACTGCCGCGCCCGCATGTGCGAGCACCTGCGCAAAACGTCGGCCCAATCCGCTGGTGGTCCCAGTCACAATGGCGACTTTGCCGGTCAGGTCTTGTGGGGCCGGGGGCGCAAATGTCATTGGGGTCTCCTTCTTTGGGATTCCGCGGCATCCTAGGCCGCAATGCTTCACCGTCAAGTCATTGTGACCACTCAGCTTTTGCGTGGATCGGACACAGGCGGCATACTAACGCAATCCAAATTAGCTGAACTGAGGAAATCTCATGCAACTCGACGTTATCTCCGACACAATTTGCCCCTGGTGCTACATCGGCAAAAAACGCCTGGACAAGGCCGTCGATGCCTGGGATCGCAAAGACGTTGAGATTGCGATCTCTTGGCGACCCTACCAGCTCGACGCCACCATTCCGGCCGAGGGGGTGGACAGGCAGAAATATTACGAGCGGAAGTTTGGTTCAGAGCGTGCGAAAGAAGCAGGCAAAATGATCTCTGAGCTGGGCGAAAAGGAAGGCATCAAATTCGCGTTTGATCAGATCAAACGCTCCCCAAACACACTGGACAGTCACCGTCTCGTTCGCTGGGCGGGAAGCGCCGGCCTTCAGATGGAAGCCGTTGAGCTGCTCTTCAAGCGCTATTTTGAAGAAGGCGAAGATGTTGGCAAAGCGGAAGTCTTGACGGAGGTTGCCGCCGACATTGGCATGGATGTTGATCTGGTGAAGGAACTGCTAGCCAGCGACGCTGACCGTAAGCAGGTTGAATATGAAGATCATATGGCGCGCGAGATGGGTGTCACCGGTGTTCCCTGCTTCCTGTTTGAAAACAAATTCTCTGTGGTTGGCGCGCAGGACGTTGAAACGCTGACAAGAGTGTTTAGCCGCGTGCAGGAACGACTTGTGGAGCGGCCGGCAGCCGAGGCTTAGGCTGCCTCAGCCGCGAGTTCGGAGAGTTTCCGTGCAAGCTTGAAAGTGCCGTCCAACCGATCCTCTGAAAGATCCCACGCCCGCTTGAAGACGAGTTTGTGATCTGGGCGCAGCTTCGCTCTGTCGCGTTCGTCATTGATGAATTCAACGAGTCCTGCCGGATTGGCGAAGACATTGTCGCGGAACGTGAGCACACCCCCTTTGGGTCCTGCGTCAATTTTCTCAATGCCCGCCGCGCGACAGAAACCTTTGATCTCGACGATCTTGAGAAGCGAGTCCACCTCTTCCGGCAGAGGCCCGAAACGGTCAATTAGTTCCGCCGCGAATGCGTCAATGTCGGCTCGGCTCTCAACCTGTGACAGGCGACGGTAAAGCGCCATGCGGGCATCCAGATCAGTGACGTAGTGCTCGGGAATAAGAACCGGTGTGCCAATATTGATCTGCGGCGACCATTGATCCGAACCCTCGCCCTCTTCGCCCCTGAGCTGCGCGACCGCCTCCTCGAGCATTTCCTGATAGAGCTCATACCCGACTTCCCGAATATGGCCTGATTGTTCATCACCAAGCAGATTCCCCGCGCCGCGAATGTCCAAGTCGTGGCTGGCGAGCGTAAAGCCAGCGCCCAAACTGTCGAGGGATTGAAGAACGCGAAGACGCTTCTCGGCATTCGCCGTGAGTTTCCGGGTCGCTGGTGTGGTGAAATAGGCATAGGCACGCGACTTCGAACGTCCGACCCGTCCGCGCAGCTGATAGAGCTGCGCAAGGCCGAACATATCTGCCCTATGGATGACCAATGTGTTGGCGGAGGGAATATCAATGCCTGACTCCACGATAGTGGTGGACAGAAGCACATCATATTGACCGTCATAGAAGGCGGTCATTTTGTCTTCCAGCTCACTAGGCGACATTTGACCATGGGCGGTGACGAACTTTATCTCCGGCACTTGTTCCCGAAGAAACTCTTCAATCTCGCCTAGGTCGGCGATACGCGGACAGACATAGAAGCTCTGCCCGCCGCGATAGTGCTCCCTCAGGATCGCTTCGCGGATCACAACCGGATCGAACGGCGTCACATAGGTTCGCACCGCCAGCCGGTCGACGGGCGGAGTCGCAATGATCGAGAGTTCCCGCACGCCGGAGAGCGCTAGTTGCAGCGTTCGTGGGATCGGCGTCGCGGTGAGCGTGAGTACGTGCACATCGGCTTTAAGCTGTTTCAAGCGCTCTTTGTGAGAAACGCCAAAATGCTGTTCCTCGTCGACAATCAACAGCCCGAGGTCTTTGAACTTGATGCTCTTGGCGAGCAGCGCATGCGTTCCGATGATGACATCAATCTGCCCGCTGGCGAGCTCTTCCCGTGTCTGATTGGCTTCTTTGGTGCCAACCAAACGCGAGAGCCGTCCGAGGCGGATCGGCAGACCCTTGAAGCGCTCCATGAAAGTCTTGTAGTGCTGTCGTGCCAGCAATGTAGTCGGCACAACAACGGCAACCTGGCGTCCTTCCATAGCTGCAACAAAGGCTGCACGAAGTGCCACCTCAGTCTTGCCAAAACCCACATCGCCGCAGACCAGCCTGTCCATGGGTCGGCCGCGGGACAGGTCCTCGACAACAGCTTCAATCGACTGCAGTTGATCGTCTGTTTCATCAAACGGAAAGCGCGCGCAGAATTCGTCAAAGGCCCCTTCTTGAGGAACAAACTTTGGAGCATCCTTCAACTCGCGGGCAGCAGCAATCTTGATCAGCTCGCCTGCCATCTCGGTGATGCGCTCTTTGAGCTTGGCCTTTCGCGCCTGCCATCCAGTGCCGCCCAGCCGGTCCAGCTGAACAACGGTGTCGTCTGAGCCATAGCGCGACAGAAGTTCGATGTTTTCAACTGGGAGGAAGAGTTTGTCGCCGCCGTGATAGAGAAGCAGCACACAGTCATGAGGCGCGCCCGTCACATCGATCGTCTGCAGCCCATCAAATCGCCCAATGCCATGGTCTACATGAACGACAATGTCACCAGGGGTCAGGCTGGAGGCCTCTTTCAGGAAATTGTCTGCCCGCTTCTTTCTGTGGCGGCGAACGAGCCGATCCCCGAGAACATCCTGTTCGCTGATGACGGCGACATCATCAGTCTCAAACCCCGTTTCCAGACCCAGCACCACCAGGTGGACCATGGCAGGATTACTCGACAGAACACTCGCCCAATCATCGGTCGCTGCGACATTCTCGACGCCATGGTCTGTCAGGACCCCTTGCAGCCGTTCGCGGGCGCCGGCGCTCCAGCTGGCGAGCGCAATTCGTTTTTTTGCCGCTCGAAGCCCACGAATATGGGCCGCCAACACATCGAAGACATTGACCCCATCCTGCTGACGTTCCGGCGCGAAGCTCCGTCCTTCTTTCGCCCCAAGGCTGAGGGCCGTATCGCTGTCAGGCTGGGCAAACGGCGTAAAGACGCGTACTTGCCGCTCGGCAAGGTTCTTTTGCCATTCATCCTCGTCGAGATAGAGACCTGCAGGCGGTAGTGGTTTGAAACTGGTGCCTTCCAAGTTCTTCATGCTAAGGGCGGTTTCCCGCGCCTCGTAATAGTCTTTGATCAGGTCCAACCTGGATTGACGGGCATCGTCCACAAGCTGATCAAGCGTGATGGTCGAGCGGTCCAGGTACCCAAAGAGGGTTTCCAGGCTTTCGTGAAAAAGTGGAAGCCAATGCTCCATCCCGTGATGTTTTCGACCCTCGCTGACAGCCTCGTAAAGTGGGTCGGCGTCGGAGACTGCACCAAAGGCCGCAACATATCCGGCGCGAAATCTCCGGATTGCTTCTGCATCAAGATGGATTTCACTCACCGGCACCAGGTCCATGCGGGCGCGTTTGCCTGTTGTGAGTTGATCTTCCGGGTCAAATGTCCGGATGGCTTCCAGCGTGTCGCCGAACATGTCGAGGCGGAGTGCGGTGTCCCCATCAGGCGGATAGAGATCAACAATCCCGCCGCGCACAGCATATTCACCAGGCTCTCGGACGGTCCCGGTGCGGTTGTAGCCATTGAGCGTCAGATACTCGATGAGACCGTCGAGATCGATCCTGTCTCCAGCTGCCGCCCCCCAGGCCCCCTCTTCCAACAATTGTCGCGGAGGCACCCTTTGTAGAGCTGCATTGACCGTTGCGAGCACCACAAGAGGCTTCTTTGGCCCACCTGGATGCACCAGCCGTGCAAGGGTCGCCATCCGCTGAGCCACGACTTCTGATTGAGGCGAGACCCGGTCATAAGGTAGGCAGTCCCAGGCGGGGAACCTCAGGACTTCAAGATCCGGTGCAAAGAATGCCAGGGCGTCCGCTAGTCCATTGAGACGGGCATCATCGCGTGCGATATGGAGCACCGGCGCCTCAGCAGCACGGGCGATATCTGCCAGAACGACGGCGTCATAACCCTCTGGCGTCTCTCCAAGGGTCAGATGGCCTTTGGAGGTCAAAATGCGGTCCTGCAGCGTCACGGCGTCTATTCAGGCCTCTTGGGGACCGCCGTGCCCATAAAGTCGAGCTGACAGATGCGTTTGAAAATATGGGTGTTGAAAGCGTCCGGCACAGGCTCTCGATTCGCAATCCAGCCATAAACCTGATCGTCGGGCTCTTCGAGCAAGGCCTCAAACAGGTCGAGGTCAGGCGTGTCGAGTTCCTGAATATGCGCATCAGCAAACCGCCCCATAATGAGGTCCATTTCCTTGATGCCCCGGTGCCAGGCCCGGAACTGGAGCCGCTTGCGGCGGACGTCTACCGTCTCGTCGGTCATGAAAGCCTCAATATCGGTGGTAGTGCTTTGGCCGCAGGATATATACGTTTCCGCTCTGCCTGTCAGCCCGTCCCGGGTAGGATTGGCTAAGATAACAATCTGTTCAACCGATCTCCGGAACCTCATGCGGCCAGAAATCCTCTTTCCCCTGTTTGCGCCCATTTCGCGCCTGTCTGGTATCGGACCACGGCTGGAAAAGCTGCTGGAAAAACCAGTGGGGAAACACGTCATCGATTTGATCTGGCACCTGCCTGCGAGCCTGATCGACCGCCGGAACCGTCCAAAGATTGCTGAAACAATCGATGGGGAAATCGCCACGCTTGAAATTGATGTTGGCACACATATTCCCTCTAGAAACAAGCGCTTGCCCTACCGTGTTCATGTGTCAGACGAAACCGGCGAAATGCCGCTGATTTTCTTCCGGGCCCGACCCGACTATCTGACGAAGGTTCTGCCAGAAGGGTCACGGCGGATCATTTCGGGTCGCGTCGACTATTATCAGGGTGATCCACAGATGCCCCATCCAGACCATATCGTTGCGCCAGAAAACGCAGCAGAAATGCCGCTGATTGAGCCGGTTTACCCGCTGACAGCAGGTGTGACGCTGAAGGTCATGTCAAAGGCCGTGCGCGGCGCTCTTGAATTGGTGCCGGACTTACCCGAATGGCAGGAACCAAACTGGCTCGCCAAACAAAAATATCCGTCCTGGAAAGGCGCCCTAGCCGCCTCTCACGCGCCGGAAAGCTCAGCTGATCTGGAGCCCGGCACGCCGGCCCGGTCCAGGCTAGCCTATGATGAGCTGCTGGCGAACCAGCTCGCGCTTGGTCTTGTGCGGACCCGTATGCGGTCAAGAGCCGGTCGGGAAACACGAGGAGACGGCAAACTGCGCTCCCAGGTGCTGGACGCCCTTCCCTTCAAACTGACCAACGCCCAGATGATGGCGCTGGCCGAAATCGGCGGCGACATGGCCGCCAACAAGCGCATGCTACGTTTGCTGCAGGGCGATGTAGGCAGTGGGAAAACGGCTGTCGCCTTGATGGCGATGTTGAATGCCGTGGAAACAGGCGCTCAAGGCGCCATGATGGCGCCAACGGAGATCCTTGCCCGGCAACACGCAGCGAGCCTCGGCCCTTTGTGTGAAGCTGTGGGGGTTCGGCTCGAAGTCCTGACTGGCCGCGACAAGGGTAAAAAACGCGAAGCGCTGCTCGCTGATCTAGAAAGCGGTGCCATCCACATTCTGATCGGGACGCATGCCATCTTCGAAGGAGATGTTGCATTCAACGATCTGGCTCTTGCCGTCGTGGACGAACAGCACCGGTTTGGTGTGCATCAGCGACTTCAACTGTCGGCCAAAGGCGGCATCCCGGCAGATGTGCTGGTGATGACCGCGACCCCTATTCCGCGCACCCTGTCGCTCACGGTCTATGGGGATATGGATGTCACCCGGCTGACCGAAAAACCGGCTGGCCGCCAGCCTATCGATACGAGGGCCCTGCCTAATTCACGCCTGGACGAGGTTGTAAATGGGATTGGTCGAGCGATTGCCACAGGCGCGCGGGCTTATTGGGTGTGCCCGCTGGTCGAAGAATCCGAAAAGCTCGACGTCGCCGCTGCTGAAGATCGCGCAGCAGCATTGAAAGCAGAGTTTGGCGATAAAGTTGGGCTCATTCATGGGCGCATGAAATCGGCGGAGAAGGACGCAGTGATGGCGCGCTTCCAGTCTGGCGAGATTTCGATCCTGGTCGCAACGACTGTGATTGAGGTGGGCGTCGATGTGCCGGAAGCCACCATTATGGTGATTGAACACGCTGAGCGGTTTGGCCTCTCGCAACTCCACCAGCTTCGCGGGCGCGTCGGGCGCGGCAGCGGCAAATCAAGCTGCCTGCTTCTCTATCAAACGCCACTCGGCGAAACGGCCAAGGCCCGGATTAACATCCTGCGAGAAACGGAGGATGGGTTCCGGATTGCAGAAGAGGACCTGAAGCTTCGTGGTGCCGGTGAGGTTTTGGGGACAAGACAGAGTGGTCTTCCGGAATTCAGATTGGCTGATCCAGTGGCACATGCCGATCTACTCGCAACGGCACATGACGACACGCGTTTGATCCTTGAAACAGACCCAATGCTTCAGACTGAACGTGGTAAGGCGCTGCGCACCCTGCTCTATCTCTTTGAGCGGGATGAAGCGATCCGCTATCTGGAGTCCGGCTGATCCCTGCTGGAAACGGCATCGTGAATGGCAGCAGCTACACAGTCTGGGTCTTCAAGCATCGGGAAGTGTCCAAGCCCCTCCAATTGTCGACCATGTGCAGCGGGTAGTCTTGACCTGATATGCGCCAGTTGATGTAGGCCGGAAACAGGGTCAGCATCACCGTAGAGAAACGCCAATCGCGCCGAACCGAATTGCTCCATCGCCGTTTCTAGGTCTTTCGAAGCGTCCGCCCGTTCCTTCATGTAAACGAGGTGTTTGGGTGCCAGCAACTTGCCTTCATTGGCCGCAAATTCCTGCCACATGCGACTGGTCTCTTCGCGGAGACGGTCTTTGTGTTTTCCGCCCGTCATCTGAACGCCTTTCTGAAACGTTTTCTCGGACATCGCACGGGCAACCAGTCCGCCGATAATTGGCGTGGTCAGCAGGCGTTGGCTAAGTGTAGGACGGTAGAGTGCTGCATAGACGCTGGAATTCATGAACACCGCCTGGCGTACCAATGTGTCCGGTGCACCGAATTGTCCAGTGAGCAGAATTTGCAAAATAATACCGCCGAGGTCATGCCCCACAATTATGGGCGGCCTGGAGCTTCGGGTGCGGATGATGTCGCTCGCGAGTGAACTTTGACGATAGGCCGAATAGGAGACGTTGCGTGGCTTGTCCGAGCCTCCATAACCAAGAAAATCGAACTGCAGGATCCGATAGTCTTGAGCCAGCCGTTCACCCACAATATCCCAGTCTCGAGAGGATGAAGGAAAGCCATGAAGAAGCACCAGGTCTGGGCCTTCGCCGTATTGCTGGTATGCGATTTTGTGGCCATTCCAGATGAAAAACTGCTGGTCTTGCGAAGCGGGTTTTGAAGAAGGCTGCATCTATTTGTCCAGCAAGGCTTCGGGCGCTTTCACCAGCACCATCATCTTTTTCCGGCCTTTGGGCGTTGCATCAGAGAGCAAGGTGACAAGTAGCGCGTATTGTGCGCGGGCAAGCGCAACGTCATTCTTGAGCGACCCCACCGACCACATTCGGATCGCCCCCAAAGTGGCATGAACGACATTGTGAGCGAGCGGCCGCTGTTTAAGCGCACCACGTAAATCCCGTTCTTCGACGGCCTGCTGCACGATGAGCTCAAACCGACGACCGGCATTCGTGAATAGGTCTCCCATAGCTTGGCTGACGGCTTTTGACTCCAGCTCGTACAGTGTGCGGAAGACAGCCTTATAGGTGCGCTTGTTGGAGGCAAGCAAAGCAAACAGCGAGTCCAGGAGCGCCACACCACGCTCAATCCCCGTCAGTGCGTCGTCTGATTTCAAGAGCTCGTCGACGTCATGCAAGGCGAGCTCAATCGACGTAAGAATAACCTCTTCTCTGCCGCCCAGAAGATTGTAGATCGTCGGAATCGTAACGTCGGATTGGGCAGCGAGTTCCTTCAACGTAAAGCCGCGCTCACCATTCGCTGCAATCAACCCCATCGCATTTGCCAGGATTTTTTCCCGTCGCGCGTATTTGTTTTTTTCTCTCAAGCTATCTCTTGTCATTCCCCTAATTTGCACATACATAAAATTTTATCAATAGTAAAAATATAGAGGAGCTGCCCATGTCCCAATCAGTCACAGACACCGTTGCAAAACGCAAAAGCACACGAGCCTTCTTGCCCGACCCCGTTCCAGACGCGGTCATCCGGGAGGTTTTAGAGAAAGCTCTTCGCGCGCCATCGGGGGGCAATGTTCAGCCGTGGCACCTTTATGTCCTTACCGGCAGCTCAATGAAACGGTTCCGTGCAGACCTGGAGATGAAGATGGAGGAAAACCCCCTCGGAGAGGAGCCGCAATATGCGGTTTATCCGGAGGGCCTCATCGAGCCCTATCGGACTTATAGATACAATGTGGGCGAAGAAATGTACGCGCTACTTGGCATTAACCGGGATGAAAAACTAAAGCGCTTGGAGTGGTTGCAAAACAACTATCGTTTCTTTGGTGCACCAGCCGCGGCCTTTTGCTTTATCGACCGGTCGATGGGGCCGCCCCAATGGTCTGACCTTGGTATGTATCTGCAAACAGCCATGCTTTTGCTTGAAGAAGCAGGCTATGCGACCTGTGCACAAGAAGCCTGGAGCAGGTGGCCGGATTTCGTTTCGGGATTTGTTGGCGCACCTGAAGAACAGGTGCTTTTCTGCGGTCTTGCTATCGGCAAAGAAGATACATCTGCTGCCGTCAATCAACTGCGCACGACCAGAGCGTCTTTCCAAGACGCGGTTACGTTTGTTTCTTAAACAGCAATCCGGGGCGTCATCCTAAGCTTTGGAGCCCAAGTCTGTTTCCGCAGGGTCTGTTGTTCCGTTGTTCTTTGGCGGTTCAACCAGGCCGGCGGAGATAATTAATTTGGCGGCTTCTTCCACAGACATGTCGAGAATCTCAATGTCACCCTTAGGGACAAACAGAAGAAAGCCTGATGTGGGGTTGGGTGTTGTTGGCAGGAACACGCTAACAAGACCGTCGTCAGTGGATGCCTTCTCAAGCACCTCCCCTTTGGTCTGAGTTGTAACAAAGACCAGTGCGTAGAGTCCGCGCCTTGGATATTCAATAAGTCCAACCTCTCTAAAAGAGGTGCCGCTTTGAGAGATGACAGTCTCGAATATCTGCTTTAGCGCATTGTAGATATTCCGGACAATCGGCATGCGATCAACAAGTCGTTCGCCAAATGCCAGAATACGCCGCCCCAGAAAATTGGCGGTAAGAGCACCCAGAACGGTCAGTGCGATAAGGCCGATGATGACGCCTATGCCCGGAACGGTGAAGGGCAATAGCTGATCAGGGTGATATTGATCCGGAAAGAACCCAACGACGTAGGTATCTATAAACTCCACAAACCACCTGAGTAGGTAGATTGTGATCCATATGGGTGCAGCGACCGCGAGGCCTGTCAGGAAATAGGTCCGAAGACGCGAAGTAAACCCCGCCTTTTTGGCAGGTTGTAGGATGTGGTGTTGATCGCCTTCACTTGGGTCTGTCATTTTTTGGCCTCTACCTAACCCTAGGTCACCCTTACCATTTACGGTGTTTCATGTCAGAAATATAGGACGATTTCCGGGTGGCAAGACCACCTGCCGATATCAACTGGACATGGTGAGCGCGATTGGGCGGCGCAGCTCCCGTGTTCGTGACCGAGATAAACAACACTGAACGGGAGGAAGACATGGCAGAATTGGCAAAAGGGCTCAAACTACGCCTCGACCCTGAGGACGAATACACCCATACCCCAGATGCGGCTGCGAACTACAATGAAAGCATGTATTTCAACATGTTCGACCCCGAGCAAAAAGTTGGGGGATGGTTTCGTATCGGCAACAGACCGAACGAACATTATGCAGAGACATCGGTCTGTCTCTATCTACCCGATGGCCGGGTGGGCTTCATGTTTGGCCGTCCCAAAATTGAAAACAACGACGCCATGGATGCCGGTGGCCTGAAAGTCGATATCATCGAGCCTTTTAAGAGACTAAAGGTGACATACGAAGGCAAGGTGTTGCTGCTCGATAAACCCTTCGACATGGCAAACCCATCTCAGGCTTTCAAAGATCACCCAACAGTCCCCTGTTCTGTCTCGCTCGACTATGAAGGCGTTTCGCCCATGTTTGGCGGCGAGACAGTGAAGGAAGACGGAAATTCACTCGATATTGATCCTGAGAAGTCATTCGCCAAAGCCCACTATGAGCAGCATATGGCCGCCAGGGGCACGATTAAGATAGGCGACGAAGAGTGGTCCGTATCAGGCTTTGGCCTGAGGGATAAAAGTTGGGGGCCGCGGCATTGGCAGGCGATCAATTGGTACCGCTGGCTCCCAATGAACTTTGGGCGTGACTTCGGCATGATGATTTCCATCGTGACCAATGAGGAAGGCCAGGAACGCCACGGGGGTATGGTCCTGAAAGACGGAGCGTATGATTTGATCGAGGACGTGAAGATCGAAAGCGAATGGGATGAGAATTTTTACCAAACATCGCTCCGCGCCGAGGTGAAAACAAAATCCGGGGCGAGCTACACAGTAGATGGAAAAGTTCTCTCCCTTATTCCACTGCGCAATCGTCGCAAAACGCCGGACGGTCAGCAGCTCAATACGCGGATTACAGAAGGCATGACCGAATATCGCTGTGACGGGCATGTTGGCTACGGTCTGTCTGAATATCTTGATCAGATTATCGACGGCAAACCATCTGGGCTTCTCCGACCATGACAACACCTGCGGAACAATTAACTGAAGGGTTGACCAAGGTGGCCGCGCAGCATTTCGGCGGCGCGACAATAACCGACTTAAAGCGTCTATCTGGCGGGGCAAGTCAGGAAACCTGGTCATTCAAAACACACAAAGACGGTGAAGTAGAGGCGCTGATCCTTCGTCGGGCACCCGGCGGAGGCGACGGCAATGCGAGTGGAACAGCTGTCGGGCTGGAAACGGAGGCGAAGCTGATTCAGCTGGCAGCAGAAGCTGGCGTCGTCGTACCAACAGTCCGATATGTGGCTGCGAGTTCTGACGGTCTTGGGAGTGGTTTTATTATGAACCACGTGGACGGTGAGACCTTGGGATCAAAGATCGTGCGCACAGAAGACTTTGCCGCTGTCCGCCCCAAGCTTGCACGCCAATGTGGCGAGGCGCTCGCAAAACTCCACGCGGTGCCGGTGAAGTCTTTGCCCCCTCTTCGGGTCTCCCCGGCGGTTGAGGAGATTTCGCGCTATCGCGAGGTTTACAAAACCCACGGACATCCGCACCCGGTATTCGATTTGGCGTTCAAGTGGCTCGCCGACAATGTGCCTGATGATGATCGTCAAACACTGGTGCATGGGGACTTTCGAAACGGCAACATTATGTTTGATCCAACACACGGTGTGTCAGCCATTCTTGATTGGGAGCTGGCGCATATTGGTGACCCGATGGAGGATATGGGTTGGATCTGCGTGAACTCCTGGCGTTTTGGTGGCATTGACAAGCCTGTTGGAGGTTTTGGAGAACGCGAGGACATGTTCGCCGGGTACGAAGCATCTGGTGGCCCCAAGGTAGACCCGGACAGGGTCAAGTTCTGGGAGGTGCTTGGCACGCTTAAATGGGGCGTCATGTGCACCACCATGTATGAAGCCTTCAAAACAGGCATGGACCGGTCAGTTGAACGGGCAGCGATTGGCCGACGATCATCAGAAACAGAAATCGATCTGCTATACCTGCTGGCAGCAGACTGAGAGGATAGTCATGCAAGATCTACCAACCTCATTGGAAATTGTCGGCGTGGTGAGTGATTTCATGCGCGAGCAGGTGCTACCCGAATTGGAGGGTCGGACGCGGTTCCACGCCCTTGTCGCAGCAAATGCTCTCGATATCGTTCAGCGGGAACTCGAGACCGCGCCGACGGCGAACCTTATGGAAGTCGCCCGACTGCAGGCTCTGTTGTCATCAAAGGAAACCAACCTTGAGGTGCTGAACAGGAAGTTGAGCGATCATATTGAAACAGGCGCTCTCACCCTCGACACGCCAGGGCTGAAGGAACATCTCTGGACAAGCACACTAACTAAGCTGTCCATCGATCAACCGAAATACTCCGCCTACAAAAAAGCGTTGAAGGAAAACCGGACATGAGCGATCCACTCGTCGGCTTTGAGAAAAGGGACGGTCTGGCGATTGTCACATTCAACAACCCACCACGCGGATATCTCAACCAGGCACAAGTCGCAGAGCTCGCGGCTCATCTTGATGTAATTGAGAAGGATGATGGCATTCGGGCTGTGATTTTCACCGGCGGCGTTCCTGGCGTGTTTATTCGCCACTATGATGTGGGGGAAATCCAGGGCGCGACCGACGCTGTTCAAAAAAGCGGTCTCGACGCAGCGGGACTTATGGAAGCAGGCAAACGCGGCAATCCCATTTCACACCTGTTCGATCGTGTGGACCAGCTTCACATGCCCACAATTGCGGCAATCAACGGCTTTTGCCAGGGCGGCGGATTTGAATTCGCGCTGTGCTGCGACATCAGAATTGCAGAGCGCGGGGACTATCGGATTGGTCTGCCGGAGACCAATATCGGCATCTTTCCAGGTGCGGGCGGAACACAGCGCCTACCCCGCGTGATTGGCGAAGCGCGCGCCCTAGAGTTGATCCTTCGAGGCAAGACCGTGGCACCGGCGGAAGCGGCAGAGATTGGGATGGTACACCATCTGGCCGAAAACACCGCACTTGAGCTGGCATATGAAATTGCCGAGGATTTCAAGAACAAGCCCGCGAGGGCACTGGCGGACGCAAAAGCACTGGTGAAATCAGCGACGACCACCCCGCTCAGCGATGGATGTGCTAATGAACGGGGCCGTTTTTCAGCATTGCTTCTGGAAGACCAAGAGGCGACGCAGCTGATGGCCGAGTTCATGGCCAGCGGCGAAGACATAAACACTTAGGGCAGAGATCAAAGACCATGTTGAAGAAGATTTTCTATGGAATTGCCGGGCTGGTGATGATCGCTGCCATTGGCGCGCTAACGCTTTATCTCAACCCAAAATTGGGCCAGCGTCTTTTCTTAAAACCGTCTGCTAGCTTTGATGAGGCAAATGTGCCTCCCGCGCCTGACTATTCACAACCTGATGCCTGGGCGGCCCTTCCGACGAAGGATGACAAAGCAGACGTTGTGCCGCCTGAAAGTGGAATCCTTGATGGGCAGGATGCTGCTGTGGTCGACGTGTTTTTCGTGCATCCAACGACCTACTATCAGGACGACATGTGGAATGCGCGGTATGACGAGCCCGGCGAAACAAAAGACTTTCTTGAAAATGGCGTCCTGCGGCATCAGGCAGCTGTGTTTAACAGCAGCGCCCGCGTGTTTGCCCCTCGCTATAGACAGGCAACGCTCTACGCTTTTATGGGTGAGGAACCGGATACTTACCAGGCTCTTGAGTTCGCATATGGAGACGTTGCCAACGCGTTTGAATATTTCATTGAAAACCTCAACGAAGGCCGGCCATTTATTCTAGCTTCCCACAGTCAGGGGTCGCTTCATGGCATGAAACTCCTTCAGGAGAAGATCGCAGGGACCAATCTCGCAAACCGAATGGTGGCAGCCTATCTCGTCGGCTTTTCCATTCCTGAAGAGTTGGGCGCAGAGGGCGTCGGGCCTTGCCAGGAAGCACACACTACAGGCTGCTACCTGAACTGGAATTCGGTCACATCAGAGGCTGAAACGATGGGATGGAAGGAAACGACAAAGATCTGGATTGAGGGCAAGTTGCAGCATATTGGCGGGCGCAAGATTGCATGCGTGAACCCGATTAACGGAAATTTGGGGGGTATCGCTGAAGCAACCGGCAATCTGGGTGCACAGCCATTCGCAGACAGCGAAGAGTCCATTCGCACGCTTCGTCCAGAAGCAACAGGTGCCGCGTGTGACGATGGTATGCTGATTGTGACACCACCAGATGATGATGAGGGCTTCACCTATGGTGCTTTTGGCGGTGACTATCACATCTACGACTACAACCTCTTTCATATGAATCTGCGCGCCGATGTTTCGCGCCGCATTGATTCCTTTTGGAAAAGATAAGAACTCTTTCGCTGAAGGCTTGATTTCACCCGAGTTGGCCCCAGTTTCTTATCAGAGATGTGGGGAAGAAGGTGCCTGTGTATTGGGTGCTTTATGCACGGGGATATGAATGCCGTTTCAACCGATTCAATCGGATGACATTCCAGAGGCTCACCCAGTTCGGGCCTATCTCCGCCATTTCGAAGGTCACAAAACCAGTGCTGGCGTGTTGTCTGGTCAGGAATTTGACCCCTTGCAGGTAGCGTCCCTTCTTCCATGGTTACTCATCTTGGATGTTGTTCCCAGGTACGATCCGCCAGTCTATCGGTACCGTTTTGCCGGGCCGAAATGCTGTGAATTGTTTGGCATCGACTACACTGGAAAATTGCTGGGCGATGATCTGCCTGTCGAGGCCGCAGAGCGCCGCCGCCAGGAATTCCATGAGGTTGTTGAGGGACACGTGCCTGTGTTTGCCCGCGCCAATGTTCCCTTGCCGGGCAAAGAGCATAAAGAGATTTACCGGGGAGTGTTTCCGCTCGCTAAAAGAGATTCAGACATCATAGATCAGCTGCATGTGGTGATTGCTCCCATCAGTGAGACGACTGAAACATAGGTTGGTTACAGTGAGCATGAACGGTCTTCGCCGTCTGCTTATCTCGCGAGTGCCTCCGCGAGAATATCAAAGACCAGTCGAACCCGAGGACTCGTATGAACTTCGCTGTGAGCAATAATCCAGACAGGGACATGAATGGGCGGCAACTCCGGTAGGACTTGCTCAAGCTGGAGTAACTCGACCATATTGGTCGTTGGCATGAAGTTCTTAGGCATAAAGCCTATGCCGAGTCCCTGGCTGATCATTTCATACATCGCAACGCCATTGTTCGTCGTAATCTTGAATTGCTCACGCTTGAGGGGGAGGCCTATTTCAGCGAGTGCTGGCAACATGCGTTCCGGGTCTTCAGGGCCAATAAACACTGCGTCGGCGAGGTCTGCTGGACTGTTTGGCCGACCATAAGAATCCAAATACTTCGGCGATGAGAACAGGTGGGCCGAAGTTTCGTTCACAAGTTTTGCGATGAGATTAGGTTCTTCGGGACGCGCATGGCGAATTGCTATATCTGCCTCACGACGACGAAGGTCCTGAACGCTATTTGATGCGACCACATCCAGTTCAATACCGGGGGCTGCCTCTCGAATGGTTTTCAGAATTTGAGGCAGATGATAGGCGGACATTGCATCAGTTGCGGTAATACTGACTTTTCCCTCCAACATCTGAGATTGTCCAAGAGCGCTGAGCGAAAACCGGCCTGCTGCTTCTCCCATTGTGCGAACATGCGTGAGAAGCTCTCTACCAGAATCTGTGAGGGCAAGTGACTTCCCTACCCGCTCAAAAAGTGTGACTCCGAGGCTGGCTTCCAAGGCCGCGACTTGTCGGCCGAGGGTCGGCTGAGTAAGTCCAAGAGCCCGCGCAGCCCCAGACAGGGACCCCTCTTCGGCGGTGACAAGGAATGACCGTGCCTGGTTCCAATCAAAAGTGACCGATGTCCAATCCATGCATTTATGTATATCGAACGTACCAATTTTGGCAATTTATCTTTGCAACGTGTGCAATTACGTAGATGGTCTGGATAGATGATTGACAGAGGAACACCAATGACCAGCGATGCCAGATTTTGGGATCAAACAGCTGAGAAATATGCGGCGTCGCCCATAAAGGACCAGGTGGCTTATGAGCACACGCTTGCGGAAACCCGGAAATATCTCAACTCGGGCGATGATCTTTTGGAGATTGGTTGCGGCACCGGCGGCACCGCTCTGCTTCTGGCTGATGCAGTAAGCCACATTACGGCGACAGATATCTCCGCAAATATGATCAGTATCGGGGCACAAAAAGCCGCAGCGCAGTCAGTGGCGAATGTGGAGTTTATTCAGGCAACGCCGGCTGACACAAAACTCGCGACAAAGTCTTACGATGCGATCACCGGGTTCAATATTCTACATCTTTTGCCTGATCTGGAGGGAGACCTCCTGGCTCTGCGCGCGCGTCTAAAGCCAGGGGGCGTGCTGATCTCCAAGACGCCCTGTATTTCAGATTGGAAGTGGAGTGCCCTCGGGCGTATCGCCATTCCCATCATGCAGTTTTTTGGGAAAGCACCTTATGTGTGTTTCTTGAAAGGCTCAGATGTCGAAGACAAAATCGAGGCAGCCGGGTTCGAGATTATTGTGAGTGAGAACCACAATGCGTTTAGCCGCTTCATCGTCGCGAAGAAGGTTTAGATCAGATAGAAGTGCTGTGCCAAGTGTGGGCATACTTGCGCCTTCAATTTGCGATTGATGAATGAGTCCAGCAAGCACCTTCCTAATATGATATCGTCATTTCGTTTAATGTTCTGGGGAGAGCGTGGAAATGTTACGAGTGTCGTTAGGAGTTTTGTTTGGGTGTTTTGTTTGGAGTTCATCGGCATTGGCGGACCCGGCGGATAGCACCATCATCGCGGTTATGGACGGTAAGACCTACACGTATGGTGAGCTCAAGCCGAGTTCAGATGAGCGCAAAGACATCGTGAAATACCTCCGCGACGGCGTGCTGGATGAGCGGCTTCTGTCGTCAGCCGCATCAAAGTTACGACCTATTGCACTTGAAAAAGTAACCGAAAATCTTCAGCCGTCTTGCGTACTAACACCATCGCAAGAACAAATAGATGCATTTACCACCTGGTGGCGGGAACGTGCGTTTGAGTATCTAGATGCTCGAATTGCGTCCATAAAAGCGCAGAACCCAAATGCGCGCATTGAGATGGGATCGCCATTTGATAAGCTGGACGAAATTTCATCTGAAAACTCCGATGTTGCCAACGCAGCACGTGACGAGTTGAAGGAATGGCTAATCAACCGCTGCTTATTCCAAGCTTACGGTGGCGGGCGTGTTCGAGAAGATCTGGGTGTCTATAAGTTTGTCAGAGGAGCGGAAACGGTCCAGTCTGCAACCACCTCTCTGGCAGGGTTTCCTTATCCCATTGTTATCTCAGTTGGCACACCTCTGGATGCCTACCTGGCTGCGATGGCCGCCGCTGAGAGCTCAGGATTTCTGAGTTTTCCTAGTCCGCAAATCGAAGAAATGTTTTATCGCTACTACCGCAATCAAAACCTTGATTATTTTGCTCCGGAGGCTGAAGAAGCTGCAATAGAAACGGAATACTGGCTACATCCGCTTGTGCCGTTTGTTCCAGGACCGTAAGCGTTTGCCATATAAAAAGCCGGGCTGTGACAGCCCGGCTCTTCTTCGGGTATGCAAAAGCTCTTAAGCGTCGTGAGCGCCGATGATGGCAACCGAGCAAACATTCTGTGAAGGCGCACCGCCCAGATTATGGGTGAGACCGATCTTGGGATTGGGCAGTTGCCGTTCCCCTGCTCTGCCCTGGAGCTGCAGATACATTTCATATGCCATACGAAGACCGGATGCGCCGATGGGATGCCCGAAGCATTTAAGGCCCCCATCAATCTGGCAGGGCACATCGCCATCACTGTCATAAAAGCCGTCCATCACGTCTTTCACCGCGCCACCTTCCGGTGAGATGAAGAGATCTTCCATGGTGACAAGCTCTGTGATGGAGAAGCAATCATGCACTTCCATCATAGAGACTTCCTCGCGAGGGTTTTCAATACCCGCTTCTGCATAGGCTTTCTTCGCGGCGATCCGCGCGGTGTGGAAATAGCTGCCGTCCCAGCTATTGTGTTGGCTTTCCAGCCCGTTTGACACTGATAGCTGCAGCGCTTTAACCGTTACAATATCGCTCTTGCCCATTGCCTTCGCGATCTCGGGTGTTGTCACAATCGCTGCCGCAGCACCGTCTGACACGCCGCAGCAATCAAACAGACCAAGCGGCTCGGCAATCATCGGCGCCTTCATCACTTGCTCTTCGCTGACTTCATTGCGTAAGTGAGCTTTAGGGTTCTTGGCCCCGTTCGCATGGCTTTTCACTGAGACATGCGCGATAGCGCGTTTCAGGTCGTCTTTATCAACGCCATGCTTGGCACGATAGGCAGATGCTAGTTGCGCAAAGTTTCCAGGAGCGGAGCCGTTGGGCATCAATTGAGGATTGAGCGTGCCTGGGTTTGCAACAGGAAGGCCGCCATAGCCAGTGTCTTTGAGTTTCTCAACGCCAAGAGCGAGCGCAATATCTGCAGCACCAGAAGCAACGGCATAAACTGCACCGCGCAGAGCTTCAGAGCCAGAGGCGCAGAAATTTTCAACCCGCGTGACGGCGATGTTTGGCAAGCGCAGAGCCACGGAGAGAGGTGTGCCCCCTTTACCTGTTCCAATCTCGTCAATATGGGTTGAGAACCAGGCAGCGTCCAACTGTGTGGGTTCAATACCCGCATCTTCGATCGCTTCAAGGTAGGCTTCCACCATCAGCTCTTCTGGGCCGCTGTCCCAGCGTTCGCCGAACTTCGAACATCCCATGCCTAGGATCGCGACTTTGTCTTTAATTCCTCGTGCCATTCTTCCCTCCGTCGGGTCGCCCGGCCGGGGCCGGGAGTTGGATACTCTGTTTTGTGTGTCTCTACTGTTTATTCTGCAGCCTGGGCAGCGGGCACCGTATTTCGGACAGGTACGGCCTTCCAGAAATAGCGTTTGAATCCACGCTGATCGTCAAAATCTTTGATGCGGAACACCATCCGCACCTCCATGCCGCTGTCGACTTCGCCCTGAACGACATCGCCAATATCCATCATGATCCGGCCACCCCCCTCAAACACGATCATGCCGTAGTGGTTGGGCGGGTTCATAGAGAAGCTAAGGAAGTCAGCAGACCAAGAGAGAATGGTCGCCTTCCGGTCGGCAAATTTGTAGGGCTCTTGGGTGTCAACGGTTGGCTTGTTGGGCGCGACTGAGATCCGTGACCGCGGAAACTGGACCACGCCAGTCTCGGTACACCGCCCGCCCACGAGGCCCATAACTGTATCTTCATTCCGGTAGAGTGTCGTGAGCGCCGTTTTCTTGTCCTGCTCGCCTCGCATACCGCGTTCCCACTCCACCAACCCGTGGAAGGTAAGAAACTTCATATAGTTCGTTTCTTCCTGTCGGTCAGCGAGTGATCCAACGATGCCGCGTTTGCTCGACATGGAAGCCAGAAGGTCCGTCGTTTCAAAAATGAGGACGTCACAGCCACCGCCAAAATGAGCAAGCATGACTTTCTCGCCAGGCCTGGCGTTCTGCAGCGTATGGACCAGCATCACCAGGGCATGAGCAGCGCCTGTTTCTCCACAAACCGCTCCCAATGGATCAGCGACTGCGTCCGGATTGATCCCGCAAATCTTTGCGATCTTCTGCGGCAGACGAGCAAAAGTACAAGGCATGACAAAATGGTCGATATCAGAAGCGCTTAGCCCTGTTTTCTCAAGCGCGCCAGCAACGGCTTTGGGCACGATCTTGCTGAAGCCCTCATCCCTGATCCAGCGTTCTTCCCATCCATAGTCAAATTCTTCACCACTGCCGCGGAAATGATCGACAAAATCGACTGTGAGCGTATGTGAACCAAGGAACGTCGCGATGAGGTCGTCAGATCCAACTGAGAGGGCGGCGGCACCATCGCCAAACTCAAGCTCCTGTGCGCTCGCTGCGCGGGCTTTGCGGTGGTCTGCTGCACAAATCAACGCTTCCTTGTTCGCACCACCGCTGACGCTGTTCAGAGCCTGCAGAAGCGCGGTTGTGCCCGCCCGCTGAGTGGAGGAAACGTCAACCGCTTGTATGCCCTCTTCAAGCGTCAGGGCTGCTGAGATAATCCCAGAATTAAGCCGATCGCTGAACGGAAGGGTCGTTGACCCAAAATAGAGCGCATCAATGTGAGACCGGTCCTCATCGGGCCCAAGCAGGTCTCGAGCGGCTTCCACAGCCATTGTTAAGCTGTCTTCGTCCCAGTTCCCCATAGACCGTTCGCCCTTGCCTTTGCCAACCAGGTTGGGGGCGATCCAGGCATTTGCACTTGTGATTGACTTCCGCTGCAGTCTTAGCCGAGGAATATATCCTCCAAAGGCCTTGAGACCGATCGTGTTCTGAGCCATGTGTCTCTTCCCTGAATGCATTTAGGCACTATATGTCCCAGATAGTTAGGGCTCAAAATGCCCGGATTCTGGGTATTGACGACCAGTTTACAGATTGTTTCCGGGTTTCGACAACAATAAGGAGAGTGCGGACATGAAGACGCGAAATGACCAACCAGACGTTGCGTCAGTCCGCTTGACCGAGAGCTGGGGACTTGTTTGGCCAATCTCAAGGAAGCCGCAAAAGACGTTCTGCGGACCGGTATAGAGATGACAGTTGAGACTGAAAGAGCCTATCGCCGGCATCTTCTTCAGGGCCTTGGCTGGGTATGTGTTGCCCTCGGCGCGATTGGTATCGTTCTGCCGGTGATGCCGACAACCGTCTTTTTGCTCGCAGCCTTGTGGGCATTCGCTCGTTCTTCGCCGCGCTTGCACACCTGGCTGATTGAGAACCCATATTTCGGTCCCTATATCGCTGATTGGGAGCGTGACCGGATCATCCCGGTCCGCGCGAAGGTCATCGCTGTCACGATGATGGCAGCCAGTGGTCTTTGGTTAGCGCTTGGAACGAATGCACCCCTGGTGGTCGTATTCGGCGTGATATCCATTCTGATTGGTGTGGCCAGCTATGTTGTCACGCGGCCAAGCCAGCCGTCTGCCTAGCAGAGGTCATCTGGTCATTATCGGGCAGCGAGAATGCAATCCTGACCGCGGGCCTTCAACGCATTACATAGCGCTTTAGCTTCATTGCTCGAATGGAGCGGTCCAACTTGTAGGCGATAATAGATACCACGCGCACCGAGGTCAGCTTCCACGATGTAGGGTTGTCGTTGCCCGATCAACTCCTGATGGGCTGCAACAGTTTTATCCCAGGCAGCTGTGGCGTCGGACGCTGACCTGAAAGAGCCAATTTGAATCCTCAGCCCACGCGGCGCAGGGCTTGCGTCGCTCGTGGTGGTAACCGTGCCTTCTGCCACGCGAATTGGTTCCGCAGGCGGTGTGTAGCGTGGCGGCGCTAGAAGGTTTCTATCCCGAGTTCTGGGCGTTGGCCCGGAGCCATCAATTGACGCTGTTGTCATCGGGTCAGCCGAGGGGACAGCGGCGACGCGACCTGCATTAGATTGCTGACGCGAAGGCGGTTGGGCAAAGCGGGTCACAGTCGGTTCCCAACCGTTATTGCTTGCTCTGGGTGGTGGCAGTGCCTCGGACAGAGGCCGCACGGTCACACTGCCGCTTTGGGGCTCAATGGCCGCGACATTGGGTGGCGTGAGTGTCACAGCCTGTCCTGCACTGGAAACAACTTGAGGGATCCGAATGCCATCCAGATCAGCGACCGGTGATGGCGCTTCTGTGGCAGGTTGAATAGCTGTCGGCTCAGAAGCGGATTGCGCAGGTTCCTCGATGGATCCAGTCACGATTGGTGCTTCGACCGGTTTTGCCGCGGCGAGTTGCGTTAGGCGCGAACCGTCCCACTCTGCCAGTGCGGTTTGAGCCGGGGCAAAATTCGCCTCCAGCTCCAGGGAGTGGGCCGCATCTTCGAGAGCGGCCTGCTTATTGCCAACTTCTTTGTGTGACAATGCTCGGGCGAAATAGGTCAAGTGCGCCCGCGCGCCCATGCCCAGGGTCAGCGCGCGATCATAGTCCGCAATCGCATCAGTGTGACGCCCCAAATGCCGCCGTAGATTGCCGCGATTGTGAAAAGCTGAAGCGTAGTTGGGTGCCAGCTCTATCGCTTTGTCATAGTCCCGCGCGGCCCGTTCCTGCTGTCCCATACCGGCATAGGCCACCGCTCGATTGTAATAGCTACGCGGCAAGATGGCTGCGGGCAATCCGCCCTGCCAAATGGCACTCGTATAATCAGCAACAGCATGACCGCCCAGGCCCAATTTTTGGTTGGCGATGCCACGGTGATGATAGGCCAGAGCCATCCGTTCAGCATCGAGAGCATTGCCCTCAATCGCAGCATTCAGATAATCGATAGCTTCCAACGCCCTGCCGGATTGAATGGCGGCCGTTCCTGCATTAAGGGAGGCAATCGCTTCTGCTTCCGCCTCACTGGTTGCGCCAAAGGCCTGAGATGTCAGAGATGCACAACTAAGAAAAACGAAGGTCAAGAGGCCGAAGCGCAGAGAGCTTCGCGGTGCACCTTTGGCAGCAGTCATATTCACAAACATGCCTCTCGACCCCCTCTTCCGTGACCGGCAAGCAAGCGAATCACGGAGGTTGTAGAGGTCAAGAGTAGGTCAATCAGCCGATTTTGTCGCCACCCCAGGATTTCCCCGCAAATGATGAAACCCAAAGGTGGCGCCCGATGTCTTAGGTCGATGCGGCATCCCCAAGAGGGTTATCGCCATACTCATTGCTGCCTGCTGTTCCTGGCTGAACAAACCAATAGATCAGCACCAAGGCCCCAATCAGTGGAATGAAGACGATGAGATACCACCAGCCGCTTCGGGCAATGTCATGCAACCGGCGCACACCTACTGCAATCCCAGGTACCAGAAGCCCGAGTGTGACGAGCGATCTTAAAATGGGGGAGTCGAATATGATGCTGTCAATTACTCCGGCAACAATTGACAGGAGGACGACGAAAAGCACCCAATACCAGTATTCGGATCGGGATGACCGTGTGTTGAAGTCGATATATCGTGATAGGCCTGACGAAATTGCTTCTTGAAAAGACATGATTTCCATTCCCCTTAAGGTTTGTAGGGGTATGAAACCATGTTTTTGGGCGTCTTGTAAGCTCTGTTCTTACTCAACCGTGACGGATTTCGCGAGATTTCGTGGCTGGTCGACATCTGTCCCTTTGGCTACTGCTGTGTAATAAGCCAAAAGCTGCACTGGGATTGTGGCCACAATTGCCTGAACAAAAGGATCGCATGTCGGAAGTTCGACATCTTCCCAGGGAGCATCTGCCGCCTTCGAAATGCCCTGTGCGTCCGAGATCAGGAGCACCTTGCCCCCGCGGGCGATTACTTCTTGCATATTGGATACTGTCTTATCGAAGAGTCGGTCGCTTGGCGCGATCACAATAACCGGTACATCTTCATCGATCAGGGCTATGGGACCGTGCTTGAGTTCCCCAGCTGCGTAGCCTTCGGCATGAATGTAGGAAATTTCCTTCAGTTTCAATGCCCCTTCGAGGGCGATCGGATAGTTGGTCCCGCGTCCGAGATAGAGCACATCCCGGGCACGTGCGAGCGCATGGCTAAGCTCCTCAAGCTTTTCGGTATGGCCAAGTGCTGAGGAAACATGCCTTGGAACTTCGAGCAGAGACCGAACAAGCTGGTTTTCCTCTGACTCAGAGATTGTTCCCCGCGCTCGGCCGGTTGCAATTGCCAGGATCGCCAGCACGGTAAGCTGGCAGGTAAAAGCTTTAGTTGACGCCACGCCAATTTCGGGACCGGCAAATGTTGGCAGGATCGCGTCTGATGCCCGGGCAATGGTCGACTCAGTCACATTCACGATGGACATGATGTGCTGCCCCTGCTCCCGACAATAGGTAAGCGCGGCATGCGTATCGGCGGTCTCGCCAGATTGGGAAATGAAGACAGCCAGCCCCCCATCTGGAAGGGCTGCTTCGCGATAGCGAAACTCCGAAGCAATGTCGATTTCAACGGATATCCGCGCCTTCTCTTCAAACCAGTACTTTGCCACATGTGCCGCGTAGGACGCCGTGCCGCACGCGATGATTGTGATTTTCGGAACCGCCGACAGATCAAAGGGCAGATGTGGGAGTCTGACAGTTTCTGTCATTGGATCGATGTAATCGCCCAGCGTGTGTCCGATGACTTCCGGTTGTTCGAAGATTTCCTTCGCCATGAAGTGTCGGTGATTACCTTTGTCGACAAGTTGCGACGAAGCATCTGTAATTTTGACAGGACGCTCGACAATGTCACCTGAAGCATTTCGGATGGTTACGCTTGTTTGCCGAATTTCAGCCCAATCCCCATCATCTAGAAATGTCACGCGATTTGTCATTGGAGCCAACGCAAAAGCGTCAGAACCGAGATACATCGCACCGTCACCATATCCTACGGCAAGCGGACTGCCACGACGCGCGGCGACAATCAGATCGTCTTCGCCTTGAAACAGAACACCCAATGCAAACGCACCCTCGAGCATATCGAAAGCCGCTTTTGCTGCCTCAACTGGTTTGAGTCCACCGTTGAGTTGGGCTGAAATCAAATGGGCGACAACTTCGGAATCTGTGTCTGTTTGGAAGCTGGCGCCAGAGGCGATAAGGCCTTCTTTGAGTTCGCGGAAGTTCTCGATGATGCCATTATGAACAATAGCGACGTCATCAGTGACATGGGGGTGCGCGTTCCGCTCATTGGGTGCACCATGCGTCGCCCAGCGGGTGTGCCCAATACCGATCACGCCTTCCAGCGGTTCGGAACGCAAGGAAGACTCAAGATTTGATAGTTTCCCTTCCGCCCGACGCCGGGCGATCTCGCCATCGAGAAGCGTCGCGATACCAGCAGAATCGTACCCGCGATATTCAAGGCGCTTCAACGCTTCGAGGATTATTGGAGAAGCTGTTTCGTTTCCCACGACACCGATGATCCCGCACATGGTTCAGTCTTTCTTCTCTTTTGAGATTTGGTTCTTTTCCCGGAAGCTCGCTCCCCAGCCGCGCTTTTCCAATTGTTTGGGGCGACTAACCGCGAGCGCATCCTGCGTGACATCCTTTGTAACAACACTGCCTGAGCCGATATAGGAGCCATCACCGATCTTGACTGGCGCAACAAGGGAGCTATTCGATCCGACAAAAGCGCCTGCCCCGATGTCAGTAAAGTGTTTGTTGAAGCCATCATAATTGCAGGTGATTGTACCCGCGCCGATGTTCGCTTCAGCGCCAACTCTGGCATCGCCTATATAAGTCAGATGGCTGATTTTCGCGCCTGACTCAATATTGGCCTTTTTTGTCTCAACAAAGTTCCCGATTTTGGCACCTTCACCCACCAGTGTTCCCGGGCGCAACCTGGCAAAAGGCCCCACTGCAGCTCCCGCTTCAATGCGCACGCCTTCTAAATGAGAAAAACCTTTGATTGTAACATTGTCACCAATCTGAACATTGGGTCTAAAGACGACATTTGGCTCAATGGTGACGTCCTTGCCAATCTGCGTATCGACGCAGAAATAGACGCTTTCGGGGTCATGCAGTGTAACGCCGTTGGCCAAAAACTTCTCTCGCAGCCGCTTCTGGAAAATTGCTTCTGCAGTTGCCAAATCACCCCGGCTATCCACGCCGATAACAGTTTCCCCTAGGTCACGAACCGTCGCTGAACAGGTCAATCCGCGATCCTGCGCAATCTGCGGCAGGTCAGTCAGGTAAATTTCACCGCTGGCAGGGTTCGGCTCGAGCTCGCCGATCATTTCATGAAGCAATTCTCGTGAGATCGCCATCACGCCACTGTTGCAAAGCGTAACCTTTTTTTCAGCCGCGCTGGCAGCCTTCTCCTCGACGATGCGCAGGAGCGCGCCAGAGTCATCGCAAATCAAACGGCCATAGTTTGTAGGATTGTCTGTATCAAATCCGAGCACAACGACTGCCGACCCGGCAGCGCAGGCGTCACGCATTTCAACTAGTGTCTCTGCCTCTAGAAATGCTGCATCTCCAAACACCACCAGCGCGACACCAGGATCGCTTGAAACCTGGCCCAGCGCGCTTCTCACGGCATCGCCAGTTCCATTGGCTTCGTGCTGAATACAAGTCTGAACCTCTTCGCCCCAAGTCTGAGCATAGTCAGCGACGTTCCTCATGTCGGGGGCAACTACGGCGATGACCTGTTCCGGAGAAAAGGTCTTTACCGCTGCAAATACATGACCCAGAAGGGTTTGTCCGGCCACCTCGTGCATAACCTTCGGGATGGCCGACTTCATACGAGTGCCTTTGCCAGCAGCCAGCACTATGACGGTTGTATCGCGTCCGTTCATTTAACTATTCATCTCTGCGTAAGTGGCTATGAAGCGCCAGAATTCGCGCCAGAAAATGGCACATCACCATTTTCACCCAAAATAACTTAATGTTTCATTCTGTTGCGTTAGGGCTATGGGCCGGTGATGGGTTTTGGTCCACTTTGGCGTCCGCGCTCTTGAAGTCAGGAATAAGCCGTCCCATCAGCTTCCGAACCTCAGAATCGTCCCCTTTGCCAGCGGCCTCAACCATCGCTGATATGCCTTTTTCAACGAAAGCCCGGTCTGCTACGCGGGGCCTGGCGGCCATCATTGCTGCATGGCTGGTCGGTAGGAGTTCTTCAGCGTCATCAAAAAGGTCTTCATAAAGACGTTCTCCAGGCCTCAGACCAGTGATGTCGATCTTAATGTCTTCGTTGGGTGTCAGGCCTGCAAGCTTGATCATCTCGTTGGCCATATCCAAAATTTTAACTGGCTTGCCCATGTCGAGAACGAGGATCGCCCCACCCTCGTCGATCGTGTCATCACGCAGCGTGGCTGCTTGCAGAACAAGCTCCACCGCCTCTCGAATGGTCATGAAGTAGCGCGTCATATCTTCATGGGTGACCGTGATGGGGCCACCTTGGCGCAGCTGTTTTTCAAACAAGGGAATAACAGATCCAGCAGATCCGAGAACGTTGCCAAACCTGACGGTGACAAACCGGGTTTGATTGTTTTTCCGGGCGTCAATGTCCAGAGACTGGCAATAGGTCTCTGCGATGCGTTTTGACGCACCCATCGCATTGACTGGGTGCGTTGCTTTATCCGTTGAGATCATGACCATCGTATCAATGCCATGTTGCACGGTCGCATCCGCAATGTTCTTTGTGCCCAACACGTTGGTCAGGACCGCTTGTGATGGCTGCGGCTCTAGCATCGGCACATGTTTTAATGCTGCCGCATGAAACACGATTTCGGGACGCTCCTGGGAAAACACCCGTTCAACATGCTCAGTATCGCGCACATTTCCTATGATCGCAGATCTTGACAGAGTTGGGTGTTTTTCACCGAGCTGACGATCGATCTCGTAGAGGTTGAATTCCGAATTGTCTAAGAGTGATAGATGGGAGGGGCCGAAGCTGGCCACCTGCCTTACCAATTCTGCCCCAATGCTTCCGCCGGCGCCGGTAACAAGTACACGTTTCTTCCCGATCAGATCTCCCATGGCATCGCGGTTGAGCTCCGCCTGGGGTCTGCTCAGAAGGTCTTCCACGTCGACCGGACGAATATCAATTCGCTGAGTAGAGGCTTTCGTCAGAAGTGACATTTGCGGAAGACGGTCAAGCTTAAGATTGTGGTTGCGTGCCGTATCCAATAATTCCCGAACCGGTTCGCCGCGTAGATCAGGATCCGCAAGCACTAAACTTGAAAGCAGATTTCGATAGGCGTGAATGATGTCAGGGAGACTGTCGACGTTCCCCACAATCTTGACGCCTCGAATGCGGCTACCGACTGGACGAGCACCAGTTTCAACGATACCTAGAACTTGATAGCGAGCATTTGGATCGCGGGCCATTTTTCTGATGAAGGCTTCAGCTTCGTCTGTGGCGCCGATCAGAAGAACGGATTGAACATTGGTCCGGTCACCCGAAATTCGCATGAGCCCAATCTGTTTTTCGTACCAGAGCCGAACGCTTAGGCGCGCACCGATCAATAAGGCGGTGAGCACCATTGTGTCGATGACGACCGACGAGCGCGGAATGCCATCAAGCCGAACAGTCAGAAACATGACGACAAGGAATACAATATTGATGATGAGCGCTGTACGACCCAGCAACATAGCATCATCCACAGAGATGTATCGCCAGGGTATCCGGTGAAGTTTGGATTGAAAAATCACTGCAGCAGCGACAAGCGTAAATACGCCGGTTGATGTCACCACAAGATCCAAATCATAGGCAAACAGGCCGTCACCTAGACGAAGGTAGAGAGATATCGGAAAAGAAATGGCCGCAAGCGCCACATCAAACAGGAATATGATGCTGGTACGCTGCCATGATGCACCTGAGGATGGGAGATCTTTGCTTGCCACGCGAAAAATAGCTCCGGCGAGTTATCTAGTTACGCCGCACAGGGCGACAACTGTTGGGCTTGATAGCATGGCTGCAATGGCCCTGTCACCGAATGAACAACTTGAATAAACCCAGTTTTCTTGGGATATGCTTTGATCGAGCGGGTTAATCCGCTGTCTCAATCAGCTTGCTTTCCCAGCGATAGGCATGTTTTACGATTTCGTCCAAATCGTCATGTGCAGGCATCCACCCAAGGACCTTCCGTGCTAGTTCCGCATCTGCGACAATTTCGGCTGGGTCGCCGGCACGCCTGGCGTCCAACCGCGCATCAATCTTTTTCCCGGCAACACGCTCAACAGCTTCAACAACCTGTTTGACGCTCGAACCATGTCCATATCCGCAATTGGCGATCAAGCTTTCCCCACCAGAACGAAGATATTTGACAGCCAATTCATGTGCAGAAATCAGGTCGGCGACGTGGATATAGTCGCGGACGCCTGTTCCATCTAGCGTCGGATAGTCGTCGCCAAAAATCTTCATGTGATCACGGGTGCCGAGCGCAGTTTGGACGGCAACCTTGATCAGATGTGTCGCGTCCTTTGTAGATTGACCAGACCGTCCGGAAGGATCTGCACCTGCAACGTTAAAATATCTCAATACGACATAGTTGAGCTCATGAGCCGACGCGACATCCTGCAGCATCCATTCGCTCATTAGTTTTGATCGGCCGTAGGGAGACATAGGGGACAACGGAACATCTTCTGTAACGGGCACCTGATCAGGCGACCCATAGACAGCTGCTGTAGAGGAGAAGACAAAGCGCTGAACCTTTTCGCTGACACAACACTCGATCAGACTGCGGGTCTTAGCTGTATTGTTGGAGTAGTACTTTAGCGGGTCAGCGACTGACTCAGGCACCACAATAGAACCGGCAAAATGCACAACATCGGTGATTTTCCTGCTCCGAAAAAGGTCGCGAACAAGCTCCGCGTCTCCAATATCGCCTTCAACAAAATCAGCACGGCTATCGACCGCCGCTTCTTGCCCCGTCGAAAGGTTATCCAAGACCGTGACCGGTTCTCCGGCATCGGCGAGCGCCAATACCATGTGGCTGCCTATATAGCCTGCGCCGCCCGTTACTAGAACGCTCATGCATGTCTCCCGGTCCAAATCGTTTAGGAAGGTTATACCCGGAAGTTCCTATCTACGTAATTAACGAGCTGTTCGACGCAGGATTCAATAGTAGAAGCACCTGTATTTACGACCATTTCTGGCGAGTCAGGCGCTTCATATGGTGCTGATATTCCGGTGAAATCGGGGATTTCTCCTTTTATAGCACGCTCATAGAGACCTTTGGGGTCACGATTGATGCAGGTCTCGATATCCGCCTTGATGTAAATCTCGTGAAAAGAGGAATAGGCCGCATGCCGCGCCCTATCTCTGTCTGAGCGATACGGTGAGATGAAAGATGAAATGACAATGACGCCAGCCTGACGAAAAAGTGCGGCGACCTCCCCGACCCGCCGAATGTTCTCAGAACGATCGTCCGGCGAAAAGCCGAGGTTTGATGTTAGGCCTTGTCGCACATTGTCACCATCAAGCACGAAGACCTGGTAGCCTTTCTCAAACAAGCGGGCCTCCAGCGCGACAGCGAGCGTCGATTTTCCTGCACCTGACAAGCCCGTGAACCATAGAACGCCGCCCTCATGGCCATTTCGTTCTGCACGGTCGCTTTCTCCAACAGCGAACTGAATGGGCGTCGTATTTGCTGCCTTTGATGTCAGCAGATGCCGTTGGTCTGCATAACCTTCCATCGAGATGTAGCCCAATCCAAGCAGACTAGATCCATCCTGCTCGTCAATTAGCCGGACCCCAGATGCGATGGGCAGGCTACCAATGTGGTCAAGTGCAGAAATCCGGTCGAGCCGGACAATAATTTCGACGAAACTGTTCGGAGTGGGCGTTATCTCCGTAAGTGCTTTAGACCCAGCCGGAGGTAACACTTGCTCTACGGATTGGATTCTACCCTGCTCGGTGCCATAAGCCGTTGCAACACGTATGCAATCGCCCTGGTTTCGCGGTGGAGCAGACCAAAGTGCCTTGACCCGAAAAACGTCAGTCTCAACCGGCGGAGTTTCTGGATGGGAAATGACCTCGCCCGGTTCCAAAAAATGAGGTGTATCGAAAGTGAGCTGCAAGCCCCTGCCGGCTGTTTCGGTTATGGCCCGCACCAGGCCTGTTTGATTGGACGGCGAGCTTAGCGTTTCGTCGCCCGGTTCAATGGAGCCGGACAGCATGGTGCCCGTGATCAACCACTTATCTCCCTCATTTGTGGAAGAAGTGACCCGCATGCGGAATGGAGGTCTCCGTGCGATCTGCACAGGTGTCCAAGGCGTGCCCGGTATTTCTTGATCATTCCACCAAGGAATCAGGTCAGGTCGCCCCAATGGAAGGGGCCCAAAATAGGTGGCAGTGAGGCTTGTCGCTGCGAGGACCTCACGATATTCATCGTAAACAAGCTCAAACTGTTCCTGCTCATATCCAATCACATCCAGATTGGCGACCAACACAATGGGATTCTCCAGGTCCAGAAACTTGACCAGGCGAGCAAAATACCTGTCCTCATCACCAATGCCTTGGGTGGCGTCGAGAACGATTATGGGGATCACCGGTTCGGCTGAGGGCCCCGATTCAGTAAACCAGTTCTTGACGTCAAACTCCGTTGGCTCAGGCAATCCAAGCTGCCTAGCGGCGGCAGAGATTTGCGTCAGGTCACATCTATGGGCACCCAGGACGGTGCACCCCGCTCCCGATCTGCCGAGGTTCAATTGAGGATCTATGCCTGCCACATGGAACTCTATTCACACAAAAAAATGGGAAATAAAATTATTTCCAACGAATTGATGTGGAGTTATACGTGCGGCCGCAGAAAATCAAGGCCTAGCGGCTCTATTTGGGCTGTCGACGAACCTTTCTGCGTTTAACGGGTCTTGGCGGCGGTGCCAGCCCATTCGCTGAGTGAGGCGCAGGTCCACCTTCGGTGGACTGGGTCAGGGCCCTCACCTCTTTGCGCAGTCCGTCGAGGGCCGCTGACTGAGATCTATTGCGAAGGGATGACGCCATAAGCAACTGGGCGATGATCAACAACAGTAAGGCAATACCGAAAGCAATAATGCCAGCTTGGGCCGCTGGTGGCAGTGAAAAAAATCCGTCAAAACCCATCTTCTGTTGTCCAATCCCTATTAGGCGCAAAGGCCAGAACTTGTTTGGGTCTGACAAGAGCAAAACTCGGGCCGGATCGCATATCCGGGGGTAGCTGCGCAATTCTTGAGCTCGCCCTAGATATAGTTGACGAAATATTAAGCGAACTGCCTGCAAAGTGAGCTGAGAGTATTTCGAGGCCGTGGGATTTGACCACATAAGCGACTCACTCTACCCAGAACTATAGGTTTCGCGCCGGTATTCATCACCGAGTGCACTTCGGTAGCAATTGATGAACTTGGGGATTGGACAAATGTCCCGACTGAAAACACGAACAAGGCGATCGCTGCCAAATACCGTCCTCTTGGGCGCTCTTTTGGTCAGCCTTGGCGCTTGTGCGGCCCCCAACGGGAACCGTGTGGCGGACGTTACACCAGGCGCGACCCCTGGACCACAAGAGACGCTGGAGCAGCGCGTTGAACGTTTGGAGAGAGACCTCGCGACCCTCCGGATCGACTACTCTGTTGTCCGTCCATCCATGGAAAGGATCGTCTCTGCTGAGAGCGGCATAGAAGCGCGGCTTCAAGCCATAGAGGGGGCGTTCGGACCTATTACGGCGTCGATCTCGCCCGAAGCGGCGAATGTCGCAACCTATAGCTCCCCAACCGCGACGGTATTGCCCACTGTCGGTATTCACCTCGCATCATATCGGGATACGGAGAACGTAAAACGAGGCTGGAACGAATTGGTAGCTGGGCATGGGGACCTGCTTTCTGATCTTGACCTGAAAGTCGTGGACTATCGTAGCGCACATGACGGACTATACAGACGTCTTGTTGCTGGGCCTGTTGATCCAGCAGCTGCAGAGAGCCGGTGTGCAAGTCTGAAAGACCGTGGCATCTGGTGCCAGGTCGTGCCGCTTGAGCGGCAGTAGTCTGCCTCGCTAGCTGGCGAGTCGTTTCTCTGAGTGTTTACTGATCGGCGAACGCAGCTCGCATGCAGCAGTCAGCTGTGCCTCTGACGAACGGTGATCAATCCGATAGGAAAATTTTGGACCATCGAAGGTGAGAGCCGTTTCAAGCTCGCGATCTATGACGCCCTCGCGGCGTTCTATGGTTGGGTAGTAGCGATCAAAGAGCAAATTAAGGGCGATGCCCATTCCATGATCTGCTGATTTGATAAACTTCCCGTCCACTTCATCCGGCCCGACGAGGTGCAGCGTTACGTCAAAACCAAAGGTACTAAGAACATCAGCCTGACGTTGTTTCAAAGCTGGGCAAGACACATCATCCTCAGCCGAATGGATCATGCGGAACTGGCATTTGCGCTCAGCAGCATGCGTAACCGCCGCCATATGGACATCATAGGCTGTGTCCCTAATCAGCGCCCTGTCAGGGCCGAAAAAACTGGGTGAGCCAGGTCTTGAAAATTGCCACTGCTGCCGGGTCGAGCATGTATAGATCAGGTTTCCGTCTGTGATATTGGCTTCTTTCCATCCACCATCGATAAAAGCTGTTGCGGTTTCCGTGTAAGCGGATGCATCAATGATACCGTTGAAGCTATTGGGTGCTAACTTATGCATCATATGAGCGATGTAGCCGCCGTGAGAGGAGCCTACACAGAGCACGTTGGATGTGTCGAAACGAAGATCAGAGTCACAAAGCGCATTCAACGCGCACAGATGATCCATCGCCGACAACAAACCAAAGTTTTGATACTGGTTGTCTGGCGGATTAAGTACGGTTTTAATCGCAAACTGCATAGGCGCAGCAGCTCTCAACATTCCCAAGATGTCCGCATGGGTTTCTAGTTTGCGATCAATCTGGCCACCCGCAATGACGTAACGGCTCAACGCATCAAGTAGAGAGTCTCCTTCGAGCTCCAATCCAACGTCGCCAAATTCAGTTGACCGTGCCGGCCGACAGGTATTGCAGTGCCCGTCAACAGATACCGCTACAAGATTGTATTTGGCGGCAATGTAACGGCGGAGCATGGCGGAATAATCAGCGTCTTTCTCGCCTCCCATGCCAGGAATGATAAAGACCAGACCGTCTGCCATATCCGCGTCGGGAACCTCAGCGATAACAGCCACTGGCTTTTTTCGCTCGGTCCGAAGCTCAAAATCCGGCTGTCCCTCAATTTCAAATCTATGCGACGTCATGAGTGACTTCTTCGTCGGGAGAAAGAGCTTGGTCTGCCAAGGAGACCAGGGCTCCCACACAATCGAGATCGAAGAGTTTTTCGCCCGGGAAGCGAATATTGAGATGATCTTCCAGGGCCATGATCAGACGCGCGTGCGCGAGAGAGTCCCACCCATCCACATCTTCAGCGGTTGTCTCAGGAGTGAGTTCAGTCAGGGGGCATTGCAATTCCCCGGCAATCACCGCACAGACTTTGGTAAATGTTTCAGCATTGAATGTCATAAAAGCTCTTCTTCCAGTGCAGCGGACCGGTATTTCTCACCGGTCGCTTCACGACTGATCTTGCCGCTGGTGCTCTTGATAAGCCACATTGGCGGCAGCAAATGGATTGATGCAGGTACCAGACTGGTTTCATCGAGCATCCGGTCGCGTATGTTTTTTTTGATTTTCTTCAGAGCAGCGGCGTCGGTCTCTCTTGTTTCTGCGAGCACAATCAAGACGTCGCTGCCAAAGTCTTTTCGATACTCGGAAAACGCAATGACCCGTCCCGGAATGATGCCCGACGTATCACGCAACGCGAACTCCAGGTCGTGGGCGTAGTGATTGCGCCCGTTCAAAATCAAAAGGTCGTCGATGCGTCCAGTCACAAACAACTCACCATTGGACAGATAACCGAGGTCGCGCGTGTGATACCAACCTTCCCGAAAAACAAGGTTCGACTTTTCGGGCTGGCGATCATAGCCGCGAGCAAGACATGGTCCACTGACACAGATCTCACCGATCCGACGATCAGGCAGTCTGTTCCCCTCATTATCCATGATCAGAACAGTGAGGTCATCGATCGCGGTTCCACAGGAGAGCACTGATTTGGTTGCTGCATGGGTGTCGAGCGTTGGACGCGCGACGCCTTCATCAATCAAAGCCTTGGCATCAATGGTTTCGCTTCGCGGCGCCGAACCAAGCTCACTCTGCGTGACAGCAAATACCGTCTCGGCCATGGCATAACAGGTCTGCAGCACATTTTTTTTCACACCCATTGGACCGAACTTGGATGCAAACTGGTCGAGCGTTTCCGGACGGCAGCGCTCAGAGCAATCTATAAACGCCCTTACCGATGAAAGGTCCCAATGTTCTTCCGGCCGGACACAGTTTATCAGGTGCTGGAAAGCAAAGTTGGGTTGCCAGACAAGCGTTGCTCCGGTCCGTTCAATAATGTCGAAAAGAATGGTTGGGCGCATGGTCCATTCAAATGGACTGACCATGGTGACCGGGACACCACTCAATACAGGTAACAGACAGCAGGCAATGAGCCCCATGTCATGATAGAGCGGCAGCCAGCTGACGATGTGGTCGTTCTCGTTGAGCGACAGGCTCCTTGCATAGGCATCAACCTGATGAAGGAGCGCCGCATGAGAGATCATCACACCTTTCTTCGTTCCGGTTGTGCCGGAACTGTGCTGAAGAAATGCAATGTCCTGCGAGTGGGCGTCGGATGCCGGCAACTTGTCTGTCGACGTTAGATCATCCGGCGTGATCACCGAGATAGCTCGCTCAGTAGGGAAGCTATCAAGCTCGGATTTGAGCTTTTTCGTTGTAAACAGCAACTCAGCACGGACCCGATCCATCACCTCACGATGCCCGCGCCAAAAATGGGCAGGCTCTTGCCTGGGGCTTGGGGGGGGCAGAATGGTGGGCACAGCGCCAGCGAACATCGCGCCAAAAAGGGCAAAAAGCAGGTCTGGTCCCTGTTCGTGCAGAACAACAACTCTGTCGCCCTTCGAGAGGTTTGCTGCCATGCAGGCTGCAGCGTAGGGGGCTGCGCCTTCAGCCAGGCGCCGGTAACTTATGGAATGTATCGTGTCGCCAACATGAAGCCGGGCATAAAGACGATCGGGCGTTCGCTCAAGATGCTCGAGGATCCGTTGAGAGACGGTATCTCGTTCATACTTCTTCCAGAATGACAGCAATGACATGGCGTATCCTAGGGAACGCAGAAAACTCCCAGTCATTCCATAGAAACAGGGTAAATTTCAGGTAAACGACCCCTATTCGCTTTCCCTCACCATGGGCGACGGTGCGGCGGACGCTGAACCCCCTCACCATGTCTTGGCGCACGCTGAGGCCCGGCTCGTCCCCCGGCCTGTCCTCCTCCTCCTCCGGATAGACCCGCAATTGAGGTGGGTACTCCCCTGAAGCAGGAAAGGGTGTACGGATAATCTGGGGTTGCGTGGTAATGATAAACCGTCTGCATCTCGCCATTGATCATCACTGAGCCGATATGCCCATGACATTCATCCAGATCAGAACTTGCGAGCGGCTGGCCACCTTCGCCGTGATAGCCGTAGATCCCAAAACCATCGAGCGCATATCCAATAAGCGTTGAGTGATCTTGAGCAGGTGTGGGATCATCCTGGCACGGGCTCTTCCCGTGATAATGGTAGAGACCCGATTGCTGAGGATGGCCCTGACATCGATCAAGAATTTCGTGAGCCAAGGCGTTTTCGCCCCGAGCATCTAGGGCGTTGAACAGAACCGCTCCCGTCAGCATGATCCCAATTGCTCCCATGGGTAGGCAGGATGGCCGCGAGGCGATCACCGGGTTCAGTGGCAAAGAGACCGAATAAGTGTGCGCCCGAATACTGTTGGGGTTGCGATCATAGAAATACGCGTCATCAGTGCGGGCAATCGGAAATTGGCCTGTCGGATGATCCGGCAAGCCATTGCCTGAAACGATGCGGGTAGTGCCGGAGATGGCGATCTCCAATTCGGACAGATGCACCACATTGCCATCTACCGTGGGTTTTCGGGTCAGGTCGAAGGTACCGGCCGTTTCGTTGAGCCAATCACCTGTTCGCCTTGCCCCCGGTGCATTCGGATTAAAGCGTGTCTGGCAGGCGTAAACGGATCCGACCCGGGGCTCCTGCGAAACTTGCCCGTCGCCAAGAGGCAGAGACCTCAAGTCAACGGTGTGGGCATGCACACCTGAAAGGATTGTTAGAAAGGCAGCGCAGACAGAAAACACGAAACGCATAGATCAGGCTCAGATTGTCCAAGATGTCTGATTATACGCGCGAAACAGACCATTCCGTCGCATGAGCGGTAAATACGTACAGCGGTAGATGTCTGCAGAAAATGGTGAGCCCTGAAGGATTCGAACCTTCGACCTACTGATTAAAAGTCAGTTGCTCTACCAACTGAGCTAAGGGCCCGTCTGAATCGGGAACCCCGACTTGGACGGGCGGAACCTAGTCATCCGGGCCAGTTCGGTCAACTAAATAGAGCCAAATTAGGCAGATAAAGCTTCACTTTTCGCCTCTTCCTGGGAATTGGCTGAGATGCGCGCGATTACGCCGGATTGCCCGTGGTTAATCAGGTAATCGATCCGGTTGCCCTTAAAACAAAGCGAGCTGTTTAAGTCTCGATCTGTTGGTCCAGACCGCCTGCTGAGGGTCGGATAAAACCTGTCGAAAAGGCTGTGAAGCCCAATGCCCAGTCCGTGTTCCAGCGTCGTGATGGTCTTCCCGTCGACATCCGCCTCGGCGAGGACCTGCAATTGCGCATCGAAACCAGTGCTGTTGAGCATGCTGGTCTGGTGGTGCTTCAGATCGATATTCACGAGTCTGTCGCGACTGGAATGAATCATGCGAAACTGCGTCTTTCGGGACCCTGCCTGGCTGGTTGAGACAGCCAGATGGTCTGGATCGCAGACATTGCGAATGCGAGCCTGATCGGTACCAAAATAATTTGGCGCCCCGATAACCTCATTGGTCCAAGCAGTTTTCGTCGAACAGACGAACTCTATGTTTGCATCAATTGCTCGGTATTCGACGCCGCCAAACCCAAGATAAGCCGGGAGCGTTTCTGGATAGGCGGATGATTCAATGAGCGCAGCAATCGTGTTCGGTGCAAATTTCTGCATCAGATGGGCGATATAACCACCGTGTGACGTTCCCGTTGCAACAACATTGCTCTGGTCAAACTCAACGCCATCATCAATCAGTTTGTTAAGTACCAAAAGATGGTCTAGTGCAGCCAGCACACCGAAATTTTGATAGTCCTGACCAGGAGGAACAAGTGTGGCCGACAGCGTGAACTTGTGTTCCTTGCGGCCTTTCAGAAATCTGAGTGTGTCTTTTTCATCGGCTGATTTAAGCCCCTCCAAGCTGTCTCCCTGTAGAACCAGGGCTCCGATTGCTTTGGCGATCGACCATGGGTCAATTTCAATTCCAACAGAGACACCGGGAATAGATTGCTTAGGACGACAGAAATGGCAATGCGCACGAACAGAAACAACCACTAGATTGTATTTTGCAGCGATCTGCCGTCGTGTGAGCCGAGTATATGCTTCGTCAGTATCTTCGCCAAAACCGGGGATGAGAAACACCAGTCCATCGGCGGGACCGCTTTCAGGCGCCTCGGCCTCAAAGGTTACCGGGACCGTTCTTGGGACCCCGAGCTCAAAATCTTCATGTCCACTTAGACTTCCCGATATGCTCGGCATGATGGTTCCCATGTCAGAAAAATCAGTGCTCTGATTTGGCACTGACATGGTAAACACGAGCTTAACGCTGGGCATTCAGAGAGGTGATAGATCCCCCTGCGCCTGCTCTGCTTTGAAGCGGGCGACAAATGCACTGAGGTCGCCGGCAGCAATTGCGTCGCGGAGGCCGGCCATCAGCGACTGGTAATAGGCAATATTGTTCCAGGAAAGCAGCATCATACCGAGAATTTCGCCATTCTTCAGCAGGTGATGCAGGTAGGCGCGGGAATAGTCGCGTGCGGCGGGACAGCTGCTGGTTTCATCAAGCGGACGCGGATCATTCGCGTGCCGGGCATTTTTGAGGTTCACTTTACCGAACCGGGTGAAGGCTTGACCGTGCCTGCCAGACCGGGTCGGCATCACACAATCAAACATGTCGACCCCCCGCGAGACGGCCTCCACCAGATCGTCAGGTGTGCCCACACCCATAAGATAGCGCGGCCGATCTTTGGGCAGGAGTGGCGCTGTAAAGTCGAGAACCCGCAACATCTCTTCCTGACCCTCGCCGACCGCAAGGCCACCAATGGCGTAGCCGTCAAAACCAATCTCCTGAAGAGCAGCGGCGCTTGTCTGGCGAAGGTCTTCAAAGACACTGCCCTGCACGATGCCGAACAGGGCCTGGCCGTCCTTCCGGTGAGCCTGATCCGTAAAGGCTTCTTTTGACCGTTTCGCCCAGCGTGTTGAAAGCTGCATCGATTGATTGGCTTCGTCATGGGTCGCTGGAAACGGCGTGCATTCATCCAGAACCATCTGAATATCAGCGCCCAAGAGGCATTGAATCTCAATGCTGCGCTCAGGTGAGAGTTCATAAGACGAGCCGTCAATGTGGCTTTGAAAGGTAACAGCCTCTTCACTCATCTTCCGAAGCTTGGAGAGCGACATCACCTGAAAGCCACCGCTATCGGTGAGAATGGGTCCCTGCCAGTTCATAAAGGAATGAAGTCCGCCGAGAGCAGCGACCTCTTCGGCGCCCGGACGTAGCATGAGATGATAGGTGTTCCCGAGGACAATGTCGGCCCCAGTCTCTTTTACCTGATCAGTGTACAGGGCTTTGACGGTGCCGGCCGTCCCGACCGGCATGAAGGCAGGCGTCTGAATGTCGCCGCGAGGCGTATGGATGGTACCGCGCCGAGCAGCACCATCTTCAGCCAGCAGGTCATATGTGAAGGAGCTCATGGGAACTCAGCTTTCTGGAAAAATCAGGCAGGCGTCGCCATAGGAGTAGAAACGATAGTCGTGCTCGATAGCATGTGCGTAGGCTGCTTGCATCTCATCGAGTGACCTGAATGCAGACACCAGCATAAAGAGCGTCGATTTGGGTAGGTGGAAATTGGTCATCAGGGCATCAATCGCCTTGAAGCGGTACCCAGGCGTGATGAAAATATCTGTAGCGCCAGACCAGGCTTCAATCTTCCCATCATCACGTGCAGCAGACTCAAGCAAGCGGAGACTTGTCGTGCCGACGGACACTATCCGCCCTCCCCGTGCGCGAGCCTGGTTAAGTTGATCGGCGGTTGCGGCGCTGACCAGGCCAACTTCGGAATGCATCTTATGCGCGTCTGTGTCGTCGACACTCACAGGGAGAAAGGTTCCAGCGCCTACATGAAGCGTCACCTTCGCCGTTTCTATGCCTCGGTCTGCAATTGTTGTCATCAGATTGGGGGTGAAGTGAAGGCCCGCTGTCGGTGCAGCAACAGCGCCGGGTTCATCAGCAAAGAGGGTCTGATAGTCTTCCAGATCAGCCTCATCCGTGGGGCGTTTGCTGGCAATATAGGGGGGCAGTGGCATAACCCCTGCTTCGGCAATGGCGATATCCAGGGCCGGTCCGGAGGCAGAAAACTTGAAATGAACTTCACCACCTGTCCGGCGCAGCACCTGACCTTCCAGACCACCTTGGAATTGGACAGTATCTCCTTCTGCCAACCGTTTTGCAGGTTTGGCAAAAGATAGCCACTCGTCAGGCCCGAGGCGCTGATGGAGTGTTACCTCAATGTTGGCGATCGCCCCATTGCGCTTCCGCGTTCCCGTAAGCCGCGCCGGGATGACTTTCGTGTCGTTGAACACCAACACATCGCCCGGCTCCAAAAGATTTGGGAGGTCCAGAACGCCAGCGTCTTTCAGGTGTCCGGCGTCGGGTCCCACGACGAGTAGACGCGCGGAATCACGAGGACGCGCGGGCCGTAAGGCAATCCGCGCGTCCGGTAGGTCGAAATCAAAGGCATCAACCCGCATGGGATATTCTCTGTGAGCTCTGAGCCCTAAGCAGCGTCAGCAGCAACCTGCATTTTCACAATCTTGTCGGGATCTTGCACAGGTTCGCCGCGCTTGATCTTGTCGACATGTTCCATGCCATCAATGACTTGGCCCCAGACCGTGTACTGATTGTCCAGGAAGCGTGCATCGTCAAACACAATAAAGAACTGGCTGTCCGCGCTGTTTGGATCCTGGGCACGTGCCATAGAGCAGATCCCTCGAACATGTGGTTCTGCAGAGAATTCAGCATCAAGGTTTTTGCCCGAGCCGCTCATGCCTGTGCCGGTTGGATCGCCGCCCTGCGCCATGAAACCTTCAATCACACGATGAAAGACGATGCCGTCATAGAAGCCTTCGCGCGCGAGCTCTTTGATCCGCGCCACATGATTGGGTGCGAGGTCAGGACGAAGCTCGATGGTTACCCGCCCATGCTCCAGGTCGAGCAGCAGAGCATTTTCCGGGTCTTTAATATCAGCCATTAAGTTGAATTCCCTATCTGGTAGTAATGGGTCTGGTGTTATTGAGCAGCATCAGCTGCAACTTGAAGTCGTACAATTTTGTCTGGGTTCACAGGTGGTTCGCCACGTTTGATATTGTCGACAAACTCCATGCCTTCAACAACACGACCCCATACCGTGTAGTTGCCATCCAGGAATGTGGCATCGTCAAAAACAATGAAGAACTGACTGTTGGCGCTGTCTGGATGCTGCGACCGCGCAGCACCGATAACGCCTCGAATAAATGGCTCGCTTGAGAACTCAGCGCGCACGTCCGGGTAGTCAGAGCCCCCGCGCCCGGTCCCGGTTGGGTCGCCGGTCTGAGCCATAAATCCGTCGATAACCCGATGAAAAACAATGCCGTCATAAAAGCCTTCACGTGTAAGCGTCTTGATCCGCTTCACGTGTTTTGGCGCGACATCTGGCAACAGTTCGATCACCACTCGACCATCCTTGAGGTCAAGATAAAGGGTATTTTCCGGGTCCAGGGCTACGGCTGGGGCGGAAAGCCCCAACATCATTGCGAGAGCTGCAAGGGCGCTAATAACTCGAGACATAAGAACTCCTTTAATCACACCGTTATTCACTTTGTACGGCACTAAGCACTTTTTCCACCACCACAGGCGGCACGAAGCGGGAAATATCACCGTCCATTGTGGCAATTTGACGGACAAAGGTCGATGAAATGAACCCAACTTCTGGGGAAGCCGTCAGAAACACTGTTTCAACACGGGGGTTCAGTATCCCGTTCATGCCCACCCTCTGATCTTCATATTCATAACCAACGGCGCTCCGGAGACCTCTGATGACATCGGCCGTTCCGGGGTTCAATGGTCACCTGGCCGTGCTCCAGATTGAGCCGCGGCTCATTTTCCGGACCTTTATTGTCAGCCATTGAGCTTTTCCTCGTGAGTGATCTATCAGGTGGGTTGTTATTCAGCAGCGTCTGCTGCAACTTGAAGCCGGACAATCTTGTCTGGGTTCTGAACGCTACCGCCTGGCCCAAAGCCCGGTTTGATGTTGTCGACAAATTCCATACCTTCAACGACGCGGCCCCAGACCGTGTAATTTCTATCAAGGTGGGTGGAATCCTCCAACACAATGAAAAACTGGCTATTGGCGCTGTGGGGACTGTTTGCGCGCGCCGCGCCAATGATGCCGCGGACAAAGGGTTCGTTCGAAAATTCAGCACGAAGGTTTCCATAATGAGACCCACCCCGGCCCGTGCCGGTTGGGTCGCCCGTCTGTGCCATAAATCCTTCGATCACGCGATGAAACACAATGCCGTCGTAAAACCCTTCGCGTGTAAGCGTTTTGACGCGGTCTACATGCCTGCGTGCCAGGTCGGGCAATAGTTCAATCACCACACGCCCGTCTTGGAGATCAAGGTAGAGGGTGTTTTCCGGATCCAGCGCTGCGGCTGGGGAAGACAGTCCGACTATCAATGCAAAGGCTGCAAACGCGCTCACAATTCGAGACATAAGAATTCCTTTGACCACACCGTTACTTCCTTTTTGCAGCGCTAAGCACTTTTTCCGCCACTGCTGGCGGCACGAAGCGGGAAATATCACCATCCATTGTGGCAATTTGACGGACAAGCGTGGACGAAATGAAGCCAACATCCGGAGACGCGGTCAGAAAAACCGTTTCAACACGAGGGTTCAATATCCCATTCATGCCGACCATTTGGTCTTCATACTCATAATCAACCGTGCCGCGTAAGCCTCTGATAATAATACCAGCGCCCACATCGTCAGCGGCGTCAACCACCAACCCCTTGAACGAGGTCACCTCAAGGGTTGAACCGACTTCCTCACCGAAAGACTTTGTTTCTGCCTCAATCAGGGCAGCGCGTTCTTCAAAACTGAGCAACGGCTTTTTGGAGGAATTAATCCCGATACCGACAACAAGATGATCCACCAGCCGGAAGGCCCGACGGATGATATCTATGTGCCCATACGTCACGGGGTCAAAGGTCCCCGAATAAAGGCCAACACGTTTCATGGAAAATTCCTGAGGTTACGGCGCTGGGCCTATTCTTCTTCCGAACTATCACCAAGATGCTCAACCGACACAACCTGTTCTTCCTTGTCAGTCCGGAAGACGGTTACGCCCTGCGTTGAACGTCCTGCGACACGAATGTCATTGACCGGACAGCGGATCAACTGGCCACCATCGGTCACAAGCATAATCTCATCCTGCTCTTCTACTGGGAAGGACGCGATCAGTTCACCGTTACGCTGCGAAACAGCCATCGCGATGATGCCTTTGCCACCACGACCGGATGTTCTGTACTCAAAAGAAGAGCTCCGCTTGCCGTAGCCTTTGACGCTGACTGTTAGAACGAACTGCTCATGGGCACCCAGTTCTGCATAGCGCTCAGGTGTAAGCGTTGTGACCTCGCCATCATCCTCATCATCAAGCTGCTCAGTTGTTTCTTCGACTTCTTCACCCGTCGCAGCCCGACGCGCAAGTGCGGCTTGTTTAAGGTAGGCCCGTGCTTCCGCCGGCGTCACGTCCAGGTGATTGAGGATCGCCATAGAGATCGTCTGATCATCTCCATCCAGCTTCACACCACGCACACCGGTCGAATTTCGGCTGGAAAAGACGCGAACGTCGGTCACAGGGAACCGAATGCAGCGTCCACCAGCATTGGTGAGGAGTACATCGTCATTCTCTGTACAGATTTGAACGCCGACAATGCCATCGCCGTCATCAAGCTTCATGGCAATTTTGCCATTCCGATTGATCTGAACGAAGTCGGACAATTTGTTTCGACGCACATTGCCGGAGCGTGTCGCAAACATAATGTCGAGCGCATCCCAGCTCTTCTCATCTTCAGGCAACGGCATCACAGAGGTAATGCGCTCTCCGGATTTAAGCGGCAACAGATTCACCATTGCCTTGCCCTTTGATTGCGGTGTCGCCTGCGGCAGACGCCAAACCTTCATCTTGTAGACCATGCCGGTCGACGAGAAGAAGAGAACCGGCGTATGGGTGCTCGCCACGAAGATCCGTGCGACGAAATCTTCATCCTTCGTCGACATGCCGGAGCGGCCTTTGCCCCCACGGCGTTGTGCACGGTAGGTCGAGAGCGGCACGCGCTTGATGTAGCCCTGATGGCTAACGGTGACGACCATGTCTTCGCGCTGAATCAGGTCTTCATCTTCAACATCATCTGCCGCTTCCATGATCTCGGTGCGACGCGGTGTGGCGAATTCATCTTTGATGGCACTAAGCTCTTCGCGGATGATCGTCAGTATACGTTCGCGCGAACGAAGGATCTCTAGATAGTCAGCGATCTTCTCGCCAAGTTCGCGAACTTCATCGCCAATCTCATCTCGGCCAAGCGCTGTAAGGCGTTGCAGTCGCAGATCCAGGATGGCCCGAGCCTGTGTTTCCGACAGGCGGTAGGTGCCATCTTCGGCGATCTTATGGCGAGGGTCATCAATCAGCTCAACAATTGGCGCGATGTCCTTGGCAGGCCAATGTCGCTCCATCAACTGAGCGCGTGCGGTCGCTGGATCAGGGGCAGATCGAATAAGAGCAATGACCTCGTCAATATTGGCAACCGCAATGGCTAGTCCGACCAAAACGTGAGCCCGGTCCCGCGCCTTGTTGAGCTCGAACTTGGTCCGCCGCGCAACAACAACCTCCCGGAACGCTACAAACGCTTCAAGCATTTGCTTGAGGTTCATCTGCGCCGGGCGGCCGTAATCAAGCGCCACCATGTTTGCGCCAAAGGACGTCTGCAACGGTGAGAAGCGATAGAGCTGGTTCAGGATTATTTCGGGGACGACGTCACGTTTCAGTTCAATGACAACGCGCATGCCCAAGCGCGAAGTCTCGTCGCGAATGTCAGAAATGCCCTCGATTTTTTTGTCGCGGACAAGCTCGGCGATCTTCTCAATCATCGATGCCTTGTTCACCTGATAGGGGATTTCAGTGATGATGATTGCGTGGCGATCTTTTTTGAATTCCTCGATCTCTGTGCGGCCGCGCATAAGCACCGAGCCGCGACCGAGATGATAGGCCGAGCGAATGCCCTGGCGCCCAAGGATGAGACCTCCAGTCGGGAAGTCGGGACCCGGGATAATTTCAATCAGCCGGTCAATGCCCATCTCTGGATCGTCCATAAGCGCAAGGCAGGCATCAATGGTTTCGCCAAGATTGTGCGGCGGGATATTTGTCGCCATCCCGACGGCGATGCCGCCAGCACCATTGACAAGCAGATTAGGAAACTCGGCAGGAAGAACTTCAGGCTCCTGCTCGGAATTATCGTAATTGTCCTGAAAATTGACCGTGTCTTTGTCGATATCGTTCAGGAGAGCATGTGCAGGCTTGCCCATGCGCGTTTCTGTGTAGCGCATAGCTGCAGGTGGATCGCCGTCCACTGAACCGAAGTTCCCCTGCCCGTCAAGCAAGGGAAGTCGCAGGGAGAAATCCTGCGCCATGCGCACAAGCGCATCATAAATCGCCTGGTCCCCATGTGGGTGATACTTACCCATCACGTCGCCGACAATACGAGCAGATTTTTTGTAAGGCTTGTTCCAGTCGTAGCCGCTCTCATTCATCGCATAGAGAATGCGGCGATGCACCGGCTTCAGCCCGTCTCTGACGTCAGGGAGCGCGCGGCTCACGATTACGCTCATCGCGTAATCAAGATAGGAGGTCCGCATCTCCTCTTCGATGGCGATCGGAGAAACGTCGCGCTCTGGCGGCACGCCTCCACCACCGTCGGAGGACCCGCCATCGCCACCGTTCAAATTCCCATTATCTCCGGGAACAGGCTCTTCACCTGGCGTTTCCGTATCGTGTGTATCGGACAAATTCAGACCTTTAACGGAGCTCTTATCGCTGCGGACAGCCGCCCCTATTTCTTTTGAAAAAAGGGGCTCCGGACTAAGCCCGAATCCCCTGTTTATTTGCCTGAAATTCTATCATTTGGCATGGGCCCAGGCAACAGATTGCACGTCAGGAAGCGCCCTCTAAGCAATTGAAATAAAAGCAAAAAAAGGAAGGCGGAAACTCAAGCGTCATCGCACGCTTCTGACGTCGGTTCATCTGTTACTTAAAATGGGATTTCATCATCAATGGGGGCACCGCCACCGCCGCTGCCACCGCCAAAGTCGCCGCCGCCACCTTGGTCATAGCCGCCGCTCGATGACCCACCGAAGTCACCGCCGCCACCGCCGGAATTACGGCTATCGAGCATAGTAAGCGTGGAGTTGAAACCCTGGAGGACAATCTCGGTCGAATAACGGTCCTGACCCTGCTGGTCTTGCCACTTGCGGGTTTGTATCTGTCCCTCAATGTAGACCTTTGCACCCTTCTTCAGGTACTGCTCAGCGATCCGGCAGAGACCCTCATTGAAGATCACCACGCGGTGCCATTCAGTCCTCTCCCGACGTTCCCCTGAGCTCTTGTCGCGCCAGCTCTCGCTCGTCGCGATCCTCAGGTTACACACCGGGTTGCCGTTCTGCATGCTGCGGATCTCTGGATCCGCACCCAGATTTCCTACAAGAATGACTTTATTGACACTTCCGGCCATGTTGAGACGCCCCTTCTTTTTTCCGCTTAAAGCTGGTTAATTGTCGCCGAACCTAAACCAACTGCCGGACGACTGCCACGTCAAAAAGAGCCAAAAAGCGCCTCTTTTTATGCACAACTTGGCGCTTGCCAGAATCGCCCATCAATGGCATTTGTTCTTATTATGTTCCTGTTGGCCAGATTGGGTCAAGCCAAAGGGGATCAAGCCATGACAGTCCTCCTGACAGAACGCCTTCAGCTGCGTCCCTATAAGCCTGATGAGGCCCATCTGCTTCATTCCATCATTGGGGACCTGCGGATTGTCTTTTGGCGCGAGGAGCCCGGAACCTTGGAAGAAGCGCAGCATTGGTTGGAAAAAACCGCAAAGACTTACAAAGAAACCGGTATGGGCGTCTGGGGCGTGTTTGATCGAAAGACAGATGACTTCCTCGGGCAGACCATTCTGCAACCTCTGCCAGAGACGGGCGAACCAGAGATCGGTTATCACTTCCGCGTCGAAGCTCAGGGGCATGGTCTGGCGACTGAGGCAGCAAAGTGCCTCTTGCACCACGGCTTCACCGGGTTGGAGCTGCCGAGGATCGTCGCCGTGGTCTTGCCAGACAATCATCCCTCCCAGGCGGTGATGAAAAAACTGGGACTGCCCTATATTAGGGATCTCATGAAGAGCAATATGCTCCACAACTATTTTGCTCTTGAACGCCCAGACTATCTGGCTCGCCTGCAACAATCTGCGTAATCACAAGACGTCAGAAGAACGAGTACCTTTATGCAAAAGAACATCTCCATCGCCGGTGCCCGCGAGCACAATCTGAAGAATGTGACGATTGAACTGCCGCGCGATGAACTGATCGTGATTACGGGCCTGTCCGGGTCCGGCAAATCGTCGCTAGCTTTCGACACCATTTACGCGGAGGGCCAGCGCCGCTATGTCGAGAGCCTGTCGGCCTATGCGCGTCAGTTTTTGGAGATGATGCAGAAGCCGGACGTAGATCAGATTGACGGTCTCTCGCCAGCCATCTCCATCGAACAGAAAACCACGTCTCGCAATCCACGTTCGACCGTCGGAACAGTGACAGAGATCTATGACTATATGCGCCTTCTCTGGGCGCGTGTCGGCATTCCCTACTCGCCCGCGACAGGCCTGCCAATTGAGAGCCAGACCGTCACGCAAATGGTCGACCGAGTTAAAGGACTGCCGGACGGCACCCGGCTCTACTTGTTGGCACCCATTGTGCGCGGGCGAAAAGGTGAATATCGCAAGGAGTTTGCGGAGCTTTTAAAGAAAGGCTTTCAACGCGTAAAAATCGACGGCGCGTTCTATGAGCTGGACGACCTTCCTAAGCTCGACAAGAAATACAAACACGATATCGACGTGGTGGTGGACCGGATTGTCGTCCGCGATGATCTGGGCAACCGGCTAGCGGACTCCTTTGAAATCGCGCTGCAACTGACCGACGGCATTGCCGTTGCCGAATTCGCCGACCTGAAAGACGGAGAAAAGGAACCGGAGCGGATCGTCTTTTCCTCTCGTTTCGCCTGTCCTGTTTCCGGCTTTACGATTGACGAAATTGAACCGCGGCTCTTTTCTTTCAACAACCCGTTTGGCGCCTGTCCTTCCTGTGATGGCCTGGGGACCCAGTATTTTATCGATCCGGACCTCGTCATCCCGGATCAGGGCTTATCGATCCGCAAAGGGGCTGTAGCACCCTGGTCGAAGTCCACATCGCCCTACTACACCCAGACACTCGATAGCATTGCCAAGCACTATAAGTTTTCCGTCACCGTGCCCTGGAGCGAATTGCCTAAGAAGGCGCAGGATGCCGTGCTCTATGGCTCTGGCGACGATGTCATCACTTTCTCTTATGATGATGGGTTGCGGTCCTACAAAACAAAGAAACCCTTTGAGGGCGTGATCCCCAATCTCAACCGCCGCTGGCGGGAAACCGACAGTGCCTGGGCGCGCGAGGAGATTGAGAAATTCCAGGATGTCACCGATTGTGAGGCCTGTACCGGTTTCCGTTTGAAGCCAGAAGCCCTTGCCGTACGTGTCGGCGACAGTCATGTAAGCCAGGTCGCACAATTGTCGATCAAGGAAGCAGACGCCTGGTTCGCCAATATCGATAAAAAGCTCACCAAGAAGCAAAACGAGATTGCAGGACGCGTCTTGAAAGAAATTCGTGAGCGCCTTCACTTCCTGAACAATGTTGGCCTCGATTATCTAAGTCTGTCACGTAACTCCGGCACCCTTTCTGGCGGTGAGAGCCAGCGCATTCGGCTTGCCTCGCAGATCGGGTCTGGCCTCACCGGCGTGCTCTATGTACTGGACGAGCCCTCTATCGGTTTGCATCAACGGGACAATGACCGTTTGCTTGCAACCCTTCGGCGCCTGCGTGACCTAGGAAACACGGTTATCGTAGTGGAGCATGACGAGGATGCCATCCGCACCGCAGACTATGTTGTCGATATTGGTCCAGGCGCCGGCATCCATGGCGGTGAAGTGGTCGCCAAAGGGACTCCCAAAGACATTATGGCGAGCCCTGACAGTTTGACCGGGAAGTATCTTACCGGCCTTGAACAGATCGACATTCCAGCGGAACGCCGTCCGGTGTCCTATGCGAAGAAAGTCAGCATCGTTGGCGCCAGCGGCAACAATTTGAAAGACGTCACCGCAGAAATCCCGCTCGGCACCTTCACCTGTGTGACAGGTGTGTCAGGCGGCGGGAAATCAACCCTGCTTATCGAGACGATCTATAAAGCCATCGCGCGACGATTGAACAATGCGCGCACGCACCCAGCTCCTTTTGATCAGATTGAGGGTCTGGAACATCTCGACAAGATCATCGACATTGATCAATCACCCATTGGTCGGACCCCTCGTTCCAACCCGGCGACCTATACCGGAGCCTTCACGCATATTCGCGACTGGTTTGCGGGCCTGCCGGAAGCCAAAGCCCGGGGGTACAAGCCAGGCCGCTTTTCCTTCAATGTAAAAGGCGGGCGTTGTGAGGCATGCCAGGGTGACGGGGTCATCAAGATCGAGATGCACTTCCTGCCTGATGTCTATGTGGAATGTGATGCCTGTCATGGGCACCGCTACAACCGCGAAACCCTTGAAGTGAAGTTCAAGGACAAGTCCATTGCCGACGTCCTTGACATGACCGTTGATGAAGCACAGAGCTTCTTTAAAGCTGTGCCATCGGTTCGAGAGAAGATGGATGTCTTGCAGCGTGTCGGTCTTGGCTACATCAAGGTGGGCCAACAGGCTACGACACTCTCAGGTGGTGAAGCCCAACGGGTGAAACTCGCAAAGGAACTCTCCAAACGCGCGACGGGCCGGACCATCTATATTCTCGATGAACCAACAACCGGCCTCCACTTCCACGATGTGAAGAAGCTGCTCGACGTGCTCCATGAGCTTGTGGACACCGGCAACACGGTTGTCGTGATTGAACACAATCTGGAAGTCATCAAGACGGCAGACTGGATCATCGACTTAGGTCCGGAAGGCGGCGACGGCGGCGGCGAAGTCGTCGCTGAAGGCCGCCCCGAGGAAGTTGCCGAAGAGCCTCGTTCCTATACAGGGCAATATCTTCGCTCGCTTCTGAAACGCTCCGGCCGCGCGCCCGCGAGGAAACAAGCCGCCTCGAAGAAGGCGGCCATTCCCAAATCCAAAGCAACGCCTAAGGCGCCAGCGAAGAAAGCTGTTGTAAAGAAAACCACGCCAAAGAAGGCGGCAAAAAAGAAGACTGCTCCTAAACGCAAAACAGCAAAGCGGTCACCCCGTCAGGCTGCGGAGTGATCGGCGTCAGAGAATCTGTGTTTCTGCTTTTGGTCTTATTGCAAGCGCCGCTCGTGGTGCCAGCTTCTTTTTCTGTGTGGTATCAATGTTGAGGCGACCCGTTCCATTCACCGGTTGACGATCACGAGGTTCAACCAAAGGTACGGAACCATCGCGCAGCGCTTTGCGAAAGGCTTCCACGCGCTGCCAGCCTTTTGGATAATGTGCAGCGAGTTTGTTCTCACCATGGTGACGCAGCCAGAGTGCTGCAGCTGCCGCCACATGTACGGTGCCATAGGACGTCCCCTCACCAGCAACATCATCATAGAGGCGCCCATCGTCCGCCCAACCGGGATTGGCGCGAACAATGTCCGTCGAAGGTGCCCACACATCAACAAAACGCTGCATGGTTTTTGAATAATGCCCGAGGTGCCAGATCTTCCGGTCAGGCGTGTGTCCACCCACCCCTATTGTCCGGCTGAACTTGCCGGGATAGGTCACCTTGTCAATAAATTGACCCCCCGCAGCAACAACAATCACGCCGGAAGAATACGCATCATCGACTGCTTTCCCGATGGCGCTCGACCGCATGATGGGGAAGCCCAAACTCATGCTGATCACTTTGCAATCCGTGTCGACCGCATGGGTGATTGCTTTGGCAATATTCACAAGCACCGTGCGCTGTGCAAGCAGCACTGTGTCGGTAACTCGATAGGGGACCACAGGGAGACCGGGAAGCAAACCCACCCTGCTTTTGCGATTCCCCTTTTTGTACTGTCCGTCGCCACAGAGGACACTGAGCGTGCGTGTCCCATGACCATCCACGCCTTTGTCTGACAGGTCTGAAATCCAATCCATGGCATCATCGATAAGCGTGCCGCTCTGGTCATGGGGTGGTTCAATCGGCGTGTCGCCCGGCTCCATATAGTTCACGCCAGAAGCGATCTTGACCCAGCTTGTCCCGCTGGTCACACCGCCGAAGACCGGGTGATCGCGAACACCCGTATCGATGTGGGCCACGCGTACGCCGCGCCAGTCGATCATCCGCGGGTCATCTGTCGTGCCGGTGACACGCCGGATGGCACCAGCAATATCGGTCGAGTGAAAGTTCCAGTCCGCCCCTGCCATATTCACCCCTCCTTTTCACAAAAGAGCTATGTGCTCTCGTGTCTGCCTTTGGTTAGACTAATACCTGACATACAAAATGGAACCGGTATTTCAATAAGCCGGCAAATCTCGGGGGACATCATGGACAAACTTAACCGTCGCGACTTCCTGAAAGGCTTTGCAGGCTTGGCTGGATGTTTTGTGGCCACGGCTGGCCTTGCGGTGTCGCCAGTCTTCGCAGAGGAAGTCCGGGTCAATATTGGCAGGTTCCCGCAGGGGCTGGCATCAGGTGATCCTCAACCGGACGCGGTGTTGCTCTGGACCCGAGCGGTTCCGGATATGCCGGCGGGAACCGTTGATCTCATCTGTCAGATGTCGACTGATGAGACTTTTTCATCCGTTGTCGTGGAAACACCCATTGCCGTGACCGCAGACAGTGACTTTACGGCACGCGTTTTCGTCGAAGGCCTTACACCCGACACGCGCTACTTCTACCGCTTCATCGCCAATGGCGAGGCTGGCGCCCATACCGGGCGGACGCGGACCGCTCCGGCACCTGATGCGGAACGCCCAGCACGTTTTGCCTTCGCCTCCTGTCAGAAATATGAGTCGGGATTCTATGGTGCCTGGGCAAGACTTGTCGCTGACGACGAGGCGGCGGCAGAAGATGAACAGCTCGACTTCGTCCTTCACTTGGGCGACTTCATCTACGAGGTCATTGGAGATGTTCCCGAAGGTGTCGACCCGACACGAAAGATTCCCCCCTTCCCAGATGGCTCAACGCCCTGGGTCCCGGACGGCACCAAACCTTATTGGACCGCTGGAGCCACTTGGGCGGTGACCGTGGATGACTATCGCCACCTTTACAAAACCTACCTGAAAGACCCCAACCTTCAGGCGGCGAGAGCGCGCTTTCCGTTTATCTGTACCTGGGATGATCACGAATTCACCAATGACAGTTGGCAAAGCCATGACACCTATTTTCGTCCGGGCATCCCCGCTCAGCAGCGAAAGGTGGCGGCCAACCAGGCCTGGTTTGAATTCATCCCGGCCCTCCTCACCAACTCCAAGTCAATTGCAGACACGGGGAATGAAGCAAGCGACTTCGCGCCCACACAGGTCGAGAACGTGGCCTATGGCGAGTTCGACGAGAATTTCCTGAACCTGAGTGAAGATAATCGCCGCGCCATCCAGTCCATGACGATCTATCGTTCTCTCACCTGGGGCAAAATGCTGGATCTGGTTGTCACAGACTTGCGGTCTTACCGGAGCCCGCCGGTGCTGACTGAAGAAGTGCGCGACCTTTTGAGTGGCAGTGCCCGCCTTGCTCCTGTTCGTCTGATCAAGGAGCTGGACGCAGGCAAAACCGCGCATGGAGGTCAGCCGCTGGAACAGCTGACCTACGAAGAAAAGGCGATCGATAATCCGAGACGAAACAGTCCTGCTGGTACCTGCATGGGAGCGAAGCAGAAGGCCTGGTTCAAGTCTGCAATGCAAAGCTCAACCGCAAACTGGCGCATCTGGGCGAACTCCATTCCAGCTGTCTCGCTGCGGCTTGATTTGAACAATGTGCCCGGTGCTGACCTTGAGGATAGCTACCTGGGAGTGGATGCCTGGCAGGGTTTTCCAGGCGAGCTGAGTGAGCTGATGGCATTCTTGCGTGACAATAAGATCGCAAACACTATCTCCTGTTCTGGCGATTACCATACACATGCGGCCGGGCGGCTTGCCCCCAACCTGGATGATGACAATCCGGACTTTGTCGCAGTTGATTTTGCAACGACCAGTATCAGCTCCGGCAATCTGTTCAACGGAGCAGAACGCGGCACACCAGAGGACGATCCATTTCGTCAATTCGTTGCATATGAGAGTGGCGGAAAGCTCGTTGAAAACTTCAACAACACGGTCGTCAACGGAATGCTGAGTGGCTTGAGCGCCGCCTATACTGGGAGCTCCTTCTTGTCGGGACTGATTGCATCTGACAAGGCAAGTCCCGGTCTGGACTATTTGGACGGCAACGCACACGGGTTTGGTGTCGCCACAATTACCGCAACCGGTGCGACAGTTTCGCTGACGAATGTTGGGCCGGTACTGGAAGAGCCAGGCCCTGAAGGACAGCCCGTTTTGCGCCGTGCGACCTTCCATGTCCCAAAATGGACACCTGACAGCCAGCCAAGCCTTGATGACCTAACCTTTGAAGGGACACCGCCTTTTCCCTTTTCGTGACACACCCGTCATTTCCTGCCTATCATGATCACAACAAATTTGTGAGCACGGGGAGACGCTATGTCAGTGAAGGAATATGCAGAGCTTGATGGGCTGGCCCTTGGCGAGATGGTCACGAAAGGCGACGTGAGCGCGACTGAACTCGCCGACGAAGCCATCAACCGGATTGAAAAGCACAACCCAACCCTCAATGCCGTGGTCACCAAACTCTATGACATCGGGAGGCAGGCTGCCGAGAACCCGGTCGATGGGCCCTTCAAAGGCGTTCCATTCCTTTTGAAGGATATCATGGGAGATCTGGCCGGTGTTGAAACACGGTCTGGGTCACGCTTCATGTCGGGTGTGCCTGCGATGCAGGATTCCACGCTGACGGCGCGCTTCAAGGCTGCGGGTGTCTCCATCCTCGGAAAAACGAACGTGCCAGAGTTCGGGCTTCTGCCAACAACAGAGTCCGCGCTCTATGGCGCCGCCCGCAATCCGTGGAACATTGAACATTCTACTGGCGGGTCATCAGGCGGATCCGGTGCAGCGGTCGCAGCGGGCATTGTTCCCCTCGCCCACGCGAATGACGGCGGCGGCTCGATCCGCATTCCAGCAGCCTGTTGTGGACTTGTCGGTCTCAAACCGACGCGTGCCCGTAATCCGCTCGGCCCTGTCCTGGGTGATGTGATGGGTGGACTCATCAGTGAACATGTGGTCAGCCGCTCAGTGCGCGACAGTGCCGCGATGCTCGACTGCACAGAAGGTCCAGAACCGGGTGATCCCTATTTTGCACCTCCCAAAGAACGGCCCTACCTGGAAGAAGTAAGCCGCGATCCTGGCAAGCTACGCATTGCCTTCAGTACCAAAGATCTTGAAGGCAAGAGCCTCGACCCGGAATGCGTCAAAGCAATTGAAACAACGGCCAAACTCTTGAGTGATCTTGGGCACACCATTGAGGAAGCCGCGCCCGCGATCCCCATGGAAATGCTCTCTGAAGCTTTCATGGCGGTTTGGGCTGCGGGCCTTGCTGCTGGCATTGATGCATTTGCAGGGGCGACCGGACAAACACCGAGCGACAATGAACTTGAAGGCCTGACCTGGGGGCTCTATCAGGCCGGCAAGGAAGTGACCGCGTCGCAATACCAGCACGCTTTGGGGGGCTTTCAGATGCTCGGCCGAGAAATGGCCCGCTTCCACGCTACCTACGATCTCTGGATGACGACAACGCTGGGTGCGCCACCGATTGAACTCGGCTCAATTGACATCGGCAATCGCAATGCAGCAGAAGCCTTTGCGCCGGTTATCGACTACGTACCCTTTACCGCGATTGAAAACGCAACCGGCCAGCCCGCCATTTCATTGCCGCTTCATTGGAGCGATGCAGGTCTACCTGTTGGCGTCATGTTCGCAGCAGCCTTTGGCGAAGAAGGTCTGCTTTACCGCCTGGCAGGACAACTGGAACAGGCAAAACCATGGGCAGGCAAACATCCAACTATCTGGAACTGATAAAACTCGAATGCAGACCATCCTGGGGAGGATCACATGAGCTTTAAAGAATATGCCGACTATGATGGGCTCGGCCTGGCAGAGTTGGTTTCAAAAGGCGATGTCACGCCATCGGAACTCACGGAAGCTGCCATTGAGCGCATTGAGGAACACAACGATACCCTGAACGCAGTTGTTCACAAGGGGTATGAAGACGCTCGTGCAACCGCAAAACAAGACTTACCCAATGGTCCCTTCAAGGGCGTCCCTTTTCTCATCAAAGATCTGGGTCTCAAGGTCACCGGGTGGCCGCGTACCAATGGCAGTGCCTTCACCAAAGACACGGTCGACACAATGGACAGCGAACTGACCAAGCGGTTCCGCGCATCAGGCGTGGTCTTTGTCGGCAAAACCAACACGCCAGAATATGGCATCACAGGTACGACCGAGTCTGGACTGTTGGGGCCCTGCCGCAACCCCTGGAATCCGGACCATATATCCGGCGGCTCCTCTGGCGGGGCCGCGGCCGCCGTGGGTGCCGGGATCGTGCCCTTGGCCCATGCGAGTGATGGTCTTGGCTCGATCCGCATCCCAGCTGCCTGTTGTGGTCTTGTTGGGTTGAAGATCACCCGCGATAGGAACCCAAACGGGCCGGATGATTTTGACCGCGCCATCGGTTTCAGCGTCGACCATGTCGTGTCTCGAACCGTGCGGGACAGCGCAGCGATGCTCGATGCAACGGGATATCCTGAGCCTGCCTCTCCATATGCGCCACCGCCCAAAGAGCGACCCTATATGGAGGAAATTCAGCAGAGCCCAGGCAAGCTCAAGATCGCTTTTTCCAGCGAGACACCGAGCAAAAAGCCTATCGATCCGGAAGTTCAAAAAGGCTTTGAAGACACAGTGGAAATGTTGAAAAGCCTGGGCCACGAGATGATTGACCGGAGCCTTGATGTAGATTTCAAGGCCTACTACCGCGCGCAAGGTGCCGTCAGTGCGGGCAATTTTGCCGCTGGCATGCGCCGCCGGATTGAACAAATTGGCCGTGAGCCGCGCGAAGATGAACTTGAGCCCCTTACCTGGGCAGCCTTCAAGGGTGGGTCCAAAGTGACCGCCGAGCAGGCGATGCATGGGTGGCAAACCCTGCGATTGCTCAACCGCCAGGTTTTGCAGCATTTTGAGGAGTTTGATGTTTTTCTTCAGCCTGTTCTGGGAACGCCGCCCCCTGAAATCGGTGTGATTGACCCCGTGCGTCTGGAGCCACGGGAAGTAAATAAGCGCCAGGGCAAAGCGTTTCCCTATACGCCGCCATTTAACTTTACCGGGCAACCATCTTTGTCTCTCCCACTCTGTTGGAGCGAAAAAGGACTACCCTTCGGCATGATGTTCACCGGGCGGTATGGAGACGAAGCCACCCTCTTCCGGTTGGCAGCGCAGCTGGAGAAAGAAAAGCCCTGGATCCAGAAGCGCCCGCCCGTCTGGTCGTAACTCTGAGAGTTGCCGCGGGAGGCGAAGCCTGATACCTCACCTGTCATGAAAAAACCCATTCATATCATTGGTGGCGGCATGGCCGGGTCTGAGGCTGCCTGGCAGGTGGCCCGGACAGGAACCCCGGCCATCCTGCATGAAATGCGTCCGGACCGCGGCACGGATGCCCATCAGACCGATGGTCTGGCGGAGCTTGTCTGTTCCAATTCCTTCCGGTCAGACGATTGGGAGAACAATGCCGTAGGCCTCCTCCATGAGGAAATGCGGCGCTGTGGGTCACTCATCATGTCCGCCGCGGCGGAAGCGAAGGTCCCTGCTGGCAGTGCTCTCGCTGTTGATCGAGAACACTTTTCAGAGGTGGTCACAAAAGCACTTGAGGCGGAGCCGCTGGTTACCATTGAACGGGGTGAAATAGTTGACCTACCGCCAGAAGACTGGGGACCAACCATCATCGCCACTGGCCCGCTAACGTCTGAAGCACTTGGGAGCGCCATTGGTGCAGCGACCGGGAAAGACGAGCTTGCCTTTTTCGATGCAATAGCGCCCATCATCTACACAGACACAATCGATTTCGATGTGTGCTGGTACCAATCCAGATATGACAAGGTTGGTCCAGACGGTGATGGCAAGGATTACATCAACTGCCCCATGAATGAGGAGCAGTACAACAATTTCATCACCGCCTTGCTAGAGGGCGAGAAAACCGACTTCAAAGAATGGGAAGAGAACACACCCTACTTTGAAGGCTGTTTGCCCATTGAGGTCATGTCTGAGCGCGGACGCGAAACGCTACGCCACGGTCCCATGAAACCTGTTGGTCTCACCAACCCGCATAATCCGGACGTGAAAGCTTACGCGATCGTTCAGCTTCGCCAGGATAACAAGCTGGCGACGCTGTACAATATGGTGGGCTTTCAAACGAAGCTTCGCCATGGCGAACAGAAACGCATCTTCCGAATGATACCTGGGCTGGAAAAAGCCGAATTTGCGCGTCTGGGCGGGCTGCATCGCAATACATTCCTCAATTCCCCGCGTCTGCTTGATGACACCATGCGTCTCAGGTCGCACCCGCATATTCGTTTTGCCGGACAGATCACCGGTGTCGAAGGATATGTGGAGAGCGCGGCTATGGGATTGATGGCGGGGCGCTTCGCCGCATCAGAAGCCAACGGCGTCATCCCGACACCGCCCCCTGCAACAACAGCTTTTGGCGCACTCATCAGCCATATTACCGGTGGCGCGGACGCGAAAACCTTCCAGCCAATGAATGTGAATTATGGCCTCCTGCCGCCGATTGAGGTTCCCAAGCCTGCAGATGGAAAACGTCTTCGTGGGAAGGAAAAAGGGCGTGCGCGCAAAACGGCTATGAGCCACCGTGCGTTGCAAGACCTCGAGACTTGGTTAAATCCGGCGTCAGTTGCAGCTGACTAGCCTTGGAATTGTCTGGACCATTTAACGCGAAGATATCTTAGCTGTCGCCGGAACGCGGGGATTTCGCTCGAATGGCGAAACAGATCAAACCCTGGCGCCCTCAGCTTTGCAGCATAGAGCGTACGCAGGATTGTGGGCAGCAGAGCGGGAACGAGCCTGGGGTGTGATCGCAAATCCAGGTCTCCGGCATCCACCATCATGCTCTCCCCACGACCGAGAAGCTCCCCCATAGCACTTTTAACGCCCCCGCTCGATACGCCCTGAAAAGCCTCATGAGGATCAATGTCATATTTTCCCATCAGATCAAGCGGTAAGCATAGCTGCGAGGATGCTGCATCATGGGGTAAGCGCCGAATCTGATTGATCAGTCCGTATACAAGTAAATGAGTTGTCGCAGTGGAAGCCGTTACCTCGTCCAGAACCTCATGCGTGACCCGACTTAAGAGATCAATCTGCTGGCATGCTACCTGCCGGTGATAGTCGATGAGCGCGTCTAATGTGCTGAAGGGTTCTTCGGCAAGGTCCCGGCTCCGAAGGTCCATCAGCGGCAGAAGCTCACTTGGTGCTAACCCCAATTCAAAAAAGCTGTCAGACAGTGCTGCAGCAATCTCATGCCCTGGATCGCCCATTGGCGTCATCACGTCCAGCGTTTCGCGCCACCATTGAAAACGAATATCTGCGAGCATTGGCTCGCTTACAGTTGTAGGAATGCGCATCATCTCCGCATCGAAGGCGAAAAAGGCCGTCAGCGGACCACGGATGGTTTCTGGGGCGAGCAGAACAGCCAGATAGCGGTCATGGTCAAACCGCTTGAGCTGATCAAGGCAATAGTGGAAACGATCCTGGTTCATGAACCCCACACCAAAAAGAACGGGACCGCTCTCAGATGAAAGCAGCCCCGCAAATCTAGCAAGCTTCGGGGATAACCCCGATGCTGATCAGTAGATGTTCTGCGCTGATACCATTGCAAACAGCATTGGGATCGAAAGCAAAGTATTAGTTCGCGAGAACGCTTTGGCTGTCCCAGCCGCTTTTGCTTTTGCATCAGCGTCGGCGTCAACCATGCCAAGAGCGATTTTCTGGTTTGGCCAGATCACGAACCAAACGTTGAACCACATGATCGTACCGAGCCACATGCCGATACCAATGGCGATGTTTTTCTCTACTGCGAAGCCGTTGGCGGCACCGAGTGTATAAGCATCAAGCAGGTAGCCATTCATGGCTGCGAGCAGGATACCCGTTACGATGGTCGCCATGGCGCCCCAGCGGAACCACCAGAGTGCTTCCGGCGCGATCACTTTGGAGATAGCGGGCTTCTGTTCGTCCGGAATATTTCCCATGTTCGGGATCTGAACGAAGTTGAAGTACCACAGAAGGCCAATCCACATGACACCGCTCAACACATGCAACCAGCGCATGATGAAGGCACCAAAGGCGTGGTCAAACGTACCACCCCAGTTGAGATACATAAGAAGTAGAACTGCTGCGACGACAAAACCGGCAATAACGGTATTTCGCAGGGAATCTAGAATTGCAGACATGGGTTGCTGTCCCCCTTTTTTGCGTGCGCGTCAGTTGGTCAACGCACCAGCCACATGCTCGCCCCGCTAAACTGAAACCAGGGCAAAGAGCCCATCAAGGATCAGAACGACTCACCGGGCGAGTCAAAGAAATTGTCTGGTGAGATTAGGAGCTTCGGTCAGAAAAGCCAAGCAATCCAAGCGAATAAAAGTAAAGAAAATTCTTTAGTCAACGGCGATAAGGGCTGCCGCAACACGTCTCTGTTCGCCCAATAGTACATTGTAAGTACGACACGCTGCGCCCGTGTCCATAACCTCAAAGTGTAAAGGGATGTTGGCGAGGTACGCTCTGACGTCGGCGGTTGGAAACTCAAGCGTTGCGCCAGTTCCAATCAAAAGAAGATCAAAGCTCTCAGCCGCAGCGGCGATCTCATCAAAATCACTGGAAGTCACGTCTCCGATGGTTGCCACGCCCCAGGGGAACATGCCGGCATCTGGCAGCAGGTACATCGATCCCTCGACGCGTTTCTTGTCGAGGCGAAAGCCCCTATCCCCATAGGCATCAATCGGCGGTTGGTTACCAAAATCCGTATTGGAGAGTTCCATCTGCCTACACAGATGGAGTGGAACTTGGCGCCGCAACACTCCAGTCACGCTTCACACCGAGGATCATCAGCAGCGGTGCAGCGATGAAGATCGATGAATAGGTTCCGATAAAGACTCCCCACATCATCGCAAAGGTAAAGCCGCGAATAACTTCTCCACCGAAGATGTAGAGCGAGAGCAATGCAAGCAGAGTTGTGATCGATGTCATCGCAGTGCGCGACAGGGTCTCATTGATAGACCGATCAAGCAGTTCTCCGAGATCGAGTTTCTTGTATTTGCGTAGGTTTTCACGCACCCGGTCATAGACAACAACCGTGTCATTCATCGAATACCCAACAATGGTCAGGATCGCAGCGATGATGGACAGGTTGAATTCCAACTGGAAGATCGAAAAGATACCAATAGTCAGGATGACATCGTGCATAAGCGCCAGAACGGCGCCTACCGAGAATTGCCACTCAAAGCGGAACCAGATGTATACCAGCATCAGGATGACAGCCATAACCACGGCTAGTGTCCCGGCTTCAACAAGTTCAGAGCTCACTTTTGGTCCGACAACTTCTACACGCCGATATTCAACACCTTCACCGAGCTCGCCGCGAATGAGCTCGACAACGTTCTGGTCACTTCCCTCGGTTTCAGCTTGTTGTTCGACACGAATGAGCACGTCATTCGGTGCGCCAAACTCCTGAACCTGAACATCGCCCAGATCGAGCGCAGATAGTCGGGATCTAAGGTCGCCAATATCTGCCGGGCCTTCCGTCCCGATCTCGATCATGGTGCCACCTCGGAAATCGATCCCGAAATTGAGGCCGTTTGTAAAGAACAGGCCAATGGATGCCAGGACCATCAGAGCAGATAAGGCATAGGCGATAAGGCGCAAGCCAATGAACTTAAAGGCTGTGTTCGCAGGAACGAGCTTGAGTCTAAACATGGGCAGCGCTCCTAAAGGACCAACTCTTTGGGCCGCCGCGCGCGGAACCAAAGAGCCACCATCAATCGCGTAACGACGAAGGCGGTAAAGACAGAGGTGATAATCCCGACACCCAGTGTCACGGAGAACCCGCGGACAGGGCCTGATCCAAGCTGGAACAGAATGGCTGCGGCAATGAAGGTTGTAATATTAGCATCAAGGATGGTTGTTAGCGCCTTGTCATAGCCAATCTGGATGGCATTGATCGGCGTCTTCCCATTCCGGATTTCTTCTCGAATACGCTCAAAGATCAGCACATTGGCATCAACGGCCATCCCGATGGTCAGAACAATCCCGGCAATGCCGGGCAAAGTGAGCGTTGCTCCAAGAACAGACAATGTGGCTGCGATCAGGAACACATTGACGATCAGGGCGACATTGGCGAACACACCAAACAGGCCATAAGAGAGCGCGATATAGATGATGACGGCTGCGAAACCGATAATGGCTGCGATGCGTCCCGCTTCCACGCTGTCAGCGCCAAGGCCTGGACCGACGGTGCGCTCCTCGAGAATGTTCAAAGGCGCCGGCAAGGCACCCGCCCGAAGTAGGACTGCCAGATCATTGGCGGTCTGAACCGTATAGCCACCCGAAATCTGTCCACGGCCGCCAAGGATGGGTTCACGAATATTTGGCGCACTGATCACTTCATTGTCGAGGACGATGGCGAAAGGCCGACCAACATTTGCCGCAGTGACTTCGCCAAACTTACGGGCACCTGATGTGTCAAACTGGAAGGTGATAATCGGTTCATTTGTTTGCTGATCAAAACCCGGTTGTGCATCTGTCAGACTTTCACCACTGACCATGACCCTTTTGCGCACAAGAACAGGCTGCGGCGGATCAAACTCCGTCATATAGAGAACTTCTGCCCCCTGAGGCACGCGGGTCGCCAGGGCCTGCTGCGCGGCCATTGTCTGATCGACCAGCCGGAAGGAAAGCTTGGCCGTCTTGCCAAGCAAAGCCTTTAGGCGTTCAGGGTCATCAAGGCCAGGTACCTCCACAACGATCCGGTTATCGCCTTGGCGCTGAATGCTGGGCTCCGTCGTTCCAAGCTCATCAATTCTTCGACGAACAATCTCAATGGATTGGGAGACTGCTGATCGCGCCCGTTCTGTCCGGGAAGCATCCGTCGGAGCGAGAGTGATTTTACCACCCTCCTCTAATGTCACATCCAGATCCTGCTCAGCAGCACCAGTGAACAGATTTGTGCTGATCTGTGTTGAAAGACCCCGAAGCGCTTCAAGCGCCCGTGTTTCATCTTCCGGTTTGCGAATCCGCACTACTACGTCGCCCTGAGAAATTCCAAGCCCGGTATAGCCTACAGGTCCGCCTTCAAGGTCCCGGTCGCGAAGAGCAGCACGAACGTCGGCGCGCAGATTCTCCAACCGTTCGACCTGCACCGCCTGCGTATCAACTTCCAGGAGAAGATAAGAACCGCCCTGCAGATCAAGCCCAAGCACAATCTGGCGCTGGGGGACCCAGTCCGGCAGATCGGTGAGCTGTTCTTCAGAGAAGAAATTCGGGATCGTATAGATGAGGCCTGCAAGGCTCACCAGAACGATAAGCGTAATTTTCCAGGGTTCGAAACGAAGCATGAGAACGCCTTTAAGCGAAGCGAAACGGAGGTACCGTCAGGCGTCTTTGTTTGTGTTTGCCGCGTCAGGGGCCGGCTGGGATTTTGAACGAACATTCGACAGCGTGCTTTTGATCACTTTGATCCGAACACCATCAGCGATTTCGACCTGAACATCGTCACCATCGCTCACTTTGGTGACTTTGCCCATAATTCCACCTGCAGTAATCACCTCATCGCCACGCCGCACCGCATTGACCATTTCTGCGTGTTCTTTGGCTCTCTTTTGCTGAGGCCGGATGACGAGGAAATACATGATTGCGAAGATCGCAACCAATGGAAAGACGAACGAAAGAAGCTCTCCCCCACCCCCGGCGGCGGTTTCAGCATAGGCGGGCGTAATAAACATGGCGCAGCTCTCCGTGGCGGCCGGAAAACAGAATCCGGCATTGGGTCAAGTTTGGCGCGGACTATACCGGCACCGGCCCACTTTGCAAAGCCAGTATCCCTTTGCAAACCGGGACTTAGAGGCTTTTTTGGCGATATCAGATGGTCTCAAGATAACCCGGGCATAACATTGACGGCGAAGGCTCAAATGATACGGTCCGGCCCCATGACTGAGATGAAATCACCCCCTGAACACGCCCTCCTGGAACGCATCGCATCGGCGCTTGAGCGCCTAGCGCCTCCGCCTCAAAACGATCCCGATTTGAACTCCGCAGATGCTTTTTTATGGCAATCCGGAAGCGAGACGCTGAGTCCTGTTCCAACGGTCGCCCGTGTCGATATTACCTTGCTGAAAGGGGTCGACAGTCAGAGAGACCAACTTCTGGAGAATACGGATCGGTTTGCCCGCGGGCTCCCAGCCAATAATGCACTGCTTTGGGGCGCTCGAGGCATGGGCAAAAGCTCTCTGGTAAAGGCCGTTCATGGATCCATCAATCAGGCGAAATCTGGAGCGCTTGCCCTCGTCGAAATCCATCGAGAAGATGTGGAGAGCCTGCCCGCCCTCATGAGCCTGCTAAAAAGCTCTGGCAGACAGACAATCGTCTTTTGCGACGATCTCTCTTTCGACAAGGACGAGACAAGCTACAAATCGCTGAAAGCTGTTCTGGAAGGCGGGATCGAAGGCCGTCCGGACAATGTCATCTTCTACGCAACGTCCAACAGGCGTCACTTAATGCCGCGCGACATGATGGAAAATGAACGCTCAACGGCGATCAATCCGTCTGAGGCGGTTGAAGAGCGCGTATCCCTCTCAGATCGATTTGGCCTCTGGTTGGGCTTTCATAAGTGCAGCCAGGATGAATATCTGTCCATGATTCAAGCTTATGCGTCCCACCACGGTCTCAGGATATCTGAGGAAGAATTGCGCGCAGGGGCCATTGAATGGACGGCAACACGCGGGGCACGTTCAGGCCGTGTCGCATGGCAATATATCCAGGATGTCGCGGGGCGCTTGGGCCATAAGCTCAGCTAACAATATTAGCCGCTCATGGCCTTGATGGGATCCAATGCCTGAGACCCACGGCGGATCTCAAAATGGACCTGAGCTGTCTGCACACTGCCCGTGCGGCCAGCCAGCGCAATCGTCTGGCCTTTGGTGACGGTGGCACCACGCTGAACCAGCAGCTCACCATTATGTGCATAAGCGGTCATCCAGCCATTCGAGTGCCGAACAAGCAGCAAATTGCCATAGCCGCGAAGCTCATTGCCTGCATAGGCGACAACACCGCTCTGTGCTGCACGCACCGGCGTGCCTTCAGGAACAGCGATGTTGATGCCATCATTGTGGAGGCCATCAGCTTTTGGCCCAAATCGGGAAATGATCCGGCCTTCAGCGGGCCAGATAAAATCACCTGTGACAGGTGGCGGTGTTGGAAGCGCTGGTTTTGTCCGTGGGGTCGGCGCGCCGGTTGAAGGCCGTGCTGGGGCAGCGGCAACCCGCGTGTTCTGTGGCTGACCGCCTGGAATGGAAAGCCGTTGGCCAACCCGGAGGCTGTTGTCGGGGCCAATGCCGTTGGCTGATTTCAGGGCACCCTGCTCCACCTTGTACATGGAGGAAATCCGGTAAACCGTTTCACCCGGCTTCACCACATGGACACGTGCGGCAATCGCATCTCTTGACCTTGGCCGCGAAGAAGAAGGCCGCGATGAGCTTGGGCGGGCGACCGGCGTCGCCGCGTTCCGAACAAATCCAGATGACGCCTGTGACTGAGGCCGTGGACGCGGACGCGCCGCCGGGCCTGAGAAACTGTTGGATGACGATGCACTTGGGTAACTGCGATAGTCATATTGGCTGTCCCACCAGGGGTCAGATGATCCTGCGCAGGACGCGAGGGTCAGCGCGAGAAGAACAATTCCCGCCCGGCTCGCCTGCCGACCAAGTTTTTTTCCAATTTTTGCCGCACCTAGGGACATTTTTCCCCCTCAGCTTTCGCGTGCGACCCCTTCTACAAGCGGAACGAATCGCACGGGAAGAAGTTCTTCCACGTTTGCACCGTCTTCATGACGCGTCAGTCGAACAAGCTTTTGGCCTCCTTGTTCGCCCTCAACGTCTACCGGCACCACCATAATACCCCCTACTTTCAATTGGTTAGCCAATTCAAGCGGTATTTCAGGCGCCGCCGCAGTGACGATAATCCGGTCAAATGGAGCCTGTTCGGGCCATCCTTTGCCGCCATCACCAACCTGCGCGGTAATATTGTGGAAACCAAGAATTTCGAAACGCTTAACAGCGTCGTTTAAAAGTGTCCGATAACGCTCGATTGTGTACACGCGGCGACACAATTGAGCCAAAACCGCCGCCTGATAGCCCGATCCGGTGCCGACTTCGAGCACTTTCATGCGTTCGCCGACCTCCAGTTTTTCGGTCATATAGGCCACAACGTAAGGCTGAGAGATGGTTTGGCCGCATTCTATGGGGAGCGCATGGTCGTCATAGGCCTGTTCCACGAAGGAACCGGTCACAAATGTCTCTCTCGGCACCCGCTCAATGGCCGACAAAACCCGGCCGTCACGGATTCCCTGGCGTCGAAGCGCCATCACCAGGCGTATTTTGCCCGCTTCCAGCTCTTCAGCATCGTCAGAATTCTTCGAATTTCCCCCAGCCGTCATCGCGATTATGGATCCGAAAAGGCTTGAACCAGCTTTTTCTGAGCTGATCCATGGCTAAGGTTCAAATGGAGCGGCGTGATGGAAATGCGGCCGTCATAAATGGATCGCAAATCCGTCCCCTTCGGGGGATTTGAAGGAATACGCTGAAAACCGGTCCAATAGTAGGGCTTTCCCATGCCATCAATTCGCTCTTCGATTTTCACGAGCGACTGATCGCGTTTGCCCTGACGAGTGATATCGATCCCGCCCACGTTGCCGGCAGGCACGTCCGGGAAGTTCACATTCATCAGAACATCGTCCTGCCAGCCAACCGAAACCAGCTCCTGGATGATGCCAGGTCCGTGGGTCTCTGCTGTCGCCCAATGCAGGTTCTGCGTTCCATCGAACCCAAATGCCTGACTGAGCGCTATGGAGGGCACGCCCAGAACCGTTCCTTCCATGGCAGCTGCAATCGTGCCGGAATAGGTGACATCGTCGGCAACATTCTGTCCCCGGTTCACACCAGACAGGACAAGCGCTGGCGGACTGTCGATCAGCACATGACGAATGGCCATCAACACGCAATCGGTTGGTGTTCCCTCGACCGCATATTTGCGGGGCGAGATTTTCCGAAGCCGAAGCGGCTGAGAGAGTGTCAGTGAATGCGAAGCGCCACTCTGCTCGCTCTCTGGTGCCACAATCCAAACGTCTGACGACAATTGTTTGGCGATCTTCTCCAGGACTTTGAGACCTGGTGCATGAATACCATCGTCATTGGTCAGTAGGATACGGGTGCCTTCAAGGGGCAGCTTCTTCTTGGCCGGCGTACGTTTAGCCATTTGCTGTAATGACCTCGAGTCCACCGAGATAGGGTTGCAGTACATCTGGAACGGCAACACTGCCATCAGCCTGCTGATAGTTTTCAAGAATGGCAACCATTGTTCGCCCGACCGCAAGCCCCGACCCATTTAACGTATGAACGAACTTTGTGCCTTTTTCGCCATCTGGCCGATAGCGGGCATTCATGCGACGCGCCTGGAAGTCACCACAAACAGAGCAGCTTGAAATTTCCCGATAGGCGTTTTGACCAGGCAGCCACACTTCAATGTCATAGGTGCGTCGCGCACCAAACCCCATATCACCGGTGGAGAGGGTCATGGTGCGGAATGGCAAGTCGAGGCGCTTCAGAACCTCTTCAGCGCAGGACAACATGCGCTCATGTTCGTCAGCTGATTGATCAGGGGTCGTAATGCTCACCAGTTCCACCTTAGAGAATTGGTGCTGACGGATCATGCCCCGCGTGTCGCGTCCCGCAGACCCGGCTTCTGAACGGAAACAGGCTGTATATGCGGTCAGTCGGAGTGGCAGCTCTTCCTCAGACAGGATGCTTTCACGCACCGTGTTGGTGAGCGGTACTTCCGCTGTCGGGATCAGCCAATAGCCATCCTCAGTGTGAAACGCATCTTCCGCAAATTTTGGCAGTTGGTTCGTGCCAAACATCGCGTCATCTTTGACGAGCAAGGGAGGGGCTATTTCCTGGTACCCAAACTCTGTCGTGTGCAGGTCGAGCATGAAATTACCGATGGCCCGTTCCATCCGCGCCAGCTGATTTCGCAGAATGACAAACCGGGAGCCAGAAAGTTTCGCAGCTGTTTCGAAATCCATGAGGCCTAAGCCTTCGCCAATGTCGAAATGTTCTTTGGGCTCAAAATTGAACTGACGCGGCTCGCCATGCGTGTGGCGCTCTACATTAGCGTCTTCATCCTCACCCAGCGGTACATCTTCGTGAGGCAGATTGGGCAGGCCGGAGAGAATGTCTTTCAAAGCCGCGTCTAGTTTGCGCTCTTCTTCTTCGCCGTCCTGAATTTTGATTTTGAGGTCGGCGACCTCTGCCATCAAGGCGTTTGCTGTTTCCTCATCCCCTTTGCCCTTCGCCGCGCCGATCTGTTTGGACGCAGCATTTCGGCGAGACTGAGCTTCCTGCATCGCGGCCACCACTTCCCGGCGCTTTGCATCAAGCTCCAATATTTGGGGCGACTGAGGATCCATAAACCGTCGGGCAAGGGCCGCATCAAAGGCAGCAGGATCGTCGCGGATAAGTTTGATATCGAACATGGGAAGCCCCGAAAGCGGTAGAAATCGAATCACGGAAACACAAGGAACCGGTATTTACACCGGTGTATACGCGGCTCTCGGAATCCCGTCTAGCGTAGCTTGTGAACGGTTATTGAGGGTTACGCATTAGGACTGGCGGCGCCCTCGCCAGCTTCGCTCTCTTCCGCATTTTCCTTGCGCCGTCGCTCAATCAACGCGACCGACAGAATAGAAATTTCGTAGAGAACCAGTGTAGGAATACCAAGCCCAAGCTGACTGATGATGTCAGGAGGCGTGAGAATGGCTGCAACGGCAAATACCGCGACCACAGCATATTTGCGGCCCTTGCGAAGCTGGGCTGCGCTGATGAGGCCTGCGCGGCCGAGCAGTGTCATGAGTACGGGGAGCTGAAAGCAGAGACCAAACGCAAAAATCAGCGTCATGGTGAGGCCGAGATATTCACTGACCCGTGGCAGCAATTCGATGGCTGCCTGTCCTTCCCCACCGGTCTGTTCCATGCCGATAAAAAAACCGAGCGCGAGCGGCATAATCAGGAAATAGACCAGCGACGCTCCCATCAAAAACAGGATCGGTGTTGCCAGAAGGAACGGAAGGAACGCGCCCCGCTCGTTCTTATAGAGCCCCGGCGCCACGAACATGTAGATCTGCGTTGCAAGAACGGGAAACGCGATGAACAGAGCGCCGAAAAGCGCCAGCTTTAACTGAGTGAAGAAGTATTCCTGGGGTGCTGTGAAGATGAGCTTCACTTCACTCGCGTCACCTACGGCACGCTCAAACGGGACCAGCAGAATGTTGAAGACTTGGTCAGCGAAATAGAAGCAGACACCAAAGGCAACAGCGATAGCAATGATTGAATAGAGCAGTCGTTGGCGAAGCTCAATCAGGTGCTCAAGCAAGGGGGCGCGGGAAGCATCAATATCCTGCTCGCTCATTGGGCGGCGTCCCTAGCAACATCAGTCTTCGGCGCGTCGGTCTTGGGAGACTCGGCATCTTCCTGAGGCAGCGGTTCTTGGGCCACAGCTACCGCCTCAGCCGCATCGCTGACCATTTCATCTGGCAGACCCGAAAGGGGCTTGCCCGCATCATCCAATGCTTTCCCAACGGAGTCCAAAGGATGTTTGATGGCGTCTTTTACCTGCGAAATTGGGTTGTTGGCCTTCACCTCAGCGATCTGTTTTCGCAGCTCGTCCAGCTCACTCTCGCGAGCCATCTCATCGAAACTGCGTTGAAACTCTCGCGCTGCGCCGCGGATCTTTGCTGTGTACTGCCCTATCGTCCGCATCATGCGCGGCAGGTCTTTCGGGCCAACCACGAGAATGGCCAGCACGCCTAGGAATAAAAGTTCAGTCCAACCAATGTCGAACATGGGGTCCCAGCTGTTCCGCTAAAATCGTTCCATGACACCTGCCGTCAATTTGCGGCAGTTTTGTCTTTAGCTGCTGTCTCAGTTGTCTGAGCGTTGATCGTTTTGGGGTCATCCTGCTGAGCCGCAGTCTGCTGCTCCTCATCGCTGAGACCTGAGCGGAAGCTCTTGATACCCTTGGCGACGTCGCCCATCAGCTCGGAGATTTTGCCGCGACCAAACAGCAAAACAACAAGCACCAATACAATAATGATTTGCCACGGACCTATCTGTCCCATCGTCTCTCTCCAAATCCGCCACCTCTAATTGAGGGCGGGAACAACTGAATTAGAGCCAAGCATCTCAGATTTACTGCGATACTTCAATGATTTAGGCCCGCTTCTTCACAAATGGGCGCTCTCGGGGAAACTACAAGTGGCGGATGAGTTAACCGGCCTTTTCGGCGGCCTCAGCTTCACCGGCACTTTCCAGGTGTTCATCCAGCGCTTCGCCATATTCTTCTTCAGGCTCATCTTCGCTGAAATCACCATCTCCGTCGCCGCCCTCAGCAGACGGTGTCGGAACATCAAAGTCCGGCGGCAGGTTGGCTTCCAGAAGCCCAGCTGCCCGCAGTTCTTCATGCCCTGGCAGATCGCCGATATTTTCAAGCCCAAAGTGGATCATGAATTCCTCGGTCGTGCCGTATGTTACCGGGCGTCCAGGAACCTTGCGACGGCCCCTAAGGCGAACCCAGCCTGTCTCCATCAGAACATCAAGCGTTCCCTTGGAAACACTGACGCCTCGGATTTCTTCAATCTCAGCCCGTGTGACCGGCTGGTGATAGGCAATGATGGCCAGCGTCTCCATGGCCGCCCGGGACAGCTTCCGCTGCTGGATCGCCTCACGTTCCATGAGGAACGTCAGATCGTCAGCAGTCCGGAACATCCATTTGTTCGCCAGGCGCACAAGGTTCACGCCCCGCAGCGCGTACATTTTCTGCAGGTCTTCGATAAGTGCGCCAACGTCTGCACCCTCCGGCAGGCGGGCAGCAATACTGTCAATATCCAGCGGTTCAGCGGCCGCGAACAATAGCGCCTCAATCATCCGAAGTTGGGCGGCGTGATCGTCGCTTGTCGGAAATGGCGTCACGTTGTCCGCATCAGCATCTTCCGCCATAGCGGCTTCTTGTTCCGAGGAGGCTTCCTCGCCGTCACCAGCAACCGCTTCTTCTTCAGCCGATGTCTCAACAGTTTCCAGCTCATTGGTGGCCTCGGCGTCAATCTCTTCCACGATGTCGGTATTCTGCTCGTCTGTCATGGTTTACTCGGCTTCTTGGGTGTCTGGTGTGGGCTCGGTGTCACGGTCGTTTTCGCGGGGAATTTCGCGTTTGCGCACAAAAATCGGCTCAAAAGCATTGCCCTGCTGCACTTCAATGTGGCCATCGCGCACAAGCTCGAGAGAGGCACTGAAGGTACTCGCCAAGGCAGTCCGTCGTTCTTTGCCGGTAGCGAAGTCCTCAGGCAGGAGTGCATCAATGCGATCCCAATCGATCAACATGCCCATCATCTTCTCAAGGCGCCGGCGGGCCGCCTCAATGGCAAAGATGGGCTGCTTTTTGATTGTGATTTTGGTGGGTTTCAGCGCGCGAATGCGTTCTTCCGAATAGGCCTTCAGAAGATCATAGAGCGTTCCCGTGTAAACACTTGTTCGTGTTACCCGAATTCCCTCTGGCGCCCCCCGCTGAAACACATGTTGGCCCATGCGCTTGCGCTTCATCAGCTCGGCAGCAGAATTCCGCATCGCTTCCAGACGTCGAAGTTGGAAAGCAAGGCGCGCAGCCATTTCTTCGCCGCTCGGCCCTTCTTCTTCCTCTGGCGGTGGCAAAAGCAGCTTCGATTTAAGGAAGGCAAGCCACGACGCCATAACCAGATAGTCAGCTGCAAGATCAAGCTCTAGGCGTTTGGCTTCATTGATAAATTCAAGATACTGCTCGGCCAGCGGAAGGATCGCGATTTTCGCCAGATCCACCTTCTGTGTTCGCGCCAAAGCGAGCAGAACGTCAAGCGGACCTTCAAACCCATCAATATCGACAACCAGGCCGCCTGGCTGCGCGACAACCGCAACCCGAGTCCCACCTTCCTCAAAAGGCTCCCCAGAAGCTTCCGCAGATTCATTGTCCTGCGCCGCCGCTTCGTTTTCCTCCGGCACGGGTACAGGCGTCTGCTGATCAGTAGGCTCTATCTGGGCATCTTGGTCGGTCATAAAGGCTCGAGCATAAAATTCAGGGCGATTAAGGAAGGTCGGCAGGCACCCCCATATGCCATCGACAATCAGGCGAGAATAAGCCGATTCTCGTTCGGCCTCTGCAGCTTAAAGCGAGACGAGGGATGAAAAACGGTGGATAAGATCCTCTAAATCCACACGTTCTGGGTCTGTTCGCATCGAAAGAGCCGCCTCCGTGCGCGCCAGTGAGGCGCCGGAGAGTGGTCGCGCTTCCTTCGCGACAGCTTCCATCTCATCCATGTCCCCATTGCAATGCAGGATGAGATCGCACCCAGCAGCGAGCGATGCCTTTGTCCGGTCTCCAAAACTTCCGCCAAGCGCCTTCATGGATAGATCATCCGACATCAATGCCCCGGAAAATCCGATTTCATCGCGGATGATCTCAGAAATCACAGTGGAACTGGTGGTGGCTGGGTTTTCAGGGTCAATCGCGCTGTAGATTACATGAGCGGTCATGGCGAGTGGCGCATCGGCCAGAACTGAAAATGGTGCAAAATCCGTCTGAGAAAGGGTGTCACGGTCTGTATCAACGATCGGCAGCTTTTCGTGACTGTCTACGCCGGCCCGACCGTGCCCGGGAATATGCTTGATAATCGGCAGAACGCCGCCAGCAAGCGCCCCCTCCATGGCCGCTTCTCCAAGGGCGGAGACAACTTCTGGTGTTTCTCCGTAAGCGCGATTGCCAATCACATCATGGGCGCCTGGCACCGGCACATCGAGCACAGGGATGCAGTCCACATCCACGCCAACATCCCGCAGCTCCAGAGCAATGAGCTGGGCCCCTAGTCGGGCGGCTGAGAGCCCTTCTGACGGAGAGGTTGCATAAATCTCCCCATATCGACGACCAGGCGGATAGGAACGCCAATGCGGCGGTCGTAGGCGCGCGACGCGTCCACCTTCCTGATCAATCAAGACTGGCGCGTTCCACCCAACCGTTTCCCTAAACTCGCTGGTAAGCGCCCTCACCTGGTCTGGATCGTCGATATTGCGGGCAAAAATGATGAAGCCCCAGGGATCGCTTTCCCTGAAGAAGCGCTTCTCTGCGTCCGTAAGCGCAAGGTCCAAACATCCATAGATTGCTGAAGAGGTCATAAGGTCCGGTATTCCTAGCGCTCTTTGACGATGCAGTCCTGTCCACGCCCTTTTAGGCGGGTGCAGAGCGCCGCAGCGGCGTCTTTCGTCTCAAAAGCCCCAATCCGCAACCGATAGTAGACCCCACGCTCGCCTAGATCTGCCCGCTCGACGTCAGGCGTAAGCCCTGAAACCAGATCTGGATAAGCAGTACGCAGTCTGGCAAATCCCGCGGCAGCCTGAACCTGGTCACGGAAGGCCGCGATCTGGATGACAAAGCGACCATTGGCGCTCGGTTGGACAGCAACGGGTGTCTCAGGCACCGCGACGGGCGGAAGGACAGTAGGCGGCGGTACCGCGGCCTCGCCGCGAGTCACAGGGGCAACAGGGACGGGCACTATATCGCTGCCCTCGGTGGGGACCTGCGCTTCGCCAGCAGCAAGTGCTTCAGGGTCCGGCACGATATCCAGTGCGGGCGGCTCAACGGGCAGCGTTTCAGTCGGTTCCGGTTTTGGCGCTGGCGTGCGTTCCTCAACAGTCATGGGCTCTTCAGCACGAGGCAAAAGCTGTTCAATCCCGGGTTCAGCTGGATCTTCCCCGTTCATGCGGTCGTAAATCAGCTTGTCTGTATTGGGGATTTCCATGCCACCTGGGTCATCGGGGGCGACCTTCACCGGTGATCCGTCAGCTTCAATGACAGGTGGCGCATTCCGCGCACCTTCGCGCATACCCTGCTGATAGGCGAGATAAAGCACACCGCCGAACAAGATGACCGCAAACAGAAGTCCGAGCAGCACAAACAATGTGCGTCCGCCCCCACCGCCATCCGTGGCGTCATAGGTATGAAATTCGTCTGTGGCGTCGAGCTCGTAATGCTCTTCGCTGCCGCGACCCATATTGGCCATTCAGCGCATTTCCTCGATAGGCTCCACGCCCAATACCCCAAGGCCTGAAGCGATCACATACCCCGTTGCCCGAATCAATGCGAGCCGTGCAAGCGTAACATCTCTTTGTTCTGGAACGATAAATCGCAATTCCGGATGGTCCTTGCCCTTGTTCCAAAGCGCATGGAAGCTGGACGCCAGCTCGTAGAGGTAAAACGCCACCCGGTGGGGTTCATGGACCTCCGCCGCCGCTTCAATCATCCGGGGATATTGAAGCATGTGCTTGATAAGCCCGAGCTCTGCCTCATCACTCAAGGAACCGAGGTCGGCTGTTGCCAGGGCACCATCGGAGAAGTCGAAATCTGCCAAGTCTCTGTCAGCTGCAGCATTCCGCAAAACGGAGTGGATACGCGCATGGGCATATTGAACATAAAAGACAGGATTGTCCTTGGACTGTTCTGTGACTTTCGCAAAATCGAAATCGAGCGGTGCATCATTTTTCCGATAGAGCATCATGAAGCGCACCGCGTCTCGGCCCACTTCTTCCACGACATCACGCAGGGTAACGAACGTCCCTGCCCGTTTGGACATCTTGATCGGCTCGCCATTCCGCATCAGCCGCACGAGCTGGCAGATTTTAACATCAAGGTCCGCGCCGCCTTCGGTCACGGCTTCGACGGCTGACTTCATCCGTTTGACATATCCGCCATGGTCCGCGCCCCAAACATCAATCAGGTGCGTATAGCCGCGCTGATACTTGTCGAGATGATAGGCAATGTCGGGCGCAAAATAGGTCCAGCTGCCATCCGATTTCTTCAGTGCCCGATCGACATCATCTCCGAAATTCGTTGAGCGAAACAGGGTCTGTGCCTTCGGCTCCCAATCATCCGGCGTCTTGCCTTTTGGCGGCTCCAAGACACCCACATAGATGAGCTCTTTGTCCTCAAGCTGTTTAAGGGTCGTATCAATCTTGCCGGACTGATGGAGCTCGCGCTCAGAGAAGAAAACCTCGTGCTCAATCCCGAGAGCATCAAGGTCCCCCCGGATCAGATCCATCATGGAGTCAACCGCCGCCGTCCGAACGATCTCATGCCGGTCCGCCTCATCCATCGAGAGCAGCTTGCCACCATGGTCCGCCGCGAGCGCCCGCCCAACGGGGACAAGATAATCGCCGGGATAAAGACCTTCTGGGATCTCGCCAATCTCTTCACCCAAAGCTTCGCGGTAGCGCAGGAAGGCGCTGTCAGCGAGCACGCCAATCTGGCCGCCAGCATCATTGATGTAATATTCCCGGCAGACCTCATAACTTGCTTTTTCAAGCAGGTTGGCAAGCGCATCGCCAAACACGGCGCCCCGCGTATGTCCAACATGCATGGGCCCTGTCGGATTGGCAGAGACATACTCCACATTGACCTTCTGACCCTTGCCCATTTCGCTCACGCCATAGGCGGTGCGGGCTGCAAGTACATCTGCGAGGCGGGTCTGCCAGAATGCGTCGCGAACGGTCATGTTAATGAAGCCGGGACCGGCAACATCGACCTGGGTGAAGTGACCACTATCCTGCAGCGCCTTCGATATATTCTCAGCAAGATCTCGCGGCTTCATACCAGCAGGCTTCGCCAGAACCATGGCCGCATTGGTCGCAATATCCCCATGCGACGGGTCGCGTGGCGGTTCAACAGCCACTCGGGACAGATCCAGGTCGTCGCTGAGTGTGCCTGCACTCTGAAGACTGCTGAGCGCTTCAGAGACGATCTCTTCGAAATGACTGAAAATGTTCATGAATAGTGCCGGTTCTTCAATTCTGATGCTGGTTAGGCTAGGCGCTGGAAAGCGGCGCACTCTAGCGGCGCGGCGGCTGCCTTTCCAGTCCAATAATTGGCAGATATCTATTGCTCTGAGTTCAGGTCGAACAATCGCCGATGTTCCATGATCGCAAACCTGTCAGTCATGCCCGCGATGAAGTCACAGACACGCCGGGCTGTTTTGATCCCTGTCGACCCGTCGCAGCCAGCCTGCCACTCAGGAGGCAACAATTCTGGTTCCTTGTGAAGGATCTCAAACAGGTTTTCGACAATCCGGCGGGCTTTGCTCGACATGCGATTGACCCTGTAGTGCCTATACATCCTCTCAAAGAGGAAAGCTTTAAGGGCAGCGTCATTCTCTTGCATCTCAGAAGAGAAAGCAGCCACCGGATGATCGAGCGCCCGAACTTCTTCTGAAGAGGTGACGCCAGCAGCCGTTATGCGCTTATTGGTTTCTTCGATCAGGTCATTGACCATTCGACCAATGAGTGAGCGAACGGCCTCAGAGATGACCCGCCCCTCTTCAATCATTGGATTGGCATCAATTGCTTCTCGAAAGACCTCGCCAGCAAGAGGCACGGCCAGAACATCGTCGATGGTGAAGAGCCCGGCTCTTAACCCGTCATCGATGTCGTGATTATTGTAGGCAATGTCGTCAGCCAGCGCGGCGACTTGCGCCTCGGCAGAGGCATATGTTGCGAGCTCAAGGTCCTGGGTCTCAGCATATTCCAGTATGGCGCGAGGAAGTTCTTCGGCGGATCGTGCCGCCGTCACGACAGGGCCGTTATGCTTGACGAGGCCCTCGAGAGTTTCCCATGTGAGATTGAGTCCGTCGAACGCTGCATAACGTTCCTCAAGTTTGGTCACGATGCGTAATGCCTGGGCATTGTGATCAAACCCACCATAGTCAGCCATACAGGCATCAAGTGCGTGTTCGCCGGCATGCCCAAATGGCGTGTGTCCCAAATCATGGGCAAGGGCCAGTGCTTCGGCAAGGTCTTCATCGAGACCCAGTACCCTGGCCACGGACCGCGCAATCTGAGCAACTTCGAGTGAATGGGTCAGACGTGTCCGGAAATAATCGCCTTCGTGATAGACGAAGACCTGAGTTTTGTATTTCAGCCGCCGAAAAGCATTGCAATGAATGATGCGATCCCGGTCCCGCTGAAAGGCGGTCCGGGTCGCGCTCTCATGTTCGCTATGGACACGCCCGCGACTTTTCTCTGCTTTCGCGGCAAAGGACGCCGTTGCCGCCGGGTTGATGATTGCCAAAATATGCCTCGAAATAGGTTTGGAACTTGGATTTTAGGCCCTGAATCGCTCTATCAGTCCTTTTACCTCTTTGACAATCTGTTTGCTGTACTTACATGGAACACAGGAAGAGTTATAATGCTTCCAAACTATCCCCTATCAGTCGAAGGGATTTGAGGAATGAGCGAAACACCAACCCTGGAACTACCCGGTCTTGGCGAGCCGATTACGGTTTCCGACAGTGCCGCCAAACGCATTGCTGAGATTATGGCGAGCGAAGGTGGCGATACGGTGCTGCGCGTTTCCGTGAATGGCGGCGGATGCTCTGGCTTTCAATACGCATTCACCCTGGATGACACACGCCAGGACGATGATCTGGTTCTTGAGAAAGCCGGTGCGACCGTGCTCATCGACAGCGTCAGCCAAATGTATATGGGCGGATCAGAGATAGATTTCGCCGACGATCTGATTGGTCAGGCGTTCAAGATCAACAATCCGAATGCCACGGCAAACTGCGGCTGCGGTACGTCTTTCTCAGTCTGATTTTTTCGGCAGCCTCTTAGCTCAGCCATGGTAAGTTCGACCTCAACATCCGAGGCCGAAAGCGAACTTACTCAATGAAAATTGCGACATTTAACGTCAACTCCATCAAAGCACGTCTAAAGAACCTTCTGCAGTGGTTGGAAGAAGCAGAGCCGGATGTTGTCTGCCTGCAGGAACTGAAATGCGTGGACGACGCCTTCCCGCGCGAGGAAATTGAGGCGCTTGGCTACAATGTCGCTGTGCACGGCCAGAAAACCTATAATGGCGTCGCCATTCTTTCCAAGTTTCCGCTGGAAGACGTTCAAACCGGCCTACCCGGCGATGACAGCGATGAACAAGCCCGCTATGTGGAAGCACTCGTCGCCGCGGGTGAGAATGTTATCCGTGTTGGCGCGATTTACCTGCCAAACGGAAACCCCGTCGACACGGAAAAATATCCCTACAAGCTTGGCTGGATGGACAGGCTAACGGCGCACGCCAAGGATTTGCTCCAGAATGAGGAAATGCTTGTGCTTGCCGGTGACTACAATGTCATCCCGCATGAGGATGATTGTTATGACCCCAAAGCCTGGGCGGACGATGCCCTCTTCAAACCAGAGACCCGCGCGAAGTTTTATGAGCTCATGAATTTGGGTTTCACGGATTCATTCCGCGCCTGTCACACAGAGCCGAACCGCTATTCATTCTGGGACTATCAACGCGGTGCGTGGCAGAAAGACAATGGCATTCGCATTGATCACCTGCTGCTCTCGCCGCAAGCTGCTGACCATCTCACAGCCTGTGATATCGACCGGACACCGCGTGGTCGGGAGAAGCCCTCTGACCACACCCCCGTCTGGATTGAATTGGATATTTGATCAGCCGAGCGCTGAATCCACTAGGCGTTCGACGAGTGCACCCCCACCCCATGACCCCAGGGGGATGAGAAGGAAAAGCGCAAACCGGGCGAAGCCGCCGGGGGCGATAGGCCAAGCGTGCACCTCATTCACTTCCTTTGAATACATGAGCAAGCCTGCAAGGTCCTGTCCCGCACCGGGCGTGTTTTCCCTCAGAGCGGCGCGTGCTACCGGGATACGGGCATGACACCAATCAGCTTCCTTCTTCTTTTCTTCCTGGATTCGTTCGCGCAGAGCCCAAACAGGCAAGAACAGACCGGCAAGCGCCGCAACAACGCCATAGAGCGTGATCGACACCACCAATAGAAGGTACCGGTCAACGATTGCAATAAAGGCAAACGGGGCAACGAACCCAATCACAATGGCCGCATTTGATAGTCCCTGGTTTGTAAACGGCATATAGCGACCCAGGTCCGTGAGCTCAATCGAGGTAATGTCCCGCGCCAGCTCCCAGAACCGTACAGAGTCAGAGATGATGATGTGGACCAGCAGAGCGACACCCACCCCGAGGAAGGGACCAATAATTCGATGAACATAAACCTCTGGTGACCAATGCACCGGGTTGAACGCATCGTAATTCCCGACAATGGGGAATTCGAGGATCGGAGCCATGAACGCAAATGTAAATCCACTCAGGGCAACAATGGCAAGCCGGACGGATCCATAATCATTCAATGCAGCCTCAGTCCGATCAATCGCGTCCCTTGGAACCTCAGGCAAATGTCTGAGCTCTTCTATTGTGCGGTCCGTGCGGTTTTCATGAGCGGCCATAGCAGCAACAACGAAGACAAGCAGCTCACCCAGGATCAACGCAAGGCCAAGCTCAACGAGAAAGGTCTCCAGCTGTTCTCCGGATCGCTCAACAAACAGGCGACCAGAGATCGCCTCAACCGAGAGAACCGCAACGCCCCACAAAGTAGCAAAGAAAATACCGCCCCAAAGAGGTCGCATCCCTATGCGATCAAAAAACGCCTGAGCGGTTGTGGTCCGCACCATCATATCAAGGCGGTGAGCGATACTGGTCATGATGTCTCTCTCGCGCCTGGCATCAGACGGACCCCTTTCCGAAGATTCTGATAATCAAGATTCCGGTGATCAGCTGGATTTGGACCGGGACTTGAGACGACAAGCACTTCCGAGGCGATAGGTGCAAAATCAGCTCTGAAATGTACGGAACTTTTCACAACAACGATTTTCTGTTCGCGGGGATCAAGCCCCAAATGGGAAAACATGGCTTGATCGGCGCATTGGACTTTTTTAGACCCCACAATCACTTTCACCCCGTCGATCTCCAGCAACGCTGTCAGTCCAAGCGACAATCGAATGCCATCATAATAGGGGCCTGTTGCGTCAAATTCACCGTCCGATAAACGCAGGACCTTGAAGGTAGCTGTGACAGGTGTTTCTTGGGGAGCTCCTCCGGTATGGGCACCGAGGTTCAGTGCCACCTGTGCCCCCTCGCCTGCAGAGTGCGCCGCTGCGGCGCATGTAGGATCGAAGAGCACACCCAGGACGGCGTCTCTCGCGTGTGCGGCGATCAAGGCCTTCAGTATTCCGATCGTGTCTCCATTGCCGCCAGCGCCAGGATTGTCTTGTGTGTCGGCCATAATAACGGGGCCATCGCCCGCGTGGTTTTGCTGCGCACGTCTGAGGGCCTCTTCCGGTGTCAGCAATGGCGCTGACAGTTGAGGTTCTGATGCGACCACCTTGTCTTTCAATCGCTCCAGCGTCTTTTGCACAAGTGCAGCATCTGCGCCATATGCGAGAATTGCAGGACCGCATTCGTGTATATCGGCAGGTGAAAAACCCGTCGCAAAAGACGCGCCCAGTATTCCGTCATTTTGTCCACGTTCAGGGTCGAGCTTTTCTATTTCGGCATAGATGGAAGCTGCCGGTTCGACCAATGAACAGCTGCCAGTGAGCGGGATCAGGAAGTCGGGCTTATAGAAGGCCTTGTGTGGACGCTTTTTCCCAGTTGCTATCTGCTGAAGGATACGTGCTGTTCGCCGACCTGTTTCAGCCATATCCACATGAGGGTAAGTCCGATATGCCGTCAGAAAATCAGAGGCGTCGACCATCTCCTGCGTAACATTGGCGTGCAGATCAAGACTGGCGACAATCAACACTCCTTCTCCAACAATATTGCGCACGGAGGTAAGCAGCGCGCCCTCACCATCCTCTAGATGTTCGGCAACCATGGCGCCATGAAGATCGAGATAGACCGCATCAAGCGATCCGACACTTTGAGAAACTCGATCCAAAATCAATCGCGTTACACGCTCATATGCGTCTCGTGTCACATATCCTGAAGGTGTTGCGGAACACCAGGCCAACGGTTCAAACGAGTGATTGAAACGGCCCGCTTCTTCGAGAAAGCCGCCGAGAGGAATGTTCATGCCCAGGCAGGAAGCAAGCAACGGCGCGCCGACCTGAAGCCCAGGCCAACTGTCCGCCTGCTCAAAGGCAGTCCAGTCTGCCTTCATGGGCGCAAATGTATTTGTCTCGTGCTGGAAACCACCAACCGCAATCTTCATGCAAACGATCCCTCTTACCGGTACGATACCCGCAACTAACAACTAAATCGAGGGAGGAGCCGGTCATGATCCGGATCACATTCTGTCTGACAAAACGAGATGAGTTGAGCCTTCAGGAGTTCCAGGACTATTGGCTGAACAAACACGCGCCTCTGGTGAAGTCAGTTGCCGATGACCTGAGGATCAAGAAATATGTCCAGCTCCACACCCGCGAATGGGCCGAGAATGATGGCGCCCGTGCATCCCGAGCGGGGTCGCTGGAGGCGGCACCCGCTATTTACGACGGCGTTGCTGAGCTCTGGTGGGAGAGTCTTGAAGATCTGCGCGCTGCGGTTTCAACCGAAGAAGGTCAAAGAGCCGGTGTGGCATTGCTCAAGGATGAAGCAAAGTTCATTGATTTCTCCCGCTCACCACTCTGGTATGGCGAAGAGCATCAGATCATCTAGCCTTCGGCTTATTGCTTGTCGTTCGCATTGACCCATTGTTGCGCCTGAAGTCGCCCTTCAGCCCGCTCATCGGAGTTGATGTACCGCTCAGTTGCGTCATAGACCTCCGACACAGTCTTTCTGTTCGTCGGGTCAGAATAGATACGCGCAAGATCAAGATACATCGCTGCCTTTACAGGCTCTTCTACCACTCCGTCTCCTTTAGCGTAAATCTCCGCAAGCAGGAGGTAGGTTGGCACATAAAATTTGTTAGCCGAAAGAGATAACCAACGAAGACCTTCGATCCGGTCCCGGGCGACCCCCTGCCCTTCACGGTGCATGATACCGAGATAATATTGAGCCTGACCGCTGAACTGCAAAGCCGCCTTGTCGAACCAGTTTGCAGCTTCCAAATAATTTTGGTCGATATCTGCTTCTTCATCGCCATTGTAGTAGTAGAGAGCCGTTTCCACCTGCGCATCCGAATGGCCCCGTTGGGCAGCCTGAAGAAAATACGGAAAAGCAAGAGCGCTGGATTTCGTCAAGCCATTGCCGGACTTGTACATGTGTCCCACCAGAAACGCGGCTATGACATTTCCGTTTTCTGCATCAAGCTTCCATTCTTCAGCCGCGCCCGCGGCATCTCCACTCTGATAGAGCTCGAGACCGCGATCGAAATCAGCGTAGGCCCCTGTGATCGTCAAAGGCAAAATGATTGCGGATAGTAGAAAAATGGATCTCAAAAAGCTGCGCGGCATAAGGTAACTCTCGACTGATTTGGTTCTGGGATCATACCCAATTCTAAGTGTCTGCGCTGAGGGAATAGCGCAGTTGGTAAATGCGAAACCTTCGGGCCTCAGGCCTGAACGGCCCCTGAATGCCAGGGTCTTTACGGGCCTGAAGGCTGATTGCCGCACGAAACCTAGGTCTTTCAGCCATTGACGCGGCCTCGCGGCCACGCCAACATTCCTACAACAATCAAAATCACATTCTCAGGGAGCGAAAATATGAAAGCGGCTGTGCTACGGGAAGTGGGAAAACCACTCCAGGTTGAAGATGTTCAGATCAACAAACCAGGGCCCCACGAGGTCCTCATCCGCACCGCAGCCGCGGGCGTGTGTCACTCCGACCTGCATTTTGTGAACGGCACCTACCCCTATCCACTCCCGGCTGTCCTGGGCCACGAATCCTCAGGCATTGTTGAACAGGTGGGATCTGAGGTCCGCACCGTCGAAGTCGGCGATCATGTCATCACCTGTCTGTCGGCTTTCTGCGGCCATTGCGAACATTGCCTGACCGGACATATGTCCCGCTGTCCCGGTACGGAAACCCAACGCGGGCCTGATGAAGAACCGCGTCTCGCGAATGCCGCTGATCCCATGTATCAGTTCCTTAATCTCTCTTCTTTCGCCGAACAGATGCTGATCCACGAGCATGCCTGCACGAAGATTCGCAAGGACATGCCTCTGGATGTAGCGGCTCTGATCGGCTGCTCCGTGACCACCGGTGTGGGTGCCATCGCCAACACCGCTAAGGTTGCGCCAGGCGAGACAGTTGCGGTAATCGGCTGTGGTGGTGTTGGTCTGGCTGCTATCAATGGGGCGTCGATCGCCGGTGCTGGACGCATCATCGCTGTTGACATGCAGGGTTCTAAGCTCAATCTCGCAAAAGAGTTCGGCGCAACCGATGTTGTTGATGCCTCTCAGGGAGATCCTGTGGCGCAGGTTATGGAGCTGACCGGCGGCGGCGTGCATCATGCCCTTGAAGCCATCGGTCTCAAAGCAACCACCGAACAAGCATTTAAGATGCTGGCACGCGGCGGGACGGCAACGGTGATCGGCATGATCCCTATCGGAACCAACATTGAGCTCCATGGCGCAGATTTCCTCGCTGAGAAAAAGATCCAGGGCTCACTCATGGGGTCCAACCGCTTCCCGGTTGATATGCCACGCTATGTTGATTTTTACATGGCAGGCAAGTTGAAGCTCGACAACATGATTTCTCAGCGGATTAAGTTGGCAGATGTGAACAGTGCGTTCGAAGAACTCGAACGCGGCGAACTTGCCCGTTCGGTCATCATGTTTGACTGATCTGCATAAAAAGCCAGAGTACCGGGCGGCCTTTGGGCCGCCCTTTCTATTTGAGGTGGTAAAGTAGCCCGGCATAGAGCATGGAGAATGCAGTTTCATCCAAGGCGTCGACATGATTCCAGGTAGCGCTCACGCAATATCGATTGCCGTTCTTTGATGTGAGGGCTGTTGTAAAGTTGAGGGCACCGAAATCACTTCCGCCTTTGTAGGCTACCTCTTCCCAATCACTTCCAACGGCAATTCCGGGATTGATTTGCATAACGTCCAGATGTCGAACGTCTGACATAAGCTTGCAAAGTTCTTCAGCAGAGAAGAACCATTCAATCTGCAGCAGCGGGTCCGTGTTAAGATCTCCAATAGCTGGTAAGGGTTTGGAAGACAGGCTGGACAGGACCGCCATGCGCTCGTCAAAGTTACCCTCTGCGAAGCGCCGTCTTAGTTCGGCCGCATCCCTGCGTTTCAGCTGGAAAAATTCGCGCGTTGTTAGAAACGGACGGTTCAGGGGACTTAGTGTCTCCAGACTTCCGCGCGACACCAAATCATGCAGGGCATCCGTCGCTGTATTGTCGCTAACAGAAATCATGAGGCCGGCCAGCGTGTGAACCGTAAGCGGCGCACTGACGGGCCAATCTTGCAATTGCCCTGATGGCAAGCTACGCCAGCTATCCTCGAATTCAACTACCTGGTCCCACTCCAGCTTGCCCGCTCCGATGAGCTGATCCAGCGCCTTCAAGACCACGAGCTTAAAGCTTGATCCCACTGCAAGCACACCATCACCGCTCAGGCCTCCCAGAAGCTCCCCTTCGCCTGAGACATAGACAGACACGTCACCAGGCAGTTCATCGAATTTTGCAATAGCTTCCTCAAGGCTCGCCGAATAGATGACAGGTGGATCAATCCACAAGGAAGAGATGAGGCCATCAGCTGTCACCGCGATATCAAAAGTGAACTCGCCTCGTTCGAAGCGTGCCAGGCATTTCGGCGTGCAGGATTGAATGGCTTCAAGCGGCCCAAGGTCATCCTGAAGCTGTTGGACCACTCGCGGCACCGCCGACGCCAGACCTAGGTTGGCAAACCATTCAATTTCGACCTCGTCAGCAGAAAATAGTCTTTGGGCCGCCTCCTCGGCACTAAGCACCTCTGCATAGACAATGTCAGGTCTCGCTAAAACCCCGAAAGCCACAAAAACCAAGATCAAAAACCGCATAAACCCTCAGCTTTCTCGCAAAATCCAGCGCCAAAAAGAAGTGTAACAGTGTGTTTCAATCGCTTGAAGAAAATGCTCACCAATCCCAGTTTTTAGGGGTCACGGCATTTCGTGACGTTCAAGAAAGGAGACACACATGTCCTACGCCTCGGATGCTTCCGGTTCCCAGAACGGGTTCGGTTTGGAGAGGCTTGATGATCTGCCGAAAGGTGCCTGGATTGCGATCATGGTGGTCGCGTTCATCCTAGCCTGGCCGATTGGTCTGCTGGTTTTGGGTTACCTGCTTTGGAGTGGAAAAATGCAATCTTGGAGAAGTGACTATCGTTGCAGCAAACGCAGCCGTCGCCGCCACGGGCGCCGTTCGCGGCCGACCGGAAACTCGGCTTTTGATGGCTATCGCAGCGAAACCTTGAAACGGCTTGAAGAAGAGCAGGAAGCGTTTGAAGCGTTTCTGGCCCAGCTTCGCCAGGCCAAGGACCAAAAAGAGTTCGATGAGTTTATGGCCATGCGTACACGTGGTGATGAAGGGTCAAGCCCTTCACCAACGTCTGCATAAGGCGTCAGGTATCGAACGAAAGCTAGGTGTGGCGTCGCTTTCCTAAGCGACGCCCGTTAGCCTGCGGCTTGCAGTTTGCCAAGTGCATCTGCGAGCTTAGCCTTTTCAGCTTCAGCTGTCGCTTTGCGTTCACGCTGCTCGTCGATCACCGCCTGAGGGGCCTTGGAAATAAACTTCTCATTCCCTAGCTTGCCATCAATCTTTTTGATCTCGCCGTCCAGCTTCGCCATGGCTTTCTGAAGACGTTCTTTCTCTGCAGACAGATCAATCACATCGGCAATTGGAAGCCCCCCTGTGGCTTCATCAATTACGAACTGCAATGACCCTTCTGGTAGCTCCGCGTTGGTTGAAATCTCCGACAGTCTGGCCATGCGGCACAAGAGACCGCCGTGGCGGCCAAGGCGTTCTTCCGTAGCTGGGTCTGCACCTTTTAGAATGAGCGGTATTTTGGCGCCGGCTGGCACGTTCATCTCTGCCCGCACAGAGCGTACTTCTGTGATCAGACGGATCACCCAATCCATTTCCGCATCAGCCTTTGCATCGACAAGCCCTGTGTGACGTGGCCATTCGCTAAGCATCAACATCGTCTCACGCGGAGTTCCAACTTCACCTGTTTTCTGCCAAAGCTCTTCAGTGAGGAACGGCATGAACGGGTGTAGCAAGGTTGTTGCCTGATCCAGGACCCAGGAAGCAGTTGCACGTGTCTCAGTCTTTGCAGCCTCATCATCCCCTTGCAGGAGAGGTTTCGCGAGCTCTACATACCAGTCACAGAAGATGTTCCAGATGAAACGATAGGTAGCGTTCGCTGCCTCATTGAAGCGGTAGCCTTCAATCTCTTCTGTGATCTTGTCCGCTGTCTTTTGAACCTCACCAACAATCCACTGATTAAGCGTTTGCTCAACCTTGGCCGGATCAAAATCAGCAACATGAATACATTCGTTCATCTCGCAGAAGCGGGCTGCGTTCCAAAGCTTCGTTCCGAAGTTCCGATAGCCCTCAACGCGTGACGTTGAGAGTTTAACGTCCCTGCCCTGCGCTGCCATGGCAGCAAGGGTAAAGCGAAGGGCGTCCGCGCCATATTCATCAATGAGACCGAGAGGATCGACAACGTTGCCCTTTGACTTCGACATTTTGGCGCCATGTTCATCGCGCACCAACGCATGCACATACACGGTATGGAACGGCACATCTTTCATGAAGTGAAGGCCCATCATCATCATCCGGGCCACCCAGAAGAAGATAATGTCAAAGGCGGTTACAAGTACGTCTGTCTTGTAGTGCCGCGCGAGTTCTGGTGTTTCTTCGGGCCAGCCTAGTGTAGAAAATGGCCAAAGGCCTGAGGAAAACCAGGTGTCGAGGACATCCTCATCGCGGGTGAGTTCCACATCCTGCCCATGTTTGGCCCGTGCAAGCTCGTAGGCTTCCTCTTCATCATGGGCGACAAAAATCTCCCCGTCTGGCGTGTACCAGGCAGGAATCTGATGACCCCACCAAAGCTGGCGGGAAATACACCAGGGCTGAATGTTTCGCATCCATTCGAAATAGGTCTTGTCCCAGGTTTTCGGAACGAACTGAGTCTGACCGCGCTCGACGGCTTCGATCGCAGGCTTGGCGAGCGTTGGCGCATCAACATACCATTGGTCGGTGAGCCAGGGTTCAATCACGTCGTTGGATCGGTCGCCATAGGGCACCATCAGCGTGTGATCATCAATCTTGTCCAACAGACCGAGGGCGTCGAGATCTGCCACGATGGCCTTACGCGCTACATAGCGGTCCATGCCGCGATACTTTTCAGGCACCTCATCATTAAGGCAGGCCTTCGCATCGAGGATATTGATCTTTGGCAAATCGTGTCGGCGCCCGACTTCAAAGTCGTTGAAATCATGTGCTGGCGTGATCTTCACAGCACCTGACCCTTGCTCCGGATCTGCATGTTCATCGGCCACTATAGGAATCAGACGCCCAACCAGTGGCAGGACGACATTCTTGCCGATCAGGTCTTTGTAGCGCTCATCCTCCGCGTTCACAGCAACAGCTGTGTCACCCAGCATGGTCTCGGGGCGCGTGGTGGCCACGACGATATAGCGGCCTTCTTCCCCCTCAATTGGGTAGCGGAAATGCCAGAGGTTTCCTTGGACCTCTTTCTGTTCGACCTCGAGATCGGAGATCGCCGTGCCCAGGGTCGGATCCCAGTTCACCAGACGTTTGTCTTTGTAAATCAGGCCTTCTTTATGGAGCTGAACAAAGACTTTCTGGACAGCTTTCGAAAGACCCTCGTCCATGGTGAAGCGCTCGCGGCTCCAGTCGCAGGACGCACCCAGGCGCCTTAGCTGTGTGGTGATGGTCCCACCACTTTCCTCTTTCCATTTCCAGATTCGTTCGACAAAGGCCTCCCGGCCCATATCGCGGCGACCGATATTGCCTTCTTCCGCCAATTGCCGTTCCACAACCATCTGCGTCGCAATGCCGGCATGGTCTGTTCCCGGCTGCCAGAGCACATCCTTGCCTCGCATCCGCTCAAAGCGCACCAGTATGTCCTGCAGAGTGTTGTTGAGCGCATGCCCCATATGCAGCGAACCCGTTACATTGGGAGGCGGAATCACGATGGTATAGGGCGTCGCCCCTGCTTCGACCCGTTTTGGGTCGCCAGCTTTGAATGCACCTGAAGATTCCCAGGTCTTGTAGAGCCGTTCTTCAACGTCCTGCGGACGAAATGTCTTTTCCAGCATGGAAAGTCTCGTAATTTCTAAGGAAAGCGAGCCTGAGAGCCTTGAATCAGCGATTAAGACCGCTTTGAGCAGCCGTTACAGCATAAGGCATGCCAGCCCGCAAGGGCCGGTCATCCAAGTATGTCTCAGACATAAAGTGTGGGGCAGGCGCAAGTTGGACGGTTTTTCGTCCAAGGCCGGAAGGCTTTAAAACCTAGCGACCGCGCCTGGCTACTCGCTCGATCTCTTCGCGCACCATCCGTTCCACCAGATCAGGCAGGTTCTGATCCATCCACTCTTTCAGCATCGGGCGCAGCATATCCGCCACAAGGTCCTCAAGAGTTCGAGAGTCGCCATTAGACGTCAGAAGTGAACTCGTCAAAGCCCCAAAGGCAGCGGCAGTGGCGGTCTCCGTCGTCCCGGAAATGAGTGAGGAATCATCCTCCTCATTGGCCGCAACGGGCTCAGGAAGCGGCTCTGGCTCCGGCGCGATCTCTTCTTCCGGCTCTTCGAATGGGTCACCGAAATCAATATCGTCCTCAATTTCTTCAGCCGGTGCCTCAGCCTCTACGACGGGTTCTGGTTCTGGTTCGAGCTCCGGTTCAGGCGCCGCTTCCAGCTCCACAGGCTCCTCTTCAGGTTCTGGCTCTGGTTCCGGCTCAGGATCTGGTTCAGGTGCCGGCTCTTCAACAACCATCTCCGTAAGATCCATCACATCTTCTTCTTCAGCTTCGGGTTCAGGCTCCGGAGCAGGTTCTGCGGCAACTTCTTCCGCGGCGGCTTCTGTTTCGCCACCTTCCTCGTCATCCTCAGAAATAATCCGGCGAATAGACGCCAGGATCTCTTCCATTGTTGGTTCTGGGCTTTCGGCTTCGTCGCTCATATCGACCGCATCCTACTTGTACTTTGGGCAGCCCAGTCAATCTGGGCGGAAACTATGAAAATCTTAGGGCAGCAGCGCAGCAATGCCAACTGAAGCCGTGTCTTTAAACGACTATTCGTCGTTGGTACCCCATCCCACCCATTGATGCTTAACATCTTCATAATTTTCAACAGGATCGTAGTAATCGACGCCAAGGCCGAGCTCACGGGCACTCAATTGGCCGACAGCTGACAGCAGGCCATAGCCCGCCACATATTCATCCCGCTCGGCCGTCACGAGGGAGACCTGGCTATCCAGAAGCTCTTGCTCTGCATCGAGCACATCGAGTGTCGTACGAGACCCAACCTGTGCCTCCTGCCGAACACCATCAAGGGCAATTTCGTTGGCGCGAACCTGTTGGCGATTGGAGACAATCGCAGACCGCGTTGCTCTCAGCTGCTCCCAGGCGTTGCGCACAGCTTCCTCAACCTGCCGCAGCGTATCAGCGACCTGAAGCTTGCTTTGGCTTTCAAGGTGTTTTGCTTCCCGGATGGCGGAATATTGGGATCCGGATTGGTAAAGTGGAATTGTAATAGTACCGAGCACGCGTGTGGTCGTTGATCTCGCGGTTGTCGAAGATGGCTCTTCAGCATGTTCATAGGACGCATCGAGGGACACTGTCGGCAGCAATCCACCTTTTGCGACAGTCACCGCGTGTCCAGCAGCTCTCTCAGAATGCCGAGCTGCTTCCAGCGCCGGATTGGTCGAGATGGCCAATTGCATCGCTTCTGCTTCGCTCTGAGGGAGCGCCGGCAAAGGAGGCGCTGGCTCAAGCGAGCCTGGTGTCTGTCCGACAACCCGTTCATAAGCAGCACGGCTGGCAATAAGGGCCGCCTCCGCTGCGATCAGGTTAGTATCAGATAGGCTGAGCCGGGCTTCAGACTGGGCGACGTCTGTCCGAGTAATCTCGCCAACACGAAACCGGTCTTGGGAGGCCTCGAGTTGGCGCTTTAAAACCTCAACATTTTTTCTTCTCAGGTCGACAACAGCAATATCCCGCACGACGTCCATATAAGCTGTCACGGCATCAAGGAGCGTCGTTTGTTCAACGTTCCGCAAGTTCTCCCGACCGGCTTCTACGGACGCCTCAGCCCGCCGTGCCCCATAGAGCGTTCGGCCGCCGGTAAAAAGATTCTGCGATAGTGCAAGCGTGCCCGTCATCGGGTCAAAAGTCTGTTTGCCGCCAAAACCCGGAATACCAATAGAAGACGTTGAATCTGTCTCAACGGTTCCGTAGGACCCCGTCGCCGAAAGCGATGGCCGCCAGCCTGAGAGGGCTTGAGGAACCTGTTCATCGGTTGCGCGGAGACCAGCCCGTTGAGCCAAAAGTGCCGGGTTTGACTGATATGCGGCAGCCAGTGCGTCAAAAAGACCCTCCGCATGAGACGGTGTCGCGAATGCGATGACACTAAGAGCGACTCCGCCCAGCAAACGCGCGGCGTTTGATTTAAACAAAGATGCCGTGCGCTTCTTACTCAAACCTGACTGTGTCATCTTACCCTCTCCCAGACAGAAATTCGCTTCCGCAACTCCGCCATACCAAATGCTGTATCCGGTCTCTTTAGCCGCATAGTGCGTCGAAAATGGTAACCGGGCCATTAACCTTAGCGGAACATAAACACAGAGGATATGTGGGAAATAGCATCAGAAAGTAAAGGTTTCTGCGACTTCAAATCCCGGAAGTGGATGAATTCCAGCCTCAAATCCGTTCCGGTGGGTCGATTGAGCACCACTTTTCAAATAGACCCGCGCTTTTCCAACATTTCCCTCTACGACAACGCCCACGAGCCTACCGCCCTCTTTCAGCTGACCGAGCAGCTCCGAAGGCACGGCAGGGACTGAGCCATTGAGGAAGATGACATCGAAGGGTCCCTGCTTGGTGTTTCCCTCTGAAAGCGCGCCCTCAATGACCGCAGCATTGTCAACTCCAAGCTCAAGTAGAGTGGCGCTGGCTTTTTCCGCCAACTCCGAATCACTCTCGATCGCGACCACGGTGTCGGTGAGATCTGCCAGCAATGCTGTCGAATAGCCTGTCGCCGGGCCCACATCCAACACAAGGTCCGTAGGTGACAACGACGCCAGTTCCATCAGTTTTGCCAGAACACGAGGGTCCATAAGAAAACGAGCCGGCGACCCGTCAGCAGGTTCTTTTACGCAAAGATCATCGCCCAGATAAGCAATAGAACGCTTTGTTTCCGGTACAAATTGCTCTCGTGGAACCCGGTTCATCGTCGCAAGAATGCGATCATCCGTGACCCCGGAGGTCATTACCTGACTCTCCACCATGTTTTTTCTGGCAGCGTGCAACTCGCTCATTGTCCCTCTAACTAAGACTTTGAATTGTCTTGAGCGCCGATAATGCCAACGATGGCAAAAGCAACGCGAGTCCCTGCAGGTTTATACTGACCGAAGCCTTCAAAAACAATTGGATTTAAGGCTGTAAAGCTGCGGCAGTTCATAAGGTCTGTGACGATTTCTTCGTTGTGGCGCCTGCTCGAACTTGGTATATCCCCGCTGCCCGGCTGTAATTTGCCGGCGTGAGAGGCCACGTGGCGGAGTGGTTACGCAGCGGATTGCAAATCCGTGTACCCCAGTTCGATTCTGGGCGTGGCCTCCAGTTTACTTCCATTCAGAGAAATTCCATGTCGGCGCGGCGTTTAGGCCGCGAATCCGTCGATTTGACCAGGTCTTGCTGCTACCGATGGCGCCTCGCGATCAGCCACGGCTGAGTTGATACGGACATAGGCAATTCCGCCCCAAACGAGCCCCATCAAAAGGTACACATGTCGCCAATTATCGATGTCGATAATGAACGCTTCGGCCGCATGGGCGGTGAAAGTTGCCACAGCCACAATCTGCAGACCCTGGAATGGCGTTTGAACAAAACAGGTCCGGAACCCCAGGAAGATCGTTGAGGCCATAAGAACCAAAAAGGCGGCGCCCGACAGCCAGCCTCCTGCAAGGAAGACATTGAGATACACATTGTGTGGGTCGACACCGATAATCTTGGCCCATTGAGATGGGCCGATACCAAATGGTTTGTTGAGGATGGTCTGGATCGCCTGTTCCTGCACAGCAAAGCGCCCACCCTCTTCCGACACGTCATAGGATTGAGTGAGGGAGAAGCGTTCTTCAAAAAGCTCTGAGACCAGGTCTGATGACAACGCCCAGGCGACCACACAAGCCGCGAGCACCCCAATCAGCGAAACCGCTAGCGTCAATCGAGCTATTTGCCTCGCTGATGAAGCGGTCATCCATGTCAGCACCAGAAAAATACCACCCGCCAAAATTAGGTTGCCCCAGGCTCCGCGCGAAAAGCTCAACAGAATTCCGAGAAAAAGCAAACCAACAACCGGCACAAGAAGAAGATCGCGCCGCTGAGACGACATAGAAAGTCGATAGATTAAAAACAGGATCGGTCCGACCAGAAAGGGTCCAAAGACATTGGGGTCATTGAAGGTACTGCGAACCCTGCTGAACTTGAGGAAGGTCTCTGCATTGGGCATCAATCCGAAATAAGCAGCACACCCAATAGCGGCTGCGATTGCCGCGGCTAGCGTATAAGCCCACCAGATAATCGCGAGATTGCGCTCCGGGTTGGCGGCAACAAGGGCTGCAAAGAAGAACATGCTCAAAACGAGATAGGTCGACACCAAAATGAAGTCAGTCACTCTTTCGATGTAAAGCGCTCCAATCCCAGAAAACGCGTAGCCGAGCAAAAGCAATCCCCACAAAATTGCTGGCATTCGGAGATCTTTTGGAAAACGCAGACCGACCGCGAATGTGAATCCCATCGTCAAAACCAACAGGAGGTCATATGGCGCTGGCGTCGAGGACGAGCCGCTTGAAACTGTGCTGACGTAAAAGCCTGTCGTAAGGGTAAAAAAGAGCAAGCCGCTGCTCAACAGCGTCCAGACCGTGTGACGGTTGGTCCGGCGTGGGTCCGCCATCTCCTCAATATCGCGCTGCCATCCATCCATAGCTGTGCCTCAATAAGCGTTTTCGCCCTTCAGCAGCGCCCAGGGGGTCCGCAGGATAATGTAGAGGTCAAACAAAAGAGACCAATTGTCGATGTAAAACAGATCATATTCGGTCCGTCGACGGATCTTTTCGTCCGTATCGGTCTCACCACGCCAGCCATTAATTTGCGCCCAGCCTGTGATGCCTGGTTTTACACGGTGGCGTGCGAAATAGCCGTCAACCACATCGCCATAAAGTTGATCTGCAGCCTTCGCGAGAACCGCGTGAGGCCGTGGGCCTACCATTGACATGTCCCCTTTGAGGACTGTGATGAGCTGCGGCAATTCATCAATGCTGGAACGACGGAGGAAACGTCCGACCTTTGTGACCCGGTCATCATCTGCGGTAACGAGTTTCTCTGCGTTGCTGTCCTGATTTGCGTGAGACAAAGTCCTGAACTTGTAGACTTCAACCAATTCATTGTTAAAACCGTAGCGTCTCTGCTTAAAGAAGACCGGCCCTTTGCTGTCCAGTTTGATCGCGATGGCAACGCCGACAAAGATGGGCAGCGAGGCAATCAGCATCGCGCCTGCAATGATCCGGTCGGAGACAGTCTTTACGACATAGTCCCAGTCGGTGAGCGGTTTTTTGTAGATATCAAGGAACGGAACATTCCCGATATAACTATAGGTACCGGATTTAAACCGCAGCCTTGAATCAAGCGCGCTCAGGCGAATGTCTACCGGCAAAACCCAAAGCTTCCGCAAGAGCTCGAGCATGCGCCCTTCTGCGGTCATGGGTAGCGCGACCAACAACATGTCGATGCGGTTGGATCGTGCAAAACGGACCAGCTCATCAAAGCTCCCGAGCTTCTTGACGCCATCGATTGTCTCCGGCGCACGATCCGCTGACCGGTCATCGAAAACACCGCATATATTGATGTAATGCACATCGGAATCTCGCAGCGCCTCGATGAGGCGCTGTCCGGTTTGGCCACCGCCGACCAGCACAACATTCTGCTGCAACCGTCCCTGCTCAGCCCAAGTGCCAATGATTGAATGTGCGACACTTCTCACAACGGCAATGCCTATGAGACCGCTGAGAAACCATCCCGCCAGCCAAATACGCGACAGGCTTTCGCTTTCTTTTAGCAAGATGGAGAAGACGAGGCCGCAAATAAAAACTGCGGTCCAACTGGCACAGGCTGAACGAATGGTTCCCCATTGCATCTGCAGTACGGCGACACGATAAAGGCGCGAAAAATCACTCGCCAGGACGTAGGCCACTGGAAGACCGATGGTGAGCACAATATAGAAGGCAAGCGCCTCCCAAACATGGGACCCGACATAAGCCCATGCGATCAACGCGCCGAGGCTCATCAGCACCAACGTTTCGACCAGCCTTAGAGTGCCTCTTACCACGGTCGGGGCGATGGATGATTGAACTTTGGATCTCCGATCAATTTTGGGGACGGGACCCGTTGGGCGCCCCTCCCGCTCAAATCGCGCCCCAGATGTCACGCTGGGCATTTCGGAACCAATAGACGCATCAGCCGGCGCACCGTGTTTGGTTGGATGAGTATCTGTCATTCTGCTGCGTCCAGTTTTGCGTGGGATGACGTGTATGGTTGCCCATTGGGCTTGTTACGGCGTGCGGTCAGAGCTTCCGCATATACGGCAGCAACGCCGTTTGCCATGCCGGTCAAAGAAAACTGGTCTCCTACATATGCATGAAGATCAGCGGCGTCCCGAAGACACTCAGTTTCATTGCTAAGGAAATTGACCAATGCCTGTTCCAAAGCACGTGCATTGCCCGGCTCAACCAGTCTGTCGGAGAGCGGACCAAATATTTCTGGGATACCGCCTGTTGAGGTCGCAATGAGTGGCTTGCCGGCCGCAGCAGCCTCAAGGGCAACATAGGGAAATGAATCATGGTGCGAAGGCAGCACGACAGCGCGAGCCCGAGTAAATGCCTCACGCGCTGGAACTTTGCCGAGCACCTGAATGGAACCAGAAAGCGATCGAGCATCTATCGCTTCAACAAACGCAACCATATCAGGGCCGTCACCTGCCACATCAACAGTGATCTTTCTATGAACTGCGACCTCTGCGACTGCTTCCAGCAAGGTGAAAATGCCTTTGAGCTCCCGGATTTCGCCTAGAAACAGAAAGTCTGCCGGATCAGTCCTGGTGGGCACACTGTCAAACTCATGGGAAGCAAGCCCGTTATGCACGACATGTGTATTTGTCGGTAAATCGCCAAACCGCTGCGCGAAAACAGATCGTGCAAACTCAGACTCAAGAATGAGACCATCAGTCCGTGCAAGCATTGTTCGTTCCGCAAACCCAAAAACCCGACCTAAAGTGCTTTCTGGCGAGTAATGAATACTGCCACCGTGAGGCGTGTAAACGCGCGCCAAAGGAGCGGAACTGGGGACGCATCTCGCCAACAAACCACCCTTAGCACCATGCCCGTGGAGCACATCAGGAGAAATCTGCCGGAGTTTTTTTGCTGTTGCTATTAGGGCTTTGACATCACTGAACCCTGGCAGTCTGCCGAGGCCGATACGGGTGACACCCAATTCGCAATAGGTTTCCAACTCTGAGATGTGGTCGTTCGTTAGAGGGTCGTTTGGTTCATCGGCACAGAGTATGCCGACACTGTATCCAGCAGCACTTTGCGCTTTGGCCAGATCAAAGACATGCCTGAAAAGGCCGCCGACCGGCGCGCGCAGACAGTGTAAAACTCGAGGAGGATATGTTGGAACGCGAGTACTCATGATAAATTTCAGAAATACCGTTCGCCGATGAGGATCGTGTCGCCGGGACGAACTGCAGAAGTTGTTTCAACCCCCAGCTCAACAATGCGATCGCCAAGGTTTCGCGTGACGCGCGCTACCTTTGTGTTGGCGCGGTGCGTGTAGCCACCGGCAATTGCTACGGCCGTATTGACCGACATGCCTGCCACAAATGGGTATTGTCCTGCGGCGCTCACTTCGCCAAGAATGAAAAACGGTCTGAAGTTAAGCACCTCAACGCTGACATTTGGATCACGGAGCAATGTCTGGGAGAGCACGCTCACCAGCGAGATTTCCAGCTCATCCGGTGTCAGCCCCCTCGCCTGCACGGCTTGGATGAGTGGCATGGAAATCTCGCCGGCGCCATCAACGGCATACTCACCGGTGAGGTCCTCCTGCCCGAACACAATCACCCGAAGGCGGTCCCCGCTATCAAGGCGATAGGGCGCGTTTTGTCCAGCAACCGGCATTTCCGATAGGACACCCGTATTCGAACAAGCGCCTAACAGACCAACAATCATCGCAACTATAAAAAACCGGCTCATAGCGGGCCTTTTTCTGATCCTTTGAATGGGCTCAACGCTAGACCGAATTCGTTAAGACTTTCCGACCAGATTTCGCTTCCCAAAACTTGCGTAAACCATCTAAAGGCTGGAATTCATTGACGCTTAAGCCCTCCGTTAAGCATTCCGTTACCTAAACACCGTCTACTCGGGGTTCCTGAACAAGTCCGAACCATCGGACCTGTCGATATCTGTGTGTGCGGGAAACAAAACCAGGTTATGAGCGACACGTCAGCCACACCTCCCATTTCAGGGTATGCGCCATCTCCGGTAGCACCCCGCGCCGATGCAAATTTCGGCGATCGGCGCCGTGCACCCACCAGCAGCGACATCGATCCGTGGGACCTTTTAAGGGCGATTTGGTCACGCAAAGAACGCCTGCTTCTGCTGTTTGTTGTTTTCCTCACAATCGGCGCATTTTGGGTGCTGACCATGCAGCCAACCTACGTGGCAGAATCTCAGGTCTCGATTAAGCCGCGGTCAGGTGAAATTTCGCGCTTTGATACGCCCGAAAGGCCGCAGCAGGCTGATCCGATCTCTGTAGAGAGTGAGGTCCAAATCTTGACGTCAGGCGCATTGGTTCCAGCGCTAATCCGCGAGTTGAACCTGCACCAGCTTCCAGAGTTCAACCCTGCCCTGCGCAGCGGTGGTACGATCTCGCAGCTCCTTCAAATATTCGGTGTCACCTCGAAACCGCAACGGGCGTCTGTTGCCGCAATCACCGAGAATGTCCTTGACCGCCTCACCGTTTACCGGCGGGGCGAGAGCCGCATTATTGCCATCCGCTTTTCCTCCAGCGATCCAAAGCGCGCCGCGGCCCTGGCGAATGCTTATGCCGAAATCTACATCGCTGAACAGGTTGCCGAGGGGAATGCCATAAATGCCGAAGCAACAGCATGGCTCAAAGTGCAAATCGACAACCTTCGTGATGAGGTTGCTCTTTCCGAAGCGGCAGTCGAACAGTTCAGGGGACGCACAGGACTTTTCCCCGCCAACAACACGACACTGCCCCGGGAAGAACTCTCCCAGCTGAGCTCTCAACTTGTACAGGCTCAGGCGGATCGAACCGCCGTTATGGCGCGATTATCCCTTGCAAAGGATCTTGTGGATACAGAGGGTGCCATTGATACGACCGCAGAAGTCTTGGCTTCGCCGCTCATTCAAAACCTTCGCCAGCAGGAGGTTCAGCTGAAGGCTCAAATCGCCGAACTGTCAGCGACCCTTTTGCCTTCCCATCCGCGGATGCGTACCTCGCAAGCAAATTTGCAGGACCTCAGGCTTCAGATCGGCCGTGAGGTCGCTAAACTTATTCGCAGCATGGAAAATGAAGCGCATATCGCCAATGAGCGTGTCCGTACGCTGAGCGACCGCGTGGGACGCCTTAAAGGTAGAATGGCCCGCCTCGGTCAACAGGAGGTCGAGCTTCGGGCCCTTGAACGGGAAGCTGTTGCCAACCGCACCTTGCTTGAGCAGTTCCTCGGTCGGTATGAAGCGGCTAGCGCGCGTGCCTCAGCAGATGCCTCTGTTGCGAATGCAACAATTGTGTCACGAGCACCCGTACCAACAAGCCCAGCCGCCCCCAATCGCAAATCAGCCATGATCCTGGCGATTATCGGATCAGCTTTCGGCGCTGTTGGTCTCGTCTTCCTGATTGAAGCTATGGCTCCGGGGTTCCGCACCGCTGAACAGATAGAACGACAGACAGGCATGCCGTTCCTCGGAACAATGCCTGCAATCAGCGGCGCCAAGTCGTCTGCAGGCATCGCCGCCAACACCATACGCAATCCTTACGGGTACATTGCAGAGGCCTTGCGACGCCTGCAATCAAACCTCTTGCTGGCACGCGTCAATGGTAAACCCGCCAGGACACTACTGGTCACCTCGGCTGTTGATGGAGAAGCAAAAAGCGGTGTTGCAGGAGGCCTCGCACGTCTGATGGCCCAGAGTGGCTATCGCGTTCTCCTCATTGATGCAGATCTCCGTCGCCCAGGCGTCAATCAAACACTTGGGCTGCATCCGACCTGGGGTCTCTCGGAGGTTCTTAGCGGACGCGTGGAATTTGAACGTGTTGTTGTCCGTGACCACGCATCACCGCTCCATGTGTTGCAGGCAGGCAGCCAGGTATCCAACCCAACATCTCTTTTGGGGTCATCGAGAATGACCTGGATGATGTACGCGCTTGTCCAGAACTATGACTATGTGGTGATCGACGGGCCTCCGGTTCACTCCGCATCAGAGGCGCCCGTTCTTTCTCAGCTGACGGATGTTACGGTGATGTGCGTCAAATGGGGCGCCACAAACCGCCGATCTGTCATGCGAGGCCTAAAATCCCTTGCAGCTGCCTCAACCCGTCGCGTTGGCGTCTTTTTGACTGGCGTTGACCGCCGACAGTATCGCAGGCTCACCGACGACACTGCCGACGTCTAAAAACGCTCTCTACTTTGCAGCAAACCTTTCACGCAGCTTCGTGAAGCTCTCCCAGAGAATAGGCGTCTGCTTGATTGTACGCTTGGCGGCCAGCATCATCCGCGTTTTGATCAAAGTGGTGTGCCCTTTAAGGGTTGCTGCGGACAGATGGTCATGCAGATCAATCTTTGTTTCACACCACTCGTGCTTGTAACGCTCGTCACCAATAGTGAAGTCAAACGTCTCAACACCTTTACCGACAGCCCATTTCATGGTTTCTACGAGCGCCTGCACACCTGGTGCGTACCGTCCAAATTTAGGACCATCATAGCTCGCAAGCAGATAGTAAAAGCGTCCCTTATGCACCAGCCCCCAGTTGCCAGCGACATAGTCTCCCGCCACTTCCATGTGAGAAACATGGGCAATGCCTTCGGAACCCGACTTCAGCGTCAGTGCTTTGTAGAAGTCCGCATAACCTGGCTTCGCAAGAAAATCATTTGCACCCATGGCTTTCAGCGCTGCTGATTTCAATTCAACAAGCTTCTCGACTGACGCTTCGATGTCCTTTGCTGATTTCGGGTGCACATAAACAGTCTCACCCATTTCTTCCAGCTTCTTTCGACGACTGCGAAAATGTCTCTTGGCTTTGGCGTTTCGTTTTTCATCATAATAGGCGTCAAAGTCGCTGCCCATGGATGTCATGTGCGCGCCACTGGCATTGAGCCGCGTATCCAATTCAAGGAAGGGGTTCGCCTGTCCATCAACCATTGCCGGCTGGCGCATTAGCTCCGCAATATCATAGGCCGGCAACACAGCCTTGATGTCTTCCCAGAGATTAGCGAATTCGCCAGGCGCGACATGCTCTTGAAAGTTGGAAGCCAGAAGAGGGCCGTTGTAATCGTTGAGATCCCCACCAAGCCAGGAAAGCTTGCTCAGCCCGCCGCTTTTCTCGATACCCAAAGGCAGGATCATCAGTGGTTTGGCTTTAGAACCCCAGGCCACCACGATCTGGAGATCAACATCGGCTTTCGATCCGATGTGCTCATACCAGGTCTCCAGGAAATCGAAAGTCTGGAATGCGAAGCCATCCGCCACCTTTTCAAATCGGCGCCAAACGGTCTCCACAGACGAAAACTCATTGTGAACCGAAAGAAGAACGGACGGGCGAGCTTCCCGAGTGGTTTCGTGAGGACCACCGTCGACGACGGGAGCGAAGTTGATTTCCTGCGCAGAAAGGGACATGGGGGTGTCTTCCTGATATCTTGTGTTTCGTTCTGGCACACTCATGTGTTCCAGAAACCCCAGTTTTTGGTCTTTTCTCATTTTCAGACAGCCAAACCGCGGTTCATGCCAGGAATTGCAAAAACCGTGCGCATAAAGGCGCGCTCGCTTGGCTCAGGGGTTACTTAGCTAAAAACCGCATCCGAAGTCTTATAAAGCTGTCCCAAAGAAACGGTGTCTGCTTGATCTTGCGTTTGAGCGCCAGGAACACCCGGGTTCTGATCAGAGCCACCGACCCTCTGAGCGTTTTGGCCGTCAAATGGTCATGCAGGTCGATCTGAACTTCACACCATTTGCTCTTGTAACTCTCATCACCAACGGTGAAATCGAATGTCCTGATGCCTTGTTCTGTTGCCCACCGCATAGTCTCAACAAGAGTCTGAACGCCCGGCTTGTAGCGGCCAAAGCCAGGCCCGTCATAGCTGGCGAGCAGGTAGTAGAAGCGTTGTTTGTGAACCAGTCCCCAGATGCCGGCAACATATTTACCACCGACCTCCAAATGGGAAACATAGACACCGCCAGCACCGCGGAGCTTTTCGGCCAGAGATTTGTAGAACTCCTCATATCCTGGCTGGACAAGGAAATTCTTGGCGCCCATGGCGTTCAGCGAAACTGTTTTGAGTTCAACCAGCTTTTCAATGGATTGCCGCAGGTCTCCTTCGGTCTCTGGCTGCACAAACACTGTTTCGCCCAGTGCCTCCAGTTTTTTCCGACGGTTGCGCAGATGACTTCGGGCCTTGGCATTGCGCTTTTCTTTATAGTAAACGTCAAAATCAACACCCAACATCGTCATGTGGGCGCCGCTAGCATTCAGTTCGGTAGAGAGTTCTAGAAATGGGTTCGGTTGGCTCTCGATCACCGCCGGCTGACGCATAAGTTCAACCAGGTCATGCTCCGGCAAGGCGACCACAATGTCATGCCAAACCCGCGTGAATTCGCCAGGAGCAACACGGTCAGAAAACCCCGGCGCGAGAAGTGGCGCGTTATAATCGTTAACATCATTACCGAGCCAGGTGAGCTTACGTACAAACCTGCTTCTCTCAATACCGAGCGGTAAGATCATGAGGGGCTTTGCATTGACGTCCCAGGCGACCACGATCTGAATTTCCAGATCATCGCGACAGCCAATATTCTCATACCAGGTTTCCAAGAAATCGAAGCTTTGAAACGCAAAGCAGTCTGCGGTCTTTTCAAATTGACGCCAGATCGCCTCAACTGTCGAAAACTCAGTATGAACTGACAGAAGAATGGAAGCCCGCTCCCGCGGTGGCAGGCGGCCGTCTCGCATCTCGGCTGATTTACCCGGTACTAATTCATCGTAGCCAAGCGACATTCAAATTCCCCTAAGAGCACGTGTCTCATTCTGAAACGGATACCCGCCTCACAAATCTGCGCGCTGCAATCATTTCTCAATTAAAGACAGTCAAACTGCCCACCATGCCAACTGTTGCAAGGGGCATGCACCTTTGGGTGTAGCCATCATTGCGCTTTGATTGAATGCGGATAGCCACATCATGAGCCTCAAATCGACCCTGTTTCGTTCAGCATTATTGACGCTGTATAGATCAGGTCTCTACGGCCTAACCCCGCGCAAACTATCTGGCGTTGGCATCGTTTTTATGTTGCATAGAGTCCGACCGGCTCCCGAGACAAACGGATTTGCGCCGAATGCACTTCTCGAGATCACACCGGAATACCTCAATGCAGTTCTGACAACAGTGTCCGCGCTCGATTATGATCTCGTGAGCATGGATGAAGCTCATCGACGTCTTCAGCAGCGCCATTTTGGGCGAAAGTTCGCTGTCTTTACTTTGGATGACGGCTACAAAGACAATCTGGAGTATGCTGCCCCGATATTCGCCAAACACAGTGCACCCTTCACCGTTTATCTGAGTTCGGGCATGCCAGACGGAACCGTCGATCTATGGTGGATGGGGCTCGAGGCCGCGATCCGGGCTCAGGACATGTTGGACTGGAGTTGGGCCGGCACGCGTTACGAACTGACCATGGCGTCGCCAGAACAGAAGCAGAATGCCTTTGAAACACTCTATTGGCCCCTGAGGAACCAGCCAGAGCTGGACCAGCGTATCGCAATACGAGATTTAGCAAGACATTGTGGCGTCGATATGAAGCAACTGACCCGCGACAGCGCGCTTGACTGGGGCGAGGTACGGGAGCTCTCAAACCACGCCTATTGCAGCCTGGGCGCGCATACGGTTGACCATTTTGCACTGTCTAAGCTTTCTGAGGTCGAAGCCCGACGGGAGCTTGTGGAAGGCGCGGACCGGATAAAACAAGAAACGGGTCTTTGGCCGCGGCACCTGGCCTTTCCATACGGTGATGTTGGGTCAGCTGGGCCACGCGAGTATGAGCTGGCCCGCTTCCTGGGGTTTGACACAGCGGTCACAACTCAGAAGGGTTTTCTTACAGAAGCCCATGGAACCAACCCCTTTGCCATCCCCAGACTATCGCTAAACGGCGATTATCAGGACCTGAGAATGCTGGAAGTATTGATGAGCGGCCTTCCCTTTGCGCTGGCAAGCCTCCTACCGTCCGTCGAGACCGCCTGACCGCCGTTCTGCGCGTTTCCGCTGTCTGCGACGCCCAAGTCGGACTTCAAACCTTCGGCGCCAGCGCCGGACGGCGTGCAGGTCAACAGAGAGAAACAGAATCCCGAGTGGGATCATCCAGAATCCCAAAATCGGCAGAAACCCCAAAATCCCGCCAATTACGAGGAGAACACCGGCACCCATGCGAATCGGTGCCGAGCCTGGCAGGTTGATCTTCCGCCCGTTGAACTTGATAAACGCCAAAACTCTCTCCGAAACACGCGCTCGCGGGCAAACAGCCCTCTCCAGAACCACCAGTTAGGCACGAAACACGAAAACCACAAGAATTTTAGAGGTTTGGCGACAATTTCGGGCTAGTAAGGCGGTGAACGGTTTGCTATATGCACCGCTCATTGACGGAACAATCCGCCAATCTGATCCCCGGTAGCTCAGTTGGTAGAGCAGTCGGCTGTTAACCGACTTGTCGCTGGTTCGAGTCCGGCCCGGGGAGCCAGTTTGAAACGGCCAGAACACCTGTTCTGGCCGTTTCCTTTTGCCTCATCCCACTAGGTGTTTTTCGGTCCAAGCAATGCCTCCTGAGGAGCGCGCACGAGCACGCTCGGCCGGAAGGCGTTTCCTCCACCAACGGCGAACAGAACGGCTGTCGCGGCCAGGTAGGCCAATTCGCGCTTAACTGCATTCAGGTTGTTCCAAACCGTTACGTCGAGATGGAATTTCCCAAAACAATACCAAGCGACAATCAAAAAGGCCGCGAACGCAGCGGGACGCACCAGATGACCGCTGGCAAGTAAGCCCCCCACAAGAACCAAAAGGATCGGTATGGGCACAAACGATTTGATATGGCCGTACCCAGCAAAAAAGCCGCCAACCAGGAACACTGCCGCAACGGATAACCGAAGCAGCAAACCGTAATTGTCCCAATTGACTTGGGGCCGTGCGTTGCCCCGGGCGAATAGTTTCCCATCCAGCGACCCAGAACCAGAGCCAAGATGGAGCAGAACAAGAAACATCCCCGACAGACCGACATCACGTATCTGCACCAAGAGGGCCGGCGAAAAATGAGAGGTCAAATCACCTGGATATCCACTCGCCGTCACAACCGGTAGCGCCACCACAAAAGACCACATGAGAAAGGCATAGGAAAAACTGAGCGCCCTCACAAAGAGGCCTGCCATCAGGGCCAACCCTGAAATGAGCTCGAATGCCGACAGGAGCATCAAAAAACCCAACGGGGTCAACACATCACCCACATCGCCGGTAAACAGATAGTCCTGGAAAAACGTGTTGATGTATCCGTCAGACGCTATGTATCGCCCGACAAGAGCATCAGCATGGTCAACACTCAAAGCACGAGACAGCTTCCACCAGCCTCCAATAACAAAAACCGAACCAAGACCTAAGCGCAGGACAAGCGCTATCATGTCCGCACGCGCAGACTCGACGTCAGAGGGGACGTCACCCAAAATTTTGGAAAACAAAACTTCTCTCCACAAACAGATTTAACGTATTGATTTGCCTTCAAAACGAAGGCGAGGTTCAAACGTCAAATCGTGGTGGATCAGGATCGGGTGCAGTGCTTGCAGCATGCCAGCCTGCGATAACAGATGGATCATGAGAGAAAGCACTGCCTGACGCCAGATTGAATGCGCCAGAAGTGAGTCCAAAACTGCACAACCCTTCGTCACAATCTGTTTTTTCAATTTCTGTTGGACACGGACATCTTGCGTCACTGTCCGCAGCACCGCTCTCTTTCACTTCTTCCAAAAGATATGCCGCATCGACGTCATCGCCTTCCAGCACAATAGGGGCAGGTCGGGCAAAGTTTACCACCACAGCGATTGCAACAAGAAACGTCGCAACTGTGAAAATATGTCTACGAAGGGACACCATCATTGGATCATAGTGAAGGTATAAGAGAGTGAACAACACACGATCACGTGTACGCGAGGGCGCCAGTTTGAGAATTGGTGACTGAATTTTGCAGGAGAATCGCGTCCTTTTTCATACTTCCCTTGCCTCCCAACCTTAGCGCGCTATCATTTTCGGGAGCGGCGTTGAGCCAGCTTGTTTGGCATTGCCGCATTCCAGTTGTCGCACAGTTCTATTGTGCAAAGCCGCACGGAGTAGTGCCATGGCCGAAAGTATGTCCGCCCCCGTTCAACGCAAAGTTGAACAGCTTGCTTATAGGCAGCAACCCATGATCCAACCGTCACTTGCTGGCATTCCGTGGCCCGCACGGAGTGTATTGAAGGCTGCCAGCTCCCTTGGGTATGGCCAACTCACAGTTCGTCTCCCTGACGGACGGGAACTGGTCTTCCGAGGCGAAAAGGAAGGCACTGTCGCCAACATCTCAATCACCTCCTACAAGTTTGCCTGGCCAATCGCATTAAATGGCAGCATAGGTGCAGCAGAAGCATTTTTAGCCGGACACTGGGAGAGCGACGACATTGTTGCAGTCCTGGAACTCTTTGCAGAAAACCGCAGCGTGTTTACCGGCGCTCTCAACGGCCTGTCTCTCCCACTCCTTATTGAACGCGCGGGCCACCTCCTCCGTCGGAATAGCAAGTCTGGCTCAAAAAAGAACATCCACTATCACTACGACCTGGGGAACAATTTCTACAAACGGTGGCTGGACCCAACGATGACATACTCATCGGCACGCTTCCAACAACCGGACGAAGATCTAAGTAGTGCACAAAACAACAAATATAGATCTCTCGCCGAAAGCATGGAACTTGGACCGGATCATTCCGTTTTGGAGATCGGCTGCGGATGGGGTGGTTTCGCTGAATATGCAGCGAGTGAGATTGGGTGCAATGTAACAGCTCTAACCATTTCAAAAGAACAGCTCGACTTTGCGCGGAAACGTATCTTTGAAAAAGGTCTCACTGAAAAAGTGGAGGTTCGATATCAGGACTATCGAGACGTCACAGAGAAGTTCGATCGTATCGCCTCAATTGAAATGTTTGAGGCTGTCGGCGAGCAATATTGGCCAGCTTATTTTGCGAAAGTCCGTGAGGCCCTAAAGCCTGGCGGTCAAGCCGGCCTTCAGATCATCACCATTGATGATAATTCCTTCGAGACTTACCGACGCAGCGTTGACTTCATTCAACGCTACATATTCCCAGGAGGCATGTTGCCCTCGCCGTCCGCGCTAAAAGAACAGGTCACTGCTGCGGGCTTGTCCTGGAAAGCGAGCACGGAATTTGGTCTCGACTATGCCGAAACGCTTGCGCGTTGGCGTGATCGTTTTCTTGCCGCATGGCCAGAGATCAGCGAGCTCGGCTTTGACGAACGCTTCCGACGCATGTGGGAATACTATCTTGCCTATTGCGAAGCTGGTTTCCGAAGCGGCAATGTCGACGTCACACAACTTACCCTGTCACGGTCATAGTTTCTCTTGGATGAGCATAAGATGTGACTAGACTGCCCTTCGCAGATTCATGGAGGGAAAATGGCCTCGCGACTAACGCTCACACCACGCAGTACCGAGGACATTCAAATCCTCAAAAGAGAAACAATCGGCGAAGGCTGGGGCCAGATTGAGAGATTCCACCTCAAACACCGACGTTTTGATGGCACCTGGTCCGAAGCGATTGATCGTGACCTCTACACAATCGGTGAAGTTGCAGCAGTCCTCGCCTATGACCCTAAACAGGACACAGTACTTCTGACCGAACAGTTTCGAACCTGCGGTTTGCGGTATGGCGAAGCCACCTGGCTCCTGGAGATCGTCGCAGGTCTTATTGATGGCGACGACGATCCAGAAGAAACTGCTCGCAGAGAAACCAAAGAAGAAGCAGGCTGCGATGTTACCGAGCTTATTCACATCTCAACTAACTATTCCTCGCCGGGCGGATACGGTGAGCGAATTTATCTTTACGCAGCGGCAGTCGATCTTTCAGAGGCCGGAGGTTTCTTCGGATTGGCACACGAACATGAGGACATTCGCGCTGTCGTTGTTCCTTTCGCCGATGCCCTCGCCGCCTGTGACGACGGGAGGATCATCGACGGAAAGACCCTGATCGCTCTCAATTGGTTAGCCCGCCACAAGGAGAAGCTGGCGCGATCAGCCTAATATTGATCGCGTCGTCGTACCCACTCCATCGGGTAAGCAAGCGCATCTTCATCTCGTCCTTTTGGCGTCGTATCCAACAAGCGGTAGGTCCCATTAAGGTCCTCAAGGCCACGCGCAAAGACTGAGTAGGTGTGGTAAATCTCGTCCGCATCGTCCTTGAAAAAGACACTGACCCCAGGCGCCTCTGACGCTGGAAACACTGTGTCGTGGTAGTTGTAGTAGACCGGTTGATCAGGCGCCCTTTCCGAGTCAAAAGACACATCAAAATCAAAATTGAAATCGTTTCCCAAAGACGAGACCCACGGGAACGACCAGCCAAGCCTATCGCGATACGCCAGGAGGTTTTGCAATGGCGCGCGAGAGACAGCCACGAACGCAACATCCCTCGCTGCCAGGTGAGGAACCGTTTGGTCAAAATTGTCCCCCCAGAATGAGCAGGAAGGACATCCCTCCTCCCAATCGGGACCAAACATAAAGTGCTGAACAATGAGCTGGTTCCGCCCGTCAAACAGATCACGGAGAGATTTTGCGCCCTCCGCTGTCTCAAAGGCATAGGTTTTATCAACCTTCACCCAAGGTAGTGCGCGCCGTTTGGCAGCAAGCGCATCACGCGCCTTAGAGAAGGACTTCTCCTCCTCCAACAGCTCTTTGCGCGCTTTGATCCATTCGTCTCGGTCCACAATTGCATTGCGCATTAGACGACCTCCTTTGTTAGCTTGCGGCTGCATGTTGTTGGTCGACCTCTCGCCAATAAGTCGGATAGGTCACGTCATACTCTGGCAGGCTCTGCACCTTTTCTCGCCAAGCTTGCAGCTTTGGATACCTGTTGGCAAAACCATCAAAGTCAAGACCGAGCGGCAGCACCTCAGGCTTTGTTGCAAACCTAATGACAGGTTCAATCATCGTGTAGAGCACCACATCTGCAGCACTGACACCTTCACCAACCATCCATCCAGATGCGTTGACACCGGCATCAAGCTTCTCAAGCTCGTTATGGGCGATTTCAGCCCCATTCCGAAGGGTGTCTGCATCGCTCGTGGCACGCCCCTGCACAATCGGTGCAATCAGGTTGGGGATGAAATCCCCGGACACATAGAGATCAAAATCCAGGCATTTCTGCCAGATCCGTCCCGTCTCCTCCGGCGTCGTGCCAAATAAGGGCCGATCGGGATGCTTGGCGTCCAGGTAGGCAAGGATCGCCAGTGACTCCGACAACGTATATGCACCAGATTCAATCGCAGGGACCCTCCCACGAGGGCTGAGTTCAAGAAAAGACGCTGACTTGAGGTTTTCCGGTGTTGGCTGCATGTAGGCTGTTTCATAGGGAATGCCTTTAAGTTCGCAGGCCAGCTGGATCCGCCACGCAAATCCACTACCGCTGAACATATGGATCTTCATATCAATCTTTCTTTAATTAATGAAGACATTAAATAATGGGACGTACCTCAGACACAAGAGGTCAGGTGCAAATTTTTTTCTTTTCCGTCTTGGGGTAAATCCTGGCATGCCCATCTTTGCTATAAGCAACCAAAGCTCGATTCCGGGCCGCGAGCCCCAAGAAACGACCAACGAAAAGAACCAGGACCCTTCTCATGGACATTAAAAACGGCCTTGTTGACGCCATCGGAAACACCCCCCTGATCCGCCTCAAAAAGGCGTCGGAGCAGTCAGGGTGTGAAATCCTGGGTAAATGCGAGTTTCTGAACCCTGGCCAGTCGGTAAAAGACCGCGCGGCGCTCTACATCATCAAAGACGCTGTAGCGCGAGGTGATCTAAAGCCCGGCGGCGTGATTGTTGAAGGCACTGCGGGCAATACCGGCATTGGCTTGGCCCTCGTTGGCAATGCGCTCGGTTTTCGCTCGGTGATCGTCATTCCCGAGACGCAGTCTCAAGAGAAAAAAGACATGCTGGGCCTCTGCGGCGCAGAACTCATCGAAGTTCCAGCTGTGCCTTACAAAGATCCGAACAACTACGTCAAATATTCAGGACGTCTTGCTGAAGAACTCGCTGCCAAAGAACCTAATGGTGCCATCTGGGCCAATCAATTTGACAATGTTGCCAACCGCCTCGCACACATCGAAACAACAGGTCCTGAAATCTGGAATCAGACAGATGGAAAAGTCGACGGGTTCATTTGCGCCGTGGGCACCGGTGGCACGTTGGCGGGCACAGGCATGGCCCTTAAAGAAAAGAACAAAGACATTCAAATCGGCCTTGCAGACCCTATGGGCGCCGCGCTCTTCAACTATTACAAAAACGGTGAGTTGAAAGCGGAAGGCAGTTCTATCACCGAAGGCATCGGTCAGGGTCGAATTACGGCAAACCTCGAAGATGCACCCATCGATCATCCTTTCCAAATTCCCGACTCCGAAGCGCTTCCAATTTGCTTTGATCTTTTGAGCGATGAAGGCCTGTGTCTAGGAGGCTCAAGCGGCATCAACATTGCCGGGGCGATGAGGCTGGCAAAAGAAATGGGCCCGGGACATACAATCGTGACGATCCTTTGTGACTATGGCACGCGCTATCAGAGCAAGATGTTCAATCCCACCTTCCTGCAAGAACAGGGATTGCCCGTCCCCTCCTGGATGTAGAACCGAAGACCATGTCATCCTCCGCGCCACCCTTAGTGACAGCAGACTGGCTCGCTGACCATTTGACGGCACCAGATCTGCGCATCATTGACGGCTCATGGTATCTCCCACAAATGAACCGGGACGCAGAACGGGAATATGCTGAAGGCCATATTCCCGGCGCACTGTTTGTTGACCTCGACGGGATCAGTGACAGCGAGAGCCCCTTCCCGCACATGCTTCCTTCGCCAGAGAAGTTTTCATCGCGCATGAAGCAATTGGGCATTGGCGACGGCCATCATGTCATTGTCTATGATGGTGCAGGTCTGTTTAGCGCCGCCCGTTTCTGGTGGATGTTTAAAACCATGGGACACGACAATGTCTCCGTCCTTGACGGCGGGCTGCCCAAATGGATTGCGGCGGCGCACCCAACAGAAGCAGGAAGCAACGCCTGTTCAACACGTCACCACACAGTGCGTCCTAACCAAACCATTCGTCGTGACATTACTGACATGCGGCGAAACCTGGAGACTGCACGGGAACAGGTGGTGGATGCTCGTAGCCGGGGGCGTTTTACCGGAGCCGATCCTGAGCCCCGCCCTGAGCTCTCTTCGGGCCATATGCCAGGCAGCCTGTCCCTCCCCTTTGGCGACCTTTTAAACGAGGATGGGACGCTTAAAACCCCTGCTGACTTAATACGCATATTCGAAACTGCCGGTGTCGACCTCTCCAAGCCAGTTGTCACCACGTGTGGGTCGGGTGTTACGGCTGCGATCCCCTTTCTTGCGCTGACAGTCCTAGGCCATCCCAAGATAGCGCTCTATGATGGATCCTGGTCTGAATGGGCCGCCACAGAAGGCACGCCCATCGAAAAGGATTGATCACGGTCAACATGGGAGTGCGGCGGCATGGGACTGAAGAAAACGACAACAGTCACGCACCTCGAAATGCTGCGGGAACCGAGCCTGAGCTGTCCTTCCCCTCGCGGCAAATTCGCTTTGATGCGGGCGGAAAAGCCTCCGATCCACCTCTATCGCTATCTCTACGACACGGTTGGACGGGACTATTTCTGGGTCAATCGAAAGGCATTGAGCGACAAGGAGCTCGCCGAGATCATCCATGATGACCGTGTGCACATTTTCATTCTTTACCTGAATGGATGCCCTGCAGGGTTCTCAGAACTGGATCTCCGGCAAATGCCGACGGCAGAGCTGTCCTTCCTGGGAATCCTACCTGAGTTTTTGGGCCTGGGCCTTGGGCGTTTTTTGCTATGCGAAACAATTGAGATGGCCTGGATGCACCATCCACAAAGGCTAACTGTGCAAACCTGCACCCTTGATCACCCCAATGCCCTGCCGCTCTATCAGCGCAATGGGTTCACGCCATGTGGTCAACAGGAAGTCGTCCTTGAAGCGCCGGATGACTAATCTTCGAGGATCTGGGAGAGAAAAAGTTTTGTTCTCTCATGTTCCGGGTTTTCAAAGAATTCCTGAGGCGGTTTGATCTCAATTATCTCGCCTTCATCCATAAAGATGACCCGGTCTGCAACCCGGCGGGCAAAGCCCATCTCGTGGGTAACACAGATCATGGTCATGCCACCTTCCGCAAGATCCACCATCACATCGAGCACTTCCTTGATCATTTCAGGGTCAAGCGCAGATGTTGGCTCATCAAACAGCATAATCTTGGGGTTCATGCAGAGTGCGCGTGCAATTGCGACACGCTGTTGCTGACCACCACTCAGTTGGCCGGGAAATTTCATTGCCTGCTCAGGAATACGAACCCGCTCTAGATAGGACATTGCAAGTTCTTCGGCTTCCTTTTGCGGGAGCTTGCGGACCCAGATGGGCGCCAACGTACAGTTCTCTAGAACTGTCATATGCGGAAACAGGTTGAACTGCTGAAACACCATGCCCACCTCACGGCGGACTTCGTCGATACGCTTCAAATCTTCAGTGAGTTCAATACCATCAACAACGATGCGCCCTTGATTGTGGGCTTCCAGCCGATTGATGCACCGAATGAGGGTCGATTTCCCGGAACCAGACGGCCCCACAACAACGATGCGCTCTCCCTCGCGCACAGTCAGGGAAACATCCTTCAATACATGGAAGTCACCAAACCATTTGTCGATTTTGTCTATTTCGATCATGGCCTTATTCGGGGCAGTCATGGAATGTCCTATCGTTGCTCACCGGCATCAAGACGACGTTCCATGAAGACGGAATATCGCGACATGCCGAAGCAGAAAATCCAGAAAACAAGCGCAGCAAAAACATAGCCTGTCGTGGCTGTTTGCGGTGACAACCAAGTCGGGTCTGTTGAGTTCGATTGAACAATCCCAAGGAGATCAAACAAACCGATAACAAGAACCAAAGTCGTGTCTTTGAAGAGACCAATGAAGTTATTCACGATGCCGGGAATGACGGTCTTGAGAGCCTGTGGAAGCACAATCTGCCCCATGGACTGCCAATAGGTCAGCCCAAGTGCTTTGGCGGCTTCATATTGTCCCGCAGGAACGGCGGCGAGCCCGCCGCGCACAACTTCAGCCATGTAAGCAGAAGAGAAGAGCGCGACCCCAATCAACGCCCGAAGAAGCTTGTCAAAGCTCATGCCTTCCGGAAGGAACAAAGGCAGCATGACGCTCGACATAAAGAGGACCGTGATAAGCGGGACGCCACGCCAGAATTCAATGAACATCACACAAAGGATGCGAACGACCGGCATGTCCGATTGTCGACCCAGCGCCAACAGGACACCGAGCGGCAGTGATGCCGCAATACCTGTAAGCGCGACCACCAGCGTTACCATTAGACCACCCCAATCGCTGGTCTCAACCTTTTCAAGGCCAAACAAACCGCCTGACAGAAAAACAAACGCAAGAAGCGGAAAGGGAACAAGTAAATAGGCAACAAACCATTTTTTGGGAAACTCGCTCGGTATCAGCAATGGTGCCAATCCAGCCACCCCCAAAAACAGTGTAAGAAGCACACGCCATCGCTCTTCTGCTGGGTAGCGGCCGAAGATAAACTGCCCAAACTTAGCTTCAACAAAAGCCCAACAGGCCCCTGCACCTTCAACTCGGCACGCAGACCCGTCCTCGCCAGAGAAGACGGCACTAAAAACAGCCCAATCAAGAAGTGGCGGAACGCTAAGAAGGAGAAGGCAAATCGCGATGATGGTGAGAAACGCGTTGAACCAGGATGAGAAAAGGTTTTCGCGCATCCACCGAATAGGCCCAATTTGGGCGTTTGGCGGCATTCTCGCTGGCGCGTGGTTTGTCCGTACGAATGTTTCGCTCATGACCTACCGCTCCACCAGGGCCATATGGCGGTTGTACCAGTTCATAACCAGCGACGTGAAAAGGCTGAGGCTCAGGTAAATCGTCATCGTAATCGCGATCACCTCGACGGCCTGCCCTGTCTGATTAAGCACAGTGCCTGAGAATACCGAGACCAGGTCCGGATAGGCGATTGCCACAGCAAGCGATGAGTTTTTCGTGAGATTGAGATATTGGCTGGTAAGCGGCGGAATGATCACCCGCAAAGCTTGCGGAATGATCACCAACCTCAAGATGGGCGTTGGCTTCAAGCCCAACGCACGCGCGGCTTCTGTTTGCCCCTTTGAGATGGCCAGGATGCCCGATCGAACATTCTCTGCGATAAAGGCGGCCGTATAAAATGACAGCGCCAGCAACAGCGACACAAACTCCGGGATAAGCGACCAGCCACCTCTAAACCCAAATCCCTGCAAGGAAGGAACTTCCGCTCTAAGCCCCATGCCAAAAGCCAAAAAGGTCAGCACCGGAAGCACGATCACCAATACTGGTGCGAAGGCGACGCCCCTGACGGTGTCGCCAGTCTGAAGCCTTTTCTTTTTCGCACGCCGGGCAATCAGCCAGGCGGCGGCGGCACCAACGAGTGCTGCAATACCAAGGACCAGACTGTTTCCGTCTAGCAAGAGCGCTGGGACGTAAATTCCGCGATTATTGAGAAAGGCCACATCCAGAAGAGACAGGCTGTCCCGAGGCAAGGGAAGCGCCCTCAGAACAGCAAAGTACCAGAAGAATATCTGAAGCAGCAGCGGGACGTTTCGAACCACCTCAATATAGACCGTCGCGATTTTGGCAACGAGCCAATTGGAGGACAAGCGCGCAACACCAAGGGTGAAACCAAGGATCGTAGCAACAAAGATCCCAATCACCGCGACCAGCAGCGTATTCAGAAACCCGACCAGAAGTGCACGGCCATAGCTCGATTGTTCGGAATACTCGACCAGAGTGAGCGCGATGCCAAAACCAGCCGGGTTTTCGAGGAACCCAAATCCCGACGCGATATTCTGGCGCTGCAGGTTGGTAATCGTATTATCGACAACCACCCACACAAACGAGCCCACAACAAAAAGAACTGCAAGCTGAATGGCAAAAGAACGCAGCTTGGGATTGTTCCAGGGCTGTGGGCTGCTGGACATCGTATCTTTTCGAGAAGTCACTTATTTCGGTTCAGCGTACAGGAGGCGAATATTGCAGTCCGCCATCTTTCCAAAGAGCGTTCAGCCCGCGTGGAATGCCAAGGGGCGTATTCACCCCAACTCCGCGTTCAAACGACTCTCCGTAATTCCCTACCTGCGTGACAATCTTGTAGGCCCAATCATTGGGAATTCCGAGGTTTTGACCAAACGCCCCCTCTGAGCCAAGCAACCGACGAATAGCTGGGTTTTGTGTATTCCGCATCTCTCCAGCATTCTTTGACGTCACACCCAGTTCCTCCGCTTCAACCATGGCGAATAGCGACCAGCGGACAATGTCCGCCCATTGGTCATCCCCCTGTCGCACCGCTGGCCCAAGAGGTTCCTTAGAGATGATCTCGGGAAGGACCAGATGTTCATCAAGATTGGCCAGTTTCAAACGCTCTGAATAGAGGCCAGATGCATCTGTTGTGAAGGCATCACACCGCCCAGCATCATAGGCTGCCACCACTTCATCTGATTTTTCAAAGGCAACAATTGAGTAGGCGAGGCCGTTCGACCGGAAAAAGTCTGCAACATTGAGTTCTGTCGTTGTGCCTGTATTTGTGCAAACGACGGCGCCATCAAGCTCCATAACACTCTTCACACCGAGTTCTTTGCGGACCATGAAGCCTTGTCCGTCATAATAATTGACGCCGACAAAATCGAGCCCAAGTGCTGTGTCGCGTGTAAGGGACCAGGTCGTGTTCCGGGTCAAGACGTCAATTTCGCCTGACTGCAGAGCGGTAAATCTCTCTTTCGCGGAGAGGGGCGTAAAGCGGGACTTGTCTGCGTCCCCAAACACAGCTGCGGCAACAGCACGGCAGATGTCGACATCGATACCACTCCAATCGCCTGCATCATTCGGGTTGGAGAAACCGGGTAGCCCTTGGCTCACGCCACAGCGCACATGACCGCGCTCACGGACGAGATCCAGCGTCGATCTGTTTTCGACCACAGGGAGTGGCTCAGCTTTGGGTTGAGGATCATTCGCCGTGGGTTCTGAAGCCACAGGTGTAGCCTCATCCGTGCCCCCACCAGCTATCGGATACAGCAGAAAGCCCACTACAAGTCCTACAACCAGGGCCAAAATCGCTGGCATGAGCCGATTGTTCATGAATTCTCCCCTCAAACGCGCCCAACTCAATATTGAACTCTGACTTTGGCTCCATAGCTCTTTTGCTACAGGCCGCCACCCCCTATTCTTACAACGAAGTCGGCTGCGAAACTAGAAGCGGTCACCATAAGTCTACGAGTGGCGGAATATGACCAAAAAGAAGCATCAAGATACAACAATCGTCACAACTGGCAGAGATCCCCACAATAATCACGGGGTCATCAACCCTCCCGTCTATCACGCCTCCACCATCCTATATCCAAGTGTTGAGGCGCTGCATGCACGAGATGCCCAAGTCACCTATGGCCGTCGAGGCACACCGACAACCTTTGCCTTTCAAGATGCCGTTGCGGAACTGGAGGGTGGTTATCGATCTCTTGTGACACCGTCAGGCTTGTCTGCCTGTTCGATAGCGCTTCTGGCTCACCTGAAGGCCGGTGATCACCTGCTTATCACTGACAGCGTCTATGGACCGACGCGCACATTCTGCGATGTCGTGCTCAAACGTTATGGCATAGATGTCGAATACTACGATCCTGTTATTGGTGCCGGCATCGCCAACCTGCTCAAACCAGAGACAACGGTCGTGTACACAGAAGCACCAGGATCACAGACATTTGAAATGCAGGACGTCCCGGCAATCGCCAAATCAGCACATGATGCCGGCGCACTCGTCATAATGGACAATACCTGGGCCTCTCCTCTGTTCTGCAATCCCTTCGCACTTGGTGCAGACGTTTCCATTCAAGCAGCAACGAAATACATTGTCGGCCATTCAGACGTCATGATGGGGACCATCACAACGAATGAACGCGCCTGGCGCGCAACTATCAAAAACCATGGTGCCATAGGGATCACCGCTGGGCCTGACGATATCTATTTGGCGCTTAGAGGTCTGCGAACGCTCTCTGTTCGACTGAAGCAACATATGGCGACAGGCATCCTTCTTGCCAAATGGCTTCAGGACAGGCCCGAAGTCTCCCGTGTGTTGCACCCGGCCCTCCCCACTGATCCCGGTCATGAAATTTGGAAACGAGATTTCACCGGCGCCTGTGGCCTGTTTGGCGTTGTTCTGAAACCCGCGAGCGATCAAGCCGTTGCCGCAATGCTCGACGATATGGAGCTGTTCGGAATGGGATATTCCTGGGGTGGCTATGAAAGCCTGATCATTCCAGCCAACCCGGCGAGCAACCGAACAGCCACAAATTGGCAGCCAGAAGGCCCATTGATCAGAATCCATGCAGGACTGGAAGATCCAGACGATCTAATCGCTGACCTTGAGGCCGGCTTTGAAAGGTTGGCACAAGCCCAATGAGAGCCCCCTTCTTAGCCGCCTGCGCCTGGTTGGTATCTCTTTCAACGCCAGCCCATAGCGATTATGGGGCAGCGTGCGAGCCAATCACGATTTTCGCAGCCGCAAGCACCACAGACGTCCTTGAGCAAGTGGCAGCAGAATACGAAAAGGAAACAGCCTGCTCTGTGAGCACCGTGTTCGCTGGGTCAGGCACCCTCGCCAGACAGATTGAAGCGGGGGCACCAGCAGACTTGTTCCTGTCTGCAAACATTGATTGGGTGACCTGGATTGAGACCGCAGGTCTTGTCCGCCCGGGAAACAAAACAAACCTTTTAACAAACCAACTCGTCTTCATCGTCTCTGCGCAGGAAACGGCGGCAAAGCTAGATATCCAACAAGCCGAAAGCGTGGTCCGTTATATTGGTGAAGGAAAACTGGCAATCGGCGACCCCAACACGGTCCCAGCCGGCCGCTACGCGCAGACTGCGCTCAACCATTTTGGCCTGAGTGGCCTCAAAGAGGATCAGCTTGTTCGGGCGTCTTCTGTCCGCTCCGCACTCACATGGGTTGCCCGCGGTGAAGCGCGTGCCGGTATTGTATACAGAACCGATGCCGCGATTGAGGATGGCGTACGGATTGCCGGACCAATCCCAAGGGTTGACGGGATCGACATCATCTACCCGCTCGTGCTTGTAGGGAAAACACCGAACAGCGCTGCGCGTGCCTTTTTCGAGCACCTGCAATCCTACACCTCAGCGGCCTTGTTTGCTGACCATGGTTTCAGCCGGGTATCTGCGCGTTGATCTGGGAACTCACAAACACTGAGTGGATCGCCTTTTCTCTTTCGCTCAAGGTCGCGTTCACAGGCGTGATCGCCTCCTTGCCCTTTGGCTTTGCCGTCGCTTGGCTCCTTGCACGGAAACAGTTCCCCGGAAAAATCATTCTTGATGGCCTCGTGCATCTGCCGCTTGTCGTGCCGCCCGTCGCGACAGGCTACCTTTTGCTGGTATTGTTGGGGGTGAATGGTCCAGTCGGTGCTTGGCTGAATGAGCAGTTCGGGGTGCGCCTCGTTTTCACCTGGCAGGGGGCCGCCATCGTCGCCGCAGTTATGGGCTTTCCTCTTCTTGTCAGGGCTCTTCGCCTTTCCATCGAAGCCATTGACGTCGGCCTCATTCAGGCGGCCCGCACATTGGGCGCCTCACCTTCCCGCGTATTGATAACAATCGTCCTGCCCCTCATCTCCCCGGGCCTCATTGCCGGGTCGTTGCTCGCCTTCTCCCGTGCCTTGGGGGAGTTTGGCGCCACCATTGCATTTGTTGGCAACATACCTGGTGAAACACAGACCCTGCCACTCGCGCTATACAGTGCCCTCCAGTCTCCGGGAGCCGAAGAGATGGGCTACCGACTGGTGGCGCTCTCGATTGCCCTTGCGATTGTGACACTCGCTGCATCTGAACTACTAGGGCGCACTATTCGCAAGCGACTGACAGGCAACAGCCAATGAGCAGCATCCTGTCCATATCTGTGCTCAAACAGGAGGGTGCGTTTTGCCTGGAAGCAGAGCTCGAAGCGACGGCAGGCGTCACAGGTATTATCGGTCCCTCAGGCGCCGGCAAAAGCATGCTCCTTTCAACGATTGCCGGACTAACAGATCCAGATAAGGGGTCCATTTTTTTGGACAACCAACCGCTTTTCGACGCGACAAAAAACACAAACCTATCGCCCGAACACCGAGAGGTAGGGATGGTGTTTCAGGACGCACGATTGTTCCCCCACATGACAGTCCTGTCCAACCTGACCTATTCCAAACGCCAGGGATATGCAGCTCTCTCCACCTTGGAAGAAATTGTTGATCTTTTGGATATCGGTCCCCTGCTTCAACGCCGTCCGCATCATTTATCTGGAGGAGAAAAACAACGGGTGGCAATAGGACGCGCGCTGCTCTCAGCCCCGGCAGCGTTGCTAATGGACGAACCATTGGCCAGTCTCGATCTCGCACGTCGTCGTGAGATCATGCCATTCCTGGAAAAGTTGCGATATCGTTTTGATCTGCCAATCCTCTATGTGAGCCACAATCTGGACGAAACTCTCAGGCTTGCCGACAGTGTTATTGTTATGGATCAGGGCAAAGTTTTTGCACGGGGGTCCGTCGAAGAAACCCTGAGCCGGATCGATGTTCAATCATTAATCTTAGGCGGCGCGACAAGCGGCGATCATCCAGAACCTGTGACCATCGTGTCCGCGACCATCGGCAAGCGGTCAGAGGATGACCTCGTTTCAATTGAAACACCTTGGGGCAGCCTCACCGCTCCAAACATCACCGGACGCCGCGGGGACCAGGTCAGGCTGCGCATTCGCGCGCGCGATCTTGTTCTCTCCACGTCTGAACCAACGGGCCTTTCGATACGCAATGTGATTGCTGGACAGGTCGGTACGATGACCGAAGCAGGAAACGCGCAGGTCGATGTTCTCGTCCGGCCTTCCTACGCCGACGACGCTCAGCCTGTCTGGGCGCGGATTACGAGACGCGCAGCCAACGAGTTGGATTTACGGCCCGGCCGCCCAATCTGGGCTCTTCTGAAGGCAGTTGTCCTGACTTCCGATATTGAGCTGGAAGCCCTTCGGTGACGGATAGGTCTCGTGATAGAGTAGACAAAACAAACTGAAATGAGTGGGAGGCCACCGTGGCGCAAGTCGAAATAAAAAGCGAGATCACTGGCAAAGTCTGGAAGATCGAATCAAAAGTCGGCGACAAGCTCGAGGAAGATGATCCCATCCTGATCTTGGAATCGATGAAGATGGAGATACCCATCATGGCACCAGCTGATGGAACCCTCGTCGAAATCCTTGTCGCAGAAGAAGACCCCATTGAAGAAGGTCAGACCGTCGCCCTTTTTGACGAAGACTAATCAGGAAACACCGAAGAGATTCCGCAGGAAGGGGTTCAGCATTCTGGCATCTGGATCCAACCCCCGCCGCACCGCACAGAAGTCACCCCATTTTGGATAGAGTTGCTGCAGGTCTTCTGCAGCCAGAGTGTGCAGCTTCCCCCAATGGGGCCGTCCTTCATATTTCCTGAAAATCTGCTCTACACCGGCAAAGAGTTTCCGGTAGGACTGCTTATGGTACTGATGGATTGATATCGTGACGGAGTCTCGCTCGAAGAAGGGGCTAAGCCACGCATCATCAGCAGCAACATACCGGTATTCAATCGGGAACAGAAAATTCACGCCGCATCTGCGCATATGCTCGGCGACTTCCCGAACACAATCTGGACCGCGCGCGGCAGGAACCGCATATTCCATCTCATTGAAGCGCACATTTCTGTCGCTCGGAAAGGCATCATGCGACCACCGGGAGCGTCCAGGCGCGTCACCCGCATAGCGCGATCCACCCTCCTCCGTCATCTTCCTTTGAAGCCGTCCCCGCAGAAACGGTGCATAGCGGCTGATCTCGCAGAGCTTTCGAAAAGCAATATCCGCTGGACCATCCTGCCCGTCAGGTGCCCTTTTGCGAGTTTTGGGCTGTGCATCTGAAACGTTCAGGGTTTTCACCAATACATCGTCGGCATAGGGAAACCAGAAAAACTCAAAGTGCCGGTTTTCATCCCGCAGGGCATCAAGCGTGTCGAAGAGTTCCGCGACCGGCAATCGTCCGCCGCGCTCTTCAAGGGCGTAAGCGGGAGCGCATTGAAGATCAATTTCCGACATGATCCCGAGACTGCCCATGGAAACACGGCCTGCATGAAACACGTCCGAGTTTTCATCAGGGGAACAGGTGATCACATCTCCATTGGGCGTAACGAGTCTGAAACCGGTTACCGCCGCTGAAATGCTTTTGAGGCCTTTCCCGGTCCCATGAGTACCTGTCCCAACGGCCCCGGCAATCGCCTGCCGATCAATATCGCCCTGATTAATGAGGCCTAAGCCTTGCGCATGCAACAAAGGACCGAGATCTCTGATCGTCGATCCGGCAAAAATTTTGGCCGTCTTTTTCTCTGAATCCGTCGAAATGAGTCCACTCAAATGCTCAAGCGAAAAGAGCGTTCCGTCACTTTGACAAATCGGCGTAAAGGAATGACCGGATCCTGCCACCCGTATGGTTCCATGTGACTTGGCAACAAGTCGGCCCAGCTCTTCTTCAGTCTCCGGTCTGTAGATCTCCCTCGGTTGCGCCTTCACCCAACCTGACCAGTTCTGCCATTCAGCTTTCGCCATGTCTTCCCCCAAAACAATAGAGGTTGAGCATACAAAAGGCGGGCACATTCACAATGTGCCCGCCTCCAAATTTTAGACAGAATCCGAGTTAGCGGCTGGCAGAAGCCCGCACGCCAGACGGGGTGAACTGGTCTTCGCTCAATTCCTCTGCGAAGAAGTTGATCATCGGTTCCTGGTTTTTCAGGCCTTGAACCACATAGCGACCAACGATCAGGTCATAGACGATCTCTGATCCATTGAAGCAGGTCGGCACATCATAATATTGAACGATGTGGGCCTCCTGCGTCCGCCACAATTCACCACGACCGTCATAGAGCTCTGCGGCAGCCATGGTCCAGCTGTCCTCATCCATGTATTTCACACGGCGGGTGTAGATGTGACGCTGTCCTTCATTGAGCTTGCCTTCAACTGCCCAAACACGGTGCAATTCATAGCGAAGCAGGTCTTGGTCCACATGACGTTCCTGAGCAATCTGATCATATGTCAGGCCATCAGAGCCGATCTTGTAGCTGTTGTAGGCAATGTATTTTTCCTGCTTGCCGAGCAGCTCCCACTGGTAACGGTCCGGCGACCCATTGAAGAGGTCGAAATTGTCGGCGGTTTGCAAACCATCCGAATAAGACTGGGGATTATCATAGGCAATTGTTGGAGCACGACGAACACGTCGGGTACCTGGGCTATAAGACCATGCGTTACGCGGTCCAGCCACTTGGTTGATGGTATCGTGTACGAGAATGATTTCGCCGGCACGGCGCGCAGGCGAAACTACTGTCTGCATGTATTTTAGTGAAATGTTATTGAGATCTGCGAACTTCTCTGTCGTCGGATCCGCATAGGTAAAGATCACCTGGTCACGAACCACGATAGGAGTAAAGCCGCCGCCAAATGAAGGCGAGAAGGCTGAGAACTGTCTGGTGAGCTTATGGCCCCGGTAACGCAGGTTGTGGTTCCAAATCACCTCAACGCCTTCTTGCGGAATTGGGAAAGGTGTCCCAAGCAAAGCACCGTCTACACCGTTGCCATCTGCGACGAGTGATGCATTTACCGCATTCGCCCTATTGGCGGCGTACACAGCTTCAGGGAACGCGCAAGATCGTCGTGTCGGGTACACGTTCATCTTGTAAGTGTCATAGGCACTCAGGATCGCCAGATGCCCTGGTGTCAGCTTGTCTGCGTGTTCAGCAGCATTCTCTGGCGTAATCGTGAAAAGAATCTCGTCATCCGCGAAAGGGTCTGGGTGGTGATCACCAATCGTATAAGTGATGCCTGCTGGTGGACTGGATATCCCCCCCGTCCAAGCAGGGATCGTCCCATCCGCATTGCCCGCCCGTTCGGCCCCCATAGGCGTGAGGTCACCGTCAAGACGTGCTGCCTCGCTTTCGCTGACGCCGGCCATTGCAGGCAAAGCCATTCCAAGGCTCATACCAGCAGCAAGCGACGCCACCAGCAGCTTGTGAGAGCCCTTCTTAGTTACAAATTTCATGAGACATCCCTCTCCTGAGAGTCAACCGTTTCAAAACGACGCCCAGACATCAGCCAGCGAATATTGTTTTTTTTGTTGTCGCTGCGTTAAATCGCGCGCAATACATCCAAAGAATAGCAGAGAACCGAGACTTTACCAATGCGTCAAAATTGACCGCAAAGCCTCCTCTTCGTCTTAGCTATCGCGTTCATTGGCCTCTTCGCCCAATGGTTTGAATTCCCGAGCCATAACTGTCGCTTCTTTGATTTGCTCAGCTGTCATAGTTCGGGAAACATTTTCCAGTTCAGTTGTTGCAAAGTGCGGAAAGCCACCCTGCACCGCCAGCAGGTAATACATGTAGGCTTTTTCGATATCCTGTTCGACGCCCGTTCCCGTCTCATACATCGTCGCAATATTGTACTGGGCAACAGCGCTGCCACGTTTGGCCGCTTCCAGATACCAATAAGCAGCCTTGTCCACATCTGCTGTCACGCCCCAGCCATTGTCATACATAGTGGCCAGGTCTTGCTGGGCGCGGTCGTCGCCGCCTTCAGCACCAAGTGTCAGATATTTTACAGCGGTCGCCACATCGCGTTTCACGACCTTGGCGTCGAAATATTCTTCGCCAAGCCGAAAAGCGGCACCGGCATCGCCATTTTCATCGGCTGCCTTGGTCCACTCTGCAATTGCTTCTTCGTAATACCCGCGCCGGTAAAGATCATGTCCCGTCGCTTCGCTCGCAGCGGCCGGTGTTTCGGCAGCTGGCTCTGCCGCGCCGCTCTGAGATATCATCGTGCCAACCGCCGCAACAGCGATCAGAAGAGCGGCAAACATACCCAAAGCAAATCGTTGCGCATGTCCTTTGTCATCAGAATAAACAGCGGCCTTGGCCCGATTTCGAGGTGCGCGGTGGTTCGTCATGGTCGTTTACCCAATTCTCTGAATTCAGCTGTAAGCTTACGTCCAACTATAATCTTACTTGACGATCATTGGCGAGGAATCGCCCTAATCCAAGTTAACGATTGGTCACAAATCTGTGTCGCTGATAGCTGAAAAATTGGCAGAATTCGGATTGCTGCGGCCCGATTGGGACGGCTGGCTGCTCCTCGGGAGCGTCATGCTCGTCTTTATTCTGCTCTCAGCTTTTGTGGCGGGCCATTTCAAGGGCCGCAGCTTTCTGGTTTGGCTGGGAATCGCAGCAGGAGCCCAGGCGCTAGCCATAGCAGTACCGCTGACCGTGGCGGCACTGACGGGTATTGTGGACCCGTCAGACATCTCATCGACGGGACAAGCCATTGATTTCACAACTTTCCGGCTCTTTGCTGAGATGTCGGTCGTCGTTGGCATAACCACACTGATCGTGTTGAGTTTTCTAACCCAGACCAAGTGGAAGACCTGCCCCGCCTGCGCCACAAAGGCCCCATGGCGTGCCAAGGTCTGTCCAGCATGTGCCAGCCCTCTCCCCCCGGGCATCCAAACGGCAGCTAGACGCGATCCCGGTGAACAACCGCGACTTCGGGCAAGAACCATCCATCTGCCACCAGAGCTAGATGCAAAGCTCTCACGCCTCGCGTCATCTAAGGGCGCGCGCGAACGCACAACAGAAGATGCGGCGATCTCGAAATATATCCGTCAATTGCTGGAGCAGTTCGACGCCGAATCCAAACGCACTGAGAAGCAGTAGATCAGTCGCAGCCGATCCCCCTCCTGACACCGTCATGTCAGCATACCTGCTGCCAATAAGCTGTCAGTAAATCCTTGCTAGATGACGCGGATCACAAATGTAATCCCCCGCGAGGTGTCAAATGCAGCATTACTTCAATCCCATGAGCCGGGCCATGACCACGCTATGGATGTTCGCCGAACTTCAGGTCGAACCGGAGCAGGTTCTTGTCGACATCCAATCTGGGGAAACAGCAACAGCGGAATTTCGGCCGATCAACCCAATGGGAAAAATCCCAGTCCTTGTGGACGATGGTGTTGTCGTCACAGAAGTCGCAGCGATTTGCGCCTATCTTGCTGACAAGTTTCCTGAAAAGCACCTAGCACCAGAACTTGGGTCGCCGCTGAGAGGCAGATATTACCGCTACCTGTTTGTGCCGGGCACGACGTTGGAGCCGATGTTTACAGTCAACTCGATGGGCATCAGCGACTATCCTGCAATGTCAGTAGGCTTTGGTGACATGGAAAGATGCCTCACAACCATCGAAGAAATGACACCCGCAGAAGACTGGGTTCTTGGAAAACAATTCACAGCGGCCGACATTGTCTTTGGAGGCACGCTCGATTTCTTCGTCCAGACAGGCGGCATTGAAAGACCGAGCAGCAAGTTGCGCGCCTATGTAAGGCGCCTCAAAGACAGACTGGCTTATCAAGCTACCCACGACCCGAGTTGGCATTGATCTGCAGCGGCACTCCGACCCAATTGCGTTTAGTCGAGACTGCCAACAATGGAGGCGCGCTGGGACAGCTCGATCCAGTTCCCGTCAGGGTCACGCACCATAGAAATACGTGCAGTTTTTCCAAGCGTCACCGGCGCTAGGGCTTCCCTGCCCCCTGCATCAAGAACGCGTTTGTGCTCGTCATCCACTTTGAAGACCTGGAAGGTGATGTAACGCCATCCTTTGCCTCGAAACTCGGCATCGCTCGGCGCACTCGGGTCTTCTTCAAGAAGGATCAGACCTTCACCCGCCTGAAAGGCGAGCCCCTTGTCGTAAGGCCGCTCAGGAAAACCAAAGGCCTCTGAATAGAAACGCTTGTGCGCCGCCAGATCACGCACGCCAACTCGGACGGCAATCTGTGAAATGCCGTCCACCCCAGGCCTAACGAGCGAAACGGCATTCCCATCCGGGTCTACAAGGCTTTGCGGTTGCTTGTCGCTCGCCACCAGCAACTCTAGATACCCAGCTGGTGGTGCATCCGGGACTGTTTCTTCGAAATGGTTGATTTTAAGGACGGAGCCCATCACGTCATGTCGATGCTGGTTTTGGCCTCGTTTGACCTTCAGTACATGATCAAGAGGTACACCCACATCCTTCTGCCAGAAGTCGCGCATGCTTTCGAGATTATTGGTCGCCAATCCGATATCGAACCGCGGTTTCGCTAGCTTCATTTCAGACATCTTGGACCTGACCTTATGATGATGGTCGTACTTTGTGCGTGATTGGCGATCCCGCGAGGACTCGAACCTCGAACCTGCTGCTTAGAAGGCAGCTGCTCTATCCAGTTGAGCTACGGGACCTTACCAAAGGGACACACACCCCAAGCGGGGCCTAGTGAGTCCATTGGCCGATGCGGCCAAATTTGAAATTATCTGAGTAAGCCCTAATCGACCGCTTGCCGCTTTTGGGTTCAATCACCTGATAGGCAATTCCATGTTTTTCCGCATGGGCAATCGCCTGCTCTTTGGTTTCAAAGCTCATCTTTACCTGAGAATTCATATCCGACGAGCTTGTGTAACCCATGAGAGGGTCAATAGAGCGCGCCTGCTCGGCTTCAAATTCCAGGATCCACTTGCGCGTTCTGGCGGTGCCAGACTGCATAGCTGTTTTCGCAGGCTTATAGATGCGGGCAAGCATGGAATTTTCCTCAAGACTCAAAATCCGTATGAGCCCCTGTATCGCCTGATTTGCGTCCAAAAACAAGAGCTTGGCGCCCTCCTTCTGGCCAGTTTTCGTCACCAAACTATCGCAGATGAGACAAATATTGGTCACGGGCTCCCGATAGCTAAAGCCCCATCAAGGGCGACGGACACTGCCGCGCCCCCTTTCGTCATCCCGTGCGTTTTGGAGAGGCCCACATGACACCCACCCCCGAAAAGACGATCACCGCCGCTGAAGCCGCCCGCAAGCTCAACAGACTCGGCTTCAACTGGCTTGATGTTGAGTTCATCCTGGAATTCGCCCCCCATTTCTTGGAAGGCGGACACATGCGCTACCCAACAGCTGCGCTTCAGCAGTTTGTGAAGCGGGCGTTCTGGTTGAATGAAATCCCCATCGATTTCGCTCTGCCTACCGCCGCTTAGCGATCTGCCGGGTGATGGATCGCGAGAAAGGCGAGCATGGCCGTGGCAATCTTCGCAGGTTGCTCGGGAAAGAGCGCATGTCCTGCATTGTCGATCTCAGCCACCGTCACCCGATCCCCAAATTCTTCCTTGAGCAGCACAGCTGTATGTTCGGGCGGCGCTATCGTGTCATCCATGGCCTGAACGACAAGCAAGGGTGCAGTCCCCGCCCCCCAATAATCGTCCACAGACGTGTTGGCGACGGTCTCAATTTGCAGCAAAGCTGTCCGAAAAGACCAGCCGCCCATCCAATAGTCGGGAACCGGATTGCCTTCGCTGAAGAAACCGTACCGCACCTTTGGGCGTCGCCACCAATCGGGCATGAAGGTCCACAGGCTTTTCGAAAGCGCATCCCGAGCTTTTGGTGAGATCGGAACCTTGCCCCCTGCCGCTGCAAGAATGGTTGCGGCCACTTTTTCCGGATAGTCGGCGGCATAGGTGCGCGCAACCCGATTGCCGAAGGCGTGACCCAGCACAACGATCTTCTCGCCCGCCGGCACCTCATGCTCAACAATCTGATGCACGCCCCGCGCAAGATCATGATGGGTCATGCCCTCTGCATCCATCAGCGTGCTGTCGCCCATGCCCGGCGGATCAATTGCGATGGTGCGGTAACCTTGCCTATTAAGCGCAAGGGCTAACTCATTGAAATCGCTGGCCGCGCGCCCGAGGCTTGCCAGAAGAACGACCGAGGGCCCGGTGCCAGAGACATAATATCCCCTGGTTTCCTCGCCACTGGTAAGCGTCGACAATGTGCCAATGGCCGGTCGGGGTGGCACGTAGGAATACCATAGGTAAAGCCCGCTTAGCGCCACCAGCACAACCAGGGTCAAAAGCCATTTCATCAACCAACTCATATCCGTCCCCTTACGCACCGAGGGCAGCTTAAGGATTGGCTTCAATGAAATCCATGATGACCGTTGCAAGGGCGTCTGGTTGGTCGTGCTGGAGAAAGTGGCCACCCGTTTTGATGGTTGTGTGAGGCTGACCTTTGGCTCCAGGCACTTCCTCCTGGAACCGCTTCTCGCCGCCCGCCGTAACAGGGTCCATGTCACTAAAGGCCGTGAGGAAAGGTTTCTCCCATTTGTGGAAGACCTCCCAGGCAGCTCTGTTCGCCGGGATCGCCGGATTGTCAGGAATGATAGGCACCAGCGACGGGAATTTGCGCGCGCCTGCCATATACTCATCGCTCGGGAATGGGGCATCGAAAGCGGCGGCTTCTTCGTCAGAAATCCCCACCGGCGAGCTATTTTTGACCATATTTGACACAACAAAATCAGTGGCTTCTGCAGCAAACTTCACCCAATGCAAGAAGCCCATTCCATTTGTGTTTTCTACGAAATGCTGACCTAGGTTTTCCGCTGTAGGCACCTCAATACTCTCATAATAAGCGTGCATCTTCGGCGCGAGCTCCAAAGGAACGCCTTCAGCATCCGGCAAACCCGTATTGCCAATGCAAACCCGGGCAAACCGCGCCTCATTCTCAGCAACCACACGGAGACCAATCAGCCCACCCCAATCCTGGCCAAAGAAGGTCACGTTCTGCAGATCGAGCTGCGTGACCAAGGAAGTCACCCACCCCACGTGGCGGGCATAGGTGTAGTCATCTGTGCTCGAAGGCTTGTCCGAACGACCGAAGCCGATGAGGTCGGGACAAATGACCCGATAGCCTTTGGCAGTGAAAAGCGGGATCATTTTTCGATAAAGATAAGACCAGACCGGTTGTCCATGCATGGCGAGGATGAGAGGCCCGTCTTTTGGCCCTTCATCCACATAATGCATCCGCACTTTATGGCCCTCTCCATCATCGACATCACAATAGTGCGGCTCAAACGGAAAGAGAGGGAGGTTTTCAAAGCGCTCTTCGGGGGTGCGTAGGACTTCCATGGACGTCTCCGATTATTGGTTACGCACATAGGAACTTCTGACATGTCGCATGTCAATTCATATCTTTGTGACGAAATTTGGAAAGGGTTCGTAACTGTGGCGCCTCACGATAGCCTGGCACCCTCGCCCGTCGACGATCCTCTGCATCGAGATATGACAGCAACAGGATCGAAGAAGGCCTCGCAGTGACGACGTATTTTCAAACCCCACTGGTTTGACAGCGCAGAAACAGCTAATCGTATTTTCCCAATGGAATGCGGAGGATGGTCTGGGTGAGTGACGCGATGTTGGAAAAGAAGCGGCGCAATGCAAAGTCGCATGAAGCCATACTCGAGGCCACCATCAGCTTGCTGGGGTCATCCGGCTATGTAGATTTCTCGATAGAGAAGGTCGCCGCAAAGGCGGGCGTTGGGAAGCAAACAATTTATCGCTGGTGGCCAACGCGCGCCGATCTCGTTCTGGAGGTTTGGCGTGATCGACTGTTGCCACCAATGCCTCCCTATGACGGAAAGACTGCGCTCCCAACCTATTTGGGAAACTCCCTGCTTGCTTTTGGACAACAGATCAGCCGCACAGATTGCCGGCAGGCAGCCATCTGCATACTGGCCGAGGCCCATCGCGACCCTGACCTACACCAGCGTATGGCTGAAGCGGTTTATCTACCCCGAATTAGTCTTATCAAACGGGCTTTTCAGGAAGCACAAGAGTCAGGTGCCTACCCCAAAGACATAAATGTCGATGTGGCGATTGACGCACTTTACGGAGCTGTTTGGTACAAGGTGCTTATCCGTTTCGAAACCGTCGATCGCAGCTATATCGAAACCCTCGTAGGCCAGTACCTCAATCAAGCCTCGGGCTAACGCTTCCCGACGATTTGAAACTAGACAATACGCACCGTCTCGTCTAACCTCCAAAGCTCTAGAGCGGCCCGCGCTGAGAGATCAATTGCCGCTACCAACCGCAAATTGATTTTCTGCATGAGCGTGGGGGAAAAATGGCTAAAGGCTCCAAAAGAAAAGTATCAGTAGCAATCGTTGGTGGGGGGTTCGGAGGCGTTGGTGCGGCCATCCGATTGCTGGAGGCCGGAATCACGGATCTCACCATTTTTGAGCGGAATGAAGGGATCGGCGGCGTATGGCAGGCAAACAGCTATCCTGGAGCGGCCTGCGATGTCCCGTCTCATCTCTATTCGTTCTCTTTTGCTCCGGGGACAGAATGGTCAAGACGCTACGCTCCCCAGGCTGACATAGAGAAATATCTCAACACACTCGTCGATGATTTCGGCGTGCGCCCACATGTCCGCTGTAAGACAGCTGTAGAAAGCGCACATTTTGACGTTGAGACAAAATCCTGGCGGGTTCAAAGCAGCGACGGGCAAACCCGAAACTTTGATATATTAATCTCCGCTTGCGGACAGCTTTCCAATCCGTCCATTCCCAAGCTCAATGGCATGGATCAATTTGAGGGACCAAGCTTTCATTCAGCGACTTGGGATCATTCCTTTGATTTCAGTGGAAAGCGTGTCGCAGTGGTGGGAACAGGCGCCAGTGCCATTCAATTTGTCCCGGAGATCGCGAAACAGGCGGCCCAGGTCGATATCTATCAACGCTCTGCCCCCTGGATTTTGCACAAGTTTGACCGCGAATACGCAAACTGGGAAAGACGCCTCTTTAATCGTTTTCCAATGCGCGTCGCGTTAAGCCGTCGCTTCTTCTTTTCTGTCTTCGAGATATTGACCTATGGCTTTACGTCTCGACATTGGTTGCTCAAGCCCATGCAAACCCTTTCAAATGCATACCGCAAAAAGGAGTTGGGGGATGATCCCGAGTTGCTCGCGAAAGCCACACCAGACTATCAAATCGGCTGCAAGCGGGCATTGTTTTCTAATGATTGGTATCCAACCCTAAAACGTCCGAATATCGAGCTGGTTCACGGTTCGTCACCTAGCGTGACCAAACAAGGACTAATTGATGCGGAAGGCGTTGAGCGGCCCGCCGATGTTATTGTCTGGGGCACAGGTTTTGAGCCGTTAGACTTCGTCGCTCCGATGGAAATCTATGGTCTTGAAGGGACTGAGTTAAGCGAGGCTTGGAATGGCAGGCCTGAGGCATACCTGGGAACAACGGTATCTGGGTTTCCAAACATGTTCATCATGTATGGCCCCAATACAAACCATGGCTCTGGCTCTGTGCCTTACTCCAATGAGTGTCAGTACAATTACATTCTCGACGCCATAAAACACCTGGAAGACGGCAGTTATGGCTATCTCGATCTCAAGTCAGATGTTTTGGCCAAATGGCGGTCTGAAATGGAGAAGCGCAGTGCCGAAACGGTTTGGACAAAGGGCGGCTGCTCTTCTTGGTATGTGACAGAACAAGGTGTGAATACCAATAACTGGCCCGGTCCCTGGCTGGAGTACAAGCGCCGGACCAAAAAGGTCGTTCCAGGCGAGTATGATTTTGTCTGATTGAAGAAAGAACAACGAGGATATCGCGCCTGAACGGACGATCGAACTTGGGCGAAACCTTGGAGAGGCAACCGGCGTGCAGCGGCCGAGATGTCGCTTTTGCTCTGCTCAGGTCAGCCCACTCGGCTGACTGCATGCTAAGATCTGACTTTAGCGAGGATGGCCAAATGCTTCGGCCACCATGCAAAAACCGCAAAGTCAAATAATGGTCGGGGCAGCAAGATTCGAACTTGCGACCCCCTGGTCCCAAACCAGGTGCGCTACCAGACTGCGCCATGCCCCGATGGCGCCTTGTTACCGCCCCTTTGCTTTTGGTGCAATGCCAAAAACAAGAAAATCAGCGGAATTCAGGACGGAATCGCATCCTTTTCCTTATGACGCTGCATTAATTTGAAAACACCCGTCGCGCGAAGCACGGACCGGTTGCCCACATAGAGCTCTGCTTCACAAAAGGCGACCGATGAAGTCGCTCGGGTCACCCGTGCGGTGCCTTCCAGCCATTCACCCGGGCGAGCTGACGAGAGAAAATCTGAGTTCATCCGTGCGGTAAGCGCCACAGTCTTGGTTTCCAGGTAAACCGCGGTTCCTAAAAGCCCATCAGCAAACGCCATCAGCATGCCACCATGGGTGATGCCCTTGGAGTTACAGTGGCGCCGCTGGACCCGGACGCCATGCCAAAAGCCCGCGTCAGTTGTTTTGTGGAAAAACGGCCCATTATGGCTGGTGTAAGGGCCACGCGTGGTGGACTCCTGAAATCCCGCTGGCGGGTCCCAAGGAAATTCATCATCGCTTAATTCGGTATTTTTTTGAGAATTTGACATGGCTCTGCTTAAACCAGGTACGCGCAGATTGCACCCAAGCTCAGTCTCGCTTTGCGGCCTAATGCCTATCTTCAGGTGTATCGCTGGATGACATCTCGGCAGAGATCTCCGCGACCATGAGCCCTTTTGGTCCTTCACCGAACCGCACGCTTACCTCTTGACCCGGAACAAGCTCCCGTACACCAAAGCGGCGCAAGGTTTCCATATGGACGAAAATGTCTGGTGTCCCGTCACCGCGGGTAACAAATCCATAGCCTCTGGCGCGGTTGAACCATTTAACAACGGCAACTTCAAAATCCCCCACGGGCACAACCGCTGTCTCGGGATTTTTGTCTGCGGGGCGAATCGGAGCTGACTGCACAGCCGTACTGTCATCAACTTCAAGAATTTTAGAAGCCTGCATACCCTTCGGCCGTTTTACAGCCTCACAGGTAATCGTGGCGCCCTCCTCCAGTGTCTCTCGACCAAACTGCCGTAAGCAGGATGAGTGCACCAATACGTCCGCAGCACCATCATCTGGCACCAAGAACCCGTACCCCTTTACCGAATCCAACCACTTAACAACGCCGTGTATTTCTACAGTCGTTTCGGGTGATTCACCGGTGGATTCGAATTGTTCTTCCATCCCCACCCCGAAATCAGACCGGATATCGCGCTGTTCCTCGAACTGTTCATGCCCGCGACAGACCGGCCGTTCTTGATCTTCAGTGTGCCCCCCCCAAGAGGCAATGGTTAACTATACAGAATTTTGAGCCCTGGTGGAACCCGGTAACGCAGGTTTTGCAATTGGCAGGCGCCAGTGCCCACATGCCTTGCAGGCTTAACGATGAGCGATTAAGAAAAGGGATGAACTGTTCGAGGTAACCGCACAATAAGCGGCGCCTAAACAGTTCATTTCGAGGATCAGCGCAGCAACCAAAAAAACAAGGTGCGCTTTTAGTCCGAAAGCAGGGGAATGATTCACGCCGTCACTATGGGCCTTGGCCTTTTTGGGCTCTGGCTTCTTCTATCCGGGTTTCTAGACAATACTCTTTTGCTCGGGCTTGGGGTCGCGTCTTGCGTCGCGTGTGTGTATATCGCGGCGCGGATGGAAGTCGTCGACCATGAATCGGTCCCGCTCCAACTGAAGTTTGGTGTATTTGGATACCTTTTTTGGCTCTCCGCTGAGATAGGGAAAGCAAACTGGGCAGTGACAAAAGTCATTCTCTCTCCGCGTATGCGTCTTAGTCAGCGCATGATCACGGTGCCCTCAAGTCAGACAACAGATGTTGGCAGGGTGACCTTCGCCAACTCGATTACACTCACACCAGGAACTATCACCGTTGAAACCGAGCACCATTCGTTTCTTGTCCATGCGTTGACGGACGAGGCTGCGGATATGGAAGCGCTGACCGATATGGGGGACCGGGTGTCCGCCGTGGAGAACCGCACCTGATGTTTACAGCAGCAACCATGGCGGTATCAGTGACGATGGCGCTCATTCTCATTCGGGCTTTCCTCGGCCCAACCGTCTATGACCGCATATTAGCTGTAAACGCTTTCGGGACCGTGACCGTCTTGATTATTGGTCTCATAGGCTTCCTGACCGAGCGTCCGGAATTTCTCGACATTGCCCTTCTCTACGCGCTGATCAATTTCGTCGGAACGATCGCAATCCTGAAATTCTTCAGGTATCGCGCTCTCGGCCGGACATCCGAAACAAACGGTTCGGCAAACAACGGGAGCGCGACAGAGTGATAGACCTTGCTCTCGACATCGCCAGCTGGATCTCCTTTGCGCTGGGCGGCTTCTTCTTAATTGTGGGCGCCATCGGCATGATCCGACTGCCAGATTTTTGGTCACGGCTCCATGGCGCCGGTGTGATCGACACCGCCGGAGCCGAGCTCATTCTACTGGGCATGATGTTCCAGGCGGGCCTCACCCAGGTAACCATTAAACTCATCCTGATTGGCTTGTTCGTCTTCCTCACAAGCCCGACAGGCACCCACGCAGTCGCTAACGCAGCTTATGTTGCCGGCATTCGTCCACTCGGCGAGGTCAAGAACGATAAAGACGAAGACACGAAAGGGGCTGAGTCATAGAAGCCTATATCGACATCATCCTGTTCAGTTTTCTGATCGTAACCGCCTTCGCGATTATGAAGCTGCGAAACCTGTTCGCTGTGGTCATGCTGTCCGGTGTTTTCAGCCTGCTTTCAGCAGGTCTCTTTGTTGCCATGGATGCCGTGGACGTTGCCTTTACCGAGGCTGCCGTTGGCGCTGGCATTTCGACGGTTCTCATGCTCGGGACCCTTGCCCTCACCCGCCAGGAAGAAAAGCCGGCGCAACATTCAAGAGCGTTGCCGCTGCTGGTGGTGTTTGTGACCGGTGCCGCCCTGCTTTATGGCACCGCCGACCTGCCCCCATTCGGGTCTGCCGATACGCCCGTTCAGCGGCATGTAGCTCCAGAATATATTGAGCGCACACCCACAGAAATTGACATACCCAACATTGTGACCGCCGTCCTTGCCTCCTACCGGGGCTATGACACGCTGGGCGAAGTCGTCGTTATCTTCACTGCGGGAATCGCGGTGATCGTGCTGCTTCACAGCTCGACACGCCGCAGACGCGAGGAAGATGGTGAGGAGGCAGATACCTAATGGATCATCACTTTATTTTGCGCGTCGTCTCCAAGATGCTCATTCCACCTATTCTTCTTTACGCGCTCTATGTCCAATTCCATGGCGACTTTGGTCCCGGTGGCGGATTTCAGGCAGGCGTGATTTTCGCAGTTGGTTTTGTCCTTTATGGCCTGGTCTATGGCCTCGACAAACTGCGTCAGGTCGCGCCACCCGCAGTGGTGCGCGCCGGCATTGCCTTGGGGGTTCTGCTTTATGCCGGAACAGGTGTTGTCAGCTTTTTCAAAGAGAAGAATTTTCTCGATTACTCGGCCCTTGCTGATCCCGAGCATCCGGTAGGTGGGCAACATCTCGGCATCATTCTCGTCGAAGCCGGTGTCGGGTTGACCGTCGCCAGCGTGATGATTGCTGCCTTCATTGCATTTGCGTCCCGCGCGCCAGACATCAAGGACACGGACTGGTGATGTGGGACAATATGACAGCCGACTTTTTTATCGGCCACTACAACTACTGGATGACGATCGTCTTGATGATGATCGGCCTCTATGTCGTCGTGAGCCGCGGCAACCTCGTCAAAAAGATCGTCGGTCTGAATCTGTTTCAGACCTCGGTCTTCATGCTCTACATCTCCATGGCGAAGATTTTTGGTGGCACCGCGCCCATCCTGACCGGCAATGAGGACGAGGTTTATTCCAATCCGCTTCCTCACGTTCTGATCCTCACTGCCATTGTTGTGGGGGTCGCGACGACTGCACTCGGGCTTGCCCTGATCATTCGAATTCGCGAGAGCTTTGACACAATCGAGGAAGATGAGATCTTCGAGATCGAGCAAGAGATGGCGAAAAACGCCACACAGACCGGCGGGGACCGCTAAGTTATGTTGAGCAGCCTCACGCCTCATTTACCCGCATTGCAGGTGGTCATCCCCCTGATCGCGGCTCCCTTATGTGCTTTGTTCATGAACAGGCACATTGCCTGGGGCATCGCGTTCTTGGCCGCCGGTGCAGCGTTCATCATCTCCACTTTGCTTCTGGCCTCTGTTCTGGATGGCTCGGTTATCTCCTACCACATGGGTGGCTGGGCACCGCCCTGGGGGATTGAATACCGAATTGATGCGGCCAATGCTTTTGTGCTGTTCATCGTTTCGCTCGTCGGTGCATTGGTGCTTCCTTACGCCCGCCGAAATATTGAACGTGAGTTTGACACCTCTACACACGCCTATTTTTATACCTGTTATCTCCTGTGCCTCACCGGATTGCTCGGAGTTGCAGCGACCGGCGACGCATTCAACGTTTTTGTTTTCCTCGAGATATCCTCGCTGTCCACCTACGCACTTGTCGCCTTTGGCGCGAAGCGCGATCGAAGAGCGCTAACCGCCGCCTACAATTATTTGATCATGGGCACGATCGGGGCGACCTTCTTCGTTATAGGTCTGGGCTTCCTTTACATGGTGACGGGAACGCTCAACATGGCAGATCTCGCGGTCCGCCTGCCGGAGGTGGGCGACACCCGCGTTACCCGCGTTGCCTTCGTCTTTATTCTGGTGGGCATGGGCCTGAAGCTCGCCATGTTCCCTCTGCACCTTTGGCTGCCAAATGCTTATAGCTATGCACCCTCAGCGGTTACCGCTTTTCTGGCGGCGACCGCTACCAAAGTGGCGCTCTATGTTTTGCTGCGCTTCATGTTCTCGGTCTTCCAGTTTGACCACGCGGTTCAGAGCCTGACGTTTGAATATGTCGTGATGCCACTTGCCATCGTGGCAATGTTCGCAGCCTCCATCGCCGCTATATTCCAGGAAGACATAAAACGCCTGCTCGCCTATTCGAGTGTCGCCCAGGTGGGCTACATGCTGTTGGGCATTGCTCTTCTTACCGAAGCGGGTGTCACCGCAGGTATCATTCACCTTTTCAACCATGCTGTGACCAAGGGTGCGCTCTTCCTTGCCGTCGGGTGTTTTGTTTATCAGGTTGGGTCCAGTCGCTTGGGCGACCTCAAAGGCATTGGCAAGACCATGCCGTGGACAACGGCAGCTCTCGCTGCCGGTGGCCTGAGCCTTATCGGTGTGCCTCTGACCGTCGGCTTTATTTCCAAATGGCACCTGATCCAGGCCTCACTTGAGACAGGCTCTCTGCTCATTGCGGGCATGATCGTCGCCTCTTCGCTTATCGCAGTTGTCTATGTCTGGCGGATCGTAGAAGTCGCCTACCTTGAGCCGGCTCCAGAAGGCCGTGAGGCAAAGGAAGCGCCGCTCTCCATGATCTTGCCCACCTATGCTTTGGTGGCCGCAAGCCTCTATTTCGGGATCAATAGCGATCTGACAAGCAGTGCGGCATCACAGGCCGCTAACGCTCTCTATTCGGCAACGGACCTTGCAACGCAGCCGATGCAATTGACCCCCATGGACCTGCCGAGCGAAGGAGCCAGCCAATGAGCCCCGAACTCGCAATCACTCTGACGATCCTACTGCCAGCTGCAGCAACACTCTTGCTTGCAATCCTCGACAAGCAACCGAACCTGCGCGAAGCGGTCAGCCTGCTCACCGCCGGTGGCCTCTTTGTCATCGTCTTGGGGTTGTTGCAGACCGTTCTTGACGGGGCGCAACCCACTGCCCATTGGTTTGACGTGCTGCCAGGGCTTTCACTCGCCTTCGAGATTGATCCGCTCGGCATGCTCTTTGGCGTTGTCGCCTCGGGCCTGTGGATCGTGACGGCGCTCTATTCAATCGGCTACATGCGCGGCAACAATGAAACGAACCAGACCCGTTTCTATATCTGCTTCGCGATTGCCATTTCTGCTGCCATGGGCATCGCCTTCGCGGCCAACATGTTCACGCTCTTCATCTTCTACGAAGTGCTGACACTGTCGACCTACCCGTTGGTGGCACACAAAGAGAACGACGTTGCACGCAAAGGTGCCCGAACCTATCTCGGCATCTTGATCACCACGTCAATTGGCTTTCAGCTGGTAGCGATCATCTGGACCTGGGTCGTCGCAGGCACTCTCGACTTTACCCAAGGTGGCATTCTCGCGGGTAAGATCGATCCTACGCTCCTGCCATTCCTGCTGGCGCTCTATGCCTTCGGCATCGGGAAGGCAGCCCTCATGCCCTTCCATCGATGGTTACCTGCCGCCATGGTGGCGCCGACGCCGGTCAGCGCCCTGCTTCACGCCGTTGCAGTTGTGAAGGCGGGTGTCTTCACCATGCTCAAGGTAGGCGTCTATATTTTCGGCATCGATTTGCTGGCGACCACCGGCGCAGCCGATTGGCTCATGTGGCTCGCCGCCTTCTCGATCCTGGCTGCGTCTATCGTCGCCATGACCAAGGACAATCTGAAAGCACGCCTCGCCTATTCCACGATCAGTCAGTTGTCCTACATCACACTGGGCATGGCCCTTGCCACCTCCCTGGGGGTCATGGGCGGTGCCATGCATATCGCTATGCATGCCATGGGCAAGATCACGCTCTTCATGTGCGCCGGCGCAATCTACGTCGCGACCCACAAAACCGAGATCAGCGATATGGATGGTCTCGGCCGGGTGATGCCCTTTACCTACGGGGCTTTCTTCATTGGTGCGCTCTCCATCATCGGCCTGCCCCCTCTCGGCGGTGCGTGGTCGAAATGGTATCTGATGCTCGGCGCGGCAGACGCAGGTCAGATCATCATGATAGTGGTCTTTATGGCGAGCTCGCTGCTCAACATTGCCTATCTTCTGCCGGTGGTCGCGCGCGGCTTCTTTGTAGGGAATACCGGGCCCGTCGCTCATTCTTTGGGTGCGGCGGCCGTGCCGGCAAAGGGTATTCAGGAAGCACCGCTATGGTGTGTCGTTCCACCTTGTCTTACGGCCATCGGATGCCTGCTTCTCTTCTTCTTTGCAGGGGACATCTATTCATTGATTGAGCCGGTCGCCTTCCCGCAAGGGGCACCCCAGCCATGAGTACGGATATGAAGACACCCGAGACAGACCCATCCAAGCTTCCTTGGCTCGGACGCAAACTTCTTTGGCTCGATTCCAAGAAAAATGTCGACCGCATCATCTTTGCGCTTTTTGTTCTGTGTGCGGGTCTGATCGCAGCCGATTTCCTCTATCACAAGCACAGCTATCTCGACATTGAGAACATCCCTGGTTTCTACGCAGCCTATGGCTTCATCATGTGCGCCGCGCTCGTCATCTGCGCCCGCGCGATACGTGTAATCGTAAAGCGGAATGAAGACTATTATGCGCCCAAGGATGTGGAGTCTGAATCTTACCCAGAAGATCAACTAGGTCGGGAGACGATCCCAGGAGACGGGCAATGATTGATCTTTTCCCACCCTTTCTCCTGTTCGTTGCGGGCGCAGTGCTCCTGCCGCTTATTCCCAACGGGCATCCTCGTGCCCTGTTTGCCCTTCTTGTTCCAGCGATCAGCGCTTATCTCATTTGGATCATGCCGGAAGGCCTGCACGGGCAATTCACGCTGATGGGCCAGGAGCTAACGCTGCTGCGGGTCGATAAGCTGTCAACGATCTTCGGCCTCGTCTTCTCTCTCGCTGCCTTCCTGGCGCTCATCTATGCCTGGCATGTGCGCGATACCATCCAGCAGACCATGGCTTTGCTCTATGCAGGGGCCGCCATCGGCGCGGTGTTTGCCGGTGATCTCATTTCGCTCTTCATCTTCTGGGAAGGCACCGCCATAGCGTCCGTCTTTCTCATTTGGGCAAGACGCACCGAAGGGGCCTTTTGGACGGGCATGCGCTACCTGATTGTTCAGGTCGGGTCCGGTGTCATTCTGCTTGCGGGCGTTGTGCTTCACTATCACAACACCGGCTCCATTGCCTTTGACGCTATGACGCTGGGCAGCCCGGCTACCTGGTGCATCTTCATCGCCTTTGGCATCAAATGTGCGTTCCCGCTGCTTCACAACTGGCTTCAAGATGCCTATCCCGCGGCAACGGTGACGGGGACGGTCATTCTCTCTGCCTTCACGACCAAACTGGCGGTCTACGCTTTGGCGCGCGGCTTTGCCGGAACAGAAATCCTGATTTATATCGGCGCCACGATGACGCTGTTCCCGATTTTCTACGCGATTATCGAGAACGACCTGCGCCGTGTGTTGGCCTACAGCCTCAATGTGCAGTTGGGCTTTATGGTTGTCGGCGTTGGTGTGGGGACAGAACTTGCTCTCAACGGCACGGCCGCGCACGCCGTCGTCCATGTTCTCTACAAGGCATTGCTCTTCATGAGTGTCGGAGCCGTTCTATTCAGAACCGGCACAGCCAAAGGGTCTGAGTTGGGTGGGCTCTATAAAACCATGCCGCTCACGATGATCTTCTGCCTTATCGGCGCGGCATCGATCTCCGCCTTTCCTCTGTTCTCTGGCTTTGTCACCAAGTCGCTAATCCTGTCCTCGTCGGTCAAAGAGGGCCACTACATCGTTTGGGGAATCTTGCTCTTCGCCTCGGCAACGGTGCTGCACTATTCCGCCCTCAAAATCCCCTACTTTGCCTTTTTTGGCCGTGACAGCGGACTCCGCCCGAAAGAAGCCCCTTGGAACATGCTCCTGGCAATGGGGCTCACAGCCTTTCTCTGCGTCGCCTTGGGCGTATATCCAGACCCGCTCTATGCTCTGTTGCCCTATGAAGTCGTTTACATGCCCTACACCACCAGTCATGTGGTGACGCAGCTTCAGCTTCTCTTTTTCTCGATGCTCGCCTTTGCCGTATTTATGCGCACGGGCATCTATCCCTTGCAGCTGAAATCGGTAAACCTTGATTTTGATTGGACCTACCGAAAGCTGGGTCCGGCTTTGATCAAAGGGGTTCGCTCCCTCATCAGCCGTGTTTGGGGGGGGCTCATCAGCACCGGCCTGCGGAGCGTGAATTTCGGGATTGCTGCGCTGGAACGCGCCCACGGTGCGGAAGGTCTGCTTGCACGCGCCTGGCCCACGGGATCAATGGTTCTATGGATTGCCGTGCTCCTTGGCGCGACGCTTCTGCTAAACTATATGTGACGGATCACATAGTCTGTATTTGAGCAAAAAGGTCTCCTGACATGGAAATGACTGGCGAATTCCGTATTCCTGCCCCTCAGGCCGAAGTTTGGGCGGCTCTCAACGACCCGGAAGTGCTTCAGCAATCCATTCCAGGCGCAGAGAGCGTTGAGAAAACCAGTGATACGGAATTTGCGGCAGTAGCGAAGGCCAAGGTCGGTCCTGTCAGCGCTAAGTTCAAAGGCAATGTGACGCTTTCCGACATCGACGCTCCCAATGGATACAAAATCAGCGGCGAAGGTTCAGGCGGCGCAGCAGGTTTTGCGAAAGGCTCTGCCGTCGTGAAACTATCGCCCGATGGAGACGGCACACTTCTCAGCTATGAGGTTCAAGCAACGGTCGGCGGCAAGCTCGCTCAAGTTGGGCAGCGTTTCATTGACTCCACGGCCAAGAAGATGGCCGACGAATTCTTTACCTCTTTTGCGGCGATTACTGGCGGCACCACCGAAGAAGAAGTCGACGCCATTGCGCCAACCCATGTGCCCCTCGTGCCGGATGAAGAAGCAGGCATGGGCCTCGCCCCTTGGATGTGGGGCACACTTGTGATTGCCGGCGCATTGATTGCGATCTACATCGTCACTATGTAAAGCACAATCCGCGCTTTGCGTCGCATAGCTTGACGGCGACCGAGCAAGCGCAGACACTTATTCCAAAGAAACCCAAAGGACGGCTGCGAACGTCCTGGCGGCTCTAGCAAAGTCGCCATCTAACTTCGGGAGGAACCGCCCATGGCTCTCGTCTCTATGACGGTCAATGGCAAACCAGTGTCGGGTGAAGTCGAAGGCCGCACGCTGCTTGTTCAGTTCATTCGTGAAAACCTCAATCTGACCGGCACCCATGTTGGCTGTGACACAAGCCAATGCGGTGCTTGTGTTATTCATATGAACGGCAAAGCAGTAAAAGCCTGCACAACGCTGGCGCTGCAGGCGGAAGGCAGCACCATCACAACCATCGAAGGGCTGGCAAAGGGGGATGAGCTTCACCCGGTTCAAAAGGCCTTCAAGGAAAACCATGGCCTGCAGTGCGGCTTCTGCACCCCAGGCATGATTATGACGGCGGTTGATATGATCGATCGAATTCCAGATCTGGATGAAGAAACGGTCCGCGCTGAACTAGAAGGCAATATTTGCCGCTGCACTGGCTACCAGAACATTGTGAAGTCCATTCTCGACGCCGCAGAAACCACACCTGCCTAAATCAGCAATTCGGCACGGGAATTCCGGGAGGAGGAATTCATGAGCACGACAGGCATAGGACAAGCCGTCCGCCGCAAAGAAGACAAGCGCTTCATCACTGGCGCCGGGCGTTACACCGATGACCTGAACCGCCCAGGGCAAACCTACGCCTATTTTCTGCGCAGCCCCCACGCCCACGCAAAAATCAATGGCATTGACCTGACCGAAGCCGTCGCGGCACCCGGTGTTGTCAGCATCTTTACCGGATCTGACGTTGCCGCCGATGGCCTTGGCGGATTGATCTGCGGCTGGACCGTTCACTCCAAGGACGGTTCTGAAATGAAGGCCGGCGCACATCCGATCCTGGCGGAAGACACTGTGCGCTATGTGGGCGATCACGTCGCTATGGTTGTTGCGGAGACTTATGCGGAAGCCAAATCTGCCGCCGAGCTGATTGCCATGGATTATGAAGTGTTTGATGCCGCATCTGATGTTGGGTCAGCCCAGCTAGGTGGCGCGCCACAGGTCCATGCCGAAGCACCGAACAATACGAGCTTCGACTGGGAGCTTGGCAACAAGCCAGAGACCGAGGCAGCGTTCAAAAAAGCAGCGCACATTGTTAAACTCGACCTCACCAACAATCGCCTCATCCCGAATGCCATGGAACCCCGCGCGGCCATTGCAGATTATGACAGCGGAACAGACGAATACACGCTATGGACAACCAGCCAAAACCCGCATGTGGCGCGGCTCGTTCTTTCCGCCTTTGTCGGCGTCGCTCCAGAACATAAACTGCGCGTCATCGCGCCGGATGTAGGCGGCGGTTTCGGGTCCAAGATTTTCATCTATGCAGAAGAGACAGCCTGTGCCTGGGCCTCAGCAAAAATCAAACGTCCAATCAAATGGACTGCTGAGCGCAGCGAGTCTTTCCTCTCAGATGCCCATGGCCGAGATCATGTGAGCCACGCTGAACTGGCCGTCGCCGAAGACGGAACATTCTTGGGACTGCATGTACAGACCAAAGCCAATCTCGGCGCCTATCTGTCGACATTTGCGTCCTCGGTGCCGACCTATCTCTATGGCACCCTGCTCTCCGGCCAGTATGCCTTCCCGGCAATATACGTAGAAGTGGATGGTGTCTTCACCCATACCGCACCTGTGGACGCGTATCGCGGCGCAGGACGCCCTGAAGCCACATATCTGATTGAACGCATTGTCGAGACCGCTGCCCGCGAACTCGGGTACGATCCAGCCGAACTTCGGCGCAAGAATTTCGTGCGCAGCTTCCCGCATCAGACGCCGGTCATCATGAACTATGACATTGGTGACTATGATGCCTCCCTCGATAAAGCCCTGGCGCTGATTGATTATGACGGATTCCCGACACGCAAAACCGAGGCGGAAAAACGCGGCAAGAAACGCGGCATCGGTTTTTCAACCTATATCGAGGCTTGCGGTCTCGCCCCCTCTGCTGCCGTGGGCTCCCTTGGCGCAGGTGTGGGGCTTTGGGAAAGCGCGGAAGTTCAGGTTGCGCCGACGGGAAAGGTTGAAGTTTTCACCGGCGCCCACAGCCACGGACAAGGCCATGAAACAACCTTTGCCCAGCTTGTCTGTGAACGCATTGGCGTGCCCATCGAAGATGTCGAAATTATTCATGGAGACACAGGCCGTGTGCAGTTTGGCATGGGCACCTATGGCTCAAGATCTGGTTCTGTTGGCATGAGCGCTCTTGCCAATGCCCTCGACAAAATCGAAGCAAAGGCCAAAAAGATCGCTGCTCATCTGATGGAAGCAGATGCCGGTGACATTGAGCTTAAAGACGGTGTCTTCACCGTTGCAGGAACCGACAAAGAGCTTGCCTGGGCGGAACTCGCGCTCGGCGCCTATACAGCCCACGGCTTCCCGACGGCTGAAATCGAGCCTGGCCTGAAGGAAAACGCCTTCTACGACCCGCTAAATTTCACCTTCCCGTCCGGTTGTCACATTTGCGAAGTTGAAATCGATCCCGACACGGGCGTTACGCAGATCGCCAACTTCGTCGCTGTCGATGATTTTGGTGTGATTGTGAATCCCATGATCGTCGAAGGCCAGGTTCAGGGCGGCATCGCTCAGGGGATCGGCCAGGCGCTCTTTGAGGCAGCTCACTATGATGAGACGGGGCAGCTGATCACCGGTTCCTTCATGGACTATTGCATGCCGCGCGCCGACGATCTGCCAGACTTCAATCTCGGCTTTACCCAAACAGACTGCCCTTCAAACCCAATGGGAATGAAAGGCTGCGGCGAAGCCGGCGCTATCGCGTCGCCTCCTGCCGTTATAAACGCCGTTACGGATGCCCTTGGTGTCCGGGACATTAAAATGCCAGCAACCCCCGCGCGGGTATGGGCGGCACTCGCCGCACCATCCCTCGCCGCTGAATGAGGAACGCCCATGTATCAGTTTGACTATCACCGTGCCCAAACCGTTGCTGAAGCAGCTGAGCTCCTTGCTGCCAATGACGAAAACAAGCTGCTCGCTGGGGGACAGACCCTGATCCCGACGCTAAAACAGCGCTTGGCCATGCCAGCAACGCTTGTCGACATCGGGAATATTGCAGACCTCAACTTCATCAAAGCAGAAGGTGACGCGATCACGATCGGCGCGGCCACCAAACACGCTGACGTCGCTTCGTCTCCCGACGTTGCAAAACATCTTCCCGCCCTTGCCCACCTCGCGGCTCATATCGGTGACCCTGCGGTCCGCAACCGCGGAACCATTGGCGGGTCCCTCGCCAACAACGATCCAGCTGCTGACTATCCGGCGGCAGCCCTTGGTCTCGACGCCAAGATCCATACCAACAAGCGCCTCATTGACGCTGATCCTTATTTCACGGGCATGTTCGAAACAGCTCTGGAAGAAGATGAGATCATCACAGAAGTGACCTTTCCCCATCCGGAGAAGGCGGCCTATGTCAAATTCCCGAACCCGGCGTCACGCTACGCCATGGTTGGTGTCTTCGTCGCAAAAACAGCCATCGACATTCGGGTTGCTGTCACAGGAGCCGGTGCAGACGGCGTATTCCGCGTGAAGGAAATGGAAGAGGCTTTGGGTGCCAATTGGTCGCCAGATTCCGTAACCGGGATCAAGGTGCCGGAAGATGACCTCTTGTCGGATCTACATGGAGCTGCTGACTATCGCAGCCACCTTGTCTCTGTGATGGCAGGTCGTGCCGTCGCAGCCACCATGTGACCTGATGCACGATTGATTGTAACCTGAACCGTATGACCATTTCTCTTCCTGCCTCCATCGATGAGACAGCTGCTCTGCTGTCGAGCGGTGCCTATGTGGCGGATCGATCCCTCGCAACAGTGCTCTTTCTCGCCCTCAAAATGGGACGTCCGCTCTTTCTTGAAGGCGAAGCAGGCGTCGGCAAGACTGAGATCGCCAAAGTGCTGGCAAGCGCACTCGGTCGAAAGCTTATTCGGTTGCAATGTTATGAGGGTCTCGACACCGCGGCGGCTGTCTATGAATGGAACTATCAGGCACAGATGATCGAGATCCGCCTGGCCGAAGCCCAGGGCGTCGAAGACCGGAACCTGCTCGCCAAAGATGTGTTCGATGATCGGTTTTTGATCCGCCGTCCCCTGCTGCAGGCTCTGGAACCAGACGTAAACGGTCCGCCCGTGCTGCTTATCGACGAACTCGACAGGACCGACGAACCGTTCGAGGCCTACCTGCTGGAGGTTCTCTCTGATTTTCAGATCACCATCCCAGAAATCGGGACTGTGAAGGCCGCAGAGCCCCCCATCGTGATCGTCACGTCCAATCGCACCCGCGAGATCCACGATGCCCTGAAGCGCCGCTGCCTCTATCACTGGGTGGACTACCCTGATGCGGAGCGAGAGCTGGAAATCGTTCGCCTGAAAGCGCCAGATGCCGCCGAAGACCTATCCAGACAGATCGTCGCCTTCGTTCAGGCACTCCGGGAGCGAGACCTTTATAAACAGCCCGGTATTGCCGAAACGCTTGATTGGGCGAACGCACTGACCCAATTGAATTCAGTTTCCCTGAGCGAGAGCAATATTAACGACACCCTAGGAACCCTGCTGAAATACCAGGACGATATTGCTCAGGTGCGTGGCTCAGACGCAGCGCAAATTCTGGATGAACTTAAAACCGCGGCCGAATGACAGAAAGCCCAGGCCACATAGCAGAAAACATCGCGCATTTTGCGCGGGTGCTGCGCCGCGCAGGCATCCCTGTTGGACCAAGGCAGGTGCTGGATGCCATTGAGGCGGTTAAGGTGGCCGGTATCGGGTCAGAGAGTGACCTCTACTGGGCGCTACATACAACACTCATCCACAGTCAGGACATGCGGAGCATCTTCAATCAGGCGTTCCACGTTTTCTGGCGCGATCCCAGAATGCTGGAGCGTATGATGGCGATGATGCTCCCAGAACTCACCACGCCGCCGGAAGAACCTGAAGAGCAGACCAGCAGAAGGCTCGCAGAAGCCCTGCTCAATCAGGAAAACACGCCAACCCAAAATCCTGAACCTGACATCGAAATCGATGCCCGGGAAACCATGTCGGCTGCAGAAATCCTCCGCACAAAAGACTTCGAACAGATGAGTGCTGCGGAAATCGCCGAAGCACGAAAAGCCCTTTCCCGTCTACGCTTGACACATGACCGCGTCCTCACCCGCCGGACACGTCCTTCCTCGCGCGGCGCCCTCATCGACATGCGTGCCTCCCTGAGAGCCTCCCTGCGTGGCGGAGACATCATTCCGCTGAAGCGCAGAGAACACAGGCATCGCCCACCACCAATGGTCGTGCTTTGCGACATCTCCGGGTCCATGAGCGTCTACGCCCGGACGTTTCTACATTTCCTCCACGCGCTCACAAACGATAGAGACCGCGTGAGCACGTTTCTATTTGGCACCCGCCTCACCCATGTTTCCCGACAGCTGCGCCACAAGGACATTGATGAAGCACTGTCAGCAGTCTCTGGTGCCGTCGAAGACTGGGATGGTGGAACCCGTATCGGCGAAACTCTTAGACGGTTTAACGTGGACTGGGCACGACGGGTGCTCGGCCAGGGGGCCACAGTCCTGCTCGTGACCGACGGGCTGGACAGAGATGGCGCCGAGGGCCTGGAGCCCGAGATCGCCCGCCTTCATCGCGCCAGTCGCAGGCTCATATGGCTGAACCCCCTTCTGCGCTATGATGCATTTGAACCCAAAGCCCTTGGTATCCGAACCATGTTGCCCCATGTAGATGAATTCAGACCTGTCCATAATATGGCGTCACTAGAAGAACTTGTGGCGTCCTTGAGCGCACCGACACGAAAATGGCCGACAGCAGCATGACCGATACGGCGATAAACGCAGATGACAATGTCCTGGCGCAAGCCGCCGCCTGGGCAGACGCAGGACACAAAGTAGCACTTGCCACCGTCATCGAAACCTGGGGGTCTGCGCCCCGCCCAGTGGGAAGTCAGCTTGCCATTCGCGAAGACTCAACGTTCGTCGGTTCTGTGTCAGGCGGATGCATTGAAGGCGATGTGGTCACGCGCGCCCTTGATTCCATCCAGAGCGAAACTCCGGAAATACTGGAATATGGCGTCGCCGACGCCATGGCCTGGGAAGTGGGGCTTGCCTGCGGCGGCAAGATCAAGATCTACCTCGAACCACTCTTGAGTGCCTGACACATGAAGCAGGAGACTCTCAAACACATTCTGAGCGTTCAGGCGGCAAAACAACCGATTGTGTTGGCAACGAACCTCTCGACAAATGAACAGCTGACTCTTAGCCAGGATCGGGATGGTCATCCCGATTGGATCCTTGCAGCTGCCGCGGCAGCTATTCGGTCAGACAAAAGCCACGTGACAGAGGCGCCAGACGGCACACCCTGGTTTTTCAATGTCTTCAATCCGCCACTACGACTGATTATCGTTGGTGCTGTTCATATCGCGCAGCCGCTCGCTCGCATGGGGCTCGAGGCAGGCTATGACGTGACCGTTGTCGATCCACGAGAGGCCTTCGCCTCCGCCGAGCGTTTCCCGAACGTTGCGCTGATCAGCGAATGGCCGGACGAGGCCCTTCAGAACCTGGAACTGGACGCCCGGACAGCAATCGTCACCCTCACCCACGATCCAAAACTGGACGATCCGGCCCTTCATGTCGCTCTGAAGTCCGCAGCGTTTTACGTTGGCGCGCTGGGCAGTAAGAAGACGCAGGCTGCCCGGACACAACGCCTCACCGACGCTGGGTTCACCGAGTCCGAGATCGCACGGATCTGCGGACCTGTCGGTCTCAACATTGGCGCAAAAAGCCCGGCGGAAATCGCGATCTCAATCCTCGCAGAAATCACGCAGACTCTGCGCCAGGAGCGGTCATGAAGTTCGGTTCCTTTCCTACCGTTGATGCAGAAGGCATGGTCCTCGCCCATTCCGTTCGAGCTGGCGACAGAACCTTCAAGAAAGGTCGGGTGCTAAGCGCCGAAGACCTCGAAGCACTCACAAGCGCGGGCGTTTCGACGGTCTATGCAGCACAGCTTGAACCCGACGATGTTCCGGAAGACGATGCCGCCGCCACCATTGCAGCTGCACTAACGGGTCCCAACACACGCGCAGACACAGCCTTTACCGGCAGAGCGAACCTCTACGCGACTGTCCCAGGCGTCCTTGAGCTGAATGAAACCCTCATCAACAAAATCAATTCATTGGATGAGTCCATCACCGTTGCGACACTTCCCAATTTTGAAGCCGCAACAAAAGGCCAGATGCTGGCCACGATCAAAATCATCCCATATGCCGCCCCGTCGAGGTTCGTTGAGCAGGCCGTCGCTTTAACAGCTGACGCAGCCCCGACGCTGGAGCTTCACCCCTTCAACCTCAAACGTGCCGCCCTTATTCTCACAAGCGTCGATGGCACCAAACAATCTGTATTGGCAAAGTCGGAAACGGTGATCCGGACGCGGCTTGAGAGCCTTGGTGTCTCACTGTCCCATGCGCAGACCTGCGCCCATACCGAAACCGCGCTCCTCAGCGCACTACAGGAAGTGCCAAACAACGTTGAGATGATCCTCATCCTTGGAGCGTCAGCAACCGGTGACCGCCGCGATGTCGTCCCCGTCTCCATTGAAAACTCAGGTGGCACGATCCGGCATTTCGGCATGCCTGTGGACCCTGGCAATCTTTTGTTCCTGGGCGAACTCCAAGGTCGACCGGTCGTTGGGCTTCCGGGATGCGCACGGTCGCCCAAACTGAATGGCGCCGACTGGGTCCTGCAACGTCTGGCTGCAGGTCTAACGGTGACCCCGCAGGACATTCAATCCATGGGAGTCGGCGGCTTGCTAAAGGAAATTCCGTCCCGGCCGCAGCCGCGCGATGCGAAACACACCCGCGAACAAGCCCCCCGTGTTGCCGCGATTATTCTTGGCGGGGGTCGGTCCACCCGTATGGGTCCGACCAACAAGCTCACAAGCGAGATCAACGGCAAACCGATGATTGCCCATGTCGCCGATGCCGCCCTCGCCTCAAACGCCGATGGCATCATCCTTGTGACAGGCCATGAAAAGGACGAGGTCCTGAAAGCCCTCGCAGGACGCCCGATGGGATATGCTCACAATCCTGACTATGCCGAGGGGTTGAGCACGTCAATCAAGGCGGGCATCAAAGCAGCAACGGAACTTGATCCGCCTGTTGATGCAGCGTTGATTTTACTGGGAGACATGCCACTCGTCACAGCGGACCTGATTAATCAGCTGATTCAGGCGCACGATCCGTCCGACGACAAGTTCATTTGTGTGCCGGTCGTCGGCAAGAAACGAGGCAACCCGGTCCTGTGGGATGCGACGTTCTTTGACGACCTACTGAGCCTTACCGGAGATGTCGGGGCAAAAGCTCTGATGGCCCAACATGCTGACCTGCTATGTGAAGTGCCTGTTTATGGGGACGCCCCCCTCACAGACTTCGACACACCGGAAGCACTGCACCAACATCAAGCAGATTAGGGCGCGCAAAAGAAAGCGGCACTTCGCGGGCCACAGATCACTTCCGTCCCAACGATGGAAACGTCACCCGTCCCAAGATCCAGCTTTTCAGCGCCCTTGAGAACGATCTCTGATGCGGCACTGCCATGCCAGACAGAGGCATCCTCACTTGCATTGAAGAGACACGTAAGTGCCCCTTCACCCAACACGCGTTTAAACGCCAATATGGGACCGCTGCTCTCAAGGAACTGGATGTCACCGGTCACCAAACAAGCATGTTCCTTCCGAAACCTGATAGCTTCCCGCGCAAATTTGAGGACGGTTTCACTCATCGCTTCCTGTGCGTCTACGGCACGCTCAGCATGTGCATCGGGAATGGGCAGCCACGGCTCCCCGCTGCTGAAAGCGGCATGAGGCGCACGGCTGATCCAGGGCATCGGAGTTCGGCACCCATCCCGCCCTTTTCCAAAGGGAAAATAGAGTTCACCTACCGGGTCTTGGATTTGATCCCGCTCAATGTCCACGTCGGGAAGGCCGAGCTCCTCACCTTGATAGAGCAGCACAGTGCCTCGAAGCGCAAGCAGCAGAGCCAGCCCGAACTTGGCCAATGCATCATCGCCATCTCTCCCGCCACCCCATCTTGTCACCGGTCGTGTCAGGTCATGATTTGAGAAAGTCACGCAGGGCCAAGGGTCGCCGTTCTTCATTAACGTTTCCTGGTAGTAGTTTTGAAACACGTCAGGCGCGAGCGACCGGTCTTCCAGAAAATCAAACGTATAGGCCGTGTGCAGAAGATCAGGCTCACCCACATAGGTGCCAATCATCTCAGGCGTCTCAGCGAATTCTCCAAAGGCAAGCCTATCGTCATATTCATCAAGAACCGACCGAACCGCCCGCATGGCGATCTGGTTTTCCGGCAACCCACTGTCATGCACATGCTGCTGTAGCCGTGGCGCATGCGACCAGTTAAGCCCGGTGCGTTCGTCCATCGGCACCGGCGGATTGTCGGTAAGAGCCGCATCATGGAAGTAGGCATGGGCCACATCCAGACGGAAGCCGTCCACGCCTCGGTCCAACCAGAACCGCAAAACATTCATGAGGGCCTTCACCGCTTCTGGTTCATGAAAGTTCAGTTTCGGCTGCTGACGCAAAAATTTGTGGTGGTAATATTGTCGTCGCACCGGATGCCAGGACCAGGCGGGGCCACCAAACGCCGACATCCAATTGTTGGGCGGTGTGCCATCTTCCTTGGCATCTGCCCACACATACCAGTTGGCTTTTTCATTATCTTTGGAAAGGAGGCTCTCCTGAAACCAGGCGTGCTGGTCAGAGCTATGGGCAAGAACCTGATCAAGAATGAGCTTCATACCCCGCGCATGGGTCGCCGCAAGCAGCGCGTCAAAACCCTCGAGCGTCCCCATATCCGGCGCGACATCGCAATAATCAGCAACGTCATAGCCGAAGTCTTTGTTTGGGCTGGGATATATCGGCGACAACCAAATGGCATCAACGCCGAGAGATGCGACATAGTCCAGCTTGCGTTTAATACCCTCCAGATCCCCCACACCCGAGCCGGTCGTATCCGCATAGCTCCTTGGGTATATCTGGTAGACAACCGCCCCCTTCCACCAAGGTGTTTCGTCAGCTCCGCTCATACCTATTCCCTAAAACATCGCGCTACATCTGCGTTAATGCTACATGAGGATTGGTCACATGAATATGTTGGAGGAAGCAATGAGCGAGCTAGCGGGTACGATTGTTCTAATCACAGACATTGAACATTTCATAGGACGCCCAGCTGCAAAGGCGCTTATTGATGGTGGTGCCACGGTTTATGGTACCGACCATGCATTTTCAGATAAGGCGGCGCGAGAGGCTGCCGAAAACGCTCTGCCAGGACTTAAGACTGTCGGGGGCGCAGATCCCGTCGTTGCCGCAGGGCGTGTATTGGAGGAAACGGGACGCATTGACCTTCTCGTCAACAATGATGCGTTCCCAGCGTTAAGGGCATCGCTGGATACGGCTAAAGATGAAGACCTTGAAGCAACATTTGACGCACTCGTCTTCAAACCCTTCCGTGTGAGCCGTGCCGTGGTCCCGTCCATGAAGTCTTCAGGCAGCGGAAAGGTATTGTTCCTCACCTCAGCAGCACCGCTCAATGGACTTGCAAATTACTCCATGTATGCGTCGGCTCGAGGCGCTGCCAACTCACTCGTGTTATCTCTCGCCCGTGAGCTCGCCCCGAAAAATATTCAGGTCAACGCACTGGCCCCAAACTATGTCGAGAGCGCTGACTACTTTCCACCCGCGCTGATGGAAAATGAGGACACCAAGGCCAAGATCCTGAAAAACATCCCCCTTGGTCGCCTGGGAAAACCGGAAGAAGCCGCAGCCCTTATCAGGTTCCTGGCCAACCCTCTATCCGGCTTTATCACCGGGCAGGTCATACCGTTTGCAGGCGGTTGGGCCAACGCACGCTAACGCCCGCTCAATTGAGTTGGACGATAGGCGCCAGAGTGGGTCCAATTTCTTCATGCACCACAAGATCCGCGAGCGGGTCCAGCTCTGTCTCTTCGCGATTGAGAATAACGAGCTTTGCGCCATTCTTCTTCGCCATGATCGGAAAACCGGCGGCAGGATAAACCTGCAGCGACGAGCCAATGGCGATGAAGAGGTCACAATCCAAAGTCGCCTCTGTGGCCCGCTCCATTTCCGCTTCCGGCATCGCCTGCCCGAAGGAGATCGTCGCCGATTTGATGATCCCGCTGCAAAACTGGCAGTCCTGGGGTTTGCCATGCTCCTCATAGTGCGACCGGATCTCTGCGAGCTCATATCGCGCTCCGCAATTGAGGCACGTCGCATAGGTGCTGTTCCCATGGAGCTCAATCACCTTATCTGTCGGCACTCCAGAATTCTGATGGAGATTGTCGACATTCTGCGTAATCACGTGAGAGACCTTGCCCGTGTCAACCAGCTTCGCGACCGCCATATGGCCCTTGTTCGGCTCAGCCGCCGCAAAGCTCCCATCCATGGCGAATTTGCGCCGCCAGGCCTCAATCCGCATTTCTTCTGACGCCATGAAGTCTCGGAAATCAATCGGCGCCATTTTGGTCCACAGCCCTCCCGGACTGCGAAAATCAGGAATACCTGATTCCGTGCTGATCCCCGCGCCGGTAAACACAACAGCCTGGGTGCTGTTCTCAATGAGCCGCTTCAACTCCGCAGACATGCTGTACTCCCCACCAGTTCTCTTTGACCTTCTGGCCAGTTCCGGAAATGATACGCAAAACGAACCCCAGAAGGATAGGCAAACCACGCATGCGCTATTTGCACACCATGGTCCGTGTGACCGACCTTGACGCCTCACTCGACTTCTACTGCACCCATTTGGGCCTCAAGAATGTCGGTCGATTTGATGTGGAAGAAGGCCGTTTCACCCTGGTCTTCCTCGCGCCAGAAGGGCAGGAAGAGGCTCAAATCGAGCTGACGTACAATTGGGACCCAGAAGAGCTCGACGAAGGCCGGAATTTCGGTCATCTGGCCTACCGGGTCGATGACATTTACGCGACCTGCCAAAAATTGGCGGATGCGGGAATCACCATCAATCGTCCGCCCCGCGACGGACGCATGGCCTTTGTGCGCTCACCAGACAACGTATCCATTGAACTTCTTCAAGAAGGCCAACCGCTGCCGCCCCAGGAACCCTGGGCGTCTATGGAGAATACCGGACACTGGTGACGGCGAACCTGAACAGCTTGTTCATCTAGCGTTCAAACCCAGAAGACCACTTTCTCCCTGAGGATGTGACGCCGGTCCATTGCGGACCGGTCCAAGGATTGGGAGAAGGAAATGATACTCGCACGATTGGCACTCAGTGCCTGTCTCGTTGTCGGGTCTATGGCCAGCCTGTCCGCTCCAGCAGCGGCGGCAGGACCTGTGGGCGCGGGCAACCTGACACCAAACAGCAACCTGCATCATGTCAGCGGCAGACGTGGACACCATGGCCGCGGACATGGCCGTCACTATCGCGGTGGACGGCATCACGGCGGACATCATGGGGGGCACAGACGGCACCGCGGTGACCGCGCAGGCGCCTTTATCGCCGGTGCTCTTGTTGGCGGCCTGATTGGTTGGAGCAGTGGCTACGGCTATCCCCGTGCCCACCATCAACGCTATCGTCAGCACCACCGTCCCTATCATGCCCCCAGACGCCACCACCGAAACGACTATTATGGTGGCCATTCCCGTCGGCACTATAGCTATTCAGATGGCGGCTATAACAATCATCACAGCTATCGTCATACAAACAGTCGGGCGTGCCACCCTGTCTACAAGAGGGGCCATTGGCACGGGCGCCCGGCAAAAGTAGGCGGCACCATGTGCTACAACCGATATGGTGAGGGCTATGTCGTAGGCGGCAGCCGGTACTTGATCCACTACCGCTGAATTTCTGAGCTTGTGGCTGATTGAATCTAATGCGCGGTCAGGATACGGTTTTCACATGAAAACTTTGATCCAGGCCGCGTTTTGCCTTTGTCTGCTTAGTCTTTTGTCTTTGGGTTCTTTGTTCAGCACGGAAGCCCTTGCAAATGGTCAGGAGAACCCTCGGACATCGCCACACTATGACGTCCGAGAGCGCTACAATTACCGCGATCCACAAGCTGCTTACTGGGAAGGCTTTGAGCTCAAAAACGAGGGCGATTGCGACGCAGCAATTGAACGCCTCCGCCCTCTTGCCCGCAACGGCCGGGGGTATGAATCCGCCCAACATGCGTACGGTCTCTGTCTGATGTCGCTGGGCGGACTGCCCACTGAAAGCGGCACAAGTTTCGACGCTGCACAAGTGAGCAGCAATGAAAAATTCCTGCAGGGCCGCACCTGGGTGATGAGGGCTGCCAATGCAGGGCACTTCCAGGCGCAGCGCACACTGCTGGCGCTTTACGCCGCCAATATCGGACCAGACAGCGATCCGGTGGAAATCGGCAAATGGTTGCGGCTCTACGATGTAAATCCGCTTAGGTTGACGCTTGGTGCCGCAGACCAGAATGACGGCCTGCGAACACATCTTAGAAACGCCATCGACAGGTCAGACTATCTCGACGGCAAAGAGCTTGCCCGCAATTGGACGCCGACCTACTGGGCCCCGCCCGGCGTCCAGAATTAGAGGCCGGCCAAACAATGCAATGGAAAAACAGTGAAGCACGTTACGGTCTCGTCGCGGCCGGATTTCACTGGTTCGTGGCGTTGTTGTTTCTTGGCAATTTGGCGCTCGGATTCTATATGAGCGATCTGGAGCTCTCCGACCCGAACCTTTTCCCACTCTATCAGCTCCACAAATCCTTCGGCATTTCGATCTTTGCGATCGTCATAGCTCGCCTTGCCTGGCGCTTCATCGACCCGCCACCAGCCCTGCCTGACGAAATGGCCGGATGGGAAAAGATAGCCGCCTCCTTGACCCACCTCGGGCTCTATACACTTCTTGTCGCCATGCCCCTCACCGGATGGATTGTCGTGTCGGCCTCCCCCATCAATATTCCGACCCTGGTTTTTGACATGGTTCCAGTGCCACATATCGGCTTCATCGTGACTGACCCAGATAAGGATCGCTGGTTGGCGGTTGGTGAATGGGGACACTGGTTGCTCGCCTGGACGGCCGCCGCCGCTGTTATTCTTCACGTCGCCGCCGCGCTGCGTCATCACTTCATTTTGAAAGACGATATCTTGCGCCGCATGCTGCCCTGGAGTTCATAGTCTCAGATACCCGGCCTGTAAGGCAGACTTCTGACGTCAAAGGAAATGTCATGATTATACGCAGTTTCGTCGCCTTGCTTTTGCTAACAGCGCATGCCGCCGCATCCGACTGGACACTGATCTCGGATCGAAGCGAACTCGAATTTGAGGGCACACAAGCCGGTGCGCCGTTTCAAGGTGAATTCGAAGACTTTACGGCAACCATCACATTGGACCCCGCCGATCTGGAAGCAGCATCCATTCGCGTCGAAATCACCACTGCAAGTGCGAACAGCGGTTCGGCAGAGAGAGACGGCGCATTGCCAGGCGCAGATTGGTTTGACGTCGCGGCCTATCCAACCGCGAGCTTCACCTCATCGGCCGTGACTAAAACGGTTGAAGGCTATGTGGTGGAAGGAACGCTAACCATCAAAGGCACAGCCCTTCCGGCAACTCTTCCCTTCAGCCTCAGCATTGAGGGCAACGAGGCCACCGCAACCGGCAGTCTGGTCATTGACCGAACCGACTATGGCGTCGGGACCGGCCCCCTAAGCCCCATGGTGGGGAACGAGGTGGCAATCTCATTTAACCTTGTTGCCACCCGTTAAAAGCGGCCAGTTCTAACCCGGCAGCCTGTCAAACGAGGCGACCCCTTCAGGGATCATGTGGAAATCCTGAGCGTCGCACGTATAGATAGCGACCTGCGGGCCTTCAAACAGCTTGGGATCATCCATTGATCCGACTTTCAAGAGCACCATCCCAGGCGCCCCAGGCGCACGCGACAGCATGCTCGTTCCACAATTGCCGCAGAACTCACGCGTGACTGCCGGATCAATGTCTGTGCGTTTGAAGCTTTTCGGCGTGCCTTTGGTGTATTTAAACGCGCTTTCCGGCATGCCCATGGTCACATTGGGTGACCCGCCTGAAATATACTGGCATTCCCGGCAATGGCACTGCGCCTTAAAGAGAGCGTCTCCCTCGACCTCATAGCGCAGTTCACCGCAATAGCATCCACCTTCGACCTTCATGACACCTCTCCCATTTGCTGTATGGGACAAGTGTCGCAGATCCAGAGGACCCAGACCAGCCACGTATATCAATGTCGGAGAAGAGTACTGGTACGCCCTAGGGGAATCGAACCCCTCTTTCCAGGTTGAAAACCTGGCGTCCTAACCGATAGACGAAGGGCGCGCAGTGCGGCTTTAATAATGGGTCACATTCGGGAATGCAAGTGCCTAATCCCCTGATTTTTGTCGATTTTCCGGGGTTTTTGAGATCAGAGCCGGGCAGCGTCATCTATTTGCAGCTGGACGCCTCTGCGTCCCTGCCAATCATCCGCCCGGAGCCGTCCAGCAACGTGGAAAACTGCGCCACCACTATTCAAAAGGTTCTCACCGAGCTCCGAATCCGCCGCTCGAAAGGCGATTCCCTTCAAACGCCCTCCTTCGTCCCCTGCCAGAATGCAGCGAACGTGATTCTGTCCGACCCGATCTGCCCGCACAATGCGGACCCTTGGTACCGCAAATCGCGGCTCCGGATTTCCAGCCCCATAGGGACCAGCCTTTTCCAGCATTTCAAACATCTCGCGAGAGGCCGCATCCGTTGTAAGCGCCCCATCGAGTTTCAGCTGTCTTTCTTCACCTGCAGCCATCACATCTGCTGCGATGCGGCTGTTTAAAAACTCATGCAGTTCTTCCAGCTTACCTTCCCGCACCGTGAGTCCAGCAGCCATGGCATGGCCGCCACCATTAACCAGCAGCCCCGCCTCGAGGGCCGCCGTCACCGCCCGCCCGAGATCAACGCCGGGAACAGATCGACCTGACCCTTTGCCCTCGCCTTTACTGTCGATAGCGACCACAAAGGTTGGTCGGTCATACTTGTCCTTTAATCGGCTCGCCACGATACCGATCACGCCTGGGTGCCATCCAGCGCCCGATGCAATGATGAGCGGAGGCGGCTGATTGGCGCGCGTATGAACCAGCGCTGCCTCAACCTGGTCAATCGCCTGTTCCAGAACAAGCGCCTCAATCGCCTGTCGTTCGCGATTATAGGTATCAAGGGCAATGGCGATTTCATGCGCTTCTGCACCGTCATGGGTGGTCAAAAGGCGCGCACCTAGATCGGCCCGACCAACACGTCCGCCGGCATTCACTCGGGGTCCGAGCAGAAAGCCGGCGTGATAGGTACCGGGCGCACCTTGCATCTTCGCAACATCTCCCAGCGCCGCGAGCCCTTTGTTCTTGCGCGAGCCCATGACCTTGAGGCCTTGGGTCACTATCGCTCGATTGAGACCTGTCAACGGAACGACATCGCAAACAGTGCCAAGCGCTGTAATGTCGAGCATGTCCAGTAGGTTTGGCTCCTCTCGCTCTCCGTCGAACCAGCCAGCCGCCCGAAGCGTGCGATTGAGCGCAATCAAAAGTAGAAAGGTGACGCCAACCGCTGCAAGCTGTCCAAGACCGCTCGTATCATCCAGCCGGTTTGGGTTCACAACCGCTACTGCTGGCGGCAGAAGGGGCTCCGCCTGATGGTGATCAACCACCACCACATCCAACCCGCGCTCCTTGGCGATGCCCAGTGGCTTGTGAGCCATGGTGCCGCAATCAACGGTGATAATAAGCGAGACGCCCAGATCCCTTAGCTTGAGAAAAGCTGGCGCATTCGGCCCATAGCCTTCTTTAATGCGATCAGGAATGTAGATCCGCAGCGGCGCACCAATGGCTTCGAAATAGAGCTTCAGAAGTGCTGATGATGTGGCTCCATCCACATCATAGTCGCCAAAAACAGCGACCTGCTCTTCATCAACTATCGCCTTAGTAATCCGTTCAGCCGCTTTGTCCATATCCTCGACGGTGGACGGATCGGGCAAAAAGGAGCGCAATGTTGGGTTGAGATGTTGTTCGCAAACATCAGCTGTAACCCCACGGGCAGCAAGAACGCGAGCAAGAAGCTCAGGCACATCTGCCTGTTGCGCCAACTGCAAAGCAAGCCGATCGTTTTCAAGCCGAGGGATCCAGCGGCGACTGGACAAAGACCGTCCGACGCCTAAAAACCCGCTATCCGGCTCGTACTCCAATCAGCCTCCCAATCGACTTTAAGAAGAGCGGTGACGCCGCCCTCAATCTGTTTCGAATTTCGAATCTGCTCTGTGGAACGCGCGAATGCGACGCACCGTTCCCGTCGACGACCGCATCACGATCGTATGCGTAGACACGCCTTCTTTGGTGACCTTGATCCCGTCCAGCATGGAACCGTCGGTAACACCCGTCGCCGCAAAAATCACATCGCCGCTCGCCATTTCCATCATGGAATATTTGGCGTCAAAGTCTTTAACGCCCATCTTGGCAGCGCGCGCTTTTTGCTCTTCATTATTGGTGACAAGACGACCCTGCATCTGCCCGCCAATACAGCGCAGAGCAGCTGCAGCAAGCACACCTTCCGGTGCGCCGCCAACACCCATATAGATGTCGATACCCGTCGTCGCATCGGTCGTGGCGATCACTCCGGCAATATCACCATCTGAGATCAAAGAAACACGTGCGCCAACTTCCCGGATTTCCGCGATAAGGTTCGCGTGCCGCGGACGATCAAGAACGCAGGCTGTAATCTCGCTGACATCAACACCCTTGGCCTGAGCAAGCGCTTTAATATTGTCGCCAGCAGGCGCATCCAGATCAACGATGCCATCAGGATAGCCGCCCCCGATCGCAATCTTGTCCATGTACACGTCGGGCGCGTGCAACAGCGTGCCACCCTCAGCCATGGCAACTACCGCGAGGGCATTTTCCATATTTTTGGCGGTAAGCGTTGTGCCTTCAAGTGGGTCCAGGGCGATATCGACCTTCGGTCCGCCGGTTCCAACCTCTTCGCCGATATAGAGCATGGGTGCTTCGTCACGCTCACCTTCCCCAATGACAATCGTGCCATCGATGGGCAGCGCGTTGAGCTCCTGGCGCATCGCATCAACAGCTGCCTGGTCTGCTTCCTTTTCATCGCCCCTGCCCGACAGCCTGGACGCAGCCACCGCTGCCCGTTCGGTCACACGCGCGAGCTCAAGAGCCAGAGTGCGGCTCAAACCCTGATTGGCGGCTTTTTTGGAAGTCATTCTTATCCCCGTTGGTTCACGTGTATTTGTTTGTGCTTTTAGCTGCCTTGGATGCGGATCACAACCGGCGTGCTGACCACATCTGCATGTTCTGAAAGAAGCGCGAGAGCGCGCTGCATCGTCGCTTCCCGGGTTTCATGGGTAATGAGCACCACCGGGAGCCATTCGCCGTCCTGCCCCTGATCTGGGCGCTGAACGATCCGCTCAATGGACACATCCGCCTCAGCGAGCGCCTTGGTCACCTCAGCCATGCTTCCCGCCCGGTCGGCCGCCTCTAGCCTCAAATAGTAAGCGCCTGAATAGTCGCCCATTTCCAGCGTTTCCGCAGGCTGGAGCTCAGATTGCGGCAAAATAAACGGTGGGAAAGCGATACCGCGGGCAATGTCGACAATATCCGCCACCACAGCCGACGCTGTGGGGCCCTCACCCGCACCAGGGCCGGTCAGAACAACAGTGCCGACATACCCCCCATCGACAGAAACCGCGTTGGTGACCCCTGAAACGCTCGCCAGCGGAGCACTATGAGCCACAAGAGCCGGATGCACCCGTTGTTCAATGGCGCCCTGCGCATTCTGGACAGCTGTCCCGAGCAATTTGATCCGATAGCCAAATTCCGCGGCAAACTTGATGTCAGCTGCCGTCACCGCCTCAATGCCTTCCACATAGACCGACGAAAAGTCGACGGCCGTGCCAAAAGCGAGACTTGCCAGGATCGCGAGCTTATGGGCCGCGTCGGTGCCGCCTACGTCAAAACTCGGGTCTGCCTCCGCATAGCCAAGCTTTTGGGCATCCGCGAGCACATCGCCAAAATCGGCGCCGGTCTCCTCCATTTCGGTCAGGATGTAGTTGCACGTCCCGTTCAAAATGCCCGAAACCTGGGAAATCTGGTTCGCCAGAAGGCCTTCCCGCATTGCCTTTATGATCGGGATACCACCCGCAACCGCTGCTTCGTAGTTGAGCGCGGCCCCACCTTTTTCAGCCAATGCTGCCAATGCCGCCCCATGATGAGCGACCAGGGCCTTGTTGGCCGTTACCACGTGTTTGCCGGACGACAAGGCCGCTTCTACAGCGCTTTTGGCAGACCCATCAGATCCCCCAATCAGCTCAACAAACACGTCAATATCGGCATTTTTGGCCATATCGACCGGGTCATCAAACCAGGTCGCACCGGAGACATCAAAACCCCGGTCTTTTGAGCGATCTCTGGCGCAAATGGCAGAGACAACAATCTCCCGCCCGGAGATCGCCGCCAGGCGTGCACCCTCAGCTTCCAACTGTTTGCCGACGCCACCGCCGACCGTGCCCAGTCCCGCCAGGCCAATTCGCAGCGGTGTAGTCATAATTTACGCTTTCTGCCCCGGATACTGGACCACCGTGCCACCAGACGGATCATAATCCGCCAGGATCTTGTCTGCGTTTTCCAGGAATTTCTTCACATTCCGCGCCGCCTGTCGGATGCGCTGTTCATTCTCAACAAGTCCAATCCGAACATGCCCATCGCCATATTCACCAAAGCCAATACCAGCCGCGACAGCAATATCCGCATGCTCCAGAAGCAGCATTGAGAAGTTCAAAGACCCAAGATGCTTAAATTTTTCAGGGATCGGCGCCCAGGCAAACATGCCCGCCTTCGGCGTTGGAATCTCCCACCCTGCACGCCCCATACTGTCGATCAGAATGTCGCGGCGGGTCTTGTAGGTCTCACGGATCTCCTCAATGCAGTCAGTGGGACCGTTAAGCGCCGCCGCAGCTGCTACCTGGATGGGCGTGAAAGCCCCATAGTCCAGATAGGATTTCACCCGCGCCAGAGCGCCAATAAGACGCTCATTGCCGACGGCAAAGCCCATACGCCAGCCCGGCATTGCAAAGGTCTTGGAGAGAGACGTGAACTCGACCGCCAGGTCCATGGCGCCCGGCACCTGAAGCAGCGACGGCGGTGGATTGTCGTCAAAGTAGATTTCTGCATAGGCAAGGTCTGAAATCAGGAACAGATCATGCTCTTTCGCGATCTTGACGACCTCCTTGTAGAACTCGAGGTCCGCCACATAACCCGTTGGATTTGCAGGATAATTAAGCACCAGCGCAGATGGTGCGGGAACCGAGTGTTTGAGGGCTCGGTGCAACGTCCGCAGATATTCCTCACCCGGCTCAACACCCCCAAGCAGGTGACGCACAACGCCACCAGAAATGATGAAGCCGAAGGCATGGATGGGATAAGTGGGATTGGGAACCAGGATCACATCACCCGGCGCTGAGATGGCCTGCGCGAGGTTCGCGAGCCCTTCTTTGGAACCCAGTGTCGCAATAACCTGCGTTTCCGGGTCGAGTTTTACCCCAAACCGGCGCTCATAATACCCAGCCTGCGCTTTCCTCAGGCCAGGAATGCCCCTTGAGGCTGAATAGCGATGGGTCCGCGGGTCCTGCACGGTCTCAACCAACTTGTCGACAATATGCTGCGGTGTCGGCATGTCGGGATTGCCCATCCCGAAATCGATAATATCTCGACCTTCCGCGCGCGCCTTCGCCTTGAGGCGGTTGACCACCTCCAACACGTAAGGGGGCAAGCGTTTAATGCGATGAAATTCCTCGGTCATCTCACAGGACTCCGGCTAGAGCAGCCATATTTGCGGGCGAAAGCGCCATCGGGCGCTCTTATACCGCCAAAAACCAGGTCGGACTACGGGTTTCCGCGCCCCGGACAAACCTTAGGCTGAATTATTAGAAGGTACGAAATAAACGGCTGAAAAAGGCCAAAGAATGGCCAAATTCATGGCATTCTGAGCCTATTCAATGAATATTTCGGCGCGACGGTTTCCGGCTTCACCCGCAGGCATGGATTCGTAATAGACAGGAACGGCGTCCCCTTTCGCCTCTACAACCACACGTGACGGGTCGACCCCCGCTCGAATGAGTTCATTTGCAACCGCGTTCGCTCGTTTCATCGAAACGTTGAAATTCGCAAGCAGATGATCGCCTACTCCAAGATCTCCCGTCCGGCTGGACGCGTGCCCAACCACCCGCACAATGCCGTTATAGGCCGCAGCACTGGAGGCAGCAGCGGCAATTTTCTGCCGGTCTTCAGCATTAAGTCCGGTCGATCCATGAGCAAAACTCACCACATAAGGAGGAATATTGCCGGGCCCGCCCTGACTGGCATAGGCAGCACCAGTGGATGGCGCCAGGGCCGGAGACAGGGAGGCTCCAGGTCCGAGACCACGCAGCGCATCCAGATTGACCTCAACCGGGTCTTCCGGGTCAGCTGACCCTGTTGGAGCACCAGCAGCGCCATAGCGAGACGATACAATCGGCCCGGCTGCTTCCAGGGCTTCCTGGGTCAAAGCAGGCGCAGAAGACGCTTCAAACGTAGTATTTGAGCGCGGGACGCTGGCCGCGGCTGCCGCCGACGGAGTAATGGACGGCGTTGGCGCGACCGCTGCTTGCGCAGCAGGCTCAGCCGTTTGAGCCGGCACCGGCGGGCGCTGGCGATAGTTTGGTGTAGCAGCAGAAGCCGCACTTGCCTGCGATGTTGTGCTCACCCGTGCTGTCCCTGGTACAGCTGGTACAGCCGGACGACGACTCGTCTGTGTGGGTTGAGCTGGCGCAGGCGCAACGGGTGTTGCCGCAACGATGGGCTGCGAAGCAGTAGAAGGCGCCGGTCCCTGAGGCGCGGGCGCAGATACCGATTCAACTGCAACGGGCGCCGTAGCCGCAGCCTGTGTCGCTTGCTCAACAACCTGCTCAGCTGTGCTCTCTGTCGACGCCAAAGAGGCACGTCCACGTCGTGCCGGCTCAGGAATGACACCGTCGGTAGACGTTGACACAACAGCCGCTGGCGCGGGCGATGTCAGGCTTGCCGTGGGCAGCGGCGCAGGACTTGTGGCAGGCGCTGCACTTCTAGGCGCCGGGGCTGGAGCGCCTGTCCCACCGCGCAGAATTTCGTCGGTATAGCGCGCCCGTTCGCGGTCCGCGGCCAAACCATCAACCGCTTCCCGCACCTCGGCAGCAGAACTGCGCGTAGGCACTTGACCAGGAACGTCGACCAATTCAGGAAAGTCTTTCTCTGCACTTGGATCTGCCGCAGCGGCTTCTGCGTCATCCCCGTAGATCAGGCCGGGGCGCGCCCATTCTGGTGCGGTAGAACAGGCCGCCAAACCAGCAACCAAGAGGACCGCGCCGATGCGCTTCGTCGCTCGTTCCACGATCCCTGCTGTGGCAGACAGACCTACTTCGCTTGGTTGGCGTTCACTTGTCATTTCGACCCCGCACACTTGACCATTCCCAATACGCTTGACCATCGAAAGGCCAGACCCCTTTTAAACCACCTCAGCGACTCTCGCGGAGGATCCCAGATATTCTGGTCCCTACCCTATAGGATATTCTGCGCAAACGTAACCAGACCAAATCAGAACAATGCAGAGTTTCTGCTCCCTCAATTGGTCTGAAACGCCCCGAAAGGCTCTCAACACGCAATCCCATTTGCTGTTTCTATGAATAGGCACCGGGTCCCCGAGGCCTTTATGGTCCGCCCCATGGAAACCGACATTAGCCTTGCCTTGATCGGGCTGGTCCTACTCACAGCGCTGATGCATGCAAGCTGGAACGCCATGGTGCGTGCCGGCGAGGACAGACTCAACTCGCTGGCGTTGATGACGGGCGCATGTGGCTTATTCGCCCTTCCCGTGTTGCCGTTCCTGCCATTTCCCACTCTGGAAACCTGGGCGATCTTAGGCGTCACCCTCATCCTCCACACGGGATACAAGCTGTTTCTCGTGCGTGCCTACACTTTTGGGGATTTAGGGCACGTCTACCCTATTGCGCGCGGAACAGCACCACTGCTTGTTGCGATCGGCGCTTTCCTGGTCATCGGCGAAACACTGACGCTCTCAGCCATGCTGGGCTTGCTCCTTGTGACCGGCGGCATCATGAGCCTCGCCTGGCAAAGACGCCGTGGATCGCCAGACGAACGCAAAGCAACACTCTACGCCTTGGGCACCGCCGCCTTCATCGCCAGCTACACCATGATGGACGGCATTGGTGGACGTGTCGCTCAAACGCCCATGACGTATGTGTTTTGGCTGTTTCTGCTCGACGGACTGACATTTTTCTCGATCGGGCTTTACCGACGCGGCTGGCGCTCAATCCGAACCACCAACTCCATCAGCATTATCGCCTTTGGCGGGGCTGCCCTCCAAATGGTCGCCTATGCCCTGGTGATCTGGGCGATGAGTGTTGCCCCCCTTGGTCTGGTGTCCGCGCTGCGGGAGACAAGCGTCATATTCGCTGCACTGCTCTCAGCCTACATCCTGAAAGAACCCGTCGGCCGCATCGGCATCGCCGCCGCGTTCATCGTCGCGGCCGGGGTCATTCTCATTCGGTTCTGAGGATTAGTAAGTCCGCTCGATCTCCAACGCCTTGAGAGAGGCTTTGATGTCCTTCATGCGCGGTTGCATGTCATCGAGCAGATGAGCCTGGGTTGGAATGTAGAACAGATCCAAATCCATTCCCTTGAGTGCAACCTCAGCACAACGCTCTGCTGTAATAAGCTCAAGTTCCGGCGGCGCCATGGAGGGGTCCGGCAGACTTCGCGCGACAAGCGGCGTATAAACCGCCCCCGGCAACAATACATGAAGGTCGAGGAGACCCGCTTTCTCCTGCTCAATCCGCAGCCATTCCATGGCCACCAGAAGTGCATGCTTGGTCGCCCCGTAGAACGTCATTTTGCCCGCACTGACAGCGCTCGGGACACTGAGGGAATTCTCTGAAGCCGTCACCATCAATCGCCCCCGTTTGCCATCGGCTTCCAAATGACGAGCGTAAGCCTGGGCTATCTTTGGACCCGCAAAAAAGTTGATCTCAAAGAGTTTCGTCATCGCATCGGTTGCATCAAAAGGCTCTTTGGCAAGGCTGCTTCGATGCCCGATCCCTGCATTTGAGAAAATCAGATCCAAATGACCGGCGCTTTCATATGCCTGGTCAACGAGGTTGGTGGCACCCGAAGGATCACCCAAATCAGACACGATAGAAAATGCGCCATCGCCGATGGTGGAAACGGTTTGCTCGACACCCTCTGCGTCAATGTCCGCGCAAATGACCTTTGCACCGCGTTGCGATAGAGCGATCGCCGTCGCTTCGCCAATACCTGAAGCTGCGCCGGTGACTAGGACCGTCTTGCCTGAATACTCGATCATCTAGCCCTCCCTGAATGAATGAACGTTCAGCTATCGGGCACGAGTCCAGTCGCTTCGTCAAGTCCCAGGACCAAATTCATGCTCTGGACGGCGGCGCCGGAAGCGCCTTTGCCCAGATTGTCGAGCTGCGCCACGAGCCGAACTTGCTCTGTTTTCTGATTGCCAAAAACAAAGAGTTTCATCTCATTCGTATGGTTGAGGCCCTCAGGATCAATATTGGCGATTTCAGAGGTCTCCTCTGCACTTGCAACTGAGACGAACCGCTCACCCGCATATTGTTCGATCAACACATCGCGAATTTGATCTGGCGTGGCGTCTGATCCCAAGGACCAGAGTTGCACAGGCACCTCTACCAGCATGCCCTGCCGGTACTTGCCCACCGCCGGCGAGAAGAGAGGTTTGTGCCCAAGTCCGCTATAGACCTGCATTTCAGGTACATGCTTGTGCGCCAGCGTCAAACCATAGAGTCTGAAAGGCTGTTCAGACGTGACAGGAGCCTGAGGGTCTTCAAACTCTGCAATCATGCCCTTGCCGCCACCGCTATAGCCAGACACCGCATTAATGGTGAGCGGAAAGTCATTAGGCAGAATACCTGCATCCACCAATGGCCGCACAAGCGCGATCGTGCCCGTCGGATAGCATCCCGGATTGCTGATCCGCTTTGAACCGGCAACCGCCGCCCGATGATCTTTGGTCATTTCAGGGAACCCATAGGTCCAGCCGTCAGCCACCCGAAAGGCAGTCGACCCATCGATCACGACGGTGTTTGGATTGTCGATGAGCGACACAGCTTCAATGGCAGCAGCATCTGGCAGACACAGAAAGACAATGTCAGCTGCGTTCAAGAGGCGCTTTCGTTCGTCCGCATCCTTCCGCTTCGCCGGATCGATCTGCAGCAGTTCAATGTCGCGCCGTCCGACAATCCGGTCCCGTATCAGAAGACCCGTTGTGCCCGCTTCGCCATCAATAAAAACCCGTTTCATTACGTCACCGCTTAGTAGAATTCTTTACACCTTAACAAAAAAAGGGGCGCCTCGCTGGCGCCCCTTTGAACTCTGAACCCAAACAAGATCAACGTTTGGAGAACTGGAAGCTCCGGCGCGCTTTCGCAAGGCCATATTTTTTACGTTCCACAACGCGGCTGTCGCGTGTGAGGAAGCCACCGCTTTTCAGAACACCGCGCAGCGCAGGTTCGTAGTAAGTCAGGGCCTTCGAGATACCGTGACGAACAGCACCAGCCTGACCGGAAAGGCCACCACCGGAAACACTGCAGACGATGTCGAACTGGTTTTCGCGACCAGCAGCAACGAGCGGCTGGCGAAGAACCATGCGCAGTACAGGACGCGCGAAGTAAACTTCGATGTCACGATCATTGATCGTGATGCGACCAGCACCAGGCTTGATCCAAACACGAGCGATCGCGTCTTTCCGCTTGCCCGTTGCATAGGACCGGCCCTGCGCATCAATTTTTGGCTCACGAGGAGCAGGCGCTTCTTCAGCTGGGGCAACCACGTCCTTCAGGTCTTCCAGCGTGCGTGCTTCTTCAGACATTACGCACTCCTCACATTCTTAGAATTCATAGCGCCAACATCCAGCTTTTCAGGCTGCTGCGCTTCGTGCGGATGATCCGTTCCAGCATAGACATGCAGATTGGACAGCTGCTTCCGAGAAAGCGGGCCGCCGGGCAGCATGCGCTGCACAGCAAGCTCAACCACACGTGTTGGGAACTTGCCGTTCAGGATCTTCTCCGGGGTGGTTTCTTTGATCCCACCTGGGTGACCTGTGTGCCGGAAATATTTTTTGTCGGTCAGTTTCTTGCCGGTCATAGCGACCTTGTCGGCATTCACGACGATGACATTGTCACCGCAGTCCATGTGAGGCGTGAAAGTCGGCAGATGCTTGCCACGAAGGCGCATCGCAATGATGGATGCCAGACGACCAACAACCAGGCCCTCCGCATCAATCACGATCCATTTCTTCTCAATGTCTGCGGCTTTTGCAGAATAGGTTTTCATGTGATCTCAATCTCAACCCTTTAGCGGGTCTCGACCCTTTAAATACGAGAAGGCACCCATCATGGGTGCCTGTTGGCGCGTGTTTTAGGGGAGCTCTACCCCCAAGTCAAACGGATAAGTGGCCAAAAAGTGGAATAAATTCAGCCGCTTAAATATGCGGTATTTAATTACCACAAAAACTCACCGATTTGGTGGAATAGAATATGTCGAGGTCACATGAGCCACAGGGTCATCCTCTTCTCCTTCGTTGAAGAGCGTCACCTCCCCTACAGCAAGTCTTTTCCCCAGTTTGAGCAACCTCCCCTCCGCCAACAGGTCCTGAAGCCCGGGTTTCCGCAAAAAATTGATGTTGAGATTGGTAGTGACCGCGAGCGCTACCGGCCCGATATGCGCCAGGATGACAGCATACATCGCATGGTCTGCGAGCCCCATCATGGTCGGCCCGGAAACCGTCCCTCCAGGCCGAAGGTTGGCGTCAGACACTTTGCGACGGATCAGAACACGCCCTGGGCCGATTTCCTCAATCAACGTTTCTTCACTTGGCCCTCCAAGCGCCTGTGGAAAGGCCTCAGCAAAGAAGGCCCGCAAGTCCGCCACGGTCATTATAGGTTCTAAACCGCTTGCCATAGCCTGCTCCTCTGTTTCGGCCGCGACATTAAGCCCAGGACGCCTCAGCCGCAAATCCCCGCGGTCGCTTGAAAGCGCTTCAGCGATGTTTCAGAAAATTCGTTTGTCAGTCGATATTTGAAATGCGACTCCGCTGCAAATGAGGCCTGACGCAGCCCCTCCAGAACGATATCATCGGCGGAAAGCGAGGAGACAAACATGTCAGAGGCAGCAGCTGAAGTAGCAGAGGAGGTCCTTGTGCGGGAGGATCGTGAGGGTGTTGCAATCCTTACACTCAACCGCCCCCGGCAGCGCAATTCACTTTCCGAAGCTCTGATAGCGGCCCTCACCGCTGAGATGACATCCATTGCTGACGATCCCTCTGTCCGCACTGTCGTGCTTGCCGCCAACGGGCCAGTCTTCAGCGCAGGGCATGACCTGAAAGAATTAACCGCGGCCAGGCAGCAGGAAGACAGAGGGCGCGCCTATTACCAGGACATCATGCAGCGCTGCTCCACCATGATGCTTTCAATTCTAAAGAATCCAAAACCGGTAATCGCGAAGGTGCATGGCACGGCAACCGCCGCAGGCTGTCAGCTGGTCGCCACCTGTGACCTCGCAATCGCCGCCACAGAGGCTCAGTTTGCAACGCCGGGTGTCAATATCGGTCTCTTCTGCTCAACACCCATGGTCGCCCTCTCCCGCAATGTGAGCCGCAAACACGCCATGGAAATGCTTCTGAGTGGCGACATGGCGGACGCCAACCACGCCGCCGAAATTGGATTGATAAATCGCGCCGTATCCCAGGAAAGCTTGGACACCGAAGTTATGGCGCTCGCAACCAAGATCGCATCCAAATCTTCCATGACCGTATCCATTGGCAAGCGGGCCTTTTATGACCAATTGGAACTCGGCATCTCTGATGCCTATGCGTTTACCAGCGAGGTCATGGTGAAAAACATGCTGACCCATGACGCAGAAGAAGGCGTCAATGCCTTCATCGAAAAGCGTGACCCAACCTGGAAAGACCGGTGAGCGCCCCAATGACCGCTTTGAATTACAGCTCTGATCTCCTAACGCGAGTATTAAAAGACACCAGGACGATTGCCCTGGTCGGTGCCAGTGATAAGCCGCACAGAGCCAGCTACAACGTCATGAAATACATGCTGTCCAAAGGTTATGACGTGGTTCCCGTAAGCCCACGCCTTGCAGGAAAAGAATTGCTGGGCCAAAAGGCTTACGCCTCCCTCGCAGACATTCCCCAGCCGATCGACATGGTCGACATCTTCAGAAACTCTGAAGATGCAGGAAGCGTAACGGACGAAGCAATTGCCATTGGCGCAAAGACAGTCTGGATGCAACTTGATGTGATCAATGAAGCCGCCGCGGGGCGCGCAGAACAGGCTGGATTGACCGTGATCATGGACCGGTGCCCAAAGATTGAATATGAGCGTCTCTCTATGGAGCGCACCTAAACGAACCAACAACCAAGACCAACTAAATGAGTGCGTCCCAGATACATCCAAATAGGGCGCCCGATTAAAACAACAGGGATACATCATGAGCGACTACGGTTTTGACACACAGGCCATTCATGCAGGTGCCGCCCCCGATCCCACGACGGGCGCACGTGCGACGCCGATTTATCAAACAACATCTTTTGTCTTTGATGACACAGATCATGCCGCGAGCCTTTTTGACCTGCAGGCCTTCGGCAACATTTATACCCGCATTACCAACCCGACGACGGCGGTTCTGGAAGAGCGTGTCGCAACCCTCGAAGGCGGCGTTGCTGCCCTTGCAACCGCGTCCGGCCATGCGGCACAGCTGATTGCCTTCCACACCCTTATGCAACCCGGTGATCACTTCGTTGCGGCGCGCCAACTCTATGGAGGGTCCATCACCCAGTTCGGTGTCTCCTTCCAGAAGTTCGACTGGCATGTGGACTGGGCAGACGTGACAGATCCTGCATCCATCAAAGCAGCGATTGGCCCGAAGACCAAAGCCGTCTTCATTGAAAGCATCGCAAACCCGGGGGGTCTGGTAACCGATATTGCAGCGATTGCTGACATCGCCCACGAAGCGGGCATCCCCCTCATTGTCGACAACACATTGGCCTCGCCCTATCTCTGCCAGCCCTTGTCCCATGGTGCAGACATTGTGCTGCACTCCGCCACCAAGTTCCTTGGGGGTCACGGCAACTCCATGGGTGGCATCATCGTTGATGGCGGCAAGTTCGATTGGTCGGCGTCTGACAAGTACCCATCACTCTCTCAGCCCAATGACGGCTATCACGGCATGAAGCTACACGAGACATTCGGCGAAATAGCCTTCGCCATTGCCTGTCGCGTCATAGGCCTACGGGATTTAGGTCCAGCGATCTCTCCGACAAACGCCTTCATGATCATTACCGGCATTGAGACCCTGCACCTGCGCATGCCGCGCCATTGTGAAAACGCTCTGAAGGTTGCTGAATATCTGAAAGCCCATGATGCGGTGAGCTGGGTGTCATATGCGGGCCTCACGGATGACCCAAGTCATGACCTGATGAAAAAATATGCCCCCAAGGGGGCCGGAAGCGTCTTCACGTTCGGTGTCAAAGGCGGCTATGACGCAGGCGTTAAACTGGCAAACAATGTGAAGCTGCTGAGTCTGCTCGCAAATGTCGGCGACACCCGCAGCCTCATCATTCACCCCTCATCGACAACGCACCGCCAACTCACGGAAGAACAGCAGACAGCTGCAGGCGCTGGACCTGATGTTGTTCGTCTGTCCGTAGGACTGGAAGACGCAGCAGACATCATTGCCGATCTGGAACAGGCCCTCTCAGCCTAAGAGTGCAGACAAAATACAATATCTCGGGTCGCGTTAGCGCGCGGCCCGACCGATATTTTGAAGGTGGAAAAGCGCGACGCTGAGCAGCAACACCGCACCAGCCTGATGAAGCAGCGCCACCTCAATCCGCGTGACGGTCAGGATCGTCGCGATCCCCAGGAACACCTGAAACACCAATGCCCCCAGCAGCCAATTGCCGGTCTTTTGAACCTGCAGCGTTGAATTGTTCATCTTCCAATAATGCCATCCGACAAGCACAAGCAGGGCGTAGGCAAACATTCGGTGATTGAACTGCACCGTGCGGACATCTTCAAATGCACTCGCCCAAATTGATTCCAGCGGATAGAGATGGCGCGGAATAAACGATCCATCCATCAGCGGCCAGGTATTGAAAATGAAACCGGCATTGAGACCGGCGACAAAGGCGCCCAACAGGATCTGCACAAAGATAGCAAGAACGACAATGGCCGCGCCGAGCTCAAGCCCCTTAAATGTGATCCGTCCGGGCGCTTCGCTCCGCCACAGCGCAGTGGCAAACCAGAACATGTAGCCATAGACAAAAAAGGCGAGGCTCAAATGCGCTGCCAGCCTGTACTGACTGACATCAACACGTTCTGTCAGCCCGCTCATCACCATGTACCAGCCAAGGGCACCCTGCAGTCCGCCAATGACGAACATGGCAATCAGATGAGGCAGTAACGGCCGCTCTATGCGTTTTGTAAAAAAGAAGAAGACAAAGGGCACAAAAAACGCGAGCCCAACCAGTCGTCCCAGAAATCTGTGTCCCCATTCCCACCAATAAATGGTTTTGAACTCTTCCAGGCTCATGCCCCGGTTGATGCGGATATATTCAGGGATCTGTTTGTACTTCTCGAACTCTTCTTCCCAAACTTCCTGGCTAAGCGGCGGGATAGCGCCTGTCACCGGCTTCCATTCCGTAATCGAAAGCCCGCTATCGGTAAGCCTCGTCGCCCCGCCAACAACAACCATGCTGGCAACCAGAGCGCACATCACAAAGAGCCAGATCGCAATAGAGCGCCTGGCGGCAATCTGCTGCTCAGTCGTTTCTGTAGAAGTCTGAATATCTGTCGCAGTCATAATCCCATGACATAGCGCGCACGACGCCCTCCAACAAGTAGTCAGGACGTCCCTTCAGCTGACGCGACGTCTCGCCACACCTTGGCGAGCGCTGCTGAATGACGTAGGAAGATCACAAATGGAGAGCCGAAATGGATATTGAGCCCTACAAAGCGCCCCTTTTGCCGATAGGAGTCCGCAAACTGCTGGGAACGGTCATCATCCTGGTCGGTTTAACGGCCTACACGCTGGCCGCCGTTTGGTTGGCAGTTGATGTCCTGCCACAGCATTGGGCGGTCCAACTGATCTTCTACCCGATAGCCGGCATAGCCTGGGCCTTCCCGGTCAAACCGCTGATAGACTGGATGCAAAGGCCCGACAAGTTGGACGGATAATTGATTGGTGCATGAAAATGTGGCCCGGTCTCCCACACCACCACGCAGCGTCAAAAGTCAGTCGAAACGACCAAAAGTCATTTTATTGAGAATCGCCATAACAGCGATGAAAGCGACAATGGCGTAAATTGCAGTCATTGGATGTTCCATTCATTGAGTAACGTTGGCCCTTGTCGGGCGTGGCCGGACAATGCCCCACCGGCCCTTTTCTGTCCAGCCATGTTGCCGCCAGTACGCAGGAGCAAAAAAGCCGCCTCCCCCAACATATAAATGGAGAAGACGGCTTTAGGTTTTGGTCGGAGCGGCGGGATTTGAACCCACGACCCCTTGTCCCCCAGACAAGTGCGCTACCGGGCTGCGCTACGCTCCGTCATGTCTTCAAAGGCAATGGAGGTATCCTCAGAAGGAGCGGCACTATAGAGGCGCTCCCGCAACCGATCAACGGGCCACAGCGAGGAAAAACATGGTTTTGTTGGAGAGAGTCAGGTGGAGGACTCTTCGTCCTCAGCGTCTGCATCCAGATCAGCTTTCAAGGCCTCAAGCCGACGGGCAATGCCTGATAATATCGACTTTGCAGTTCGATCAAGGCCCTGATCCTGTCCCTCAGCATCGATCGTTTCTTCTCCGCCGCGCTCAACAACGGTTCGAGCGATGCCAGCGACAGAATCATCATTAGCCGCCCGGCCGGTCTCCATGACAAACCGAACGCCCTGATCGCGAAACACCTTCTGAACGCCCTTGATCGTATAGCCGTCCTTGTAGAGCAATGCCCGCACACCACGCAGCAGGTCCACGTCTTCGGGTCGATAATACCGTCGGCCCCCACCCCGCTTTAACGGTTTGATCTGAGCGAACTTACTTTCCCAAAAGCGCAAGACGTGTTGAGGCACATCGAGTTCAGCCGCAACCTCACTGATCGTCCGAAAGGCGTCGGGCGATTTTCGCGGGCTTGTTGTCTCAATTACGGTCATATCAAACGATTGCGCTTTTCCTTGGAGAGGCGGTCAATCTGCAATTCCTAATCGGCAGCTTGATCCGCCGACCCCGTTGAACTGACACCCGAAAGGCTCGCACCTGCTGCCTTAGCAACGGTCAGTGCCTTGTTGATCTGTTCTTTCAACACATGGCTTGGACGGAAGACCAGAACGCGACGCGGTTTGATAGGCACTTCTTCACCTGTCTTCGGATTCCGCCCCATCCGGCCGCCTTTTTGCCGAACCGAAAATGACCCAAAGGAAGAAAGCTTTACAGTCTCCCCTTCGGACAGGCTGTCACCAATCGCGGTTAGTACAGATTCAACAAGATCTGCCGACTCATTTCGTGACAAGCCGACTTCCTGATAAACCGCTTCGCTCAAATGAGCGCGCGTAATTGTTTGCCCCATGACCATCCTCTCGCGTTGTCACAAAAGGTAGGCCAGCGGAATTATCCCGTCAATATCAATGAGATGGCGGAAACTTCTTACATAGAATGTTGTGTCGAATTTGACGCGTTTAGGAAGCAGCTACCAGCGAACCAGCGCTGAGCCCCATGTAAAACCACCGCCCATTGCTTCCAGCAGGACCAGATCACCCCGCTTGATGCGACCATCGGCGACAGCAACACTCAGAGCCAGAGGAACAGAGGCTGCTGACGTATTCCCATGTTCGCCTACCGTCATCACTACCTTTTCGGGGGGCAGGCCGATTCGCTTTGCCGTGCCGTCCAGGATGCGTTTGTTTGCCTGGTGGGGCACGAACCAATCAATGTCATCGATTGTAAGATTGGTCGCTTCGAGTGCCTCATTGATCACGTCGGCAATATTCACAACAGCGTGCCTGAAGACATCTCTCCCAATCATGCGGACATGACCGACCGATTGGGTCGAGGACGGACCGCCATCGACATAGAGTTTCTCTTTATGACGTCCGTCGCTATGAAGATGGGCTGTCAGAAGACCACGGTCCTCAATAGTCCCCTCACCTTGCTGCGCCTGAAGAACAACAGCGCCGGCACCATCACCGAAAAGCACGCAGGTTGTCCGGTCCTCAAAGTCGAGCAGACGGGAAAAAGTCTCCGCACCTATCACCAGGGCATTTTTGAACTGCCCCGCTTTGAGGAAATTGTCGGCCGTCGATAGGCCAAAGACAAAGCCTGAACATACAGCTTGCAAATCAAAAGCAGCCCCATGGTGAATACCAAGCTCAGCCTGAACTGTGGTTGATGTCGCAGGAAATGTATTGTCTGGCGTCGTCGTCGCCATCACGATCAGGTCAATTTCCTGAGCGTCAACACCAGCGTCTGCCAAAGCAGCTCTGGCAGCTGCGAGAGCTAGATCGGAAGTCTTCTCGCCCTCTTCCACCATGTGACGTTGGCGGATACCGGAGCGCTCGACGATCCACTCATCACTCGTATCAACGATTTTGGACAGATCATCATTTGTGACGATTTTTTTTGGGAGATAAGACCCAACACCCGTAATCACACTTCTTGGAACACTCACGACGCAACGACCTCACCCTGGGCTGCGTCAACTCGATCGCTCCATTCCGCAATCACATCCAAATCTGCGGCGATCTTCGACACCAGATCCGCTGATGACACATCGACAGCCAGATCAATCGCAGAAGCAATGCCGGCCGCATTTGCACCGCCATGACTTTTAACGACCAGGCCATTTAACCCCATAAACAGGCCACCATTGTGGACATTGGGATCGAGACGATCGCGCAGCATATTGAAGGCTGTCTGAGCCAGCAGATATCCAAGTTTGCTAAAGATAGACTTCGACATAGCCTCCCGCAGATAAGTACTGATCAGACGTGCTGTACCCTCAGCGGTTTTGAGAGCGACATTGCCGGTAAAGCCATCAGTGACCACAACGTCGACAGTGCCCTTAGCGATATCATCGCCTTCAATAAAGCCATGAAAATGGATCGGCAGATTGGCTTCACGAAGCATCTGGGCCGCAGCTTTGACCGATTCTGTGCCCTTCATCTCTTCTTCGCCGATATTCAACAAACCAACACTTGGCTTGTCGTGACCAAAAAGGACTCGCGCATAGGCTTCACCCATCACGGCAAACTGGACCATCTGCTTTTCATCCGGCCCGATGGTTGCGCCACAGTCGAGCATAACACTCTCGCCCCGAATGGTTGGGATAAGAGCGGCAAGTGCTGGACGGTCAATATTCGGCATGGTTTTGAGCAAAACCTTCGACATCGCCATCAAGGCACCTGTATTGCCCGCTGACATAGCCGCTTGGGCGTCGCCCTGCTTCACCGCGTCAATTGCGCGCCACATACTGCTGGTTTTACGACCGCGCCGAAGAGCCTGGCTTGGCTTATCGTGCATCGAAATAGCAACGTCGGTATGAACAATCGTGCTCACGTCTGCGAGCCGCGGCTCTTTGTCGAGCTCCACCTGGATCTTTGCTTCGTCGCCGAAGATGAGAAAACGTGCTTCCGGATGCCGGACACGGGCGATCTCCGCCCCAGGAATAACCACAGATGGGCCAATATCTCCGCCCATTCCATCAAGTGCAATTGTCAGATCACGCGCCAAATCTTGGGTTTCCCAATTCTTGGTTTCGGTTGCCCAACCTTTGGTCAATCAACGCCGGGCGGTCAGACAATACCCAGTCTCCCCACCGAAACAACAGTTAATAGGTAGGGGGTCAATCGCCGTAGCGCTAGTCTTGTGTTTTCAGATTTTTCAATACTTCAAATGGGTTAGGCTTTTTTTCTGATCCACTCTCTGACGACTCAGCGTCAGCGAACTCAGCGCCTTCAACCCGCGGATAAGGGTCCAGCACAAGCGCAAGCTGCTCGGCCACCGCCTCCCCTAAATCGACACCTTCGACCGGAAGCGGGTCAGGCGGCTCTTCAGCAAGCGGATCTACAGCAACTTCCATGGCCCGCCGCCCACTGACATCTTCGGGGAGATAGAGCAGCGTAAACTCTGAGGTCACTCTTGCGGGGACGGGATCCAGCGTGACAATGCAAGACTGAGCCAGCTCCGCCTCAAGCGTCCCGGCCACTTTGAGGCCCTTTTTACGCCACGGCTCTATAACGAGCTGTGCGTTGAGCACATCCAGAGTGAGCAGATCGTACCTTTCTACAAGTAACGCCCGCGCCGCATCCCCTGCCTTCAAAACGACCTCTAGCCCGTCATCGGACACGTCTTCACGGGCAACCACATAGGTAAAGCCCGGAAGTCCCTCCTCGCCACTCAAGGACGCACCTCGGCCGCCAATATAGCCTCAGGCGCCGCCGGAAATTGAACGCGTCCGCTCGCAAAAACCTCCAACTCCGTCTCGCTGAGAACTGCTCTGACATTCTGCAAATAGGCGGTGAGCGCCTCCAGCCGTTCTGGTGCGATTTCTGCTTCCCGAAACACATTCCGCTTGAGCGCGGCCTTAACCGCCTCATTGGCCCCATCCTGAAAGGCAGCATCATAGGCGCCCAGCCGCCCATAAAAGGCACGTGCCATGGTTTTCACCTTCTTGCCGACCGACAGATCACCGACACCGATTTCGCGCAGAGCCTGGTCCATATCATCGAACATGACATCAAAGAGCTTTTGGCTCAGATCTTTTGCCGGAGCTCCGATGGCGCTTAAGCGCTCAATCACGACGACCATATGGAGCACAATCAGGTCAAAACGCCCATCCAATGTGTCCGGGACGCCGACATTGAGGTAAAACTGAGGGGATCGGGCCTGATCCACCAGATTTCGGTAGAGAAGAAAGGCGCTATCATCCGCAGATGAGGGCTTAAACCAGCTTTTCCAGAACATATTGTTTCTTTCTCTCTTTCCACCAAATCGGCTGGAAAGCTTGAATCTAGACGCCGTTACAGGTACGTCAACAGGGGACTTGCGCAACCCCCGGACCCGCTTCGGGAGCAACAAAGGTATTTAGATGAGACAGCGTTTAGCCGCTCTGCTGGCCCCCTTCAAGTCAGCAATCATTGCCTCGGTTATAGGAGCAACTGTTCTTGCAGGATGCAGTACCGAAATCGAAGAGCGAGGGTATGTCTATGACCAACGTGATTTCGACCAGATCAAGCCCGGCCTGACAAGTGAGGCAGAGGTCACTGCTATTCTAGGCAGTCCCTCGACCGTGGCGACCGTCGAAGGCGCCACTTGGTTTTACATCTCCTCGACCTTTGAAAAGCTGATGTTCTATACCCCCGAAGAAGTCGATCGGAAGGTCGTCGCCATCTACTTCGATGAGACAAAAACCGTTGAAGATGTTGGGTATTACACACTTGAAGACGGACGGATCATCGACTTCCGGACCCGGAAAACCCCGACGCGCGGTAAAGAACTCACCGTTCTTGGCCAGATTTTCGGCAATTTGGGTCGCTTCAACCAAAATGCGCCGGCGCAGCCCGGACGATAACGTGAATTTAGAAACCTGAAATCCCGCGCATAACGGGGATCATGTCAAACCTGGCTCCAAGTTGCACACCACCTTGGACAACCAAACAACCGAGAATAGAGATTAATGTCTACAAAACTGAAACCTGGCGTCCAAACTGGTGCCGACTACATCGCCCTCGTAGAGGCCTGCAAATCAGGTGGATACGCCCTGCCTGCGGTCAACGTAGTCAATACACAGTCAATCAACGCGGTTTTAGAAGCTGCAGCAAAAGCCAAATCCGACATCATCATTCAATTGTCCGGCGGCGGCGCTCAGTTCTACGCAGGCAAAGGAATCAAGGACGCTGAACAGGCCAAAGTCCTCGGCGCTGTCTCTGCCGCTGAACATGTGCATCGCGTGGCGGAAGCCTATGGCGTTTGCGCGGTCCTTCACACCGACCACGCGAACCGGGCCTTGATCCCGTGGGTCGACGCCTTGATCGATGCCGGTGAAGAACGCTTCAAAGCAACCGGCAAACCGCTCTTTAGCTCACACATGCTTGATCTGTCTGAAGAAAGCCTTGAGGACAATCTTGCTGAATGCGAACGATTGCTGAAACGTCTCGCACCTATCGGCATGAGCCTCGAGATTGAGCTCGGTGTCACAGGTGGCGAAGAAGATGGCGTCGGCAAAGACCTGGACGAAGTCGACAATGACAAGCTCTACACCCAGCCGGATGAGGTGCTGACGGCCTATCGTCGTCTCGCACCACTTGGCCATTTCTCGGTCGCAGCGGCCTTCGGCAATGTTCACGGCGTGTATAAGCCCGGCAACGTGAAACTGCGTCCAGAGATTCTGAAAGCATCGCAGGAAGCCGTCTCAGCAGCAGAAAGCACAGAAGGCAATCACCCGCTTCATTTTGTGTTCCACGGCGGCTCAGGCTCAGAAAAGGCAAAGATCACGGAAGCGGTCGGCTACGGCGTTTTCAAAATGAATATCGACACCGACACTCAGTTCGCTTTCTCTGAACGGGTTGGCAAATATGTCGAAGACAACGCCAAGGCGTTCAAATACCAGATCGACCCAGACACAGACGAGCCCTACAAAAAGAAATACGACCCGCGCGCCTGGCTGCGTAAGGGCGAAGAGGGCATTGTCGATCGCCTGCTCATCGCTTGTGATGATCTGGGCTCAACGGGCAAGTCACTCGCAGAGTAACAGGCCCCAAAGATCCGGGCATTTTCAACACAAACTGCAGACTATCGCGGTTTGGAAATGCGCAGAAAAAGAAAAACCCCGCAAGGAGCGATCCTCGCGGGGTTTCTTATTGTCTAAAACTTAGCTCTTAGTGAGCGAGGATCGCGAGCAGCAGCAGAGCTACAATGTTCGTGATCTTAATCATGGGGTTCACAGCAGGACCCGCGGTGTCCTTATAAGGGTCACCAACAGTATCACCTGTCACAGCAGCTTTATGAGCTTCTGAGCCCTTGCCACCATGATTGCCATCTTCAATATACTTCTTGGCATTGTCCCAAGCACCACCACCGGCGGTCATGGAGAGAGCCACGAAGAGCCCCGTAATAATCACACCGAGAAGCATCGCGCCAAGCGCTGAGAAGGCAGCTGACTTATCAGCAACTGCAAGCACGATGAAGTAGAGAACCACTGGCGAGAGAACTGGGAGCAAAGACGGTACAACCATCTCTTTGATCGCAGCCTTCGTCAGAAGGTCAACCGCTGCACCATAATCAGGCTTCTCAGAACCCTGCATAATGCCTGGCTTTTCTTTGAACTGGCGACGCACTTCCTCAACAATCGCACCAGCGGCACGGCCAACAGCCATCATGCCCATGGAGCCAAAGAGGTATGGCAACAAACCACCAATAAAGAGACCAACCACCACATAGGGGTTGGACAGAGAGAAGTCCGCAACAACACCCGCAAAATACGGGTACTGCTCAGGATTGGCGGCAAACACCGTCAAGTCCTGGGTATAAGCAGCGAAGAGCACCAAGGCGCCAAGACCAGCAGAGCCAATAGCGTAACCTTTGGTCACAGCCTTGGTCGTGTTGCCCACGGCATCCAGAGCATCCGTTGTTTTACGGACGTCTTCAGGTAGCTCCGCCATTTCGGCAATACCACCCGCATTGTCGGTCACAGGACCAAACGCATCGAGTGCAACCACCATACCGGCAAGCGCCAACATCGTTGTCACAGCGATAGCGATGCCGAAGAGACCCGCCAGCGAATATGTCACGATGATACCCACAACGATCACGATCGCTGGGAGGGCAGTTGCTTCCATCGACACAGCAAGACCTTGGATCACATTCGTGCCATGCCCGGTTTCAGACGCAGCAGCCACAGACTTTACAGGGCGATAGTTTGTGCCCGTGTAATATTCTGTGATCCAGATGATCAGACCCGTAATGAGGAGCCCGCTGACACCACACAGGAACAGGTCCTGGCCGGTGAACGTTTGCTCAGCAACTGTGTATTCTGTCGCAAAGCCAACCAGGCGTTCCGTCACATAGTAGAGAGCGCCAAGTGACAACACCGCAGATGCGACGAAGCCTTTATAGAGCGCGCCCATGATGGACTGGCTAGAGCCAAGACGAACAAAGAACGTCCCGATGATAGAGGTGATGATGCAGGCGCCGCCAATAGCAAGCGGATAAAGCATCATGTTCACCGCAGAGTCTCCGGCGAAGAAGATTGATGCCAAAACCATCGTGGCAACAATCGTCACCGCATAGGTCTCGAACAAGTCAGCGGCCATGCCAGCACAGTCACCAACATTGTCGCCCACATTGTCCGCGATCGTCGCAGGGTTCCGAGGATCATCTTCCGGGATGCCAGCCTCAACCTTACCAACCAAGTCACCGCCCACGTCGGCACCTTTGGTAAAGATGCCGCCGCCAAGACGTGCAAAGATCGAGATGAGAGAAGCACCAAAGCCCAATGCGACAAGGGCATCAATCACCGTCCGTGATCCAGCTTCAAGACCCATCTGGCCTGTGAGAATACCGAAATAAACAGCTACAGCGAGAAGAGCCAGACCCGCAACCAACATGCCGGTCACCGCTCCTGACTTAAACGCGATTGCCAGACCGCCAGCCAAGCTTTCGCTTGCCGCCTGGGTCGTCCGGACGTTCGCCCGTACCGACACAAGCATGCCGATATAGCCTGCAGCACCTGAAAGAATGGCACCGATGGCAAAGCCAATGGCCACAGTCATGCCCAGCAGCCACCAAACTGCGACAAAGATGACAACACCTACATATCCAATAGTGCGGTATTGACGATTAAGGTAGGCGCTAGCCCCCTCTTGGATCGCTGACGCGATCTCCTGCATCCGCGCGTTACCCGCGTCGGCTGCCATCACGGAACGTGATGCCCAGATACCGTACAAGACGGCCAAGGCGCCACACCCAATGATTGCCCACAAAGACGTGCTCATAGTTTTTCCTTATCCCTTTATAGGATTGAACTTCTGATATGAGACAAGGGTTCCCCAACCACCTCCTAGTTGGGTGCCCCCTCCCCTAAGATGGGCAGAAGAGTGCCAAACCTTCCCCATGGGCGCAACAGTGCGAGCTAGGAATTTTTCTTTGATTGGCAAGGGGTTAGGAAGTGCATTTGGGACGTTTGATCCAAGATCAGGTGACGCAGGGACAATCGGCCACGAATCACACCTTTGACGGTCGCGCCTCTCGAAGGACAAACCAGAGCAAAAGCAGGAGGGCAGTGCCAACAAACGGGAAGAGCGCATAGTTCACAGCATCCCAGCCAAAACCGTTGAGCAATCCACCTGACCCAAACGATGCAATCGCCACTACCACAAACACCATCAGATCATTGGCGGCTTGAGCCTTGCTGCGTTCCGCTGCGGTGTAACAGTCCGTCAACAGCGTCGTCGCTCCGACAAATGTGAAATTCCACCCAAGTCCAAGCAAGATCAGCGCAATCACGAAACGTTCGACCTCCAGACCGCCTAGCGCAACGAAACCGCACCCGGCAAGCAGGAGCAATCCCGCTCCGAGAATGCGCTCCACCCCAAACCGGGTGATCAGATTGCCCGTGAAGAAGCTTGGGGCGAACATAGAAAATATATGCCACTGAATAACAAAAGCAGCGTCTTTCACGCTCAGACCACACCCAATCATGGCGATCGGGGTCGCCGTCATGACCAATGTCATGATCCCGTAGCCAACCATTCCGCACGCTACGGCAACAACGGCCTTCTGTTGGGTGAAAATTTCACGCAAAGGTCTCCCCGTGTTCGCCTGTTCTTCAGCGCTTAGCTTAGGGATCGTGAGGAACGACATCACAACAAAGGCAGTAAGGCTCAGCGCAACACAGGTTGCGTACCCACCCACAAAGGGAACCGGTCCAAGCCAGTCACTTGATAGCGCCACCAGCTGAGCTCCCACAAACGCGGCTGCAACGCCGCCGGCCATGACCCAGGAAATGGCCCGTGGCCGGAATTCGTCGCTCGCCACATCCGCCGCTGCAAAACGGTAATACCCGGCGAAGGCCTGATAGATCCCGCAAATGAAGAGCGCCAGGCAAAAGAGTGGAAAGGAGTGCCCAAACAATGCCGTCATAGCGAGCGCAGCCCCGAAGACGCCTGCAGCTGTCCCCAGCATAAAGCCGCGCCGACGGCTTGTGCGTTGCATGAAAAGGGAAGCCGGTACGGTAGAAAGCGCGGTGCCAACCACCATGGCGCTAATCGGCAGCGTCGCATAAACCGGGTCTGGCGATAGGTACATGCCGGCGAGCCCGCTCAACGTAATGAGCACCGCCATATTGGAGCCATAAAGCGCCTGCCCTCCCGAAAGGAAGAAGGTGTTTCGCTTTGCAAGGCGGTCATTTTGTAAGGATTCTACTTGGGACATGAAGTGACGCTAGGCCATCCCCCTACCACGTCCAAGGTCAAAACAACCGCAAAGTCAGTCAATCCGCCATTCGTCGGACCAAATGTCAAAACGCTCTTCCTCCGTTCATCTGTTCTGATATTGTCCGCCCTGAGTGACAAAAGGACCGCTCTGTACCCATGCGCTAATTCCGACGCCTGCTTTGGCGATAAATGAATAGAAGGACCGTTTCTGCGCAAATCTGCCAGGGACCAATGCTCCTCGGTTCGAGGCGGCCCCCTCTCATATTGGAATTAGAAAGACACTCAATGCCTTATTCGATTAGACCCGCTCTATTGAGCGACTTGCCCGCATTTGCGCGAGTAGAACGTAAAGCTGGTGCACTCTTCAAAACGATTGGCCTCGACATTTTGGCGGATGATGTTGCAGACCCTGAATTTGTCGCAAGTTTCATACGAGTTGAAAACGCCCTGGTCGTCGTCGACGCAAGTGATACCGTCGTCGGCTTCGCGCTTGCTTTCAACCTTGATGGCGCGCTGCATTTGCAGGAAATGTCGGTCGATCCCGCGCACGGGCGCAAAGGTCTTGGCGGCAATCTTCTAAAAGCAGTCGACGAGATCGCAAAATCGCGACACCTTTCCGTGACCACCCTATCCACATTCATTGACGTGCCTTGGAACGCGCCCTTCTACGCGCGCCACGGTTACCGCATTGCCGTCCCGGCTGAATGGACACCCGGTTTTCATATTTTACGAGCACATGAGGTACATGAGGGGCTTCCAGCCGAGAGACGCTGTTTCATGAAAAAGAGTGTCTCGGAATCTGCCTCAAAGAATTAGGCACCTGTAAGCAATAGGTGTTTTTATATAAATTACAGCTTGTATTATAAACTGCATTGACTAATTTTGAGGTCATTAGTGGGCTGTGACGTGCGTGATGTGTGTCACTGAGTATTGGGGGACATACAGATGACAACCGTCAAACGCTTGGCCGTTTTGGCTCTCGCGCTGGCAGTAGCTGCTTGCGCACAACAACCAAAATCCATTCCTTTCGTTAAACCAGCTGGATCACAGATCCAAACGATTGGCCTTCTTGTTCCAGACATGCCTGACGAGGCGTCCGCGGCACTCGCAACCTCTCCCGGCAAAAATGCTGCAAATGCCGCTGCAGGTGCCGGACTGATCGGGCTCGCCGTCGGTCTAGTGATCCTAAGTGTCGATGCCGGCATTGAGGCCAACAGAGGTGATTCATTGCAAGAGTTGCTTGACGCTCAGTCCTTTGACGGACCTGACACTTTCACAACTGCTCTTCAAGCAAGTCTTGAGGAAAAAGGCTATCAGGTTGTGAGCATCCCAAGGTCAGGCCAACGTCAGCGTGGCACTGAAAAATTCCAGCCCACCTATCAGGCACCTGCTGGCGCGGAGGTTGATGCCTTCCTTGACGTCATCGTTGAAGGTTATGGATATGCAGCTGCAAGTACCTCGTCTAGCGCTCCATTCCGTCCGGTTGTTCTTACCGAAACTCGGCTTGTCAGTGCAGCTAGCAAGTCAGTGTTGATGCGGGACGATGTTGTCTACAATCCCATTGGCAATGGTGGTCTGCAAAACCGCGTCACAATAGCCCCTGCAGCTCAATACTCTTTCGTCGATTTCGATACACTGGAGTCAGCACCAGAAAAGGCGACTGAGGGCTTGAACGAAGCCTTGACGAAGACAGCAGAAACAATCGGAACCCTGCTCCAATGATTTCAAAGGCCGGCTTTATCACGGCGGCAAGCTGCCTTTTGCTTGCCGCGTGTGCCAATAAACCAATTCCAACACAGGACGTTACGGTTTCCCTAGCGACTGTGTCCTGTGATGCAGAGTTTACGCGGTCGCGCGCGAAGCCAATTGGGTACGACCCAGAGGAACCGGTAACGCTTGATTTTGAGGTGCAACGCACCAGCCCGTGTAAGCTCGACAGCGACGGCAACAAACAGCTCTATGAAGTCATATCTCTGCCAAATTCGGCAGTGCCCTACCTTGTGACAGTTGCATCACCAAAGATTGGCGGCAGTGCATTTGCGCCGACAGCTGTCACTTTGGATAAGGATGAGCAGGTGCGCCGTGTGTTCGACCATGACGCATTTCTCAATCGCGGCAGCAGATTGATGGCGATGTTTGAAGCTGAGCCAGAAGATCGATTTCTGGTCATTTCGTCCAATGCAGGAGTAGCAGGCGACGTAAAGTCAGAGATTCAGACGGTTATATCTTCGCAATCCCACTACAATGCCGCCTATGCAACCAGCTCAACGCTCTACTTCGGTAGCGAACAACAGCGTGGTTACACCATGTCGCATACTGGAAAAGTTTCAGTTACGACGCAGGCAGCCCCAGATAGATCACTCACCCAGCCCAACAATCGCAGCACAACAACAAAGCCCTAAAGCATGGGTCAGACGGGGTCTGCATGGCCTAGAAGTGGCGGAATCCGTGCCGGGCAAAAGGCCGAGGATTTCCGTCGGGTCCTACGACCTCAATTTCATTGACGCAGTTCGTCACACTGCCAATTCTGCAAACCACTGCACCGGCTTCTGCGGCGTATCGCTCAATGTCTCGACGCACCGATGCAGAAGCTGAAAACAGGATCTGATAGTCGTCACCTCCTGTGAGGGCATAATCAAATGCCGCCTCGACGCTCCCAACGCACGCCCGCATAGGTCGCGAGAGGGGCACAGCCTCTAGAACAATCTCGGCGCCGACTTTCGATGCCCGACACAGATGTTCGAGATCGCCCAAAAGACCATCAGATACATCAAGAGCAGCCGTAGCAACTTGACGCAAATGCGGTCCAAAGGTAACCGGCGGTTCGGGAATATGGTACCTGCCAATTAGATGATCGCGGTCCGCCTGCGTGCCTCCCGCAAACTCCCCCGTCGCAATCAACAGCCCAAGTGCAGCGTCGCCCAAAGTCCCAGTCACCCAAAGATCATCGCCTGGTGCTGCGCCGCCGCGCTGGATCATCTGCCCGATGGGCACCTCACCTAGCGCCGTGAGGGTGAAGACCGAAGGTCCGTCCAACCTGATCGTATCGCCCCCCCACAAGGCAATATCAAACGCTGCCTGGTCTTCCTTCAGTCCTTCAGCAAAGGCCCGCATCCAATCGAAAGAGGTTTCTTGAGACCAGGCACAAGAGAGAAGATAGCCACGCGGCGTCGCCCCTTTGGCTGTCAGGTCAGACAGGTTCACCCGCAGAAGCTTCTTAGCAATCGTCTCAGCCGGGTCGCCAAGTAGATAGTGGCGCCCTTCCGCGATCGCATCTTTGGTCAGGACAAGATCATAGCCAGCACGCGGACTGAGGATCGCTGCGTCATCTTGAAGGCTGAGACCCTCTGGCCCTGCCAGAGGCTCGAACAGCTGTTCGATTAGAGAGAATTCACCGGGCATCGCTCCTGCGTCGCCGCGCCGCTCCATATCAAGCGCTCGCTTGCCCAAATTCCTGTGGCCGGATCGCCCGCGCAACCCGGTCCAGAACCGCATTCACTACTTTGGGCTCATCATTCTCGAAGAAAGCTTTAGCAATATCGAGATATTCGCTGATCACAACCTTCGCCGGAATGTCCTTGTTTCGCTGCAGCTCATAACCACCTGCACGAAGGGTCGCCCTAAGTGTGCTATCGAGCCGTGCCAAAACCCAGCCATCCGCCAGAGCGTCATTGATCCGAACGTCGATGGCTTTTTGCTCGCGCACAACACCGCGCACCACATCGTCGAAATGCGTCTCTTCGGCTTCGTGATAGAGCTCACCTTCGACCTCTCGGCCAAACCGGTGATGCACAAACTCTTCAATCACGTCTTCCAGGTCTGTCTGCGCCACATCCATCTGGTAAAGCGCCTGCACGGCAGCAAGCCGTGCCGCACTGCGGCCAGCTCTATGAGAGGCTTTGCCAGATTTAGACGTCGACATATCTAGGTTACGCTCCTGCGCCGTATCGCTGTTTCAATGCCGCCATTGCTAGCGCCGCAGCCGCCGCTCCGCCACCTTTATTTTTGTCAGAGACATTTGCCCGCGCCCAGGCCTGATCATTGTTTTCAACGGTCTGAATGCCATTTCCAAGTGCGATCTTATCATCGATGGTCAAATCCATCAGCGCACGCGCCGATTCATTCGACACAATGTCGTAATGCGTTGTTTCGCCGCGGATCACGACTCCAAGGGTCACGTAGCCGTCATAGGCCCTATCGAGGCCTCCTGCGCGGCTGGCATCAGAGGCAATTTTCACAGCTGCGGGAATTTCTAGCACACCAGGAACCGAAACCCGTTCATAGGTTCCACCCTGGGCCTCAATTTCGGCGATGGCACCACGTGCGAGCTCATCAGCGAGATCATCGTAGAACCGCGCTTCAACGATCAGAATATGCTTACCCGACATCAGACTGTTTCCGCATCTTTGGTGGTGATTTTTGTGCCATCAACCGAGCGCTGCTCGACCACACGCAGACCATAGCCCTCAAGACCAACAATCTGGCGAGGCGTGTCAGACATCAAAATCATGTCATGCACGCCAAGGTCCAGAAGGATCTGCGCACCAACACCATATTCGCGAAGACGCCTCGGACCTTGCTCCTCTGACTCACCCTTGTGAAGCAGCATGTCGGACACCACCGTCGCCGTGGTATCGCGGATCAGAACGATAACACCACGGCCTTCTTTTGCAATCGTCCGCATGGATTCTTCAATAAGGCTGTTTCGCCCACCCTTGGCGCCAAGCATGTCATCAAACACATTGATCGCATGCATCCGAACAAGAACCGGCTCGGGTGTCGAAAGGTCACCCATCGTCAACGCGATATGCTCGGCATACTCGGCCGTGTTTAGATAGACGTTGAGATTAAAGGTGCCGCCATATTCACTCTCGATCTCAGTTTCAATTGCCCGATGGATGAGGTTGTCATGGCGACGGCGATAGGCGATGAGATCAGCAATGGTCGCAATCTTCAATCCATGAAGCTGGGCAAACTGAACCAGGTCCGGCAACCGCGCCATGGTACCGTCATCATTCATGATCTCACAGATCACGCCAGCAGGATAAAGGCCCGCAAGCCGTGAGATGTCGACAGCAGCTTCTGTGTGACCCGCACGCACAAGAACGCCACCATCGCGAGCGACCAGCGGAAACACATGGCCTGGAGAAACAATGTCCGTCGCGCCCTTTGTCGGGTCGATCGCAACGGCAATCGTATGCGCCCTATCATGAGCAGAGATACCCGTGGTGATCCCTTCCCGCGCCTCGATAGACACGGTAAACGCCGTTTGGTGACGCGATTGGTTATTGGATGACATGAGCTCCAAATTAAGCTGTTTTGCTCGATCAGAATTCATGGAGAGGCAGATCAAGCCACGACCATACTTCGCCATGAAGTTGACAGTTTCGGGTGTTGCCATTTGCGCCGGAATAACAAGGTCGCCCTCATTCTCCCGGTCTTCAGCATCGACAAGCACAAACATCTTGCCGTTGCGGGCATCTTCAATCACTTCTTCAATAGGCGATAGAAATTCTTTGTACACGGGTCTCAGTCCTTTTGTGTCAGGCGCGCGACATAGCGGGCCAGCACGTCAATTTCAAGGTTGATCTTATCGCCAACCTTTGCATGTCCCCAGGTCGTGACTTCCTGAGTATGCGGAATAATGTTCACGCCGAACGTGTCACCATCAACCTCATTCACGGTGAGGGATGTTCCTGAAAGAGTGACAGAGCCTTTCGGCGCAATGAAGTATTTTTGGTTGGTCGGGATACGAAAGGTAAATCGTTTGGAGTCGCCTTCATCGCGGATGTCGGTGATCTCGGCAACACAGTCAACATGACCGCTGACAATATGGCCACCGAGTTCATCACCAACCTTTAAAGCACGCTCCAAATTGATGGCCCGTCCTTCTGTCCAGCCAGAAAGCGAGGTGCAGTCCAGGGTTTCTTTAGAAGCATCAACAGCAAACCAGTTGCTTCCATTCATTGTGCCCTTTTCCACAACCGTAAGACAGCACCCGTCACACATGATTGACGCGCCAAGAGCAATGGTTGATGGATCGTAGGACGTCTCGATCACGTACCGCATGTCGCCCTTTTGCTCGATCGTGCTGATCTTACCGACATCTGTGACAATTCCCGTGAACATGGGTACCTACCTCTTCACACTAAAACTTTGCAGCGTATCTTCGCCAAGCGACAAAACTTCAAGCAGCTCAAAACCGGGCGCTTCATCGACCGTATCAATACCCAAGCCTGCCAATGCCGGGTACCCGTCACCACCAATAATCTTAGGCGCCTGAAACCAGTCGAGGCGATCCACGAGGCCCGCCCGCATCAGCGATGACACAAGGCGTGACCCACCTTCAACCATCAGCCGCGTGATCCCACGCTCCCCCAGTATTGAAAGCGCGATCGACATATCCATCGTGCCATCGGGGCCCGCCGGCACATCAATCAGCACCACCCCACAATCTTCGAATGCCGCACGTCGGGCAGCGTCACCTTCAGGAAAGGTCAAAATCCAAACAGGCACGTCATGTGCTGAGCGGACCAGCTTGGAAGTTAGGGGCAATCTCAGCCGACCATCTGCAACGATCCGCCGCGGCGAACGATCGCCTAATCCCGGGAGCCGACATGTGAGATCAGGATCATCGACGATAGCCGTCGCACTGCCAACCATGATCGCATCCGTCCGCGCCCGCATCAGATGTGCTCGATTGCGCGCCCGCTCACCCGTAATCCATTGGCTATGGCCTGAATGTGTTGCGGTACGTCCATCCAACGAACTCGCAAGCTTAACACTGACCATCGGTCGGCCAGAACTCACCCTCGTCAGGAACCCCTCGTTGAGGCGCGCAGCTTCCGCCGCGAGCACACCCTCAACAACGTCGATACCCGCCTCGGCCATCATCGAATGCCCAGCACCGGCCACGCGTGGGTCTGGATCCCGCAACGCACTAACAACCCGAGACACACCGGCATCTATGAGTGCTTGAGCGCAGGGTGGTGTTTTGCCGATATGGGCGCAGGGTTCCAGCGTGACATATGCGGTCGCACCCTTTGCCGCCTGCCCAGCGCGGTCAATCGCTTCAGCCTCCGCGTGAGGTCTGCCTGACGGTTGTGTCCATCCGCGACCGACAATCCGACCGGCCGTTTCGTCAACGATCACACATCCAACCGCCGGGTTTGGGGCGACACGCCCCAGTCCACGCTCAGCAAGCCCGAGCGCAACACGCATCATTCGCTCGTCAAATGCTGTCGTCACAGGGCTACTCCCTGCAGAGTCATACGGGCGGTCGCAACATCAATAAAATGGGAGTCAGTCGTCTTCGCCGGGACCGGAGAGCTCCCCAAGCACTTCTTCAAAGTCCTTGGCTTCCCGGAAGTTTTTATAGACTGAGGCAAAACGCACATAAGCAATATCATCCAACGAGCGGAGCCCTTCCATAATCAGCTCGCCCACGACTTGAGACGGAATTTCAGGTTCACCCATACTCTCCAGGCGCCTGACAATGCCGCTTACCATACGCTCGATCCGCTCAGCCTCAACCGGGCGTTTGCGCATAGCAACTTGCACGGAGCGCATGAGTTTATCCCGGTCAAATGGCACCCGGCGACCGCTGGATTTAACGATTGTGAGCTCTCTGAGCTGAATGCGCTCAAATGTCGTAAACCGCCCACCGCACCCAGGGCAGAAACGCCGACGTCGGATGGCTGTATTGTCCTCGGTCGGACGGGAATCTTTCACCTGTGTGTCTTCGTTTCCACAATATGGGCACCGCATGCTGCCTCAAACTCCCCTATTCGGCCGCAGCCAGTTGAAACTTCTCGAACCTCGACTGGGCTCAATTATGCGTCGCCATAGATTGGAAAACGACTGCAGAGTGCATCCACTTCAGCCCGAACCGCCGCCTCAGTCTCAGCGTTGCCGTCCGCGCCGTTTTCAACCAGCCCGTCAAGCACCCGGGCAATAAGCTCACCCACAAGTTGGAATTCTGCCACGCCAAACCCGCGGGTAGTGCCAGCCGGAGTCCCCAAGCGCACACCACTGGTGATCGCAGGCTTCTCGGGATCAAAGGGAATGCCATTCTTGTTGCAGGTAATGTTGGCCCGCTCAAGGCTCGCTTCTGCCACATTCCCTGTCTGACCTTTGGGTCGCAGGTCCACAAGCATGAGGTGCGTATCGGTTCCACCGGAGACAATATCAAGGCCATTATCAACAAGCGTGCCTGCGAGTGCCCGCGCGTTCTCTACGATCTGTCCAGCATAGGACTTAAAGCCCGGCCGCAATGCTTCGCCAAACGCGACTGCCTTGCCGGCGATAACGTGCATCAGCGGCCCGCCCTGAATACCCGGAAAAATCGCCGAATTGAACTTTTTGCCCAGATCTTCATTGTTGGAAAGGATCATCCCGCCGCGGGGACCCCGCAACGTTTTATGAGTGGTTGTCGTAACCACGTCTGCATAGGGCAATGGGCTTGGATGAACGCCACCGGCAACCAGCCCAGCAAAATGCGCCATGTCCACCATCAGATAAGCGCCCACACTGTCCGCGATCCGGCGGAAAGCCGCAAAGTCAATGACACGTGGATAGGCCGAACCACCCGCAATAATGAGCTGCGGCTTATGTTCTTTGGCGAGGCTCTCAACCTCATCCATATCAATCAGATGATCTTGTGAACGCACACCATACTGCACCGCGTTGAACCATTTGCCAGACTGGTTGGGTTTCGCGCCGTGTGTCAGGTGGCCGCCGGCAGCAAGGCTCATGCCCAGGATCGTATCACCTGGCTTGATCATTCCCATCAGTGCGCCCTGGTTCGCCTGACTGCCGGAGTTCGGCTGAACATTCACATAGGCACAGTTGAATAATTGCTTCGCGCGCTCGATTGCCAGCTCTTCAGCCACATCGACAAACTCACAACCGCCATAATAGCGGCGCCCCGGATACCCTTCTGCATACTTGTTCGTAAGCACGGAACCTTGTGCTTCAAGAACAGCCTTAGAGACGATGTTTTCAGAAGCAATCAGCTCAATCTGGTGCTGCTGACGCCCCAGTTCCTTTTCAATCGCACCAAAAATCTCCGGATCACTGTCCGCCAGTGATCGACCAAAGAACTGCGAAGACTGAGAATCCATGCTTGCGGGGCTGGAAACGGCCATGTCTGAAACCTTTTCTAAAACTGTCACTGGAGGGCAAACCCAGGGGAAATTGGGAGGTCTGCCCAGAGTCAGAGTGCGTTAATGTAAGGCGCGCTAGTTACCACATATAGTCGGGCGGCGCCAACGCTACACAAGCTGAGACACGGGAAAAAACCACCCTCGCCTCGCTCCAGACAGGCCTCTCCACCAAAGGTCGCGAGCCTGGATATGCCCGACCGTTAAAACCAAGCTTTTTGCTAGGTTAATACCAAAGGTCATCAAACATATGGGCGTTTTACAAAAAGCATCGTGATCACTTTTCAAATAGTTCGAAGAAATACTTGATTAATCTAGCGCTCTTTGCGATACACCAGACAAGTATTGGTCCATTGATACCTGGTTTAGATTCTTGTCGGATTCCAAGATGCCGAGTGATCGCGACGATCCCCCATCACCTGCAACGCTTCAGTTTGCATCAGAAATTGTTGCCGCCTATGTGAGCAACAACTCTCTCGCGGTTGACGAATTGCCGGATATGATCCGCACCGTTCATGGCGTTCTGGCCGCATTGGGCGAGGAAGCAGGAACAGCTCTCACACAACAAGGGCCAGCTGTCTCCATCGATGAATCCGTCACAGACGAGTACTTGATTTGCCTCGAAGATGGCAAAAAACTCAAGATGCTAAAGCGGTATTTGAGGTCCAGATACGGCCTGTCGCCAGAGGAATATCGCTCGAAATGGGGCCTTCCGGCCGACTATCCGATGGTCGCCCCCAACTATGCAGCGCAACGATCCAAACTCGCGAAGAAAATTGGTCTTGGTCAAAACAGTGCGCCGCGTAAGCGCGACTAGCCGATCTCAGACCACCCACCCTTTGCCATTTTTTCCTGACTTGGGCGCTGTCTGCTGATTCTCATCAGCCTTCTGAGCCATGACATAATTCAGTTTATTGAGCGCAACACGCTCAAGCTCTGATTGCGGCAAGTTAGCAGGACCGACAATCGACACTTCGATACCGGTCGCACTGTCAATTGCCGACACTTTCATGCTGTCGCCAACGGGGTAGAGCTCGAAATAAACTTCGCGCGACTTGCCGCTCTCTTGCGGTCCGGAAGACGGAGACTTACGCCGCACGCCTAATCTTGCGTCGGGTCCACACGTCATCAAGTGCGTGCACCAGACTCTCCATCATTTCGTCCGTATGAAGAGGACAAGGGGTAAACCGAAGCCGCTCTGTTCCACGCGGTACTGTCGGATAATTGATTGGTTGAACGTAGATATTATGATCGTTCAGCAAATCGTCAGCTACCTGCTTGCAAAGCACCGGATCCTTGACCATGACAGGCACGATATGACTTTCGCACATCATCACAGGCAGGCCCGCGTCTAGCAGCATCTTGCGAAGGGTTTGAGCCCGTTCCTGATGCACTTCCCGCTCTACGTTGCTCGCTTTCAGGTGACGAACGCTTGCAAGGATCCCGGCAACCAGAACCGGCGACAGCGACGTCGAAAAGATGAACCCAGGAGCATAGGACCGGACGACGTCCACAACCGCTTCACTAGCTGCGATATATCCACCCATCACGCCAAACCCTTTGGCGAGCGTTCCTTCGATGATATCGACCTTGTCAAGAACACCATCGCGTTCTGCGATGCCGCCGCCTCGCGGGCCATAGAGCCCCACGGCATGAACCTCATCAAGATAGGTCAGCGCACCATATTTATGCGCGAGATCACAGATCTCACCGATAGGCGCAATGTCACCATCCATGGAATAAACAGATTCAAAAGCAACGATTTTTGGCTGCTCAAGCGGCACGGACTGCAGCAACTCTTCAAGATGCTCCAAGTCATTGTGGCGCCAAACCCGTTTGGGACCGCCGCTGCGACGAATACCTTCGATCATGGACGCGTGATTAAGTTCATCTGAGATCGTCAGGCAGTCGCCGAACACACGCGCCAAAGTGCTCAGCGTCGCATCATTGGCGATATAGCCAGACGTAAAGAGCAAGGCCGACTCTTTCTGATGAAGATCCGCGATCTCTTTTTCAAGCTCTACGTGATAATGGGTGGTGCCGGAAATATTCCGTGTACCCCCTGAACCGGCCCCGACAAGATCAACCGCTTCATGCATTGCCGATGTGACCAGCTCATTTTGACCCATGCCCAGATAGTCGTTTGAGCACCAGACGACGATCTCTTTTTCACCTTCGGGTGCATGAAAAGTCGCGCGAGGGAAACTTCCACGATGGCGCACAATATCGGCAAAAACTCGGTATCGGCCCTCATTCCGCAAGGAGGTCAATGCTTCCGACAGTTTGCCTTCATAGTCCATCGTCAATTCCACTTCCAGTTGACCTTAAACCGAAATACCACCATAGGAAGAGTGGTGCCTTATGGTTTACAGTCCGTTAACGCGTTCTAGTACCCTAGGAAATCTGCAGATTTCCACACCCAGCGCTACTCGCGAATTGTCGCAGAAAACACCGTCAAATTCTAGAACCGGCGGTTTAGTGCCACACACCCCGCTCTTCCAGAATAGATTTAAGCACTTCGGGCCGGTCTGTCATCAGCCCATCGACACCTACATCGAGTAATCGGCGCATTTCCTGCGGGTCATCAATCGTCCAGACATGAACCTGAAGGCCCCGCTCATGGGCGTGGGCAACCAAACGGCGGTCAACCAGACGAATTCCGAACTGATGGGTGGGTATCTGCAGGCACCCTTGTGGGAACGGGCCCCAAAGGCCGGAAAAAGGCCCCGACAAGCTGGAAAACCGCATTCTCGCGGTGCCAAGCGGCCCTAGCCCTGTGCATAGACGTGAGCCCAGCATGTCACGGATCCCAGCAGTTCGCCTGTCAGAGAACGACGTCACACAGACCCTGCCGAGGGCATTGGCATCCTTGAGGACCTTCGCCAGCGGTTCAGCAGCATTATCAAGCTTAGGATCGATATTAAACCGGGCCTCGGGCCAGCTCGCCAGAAGCTCGGCAAACAAGGGAATGGGCTCACGCCCGTCTATGCGGGCTTTCGACACTTGAGCGTAGTCCAGCTCGGCAATCCGACCGGTCATATCGGTGACGCGGTCCAGCTCTTCATCATGGAAGGCCAGCAACACACCGTCCCTTGTCGCATGTACATCTGTTTCCAGATAGCGGAATCCAAGATCAATCGCATGTTGAAAGGCCGGAAGCGTGTTCTCTGGATGCGCGCTGGTTCCCCCTCTATGCGCAAAGGCCAGAACACCATCAAATTCTAGGTATGGAAATTTTGCAGGTCGCGACATCAATCTCTCCCGTAAGGGACAAATTTAGTCCATATGAGGCGGATTGAAAGAGCCAACGAAAGTAAGGCGACCTATCTGGTCAGGGAGGAAGTGCGAACACGGCGGTCAATATCGTAGACATCGTCTCGAAAGTTCACGACGCCGCTATCATCAACCCAGGCGGTGAGATAAAGCAGATAGACCGGCACGGTCTCAGCGAGCCGCACGTCACGACGGTTACGTTGATTGACAACACCATCGATACGGGCGCGGTCCCACCCTTCTGTTTCGCTGAGCAGCCACTCGGTCAGATCGTGCACATCCTCAACGCGCACGCAGCCAGAGCTATACGTCCGTGCTGTGCGACCAAAGAGGCTCTTCGACGGCGTATCATGAAGATAAACCGCATAAGGGTTGTTAAAGTGGATCTTCACAGTGCCAAGCGAATTTCTCGGACTTGGATCCTGGCGCAAACGAACGTCACGGGCGCTCGTACGATACCAATTAACAGACCGGGCGCTGACTTCTCTTCCACCCCGATACACACGAATGCCCAGCCGTTCGAAATAGGCCGGATTGCGGCGCGCTTTCGGGATCAGGTCTTTCTCGGCAATACTGCGGGGCACATGCCAATAGGGATTAAACGCCAGGAACGTGATCTCGCTGGTGATCTCTGGCGTTTGCCGGTCTTCCTTACCAACAATAACGCGACGCCGAAGGTCGACCCGACCATCAGTGACTGCCTCAACCTCCTGGCCGGCAATATTCACAAACACATAGCGGCGGCCGAGAGACTCTGAAACTTCATTCAAGCGCTGAAGATTGATCGCCAGCTGTTTAATCCGCTTTGAGACCGGCACATTCATTGTATCGATCGTCCGCGGACCAATCACACCATCTGGGGTTAGTCCATGACGGCTCTGGAAGCGACGTGTGCCCTCATAGACATGTTCGTCATAAACTGCCGGGTCACCACCCGAAATTGCGAGATCGCCGGTCGCCACCAGACGCTCGCGGATAAGCGGTACCCGGTCATCCCGATCACCCAATTCGATTTTCTCACCACGCGGGATGGACTTCCAACCGCCCCATTCTTCAATCTGCTCATACATCGACATGGCGCGTAGCACCGGCCAGAAGCCGGCATCGCCGAGTGTCGGAACACTTGAGAGCGACGTTGGAGTTTCTGGAATAAGGGCTTCAGAACTCGGATTCCATGGATCAACCCACTGCTGTTCCCATGGATTGAATGCGTCATCTGCCGCCGCTGGTGATACAAAAAACAGCGCAATACCAACAAAAACAGCGCTCGCAGCCATAATCAGATAGTCGAAAGATGTCTTTGCGACATGTGTCACAGTGCTGCCCCCGCGGCCTGTATCGATTTTACGTCTGTTAGCGTTCATTTTCGGTACACCAGAGTCAAAGCACAAATAGGGTAAATTGCCTCTTTGAGACAGTTTTTGGTTGTTCGGCAACAGTTTGCCATGATGAACGCAAATAAGAGGCCACGTTTCACCGATCAAAAGCCCCTAAAACAAAAGGGTAAATCCAGTATATGTCACAAATACTGATAACAAATTTAGCCGTGATTGCAGTCTGCCTGCTCGCTCTATGGGGCGTAAGTATCAGGATTCGCGATGCGAGCATCATCGATATCTTCTGGGGTCCAGGCTTCGGCATCGTAGCGCTGACCACCTTTATCCTCACCGACGCACCTGGACCATCTGGGGTCCTTCTCACAGCATTTGCGTGTCTGTGGTCCATAAGGCTAGGCACCCACCTGGCAGGCCGTTGGCTCTCCCACGGACGCAAGGAAGACGCGCGCTACATCGCCATGCGGAAAAAGGCCGGTCCGTCTTTCGGCAGACGGTCACTGGTAACCGTCTACGGCCTTCAAGGAGCGCTCATGTGGATCGTCTCCCTGCCGCTCCAAATCGGTATCTCACAAAGTTCCGGCGCTGCATTTGGAGTTGCCACAGCGCTTGGCTGCATCATCTTCACCGCAGGTTTCGTGATGGAAGCTTTGGCCGACGCGCAATTGCGCGACTTTAAAGCTGACACAAAAAATGACGGGAAGATCATGTCGCAGGGTATCTGGGCTTGGAGCCGCCACCCCAACTATTTTGGCAATGCCTGTTTGTGGTGGGGCCTCTTCCTAATCGCCTCAGACGCGCCTTTTGGGGTCTTTGCGATTGTGAGCCCGGTCATCATGACGTTCCTGTTGCTGCGCGTTTCCGGTGTTGCCCTGTTGGAACGCCGGATGGCTCGCGCCAAGCCTGAATATCTGGAGTACCAACAGTCCGTAAATGCATTTGTGCCGCTCCCACCTTCATGGAAACGGCACAAATAGATTTGTCTGATTGATCCAGCTTAGAGGCGGAAACGGATCTGATCTGTCCAGAAGCGTTCAAGCTTGTTCAGCGTCTTGTTGATGACCTGAAGCTCTTCCTGACTCACATCACCCACCTCAGAGATCGTGTCGATGTGACGATTGTAGAGCGTATCAATGGTATCGCAGATTTCCCGACCTTTTTGCGTGAGGCGAACACGCACGGAGCGTCGGTCCATCTCGGAACGCTGGTGGTTGATGTAACCCGCTTCCACAAGCTTCTTCAGATTGTAGGAAACATTCGAGCCGAGATAGTGACCCCGCGACCGCAGCTCGCCAGCCGTCATTTCCTGGTCGCCAATATTGAACAGAAGCAACGCCTGCACACTATTGATCTCGACATTGCCACTGCGATCAAGTTCATCCTTGATCACGTCCAGCAAACGACGGTGAAGTCGCTCAACAAATGTTAGCGCCGTCAGATAGGCCTCACGCGCTTCGGGGGAAGCACTCCTTGGCTCACTTGTTTCTGCTTCTTCAATCATCGCACTCATGGAACAAACCTCTACAAATCCGCTCTGGCGGCAAACTCAAACCTAACTAGCCGCAAACCCATGAATGCAACACTAAAGGCGGCGTCCTAATGGTGGCTTAATCAGAACCTCAAATTTGGCCTAAATTTGGGGATGTTTTCGCTACAGCTTGATCATTCCGCGGCTTGACCATAGGCAGCGCCTATCATTGTGTCGGAAAGGATTTGGTAAGTATGTTTCCAAGCAGCATCAACTTCCGGCAAATAAGCCTCGCCAAGCCCCTGTTCCAGGGTCCACAGCAGTGCGGCACCAACCTTGTCATAATGCTCTGGCTTGACGCCATAAGCCACGTGCCCCTGGCCAAGCTTCTGCAGAACCGGCACCAGTGCATTCAAATCGTTGAGCCCCGCCACAGCGATGGTCAGCGTCTTCATGAGCTTCCGCCCCTGCTCTTCCATATCTCCAGTAAAGAGCGGCTTTACTTCAGGTGCGATCTCAAACAGGCGGCCGTAAAAAAGTTCGGCAGCTTTGTCTGCAATAGGCTTAACCGCTTCAAAACTGGTTTGAACAAGCTGGATTTCGGTTGGGGTCATTTTCTTTTCCTCGCGTTATGCGAGTAAAAATCTACCCAATACACTCTAAGTCCCGGTTAAGGTCGTCCAAAAAAAGTCGGTGGCAATCGACCTAAAGATCCCCCTTCAGCATCTTAATTATGCCGGAAAAATCGACTTGGTCGTTCCCACTGGATTCCATGAGACTGTAGAGAGCGGCTGCTTGCGCACCGAGCGGGGTTGCCGCTTTGGCGCTTTGAGCTGCTTCCTGTGCCAGTCGCAGATCTTTCAACATCATGCCCGCGGTGAAGCCCGCCTGATAATCCCGGTTTGCTGGTGAACTTGGAACTGGTCCCGCCACCGGGCAATAGGACGTCATCGACCAACACTGTCCAGAAGCGGTTGAAGAAATGTCGAATAATGTCTGGCCATCCAGGCCCAGTTTCTCAGCGAGCACAAAGGCCTCAGAAACGCCGATCATCGAGATGCCCAAAAGCATATTGTTACAGACCTTGGCAACCTGACCATTGCCCGCTGCACCCGCATGGAAAATGTTCTGGCCCATAATGTCGAGAAAAGGTTTGGCTGCAGTGAAAGCCTGTTCCCCCCCTCCCGCCATAAAGGTCAACGTCCCTGCTTCTGCGCCGCCGACACCTCCCGATACCGGCGCATCAATCATCTGCATCCCTGCGGCTTGCGCTTCTGCAATCACCGCACGCGCGGTCGTCACATCGATGGTTGAGGAGTCAATGAACAAGGTTCCTTTGTCGGCAGCGGCAAGCAAACCATTCTCGCCCAGATAAACGGAAGAGACATGGGCACCGGCAGGCAGCATGGTCACCACCGCGTCAACGCCGCGGGCAACATCCGACGACGAACTCGCCGCGGAAGCACCAGCATCCGCGGCTTTCTTGACGGCTTCGGCAGACAGATCAAAAACCGTCAGCTCATGCCCGGCCGTGATGAGATTCTGGGCCATCGGTCCGCCCATATTGCCAAGCCCGATAAATCCAATCTTCGCCATATCCTGCCTCCCGGAAAAAAGTTCAGTCGAACGTCAGCTCATTCTCATTAAGTGACGCGAAATAGCCTGCCACCTGCTCATCTGTAACCGCGTCTAAGGTTTCTGGCTGCCATTTCGGTGCCTGATCCTTATCAATCACCACAGCCCGCACGCCTTCATAAAAGTCCGGCGCCGCCATAAACCTGTTGGTCAGTCGAAATTCAAGCGACATGCAGTCTTCAAAATCAAGCGCCGCGCCCGCACGGATCTGGCGGTAGGCCACACGCGTAGACAGAGGCGACTTGGATCGAATGGTTTCTGCTGTTTTTGCAGCCCACTCACTGCCGTCGACGGCCAAGCGCTCAAGAATGGCGTCCACGCTGTTGGCGCTGAACGCAGAATCAATCGGACCCTGCAACTCTGCGAGTGGTGCCTCATCTGTCACTTGCGTTTCCGCGGCAATCGCAACATCCACAGCTGCGCCCTCGACAAGCCGGGCAAGAAGCGCATCATGACGGTCTGCAGGCACGAAGGCGTCCGCAATCCCTGCATAAACTGCATCAGCGACCTTCAGGCGCGCACCTGTCAGCCCCAGATACATGCCCACCTCCCCCGGGCAGCGCGGTAGAAAGTACGTGCCACCAACATCCGGGAAAAGACCAATACCTGTTTCCGGCATTGCGAAGGTCAGGCGTTCTGAGGCAACGCGGTGACTCCCGTTCACCGACACGCCAACACCGCCGCCCATATTGATCCCGCTCATCAGCGCAACATAGGGCTTTGGATAGCGTTTGATGTAGCGATTGAGGCGATATTCATCGCGGTAGAAATTGATCACCTCTGACGACCCGGCTTTGCCCCAATCATGCAGCGCGCGAATATCGCCGCCTGCACAAAAGGCCTTCTCACCCGCGGCCTGAATGACCACGGCCGAAATCGTGTCATCCTCTGCCCATTGTTCAAGCTGGGGATGAAGCAGCTTCACCATATTGTAGGTAAGCGCGTTCAACACTTTTGGACGGTTGAGAGTTACCAGGCCAATCGGCCCGCGTTGTTCAAACAGGATTTCCGGTTCGTCGCTCATCTGGTTCTTCAGTCTTTCAACATCTCACGCGCAATGATGACGCGCATAATCTCATTGGTGCCTTCAAGGATCTGATGCACGCGCACGTCCCGTAGATGCCGTTCTAAAGGATAGTCCTTGAGGTAGCCGTAGCCGCCATGGATCTGCAGCGCCTCATTGACCACTCGGAACCCAGTGTCGGTCGCAAACCGTTTTGCCATCGCCGCCTGCATCGTCGCATCAGGCGCTTTAGCATCTACTTTCACCGCTGCTTGATAGAGCAGCAGGCGCGCGGCTTCCAGTTCCGTCGCCATATCCGCAAGCTTGAATTGAAGCGCCTGAAAGTCTGCGAGCGGCCGTCCGAACTGCTTGCGCTCCTGCATATAGGCCTTGGCAGTGTCGAGCGCTGTCTGCGCCGTACCAAGAGAGCAAGCGCCAATGTTCAAACGCCCACCATCAAGCCCCATCATCGCAATTTTGAAGCCCTGACCTTCTTCCCCGATGAGGTTCTCTACGGGAACACGGGCATCCTCAAAAATGACGGCGGCAGTCGGCTGACTGTTCCACCCCATCTTCCGTTCAGTCGCGCCAAAGGACAGACCAGGCGTTCCCTTCTCAACCACAAGACAAGATACGCCTTTCGGCCCCTCACCGCCGGTACGCACCATGCAGACATACACGTCCGATGTGCCGCTTCCGGAGATGAACGCCTTCGAGCCGTTCAACACATAATGATCGCCATCTTTCACGGCCTTGGTGCGAAGCGATGCCGCATCAGATCCAGAACCGGGTTCCGTCAGGCAATAGGAAGCGATCTTGGTCATGGTTGTGAGATCGGGCAGCCACTTGGAGCGCTGCTCGTCGGACCCGAAGCGGTCGATCATCCAGGAGGCCATATTGTGGATTGACATATAGGCGGCCGTTGAGGTGCAGCCCGCAGACAGGGCTTCAAAGATCAGCGCTGCATCAAGACGCGTCAGTGCCGAGCCGCCTACATCTTCGCGTACGTAGATCCCCGCAAAGCCGAGCGCAGCAGCTTTGCGCATCGTATCGACCGGGAAGATGGCATCCCGGTCCCATTCAGCAGCGAAGGGCGCTAACTCGTCCTGGGCAAAGCCGCGCGCAACGTCCTGAAACGCCTGCTGTTCCTCTGACAATTCAAACTGCATGACGGCACCTCCCGCTTGGATACGTATCGAGTGTACGCATCTCGTTCTGTGGGTGATAAAAGCCCGGTAATCCCCTGTCAAACAAGCCTTTTCTCACAAAGCGGACCCTACGGAATGTTGCCAGCAGACATCCCAGCCGATATGACAGATGCATCATAATAAGAATTGAAAGCCTGAGCCCGTGCCCACCAATCCATCATTTCCCAGCACCCGAATGCGCCGCAACCGCCACAGCGATTGGTCGAGACGCCTTGTGTCGGAAAACAAGCTCAGCATTGATGATCTGATATGGCCCCTCTTCGTATTCGAAGGTTCTGGAAGAGAAGCCGTCTCGACCATGCCAGGCGTTGATCGGCTGTCGATTGATGAGGCGGTGAAATCAGCGGAAGCAGCCGCAGAGATTGGCATCCCGGTCATCGCTCTCTTCCCCTATACAGATTCAGAAGGTCGAACACCCGGCGGTGACCTAGCAATGGATCCCGACAATCTGGTTTGCCGGACGGTCCGCGCCATCAAACAGGCCGTTCCAAACATCGGCATTCTTTGTGATGTGGCTCTGGATCCCTATACCAGTCACGGTCATGACGGTGTCATGAATGGCGATGTGATCCTGAACGATGAAACGGTTGAGATCCTTGTGAAACAATCATTGGTGCAGGTGGAAGCTGGCTGCGACATCATTGCCCCGTCCGACATGATGGACGGTCGGGTCGCCGCGATCCGTGAGGGCCTGGAGGTCGCCGGTCACACCAATACCCAAATCATGGCTTATGCCGCAAAATACGCCTCTGCCTTCTATGGTCCTTTCCGCGATGCCATTGGCTCAACCGGCGCGCTCAAAGGTGACAAGCGGACCTACCAGATGGATCCGGCCAATACGGACGAAGCGCTCCGCGAAGTCGCCCTCGATATCGCAGAAGGCGCTGACTTCGTCATGGTCAAACCCGGCATGCCTTATCTCGACATCGTCACCCGCGTAAAGGAGGAGTTCGGTGTGCCGACTTTCGCTTACCAGGTATCTGGTGAATATTCGATGCTCGCTGGCAGCATTGAACGAGGTTGGCTTGATCGCGACCGGGTGATCCTTGAAGCCCTCACAGGCTTCAAGCGTGCAGGCGCCGACGGAGTCCTTACCTACTTCGCCATGGACGCTGCGAAACTCCTGTCAGAGAAGTAGGACGCTGCCGGATACACTAGGTCCGCTTCAAACGCGCGATCAGGCTCGACGTGTCCCACCTATTGCCGCCCATCTCCTGCACATCTGCGTAGAATTGATCAACCAGCGCAGCAACAGGAAGCTGTGATCCGTTCTGCCGGGCTTCTTCCAGACAAATCGCCAGATCCTTGCGCATCCAGTCGACCGCAAAGCCGTGCTCAAACTCACCGGCTATCATGGTTTCAAAACGGTTTTCCATTTGCCAGGATTGCGCCGCCCCTTTGGAAATCACATCAATCACGGCGGTCGCATCAAGTCCTGCATTTTCCGCAAACTGAATGCCTTCAGAGAGACTTTGAACGAGGCCCGCGATGCAAATCTGGTTGACCATTTTTGTGAGCTGCCCAGCCCCTGCAGGGCCCATCAGCCGTACAGATTTTGCGAAACAATCGATGAGCGGCTGTGCCTTCTGAAAAACCGCTTCCTCACCGCCGACCATTACCGTCAGGGCGCCATTCTCAGCCCCCGCCTGCCCACCGGAGACGGGCGCGTCAAGAACCCCAACGCCCTTTTTCGCCCCAATTTCCGCCAGCTCACGGGCCACCCCGGCCGAGGCGGTCGTGTGGTCAACAAAAACGGTGCCTGCTTCCATGCCTGCGAAGGCGCCGGTCTCGCCGATGGTGACCGACCGCAGATCGTCATCATTCCCAACGCAGCAAAAGACAAAATCAGCCCCCGTTGCCGCCTCTGCTGGCGTCGCAGCCATTGACCCGCCATGCTCAGCGACCCATTTTTCAGCCGTGGCACTCGTCCGGTTGAAGACCGTCACCGAATGACCCATTTGGCTTAAATGACCCGCCATCGGGTAGCCCATCACGCCAAGTCCAATAAATGCGACTGATTTATCCACGCCCACTGTTTTTGCCCTTATTCTGATGTTTGGGCGCCTTTTGTAGCGGACTGACCACCTACAACGCAAAGAAGTACACAAATATGAGCACAGTACTGAAAATCGGGAAATGGACAGGATATGTCTTGTTGGCACTGATCATCTTGATCGGCCTGCTTCTCATGGACCGATATGGTGCCGCCCGGCAATCCGTCGATGCTCATGAGGGCAGCTTTCAGCTGGCCGGTCTCACAGCGCCCATCGAGATCATCCGGGATGAAAACAGCGTGCCGCATATTTTTGGGTCGACCGAGGAAGATGTCGCCTTCGGCCTCGGCGTCACACACGCTCAGGACCGTCTTTGGCAAATGGAACTGTTCCGCCGCGCGGGTCAGGGGCGCCTTGCTGAGCTCTTGGGGAGCTTTGCTCTCCCCGCTGATCGCTACCTTCGCACCCTTGATCTCTATGGCCAGGCCCAGGCAACGGTCCCGGAACTAGCGCCGGAGACCCAGGCGCTTCTTGAGGCATATGCCGCAGGCGTGAACTCCTACCTGGCCCAACGCGAAATTCCGTTGCCGCCGGAATTCCTCTTCATGGCGCATTCGCCCGAACCCTGGGTGGCTGCAGACTCTGTCGTGATGATCAAACTGCTGGCGCTGGGCCTCTCCGGCAATGCAACCCGCGAGCTCTCGCGGGCGCGCCTGGCAGAGGTGCTCACGGCAGATCAGCTCGCCGCCTTCTTCCCACCCTATCCCGGAGACGGACCTGTCGCCCTGCCCGACCTGGCGAGCCTTTATGCGGACACGCCGATCCGAGAAGCCGCCGCCTCAATCCCTGATATTGGCCCCAAAGGCGCGTCTAACAATTGGGTGGTCGACGGACGCCACACAGCCAGCGGCAAACCCCTGCTCGCCAATGACCCGCATCTCGGCATGCTCGCCCCGTCAATCTGGTATCTCGCCCATTTGGCCTACCCGGATCGCAATGTCGTAGGTGGGACCATTGCAGGTGTTCCAAGCGTCGTCCTTGGCCGCAATGATCACATTGCCTGGGGCTACACGAATACCGGTCCTGATACGCAGGATCTCTATGTCGAAAAGCTCAATCCCGATAATCCGGAAGAATATCTGACACCTGACGGGTACCAGACCTTCGACGTACGGACGGAGACCATAAAAGTTCGTTTCGGCGCGGATGAGACCTTCACGATCCGCTCAACCCGAAACGGCCCCGTCCTCCCGTCAGATTTCTTCGGCGCAGATGAACTCATTGAAGAAGGCCATGTTCTTTCCCTATCCTGGACCGCGTTTGCGAGCCCAGACCTCACCATTGAGGCGGGCCACAACATCACCAAAGCCAAAAACTTCGAAGAGTTTCGCGATGCCCTTCGCTCCTATGTCGCGCCGATGCAAAACATGGTCTTTGCAAATGTGGACGGAGAAATTGGCTTTATCGCACCAGCTCGGATCCCAGTGAGAAATGACGCTCATGAAACACTGGGCCTCATACCCGCGCCCGGCTGGAAAGAAGAGAACAGCTGGACAGGCGTGATCCCGTTTGACGGTCTTCCCCAAACCTACAACCCTGCGAGCGGAAAAATCGTCACGGCCAACAATAAGATTGTCTCTGACAGTTACCCATACTCCATCACCAAGCAGTGGGACCTGCCTTACCGGGCAGAGCGAATTGAGGAATTACTGGCAGAGTCCACAGCGCACACGGTGGAGAGTTTCAACGAGATGCTGATGGACAATGGATCGAGCTTCGCAGCGAAATTTGCACCCTTGCTTCTCTCCATGGCGGCCGACACACCAGAAACAACGACCGCGCGGGAGCGCCTGGCTGCCTGGAACCACAGAATGGATGGGAACCAGGCAGAACCGATCCTCTTTCTCAGTTGGATGCGAGAGCTGACCCGTCTTGTTTACGCGGATGAACTTCAGGAGGAGTTTTCCTCTCGATGGCGGTTCCACCCAGTATTCATGGAGCAGGTTCTAAAAGGCATTGAGGGTAAAGAAGGCTGGTGTGACAACACGACCAGCATGGAGACATCCGAAACTTGCGCGGACCTTGTCGACGAAGCGCTTACAAAAGCCATTGCGGATGCACAGGAACGGTTTGGCGACGACATGGATGCCTGGCGCTGGGACGAAGCCCACCCCGTCGTGAATAGACACATTCCGGGGTCGTTTTTGCCGTTGCTTGGTGAGGCGCTCACCATTGCGCGCCCTTCTTCTGGCGGCAATCACACCATCAATCGCGGGCAGCACTCGATTGGATCGAGCAATCCCTTCGACAACATCCATGCCGCAGGCTATCGCGCCGTATATGATCTCGCGAACCTCAACGCATCCCGCTACATGATTTCAACGGGACAATCGGGCAATCCGTTTTCGCCGGACTTTGATCACCTGGCGACAAACTGGGCAGAGGGCGGCAGCATCACCATTGAAACTGACCGCACCTCTATCGATGCGAAGTCCCAAATGAGCCTCACACCCGCTCGCTAGGCGCTAGCGGATAGAGCCTTCACCTGCCAACCGATAGGACTTGCAGTGGGGAGAGGAGTTTCGCAGGCACTGCGCGTAATAGAGACGCAGAACAGAGCCATCGAGGTTCATGTCATAACAGTCTTTGGTGCCGTATGAGATGATCTCTGATTGATGACACCAACGATTGCCCTCAATCCACCAACGGCCACTTCCGCGTTTTGAACGTGTAGACGAATATTCCTGGTGGAATGTTTTGTAGTGGTAATAGATCAGCTTCACACGGCTTGTGCCGTCGGCATTGAGCTGGATCTCAACATTGGTAAGACGGTTGCCGCCCTGAATGTCCAGGCGCCCCATTTCAAGAAAGAGAGTCTGACCTGTCAGGCGCGCACTGATCGCATTGCCAGTCAGTGAATTGCCTGGACGGTTTCGAATGGTTTCTTCCAGGCTTCCGCCACCACCACTATTGTCCTGGCCCACAATACCGGTTGATCCGCCAGGCGTTGCCACTTCCTCTTCACCGCGTTGCTGTGTCGTTGACGCCTGTTGCGGCTGCACATCTTCATTACGGCGCGTGGGCAATTGATCTGTGACCTGCGGTTTAGGTTCCGGCTTCACCTCGGGCTTGGGTTCAGGCTTCGGTTCTGGCTCAGGCGTCGGTTCAGGCACTGGATCAATGTCCGCGTCGGCAAAGGTCGGCGTTTGCTGATCCGATCCATCAATTTGTGCGGCTGCGTCATCATTATTGTCGAGGCCGGCTGCAAGCTGAAAGGTCAGCGCATCGCCGTCACCCGGACCTTCACTTCCAAAAATGCCACCGCCCAGCAGAAAATAGACCAGCACCAGCAGGTGAAGACCAACAGACCAAAGCAACACCGTCCGCAGGCGGGGCGCTTCAAATCCATTCAACTGGTCTGGCTCCGCAACACTCATTCAGATTGCTCCGTCACAAGGTTCACTTCACGCACACCGACATTCCGCAATCCTTCCATAAGCTTGATCAGCTCATGGGCCGGCGCATCCTGGTCTGCCTTGATGGAAACATCATAAATGCCTTGCTCATCTAGGAAGTCACGCAGGGCATATGCCGCCAGATCGGCCCCCATGACACGATCACCGAGATAAACAAATCCATCTGCTTCCACATAGAGCACAAGATCTTCCGACGCGCGTTTATCGTCCACCTGACCAGCCGGCAGGTCGACATCCACATCGTCTGTTGGCTGTAGTGTGCCTGCCAACAGAAAGAAGATCAGCAGCAAAAACACCACGTTGATAAGTGGAACAACGGATTCATAAGGACGACGTTGAGGGGGTTCTTCAAACTCGATCATTATCTCAAGCTCTCCACCCGTGAGGTGCCAATGGACTGAGCACCACCATTGCGTGCGGCCTCAATCGCGGAGATCAATGGCTGCACCGCCGAGCCATTCTCTGCCAGAATGGAGACAACCGCTTCGGGGTCGCCACCCAGATTATTGCGAATACCATCACTCAACGCGTCAAACGCAATTGGCTCACCGTCGAGCCAAAGACTTCCGTCTGTCAGCACCCAGACCTCAACAACATGACGGTCGGTCTCAACCTCCTCCGGATCGGGCGCTGGCGTCAGCACGGCGATCGACTGGGTCTGCAAAAACGAGCTTGCCAGCATAAAAAAGATCAGGAGCAGGAACACCACATCGATAAGCGGCGTCAGGCTCACGATCCTCTTTTTATGGATTGCTTCATCAAACATGGGCCAACCGCCTTAAGCAGATTTAAGAGCTGCAATCAGTCTTGAGGAAGCGTCGCGCAGTGTCAGCCGCGCCATATCCACTCTGCTTTCGAGCAGGTTGAGTGACGCAATCGCTGGAATGGCCACCGCGAGACCGACAGCTGTTGTAAGCAGCGCAACCCAGATCCCTCCGGAGAGGATTGCCGGGTCAACCTTGTTTCCTGCGAGCTGTAACTGTTGGAACGCGTTGATCATCCCGATCACAGTCCCCAGCAAACCGAGCAGCGGCGAAATATTTCCGATCACCTCAAGCCAGCGGAAATAGCTTTGCAAGCCTCCCAGTTCATTGCCACCAACACGGGCGATCTCTTCTTCCGCATTACCGCCGTTCTGAGCACCTTCCACACCAGCCAATAATGTACGTGCAACCGGCGAGCGCGTTTTGCGAAGGACCGCAGCAGCGCCATCTCTGTCGCCTGACCTAACTTTATCAATCGCCACATCAATAAACGCACGTCGAGTGAGACCAGCTCGCCAGAACTGGAAAACCTTGAGCAAAATGATCGCAAGTGACAGAACCGACAGGCAAAGTAGGATGATTACAATCGGCCCACCTCTATCGATTAGAGGCACCAATTCCCATATGCCTCCATCGCCGCCTGCCGCCGCAGCTGCATCAAGCGCTGAAAGCGCTTCTGCGCCCTCGCCACTGGCTTCCCCTGCGCCAGCCTCTCCCGTCGCTTCGGCCGCGGCGTCTCTGCCTGCAGCTGTTTCCTCACTCACTACATTTTCCTCATCGGCCACCGGTATCACTCCCCCAAACAGCCCGATTGCACTCGAGCCAAACAATTAGTAACATAACTTTACTAGAACATCTGAAAGGCGATTTGGTCAACCCGGATTTCTAGAGCCAAACAAATCAATTTAGTGAGTGCAATCATTTCGACAAAAGACCAGAATCTCCCTACCAAACAAATCTAGCGCACGGTTAGTGACAATAGCGCAGAAGAAACAAAGAGCCTTAAGAGCTAGATGGTTAATCAAGACACAGACCGCGACGAGCTGGACCCTTTCTATTTCATTGAATTGTTTTCGGAGGTGGGTGCCCTACTTCAGCACAATTATGACAGCCGCAGCGGTCTAAGCCGGAACCAGACACGCGTAATCGTAACTTTGTTGAAGACCGACGGTCTGACACAAACAGAACTCGCCGATGCGCTGGGCATACATAAAGTATCCGCCGGGATCTACATCTCAGAACTTGAAGAAATAGGCTTGGTGGAGCGCAAACCCCATCCCCAGGATGGTCGTGCCAAATGCATTTTCCTCACACCGATTCTCCATGAGCTGAGATCAGGTGGCGAAGATATCGTCAAGGACATGCACAAAGGGATCATCGAAGGCATTACTGCCGAGGAATATCTAAAGCTCCTGGGGTACATGCGTCTCATGCGGGACAATCTGAAAAAGATGACCCCAACGCCGCCGCCGGATCGAACACCAGATTAAGAAGCAAGCTCGCAATAACCGCCGCGATGATAGATAAGCGGTGTCTCTGCGCTTGGCTGTTGAAAGGCCTTCACCTGACCAACCATGATGATGTGATCACCAGCATCGTGACGTGCATAGACTTCACACTCAAATGCCGCCAATGACTGAGATAGGTACGGACACCCGTTAACCCCCTCGGTGACTGGAATACCCTCCAGATAAGGTTGTCCGGAGCGGGAAAGGCGATTGGAGAGATCTTGCTGTGTGGCTGCAAGAACATTGATCGTAAATCCAGCACATGTCTGAAAGGCCTCGAGACGGTCTGACCCCTTATCGAGACACCACAAAACCAGCGGGGGATCGAGCGATACCGATGAAAAGGAATTGACCGTAATTCCAATAGGGTCATCATCCCCGACCTGTGTCGTCACAATGGCAACGCCAGTGGCAAACTCCCCAAGGGCATTGCGAAACGAGCGACTATCAAGGGTGTTCATCTGGTTTTCCGATGCAGTATTGATTTCTTAACAGACATTTCCGATTGGTGAAGCAAATCACCTCAGCCCTTTTAGGCAAGCTGCAAATGCTGCGCAACCCACCAGATTGAGCGGGTTAATGAGTATTCTCGCGATTGAGTCAACAATCGCGGTCTCCAGCAACATTCCTTCAACACCATATTAACAATGCCTGAGCAGAATGAGGTTCGAAAAGTGTAGGCCAGGATGGCCGCTACGTAATGGGCTTGTAGTGGCGCGACTGGATCACAAGTAAGGGCGGTCTCGCGATGCAGCTGATTGTTGGTGTTATAGTTGTTTGTCTCTGCGTGTTTGGTGGCTATGCCGCAATGGGCGGTAAGCTTGGCGTGCTCTGGCAACCATTTGAATTTGTCATCATTCTAGGCGCCGCAATAGGCGCCTTCATCATTGGCAACCCCAGCCCTGTTCTTAAAAACATGGGCAGCATCTTCGGCACGATGTTCAAAGGAACGAAATACTCCAAGGAGGCATTCTTGGAGCTGCTCGGTTTGCAATTCACGCTGTTCAAGCTGGCAAAAGCTAAAGGTTCTTTGGCCCTTGAAGCTCATATCGAAGACCCGCATGGATCTGATATCTTCAATCAGTTTCCCATTTTCGCGGCGGACCATCACGCAGTAGAATTCATGTGTGATTATCTACGCATGATCACGCTGGGCACGGAAAATGCTCATGAACTTGAAGCCCTGATGGATGAAGAACTCGAAACCCACCATCAGGAACAAGAGCTCGCCGTAGGGTCCATGCAAGCGCTGGGCGACGGCACCCCTGCCCTCGGCATTGTTGCCGCTGTGTTGGGTGTGATCAAAACCATGGGGTCGATTGACCAGCCACCGGAAATTCTGGGGCACCTGATCGGTGGTGCGCTGGTCGGAACGTTCTTTGGTGTGTTTGTCGCTTATGGTTTCTTCTCTCCCATGGCAAGCTTCCTGAAGGCCGCCTATGAAGCAGAAAGCAAATATTTCCTCTCTATGAAGGCAGGCCTTTTGGCGCACATGAACGGATATGCACCGGCGGTGTCAGTGGAATTCGCACGCAAGGCCGTGATGACGCCTTACCGCCCGACCTTCGCAGAAGTTGAAGAGTCGACAGGTAACCTTTCAGTACCCTCAAGCTAAGTAGCAGCCAGTCATGTCGATGAACGAACAACCCATCATCATCAAGAAGGTGAAGAAAGCGGCGCACGGCCACCATGGTGGCGCGTGGAAAATTGCCTATGCCGACTTCGTGACCGCGATGATGGCGTTCTTCCTATTGATGTGGCTGATCTCGATGACCACCCCTGAACAAAAGCAGGGTCTTGCAGACTATTTCGCACCGGCGAGTGTGAGCCGATCGACATCCGGCGCCGGGGGTGTCATGGGCGGCACCGCATTTGACGTTGATGGGTCACGTATGGCCGGATCGGCACCAAAGGTGATGATGTCCATCTCAACACCGGCAGCACCAAAGAGTCCTGAGTCTGAAAACCAAAGAACAGCAGCTAGTTCCGACGGGAAAGACTCCTCAAACGGAACGGATCCCGGAACCGCAGATTTTGAGTCTTCAGCGCTTGAGAAAGACCAAAACGCCGCGAATGACCAAAGTCAGTTCGCAAGCGCCGCTGCAAGTCTTCGTCAGTCCATGCAGGACTTGCCGGAACTCGCAGAGCTGTCGCGTAACATCATCATCGAAGAGACGCCAGAAGGGCTTCATATTCAACTGACAGACCAGGACGGGCGCTCCATGTTCCCGCCCGGGCATGCAGAGCCCTATGAGCGCACCCGTCTGGTCCTTGCACAGGTCGCAAAAGTCATTCAACAACTGCCCAACCGTTTGGTGATTACCGGCCACACAGATGCCGCGCCGCTTGACGGCATCCCCGGTTATTCCAATTGGGAGCTGACAGCTGATCGCGCAAACGCGACCCGTCGTATCCTGCAGATGAACGGTGTGAAGTCAGACCAGATTTCAGAAGTTGCAGGCAAAGCCGATTCCGATCCGCTCTTCCCGGAAGACGTATTTCTGCCCGCAAACAGGCGGGTTGGCATTCTTTTGCTGAACGAAGCCCCGGTAATACCGCCAGGTTTCGGGCGCTGAGTTCCCTCTTGCGCAAAGAGCCCAAACTCCCCAAATATCCCTGACGGCCTTTTGGCATCAGGAGAATTAGAATGGACGACGCACAAGGCAGCCCTGGGAGCAGCTTTCCGTCAAGCGACTATATCAGAGACAGTTTTTATGCAGCTGGCGCGCCAAATCCAGCCGATAATCCCGAAGCCTTCAAAGGTCTTCTGAGATCACGAATCCTTGCCTTTTTTGCCGACCTCGCCGCTATTGCAGTCCTGTTCTTCGCTGCGTCTATCCTTTTCGGCATCCTGGGCGTTCTAAGCTTGGGTGTCCTGTGGCCGGGATTTGGCCTGATTATGCCAGTTCTCTTTTTCGCCTACTTCACCATGACATTGGGCGGTAACAGGTCGGCAACCCCCGGCATGCAATGGCAAGGCATTGAAATGCGCACATGGGATGGTTTGCGGCCCGGTTATGTTCAGGCCTTTGTGCAGACACTCCTGTTTTACATCACCGCTACGCCACTCTTTGGCCTGTCTCTCGCAGTCGCACTGTTCAACAGAAGAAAACGCTGTCTACATGACTTTTTCTCAGGGTCGGTTTTTGTCCGGACCCGCGCTGTACAATAGACCTTTTCACAGAAGTACCTGAGATAAGTTTCCCTCAACGACAATCATCTGTACGACGGTGCGCGAATTTGCGATATGATGCCCGTTCATAAAACGCGGCAACAATGGTCAAACACTAATCAATGCAAGCACTTGCCCCCGAGACGTGGCAGATGTGGGTCACCTTTGGCGCCATCATCGCCGCGATTGTGCTCTACAGCACCGAGCGCCTCACACTTGAGCTGACGTCACTGCTCGTCATCGGGTTCTTCCTGGTATTTTTTACACTGTTCCCGGTCATGGCCGCAGACGGAACAAACTTGCTGTCGAGTGCTCAGCTGCTCGCAGGCTTTGCCAACCCCGCCCTCGTTGCTGTCCTGTCGCTCCTTGTTGTGGGACAGGGCCTCTTCCATTCCGGCGCAATGGAAGCACCCACACAATGGATAGCCTCCATTGGCGGCAGCAAACCGAAAACAACGCTGATCGGGACCCTCTTCTTTGTGGCGGCCATCAGCGCGTTTCTGAACAACACGCCCGTGGCCGTGATGTTCATTCCGGTTCTCGTGACCCTTGCAGCTCAGATGCGCAAACAGGCAAGCCAAGTCATGATGCTGTTGAGCTTTGTCTGCATCCTCGGAGGCATGACCACATTAATCGGGTCATCAACCAACCTGTTGACCGCCGGCATCACCGCAAGCCTCGGTCTTGGGCAGATTGGCTTTTTTGATTTCACCATTCCCGGTCTCGTGATGGCGAGCGTTGGCATGGTCTACGTGCTGTTTGTTGCACCTCGTATCTTGCCAAAACGCGAAGGTCTGACCGACGAACTGGGCCATGGATCTGGCAAGCAGTACATTGCACAGATACACCTCACCTATAATCATCCACTTGTCGGCGAAAGCGCTGTCGCGGGCATGTTTCCGTCTTTAAAAGAAATGACGGTGCGTATGGTGATGCGCGGAGAGCATCCTATTTTGCCGCCATTTGACGAAGTAACACTTCAACCTGGCGACACGCTCATTCTGGCCGCCACACGCCAAAGCCTCACAGACGCGCTCAAATCAAGCTCCAATATTTTCCGCGGCATGCTGGAAGAAACCCTTCATGCCGACGACGGCGAAGAGACCCCCGCAGGTTCCGGCAAAATAACACTGGTTGAAGCTGTCGTTGCGCCGGGCTCGCGCATGATTGGCCGCAACATCGAACAAATCGGCTTTCGCCACGAAACCGGATGCATCGTCCTCGGCATTCAACGCCGCAGCCGCATGATCCGTGCGCGCATGAGCGATATCCGCCTTGAGGATGGCGACGTACTTCTCATCCTCGGCGAAGCCGACGATGTTCAGGGCCTGCGCCTGAACAGGGACGTCATCCCACTTGAGTGGTCAGCGACCGAGATCCCGGACATTCGCCGCGCCTGGCGCGCGCGCATCATTTTTGGCGGCAGCATCCTGGCTGCTGTCACCGGTGTGGTTCCCATTGAAGTGGCGGCCCTTGCCGGGGCAGCAGGCATGATCGCCTTTGATGTCCTTAACATCCGACAGGCGTCGCGCGCGGTTGACCGTCGCATTTTCCTGCTTGTTGGGGCCGCCCTTGCCATGGGTGCAGCATTGCAATTCACCGGCGGCGCTGGCTTCCTGGCACACGCTGTGGTGACAGCCTTTCAGGGTGCAGGACCGGCCGTGGTTCTGTCCGCCTTCTTCCTGCTCATTGCCATCATGACCAACATGTTGAGCAACAACGCAACGGCAGTGCTGTTCGTACCCATTGCTGCGGGCACGGCGCAGGAGCTTGGCATTGATCCCATGATCTTCATCTACGCGGTCATCTTCGCCGCCAACTGTTCCTTCGCCACCCCAATGGGCTATCAGACCAATCTGTTGGTAATGGGTCCGGGTCATTACCAATTCCGCGACTTTTTGAATGTTGGCGGCCCCCTGATTATAATCCTCTGGATTACATTCTCGCTGTTCGCTCCTTGGTACTATGGCCTTTAGAGGGCACCAGACAAGGACAACGCATTTGCAGGACGGACCTTGATCAAGTGACGACACAGTTCGGATCAAAATTTCCGCAGTTCTATATTACGGCACCGTCCAAGTGCCCCTATCTCGACGGCTTCTACGAAAAGAAGGTATTTACCCACCTCATGGGGGAGAATGCCGACCTGTTGAACAATGCGCTGACCCATGGCGGTTTTCGGCGGAGTCAGAACATCGCCTACCGTCCGGCGTGTGACGATTGCTCAGCCTGTGTGTCTGTCAGAGTTCTGGTGGATCAGTTTGTCGAAACCAAGTCCTTCAAACGCATCCGCAAGATCAATAATGACCTCGTCAGAACCACGCTAGACCCAGTCGCAAGTGAAGAACAGTTTAGTCTGCTGCGCGCCTATCTCGACGGCCGCCATGCGGAAGGTGGCATGTCCGACATGACCGCGCTCGATTACGCCTCCATGGTTGAAGACACGACGGTGAACACCGGTATCTTTGAATATCGGGAACGCCAGGAACTCGGTAGCGAAACACAAGGTCCCCTGACCGCCGTTGCGCTGACGGACCGCCTCGAAGATGGCCTCTCCATGGTCTATTCCTATTTTGACGCGGGGCAGCCAAATAGAAGTCTGGGCACCTACATGATCCTCGACCACATCACCCGCGCCCGCCAGCTGGGACTTCCTTACGTTTATCTGGGCTATTGGGTCGCTGGGTCACAGAAAATGGCCTACAAGGCCCGCTTCAAACCCCTTGAAGGTTTGCGTCCTGAGGGCTGGGAAGTCCTCCCAGACAGCTAAAACAGGCGACTGAACACGGCTCTTAGCCCACCGCGCTAACCCCCTCGAATCACAGCAAAATCGCCCTCTTATGCCATTGCGTGTGCAGCACCGCTCCCTATACTGACCCCCACAAACAAGCCGGTCGCCAAATTGTCGTCTGGCAGGGGAAATATGTGGGTACCGGGAGTTACGAACCATGAAGCGGCGTTCATTTTTGGCAGGCGCAGGCATTGCCGCGACTGCAGCAACGACCATTGCAGCACCAGCAATCGCGAACAGTCCCCGGACCCTGAAAATGGTCACCACCTGGCCAAAGAATTTCCCTGGCCTCGGTGTCTCCGCCGAACGCACCGCCAAGCGCATCAACGAACTCACCAATGGGGAGCTAGACGTCAAAGTCTTTGCGGCTGGCGAGTTGGTCCCCGCCCTGGAAGCGTTCGACACGGTCTCTAGTGGCGCCGCTGACATCTACAATGGCGCGGAATATTACTGGCAGGGAAAATCTGTCGCTTACAACTTCTTCACTGCAGTCCCCTTCGGCATGACAGCCAATGAAATCAATGCCTGGATCTATTGGGGCGGCGGACAGGCGCTTTGGGACGAACTTGCTGCGGGTTTCAACATCAAACCCTTTATGAGCGCCAACACGGGCGTACAGATGGGCGGCTGGTTCCGCAAAGAGATCAACACGCTGGAAGATTTCAAAGGCCTGAAAATTCGCATGCCGGGTCTCGGCGGCGAAGTGATGCGTCGCTTGGGCGCCGCGGCTGTCACCCTTCCGGGCAATGAAATCTATCAGGCACTCCAGGCCGGCACCATTGACGCCACTGAATGGGTGGGGCCCTGGAATGATGTCGCCTTTGGCTTCCATCAGGTCGCCGACTATTATTACTGGCCGGGCTTCCATGAGCCGGGTTCAGCGCTCGCAACCGGTTTTAATCTGGAAGTCTGGAATTCTCTAACACCATTCCAACAACAAGCCATCCAGACCGCCTGTCAGGCAGAAAACAACTATACCCTGGCCGAGTTCAACCATTTCAACGCCACGTCCCTGCAAACCCTGGTGAGCGAGCATGGCGTGAAGCTCCGACAGTTCACTCCGGAAATTATGGCGGGGATTAAGGAGCAGTCCGACATCGTGTTGGAAGAGGCCATTGGCACCGACGACATCACCAAACGTGTCTATGAGAGCTTCAAAGCCTCTCTGGATGCTTCGCGGGAATGGACTCGGATCGCTGAACAGGCCTTCACGGAAGCACGCGGCTAAACCTTGGCAGCGCTCACGAAATTCGCCGACTGGATAGATGCGTTTTCCAATCGCACGGGACGGATCATCGCATGGGCCGCCCTGCTTATGGTGCTGATCCAGTTCACCGTGGTGATGATGCGCTACGTATTTGGTCTCTCCAGCGTCTGGATGCAGGAGAGCATCATCTACCTTCATGGCATCCTGTTCATGTTGGCCGCGGGGTACACACTCTATTGTGATGGGCATGTCCGGGTCGATATTTTCTACCGGGAAGCCTCTCCAAGATATAAAGCGAGCATCGACCTGATCGGAACCATTCTGTTTCTCTGGCCGGTCGCGCTTCTTGTGATCTACGTGTCCTGGCCCTATGTCGCAAGCTCCTGGCGGGTGCTTGAAGGCTCACGAGAGACCAGCGGCATTCCGGCAGTGTTCCTATTGAAAACGATCATCCCGGTGTTTGCCGTCTTTATCATTCTCCAGGGACTGTCGACGGCCATTCGCTCCCTCCTGACGCTAATGGGCCAAGCACCCACAGAGAACGACGATAACAGCGTGTCGGAGACCATCTGATCATGACCGCTGATATCCTCGACGTCCTCATGTTCGCGGTGGCCTGCCTTGTGCTCCTGTCAGGTTTCCCGGTCGCGTTCACGCTGGCGGGTGTGGCCCTGCTCTTTGCCCTTATCGGTATTGCCCTTGGCATTTTTGATTTTGGGTTTCTAGGTGCGCTGCCATCCCGCATCTTTGGCACCATGACAAATGAGACACTGATCGCGGTGCCCCTCTTTGTCTTCATGGGAACTATGCTCGAGCGTTCCAAAGTCGCTGAGGAACTCCTGGAAAGCATGGGTCAACTTTTTGGCTCTATCAGAGGCGGGCTTGGATATTCCGTTTCGATTGTGGGCGCCCTGCTTGCAGCTTCAACCGGAATCGTCGGCGCAACTGTCGTCACCATGGGACTGCTCTCCCTGCCGACCATGCTGCGCCGCGGCTACGACATTCCGCTCGCCACCGGAAGCATCGCCGCCGCGGGAACGCTCGGCCAGATCATTCCGCCGTCAATCGTGCTCGTCCTGCTGGGCGACGTTCTGTCAAATGCCTATCAGCAGGCCCAGACATCGCAGGGCCTCTTTGTGCTGGAGACCATGTCTGTTGGTGACCTTTTTGCCGGCGCCCTCATTCCCGGTTTCATGCTGGTCGGGCTCTACATCGCCTATCAGATCTTCCGCGCCGCCGTGCACCCGGCATCGAGCCCGGCAATGCCTGCAGATGAAACACTCAACCGAAGTGAGCTCTATAAAAAAACCATCCGCGCACTGGTACCACCAGTACTCCTTATCCTCTCTGTTCTGGGCTCGATCCTGGGCGGCATCGCCACGCCCACAGAGGCGGCAGGCGTTGGCGCGATAGGATCCCTACTCCTCGCTGGTTACCGGCAGGAAGGCGCCAAAAGGGCCATCATAATTGCTGCGGCGAGCCTCATCTCGATTTTGCTTCTGACCGCCACTGTCGACCTTCGGGTCACACGCACCGACATCGGTGTCGGTGAGTTCCTTGCAATCGGCATGGCGGCTCTGCTCTCCATCGGCATCGCCTGGGGCGTGGTCGTCAGCTGCCTGCGCCTCTTTGGCAGCGGCATCCTCTCAGACGTCGTCCAATCAACCACCCGCACCAGTTCAATGGTCTTCGTGATCCTGATCGGTGCGGCCCTCTTCAGCCTTGTGTTCAGAGGGCTGGGCGGCGACGAAACGGTTCAGGAATTCCTGCTCCATGATCCAGACAGCTGGGCCACATGGGCTTTCGGACCTCTGGCGCCGGTTGTCATTGTCATGGCGGTGATGTTCATCCTGGGCTTCTTCCTGGATTTCATTGAAATCACCTTTGTCGTGGTCCCGATCGTCGCGCCTATCCTGCTGGTGATGGGGTTTGACCCGATATGGCTTGGGGTGATGATGGCCATCAACCTGCAGACATCTTTCCTGACGCCGCCCTTTGGCTTTGCGCTTTTCTATCTTCGTGGTGTCGCGCCAGACGAAGTGCGCACCGCCCAAATATACCGCGGTGTCATCCCCTTTGTTTTCATTCAAATTCTGGCGCTCATCATCATTGCACGCTATCCGTCCATTGCGACCTGGCTGCCAGAAGTGATATTTGGATGACACCTCTCAGACTGGTAGGCTTCAGCCATGCGTATACCTGATTTCTTGAAACCCGGCCGGGGTCTAGGCGCTTTCTCGCCCATGACCCTTGTGCTCGTATTCGGCATTCTCACCATTGGCCTGGCGAGTGAATATGGTCTTGTGAGTTTTCAGGATGATCTGGAACTGAAAGTTTCAGGAGAAGTCGGCGCACAATCTGGAGACATTATCCCGCTTCAGGTGCAGGTACAGCTCATCAACAATACAGATGCTGAGATAGCTCTTACCGCCCCCACCCCCTGCAAAGTCTTTAAATGGGTGCTGGTGGATAGCCGTCGGGATTTCGTTCAGGCCAAACTCGATGAAGTCTGCCCGCAGGTGATGATGCAGGGCTCCCTGCCCGCTAACAGCAATACGACCGAAGCCTTTGTCCTCGATATTGACGCAACGCGACTGCGGCCCGACACAAGCTACGAACTCCGCGTGAGCTATTGGGGCACCATGGGTGTCCTGCCCGTTGACTTCGTGTTCGACCTGCCGGGCTGAAGCCAGCTACCTACTCAAACTTATTCCCGAATTTCTCAGTCCGTGGGAAGCCCTTCGGCGGCAAACGCCCGGCCTGAGCGCGGGCGCCCATCCAGTCTTTGAGCTCCGTCTTCGTAAAGCTTCGTGCCCGTCCTGAGCGATCAAAAATCGTGAGACCTTCTTTCAGGGTGAAAGTCTTCACATCTGAGAGGCCCCCATCCTTGTATTTCTGCAGACGCACGCCCTTGCCGCGTCCCATCTCTGGCACATCGTCAATCTTGAAGAGCAGCAGCTTCCGGTTTTCGCCAATCACCGCAACATGGTCTCCGTCAACAACAGCACAAGCGCAGGCCTCATTGTCACCTGAGACATTGATGGTTTGCTTACCCGGACGCCGCAGCGCCACCACATCATCTTCAGGCACGATGAACCCATGACCTGTGCGTGAAGCGACCAGCAGCTTGCGGCCAGGCTTGTGAATGAAGAGCGCGACAATATCGTGCCCCTCTTCCAGGTCGATGAAGAAGCGAATGGGCTGGCCATTGCCTCTCCCGCCCGGAAGGCGGTCTGCGGGAATGGTGTAGAACCGACCATCTGTCGCAAACAACAGCACCTTGTCCGTCGTCTCCGCATGGAACACAAAGCGCTCCCGGTCACCCTCTTTATATTTGAGGTCGCCGGTCTTCTCCATGTGTCCCTTCATCGAGCGGATCCAGCCTTTGTCGGAACAGACAATGGTAATTGGTTCCTTCTCGATCATGGCTTCGAGAGGCACGTCTTCCAGCACCGGCGCCTCACCAAGCGTAGAGCGACGACGGCCGAGCTCAGTTTTCGGCCCATACTCTTTCTTAAGCGCACTGATTTCACCGGAAATGACTTTCCATTGTTCAGTGTCGGACTTCAGCAGCGCCTTGATCTTCTTACGCTCTGCGTTCAGATCCTTGTGCTCTTTCTTGATCTCAATTTCTTCGAGCTTGCGCAGAGCCCGTAGACGCATATTGAGGATCGCTTCGGCCTGATTGTCTGTGAGATCAAAGGCCTTCATCATGAACTGCTTAGGCTCATCTTCCTCGCGGATGATCCGGATCACTTCATCCAGATTGATATAGGCAATCAGGTAGCCAGCGAGGATCTCGAGGCGGCGCTCGATCTTCTCAAGCCGGAAATTACTGCGACGAACCAGCACCTCTTTGCGGTGCTCAAGCCAGGCGCGCAGCGCATCACGCAGGTTCATCACGCCCGGCACCTGGCCAGCGGACAAGACATTGAGATTGAGCGGAATACGAACTTCCAGATCACTCGCCTTGAAGAGCGACTCCATCAAATGCTCAGGATCAACATTCTTGCTCTTGGGCACCAGAACGAGCCGCACATCTTCCGCTGACTCGTCGCGCACATCGTCCAGCAAGGGGAGTTTCTTCGCGAGCAGCAGGTCCGCAATCCGCTCAATGAGCTTCGCCTTTTGCACCTGATATGGAATCTCGGTAACAACGATCTGCCAGCTGCCCCGCGCGCCGTCTTCCTTTTCCCAGCGGGCCCGCAGACGGAAACCGCCTCGCCCTGTCGCATAGGCTTCCTGGATCGTCTCTTTGCTTTCAACAATAATGCCGCCGGTCGGAAAGTCCGGACCGGGGATCATCTCCACCATTTTTGCAGCTGTCGTGTTTGGATGCTTGATCAGATGCAGCGCTGCGGTGCACAGCTCACCCACATTGTGCGGCGGAATGCTCGTCGCCATACCCACGGCGATGCCGTTCGCCCCGTTGGCGAGCAGATTTGGAAAATTGCCCGGCAGAACAACCGGTTCCCGCTCTTCACCATCATAGGTTTCGCGGAAATCGACCGTGTCTTCATCGATCCCATCCAACAGCCGCTGAGCGATCTCGGTGAGACGGGTTTCCGTGTAGCGCATGGCGGCAGCGTTATCGCCGTCGATATTCCCGAAATTGCCCTGGCCTTCCGCAAGCGGATAGCGCTGGGCGAACTCCTGAGACAGCCTGACGAGTGCGTCATAAATCGCCTGGTCCCCATGCGGGTGAAAGCGGCCCATAACATCGCCAACGATACGGGCGGACTTCTTAAACCCGGAATTCGGATCAAGCTTCAACTGGCGCATGGCATAGAGCAGGCGCCGATGCACGGGCTTCAGACCATCGCGTACATCAGGCAGGGCCCGATGCATGATGGTTGAAAGCGCATAGGCCAGATAGCGCTCTTCCAGCGCTTCACGCAGGTTTACTTCCTGATCTGGGATATCTGGGGGCAGAGTGGCCTTTGTCATGCCTGATTTATAGCGAGATTCGGAGCTACTCCCAGTCGAAATCCGCTCAAAAGCTGGAAAGAAAAGCACTCACGGAGAGTTCACGTGCTGTGACGCCCAAAGATCGCCGCCCTCGCTATGCTTTCTCCGACGATGGAGAGAGAAATGTCCCAAATTCTGCAAAAACCCCTGTCTCGGTTCGCCCTGTGCCTCATGGCAAGCTTGACGCTCTTGGCTCCCTCCCATGCGGAGGAAACAGACGATTTGCAAACCGCCACCATGGCGGCGCAGCTGATCTCACAATCGCCTGTTCTGCGGCGAGTATCCATCGAATGGCTGCGCGACATAGGCGGCAAACCGGCAATCCCTGCCCTCATTCGCGCCCTGAGATACAATGCGGAGGACAGGGACCTCATCATCAATGCTCTCGAATCCCTGACCGGCGAGCAAGCCGGCACTCGCTGGCACGACTGGGTCCTGTGGCAGGAAGCTCACCCAGAGATCCAGGCGTTCGAAGGCCACGATAGCTTCCTGACCACTCTTTTCACCGCTATCGACCCGAATTTCGTCAGTTTCGTCTATCCCGGTGTCAGCCACAAAATCCGCCTGGAGGAGATTGTTTGGGGCGGTGTCTACAAAGACGGCATACCAGCACTGACAAACCCGGACCTGATTGAGGCTGTCAACGCTGTGTATCTCACCGATGATGAACTTGTGTTCGGCGTTTCTATCAATGGAGACGTGCGGGCCTACCCGCTGCGGATCATGGACTGGCATGAAATGTTCAACGACGTCGTCGGCGGTGTGCCCGTTTCACTTGCCTATTGCACGCTGTGTGCCTCCGGTATCCTGTTCGACACAAGACGCACAGACGGGTCGAACTTCACGTTTGGCAGCTCCGGCTTTCTCTACCGGTCAAACAAGCTGATGTATGACCATCAGACACAGTCTCTCTGGAACCAGTTTACGGGAAAGCCAGTCGTTGGACGCCTGACGGACTCAGAGATTGAACTCAAGACACTACCGGTCACCATCACCCACTGGGGCGATTGGAAAGCAGCAAATCCAACCACCAAAATCCTCGCCATCGAAACAGGATACCGCCGAGACTATCGCCCAGGACAACCCTATGGCGATTACTTCGAAAGTGCCGATTTGCTTTTTCCTGCTCAGGTCGAACGAACAGAGCTCGATCCGAAAGACTATGTCTTTGCGCTGAGATCCTCAGGACATGAAAAAGCCTGGTCTCTTGCAAGCTTTAACGAAAAACCCGTCATCAACGACAGCGCTGGAGCGCTTTCGCTCACACTCATAGGTGATCCTGATACCAGAACCGTCCGCGCCTATCGCACCGATGGAACCAAATTCGCGGTAACCGACACACCGCGACAAGTGGTCGCAAACGGCGAAACATGGGCCGTAACGGAGGAAGCCCTAGTAAACGCTGGCGGAACGTCCTTTCCACGACTGCCTGGTCACATCGCCTACTGGTTTGCCTGGGCAGGATATCTCGGCGATAGTGGAGAACTGGCGAACGTGCCGAAAGACTAGCAATCCCCTCCATCACGTTGGCCTGAATAACAAAGCTGAGCTGGAGAGAGTCTTATGAGTGCTGTCGAGACCGAGAGTAACCCTATCGAAGATTGCCTGGAACGCATCGCCGCCGTGCACGGCGATCCAACCGACCTGGTCTACGAGAGGCTCTTCACCAAGCACCCAGAAATGCGCGAACTCTTCCTGCTTGATAGGGACAATAGTGTGAAGGGAAACATGCTTGCTCAAGTCATCGAGTGTTTCCTCGATTTCACAGGCGAAAAGCATTACGCCACCAGTCTCATCGCGACTGAGAAAATCAATCACGACCAGATCGGTGTTCCACCCGAGACATTCGAAACCTTCTTCGTCACAATTATCGACACGTTTCGTGACATTTTGGGAGACTCCTGGACTGAGCGCGACGAAACGGAATGGAACCGGTTGCTCGTCGGACTCAACGAAGCTGTCGCGCAACAATAGGACTAATACCCAGATCTTAAGGTTTAGCATTTAGACAGAAACATCCGTTCCAAGATGGTCTGAACAGAAGTAAAATGCAGGGAAAGAGCGATTCTCTTGATTGTTGGGTCGGACATTCAAGACAATTTTTTCGAAAAAACTTCAGAGTCTGTTGAGCGCCTGTAAAAGGTTTTCCGTTAACAATCGCCGAATAATTTAGGCGACTTATTGGGAAATGCGATGTCATCGACCGATTACGACCTCAGTGTACTGACCGCAATGTTTGTGGATGACAGCCCCTACATGCGCAAGCTAATCCACGACCTGCTAATCCTTATGGGCATTGGCAAAGTCATTACTGCTGCTGACGGTGAAAGCGCGCTGAAACTGTACAAGGAACAAGTGCCCGATCTCCTGATTACCGACGCAAGCATGCAGCCGATGGATGGATTTGAATTGGTCCGGCGCATCCGAATGGATGCTGACAACCCCAATCCTTTTGTTCCCATCATTATGCTGTCAGGCCATGTGGAGATGACCAACATCGAACGAGCGAGAGATCAGGGCGTAACAGAATATCTTGCCAAGCCTGTCTCAGCCCAGAGTTTGATGACACGCGTCATCAGTGTCATTGAGCGGCCAAGGCAGTTTGTGAAAGTCGGTCCCTATTTCGGCCCTGACCGACGTCGCCACACGGATGATGTTTTTTTTGGCGAAGACAAGCGCGGCGACGCCGAAGAAACCAGCCCGCAGAAACCAACAGATGACGCAGACACTTGGGCAATCTGACCACCGTGCCTGACCAACCCAGCAATGCATGAACCGAAAACGAGCAAGACCAATGACCACGAAAGCCGACAAATCTGAGAAAGGAAAAAGGCAAGCACCCGTCGGCAAGCGCGGCGGCAATAAAAAAGGCGACCCATGCGAGTTTATCAATCCGCCAAACCTCTTGCTCGCCAAAGTCACCCACGACCCCAGCCTGAAGCATGTCCGCAACCTCACTGACAGCAAATTCAAACCCGATAGCAGACGTCTTCAAAAAATGACGACACTAATCTCCGAGAATGAGGAGAAGTGTGTCACGGCGTTGAATAGGAAAATCAAACAAATCGAGCCGGTCTATCGGGATTTGCAAGACGGGACACTTCCCGACCGAGAACCATTTATCGAAGAGTGCAAAGACATCCATGGTGCTGCCAAAGCCCTGGATCACATGCCGGTGATACGTATCACTTCGTCCCTTCTGCGGTATCTGAACGCAGATGTGTCAGGTCGCGCAATGGACCCCGCCATCTTCACCGCTCATTTGGATGCGCTCTTCAACCGAAACGCGCTTGATGTGAAGCTTGATGCGCCGACCAAGCTGGTGCTGACCGCACTGGAAACGCTTGTTGACCATGCGGTCGCGGACCGTTCCTGATCCGCCTACCTCATACCTGTCGTCTCGTTCCTCACGGTATTTGAAAGCCGGTCAATCAACCTGTACCGCGCATCGGGCAACCTTCCATGAAACGGACCAAACAGGTGGCGTTCCAAGAAGTGACCCGTTAGGCGCAGGCCGTCGGCAACATCCTCAGGTTCAGCAGCAGTGATACGCCCACCAACAAGAAATGGCGGAAGACGGTAGAGGCGTTTTTCATATGGCTCACCAGCCTCGCGGCTGACCGCACGACCGGTCTTGGGAGACACATAAATCAGATCCTCGGTTTTGCCCGTTGCCGCGCATTTGGTCAGATCAAGTCCGAAGCCCAGTTCCTGCAATAGCCCCAGCTCAAAACGCACAAACACTGCCGGCCATACATCCGCTTCCTCAAGCGTATCGAGGAGTACAGTAAATGCCTCGTAGAGAGCCGTGTGACGCTCCCGTTCAGGGAGCGCTGAAACAACAGCGCAGGCGCCGCTCAGACCCGCTAGCGACAGCGGGTCATCCATAAGAACACCAGCGCGGGCGCGATCGAGATCGATTGTGAAATTTCCCAAATGATCAGGTAAACGAGCCCGCCAGGTTGCACTCACACTGTTCCCCGGTTGAAGAACAGGTTTCATACGCCTTGAAGCACCGCCGCGCACCAGTCCCGCATGGCGCCCATGTTCAGATGTGAAGAGTTCGACAATCGCACTGGTTTCCCCATGCGATTTGACAGAAAGCACGACACCTTCGTCACGCCACTCCAAATCTGCTTCCTCCTGCCATATGGACCACCGAAAGCGTTACACGTCCATCGGATCTCAGTCCTTCGGAAAGTCCAGTCCCATTTCCTGGAACCGTTCTTTCTCTTCGCCCCACTTCTCACGGACCTTAACATGAAGGAACAAATGGACTTTATGATCGAAAAGCTCTGCCATTTCTTCACGGGCCGCTTTGCCGATAGCCTTCAGAGACTGACCGCCCTTCCCGATCACGATTTTCTTCTGGCTGTCCCGTTCAACATAGATCGTCTGCTCGACCTTAGCGCTGCCGTCTTTTTGGCCAGTCCACTGCTCCGTTTCAACGGTCAAGGCATAGGGAACTTCCTGATGCAGCCGAAGATAGAGCTTCTCCCGAGTGATCTCTGCCGCCATGGAGCGAAGCGGCACATCCGCAATCTGATCTTCAGGATAGTGCCATGGACCGAGCGGCATCAGTTCGGCGAGATGCTTGCGAAGGTCCGCAAGACCATGACCCTTTTCTGCAGAAATCATGAAGACGTCGGAGAAATCAGCAGTCTCAGTCAACCGCGCCGTTAGGGCGAGAAGGGCTTCGTGCTTCACGAGATCAATCTTGTTGAGCGCAAGCATGGCAGAACGTCCGGACTTTTTGAGGCCATCAAGTATGCGTTCGACATCTTCATCAACGCCTCGTTGTGCATCCACAAGCAGAACGACCGCATCAGAGTCTGCAGCTCCTCCCCAGGCGGCTTCCACCATAGCTCGGTCCAGACGACGCTTTGGCTGAAAGATGCCCGGTGTGTCCACAAAGACGATTTGCGTCTGCCCTTCAAGGGCAATCCCGCGAATGCGCGCCCGCGTCGTTTGAACTTTGTGGGTCACAATCGAAACCTTAGACCCCACCATTTGGTTGAGCAGTGTCGACTTACCAGCATTTGGCGCGCCAATAAGTGCAACAAACCCGCACCTGGTTGGTTGCACGTCCCCCTCAGCAGGAGATTTCGTCATGAACTAATTCCTTCTCGCTTCAACATCCGCTCCGCAGCGGCTTGCTCAGCCATTCGTTTGGAAGGTCCCTTTGCCACAATTGCGGGCAATCCGGAAACGGTCAATTCTATTTCAAACTCGGGAGCATGATCCGGTCCTGTTCGCCCCACCGCTTCATAGCGCGGCAAGCCCTTCTTCTGAGCTTGGGCCCATTCCTGGAGAATGGTTTTTGGATCACGCGGAGGCGCCTTCATGGCTTCCAGTTTGGGTCCCCAGCATGTTTCGACAAACGCGCGCGCAGCAGGCATCCCGCCATCTAGATAGAGCGCTGCAATCACTGCCTCACAAGCATCTGCCAATATGCTCCCACGGTCTCGCGCGCCAGCCTTTTCTTCGCCCTTGGTCATGCGAAGAGCAGCGCCCATGTTCAGCTCGCGAGCGATTGTGGCACAGGTCTCCGCGCGCACCAGCGCATTAAGCCGCACGGCAAGATCACCTTCTTCTTCTGCAGGAAACCGATGGTACAGCATGTCAGAGATGACGAGGCCAAGCACCCGGTCTCCTAGAAACTCCAACCGCTCATAGCCCAGCTCCCCCTGAGCCAAAGCCTGGCTACCATGAGTGAGCGCTCGCCGAAGCAGTGTGACATCCTTGAACTGATGCCCTACCCGGTCCGCCAGTGCCGCGATTTCGTCTGTCATGAAGCTATCAATTGAGGCCGTCGAATATCCGGTCCCAGCGGATCGCGCTCGGCCATCCCCAGAACTCCCAAATGCGCGCCGAGCTGTCTGTCGAGAAGAAGATCACCTGCGCTTTGCCGACAAAATTTTCGAGAGGCACATACCCGACTTCGCTTGGAACGCGACTATCAGCCGAATTGTCCCGATTATCTCCCATCATAAAGTAATGACCTGCTGGCACCCGGTAGACACCTGTATTGTCACTGCGTGCATTCAATCGGCTATCGAGCGTTGTATAAGTCACGCCGTTTGGAAGCGTTTCCTGATACTGCGCAATCTCCTGAACGTTTCCAAAACGGTCACGGGAGATAAAATTCTCGATCCGCTCTCGTGGAACCGCAACACCATTAATATAGAGGATCGAGTTTCGCAGCTGGATCTCATCGCCCGGAAGCCCAATCACCCGTTTGATGAAATCAGTCCGGTTATCTTTCGGCGTTTTGAAAACAGCAATGTCACCACGCTCCGGCTCGCCCGAAAAGACACGTCCGTCAAACAGGCCAGGGCTGAAAGGAAAGGAGTGACGGGAATAGCCATAGGAATATTTTGAAACGAAGAGATAGTCGCCAATCAATAGATTGGGGATCATCGATCCGCTTGGAATATTGAAGGGCTGAAATAGGAAGGTTCGGATCAACAGCGCAATCAGGAGCGCATACGCGATAGTCTTCACATTCTCTGCCCACGCAACCTCTCGCAGGCTCTTCATTTTTTCGGTCATTACTACCGGCGCTCACTCACGATATATGTCAAAAAGTGGCGGGACCATACCACAAACTGCGGTCCGTCACCCTTCGAACCTTGCTAAAGGTTACCGGTACCAGGTCCACCAGCCGGAACCGCAGAAATGATGACAATTGCCTGCGCCAGCGGCCCATCATCTGTGATTGTGAGGTGAATCTGGGCTTCCATGCCCTCAGGTATCATCTTTGCTAGGCGGCCCGCAGCGCCGCCCGTCAATGCCATGGTTGGCTGCCCTGATCGCAGATTGACAACCCCCATATCCCGCCAGAAAACCCCCTGACGTATGCCTGTGCCCAAAGCCTTCGAACAGGCTTCTTTAGCGGCAAACCGCTTCGCATAGGACGCGGCCCGGTTTCGACGGCGTTCTGACTTCTGGCGTTCAATGTCAGTGTAAAGGCGATTGATGAACCGCTCGCCATACCGCTCAAGTGTGCGTTCAATACGCTGAATGTCGATAATGTCGTTACCGATACCGAGAATCATATGAAGCCCTCAAGATGATGAGGTTTTTAGTGTCTCCGCTCGCGCTTCGTCCATCAAGGCCCGCATTCTCTTTATCGAAGCGTCTAAACCAATAAAAATCGCCTCACCGATCAGAAAGTGCCCGATGTTGAGCTCTTTCACTTCTGGCATGGCAGCCACCGGGCCAACCGTGTCGAAGGTGAGCCCATGCCCTACATGAACCTCAAGTCCCATAGCTGCGCCCACAGTTGCAGCCTCCTGAAGCCGTTCAAGCTCGCGACCTGCTGTGAGGCCGTCCCCATCGAAGCAGGCATCACAATAAGCCCCAGCATGGAGCTCAACCACTGGAGCTTGCAGATCCACTGCCGCCTCAAGCTGTCTTGGGTCGGCCTCGATAAATAGCGACACACGCGCGGAGGCGTCTGACAACTCCGCAATCATTGGCGCCAACCGGTTGTGCTGGCCGGCAACATCAAGCCCACCTTCCGTTGTGCGCTCTTCCCGGTTTTCCGGAACCAGACAGACCGCGTGCGGCCGATGCCGGAGCGCGATCTCCATCATTTCATCTGTCGCCGCCATCTCAAGATTGAGCGGAAGGGTCAGCGCATCCATAAGGCGGTCAATATCCTCATCGGATATGTGGCGGCGATCTTCACGAAGATGCGCGGTGATACCGTCCGCACCCGCACCAGCTGCAATATTGGCAGCTCGCAGGGGATCGGGGTGCCCACCACCACGGGCGTTCCGAATAGTTGCCACATGGTCGATATTCACGCCCAGACGTAATTCATGTCTGTCAGTCATCTATCCCTCTCGCCCTCACGCTCAGTGCTCAGCAATCACATCCTGCTCGTCGGAGCTGTTGTCGCGAATCGCAGCCAGTTTTGCCAATCGGTCACGGCGTTTTGCCTGATAGGCTTCGACCGTACTGCGGGTGAGGTAATAGACTATGCCTGCCGTCACAAGGCCCAATGGGATACCGCCAACAAGCATTGGCACCAGAACCGGCAAGACGCCGTCCCAGGCTTGTCCTGACAGCATATCAACTTGGAGTTCGGGTTCAGATGGCGCTTCGGACCCCTGAAGCAACCAATATCCTAGGTCATAGGTTGCAAGCCAGATAATCGGAAATGTCAGAGGGTTCCCCACAAACGTCCCGAAGGCCGACGCGATGAGATTGCCGCGCAGCACCCAGGCAATGGCAAACCCGATTGCGAAGTGAAATCCGATAAAGGGCGTAAAAGAAGCAAACGCTCCTGCCGACACCCCTAGAGCTACGGCATGGGGAGTTCCACCCAGCCGCCATACACGCCGCCACCCATATTGAAACGCACGCTTCCAGCCCAGCCGTGGCCAGACGAGCTCACGCAGACGCTCAATTGGGTGGAGTTGAACACGGCGACGAAACATGGGTCCCTATTTAAGCCCCCTACTGCCCGGCTTCACTGCGGGAATAGCGGCCAATTCTGGCGGCAATTTGTCGGCCTCATAGGTCGGAACGGATAGTTGCGTCAATGAGGCAAGTTTGACCCCGATTTTTGCTTTTCCGCTGGAGCGATCGATCAAACAGGCTGCCCCAACGACACTACCGCCAGCCGCCCGAATGGCGGCAATCGCCTCGCGAGACGAGAGCCCTGTGGTGACAATGTCTTCAACCATCAAAACGCGTGTGCCTTTCGGGATATCAAATCCCCGGCGGAGCGTGAATTCACCATCAACCCGCTCAAGGAAGATGGCGGGTACACCTAGCTGCCGTCCCATTTCATACCCGACAATAACCCCGCCCATGGCAGGAGAAACAACGAGGTCAATTGGCTTTGTGATGAGTTCCTGAACGTTTTTTGCCAGCGCCTTACAGAGCCGCGCTGCGCGCTTGGCATCCATCAGCGCGCGGGCGCATTGCAGGTACCGGCTCGAGTGGAGCCCAGACGACAGCACGAAATGCCCATCTAACAAGGCGCCTGCGTCCGAAAATTCCTTTAGTACCCGTTTCTCGTCCATATCATTCCATACCAGTTTTAGGTTGTTGCCCTGTTAAGAGCTTGATCTTTATACGCGACCAATCGCATTTACCACCGACAGGCCTTTGAGGGCGTTGATAATACGGGTGGCGTGCTTCAAGTCTCTCACATCGACATCCACAACCATGTCGTAAAAATCGACGTCACGTTGAGCGAGGCTCATATTATTGATGTTTCCATCATAGTCAGCGATGAGGGTCGAAATGGCGCCCAGCGCCCCTACTTCATTGGACGCACGAATATTGAAGCGGCTGACAAAGGTTCCCGCCTCGTCTTCTGGCGTTTCCCAAGCGACATCCACCCAACGTTCATCCCCATCAAATGCTTCCAGCATGGGTGAAGAGATCGGGTAAACCACGACCCCTTCCCCAGGTGTCAGGATGCCGACAATCCGGTCCCCCGGTAGCGGGAACGTGTCCTCCGCAAAGCGGATGGCATGCCCTCGCTCACCGCCACGAAGGCGCACCAAAGGTTTCGCATTCAAAGGATCGGTCTTTTCCGCCGCCCGTACTTTCGCTTTTTTGCCGGCCTTGCTCTCTTTTGCTCTGGGATAAACCTGCTCGAGCACTTCCTGCGCCGAAAGAAGGCCTTCACCCACAGCACCAAACAAATCATCCAGTGTCTCATGCCCAAGCGGGCCCAAGGCACGTTCGATCACTGCATCTGCGGCATCCTTCTCTAAAGCCTCGAAGATGGATCGCACCATCTGACGTCCAAGAAGCACAAACTCCTCCAATTGCTCCTGACGAAGGGCGCGGCGGATCGCAGACCGCGCCTTCCCCGTGACAACATAAGCTTCCCATATGGGCACGGGTCTCTGAGCCTTGGAGCGAACAATCTCTACTTCATCACCATTTGAGAGTTGCGTGCGAAGGGGCAGATGGCGGCCGTTGATTTTGCATCCGACACAGGTGTCGCCCACCTCCGTATGAACTGCATAGGCGAAATCCAGCGCTGTTGCTCCTCGCGGCAGATTGATCAACATGCCCTTAGGCGTAAAGCAGAACACCTGGTCGGAGAAAAGTTGCAGCTTGGAGTGTTCCAGAAACTCCTCGGCGGAACTGCCATGTTCAAGCATCTCCACCAACTGCCGCAACCAGCCGAACGTGTCCGCATAGGTGTTTTCTGTTTTCAGCTTTTCGGGGTTTTTATAGACCCAATGCGCAGCGATCCCGTATTCGGCAACATCGTGCATATCCTGCGTCCGGATCTGAATCTCCACGCGCTTTTGTTCGGGGCCGACAATGGTCGTGTGTATTGAGCGATACCCGTTATTCTTGGGCGTGGAGATATAGTCCTTAAAGCGCCCAGGCACGCTAGGCCAGCGTTGGTGCAAAACACCCAAGGCTCGGTAACAGTCCTCTTCATCATCGACAAGAACGCGAAAAGCAAAAATGTCTGACAGCTGCTCAAGCGACGCTGACCGGCTCTGCATTTTGCGCCAGATTGAGTAAGGCCGTTTCTGGCGCCCTCGAACCTCGATATCCAGATCCGTTCCGTCGAAGAGCGCAGAGATTTGGCCTCTGATGCTCTCGATCACATCGCCACTCTCGGAACGGAAATTATCCAGCCGCGCCTCAATTGCCTGCCTGGCTTCAACATTGATCACCTGAAAAGACAGGTCTTCTAATTCTTCCCGGAATTCGTGCATACCCATGCGCCCGGCAAGCGGCGCGTAAATGTCGAGCGTCTCCTGGGCAATCCGACGGCGCTTCTGTTCCTTGGGAACATGATGAAGGGTCCGCATATTGTGCAGCCGGTCCGCAAGCTTGACGAGCAAGACACGAATGTCGTTCGACATAGCCAACAGGAATTTCCGAAAATTCTCCGCCTGCTTAGCGTCTTCGCTATCCCATTCAAGCTGAGAGAGTTTGGTGACCCCATCCACAAGGCCTGCAATCTCTCCGCCAAACAGCGAGGCAATGTCCTCTGCCGTGGCCTCTGTGTCCTCAACAGTGTCATGCAGAAGACCGGTAATGATGGTCGCAGCGTCCAGCCGCAGGTCCGTCAGAATGCCGGCGACCTCGATTGGATGCGAAAAGTAGGGATCACCAGAATGGCGAAGCTGATTGCCGTGCATCTTGGTCGCGTAGACATAGGCACGGTTGATCAGCGCCTCGTCCGCCACCGGATCATAGGCAAGGACCTTATCCACCAGTTCATACTGGCGCAGCATCGCACCCCATCTCTTTCCCGCTGCTACCTCCGCAGCGTGCAATCAAATCTACCTCAAAAACGAAAAACGCCGCCCTCAAAGCTAATGCCGGGCGGCGCTTTCTCGGACGGGGTTTTGAAAACTCAGCCCCTATGTGGAAGGCGCCGCTCAATCATATTCCTCTGTTTCAGGAGCGCGTGGCGGCGCAGGAGCGTCAAGTTGAGCCTGGAGCGCGCGAAGCAGCTCATCTTCGCTCATCCGGTCGCCTTCGCCGAGCTGTACTTCCGGCGCCGGAGCACCTTCTTCTTCCTCAGCCGCGTCGGCGCCAAGAACACCTTCTGGCTCATCGTCATCCACACGTTTCTGCATGTTTTCGATGATATCTTCGCGAATTTCAGCCGGAATAACCGTCTGTTCGGCAATCTCGCGGAGCGCTACGACAGGGTTTTTGTCATTGTCGCGATCAATCGTGAGCTCAGAACCAGCTGACATGGCGCGAGCCCGATGGGCCGCCATCAGGACGAGATCAAAACGATTGGGGACCTTGTCTACGCAGTCTTCTACTGTCACGCGAGCCATGCAGTCACACTCCGGGCGCTTGGGGAAATTAGATTCGGGCTCTGTTTAGGCGGGATACGGCCCAAACGCAAGCGAAAACAGCGCCTTAGCCCTTTGTTTTCAGTCTTTTGAAGCAGAATTAAGCCGCTTCAGACCCCGCCTGTCTTCCAATGGAAGCGCCGTAAACAATTCTGTTGCAGAGGAGCCGAGTATTGGATGAGGCCAATCAGGCGCGATATCGACCAGTGGTCCCAGCACAAAGGCCCGCTCAGCAATCCTTGGATGGGGCAAAATGGGGCCATTTCCGTCACTTTTCCGAATAATCAACCCATTATAAGCGATCAGGTCCAGGTCTAGCGTCCGCTCTGCCCATCGCTGCCCCCTCACCCGGCCAAAATCAGCCTCGATCCGATGGAGCTGCTTGAGCAATTCAGACGCTCCAAACGCGGTTGTGATGCGCGCCACAGCATTCACGAAATCGGGTTGAGCGTAGGGCGTAACAGCGGGCGTCTGATAAAGTGGGGACACCGCCTCAACCTTCAGTCCATAAGTGGGAAACTGACCGAGCGCCGCCTCTAAGCTCTGCCTCGGACTCCCCCAGCTACCCGGTAAATTGGCTCCCAAGGCCACCAAGATCATCTAACTCTCCAACCACACATCCTGCCAGGCGCTTGCTGCCAATGCGTCCCCGGTCTATCAGATGGGTCACCACCTCTGCCAGTCAGAAAGCCACAGCAAAGCCCATGGATCTCACCTACACACCTGAAGCTCCCCTTGATTGCCCTCTCTGTCCACGATTGGTGGACTTCAGGACCGCAAACCAGGAAGCCCATCCAGATTGGTTCAATGCGCCGGTTCCCTCATTGGGAAACGACTCCGCGAGGCTTTTGGTCATGGGGCTTGCGCCCGGTCTTCAGGGTGCCAACCGAACCGGTCGCCCGTTCACCGGCGACTGGGCAGGTGATCTTCTTTATCCGACACTGCTGGAGTTTGGCTTCGCCAAGGGCACCTATGACGCCCGCCCCGACGATGGCCTGGAACTCGTGGATTGCATGATTTCCAATGTCGTGCGCTGTGTCCCCCCGCAGAACAAACCGACAGGACCAGAAGCCAAACTATGTCGAGGCTTCCTGGAAGCGCGTCTTGCAGCGCTCCCCAACCTCTCTGTCATCATTTCATTGGGTCGCGTGTCTCATGAGAATGTCATCAGCGCCTATGGCCTTAAACGCTCGGCTTTCACCTTCGCTCATGGCGCCGAACATGATTTGGGCAACGGCATCACCCTTTTCGACAGCTATCATTGCTCACGCTACAACACGAATACCGGGCGCCTGACCGAAGCCATGTTCCACGATGTCTTCAGAGCAGCCAAAGAATACCTGTCCCGATAGACGGAATTCCCCACATAGAGCATGGGCGCGCCGGGCGTTTCCTGTCTAAACTACCCCTAACGAACAAAGCGATCCGCAGGGGGAAACATGTCCGCACAGAAAGACGCCACAGAAGCCACCAAGAAGGCACAGGCAGCCACTCAGAAAGTTCTGCCTGAAGACACCAGTGAAGATTTCGATCTGGCGTCGAATGGCTTTATCGGAACCATTCCCGACGCAAAGGTTGTGAATGAGGCGGGCAACACAGTCTGGGACATGTCGCGCTTTGATTTCATCAAGGATGAAGCGCCGGATACTGTAAACCCGAGCCTCTGGCGCCAGGCGAAACTGAACGCCATCCACGGCCTCTTTAAAGTCACCGATGGCATCTATCAGGTCCGGAACTTCGACCTGTCCAACATCACCTTCATTGAAGGCGATACAGGCTACATCGTGATCGATCCGCTCATTTCAGCAGAGCCGGCTGCAGCGGCCCTAGCGCTAATGCGCGAGCATCGCGGCGACAAGCCGGTCACGGCGGTCATCTACACCCACAGCCACGTGGATCATTATGGCGGTGTCAGAGGTGTCCTAAGCGACGAAGACATCGCGAACGGGCTACAGATCATTGCACCTGAAGGCTTCCTAGAGGCAGCTGTGAGCGAGAACGTGCTAGCAGGCAATGCCATGGGCCGCCGCGCAACCTACATGTATGGCTCCATGCTGCCTCCTGGCCCAAAAGGCCATGTGGACGCGGGTCTCGGCAAAACGGTGTCAGTGGGCAAAGTAAGCCTCGTCCCACCGACGGTCAGCATCTCTGAGACTGGCGAGACGCTTACTGTCGATGGCGTCGAAATCGTCTTTCAGGTAACGCCGGATACAGAAGCACCGGCAGAGATGAACTTCTTCTTCCCGCAATACAAAGCGCTCTGCATGGCAGAAAACTGCTCCTGCCATCTCCACAATATCATCACGCCGCGCGGTGCTGTTGTGCGCGACGCAAAGTCTTGGAGCTATTACATCAACGAGGCGATTGACCTCTACGCGTCGCAAACAGAGGTTCTGTTTGCCAGCCATCACTGGCCACGTTGGGGCAAGGAAGCAAGCGTCACCTTCCTGCAGAAGCAGCGTGATCTCTACAAATATGTCCATGACCAAACCCTGCGGCTCGCCAACCACGGTCAGACACCGCTTGAAATCGCGGAAGACTTTAAGCTGCCACCAAGCCTCGAACGGGAATGGTACACACGCGGCTATTACGGCACGTTGAGCCACAACACCAAAGCGATCTACCAGCGCTATCTTGGCTGGTTCGATGGCAACCCTGCCAATCTGCACAAGTGGCCACCGGTGGAAGCCGGCAAACGCTATGTCGCCGCTATTGGCGGTGCTGACGCCGTCCTTGAAAAAGCAAAAGCCTCTTTCGATGAGGGCGACTATCGCTGGGTCGCGGAACTTGTGAACCATCTGGTTTTTGCCGAACCAGGCAACCCGGGTGCGCGCGAGCTACAAGCCGATGCGTTTGAGCAATTGGGCTATCAGGCGGAATCTGGGCCTTGGCGGGCATTCTATCTGACGGCTGCACAGGAACTGCGAAACCCCATGCCAGCGTCAGAGTTTCCGCGCCCTGCGGGATCAGACACGGTGCGCGGCCTTCCGACCAATGAGTTGCTCGACTCCATGTCTGTGCGCCTGAACGGTCCGAAAGCTGGTGAGAAGGAATTCACCTTCAACCTCAAGGTTAGCGATACCGGTGAAACCTATCTGGTTACGGTAACGAATGCGGTTCTTCATCACGAACCAGGCAAGACTGTAGCGGGTGCTGACGCAGACATTGAAATTGAACGCCTCGCCCTCGCGCAACTCGCGCTTGGGGAAAAGACAGTCGAGGAAGCCATGGCAGATGGTGCCAAGATCACCGGTCAGCCCGAAGCCCTCGCAGAACTTCTCGGCCTGCTTGACGTGTTCGACTTCTGGTTCAACATCGTCGAACCATGACCTGAAAAAGCTCAGGCTTCCTCGCGAAGCTTGAGCTTTTCGCCCACAGTCACAATCGCCTGAATAGCCGGTATGAGCTCCTGGCCGAGCTCGGTCAGCGAATACTCTACCGTCGGCGGCGATGTCGGCATCACTTCACGCATAACGACACCCTTCGCCTCCAGCTGCCGCAAGCGTTGGGTCAACACCTTCGCTGAGATTGGCGGGATATCGATCTGGAGTTCGCTGAAGCGGCGCGGCCCGTCACCAAGGTGCCAGATCACGTTGGGCGTCCACGCGCCACCAATGACCGACATGCATTCCGTCAAAGCACATTTCTCCGGCGGCGGCGCCACTTTGTTCTTTCGAATCTTTACAGCCATGCACAAAACCTGGTTACCAATTGGAAACTCGAAAGTGAGATTACCAAAGGTTATCTAATTTACATTGGTAAGTCGAACTCCTATCTGAGCCCCTCAAGCCGTTAATCGAGGAGCCCAGAAATGGTCACGGACAACCGCCTATCGAGCCTTTTGCAACTCAAACTCCCTATCATTCAGGGACCTTTTGGTGGGGGGATATCCACCGTTGAACTCACCAGCACCGTGTCCAACAGAGGCGGGCTTGGATCATTCGGTGCACACATCCTGACGCCTGACCAGATCATCGAAACCACGAAGCAAATCGCAGGCAAGACCGACCAAAGCTTCGCGATGAACCTCTGGGTTGAGGACCACGACCCTGAAGCCCTCTCCCTTTCAGACGATGCCTACGAAGGTTTCGCCGCCCAGTTCAAACCTTATTATGACGAGCTAGGTCTAGATCTGCCCAAACGCCCAGACAGGTTCCACGAGTCCTTTGAAGAGCAGATGGAAGGCATCTTTCAGGCTCGCCCACCGGTTCTAAGTTTTGTATTCGGCATTCCCTCCATCGACATTCTCCGCGAATGCGAGCAGCGTGGGATCGCAACCATCGGTGCCGCCACAAGTGTCGCCGAGGCCGTGGCTCTCGACCTGGCCGGTGTCACCGCGATTGTGGCCACCGGCTTTGAAGCAGGCGGCCACCGTCCGTCTTTTCTGAAACGGGCGGAAAACAGCCTTATGAGCACCAGCGCGCTCGTTCAAACCGCTGCAGCCCGGATTGAAACGCCCATCATCGCCGCTGGCGGCATTGTCGACGCGAATGGAGTGACAGCTGCCCGCCAGCTTGGTGCGTCGGCAGCTCAGCTTGGAACCGCGTTCCTGGCTTGCGAGGAATCCGGCACCACAGATGCCCACCGCGAGTTGTTATTCGACAAGGACGCGGTCGCCGACACAACCCTCACCCGCACCTATACCGGACGCCTTGCCCGCGGTGTGCGCAACCGCCTTATTGAGGAACTGGAACATCCTGACAAACAGATAGCCCCCTTCCCCGTCCAGGCCTGGTTCGTCGGACCTCTAAAAAAGGCGTCCATGGAGACGAACCAAACCGATCTCACATCCCTCTATGCGGGCCAGTCCGCACCAAACCTGCAACACCGCAATGTGGCGTCCCTGATGGACGCTCTGACAACCTCGCTCGACAGCACAGCTGCAGCAGCATGAAAGGAAACCCCATGAAACTATATTACGTCCCCGCCGCCTGCTCCCTCGCGACCCACATTGTACTGCGCGAAACTGGAATGGAGTTTGATCTTGAACGCTACGACCCTGCCAAAGGGCAGACCGAAAATGGCAAAACCTTTACAGGCGTCAATGCCAAAGCACGCGTGCCCGCCCTCGAGTTGGACAGCGGTGACATCCTGACAGAGGGGTCCGCGTTGGTTCAATACATCGTTGCGCAGACCCCGGAACATGAACTGGCATTGCCTGTTGAAATGACAGCCCGAGCTCGCGTGCAGGAAGGCCTAAGCTTTGTAACATCCGAATTGCACAAAGCGTTCAACCCTTTCTTTGCTTCAGACGCAGACGACGCCGCGAAGTCGCGCGCACACGGTCTGGTCGTAAAGCATCTGGATTACCTCGAAGAAGTTTTCAGCGATGGACGCATGTTCTTTGTCGCGAACAAATTCTCGATCGTTGATATTTATCTGTTTGTCGTGTTGCGCTGGACCGGCGTTACCGGTGAAGACATAAGCAAATGGAAAAACCTGTCCGCCTTCCAGGGTCGGATGAATGCGCGCCCACACGTCCAGGCAGCGCTGGAGGCCGAAGGTCTTCTAGAGGCCGCCTAACGTCCGGAAGGTCGCGCCCATAAAGCGCGGCCTTTCACCCCATCATCAGGTGAACACCTTGCGCAGCAGTCTTTTTCCCCCGTGCCACAATCCGTAAAAGAGGCCGATCAGCAAACCCAGAAATACAAAACCAACGACAGCAAGACTGATCAACAGACGCTCATACCCCGCACGGTCTGCGCCGGTTCCCAGCATGACGAGCGGACGTCCTTCCGACTCAATCTGATCTGCGTCAGCCAAAACCCCACGCAGCTTCTCCGCAATATCGGGATTTTCATCGATGACATTGTCTGTCTCTCCCGGGTCACGTTCCAGATTGAACAACATCGCCTCATGGGAGAACTCCCCCCAACGAAGGATTGTGGAGAGAATAAGATCGGGCACCCAGAAGCTGCTCTCCCGTTTCAGCTTCCATTCGCCCAAACGCACAGCATCAACACGGCGGTTCCAGGCTTCATAGTAGAAATAGGGAATGGGATCGCTCATGTCCTCGCCTGTGAAAACCGCTGTCACATCCCGCCCATCAATCACACGATCAGCCGGGACCACCCCACCCGTCAGGTTGGCGATGGTCGGGAGCAGATCCAGCATGGAAATGGGCTCGCTTACTGTCACACCTGCCACACCCCCACCCAAATAGGCGACGGTTGGTACCTTGTGTCCGCCATCAAACGTTGTACCTTTTCCATCCCGCAGACCGCCTGTTTCGCCGCCATGACTCCCCATCGGCAACCAGGGACCATTGTCGCTTGTGAAAAGAACAAGCGTGTTTTCCAGAACACCCGCCTCTTCCAGCGCGGTAACGACTTGCCCCACACTCCAATCAAGCTCCTGCACCACGTCGCCATAAAGGCCCCGCTCGCTTGACCCCAGAAAGTCCGGCGACGCGTAAATCGGTACATGTGGCATGCTGTGCGCGATGTAGAGAAAGAAAGGCTCTTCCTTATTCGCACCGATGAAGTCGAGTGCTTTTTCTGTATAGCGCTGTGTCAGATAAGCCTGGTCGATCGGCTCATAGATGATTTCTTGTTCGTCGTACCAAAAGAAATTCCCCATATCGTTGCTATAGGGAACGCCTTGAAAGCTATCAAACCCTTGGTTCCACGGCATGTAGCGATCCTGCGATCCTAGATGCCACTTACCGACAAGGCCGGTCACATAGCCTTCGTCCTTTAGCATTTCCGCAATGGTTATTTCTTCCAGCGGCATCCCATCGGGAGAGCTGTTCTGAAACACATGAGATATGCCCATCCGTTTGGAATGACGTCCTGTCAAAAGAGACGCCCGCGAGGGGCTGCAGACATTATGCGCTGCATAAAAATCAGTGAACCGGATACCCCGTGTCGCCAAACCGTCAATATGAGGGGTCGCGATATCTGTTGCCCCAAAGGCTCCGATATCCCCATACCCCAAATCATCGGCAAGAATGATAACAATATTTGGCTTGTTGGTGGCCGCCTGGACCGGAACGGCAACAAGAGCAGCAAGAGCGCACAAAAGTGCTGCCCAGTTTCGAAAGTTCATAATCCCCCCAGACGTGAACTCAATGCTGTTTACATCGAGTAGCGATCCTCTTTCCATGGGTCGCCGTCATTATTGTAGCCGCGTACTTCCCAGAATCCGGGCTGATCAACTTCCGAAAACTCGATCCGCTTGATCCACTTTGCGCTCTTCCAGAAGTACCATTTTGGAATAATGACCCGTACAGGCGCACCATGCTCACGGGTCAGCGGCGCGCCCTCCCACGAATGCGCCAACAGCACATCATCATCCTGAAACATCTCCAACCGAATGTTGGTTGTATAGCCATCATAAGAATGGAAGATCAGATGTTTTGCAGCCGCTGTTGGTTTCACGACATCAAGAATGTGCTGACCCGAAACACCGTCCCACCGATTGTCGTAGCGGCTCCAGGTCGTCACACAGTGAATGTCGGACACGTGAGAAAATTGCGGCTGCGCCATGAACGCATCCCAATTCCAGACCACTGGATTGGCAACCGCGCCATCAACAGTGAGTTCCCAACTCTCCTTCGGCACATCCGGCTGAATGCCCAGGTCAAGTACTGGCCATTTGTCCACACGATGCTGCCCAGGCGGCAGCCTGTCGGCCCGCTCTGCATCAGGCATGCCCGTCAGGTGGCGCCCCTGCTCTGCTGTTTTCTGCTTGGAGGAAATGAGCTTGTCTTTTATCTGACCAATCAAACCTTGCGGTTCACCAGACTTCTGATCGTCGTCACTCATATCGCCTCCATCGCCAAAAGGGTCAGCCCTTTTCCCGCATCAGTCGGGCTTTGTCCCGTTGCCAGCTGCGGTCTTTCTCAGACTGACGCTTGTCAGCTTGCCTCTTACCTTGCGCCAGACCAAGCTCAATTTTCACCCGGCCCTTGTCATTGAAGTAAATTTTTAGTGGGACCAGCGTCATGCCCTTGCGCTGCACAGCCGCACCCATTTTTTCAATTTCTCTTGCGTGCAGCAAAAGCTTACGAACGCGCCGGGGCTCATGGTTAAACCGGTTGGCCTGCAGATATTCTGGGATGAAGGCGTTGACCAGAAACGCCTCGCCCTCTTTTACTTCCGCGTAGGCCTCGCCAAGGCTCGCCTTTCCCTCGCGCAACGCTTTCACTTCCGTACCGCGCAAGACAATACCAGCTTCAAAAACGTCCCCGATCGAATAGTCGTAGCGCGCTTTACGGTTGTCAGCGACAATCTTCTTGCCGTCTTCACCGCGTCTTTTCTTGGCGCCACCGCTTTTGGAAGACATGGATCCTAACTGCTAAAGCAGCCCTGCATGTTTCAAAGCCGCATCGACCGCATCGCGCGTCGACGGCTCAATTGGCACGAGTGGCAGGCGGATTTCACTCCCGCAAATGCCGAGCTTCTCAAGCGCATATTTCGCCGGAGCGGGACTGGCCTCCAGGAAGAGGGCTGTATGGAGTGGCATCAGCTTGTCTTGGAGCTCCAGAGCCGCATCGAAATTACCTTGCATACACGCACTCTGGAATTGCGCGCAGAGCTTCGGCGCAACATTCGCCGCAACCGAGATGCACCCATGACCACCATGGGCCATATAGCCCAGTGCGGTCGCGTCTTCCCCAGAAAGCTGATTGAACTCAGGACCCATAGCCAACCGCTGCGAACTCACTCGAGAGAGATCCGCTGTAGCATCCTTCACCCCGACAATGTTCTTGAGCTTTGAAAGCTCAGTCATCGTCTCAACACTCATATCGATCACGCTTCGACCTGGGATATTGTAGATCAGGATTGGAATATCGACCGCGTCATTGAGCGCCTTGAAATGCGCGTAGAGGCCCGGCTGCGTCGGCTTATTGTAATAAGGCGTGACGACCAGAGCACCATCAGCTCCCACATCTTTGGCGTGCCGGGTGAACTCCAGAGCTTCAGCCGTATTGTTCGAGCCGGTCCCCGCAATGACAGGGATCCGTCCAGCGGTCACTTCAACACAGTGTGCTACGACGCCCATATGCTCTTCAGCGCTCAAAGTCGGCGACTCGCCAGTCGTGCCGCAGGGCACCAATCCATGGGTTCCTTCGGCGATATGCCATTCCACCAGACGCGCGAAAGCGTCTTTGTCGACCGCACCGTTCTTGAACGGTGTGACAAGCGCGACAATTGACCCTTTAAACATCTCTCTGGCTCCTGAGTGAACATGGTGAGCTGTTAGGGGTTAACCTATAGAACAGCTCTTTATTGTGAGGCGCGGACCATACAGCCAAATCTCGTCAAATCGCAACAAAATGAGGCGCTTAGCGGGCGAAATTAACCAGACCTGATGTCGCATAGAGCTGTTACTGGCAAGTGATCGCCGACAATTGTACGCTTTTTCTAAGAAAGCCCGGTTTTCTGATTCCAGAGTGAGCTTTTGCCACAAAAAAGGCGGCTTCCGGCGGAAAACAGAGTGGGGTTTCGTTTCATTGAGTCGGGCACCCGATAAGTTGAACCAGGTGCCAGCAAGCAGGAGAGGTCGGGGCCCAAGTGGGGTATTGCGAGTTGAGTCCATCTTTTGCCAGTCTGAAAGCCAGCGCATTAGGCCTCGCGGTCTCTTTCGCGCTCGGGACAGCTGCGGTCGCCGCGGTTCCCATTCCCATAACAAAGCCAGCGCCACCGCCGCCATCTGATCTCCTGAGCGAGGCCGATGGACATGCGCTCTGGGATGGCCTGGATGCACGGGAAAAGGGCAAGTGGATGGAAGTCCGACAGTTTGCCCGACAGATCTCAGATCCAACTGCAAAAGCGATCCTCAACTGGCTCCGCTTCCAAAAGGAAGGAACCGGATCGACGGTCGCAGAAGTTGTCGCCTTCCAGGAGCAACACCCGCATTGGCCAAGGCAGGACCGTCTCTCCCGCCGCGCCGAGGAAGCTCTCACGGACTATCCGATGCGCGATGCAGACGTGATTGCGTGGTTTGCCACACGCGACCCATTGACCGGAGAAGGCAAAGTACGCCTTGGAGAAGCACTCCTGAACAACGGCCAACGGGTTGAGGGTGCTACGTGGATCCAGCGCGCCTGGGTTGAACATCAGTTCTCGCGGTCACGCGAATCCGAAATCCTGAAAAAATACGGCAGCCACCTGCCGCCCCAGGCCCATGAGGACCGTCTAAACCGTCTTATCTGGGAGCAACGCTTTTCCGATGGACGCAGGATGCTCCAGCTGGTCGATGCAGAGGCCCGTGCATTGGCGGATGCGCGCTTGAAATTGGCATCCCGGTCCCGTGGGGCCGAGAGCGCCGTTACAAGGGTGCCAGCGAGCCTCCGGACCGATGCTGGTCTTTTGTTTGATCATGCCCGGTACCTCCGGCGACGTGGTCAGGAGCAGACCGCCATCCCATTGTTGCTGACACCGCCCACAGCCACCCATTCCATTGCACGCCCGGACCGCGCATGGACAGAGCGAAAAATCCTTGCGCGCAAAGCACTTACAGAGGGTCATTACCAGGAAGCTTACGGTCTGGCGACCGGGCATGGCCATGAGAGAGGGGTCGCATTCGCTGAAGGCGAATTCCTCGCAGGCTGGATTGCCCTTCAATATCTGAATGATGCAAACAGAGCCTTCGTACACTTTCAGACGCTGGAGGCAGGCGTCACAACACCCATCAGCAAGTCTCGGGGCGCTTATTGGATGGGCCGCGCCGCCGAAGCGCGCGGACGGGCCGATGAAGCACGGGGCTATTACAGGCGGGCCAGCAGCTACCCGACGACCTTCTATGGTCAGCTGGCGACCTCAAGACTGTCGAGCGGAACCGCCCTGCTTCAGCTCCCTGCGGCGCCATCTCCGACGGCTGCCCAAAGCGGCGCCCTCGCCGCCTCAGACATGGTCCGTGCCTTTGAACTTATGAACGAAGCCGGCGAGGACAGCCTTGCCCGCAGTTTCGTTATTGAACTCGCCAAAACACTGCCGGACGCAACAGCCCTGGCTGCGCTGGCCGATCTCATGGTTGAGCGCGATCTGCCCAACCTGTCCGTGCGGGTCGCAAAAATCGCCGCAGGGCGTGGGATTTCTCTGCCTGAGCGAAGCTACCCAACAGCCGTGCTTCCAGCCTTTACCCAAGTGGGCAAGCCGGTTGAACCTGCGCTCGTCTATGGCCTGTCGCGCCAGGAAAGCGAATTCAACCCCCGCGCGATCAGCCATGCCGGCGCCCGGGGTCTCATGCAACTCATGCCAAGAACCGCCCGTGCGGTCGCGCGCCAAATCGGTGTCCCCTATCGCCGGGCGCGCCTGACTGACGATCCAAGCTACAACGCCACCCTTGGGTCAGCACACCTGAGCGACCTGTTGGATGATTTCGCAGGGTCCTACATTATGACAATCGCCGCCTACAATGCAGGCGCGCACCGGGTGTCCCAGTGGGTAGAGCGCTATGGCGACCCTCGCGACCCGGCGGTTGATCCCATTGACTGGATGGAGAACATCCCCTTCACCGAGACTCGCAACTATGTGCAACGCGTCATCGAAAATGTGCAGGTTTATCGAGCACGCCTGAGAGGTCAGGCCGTCGACCTCAAAATCGAGCAGGACATTGCGCGCTATGACGGCACAGCACCAATCATTCAGACGACGCCAAAACCACGAACGCAATTGACGCCCCTTGCGATACCGGCTGCGACACCGCCTGCTATCGCCGTTCCAGCGGCACCGACAGTAGCAGCGTTGCCACCCACCCGGCGTGATATTCCCGCGCCGAACCCAGCACGTCAGCCCGCTGCTCCACAGACCTCTCCTCAGCCAGTTTCTCAACCAGCGGTGGCGCCAGCCCCTGAGCCTGTCCCGGCCGCCGCGACCCCTGCCGCACCTATCAACATTCCGGCTGCTACGTTGGATGCGCCCGCAGACGTCACCCTGTCGGAAGGGGCGATGATGCCTGTCGTAGAGGAAAACGACCCGAGCTATCGCCCACCGGAGATCACCCCACCTGCACCTATCCTGGAAACCACACCGCAACCAACGCTTGTGGCACCCGCTCCAGCTGCCCCCACCCTGATCCCGCCCCCCGCAGCAAAACCCCCGCGCCCACGCGCCCCTGCACCCCAACCGCTTTCACGCAGCCCAGCACCACTAACCCAGCGGACACCACCGAGGAGAGGCGGGGGCCCACCGCGCCCACGGATTTCACACCCACCCAACAAGACGTGGGGGGCCGGGACCCCCCCC